>NZ_LMQH01000011.1:1056729-1195653 GCF_001424105.1 Chryseobacterium sp. Leaf394 | reverse complement strand
TTTTTTTTTAACCTTATAATTTGTCTTACGATTCAGATTTATAATCCGTTAAAATTTTTAAGTTTATTTTTTCGCATTTTGAAAAATCATCAAGCATTACCACTCCATTTCTGTGATTACTTACAACCTCCATAAGTCTGTAATTTTCAGAATCTAAATTAGCTAATAAAGCATCATAAATTTTAGAATGGATATTAGGGTTAAGATCTAAAAAATGAATAACAGGCATAGGATAATCGCTTTTCATAACTGTCACTTTTAACTCAAGATTTGATCTTTTGTTCTTTAGTGATGAATATGTCTTTATTATAAATTGATTTTCTCCTATATTCTGTACATCTATTCTCTTTATTATTAGTTCGTCCGGATACTTATTTATTTGAGATTTTTGATTAAAATTTAAGCTTGAAAAATTACTGTCCCTATTGATTGAATAAGAAAAAGCGAGATTCGCATGATAATCATAAATTATAAAATTTCTATTCGGTTGCTGTGAAAAAAAATAATTATAGGCTATTATATTTTTATTCTCGGAACTAAAATAAATAATATTTGCTCTTTTATTTCCCTTATAATTTCCTTTTAACTGTGTTTCAACATCATAACATTTATAGTCAAAATGATAAGTCTGGCAAAAGAAACTCTCCGAAATAAAGCAAAGCAACATCATAAAAATTTTTCTCATAAATGTGTTTTAATAATTTTCCAGTCTTCCAGTTTTCTTTCAAATGAAACTGTGTGAAGCGGACTTGTTGACGGCAATAAATATACAGGAATTTCAGAATTTTTATCTAAAATTTTCTTTAAGTTCTTAAAAGACTTTCCGCCATTGCAAAATATTGTTTTGATATTGGAATAGGTTTTTAAAAGAGTTTCAATATCGTTGGATTCTTCATTTCTGATTTCAGAATCAAGGCTGCCTTTTCTTTCGCAAGTATCTATCACGTCCCATAAAGCAATTTTGTTTTTCTTTAAAATTTGAATTTTCTCATTATAATTTTCGTTGAAATTTTCATCAAACAATTCAAAGATAATTTTCCAGAATTTGTTTTGTGGATGGCCGTAATATTCCTGCTTTTCAAGAGATTTCACTCCTGGAACTGAACCTAAAATTAAAATTTTAGATTCCTGATCGACAATGGGCGGAAATGACGAGATTCTGTTTTGCATATTCAAATATAATGTTTGAAAACCTAAAGAATGTTAAATTAAAAAGATTATTCATAATCAAATAGAAATATAATTAAATTTGTATTAAATAATATTTAGTTTAAATGAAAAAACTTGCTATCCTTTCTTCAATTGTCCTTAGCGCTGTTGCTTTTGCACAGGGTATTAAATTTGAAGAGACCCCATTCAAAAATCTTTTGGAAAAAGCGAAAAAAGAAAACAAACTTGTCTTTTTAGACGCTTATACTACGTGGTGTGGACCGTGTAAACTGATGGCCAAAAACATTTTCCCTCAGCAGGAAGTTGGTGAATATTTCAATGCCAGTTTCGTGAATGCAAAAATTGACATGGAAAAAGGTGAAGGTCTGGAAATTGCCAAAAAATATGGCGTAAAATCTTATCCCACCTATCTTTTTATCAACGGTGACGGAGAAGAGGTTCACCGTTCTTTAGGATATACTCCTGAAGCAAAAGACTTTATTGTAATTGCAAAAGATGCGAACGATCCCAACAAAAGACTGAGCACTTTAAAGCAAAAATTTGAAAAAGGTGACACCAATCCTGAACTATTAAAGAATCTTGCGGGATTAACCATTTACAATGATCCTCAGTTTGCAACGAAAGTTCTGGAAAAATACTTTCCACAGGTGAAAACGCTTACACAGGAAGATGTACAGATGCTTTTAATGGCAGCACAAAATCCTGACAGCCCGATGTACACAATGTTCAAAGAAAGAAAAGCTGATATTATTAAAGTTTTTCCTGAAGCCAATTACAATGCATTTGATAAAAATGTAAAAGTATCTGCTCTATTCAAAAAATCTTATAATGCGGAGAAAAAAACGTGGGATGACCAGTATTTTTTAACTGAAGCTCAAAAATTCTTATCTAAAGAAGAAGCTGAGAAAACTTTGCAAAGAGCAAAAATGGGCAGAGCGGCAAGAGCAAAAGATTTTAAAACTTATGAAAAGCTTGCTTTGGAAGTTTATAAAGATTACCAAACTCTTTCGTCTGGAGAACTCAACGAAATCGCATGGAATTTCTTTGAAAATGTAGATTCTAAACCAGGTCTTCAGACAGCTGTAAAATGGGCTCAGGAATCTGTAAAGAAGGAGGAAAGCTATGCCAACACAGACACTTTGGCTAATCTCTACAATAAAATAGGTGATAAGAAAAATGCTAAAATCTGGGCACAAAAATCTGTTGATTTAGGAAAAGCTGAGGGAGAAGATGTTGCTGAAACAGAAAAATTACTGAAAAGTTTGTAAAGCCATCTTGGTTTTATTGGTTAATAGAAGTCCGGCTCAATTTGGCCGGACTTTGTTTTTTTATCATTAAATATCTGCTCTAGAATTCAGCATTTTCTGTTCCCACTCAGGATCTTTGGGATCAAAGAAAAGCCTTTTTCCTGTGTCTAAACTTCTGACAATATTCATCTCGTCTTCTGTCAGTTCAAAATTAAAGACATTAAAATTTTCATCGATTCTTGAAGGCGTCACTGATTTTGGAATCACGCAGAAACCTTCCTGGAGATGCCATCTCAGAATTACCTGAGCAACGGTTTTGTCATACTTCGACGCAATCTTTCTCAGTTCTTCATTTTCCAAAAGACCTGCATTTCCGTTTCCGAGCGGGCTCCAGGGTTGTGTGATGATATTGTTTTCACGATTGAAAACCTGAAGTTCTTTTTGCTGGAAAAGCGGGTGCAGCTCAATTTGGTTGATGACCGGTAAAACTGCGGCATTGGCTTTCAACTCCTGAAGTTTTTCAACAGTAAAATTACATACACCGATGGCTTTTATTTTTCCTTCACTGTAGAGTTCTTCGAAAGCTTTCCAAGCTCCTAAAAAATCTCCGAAAGGCCAGTGGATAAGATACATATCCAGATAACCGAGTTGTAATCTGTCTAAAGTTCTCTGGAATGCCGCTTTTGTTTCTTCATAACCATGAGACTGTACCCAGAGTTTTGAGGTGATAAAAAGTTCATCTCTGCTCACCCCACATTTTTGGATTGCAGCTCCCACTGCAGTTTCGTTCTGATAAATTGAAGCGGTATCAATCATTCTGTATCCGACTTCTATGGCTTTTATCACAGCGTCTTCGCATTGCTGGAGATCTTCCATCTGCCAAACGCCAAAGCCTAGAGCCGGAATGGCGAAGCCATTGTTTAAAGTAATTACCGGTTGTCCTTCATAATTTTTGTGCATGACTTTTTCATTTTGATTAAAACAAAGATCGGGGAAAATTCTATGATACTCTACTTTTTAATTCTTTTTTATATTTTTCAGGCATTCCGTACGTGTATTTTTCAATTATTTTTTTTATAAACATCAGTCCAATACTCTGGTTGACTGATAATTTTTTCCTGATTATCTTTTAAAAGTTTTGCAATATCATATACATTATGATAAGAATTGTAATTATTTTCGCTTAGAGTAAAATAAACAATTGCGTTATTTAAATCCCGGCTTAAGAGAGAATTAAACCCAAGATCCTCATACTGAGATGCTAATTGGAGGTTTTTATCTGTTGACTTCGAGAAATTCGGAATCACTAAAGGCTTGTTAATTTGATCTTTTTTCTCCTGTATTTCTTTTTCAAGTTTTTGTATTATACTTTTATCCCTCTGATTGCGTTCTACACTATCTTTACTTTGTAAAGACTCCAGATTTTTCTCTTTTTGCTTCAGATCTTCCATAAATTTTTGATATTCCTTATCTGTAATCACATAATATTCTTTCCATCCGTTTTTCAGTTTTTCTGATGGTGTAACATTTGCGAAAAATTGAGAAAGCATTCTTCTTTTAACAGGATTATCATTTAAAACAATTAATTCTGTTGCATACTTATCATACTGTAAAATTTCACTCATTCCCTGTTCCCGATCTTTAAATCCCCAGTTTATTATAAAAGTTATAACCGTAATTCCCACGGTTCCAATAAGCCATTTCAATAAATCTATGAGTTTGTCACTTTGCTCTGTTTCATTACTCTTAATCTTGACAATTCTAAAAATCACAAAGACTGAGAGTATAATGGTGAATATAAAAAATCCACACAACCACAACGATAGGTTAATATTATCTGTAAACATAATTAAAAGTTTTTTTTGTTATCTCAAACCTATAAATTAAAGTGAATATTTTCAATCACCTTTTTTCGCTACTTTTTCCTACAAAAAAAACCAGCCTTAAAAAAAAGCTGGCCATATTTAAATGTTATTCAAGATTACTCCCACTCAATCGTTGCAGGTGGTTTGCTTGAAATATCGTACGCTACTCTGTTGATTCCTCTTACTTCGTTGATGATTCTGCTGGAAACGGTATCTAAAAACTCGTAAGGAAGTCTGCTCCACGTTGCGGTCATAAAGTCGATGGTGTTGGCAGAGCGGACAACTGCCGTGTATTCGTAGGTCCTCTCGTCACCCATTACTCCTACAGATTTTACGGGAAGAAGAACGACGAATGCCTGAGAAACTTTCTCATACAAATCGTTTTTATACAATTCTTCTATGAAAATATCATCTGCTTCCTGAAGGATTTTTACTTTTTCAGCATCTACAGCACCCAAAATTCTAATTCCCAAACCTGGACCTGGGAAAGGATGTCTGTGCACCAAATGATGAGGAATTCCCAATTCTTCTCCAACTTTTCTTACTTCGTCTTTGAACAGTTCTCTTAATGGCTCAAGCAATTCAAACTCCATTTCTTCGGGAAGTCCACCCACGTTGTGGTGAGATTTGATTACTGCTGAAGGTCCGTTTACAGACTGACTTTCGATCACGTCAGGATAAATGGTTCCCTGAGCTAAGAATTTAGCACCTTCAATTTTATGGGATTCTTCGTCGAAAACGTGAATAAATTCATTTCCGATGATTTTTCTTTTGGTTTCCGGATCATCAACGCCTGCTAACTTTGAAAGGAATCTTTCTTTAGCATCAACCAATTTGATGTTCATGTGGAAATGTTCGCCGTAATTCTGCATTACCTTTACGTCTTCATCTTTTCTCAACAAACCTGTGTCTACAAAAATACAGGTCAGCTGATCTCCGATTGCTTTGTGAATTAACACAGCAGCAACAGAAGAATCTACACCTCCTGAAAGACCTAAAATTACTTTATTATCTCCTACTCTTTCTTTGATTTCTTCAACTGTTTTGTCGATATAATTGGTCAGTTTCCAGTTTTTCTCTGAATCACAGATGGCAAAAACGAAGTTCTCCAGCATCTTTCCACCTTCTTCTGTGTGAGAAACTTCCGGGTGAAACTGAACGCAGTAGATTTTTTTGTCTTCATTTGAAATAGAAGCGATTACCCCTGATTTTGCATTCAATTCAAAACCTGCAGGCAACTGTCCAACTTCGTCGAAGTGACTCATCCATACGATGGAGTTATCGGTTACTCCTTTTAATAAAGAAGATTCTTTAACTATTTCTAAATGTGCTTTTCCGTACTCGCCTTTTACACCTTTGTGTACTTTTCCGCCTAAAAGGTGTGCTGTAAGCTGCATTCCGTAGCAGATTCCCAAAACGGGAATTCCCTGTTCGTACAATTCTTTTTCAACCAAATGTGCGTTTTCTGCGTTTACAGAACTCGGCCCACCAGAAAGGATGATTCCTTTTGGCTGTTTTTCTAAAATTGTTTCTAAAGGTGTATTGAATGGTAAAATTTCGGAGTACACGCCCATCTCACGGATTCTTCTTCCGATAAGCTGGTTGTACTGAGATCCGAAATCTAATATGATGATACCGTTGGTCATTGTTTGATTTGAAATTTGAGGTTTGAAATTTGGGGTTCGGGTTACGGGATTCGGGATTCGGGATTCGGGATTCAAGATTCAAGATTCAAGATTCAAGATTCAAGATTAATATTTAAGATTAATTAAAATACTTTTTACTTTTATCTTTTACTTGTCTCTTTTTACTTTTTACCTGGCTCTTCTTAGCCCTGATGGAAGCGGCATCCTTTTTTGTTGCGAACGCAGCGAAGCGGAGATCGTGACAAAAAAGATACAGCGGACAGCAGGTTCCCGGCTCCTGATAAAAAAAGCCCCGAAAAATCAGGGCATTATATTAAAATTTACCGATGTCTTCTCTGTAGAAGCTGTAATCAAAATGTACCGGAATTGCATCTTCGTACACTTTCTTGCGGGCTTCTTCATAGGTAGCGCCTGTAGCCACAATGTTGAGCACTCTACCACCATTGGAAACTACTTTGTCGCCTTTTTTCACGGCACCTGCGTAGAGTAACTGACTGTGTTTTACTTTGTCTTCACCTACAATCTCGAATCCGGTTTCGATGTTTCTCGGATAACCTCCTGAACACATTACAAGACAAACTGCTTTTTCGTCTTTAAACTTCAGCTGAATATCTTTTCCTTCTATGCAGTCGTTGATTACATCCAAAAGATTGTTTTCCATTAAAGCCATCAAAACCTGAGTTTCAGGATCTCCGAATCTCATGTTGTATTCTAAAAGATACGTTCCGTTTTTGGTAATCATCAATCCGAAGAAAATGATTCCTTTGAAACCGAAACCTTCGCCTTTAAGACCTTTTACAGTCGGCTCAAGAATATTTTTCTCGAAATCTGCAAAGTGCTCTGCTGTAAATTCCGGACTTGGTGCCACAGCTCCCATACCTCCAGTGTTTGGGCCTGTATCTCCGTTTCCTGCTTTTTTATAATCTTTTGCAGCAACACAAGGGAATAATTTTTCCCCGTTTGAGAATGCAATGATTGAAGCTTCAAAACCTTCAAGATATTCTTCGATAACCACACGGATTCCCGCATCACCAAAGATTCTTCTGATCATAAAGTCGTGAATAGTTGCTTCTGCCTCTTCAAGAGTTTCGCAGATCACAACCCCTTTTCCGCCTGCAAGACCGCTGGCTTTGATTACCAATGGAAATTCCTGAGTCTGAAGATATTGTTTAGCATCATTATAGGCATCAAAAACTTCTGCTTTTGCAGTTTTGATATCATAGGTTTTCATAAATTTCTTGGAGAAAGCCTTACTTCCTTCAAGACTTGCCACTTTCTGAGTTGGACCGAAAACTTTAAGATCGTGCTTTTTGAATTCGTCCTTAAGACCTGCCACCAATGGTGCTTCCGGGCCTACAATGGTAAGATCTACCTTTTCTTTGATTGCAAAATCTCTGAGTTCTTTGATTTCTGATAGATGGATATTTTTCCCTATTCTGTCGGTAGTTGCGTTTCCGTTGGAAAAAAACATCTGACTCACTCTTGAATCTTTCTGAAGTTTTGTTGCCAGAGCAGATTCTCTTCCTCCTTCACCTATGATTAATATTCTCATACTTTATTTATTATCTAGTCTATTTTACAAATATATAATTTTGAATGCTATAAATACAATCTCAAATTACTATTTTAATTCAATTTTAATGAAAAAAGTGTCTTACGCCAGTGAACATCATCGGGATTTTGTGCTCGTTGGCAGCGTCGATACTTTCCTGATCTTTTACGCTTCCTCCGGGCTGGATAATTGCTGTAATGCCTTCCTGAGCGCAGAAATCTACCACATCACGGAATGGGAAAAATGCATCAGAAGCTAGAACCAAATCTCCAGTGAATTTCTCTTTTGCTCTTTCGATGGCCTGTTGCGTTGCCCAGATTCTGTTCACCTGTCCGCCCCCGATTCCGAAAGCCTGGATTCCGTTTGAAACAACGATTGCGTTTGATTTTACGTATTTTACCACTCTCTGAGAAAAAAGTAATGCCTTCTTCTGCTCCTCTGTCGGTTGACTTTCCGTAACCACTTTAATATCATCTGAAAAAATACTGTCGTTATCCTGCACTAAAATTCCTCCATCCACTTTTACCCAAGTCTGCTTGTCTGAAACCGGGTTCACGATTTTTATAATTCTTAGATTTTTCTTTTTTCTTAAAATTTCCAGAGCATCCGCATCAAAATCAGGAGCCATTACGATTTCAAGGAATGTTTTGTTTAATTCTTCAGCCGTTACAGCATCAATTTTGAAGTTGGCAGCAACAATTCCACCGAAGATTGAAACCGGATCACATTCGAAAGTCTTTTTATAAGTTTCTAAGGCTGAAGTTCCGATCGCCACTCCACAAGGTGTGGAATGTTTTACGGCACAACATGCCATTTCTTCTTTAAATTCTGTCACCACTTTCCAGCAAAGATCCATATCACGAAGGTTGTTGAATGACAATTCTTTACCTCCCAACTGTTCGAAATCTTTCATCGCACCGTTTTCAAAAGTTGAAACGTAGTACGCTGCAGTCTGGTGTGGATTTTCTCCGTATCTTAAGTCTGAAACTTTCCTGTATGAAGCGCTTAAATAAGTCGGGTAATCTTCTTCTAAAAGCATTCTTGAGATGGCCGCATCGTAAGCTGAAGTAAGATTAAATACTTTTCCGGCTAATTTTTTACGGGTTTCGATGAAAGTGTCACCGTTTTGTTCCATTTCGATTTTTACTTTTTCGTAATCTTCAACGTCAGTAATAACGGTTACAGAATCGAAATTTTTTGCAGCAGAACGAAGCATTGAAGGGCCTCCGATGTCTATAAATTCTACTTTTTCGTGCAATGAAATGTCTTTGTTTACATTTTCAAAAAACGGATACAAATTCACAATCACCATGTCGATCAAACCGATATTGTGCTCCTGAACAGTTTTCATGTGCTCTTCGTTGGAACGGACAGCCAACAAACCACCGTGAACTTTAGGGTGTAAAGTTTTCACTCTTCCGTCTAACATTTCAGGAAAATCGGTTACCTCATCGATTTGAATCGGATTTAAACCAGCGTCTTTCAAATGTTTGAATGTACCTCCGGTAGAGATCAATTCATAATTTTGAGATTCTAAAAACTGTGCGAATTCAGTTAATCCGCTTTTGTCAGAAACACTGATCAAAACTCTCTTGCTCATAGATTTTTCATTTTTTTCGAAGTCGAAACCGCAGTTTCAATTGCGGTTTTTCCTTCATTTTACTTTTTCACCCACCAAATAACAGAATTTCACCCTATTTTTTGGTAAGCCGCCCCGTTGGGACTTTTCAACTTTACTTTTTACAGTTATTTCAAACTGTAGACCGGTTCTTTCACCTCCGGTCTTACTTTTACTTAGATTATTTTGAAATAATTTTTGTTTATCTAAGTGTGTCTTTATTTTTTTAATGTAACAATGTATCAGTTTAACAGTGTAACAATACCTTTAATTGGTAAATTGTTAGATTATTAGATTGGTATATTGAGTAATTTATTGATAGCTACAGGAAAAATTTCATATTCAATTTTATGAACTTTTTCTGCTAACGTTTCGGGAGTGTCGTTTTCTGTGACTTCGAATGATTTTTGGAGGATTGCTTCTCCTTCGTCAATTCCTACGGTTACGAAATGAACGGTTGCTCCACTTTCTTTTTCTTTAGCTTCAATCACCGCATTGTGAACATGGTGCCCCCACATTCCTTTTCCGCCGTATTTTGGAAGTAAGGCCGGGTGAATGTTGATGATTTTTCCTGCCCAGTTTTCCACGAACTCAGGTTTGAGGATGGATAAAAATCCTGCCAATACGATTAAATCTGTATTTTCCGGGATGATTTTACCCAATTCGCTGCTGAAATTTTTCCCTCTCGGGATCAGTGCGGCTTCTATGTTGTGGTTTTTTGCTCTTTCGAGTCCGTAACATTCTCTGTCGGCAACAACTAAGGATACTTCTGCATTCTGGATTTCTCCGCTGCCGATGGTATCGATAATTCTCTGAAGATTGGTTCCGGAACCTGAAACGAGTATAACTAAGTTTTTCATAAATTAATGTAGCAATGTATCAGTCTAGCAATGTAACAATATTATAAAATTGGTAAACTGTTACATTGTTAAATTGGTACATTAAAATGAAAGATTGATCTTTTCTGCTCCTTCCGTGATTTCTCCGATCTCATAAGCGTCATCTAGAAGGTGAAGCACTTTTTCAGCGTGATCAGGATCTACGACAACGATCATTCCGACACCCATGTTGAAGGTTCCGAACATTTCTTCACGGGCGATGTTTCCTCTTTTTTCAAGTTCTAACATTACCGTTGGAATCTGAATTTTTGAAGCATCGATTGTAGCGCATAATCCGTCACCGATGATTCTTGGAATGTTTTCGTATAAACCGCCTCCTGTGATGTGGGCAATTCCTGAAACTTCTACCTCTTCAATCACCTTGTGAATGTCTTTATAATATAATCTTGTAGGAACCAAAAGCGTTTCGTACAAAGGTTTTCCTTCAAATTCTTCTTCGAAATTCGGGAATATTTTTCTTACCAAAGAGAATCCGTTTGAGTGGAAACCTGAACTTGGTAAAGCGATAATTTTATCTCCCGTTTTGATTTTTGAACCGTCAATAATCTGGTCTTTCTCTACGATTCCTACGCAGAAACCTGCAACGTCGTAATCTCCCGGCTGATACATACCCGGCATTTCGGCAGTTTCACCACCAATCAATGCACAGTTGTTGTCTTTACAGGCTTTTACCATTCCTAAAACGATCTCCGCAGCGATTTCTGAATCCAGTTTACCGCAAGCTAAATAATCAAGGAAAAATAATGGTTTTGCACCGTGACACAGGATATCATTAGCACACATTGCAAAACAGTCTACGCCGATAGAATCGTATCTTTTTGAGTCTAAAGCAACTTTAAGCTTAGTTCCTACTCCATCAGTTCCTGAAACCAAAACAGGGTTTTTGTAACCACCGATTTCGTAGAAAGCACCGAAGCTTCCCAAATGGTTCAATACATTGGAATTGTGAGTTTCGCCCACCGCCTTTTTGATCTTATCAACGGTTTTGTAACCTTCTTCTTTGTCTACTCCTGCAGATTTGTAAGTGTTGCTCATATTTTTAATGTAACAGTGTATCAATTTAACAATCTAACAAATGAATCGTTTTTGCTAAAGTGGGACGTATTAATTTTTATTATATTAATTCAAATTTCGAAAACAAAAAAGCCGACAATCTTGGTAGATTATCGGCCGTTATATTATCTCAGAATTTCAGAGTCCACAACATTCCCTTTTTTGGAGAAACATTCTTTGAAAGTGGTCTGAATTTTCATTACTTTTTCTTTTTGCAAAGATATTAATTTTAAGTTAATATTCAAATGCTATTTTTCTAAGATTGTTTCAACTGCAGAAATCTTGCTTACTTTCTCGCGTAACTCACTGTCTTTTTCTTCATTAGAAATTTTCTGAGCTTCTTTATCGAAATTATCGTTGAAATGTGGTAGAGTAAATGTATCCACAATGTTTCCTGCATGCAATGGAAATCTCTTTGAAGCCGCTTCCAATACGCCTAAACCTCCTCTTGGTCCGGTTGCTGTTGCCATTAAGAACATTGGAATATCATTCCATACTTTTCTTCCTTTGATTCTCGATGTCCAGTCGAACACGTTTTTGAAGGCCGTCGAATAGGTTCCGTTGTGCTCAGATAGTGAAACCAAAAGCAGATCTGCGCTGTCAATTTTTGAAGCAAGATCAAGCGCCTGCTGTGGAACTCCGCTTTCTACTTCTTTCTGATGTTTGTAGATGGGCATTTCAAAATCGTTCATGTCTACGATTTCTATTTCTGCGCTTTCGAATAAAGTGGTAGCGTAGGTTACGAGTTGTCTGTTGATTGATGTGTCGGAATTGCTTCCTGCGATGGCTAGGATTTTCATTTATTTAAATTATATTATTGAAGGTTTGCGTGATATTTAATTGAACCACTGCGTGGTTCGTTGATTTTTGGTTGTTATGTATCCATGGGTTTCACCCACGGCTATTCACATTGAACCACTTCGTGGTTTGATTGATTTGAAAATTACATTAGAATATATATTATCAAAAGCCTTTAAATTTTGATGGTGCAAAAATACTTTTTATTTTAAATATGCCGGTAAATCCATAGGAACTTCCATCAAAAGAATTTCGGTGTCTTCTACCGCTTCGATGTTGAAACTTTGAGTATCCCAGATTCCCAAGCCGTCTTTTTCGTTTAAGATTCTGTCGCCTACTTTTGCGCTGCCTTTTAAAACAAATGCATAAACGCCGTTTCCTTTTTTGTTGATGGTATAGTTTTTACCGTTTCCTATGGTGAAATTGGCTAAATTGAACCAGGCATCCTGATGAATCCAAACGCCGTCTTCGTTTTTGTCCGGCGATAAAATCTGCTGGAAACCATTGATTTTTTCTCCGTCTTTAATGCTTTTCTGATCGTATCTCGGTTCTACATTTTCTTCTCTTGGGAAAACCCAGATTTGCAGGAATTTCACAGCTTCATCTTTATTCTGATTATACTCGCTGTGCATTACACCTGTTCCGGCGCTCATCACCTGAATTTCTCCTTTTCTGATTACCGCAGTTGTTCCCATCGAATCTTTATGCTCCAGATTTCCTTCCAACGGAATTGAAATGATCTCCATGTTTTTGTGAGGGTGCGTTCCGAAACCCATTCCCTGAGAAACGGTGTCGTCATTTAAAATTCTCAACACTCCGAAGTTTGATCTTTCTCTGTTCTGATAGCCCGCAAAACTGAAAGTATGGTAAGAATTTAACCAACCGTGATCTGCGTGACCTCTTGAATCTGCTTTGTGATATACTGTTTTCATAATCTATAAGTAATTAGTAATGATTAATAAGTAATGATGATGTTTAAATTTATTAAAGCAAAATTCGTTAAAAATTTATCCGGGAATGTTGATGTAAGGTAAGAAGTGATTTTTATGAAAGGTGAATGGTCAGTTTTCTTCGAAGTGAATTTTCAGAGCTGGAATTATTTTGTGAATAATAGGTTTTGGCTAAAGCCAATGTCAGGTTTGAAATAATAAAAGCGGACTAAAGTCCGCTGTTGTTGATATTATAATCTAAATTTTTTATTTAAATCAAATTCTTAATTCTAATTTTCAAACTTGAATATTGAATATTGAATTTTAAATATTAAATCCTGTTCCTGAATTGCAAATTTCAAATCTCAAATCTCAAATCTCAAATTCAAAAATGTACCTGCTGAATTTCCTCTTCGATTTCCTGAGGATTTGCATCATCCGATTTAATGAAAATCATTGTTAAGACTGCGCCGAGAAGCATACAGATTCCGCCAACGACAACATAGCCCATCGCATAATTTCCAAAGGCTCCTTTTACAATTGGGCCACCAAAGACACCGTTGATGATTTGTGGAATTACGATGAAGAAATTGAAAATTCCCATAAAAACACCCATTTTTCTCTGCGGAATTGCATCTATCAGCATCGCGTATGGCATTGCCAAAATACTTGCCCACGCGAAACCAAGTCCGATCATTGAAATCCAGAGCAGTGAAGTGTCTTTAATGAAATACATTGAAATTAATCCTAAACCTCCACAAAATAACGCTAATGCATGCGTTTGCTTTTTACCGATCCATTTTGCAATCGGCGTTAACAGAAATGCAAACGGGATTGCCCAGAGATTGTACATACCAAATAATTTACCTGTAAGATCACCGGCTTTGTTGAATTCAACAGAATGCGTGTCTTCAGGAGACAATCCGAAATGATGCGTGGCTAAAGCACTTGTGGTGAAAACCCACATGGTAAACAGTGCAAACCAAGAGAAAAACTGAACAATCCCCAACTTTTTCATTAAGGTCGGAATTTTCGCAAAATCACTGAAAATATCTGATAGTTTTGACGGCTGTTCAACTACTTCTTTGCCTCCTTCAAATTCAGCAAATTCTTTTGGTGAATACTCTTTTGTTGTAACTATCGTGTAAATGATGGTCAGTAAAAGAATTCCCGCACCACAGTAAAATGCGTAGATCACATTATCGGCCACGAAACCTTCTTTAGCTACATTCGAAACACCTAATTTGGTCAGCCAATCCGGCAGATAAGATCCGATCACGGCACCAATCCCAATCAGAATTGTCTGTACTGAAAATCCCAAAGTTCCCTGATGTTTTGGAAGCATATCTCCTACCAGCGCACGGAAGGGTTCCATCGCAATATTAATGGAAGCATCCATCATTGCTAAGAAAATAACAGCCAAAAGTAAAACGTTGGCGGCCATCATCTGTGTCGCTGAAGCTGCGTTAGGAAGTAAAACCAAACCGATGGCACATAAAATTGCACCTATCAGAAAATAAGGTTTTCTTCTTCCAAGCGGACTCCACGTATTGTCGCCCATGTGACCGATGATAGGCTGAACGATGAGACCTGTTACGGGAGCAACCAGCCAAAACCACGACAGCTGATGAACGTCCGCACCAAAATTTCCTAAAATCCGGCTGGCGTTACCATTTTGCAAACCAAAAGCCATCTGAATACCCAAAAATCCCATGCTCATGTTGATGATCTGAGCCATGGAGAGATTCGGTTTTATCTTTTTTGTCATAAATTTATTATTGATAAGTGATGAAATAGAAAAGACTTATACTTTAATTTTTTAATTTCTGAATCATAGCATCTTCAATTGGAGCTTTGATTTCCACAATTTTATCTACAACCTCATTCGGAACCGTCACAGACAAAACATACTGTTTCACTTTCCACTGTCCATTGATCTTTTCCAGTACTCCAGAGCCACGGCAGATTTTCATTTGGGTATCCAACAATTCGTCGAACCACGCAAGTTTTCCGTCTTTTGCGAAATAAACATTTCTTTTTAAAGATTTAAAATTCCATGTAGATTTTTTGTCGAAGTACGGTTTTGCCCAAACCATAAATTGTTTTTTATCCCAAACTTCAGTTGCATCGGTTCCAATAAAAGTAGATTCTTCTGCGAAAAAACCGAAGTAAGTTTTGAAATCTGCTTTTGCAGCTGCAATGTTGAATGCATCGAGCATCGTAGCGATTTCTGTTTTATCTTTCTCAGATTTCGTCTGTGCCGGGATGGTTGTGAAACTCATGATCAACAGGAAAACTGTAAAAATTATTGTTGTTTTTTTCATTTTAAATTTTATTTTTTCTTAAACACAAATGACACTAATCTTCTCACTAATGAAACAAATGGATTGCGAAGTATTGTGTGATCGGTATTTGATACTTCTCATCTTAAACACAGATTTCATTAATGTTTTTCAGTGAGCACATCACTGATTTGTGTAATTCGTGAAACTCTTTTTGAAATTCGTGTTTACATTAATTCAATAACCATCGAAGTTTTAGCAGGAACAGTTAAAGTATTCTGAAGTGAAATTTCTTTTTCTGAAATCACATCTTTACCTTTAACTGAAGATTTTATAGCTTCTGAAAATCTTTTTAAATCCACAACTTCATCTTTTTCATTGGCATTCACTACCACCATCACCGTTTCTCTTTCGTTGTATCTAAAGTACACAAAAACATTATTCTGAGGAACGAAATTTTTAGTTTTTCCGGTATGGATGACTTCTTTGCCTTTCCTCCAGTTTAATAATTTCTGGGTGAAACCATGGAACTCCTTCTGCTCGGCAGTTTGCGAAGCCGTACTGAAAGCATTTTGCGTATCTGATTTCCAGCCACCAGGGAAATCTCTTCTGATATCTGCGTCACCGCCTTTATTTTTATCTCCACGCATTCCGATTTCGGTTCCGTAGTAGATCTGTGGAATTCCTCGGACGGTTGAGATAATTGTCATTGCCAATTTGTATGCTTTCGGGTCATTATTAAACATTTCATTCCATCTCTCGGTGTCGTGATTTTCAAAGAAGACGAGAAGATTGTTGATGTCCGGATACAGAAAATCATTCGTGAAACTGTTGTAAAGTCTGTTCATTCCGTTATTCCAGCCTTCTTTTTCTTTAATGGCTTTCGGCAGCTCGTCATACAGCGGAAAATCCATCACCGATGGTAAATTTGAATTGTAATTGGCCGCTTCTCCGGTTTTAGAATCCTTCTGCCACGCAGAAATATGTCCGGCAGAGCTCAACCATGTTTCTCCTACAATATTGAACTTCGGATATTCGTCGGTAATTGATTTTGCCCATTTCGCCATTGCTTCCTTATCGTTGTACGGATAAGTGTCTACACGGAAACCACCCAATTCAGCGTATTCAATCCACCAGATTGCATTTTGGGTTAAGTATTTCAAAACCAAAGGATTGCTTTGATTAATATCGGGCATCGATGTATCAAACCAGCCATCCAGCGCTACTTTTCTGTCTGCATCAGAGGCGTTCGGGTCAAACTGAGACGTAATTTTGTAATTAGAACGTTTGAAGCCTTTATCACCATCATCAAACCAGTGAATCCAGTCTTTTGTGGGCAAATCTTTGATGAGCCAGTGCGAAATTCCCCAGTGATTGGTCACATAATCCATCACCAACATCATGTTTCTTTTGTTGAGTTTTTGTGAAAGCTCTCTGTACTCTTCGTTGGTTCCGTAACGTCCGTCGATTTTGTAAAGGTCTGTCTGCGCATAACCGTGATAAGAATATCCTTTTTCGTTGTCTTCATTGACCGGAGTCAGCCAGATTGCAGTAGCTCCGAGGTTTTGCAGATAGTCGAGATTGTTGATAATTCCACGGAGATCTCCACCGTGACGGCCATTTGGAAGCCTTCTGTTGGCTTTTTCGGTAAGGTTGGGCTGCGAGTCATTTTTTTCGTCACCATTCGCGAAACGGTCAGGCATGATGAGATACATCAGATCTTTCGAGGTGTATGAATTTCTGTTGGCAGAATTAGGATTTCTTTCTTTAAGTTCATAGGTGTATGAGCCGACGTTTTTCTTTCCGTTTTTAACGTTGATTTTAAATTTCGAAACATTGATTTCATTTGTATTTAAAGTCACAAAAACATAATTTGGATTTTCGACTTTCTGAATGTCTTTTGCTCTGATTCCGTCTGAAATTTCGATTTCGTTATTGACAATGTCTTTCCCGTAAATGAGGAGCTGAACTTCAGGATTTTTCATCCCTTTCCACCAAAATGCGGGTTCTACTTTGTCTAAAGGTTTTTGCGAATAAGCCAGAGCAGCTGCTGATAATGCTGCAATTGCATATAATTTTTTCATAATAGATTATTTTTGAATGATTCCAATACAGAACAGTGTTTCACTTCTATTCACTGGTGGTGTTCCAATTTTGTACAAAATGATACCGTCTGACTGTGAAATAATATCTTTTTTTCTGTTTCCGAATTCGTCTGTAATATAGCCCAAAATTTGGTTTTTTCTGACCTCATCTCCGCTTTTTAACATACTGTAAAAAATTCCGTTTTCCGGAACCCGAATGTAGTCCTGACTGCTGAAGAATCTCTGAGTTTCAGAACCTTTTTCAGCTGAAATTCTTCCTGAATAATTTCCTGAAAATTTCAGCATACTGAAAACTGCATTTTTAATCAGATCAACATTTTCTCTCTGCACCGTTCCCAATTTTCCGGCTTCAATGCTTAAAGCTGTAATTCCCTGCTGCGTAGCTTCTTTGAATGCATATTTCGATTGGTCTGAAGGTTTTAAACTGTAAGGATATGACACGATGTTTTTTATTCCGGATGCTTTTGATAAATTTAAGGCTAAATCTGTCCTGTTTCCTTTATTTTTTCTGTCGTAATAACAGATAAATGGCAACAAATCTTCATTGGCATCTCCTCCGTGAATATCAAGAAAAAAATCTGAGTTTGAAATGATTTCTTTAGTAATAAAATCGGCTATTTTATCGGTTGGAGTTCCGTCCTTTGAGCCCGGAAAAGCATTGTTTAAATTTTTGCCATCGAGAGGATTTACAAATGGCATTCTTTTCTGAAAAGATTCTACACTGGCAACCGGAACGATGATTAAAGCTCCGTTAATATTTTCGGGTTTAATTTCATTTAATAATTCCTGAACAGCGATGATGGGTGGATATTCGTAACCGTGAATTCCGGCAATGACTGTGAAAACCGGACCTTTACTTTTTCCTTTAATGACCGCAACAGGAATGTATGTTTTCTGTGTATCTGTTCCTATGGAAACGACAGTATCTTTTCTGAATGACCGATTTTCAGAGAGTATTTTTCTGATTTGAGCCTTGGGTAAAATTCCGCAGAAAAGTAATGCAAAAACTGCAGTTTTAAGAATGATTTTCATCTGCATCTTTTAATTGACATTGACCGTCTGGCGTTTTGCAATTCTGTTCGCCAGCCAACTTACATAAAACAGTTGAAAACTGTGGTAAATCATAACAGGCAGTAAAAACAGAACTTTCTGATCATCGGCAATCCCCAAAACCAAAACGAAAAGACTTCCATGCACAAGAGATTTTTTTGAACCACAGAAAGTTGCGGTAATCACATCCTGAGATTTAAATTTCATTTTTTCGGCTAAAAACTGGGTGATGTTGTAGACTGCGAAGAAGAGAAAAATCACACTGAAAGTCAGAACTAAAAATACAAATGAAGGAACTGATGAGAAAACATGCTGTACGAAAGCTGTGGAAAAACTTTCGTAAACAATCAGCAGAATAATCAATCTGTCGAATTCATTGATGATGTTTGAATACTTTGTGACGAATTTTTTCAGTAAAGGATTAAAAATAATTCCTAAAATAATAGGCAGTAAAACCTTTATCAAAAGTTGCTGAAGAATTTCTCCGTTGGCTCCTGCAGAAGTTTCTGATGTCATAAAAAAGCTCATCAGAAGCGGTGTCATCACAATTCCGATAATTCCTGAAACTGAAGCGTTGAAAATCGCTGAAGTCACGTTTCCTTTGGCAATCGAAACCATAACAACGGACGATGAAACCGTGGACGGAAGACTTGCCAGAAAAAATATGGAGAGCCAGATATTGAAATATTCCGAATCTTTGATGAATGGATAAAAAATAAAGACCAGAAACGGAAAAATAAGAAAAGTAGCGGACTGAATGAGCAGATGCAGTTTCCAGTTGGTGATGTCTTTTACGACTTCTTTTAAATTCAGTTTTAAACCGTAGAGGAGGAAAATCCCTGCAATTCCCCAATCTATAAAGGCTGAGAGATTGAAATACTGATTGTAAGATTCGTGAAAAGGGATAATTTTCGCCATTAAGACCATTATAATCAGCAGGATCAGAAAAATATTCTGTTTGCTGAAGAGTGTAGCCATCAACTTCATTGAGATAATTTTAAACCTTAAATTTACAAAAAAAAACTTTGCCGGAGAATTTCTACCTCCGGCAAAGTCTGTAAATATGCGTTCTCCCCTAGCCCCGATTGCAGCGGCATCCTTTTTTGTTATTGCGATTGCGAAAAAGTTCAACTGTTGATTTACTCTGTTCGCAATAACAAAAAAGATATAGCGGAAAGCGGGATTAAGCTCCTAAAAAAAATCAGAAGCTATCCCGCAATTTTTATTTCACCGGTTTGATAGAAATGGCGTAACCACCACTTCTCACAAGGTGTACAGGCAATTTTGTTTTGCTTGTAATGGTCTTTTTGTAAATATGATAAGACTGAGGATTATCAATATAATCGGCATCTTTTCCATCCTGATAGATGGTCGCTTCATATTTTTTTCCTTTGTCAAGGAAAGAAAAATCTACTGTGTAATCCATAGCTTTTTCGTCTGTAATTCCACCTACAAACCAATTGTCGGTTCCTTTGGCTTTTCTTGCCGTGTGAACAAACTCACCAGGTTCAGCTGATAAAATTTTGGTATCATCCCAGTCTGCAGCTACATCTTTGATGAACTGGAAGGCATCCATGTGCTTTTTGTAGTTTTCAGGAAGATCGGCAGCCATCTGAAGCGGCATGTACATCGTAACGTACAAAGCTAACTGTTTTGCCAAGGTGGTTTTCACAAAACGTTTGTCGCCAGGGAAATAGTAATCAAGTTTAGTCTGGAAAATCCCGGGAGTGTAGTCCATTGATCCACCCATCCATCTTGTGAACGGAAGAATCGTGTGGTGATCCGGATTGTTACCACCGAAAGCATCGTACTCGCCACCTCTCGCTGCTTCTGCAGAAATATAGTTTGGATACGTACGGCTTTCGCCTGTGGGACGCACAGACTCGTGAGAGTTGACCATTACTTTATACTCATTTGCCTTTTCTACAATTCTGTAATAATGGTTGATCATCCACTGTGAATAGTGGTGCTCGCCACGTGGAATAACATCACCTACATAACCTGTTTTCACAGCATCGTAGCCATATTTGTTCATCAGCTGGAATGCTTTGTCAGCGAATCTTTCGTAGTTGGTTGCAGAACCGGAAGTTTCGTGGTGCATGATCAGTTTGATACCTTTTGCATGAGCATAATCGTTCAGCATTTTGATGTCGAAATCAGGATACGGCGTCTGAAAATCAAAAACATATTCTTTTGAACGGCCAAACCAGTCTTCCCAACCGATGTTCCAGCCTTCAATCAGAAGCGCTTCGAAACCGTTTTCTGCTGCGAAATCGATGTATTCTTTTACTTTTGTATTGTTGGCACCGTGATTACCGTTTGGAGTTAATTTTGTGAAATCTGTCTTGTCCAAATGAACATTTGATTCCGGCTGACCGTATGCCCACTGCGATTTTCCGATGATCATTTCCCACCAAACACCCATGTATTTTGTCGGGTGGATGTATGAAGTATCTGTATATTTCGTTGGCTCATTCAGGTTGAAAAGCATTTTGGAATCCATTACCACTTCAGCTTTTGGTGAAACGATAACTGTTCTCCAAGGCGTGGTTGCAGAAGTCTGCATGTATCCTTTTGCTCCCTGTCTGTCTGCAGTAAGATGCGTTTTCAGTTTGAAATTCACAGCATCAACTTCAAGATGAGAAGCTGGATAATCCAACACCGCTGCTTCGGCAACATTGATGTACAAAGGTGTTTTGCCTTCCACTTTCAGCATCAGAGGAGACTGAACAGCATTTTTGATCAAAGTCTGTGAAGCGTTGGCATCAGCAGCTTTTGCCCATTTAGTCGGAATCTCGGATACTTTTGTTTCCTGATACTGATATTCCTGAGAATCGTAATCTGCCACCATCCACCAGGCTTTCATGTCCGAAGGAAAGTCGAATTCTGAATCTTCTTCACGAATCACGAAATAGTTCAGATTTTTCTGCTGTGGAAATTCATATCTGAAACCAAGACCGTCATTGAACAGACGGAATTTGATAATGATATTTCTGTCCGTTGAAGTTTGGTTCAGTGTAACTGCAAACTCGTTGTAGTGGTTGATATAGTTTTTTTTCTCTCCAAGAACAGGTTGCCATGTTTCATTTTTGGAGTCTCTTTTTTCGTCCGTTTTTGTAAAGCCGTTGTTCAGGTCATTTTTAGCATCTTCCGGCTTTGCAATTTCCGAAGCAAATTTTATAGAAGTGTCTTTAAATAATCTTAACCCTAATTTTGAATCTTCAAGTACCGTTTTACCTTCATATTTAAGGTTGTAAAAAGGAACTCCGCCTTTCAGCTGAAAATTCATTTCAAATTTCCCGTCCGGAGATTTCAGAGTTTGTGCATTCACTCCTGCAGACATCATGGAGAGCAGCGCTGCCCCAATTTTGATTTTCTTCATAATCATTATTTATACGCTTTAAAAATAAAAAAACTGTTGCCGGGAAGCAACAGTTTGCTGTATTAATTTACAATTAAATGATATTTATAATGGCTGGATTTTATAAGTTCCCATTTTTACGTCAACTGTAATTTTGTAATTACCACCAGTTCCGTCAAACTTAATATTACCATTGCTTCCTTTTGGTGCAATATAACCTGTATTTCCATCAGCAGTCATATTTCCCCAGTCAAGATCTCCCCAGCTTAGCTGACCTAAAAATTTGAACTGAGAACCAGCAGGCAATGCAACTGTGTGCTCAAATTTTCCGTTTCCTAAATTAGTCATTGCTAAACCTGCACCAGCATTCCAGCCGTTTACAGTTCCTACCAGATAAAGATTAGCCGGATTAAATGTAGCAACTGCCGATGGTGTTACCGTAATTGATTTAACGGTGGCATCTGCATTGATCACAATTTTGTACATTCCGGATGCACCTGTGAACTGTATATTTTCAGGAGTTGCAGGAGCTAAATTTGCAGACCATGTTTTAAAATATCTGTTTCCGGCATTCATACCTGTAACATCTAAGCTATAATTTGTTGGCCCCCAATCCTGCTGTCCTAAGAATCTGAATGATTTTCCGTTCTCAAGATAGGTATAAATTGTAGAGAGATTATCTAACTTATAGAGGAGTTGCGCAGAAGTTGCATTCCAACCTACAGCAGATGCGTCACCCACAATGTGAAAAGATGGATACGACGTCATGTAAGGAGTAACAGTTAAAGTTACAACATTAGAATTTACCGCCTCAAAACTACCAAGCTTTGAGGATAATCTTACATCAATCTGACTTGCAACATTTGGAGCAATTCCTGCGTCCAAAAGATATGTATTGAATTCTGCAACCGTGAAAGATGCTTTTACAGCACCGTCATTAAGATCCACATTTTTCGGGCTCGCAAAGTTGGTTCCCTTAGCAGCTATCTGAAGCTGGTTTTTCTGAGCCACTGCAATTCCATACGAAGGTGCGGACCAATTGAAAGTAACGGCATTCTGTGCTTCGTTATCTTTTATCAGAACAATACTTGTTTTGTCTGCGCTCAGGTTTGAAGTTGATGCTGCACCAAGTGTTGCAATATCTTCCTCTTTCTCACAAGAAAAAACCATCAATCCTACTAAAAGCAGTGTAATAATTTTAAATATATTTTTCATTGTATGAGTTTTAAAAATATTAATATCCAGGATTTTGAATTAAATTTGAATTAGCCACAAGATCCTTTGCAGGAATTGGATAAAGGTTTCTGAAATCTTCTACAGATTTACCATCTTTTACTCCACCCTTCCAAGGCCACAGATAAGAAGCTGTAGTAAATCTTCCGTAACGGATAAGATCGGTTCTTCTCGTCATTTCCCATCCTAATTCTCTACCTCTCTCGTCCAGTATAAAATCTGTTGTAATGCTAGATAATGGTGCAGTGATGCCTGCTCTTTGTCTTAAATTATTTACATATTGCAAAGCAGTTGCTGCATTTCCATTGCCACCTCTCAGTGTAGCTTCTGCATACATCAAATAAACATCAGCAAGTCTCAGTAACGGAATATCAGCATCGCAGAAATTTTTTGCAGCGTCTGTTCCAGGCCCACCGGTACTTGTTAAATTTTTATACTTTACAAAGGCATATCCATCTGTAAATGTTCCTAAATCATTGATTTCAAGGTTTTGACCACTTGTGTAAAAATTACCTCTCTGATCCGCAGAATTGGTAAATAATCCTACATAAGATTTAGTCGTTCTGAGGCCTCCCCATCCTCCATTGATTCCAAACATACTTTCAGCAGGCATTGAACCACCTACTGCTGCATGAACAAGATATGTTGTTCCACCTGAAGTCTGGATTCTAACTCCGTCAAATGCAATTGGGAAAATTGTTTCAGGGTTGTTTTTATCGTTATCAACAAGAAACAAATCTGCATATTTTGATTTTAAAGTATATCCCGCAGCAATCACTTTATTACAGTTTGTGATCACATCATTGTAACGGGCAGTTCCTGTGTAAACAGCAGCATTCAGATACAATCTGGCAAGCAGTGACCACGCTGCTGCTTTGTCTGCTCTTGCATACTCATTGGTTTTAGGATCTTTTAATTCACCTGCGACTGCATTAAGTTCAGATTCAACAAATTTGAATAATTCTGCTCTTGAAATTCTTTGCGGCGCTGATGTGGATCCCGGAAGATATGTTTCATCTACGAAAGGTACATTTCCGAAAAGATCAAGCGCATAATAATATGATAATGCTCTTAAAAATCTCGCCTCGGCACGCATGTATTTAGCTTCGGTAAGATTAGCTCCTGATATATTATTTGAAGCTAATTTTTCATCAGTTACATTTCTTAAAAATTCGTTTGATGTGGCAATTTGAGTATAAATTCTGTAGTATGCTCCTGAAATAAATTCATTCTGAGAATCCCACGTCATTTTGTGCATTGTCTGAAGATTACCATCGTTCCAGGCAATTACAGCCTCATCTGTTGGCAATGTCTGAAGAGTATACAAAAGTCTGGTGTACTGAGAAAAGTTTCCGTCAATACCATTGATGTCTGAGTTTCCTCCATTAGGCTCCTGACCTCCTCCCGCAAAACCACCATATACCTTTGCTAAAGCGCCCGGATAATTTGCAAAATCTTTAAATACACTCGCTGATGTAAGACCTGTTGGTGGTTCCTGCTCCAGATCTTTCACACACGATGTAGAAATAAACATTAAGCTTAAGACCGCTGCTGTTGTTAATGTTCTGAAATTTATTCTGTAATTTTTCATCTTAATTAAAATTGAAAGTTAAAACCTAATGAATACACTTTAGGCATTTGATAATATCCATTGTCGATTCCATTGAATACTTCAGGATCTATTCCCGAATATTTTGTGATAACAAAAACATTCTGAGCCATCCCATATACTCTCAAACTCGATCCTCTACCAAAGACATCTTTGAAATTATGACCGATATTTACGTTATCCAATCTTACAAACGATGCATTTTCCACAAATATATCAGAGAAAAACTGTGGCGTCGCAAACTGATATTCTGCTGCTGAAGAATAGACATTCTGTAAATAATTATTTGTTGTCAAAGACTGAATGGAACTGTTTGATGCAGCATTATTATATACGTAATTTCCGATTGATGCTCTTGCGCTGAACCCGAAATCCCAGCTTTTGTAATTTAATTTCGTGTTAAATCCAATGATTGCATCCGGCTGAGGAGATTTATAATAATACTGATCATTTGCATTGATAATTCCGTCACCATTTCTGTCAACATAAACACCGCTTAAGGGTTGTCCGTTTGTATCGTATACCTGCTGATAAACCAGGAATGAATAAGGCTGATGATCAACTGCATGTGCCTGAATTTTGTTACCTACACCACCTGAGATATCTCCAATAGGAAGGAAGTATGAGCTATTTGCACCCTGTATAAGGTTTGTAACCTTTGAGTTATAGTGTGTAGCATTTACAGAAAACTCCCAAGTTGTAGTTTCGTTTTTAACAGGCACAAATGTGATATTTCCTTCAATACCATTAGTCTTCATGTTACCGGCATTTAAA
The DNA here is from genome assembly GCF_001424105.1 of Chryseobacterium sp. Leaf394. Lineage (GTDB taxonomy): Bacteria > Bacteroidota > Bacteroidia > Flavobacteriales > Weeksellaceae > Chryseobacterium. The sequence goes on along the minus strand of NZ_LMQH01000011.1, from coordinate 1,170,462 downwards.
ACATTTTCGTTGCTCAGGTCACCCGCAGCAATTGGAGCTTTTACAAGAAGATTTTCGGCTTTCTTTGTATACAGGTCTACTGCACCGGTAATACGGTTATTTAAAATTCCAAAATCCAATCCTAAATTCTGTGTTGTAGTGGTTTCCCAAGTAAGAATAGGGTTATAAATGTTGGGACGGAACATGTAGTAATACTGACTTCCGAATTGATACTGAGCTCCTGGCTGGCTTAATGTGTAATTTGCAAATGCCGGATAGTCACCTGTATTCAATTCCTGATTACCGGTTTTACCCCAACCTGCTCTTAGTTTCAAGGTATTAATTGAAGTAATATCTTTTAGGAAACCTTCTTCGTTAATTTTCCAGGCAACTGATACTCCAGGAAAATTCCCCCAGATATTGTCTCTTGTACCATTGTAAAATCTTGAAGAGCCATCTCTTCTGATTGATGCAGAAACAATATATTTATTTGCAATAGTAAAAATACCTCTTCCATAAAATGATAAAAGAACATTTCTTGTTGCAAAGTCGATTCCCGCAGGCAAAGGTGCTCTGTTTCCATAATACGTCACAGCATAAGGAGTTTCTGTGTAGAAATTCTGATAAGAATAACCTCCCACGATATCAACATTGGTATCAATTGCAGATATATTTTTTGTATAACTGAGGTAAGTTTCTAAGAGTTTATTGTTCTTTTCCTGACTGTATTCTCTGTAATTTCCTGCGTCTGCTGCACCAATTTTATATAATCCACTAACTGTTTTCGCCCCATTACTCTTGGCATAATCATAACCAGCATTTACATTGAAGTGTAGATCTGGTAAAAAATGGAACTTGTAATCCAACTGGATATTACCCAAACCTCTCCACACAGACGATACATCTCTTGTAGCATCAAGCTGGGCAAGCGGGTTTGCATTGGCATTTACGTTTAATCCTGTTGCAGATCCCGGATCAAGCCATTCATAATATCCTCCGTAGTTAGAATTTCCAGAGTAGATTGGCTGAGTAGGATCAAAATAGGTTGCACTTGCAATTACACCTTCTGCAGGGAATCTGTTGTCCGTAAAAGTTCCTTTTAAATTGACATTTACACTTAAGTGATTATCAAGGAATTTAGGATTTAAATTAAGGCCTAAAGAAGTTCTCTTGAATGAATTTGTTCTTACAATACCATCCTGTGAATTATATCCTAAGGAAAGACGATATGGTAATCCTTTAATACCTCCGGTAAGAGCAAGATTATTATCTGTACCTACACCTGCCTGATAAATCTCGTTTTGCCAGTTTGTATTTGCGCTGCCCAGTCTTGAAAGATTGTTGGCAACAGTTGTATTGGTTAAAGCAACCTGATTAACAAAAGCTTTATATTCATTTGCATCTAATACATCTACAGTTCCCATTTTTGTAGATACAGAAGCTAAAGTTGAAAAATTCACTTTCAGTTTTCCTGCAGAACCTTGCTTTGTAGTAATTAAAATAACCCCATTTGAAGCTCTGTTACCATAAATTGCTGTTGAGGAAGCATCCTTCAAGATATCAAAAGTCTGAATATCGTTAGGATTTATCAGTGAAAGAGGGTCAGAAGCCCCGCTGATACCGTTAAAATCCTGAGGTACGCCATCAATTACGATAAGCGGAGATTGCGATCCGTTAAGTGATCCAACCCCTCTGATCCTAATAGATGATCCCGAGCCTGGAGCACCGCTGTTATTGGTAATCTGTACTCCCGGTGTTTTACCCTGAATAAGCTGCGACGCAGATACAACACCTGGATTGAAATCTTTGGCACTGATAGAAGTAATCGACCCCGTAAGATCCGTCTTCTTCTGCTTTCCATACCCAATTAATACAACCTCCTCAATTTTCTTTTCCTTTGCAGTAGAATCCTGCTCTTGCCCGAACATTACTGAGCTTGCCAGTAAAAATGCCGGTGCAATTTTTAATACCGTTGTAAAGTTTTTCACAATATTATTTTTATATAGTTTCCTTTGTTGATGCTGTTTACCAGCCCTGCAATTTAAACAAAAAACTATTTGATGTTAAATAATATTAATTATTTATTAATTTTTCTTTATCTTAAACCACATTATTTATACAGTTGACTGATATTCAAATATTTATTAAAAACTATACATAGCATAATATAGGGGTAAGAGTATTAAAAAATTAAACAAATGTTTAACAAAATGAACAGTTGTTAGGCTGTTTTTATGATAAGCCCGATGAGAAATCATTTATCTAAACTTTTAGATAAATTATAATTATCTTTGCATATCTAAATTTTAGTATAAAAAATGTCAAATAAAAAATTGATTACGGCAGCGTTGCCTTACGCCAACGGACCGGTTCATATAGGGCATTTGGCGGGTGTTTACATTCCAGCTGATGTCTATGCAAGATTTCAGAGAAGGTCAGGGAAAGATGTTGCTTTTATCTGCGGAAGCGATGAGCACGGAATTCCCATTACCATAAGAGCTAAAAAAGAAGGCGTTACGCCACAGGATATCGTCGATAAATATCATGAAATCATCAAAAAATCTTTTTCGGATTTAGGAATTTCATTTGATGAATATTCGAGAACAACTTCTCAAAACCACCGTGAAACGAGCCAGGATTTCTTTAAAGTGCTTTATGAAAAAGGAAGGTTCACAGAAGAAATGTCTGAGCAGTATTTTGATGAGCAGGCGAATGAATTTTTAGCAGACCGATATATCGTCGGAACCTGTCCGAACTGTGGCAACGAAAACGCTTACGGCGATCAGTGTGAGAAATGTGGCTCTACTCTTTCTCCGTCTGAACTGATCAATCCAAAATCAATGTTGAGCGGCAACGTTCCAATTTTAAAAGAGACTAAAAACTGGTACTTACCATTAAATGAATATGAAGATTTCCTGAACGAATGGATTATCGAAGGTCATAAAGATGACTGGAAACCGAACGTTTACGGACAGGTGAAATCATGGTTAACAGACGGCTTAAAACCCCGTGCAATGACCAGAGATTTGAACTGGGGCGTTCCTGTTCCTCTTCCAAATGCAGAAGGAAAAGTTTTGTACGTTTGGTTTGATGCACCGATAGGATATATTTCTTTTACCAAAGAATGGGCAGAAAAAAACGGAAAAGACTGGAAAGATTACTGGCAAAGTGAAAACTCAGATTTGGTTCATTTTATCGGAAAAGATAATATCGTATTCCACTGTATTATTTTCCCTGCGATGATGAAGGCTCACGGCGATTTCATCATGCCGAAAAATGTTCCTGCTTTTGAATTTTTAAATTTAGAGAACGATAAAATTTCCACTTCAAGAAACTGGGCAGTTTGGGCCCATGAATATGTGGAAGAATTCCCGGGACAGCAGGATGTTTTGCGTTACGCATTGCTTTCTTCGGCTCCTGAAACTAAAGATAACAACTTTACATGGAAAGATTTCCAGACAAAAAACAATTCTGAATTGGTTGGAATTTTCGGAAACTTTATCAACAGAGTTGCGGTTTTGATTCATAAATATTATAATGGAATTATTCCTGAAGGAGATGTAAACGCTCCTGAATTGCAGGAAATCAATAAATCAGCGAAAGAAATTTCAGGATTCTTAGAAAACTATGAGTTCAGAAATTCTCTGACAGCTTTAATGAATTTAGCACGTTTTGGAAACCAGTATCTTCAGGCTGAAGAACCCTGGAAAACCATTAAAGACAATCCTGAAAAAGCAGCACAGTCGCTATTTGTCGGAGCTCAGATTGCAGTTGCTCTGGCGCAGTTGTGTGAACCGTTTATGCCTTTCAGTTCTGAGAAACTGTTAAATATGTTCAACGTTGAAAAATCAAACTGGAGCGATGTCGAAACAAAATCTGTTTTAATTGAAACCGGTCATCAGATCAACGAATCATCTCTTCTTTTCTCAAAAATCGAAGACGATGTAATCGAAGCTCAAATTCAGAAATTAGAAAATACAAAACAAAGCAATAAAAAAACAAACCCTAACGCCAACCCAATGAAAGACGAAATACAGTTTGATGACTTCACCAAAATCGACTTAAGAACAGCAACAATTCTAACTGCTGAAAAAGTAGAAAAAGCAGATAAATTATTAAAACTGACTGTTGATACAGGTGTTGATGTAAGAACGGTAGTTTCAGGAATTGCAGAAAGCTTTACCGCAGAAGAAGTAGTCGGAAAACAGGTAATGATTTTATTAAATCTTGCTCCGAGAAAAATCAGAGGAATTGAATCTCAGGGAATGTTGTTGCTGACAACAAAAGCTGACGGGAAATTGTCTTTTGTGACGCCGGATGAAACGGTTGAGAACGGTATTGAAATCGGATAATTTTTATATCTATAATATATCAATGGGCATTTTTCAGTGCTCATTTTTTCTGAATAATGGTCAATAAAACTGTTTTATATAAACTTTCTAATAGAGAATTAGAAAATTATTTTAATCCAGAAAACCGCTTCGTTCACGAAGCAGTTCAATTAGCTTTTGACATTTTACAGGAAAGAGGACGAATATTTTCTGATGCAGAAAAAATCAACATTCAGCATCTTATTCAATCCAAAAAAGAAAATGAAGCAGCAGAAAAGCGAGAAGAAGCAGAAGACTGGAAAGATCACATCACAACAGATCAAAATGCAATACAGCTGTTCCCGAGAGAAATTATTTTAATAATCAGTATTTTTTTAGGAACAATTCCGGGATGTATACTTTTAGGATTGAATTTTATTAAACTTAAAAAAATCGGTGCTTCAATTCTTACATTCTTTTTTGGTTTTGCCTTTTTTCACTTACAGAATTTTCTTGTTCCCTTTATGTACGAAAACAGTTCCAAAAGATTTTATACACTTAAAAATTCTCCTGAATTCTTTGTTTCCTGTCTCGGAGCATTAACTATATTTTTGTTCTGGATTTCTTTTACACCAAAAAATTTACCTTACAGAAAGGAATCTTATTTGATTCCTGCTGCAATTTCTTTTGTGATGATTGCGTTAGTTCTGATCAATCCTGACGAGTGGTTTTCAAATTACTTTATAACAAGTTTTCTAAGAGATTACAATACTCTTTTTTGAAAAATACCGCAAGTAAATACAAAAACATGTCTTAGAGATTTGCCTTTTGCTTTTAACTAAACAAAATCACAAAAATAAATCATTACACAAATGAAAAATAAAGCCGTCTGGTAGTACTTTTTCGTAAAATCTATAATTGAGGAACTTCAGAAAGGGTTAGCTGATTTATTTTTTAATGAGTTTCGCCAGATACGAATCTTCATCCTGCAAAATCATTTCAATTTTAAAACCATTATTTACTGCGGCATTCTGTAAAGTATTAAAGTCAAGATACAGCCATTTGATAGGATCTTCAGACTCGCCCTTATAATGAACTACATAATCAAGCTCACCATAATATCCATCTGCAGGAATCAATACTCCTCCATCTTCATCGGTGTCAAACATGTACAGAATGTCCGTACTGTCGATCAGGATTTGTCCGTTTTTATTCAGTAAAGAATGAAGTTTTTGGAGATAAATATCAATCACATTCAGGCTTTGGAAAATACCTGTTCCGTTCATTAAAAGAAGAATCGTGTCGTAAGTATCTCCGGAAAATTCAAGCATATTTTGGGCAACGGCTTTCTGAATTCCTCTTAACTGGCACACTTCAACAGACTTTGGCGAAATATCCAATGCAGTAACCTCCAAATTTCTTTCATTCTGAAGATAGAGTGAATGCGAACCCGCTCCTGCTCCGATGTCAAGGACTTTCCCGTGAGCTAATTTCAAAGCTTTCTGTTCGACTTTATTCATTCTCTTAAAGTCTCTGAAAAGATATTCTACCGGAAGTTCGTCGAGTTCGGAAATTGAAGTTTCTGTTTGCAGATCTTCAGGATTTTCGTTGTGAAAATAATCCCAGATTGCGCGTCCCATTAAGTCTTTCATGCTAAAAATTCTACTGCAAAGATAAGTCTTTCAAATATTTTTATCGAATCTTACTAAGGAGAGATCTAATCGAAAAGTTAAAATTTGTAACACACATTTTAATCTTCCGAAAATTTCCTGCGACGGTAAACAACCTTTCAGGATTTCCCGAAAGCTTCTTACTGGGTGCAACACACTTGCGGAGATTTCCGCAAGCTCCTTGCTGGGGTGCGACAGACTTGCGGACTTCCCGCAGACCTGTTGCACGGGTGCAGGGACCTTTCTGGCAGGGCATTTCTTATTTTTAGATTGTTTTTGTTCAAGATTATCAATTTCAATATTCTGTGTCATAATTTTTATAAATGTGTCGAGGTGAAAAATGCGCAATAGTCATTTTTTTCGACCCATATCGATTGACAAAACCCTTCCCTAGCCCCGATAGTAACGGCACCCTTTTGTGATGAGGAACGAAGAGCAAAAGATATAGTGGATAGCGGGATTAAGCTCCCTAAAATATGGGTAATGAGTAATAGGTAATGGGTGATTTTTTAAAAAGTAAAGCCCCGCTTTGAAAAACAAAACGAGACTTTACGGGTAAAAACAAGGTTTCTTTATAAGGCCGGGCCGGTGGCGCCTTTGAGGTCTTCTTCTAATTTTTTTCTTTCACGCGCTCTGCGTCTGGCGATGACCGATTTTCCGTTGAGGATTCTGATGACTCTTAAATATTCTGTACGTTTTCCGAAATGATGGGTAATTACATAGAGCATTACTCCGAAACCGGTAACGATAATATAGCCGAATATCTTTTTGTTGGCGGAGATGATGGCATTGAGCTGAATGGTTTTCATATTGGTTGCAACCGTTTGCGGCGTGATGGTCATTCCGTCCATATAGACTGCCAAATCTCCTAAACTGACGATTTGAAACTGATACTGAAACCACGAAAACAAGGCTGAGAAAAATCCTACGGCGAGGAAGGTTCGCCATACCAAAACCAGTCCGATGGCAGCCAGCATTTCGTTGAGTTCCAGTTTATCTAAGGTGTAATACCAGACCGAGATGAAGAGCGAGCACATTCCGTAGCCTTTCAGGACCATCGGTAAGTACCAGTTTTCGTAATTGAATTCCAGCACCATTGAAAAATACATAATGATAGCATAAGCCGTCATTGCTGCGAAGCCTGAGAAGATGAACATTTTCAGCGGTCTTTCTTTTTTAAACCAAAATACAGCAATAACTCCGGCTAGAAATAATCCGGGCGTCATCATCAAATTCAGTTTTGCATTGGTCAATTGGTCGTAACCTAAAACTCCCACAGAATAGATGTTTTGAAGTGATGTTGTTCCCAAAAACATTCCCAGCCACAGGAGCATAAACAGTCCGTTGAGCACATTGCTTTTGGTGAAAATATGAAATGAAATATATGGTCTTTTCAAAGTCAGCTGACGGATGGCAAGCAAAGCGAAACTCACAAATGCGGCGATGCTGGCGTTGATGATATTTTTTGAATTAAGCCAATCCTGCTGTTTTCCAAACGAAAATACGTACGCGGAAAACATAAACGTTGCGACAAACAAATTGACGCTGAGCCAATCGATGTAATGCAACGGAACTTTCAATGCAAAATATTTATCGTGCATCAGAACCCAACACAATAATGCCAGGACGAAACACAACACCGCTGCCAAAATAAAGAACTGCTGGAAGTTGTACAGTATTGAAACTTCCACGGCATAATAAGCGGATACCTGATTTAATATTAAAACAAATGTGTAGAAAACGCCGTAAAAAATCCCACGTCCGCCCAGCATTGCCATTAACGGTAAAAATAATTCGATGGTAATCATCATTTTTAAAAACCCGATTACCAAAGAGGTCATCACAATAACCATCGGTTCGAAAGTGGTTGCGTTGATATAACTTAACACACCGAGAAGCACCAATAACATCACCAATTTATCACGGACTTTGAACCGCATTTTCATTCTTAAAACCACAGGCATACACGCTCCCATCCCAATAGTGGTGGCATAGTTTGCCCACAGAAAATATTCCTGCATCACGCCGGTTCCGCCCACCATAAAACTGATGTTTCCGGTGTAAACACCTCCCAACGGCATCACCACGATAAGCAGTAAAACCATCATCAGAAGCTGTACGGGTTTCGGAACCCAATCGCTGAAAAGACCTTTATTATACATAGTTTTAGGTTTGTAAGAGCCAAGTAAAAAGGCAAAAGAGCCAGGGTGTTGGAAGTTCTTAATAATTAAATCATTGATTACTAAAACTTTCTCTTTAACAAAATCATTTTACTTCGACCGCACTACTTTTTACTTGATTCTTTTTACTTTTTACTTGCTAAGCTCACATTCATATTCATCCCCGCACTCAGTTTCGCCACATCTTCTTTTTTGTTGGCATCTGTAAACTCGATTCTTACGGGAATTCTCTGTTGTACTTTGATGAAGTTACCGGTTGAATTATCTGTCGGAACGCTTGAATATCTTGAACCGGTTGCGGCTGAAACTGCGGTGACTTTTCCTTCAAACTTTTTTCCGCCTAAAGCATCTGCAGTCATCTTTAGTTTTTCACCTATTTTAATATTTGGCATCTGGCTTTCAAGGAAATTGGCAGTGACCCATTTTTGATTGTTCAAAACGATGGTGGCAACTTGCTGTCCGGGCTGAATCAACTGTCCTTCAGAAATCGTTCTTCTTCCCATCACACCGTCGTAAGGCGCAGTAATTACTGTATATGAAAGATTGATTTTCGCCATATCCAAAGCAGCTTTTGTTCTTTTGATTTCGGCATCGTTGATGCCTAATTTGCTTTTCACTTCGGTTGTCGAAAGGTTGGCCGACTGCTTCTGATTGACCAAAGTTTCGTAGGCTGCTTTCTGCGCATCGTATTCTGTTTTGGCCTGGTCAAATTGCTGTCTCGTCACCGCTTCTGCCGCCAAAAGGTTTTTGTATCGGCCTAAATTCTGTTCGGCATTCCACAATCTTGCTTTTGCTCCGGCGATGTTGGATTCCATCACGCTGATGTTGTTGGAAACGGTATTGATTGAAGAACCAGTTGCCGAACGTTGAGCTAACGCGTTCTGATACGCTGCTTCTGCCTGTCCGAGTTGTGTAATAATTTCACGGTCATCCAAAATGGCCAACGTATCTCCTTTTTTCACCTGCTGATGTTCGATGAATTTTATTTCTTTAATATAAGCCGAAACTCTGGTGTTGATTGGATTGATAAATTCCTCCACCTGAGCCGCTTCCGTATAGGTTTTGTCTCCGATGTGAAAGTACTGACGAATCAGCCAGAACAATCCGAAACCAATCACCGCAAAAACGATAACGTTTGAAATGATGGCTCTGATTTTATTTTTCCTGTTTTGTTTTTTCTTAGCTTCAGCATTTGAAACCACAGGTTTTACCGGCGCTTGTGGTTGTGTATCCTGAGTATTTTGTTCCTTGTTTTCCATTGTTTTTGTTTTATATCTTTTTTGAACATGAAGTTCAGAGAGTTTTTTTATTAAATGTTTTGAGCTTCGCAATGCCTTTTTTTAAACGCAAAGATTTCATTTGAAACCGCTAAATTTTAAGAGTGTAAAGGCAAATAAATTTGCTTCGCGAAGCTTATGTACGAGCTTAATAAAATCAACTTGTTGATTCATCTTTGCACACTTAATAATATTTTCAGCCATCATAAAACTTTGCGTTTTAAATTTTAAGATTCGTAAATTATTAAAGCGTCCCAGTCGACTTCAACAAATTATAATATTGATACAACACATTGATTTCCGCATTCGCAAAATCCAGTTCAGACTGAAGTTTCTGGTTTTGTGCATCAATCATTTCTGCCTGCACCGCTAATTGATTGAGGTATTTCGCTTCGGTGATTTTATAGTTTTCTTCTGCCAGTCTTTTCGCATCATTTAAAATATCGGCCTGCTGAATCGCTTCCTGATATTTGACGTAAGAAGCGTTTACATTCATATCAATATTCTGTTGTGTCAAAGTCAAAGCGTCATTAGCCTGCGCTTTCTGCAATTCACCCAGCTTTACTTTTTCTTTGGTTTTATACAGATTATCAATGTTGTAGCTTAAAGAAATTCCACCTTGCCAACCGCTCGCATACATATCCAATACAGGATTTCTATTGGTAATCGGCCTTTGCAGACTGTACCCACCGAAACCGGAAAGTGTCGGCATCCTGTCGGTTTTGATGATTTCAATGTTTTTGTCGGCAACACCAATGTTGGTTTGCGCAGATTTCAACTGCGGATTGCTGTCGTGAGCGAGATTTAAATAATAATCCATCCCGATTCCCGATTCTTTATTTTCTAAATTTTCAACCGGAATAATTTCGGTGTCGGCAGGCAATCCTAAACCAATATTTAAATTGTAATTGAGGATTTTTCTGTTGTTGGCTAAAGTCAGAATGCTTTGGTCAAGATTTTTTATCGCCAGTTCCCCACGGATGACTTCGTTTCTCGTTACCATTCCCTGTTTGTAGAAATCGTTGATATTCTTCAAACGTTGCTGAGCCAGTTTTTTATTATTATCAAAAACCGATTGTTGATTGATGATTTTGTAGACATCTAAATAATTTGAAATCACTAAAAATTTCACATCCTGCTGATTCTTTTCTAAATCCAGTTCAGAAAGCTGTTCACGAAGTCCTGCCAGTTCAATTGATTTATTGACCAATCCGCCTTTGAAAATCAGTTGAGTGGCCTGCACACCATACGTACTTCCGTAATGAGGCATCGGAATCGCGGTTGAGTTAGAAAAATCTTTGTCGATTGCCACCACATTTCCCAAATAAAATTGAGTCGTTGAAGCTGTGATGGAAGGGAGTTTTTGAAGTTTGGTAATATCGGTCTGCTGTTTGGCAATATTGATATTCTGTGCCGAAACTTTCAATTGGTAGTGGTTCTGAAGCGCCAGTTCGGCAACTTCATTTGCTGTCATCTGTTTTATTTCTTGTGAAAAAAACAGCGCAGGAAAGATAGCCATCACGAGTGACAGTGCTGTTTTTATATTCTTTGTCATTTTACCTTGTTTTACGAAGCAAAGTTACGACGGATGTAATCTCAAACAAATGTTTGAGATTTGGAAAAAGATGTTCAAATGTAGGATTTTAACCTTCAAACTGATTTCGGTATTGAGAAGGACTTACTTCCAAATGTTTTTTAAAAAAGTGGGAAAATGAATACTGGTCGCTGAAACCAAGAATGGTTGAAATCTCTGAAACAGGCTTTTTAGAAGAGTTTAATAATACCTTCGCTTCATTGATTACAATTAAAGCAATAATCTGACTCGCCGACTTTCCCGTAATAGTTTTGACGACCGACGAAAGATGTCTGGTTGTAATCGACTGTCGTTCGGCGTAGAATTCTACCGTTCTGTTATTATGATGATGAGAAGCCAAATCATTGAGAAAAACGAAAACTATTTCCTCCTGTCTCGACATCTGATTCATCGAATTGCTGTCCTCGCTGGATATAATTCCGGCCATCTGGTAACAGAAAACCGAGAAGAGATGCTCCACCATTTCTTTTTTATAGGTCATTTCAGTTTGAGAATCGAGAATATATTTTAAAAAATTGACACTTTTCCAGACCACATCCATATCATCCTGGTGAAAAGGAACGCCCACATTCATCTGCTGGCGGAAATAGCGATACGTTATCAACCTGTTGAATTTCAATGACAAAGCGGAAATAAATTCCCGTTTGTAAGAAACCATCCTCGACTGAAAATCATCACTCACAGAAATGAGTTCATAAACGGTCTGCGGGTCGGTCACCATAAACATATTGGCCGAAAGCTCGAGGTCACTGAAATGCTGTCGCAGTTTGATAGAACCGCTTCTGATAAAAATAAAAGCAGGATTATCGGGACGGAAAGGTTTGTCGGCGGAGATTCTCTCAAAGATATTGTGTTGCGTAAAAATCTCGACCCCGAATTTTTCTAAAGCAGACATAGGGCAAATGTAAACAATCTGTTTTCCGATTGCAAAAATTTATTATTTTAGTACAACCAAATTCATAGCCATGAGAAAGATCGATTTACTTTTCGCTGAATACGCTGAAAGCCACAGAAACTCCACTAATAAGCTGATTCACTGGATCTGTGTGCCGCTGATTTTCTGGACGATATTAGGTTTTATATCATTAATTCCTTCCCCACATTTTTGTGCGTCATACTTTGGGTGCATCAGTTTGGTAAGTTTAATTGCTATGATTCTGGTGACTTTATTTTATCTCAGACTTTCTTTACTGATTGCTTTCATAATGATTTTTGCGATGCTTTTGATGGAACATTTGGCGTATGCTGTCAATATTCATTTGGGAAATAAATCGTGGATGGTTTTTCTTGCAGTATTTATTATCACCTGGATTTTACAGTTTGTGGGGCATAAAATTGAGGGTAAGAAGCCGTCATTTTTGAAAGATCTGCAGTTTCTTTTGATTGGGCCGATTTGGTTGTTGAGTTTTGTTTTGAAGAAACTGGGGATTAGATATTGATTTCTATGATTGTTTGATCTATTTAAATCCTTTCATTTTTACCACAAGGAGCACAAGGGTTTTTCACAAGGTTCACTAAGCGTTGTGTATCCTGTGAATTATTTGTGAATGTGAGGGTAAATGCTTTCAATAAAAACAGCAGTTAATCAATATTTTAATTTGTTTTTAAACGCAAGGTCAGACAATGTTTTCTTTAAAACTTTGCGCTCATTTTAAGATAGACCAAGGCGTTTCACTTAGTAAAGAAATACCAAGCCAAGATTAAAATAATTACACATGTTTAAAATTAATAAGAAAAATCAATCTTCCAAAGCATATACAGCAAAACTCGCTAACCAGTGATCTCCTCCGTAGTTCCCTTGAAATAATAATGGAAGTCCGTTATTTAAAAAGATGGTTGCTGTTTTCTGAAAGTCTTTTTTCAACGGATGACTCTCAGGAAGAGACTTTGCAATTCCCTTCATGCACCAGGCTTTTGTAAATGACAAGCCAACCAAATGGACTGTTTGGTAATCACTCAGATCACTGACTACCGGAATCTTCTCAATATTTTCCAAGCTTCTTTTTTCGTAGAAATTATCCAGCCATTTTACAAAATCTTTCTGTGGCAGAATTCTCCGCATTAAATCAGCAATTTCAAGACTTGGCGAAAAGAAATCTGAACCGTCCGGTTCAAGATACGCCGGTGTTTTTGTATTTTTTAAATAAAAATATTTTGCTTTTTCGGTCAGTTGTTTTTCAAAATCTTTATCTTTTGCAGCTCGTGCCCAATCCAGCGCAAAAACCATTGCAAATGCGGTGTTGGGATGAACTCCGGTTCTGTTCGGATAGGTCTGTTTAGGAAGATAAGTTTTCCATGATGCAAGAATTTTATCGGTCAGCGGTTTCAAATTTTCATGCCAGATCTTAGCTTTCGGATGATTCCAGGTCATCAGTTCTTCATCTAATTTGAGAAGCCACGCCCATCCGTAAGTTCTTTCGAAAGTTGTTGTCAGCTGGTATTTAGTAAAATAATCTGCTTCTACCTGAAGATTTTCCTTCTTAAATGAATTGTCTAAAATATTTTCAATCTCTTTAGCAACCGATAAAGTGGGTTTCGTTTTCAATAATCTAACCAGCATCCAGTGCCCATGAACTGATGAATGCCAATCGAAACAACCGTAAAAACTTGGGTGTAAATCTTTCGGACTTAATGGAACTTCATTCGCAGTGTTGATGATGTGTGCTGTCTTATTCGGATATTCCTGATTGATGCAGTGAAGTGGTTTTTCTGATAATTTGACAGCCATTTCATCCGTCAGTTTTGGACTTTGCGCAAAGCTGATGATGGGTAAAAGCAAAAAGGCGTGAAGATATCTTTTCATGTTTTAAAAATAGAAAACAAATTCGTAATATTGAATATAACATCTGATTAAAATCTACAAAACTTAAAAAATGAAAAAAATTCTTATTGCCCTCACGTTTACAGCCCTCATTTCCTGCAGTAAAAAAGATGCTGCTCCACATAAGGAGGAAATTATGGAAGTCAATTTAGATGAGATTCGGGATGATAAGGTCGATGCTTCCATCAATTTTGCTCCTCAAAGGGTTGCCGCGGCGTCAAGCAGTGACGAAGCGTCAGAAAATAAAGCTATAGAATCTCAACCGCTTCCCAAAATCAATTCAATTGTGAAAAAGATTATTAAAAATGGGGAAATGACTGTACAGGTAGGAGATATTACAAAATCCCAAAGCAAGATCCAATCCATCGTTAAAAATAATCAGGCTTATATTCAGAAAGAAACTTTCAGGAACAGCGACACTCGCGACGAAATGGAATTTACAATCAGAGTTCCGCACCAGCAATTTGAATCTTTAATCAATTCTTTTTCAGACGGTTTTGGAACGGTAACGGCAAAAAATATTTACTCTGATGACGTCACAGAAGAATATGTTGATATTTCCATCAAACTTGAAAATAAAAAGATTTACCTTGAAAAGTACAGGGATATGCTTAAAAGTGCAAAATCTACAAGTGATATGCTTGAAATTCAGGAAAATATCCGCAATCTTGAAGATGAGATTGATGTATCTGAAGGCAGATTAAAATTTATTGACGACCGTGTAAAATACAGTACGCTCAATCTGACACTTTTCAAAGAAAAAGTGAGATCTTCCACCACTTCTAAAGTCGGTTTCGGAAGCCGTTTTGCCGATTCTCTTACTGAGGGATGGAACGGGTTTGTCGCATTCCTTTTGGGACTCATCTCTCTTTGGCCTTTCTTTATACTTATTCCTGTTGTCATTGTAATTTGGCGAAACTGGAAGAAGAGCAGAATCAAAAAATAAACAAAAACATCCGAATACTTTTGGTATTCGGATGTCTCCTTTGCAATAACAATTTAATTAAGCATTAAAATGTGTCTTTACCGTTTCCAAAACCTGTTCATCAGACATTTGCTGAGAAGTTTCGAGCGTGATTTTTAAATCTTTAAATTGGGCGGTGTCATGAAGATGCTTTTTCAATTCTTCCTGAATTGTTCCCGGACCTGTGATCAAAACCTCTTCAGAATTTGTGAGAAGATGTTCAACCTCCTTGAAGAATTTTACTTTGTTGGTTTGTTCAGCATTATTTCCCGCATTTTCACTTGAGTTACCATGCTGGATGATTGCTTTTACAGGGCTGCATAGGAAAAATTTAAATGCATTCTGAGCATCATGATTTTTTACAACTACAGCCTTCTGGGTGTCGATCCAAAGACCAGCTAATTTTTTGTCAGACATATTTTATTATTTTGATGTTATGTCCTTGTAATGACAATAATGATGCTAAAGAGTTGTTAACGGCTGTTAAATTATTTCAGATCACTTTGCCCAAAATTAAAACTAATTTGTTTCAAATTATAATTACTAAAATGTTTAATTTGTATTAGACTTTCCAAAAATATTATTTACCCAACACAAACACTGCAGGAATCTTATGCAGTTCAGGCTTTTGTTTCTGCCAGTCTCTGATGGTTTTGGTTTTTATAAACTCTGTTTCAGGATCGTTGATATTGGCAGCGATGCACAGTTTGGTATTTGCAGGAAGAAATTTTAAGAGATCTTCCACAAGCTGATTATTCCGGTATGGTGTTTCCATGAAAATCTGGGAATACCCTGTTTTCTGAACAAGATTTTCGAGATGCAGAATCTGTTTTTTCTTTTCAGCTTTATCAATTGGAAGATATCCGTTGAAGGTAAATTCCTGACCATTGAAGCCACTGGAAATCAATGCTAAAATAATTGATGAAGGTCCTGAAATTGGTACAACCCTAATATTTTTCTCATGACACCACTTCACCATTAAATTCCCCGGATCGGCGATGCAGGGCAAACCTGCCTCTGAAAGCAAACCAAAATCCTGACCTTTCAGCATTAGGGTCTGAGCTTCTTTAATATCGGCATTTTCCGTGTATTTATCGAGCAGAAACAGCTTAAGGTCAGCCTGCTTTTTTTCAGGAGCAAAAAATTTCACCACTTTTCTCGCTGTTTTTTCGTTTTCAACAAAGAAATAGTCAGTTTGCATGATGTATTCTTTTATCACAGGCGAAAAATGAGTGATAGAAGTGTTTTCTGAGAGATATGCGGGAAGTAGGAAGAGCATTTTTATTAGGTTGAGGCTAAGGTTAAAGTTAAGGCGAAGTTACCGTTGGATGTTGGAGGTTTCCCGTTCCAGATTTTTTGCGATGATTTCGCAGGCTTCATCAATTTGCCTGTAAACCTGGTCAAAACCTTCGGAACCGCTCCAGTAAGGATCCGGAACTTCTGTGGGATGATGATTTAAATTTAAACTGTCCATCAGCAGAAATACTTTCTGCCTTTGTTCGGCAGTTGTGGCTAGAGAAAGTACATCACGAAGGTTATTTTTATCCATACAGTAGATTCTGTCGTAGTCATCTAAATCATGAGGCTGAAAATGTCTTGATTTCTGTTTTGAAATATCGAGACCATTTTTTAAAGCAACTTCCACAGATCTTTTATCAGGAGCATTTCCTTCATGCATATTGATCGTCCCTGCAGAATCTACCGTAAAATTTGCCGGAAGTTTAGATTTCAAAATACCTTCCGCCAGCGGACTCCGACAGATGTTTCCCAGGCAAACCATTAATATTTTCATATTTGATATTTGATATTTGATATTTGATATTTGATATTTTACAAAAATAAAAAATGAAGAATAAATCTATCCTTCATTTCTGTATTTAATTTAAAAAAAATCTTAATGTTTAATTCGCTCAGTAAGATCTTTCACGTATTTTTTCACTTCTTTATCAATCTTCGAAACGTCTTTTATGGTTTCGCAGGCGTACATTACGGTTGAGTGGTCCTTCCCTCCCATTTCTTCACCGATTTTTGTAAATGTAGAGTTAGTATATTCTTTAGCAAAATACATTGCCAACTGTCTTGGAAGTGCAATTTCTCTTTTTCTTGTTTTAGATAGAAGCTGCTCTCTTTTAATTCCGAAATAATCACATACAACTTCCTGAATATAAGGAATATTGATGATTTTTTTCTGATTGGCTGCAATCTTATTGATTGTTTCCTTTAAAAGTTCAAGACTTAAATCGGATTTATAAATTGTAGAGTAAGCAATCACTGAATTGATAACACCAATCAGTTCTCTTACGTTTGTTTTCACTTCAGAAGCGAGGAAATCGAGCATGTCATCCGTAAGAACAATTCCGTCCCTGCTTAATTTGTCTACGATAATCTGCTTTCTGGTTTCAAGATCCGGAGATTTGATTTCTGCAGAAAGTCCCCATTTGAAACGGGATACAATTCTGTCCTGAATATCCATAATATCCACCGGAGCTTTATCTGAAGTAAGGATAATCTGCTTCCCATTCTGATGTAAATAATCAAAAATATGGAAGAAACTGTCCTGAGTAGCAGATTTCCCCGAAAGGAACTGGATATCATCAATAATCAGTACATCCACCATCTGGTAAAAATTGGCAAACTCTGTCTGCTTATGCGCTTTTGCAGCTGAAATAAACTGCTGTATAAATTTCTCTGATGAAAGGTAAAGAACAACTTTATCAGGAAACTGGCTTTTTACTTCAAGTCCAACGGCCTGTCCCAGGTGAGTTTTACCAACACCATAACCACCGTATAAAAATAATGGGTTGAATGCCGTTGCACCAGGTCTCTTTGCGATAGATTTTGCCACAGTGGAAGCAAATTTATTGCTCTCTCCTTCTACATAATTATCAAAAGAAAAATCAGCTTTAAGATTTGAATCAATATTTACTTTTTTGATACCCGGAACTACAAACGGATTTACAATATTTCCTGAAAAACCCTGAGGCATAGTCTCCTGCACTTTTGGTGTAGCAACTGTTTTGCCTTTCATGTTCATGGTAACGGGTTTCTCCTGTCCTGCCGGCTTGTTTTCCATCACAGAATACCAAAGTTTAACGCCTTTGCCAATATATTTCTTCAGGGCTGCAGAAAGTAGAGACAGGTAGTTATCTTCAATATATTCTTTGTAAAAATCGCTCGGCACCATCAGCGTAAGATTGTTGTCAACCAACGAAACCGGCTGCACTTTGTCGAAAAGTAAGTCGAAGGATTTTTCAAGTTTCTTCAAATCAGAATTATCCTCAGCCGCATTGAGATTATCTCTCATAAACTGGAGGCAATTCTGCCATGTCATCATCAAATTTTCTTTCATTTTTTTATGCCCTGATATTGTGTAGTTAGTCGTTAAAAAAGGTGGACAGCAAAGGTCACTTATTTTCTTTTTAAAAAAAAATGTTGCACCTATTGATTATTAAAAAATATATTTGTATGTATAAAAAAGACCTAAAAATGATACATACAACACACTCATTACGAGTACGTTACGGAGAAACTGACCCTATGAAATATGTCTATTACGGCAACTATGCAGAGTATCTGGAAGTTGCAAGAGTGGAACTTTTCCGAAGCATAGGAATCTCATATAATGACATCGAAAAAAAAGGAATTTGGCTTCCGGTTTCAGAATACAGTATTAAATATTTAAAACCAGCTTTTTACGATGAAGAATTGACAATTCATACCTATATTGAAAAACTTCCGGGAGTAAAGATAGAGTTTAGATATGAGATCTTCAATGCGCAGAATGTTAAAATTACCGATGCGAAGACAACTCTTTTCTTTTTGGACGCAGAATCAGGGAGAGTTATCAAATGCCCTGATTTTCTGATGTCATTTATTCAGCAGGAATGGAAGACTGAGAATGAATAAATCTGATGCATATGAGAATTTTGGTTTGAATTAAATCTGATAAATATCTGATTCAAATGGAGAAAGTGGCGGTAACAGAGAGAAAAAATAATTTCACTTAAGTAACTCATTAAAAATATATTATGTTATTAACAAAGTATATCCCATCTCCATTTATTCTGTCATCTGTTTTTCCTGTTACCACAATGATATTTAGAAATATTTATAATTATTATGGATATTAATCAAAATTTATGTACATTTATCACGTATTTAAATGATATAATTTTTGATTATGAAAAAAATTCTATATTCTCTACTTTTAGTAGCTTCAGTAAGTGTTTTTGCACAGAAAAATCCTTCCACTAAATTTGCTATTGCCAATGGAAATGTAGGAACTGTTGCCATGTTTGATGCCAATAAACAGTATGTTCAAAGCGTAAATATGTTTAAAAATTCTGCTGCTCTGCCTCAGGATCTGAAAAAATTCAGTTTTCTCGCTGAAAACGGTTTGGCTTCTGTGAAATTTAAAAAAGAATATGGTACGCTTGACTTCATTAGCCTTGCGGCACTTAATGAGCAAAATGGTTTAGCTGCAGAAACGCCTGTTGTAATTGACGGATATGAATTTAATGATACCAAAATTAATATTTTCGCCAATTTGATGGAGAATTCAGAAGTGAAGGATTACAACGGTAAAAAAACATTGGTTATTACCAGCCCAAAGAAATAAAAAATTGCCATATTAGATATTTTTAGGAAGGATATTCATTTTGAATATCCTTTTTTAATATTTATTATTCCACTTTTTCTTAAGTTCGTCGTAGATTTTCTTTTCAGTTGCGTTATTTCCCGGTTCATAGAATTTCACATCTTTAATTTCTTCAGGTAAAAAATCCTGATCTACAAAATTGCCTTCAAATGAATGCGCATATTTGTACTCTTTACCATAATCCAGATCTTTCATCAGTTTTGTCGGGGCATTTCTTAAATGTAAGGGAACAGGAAGATTTCCGGTTTTCTTTACAAAAGCCAGCGCTTCGTTGATTGCCATGTAAGCAGAGTTGCTTTTCGGGGATACCGCAAGATAAATTGCTGTTTCACTGAGCAAAATTCTCGCTTCCGGATTTCCAATTACGTTAATAGCCTGAAAACAGTTGTTCGCAATCACCAAAGCATTTGGATTTGCCAAACCAATATCTTCCGAAGCCAGAATCAGCATTCTTCTGGCGATAAATTTAATATCCTCACCTCCCGCAATCATTCTTGCCAGCCAGTACACCGCCCCATTCGGATCACTTCCCCGCATCGATTTGATAAAAGCTGAAATAATATCGTAATGCTGCTCTCCGTTTTTATCATAAAGCGCCATCGTTTCCTGAAGCACCGACATGACATCTTCGTTTGAAATTTCTTTGTTTGCAGAATTTTTAAACTGATTTAAAACCAATTCCACAGAATTAATCAGCTTTCTCCCATCTCCCCCAGAATATTGAATGAAAGCCTCTTTTTCTTTTATAACAAAATCAGAATTTTCGTCTTTATTAAATCTCGCTGTAGCAATGTCAATAAGTTCTTCCAGTTTATCATAGCTCAATGCCTTCAAAATATAAACCTGACTTCGTGACAGCAATGCCGAAACAACCTCAAAACTCGGATTTTCGGTCGTCGCACCAATCAAAACGACCCAGCCTTTTTCCACAGCATGAAGAAGAGAATCCTGCTGAGATTTGTTGAATCTGTGAATTTCATCAATAAAAAGTATCGGAGATTTCCCTGAAAAAAGATTTTGCTTCTTGGCATCTTCAATCACATCGCGCACATCTTTCACTCCTGAAGAAACCGCTGAAAGCTTAAAAAATTTCCTTCCTGATTTTTCTGAAATGATTTCTGCCAATGTAGTTTTCCCTGTACCCGGCGGCCCCCAGAGAATGAGAGAATTCAGTGCATCGTTTTCGAGCATTTTTCTGATGGTACCTTTTTCTCCGGTAAGGTGTTCCTGCCCTAAAACTTCATCTAAGGTTTTCGGTCTTAATCTTTCTGCTAAAGGCGTGTTGTGATTCAAGATTTTTGTATTTGAATTTAAAATATTTATTGAAAGTAAAACAGAATCGACAAACGTATAATTTTATCCGGCGAAACACCGGTTTACTGCCCGAAACTTCAAACAAATTTAAACTAAATTTCAATTTTTTACCCTACTTTTGCAATGTTTTGAAACTTTCATTTAATAAAATCATCACATTTCCTCTGGTAATTCTCATCAAATTTTACCAATGGTTTATCTCGCCATTACTTCCAAAAAATTGCCGTTACGAGCCTACCTGTTCGCACTATATGGTAGAATCACTGCAGGTTCACGGCATCTTTAAAGGATTTTGGCTCGGTGTAAAAAGAATTTCAAAATGCCATCCCTGGGGCGGAAGCGGCTACGATCCCGTTCCCCCAAAATGCAACCACTAATGCTAAAAACATTTTTATAATGAATACTATATTCTTTAGAGTTTATCTGATCATCTTTGCGTTTTTTGTTCAGAATATTTTTGCACAGAATTATCCTGACGGCGTTTCTGATGCCAATCTGATTGTGAACAGCCAATCTGTTCCGGTAAAAGTATTTTCAACAACTGATGCCAAAACCTTTGCTGATTTTGCAGGGAAAAATGCTTCAAACAGTCTGATCATCGTCAACAAAGCCAATCTTGAAGGAAAAAACGGATGGGACGAATTTTATGACAACGCATTTATCGTTCTTCAGAAAAACGGATATCAGTTTTTAAATAAAGATTTTAAACCTACTCAAAATAAGGCAGATTTTAAATATGTCCTAAAATCTTCAAAGCCTCTGACAGAAGCAGATCAGACTTCACTGGAGACCACTTATAAAATATGGGATCCTGCAGTGGGAATTCACATCGGCTCCTTTACGCTGCACTACTACAGTTTGATGTTTGTTATTGCTTTTGGTTTCGGATATATTTTAATGAAAAAAATATTTGACATTGATAACGTTAACCAAAAATATCTTGATCCACTTTTTACATGGACTTTGCTGGGAACCATTTTGGGCGCGAGATTAGGTCACGTTATTTTCTATCAGAGCGAACTTTTCAGAGAAGATTTCCTCAGCGTATTTCTTCCGATCAAAACAAAACCTGAACTGGAATTTACCGGTTTTTCAGGATTGGCAAGCCACGGAGCAACGATAGCCTTGATTTTCACCACACTTTATTATTCATTTAAAATTATTAAGAAAAATCCGTTCTGGGTGTATGACAGATTGGGAATTGTGGTTTCTTTGGGTGGTGCTTTCGTAAGATTAGGAAACTTTTTCAACTCAGAAATTATCGGAAAACAGGTTGATCCCAACTCACCTTTTGCTATTCTTTTCCCTCAGATGAGCGATGAGTATGGTATAACAGTTCCAAGATATCCGGGACAGCTTTTTGAAGCAATCGGTTATCTTCTTCTCTTTGTCTTGCTTTGGATTTTATACAAAAAGACTGACAAAAAATATCAGCAGGGATGGCTATTTGGTTTATTCTTTATTATACTCTGGGCCATCAGATTCTTCGTAGAATTTTTGAAAGAGCCACAGGGAAAAGAATATATTTCCATCGGAAGTTTAAATACCGGACAGGTGCTCTCAATTCCTTTTATGATTGCAGGAGTTGTCATTATGATTTATTCTAAAAACAACAGAATTACAGAAGCAGAAAACGGAAAACCGGAGTAAGCTCCTGGCATTTGGCAATTAGCTTTTGGCTCATTGTTTTTAGCTTTGAAAATATTTTAATTTAAAGTCACAACTGAGTTGTGGCTTTTTTGTTTAAGTAGAGAAATACATTTCCGATTTCATCAATCACATCTGTGGGCTGCATCGCTTCTCTTGAATATTTTTCTGCGGCTAAATCTGCAGCTTTCCCGTGAAGCCAGACACCTAAAATTGCGGCTTCTTCAGAAGAATATTTCTGTGCCAAAAGTGAGGTAATTATTCCCGTGAGAATATCGCCGCTTCCGCCTTTTGCCATACCTGAATTTCCTGTAACATTATAATAAACCTGACCGTTTGGAGTGAGGACCTGTGTGTGATGATCTTTTAAAACAATATAAATCTCTAACTCTTTGGCTTTTGTCTTGGCTAATCCTGATCTTTCCACAGAATTTTCGGTCTTGCCAAAAAGCCTTTCGAATTCTTTGGGATGTGGTGTAATGATGGATTTTTTTGGAATTAATTTTAAATAATTTTCGTCTTGTGATATGATATTCAAAGCGTCTGCATCTAAAATTAACGGAGATTGGTGGTTTTTGAGAAATTCCAAAAGTGCATTTTCCGTTTCTTTCTCCGTTTCCAAACCGGGACCGATTCCGTAGATTGCTTTTTCCTGCTCATCAATTCTGCTGATGTAATTTTCTCCACCATTTATGAACATCGCTTCAGGACAATTCGTCTGGAGAATTTCATAACCACAATTCGGAGCCAGCACAAAAGTTAGACCCGAGCCCGTTCTCAAAGCCGATTTCGTCGCTAAAACTGCTGCGCCGATTTTCCCGTAACTTCCGCCAACAATGATGGATTTACCATAAGTTCCTTTGTGCGCAAATTCCTGTCTTGGTTTAAATATTTTTAAAATTAAAGCATCATCAATCACAAAATCATCCGTCTGAGTCTGATCAATAAATTCCTGAGATAATTTTATATCTAAAACGACCACTTTTCCTGCGAAAACTCCGGTTTCGGGATGAAGGAAAGTCTTTTTCCAAAACTGAAAAGTCAAGGTGTAATCTGCTTTAAAAATTACATCATTCGGACCGTTCAACTGATCTGAAAACATCCCTGACGGAATATCTATCGAGATTTTAGGACTGATTTTCTTATTTAAATTTTCAATTAAATCTTTATAGATCCCATCTAAATTTCTGGATAAACCTGTTCCGAAAAGTGCATCAATAATCACAGTTTTTTCGAAATCAAATTCGTCAGTTTCACTGAAATCATGCAGTGTTATTCCTGAAATCTCTTTTAATCTTTTTAAATTAATTAATGCATCGTCTGAAAATTTAGAATTTGCTTTATCAATTAAAACATCCACATCGAAACCTTTCAGATACAGAAGTCTGGCAATTGCAAAACCATCTCCACCGTTATTTCCTTTTCCGCAGAAAACTGCGAATTTTGTGTGGTTTTTACATTTTAAAGTAATCCATTCGGTACAGGATTGTGCTGCCCTTTCCATTAAATTAACAGACGAAACCGGCTCATTTTGAATCGTATACTGATCTGCAGATCTGATGTTTTCAGTAGTGAAAATTTTCATAACGGACTATTTTTAATAAATTTAACCATAATTATTTAAAATTATTGATCGTTTAAAGCAAAAAAATACCCAAAAGATTTAATATTATTATTTTTAAATGATACTTTTGTGCAAAACATTTAAAAAAATAAAAATTATGGGATTTGTAAAAGACTTTAAAGATTTTGCTTTCAAAGGAAACGTTGTTGATCTTGCAGTCGGTGTAATTATCGGTGCGGCGTTCAGTGCTATTGTAAAATCATTCGTTGATGACATCATTACTCCGCTGTTGCTGAATCCGGCACTTGAAAAAGCCAACGTAAAAAACATTGCTGAACTTTCATGGAACGGTGTGAAGTACGGAAATTTCCTTTCTTCCGTTATCAGCTTCTTAATTGTAGCATTTGTTTTATTTATGCTTATAAAAGGAATTGCGAGTTTGAGCAAAAAAGAAGATGCTCCGATTGAAGCTCCAGCCGGACCTACTGAAGACCAAAAATTATTGATGGAAATCAGAGATTTACTGAAATCAAAAAATACTTTATAAAAATAAGAAACGCCGCAAAATTTTTGCGGCGTTTTTCTTTATTCCCAAAGATTCAAATTTACTGAATCTGTAAAATGCTTGTAATCTGCTCTGCCAGAGAAAGTCCGATTCTGTCCTGAGCTTCCAGTGTTGAAGCACCTGTATGAGGCGTCACAGAAATTTTAGAATGGTTGATAATTTCTTTCGATGGCGTTGGCTCATTGATAAAAACATCCAGACCGGCAAATCTTACTTTCCCTGAATCTAAAGCTTCAATCAAAGCAGCTTCATCGATCACACCACCTCTTGAACAGTTTACAATTGCAACACCGTTTTTCATCATATCAAACTCAGACTTTCCAATCATAAAACCTTCTTTTTGAGCCGGAACGTGAAGAGTAATAAAATCTGCATGTTTCAGAACTTCAATCAATGGTTCAGTTTCAATTTCAACATTGATGAACTGGTTGTTGTAAAAAGTCACTTTAATGCTCGCTTTTCCTACCATATTATCGGCAGCGATCACTCTCATTCCAAGACCTAAAGCGATTTTCGCCACTTCCTGACCTATTCTTCCCATCCCAACAATTCCGATGGTTTTTCCTTTTAATTCAATACCTGCAGCGTATGCTTTTTTAAGAGAAGCAAACTCAGTATCTCCCACCAAAGGCATTTTTCTGTTTGAATCCTGCAAAAATCTTGCTCCTGAGAAAAGATGTGCAAAAACCAGTTCAGCAACAGATTCTGAAGAAGCAGAAGGCGTGTTGATTACATGAATTCCTTTTTCTCTTGCATAATCTACGTCGATATTATCCATTCCTACTCCACCTCTTCCTATGATTTCCAGTGACGGACAATTGTCGATGATATCTTTTCTTACCTGTGTCGCACTTCTCACCAAAACTGTACGGATTTTGTGCTCGTTGATGTAATCTAAAAGAAATTCCTGAGGAACTTTTGCGGTAATCACCTCAAAGCCTTTTTCGGTTAATGCATCAATTCCAGACTGATCTAAACCGTCGTTTGCTAAAACTTTCATAACTAACTTAATCTATTTAAAATGTAAAAAGATTTAAAAACTAAAAGAATTTCCGGCATTTCGCCCTTCATTTAATCTTTAAATCTTCTCTGTAATTTAATCTTCTTTAAAAACTTCGATGGTTACCTGTTTTTCAACCAAATCGGTAAATCTACCTTTGTATCTTGTTGCTCTCACAAGGTGATTGTCGATCCAGTGATAATTTCCGCCTCTCGGTTTTCCGCACAGAACACTGTGGTATTTAAATCCGTGTTTGTCTAACCAGTCGATGGTAATCTGCTTTAAATTCTCAGTTCTTGACGTGAAAAAACAAATCTGGTGACCTTCATCGTACCATTTGTTTACTGTTTCAAGCGCATCCGGAAAAGGCTCACAGGTAACCATTCTTTCCGGCTCTTCATTGGGAACATCTTCTGTAATTGTTCCGTCGATATCGATCAGATAATTCTTAATTCCGTCTTTTAGTATCGGACTGATATGCTCAATATAATCTAGCTCCATCGTTCAAATTTTTAAAGTGCAAAGTTAATCATTCTTGATTAAAGACTTGTATTAATCTTCGTTTATGTTAAAATTTTAACAATAAAAATCTTTATTTACAGGTCAAAGACAGTATTCTATTGTATTTTTCACAAAATAGTATGGTAATTTTTATTTAAATAAAAGCCAATATTTCATAAATATTAAAAATTTTAAACAATTATTTTACGAAATCACGATTAAAACTTAAATTTGTAGGAATGGAAGAAATGGTTGTACTGGTAAATCCCGAAGATCAGGTTTTAGGTTTAATGGAAAAACAGCAGGCTCATATTAATGGTCTGCTTCACCGCGCATTTTCAGTTTTTTTATTCAATGAAAATGGTGAAATGCTTTTGCAGAAGCGTGCTTCAGAGAAATACCACTCTCCTAATCAATGGACGAACGCCGTTTGCTCACACCCGAGAACAGACGAAACCTATCTGGAAGGAGCCAACAGAAGGCTGACCGAAGAACTTGGAATTAAAACTGAACTTTCAGAAAAATTTAATTTTATTTATAAGGCAGACGTCGGAAACGGGCTTTGGGAGCATGAGCTTGACCATGTTTTTACAGGAAAATACAGTTCAGAATTTAATTTAAATAAAAATGAAGTGGAAGAAGTCCGCTATATTTCCATGAAAGATTTAGATCAAGAAATTGCTGAACATCCCGAACAGTTTACCGAATGGTTTAAAATCATTCTTGAAGAATACAAACATCATTTTTAAGCACACAACGATGAAAAAATCCTTTTTAATTGCCGCATTTTTACTGAGCACATTTACATTTTCGCAGAAATTAGGTACAGAACTTTACGAGAGCGAAAATTACTCCATCAAAATGCCTGACTTATGGAAGGCGACCAATGATGAAGGAATCGTCAACATCTTTCCAACCAACCAGATTGGGGCGATTACCATTTCAGAATATCATGGACTGGATTTGCCCAAAGAAGAAGTGAAG
Source organism: Chryseobacterium sp. Leaf394 (assembly GCF_001424105.1). Taxonomy (GTDB): domain Bacteria; phylum Bacteroidota; class Bacteroidia; order Flavobacteriales; family Weeksellaceae; genus Chryseobacterium. The sequence continues at coordinate 1,143,435 of NZ_LMQH01000011.1, read as the reverse complement.
AAATTTATTTTAGCTTTATACAACTCGCCGGAAGACGAGAAAAAAGTAAAAAGTACGGGCAATAAAAAAGGGTATTCAGAATATCAGTATGATTATTTAGATGAAAAGGAAAATCTTTACTGGGTAACGAAAGTCTATCAGAAAAACAAAGATCTCTATCTTATAAGCATCAACTGCCAACAGAAACACTGGAACGGAAATTACAAAATGCTTTTCAGCGAAGCATTTGAAAGTTTTAAAATTAAAAAATAAAATTCAAAATTTTAGGAATCATTGCTAGTAGAAAACCTTTGCGAACGTAAAACAGAAAACAGTCCAAAAAAATCTTTACGGACTTTGCATTAAAATTATTACAATTAAAACAGAAAATAAATATAAAAATTAAACATGAAAAAAACAGCATTGTACGACAAGCACGTTTCTCTGGGAGCGAAAATAGTACCTTTTGCAGGATTTGATATGCCTGTACAGTATTCCGGAGTGACGGAAGAGCATTTTGCAGTAAGAGAAAAAGCGGGATTGTTTGACGTTTCTCACATGGGACAGTTTTTCATTGAAGGTGCCGGAGCAAAAGATCTTTTGCAGTACGTAACGACCAACAATGTGGACGTTCTTGAAAACGGAAAAGCTCAGTACTCTTGTCTTCCAAACGAAAACGGCGGAATCGTAGACGATCTGATTGTTTACAAAATGGACGACGAAAAATATTTCGTGGTTGTCAATGCTTCAAACATCGATAAAGACTGGGATCACATCTCAAAATACAATACTTTCGGAGCGAAAATGACAAATGCTTCAGACGACATGTCTCTGTTGGCAGTTCAGGGTCCGAAAGCGACTGAAATTCTTCAGAAAATCACAGAAACCAATCTTTCAGAAATTCCTTACTACAATTTTACCGTTGGTTCTGTTGCCGGAGTAAGTGATGTCATTATTTCAAACACAGGTTACACAGGTAGCGGTGGTTTTGAAATCTATTTCAACAATCAGGATGCGGAAAAACTTTGGGACGCCATCATCGAAGCCGGTGCAGAAGAAGGAATTATTCCTTGCGGATTGGCTGCCAGAGACACTTTAAGACTTGAAAAAGGTTTCTGTCTTTACGGAATGGATATTGACGACACCACTTCTCCAATTGAAGCCGGATTAGGCTGGATCACAAAATTCGACAAAGATTTTGTTTCCAAAGAGACTTTCGCAAAGCAGAAAGAAGAAGGCGTTACCAGAAAATTAGTTGGTTTTGAACTGACAGACAAAGGAGTTCCAAGACATGATTATCCTGTGGTAGACGCAGAAGGAAATGTGATCGGAAAAGTAACATCAGGAACGCAGTCGCCAATGAAGAAAATCGGTTTGGGAATCGCTTATGTAGACAAGCCTCACTTCAAACTGGGAACTGAAATTTTCATTCAGGTAAGAAACAAAAACATCCCTGCAAAAGTGGTGAAAATGCCATTTGTTTAATCAGCAAAAAGATATTTACAGAAAACCGCCTTGTCAGAAAATGATGAGGCGGTTGTTTTTTAGGAGCTAATCCAGCTATCCACTGTATCTTTTTTGCGCCAGCTTCCGTTTCACTCCATCTGCCACAAAAAAGGATGCCGTTCCTATCTGGGCTAGGAGATAATTCCGCTTTTTAACAATGTTGTAGATTTTCAAAAGATACCTTTTCTAATTTCCGAAAAAAACCTAACGGGTTTTGAAAACCCGTTAGGTTTGAACATATTGCAGTTTGTTTCCCGCAAATTGTTTGAGACTTCCAGCAACTTGTTTGAGACTTCCTGCAATCGCATTTTCTTTCAATCAAGCTGTTCGAGACTTCCTGCAATTGCATTTTGTTTCCCACAAATTGTTTGAGACTTCCTGCAAGTGAATTTTGTTTCCCACAACTTGTTGGAGACATCCTGCAATCGCATTTTGTTTCCCGCAATCTGTTTGGAATAAAATGCAGGATACAGATAAGAAGTATTTATCGAAAAACCTAACCGGTTTTGAAAACCCGTTAGGTTTGGAAATTTATACAAATCATATCTTTAAAAATTCGGAAATTCATTACACAAAAAAACCTCATAGGTTTTGAAAACCTATGAGGTTGGGTTATATCAAAAGATCTCTTTAGATAGATTAATCTGCTCTGAAATAATCTTTCACGCTTTGTACCGTTGCTTTTTCGCTGCCTACAAAAATTTCTTTATCTGTAAGGAAAACCGGACGTTTCAAAAAGGTGTAATGATCAAGAAGTAATTCTTTATAATCATCTTCAGTCAAAGTTTTTAAATCTATCTCTCTCAGTTTGATTTGAGTAGATTTTTTGCTGAACAGAGCTTCGTAAGACTTTGTATGTTCATACATCGCTTCTATTTCTTCCTTTGTGATGGGCTCTTTTTTGATTTCTCTGAGTTCCCATTCTTTAAGATTAAACTGTCCTATAATTTTTCTGCAAGTGTCACATGTATTAAGATAGAATACTTTTTTCATTGAGAGTTTTACATTTCTAATGGTTAAATGAAAACCCCTTCAGTTTTCAATCTGCAAAAATAGGATTTAATATGCCGTTTTAAGAATTATTAAATACCTTTAGTAAAAATTTATGATAAATGGAAAACAAACCAGTGACTTTTCAGTTTATTTCTGAACCATCTGACGTTAATTACGGCGGAAATGTACATGGAGGAAGTGTGATGAAGTGGATCGATCAGGCCGGATACGCCTGTGCAACAACGTGGAGCGGAAATTATTCTGTAACCGTCTACGTCGGCGGAATCCGTTTTTATGAACCTATTAAAATCGGTGAAATTGTAAAGGTCGAAGCTCAGGTGATTTACACCGGATCTTCGAGTATGCATATATCGATCAATGTTTTTTCAAGAAATCTGAAACAGCCTACATTTGATAAGAAAACTCATTGCATCATCGTGTTTGTAGCCGTGGATGAAAACGGAAAAAAACTTCCCGTTCCCAGATGGATTCCGGAAACCGATGAAGAAAAACAGCAGGAAAAATATGCAAAACGCCTGATGGAACTCAGAACGCAGATTGAAGATGAGATGAAACCTTTCCTTTAAATTGTATGAACCGTAAAGATTTTTTAGCTTTGACCACACTAGGATTTCTCGGAATTTCATGTGGAATTTCAAAACCAAATTATACTTCAAAAATGTTGGCCATTCAACTGTACACCGTACGTCATTCCATTTCAAAAGATTTGGAGAAAACCTTTGAGCGGTTGGCGGAACTGGGATTTACTGAATTTGAAATCTATGGTTACAACGGGACTTTCTTCGGAAGAACAGCGAAAGAATTCAGTCAGATCTTAAAAAATCATGGCTTAAAAGTGATCAGTTCGCATCACCGCACCGGAATTACTGACGACGGAGACGGAACACTGCTGAAGAACTGGCAGAAGACTTTAGAAGATTTAAATTTTATCGGAGCGAAATATGCAGTTTGCTCCTACCTTCCGGAAGCTGAAAGAAGTCTTGAAAATTACCGTAAACTGCCTGAAGTTCTAGAAAATGCAGGCAGAATTTCAAAACAGAAAGGAATTCAGCTGGCTTACCACAATCACGATTTTGAATTTCTGAAAATGGACGAACAGAGAAATTTCTATGATTTTATTTTAGAAAACACATCCTCAGATCTAGTTAAAATGGAGCTGGATTTATACTGGATTTCAAAAGCCGGCCTCGATCCTTTGGTTTATTTTGAAAAGTACCCTGAAAGATTTCCGCTGTGGCATGTGAAGGATATGAAAGCTGTCTCAAAATATTTTACAGAAGTTGGTAACGGAACCATTGATTTTAAAAAAATTTTTGAGGCAAAGGAAAAGGCTGGCTTAAAACATTGGTTTCTGGAGCAGGATTCGAGTGATAAAGATATTTTTGAGAGCATTTCGCTGAGTAAAAATTACATTAAAGATAAGTCTTACTTCTTCAAATAATTTTCCCATTCACCGATATAAAACAAAACCCTTTCAATTTCTTGAAAGGGTTTCTAATATTTTAAAACTGAAAATTATCTTGCGATGTTTACAGCTCTTGTTTCTCTGATTACGGTCACTCTTACCTGTCCCGGATACGTAAGTTCATTCTGAATTTTCTCTGAGATGTCGTAAGAAAGCTGTGCAGACTGTTCGTCATTCACTCTTCCGCTTTCTACCATTACTCTCAGTTCTCTACCTGCCTGAATTGCATAAGCTGAAGAAACACCTTCAAAACTTAATGCTGCAGCTTCAAGATCTTTCAGTCTTTGGATGTAAGATTCCAGAACCTGACGTCTTGCTCCAGGTCTTGCTCCTGAAATAGCATCCGCAACCTGAATGATTGGTGACAACAGTGAAGTCATTTCCACTTCGTCGTGGTGAGCTCCGATAGCGTTTACTACCTCTGCATTTTCACCGTATTTTTCAGCCCACTGCATTCCTAAAAGTGCGTGAGGAAGTTCAGATTCCTGCTCAGGAACTTTCCCGATATCATGAAGAAGTCCGGCTCTTTTCGCCATTTTTACATTTAAACCTAATTCTGCAGCCATAGTTGCAGCGATATTCGCCACCTCTCTTGAGTGCTGAAGAAGGTTTTGTCCGTAAGACGAACGGTATTTCATTCTACCGACGATTTTAACCAATTCGGGATGTAATCCGTGGATTCCTAAATCAATAATGGTTCTTTTACCTACTTCAATAATCTCTTCTTCGATCATTTTTCTGGTTTTTTCCACCACTTCTTCAATTCTCGCAGGGTGAATTCTTCCGTCTGTTACCAATCTGTGAAGTGATAGTCTTGCGATCTCTCTTCTTACAGGATCAAAACATGAAAGAAGGATAGCTTCCGGCGTATCATCAACGATAATTTCTACACCGGTCATTGCTTCCAGAGCACGGATGTTTCTACCTTCTCTACCGATAATTCTACCTTTTACTTCATCAGATTCGATGTTAAAAACAGACACTGAATTTTCAATAGCCTGCTCCGTCCCAATTCTCTGAATGGTCTGGATCACGATTTTTCTCGCTTCACTTTTAGCATTCAGCTGAGCTTCTTCCATGATGCTCTGAACATGTGCTTGAGCTCTGGTTTTGGCCTCTGCTTTCAATGTTTCCACCAATTCAGCTTTCGCTTCGTCTGCCGTGTAGTTGGCAATTTTTTCAAGCATTTCTACCTTTTTGGCAGTAGCAGAATCAAGTTCTTGCTGCTTTCTTTCAATGATTTCGTTCTTTTTGGCATAATCAGCAATCTGTCTGTCAAGATCTTTTTCTAATTTTCCTGTTTTGCTGAGCTCGTCGTTGAGTTTGTTTTCTTTGTCTTTGGTGCGTTTTTCAGCTTCCTGCATTTTCTTTTCTCGGGACTGAATGTCTGCATCATGCTGAGATTTAAGTTCTAAAAACTTTTCTTTTGCCTGAAGATGTTTATCTTTTTTAATCGACTCTGCCTGTAAACTGGCTTTTTCAAGAAGATTATCTGCATTCTTTTGGGCATCATCGATGATGAATTTTGCTTTGGTATTAAGTGAGCTTTTGGAAAATAACATTCCTGCCACTGCACCGACTATCAGGCAAATAACGCTTATTATAATAGCGGTTGTTGTCATATATATATTGAGTTTAATTGTCTTTTAAATACATAAAAAAAGCCCACAACAATTCAGAGATTTAGAGTAAACTCCTGATCTACACGATTTGATCTGATTTCTTCTCTCTGTAATCTGCGTAAAGCAGCACGCCATTGAAAAGACATTCGAACGTTAATTGTTTAGCGTTGAGTTTACCTTAATGTGTTAGAATTATTGTAGGCAGTTCTGTTCGGGGAAAAAAAATCTATTTCCCTGTTTCTCCCAGCATCTGATTAATATTGGCTAATCTTTCGCTGGCAGATTTTATATTTTTTTCGTTGGCAAGAGAAATCATTTCTGCGTTGGTACCCAGTTTTAAGGCACACATGGCTAACGCATCCTGTTTATCTCTCACGTCAAAATTCTGTTCAAAATCTTTAATCATATTTTCGATCTGCTTCCCCACTTTCCGAAGTGTTTCTTCTTCTGCTGCGGGTACATTCAGCGGATATATTCTACCGGCAATGTTGATGGTTATTCTTCTTACATCCATTACAATCCACTGTTTTGAAGCTGTGCAATACAAAAGTCTACTTCTTTTACCAATCTGTTGATGTGGTTTTTCATGAGTCTGTTGTGTTCAGGATTTCCTGATATTGCTGAATACAATTTTATATTTTTCTGTTCTTCTGCTAAGACCTGATTTTTTTTCCTTTCCTCATCATATTTCTTCTTCAACTCGGTATGCTCCCTGTTTAAATCTGAAAAATTTTCTGAAAGATTCTGATAACTTTTATGAAGATTCTGAATCTTTCTTTCCAGTTCCGAAAATTGAGTTTCTAATTCTTGAAGCATTTCAGGTTGATATTCTAACTTCTCACAAAAATAGGAAAATAATGGTACGGACAAAAATAAAAACCATGATATTTAGGTTTAAAACGAAAAAAGGAGACACATTTCTGTATCTCCTTTATTATCATTTAATTAAATCATTCAAATTTAAGAACAAACATTACTGCTCTTGTCTGAAGCGTAGAAACTGCCGCAGACCAGTAAGGAGGTGTAGATGCATTATCTGCCACCATTTCGTTGTTCATGAAGAATGTACCTCTCACTGCTGGCGTAAGTTTAAACTTATTGAAGTAAAACTGTACTCCAAATTCTGCCGACCAGGCAAAATTGTGCGTTGTAGATCTGAAAACCTGCTGAAGGTTATCTTCTGTAGAATCTGAATTAGACTGAAGATTTACGATATAGTTTACACCGGCAGCAATGTACGGTCTTGAGTTGTACCATCTGTCACCGTGAAGTTCAAGCAATACAGGAACGTCAACTAAAGTAGATTTAATCTGTCTGTGCGTATCTTTCTCCGCCAGACCTAGAGGTGCAAATGGAGGATTCGTCAAAGTACCGTTCTGATACTGATCATTAGACTGCGTGTTGAAAACAACTTCTCTCTGACCAAACTGTAACCCCGGTTCCATTCTCAAATCAAGATTATCATTGATTCTGAGTTTTCCGATAAGCCCTGCTCCAAAGCTGTAACTCGGTTTTGATGTTACTAGGTTTCTGTTTCCATCCATACCGTATCTCGGATTAAGGTTGATATGGTAGTCCATCATATTACCATTAAGATAGAATCCCCAGCTGACTTTCTGCTGATCAAAACTTTCCAACTTATCCATCCTGTTACGGGTTCTGAATTGTGCATCTGCAAAAACTGCGATATTTACGGAGGCAAAAACCAGTGCTTTTAATAAAAATTTATTCATAGGTTACTTTGTTGCTTTATAAATTGTGGCTATACCTAAACTTAGTTTTTTATATTCAACTTTTTTAAATCCTGTATCTAAAAGGATCTGCTTCATCTTTTCACCAAACGGGAAAGCATTCACAGAATCCGGAAGGTAGGTGTAGGCTCTGTTGTCTTTAGAAACCAATCTGCCGATTGCCGGCAAAATGTTTTTAAAATAAAACATATAAAACGGTCCTAAAAAACCTTCTACTTTAGAAAACTCAAGTATGTAAATACTTTTATTTTCCTTCACTACTCTTCTCAGCTCAGACAAACCTTTTGTAAGGTTTTCAAAATTTCTAACTCCAAATGCTACAGACACTGAATCGAACCTGTTGTCTTCAAAAGGAAGGTTCTCAGCATCACCTTTCTGCATGGAAATTTTGCCGTCTAATTTAAGTTTTTTTATTTTAATAACGCCAACATTTAACATTTGTTGCGATAAATCCAAACCAACTACTTTTGCCTGTGTTCCTTTTTCAACAGCAATAGCAAGATCGCCTGTTCCGGTAGCCACATCAAGTACTTCCTGAGGCGCATCTTTCTTCATCCAGCTGACCAATGTATTTCTCCATAAAACATCAATTTTCATTGATAAAACGTGGTTCAGCAAATCATATTTCGGAGCAATATTGTCAAACATATCCTCCACCTGGCTTTTTTTCGTTGCCTCAGAGTTGTAAGGCGTCACATTGTTGATATCTTTTGTCAAAACTTGTAATATTCGTTATAATAATTGAGATAATCCTGCTTTCTGAAAATCTTTGTACGGGATTCTATCTTTTGAATGTTTTTGATCAGCCTGTCATATTCTTCATCCACATTATAATAAAAATCTTCCGTATAAAGTTTATTAAAATGTTTTGCTCCGCCATAATATGCCTTTCCGTCGATCACAGTCTTATCAAGTGCCAAAAGTAAGGAATCTTTCTTTAGGTTGTACCCATAATATTGCTCATTGATATAATAATCCTGATGAGCAAGGTTAATAAGCCCTCTTTCCTTATTTACTTTAAATGCAGAATCGTAAATGATTTTTTTATTCTGATCAAAAACTTTTATGCTATTTTCACCCTTGCTAAGATCAATATTAACGGTTTGTCCTGCAGAGATTACGCCTTCACTGCCATTGTTTATCTTATAGTAAAAAGTTTTCGGTGTAGGGTTGTCTACCACGTAATAGTTTTTCTTGGCAAGAAAAAAGAAATAAATCCCAAAGGCTCCTGCAAACGCCACCAATGCTATCAAAAGACCTTTTAGTGAAGGATTGTTTTTCATAATGTATAAAGTACAATTTTTGCAAATTTAATAATAATTTTAATTCTTTCTTATTAATATTAATTATTAACTTTGCATCCTTAAAAAAATTATATAAAATAATGCCTAATACGATCATTATCGGCTCAGGATCTTATCTTCCCGGCAGAATTGTTGGAAGAGATTTTTTTTTAGATTCTGAATTCTACGCAGAAGACGGCTTGAAAATCGACAAACCCGCAGAAGAAACTATTTCAAAATTTGTAGAAATTACAGAGATTGAAAACCGAAGGTTTATAGAAGATGACCAAAGCAACTCAAAAATTGGCTACGAAGCAGCAAAAAACGCGATCGAAGACGCCAAAATTGATCCCGAAACCTTAGATTATATAATTTATGCCAGTAATTTCGGTGAAGTAAGCGTCAAAGGATACGCTGATTTCATGCCGAATATGGCTGCCAGAGTGAAAAATCTTCTGGGCATTAAAAACAGAAAATGCATCACTTACGACATGATGTTTGGCTGCCCGGGTTGGGTTGAGGCCATGATTTTAGCTGACCATTTTATCAAAGCAGGAACTGCAAAAAATATTTTGGTGGTAGGGAGCGAAACTTTAAGCAGAGTAACTGATCCTTACGACAGAAACAGAATGATTTTCGCAGACGGTGCCGGAGCAGTTGTAGTTACTGCTACTGAAGAAGAAAATGTAGGTATTATTGCTCACAACACTATCTGTGACAACGGTCCGGAATTGAATTATCTTGCCAACGGATCTTCGTTAAATAAAGATTCAGATCAAAACAGACTATACGTGAGAATGCAGGGCCGGAAAATTTACGAATACGCCCTGAAAAACGTTCCTGTTGCCATCAAGGAAACTATTGATGATGCCGGACTTTCAATTGAAAATATCAGTAAAATTTTAATTCATCAGGCGAATGCTAAGATGGATTATGCTATGATAGAAAGACTTCACAAGCTTTATGATATCAAAGATTATGATCATGCTATTTCACCGATGACCATTCAGGAGTTTGGAAATTCATCTGTAGCAACGATTCCTACTATGTTTGATTTAATAATTAAAGGAAAAATGGAGGGTCATTCGTTTAAAGCAAAAGACAATGTAGTGATGACGTCGGTAGGTGCCGGGATGAACATCAACGCTATTGTTTACAGATTCCCTTAAAATTTATTTTAAATTAAAAATACAAAGCACAAAGGAATTCTCTTTTGTGCTTTTTTAAATGTTATGCAGAAGAATTTTTTAATCATCACCGCAATTTTCCTGTTATTGGAAGTCTATATCTATCAGGCAGTGAGAACACTGACCGATAATTTCTGGATCAAAATTGCATATTGGACCATCACATTATCGGTTTACGGACTGTTTGCTTACGAGCTTACCAACATTTCCCGTGCAGACAAAGACCCTACCCGACTTCATCTCACTGTTTCGCTGTTTTTGATTTTTATACTGCCAAAAATTTTTGTCGTTTTATTTTTATTAGTGGATGATATCTTCCGTACAGGAACTTACTTTTTCAATTTCACAAAACCCGGCAATCATTTCTTTCCTGAAAGAAGAAAATTTTTAAGTCTGGTCGGTTTGGGACTTGGCGGAGCATTTTCCGCACTGTTTATTGACGGAATTACTTTTGGAAAGTTCAGGCACAGAGTAAGAAAAGTAAAAATTAAAATTCCGGGACTGGGAAAAAGTTTCAAAGGCTACAAAATCATTCAGATTTCGGATGTGCACAGCGGCAGTTTCCAAAATCCGGAAAAACTGCAGCATGCAATTGATTTGATTAATGAGCAAAGGCCTGATCTTGTTCTTTTTACAGGTGATATGGTGAATAATGTTGCTGAGGAATTCAAGCCTTTCATTCCACTATTTTCAAAAATTAAATCTAAAGACGGTAAACTGGCAACACTAGGAAACCACGACTACGGTGATTACGTTACCTGGAAATCTCCGCAAGCCAAAATTGACAATCTGAACACACTTATTGAATATGAAAGGCAAGCCGGTTTTGAGAATTTGAGAAACGAAAACCGTGTCATTGAAAGAAATGGTGAAAAGCTTTACATTTTAGGAATAGAAAACTGGGGTCTGAAGCCATTTCCACAATACGGAGATTTAGACAAGGCTCTGAAAGGCATCCCTGAATCTGCTCCAAAGATTTTAATGAGCCATGACCCTTCACACTTTGATGCTATTGTGAAAAAACATCCAGGAAATGTTCATCTGACACTTTCCGGTCACACCCACGGTATGCAGTTTGGTTTGGATTTAAAAAATGTAAAATGGTCGCCTGTACAATACAAATATCCTAAATGGGCTGATCTGTATGAGAGTGAAGGAAAATTGCTTTATGTAAACCGCGGTTTCGGCGTCCTGGCGTATCCGGGACGGGTTGGCGTTTTGCCGGAGATTACGCTTTTTGAATTGTCGTAAACTGATTTGAGATTTGAGATTTGAGATTTGAAATTTGAGATTTGAAATTTGAGATTTGAAATCGATGCGGCAGTACATGATGTATATATTTAGAAACACGTATCCTGCATTTAAAAAATATAATCTTTCATCCGGGAAGTCGCAAGTTCTTTTCCGTTGATGAAAGTAAGGAGGGCAACAAGTTTGTCCTCCATTTTTTTGCCTGAATTGTAACGGCGGTAAAATGGCATTTTCAGGCCGTACTTTCTGAAATCGGTAAATTGCCATGAATTGACGTAAATCAAAACATACTCCTCACTTTTCAGTGTTTCAAAAACCATATTCTGATAATACTGCATCGGCAAAACCTGGAATACAAAATCATTGTATGGAAGCTGACTGTAGGGAGAAATACTTTCCGGAACAACGCTCACACCGTTATCTTCAAGTATTTCGGTATCTCTTTTTAATCTTTTGAAAGGAAAGAGAATATTGGCATTGTCGATATTTGAAACGTAATTAAATTCCAGCGATTTCAATTCTTCTAAAGAATATTTCACTTCCTTCTGACGGATTCCACGAATCTGCTTGGAAAGCAATTCTTCGGTTTGCTTTTTTACATTATCGATTTTTGCAAGCGCGGAATTTTCATTATAAAAAGCAATTTCATGCCCCTGAGCAGAAATTGCTTTTATAAGTGTCTGCAGTTTTTCCACGATGGAAATTTCAATAAAAAAACTGGCTTTAATATCATGTACATCTAAAATGTGTAAAATCGATTTTGTATTTTCTTCTGTAATTTTCAACCTTTCAACCATTGAAATTCCTGCTGAACTTTTGGTCTCAGCATCAGAATTTACAATATTAAAAGTCAGGAGAATCATTCAATTTAATTTTAGATAAAATATATAAACTGCTTTTATACAGATGTTTAAATTTAAATATTACATAAAAGCTTTAAGTCAGATTATTTATTTAATTTAACTTTCAGATTCTTGATCATATCTTTTGTCATTTCAGAGATTCCGAAATTGTAAGACAGTCCCCAATCTTTTTTTGCTACAGAATCATCGATAGATGCGGGCCATGAATCTGCAATTGCCTGTCTGAAATCCGGTTTGTAATCTACTTCGAATCCAGGTATTTCTTTTTTAATTTCATCAGAAAGTTCTTTCGGAGTAAATGACATTCCACCCAAATTATATGATGACCGGACTGTTAAACTTTCCTTTGGAGCATCCATTAACTTCAATGTCGCATCAATTGCATCGTCCATATACAGCATCGGCATTCCTGTGTTTTCAGAAATGAAACTTGTGTATTTTCCCTCTTCCAAAGCTTCATAAAAAATTTCAACAGCATAATCGGTTGTACCACCACCTGCAGGAGTTTTCCACGAGATTAAACCTGGATAGCGGATGCTTCTTACATCAACTCCATGTTTGTCAAAATAATATTCACACCATTTTTCACCTGCCATTTTAGAAATTCCGTAAACAGTGGTAGGATTTAAAACAACATCCTGCCCGACGTTTTCTTTAGGAATTCCTTTTCCAAAAACAGCAATGGAGCTTGGCCAGAAAATCTTTTTAAGCAAACCTTCCTTCGCCATTTCACAAAAATGCAGCAGAGGTTCAAGATTCAGTTTCCATGCGAAAACAGGCTGTTTCTCTGATGTCCCGGACAATAAAGAAGCCAAATGATAAACAGTGGTGATCTCATAATCTTTGATTACCTGTCTTACCAACTGCGTATTGGTAACATCCATTCTTTCGTAATAACCTGCAGATGTAAGCCCTTTTTGATACCTGTCGAGACCCGAAGCCACCACATTTTCAGCACCATGTATCTCTACAAGACGGTTGGTAAGTTCTGTTCCTATTTGTCCTAAAGCTCCTGTTATCAGTATTTTTTCCGTGAAAGACTCCATTTCTAATTTTTATTGGTTGACTGAAAGCAAAAATAAAATTTTAAAGTCTATCGTGAAACAAAAAGTGTAATTTAGACTGTAAATTTTAACGATGAAAAATATTATCTGTATTTTACTCTTTGCAGCATGTTCTCTATCAGCGCAATACACCGATATAAAGATCGTAAAAGAAGTGAAGGTTTCTAAAAAAGGTGTTGTGGTAAGTGCACATCCTCTGGCAAGTGAAGCAGGCGCAAAAATTCTGAGAATGGGCGGAAATGCCTATGATGCCGTTGTTGCAACTCAGTACGCCCTCGCCGTAGTCTATCCACAGGCGGGAAACATCGGTGGCGGAGGCTTTTTGGTAGGTGTGAAAAATAATGGTGAGAGTTTCAGTTTGGATTACCGTGAAATCGCTCCTGCAAAGGCGTTCAAAGATATGTATCTCGACAGTAAAGGAAATGCTGATACCGATCTGTCTCAAAACGGAAGATTGGCAGTTGGAATTCCCGGAAGCGTTGCCGGATTTTTTGCAACACTGAAATACTGTAAACTTCCGATGGACAAGCTTATTCAGCCTGCCATCGATATTGCTGAAAAAGGTTTTGCCATCACCAGTCAGGAAGCGGATTTACTGAATTACAGCAGGAAGTTTTTTGCAGAGCACAACAAAAACAAAATTGCTTTCGTAAAAAATTCAGACTGGAAGCAAGGTGATATTCTGATACAGAAAGAATTGGCAGAAACTTTAAGACTTATTCAGAAAAACGGAATGAAAGGTTTTTACGAAGGTAAAACTGCCGATTTAATTGTAAAAGAAATGAAAAACGGCAACGGCATCATTACTTTAAACGATCTCAAAAATTATAAAGTTGCAGAAAGAAAGGCTTTGAATTTTAAATATAAAGAAAATGACATTTTTTCTATGCCTCTACCTTCAAGCGGAGGAATTCTTTTGGCACAGATGCTGAAAATGTCTTCTTTTGAAAACCTACAGAACTATCAGCAAAATTCGACTGAAGCAGTGCAAATCATGGTGGAAGCAGAAAGAAGAGCTTTTGCCGACAGAGCAGAATATATGGGTGATCCTGATTTCATCAATGATAAAACTTCGTACTTAATTTCTGATGAATATTTAAAAAGCAGATGGAAATCTTTCAGTTTCAGCAAAGCCACACCGAGTTCAGAGGTTGGGAAAATCATTCAGCAACCTAAAGAATCTACGGAAACTACCCATATTTCGGTAATCGACAAGGATGGAAATGCAGCGGCTGTGACAACGACGTTAAATGGTCTTTACGGCAGCAAAGTTGTCGTTTCAGGTGCAGGATTTTTTCTGAATAATGAAATGGATGATTTTTCCGTGAAGCCCGGCGTTCCCAATATGTTTGGTGCCATAGGAGGCAAAGCCAACGAAATTCAGCCAGGAAAAAGAATGCTTTCTTCAATGACTCCAACGATTGTGATGAAAAACGGAAAACCTTTTATGGTTGTGGGAACTCCGGGTGGAACGACGATTCCAACATCCGTTTTTCAATCTGTGGTGAATGTAATTGATTTTAAATTAAATGCCAATCTTGCCGTTAATTCTCCAAAATTCCATCATCAGTGGTTGCCTGAATGGGTTGCGTTCGAAAAGAATTTTCCAGAATTCACTATCAAAAACCTTGAAAATTTAGGCTACAAATCTGAAAGATGGGATCAACTTGGCAGAACGGAAATGATTTTGGTGGATGAAAACGGAAATATTCATGCTGTTGCCGATGGCCGTGGTGATGATTCTGTTGCGGTGGAGTGATTGAAGATTCAAGATTCAAGATTCAAGATTTAAAATTTAAAATTTGAGATTTGAGATTTAAGATTTAAGATTTAAGATTTAAGATTTAAATTTACTATTTAATTTAATTTCTTAATTTCCCCGCTAAATTTATACTTTGAAATCAAAAAAGTTTTATCAGCAATTGTACTTTCAGGTAATTGTTGCGATTGTTCTGGGAATCCTTCTCGGAAAATTCTATCCTGAACTCGGTGAAAAAATGAAACCTCTGGGTGACGGCTTTATCAAACTGGTGAAAATGATTATTGCTCCGGTGATTTTCATTACACTTACTCTGGGAATTGCGCACATGACCGATTTGAAAAAAGTAGGAAGAATTGCAGTGAAAGCAATGATCTACTTTTTCACTTTCTCCACTTTAGCTTTGATCATCGGATTGGTTGTCGGAAATATTTTACAACCGGGATCCGGACTTAATATCGATCCCGCAAGTCTTTCCGGTGACGTCTCACAATATCAGCAAAAGGCATACGATACTACTCTGACGGGATTTATTATGAATATCATTCCGGAAACGCTTTTCAGTCCTTTAGTCGGCGAAAATATTCTACAGGTTTTATTAGTTGCCATTTTATTTGGAGTTGCCCTTGTTTTAACGAAGGAAAAAAGCGGAAAAATAACCGAATTTCTCCAGATGTTATCTACTCCGGTTTTCAAAATCGTTCATATGCTCATGAAACTTGCACCAATAGGAGCATTCGGTGCTATGGCATTTACAATAGGGAAATACGGTTTGGCATCTGTTCTTAATCTGATTTTTCTTGTGGGAACTTTCTACATTACATCCGCACTTTTTGTTGTCGTAGTTTTGGGAGCTGTCGCCTGGTACAACGGTTTTAATATATTTAAACTGATGTATTATCTTAAGGAAGAACTTCTTCTGGTTTTAGGTACGAGTTCTTCAGAATCTGCCCTTCCCGGGATTATGGAAAAAATGGAAAAGGCAGGCTGTTCGAAAGCCATTGTTGGTCTTGTTGTTCCCACCGGTTATTCATTTAATCTTGACGGAACAAATATTTACATGACATTGGCTTCACTTTTTATTGCACAGGCTTTGAATGTAGATCTTTCCCTCGAAAAACAACTGATGCTTCTTTTAGTTGCAATGTTGAGTTCTAAAGGAGCTGCAGGAGTTACGGGCGCGGGTTTTGTCACCTTGGCTGCAACATTGGCAGTAGTTCCCGAAATACCAATTGCAGGGATGACATTGATATTGGGAATCGACAAATTTATGAGTGAATGCCGTGCCTTAACGAATGTCATTGGAAATTCTGTGGCGACAGTTGTTGTGGCCAACTGGGAAAAGCAACTTGATAAAGAGCAGCTGAAATATTGTCTTGCAAATCCAAATGAGATTGAAAAGAAACTGGAAGTTTGAAAATTAGTTTTTAAATAATTTAAGTTAATCCAAACGATAAAAATAGCCCTGCCAGCATTTTGAACGCTGGCAGGGTTATTTCATTCTGAGAACTGTGATGTTCAGAAAATAACAGCCTTTTTGAATATTTTCTTTTTATTTTCAGATCAAAATGTTCAGACTTGCCGGCTGCACTTTGATGCGGATCGGAGATTCTATTCTGTTGAACTCACCGTCCAGATGCCAGTTTTTGGTATTCACTTTAAATTCAATTTCTGAGACCGGCAGATAAGTGATGTAGTCATCTTCTTTCAGTTTTTTCGTAAACATCCTGAATGCAAACAAAGGTGAATAGGTCAGCGGAAATTTTTTAACCAAAACCATATCTACCAAACCGTCACTTTTGCTTGCCATTGGTGCGATATAAGCATTGTTGCCGAACTGACGGGTATTTGCGATGTTTACCATCAGATATTTACCGTTGTACTGACTGTATTTTTCATCAGAAAATTTCAGTTTGATAGGTTTGTAACTGAAAAATGTTTTCAGAGAAACTTTGATGTAATTTTTGAATCCACGGCTGGTTTTTTCAAATTCCTTCACGACTTTACCGTCGAAACCCGTGCCTGAAACATTGATGGAAAGCCTTTCATTAACGGTAAACGTATCAATTTTCCGGAATTTTTTAAATTTAATTTTAGCTAAAAGCTCATCCAGATTTTTACTGAACTGCGTTTCGTTGGAAAAACCGTTTCCAGAACCTGCCGGAAATATGGCAAGTATTTTTTCTGAATTGATGATATTGCCTGCTACCGTAGAAATCGTTCCGTCCCCTCCAATCGCTACAAAAATTTCCACATTATCATAGTTCTGTCTGATAAACTCATCCGTCCCCGGAATTGATTCTGAAATGTAGTACAAAGGATTTTCTACTTTTGCTTTCAGCTCGCTAAGAAAAGGCTGATAATTTTTTTTGGCTGAAAAAGGATTGATAATGAAAGCTACTTTTTCCATTTTGTAAAAATAAAAAATGCTTCCTGATCCGGAAGCATTAATATTAGTTAATGTTGAGTCTCTTTTTAAATTCAGGTTTTAAAGCCTGTTTAATTTCTGAAAACGGAACTTTGATTTCAATTATTCCGGCGGCGTAAGGACCAATTTCATACTGATTGTAAATAAATGTGAGAGAATTCGAATCGAAATAAAAGTTATTGTTTGCTGTAATATTTTCATCGAAAAGCATTTCTCTGTCAACATGTTTCAATAAAATGGGTTTCCATGTGATTTTTGAACTGTCAATAAGATCAGACAATTGAATAACTGACTGATTTTTAAGGTCAACCACTTTATAAAGATCATATCCATAACCGTGAGCTCCCCCACTGAAGCCGTAACCGTTATACTGTATGGTGAGATAGTCTTTGGTCTTCGAGAAAACTTTCATATCAGAAATCTGGTCCCATGTCTGTTTATACTCTCTTACAAAATCTTCCTCTCCCGTTTTTGTCTCTGCAAAATAATTTTTCATATTGTCATTCATCCGTTGAAGAATCTTTTCTTTCGAAAAGTCCTCCATTGGCTGATCTTTTAAAAGAAGTTCTCCAAAATAAAGGCTGTCAAGGACTTTTTTTTCTAAACCTTCAAAAGTCAATAACTTCTGTCTAAATTCTGCAGAAAGGTTTTTAGAAATTTTTGCGGAATCGTGCACGAGCAGTGAGTCGATGGTAAGTTCAGGATTTTGTTTCTCAATTTTTATGCTGTCTTCAGTTTTGGTAACCTGAGTCTGTGCAACATTCTTTTTGCAGGATGCAAATAAGGCGAAAACGGACAGTGCCACGGCAATTTTTTTCATGAATATTTTTTCAGACTGAAAGCAAAAAACTTTCCAAAATCAGTATTTGGAAAGTTTTATAAATTTCTATTTCAAAGTTTTTGAACTGATTATTTTTAATCTACTTCAAATTTAATCTTTGTTGAAATTCAGGTTTCAATGTTCCCTGCAATTCAATCCAGGATACCGGAATCACGATATCGCCGGCAGCAAAGGCCGCAATTTCATAGGGACTGTAATGGAAATAAAGATTTTTCTCATCAAAATAAAAATTCTCATTCGGTTCAATCACATCTACGAGAAGCATATCAGAATTTTTCACATCTCCCCGAGAATCGGTAGTTCCACTGTGAATTTTATCCATATTTTTCTTCAGGATCTGCGAAATTTTTGCCTCAGGCATCGTTGTTATGTCCGATAGAGTCAGTTTTTTACTGTTCTTTAAATCAAAAACCCTGTTTGAAAACCAATAGTTATCATGAGCGCCGCCTTCATAGGCTGAAGAAAGATATTCCATCTGCAGAAAATCATTTTTATGCGAGGTCTGCGTCATCTTGAAACTCGTGTACCAGCTCTGCTTGTAACTAATATCTGAAAGCCAGTCTTTGCTGCGCTTTTTTGTATCGTCAAAATAATCATTTTTATCTTTCTGAAGGAAATCCTGCATTCCATTAATAGAAAAATCTGTGATGCCTTTATAGATGAAATAAATACTGTCCAGCAAAGCTTTATTTTTAACTGAAGGATACAGCAGAACCTCCGAACGGTACTCAAGTGAGAGTTTTGGGCTCATCACTAACGAATCTTTTACCGAAATTGAATCTACAACAAATTTTTCTGTCGACGGAACTGAGCTGGTTGCCACATCAACCTTTTTCTCCTCCTTACAGGACATAAAAGATGCGCAAATTCCGATGGCGAGTACTAAGGCAGATTTTTTCATACAACAATTTTAGCTTTTGAATGCAAAAACCATTCAAATGTGAATGGTTTTTTATGTTTTTATTTTTTTGTTAAACTGATGACCTGATTTTCGGCATCAGAAATTAATTTATAAACCTGTTTGAAAAAAGGATAGTATTCTCTGGGATAGTTTCCACTAGCAATTTTAATTTCAGAGGTTACCCGCAAAATATTGTCTTTCAAAATTTCGCATTTATACCTGTAAGACACCTCGTCGTCATCAGTTCTGGTACTCTGCGGTTTTGGCATCTCAGCTATCTTATAACCTTCAGGAATTTCGATTTCTACAGTCTTTGTGTGGTGATTCGGTGAGACAAAATCAATTGAGTTTATTCGTTCTTCCACCTGATCAAAACCATGATTTTGTGCTTTTAAAAATAATAATGGATTTAAAATTATTTTTGAACCAACGATATCAATATTTCCGTTATCAGTAAAAAGTAATGTGGAGTGCATCTCACCGTCTGCTATCTTTTTGGTCTCAACATTTGCAGTGGTAATATTTAATTGAGCTTTGAAAGCATCATTATATTTTACAGGACTATATTCGTAAGAGTCGTATGTTTCGATAGCATACATTCCGGTTTCTTTCTGAGAAAAATTACCTCTAATTTGAGAATTCTCCAAATCTAATTTAGCTTTTACAAATAAATTTTTCGTGCTGTTGTTTGTGTTTGAAAAGGAGATATCGGTAGCTTTCTCTCCCTCAACCAAAATACCAAAGTCATTCCAGTCTCTTTCCGGAAGCAGGTTTGCTTTTGAGTTTGGTGAAGTCGCATCATAGAAATAATACTGACCATCAATTTTCACTGCTGCCAATACAAAATTCAGATTATTGACATTGGGAGAGACGATATTTAAAATTCCATTATTTACAGTGGAAATCAGCAGCGGATTAGCTTCCAGACCAGCACTCCGCATAAGACTTACCAAAAGCAAATTGACGTCTGCCGCATTTCCTGATTTTTCTTTTACCAGTTGTTTAGGAGTTTGACTTGTGATGATTCCATAATCATCTTTCCACCTGAAGTTCGTTTTTACATATGCAAAAATCTTGTCTGCCCGGTCTGTTTTTTTTATTGTTGTTTTAATTTCTTCAGACAAAACATTTTTTACTGAAGATTTTAGAAAACCTCCAAAGTTATCATTTCCATCAAGATTTTTTGCAATTTTATTCCATGTTCTTGCATATTCATAACTATAGTTTCCGAACGTGTACTTCTGAAGTTCAGGTTTGATCCTTTTTCTGAATCTGTCAATATTTTTCACATGCTTTTCCTGCTTCACCGGCTTCATATCGGCGAAGGCAAATCTTTCACTTCTGTATGCTTTTCCCAAACGGCTGTCGAGTTTTGACTCATGATGTTTCGGTTGTAAAAGACTCCCAGCATTATTAAATGTATAAATAATATCGTCAGGATATTCCAGGTTATACTCCTGATATACAACAGGAATATCATGTTCGAGGTAGCAGCTAACATTAAAAATTCCCGTATCGAGTTTGTAAGAATATTCGATCACATCGCCATCTGCCACATCAGGGATCGCCATTTTGTAAAATTTTAAACCTTTCACTACATTTTCCTTGAGCTGCTCTTTTTTGTTATAGCTCAATTTCTCTACCTTCCCATTATTATGATGATATACATTAACTATAAAACCGGAAATCATCTCACCAGACATTACAGGAATCTCGATATTCAGCCATTTCTCAGATCTTTTTCTGTCAAAAATTTTTATTTTCGAAAAATAAGTTTTCTCTGCCGACAGGCCTTCAATATTATACCGTATACTGTTGTAAAGAATCTCCGCCGCAGCGGATTGATCAATAAGTGATTTTGATTTTTTCAGTTCCTCCTCATTAATCACAGGGTACTCTAAAAATTTGTGTTGCGAAAAATAAAGATTTGAAAACATTACTAATCCTACCGCAAATCGTTTTATCATTATTACTGCTTTGTTTTCGTTAAACTCATCACCTGGCTTTCACTGTCAGAAATAACCTTCCAGATCTGTTTGAAGGCAGGATAATATTCTTTAGGATAATCTGCACTTGCTATTTTGTATTGTGAAATAACCTTTACTTTTCTATCGGTTTTCTCCACGATATACGAGTAGCTGATTTCCTTATCTTCAGTGACAATTTTTTTGCTTTTTGGCAAATCACTGATTTCGTAACCTTCAGGAATTTCAATTTCAACTGTTTTAATTTTTGAGACGGGAGAAATAAAATCGATCATGTATTTTCTATCTTCAGTCTGACTGAAATCATTACCTGTCGAATGCAGAAACAGCAAAGGATTAAAAATCTTTTTCTTTCCGACATTATCAATCAGGTTTTCAGAACTGAAACTCATTTTAGATTCAAAGTCCCCGTTTTCAAGGACGTTCGTTTTTATATCTGTAAAATCTACTGAGAAATTTTCTTTGTACTGTTTCCTGTATTTTTCCTGATTTTCATCGTAATTTTCTTTTGCATTCATGGCGAACAAACCAACATCTTTATCTTCATAAATCCCACTGATACTGCCGTTTTCATTGATTTTAGCCTTCGTCGTCAGATAATTATAAGACATTTTGATATTGTTGATACTGATGACATCAGCCTTATCATCCTTCAGAAGTAAACCTGTGTTGTTCCAGACTCTTGATGGTAGAATTCCTTCTGCAGACTGTTTTGATGTTGCATCAAACAGATAAGATTTCCCATTGATTTCAGCACAGACTATCATGTAATTAAAGTTTCCGACATTGGGAAAAGTTACATTTACATTTCCGTTTTTAATGGTAGAAATCAAAACCGGATACGCTTTAATACCAGAACTTCTGAACATACTCAACAGCATCAGATTTAAATCTCCGCAATTGCCGGTTTTTGTCTTGATAAGATTTTTCACTCCATTTTCTGCGTAATATCCGTTGTTTTCGTTCCAGATATAATTGGTTTTTACGAAATTATGAATCTTATTTGCTCTTGCAATCTCATCCTTCTCACTCAATATTTCGGCAGGCATTATCTCTTTCACGGCCCTGTCTTTTTTATACTGACTTCCGAAATCTTCATCATCCCAAAGTTTTTTCCTGATATCTTCCCATGTAGATGTATACATTTTTAAATTGTTATTGAAAAAAGTAGAATGCAGTTCAGCACGTATTTTTGTGCGGTAA
The DNA here is from genome assembly GCF_001424105.1 of Chryseobacterium sp. Leaf394. Taxonomy (GTDB): domain Bacteria; phylum Bacteroidota; class Bacteroidia; order Flavobacteriales; family Weeksellaceae; genus Chryseobacterium. Next base: position 1,121,333 of record NZ_LMQH01000011.1, on the reverse strand, counting down.
TTGTCTTCATTTTTTACAAACTTTTCAGATTTAAATGCTTTTAAATCTTCATAGGCAAAACGGTAAGTTTTTGTAGTTCTGCCATAGAGTTGCGCCTCTTCCACTTTCCGGTGTTTAGGAGCAAGACTACCGGTAAAGTCGATGTGATAAGACATTTCCACAGGTGATTCAAAAACGTATTCTGTGTACTCAGAGGGAATATCAAGCTCGATATATGCCATCGGAACCTGATAGACAAAAGGCGACGAAACTTCATATCTGTACTCAATTACAGATCCGTTTTTGATGTTGGGGAAAGCAAATTTGTTTACAGTAGTATGCTTATTTTCCTTGGATTTAAATTTCGAACTCTTATCAACTTTTGTTTCTGCAATTTTATCGTTTTCAAGATTGTATACTACAGCTTTCATTGATCTCAAAGCCTCTTTACTTCCGGAATTATTGTCATAGAGCGAGATTTCGAGATTCATCCAATCCTCCACTTTATCTTTATCATAAACCTTTATTCTGTAGGAAATATTTTTCAGAAGATCGCCGGAAGTATCGTCAATTCTGTAGTGAACTGAACGGTAAAGTATTTCTGCCGGTGCTTTCTCATCAATTGCAGACTTTGTTTTTTTTAAATCTTCAATTGTAAATTTGGGCATTTTCAGAAACTCATGTTTTTGAGAATACAGAAATGCTGCTGAAACACAGCAGAAGGTTAATAATATTTTTTTCATGGTTAAGATTTTTTGGAGATCATTATTTTTGAGTTGTCCGCATTCAGAATTTTTTTTCTGAAGCTTACATAATCGTTGTATTTTTCTTTGTTGTAAATGCCTTTTTTTATCTGAATAACTCTTTTTACAATCAGCTGAGCCTCTTTTTTCTCAAAACTCAGGCTGTATGTTCCAAATTCAGAAGTTAAAATTCCGTTTTGTGGCAATTCTTCAATGAAGTAGCCTTCGGGAAGTTCGTAAGCGATTTCGTAATCGTCTTCGTAGGCAAATTTTGTTTCGAACGGTAAATTTCTTGTCTCATTATCATGAAAAAAGCCTTCTGAATAAATAGGTACGGCTCTGAAAATAAGACTGCTGCCCACCAGTTTTGAGTAGTTTAAAGCTTTAAAACTAAGATCATAATTAATGGATGCCACATCGCGGTCATTTTTAAAGTCATTCATTTCAAGATTCTCAAAATTCAGCATAGACATCTGTGACTTTAAAGCGTCATTTCTTTCTTTTTGAGACAAACCCGCAAATCCAAGATTAAAATCATACTGATTTCCGGTATACTGCATCTTTGCTTTTCCGTTAATGGTTTTATCAGCATTCAAAACGATATTAATCAACTGTTTTTCTCTGTTTTGCTGTGCTGTGTAATTCGGAGTATCAATAATTTCTATTCCGGATGGTTTCACCGCCAAAACATTTCTGTCTGTAGTACTGTAGCTCAAATGGTTAAAAGCAATTTCCTGCGATGTATTTTCCAGCCAGATATTTCCTTTTTCAGTCGGAATTACCAGAATAACGTGGTTACCACCCATCTTCGGAAAGTCTTTATCAAAACTTATTGCTGAGGGATTTGAATTGATGATAGCGTAATGCGATTCTATTCCAGCTTCATCAAGCAGTATTTTCATATAATTGGTAAGACCTTTACAATCTCCGTAGCCCTTTTTCTGAACATCATCCGGTAACATTGGCTGCCATCCGCCAATTCCGAGAGAAACAAAAATATATCTTGTCTTGCTCTGCATATACTGGTAGATTTTCTTTATTTTTTCTTCTTTGGTTCCGGTAAGATTTAAAGCTGCAATTTCCGCCTTGATTTGTGGAGTAGATGCTGAAACAGGCTTTAACAGGCTGTTGTGATACCATAATCCGAAATCTTTCCAAGTCGTAATTTTTCCTTTTTTCCCGACAAGATTAAACTCATCAAGAGAAAAACTTACTTTAGGCAGAATTTTCTGAGGATTCGGAACCAAAACTTCCTCATCCAGCGCAGGAATATTCTGATAAGTATAAGTCTTTGTATTGCCTTTGTCATCGGCACTTACGGACGCGTAACCGAAGGACGACGGATACACCTTTGATCTGAGATTAATTCCTGAATTGTTTACCACCGAAAATGTACTTTTTTCAAGGGAAATATTGAAATTGGCGAACGGCGTAAAATCGGGAATAAAAACCGTGCTTTCATCTTTCTGTTCATATGAAAACTCTACGGTATACGGAAATACAGATGGAGTATAAGACAAAATTAACGCCCTGCTGTCTGAATAAAAAGATCCCTGACTGTTCGCTGCGATATCCAGAAAATCACCTTTGGAAAATGATTTAATTTTCTTTCCGCTTTCGTCATAAACCACAACTTTTACATTGCTGATGACATCGCCTTTCTGATAAAATATTTTTGGAACAGCAAAACTCACCGCTTCTTTGTTAAGAACGCTTACCGCAGAATAATTTTTATAAATGATCTCATCGATCTTATTAATTTCAACCTGAGTGCTTTCACTTCGGATGACCGCACTGGCATTTTTTTTAATTTCCGGAGAGATTGAAGAGACAGGATAAGTTTGGGAGTAATAAAATGAAGCCACAAATAAAGCTCCGGCAATTATGATTTTCATCGTGAATATAGTTTTCACCAAAAATATAAAAATCTTAATTAAATGTTAAATAAAAAATCAATATTTTGAGAAATAAAAAAAGGAAGACCTAAAAAAGTCTTCCTTACTATATAATTTTGTATGATCAGTTATGCGTCAATCTTCGCATACTTGGCATTTTTCTCAATAAATTCTCTTCTTGGCGGAACCTCATCCCCCATCAGCATTGAGAATACTGAATCTGCTTCAACTGCATTATCAATCGTCACCTGCTTCAGAATTCTGTGTTCAGGATTCAGAGTTGTTTCCCAAAGCTGTTCTGGATTCATTTCCCCAAGACCTTTATAACGCTGAACCTCAACACCTTTTCCGTCCGGAGCCATTTCAAGAGTAAATTCTTCACGTTCTTTTTCGTTGTAAGCGTAAATCTTTTTGTTACCTTTCTTTAATAAATATAAAGGCGGCTGAGCGATATAAATATAACCGTTTTCGATCATTTCTTTCATGAATCTGAAGAAAAACGTCAGAATCAAAGTTGAGATGTGAGAACCGTCGATATCAGCATCGGTCATGATCACAACTTTGTGATACCTTAATTTAGATAAGTTTAAAGCTTTACTGTCTTCCTCAGTTCCTACAGAAACTCCGAGTGCCGTGTAAATATTTTTAATTTCTTCGTTATCGTAAACTTTATGAAGCATCGACTTTTCAACATTCAAAATCTTACCTCTTAACGGTAAAATAGCCTGGAAAAATCTGTCACGCCCCTGTTTGGCAGTTCCACCTGCCGAATCTCCCTCGACTAAGAATAATTCAGATTCTGCCGGATTTTTTGAAGAACAGTCAGACAATTTTCCCGGAAGACCGGAACCTCCCATCGGAGATTTTCTCTGAACCATTTCACGGGCTTTTTTCGCAGCCTGTCTTGCCTTTGCAGCCAAAACAACTTTCTGTACGATAAGCTTTGCTTCATTAGGGTTTTCCTCGAGGAAGTTGGTCAACATTTCACCAACGATTTTATCAACCGCACCGGAAACTTCAGAGTTACCCAATTTAGTTTTCGTCTGACCTTCAAACTGAGGTTCCATTACTTTTACAGAAACTACAGCCGTCAAACCTTCACGGAAATCATCTCCGGTAATTTCAACTTTTTCTTTAGCCGGAATACCCAAATCATCAGCATACTTTTTCAGAGTTCTTGTTAAAGCACGTCTGAAACCTGCCAGGTGAGTACCTCCTTCATGCGTATTGATATTATTTACATAAGAGTGAAGATTCTCGCTGAATGACGTATTGTAGCGCATTGCCACTTCGATAGGAATATTTTCTCTTTCCCCTTCCATGAAAATAACGTTCTCCATGATAGATTCACGGTTTCCGTCGATGAATTCTACAAATTCCTTCAATCCTCCTTCAGAATGGAAAACTTCAAAAGCGTAAGATCCGTCTTCATTTTTTTCTCTTTCGTCAACAAGTGTAATCGTAATTCCTTTATTTAAAAAAGATAATTCTCTTAATCTTGCGGCAAGCGTATCATAATTGTACACCAATTCCTGAAAGATAGTGCCATCCGGCTGAAAGAAAACTTCGGTTCCTCTTTCGTCTGTTGTACCAATCTCAGCAACGTCTGCCAGAGCCTTACCTTCAGAGTATTTTTGCTGGTATAATTTACCGTCACGGCTTACCGTCGCAACTAATAAAGTAGAAAGCGCGTTCACACAAGATACCCCAACCCCGTGAAGACCTCCGGAAACTTTGTAGGAATCTTTATCAAATTTACCACCCGCTCCGATCTTGGTCATTACAACCTCGAGAGCTGATTTTTGTTCCTTTTCGTGAAAATCTACAGGAATTCCTCTACCGTTATCTTTGACAGATATACTCTCTCCTTCATGTATCGTAACCAAAATGGTGTCACAATGTCCGGCCAATGCCTCATCGATAGAGTTATCCACTACCTCATAAACCAAGTGATGAAGACCTCTCACACCCACATCACCGATGTACATGGACGGTCTTAATCGAACGTGTTCCATCCCTTCAAGGGCCTGAATACTTCCTGCATTATATTGTTTTTGACTCATATTTATTGGTTGTTCTTTTTAATATTAAATATATTTTTCAATTTATAATGGTAATCGAATCTATTATCATTTCCCTTAAAATAAACCTGTACTTCCATTCTGTCGGGATATAATAAAAGTTCAATATTTTTAATCTCATTTTTTTTCACCTCAATTTCTCCAACTTCCTGTTTTCCTTTGAGCGTATTATGATAGCTGCTAATAAATTTAAAATCGGAAGAAAGACTGTCTGCAAATGGAGTTATTTTAAATATAAAAACATATGTTTTTAATTTGAAATCGTATGTTAAATTATGCTGAATATTGTTGATGTAAAAAAATACGTCAGATTGATCATTTTTGCTTTTTCCGTAAAAGAACTGATTCGGAAGTACAAGTTTCAAAGCGTTCTGCGGTAAATCAATACTTCCTCTCGGAAGAATATACTCATTGGTTACATCGTCCACTCCATTATTCCAAATACTCCCATAAAAGTCATCAAGGTTTTTTCTGGTTTTATCCTCATCAGGGTTTGCCAGATAGGCTTTGTATGGAGCAAAATTACAATCAGAATCTGGCATCTTACTATTTATTTCCTTACATAACCTAGTCAACAGACCAGGTGATTCTGAATCAAAATTCTCATTAATCTGAATTTTATTTGCTTTATTAATATCCCTGATAAACTGTACGGAGTTATCTATTTTACTATTAAAATTTGCCACTTTCATATTAAAAAAGTGAGCTAACAGCTGTTCATCAGTAATGTTACCAAAAAACTTCATATAAAAGAAATTCGTGGTATTATTTCGAGGATTGTAGGTGTCAAAATCTACGGTTCCTTTGGGTGCTTTCCAAGTACCTGTGGCTCTTACCGGGACTGTAGAAATCGGTTTACCCATCAATTTGCTGTTGATTTCAGGAACAATCACAAATCCCGTCTTCAAAAAATCGTACTTTTTGTTTTCGAAGAAAATTAAATCTAAAGAATTGAAACTACCTCCATTTCCATCTGAATGCTGAAGGTTTTTAAAAAAAATTTCTTGTGAATTTTTTTTCTGTTCATTTACAAAAAAGTTGTATTCTCTGGGAAGATTTATTTTCTCTCCTTCCTGCATATAAATACGATTCAACCCATTCATAAACTGAGCAGAATAAAATGAAGCAGAAAAAAGAAAAAAGGCGATAGCACCCTTTCTGTTTAATAATTTTACACTTCGTTTTCTTTGCACTTCGTTTTGAATAAAAATTCTTACAAATATCGTGATTTTTTTCGACTTATGAAAGTATTTTGAATCTTAAAATATCAGAATTTATCCTAAAAAAGTGAGTCCTTTCCGGACATAAAAAACATTAAAGTTACAACCCAAATCTGAAATAATTGCAATGTTTTAAATCATATTATGTTACCATAATTTTATCCGTAACTTTCAGCTGAAAAATTAAAATTATGGACGATTTCTTAGCTGCACGGGCCCAAATGGCACTCTCATTAGGATTTCACATCATTTTCGCCTGCGTGGGAATGGTAATGCCTTTTCTCATGGCATTTGCCCACTGGAAATATCTGAAAACAGGAAACGAAATTTACAAAGGGCTTACGAAAGCATGGAGCAAAGGCGTTGCCATTTTATTTGCCACCGGAGCGGTTTCAGGAACCATGCTTTCTTTCGAGTTAGGATTGCTCTGGCCGGGTTTTATGAGGCACGCCGGACCAATTTTCGGAATGCCGTTTTCTCTAGAAGGTACAGCATTTTTTATTGAAGCTATCGCCATTGGATTTTTTCTTTACGGTTGGGATAAATTCAACAAATGGTTTCATTGGTTTTGCGGATTTTTGGTTGGATTAAGTGGTTTGGCATCAGGAATTCTGGTTGTTGCAGCGAATGCCTGGATGAATTCACCTACGGGTTTTGATTATATTAATGGAGAATACGTCAATATCGATCCTATTAAAGCCATGTTCAATGAAGCGTGGTTTCCTCAGGCTTTACACATGACAGTTGCCGCATTTTGTGCGACAGGATTTGCCGTTGCGGGAGTTCATGCATTATTAATTATGAGAAAAAAGAATGTTGAATTTCATACCAAAGCGTTCAGAATTGCCGCCGGCTTTGCATTGATTGGAGCTTTTGGCGCACCTTTGAGTGGTGACGTTGCCGCAAAATCTGTTGCAGAAAGACAGCCTATAAAATTAGCTGCTATGGAAGCACATTTTGAAACTGAAAAAGGCGCAGCTTTTGTGATTGGCGGAATTCCTGATGAAGAAAAAGGTGAAATAAATTATGCTTTAAAAATTCCAAAAGTATTAAGTTTTCTGGCAACGAATGATTTTAATGCGGAAGTGACAGGTCTTAACGATTTTCCTAAAGATGAATGGCCTCCTGTTGCCGTTGTACATTACGCTTTTCAGATTATGATTTTCTTTGGAGTAGTGATGATCTCCATCGGAAGTCTTTATCTCTACGCTTTCTTTTTCAAAAAGGATTGGTTAAATAAAAACTGGTTATTGAAAACATTTCTTTTCGCAACACCTTTCGGATATATTGCTTTGGAAGCAGGCTGGACGGTTACCGAAGTCGGCAGGCAGCCCTGGATTATTTACGGAATTATGAGGACGGCAGACGCGGTAACTCCAATGCCCGGAATTCAGTATTCATTTTACTTTTTTACAGCGATATTTGTTTCGCTCTCATTGATTATTATATTTCTTCTCAACAGACAGATCAAAATGGTTCCGAAACTTTACGACCCTACAGACGCGCAGTTTAACTCTAAATCTAAAAAATCATGATCTATGTAGTAATTGGTTTCCTGTGGCTTTCCGTATGTCTTTATGTGATTTTGGGCGGCGCTGATTTCGGAGCAGGAATTGTGGAATTAATGACCAAAAAGAAAAACAGAAAGTACACCGAAAAAATTATGTACGAATCGATAGCACCCATCTGGGAAGCCAACCACATGTGGCTGATCATTGCAATTGTGATTCTGTTTGTCGGTTTCCCGGAAATTTACACCACGATGTCCACTTATCTTCATATTCCTTTGGTGATGATGTTGGTGGGAATTATTGCAAGAGGAACTGCATTTACCTTTAGACACTACGATGCGGTGGAAGACCGATGGCAGATTATTTATACGCAGATCTTTTATTATGCAAGTCTGTTAACGCCATTCTTCCTGGGCTTAATCGCTGCAGCAACGGTTTCACAATCAATTAATCCTGATGCTGAAAACTTTTTAGATCTGTATGTTTTCAGCTGGCTTAACTGGTTTGGTGTTGCGGTTGGATTGTTTACTGTCTCGCTTTGTGCTTATCTGGCGTCCATTTTTTCTTTACGTGAAATAAGCGACAGGTTAGAATTGGCTTTGATGATTAAAAAATCACATCAGACGATGGTTTTTGTAGTGATTTCAGGACTATTGGTTTTTTCAGCCGCTTATTTTTCCGGTATTCCTTTAACTAAATGGATTTTTTCTAAACCATTAGGTGTGATGTCAATTTCTTTTGCTACGATTTCTTTAGGTTTAATTTTAAGAGCAATGCATAAAAGAAAATTACTTCCGGTGAGAGCTTTAGCAGGATTTCAAATCATTATGATTCTGGTTGCGGCAACCTATCAGCACAATCCGGATATTATTCTTTTAGGAAACGGACAACACCTTTCTCTACTGAAACATATTGCAGCGGAAAAAACGATTTCTGTGCTGGGCTGGGGATTGATTTTGGGATCGATTTTCATTCTGCCATTTTTATTTTATCTGATGTTTTCGTTTTCAAAGGCATCAAAGAAACGATCTTAATTTAAATAAACTTAATTCGTTTGGATACTGAAAAATAGTAACTTAAAATTTACACTCATTTCCTTTAAACTCATGCAAACATTAATTAAAAGATAAACGGGATACATTTTATTTAAAGTCAACTTCAGATTCCACTTAATTTGGATGGTTTAGGTAAAACTGAATGCGGAAAGATTTCTATTTAAAAAAAGAAGATTTTGAAATTGTGAAAAATCGTAGTATATTTCTTATAACTGTTATCACAAAAAAGACAAAAGCTGCTAGTTGAAGTTCTTTATTAAAACAGAGCTTAATTTTATTTTTTAAGCAAAACCAGCTCCACTCTCCTGTTCTTGACACGGTCGGCTTCAGTAATTTCGGGATAAACAACAGGATTAAGATGACCCAATCCCAAAACTTTGATTCTGGCTGAGTCAATTCCCTGCTTCAATAAATATTCTCTGATGGAATTTGCTCTCGTCCATGAAAGATTAAAGGTTCCCAAATCTGCATCTTCGCCATCAAAATTTTCGTAGTCACAACAGATGTGGCCCTGCAGTTCAACTTCTAAGTCAGGATTTTCTTTCAGAAGTTTATACAGTCTGAACAAATTTGTATTTGCGCTTGGAAGCCAGACATGTCGCCCTCCAAAAAAATTCACATTATGCAATGAAAAAGTATCTTTCACTTTCATCATTGCGGTTTTTGAATCAAGAAAACTCGGAGGTGCTTTCCTTGAAATCTTCTCTCCTTTATTGAATAATCGCTCAATAAAAATATCTACCCTCCTGTTCTTTGCACGCAGATCTTCTGTACTGTTATCGTTGATCTGTTTAGTAATTCCTAATCCAACTGAGGTGGAAAGTTTTATATTTTTGCCGACTCGCATTTGAAGATATTCGCTGACTGCTTTCGCCCGTTGTTCAGAAAGTTTTTTATTTAAATCTTCATTTCCAAGCGGATTTGAATTCCCGAAAATTCTGAAAGTAAAATTCGATTTCAGCTGAGAAAGACTGTCTAATTTCTGTTTTGATTCTAAATCTAAATCAAAAGAATTGTTTTTAAAATAAATTGATGTAAGCGTCTGTGCATCGATTTTGAGACAAAAAAGAAGAATAAAAACTGTCACAAAGTATTTCATCATTATTAGCTTTTATAGTAAACGGAAAAATACTGATTTATTGTTTACAACAGAAAATCAAAATTCACTTAAAAATAAATAGCAGACTTTTCAGCCTGCTATTTACTAAAATATCTATTAAATGGTTTTTAAACCAACTTCATCAAAACATTCTCATCAATCTTCTCCACTTTCACCAAACCTCCTTTGGTCAAAGTTTTAGATGCCTTATCCCATTTTTTTCCTGATAACTGACTTCTTTCCTTTACTTCAGCCAAAGAAAAAACTTCTTCACGGGAATTTAAAATCTCAAGAATCACTTTTTCATCTTCTCCCAATTCAACCTGAGGGACAGTTTTTTCCGGCTTCATCTGTGGGAAGAACAAAACTTCCTGAATGGATGCGTTATCCGTTAAGAACATAATTAATCTATCCATCCCGATTCCCATTCCTGAAGTTGGCGGCATTCCATATTCCAAAGCTCTTAAGAAGTCTTCATCAATAAATTGTCCTGCTTCATCATCTCCTTTTTCAGCTAATTTTAACTGATCTTCAAAACGTTCTCTCTGGTCAATTGGATCATTTAATTCTGAATATGCATTGGCAATTTCTTTACCGCAAACCATCAGTTCAAAACGCTCAGTAAGACCTTCCTGACTTCTGTGTTTCTTTGTTAAAGGTGACATTTCTACAGGATAATCGGTAATAAAAGTCGGCTGGATGAAGTTTCCTTCACATTTCTCACCAAAAATCTCGTCGATTAATTTCCCTTTCCCCATCGTCTCATTCACTTCAATTCCGATAGATTTTGCAAATTCGAACAATTCCTGTTCAGACTTTCCGGTAATATCAAAACCTGTATATTTTTGAATTGCTTCCGTCATAGAAACCCTTGGGTAAGGCGCTTTCCAGCTGATTGTATGTTCCCCGAAAACAGATTCTGAACTTCCATTAACAGACGTTGCACAGAATTCCAATAACTTCTCGGTATAATCCATCATCCAGTTGTAGTCTTTGTAAGCTACATAAATTTCCATTGCTGTAAACTCAGGATTGTGTGTTCTGTCCATTCCTTCATTTCTGAAGTTTTTAGAGAATTCATAAACACCGTCAAAACCACCAACGATCAGTCTTTTCAGATATAATTCGTTCGCAATTCTTAAATATAAAGGAATGTCTAAAGCATTGTGATGCGTAATAAATGGTCTTGCCGCCGCTCCACCAGGGATCGACTGTAAAATTGGAGTTTCAACTTCAAAATATCCTGCATCATTGAAGAAAGTTCTCATTGCATTGAACAATTTAGTTCTTTTAACGAAAATATCTTTCACCTGCGGATTTACCGTTAAATCTACATAACGCTGTCTGTATCTCATTTCGGGATCGTTGAAAGCATCGTGCACTACTCCATTCTCATCGGTTTTTGCCTGAGGAAGTGGTCTTAGAGTTTTAGTTAAAAGCGTAAAGTTTTTCACCAAAACCGTCATTTCTCCAACCTGAGTTGTGAAAAGTTCTCCTTCAATACCGATGATATCACCGATATCTAAAAGGTGTTTGTAAACGTCGTTGTATAAAGTTTTGTCTTCTCCCGTACAGATTTCGTCACGGTTAAAATAGACCTGAATTTTCCCTGTAGAATCCTGCAATTCAGCAAAAGAAGCCTTCCCCTGAATACGGCGGGACATCAGTCTGCCCGCAATCTTCACCTGTTTACTTTCAGAAAAATTCTGTTTTATAGATTCTGTAGTATCTGTAACCGTATATTCTTCTGCGGGGAATGCGTTGATTCCCATTTCAACAAGCTTAGTCAGCTTTTCTCTTCTAATGATTTCCTGTTCTGATAATTGCATTATAATTCAATTTTTTCGAATTGCAAAAATAAGGAAATTTATAGGTTTATGGAAGTTAAATTTTGATTGCAAATTATACAGTAAATATCTCACACTTTAAGTTATAAAAATTTCAATCTTGTTTAAGGATTTTAATATTGAATCTTTAAGGCTTCGACAAGCTCAGCCTGACACTGTTTATTATAAAGCGTTTAATATTAGAGATGTCACGCTGCGCCTGTCGAAGCGTTCTCACACAACTATAGTTCATAATAAATTTGAAAGAAAATGACTTACAATTGAACGCAAATTTCAAATACAATTAAATCTTAGTGAGAAATAAGTATTTGATTTGATTCGCTATTGTAAAAGCATTGAAATTTTTAAAATCTTATTATCTGTGGTATATCCTTTACCACAATGTGCACAAAGGATTTACGCGAGGTGCACAAAACATTGTGAACGTTGTGACATTCTTAGTGTTCTTTGTGGTAAAAACCAAAGATGACAAACAGTGGATAATCAAATTCAATTTTGAAGGTTTATCCAAATATAATTAAAAGAAACTATTTCTCCTGTTTTTAGGAACAAAAGTCCATGCTAAAATTCTGCTGATCTTTTGACCCTGCGTCATATCGATTGTTTTTACATCGAGAGCAGCTACCTTCTTTAAAAGTGAATTTAATTTAAATAAATTTTCCTTTTTCGAAACCAAAGTTGTGAACCAGAGAATCTGTGAAGAATACAGAACGCTTTCCTCAATCATTTTTGAGATAAAAGCGATTTCTCCACCTTCACACCACAATTCAGCCTGCTGTCCGCTGAAATTGAGATTGGGTTTTTGAACTTTTGAATTTTTAAGATTTTTTGTTTTCCTGAGATTGCCTTTTAACGCAGATTCTTCAGAATCATGAAATGGCGGATTGCACATGGAAAACGTAAATTTATCCTGAGAAAGAATATTTTTAAAGATAAAATTGTATTCCGGCTGAAATTTCAACTGAATATTTTCAGAAAAATCCAGATTTTCATCCAAAATCTTCTGCGCATTATCTAAAGATTTCTGGCTGATATCGGTTCCAAGCATTTCCCAACCGTAAGACTGATGCGCAATCAGCGGATAAACCAAATTGGCTCCGGTTCCAATGTCGAGACCTTTGACTGACGATCCTTTCGGGATTTCTTTGGAATTTCCTGCCAATAAATCAGCGATGTAATGAATGTAATCTGCACGTCCCGGAATGGGCGGACAAAGATTTTCGTCGGGAATATCCCAGTCTTTCACCTGATAAAAATGCTGCAACAAAGCTTTGTTAAGCAACTTTACCGCTTTCGGAATGCTGAAATTGATGGTTAAATTTCCGTACGAATTTGTGAAAACATAATGTTTCAGTTCCGGCACACAGGAGATCAGTTCGTCGAAATTATAAGAATTCCGGTGCAGATTTCTTGTGTGCAGGCCTGATTTTTCGGTGGTCATGAATTATTTTTTCTGTTTCAGAATATATTCCACCATTTTTTTGGCATCTTCTTTTGAAAACTGCGGATGAGGCTGCATCGGAACGCTACCCCACACACCACTGCCGCCTTCAATGATTTTTGAGGCCAACAGTTCGATGTCTTTTTCAGAATATTTTTCGGCAATTTCCTTATAAGATGGGCCAATCATTCTTTCGTTGATGCTGTGACAGGACAGACAGTCAGACGTTTCAATCATGGTTTGCCCCGAAGAATTGCTTACAACCGAAGTCGCCACGTCTTTTGATTCTGTAGACTGCGGTTCGGAAGTCTCTTTTTTAGAACATGAAATAACAAAAAAGCCTGCCATTCCAGCCAAAAACAGTTTTTTCATTATTTGTTTGTTCCTGTAGAATCTGTAGATGGTGACGGCGCAGGAATAGCTGCAGCAGGAGCAGTTTCGGTCTTAGCTGTAGAATCAGCAGGTGCTGTTTTTACTTCCGGTTCTTCCAACATCGTGTTGCTGTCCTGTAAAGAATGATCTGTCTTTTTTGAGCAGCTTGCCATTACTAAACCTCCGATAAATGCGATTGCCAATACTTTTTTCATATGAATATTTTTTATTTTTCTAATTTTAAATGAAATCAGTTGGTGACTTCATCCGTTGTTATTTTCGGTCACAAAAATATAAAAATAATTATTGAAACACGAGAATTAAAGGTTTTTAAATCATATTTAAACTGATTCAAAGAAAAATAAATTTCACTTTTTCATATTTTTCATTTCTGATATTAAAAAAAGTTCTACATTTGTCCTATGATTAATTCAGTTAACAAAAATTGGTGGTGGCAATCAAACTCTTCGTCGGGTCTGATGCTATTGTCGTGTTGTTAATTTTACAGCAGGAATATTATAGAAAAACATACAGAGACTTTGACGATTGCGTTGAAGTCTTTTTTTTGTCGAAAAATTTAAATTTATTAAAATGTTTACTCAGAAAATCAATATAAAAACCACCTCAAAAAAGACATTGGGAGACCTTCAGACCCCGATGAATATTTATCTTCAGATCAGAGATAAATTCCGCGACACTATTCTTTTGGAAAGTTCAGACAGCAAGAATATCGACAACAATTTTTCTTTTATTGCCGTCAATGCGATTGCGGGAATTGAAATTAAAAATCTACACGAGTTTGAAGTAAAATTCCCTAATGAAAGTCCAGAGAAAAAGCCTTTGGAGAATATTAAATTGACAGATCTATTGAATCAATTTTCTAGAACTTTCATCTGTGAAAAAACAAATGATTCTATCGAAGAAACTGCACAGAGTCTTTTTGGATACACTAGTTTTGAAGCTGTTCCACTCTTTGAAAACATCGGTTTCAAGCCTCAAAGCAAAGAAGTTGAAATCCCGGTTTTGCGGTACAGACTATATCAGTACGTGATTGCCATCAATCATTTTAATGATGAAATGCACTTTATTGAAAATCAAATCGACGGTGTAAAATCTGAAATGCGCCTGCTGCAGGACTTAATTAAAAATAAAAACGCTCTTGTTTATCCTTTCGAAAAAGATGGTTTTGAAACTTCAAATCTTACCGATGAAGAATATCTGGAACTGGTAGGAAAAGCGCAAAAACATTGTATGCGAGGTGACGTTTTTCAGTTGGTTTTGAGCAGAAGATTTGAGCAGAAATTTAAAGGTGATGAATTCAATGTTTACCGTGCTTTGAGAAACATCAATCCTTCCCCATATTTATTCTTTTTCGATTACGGAGACTATAAATTATTTGGTTCAAGCCCTGAAAGTCAGTTGATCATTAAAAACAGGAAAGCCATTATCCATCCGATTGCCGGAACATTCAAAAGAAGCGGAGATTTTGAAACCGATTTGCAGTCTGCCGAAGCCTTAAAAAAAGATCCGAAAGAGAATGCCGAACATACGATGCTGGTCGATTTAGCCAGAAACGACCTAGGCAAAATGGGAAAAAACATAACCGTGACCAAACTGAAAGAAATTCAGCTTTTCTCGCACGTCATTCACATGGTCAGCGAAGTGACGGCAGAACTGGAAGAAAACACGAATCCGTTTGACATTGTTTCTGCCACATTTCCGCAGGGTACCTTAAGCGGAGCTCCGAAATACAAAGCACTTCAGCTCATCAACGAATATGAAAAAGATTCCCGCGGATATTATGGTGGCTGCATCGGGATGGTCGGTTTGAACGGTGACTGCAATATGGCGATTATGATCAGAACGTTTCTGAGCAAAAACAATACATTATTTTATCAGGCCGGAGCTGGATTGGTTGCAAAATCAGTTCCCGAAAACGAGCTTCAGGAGGTGAATAACAAACTCAACGCCCTGAAAAAAGCGGTAGAGAAGGCGGAGAAATTAGTTGTTAATTAATTATTATAAAACAAAATGACAAATATACTATCAAACAACAACCATCAAACAACAACCAAAATATTGGTCTTCGATAACTACGACAGCTTTACCTACAACCTCGTTCAGATGATTGAGCGAATTTCAAATAAAAAAGTTGACGTGTACCGAAACGATGAAATTTCACTGGAAGAAATCGAAAAATATGACAAAATAATCCTTTCTCCAGGTCCAGGAATTCCTGAAGAAGCCGGAATTTTACTGGATTTAATTAAAAAATACGCACCAACAAAAAGTATTCTCGGCGTTTGTCTCGGTCAACAGGCAATTGCAGAAGCTTTCGGCGGAAATTTAATCAATCTGACAGAAATTTTTCACGGCGTGGCGACATCTTCCAAAACTGTGAGAGAAAATGTAAAACTGTTCAGAGATTTACCCGAAGAAATTGAAGTTGGAAGATACCACAGCTGGGCAGTCAATCCCGAGGATTTCCCGTCAGAACTGGAAATTACAGCGACCGATAACGACGGAATGATCATGGCCTTGCAACACAGAAATTATGATGTTCACGGCGTTCAGTTTCATCCTGAAAGTATTCTGACACCTGATGGAGAACAGATAATCAGGAATTTTTTAAATAGTTGATTGGATTTAACTGATTGTTGATAGAATTTATTCACAACAATTTCACTAAAAACCAACAACTAAAAACCAACAACTTTTATGAAAGAAATACTCGAATACCTTTTCAATCATCACACCTTATCAAAATCGGAAGCAAAAGCGATTATGATTGAAATTGCTCAAAATAAATTCAATGCAACTGAAGTTACCGCTTTCATCAGTATTTTTCTGATGCGGAATATCACTTTGGAAGAACTGGAAGGTTTCAGACAGGCTCTACTTACCATGGCCGTTGAAGTCAGCATTGAAGCAGAAAATACCATCGACATCGTGGGAACCGGTGGCGACGGAAAAAACACCATCAACATTTCCACTTTGGCGAGTTTTGTGGTTGCCGGAGCCGGACAGAAGGTGACCAAACACGGAAATTACGGAGCTTCAACGATAACTGGTTCGTCAAATGTTTTGGAAGCACTGGGATATCAGTTCAAAAAAACGTCTGAAGAGCTCAATCAGGATCTTGAAAAAGCCAATATCTGTTTTCTGCACGCTCCTTACTTTCATCCGGCACTGCAGTCGGTGGGCGCTTTGCGGAAATCTTTGGGACTGCGTACGTTTTTCAACCTGCTCGGTCCGTTGGTTAATCCCGCAAAAACACAGTTTTCAGTGATTGGTGTTTACAACCTCGAGATTGCAAGAATTTATCAGTATCTGCTTCAGAAAGACAGCTGCGACTTTATTCTGGTGCACGGATTGGACGGTTACGACGAAATCAGCCTGACCGGCGACAGCAAGATCATCACGAAAGATGGTGAAGAAATTTATTCATCTAAAGATTTAGGTTTCAACCCTGTCGATCCGCAAAATATTGCTGGTGGATCAACCATTCAGGAATCTGCGGAACTGTTCAAAAATATTCTGGAAGGCAATGGTTCGGCAGATCAGAATGCAGTTGTTGTGGCGAACGCCGCGGTTGCGCTGTATCACACAAAAAACTGGGGTTCTTATTCGGATTGTCGTTTGCTGGCACAGGAAAGTTTAGAAAGCGGAAAAGCCCTGATTAGTTTAAGCAATTTGATCAAAAACTAATTTTCAACCAACAAAAACACTTCCCCGAACGTTAATTTTACAATTTTTTAGGGCGACAATTTCCGTCTTCCGCTCCCAATCTTTTTTTTGCCAGGCTTTTACCACCGCAAAAAAAAGGATTTCCGCTCAAGCCGGGTCGCAAAGTTTTTATAAGTAGAAAATTTAGTTAAAAATTAAAGTTACAACATCCACAAAGCTTGTGTCCCTAGTGGTGAAAAAAATAAACAAAATGAATATTTTAGATAAGATCATTGCAAGAAAAAAGCAGGAAATAGCAGATTCAAAATCCAGAATTTCATTGCAGCAGTTGAAGGATTCAGAATTTTTCAACAGAAAATCATTATCGTTGAAAGAAACATTACAGTCAAAATCCCGAATTATCGCTGAATTTAAAAGGCAATCTCCCTCAAAGGGAATTATCAATGATAAAGTCTCTCCTTTGGAAGTTGCTTCTGCCTATGAAAAATTTGGAGCTAGTGCCGTCTCGATTTTAACGGATACGGATTTTTTCGCTGGTAGTTTTGAAGATATTCTCAGCGTCAGAAATCACATCAACATTCCGATCTTAAGAAAAGATTTTATGATTGATGAATATCAGTTTTACGAAGCAAAATCGATGGGCGCTGACGTAATTTTGCTCATTACAGCCTGTCTTTCGCCAAATCAGGTCTCAGAATTTACTGAATTGGCGCACAGTTTAGATCTGGAAGTCTTACTCGAGATTCACACTGAAGAAGAACTTCTACACATTAATGAAAACGTTGATTTCGTCGGCATCAACAATAGAAATTTAAAAGATTTCAAGGTGGATTTACAACATTCAGTTCATCTGAAAAATCAGCTTCCGGAAAACACTTTATCCATCGCTGAAAGCGGTATTTACAGCGAAGAAGATTTTAATTTTCTGAAAGAAAAAGGCTTTGACGGGTTTCTGATGGGTGAATACTTTATGAAAGATGAGAAACCTGGAAATAAATTCGCAGAATTTATTTCTAATGTAGCAATGTAAAAATCTAATAATTTACCAATAATGGAAAGCCAAAAGCAAGAAGCCAACCGCCAACCGCAAGTTAAAGTCTGCGGATTAACCCAACTCAGCCAAATCAAAGAATTGATGGCACTAAAAATTGATTTTTTGGGATTTATCTTTTATGAAAAATCACCAAGGTTTGTTTTGGATCATTTGAGTTTAGATGAGATTTCAAAAATAAATCATCAGGGAAAAGTTGGAGTTTTTGTGAATGAAACTGTTGAAAAAATTGTTGGAATTTCAGAAAAAGCAGATTTAAATTTCATCCAGCTTCACGGAGACGAAAATGAGGAATATATTGTAAGGCTGAGACAGATTCTAAAAGAAAATACAAAAATTATAAAAGTAATCCTGGTTGGAAATATAAAGTCTGAAGCAGTAATCGAAGTAGAAAAAATCGAAAACCTTAAATCTCAAATCTCAAATCTTCTGTTCGACACCGATTCAAAAGCTTTCGGAGGGACAGGGAAAACCTTCGACTGGAATATTCTGAACGAAATTAAAATCCCACTTCCCTATTTTCTAAGTGGCGGAATTTCCCTGGAAAATGTTGATGATATCAAAAATTTAAAACAAAAACCTTTTGCACTGGATATCAATTCAAAATTTGAAATTGAGGCGGGGGTGAAAGATTTAGAAAAAATAAAAAAATTATATGAAAAATTATAAAAACCCAGACCAAAACGGATATTACGGAGAATTCGGCGGTGCATTTGTCCCCGAAATGCTGTATCCAAACGTTGAAGAACTGCAGAAAAATTATCTTGAAATCATAGAGTCCGAAGAGTTTCAAAATGAGTATCAGGATTTGCTGAAAAATTATGTCGGACGTGCTACTCCACTCTATTTTGCAAAAAATTTGAGTGAAAAATATAAAACTAAAGTCTATCTTAAAAGAGAAGATCTCAATCATACGGGAGCGCACAAAATTAACAATGCTTTAGGGCAGGTTCTATTGGCAAAACGACTTGGAAAACGCAGAATAGTCGCAGAAACAGGTGCCGGACAGCACGGTGTGGCAACTGCTACTGCGTGTGCATTGCTGAACCTGGAGTGTATTGTTTATATGGGCGAAGTCGATATTGCCAGACAGGCTCCCAATGTCGGAAGAATGAAAATGCTGGGAGCAACCGTTATTCCTGCAACTTCCGGTTCAAAGACGCTGAAAGATGCTGTGAATGAAGCATTAAGAGACTGGATTAATAACTCCACCACAACACATTATGTGATTGGAAGTGTGGTCGGACCGCACCCTTTTCCGGATTTGGTGGCGAGATTTCAATCTGTGATTTCAGAAGAGATTAAGGAACAACTTTACGAACAGATCGGCAGAGAAAATCCTGACTATGTGATTGCCTGTGTTGGTGGAGGAAGCAATGCGGCAGGGACCTTCTACCACTTTGTGGAGGAAGAAAATGTGAAAATCATTGCCGCAGAGGCAGGTGGTTTCGGGATTGACTCAGGAAAATCTGCTGCTACTACTTTTTTGGGAACGCTGGGTGTTTTGCACGGAAGTAAAAGTCTGGTCATGCAGACCAATGACGGTCAGGTTATCGAGCCTCATTCCATCTCTGCCGGTTTGGATTATCCTGGAATCGGGCCATTTCATGCGCATTTATTTAAAGAAAAGAGGGCAGATTTTTTCAGTATTAATGATAATGAAGCTTTGGTTTCTGCATTTGAACTGACAAAACTGGAGGGAATTATCCCCGCTTTGGAAAGTGCTCACGCTTTAGCCGTTTTAAATAAAAAGAAATTCAATGAAAATGATGTTGTTGTTATATGTTTAAGTGGCCGCGGCGATAAAGATATGGAAACGTATTTAAGGGCGCTGGAAAATGGTAATGGGAATAAGAATAATTAGTCAGCTAAAAAAATACTAAAAGTCCCAAAGGGACGACTTACCTGAGGACAGGATGCAATCCTATCAAAAAGTTCATTAGAATATCCTTCTGAAAAACTTACTAAAGAATAGGTTATAGTCTTATTAAAAAATATCATCAGAAAAAAGATTCAACGCAACAACTTGATAGCTTATAGAGTAAATTCCCATCAAAAATGCAGAATGAAAAATATTTTTAAAAACCAAAAAAATAAAACAATGAACCAACATAACACCCAACACCCATCATCCAACACCCAACCCAAACTCCTCAACATCTACTTCACAGCAGGAATTCCGCAGCTGGAAGATACCGCAGAAATAGTCCGAGTAATTCAGGATTCGGGAGCAGATATGATGGAAATCGGGATGCCCTACTCTGATCCTGTTGCTGACGGACCGGTTATTCAGAAAGCGCATGAACTGGCATTAAAAAACGGAATGACGATTGAAAAATTACTTTCACAGTTAAAATCCATTAAAACTGAGATCAAAATTCCGGTCATTCTGATGGGATACATCAATCCGGTTTTGAGTTTTGGATTTGAAAATTTCTGTAGAGAATGTTCTGAAAGCGGAATTTCGGGATTGATTATTCCTGACCTCCCACCTATTGAATTTGAAAAAAATTATCAGAAAATTTTAGAAAAATATAATTTAAATTTCACCTTTCTGATTACACCGGAAACTTCAGATGAAAGAATTTTGTATCTGGATTCTTTAAGTTCGGGCTTTCTGTATGCGGTAAGCTCGTCTTCCACAACAGGAAAGGAAAATGCTGTTCTAAAAAATGAAGAATATTTATCAAGAATTGATGCTCTTCCCTTACAAAACCCTGTTATGATTGGTTTCGGAATTAAATCCAAAGAAGATTTTGAAAACGTTACCGAAAAAGCAGACGGCGGAATCATCGGAACGGCCTTTGTCAACATCCTATTACAAAATAGAGATTGGAGGAAGGACGCCATAGATTTTGTCCATTCCATCAAAGGGTAAAAATCACTAAATTTGTATCTTCAAAATGGAGCTGATCAAAAATTTTAGCTGAACCATTTGGAGAAAACAGAGATCCGCATGAATACACATCAAAATAAAGTCGTAGAATTTGAAGATTTAGGCATCAGAGAATATCAGCCTGCTTGGGATTATCAGGAAAAACTGATGAAAGATATTATTGATATTAAAATCAAAAACCGCGATTTAGCTCCTGAAAATCATATCGCAACGCCCAATCATTTTCTTTTGGTAGAGCATCCTCACGTTTACACGCTCGGCAAAAGCGGACACGAAGAAAATATGCTTGCAGGAATTGACAAATTAAAAGAAATCGACGCCACTTTTGTAAAAGTAAACCGTGGTGGAGACATTACCTATCACGGCTACGGACAAATCGTTGGTTATCCTGTTTTAGATCTTGAAAATTTCTTCACAGACATTCACAAATACATGAGAAATCTGGAGGAAGTGATTATCAGAACCATTGCCGATTACGGTCTGAAAGGCGAAAGATCTCCAGGCGAAACCGGAGTGTGGCTGGATGTTGGCAAACCTTATGCAAGAAAAATCTGTGCGATGGGAGTGAAAGCCTCGCGTTGGGTTACCCTTCACGGTTTTGCTTTAAACATCAATACGGATATGCGTTATTTTGAGTACATCGTTCCCTGCGGAATAAAGGACAAGCAGGTGACTTCTTTAAAGAGAGAACTTGAAAGAGAATTGACTCCTGTAGAGATGGAAGATATCAAGGCCAAAATCAGAATGCATTTTGCGGATGTTTTTGAGGCAGAATTGGTTGATCATAAAACAGAAAGTTCCCAAAGAGTTTAATTTTATTTAAAAGATAAAAATCCATTGTTCATTGCGATGGATTTTTTGTTTCAAATAATTTACATTATTGATTTCATCTAAATTAAATTTTTTAAAATTAAATTTTGTGCAATTTAATTGTTTTGTAAATTTGCATTGTTATTTGATTCAGATTATTTAAGAATCAAAATTTTAATTTAAAATAATAAACAATGTCGTTAATAGAAGATTTAAACTGGAGACATGCCGCAAAAGCGTATGACTCATCAAAAAAAGTATCACAGGAAGATTTAGATAAAATTTTAGAAGCTGCAAGATTGGCTCCCACTTCATCAGGTTTACAGCCTTTCAGATTAATTGTTGTAGAAAATCAGGATCTGAAAGAGAAAATGGTGAGCGGAGCGTTTAATCCGGAAGTGATGAGAGACTGTTCTCATGTTTTGGTTTTTGCTGCCTGGGACAGCTATTCCAATGAAAAAATTGACAAAGTATACGATCATCATACCGATGTGAGAGACTTGCCACAAGGACGTTTCAGCAGTTATACCGATATGATTAAAGATCTGTACAACGCCCAAACTCCCGAACAGCATTTTGCGCACACAGCAAGACAGACTTATATTGCATTAGGCTTGGCGATGGCTCAGGCGGCCGAATTGAAAATAGATTCTACACCAGCTGAAGGTTTCAATAATGAAGTAGTTGACGAAATCCTTGAACTTAAAAAATTAGGATTAAAAAGTGTTTCGCTTCTGTATTTGGGTTACCGTGATGCTGAAAACGACTGGCTGTCGCACATGAAAAAGGTGAGAATTCCGATGGAGGAATTTATCATTACAAAATAGTACTTTTAAAAAACACACTCAATTATGGAAAATCACAACCCACCCCAATTAGGAAGCCAACTGTGTTTCCCTCTTTATGTCATCGCAAAGGAAATCACCGGTTTGTACCGTCCGTTTCTCGATGAACTTGATATTACCTATCCACAATATCTTGTGATGATGGTACTTTGGGAAAAGGATGGATTGACCGTAAATCAGGTGGGTGAAAAACTGTATCTCGACAGCGGAACGTTAACGCCACTTCTGAAAAGACTGGAGGCCAAAGGTTTCGTCATCCGAAAAAGAAAAAAAGAAGATGAACGGGTGGTTGAAGTTTTTCTGGATCAGGCAGGTAAAGATTTACAACATAAAGCCTGTGAAATTCCGGCAAAAATGCAGGAAAAACTGAATCTTTCGACTGAAGATTTACTTGAACTTAAAGAAACCATTCAGAAAATTTTAAATAAAATTCAAAAATAAAATGAAAACATTATATACAACCAACGTTACCGCAAAAGGCGGAAGAAACGGACAGGTAAAAAGCGATAACGGAGTTTTGGATCTTGAAGTGAGAATGCCAAAAGGACTCGGAGGAGCCAACGACGATTACACCAACCCTGAGATGCTTTTCGCAGCAGGATATGCGGCCTGCTTTGACAGCGCACTTAATTTAATTATCAGCAAATCTAAAATTAAAACCGGAGAAACTTCGGTAGTCGCAAATGTGAGCATCGGACAGAATGAAGATGGAGGTTTTGGTTTGGCTGCAGAATTAGCTGTGAATATTCCGGGAGTTTCTCTCGAAGAAGCTCAGGAACTGACAGAAAAGGCGCATCAGATTTGTCCGTATTCAAATGCGACAAGAAATAATATTGAGGTGAAACTTTCGGTGACGAACAACTAAGATTTTTTCTTTTTAAATATGAATCTGCTTTCTTTGGAGGCAGATTTTTTTTTGTCAGAATTAGAATAGTTATCACTCCGTTCATTCGAGTGTTTTTCGCAGCGAAGCGGAGAAAAATGTATCGAGAACCAGTGAACGAACTACAAATTTTCTTTTAAATTCAACAACTTCCCGATACAATTTTCTTCAAAAATCTACCCGAAGTGACGCTTTTTTTTACTTTGAAATCACTCCGTCAGTTCGAGTGTTTTTCGCAGCGAAACGAGAAAAATGTATCGAGAACTAGTGAACTAACAAGAATTTTGTGAAAAAACAACTTCCCGATACAATTTTCTTCAAATTCTACCCGAAGTAATGCTGCCTTTGAAATTACAGATTATATCTTCAAATCAGTCATCAAAGCATCCGATTACCTATTGCTCATTGCCAATTACTCATAAAAAAAACCATTCTTTCGAATGGCTTTTTTTTACTTATTTTGTCCAGTTAATTTTTGAATGTTTCACGTCTTCGGAATTGGTTCCGATCATGATCTCAAAATCTCCAGCTTCCCAGTCGTATTTTAAATCTCCGTTGTAGAATTTAAGCTGTTCCGGAGTGATATCGAAGGTTACTTTTTTAGATTCTCCTTTTTTCAGCATCACTTTCTGGAATCCTTTCAGTTCTTTTACCGGTCTTGTAATGGTTCCTACCCAATCTCTGATGTATAACTGAACCACTTCTGCTCCGTCATAATTTCCTGAATTGGTAACCGTTACCGAAGCCTGAACCGTCTGATTTCCTTTTGGATTGGCATTGGAAACTGTCACATCAGAATAGGTAAATTTAGTATAGCTCAAACCATAACCAAACGGATACAATGGTGTATTACACTCATCCATATAATTGGAACGGAATCTTTGATATTCACACTTATCAACCAGTTTTTGATCTAAAGGCCGGCCTGTATTTTTAGCATTATAATAAATTGGAACCTGTCCTAAACTTCTTGGGAAAGTCATAGGAAGTTTACCTGAAGGATTTACTTTTCCGAAAAGAACATCAGAAATAGCAGATCCCGCCTCTGAACCCGGGAACCATACATTCAGAATTGCATCAGGAGTATCTTTTACGTTTGTCAGAGCTAACGGACGACCCGTGAAAAGTACCATGGCGATTGGCTTTCCTGTTTTTTTCAATTCATTTAATAAATCAACTTGTGATTGTGGAATAGTAATTTCAGTTCTTGAAGAAGATTCTCCACTCATTTCGGCAGATTCTCCAATAGCCAAAACAATGACATCAGCTTTGTTCGCAATATCAACAGCTTCTTTCAATAAAGCTTCTTTTGAACGGTTGTCTCTGTCGGTTTTCTTGCCGTGCGCTGCGTAGATTTCTTCGAGTTTAGCATCGTAATCGATGTTGGCACCTTTCGCAGAAAGGAATTTCACTTCTTTTCCGAAGTTTGCCTGAAGACCCTGCATCAGATTGACTGCATTGGCATGTTTAGAAGCGACACTCCATGTTCCCGGCATATTCATTGAGTTGTTGACCAACGGACCGATTACCGCGACCGTTCCTGATTTTTTCAATGGTAAAACCTGATTTTCATTTTTCATCAAAACCATCGACTGAGCTGCTGCGCTTCTGGCGATGTTACGGTTTTCCATATTGTAGACTTCTTTCGCAGCAAGTTTTACATCTCCGTGTTTGTAAGGATTATCAAATAAGCCTAAGTCGTATTTCGCTTCCAGAATTCTTTTAGCAGCCATATCGATTTCAGCCTGAGTCACTTTTCCTTCAGCCAGAGATTTTTTTAATGTGGTTAAAAAGCCTTCTCCAACCATATCCATATCAACACCAGCTTTCAAAGCCAAAGCCGATACCTGCTGTAAATCTCCCATTCCGTGATCTACCATTTCGTTGATTCCGGTATAATCTGTAACGACAAAACCTTTGAATTTCCACTGGTTTCTTAAAACTTCAGTCTGTAACCATCTGTTTCCGGTTGCCGGCACGCCGTCCACTTCATTGAAAGAAGCCATCACCGAAGCAACACCTGCATCAACAGCCGCTTTGTAAGGTGGAAAATATTCATTAAACATTCGCACGTGGCTCATGTCAACGGTGTTATAATCTCTACCCGCTTCGCCAGCTCCGTATAATGCAAAGTGTTTTACACAAGCTAAAATATTGGTTCCGTTCGCCAAATCTTTACCCTGATAACCATAAACCATATTTTTAGAAATCTCACTTCCTAAATATGGATCTTCACCGGAACCTTCGGAAACCCTTCCCCATCTCGGTTCGCGGGAAATGTCCACCATTGGCGAGAATGTCCAGTTGATTCCGTCTGCTGCGGCTTCTCTTGCTGCTACTCTTGCGGACTGCTGAACCAGATTCATATCCCATGAAGCTGCCAATCCTAATGGAATTGGAAAAGTCGTTTCATAACCGTGAATAACGTCCATCCCGAAAATCAACGGAATTTTCAGGCGGCTGTTTTCTACTGCTACTTTTTGTACGGCTTTAATTTTTTCCGCACCTTTTATATTAAAAAGTCCACCGACTAATCCCTGCTCAACTTTTTTTCCGATGTCTGAACTTTTAGCAAGACCTGTTGTAAAATCACCTGAACTCGGTAAATTCAGCTGTCCGATTTTTTCATCTAAGGTCATTTTAGCCAAAAGTGCATCAACAAAAGCTTTTTTCTTTGCCTGATACTGCGCAGTCTGATAAGACTGAACGGGCTTCGTGACCATTTCCTGTGCCGAGAACATTGGTGCCAATGCCAAAGTGGCGATTACAATTAACTTTTTCATGTATCTTCTTCTTTAATTATATTTCTTTTTTTTTAATTTTAATTTTTCGACGCAACGTTTGCTAAGATTTTTTTCTAAATCGTCTTGGCTACGTTTTCCCAAGGGAGTTTCACTCACCAAATGATAGCACAATAAAATGCTGGTAAGTTATTTTTCACTAAACATATACTTCTCGGGTATATTCCATTATGTTTTTTAAAATAATCTTGTTAACAAAATCTTTCTTAACAATTCCATTTTCATTGTTTCTTCTCCAAAAATCATAAACCTGTTCGATTTCTTCAGAAATTAAAAAATATTCATATTGCGCTTTTTTAAATTCCTGCAATTCGGAATAGTTGAAAATTCTTTTTTGCTTAAAGTTTCCATTAAGAATTTCTAAATATTCAAATATCCCATCTTTTGGTTCATCTCCAAATTCGCCTCTGAAATCATCTATCCTAATAAGCCCAGAATACCATTCAAACTTATTTTCCGGGAAAATTTCTTCTCGTAAAGATTTCATATTAAAATCTATGTCAGTTAACCATTCCAGTTTATTGATACACAACTCATCATTTTTCACTTCAAACTGTGCAATATATCCTTTCCAAAGCGCACTACACGAGATTTCGAATTCAGTACGTTTCTCTGGAAATTCAAGGAAATATCCTTCGATTAATTCAACATCTAAGTAAAATTCCTGATTTTCGTAAATAAGTGTATCTTTTATCTGTTGAGTCATTTTATGAATAGATTTTAATGAAGTCCTAACATTATTTATCTTTCTTCTTACTTAACATCCATTCGTACAAGGCAGGATTTGAATAAGTTGAATCCCAGGAGTTGTGATTATCATTCGGAAAAATCGTCAGTTCTGCTGATGGATTGACCGGATGGAGTTTTTGGTAGAAATTAAAAGCATTTTCGGGCAAAACAACATCATCCATTCCGCCGTGATAAATCTTCATGTTGAGATTTTTGTACTGATGAATATTTGCGTACATCACTCGGTCGGTCGGTGCACAAACGGAAACAACTGCTGCAAACATTTCAGGATGTTCCATCGCTAATTTTAGAGTTCCCCAACCACCCATTGAGAGTCCGGTAAGATAAATTCTGGAATCGTCGATTTTGTATTTTGCCTGAATTTCTTTGATTAAATGATAAACCGTCACCGTGTCCCACCAAGTATCTGCCGGACATTGAGGTGCCAAAATTGCGACTGGCTCTTTGATTAAATTTTTATAGGTAAACGGACTGTGCGCTTTTACTTTTTCGAGATCATTTCCCCGTTCGCCGGAACCATGCAGGAAAACCACCAACGGTATTTTTCCTTTTGCATTTTTAGGATAATCGAGGATATAGGATATTTTTTCTGCACGTTTTACATCTTTACTGAATGTGGTTTTCAATTCCTGAGCATTTAAGTTCAGTGAAAATGGTAGGAGTAAAAGTGGAAGATGTTTTAGTTTTAAACTCATATTTCTTTAGGTTTTGGCTAAAGCCGTTTGATTTTTTTTAATGGCTGTATCGGTGGTTATTTAAATTCAGAACCCTTTTAGGGTTCTGAATTTAACCGGTTCTTTTTCCATCGGTTTCACCGACGGCTACTCAAATTGAACCCTCCGGGTTTTATATTTCAAGACGATGACAACGAATGTTTTTTTTACGATCTGTCAAGGTTTTAAATTTCAAACTTTTTTCTGATTATAATTATTATTGAAACCCTTTTAGGCTCCTGAATTTGTCTGTTCTTTTTTTCCATCGGTTTCACCGACGGCTATTCAAATTAAACCCTCTGGTTTTTATATTTGAAATTTGTAAACCCTATAAGGGTTTGAAACTTTACCAGGCTGCCTGCTCTGAACTTTTGGCGGTTATTTATCACTAGCCCCGATAGCAGCGGCATCCTTTTTTGTTGCCGACGAAACGAAGAGGAGGCCGTGACAAAAAAGATACAGCACTTCGACAAGCTCAGTATAAACTACTATCGGGATTAAGCTCCTAAAAGGCAACTGGCTGATGGCTTTTAGTATTTAGCATAATTAACCTCTATTTTATTTTATATTTTTCTGATTTGAAATTCAGTTTCTTTAATCCCTGCTTAATTTCCGGGGCATTCATAAATAATTTCCACAAAAATCCGGTGCGGTGATTTTCAATCATCGGGGCAATTGTTCCCTGATCGATGGCTAAATACCTTGGTGTTGTCCAGTTGTCATAATGAATCGACGTCGCATCGTAAGGACCTGCAGTCCCGATAAATTCAGGCTTTTGAGTATACATAAATCTCAGAAAATTCATAGATTCTTTTGGCGTATACGGGAAACTGCTCAAAGCAGCAGTCGGCGTGATGACACCGTGGTCATTTTGTGGAAAATGCGCGTCATACCCCACTCCGCCATCTTTGTTTCGTGAATAACCTGCCGTAAGTCCCCAGTAGTTTTCACCGTAGCCTTTCCATTGCTTTGGATTTTCGACGCAGTATTTGTAGTCGATTAAAACCTGATTTTTATTTAAATCAAAATAGTTTTTGATCAATTTATCCGACAGATTTGTAGGATCTAAACCGATGTAGGAATAATGTGCCCAAAAAAGTGGCCCGCCATATTCTTCGGCTCCGTTGTGCTTGACAAACATCGGAAGTCCGTACTTTTCTTTGTCTGAAAGATAAGTTCCGTTTCTCGTCCATCCTTTTTCATACGTTTCTGCATCGATGGAATAGGTTGGTGATGACGCCGCAAGAATGTAGGTGATCAGACATTCATTGTATCCCTGCAACGGAAAATTCATTTCCCACTGATATTCCGGTGACCAGTGCCAGTACAAAACTTTTTCGCCGCCTTTGGTGTACCAGTTCCACTGAATTCCTTTCCAGAGTTCGTCGCATTTTTTAGCTAAGGCTTTTTCTTCGGCATTTCCGTTTTTAAAATATTCACGAACCTGAATGATTCCTGTGGTCAGAAAAGCAGTTTCTACCAAATCTCCACCATTATCTTTCTTTCCAAAGGGAACCGTTTTCCCGGTTTCTCCATTAATCCAGTGTGACCATGCACCTTTGTGACGGTCTGCTTTTGAAAGGAAATCCATAATCGTGGAAAGCCTTTTTACAGCTTCTTTTCTGGGAATGAAACCTCTTTCCACACCCACTAAAATTGTTGCCAATCCAAATCCTGAACCGCCGGTGGTGATGACGTGCTTGTCGTTATCAGGATAAATATTGTCTTCGTGATAACGCTCTCTTCCCAGTTTTGAATTGGGTTCTGCGTAATCCCAGAAGTACTTTAAAGCATCTCTCTGAACTTTATCCATCAACTGATTGTCTGAAATATTTTCCCCAACGGTTTTGTTTTGAGAAGTATTTTGAGCGGTTGATGATGTGGTTGTGCAGGATATGATGGTCAATGCCGCAATTCCTGTAAGTGCTAATTTTTTCATTTTAAATTTTATTTTTAAAAACTTTGCTAAAGATTTTAAACTTTAGCAAAGCTGTATTTACAGGTTCTATTCTTACTTCTAAATGAATAAAAACCTAAGTCCTTTATATTAAAACCGTTTTATTGTTTTAAAAAGCTGCCAACGTTTTTAAAGTTAATAAGTCTGAATTTATTTCAGCCTGATATATTCACTTTTAAAAACCATGTTGTGAAGAATGGAAACCTAACTTAAGAAGTCCCTGTCGTATATCGGGAGCATTCATGAACAGATTCCACAGAAACTGGTTTTTGTAATTTTCAATCATTGGCGCGATAGTTCCCTGATCGATTGCCAGATATCTTGGCGTTACCCAGTTATAATGCACGGAGTATGCATCGTATGGTCCTGCAACTCCCACGTATTTACTGTAATTTTCGTTATACAAAAATCTAAGCATATTCATACTTTCAGTTGGCGTGTAGGGCATATTTGAAAGTGCAGCTGTAGGTGTAATAACTCCCAAATCATTATTCGGCTGATGTGCAGAATATCCGGTAGAACCGTCTGCATTTCGGGAATAACTGGCAGTTAATCCCCAACTTTTGGAGTTGTAACCCTGCCAACCCTTAGGATTAGCAACGGAATACTGATACATGATCTTTGCATGATTGGTCGTGGCAGTGCCGTAATTTACATAATCATCCGTTAAACCTCTTGGGTCAAGTCCTAGGAATGAATAATGTGACCAAAACATTGGTCCAATGCTTCCCGGAGCTCCGTTGTGAGCAACTACGACAGAATTTCCGTAGACGCTTCCGCCGTTGGCAATGCTTCCGTTTCTAGCCCAACCTTGCGTGTAAACTGGTTTATCTATGGTAAAGGTAGGTGAAGCTGCTGCCATTACATAAGTAATTAAAGTTTCATCAAAACCTTTGAGTTGCATATTCATCTGAAAATTGTAATTCGGAGACCAGTGCCAGTACAACGTGTTTTCTCCTTTTGTATACCAATTCCACTCGATTCCTTTGAAAAGAGTGTCTGCTTTTTGTGAAAGAGCAAGTTCTGCAGCATCAGTAGAACTTTTAAAGTATTCTCTAACACAAATCAGTCCCTGTGCTAAAAATGCAGTTTCCACCAAGTCACCACCATCATCCTGTGGACTGAAGGGAATCACCTGTCCGTTTGTTCCGTTCATCCAGTGTGGCCAAGCACCGTGAAATCTGTTGGCATTCTGAAGAAAGTTGAGTGCTGTTGATAATCTTGAAACCGCATCTGCTTTCGTTACAAAACCGTTTTTAATACCAACCAAAATTGTCATTAATCCAAAACCAGATCCTCCCGCCGAAACGACGTTAGCATCCTGTCCCGGATTATCGGTATGGTATCTTTCTCTGGCCAGTTTTGAATTGCTTTCAGCGTAGTCCCAAAAATATTTGAGCGCATCTTTCTGCACCATCTCAAGGAGTTGGGTGTCTGTGTAGTTGTTTGGTGTTTCTGTTGAGCCACCATTTCCCCCTCCCAATGGTGTTCCGGCACTTGGAGCCGTATCTTCAGAAGAACAAGAACCCAAAATCAAACCTATAAATAATATTGCTGCTGTAATTTTTTTCATATTCAAAGTTATAAAAAAGAGCCCGATGAAGGGCTCTTTTGAGATTATCGGTTGTCTTTTTCTAATTTGTAAAGAGCTATTACATCAGCGTTTGATAAAGCTGTATTGTAAATTCTAAATTCATCCAGCTGACCTGCAAAACTTGTTGCCCAGTCCTGTTGTGAGCCATTGTTCAAAGGCGGAACAGTTTCAAACTGATGAGATCCAAAAACGACTTTACCATTAGTTCCTACCATCTGCAACTGTCCATATCCCTGAGCAGCACCACCTGAATTATTGATATCGCCAGGATCACTTGCATACCAAGGTGCAGAACCTTGCAAACCTGCTGCCGGAGCATAGGCAAAACCAACAAGATTCGTCGCTGGTTCGCCATTCACATAGCAACTAACTCTACTAGTAGTGGCATTATATGACATTGTAATGTGAACCCAGTTGTTTTTCTGACCATCGATGTTCATGATAACACCTTGACCCTTCCACGAAACTCCTGCTCTACCGTTTTCAACTCCTAACTTTAATCTTAATCTGTCTGGTTTTGAGTTATCAGGATTTTCTAGGAAAACATTTATTCCGCCCCAGAATTCTGTAGGTCGAACAATACTGAAGATTCCCTGTGCTCCTTTGCCTTGACCTGGAGTTGCAGGGTCTACAGTATTTGCACTTTTCATCCAAAAACTTAAAGTGAAATTGTTAAGATTCGTAATTGCACTTGCTGCATTCGCAACTGCATATCTCATTTCGGAACTTGAGCCATTGAATGCATTGCCCTTTACTCCGGCAACATACGCAACATTAGTTGGCATCCCTCCAGTGATATTATTTTTAGTATCAGTCAGATTATTTTCAAAACTAAGCTTAGCAACTAAGCTAGAGGCTGCAATTTCATCTGAATTGGAATAACCTCCGATTTCTGCATACGGAACTGGCGGATTATCTTTGTCTATACTGTCTTCACAACTTAAAAAAATTGCACTCAGCACCAACGCAGATCCAAAATATTTCAAATTTTTATATGATTTCATAATTTCTTTTTTTGTATTAATACCCTAAATTTTGTGATGCGAGTCCCTTTGCTTCCAATATAAATTTATTAGGTATTGGGAATACTTCGTGAGTTCCTACCTTAAATGTTTTTCCATTAGCACTCATTGCGGCTGCAGCCTGGCCCGTTCTTACTAAATCAAACCATCTATCATGCTCCATAGCTAATTCCAGTCTTCTTTCCCTGTAAATAGCGGTTCTTATATCTGCTTGTGAAGTTGCTATAGTGTTTGCTAAACCTGCACGGTTACGAACCTGATTTAAGAATGTCGCTGCGTTGCTGGTTTGACCTAACTCATTAAGTGCTTCAGCTTTCATAAGAAGTACTTCAGAATATCTCAGGTACCGGATGTTTGTATCTGAGTCATCATCGCCTGTAAATGCTGACGAGTACGCTTTGTAATTATAATAATTGTTTTCTACTGTTGTAGGTACTACTCTACCATCATAAAGTGTTGTAGGTTTTATTATTATTGTTGCATCTCTTCTCTCTGTATCCCCTTCCGCATTAAATGCATCTACAAGACTTTGCGACGGTGTATTGAAACCCCAGCCCCAGCCGCCTGCTCCTCTCGCTCCCTGTACTTGTGAGTACTGTTGGATTCCTGGCTGACTAGGTCCGCCTTTTCCTTGAATTTCAAAAATAGATTCAGGGTTGTTTTCACCTGATACTTTATAGATATCCTGGAAATTGGGAGTCAATGAATAACCGGTTACCTGATCACAATTATCGATTACCTGTTGCCATTTTTTCTGATAAAGTGCTACTTTAGCTAAAAGGGCATATGCTGCTCCTTTAGAAGCTCTTCCCACGTTATCACCTGTGTAAGCAGATTTTTGAGGCAATGTGGCTATAGCAGACTGCAAATCACTTTCTATAAATGCATAAATTTCAGCTTTCGATTTTCTGGTAAACACCATGTTGCGGTCCTCTTCAGTATTTTCAAAAACCCTGTTTACCAATGGCACATCTCCGTAGCTTCGTACCAAAATAAAGTAAGAGAATGCTCTTAAAAATTTGGCTTCACCTTCTAATCTGCTTCTTAAAGATGCATCTGCTTTATCTAAAAGCGGTAAATATTTTAACGCCTGATTTGATCTGTTGATTGCCTGATAATGCCCCTCCCAAACATCCTGAAAAGATGGCGACGTAGAAGAGAATGTCAATTGATCCAAAACATCTTTATCACTTCCTGAATCTCCAGGTGATGACCCCTTGTCTGCATCGTCTGAAGTTATGCTGCTGATACCGATCCATGCAAACGAGCTTATATTCCAATCAAGATACTTTGAATATATTGACGTAACGAAACTCTCTGCACCTGCATTATTGTTATATTCACTCAAAATATCTTCTAATGCAACCTGCTCAGTCGGTCTTGTATCTAAATAGTCATCACTGCAATTCTGATTTAAAAAACCTAGTGATAAAACCGATAAAAATATTATTTTCTTTTTCATAATTAATTCTTGGTATTAAAATTTAACATTTACCCCAAACACGAATGAACGAAGCGTAGGATACGCATCAAGTTCTACTCCGGTAAGTCTGTAAGGGTTACCATCTGCATTCAACTCAGGTGAAAACCCTGAGAATTTCTGGAATATAAATGGGTTAATTGCACTTACGTATAATCTTAAAGTAGAAATATATTCTACAGGTTTAACAAGATTATAACCCAAGGTAATATTATTAATTCTGAAGAAATCCCCAGACTCTAAATAGTACGTGGACGCAATAGGTACGGCATTAAACGGAGCAGGATTTGCCGCAGATGTATTTGAAGATGACCAGAAATCAGATGCAACATCATACTCCACGTTCTCTCCTGAGAATCTTTGTGCTTTCTTACCGTTGTAAACTTTGTGACCAAAAGCACCAAAACCGTTGACAGCCAAATCTACGTTCTTATAACGAAGGTCAATGTTAATACCTAAAGTAGATTTTGGAATATATGATCCGAAGAATTTTCTGTCCTCCGCATCTTGTGAGCCAGTTCTTCCATTTCCGTTGGTATCTACATAGGTCATATTTCCATTAGCGTCAATCCCATTTGTTTCCCATAAATAAAAACTTCCTAAAGGTTGACCCACAGCCTGCTCGCCAAAATACTTAGTCCATTGACCGTTACCCAAACTTCCTCCTAAAATTGGGTTAACACTAGAAAAAATTTCATCTAACCTATTTTTGTTACTTGAATAGTTTGCATTAAATGAGTATGAAAAATCTTCACCAGCAGTATCCTGCCATCCTAAACTCATCTCATATCCTTTGTTTGAAACTTTACCTAAATGAGAGAATCCTGAAATTGCAATACCTGAAGTTGAAGGTGGTAGAGATCCTAAGATAATATTTGTTGTAATTTTATTGTACAGATCAAATGATCCACTTAGTCTCCTGTTAAACAAAGCAAAATCAACACCTCCACTGGTTTCTTCTGTAATTTCCCATCCTAAATTTGGGTCCAGCAATTGATTGTTTGTGGTACCGTTGGCATTATTTGCTCCGCCGAAAGAATAATTATAATTTGCACCTGAAGCAAGAGTTGCGATATTTAATGGAACGTTCTGATTACCTAATCTACCCCATCCCCCTCGGAATTTCAGCAGATTTACGATAGAATTACCTTTTAAGAAACTTTCCTCAGATACTACCCATCCTGCTCCGAATGATGGGAAGTTACCCCATTTGTTTCCATCGGCAAACTGTGAAGATCCATCTCTTCTGATGGTTGCTGTAAGTAAGTATCTGTTTAACAGCTTATACTGTGCTCTACCGAAATAAGATAATGTTCTGTTTTCGTTAAAATCCACACTGTTTAAATTAACAAGAGTTTGATTTGTTACATAATCAATATCATTTAAATTCCAATAATTGCTGTTTTGAGATAAATTCTGACGAACCAATCTCAATCTGTTTGTACCTGATCTAAATGTTGTTTCTGTACCTGCAGTTGCCTCAATATTATGAATATCAGCAAATGTTTTGTTGTATGTAAGGTAATTGGTCAACTGCCAGTTAAAGTAATCTTCTTTTACATTAGTAAGCTGATTAGTAAATGCGGGCAATGCCTGACCGATAAGGCGCGTTCCATTATCAAAAGTATAATTCTTGAAATTGTAATATTCTCCGCTGAACTGCGATGTAAATTTGAGGCCCTCAAACAAGTTCATATCAAGCTTTAACCCTCCTTGCATCTGCATAGATTTCTGTCTTTCGTTATTAAGCTCGAGCTGTGCTAAAGGATTACCAACATTGTTAAATGATGAAACACCAGTAGGAGAAGCAAATCCATCCGCTCCTACAATAGAAACACCATACTGCCCATCGGCAAAGCGTACCGGAACAATTGGTGACTGTTTATACGCTGAAGTGAAAGCTCCAAGTGGTTTTGGAGTTATATTTGAGAATGCAACGCTTAAATTCTGTGATAGGGTAATACCCTTAGAAATCTTAAATTCGTTGTTTGTTCTTACTGTTGCTCTGTTGAAATCAGTACCACGTAAAATCGCTTTCTCATCATAATTATTAAGACTTAAGAAATATTTAGCCTTTTCTGACGAACCAGAAATACTAACATTATGTTGATTGTATACACCCGTTCTTGTAATTGCGTCAAACCAATCTGTATTCACAGGTTGATCTTGTGAAAAACGTGTTGTACTTAAAGCTAAGTTATTATACAGGCTAAATAGATTACTGCCAGCCATTTTCACTTTTCTCAGAGGACTTCTGACTCCTACAAAACCATCATATTCTAATGTTATACCTTTTCCGCGACCTGATTTTGTTGTGATAATAATAACTCCGTTTGCACCACGGTTACCATATATAGCCAGAGCAGATGCATCTTTCAAAACATCATATGTAAGAATGTCGTTTGTATTGATATTATTAATATTATCTGCAAATAATCCATCAACAACATAAAGCGGAGACCGACCTCCTTCAACGGTACCCAAACCACGGATTAGAATGGTTGGAGTAGAGCCTGGTAAGTCTGATGCAGTCACCTGAACTCCGGCTACCTTTCCCTGAATGGCTTGTGATGCATTTAATACCTTGGTTTTAGAAACCTCTTCTGCTTTCAAAGAACTAACTGCAGTTGTATTGTCTACAGCCTTTCTGCTACCATACCCAATCATCACCACTTCCTCAATTTTATTCTCTTTTGGAATAGTGTCTTGGGGAGTAGTCTGCCCATAAGCATTCATACCGAAGTAGAGAACCGCAATGAGGGTGGGATACTTTAAATTTTTGTGTTTCATATAGTTTCAATTTTCTTGTTTGTTTTCTTCTGTTTCTTATCTCAAAATAAGACATTAATCCAAAAATAAAAAAAAAATCGATTTCTGTTAATTTTACCTAAAGAATTTACGATTTTAACATATCACCCTATAATTAAGCAAGATAATAGCAATATCTGTTAACATATACTTAATATAAATCCTAAAAATTATCATTTTTATACTTTCAAAAACTCCTAATTTTTCCTTTTGAAGCATTTACTTCCCCAAAATGATGAGAGAAGTTGTCTAAAAAGCCAAAATGTTAAAAATATCAGACATATTTTAACATTATTTACGTCCTATAAAACCCGATAACTCACCAAAATTTTCATCTCTGATTTTTTGGTGCTATATTTGAAACCTGATCTCTATTAAACTTTATTATGAAAAAATATATCATAGCTGCAGCTTTGATTTTGGGAACCGGTATTGTAATTACCACTTCTGTTCAATCCTGCACTACGCTTGCAACATCTGATGTTGGACTGGCGGTTATAAAACGTGTTTTGCTTGGCGGAATAAATAAAGGCGCAAATATTTACGGGAATAAAGATGCTTTTATGCAGAGTAATCTCATAGATAAAGCGCTACCAAAGGAGCTGAGAGATATCAATGCTACTTTGGAGAAGATTGCTCCGTCCTTAGTTCAGAAAGAAAAACAATACATTGCTGAAGCAGCGGCTTACACAGTCAATATTTCAAAACCAATTTTGGAAAGTGCTGTGAACAGCCTGAATGCACAGGATGTTACCAGAATTCTTCAGGGTGAAAAAGGAACTGCCACTTTAATTTTGAAAGAGAAAACCCAGACTCAGCTGATACAGGCTATTGCGCCGAGGGTTGAGCAGGAATTAAACAAATACGGAATCGTGAAGACCATTAACACCGCGCTGTCAGGAAGTAATCTTTTAGGAAGTCTGCTGGGAGGTAATAAGACGTCAGTTAATTCAGGCGGACTGAGCACTTTGGCTTCTGAACAGTTGGTAAACGGGATGTTCAACATTATACAGGATTACGAAATCGAAAATTCCAAAAGCCTTTTGGGACCATTGGGAAAACAGTAAATTAAATTTAAGACAAATTAAAAAATGGATATAATAGAGGGAAACCAACACGCCAGCCCTGAAGATTTTTATGAATCTCTGAAACAGAAATTAGAAGATAATCACGATTTTCCGGAAGATTATTTATTTAAATTTATCATCCCTACCGATCAGGCGAAACTTACCGAAATCTATAAGGTTTTCGACGGAATTAAATTTACTTTAGGAAACCGCGAAAGCAAAAACGGAAAATATACAGCCTGCAACATCAATGCTTTTGTTCTGGACGCGGATCAGGTAGTGAGAATTTATAAGGAAGTAAGTAAAATTGAAGAGGTAATTCTTCTGTAAATCAGAAACCAATCTTAAAAATAAAAGTCAGCGCAGTGCTGACTTTTTCTATTTTATTCAATAAAGAATTTCACGTTTTCAATCGGTCTGCCAAGCATTGCCACTGAACCTTTAATTAAAATTGGCCTTTGAATCAGTGAAGGATTTTTAACTAAAACATCAATCCACTCATCTTCAGAAAGCTGTTTTCCTGCGTAGTTTTCAAGATACAGACGATCTGTTTTTCTGATCAGATCGTGAACGCTCTGGCTTAGCTTTTTCAATAGTGTTTTAATTTCCAATGCCGAAAGCGGATCTTCCATTAAATCTATAATTTCGAAGGCAACGCCGTTTTCGTCAAGATATTCTAAAACTGCTTTTGATTTTGAGCAGTTTCCGTTGTGAAGCACTTTAAGTACCATGATTATTTGAGATTTGATATTTGATATTTAAAACAAGCCATTCAGCTCCGCTTCAATCTTTTCAAGAATAAAGCCAAAATCTTCAGGCTTTTCAACAAAATCCAGATCATCCACTTCTATTACAAGGAGCTTTCCTTCGGTATATTCAGAGATCCATTTTTCGTACTTCTGATTCAGTTTAGAAAGATACTCAATGCTGATCGAGGCTTCGTATTCCCTTCCTCTTTTATAAATTTTCTTTACCAGATTTGGAACATCAGATTTTAAATAAATCAGAAGATCTGGAGCCGAGACGAAAGATTTCATCAGATTAAATACCGATACATAATTATTGTAGTCTCTGTCTGACAAAAGTTTCATGTCATTTAAGTTTTCCGCAAAAATGTGGGCATCTTCATAGATCGTTCTGTCCTGAATAATATTTTTACCGCTTTCACGGATCTCTTTTACCTGCCTGAAACGGCTTCCGAGAAAATAAATCTGCAGTGCGAAACTCCACTTGCTCATATCTGCGTAGAAATCTTCGAGATAAGGGTTGTGATCTACATCCTCAAACTGTGCATCCCACCCGTAATGTTTTGCAAGCATGGTCGTTAAGGTGGTTTTTCCTGCTCCGATATTTCCTGTAACCGCAATATGCATATTTCTCTGTGTCTTATTAAGATTTAATACCCAAGATTTTCAATTTCCTCCAAAACCTTCAGAACGTCGCCTTTCTCAGATTTTTCGTTTTCAAGTTTTTCGATGGTCTCTTCAAGTTCTTCCTTCTTAGCTTTAGCTTCCATCAGACGAATAGTTTCGGGTGTGTAAAGATAGAGTTTGTTGCCTTTTAGTTCAAAAAAAGCGAGGCTGTTTTTATCCACAATCTGCGTGTCGGGATCTTCAAATATTTTGGTGATTTTCTGATCAGGGCTGAATCGCAGGATGCTGCTTTTGGTAATTATTAAAACCATTTCGTTTTCTCTTCTGAAACGTTTTCCATTCGCAATTTCGGCTTCAAAAAGTTTTTCAAATTTCAAGTTGTAAATCCTGAACAGTTTTTTACTTAAAACATACACCTTATTTTCGAAAACCAAAAGATCAATAATATCTTCAAAACCCCCGTCGTATGGATAAGAATTAATAGTGGTATCGTTCCGGAAGTTGTATTGCAGAAGCCTTCTCGTGCTCTCATCCAAGAGCCAGATCTGCTGCAGATCTTCGGCATAAGCATGTTTAATGTAGCTGAACTTCTGTTTGAAATCTATCTTCTGAATATCGTTGAGA
The DNA here is from genome assembly GCF_001424105.1 of Chryseobacterium sp. Leaf394. Taxonomy (GTDB): domain Bacteria; phylum Bacteroidota; class Bacteroidia; order Flavobacteriales; family Weeksellaceae; genus Chryseobacterium. The sequence goes on along the minus strand of NZ_LMQH01000011.1, from coordinate 1,081,729 downwards.
TTCTGATCTACAAATTTCATTTCCTGAGCATTTTCCGAAAAAAGCGGAATGCTTAAAGGATTCTGAACACTCTGAATTTTATAAGGAACAGGAAGCATCATCTGCCCGATCTGTTTCCCAAGAGAATCGTATTTGGTCAGGCTGAAATCTTTGCTTTTGTAGATGTAAAGATTTCCGTAATCATCGGCAAAAAAATCTTTTACTTCCTTCAGTTTCAGTGTGTCTAAAGGAAGACTTTTCTGCGCAGAAACCGTACAGAATAAAAATAAACAGATGATACTAAATAACCTCAATACTATTTTACTAAGAAAGCGTCCCGAAAGGAACGCTGACAATTTACATACTTTATTTTATTAAGAGAGAAATTACTTTCAACTTTAACTATTTTATAGCAACTTCATAAATTTTAGACCACTTTTTACCTGTTACGACCATGTTGTCACCTTTGAAGGCAATTCCATTGAGTACATTTTCGCTGTCTGCGTCGGTAAACGGTTTTGCAATTTTTGTGAAATCAAATTTACCTACAACTTCACCGGTTTTTGGATCAATTTTTAAAATGATCGGCTGATGCCAAACGTTGGCGTAAACGAAACCTTTGTAATATTCAAGCTCATTCAGCTGATCATAGACCGAACTGTTTCCTGCAACTGAAATGTATCTTACAATTTTTGAAGGGTCATTTGGGTTCAGAAAATAAAGATTTTTTGTGCCGTCTGAGGCAATCAGATTTTTACCGTCATACGTCAGTCCCCATCCTTTCACCATCATGTCCGGATAAGGAAATTCTGAAAGCAGTTTTAAGGTATTTTTATCATAAACAAAACCTTTTTTATTTTCCCAGGTAAGCTGGTAGATTTTATCTCCTGCAATGGTGCTGCCCTCAGAAAAAACATCTGCCGGCTGTTTTACTTCTTTGGTGGGAATAGTATCTCCGATTTTATAGGTAATCAGTCTTGAAGTTCCGTACTGACCGTCGCTTTCGTAAATTGTGTTTCCGTCAATCTGAAAACCCTGTACAAAATTGGCAGGATTGTGAGGATATTCAGCTACAATCTCATAGTTCAGCGCCTGCTCTGGAGTTTTGCTGTACACATTGATGGTTGCATCCTGATTTAGCATTTTGCCACCTTTTGTTTTTATATTAAAAGTAACCGCATTATCTCCAAGCGTGAAATATTTTGAATCAATAACCAAATCTTTGGTCTCTTTATCTCCAAAACTGATGGTAATGGTTTCTGCCATATCTAAAACATCCTGTGGCAGATTGAGTTTATCTCCGAAATGATATCCTTTCGCCTCCATAGAATTGTTGTAGTCCGCAAGATTATTCATCACTTTCTCGTCATTTTTACATGAAACGACCATTAAAAGAGCTGCAAAACCTGCTATGATTTTATTTTTCATATTCTAATTAAAAATTTCTCAAAAATAACAAAAATTACGGCTCTTTGCTAATTTCCGAAACATTCTCTCCGAATTGTAAAATATAACCGTTGTTATCGTAGATCGCAAACTCACGCATTCCCCATTCAAACGTTTCGATTTCATAGCAGACATCAGCTTTTTCTTTAAGATCTGACCATAAAATTTCCACATCATTTATATTAAAATAAAATGATCCCGAAAAGCCGATATTGTTAGATTTAGAATGGTCATTCTTCTTTGAAATCATCAGAACCACGTCATCTTTCTGCAAAGAAGCCCACTGCCAGTTTTCGTTTTTTTCATTTAAACTGAAACCTAAAATTTGGGTATAAAAAGATATGGTTTCTTCGAAATGGTCAGTCCAAAGTACTGGACGGAGTGCATTAAATTTTGTCATTAAAAAAATATTTATTTGAATATCAAAAATGCTTAAAAGATTAACTTATATCTTGCTTATAAAATCATTATTTCGAAGAATCTTACTCAATAATAAATTTGCCGCCGTAATCATCAAAGCTTACTAAATAACCATCTAAGAACATTTTGTATAATATTGTCTGTTTTGTATTATAAGATAAAGTCTGTGGGTAAAAATAGTATTTTTTACTGTTTTTATCCTGATCAAAATATTTTTTTACAATTGATTCTACCGGAAGACCTGTAATTTTTTTATCTGATAAAAACGCTCCATAATTATGATTCGAAACCGCTCCTTCACTGATTTTAAAATTATTTTTTAACAATGCTGTCAGAAAGCTGTGAAAGTCTTTAAATTCAGTCTGATAATGGTCGCTGTAAATTTCATGTAAAGAATTAACATTACTTACAATCACTGAATCGTTATTTGTCTTAACATATAAATTGTACCCAACATACGGTGAAGGTAAAGAATCGTCAGTGACTGATAATTTTGCAATAAACTGATCAGAAACTTTTGAATCTGAGGATCTGGAGCAATTTAAGATCAATATGAAGACAGATAAACAGATTAAGTTTTTACAATACATAAATTATATAACTGACATTAAATTTATTTCTCCAAAAAAGGTTTCAGACTTTGATTTAAAATTCCGCGCCATCCTTCTGCAAAGCTTTTGCGTGAAAAATTTTCACCCAGTTCACTGAATTTTTCTGTATCGCTGTGAGTTACTTTTACGGAGGTTTCCCCTGTTTCCATTTCCTCAATTTCCCATAAAACCGTTGTTTTTGCTGTGGAAAAATCAGGATACGTCCATGTATACGAAAGTTTTTTGTCTGGAATTACTTCCAGAACTTCACCTACGTGATGGTATTTTTTATGATCTCCCGGCTCATAAAAATCGAAAACAGTTCCTGTCACGGGCTGAAAATCCTGAATATCGAAATACCAGTTTTTCATTTCTGTTTTATCTGTCAAAGCCTTCCAGACTTGAGTTGCAGATGCTTTAATTACGGTTTGAATTTCGATGGGATTGTCCATTTTTTTACTTTTAAATATTAAGTGTGTGCAAAACCTGTGATTTTTGCTTCATCAAAATCGAGCTGCATTTCTATCGTTCTCATCACGTGATCATCAAAAATTTTCTCACGCTTCATGCGGTGAAGTTCATTACGCTGTGCCTGAATCACCTGTCTCAGCACGTCTTTATTCTCATTCATTGCCAGAACGTAGTCTCCTGTTGTCGCCATACACTGGGCTTTATCAGCCATCATCATCATCTCATTTTCAAGCTTGTGAATCTGGTGTTTTACGAGTTTGTTTTTTTCTGAAAGTTCAGAAAAATCACTTGTCAGTTTTTCCAGAGCTGTTTCTTTCAGTTTCCGCATCAGGATTGCTTCCTGCTTTTCCTCAGGCAATTCACTTCCGGCATCTTCTATTTTCAGCCATTTTAATATTGGAGAAAGCAGGAGACCCTGCCCTACTAAGGTAATTAAAATGATGACAAAAGTTACGAATAAAATTATATTTCTGTGCGGAAAAGGTTCGCCCGGACTGATGTAAACTGGGATTGACAGTGCTGCAGCCAGAGAAACAACACCTCGCATCGCCGCAAAACTGATGATAAAAGGCTCTTTCCAGTCGGGTTTTGGGTTTTCGTGCCTTACTTTTTTTGAAAAAAGCCTTGGAACATAAACTATTGCATAACTGTAAGCCAAACGTGTAAAAATGATGGCTCCACCGATGACAATACTGTAAAAAATACCTTCAGAAATGGTGTAATCTTTCATGGATTCAATAACAACCGGAAGTTCGAGACCTATCAGTATGAAAATAATGGTATTCATTAAGAAAATTACAACGCTCCAGACATTTCCTGTCTGGATTCTTGAGGTGTGACTCAAATAGCAATGTGAATTGTAAGACATCAGCAAACCACCTGCAACTACGGCGAGAACTCCCGAAAAATGAAAATGTTCTGCCGCAACATACATCACATAGGGAACAATCAAAGTAATCACTGTGTCAATATTTGAATTGGAAGGAATCATCCTTAAAAACTTACCGAAAACAAGCCCTGCACCGACTCCTACAGCGACACCGCCAATCGCCATTGTAAAGAAGTCCTGAACGGCTTCGCGGAAAATAAACTGCCCGGAAATAACTGCCGCCAAAGCAAATTTAAATACAATTAAACTCGAAGCATCATTGATTAAACTCTCCCCTTCCAAAACGGTTGTAATTTTTTTCGGAATTTTCATATTCCTTAAAATTGATGTTGCAGCAACAGCGTCGGGAGGAGAATTTACTCCGCCTAGAAGGAATCCCATCGCCACCGTAAGCCCTGGAATAATTGAGGATGAAAGATAAGCAACAACGATTGAGGTAAGAAATACCAGACCGAAAGCCATGGAAAAAATCTGTTTTCTCCATTTGTGGAAATCCTGCCATGAGGTAAACCACGCAGCTTCAAATAAAATCGGAGGAAGAAAAATGAGGAAAACGAGATCTGGCTCAATCTCGATTTGCGGCATTCCGGGAATGAAACTTACCAGCAAACCCGCAATGACAAGGAAAATGGGATAGGCAACTTTCAGCTTCTGACCAATCATTACAAGAATCATGACGGAAAGCAGCACGGCTATTGAAATAATTACGTAATCGTGAATCATTATTTTTGAGTTTTAGTGTAGTTTTTATTTAATTTAAATTTAAAAATAATCTCAGTAACAAACGGAAATGTTCAGATTAAAATTAAATTTCTCTGTATTTTTAAAGACCGAATCTGGTCTTGTTTTACTTTAGTTTCCCGTGAAGGGAATGTTGTTATAAAACCCGATCTGTATCTGTCCGCGGTTTTTATTTTCCTGAATCTGATTCATATAGCCGGCTTCAATTTTCATATTTTTATTAATAACAAATCCTAAAGCGCCGTACACACGGTTCCGGTCAAAAACAGGGCTGTTCAGATGAAGAAAAAATTCATTGTAAGCCGATAAATACAGAGTTTTAGGACTCATCTCTTTATTATTTAAAGGAATGTTTAAACCGATGTAATATCTGAATCTCATCCTGAAATCATCTTCTAAAAAACGTTCTTCCAGACGGTAACGCTGCTGAAGATTAAACCTTCCGAATTTCTGTTTTGTAATAAACTGCTGAAAAATCCGGTGCTCAATATTCTCAGTTTTTTCACCGTTTCTGTAGGGTTGGCTGAGGATAAAACCGTACCCCAGCAAAACATTATTATTGTTTTCGGTAAGGTCATATCCAATTCCGGTACGGATCAGCAACTGTTCGAGATCACCTGTTCCGTCAAAACTTCTGTACTGAATTTCATTATGAAAATTAAATTTATTGCTGATTTTATTGTTTCCAAAATACATATACCAGGCTCCGAGATCATTGGTTTGAGCAATTGAAAACGATCCTGTCAAAAGAAAAAGGAAGGCAGAAAAGGGTTTAATAAGTTTCATGTATAGTTGGACAATAAATATTCTCTATCAAATAATCAAAATCAATACTAAAAATCAATAACAGACAAAGAGTCGGATTGAAGATCAATTTTGTGACGTAAATGGTCAGATTATCTAATTCTCATTTATTCAAAAAGTCAAATTGTCATTGAAATTAAACGTTTTTAAAAAACAAAAAACCGCCAGAGAAACTGACGGTCTTTATTTTAATACATCTTAAGGATGTTGTTGCGTTTTAGAGGGGTCGTCGTAATTGACCATCCAGTTTATACCAAACTGATCTGTGAGCATACCGAAATATGCACCCCAGAATGTGTCTGTCATAGGCATTTTCATGTGTCCGCCCTGTCTGCCCAGTCTTTCGTAGATTCTTTGGGCTTCTTCACGGGATTCTGCATTCACAGAGATGGCGAAATTATTTCCCATCGTGACCTGTTCTGCGTATTCGCCAGCAACGTCGCTTCCCATCAAAACTGTTTCGCTGGAAATCGGCATGCTCACATGCATAATTTTGTTTTTGTCTTCTTCAGACATTTCGGTTCCTTCCTGAGGAGGCATTTCACCAAAAGTTCCCATGTAAGGAATTTCCGTATCGAAAACGGTCTGATAAAATTCGAATGCTTCTCTGCAATTACCGTTGAAGGTAAGATAAACGTTTACTGTTGCCATGGTATTTAGTATTTGAGATTTGAGGTTTGATATTTGAAATTCAAGGTTTAAGATTTAAGATTCAAGGTTTGAAATTCGGGTTACGGGATTCGGGTTGCGAGTTTTGTGACTTAGGTTATGAGTTTCGGGATTTGAGATGCGAGATTTATTCATCATTTATCAATCATCATTTATTACTCATTGCTCATCACACATTACTCATGCTCTGTGTTGATCGATAAGAATCATGTTCCCGTCGGGATCCTTGAGGAAGATATGCTCCGGGCCGGTGGTGGTTTCATCGGCGATTTTTTCCAGTTCGATTCCGCTTTCCATGAGATTTTTCTGAATGAGTCTTACATCATCGAAGTCTTCGAGATTCTGTGCATTTTCGTCCCAGCCGGGATTGAAGGTGAGCATATTTCCGTCGAACATCGCCTGAAAAAGACCGATCAGGGTGCTCCCGTTTTTCATGATGAGATAATTGTTTTCCATGCTTCCACCCATGGAAGAGAAGCCCAGTTTTTCGTAAAACTCTTTAGATTTAGCCAAATCTTTTACACTTAAACTTAGTGAGAATACGCCTAATTTCATAGCTAGGTTTTTATTTTTTTTAAATCATCCCGTACATTTTCAGTTTGGAATAAAAGTCATCGTGGTGATTTTACACCGTACTTTTAGTTAAAGCCATTTTGTATCCCGGGAAAACGAGAAAAGGAGCCGCAAGACCGCAAATCCACATCCAGGTTGGTGTAGGAAGCATAGTGAAATTCAAAATAATCACAGACAAAAGTACTGCCCCACAGAAAATTGCGCAGTACGGTTTTCTGTCCTTTGCAATTCTTGTAGACACAAATCCTGCTGAAAAAGCAGCGAAGGCATATCCAAAAATTACAATCACTTTTGCTTCTACAGGGAGTTCCTGAACATATTTTCTAAAAGCTTCCACTTTTTCGTAAGTAACACCGTCGGGCATCGGGTAAATCATATGATCGACGGCTTCCACCAGAAAGATGATCAGATTGGCAACGACGATACCGCCAATCACTGCAAATATTTTTCTCAGCATCATTATTGGTTTTTGAGTTTTGTTTTGAAATTCATGGTTTTATCATAGCTCGACCAGTCTCCTTTCAGGGTGATGACAGGATTTTCAATCTGATCTTTTTCTCTGTTCCAGGTAAAAGTATAAACAAATGTTCCTTTAAACTCACCGGAGTGCTTGCCTTTATTTTCCTCAGCCAGCTCGTATTCACCGTAAACAGTACTTCTCTTTGCAGAATTTTTGTATTTGGTAATTTTCATTTTACCTTCAAATTTTGCATACACTTTATCTACCAAAGAATATCCCGAGACGAAATATTCCTGATCATTTTTTTTATCCTGCTCAGAAATATTGATCTTAAGTTTTAACACTTCACCTTCTTTCCCTATCGTCCCTACGTACGGCTTGCTGTCGTTGAGCCAGACTTTAGAAATATTCGGCATTTGTGCAAAACAGAAGGCAGTGCAGAATAAGAACAGAAATAATAATTTTTTCATGGTAAAATTTTAAACGCCAAACTGGCTCAGATGGTGATTAAGGTGCTTTGCAAACATATTGTTCCATTCATGAGACTTTAATTTCCCGAAAGAAAAAGATTCTTTCTCTTCAAAAGCCTCTGCTCCCAGCTGCTGCGTTTTCTGAATAAAACCTATCAGTCTTTTTTTCTCATCGTGAAAATTTCTTCTGTTTGAAATCACAAATTGTGGTGCTGTAGGCGAATCTCTGGGATACGCTTTTTCGCTCACCACTTTTGGCTTCACAAAGCGTTTGAGAATAAATTTGGCAATGCTGCCTGGTTTTTTATGTTTTTCGGGCTCGTAAACCATTTCATAAGTTACACAACAATGCGCCAACATCTGGTCTACCGTCATTCTTCCCCACATTCCGTGTGTATCTTCTACGAGATTATTTATTCTATTGATGTAATTCTGAGCATCTTTTGAGTCGAAAACGTTTTCCATAGTCTGATTAATTGTATACAAACAAATATATTATTTTTTTTGTTTTAATTTTTAGTTTAAACTCAAACTCGATGATGATTTAATTGAAAATTCATTTATTAATTACCTTGCTGAACCACTACAAACGTCGCCGTCATAGTATTTCTCAAGCCAAACTTTCAATTCTTTTGTTCGCTGCTCTGTAAGTTCCTGCATCGAAATATTGTAGCAAACAGGAAATGCTGTTCCATAATGATATTGTTTGTCTTCTTCAGGATATTTTGCTGCAACCTGAGCATCCCGAAATTTTATCCAGAGATTCTGCGCAACTTTTAGTTTTTTCAGGAAAACCTGATCCTTCACATATTTCTTTAAAATCTCACCGTACACTAAATTGAGTTGTTTGTCAGCTTTCGAATAATTGTCGTAAGCCATTTTATTCATTTCAGCCTGAGTCTGGGCAAAAACAGAAGAGCTGAACATCAATGAAAACAAGATTACTGTTTTTTTCATTTTTTAAATTTCTTAAATTATTCCTTGATTTCCACTTTTACACCTTTCGTATTTGAATTCATTTGCGACGCATAATAATTCTGAATGGTGGTAATTCCGTTGGAGAAAACTCCGGAAGCATTACAGATCAAATCGTATTCAAAAACATATTTCCCTTTTGGCATTGACTGGATATAAAAATTTGTTGAAGCATCTTTCGTAGACTGGTAATATCCCAAACTGTTTTTCCACTGATAACCCGAAATTACACTTAAAGGCTCAAAACCTGCCGCTCTCATATCTTTGATCTGGATAAATTCCATAGCACGGTCGGTGTTCAGAATCATTCTTACGGTCACTTTATCGCCCACTTTCAGTGGAGTTTTTGGTGTGATTTTTTTCAGTTCTTCGCCGTTAACCGTTTTTACTTTTTTATACAGTTCTTTCGTCACTGAAAGATAATTTTCAGAAGATTTTATTTTATCTAAATCTTCATAATACTGCCAGAATAATCCGCCCTGCACAATTCCTGTGCCTGGTTTTGTAACGGTAACTGTCGCTAATTTTTTATCTAAAACGTCTGCTTTTATAGAAGATTTCACATAACCGGTTGCCTGAGTTTCCGGCTTTAATTCTTTCCCGCCCCAAATAATTGTTGCCTTATCGCTGTCGTTTGTAGTCCATGATTTTCCTGAATTTAAAATCGTGAAAATAACTTCTGCAGTTCCTCTTGAGCTTCCCCATGAGTTGACTTCTTTCTGAGTAATTAACCAGATTTTCATGTCTTCAATGAATTTCTGATCGTTTGGTTTCAATTTATTGAAAGCTTCCAAAGCGCCTGCATGATTGACCACTTTTGAGTTGAACCAGCCCCAGTCGTCTAAATTCTGTTTCCAGTAAACGCCTTGATTTTTAGAATCAACTGAGGTTTCCTTTAAATAAGTTAATAATTTTTCTGAAACATCTTTCAGACCATAGTCGTTCATCAGTAAAGCTGCACGGTGCAGTCCGAAGAATGTAAAATCTGTGATTTTGGCGGATTTGGCTTTTTCTTTAACCAAAGATTTCAATGTTGCAGATTTGCCGGTCAAAGGATATTCTTTTTCCCAGTAATTTCTTGCATTCAGGTAATCCAACGTCAAATTTGTCCAGACATTTTCTTTTTTCACATCATATTTTCCAACTTCCAAATCGACATACTGAATCAGTTTTTTAACCAAATCTGTTTGTTCAGAATTTCCTTCATCTTTAGAATTATTTTTTAACCAAAGATTGATTTTTCCTAAATTTTTCAAAATATAAAGTGATGTAGAATACGAACTAGGATAACCCTGATACCAGGAAAAACCACCATCAGGATTCTGCAGTTTTTTAAGCTCATCCCAATCGCTTTTTATAGAATTTTTCATCGTGTTTGCATCAAAAAGCAACGCTAATTTCTGCATTTGCTCTGTTTCATTTTTACTTTCCAAAACCCATGGCGTTTCATCAAGCAACATCTGTTTCAGTTCCTGATTTTTTTCAAGATTTGAAGTTAACAATCCTTTGCTTTGATAATCTTCAAAAACCGTTTTCAGTTTTGGATTGGCTTTAAAAATTTCCGAGGCCAAAACATCGGCAAACCATTTATTAAAAACAACATCAGCAGAATTGTTCTGATCATTTTTAAGGCTTGGCAATGCAAACATAATTTCCCAGATTGGATTTGTCGTCAATTCTAAAGTATTGGAAACATTGGATATCGTAGTTGAACTGTTATTTTTAAGATTTGGAAGCTCAAAAGTTTTGGTTTCTCCTTCTTTTACAAAAACGGGAACCGCTTCTGTTACAAGCATTCTGTTTGGTAAAACAGCGATTGCTTTTTGCTCGCCGTCAGAATAATTTCCGGCCTTCGCAACAACTTTTAGAATAATTGAGGAAACATCTTTCGGAACAACAATTTTCCATGCTAAAGCTGAATTTCCGTTTTCTTTCAGTTCAAATGCACTCGAATTATTTCGAATTAATCCGAATCTTTCGGTAATCTCTTCATTGGTAAGGGCATCTAAAATTTGAAGCTGAGCTGTTCCGCTTAATTTTTTGTCTGTTAAGTTTGAAAGCTTTGACTGAAGATTCAGTTCATCTCCTTCTCTTAAAAATCTCGGATAGTTTGGAGTTACTGAAAACTCTTTCTGCGTAACGACCTGTTTCTCCAAAGTAGCTGCTCTTGCATCTTTGGTATGAGCTAAAAACATTAGTTTCCATTTTGTTAAAGCTTCGGGAGATGTGAATTCGAAACTGACATTTCCGTCTTTGTCAGTTTTTAAATCGGGATAGAAAAATGCGGTCTCGTTTAGATTTTGGCGGACTGGAACTGTATTGGCAAGTTTTTGACTCAATTGTGTAGGATCGATGACATCTGTGAATTGCATCTTTTCTTCTTTTGAAAGCTGTCTTCCAGAATTGAGGATTTCTACCGCTGCATCATCCATACTCATGCTCGATAATCTCATTATAGGCGAAGCATTATTGAATCCAGCTCTCCCACCAGCTTCATCCAAATATTCCTTATAAGGTGTTGCACCATCTTCTGCGAACATATCTGCGTCATAAGTCCAGCTGAATGTGGGATTGCCAAAGGAAATTGGACGGAGGTAATCAATATCTTTTTGATAAGATAATTCATCAAGGGCGTTTCCAATTGAAAAGTAATCAAAATTATCATTGAACTGTCTCATTGAATTCCACAGATATCTGTTTGAACTAAACTGATCCAAAGACATATCATACATATTCGCTAAAACCTCTGCACTGATTTTTTCTTTATTGGCACCTATAACCTTTACAGACCATCTTTCTTTAGAATTTGGTTCTATTTTATCTCTGAAAGTTACCGTTTCGATGATTATATCTTTGGAGTTGTCTACAATAGCAAACTCTGCCGTTTTTGTTTGAACATCATTGAATGCAACAATCTGAAAACTAATATTGAGATTAGAAATCTTTTCGTCCTGCGGAGCAGTGACCGGAAATTTGAGAACACCATTTTTCATATTGTGAACAGAACTCACAACCGCACTGACACCGTTTTGAACAAACACATTGACCAAAGCATTTGGAATGGAAGAATAAACGTATATCTCAGCAGTTGCGCCCCGATTTAATTCTGTTTGCGTCTGCACAACTTCAAGAAAAATATTTTGGTTTTTGTCTACTGATTTTCTATTGAAAACAGCAAAATTCTGTTTGGTTCTAATCGTGTCTTTACCTTCGATATTGAATAATTCCAGTTCATAATTTCCAGCATTCAGTTTGCCGAGATTCAAACTTTCATCTTCAGAGCTATACACCGTTTTATTTAAAATAATGGATTGAACTTCTTTATTTTCATCATTTTTATCAAAACGATCGTTAGGAAATTTCGCAACAAATTCAGTTTTAGAAAACTGCGGCAAGTTCTGAATTTCGTCCTTGAATTGGTCTCTGAAAATTCTTTCCGGTGATTTCAATTTTGAAAGTTTTACCTGATAAGATTTTTTAAGATTCTGTTCGTTGTAATTTTTAGTTTCAACTTTAAGTTTTACATTTTCATTATCAAAAACATTTTTAATCTCATCTATCCTAATATAATGGGAAACTGAAGCTACTTTCACATTGGTATTTGCAGACTGAGTTTCACCGTTAATATCAGTGACCGAAGCGTTGATAGCAAAATTATCGATCTGAATTCCTTCAACTTTTTCATCTTTTTTAAGATTAACTTCTATTAAAAATTCACCTTTATCATCGGTTTTTACCTCGCCCAAAATAGAGTTTTCATTACCATATTCATGTGGGAACCATGGGAAATATCTCCATCTGATGTTTTGTTTTTTAATTTCATAATTCACGGTCGTATTGCTCAGAGCCACACCTGAAAACATCATTGCTTTACCTTTAAGTTCAAGGGTTTGACCGTACTTGTATTCGCCTTTGACAGGTTCAAAATTGACTTCAAATTTTGGTCTTTTGTATTCTTCTACCTGAAAATTATGGTTGCCATTGTTATCTCCGTCAGTAGAAAGTGTAAAATTTCCGTTCAGTTTACCATTCGGCAAAATAAAACTACCGTGATAAGAGCCAAACTTATTCGTAACGAAGTTCTGAGCCGAAACTTCCTGATTATTGGCATCCGTAAGTGTAATTTTCTGCTTTAGATTTGCAACAACAGATTCTTTATCATTTGCAATCTGAGTGTTGATTACTTTGAAATAAACCGTCTGGCCAGGTCTGTAAATTGCTCTGTCGGTAAAAATCTGTGCTTTCTTTGAGTTTTCACTGTGAGTGTAAAGATATCTGCCGTGACCATAAATATTAATTATCTGGAAGCTATTGGATTTTGGCTGACTAATCAGATATTTTCTGTAACTGTCTTCGTTATCGGTTGCAGGAAACTTAAATACGCCGTTTTTATCAGTCACAACTTTCGTTTCAGATAATTTTTTATCTCTGGAATATTCATAGATGATCAGATTTTCTTCGCCTGCGATTTGACCATTTTCACTTTTTACTAATTTCATCAGATTCTGCAAATCTCCTTTTTCAGATTTGGACTGATAAATAATTTTGTTTTCTGAAACCAAAAAATAAAAATGCTGATTTTTCAGATCTTCTTTATCATTCTCAACAGTATATTCTGCAAAATAAATTCCTGTGGGCAAAGGTTTTATTTCGAGAGATGCGATATGAGTTTTGTAATCTTTCGGTGCTTTAAGTTTAAACTCATCTTTTCTGACAAATGTTTTTTTCATTTTATCAGAAGAATTTGTTTGCGTAAACAGGAAAAATTCATTTACATCATCAACTTTATAAATAGTAAAGATGAAATTTTCTACATTTCTAAATTCCGCCGAAATATGAACTGGCACATTGGGCAACGTCTGTTGCTCATAACTGACGTTCAGAAAAGGGTTTATAATCTCACTTTCAATGTTTTTTAAATTATTTAAAAACATTGATTTCGGATAGTCTTTTTTTACTTTTTCAATAAGTGCCAAAGCTTCTTTTTGGTTATCTTTTTCAACTAAAAGATGAGCAATTTCGTTGTATATCAAAACCTTATAGTCGCCCTCAATATTTAAACCGGCAAGAGTTTTAAGCTGATCAATCTTATTGTTGCAAAAATTATAGCCACAATTTTCACTTAGTTTACCATGTAAAAAAAAGAGCTTTGAATTTCCTGAATTTGAAGCGATTAGATCGTCGTAAATGGCATTAATCTGAATCTTGTTTTCCGCTAATTCATTTTTAGTAAAAAAACCAGAATTGCCAAGGAAATTAATCTTTTCTAAAGCATACCAGTCGTATAATGTTGGGAAATAATCTGCATTTGCATTGTTGTAAAAAACGTCTTTGTATTTATTAAAACTGATCTTTTTTAAATCAGATTTAAACTGATCCAGTTCCTGGTAAGATTGCGCAAGATAATTTTTAAAATCCAGTTTAGACCACGTTTCAATGTGAGAAACATCCTGATTATCAACATTAGTTAACTGATTGATTTTCCAGCTGTACTCTTCAAAATATTCTTTAACGAAGCCAGAAACTAAAATTTTAAATAAGAGTTTGTCATCTCCTTTCAACTGCTTTTGTGTTGCTTTAATTTTGGCAAAAAACTTTGAAGAAACATCATTTTTTTCGTCTTCTGCAGTCTGACTGACAACTACAGATTCTGCCTTCAGTGTCTTAATAATTTGTACTACATTATTTTCTTTCATCGCGCGTTTTTGTATTTCTGTAATGATAGGAAGATTGCTTTTAAACTTTCCTCCATCTGTATTTTCCTGAACTTTATTCCATTGACTGTCGTAATAATTCTGAGCCTGAACGGAGCTGAAAATTCCAAAACACAGAAGAATTAAGATGATTTTAATGCTTTTCATATTTGATGCTTAGTTTTTAATTTCAAGTTTATCGCCTTTTGTCCGGGCATTCATTTGAGGTGCATAATAATTCTGAAGGGTTGCAAAACCGCTGGAGAAACTGCCTGCTGCATTACAAACGAGATCGTACTCGAAAACGTATTTCCCTTTCGGCATGTAATAAATATAAAAATTGGTTGAAGCGTCTTTCGTTGCCTGATAATAACCCAAATTGTTTTTGTACTGATACCCCGAAAGCACATCTACAGGCTCAAGTCCGGCAGCTCTCATGTCTTTCAGGTGAACATATTGCATCGGTCGGTCTGAGTTTAAAATCATTCTTACCGTAAGGCGGTCTCCTACATTCAACGGACTGTTTTCTGTGATTTTAAGCAGTTCTTCGCCATTCGTAGTTTTAACTTTTTTGTAAAACTCTCTCGTCATCGAAATGTAGGTCTCGGTAGATTTTGCATTATTGATATCTTCATAATATTGCCAGAACAATCCGCCCTGAACAATTCCCGGACCGGTTTTGGTCACCGTAACCTGACCTAATTTCGGATCTATTTTATCTGAATTGATGGTCTGTTTCAAAAATCCTGTGGTTTTTGTTTGAGGAGCGACTTCTTTTCCACCCCAGATCACCGTTGCTTTATCGGCTTCAGGCGTTGTCCACGATTTACCGGAATTCATCATAATGTAAATAATTTCCGCCGTCGTTCACGAATTCCCCCACGAATTGGTTTCTTTTTGTGTAGCCAGCCAGATTTTAGATTCCTCAATAAAATCGATATCATTTGGTGCTACTTTTGCCAGTGCTTCAATCGCTCCGGCATGATTTACTGCTTTTGATTCGTACCAGCCCCAGTCGTTGAGATTTTTCTTCCAGTAAGCACCCTGAGTTTCAGATGAAACTGAGGTTTCTTTTAAATAATTAATCAGTTTTTTCGAGGTGTCTTTCAATCCGTAATTATCGTAAATCAATGCTGCACGGTGTACACCATAAAATGTCAGATCTGTTACTTTAAACTTATCTGCTCTGTCGATAATCATCTGTTTTAATCTTTCTCCTTTTCCTGAAATCGGATATTCTTTTTCCCAATAACGTCTTGTATCTAAGTAATCTAACGCAAAATTGCTCCACGGGTTGTCTTTTTCTTCACTCCAATGTCTTTCCAGCTGAGAATCTATATAACCGATGAGTCGAGAAACCATAGATTGTTGTCCGCCTGGTTGGTATTCTCCGATTCCGTCTTTCAGCCAGACATTCATTTTTCCTAAATTTTTAAGAATGTATAAGGAATTGCTGTACGAACTTTCGTAGCCTGGAAGCCAAGGGAAACCGCCGTCGCCATTCTGATATCGCAGTAACATATTCCAGTCTTTGGCAATAGAATTTTTCATCTGGTTGACCTCGAAAAGTCGTGCAACTCTGTTCATCGTTTCCGTTTCCGACTGAGATTGCAGAACCCAAGGTGTTTCTTCGAGTAAAACCTGTTTCAGTTCCTGATTTTTTTCAAGATTGCTTTTCAGTAGATCAGCAGTTTTATATTCATCAAAAACTGCTTTCATTCTCGGATTTGCTTTAAATATTTCGGTACCAACCACATCTGCAAACCAGCTATTGAACCAGTCATCCGAGCTGATATTTAAATTTTCACTCAAATCAGGCAAAGCAAAAATAATTTCCCAAATCGGATTGGTTTTCAGTTCTAAAGTATTTCTCACGTTTTCTGCCGTTCCCGTGGTGTAATTAGCGAGACTTTCCAAAGTAAAAGTTTTGGTCTGACCTTCTTTTACAAAAATCGGAACTGCGTCTGTCAACAACATTCTATTCGATAAAACGGCCACGGGAATTTGCTCTCCATCCGAGAAATCGCCTGCTTTTGCCACCACTTTAATGATGATAGAATTTACTTTATTGTAAGGCGTTTTGATCTTCCAGCTTGCCACAGCATTTCCTGTATTCTGAACTTTAAAATCCTGAATTGACCCCGTAATTCCAAATAAAGAAGAAATGTCTTCGTTGGTTTCGGCATTTAAAATTTGAAGTGAAACCTTTCCATCCAAAGACGTATCGGTAAGATTAGAAATTTTAGTCTGGAATGAGAGTTCATCTCCTTCTCTTAAAAACCTTGGATAATTTGGCGTAACTGAAAGTTTTTTCTGAGTGATAATATCCTGCTCTAAAACTGCCTGTCTGTCGTCTTTTGTGTGAGCGAGAAACATTAATTTCCATTTGGTTAAAGCTTCCGGCGTAGTAAATTCAAAACTTACATTGCCTTGAGCATCAGTTTTCAGGTGAGGATAGAAAAAAGCTGTTTCTTTAAGATTTTGTCTCGCATTTACCTTATCCAAATCTTCATCTTTTACAGGCGGCGGTGGCGCATCGTCTTTATCTAAAACACCGTCGGCATCTTTATCAGCGAAACGGCCGGACGATCTTTTTTCAGAAGAAACTTCCATTGCCATCATTGCATTCGGCTTCGGACAACCATTGTACGTTTCCAATCCCGGAACATTTGGGCAGGCATCTTTCATATCATCAATTCCGTCGCCATCCATATCTGTCGTTAAACCATATTTTACCAATAATTCGTAGAAAACATTTTCATCAAACCATTTAAGTTGTGGCAGATTGATTTGCTTTGTTTCAAGGTATTTAACCTGTTGATACCAATACAGCTGTGATGGATAAATCTCAACATTAAAATCTTTGAAAACGTTTCTCGGTCTGTAAATTTTCGTCCATGAATAGGTATTGGGAACAAATTTATCCAGCGATTTATCGTACATATTAGCTAAAACTTCCGCAACAACCTTTTCCTTTTCTCTGCCTAAAATTTTAATACTCCATTTCTCTTTTGAGTTGGGCTCCAGCTTGTCTCTGAAGGTTGTCAATTCGATTTTCAGAGGCGGATCTTCATTTTTAATATTGAGATTAATGTATTCATTTTGAACATCGTTGTACTGAGCCAGAACGAACTGGACATTATATTTTTCAATATTTTTTTCCTGAGAAATGGTCAATGGGAAAGCCAAAATTCCGTTTGAGAATTTTCTTTTTTCCATTTTCGGAGCGCCAAATCCGTCCTGAACATAAATATTAACTTCAGCATCAGGAATAGCAGAATAAGCGTAAATCGTCACTGTAGAACCTCTCTTCACTTCATTTTTAGGCCCAATAATTTTTAGAAAAGGAAACTGATTTTCACCCAAACGTTTTTTGTCCCAGACACTGAAATCCTGCTCTGTTTTGATGGAATCTTTGCCTTCAATATTATAGATTAAAAGTCTGTAAGTTCCGGCATTCAGTCTACCGAAATTGAGTTCTTTTCCGGATTTTGTCCCGTCGGTAATTGTTTTTAAAACTTTCCAGTTTTTCTGGTCATCAGATTTATCATATCGGTCATGGGGGAATTTGCTTAAAAACTCATCTCTTCCCATCTTCGGAAGATTTTGGACATTGTTTTTAAAATTATTTCTTAAAATCCGCTCCGGTTGCTTCAGTTGCATCAGTTTAACTTTGTAACTCTTGTCCAAAGCAACATCATTGTAATTAAAGCTCTCGACTTTTACTTTAAGATCTTCATTTGCAGAAGCTTCTGAAACTGGATTTGTTTTTAAATAGTGCGATACCGAAGCTACTTTCACATTGGTTTCGGCACTTTGGGTTTCGCCGTTCAGGTCGGTAACGGTTGCATTTACTTTGTAATTATGAACCTGAATTCCTTTTACGTTTTCATCTTTTTTAAGATCAATTTTAATGATAAATTCTCCCTTTTCATTGGTTTCAACCTTTCCTAAAACTGAATTTTCGTTGCTGTATTCTGCGGGATACCACCAGAAATATCTGTTTCGGATATTTTCTCTCTTAATATCAAAATTTACTGCAGTTTTGCTCAGCGGAACTCCAGAAAATGTAGTGACTTTTCCTTTCAGTTCAATGGTTTGACCATATTTGTATTCACTTTTAATTGTATCAAATGTGATTTCAAATTTTGGCCTTTTGTATTCTTCTACTGAAAAGTATTTCTGATTATAACGGTTTCCAGAAACATAAATTGAAAATTTTCCATTCAGTCTGTCTTTGGGAATTTCAAAACTTCCACTGAATGAGCCAAAATCATTGGTCGTGAATTTTTGTGAAGATATTTTTTGATGGTTAGTATCAAACATGACCACCTCCTGCTCTTTATTCACAAGCAGAACATCTTTACGTTTTTCATAATCAGGCCTTGTGGCGATTACTTTAAAATGAACGGTCTGTCCGGGTCTGTAAATTTCTCTGTCAAGAAAAACCTGATACAATTCTTCGTGACTTCTGTAGTCATCACCTCCGTCATAAACAGAATTTAAAATATTAAAATCTCCCGAAACTGCATCATAAATCAGGTAGGGATTATAATCGTGGTAACTTTTTATGGAAGGAAATTTCGCAAAATTATCAGTCTGAATCAATATTTCGGTCTCGCTTACATTTTTGTAGTCCCTGAAATAATATCTCTGAAGCTGGGTATTTATTTTTCGCTCACAGGTTTCTCTGTCGACCAAAATGTAATCTTTCTTTTCATCATAAATTACCCTTGAAGATGTGGAAACAAACAGAAACCTAGAAACATCTCCCCCATTGATATATTCACCGATATACAGGCCTTTTGGAAGACCTTTCATTTCCAGTGAGGTTGAATAATTTTTATAGTCTTTTTGATTGGGAAGTTCAAAAACATCAGTTCTTACTAAAGTTTTATCGATCTTTTTGTAATACTCTACATAATCAAGACTTTGCAGATAGAGCAATTGATTTTTGAAATCGTTAACCTCATAAATTTTTATTTCAAAGCGGTCTGCATTTTTATGCGTTGCCACCAGATGAATTGGTTTTTCGGGGATATTGTGTTCTTCATAAAAAACCTGTACAAAAGGACTTTTAATGTTATTTTCTAAATAATCCAGATTGCTTACAAGCTTCGAATTGGGATATTCAGCTTTTATTTTTTCAATCCAGCGGATGGCTTCTTTAAATTCAGATTTTCTCTGTAATTCTTCGGCAATTCTTTTAACGATTAAAACTTTATATTCGCCTTTTTCGGGAGAATTGACAATGTCAATCTGTTTTTTCAGAAACTGCTCGTTGGTTTTTATACTGTTTTCAAAAATTAAAAGCTGATGTTGAAAATAAAGCTGTGGATTTCCCCTGTTGAAACTGATTAAATTCTGATAAAGATTTCTTATAGAAGTATGGTTTTCTTTGATTTCATCTTTTGTGAAAATGCTTTCATTATTCAGAAAATCTATATTTTTCTTTAATTTCCAGTCATACAGAGTTGGATAATAATCGTAATCGGTATTTTCGCCAAGTGCTTCTTTGTAAGATTCAAGCCTTACTTTTTTGAGCTGATTATCAAGTGTCGAAAGTTCGGCAAACTTTTGTTTAAAATGATTTTTAAAGTCGAGCTTCGTCCATGTTTCAATTTCAGAAACATTTCCTTCCGCCACATTCGTCCGATTCTGAATTTCATATCTGGTACGGTTGAAATATTCTTCAAAAAACTCTATTTCAAGGATTTTAAAGAACAAATGATCATCTTTTTTAAGCTGATTTTCTGTTTCTTTTATTTTTGCAAAGAATGCGGAAGCGTAATCATTTTTCGTATCGTCGTGGGTTTCCTTATAAATTCCAAATTCTGCCTTTAAAGATTTAATGATCTGTGGAGCATTTTTATCCTTGATTGCCCTTTTCTGAATGTCGAGAATCAGCGGAAGTGACGATTTGAATTCTCCGTTTTTATAACCTTCGGCAATTTTTTTCCACTGCTCTTCATAAGAATTCTGAGCAAAGATGAAAGTTGTGAAAAATACAAATAACAGTAAAAGACATTTGGATATGGTTTTCATATGTAGATTTTATTGTTTTATTTTGTCATATGTTATCGCCACATTTTCATCGGTACCTGTTTGCAAACTTAATTAATGGCGATTTCATAGATCTTATTTTTGTCTGAATGAATGCTTTAAATTTACTGAAAAAATACATCATCGACAGCCAAATATTTGTCTCTTTGATGGGAACTTTTTTTGCGGTTTTTTTCATGCTGGAACAGCAAACCTTTCGCTGGCCGACCGTTGCGCTTATCTTTATCACTTATTTCAGCGGTTATCTTTACACAAAATATCAGAAAACGAAATATTTCCCCAAAATCCTTGTTTTAAATTTTGTTGCAGGCATCGCTTCAGCAGTTTTAATTATTTTAAACCATAATGAAATACGCTTGATAAAATGGTTTATCATTGTCGTGCTCGGCCTACTCTACAACTCATTTTTTTTGGAAACTTACATTAGAAAAATTCCCTTACTGAAAGTGTTTTACGTCGGTTTGGTCTGGGGTCTGATGAATTGCTGGCTTACATTATCCGAATTCAGTCTGCCTATTTTTCTGATCAGTTTTTTATTTATTACCGCTTTGGTTTTGCCATTCGATATTCGCGATATGAAAAGTGATACAGTGAAGACTTTCCCAATGATTATCGGAGTTCAGAATACCAAATATTTAGCTTACTTTTTAGTTTTCGCAGCGACTATTTTGGGTTTAATTTATTTAAAACTAAACTTTTCTATAAGCTTTTTCTTAACCTTAATCTCAACCTTTATTCTCATCTACTTTTCTGAAAATTCAAACAGAGATTCTTACTTTTCTTTTTGGGTAGAGCTTTGCTCGGGACTTCCTCTTTTGTTTTTAATTCTGTCTGAAATGTTTTACCTTTACTAAAAATTTGTAGTGATGGAATCTTTCGAAACAATTCAGAATAAATTACTCAGAGCAATCTCAGAAAGTGCTGACCGTGAAAAAATTGTTCGTTTGTGGAAATTCTGGAACGACGAAACCACAGATTTTTCAGTTTCAGAACCTGTTTCATTTTATGATTCAGAACGTCCGATGACTGATGAGGAAGTTGATGAATATTTTAAGGAAGAAGTGGTTGTTTTGCCCGCTAATTTGATGAATATGATTGAAAGAGGAATGGATGATGTGAAAAACGGAAAAGTCTACACCGAAGAAGAAATCGACAAAATGGATGAGGAATGGCTAAAGTAAAAGTCGTATGGACCCATTTTGCCAAGCAACAGCGAGACGAAATTTTTGATTACTGGAACAAAAGAAACAAAAGTACATCTTACTCTAAAAAATTGAAACACCTTATCAGACAAAGGACAAATCAATTGAAAATTTTTCCTTTTACAGGAAAAAAAATGCTCACTGAAAATGTCCGAATCTTGATTTTGAAGAATTACAGCTTAGTTTATTACATAGAAAAAGACACTATTTCCATCATATCCTTTTGGGAAAATCATCAGAATCCTGAAAAACTGGACAAAATTTTAGGATTATGACCATCAACAAACTTACCCTCTACAACTTCAAAAATCACGCAGAAAAGCACTTCACTCTATCCCCGCAAATCAACTGTTTTGTTGGCAACAACGGCGTGGGAAAAACAAATATTCTAGATGCACTTCACTATCTGTCGGTGGGGAAAAGTTTCCTGGGAAACAGCGATTTGAACAATATTCAGGATGACGGAGATTTTTTCACCATAGAAGCTGAAATTCAAAATGGAGATTCTGAAGATATTATCAAAATTCTTCAGCCAAGAGAGGCCAAAAAAGTGATTAAGAAAAACGACAAAAGCTATGACCGAATGGCCGATCACATCGGTTACCTGCCCAGTGTCATGATTTCGCCTTACGATTCAAATTTAATTTCAGATTCGGGGGAAAGCCGCAGAAAGTTTCTGGATTCGATGATTTCGCAGACCGATTCTTCTTATCTTTTTGATTTAATTCAATACCAGAAAACCGTTCAACAGAGAAATGCTTTGCTGAAATACTTCGCCAAAAACAGAACCTGGGACAAAGATTCTTTGGAGATTTATGATGATCCCATCGTAAAATCGGGCACAAAAATTTTTGAGAAAAGGAAAGAGTTTGTTTCACAGCTCAATCCGATTGTCCAGAATTTTTATCAGATTATTTCCGGCGGCAGGGAAACTGTTTCTGTAAAATACGAATCTCATTTGCTGGAAAGCTACGACAGCAACCGGCCTGAAAAGATTTTCAGAGATCTGCTACACGAAAATATTGACCGCGACAGAATGCTCACCTACACTTCAAAAGGCATTCACAAAGATGATTTACTTTTTGAAATGAATTCAGTTTTAATCAAAAAAATCGGTTCACAAGGTCAGCAGAAATCGTTTTTAATTTCTTTAAAACTCGCTCAGATGAGTTTGGTAAAAGAATTGACGGGAAAAACTCCAATCCTTCTCCTCGATGATATTTTCGACAAACTCGATGACAGCCGTGTTTCCCAGTTAATTGAACTTGTAAATCAGGAAAATTTCGGACAGATTTTTATTACGGATACGCACAGGGAACGTACGGAAAATGTCGTAAAGAAGATTAATGAAGAAAGTATTATTTTTGAAATAGGATGAAAAGTTTTAAAAAAATTCTGAAAATATTCTTTTTGCTAACCACACTGATAAGCTGTGGAATTGAAACTGATAATAAAGAACAGATTTTTTATCTTTGGACAAATGCTGAACTCCCGAAAGATGTACTGACAATAAACGGTAAATATTGGGAATCTGGACATTTCACGAAGGAATACGAAGTTTACATTCATTTGAAACCGACTGAGAAATGGTGGAATGAATTTAAAAAAGTGAATGAATTGGAAGCTCATAAATCAAATTTTTCAGAAGAGATCCGGCTAAAATTAAAACCAGATTATAAAAGAGTAATAGAAATACCAGAATGGTTTAGACCGAATAAAAATTCTACTGTTTATCAAAAAATAGATTCGCAATTTTATTGGAATGAAACAACTAGAGATTTATTTATTCACGAGATCCAACTATAAAAACACTCCGATGCGAAAAAACAGAAAACGAGAATTTCAATCTTCAGAACTGGTAAAATCTTTTGCCAGAATTCATGGTTTTGAAGATAAACTGGTGGCGTTTGAGATTAAAGATTTCCTTGAAGACTATCTTGATGAAGCTTTATTTGATGAAATAAAATCTGTAAATCTCGAAGATAAAATTATTTCTATAAAAGTAAATTCGCCTTTACTGAAGCACGATTTTCAGATGAGAAAAAGTTTTTTCCTAAAAAAATTTCAGGAGAAATTCGGGGAAGAAAAGTTTAATGATCTTCAGATTTTGTAGGAATGCTGTTGCTGATTAAGGCATCAGATTTCCTGTCGTAAACCGAACGCATCGGAATAAAGAAACTGAGCGGACGGCGTAAAAAATACCTGAAAATCTCGCGGTAAATATCTCTTACTTCACCCAAATTCAGCTTTCTGGAACGGAACGCCAAAAACATGGAAAGACCGAAGCTCACCACAAAGTTGAAAAAACCAATCAGAAAAACGGTGAGAAACGACAGCCAGAAAGTGTAACTGTCTACGGAAAAGTCTTTTCCATAAAGTCCCAATGCAAAATTTCCTGCAGCAAATGTGATGTGACGGATATCCAGATCAAGCCCGAAGAAAAAACCGATTGGCGCAGTTGCTCCCAAAAAAACACCAAACCAGAAATTTGAAATTATTCCAGCCCAGTTTTTTGCGTAATATTTTGAAAGACTCCTGGCAAATTTTCCCCCAAACCATCTCTTGATAGTCAGATTTTTGGCAATCCTGTCTGGGATTTGATAAAATACAGAATTGTTGGCAATATTACCTGAAATAATCCCTGAAATAAACAGGTAAAATCCTGCAATACTCGCATGAAGAATGGCTTTTGACTGAAAAGGATCCAAATCCTTTAAAAGTTTATCTGATCTTTCCACTGCTAAATTCTGTGAGAAAAAAACATCCAAACCATAAATAATCGCCAGCGCAATCGGGAAAGACAGCAAAACATTTCCAACAAATGCAATAAACTGACTTCTGAATAGCCTGGAGACCAAATCTGCAAACTCAGTATAATTTTTCTGCGAATTTCCCTGTTCAGAAAGTACTTTAGTCATTGTAGCAGCCGTCATTGCGGGCTGTTTGGTTGCCAGAGTAAAACTCATCAGATAAATCATGACAAAACCCATCGCGTAATTCATCGCATACAGGAAAGCATGAAAAAAATCACTGCCGGGCATAAAGCCGTACAACATTTTCAAAACACAGAGCGCACCTACGATAATTCCGCCACCGCTGGCTTTGTAGAACATACTCATGTACTGTTTGCGGTTTGCCGTGATGTAGTGACTTCCTGTTTCTGCAGTATGATTGGTAATTAAATGCGAAATCAGTCTTGTACTGTCATTGAAAAGTTCAGCAATATTATTCTTATGAGATTTATAAGATAAAATATTAAATATCAACTGCTTAGATTTTAATAAATCATCTTTTTGTGAATCTATGACCAAAAGATTGGCAATTTCAAAAATTCTCGTTGTCTGCTGTCTGATCTTTAAAAGTGACTGATTGATCTTCCCTGAAATCCCATACTTTGAGGAGTTTTTGAAGGAAATATTTACAAAATCCAGACATTGTTCAGTGTAGATTTTTATCTGTTTGTAACGGCTGTCTTTTGACGAAAGCTGGAGTTTGGGATTGATTTTAAATTCCTCAGCCAACGCTTCCAATTCATTCTGGAGTGCTAAAAAAGGA
>NZ_LMQH01000011.1:1038832-1056689 GCF_001424105.1 Chryseobacterium sp. Leaf394 | reverse complement strand
CCTCCAGAGCCATTCCCGTCACCCGCCACGACAGGATATTCATCGAAAAAATAAGTTCGCTTTTTACCTTTTCATTTCTGATAAAATCTGAAATTCCGAGCAGCTGTAATAACTCATCCAATTCATTTTCAGGAATATTATGAAAATATTCAAGATCTTTTTTAGGCCTCGCACTGATGTTGTCTATCAGATACCAAACCGTCTGATCATGCTCTACGGAAGGCAGAAATTTATTCAGAGTCCGCTTTCTCAGTTCTGAGAAAAAGGAATTTTCAGAAAGGATATTGGCTTCTGTGAGGGATAAATTGAAAGGCCTTTCAGAAAAAATATTTCTGATGTATTGAGAAAAATGATTTTTTTGCTCATCATTGGCTCTAAAATAAGTCAAAACATCTCTAAAATCAGACTTTCGGATGCCTTCCAGAAACTCCGCAAGAGGATCAAGAGACTTCGTATCATTTTCAAATGAAAAGTATTTGGAAAGGACTGTTTTAAAATTTTTACTGGTCAAATCAAAGTATTTAAAGGCCGATGCAGTTTATTTTAAACTTACATTTTTCATTTGTCTCATGATCCATCTGTGTTTTTTGTTGAGATACGCTGACGGATTTTTGGGATCATATTTTTTTGGATTTGGCAAAACTGCGGCTATCCAAGCCGCTTCCGACTGATTCAGATCTTTGGAGGATTTACCGAAATAATATTTTGAAGCAGCTTCAACACCAAAAACGCCGCGCCCCATTTCAATTGAATTGAGATAACGCTCCAAAATAATATCTTTCGACCAGACTTTTTCGATCACAAAAGTGTAAACAGCTTCTAAACCTTTTCTAAGCCAGCTTCTCTGTTGCCAAAGGAAAACATTTTTTGCTGTCTGCTGCGAAATGGTACTTCCGCCACGGACTTTTCTTCCTTTTTCGTTATTTTCATAGGCTTTCTCTATTGCTGTGTAATCAAAACCATCGTGATTGAAGAACTTCTGATCTTCTGATGCGATCACTGCTTTTTTTACATTAGAACCCATATCTTCGTAAGAAATATAATCTCTGTCGAGTTTACCAAATTCTATCAAACCACCGATCTGAGTGATGGTAATTGGTGGATTAAAGAATCTTCCCCAAATGATGAAAAATACATTTAAAAGAAGTATGATGAAAAGGAGTTGCTTTATTTTTTTCCACATAGGCTTAAAAACTTGGTACAAAAGTAAACAAATACTGCGAGGTTACTGCAATTCTCTGAAGTATGTCAGCTGGTAATCCGGAAATAACTCAGGATGAAAAATTTTAATATAATCCTTCAGTACCACATCTGACCGCACTACTCCACTTTCGAAAAAATCGTTAGCAGTTGCAGTTTGCTTTCCACTGTACGCGTAAATTTTCCCTTTATTGAAAGCATTCAGTTTCGAGTACAGGGCATTCATTATTAATAAATCTTTTTTCGCAACATGATTTCCTGCATTCACCCACATACTGATTGCATCTGATTTGGCGTACACCTCTTCAAAACTCATGGTAACAGCTTTGTCTTCAGTATCTTTGTTCAGAATATAGTTGGCATTGGCATCAGAGATAAAATTGGCAACCGAAGTTTTGCCGCCCGGCATGTACCACACATTTCCATACATCTCATTGGCTAAAACATCAGGTTTTGACTTAGCTGAAGCTGCAATCTTTTTATAATTGCTATAATTGTTCTCGATCTCTCTGAATTTCTTTTCCGCCAGTTCATCTTTACCTAAAAGTTTTCCAAAAATTTTCAGATAGGAAGATTTTTCAAGGGGTTTCTGTTCTAAATATTCATCGAGGAAAATGACCTGAATTCCATTAGTTTTCAGAAGTTCGTACGTGTTTTCAAAATTGGGAATATGGTTTGTAAATACAGCATCAGGTTGTAACGAAAGAATTTTTTCAACATCATATTTCTGATCGTTACCCACATTCTGAATCTTTCCAGATTTAATCAAAGCCTGAACTTTCTGTGAATATATATATTCCGGACTCGAAACTCCAACAATCTGACTTTCTGCCTGCAGCTCTGAAATATAGCCGATCATACTTGCATTCAGAATGATTATTTTTTTGAAAGGAAGGTCTTTTTTATCGAGATTATAAGTGAATTTTCCTGTCTGCAGCTGAAAATTATCCTGATCAACCTTAAATTTGGTACGTTCAGATAAAACCTGCCAGTCTGATGAAGTAATTTTCTGTTCTCTCTTACAGGAAATTAGCGTTAAAAACGCGAATAATATTAAAATTTTTGATTTCATATTTCAAAGAAAACAAAAAAATTGTATATTTGCAAACCAATAAAAACGGACTCGTGGCGCAACTGAATAGCGCATCTGATTACGGCTCAGAAGGTTACAGGTTTGAATCCTGTCGAGTTCACAAGACCGACATTTGAAGTTTTTTCGCTTCTTTGTCGGTTTTTTTGTTTCATAACTTACTGTTATTATTTATATTTTGAAATACCAGATCCAACACAATCCGGAAAAAATACTGGAGATGCATTATTTGATGGAAAAGTGTGGGGCAGCAAAAATAAAGAGCTCAAGTGCTAATCCATGTCGAAATAATACTTATCTGCAATCAGATCCCATTAGTAAAGAGAAAATTAGAAAAGTGTTACTTGGTAAACGATTTTAAGAACATATGGTACAAAAACATATGAAGATTGAAATTGTAAATTCACAAATTCCACCTAAAATAGTTACCACGGTATTGAACAAATAAAATTGTTTAATTCTATGTTTTAAAAAAATAGTAAATATCTACTCTGAAAAATTAGATCATACGAGAGGAGCAAATTTCACTTTGTAAAATAATGTATTTTCATCGGTATTCCCAAACTGTCTAAATTACCGTCCTCAAAAGAACTACCGGAATTTACCATCTCCTCAAGGGTTACTGCCAGGCAGATAGAATCTAAAATATCATCTGCAGAAACATGTTTTCTTTTAAAATTACTCATTGAATTATTAAAAATGACTTCTGCCCTATCGGAAAAACTCTTCAATACTTTTAACCTTTCCTGCTGGCCCTCAGCTGTCTTTTTATTATATTCCATAGATTGCTGACTGTTCAAAAAATGAAAAGCTACCTCAGGATGCGATTCTTTGATTTTATCTACAAGGCTTCTGTTGTTTTGTAAAAGTTGATCGACTTCTCTGATTTTCGGAACTATACCCAAGGATTGTTTGGAAATACCTTTCTTAATTATTTCTTTATTTATCTGATTAGCTTCTTCATATGTTGAAGCATAAACTGACTCCCGACACGGCACTGAAAACAGACTCGGTTTTCTTTTTTTAGATAAAATTTTTCTGGCTATCGTTTCGCAGTTTCTTTCTTTCAAATCAATATTGGCGAGACCAACTGGGATATCAATCATGAACATACTGTTTTCCGGATAAAAATTGATCAGATCTGCCAAACTTTTGAAAAGGTCCGCAGTATCACTTTTCATTGACACAGCTACCCAGCCAAACTTACAGCCATCAATACCTATTAATTTTTGCATTTTGTCAAAATCTAATGTAATTTAGATCGTAAATATATCACTTAAAATTTTGATTAAAAATTATGATAATAGGATTAGATATTGGTACGTCGTCTACAAAAGCCGTTGCATTTGACCTGAAAGGCAAAGTCTTGGCAATACAGAACATTTCTTATCCTATACTGAATCCTTCCGAAGGACATTACGAACAGGATCCTGAGGTTATTTATAACGCGTGTATTGAGTCGATTGCGCATGTAATGGACGAATTACAAGGCATTGATAAAATGTTGCAGCCTTTGTGTATTTCGGTAAGCAGTGCCATGCACGGACTGATAGCTGTTGACAAATCAGGAAAGCCGCTCACGAATTGCATCATTTGGGCTGACCGGAGAAGTGAAGATATAGCTACCGAATTGAAGGCAAAGGAGGAAGGTGGAATATTATATCAACAGACTGGAACGCCCATTCACCCCATGTCTCTGCTTTGCAAATTAATCTGGATAAAATCGTATGATGAAAAAGTGTTTGAACGATCCCATAAATTTATTGGTATTAAGGAATTTCTTTTTTACCGACTCTTTGCTACCTATGTGGTTGATCATTCCATTGCATCGGCTACGGGACTATTCGATATACATAAGTTAGCGTGGTCTGAATTAGCACTGAATCTGGCAGGAATCTCTGTCGACCAGCTGTCTACACCTGTCCCGATTGATCATGTTTTGGTATTGCAGGACCGAAAAACAGCAGCCTCGATGCGCATATCAGAAGGTATTTCATTTGTTATTGGAGGCAGCGATGGCTGTCTGGCTAATTTGGGAGTAGGAGCTGTTAAACCAGGAATGGCTTCTATAACAGTTGGCACCAGCGGAGCTATACGGGTTACCTCTCCGCTGCCAAATCCGGAGCAAAAGCAACGGTTATTCAGCTATCTCCTCAGACCCACTGAATATGTAATTGGAGGAGCAGTTAATAATGGCGGTATTTTGCGAAATTGGTTTCGAAGTGCCTTCTTAAGCGAATCGACCAAAAAAATAAAGGATGAGGATTTTACCCAGCATCTAAACGAAATGATAGATTCAGTCGGTCCAGGATCAGAAGGTTTAATTTTTTTGCCGTACTTAACTGGTGAGCGTGCTCCGCACTGGAATTCCAATGCAAAAGGAGTTTATTTTGGAATACAGTTGCAGCACACCTCTGCCCACTTTGCGCGGGCCATGATGGAGGGCATGCTCTTCGCAATTTACAGCGTAGGAATTGCGTTGGAGGAAAACACTGGCCCAATTCAAAAAATCTATGTAAGTGGTGGTTTAGCGCAGTCACAGAATCTGATTCAAATGTTAGCAGACATTTTTAACAGGCCCGTTTTCGTTAAAGATACAGTGGAAAGTTCAGCATGGGGAGCTGCGCTCATAGGTATGGAAGCATTAGGAATTACGCCAAATCAGGCTGCGGAAGATCACACAACTGCAGATGTAACAGACAGCACTGAACAATTTTATGAGCCGAGTAAAGAAAATCATGCAGTGTATTTAAAAAATTTCAAACAGTTTCAGAGACTTTATGATAAGCTGAAAGACGAGTTTTAATAATCAAATCTCTGAGATGTTTATACTGCTCTTTTTTAGTTAGTTTAAATTAGATTTAACACATAGTGCGTATTCAATAAATTGTCGATGCTGTACTCAGCCGTTTCGATGTTGGCAATGCTATCTTTTACGCATGGTTTTTTGATTCATATATTCTCTACAAAAACATATTTTACAATTCTAAGTTTTATTCCAGCAAAAAATTATTACAATTAATCATTGATCTTTTAGATATTGAAAAATTGTGCAAGGAAGGGAATAACATCCTCTTACAACATAAGGTTTTATTGCATGGCTTACTAAAAATTACACTTAAAAATGGCGACAAACAGCTAAGGTAGTTTTTTTTCAAACACATGAAAAAATTGTCAAAAACATATCTAGAACTTCATTTTAAAGCCTTAAAATCAGATTTCGCATCATATAATTTGAACACAAAAAAAAGAGATTAGCATACAAATGATCATCAGTGTTATATGATATTTGCATTTATATCAAACAACGATTATGAACTGGTTTTTAGTAACAGCAATTTCAATCTGTGTCGTCCTATTTATTTTTTTGGGATATAGAATAACCGGTATCGGTAATTATTCGTGGATCATTTCCGGGACCAGTATTGGTCTGATTTTATTATATCCGCTCGTCTGGTATGGTGTCTTACTTGAAAAGGTTGACAGGATCGTCAAATTCATCGTCCATATTGATATGGGAATGCTCAGTTTATTGATTGCTTTTATACTTATAAGAGATCTGCTGTTCTTTCCTATTTCTTATTTTAAGCCATCCTGGTCAGATTTTGCTTTTTCAAACTATGGAACATATTTTTTGATATTATTTTCTGCATTCCTTTTATTCATCGGTTTTTTACGTGCAAGTAAAGGTCCCGAGTTGGTTGATATCCAGGTGCCTGTAAAAGCTCTTCCAGATGAACTTCATAATTTCTCAATAGTACAGATCAGTGATCTTCACGCAGGAGCAGGAATTGACAAGCAATATGTTGATCGTGTTGTCGCAAAAGCTCTCGATTTAAACGCAGACATCGTTGTTCTTACAGGAGACATAGCGGATGGCAGTATTGAAAAATATCAGCACAATCTGCAGTCATTGTCAAGGTTAACCGAAAGATTTCAGGTTTATTATGTTACAGGAAATCACGAGTACTTACGGGACAGTGAGCTTTGGATTTCCTATTTTAAAAGCATCGGTATCAAAGTTTTGATGAATGAAAATACAACCGTAAATTTTAAAGGAAAATCTATTCTCATTGCCGGAATTATAGATCCTGCTGCGAAAGAGTTAAGACCCAGTTCAGGACCTGATATTCAAAAAGCTTTAGCGGGAAATTATAAGGCCGATTTTAAGATATTACTTGCACACCAACCCAATATTGCAAAAGAAGCTTCAACACACTTTGACCTGCAATTATCCGGGCACACTCATGCCGGACAGTTTTTTCCCTGGAATATTTTTATAAACCTAACTCAACCTTTCGCAAAAGGTTTGAAAAAATGTGATAAAATGTGGGTATACACCAATTCGGGAACGGGTTATTGGGGGCCACCTTTCCGATTGGGAACAACATCAGAAATTACACTTCTTCATTTGATACAACAATAATTTTCTGCTTTAAATTATCTAAACTCATCAATAAAACTTAATTTAAATACTCAATTATGATCTTAAATCAGCTTTCAAATGTCAACTGGCTTGCAATTCTGGTGGCTTTTTTCGTGTTTTTTATGTTAGGATATGTCTGGTATCAACTTCTGTTCGTCAAAGCTTACAAAGTCGCTTTGGGGAAAGAGAACGAGGAGCTGCCGAAAAAATCTGTGTATATCATTGGCCCTGCTGTCTGCTGTATAATATACATTTTAACCAGCGCAATTTTAATATATGCTCTGAACATAACAAGCTTATGGACTGCTTTGGAGTTCGCTTTGATTGTCGGAATTGGTTATTTAGTGACAAACACGACCAATATTGCAATCAATCCCAATATCCCAAAACCATTTCTATACAGTTTAATAAGTGGCGGTTATTTTTTGTTAAGCATCATTCTTGTCAGCTTTATATTGGTTTTAATGAAATAAATAATGAATTCACAAATCGACATCTATCATCCGGAAACTCTTAATGACTGGAGAAAATGGCTGTTTGAGAACAGTAGTATGAAGCATTCTGTTTGGGTTGTCTTTTATAAGAAAGGTTGTAATATTCCAAGTATTTCATGGAGTGATGCCGTAGATGAAGCTTTATATTTTGGCTGGATTGACAGCAAGAAAATTAAAATAGATGATCAGAAATCTCATCACTATTTCAGTAAAAGAAAAGCAAACGGTACGTGGTCTAAAATTAATAAAGATAAGATCGAAAAATTAATGCTGGAAAACAGAATGACTTCGCAAGGATTAGAATCTGTACAGAAGGCCAAAAAAAACGGATCATGGAATCTGCTTGATGATGTTGAAGCCTTAATTATTCCAACAGATTTACAAATAGCTTTCGAAAAAGAGCCTAAGGCTTTTGAATTTTACAGCGCACTGAGTAAAACCAATAAAAAAAACATTCTACTTTGGATGGTCATGGCAAAACTTCCTGAAACGAGAATCAAAAGAATCAATACCATCATAGAATGTGCGCTTTTAAACAAAAAACCGCCTCACATGTAAATCAAAAGTAATCATCGGTGAACATATTAGCACACAAAGTCAAGAGATTAGAACACTACCGTACATCTTGTATTGATGAACTTTGTAATATTAAAATTTATGTATTATGAAAAAAGTAAAATTAGGATCACAAGGTCTGGAAGTTTCACAGGTTGGCTTAGGATGCATGGGCATGACAAAATTTGCCGGCCATGACGTTTATAAAACAGCAGACGAAAAAGAAGCTTTATTAACCATCGAGCGCTCATTAGAATTAGGAGGTAATTTTCTGGACACTGCAGATCAGTATGGGCCTTGGGAAAATGAACGTTTTATTGCCAAAGCAATTCACGGCAAGCGGGATAAATATGTTATTGCCACAAAGTTCGGACATGAAATTAATGACAATGGTGAATTAACATGGGGTATCAATGCAACTCCGCAATATGTAAAAAAAGCTGCTGAACGCTCTCTGAAAAATTTAAAAACCGATTGCATCGATCTGTACTATCTTCACAGACTGGATCCTAATGTTCCAGTTGAAGAAACTATTGGTGCTATGGCAGATCTGGTACAGGAAGGTAAGGTGAAATATTTGGGACTTTCAGAAGTTTCAGTCAACACTATTAAAAAAGCTCATGCAGTACATCCGATATCTGCGTTGCAAAGTGAATTTTCACTGTTTGAAAGATCAGTTGAGAACGCCGGAATTTTAAAAGCCATCAATGAGATGGGTATCGGTTTTGTATCTTATTCACCATTGGGACGGGGATTTCTTACCGGTGATATTAAAAGCGCAGAAGATCTGTCCGAAGGTGACTGGAGATTAAATATTCCCCGTTTTCAGGGAGAATATTTGCAAAAGAATATTGAACTGGTTAAAGAGATCGGAAAGTTGGCATCTGAAAAGGAAGTAACAACTGCCCAAATCGCATTGGCGTGGGTAATCTCCAAAGGGATTATTCCGATCCCGGGAACGTCCAGGAGAACGAATCTGGAAAAAAATTATGCTTCGGCCGACATTCAGTTGAGTGATTCAGAAATAAAAAGACTGGAAGAGATCATTCCTCCGGGAGCAGACACCGGTGCACGATATGATGAGCACGGAATGGAAAGTATTGATCAATAAAAATTTATTAATTTTGGGAGACGGAATTTTCTGTCTCCTTTTCTTCAATTTCAATTTATGAAAGGTAAAAATGCCCCACAACATGTGAATTCTGTCACTCAGGTACATCGCATTCTGGAAATACCATCTCCCAAACATCCTTTGGTCAGCGTTATCGATCTGAGTACGTTAAATCATTCAAATCAAGCTGTACCCGGTAGCTTTGTCAATGAATTCTACTCTATTTTTATCAAAAAAGATTTCGGGGGAAAGATGAGATACGGACAACAGTTTTATGACTTTGATAATGGCGTCATGATTTTCTGCAGTCCGGGACAGTTAATTTCTGTGGAAGATACAGGAAGTAATAAGCCAAAAGGTTGGTGGCTACTTTTCCATCCGGATTTTTTACAGACTTATCTCTTAGCTTCTAAAATTCTGGAATATGGATTTTTAAAATACGAAATGAATGAGGCATTGTACTTATCAGAAGATGAAGAAATGATGATTGCAGGTATTATGAGAAGTATTCATAACGAATATAGGTCATCGATCGATAATTTCAGTCAGGATGTAATTGTCTCACTCATTGAACTGCTTCTCAATTATGTTAACCGCTACTACAACCGACAGTTCATTACCAGAAAACTCACAAACAACGATTTACTGGTAAAACTGGAAAAATTACTCGATCAGTATTTTGCAGAGGATCTTCCACAAACGCAGGGGCTGCCTACGGTTGCTTATGTGTCGTCAAAATTAAATGTCTCTGCAAACTATTTAAGCGATCTGCTCCGGCTTACGACAGGACAAACTACTCAATTTTATATTCACGAAAAAATAATACAGAGAGCTAAAAATATTCTTTTAAACACGAATCTCACAGCCACAGAAATCGCCTATCATCTGGGATTCGACTATCCACAGTCATTCAGTAAATTATTTAAATCTAAAACTAATCTTTCACCGATTGAGTTCAGAAAGTCATTTAACTGATATTACTGAACACTTTGCGATGGTGAGGCAATCGAAGCACAAATCTTCAATTTTGTACAAAAGTTCAATCGAAGAAATGCCGTTGAACTTTGCAGTTTCGCCCCACTATTGCAAAACCCTTGGTAAGGCGACGTTTTTAATTTATTCAATTATAAAAATATTTCTTACATTTTCGTCATGCTCTTGAAGTAAAAAATGAAGTGGTATTTCTTTAGGCATTTTTTCAAAGCAATTCTCTTGATTTAATTTATGTATTGCAATATGAAGAGCTAAGTCTATTGCGTATCTGTAAGAATTAAATAACTCATTTCTACCTTTAAGCTCATAAACTTCCAAATTGGGATATATATCTTCATCAATATTTCTCCAATTTAGTTTGTTGAGTGGTTTACAATGCGATAAAGTTATTCCTGGCATTGCATAAAATCCATTTGCATAATCATGATATTCTAAATCAAATGGTTCAAATGAATTTTGTAATTTATTTTTTGATTTTGTAATTCCGTAAGCTAATGCTTTAGGGTTTAAATCATCTAAAAATCCATATGTGAAAAGGATTGCTAATAACTTTTCATTATAATCTGGATTCAGTTCTTTATTAAACCAATAGTTATCTAAATTATATTTAATTTCTCTTTGAAAATTTAGTGAAAGAGTTGAAATATTAATATTTGAAATTTCTGTTTGAAATTCTTCTAAGATGGGATGTAAATTTTTAATGCTCAAAAATGAAGCAGTATCTTTTTCATAATTTTCCTTTAAATAATCTTCAATTTTCATTTGTGTACGGGTATTGGTAGATTGTCGCCTAACGTTTCGGGGCTTGGCGATGGCGGGCAAATCGAAGCCGAAACTTTCAACTAAAATACAAATTTAATCGAAGCACAAAACGTGAATCTTTGACGTTCCGCCCATTATTGCCAAACAGATGTTTACCCGCAGTTTATTTTGAGCAATAGTCAAATACATAGTTTCTCAACTCAAAATCGGTTATATCACCAA
The DNA here is from genome assembly GCF_001424105.1 of Chryseobacterium sp. Leaf394. GTDB lineage: Bacteria > Bacteroidota > Bacteroidia > Flavobacteriales > Weeksellaceae > Chryseobacterium. Next base: position 1,045,836 of record NZ_LMQH01000011.1, on the reverse strand, counting down.
TCGAATTAAATGTTTTACAGGCAATTTCACTTTTCCGATTGCCAGATAAGAATTTCCTGATTTAATTTCGCACTCTTTAATCAATGTTTGAAAACGATTGTTCTTAATTTCCAAATTATCTATTTGCGAAAAGTCCTGAATTACTTAATCAAATTTGTTTTGATCATAGGTGTCTCCAGATGCTTCCAGCTTCAATTTTTTAATTTATACATCAAACTCTTTACAAAAATCGTCAATTTGTACAAAAAACCCACATCAGATATGAATCTGTATTAAAGTTCTGAATCTTATTTCCAATAACTCCAGTTTACACCATCGTAAACAGCAAGTGTACTGGAGACTGTATCAAAAACAATAGTACCCGCTATTGCGCCGGTCAATGCTGTATGTGGATTGCTTACTTTCGGTAAAACCAGTGCTTTTGTGGTGGATTCAAGAACCAGAGCACCGATCCTGGTACTACTGTCACTCCCTATGATAACACCATTGTTTGCGCTTACATCACCTCCCGCATTCGAAAATGTATGGCTGACTCCCGGTATACTGTTATTGGTGAGGTTTGTCCAGTTTCCGTTTACACCCTGATTTTTATCTTCCTTGACCTTCACAATTTTGTCTGTAAAATCAAATACAAAAGTTCCTCCCGAAGCACCATTTGATGAAGTTACCTGAGGAACAATTATTCCTTTTGCCTCGTTGCTGAATTCCAGAAAGACACTACTGTTGGTGATATTGGTTGTTCCGATTCCTATCTGTGCGGATAGCGTATCTGCACTCAATATCAAAAAAAGTATTGCCGCTACGTTTTTAAATTTTTTCATTTTTTTTCTTTTTTTCGTAATCAATTTTATTCTTATTCTTCGTTACAGGCACGGATAATACTGCTCCATCCCAATCTTGAAGTATCCACTCCCGGGGTGTTGCCTCTGTAGATCTGCACTGCCTGCAAACTGGTATTGTAGATCATCATCCCTACTACCGGCACCAAAGCATTTCTCTGAGTTGTTGTCATCTGTGTAATTACAAAACCTTTGCTGTCAGAATCCATTACCACATGTCCGTTGGGAACATTAGTTGGCCAGCCGGGAACGGTAATGCTTTTTTTTGTGAGAATTCCCATCTTAGCAAAATTTCCAGGTGTTCCCAAAGCTCCGGGCTTTACACACGGAAGTCTGTAAATACCAAAGTCTTTATTCTGAATGGGTGTATTTGATACCTGAATATTCATAGTTGCGGAAGGCTGACCATCGCTGTTACCGAACACCTGATAACCAGCAGGAACATTTAAATTAATAGAATAATTACCCTGTATAATGTTATTAAATGCATAATAACCATTCACATCTGTGATGGCAGACGAAACAGTGTTTCCCATACTGTTTTTGAGAACTACTGTAGCGTTTTGGTAAGAAGTCCCATTTGGTACTCCGCCATTATTGTCATTAAAAACAGTACCGCTGATTGGCATCCTTAAATTGATAGATTCTGCATTATAAGCAGTAAAAGACAAATCACTCTGCCCGGAGAATTCCTGCACGAAACGAGTTACTAAACCTGCATTGGCAGTGGTGATGCCGAGATCTGCCCAGTCTAATGTTACAATCCTGACATCTCTGGTATTGTTGCTGTCATTCGGACCTACAACAGTATTATATGTTGGAGGGTTGACATTGGCATTATAAAACTTCCATCTGAACAGTCCTAAGCTCTGTATTGTAGACAAATCAACAGTATATTGCGTGCCGATTGTATTGCCTGCATCATCTTTAAACATAAAATGATCCTGAACATTACTGATTTGTCCCATTTGCGTAATCACCAAATCGGGCACACCATCGCCGATTGATGAGAGCGTAATACCGTCAATCTGATAATTAATTTCGGCACTCACAGGAAAATTGAAAATCGCCGATCCAATATCAAGACCATGTACCCCATCTCTCAGATACTGCGCTATAGGAAGACTCACCGGAATTGGGCTTACATTTCCTGATCCGCCATACATTTTACCAACACCGATGTAAGTACCATCTGAAGGATTCGGATTAGTGGCAATCGGCAAGGCTGTAAAATTATGAGGTGAAAATACAATTCCATTGTTCGTCAAAATATTATCATTCACACCCGTAGAATAATTTGTTGATCCTACCTGGAAAGCCAGCAAATTATGACTGTTATCAGGTATTGGTGATCCGGGGACTGAACTTTCCCAGAATCCGTTAAAGTCAGTGTAGATTTTACTCGCCGTGACCTGCGCAAATAAGACAGTCGGGCAAAAGCAAATAAACAGAAGAATACTTCTTTTTTTCATTTGATATATTTATGATTTACAATCAGCATGTATTGCTGATCCAGAATATTTCGGTCAGAATTAGATACTTCAGTGAAAACACGTCACAATGGGTTGTGTGCTGCAAAGATTATCTTCCGCAACGTCAATTTTTTACATTGTATTAGTGCCTGATTATATGTAGGAAGGAAAGAGCTTCAGTCTCCGAAGACTGATCATTATTTCACCTGTTAAAAATAGGTTCGATGGTAAAACGCCTGCACAGGAATAGCAGGTTTGAATGTGTTATGAAACTTTAAAAAATTTATTTTTGACTGTGATGTAACTGTGAATTCAGTGTAAACAGATGGTAAAAACTCTACGGTTTTTTTGAGGCTTTCCCCTATAATAGATAGAAAACTTACCGTTTTCCTGGATATTTTACTAAGTTTCATTTTTTTTTGCTAATGTGTCTGTAGATGGATTAACACAAAGGAAAATTATGCCATTTTAATCATATTTAAATAAAAATGGTGCATTTTATCAATAAAGACTTCATTTTATAAAAAAATTCAACTATATAAGGATTTATATTTAATAATAATAATCGATTAAATTTAATTTAAATTATTAAAAATGACTACAATGTTAACTTTTGTGATCATAAATCTAAGAAAACTTGTAATATGAATAATCCAGTACACACTATCGGGAAAAATTTATTTATAAATGCACAAAAACGAATCAGTTCTTAAAAATTACTCAGCTGTTTGAAGACAATCTTTTTTTATTGTAATAACGGAGGTAATAAAAGCATTTGAAATATCAACATCGTTCTCTTATTTACTCAATACATTATCACCGAAACTGAATTTGGCTTTCTCAGGATTAGACCAGTCCCGGGTTTTGAATCCCGACGACTGTCTTGAATTTAAAGCCAAGATATTACAGACGTTTTCGCTTTCGAAGGATTGACTGGTTCAAACCTGCCACGTTTATAATTTGACAGACCATCAAATTTTGTAATCATTTCGTCTTGCCTAAAACCATAAAAAAAGTCAGCATTGTCTGAGTTATCAACGAAAATTTTGTCAACAGTGTCAAAAGCAATGGTTTTTGTAAGCTCATCAATAGGAAACTCTTCCAAAAGTCTTATAAAAAAACAGGCAACAACTTCGACGTATTTCTGCGGTTTCAGTACGATGCTGATGCCTGTAATTTTTGCCCATTGAGAATTAATTAATTCTTTAATGTCTCAACAATGATGTCTGCAACGGATTAACTTCATTTGAATCCTCTTCCTCTATTTTTTTGAAAACTATCAAAAACTTATCATATTCAAATTCGTCAAGAGTATAAATAAACTGACTTCCAGGTTTGTAAACGCTGAAAGAAAGCAGTTCATAACCGGAATTTGCCTTTGTAATAAAGCCTTCTGAAAAAGCACAGGAGTGAACAGGTTTGTTTTCCTTAAAACAATGGATACCGAAAGGAACTTTTGTGGTGGTGAACAGAATATTTTTTCCTTCCAAAGGCAGGCTCGAATCTTCGAAATTAAGTTGATATGAGCCATCAAGAAGAATAACTGAATAAAATTTCTTACGTGAAAAACTGATGATTTCTTCCGATTTCGATGATCCCGTCAATGTTCTGAAAAGTTCTTCAGTTGATGTTGGGGAAAAATTGTTTTCTGTAAATAAGTGGTTCAGCATACTGCATACAAAGATAAGGGTTTCGATAAACCAGATTTAAATGCCAACTGTATTTTTTCAATGAAATGTTAATTACTAAACTATCGATATCAAGTTAAAAGGTCAGCTTGTAGTTACATCGATATTTGTAGATTATTTCATTATTTCTTAGCCTAATTTGTTTGATTATCAGTAAAAAGATTCCGATTATACTCAACAATCTTCTGATGTGAAGGGTAAGTTGTTCTACTGCCAAGTTCTGCTACAACTTTATCCCTTATTGCAGGAGCTTTATCTTTGTCTGCTTTATCCAATGAAACCTTCAGTTCTTCCTTATTAAGTTCTGTACAATATGCCGGCGTTCCGGGCTGATGTCTCCAGGAATCTTCCAGACTGCCGGAATCAACCGCATCAAATCCCGCATCATTAACCAGACGTGCAATTATTTTCTTGGCATTTGCATCATCTCCGGCAATAGCCATTGCAATTCTGTTTTCACTTCCTGCTTCTTTTCCACGGTTCATTAATGTTTCTGCCAGCAGATTATTAAAAGCTTTAATCACAGGTCTGCCCAAATGTTCCGAAACCCAAACACTTTCAGCTTTACCGTTTTGAAATCCCTCTATATACGCATCACGGAAAGGATAATAGTTGGAAGTGTCGACAATGATAACCCTATCATCGATGTTGGAAAAAATATTTTTCGATAAAGTTGGAATCGCCACCGTTGGCAAGGATAAAATAATGACATCCACATCATTGACAACATCTTCTAACGTAGAAGGCTGAGCACCCAATTCCCCGGCACGGGCCTTTAATTTATCACCATTATCGGAGTTAGCTACTTTTACAGTATGACCTGCTTTCACCATTTTTTTTGCAATGGTACCGCCAATGGCTCCTGTACCAATAATTCCTATTTTCATAATAATTTATTTTTATTTTTTTTAATTAATTTTTCTGAACGGTGGATTTGGAATTTCAAGATTACCTCTCAAGGTATCCGCTTCATATTCTGTTCTGAATATGCCCCTATCCTGTAGAATTGGAACAACCAAATCAATAAAATCACGCAGACCGTGCGGATGGTCCTGCCGTATTAAAAGCATATCCATCGCGCCGATTTCGTACCATTTCTGAACCTGGTCTGCCACTTTTTCGGCTGAACCAAAAAATTTTGGTCGTGGGAGACTGTTTCTTGGACTGAGTTGCATCAGCTCCATATATCTATCTATTGCATCTTTTTCAGTTTCACCCACAATGGGATTTTGTGAAATGGAAATAATGAAATCTTCCGGTCTCCTCTGTTTTGCAATAAGCTTCTGCCTGATTCTGTTTGCCAACGCCGACGTATCTTCCCCATCGTAACCGTACGTGAAAACGCCGTCTGTGTAACTGGTGGCTATTTCCATAAAGTTTTCTGAAGTTCCTGCGGTATAAAGAACAGGTCTGCCCTGAACCGAACGACTGATGTTCAAAGGACCTTCTACCGAAAAATAATCGCCACGATATTCGACGTGGTGCATTTTATGATGATTTAAAAAGATTCCGCTTTCCTTGTCACGGATAAAGGCATCGTCTTCATAGGTATCCCAAAGTCCAAGGACAATTTCAATAAATTCCTTGTTCATCGGGTACTGGTCTCTCTTCGATAAATGTCCGCGGCTGAAATTGACCATCCCACCAGGATTGGAAGTGATGGCGTTGAGTGATGCACGACCTTTGCTTATTTTATCCAGCGACAATATCTGCCTTGCAGCACTGTAAGGATCCCCGTAAGAAGATGCGATGGTAGCAGAAAGCCCAATGTTTTTAGTCACCATACTGAGTGCAGACATTATACTAACGCCTTCAAACATACTCAGATAATGCGGAATATTTCCGGGACCGACGTGGCTGACATCCACCAAAAACAAAGTATCGAACTTGGCAGACTCCGCCAACTGAGCCTGCTTGATGTAAAAATCAAGGTTTTCGCTGGCATCAGAAGGCATTGCCGGATGTTGCCACGCCATATGATTCCAACCCAGACCGTCGAGAACAGCACCTAGTTTTAATTTTTTCCCTGTTTTATTCATTTCCTATTTTAATATTGATGAACTTAAATTCTACCTTACAATATCGATTTAAAACTGTATTAATTAAAATCACACATCAAATCTTCGACAACCTCCTTTACAGGACGAATATTCTTTATATATGAAATTCCATTTCCTACAGTGATGTACCCTTTATTAATATCCCCATCCAGCATTCCAACTTTTAAGCCTTGCTCACCATACATTTTATTGGCAATTTCATCCCGAGAATCACCCCGTTCGTCCATTTCCAAAAGTTCCTGGCTGTATGGTGTTGGAATGGAACGGTAGTACGCCGGATTGGTTCTGAAAATCAATAAGTCGCTGGCAGTATGGTCAACAATGAGTTGTTTCACATTTTCGGCCGCAGGATTTTCCTCTGTTGCAATAAATACTGTTCCTGCAAATACTCCTTCAGCCCCTAATGCAAACGATGCACGAACAGCACGGAGGTCAGCAATTCCGCCGGCAGCCATCACCGGAATATTCACGGCATCTGATATCATCGGTATGATGGAGAATGTGCCAATAATTTTATCAGGCACCGTGCCACCTTCATCAAATCCGGTAGCTACAAGAATATCGGCTCCAATTTTCTCTGCATACTTTGCATTTTCCACACTTGGATTCAATGCACGATAAATTATTTTAATGTTATTTGATTTAAGTTTTTTCGCCAGAGGTTCAAATTCATAATCTTCAATCCCGTTGATAAGAACCACTTCAACATCTTCTTCAATGAGTAAATCAGCAATTACATCAACTGTTGTCAGGTCATTAGACAGCAGAACGGGCACTGCAAAAGGCTTATTGGTCAACTGTTTTACCTTACGAATTTCCTTTCTCAGCCTATCAGTAATTTCTTCCAAAGATTTAGGATTTGTCTTCTGACCTGCGTGAGGACCCAACATTCCCAGACCTCCGGCATTGCTCACTGCTGCAACAAATTCAGCATTGGTCACCCAC
>NZ_LMQH01000011.1:1021956-1038797 GCF_001424105.1 Chryseobacterium sp. Leaf394 | reverse complement strand
TTTTTTTTTCATTGTCTTTTGATTTTAAATCTATATTATTTAATCTGTTTTCTATGGGACAAAGTTAGGTTAAATTTACTTTCATTTTGATAGTACTTTCCTTTAGGAAAGTGTATTTTTTAAAGATTTAGACTATATCAATCACAACTATCTATTTTATAATCACTTTCTTTTGTAAAGCATTTTGTAACTTTGTAGTGTTAATTTTTTAATGACGATTCAAACATTACAAATAAATATAATGAGTAATAAAACATCATATTCAATTTTAGAACTTGCCATTGTTTTAGAAGGCAGCAGTTTTAGAGAAACTTTAAACAATTCGCTTGCCCTGGCGAAGGTTGCAGAAGAAAATAATTATTCCAGATACTGGTTTGCAGAGCATCACAATTCGGAATCAGTGGGAAGTAGCGCAACATCAATTCTTATTGGTTATGTCGCTGAAAATACGGAAAAGATCAGGGTCGGTTCTGGCGGAATTATGCTTCCTAACCACTCGCCTCTGGTGATCGCGGAACAGTTTGGAACTTTAGCACAACTCTATCCGAACAGAATTGATTTGGGATTGGGAAGAGCTCCGGGAACTGATATGCCGACAGCGCAGGCGATCCGTTCAGATTTTATGAAGGCAGCACATTCATTCCCGGCTGAAGTGGAAAAAATCGAGGAATACTTTTCAGCTGAAAATAAAACTTCTAAAGTGAGAGTTCCGATTGCGGAAGGCGTTGACGTGCCCATCTACATTTTAGGTTCCAGCACGGACAGTGCCCATCTGGCTGCAATGAAAGGTCTGCCTTACGCTTTTGCCAGTCATTTTGCATCCACCCATCTTCACCCGGCTTTGGAAATTTATCGTGAAGAATTCCAGCCATCAGAAGTTTTAGACAAGCCGTACACAATTGCCGGCGTCAACATTATCGTCGCTGACACGGATGAAGAAGCGGAACGTTCTTTCACGTCACTGATCAGAATGTTTTTTGGTATCCTGACCGGAAATTCAAAACCACTCCAAGCCCCGACAGAAATGACAGAAGACCTTAAAGAAGTTTTGAAGCATCCAAGTCTACATCAAATGCTGAAATATTCGTTTGTAGGAAGCAGGGAAACAGTTAAAAAGCAGGTGGAAGATTTCCTGAAGAAAACTCAGGTAGATGAAATTATTATGGTTTCCAATATCTTTGCACTGGAAGACCGCGTTAAATCGGCTCGGCTGTTTGCTGAGTTGATGGATGAGATTAATTCAGAATGTTCTTCGGATATTTAATAAATCAACAGCAATGGCAAAAAAGAAACCCTACAACGATTGTCTAAACACCGTAAAACCTGTAAAGGATGCGCTTGAGGTGATCAACGGCAAATGGAAACTGGCAATCATCATCTCGGTTGGTGTAGGAAATGAGCGCTTTACCGATATCCAGGACAGTATTGAGGGAATTACACCGAAAGTTTTAGCAAAAGAGCTTAAAGATCTCGAACAGCACAAATTGATCAAAAGAATTATCATTGATGATTATCCTATTAAAATAATTTACAAGTCAGAACCTTATGCAGATACACTGACACCCATCATCTGTGCATTAAAAGAATGGGGAATCAATCATAAAGAAATGATATCCAAATAATTGAATGATCTTTTTATCGGCTATTTTTAACATAAGAAACTAATTATTGAACCAGTAAAATAGTTTCTATGTAATGTATAAAACCCTCCAATCCTGCGTTACCATCTTTCGAAGAGTCCGCAGACTTTGCATTTTGGCTTACGATATCAATTGTCAGTGTTAAAATAGAACTATACAAAAAAGTTTGATGTGACTGTGCTTGGCTTTTTCTGCATTCCATAATATCAATTTTATTTTTTCATTCGACATACTAGTGATATCACATATAAATTTATGGATCGTTTGTTAATTAAATTTTATCGTTTTTTGAGATTTAGTTTTTAGAATAACGTTTCAGAGCTTTGCAACCGCATGGCAATTCAAGTGCAAATCTACAATTTTGTACAAAACTTATTAGAATTACTGCTTTGAACATTGCAAAAATGTTCAATCGAAGCAACTCAGCCCCGCCCTTGGCAAACCCTTGTGCCTGTCGAACAACTCAAATACAGATAAAAACTCGTTTTACTAGTGAAGTATTTTATGCAAATTTAAAAATGCATGGACGAAAAAAATTTACACTGTAATTGTTCTATGAGCTCAGCCTGGACGGGCTGCTTCCCAAGGATAATTTTTATAGAGAAATTAGTTTAGAATATGATTTTCAATTTCTTTATTCGAGTACCAAAAGATATTAGGGCACCTTAGGTCAGCGAAGGATTATTCGCAATTTGTTTTTTTTAAATTTTTACTGAAATTTCCAGCTCAGAAGGTCAAAAGTGAATCTAAAATTCTCATGTTTCCCCAAGGGAAGGTTGGGCTTTCCCCAAAATGCAAAGTTTCAACATCATATTCCTGAATTAAGAGTCTTAAAATTCTAAAAAATTTCCCCTCTTATAATGTAAAACCTCTCTTAGAATCACTTTAAAAGATTTCAGATATTTTAATGATTTTTGTAAATGAGGGTTGTACAACGGCCACCTTTGTTAGCAGCAGTTAGCTTGTCTTAAGTTTTTTAATAGCTAATTCAGCAATATCCAAAGGTTTATGAGTCCTTGCATCTAAATATCCTACCGTTTCGTCAAGTCCAGGTAGTAGCGTTTCATCAAATCTGACTGGTAGTATGTATTCTCTATTCTCTTTAAATGCTCTTGCTTGGGCACTTTTTAATTCATGGTTAGTCCAATTTTTTTTTGAATATGCTTCACTAATGAAAATGATAGTGAATCTGCATTTAGTCTTATAAATCTCGTTTAAATGTTGATAGAGGTTTTTTCCCCAGAGACTATCAGCCTCAAAAGAATCATAAAATACCTTAATACCCTTTTCTCTTAGTCTCAGCGCAACAGTTTCAACATAAGACCTATTTTCCCCTGCAAATGAAAGTCCTATATCGTAATCTGCGGTCTCCAGACTATCAGAGATTATCATTGATTGTTGAACTGCCTCAATTGTTTCATTTGCTTTTATAGTAAATTCCTTTCGCCAATTTTGATATTGGCTAATAATAATTTCTCTAATCTCATTATCTGTATCACCTGATTGAACAATTTCAATCCTTTGCCTACATAAGTCTACAAATTTTTGACCTTCAATTTGAAATATGTCTGTGAATAAAGTGTCGCATCGTGAATAAATATCATCTGAAATCGAATGTTTTTCTGCTAAAATAAATTTGTACGTATCAATTGCCCAACTCCATTTCATAGGCTCCATTACAGGATTATTAGAAATATAATTTAAGAATTCGTGGTTAAGAAAGTCACTCGTCAACCGTATTTTCTCTACCAATGATAGTAAAACTTTAATTTGTTGTTGATTCATAATTTAGTTGTTTAGTTCTTAACTGTGCTTTGCTCCGTTATTTTGAGAAGTTGATAATACCTTGGTATTTGTCAGCTTTTTCAGTGTCGACAAGTGATTTATTTCTAATCGCAGTTTACCGTTCTCGCATAAAATTAAGAACTGTTTTATGTATCAGCTAGATCTATAAAATTCATGTCTAAGTTGTATCTCGTAACTGCCTCCGAGATAAAAGCTGTAAATCCTATAGTTATTTAATCTTAACTTCTGTTCTACTAATTCCTACTAAATTCAAAAGTTTTTTTCCATCATCATTGTCACCTAATCCTTTCACAATAATTCTTTCTGGAGAAATTCCTTGAGAAATAAAATAAGTTGCAACAGAAGAGCCCCTTCTTTGAGATAATTTTAAGGCATAAGCTTTTCCTGAACTTTCAAAATCATAACTTTCAAGTTGAATTTTACCCTCGTGATTATTTAAACAATTAACTAATTTATGTAAGGATTTGATATAATTAGGTCTTAACATAAACTGGTCTTTTTCAAAGAGGATTACGAATTCTTTCTGCATACATTCTTCGCAATTCCAATTTACATCGGGTTCATAATTATTTAAGGTCCGCTGTGTAAATTCGTTTACTTTCATGTTAGACCTTGTTAATCCAGCATCTGATTTGGTCAATTTTATTTGATTTTCTTTTAGTTCATTGCCAACATTTTGCAATTCTTGATTAGTATCAGATAGTAAATGTTCTTTTTTATCCAAATCCTTCCGCATTCCTATAAATTGATTAGTCATTTTTTCTAAAGTGTATTCTTTCAATTTGATTGCATTTTCAATTTTATTAACAGATTCAGTTTTTATGCGAATTGAATCATTTAGAGCATGATTAAGACTTTGACTTTTTTTTCTCTCTAAAAATAAAATTATTAGTGCAATTATCGAAATTAAAATTAAAGATAAAAATGAGAAAATACTATTTCTTATCCTTACGGATTGTCTTGTATAATTTAAAGAATTTTTTAATCTTCTTAATAAATTTGTTGAAATCTGATTATTTTTGAAATTTAATTTTTCGTTAGATAAGGCAATTCCTTCAATGCTTTTATACCAATTTGCTTTGGAAATATCACAAAGTTCAACAGGTATTATTATTCTTTTTGTTGGTGTAAAAATATTAATCTCTTCCTCTATGGCTATAGAAGCTAATGATGCATCACTTCCTAAAAGAATTAAAACTGAACTATTTTTAATTTTTCTTTTTAGAGATAATGGCAATTCTTTTCCTGGGAGTGAACCCCATTGATCCAAGTAGCAACTATACTTTTCCTCAATAAGTTTGTTAGCTAAGTTTGAAGCATACTCAGAACAATCTGAACGGGAATATGAAATGAAGAAATCATATCCTGTGAAAAATCTTTGTAATCTAGTAATCAGGCTCATAATTCATTTTCGATAATCCATTCGAAGACTAATCAGTTTTTGTATCAAATTTTTTTACTAATGCAGCTATAATTGCTTGAATGTAAATGCCTTCATTAGCAGAATAATTACCATCCTTACCATTCAAACATTGCATTTCATCGCTCCCCGCATGGTGTAATCCTAAAAGCATCCAAGTTCTATTAAATATTGGACTTCCAGAACTTCCGTTATCGGTAGGTGTGCGATAATGAATCAGTGGATCTTGATGGTCTAATAAATGATTATCTTGAAAAGAAAGTTGCAATGTTCCGCCTCTAGGATGACCTATGATATATACTTTCTGGTCTTCACCTAAGGGAAGTGTATTTGAAAGCGGATACCATTCAACATCTTTAGTAAACTCTACTAATTTTACCTGATCCTCTCTTGAAAAGCGAACTAGGCAAGCGTCTAATTCTGTGCTAGGTGAGAACCATACAATATCATTAAGTTTAAATTCCAAATTAGGATCTAAAACCTCAAAAATAACAACTGCTTCTTTGGGACTTAAAGCTTTTTCTAAAGGATCGTCACTAATAACATGTGAATTCGTAAGAAGAAACAATTCTTCACCTAATGATTCATGCAGGCTATTTCCCTTCACCAAAAAACCCGTTCCTTCTCCACGACTGCTATCCAAACCTATTCTTGCCACGGCAAGACATCGTGCGGCTCCTTGCATATACCACTTGTATGTCTTAAAAGAGTCCGCTCCAAATACCTTTTCCAATTTTGCATGAGAGGATTCAATACCCTTCTCAACCAAACTTTCATATTGGCTAGTAACTTTTTTTGCTACAGCTAACTCTTTACGAATATCTTCCGGATCCATTTCAAATTCTCCACCACTTCTCCTAAGCAATTCTGCTCTTAAAAGAGGCATAAGTATCTGTCCTGATTTTTTATCCATATTCAATTCCCAAACTTCTTCAAATTGTCTTAATGTACTTGCTAGCTCAAATGCATCACAATCTGCCTGAGAAGAATAACCAGCAAGCCATTTTAATGCTTCATCATAATCTTTTAATGCTAAACAGCACTCAGAAGCTGTAGCAAAGTGCCAAGCATCTGCAGTGCTATTCTTTTCTTTTACTTCTATATTTGAAAGTATTTCTTTTGCCAATACTTCATAATCTCCGAGAGAACTAATAGATGTTATTTTATGTCTCTCTGCCATTGCCAAAAGCGCAACCGCATTTATTCCATGCCATGTATGAGTTTTACTATCATTCTTATAAACTTGGATATAGTATTCAATACTTTTCTCTAAAAACTTTACAGATATTTCAGATTTACTATATCCTGTTCGTATAAAAAGCTGCTTATATGCCCTGCCAAAAATGCCCTGTGTTTCAAAGTATTCTTGTGTTGAATTTTCTCCGGTATTGTTCATTTCCAATTCTAATTTTTCTAATACGGAAATTCCAGATGTAAAATATCCTTGTTCAATTAGTGATTGTGCATATAGATTTCGTATGGAAAAGTTTGTTCTTGTAGTAATACTTAATGCATCTCCTAGTCGAACCATCAACGCAAACCTGCGTTTTCTTCGCAATAACTTCATTATTTGAAAAAAATCATCAATTTCGTAAGTAATCTCAGTTGAAAAAATCCCTTCAATAAGATTGGTACAAGTACCAGTTGCTGCAGCCCAATCAAACTCGCTTAATTCTTTGCGAATTTGATCAAGATACTTTTTAGATGTGGTTTCCATAATTAATCAATTAATTTTTGAAGCGCAGAACGAAGAAGTGGCATTTGTAGATACTTGGAAATATCATGTCTCCAAGATCCCCAATTATTTTCTTTAATAACCTTTATTACTTTTTCTCCATTTTTTTTATAATCATTATCAATCTTACCATCCATCATTGCTACAGGATCAATTCCATCGTATACATTTATCCATGACCCTTTAACTTTGTTCGGAAAACCATCAAATCTTGTCCATTCTGGTGACAACTTATCCTGAATTTCATCTAAACCAAGTGGGCTACCTATAGTAATCAAGTCGTCAATACTAGGACAATTACCAATTCTCTTAAGACAATCATAAATAATCACAGTTCCCATGCTATGACTCATTACGATATGTTTATCTGCTTTCACTTCATTTAAGGCTTTTATCACCCTATTACGAATTTCGTCCTGTACTTCATAAGTAATACCATTTCGGGGACTGAATTCTTTATTAAAAAGATAATGATGAACATCTCGAAGGAAATAAGCCATTAGGGGTTTTTTCAAAACCCAAGGTAGAGGAAATTGCTCCAACTCGTTAGAATTTTTAGACAATCCATCAAAAGCTGGATCAGGAACATCGGCTAGAGTTTTTACGGCAATACTTTCAACAAATTTTTTTTCATCTCCACTCAATTCATGTCTCCAATTGTCTTTTAAATCTTTTAATATAGCTTCATCTTCATATAAATCTTCTCTCATAGACTCAAGTGCTTCCGAAACCAGTTTTTGTAGAGGATTATCGTATAAAACATCCGCCCAATAAATCATTGATGTAGTGATACCTAAGGTGTCTAAATCTATATCATCCCCATTACCTTTAAAATCTGATGCCAAAGTTTTTTTCCATTCTAAAAGTAATTTTTCTGCTGTTGGTTTATTAGCAATTCCGTGAATAAAAGTTATATGGATTGTTTTTTTTGCTTTCATGGTTATTAAGGTATTAGATTTAATAAAAATAATTATATTTTATAATATTCACAAGATCAAATTATTATTAATAATATTTCACGTATAAGTAAAGTTAAATAAAAATTAATTCTTAACTTTAGTATATGACATTAAATGATTTTCAAAAAATAGCTAGTTCCACACTACAATCATATAATTCCAAGGATCAGGAAAATTTTTTCCTAGGTTTTCTTGGGCTTGCCGGAGAAGCAGGATCTGTACTAACGACATTAAAAAAATTGATTAGAGATGGAGAAGGGTTTGACAGTTATAGGGATAAACTTACTGATGAATTAGGAGATGTTCTGTGGTACATATCTGCAATTGCTTCACATCACAATATAAATCTTGAGGAAATAGCTGCACGAAATTTAAACAAAGTTAAAGATCGTTTTGATATAATAGATTTAAAAAGTATTCCTCGTTTTGATGAAAAATATATCGAAAAATTCCCTGATACATTTATTGTAGAATTTATTGAAAGTATAAATGAGAATGGTATTTTGGAAGTGAAGATGATGTGGAAGACAGGTGATGAAAATTTTGTTCAGCTTGGAGATCCGTTAACTGATAATTCCAATGTTCCGAATGATTATCGTTTCCACGACATTTTTCATTTAGGACATATTGCGTTCCTAGGTTGGTCTCCAGTAATGCGACACTTAATGAAACTCAAGAGAAAAAGGCATCCAAAAATTTTAGATGCACAAGATAGAGGGCGACCACAAGTAGCTGAAGAAGCAATAACGCTAATCGTTTATAATTATGCTACAAAAAATAAAATGCTGAAAGCAAGCGATAGAATCGATACCGAACTTTTAAATACAATAAAACAACTTGTCGTGAATCTGGAAGTTTCATCAGTCAGTTCTTATCAGTGGGAACAAACTATTATACAGTCTTATAAAGTATTTCATAAAGTTGTAGAAAATAAAGGTGGGAGAATTTGCGTATCCCCAAAAGAACGTAAATTAAAATTTTTAGAAAAAAAAGATAAAGAATGATGCATTATACTGCCCGAAACAAGCCAAAAAAGTCAGTTGTTTACGATAAATATTGGATTTTTGCAGCAAAGCGGTTTGACGTTTTTATTAATCGTTTAAATAATTCAACAGGTCCGTGGACATCTGATAAAGTTATTTGTAACCATAGATTTACAAATGTATTTAGAGCCTCAGACAGGGTTAGTCAATATTTAATAGGGCTACAATATGATAATAATGATTATCAAGAAATTTTTTTTAAAACAATTTTATTCAAAATTTTCAACAAAATTGAGACATATCAATGTCTGGAAGAAAAAATTGGATCAATTGATATAAATTCTTTCAAATTCAGAGACTATGACTTAGTCTTAAGAGAAGAATTACAAAGGAAAACAGCTATATATTCAGCTGCATATATTATGCCTTCCGCAGGAACTGCGTTTGGGCATACATTTAAACACACTAATCATTTGGCTCTTATTCAAAAAATGATTGATGATAATCTATTTCAGAAAGTAATGGGCTGTAAGAGTTTAGGCCATGTTTACGAATTGTTATTAACGTATCCATCAATTGGAAATTTTCTTGCATTCCAATACACAATAGATTTGAACTATAGCAATCTGATAAATTTTTCTGAAATGGATTTTGTAGTAGCAGGCCCAGGCGCCAAAAATGGTATTAAAAAATGTTTTAACTCGCTCGGTGACTACTCATATGAGGATATTATAAAAATGATGGCTGAAAATCAGCGTGAAGAATTTGACCGTTTACAAATAGAGCATCCAAATTTATGGGGTAGAGAATTACAATTGATAGACTGCCAAAATCTTTTTTGTGAAGTAGACAAATATTTAAGAGTTACAAATCCTGAAGTAATCGGAGTAACTGATCGTAAGCGAATAAAACAAAAATTTTCTAAAGCTAAACCACAGCACAAATTATTCTTCCCTCCAAAATGGAATATAAATGAAAAAATAGATCTAAAATGGCGACACAATCAAACAGAAGACATCTTTTTATAAGTCATCATTCAAAAGATGATGCGGAAATAAGTAAATTAACCAAGCTTTTGAGTTCAAAAGGTTATGATATCCGTAATAGCTCCATTCGATTAAATAAAGATAATCAGAGAAGAATGGAACAGAAACGTGTAAGCGAAGAGGCAATCCGTCGTGTGCTCAGAATGAAAATTTCCTGGTCAAGCACCGTTGTTGTTTTAATTGGTAAAAACACACATTCTCGGCCGTGGGTGAATTGGGAAATTGATAAGGCAAATTAACAAGGTAAACGAATAATTGGTGTCTACGTCAGAGGTGGCACAGAAGCAGATATACCTCCAAGTTTAGAAAAGTATGGTTCAGCGATAGTCGCCTGGAATACAGATAGTATAATATCAGCTATTGATGGAGATAATTCGTTTCAAAATCCGGATGGAGCTAATCGTCCAGCTACTAATTCTACAACTGCAACTAACTGTTAAATTATGGCTAATGTTTTTCTGTATGTTGTAGATCGTGATTTTGGTTTTGCACCGAACCCATTTCATGGTATTTGTTCACTTGCAACTTGTAAACCTCGAATCAGAAATTCAGCATCGATCGGAGATTGGGTTGTTGGTATGGGAGGAAGAAGCTTGAATGCTACTGGAAAATGTGTTTTTGCAATGAAAATAACATCGAAAATTACTTTTAATGAATATTGGGAGAACCCTATTTATAAAGATAAAAAACCCGTTAGAAATGGTAGTAAGAGAATGGTTGTTGGAGATAACATTTATCATCGTGATACTACGACTGGTCTATGGTCTCAAGCATTTTCACATCATAGCCATTCCGATGGCAGTTTGAATGAATATAATCGTGATAGGGATACTAAGTCATCAAATGTTTTATTATCAACACACTTCTATTATTTTGGAAGTGCTGCAACAGTAATACCGCAATCAATAATAGATTCTTTGAAATATAAAAATGGTGTTGGACAAAAAAAAATTGACCTTTTAGATGCGAACACTCTTATTTCATGGTTAGAAAGTGAATACATTAATAGTCTGAATTTGGTTATCGCTGATCCTTTTAATTTTGAACAAAGTAGTGCGCATTATACAGTACAAACAAATAAAATAGTTTTATAAATAGTATAATCATTACTTCCCCATTTTGTGTGGTATCTTAAGCTTAAAAAATGGTTTGTAGTTTAATTTTATTACATTAACCTTACTTTCGAAAAGCAACTGTTGCCTACATGGCTTAATATAAATTGGATATTATTTACCAACTCCTTTTAAAACAAGTGTTTCATACATTCGGAGTCCTTGATCATCCCTTACATTCTTCATATCCTTACCTCGAAAATGCAACCTTCTTCCAGAGTATTCTATAAAGAGACTACTAATTGAAAGACCCGCTCTGCTTTTACGAAGAGATGTGCTTGCATTCTCATCAAAAAGATTCGGAACCATTATACTAAGAAACTGGGTTGTCATAATTGAACTTTCGATATCAGGAACTGAAACAATCTTTCCATTTGATTCCCAATATTTGGTAGATGAGATGTCATTAAAGCTAACACTCAAATTATTTGACTGCAGATCCCACTTTAATTCAGCAGGAGAAGAATTACTTCCTTCAGAACCATCAGGGTCAAAAGATCCCACTTGCATAACTAGGTCAGCAGAGCCTTGAGCCCTTAATGGCACTTTTTTGTTTTTGGATTTTCTAAACTCCAAAGAAAATTCCACGTATTTTACAACATAGTAAAGCCCTGAATTATCTTGCTCTGAAGGCCATAATCCAGATCTCTCAGAAATCGACAGCTGATGAGGACTATCTTCACGTCCTATGGAAACATATACCCCAGAAGGTAACGGTTTCAATTTTTGGGTGTTTCTATCAAGTAACGTATCTCGTAAGTTGGATAAATACTCCTTGACTCCGGGAACAGAAGCATCAATATCTACATAAGCTGAGATACTAAAATTCTGAAGGGGTTGAAGAGAACGTTGAACATTGAAAAAAATATCCTCTTGTTTCTGTATCTGTGCTTTCAAAGTTTCATTTTGCTTTCGCACAGTTGCGGCGATTTCTTGTTGCTCTGCAAGTTGTTCGTTTAGTACCTCGCTCTGTTTACGCCCATTGGTAATCAATTGTTCCTGCTTTTCAAGCTGTGCTTGCAAGGTTGTTCCTTGTGATTGTAAGTTAGTTTCTTGCGATTGTAAAACCTGACGTTGCTGTTGAACATTCTTGAATGTTTCATCTTGTTTTTTAATTTGCTGTTTCAACACAGTACTTTGTCTTAGCAAGAGGAAAAGTGCATAAAAAGCAATAACAGATATTACTAAAACTGCTCTTTGCTTCCAAAGAAACCTTTTCGTTTGACGCCAAAAAGGAACAGGTGGAGGCATTAGCTCATTCAATCTCACTAACAAATTTTGAAACCCAGGATGGGTTAGATTTCCATCCCAATTAATAATATCTGTCGCTTGTATCCTGTTATAGGGGCTGTCTACTTCCATTATTTCAATTCTAACAGGAGTATAAACGTCTCTTATTGTAGCTTGTGAGGCTTCGTGTCGCACCCAAGGAGATTTCATAGATCTCGTCGACCATAAAACAACAATTGCTCCTGCTTGTTCAATCGCTTTATCAATTTCTCCATGCCATTCTTGTCCACATTGTATTTCTTCTTGCCACCAGACTTTATACCCGGAAGAATTCAATCCTTCCTTTAGTATAAGTGCTAATTCTCGTTCCTGAGTTTTAAAACTTATAAAAACATAAGATGATGATTTCATAATTAATATAGAAGTTATTTAAATTAACAGGAATATTACATCAGCAAATTTTTGCATCGCAGGCAACTTTTGTCTTTATGAATTGCTTCAATCCAAACTATATGATATTCGCAAAGCCATTAATGCTACTAATATAAAATATTATTCTGATGAATCGATTATTAGTTTCATACAATCACATTTCGGTCAAATCTATCTTTGGATTGGCGAACTTTTACTTCTTAATACCCATTTTTTTAATTTCTTCATCCGTATGATGATCTAGAATTTTAGAATACCTAGAGAATGTCGCCTTGGTCAATCCAAGTGGCTTATAAATATTTTCCGGACGTTTAGTGACATCTTTGTATANAGTAGTAGTAGTAGTAGTAGTAGTAGTAGTAGTAGTAGTAGTAGTAGTAGTAGTAATAGCAGTAGTAGTTTAGAAATTATTTCTTTAGTATAACCTTTAGGTCTAACTCCCAATCTACCTCTTGCTCTTGCAGATTGTAAACCAGCATTTGTTCTTTCTCTAATTAATTATCTTTCATATTCAGCCAAAGAAGCCATCGTTTTGTGAGATTTATTTAACTTTCCAAATTAGTTTAAAGGTCTTAAACGAATTGGTAAACTGAATATTGGTATCATGTATTATTAATGCAATTTACTCATTATATTCGCTACAATAGATAAGGTCAAAAATTCAATTTCGTGGTTTATTTGTCTCACAGGCACATATGAAATAATTGTTGGCATATAATTAGATAATTTTTTTGCAATCACAAAATTATCTTATATGAACAACAAATTGATTAAATGGTCATTAGCAGCATGTGCGTTGACTGTTGCATTGTCATGCTCAAAAAAAAATGAATCAACACAGTCAGTCGATCCCAAGTCTGCAGATTCTACAAATGTTTCTTCATTGAAACCGAAAGGTGGCGCACCCGAATGGGGAAAAACAATCAAGCCCGAAATGCAGGCTGTCATGGAAAAGCTGGCAAGCTATGGCGACAAACCCATTGAAACTCTTACTCCGGAAGAAGCCCGAAAAAACCATACACCTACCGATGCGGTTATGGGTCTGGTAAAGGAAAACAATATTGCAGTTCCAGCACCCAAGGTTGATACCACAGGAATTAATATAAATGTTGCTGGAGGCAAAATTCATGCACGTGTTTATACACCGA
This sequence comes from Chryseobacterium sp. Leaf394, assembly GCF_001424105.1. Lineage (GTDB taxonomy): Bacteria > Bacteroidota > Bacteroidia > Flavobacteriales > Weeksellaceae > Chryseobacterium. The sequence continues at coordinate 1,025,286 of NZ_LMQH01000011.1, read as the reverse complement.
AAACCGGCAAAGCATCATACCCTATTATCGTTTACTACCATGGCGGAGGTTTCGTTATTGCAGATCTTGATGTATACAACGCGTCGGCGCAGGGATTGGCAGAACAAACAGAGTCAGTAGTGGTATCTGTTGCTTACCGTTTAGCTCCGGAAAATAAATTCCCCACTGCACATAATGATGCTTTTGCTGCTTATGAATGGGTAGTTAAAAATGCCGCAACAATTAAAGGTGACGCTAAAAAAATCGCAGTGGTCGGTGAAAGTGCCGGAGGAAATCTTGCCGCCAACGTTTCTATAATGGCCAGAGACAAAAAGATTATGATCCCTGTACATCAGGTTCTTGTCTATCCGATTGCACAGTCTGATATGAATACTGCATCATATACGAAGTACGCGGGCGCAAAACCTCTGAACAAACCCATGATGGAATGGTTTACAAAACATTACCTGAATAATATGAATGAAGCGAAAGACCCAAGAATTTCTCTGGTAAATGCTAATTTGACAGGACTTCCTGCAACGACGATTATTACTGCAGAAATCGATCCGCTACATGACGACGGAACGATGTTGGCTGAAAAGCTTTCTGCTGCAGGAGTGAAGGTAAACAGCAAAAACTACGACGGTGTAACTCACGAATTCTACGGAATGGCAATCGTGGAACCACAGGCAAAAGAGGCTCAGGCTTATGCTGCTGAACAACTGAAAGCAGCTCTTAAATAGTATTACAACTGCATTTAAAATTTTAAATATAAAAATCCCCATGATCAAACTGGGGATTTATTTTTAGAATAAGATATAATTATTACAAGTCAATTTAACATTACCAAATCAATCTATATTATGAATACGCAAGAAAAAGATGACATTAAAAATTATGTAAGATATTCAGACGAGATCGAAGTAAAGCAACCCAACGAAGATGAAGACAGCCGCGCCGTGGTAGAATCTATGGCGAGAGTTAATAAAATAATGTTTGAGAGATATCGTCATGCCGTGCGTGATGCTCATGCCAAAAATCATGGAATTCTTCGCGGAGAATTGGAGATTTATGACAATCTGCCTGAACATCTGGCTCAAGGTCTTTTTAAAGAACCGCGGAAATACCCGGTAATCATTCGTTTTTCCACTGCGCCAGGAATGATAGAACCAGACAAAAAATCTTCTCAGCGGGGAATGGCCATTAAAATTATCGGTGTGGAGGGCGAAAAGTTTTTAGCCGAAGATAAAGATGCTCTGACTCAGGATTTTCTTTTAGTCAATTACCCGATCATCCCAACAGGAACAGTTAAAGATTATCTTGATCAGCAGAAAAAAGTCGAAGAATATATTAATACTCCTGAGCTTTTCCAGAGTGTTCAGGGTGCAATGCTTGTTGCGGGAAGAAAAATTAAAAATTTAATTGGAAAAGAAGATGATCCCAATCATTTCAGCATACCCGGATCGCATATTTTGGGTGACCGCTATTTCAGTATGGCTGCAATACGGTACGGAGATTACGTAGCTAAAATTTCTATTGCTCCCAAATCAGAGAATGTTGCATCATTGCATGGAAAAGATATGGATGAAGATTTAATAAAAAGTGAACCCGAAAGCTTTCTGACTACTATTGTAAAAAACTTTTTTGAAAATCAGACTGCTGTTTATGAATTGTCTGCACAGCTGTGTACAGATATTGAGAAAATGCCGGTTGAGGATGGTTCTGTACAATGGATGGAAGAAGACAGTCCGTTTCAGGGTATTGCCAGCTTGACTATTCATCCACAAAATACATTCAGCCCTGCCCGGCGCGTATATGGTTATGATGTTTTAAGTTTCAATCCATTTCATTGCCTCCCGGAGCATAGACCTCTCGGCAATATCATGAGGGTAAGAAAGCTTGCATACGAAACTTCATCCAAATACCGTCACAATATGAATTCATCTCCACGCGTGGAGCCTATCAGCATAGATGAGTTGCCTGATTAATTTGCGCAATCTAACAAAAAAGAAATCCTAATTAGTTTGGATTCTTTTTTGTTATTAAACTAATTTACCCCGTTTTAAGTTTTCTTAATCAAATTTAAAGTCAAAAGGAGTTTTGTCGTATTTTGGATCAATGAAATTCATATCAAGTTTATATTTTCTAGATGCCTCAATAATAAATCCTGGAAAACCATTATCTAAACTAAATCTAAAACATTTGCGTCTGTAGCTATTGAATTCGGATAATGATAAAATCTAAATTTTTATCTATTAAGCCGAATGCAACGGCGGCATAACTGAATCGGTAAACCATTATTACGATTTCAGTAAAAAATTAGTTTATCAAATTTTCTTAATGAGTTCCAAAACCTGATAAGTTATTCTTCTAACTTTAATAAATTCTTCGCTACCTTTTCTAGCAAAGGGTAGTTCTTCACAGTTTTTATAGAAGTTCATTAGTTCCTGTTGTTGCTCAGAATATATAACTAATGGGATTATATTGCGTAATACCGTAGATAATTTATTATGTAAATGGTTACTCATTAAATCATCTGCAGTCTTTTATTGAGAATAATATTCTTTTATTGTCNATCGTTTTTTGAGATTTTTTTTAATTTTAGATTTGAAAACAAATATTTCAAGCTTAAAGAACTTTTTATGTTTTTAAAATTCTTCTACCTAATTTAATTAATCTTTCTGCTTTCTCAAAAACATTTTTCTCCTCTAGTTCTATTTTATCCATTGCTGCGTAAAACCTTTCTTGATCCCACTCTTTTGGAATACCGTAGAATCCAATGTCACCATGTGATGGTGTAGAATAAATAGCTCCGACAGAGGATGATCTAAACTTTGCAATTGCTGTTATTAATTCAAGCTTTACAATTTCCAACTCAGGATTCAAGAATTCAAACTCGGGATTTTCACTTTCACCTAATGTAATACTTATAAAATTAAATTTTTCTCTTTCAAAAGAACTACTAGAAAAAGTGTTATTATATAAATCGTCAAGAGTTTCTTTGGTAATTAAATCATACCTAATATGATTAAATAATTTTCTATCTAGTTCAAGTGTTTCAGAATCATAAACAAATTTAATTTTGACCTTTGGCTTATTTACGTAATAACTTAAAGCGTAAGTCGTTATCATAATTAATACAACTATCCAAAGATTAATCTTAATCATCCAGAATTTTACAAATTCTAAAGAAAAATTTGTATTATTATATAGTGCTATTATCGCATTATAAATTATTGCAAAAAAGGCTAATAATACTGCAGAAATGATTTTGCTCCAAACAGGATCTTTCCAAACACGAGTAAATGTTTCTTTCATTAAAAATTTATATTAATAAATAAGTCAGTAGTA
>NZ_LMQH01000011.1:1010680-1021883 GCF_001424105.1 Chryseobacterium sp. Leaf394 | reverse complement strand
TTTTAAGTGTTGCTAATGCTGATCCCATCTTTTTAATAAATAATTATAAATCGTTTTTTGAGACTTATATTTTTATATACTATAAAAAAATAAATTATTCAACTAAGTTTAACAATTTATTAATTGGTGGAAAAAATTAAACAAATTAAGTTTTAACAAGTAGTTGATTAAGTGATAGCATAACTAATTTTCTCTAAAATTTGAAAGTCATTATCTTTTATTTCTTACTGCTTTGCGCAGAGTGTTCACTTTTTATCTTCGCACGATGTTGAATTCCCCATTTTGTCATTGCATTAACAACTTCTTCTAATGTTTGGCTGTAGGGTAGTAACTCGTACTCTATACTTACCGGATAACCATTTTCAACTTTCTTGATAAGAAAACCGTTCATTTCCAATTCTTTCAGTTCACTTGATAGTACACGGGCAGAAATTCCGCTAACCTGTCTCTGAATTTCAGTAAATCTCTTATTACCTCTTGCTATAGCAATAATGATCATTAGCTTCCATTTTCCACCAATAGCATATAAAGCATCGCTAACAGCATTTAAGACCGTATGGCATTCTTCAGTAAATGCTTTGTTTCCTATATTATTTTTTTCGTAAGACATAAATATGATTGTTTTATTAGTTGATAACCTTTTGGTAACGACTAATATTATGTAACCAAATATAGTATAATTTTGCTACATAATACTAAAATGTACTTTAAACAGAAAAAAAATAAAAGAAATGAACAACGAAAAGACAAAAAAAATAGCTGCAGTCATTATGACTGTATTGGTCACACTTATGGTAGGCATCAGCGGATTGATGAAAGTAATTCAACTCCCCTGGTCTGTCGAAGGCATGATTAAATTAAATTTATCTAATTCCACAACATCATTGGGTCTCCTGGAAATGTCATTTATTTTTCTGTTTGCTTATCCAAAAACAATGCGTATTGGATTTATTCTAATAAGCTGTTATTTTGGTGGAGCAATGGCAACAGAATTATCCCATGACGGATCAATGATTAATCCGGCAATTCCTATGATTTTAATATGGATAACTGCATTATTACGTGATTCATCAATATTTTTTGGCTCAAACGATAGATTAATAAAATAATAATTAATAATACAAATCAATACGACAATGACATTAGAAATTTTAAAAACAAATGAAGATTTAAGAAAACTGATCGACCAATACGCTTACCTGAGTGACGAATGGAAAATCTCCGAAGTAATGGATCTATTTATACCTGATATGACTTACAATGTGTATATGAGCGGAAATCTGGTAGGAAATACGTCCGGAAGAGAAAATTTAGAGAAGGAATTCAATGAACACGCTTCCAAAGTAAAAACATATTTCACACTCAATGGGCAGCATACGGTAAATATTACAGGAGAAACGGCTACCGGCATATCATACAGTCAGATTAAAATGGTAAGAGAAGTCGAGGGTAAAGATGTTTTGACAGATTACAGTGTCAAATATGATGACCAATATGTTTTTCAAAATGGGAAATGGTTGATCAAAGAACGGATTGCTTACTTTATGATAGTAGAATCAAGAACACTCTAATAAGAGGTAATAAAAAATAGGATACTTTGAAAGTGTCCTATTTTTTTGTTCTAGTAGTATTATGAAAATATTTTTCAAAAACTCAAACCTCCAAAAAGTAACCTTTATAGTTCTTTATTAAACATATATCTTGAAATCTTCCATACTTCTCCCACTTTATTAAGGATAAAAAACTCTCTCATCTTATTTTTAATGTCCGTTTTTTCATTCTTTAGAAAAAGATGTGATTGAGATGTAGTGCGTACAATTGCAATTTCATCATAGACAGATATCTCATCGTAATTGGTGCTTGCATCTATAAAATCAACTGCCTCAAAAGTATCATTATATGCTTGCCTAAACTCAGCCACTCCCTCCGTAGATGGAATATCTGCCGGCATCAGGACAGCATTTTCTGTATATAGATTCAGTATAGAATCTGTATCGGCATCATAAAGATATTTAAAATATTTTCGTACAATTTGTTCTATGGCATTTTTTCTTTCATAACATGAATTTAATCATTAGTAAAAATTAATTTGTCAAACATTAACAAACCAGTCCGCCATCTATGTTTATGCTTGCACCGGTAATGTATTTTGAAGAAGGATTTGCAAGAAATGCTACGAGTTCCGCAATATCACTCTTTGTTCCGTACTGTCCCATAGCCACAAAACCTCTTATTATATCTGCAAATTGAGAATCGGCTGGGTTCATTTCCGTTTCAATTGGTCCCGGCTGGACTGTATTTACAGTAATACCTCTTGATGCCAAATCACGCGCAAGTCCTCTCGTTAGACCTGCGACAGCAGCCTTGGTCATTGCATAAACCGCACCTCCGGGAAAGATAGTTCTTTCAGCAACAGCACTTCCTATATTAATTATTCTGCCACCGTCATTCATTACAGCTGCTGCTGCCTGTGTGGCAACGAAAACTCCTCTGATGTTCACGCCAACCATCCTATCGAAATCATCAATTTTAACATCAGGTAAGAGAGCGTTAATGGCAACTCCTGCATTGTTAACCAATATATCAAGAGATCCAAATATTTCGAATGCCTTATCTATAGCATCTCTTATAGAAATCTCATCCGCATTATCTGCTTTTAGTGCAATGACTGTTACTTGTCCATCAGACAGTTCTGATGCCAATTGATTGGCCTCATTTTCAGAATTAGAATATGTGAAGGCTACATTCGCACCTTCTAAAGATAATTTGCGAACAATTTCTTGTCCGATTCCACGACTGCCGCCTGTTATAAAAGCTACTTTGTTTTTAATAGATTCCATTATAATTAATTTAAAAATTCTTTTGCAATATTAAATTAATACTTTACTTTTGGCAAGTAGTTACGTTTTTGTAATGTAGCTACTAAAATGTTACTATTACTGTAAATCAATATTTTAATTTTTGGATTTATGAAAAAAAATATTCTTTCTGAACCATCTTGTTCTAAATGCGGTATCGAATATGCCTTCAAAAGAATCGGTGGAAAATATAAGGCACGAATTATTTGGAATTTAAAAACCAATGGTGAACTGCGATTTGGGGAATTGACCAGGCTTTTGCCGGATTCAAGTACAAAAATGCTTACTCAGGTATTAAGAGAATTGGAAACTGATCAACTAATTTCAAGAAAAGTTTTTCAGCAGGTTTCTCCCAAGGTTGAATACTCACTCACACCAACAGGCCAAGAATTGATTCCATTTTTGAAGCATTTGGATGATTGGGGAATCGCTCAAATGGCAAATGAAGTTTTATAAATAATTTTTTGATAAACTAGAATTTTTTCTAATCTCAAATATGTATTACGAATGATATAAATAATTAAATAGATTGTTGCCTAATAAATTAATGAATTATATTTTGAGGAATATTTGCTTGCCAATACTTACATTCGCAAGCTATCGAGTACTTTCGTCCTTTTATTTTTTCTTCTGCAAATACATCTAGTTCAACTTTTTCTCGTGCAGTTTCGGCTTTTTTCTCAATCTCCACATTAAAATTACACTCTTTTAAAATTTCAGCAACCCTATTTTGTAAATCTTTCCAATCTTTCGGTTGGCTTGTTGTTAATTTCATTTTATAGAATTTACTTTCTGATGGACATTTTTTTTATTTCTTCATCTGTATGATTATCCAAAATTTTAGCATACCGATAAAATGTTGCCCTAGTTAATCCAAGTGGTTCATAAATTTCTTTCGGAGCTAAAGTAGGGTTTTTATATATAGACCTCATAATTAACAATTTAGATATTGTTTCTTTTGTATATCCCTTTGGTCTTCCTCCCAATCTACCTCTTGCCCTGGCAGCTTGTAAACCCGCATTGGTCCTCTCTCTTATCAACTCCCTTTCGTACTCAGCAAGAGAAGCCATGAGATTTAGGAATAGTCTGCCATTAATAGTTGCAGTATCTACACCATCCACAAGACCTTTTATTATAATTCCTTTATCACTCAAACTTAAAACAAGATCAATAATGTTTTTCAAACTTCTTCCTAACCTGTCTAACCTCCAGACATAAAGTTCGTCACCTTCTCGGAATTGGTCAATCATCTTATCAAGTTCGGGACGATTCTTTGTTGCGCCAGAAATCTTTTCCTGATAAATTTTCTCACAACCTGCTTTTTCTAAGGCTTCAATTTGTAAATCTAAATTTTGGTCTTTGGTCGAAACCCGGGCATATCCTATTTTCATAATTTGTCACATTAAACTCATACTTTGTAAATTTATGAAACTTTGTTTAATGATACGAGATTTTGAGAAAGTTTTAATGAAAAAATTAAATTTTAAAATACACATCTTTTAAAATCTCAAAATACCACCGTTTCATTTAATATATACATTTAAAATAATTGATCTAAAGGTATACTTTGATCAAATAATACGTTAGCAAAATTTATAACTTTTATTCCTAAAGAACATAGATTTTCATCTGTTGCAAGTTGATTAATAAAAAATAAATTTTTCACAATAAATTAATATCGCTTAATAAATATTTCTTTATTTTGACCGAAAAGCACTACATATAATAATTGTGAAAAAACTATTTATCTTATTAATAGCAATATTTTCCATTTACGCATGTAAAGACCGTGATCTAGACGACGATGTTATACTGGATGCAACCCTAGAAGGTAAAAATACCGGATCAGCATTATTTGATGGCAAAGTGTGGGTAGCCAAAATAGAAAATACTAATGCTAGTCCATGAGGGAACGATACTTACCTTCAGTCAGATCTATTAACAGGCCGTGAAATAATGACCATTTCATTGAGGAACTTTCAAAATCCCAGTTCAAATTTAGTTGTAATGGATATCAATTCAACACAAGAAATAACTACAGAAACTTATTCTTTGAATGGTGTCAATGAGAATTGAGCTGCGATTATAAAAGGTAGCAATACATATCGTACAGATGGCAATGATAATGTAGGTTCTATTACCCTTACAAAATTTGACCGGACAAAAGGAATTATTTCCGGTACATTTCAATTCAAAGCAAAAAACAATGGAAGTGACGTAATTAATGTAACCGATGGACGCTTTGACAATAGATTTCAATAAAAAACAATTTTGATAAATTATGGAATATTTGTGCACGTTCAGTTTTCACAAATAATGTGTCTCATTATTAAACATCTTCCAGATTAACCTGATAAGATACCGAACGTCCGCCACCTGACATTTTGAACGCATTTATATCTGCGAGATGTTGTAAGTCTCGGGTAGCAGTTGCCTTTGACGTCTTATTGATAGAAATATATTTCTTTGCGGTCATTCCACCTTTGAAGCCTCCCATCCCCTGTTCCAGCATCTTATTAATGGCCTTGAGTTGTCTGTCGTTCAGCATCTCTTTAAAGCGGTCAAAGAAATTCACTTTTTTCAGTGTAAATAAAACTACATTTTTAGAATCAAGCAATGCTTCGTTTAATATGCCGAAAAAATAATAAATCCAGTCAGTTATGTGAGAATTACGCTGTGCTTTTTTAAGCTCAGAATAATATCTGTTCTTGTCTTTTTCTATTGCTTTTGATAAACTTATAAAAACAGGCATTTCCAGCTTTTCAGCCAGCGACTTTTCAGCCAAGGCACGACCGATTCGTCCGTTACCATCTTCAAACGGATGTAAAGTTTCGAAATACAGATGGACAATCGCAGAAAAAATCATGGCTTCACCAACTTTACCGAATTCATTTATCGAGAATTTTTGATACCAGTCTATAAACTGATGAATTAATTCCGGCAGATCTTGCGCTGGCGGTGCTTCATAATGGACAGTAAAATGTCCAAAGTGTCCGGAAACCACCTGCATTGGCTCGCTTCCGGTTCTGAATAAGCCGGAATTAAGATTCTTTTCGTTTTTCATTAAGATCTGATGCCAGTTTAAGAGAAGATCTTCAGTAAGTTTTTTGGAATAAGAATTCTGGACTTCAATCATCAGCTTTGCAATGGCATCAGTCTTCCAGTTTTTACTTTTAGTATGATAATCTTTAATCTCCAGATTTACTTTTAATGATGACATGACATCTTCCCGGCTAAAATATTCGCCTTCGATTTCTGAGGTTTTTAATGCTTCAGAAAGCATAATTTCTGTTAAGATTTCCTGCTTAATCTCTTTGGAAAATCCCAAAATTAAACCATTGGCAACACCTAACTGCAATGTGAAATTTTCGATACCGGAAATGAGTTTGTCATTATCAAAACTGAAATCAGGAAAGTCTTTTTCTTGCCAAATATACATAATGAGCCAAATAATAAGTTTATTTAGCTGAAATATAATAAAAAATTGAGCCGATTAACAAATTTAATCGGCTCAAAAGACTTCAATTGAATTAAATCTAAAAATTAATCAGGAAGTTTATTGTTATGAATTCTGTAAACCTGCTGTCCTGTATGAAGTTGAACAAGCATATTCTGCATAATTTCTTCAATCTTATGTTGCTCAAAGAAAGCAATTCTTACAAAATGAATTTTATTTTTCTTCGTATAGGTATTTTTAATTTCATCATTAAAAATCCGGACTTTATAACCCTCTTCCCCACCCCAGTAATCCTGAGCTGTGAAATGTTGAATTCCATCACACTCAATGAGATATTAAGTTCTAACATCACTTAAAATCATAAAAAATTGATTATAAGTACTTAAATTTAAATGAAATGTAGTCAGTTAGGTTATCTACATGTAAATGTCGTAGAAGTACTACATAAAATCGTAGAACTACTACAAATTTTAAAATATTCGTCAAAAATTTTAATTACATTAAAATCACTGCTTATCTTTGAGTATCAGAATCATTTACAAAATATTAATCTTTAAAATTTACTCATCATGGCACTTAATTCAAGAGGAATCTTAAAATTCAACGGAGGCGAAGGACAAAAATTACTAAAGCTGAACTACAGTGTTTCCAGATCTACAGACGTTTCAGGCCGTGTGGCCTCAGATCCTTCCAACGCACTAATCAGAGTAACTGTAGAAGCTACAGAAAAATCTGACATTCTTGAGTCATTACTTAATGGAAAATACAAACCGACAACAGGCGAAATCACTTTTAATAAATCTCACGAAGAAGGAACTCTGATTACTTTGAACTGGGAAAACGGATATGTTATTCAGCATGAAGTGGATTTTGACGGGACAGACGAAAACTCTATGTACATCAGTTTTGTTGTAAGCGCGGAGCAAATCAATTATGGTAATTCTGCTTATGAAGGTCTTTGGCCATCTGCTTAAATTTGCAAATAAGTCAGAACTTAAAATCACTTCACAGAATAGCATGTCTTAAAAAAGGCAGGCTATTCTGTCATTTCATGCATCAGATGTAATAAACACAAATATTGATTGTTTATTTCAGGTCAAATTAAATTTTTAATAAATTTTAATTCCAGTCTCTTCAGAGAATACCCTATACCAATTCACAAATAAAAAAACACACAATGTTTCAGGATCACAACATTCCAAAGCCCAAAGGTTCGGAAAACTTAAAAAATCCAGATTCTTTCAAAGCATTACAAGATGTTGCTCAAAACGAAATTACCGGCAAGGCCGGAGAAAAACTTGATAATGCAAATCAAAAAATATCAAAGGCTAAAAACATAGCCGGATCCGCTCAGAGCGCTACCGGAATGTTCAGCAATCAACTGATTCCATCTAATAAAAATCTGACAGTATCGGATAAATTATGGGCAAATCAGCCGACTTCAAAAATTCTGAATGCCAATGCAATCCCTACAAGCCAGATTCTCGGAATCAACAGAGTTGTAAAACTAGAAGTTGTAATTGAGGGAAAAGAAATCACGCATTTTAAAAATTTTAAGCTTAATCAAAGTGCTGTGAAGCATCACAATTTCAGCCTTACTTTGGCACATGATACATTAGGTGGTACAGAAAATCACAATCTGGAAGATGCCCAGAATTTTTTAGGAAAGAGATTAACTGTAATTTTCAAATATAAAGATGTCACAGATGGTCCCGAAAGAAATTTTGTAGGGGTCATCACATCAGTTGGTTTCAGTCAGGATAAAGGTAGTCTGGGAAATATTGTACTTAAAGGCTACAGCCCAACAATACTTTTAGACGCAGCAACTCATATTCAGAGTTTCGGAGGAGCTCAGAAGATCAGCTTAAACAGCATCGCTGATCAGGTTATTCAGGAAGGTCTGGGCGGAAGCAAATTTGATTTCAGAGTTGACGCTCAGTACGGAGAAGTTTCCTACAGCTCGCAGTATGAAGAGACCCACTATAATTATTTAGCCAGAATCGCCGAAGCATACGGTGAACAGTTTTTCTATGACGGCGAAGTTCTACACTTTGGTAAGCTTCCTCCTCAGGAAGAATCTGTGAAGCTAATCTACGGAAGCAGTGTCACAGATGTTCAGATTACCATGCAGGCGCAGCACGTAAAACCTTCGTTCTATGGCTACAACAGCAGTAAAAATGAAAAACTGACTACTGGAGATTCCAAAATAAATCATGTTTCTGATATTGCCAGAAGAGCTTACGAAATATCAGAAAAAACCTTTACCACTCCCTCGCTCAGAATAGCACCCATCAAAGCTTCATCATCCATGGATATTGATGCATCTCAAAAAGGTGCAGCCGGCAGCAAAGCCTCAAGTGTATTTGTAACGTCGGGCACTACAACTGTACCATTTCTCTATCCCGGATGTCCCGCAGATATTGAAATGCGGAAATCAGACAGCAACCAGACTTCTTATTTTACAAAATTGCTGATTACAGAGGTTACGCATGAAGTAGATGCAAGGGGTTATTACACCGGAAATTTTGAAGCAATAGCAGCCGATTCCGGTTACATTCCAAGACCTGAATTTGAGAGTCCCAAGGCTGATGCACAGTTTGCCAAAGTGATTTCCAATACAGACCCTATGAACCAGGGAAGAGTTCAGGTGCAGTTTGACTGGCAACAGGGTCAGGATAAATCGGAATTCATCCGTGTAATGACACCCGATGCAGGAAGCAGTGACAAGGTAAATAAAAACCGTGGATTCATGGCGATTCCTGAAGTGGGAGATCAGGTTATTGTTAATTTCGTTCACCAGCATCCTGACAGACCTTTCGTGATGGGAGGAATGTTTCACGGAGGTATAGGCGCAGGTGGCGGAGCCAACAATGACATCAAAAGCCTGAGTAGCCGAAGTGGGAACAAACTGGAATTAAATGACGGTGCAGGTTCGGTATTTTTAACTGATCAGGGAGGTGCCAATATGAAATTTGACGGTGGTGGGAACGCTACTACAAACGCTAATTCCAACCATTCTATTAATGCGGGAAGTACCCATACCACCGGAGTTGGAGGAAAAAAGAATTCACCACCTACGTCTCTCCTTAAAATGGATGCTGCAGGAAACATTACTCTCGATGGAAAAACCAGTATAACGCTAAGAGTCGGAGATAATTCAATCACTATATCAGAAGAAGGAATCACCGCTTCCGCCGGAAAGGGAGCTATAGATATTACAGCTCTTGCCGGAGCTTTGGGATTATCAAGTACGGGAGGAGCAATGAATATTGAAACAGACTCTGAATTAAAAATCACAGGGGGACCAAGCGCAGTCATGTCTTCGGGAGATACCAATATTATGTAATTCTAAAAACTAATCTATGGATGAATTAGAATACATAACCAAAAATGCCCTGATGATATGTGATCAGGGCGGAGCACCAGACTTTTTTAAACCTACCTATAATACAAAGGTAAAAATACACGGCTGCCTGGTTGCGACCAATATGGATGCAACTCCTTTGATTAACATACCATTGTTTAAAGTCTGCAAAATCTCAGGAGGCCCCTGTGCTCCGGCAACTATCCCATTGACCTGGCAAGACACCTGGCAGGTTAAAATAAAAGGAATCAACTCTCTCATAGGAAAAAGCACATGCCTCTGCCCGATTGGAGGTAAGATAGAATTTATGACCAGCGGTCAGGTTCCTTTGCCGGATGATGCCGCTGCAGAAGTTGCCGAAATGCAGGAACAGGCACAACGTGAACTGGATGACAGCGGAAACGGTGACAGTGTGGGCGAAGCCGGCTTGGTAGAAGGAATGATACCTGTATGGGGAAGTGGTCGTGATCTCATTAATGATATACAAACTGGCGACGGTTGGGGTGCTGCTATGAATGCAGGATTTCTTATTTGGGATGTTGCTTCTATTGCTGTTGGCGTAGTTTCCTTTGGAGCTGGTACTGTCGCGATGCAAGGGGCGAAAGCAGGTGTGAAAGGTGCTATTAAAGCAGGTGCAAAAGCTGTTTCAAAAGAAGCGTTACAACAAATGGGGAAAGCAGCTTTTAAGAGCCTTAGTAAGAGTGCATTAAAAAGCGCAGATAATCTAATGGCGAAACTTTGCAATATATCTAAGGTTTTTGCTTGTTTTACAGCAGAAACTCTGATCCACACTCCGAAAGGTTTAAAAAAGATCGAAGATATTAAAATAGGTGATGAAGTTTTTAGTTTTGATGAAGAAAATCAGAAAGTGACGATACGCAAAGTAAATTACTTATTTCAGGAAGAGGTAGAAGAAATACTTGAAATAGAAACAGAAAATGGAATAATTTCAACCACAAGAAATCATCCTTTTTACGTCAATGGTCAATTTAAAGATGCTGAAGAAATTGACATTGGAGAATATCTTCTCGCTCAAAATGGAAAATTTATCAAAGTGCTGTCATTAAATTATATTCTGAAGACAGAAAAAGTTTATAATTTTGAAGTAGAGGAAGATCATTGCTATTTTGTAGGAGAGGATGGCGTTTTAGTGCTTAATAAGTGTTATCATACAACTTTTTTTAACGCTTTCCCTTGGCTTAAAGGTAAAGTTGTTGTTCATCATGCTATTGAACAGCAGGTACTTAAAAGATATCCAGGAGTACTAACTAAAGCAGAAATTCATGCATTAGATAATTTAAGAGGCATTCCCAAAGAGATAAATAGTAAGCTGCATCTTAGTGAAATAAGAATTGAATGGAATAAATTTTATAAAAAATTTGACGACGCTGGAATAATTCCAACTAAAAAGCAGTTGGAAGATTATGCCAGAGCTATTGATAAAAAATTTGCCAACCAATTTAATCCGCCATTTTCAGTATGGCCATAACAACAAAATATAACAAAGAAAATTATGTATAACAT
>NZ_LMQH01000011.1:1008572-1010671 GCF_001424105.1 Chryseobacterium sp. Leaf394 | reverse complement strand
TGGTCTTGGTGAGAAGACAGAGTTTGTAGAGCAAAAACTCACATCCAAAACAGTTTCTAAACTTCATATTAAATTGGAAGATTGGCTGGGAGACGATTTGATGGAGTGCTATCCGTGCTATTTGATTACGGAAAATTTGAAAGAAAATTTAAAAAATCAAACATTTACAGGATACATGATTGAAGATGTAGAGATTTCAATGGGTGAGTATTTTTTTAATAATTATAATGTAAACAAGTCGATTCCTAAGTTTTATTGGCTTAAAATAAATGGAGATGAGAATAAAACTGATTTATATATTGGAAAAGAGAAAAAATTGTTCTGTAGTGAAAAACTTCTCAATTTCTTAACTTCCAATTGTGTTTTAAATTATTTAAAAATAAATCCCGAAAGAAATGAATTTGATGATCTTTTAGACCAAATGATTGCAGAAAGTAAAAAAAAGTAAGGAGCTAAAAAACCTAAGCAAGCAGGCGCTAAAGAAAAGCATAGATGATGTTGCTAAAAAACTTTTAAAAACCTGCGTATTTGCATGTTTTCCTGCAGGAACTCCAGTGCATACTGAGCTTGGTATTAAAAATATTGAAGATATACAGATTGGTGATATGGTCTGGGCATATGATGAGGATACAGGTTCTGTTACATTACAACCCGTAATTGATTTGATGGTGAACGAAAGTGATCATACTATTAATATTTACACCGAGGCTGAAATCATTGAGACAACTGCAATTCATCCTTTTTATACAGAAGAGGGTTGGCAAGATGCTTCAGAGCTGGAAAAAGGAGATTTAATCTTAACGAAAGAAGACCAAAAAATTGAAATAAAAAAGATTGAATTTAATTATGAACCCAAGAAAGTTTTTAACTTTGAAGTAGCTCACTTTCATACTTATTTCGTTGGTTTGTTGGCATTACTTGTTCATAATACAGGTAGATGCTTATCTCAGATGATGTTGGAATCTCAAAGATGGTTTCAAAATATTATGAGAGGAAACAGCTTTAATAATGTTATGAATGCATTTACTGAGGAGTTAGCAACTAATGGAGGTAAACTATTTCGTTCGGAGCTTGACGTATTGCTGAAGAATGGTAAAAAAGGGCGAATAGACTCATATATAGAAGGGATAGGATTAATAGAAAGGAAAGCTACTGATTTATCTAAGGTTACAACGCAAACTGCTAAAAGTTATATTAATGATGCAGCTAAATATGTTGGTTCAAAATCCAAAGAATTAGGCAAATTATCTGAAAAGGCAATTTTACATGTGGAAAATGCTCAAGGAGTATCGAAAGAAGTCTTAGATTATGCTAAAAAGAAAGGAGTTCAAATAATAGATGATATATCGCAAATAAAAGGATTATAAATTAATAGAGAATTATGTATTTATACAAATTTTTACAGTACAATGACTTAGAAAAGAGTGTTTTATCTGAAGATGAAACTCTAGAAAACATAATGGACTTGGTATTGGATGGAACACCAAACAAAGAAGAAAAAAAAGCCTTAATAACAACTGAAGATTGGTCAAAATATGCTTATCAAAATGAGAAAGAATATCATCTTACTGTTTATCTTAACGATAAATTGTATTGTTATATAGATAATTCTACAATGGATATTAACATTGACTTTCTAACTTATAATCAGGGTGAAATATTTAAACACTTGACATTGGTTTATGATAAATACAACATGGATATAGCTTTTGAAGAGGATAGGTATGAAAAATTTCAAGACGATGCATTATTTTTAAGTCAAATAAATAATTACTATGAAGATGATGAGAAAAAAGTTACAAACAAGTTAATTTTTAAGCTTGAAGGAAGTGCTAATATTCTAAGCACGACATTTGATAAAAAAAATAAAAAAACTTCTACAGAAGCCAAAAAAACGAAAGCTAATGTGTCTCATAACTTTATATCACCACCAAAAAACTATATTGACTATGAAAAACTTATAGATTATAAAAATATTCTTAAACCAGAATATTTAGATTTATAGAGTGGATCAATAAGGAAGTTTTGCAAAATAATTTTTTGCGTAATTTTTAGATTTTTTTAAAAAAAATATTCTATTAGACGAGAATGTATAACAC
>NZ_LMQH01000011.1:905815-1008545 GCF_001424105.1 Chryseobacterium sp. Leaf394 | reverse complement strand
TGGTCTTGGTGAGAAGACAGAGTTTGTAGAGCAAAAACTCACATCCAAAACAGTTTCTAAACTCCATATTAAATTGGAAGATTGGCTGGGAGACGATTTGATGGAGTGCTAGCCGTGCTATTTAATTACGGAAAATTTGAAAGAAAATTTAAAAAATCAAGCATTTACAGGATACATGATTAAAGATGTAGAAATTTCAATGGCTGAGTATTTTTTTAATAATTATACTCTAGACAAACCAATTCCCAAATTTTACTGGCTTAAAATCAATGGAATTGAAAATATGGATGACCTCTATATAAGATCTGAAAAAAAATTATTTTGTAGTGAAAGATTAATTAATTTTTTAACTAACAATTGTGTATCAAAATATTTAGAATAGAACCTCAAAGAAATGAATTTGATGACTTGTTAAATCAAATGATTGCAGAAAGTAAAAAAGTAAAGACTAAAATTTGCATAAAACCTTTTTTACGAACGACATCTTAAATCTAGTATATCTTTTATCGAATAGTTCTTTACATTTAATTGCTTGTTTATCAATCCACAAAATTCTCTTTCTGGGAAAGTCTAAGAAACAATATCTAAAACCCCAAAAAAAAATCATCAAAAAGCAAAAGGATATTGACAAATTAACAGAATAATATTTAAGAAAAAGAGGTTTTTAAAATGACAACAGAAACATTTGTAGCAAATATTAAATCTAATGCATCGGAAAATGATTTAATAAAATTATAGCCTTTAGATAATACGAAGGCTTATCAACGATTTTGGGAACGTTTATTTTGGTTACCAGAGATAGGACAGCTTAAAATTTGATAAATTCTGCAGAAAATGGATTGTAAATCAAGATAATCCGAACGAAATCTTAGCTGACTTTTATTCATTCATGACTGATAAAAATTCCCTAATTGGATATTTAGAGAATTTAAAGAATGTAGATGGCTATCATTTAATTGCTTTTTCAAGGACACCTAAGCGATTAAAAGATGTTGATGTTATTTTCTCAATTATCTATAAATTATACGACTATATAATCGAAAGCCTTAATAATGATAAAATATTAGACTTTTCGCATCCCATAGATTTTTGGAGAGAAAGAGATGAGGAACTAAACACAGCGCATTAATTTGATAGAAGGCTACAAATTGAAATTTTTATTTCAATATGACTCAGATATTTTAAAAAGTAAAAGGGCTTAGAAGTTAAAGTACATAATATTCTGTTTCTGTAAACTAATTAAGTCAACCCAAGAAAGTTTTTAACTTTGAGGTAGCACATTTTCATACTTATTTTGTAGGGTTGCTTGCTTTTCTTGTGCATTATGCTGGAAAATGTA
Source organism: Chryseobacterium sp. Leaf394 (assembly GCF_001424105.1). Classification (GTDB taxonomy): domain Bacteria; phylum Bacteroidota; class Bacteroidia; order Flavobacteriales; family Weeksellaceae; genus Chryseobacterium. The sequence goes on along the minus strand of NZ_LMQH01000011.1, from coordinate 1,007,206 downwards.
TAACTGGAAGCATAAAAAAAGTATCGAACCGTTTAAAGTATCTCGGGCGAACGCCAGGTAAAACAAGTAAAACTGGTGAAAAAGTTATTGAAGCAATGAAGAAGGAAGGTAAAATTAGGACAAAAAAGGGCGTACAACAATTTAAAGCTTCAGATGGGAAATGGTATGACATGAAATATGCTGATATGTCACATAAAAAAGACGCTGTTACTTGGTGGAATAAAACAGGACGAAAATATGGAGCAAAATCTGAAAAAGTTAGGAAGTGGATGTTAGATTCTAAAAATTACTATTTAGATCACAGATCAATAAATAGGTCAGCTGGTGCTAAACTTGGACAAGTATATTTACCTCCGAAAATTTAATTATTAAAAAAAAGAAGAAATGGATCTACCTATAGAAATTCAAGACAAATTTGAAAAAATTGATAATCAAATTGAAGATTGTTTTGAAAATAATAATCACAGTGGAATTATTGAGTTAGAATTGCAAAAATGGAATTTGCTTCCATTACCTAAGGAAAAATATGATGAAAGTTTTTTTATAGCTCATTCTTTAGCAAATGAATATACGGAAATTCAAGATCACAACAATTCAAAAAAATGGGCAGAAATATTATTTAGTTGTGATGTAGAGAGATTGGACGATGGTGAAAGGGAATTTGTCGCAGGAAAAGTTCATTTTGCCGCTGATAATTTAGAAAGAGCATTAGAGTATTTTAAAATAGCTTACCAAAAATCTGAAGGAAGAGCATTCCCTGATGATAATCCTGCATATTTAGAGTTTTATAACAATCCAGATCAATATATTAAATAAGTAGATTTATTATGGAAGAATTATCTGACGAGTTATTCAATTCGATTATGATTGATTTAGAAAAAGGTGATCAATTTGAAGAGCGAAAAGAGCATAATTTGGCAATTGTTAATTATCAAAATGGTATTGAAAAACTCGTACCACCTAAAACTGATTGGGAAATTGCGTTACACTTGTATACTGCTCTAGCTGATGCTTATTTTAACTTAAAAGATTATATAAAAGCATCCTATAATTATAATCAAGCATTGCAATGTCCCGAAGGAACAGCAAATGGTTATGTTTGGCTCGGCTATGGTCAGTCGCTTTTTGAATTAGGAATGACTGATAAAGCTAAAGATGCATTGATGAGTTCCTATATGTTGGAAGGAAATGAAATTTTTGACGACATTGATAAAAAATATTTTGAGCTTATAAAAAGTAGTATATAATAGTACAAATGAAATATTTTTTAGTTAATATTATTAATCAAAATTATCATATTGTTTTAGTTTTAAGATAAACAACTGATTGTATTTTCTCGGTTTTTTATAATTTTCAGAAAAATTCATGAGCATATCGAAATTTATATTTGGCGAAAATATACCTCTTCTTCAGGTGGGGAACTTTTCCCAATCTTATGTTTTAATTGTTGAAAATACCTTTGTGATGGGTAAAGACAACACTCCGATTTCTCTTTCAACGGTATCTCAAATTACAATAGAACAGGAACGGCAGGACGATCTGATCTACAACAATATACTTGTAGAAAACCTTGAAGGGTATACAGAAAATGAAGTGATGAAGTCTTTTCTGGAGCAAACTTTAGCCCTTTCTGGAATCAGTCCTAAAATTCGGGTTAAGCGAAATTTAGACGGGAAAATACTATCTGTAGAAGATCAACATTTGTTGAAAAACGACTGGAATTCCTGGAAAGCCAATAAGCTTGAAATGGTTTTCACTGAACAAAAAGAACAGCAAAAATTTATCCGTAATTACGAAAATGGAATGGTAAATTTTGAGCAGAATTTTAAAAAAAACTTACAGTATCTTCTTCTTTTACCAGAAATCTACAGTATTATTTTTCCACCAAACCAGCATTTCACTTTTTTATGTAGCCAGTCCGAGTTGAATTCCAGACTCGTGGAAGGAATGGAATATCAATATCAACTGAAACTGGTAAAGCTTGACGAAGATGCCACAACAGTTTCTTTGGAACTTCATGCTGTACTTAACAACAAAGATGAAATCACTAAAAAATTCCTTAACAAGGTCTACTCATCTACTCAGGAATTTTCGCTTTCTGATTTCAGTTTCAGAATTGAAATAAAATATGTATTTGAAAAACTGAACTCAAAAATAATTTCTGGAGAGCTGAAATTCATAGAAAAGTTACACGACCACCTTTCCTATTCTATCACGATGAATCTTAATGAATCGATGAAATCTGTGATGTAAATTTTATCTCATAACACACAGCGAAGATTACATAGTCTGAGCCTTCTGTAAGTGGGATAAAAGGTGGCAATGCAAATTCTATGTTGAAAATGGATAAAGCCTGAAATATTACCCTTGAATGTGATAGCAACATTCATGAAAAAAAATGGTGGAAAACCAAATTTAGAAAATAGAAGAAATGAAGTAACAAAAGCAAAATATGACAAATACAAAAATCTGCATAATCCTTGTTAAATTTATAAAAAATGAGTAAAAATATTAAAGTAGGCGACATCTTCGCAATAAAAATTGAGCAATCAGAACTGTATTATTTTGGAAGAGTGGTGTTTGATGTTCAAGCACAATACGATAATAGTGGACAAGATAATAATTATTTGGATTGGCATAAAGATAGTGTTCTTGTTGAAACTTATAAGCATATTTCTGATTCACTAGACATAGAAAAATTTGAAACTGCAATTATTTCACAGTTTATTCCAAAGAAAGAGTTATTAAAACAGGATATAAAAATTGTAAAAAACTTAGAAGTTGATCCAACGAAAGTTTCTTTCCCTGAAACCTTAAAAAACCATCAAAACAATTCGTTATTTACAGTTGGTGAATTATCATTAAAAACAAATTTTTCAACAGATTATGCTTATGATAATATAAAGGTTTTTCCAACATTAGGAAAAGCATATTATCTGGAATTGGCAACTTTAGATTTTTCGGGTAGAAGAGATTTAATAGTTGACCAAAACGATATATTGGATAATTATTTCAAATTTTCAGATTTGAGGAGTTTGCCTGAAAAGAGAATAGAGGTATATCAATCTATAGGAGAGAATCCCAATTTATCTTACTACGACTTAGCTTTGAAACACGGTTTTGACTTGCAAAGATTTTATTAATATTTATAAAATGAATAATCAAAAAGAACTGTTAAAGAATATATTATGGAACTTTCAAGAAAAAAAATTTTTATCAGTCGAAAATTTCCTTATTGCCTTAAAGAATTATAATGAAAAAATTACTGGCAAAACTTTTATAGAGAATTTACATAAAACTATTCTAAACGTTCCCAAGGTTACTATTCAGTATGAATATTGGGACGAGGAAATAAAAGATAGTATTGAGCCAGATTTTCTGTTAAAAGCAGATAATAATATTTATTTTACTACGGCTGAGTTACTATTTAAAATTCATAATGAAGTTTGTACTAATTTAGAAAAAGAGGATCATCATTTTTTCGAAGGATTAGATTTATGGACAGGCGAAAATACAAATTATCCTAACATTCCATTATACTTTTTACAGCAAGGAAGTTAAAAATACGATTCACAAAAAAGTGAACCGTATTTTGATCCAGCTAAAAAAAATTTTTAGATAGCTCAGGAAACAGGTTCAAAATTAGACTGTCATGTCCATACTCAAGCAAAAGCCGATGAACTGGCAGATTTATTTGATAATGCCAATATAAATATCGATGTTATTGTTGTACCAAAATAATTGAAATGGAAAAAATAAAATTGATTTCCCGTTTGACTAACCGAGAAATGACAGCACAAGACTTTATTGATTACTGTAAAAAAATTATTATTAATCTAAAGATTACTTTTCCTTACCTTGAAGTAATCTCGACTTGGGATGAATCTACAAATTCTAAGTTTTATTTTGATAATAATCTATCTGATTTTAACGGTCAAAATTTAAAGAGATTCTTAATATATAATGAAGCTGAGGATGTGTTTTTGAATGATGATCAAAGCAATAAAGATCTGTATAGTTATTCAAAAAGCTGGATAGGTTTTAATTCATTATTATATTTAAGTAAGGATAAGAACGCAAGCAGTGATCTCTCAATTAATATAACACAAGGAGCTTGCAACAGTGATAAGACTGCTTTAGTTAATATTGAATTCTCTGACGACTTTATGAAAAGTATTACGAAGGAGTTTGTTATAAAACTAGTAGAGTCATTAGAAAAAACAGATGACTTATACTATGCAGTTATCATCTCTAATGAATTGAGAAGAAAGGTTAAGCAGAGTGGACAAAATCTTTGGATTGGTTATTTTACCTACTTTAACAATAAAATAGCAGAAAATTATTTTGAAAACACCAATATCATAAATTTAAGTAAGGGAGTACTAATATATTTAAGTGATAAAATTGAATTATCTGCTCTAAATGTAAATAAAGCACTTGAAATAAGGGATATTCTGGGAAATGAACTTCTTAATTATAATCCTTAGTTAATACTGTACATAGCTAATTTTAAAATAAATTGTAACCGTAATAATATTACCAGCAAAATAATTGAAAGATTTGAAATTGCTGAAGTAAGCAATTGTTTATAATAATAAAATCAATTAAAATGTTTAACAAATTTATAGAAAAATATCCTCATTATAATGTTCAAGATACTCCGACAGAAGATTTAATTAGCAAATATAAAGGATCAGTTCCAGATGAAATTATTTATATATGGAATAATTATGGTTTTGGTTCTTTTATGAACTCATACCTGAAAATAGTTAATCCTGATGAATATAAAGAATTGTTAGATTTTTCCTATACATCTGTATATCCAAACCCAATAGTTTTATTTATCACTGGACTGGCCGATTTGATAATTTGGGAAAACAATTACCTTATTTTGCTTGATTATAGACATGGCTTATCTAAAGTTTTGGAATCTGGGTTTGAATATTTTTTTGAGGATTTAAAAGATGAGGAGTTTATTGATGCTGATTTGTTAGGAAAAAACTTTTACACCGCAAAAGAGATGCTTGGAGATCTAAATTTTGATGAGTGTTTTGGTTATGTTCCTTTATTAGGCTTAGGAGGATCAGAAAAAGCTGAGAATTTAGAAAAAGTAAAACTTAAAGAACATATCTCTATCATAGTTCAGACATTGGGAAAAATAAAATAAAAAAACCGCCTTGAGTGGTTTTTGTTTTGAAAATGATTATTTAAAGTCGGGCAAACAAAGGACAAATTGCCGGCAATGCCAATGTATAACGTGTTAAAGATGCCGTAAATTAGGAGGAAAAAACCTGAGGTAAAGCTTGTCGAAGATGCCACCACAGTTCTCTGGAACTTCATGCTGTACTTAACAATAAAGATGAAATCACTGAAAAATTCTTTAACAAAGTCTACTCATCTACTCAGGAATTTTCGCTTTCTGATTTCAATTTCAGAATTGAAATAGAATATGTGTTTGAAAAACTGAACTCAAAAATAATTTCTGAAGAGCTGAAATTCATAGAAAAGGTACACGACCACCTTTCCTACTCTATCACGATGAATCTTAAAGAATCAACGGAATATGTGATATAAATTTTATCTTGTAACATACAGCGAAGATTATATCTTTTGAGCCTTTTTTTTACAAGGATCTGCATAGCTATGGTTAGTCTTACTATGCCTGCTGTAAGCGTAAAGAATAAAAGGTGAATATTTTTGATAAGAAGAATTATTAAATACAACTTAAAATCCAGACTCATATATTTACTAATCAGTACATCATTTTAATAATTAAAGCTATTTTTTACTAAAGTGGTTTAAATTCATCCGACAGTTCAAAACTGAAAACACTTCCCTGCCCGATTTTGCTTTCAACAGATATCCTTCCGCCGTGTGCTTCCACAAAATCTTTGCATATGCTTAATCCTAATCCGTTACCTTCAGTTTTAGTTCCCGGAATACGAAAATATCTGATGAATATCTGCTTTAAAAACTGGGTCTCAATTCCTGCACCCTGATCTGCAACTGAAAATTTAACTGAATTATTTCCCGCATTATCAATTGAAATTTCTATCGCAGAATTCTCAGGAGAATAACGGATTCCATTGGAAACAAAATTGTTTAAAACCCAGACAATTTTTTCTTCGTCCGCAGTTATTTTTTCTACCTGAGGATCAATATAAGTTTTAAAACGGATATTTTTTTCATCAGCAGCAGACTGATTGGTATCAACCACTTCCTGAATTACTGAACTTACATCAAACGGATGGACATTGAGCTGCATCATTCCAGATTCACGCTGCGCCAGATTCAGTAATTCCCGTGTAATTTTCAGCAATCTTACAGTGTCTTCATCAATACCTTTCAGGAGTTTCATCTGTTCGGTATTCAGTTTTCCTACTTTCTCATTTTCCAGCAATTGCAGGCCCATTTGAATGGATGAAATAGGCGTTTTAAATTCATGTGAAACGGTTCCGATGAACTGTGTTTTTGCTAAATCCAGTTCCTTGAAAGGCGTAATATTTCTCAGCATAATGACCTGACCGATAAAACGGCTTTCATATTCTCCTGTGGGAATTACATTGATGTCTAAAATTTCCTTTTCAAAATAATTTTCTTTTCCTTCCACAAAAATTTTCAAGGTTTCAGACTCATTTTTAGAATGGTTGACATCAATAATCTCTTTAATTAAATCTCTGACCAAATCATTGCTCACCGCTACATCCTGAATGAGTTTTCCTACAAAATTTTCTTTTTTTAAACCTGAAATTTTTAATGCTTCATCATTTACAAAAAGCACTTTCTTATTCTCGTCGATCCCGATTACAGCATCATGCATATTGTCGATCAGCGTTTCAATGCGCTTTTTTCCTTTTAAAATTTTGTCAATCCTGCTTTCGGAATATTCCTGAAGTTTTTCTGCCATGGTATTAAAAGACCTCGCCAACTCACCAAACTCACTGTTGCTTTCAAAATGTACCCGTTCTCTGTAATTCTGATTGGCTATCTGATGAATACTCGACGTCAGTTCCCGAATCGGATTGGAAATATTGGACGGCAAATTCACCATCAAAATAAATGCAATCAGAAAACACAGGGTTCCTGCGACAGAAATTACGGCGATCGCATTTTGAGCGGTCGTGTTTGCTATCCCACTTTTAATCTGGATGGCATTCATATTCAGCTGCATTAGTTCGGCAATATCTTTCCGGATCTCTGAATGAATGTTTGAATTTCCTCTGTCAACTTTCAGTTCCGAAAAATGATCATTGATATTTTGAGTCGCTTCCTTTTCTCCGCTTTCTGTAATATTCTGACGCTGGAGGTCAAGATTTTTCTGAAATTCTGACATTGCAAACGGCTCCGTTGAAATTACTTCGAGTGACAGCAGCATATTTCTCGAGTACTGCAACGTATTGTAGTTGGCAGCGAGAATATTCTGGGTGTCTTTTTTAAGCTGATAAATAAACCATCCACCCAAAGTCGACAGAATAATTATCATAAAAAACAGCAGACCAACGCCCGCATTCAGTTTCGTTTTTATTTTCATTACGACAAAATTACTAAATCTACATTCTGTTTAGACAGCCTTTTTAATAATGAATTAAAGGTATCAGTTGCCAGAATAATTCTCCAGATATCAAGATGTGGTTTTCCGATGCATACCGTTGTGATACTTCTTTCATCACACTGCTCCATGATTGATAAGGCGATATTTTTGCTTTCAATTCTTATAATTTCTGCACCAAGTTCTGTAGCCAGTTTAAAATTATTAATTAAATGCCTCTGCTTACTCAAATTGATCCTGTCCGCCGACTCTTTCGGAATCTGAACATACAGCAAAAACCACTGACTGTTGTAATAATTTGCCAGTCTCGCTGTTTTTCGGATGACATTTTTTGCTGTTTTTTCATTGGAACTGATGCAGGCAAGAAATCTTTCCTTTTTTAAAATTTTACCAATCGTAATATCTGATTCTACTTTTCGTGTAACCTGTGAAGCGACTTCTTTCAGAGCCAATTCCCGAAGTTGCAATATGTGCTCGTTTTTGAAGAAATTATTCAGTGCTGACTGTATTTTACTGCTGTCATAGATTTTTCCTTCCTTCAGTCGTGCAATCAATTCATCGGCAGTAAGGTCAATATTCACAACCTCATCTGCAGCAGCAAGCACCGTATCGGGAATTCTCTCAGTGACTTCCACGCCGGTCACAGCTTTCACTTCTTCGTTTAAACTTTCTATATGCTGGATGTTTACAGCGCTGATCACATTGATTCCAGCGTCTAAAATATCCATTACATCCTGCCATCTCTTTTTATTTTTACTTCCTTCAATGTTGGTGTGAGCCAATTCGTCAACAATTACAATCTCAGGACGGAGGATTAGAATTGCAGGAACATCGAGCTCTTCCAGTTCTTTGCCTTTATAAAATAATTTTCTTCTGGGAATAACAGGAAGACCTTCCAACAAACTGTGCGTTTCTTTGCGGTTATGTGTTTCTACATATCCCATTTTTACATCAATTCCGTTTTGGAGAAGTACGTGAGCTTCCTGCAGCATTCTGTAGGTTTTTCCTACGCCTGCGCTCATCCCAATATAAACTTTGAGTTTTCCTCTTTTGGATTTATTGATGAGATGCAGAAATTCTTCCGCGGATTTTCTTGATTCATTCATTTGTAGAATTGATTATTTCAGGTAAGAAAAATGTTTTAAACCATTAAGGTATTGAGTTTTTAAGGACAAAAATAATTTTCATTTTTTTAGATTCACGAAGGCGAATCATTAAGTTACACGTTTAAATGAACCTATTGATCCTTAACATTCCTTAATCAATTAATTCCCTTAATGGTTTATGAAAATTCACAATCTTTTTTAGCTAACTTAAGTTAACCAAAAGTTATATTTGCTATTATTAAAATGAAATAGCCAATGCTGTCGTTGCCGTCAGACTGTTTTTATTAAACTTATCTGTCCTGTTCATAAAGATGGCGTCTTTACTGTTTAAATTTCTGATTTCTGTGCGCCAGACAAGATTAGGAAAGATTTGATAATCGGCATTGAAAGAATATCCTAAAGTTTTAAAACCATTTGCCGTCCCTGTTGCAATGATCACTCCTTTTTCATCCTGATAATATTCTCCTCTTGCTGTAAAACTCAGTTTTTCTGTGGCATTGTATTTCGCAATTAACACCGGTGTGTACCAAATGTTGTACTGCTCACTACCTTTTACTTTTTGTTCGGCACCGATGTCAAAACCTGCAGTTACCCCAAACTTTTTATTAATTTGATACACTGCATACAGATTGTGAAAATATCTCATCTGGCGAATGCTGTCGGGTTTATCGTTTCCGATAAATGAACTGCTGTTGATGGTCAGTTTTTCATTAGGTTTAAAAATTAATTGATGTCCAAAAGCTGGTGTAGAATTTCCGTCAACTCTTCGAATACGCTGCCAACCGTTGAGCACCAAACCGCTTAAGAACCATTTTCCGCTTTCTGAAGTGTATGAAATTTTTGCTCCAGTCTCGAAATATGGTGAGTTGTCTGCGAAAAGGCTTCGGGTAAGTGTCCAGTTGTCTTTTCCGACCGCACTTTCAAATCCTAAATGGGATGGGAAAATCCCGGCATCAATCCATAGATTATGCTTTTTGGAGATTTTCAAACCAACGTTGGCTTCGTAAATGTTTTTCATCACACCTTGCTCGGCTGCATAATTGGCATTCATGTATGTTCCGACTGCCAAAGCCAGATTGGCTCTTACTTTTTCTGTATTGTATGCGGTTTTTATATAAGCTAAATTGACGTTCACTTCATTGTTTCGGTTGTGACTGTAAACAAAACCAGGGCGGCTGTTGTTTTTTGGATTATTAAAATCTGCAGTATAATAAACCTCAGCGTATCCGCTAACAGTTAGAGGTTTAGCTATTGAATCGTTTTGAGCAGAAGCGGTGATTCCGCATATGGCTAACAAAACAAACAGTATTTTTTTCATTTAATTTAAATTTAAGAAAGAATTAGAATTTTATTAAAAAAAAATAAAACTCATGATGACAGATTGATTTTTTAAAATTATTTTCCGCTCAACTGATCGAGCGCGATATTTAATTTCAGAACATTGATTTTTTCAGGTCCAAACAACCCTATCAAAGGTTTTTCTGTATTCTGAACGATGAGATTATTTATTTTTGCTTCATCTATATTTCTGATTTTTGCAATTCTTTTCACCTGAATTTTTGCTGCCTGAACTGAGAAATTTGGATCCAATCCGCTCCCGCTTGCTGTAACGAGATCTGCAGGAATATCTGATTTTTTAATTTCAGGATTTTTCATTAAAAAAGTATCGATACGGGCCTGAACCTGTTTTAAATAATCTTCATTCGATGGACCTTTATTGCTTCCTGCTGAACCTGCTGCATTGTAATCAACTGCTGAAGGTCTTGACCAAAAGTATTTGTCGCTGGTGAAAGACTGTCCGATATTTTCGTAATAGGTTTTATTCTGATGTTGAATTAAATCTCCCTTTCCTTGGTTTGGTGAGAGCTGAGCAATCGCCCAGATGGAAATAGGATAAACAATGGCAAGAAGAACGATGCACAAAGCAGTCAGTTTGATTGCAGGTAAAATATGTTTTTTCATTTGATAATAATTTAACAAAGACAAATGCAGGAAGAACTGAGATAAATATTGGACGAAAAGTGATGTGATGAAAACTTTCTTCCTGCTTTGCCTTTTGGATATTTAGAAAAATAAGGATACGATGATGTCTATAATTTTAATTCCGATAAAAGGAATGATGACTCCGCCTAAACCGAAGATGAACAGATTCCTTCTCAGCAACGCCGATGCACCGATGGGTTTGTAAGCCACGCCTTTCAACGCCAGCGGAATCAGGATCGGAATAATGATTGCGTTGAAGATGACCGCGGATAAAATCGCGCTTTCCGGACTGTGAAGATTCATGATATTTAAACCTTGCAGCGCAGGAATTGCGGCGATAAACAACGCAGGAATAATGGCAAAATATTTCGCAACATCACTGGCAATACTGAATGTAGTCAGCGTTCCTCTTGTCATCAGCAACTGTTTTCCGATTTCAACAACTTCAATTAATTTGGTAGGATCATTGTCGAGGTCAACCATATTTCCGGCTTCTTTTGCAGCCTGAGTTCCGCTGTTCATGGCAACACCTACGTCTGCCTGAGCCAATGCAGGAGCATCATTGGTACCATCACCCATCATAGCAACCAAACGGCCTTCCTGCTGTTCTTTTTTGATGTAGTTCATTTTATCTTCCGGTTTTGCTTCGGCAATAAAATCGTCAACACCTGCTTTTTCGGCGATAAATTTCGCAGTCAGAGGATTATCACCGGTAACCATTACCGTTTTGATACCCATCTTTCGGAGACGTTCGAAACGTTCGCTGATTCCGGGTTTAATAATGTCCTGAAGTTCAATCACTCCCAGAACTTTTTCATTTTCTGAAACTACCAAAGGCGTTCCTCCGTTTTGTGAAATTTCTTTAACTTTTAAATCGATTTCCTGTGGAAAAGCATTTCCGGCAGCTTCCGATATTTTTCTGATGGCATCAGTTGCGCCTTTTCTAATGCGGTTTCCGTCGTAATCAATCCCCGAACTTCTGGTTTCTGCAGTGAATTTGATAAACTGAGGATTACTGATTTCATAGCTTAAAGGATTGATTCCCGCCAGCTCAATGATTGATTTTCCTTCAGGAGTTTCATCCGTCATCGAACTTAAAACCGCTGCTTTGATCAATTGTGTTTCATCAATCTGATGAGCCGGATAAAATCCAGTGGCCTTACGGTTTCCTATAGTAATCGTACCTGTTTTATCTAAAAGTAAAACATCGATATCTCCAGCTGTTTCTACTGCTCTACCGCTTTTGGTGATGACGTTGGCACGTAATGCTCTGTCCATCCCTGCAATTCCGATGGCAGATAACAATCCACCGATGGTTGTTGGAATTAAACAGACAAAAAGAGAAATGAATGACGCGATGGTAATCGTTACATTAGAATAATCCGCAAACGGTTTTAAAGTCACACAGACGATGATAAAAACCAATGTAAAACCAGCCAGCAAAATCGTCAGTGCAATTTCATTAGGTGTTTTCTGTCTTGAAGCACCTTCTACCAGGGCAATCATCTTATCTAAAAAGCTTTCGCCGGGTTGCGTGGTCACCTGAACTACAATTTTATCCGACAAAACTTTTGTACCTCCCGTTACAGAGCTTTTGTCACCACCCGCTTCACGGATGACAGGAGCAGATTCTCCGGTAATCGCACTTTCGTCTATCGTAGCAAGACCTTCGATGATTTCTCCGTCAGAAGGAATAATATCTCCGGCTTCGCAAACAAAAATATCACCTTTCTGTAATTTAGATGAAGAAATTGTTTCACCATTTTGAAGTTTTGCAGGTGTTTCTTCTCTGGTTTTACGCAAACTGTCTGCCTGAGCTTTTCCTCTCGCTTCGGCGATGGCTTCTGCAAAGTTTCCAAACAAAACGGTGAGTAAAAGAATGATGAATACCGTGAAATTGTAAGCAAAACTGCCCTGAGATTTCTCTCCTGTCAACGTCCAGATGCTTACGAAGAACATCACTAATGTTCCGAGCCATACGAGAAACATGACGGGATTTTTAAACATCAGTTTCGGATTCAGTTTCACAAAAGACTGTTTCAATGCTTCCTGAACCAATTCTTTTTGAAACAAAGATTTATTTTGAGCCATTTTAATTTTCTGTTATTTAAATTTTATCTAACTTTTATTTCATTGAAAAATATTCTGCAATCGGCCCCAATGCCAGTGCCGGGAAGAAAGCCAGCGCTGCAATAATCGCAATTACTGCAAAAGTCATCAGTCCAAATGTTGAAGTATCTGTTTTTAAAGTTCCTTCTCCTTCCGGAATGTATTTTTTCTGAGCAAGTAAACCTGCAATTGCAACCGGACCGATAATCGGTAAGAAACGACCGAGTAAAAGGACAATTCCCGTGGAAATATTCCAGAAAAGATTATTGTCACCCAAACCTTCGAAACCGCTTCCGTTATTGGCAGCCGAAGAAGTATATTCGTAAAGCACTTCGCTGAAACCGTGGAATCCAGGATTACTGAGTGTAGAAGTTCCGACTTCAGGAAAATAAGTGGCAATCGCAGTTCCGACAAGAATAAGAAACGGATGGAAAAGTGCTACAATCATGGCAATTTTCATTTCGCGGGCTTCAATTTTTTTACCCATAAATTCCGGAGTACGGCCTACCATCAATCCGCTGATGAAAACCGCGAGAATAATGTAGATGAAGATATTCAGAATCCCTGCCCCGTCACCGCCGTAGAAAGCATTTACCATCATGGCAAGCATTTGAGTCATTCCTGAAAGCGGCATTGCGCTGTCATGCATTGAATTAATTGATCCTGTAGAAATTACAGTCGTTACAATACTCCAGAAGCCTGAAGCGGCAGCTCCGAAACGGACTTCTTTACCTTCCATTGCTCCCAGTGACTGGTCGATTCCCATTTGGCTGATGGCAGGATTGCCGTTCATTTCCATAATAACCGTTGGTACTGCAAGCAATAAAAATCCAATGGTCATGACTCCAAAAATCATGTATCCGAATTTCTTTCTGCGGATAAAATGTCCGAATGCAAAAACCATCGCCATCGGTATAATAAACTGCGCAAACATCTCAACCATATTGGTAAAGTAGCTCGGGTTTTCCAAAGGATGCGCTCCGTTCGCTCCAAAAAAGCCTCCACCATTGGTTCCAATGTGTTTTATAGGAACAAAAGCTGCGACCGGTCCTGTAGAAACTTCCACATTTTTACCTTCCAACGTAATCATTTTATCTTTCCCACTGAAAGTCATCGGCATTCCCTGAAATACCATTACTGCGCCCATCAACATTGAAAGCGGCAATAAAATTCTTGTAGTTGATTTTAGAAGGTAGTCATAAAAATTCCCGAGCTTTTCTGTAGATTTTTCTCTGAAAGCTTTAAAAATAACGATAGAAGCAGCCATTCCCGTTGCAGCAGAAACAAACTGCAGGAACATTAACCAGATTTGACCAAGATAACTCAATCCCGTTTCGCCTGAATAATGCTGTAAATTACAGTTGACTAAAAAGGAAATGGTTGTATTAAATGCCAGATCCGGCGACATATCAGGATTTCCATCTGGATTGAGTGGGAGCCAGCTCATATTCATCAGAACAAGCATACTGATGAAAAACCATAAAAAGTTGATGGTTAAAAGTGCGGTCAGATGCTGTTTCCAGTTCATTTCATGATCAGAATCGATTCCTGATATTCTGTAGAAAAATCTTTCTACGGTTTTGAAAACAGGATCCAGAAATGTTTTTTCTCCTGTGTAAACTTTTGAAATATACTTTCCAAAAGGTATCGCCAAAAGCAATGTTATGATAAACATCGCAACAACGCCTAAAATTTCAGTGTTCATAGTTTGTTTAATGAATTAGTAAAAATTTTTTCACGGTAATCAACAGATATAAAAAAGCGATGATGAAGCTGATCCAAAAAATCAGAATTCCCCACTCTTTTATTTGATGTATAATCTTACGGTTCATTTGCTTATTAATTGGTTTTAAAATTTTTCCGGCTTTACGAGCACATAGCAGATATAAATGAATATGGCTATTGATATAAAAAATAGTAGAGTCATTTTTTTTTAATTTAAATGTTTTCAAAATACTCAACGAGGCGGTAAAACAATACGAATAACAGTATTGCAGTGATTAATAGAATAATTGTTATCATTTTGATTTTTGATTTTAATTAACCTGCAGAATTGCAGCAGCGACAAAAACGCTGAGGATTACAGCAATATTGATGGTGATCACTTCGAAATCGTGTTTTTCACGGGTAGACTTCAGAAGTTTCCAGTCTCCAATTTTTCTGATTTTTGATTTCATTTTATTTCAATTTAAATTCCTGATTTGTAAACCTGATGTAAATAATTGTTTTGCAGACTTACTGACATTTTATCGAAGATCATTTTTTTGTAAGCAGGCTCGCAACAAAATGTAAAACTGTCTATGGAATACACGAAAACATTTTCGATGGCTCCTTTCAGTTTCTGATCGCCTTTGCTGTACAGTTTATTCATTTTCCGAATACATTTTTTCAGAATTTTTTGCTCGTTGTTTTTAATAAGTTTTTTGATTTGTTTGGTGAAAACATTGATGACCATGTAAGGACTGGCTGTCTTGTAAGATTCATCAAATTCTTCCTGCGTTTCAGGAATTACTTCTACTATTTCCCTGATGGCTTCTGTATGATTCATTTTGGTTTGTTTTGAATCTCTAATGCCAAGATTTGTTCCCCAGAATGAAAATAGAATACAAATAATTGAAATACAACGACTTAAATAAATTTTAAAACATTTCAAAACACAAAAAACCCTATCAAAATGATAGGGTCTTTATCAGAATGAAAATATTTTTTATGAAATTTTGTACTCTTCCACCTTTCTGTATAACGTCGCAATGCCGATTTCGAGCAACCTGGCAGCTTCGGCTTTATTGCCTTTGGTATGATTAAGAACTTTTTGAATCTGCATTTTCTCAGCACTCGCCATAGAAAAAGCGGACATTATTTTGGTCTGAGAAGAATTTTGGTCATTGCTGATTGAAATATCCAAAGGCAGACTTTCGACATCCAGCTCCGAAGAATCTGTGAGAATCACGCTGCGTTCGATCACATTTCGAAGTTCACGGATATTGCCTTTCCAGGGATGATTTTTTAATGCCTGTAAATAATCCTGTGAGGCGGAAGATATATTTTTGCCAGTCTTAAGTGAAAAACTTTTAAGGAAAAACTGAACCAGCAGTTCAATATCAGCTACTCTTTCTCTTAAAGAAGGTAGTTTAATCTGAAAAATATTGATTCTGTAATAAAGGTCTTCACGGAAATTTCCATTTGCAATTTCAGTTTCCAGATCTCTGTTTGTTGCCGCTACAATTCTGACATCTGTTTTAATCGGTTTACTGTCGCCTACTTTTAGAAATTCACCAGATTCTAAAACACGCAACAGTTTTGCCTGCAAATCCAGTGGCATCTCACCGATTTCATCTAAGAAAACTGTTCCCTGATTGGCTTCTTCAAAAATACCTTTACTGTCTTTAAGAGCACCTGTAAAAGCGCCAGCTTTATGACCAAACAGTTCATTCTCCAGCAAATCTTTTCCGAAAGCCGAGCAATTAATGGCAATGAAATTATTTTTATTCCTCTTGCTTGCGTGATGAATCGCCTGCGCAAAAACCTCTTTACCGGTACCCGTTTCACCAGTAAGAAGAACTGTAGCATCAGTATTAGCGACTTTTCTGGCAGAATCTACGACACCTGTAATAGTTGATGATTTTCCGATAATGCTGTCAAAAGACTGTTTTCTGTTGAGCTGCTTTTCCAGATGGAGAACGCGCTTGTTCAACGCTACCTTTTCAGAAGCTTTATAAATGAGTGGTAGAATTCGGGTATTGTCGTCACCTTTTGTAATGTAGTCAAACGCACCGTTTTTAATCGCCAGAACGCCGTCCGGAATATTGCCGAACGCGGTGAGGAGAATCACTTCCACCACCGGGAATTTCTCCTTTATGATTTTAGAAAACTCCACTCCGTTTCCGTCGGGGAGCTTCACATCGCAGATCACAATATCGATTTCTGAGGTTTCAAGCTTTTTTAATCCGCTCTTCAGGTTGCTTGCTTCGAAGACTTCAAAACCTTCAAGACTGATAATTCTGGAGAGAAGCGATCTTATTTTTGCTTCGTCGTCGATGATTAAAATGGTGTTCAATGCTGTAAATCTTAGCGTACAAAATTAACAATTATTGAATGGTTTTTTTAAATAAAATCACATTTCCGATTATCATATAAACTGAAGCCTTATGAAGTTAGTCTGGTAAAGTTTGAAAAATAAAATTTTACACAGTTCATCAGTTATCTAATTAAAAGTAAATCATCTCTGTACATTTTTTCGGCTGCGTAAAACAAAAAATATCACTATAATTAGAAATATTTCTTTTTTTAACGAAAACTGGCTTAAAGATTGTTCATAATACTTTGAAAAATTTTGCTGGAAATACTTCCCTTGAATTTATTTGAATTAAATTTAATACTATTTTAATCATAATCATTTTTTTACTTTAAATATTTAAAAATGAGATCGAAAGAAATGAAAGTAATTCTACAGTAATCCAATACTTCAATAAATATCATGTTTGGTTTAAAATCTTGTTGAAAAAAAAATATTACTTTTGCCGGAGAAAAAAAATTGTCATTTTTGTTATTATCGCTAATTTAGCGTTACTATACCAAAAAATATTAAAAGAAGAAGCATGAAAAAAATATTTTTACTATTCGCCACAGTGATTGGTTTTACTGCATTTTCACAGATCAAAGTTCTCAAAAATGAGACTTTGGTAGAGATCGGAAAAGATAACTCTGTGGGACTTTACAAAAAAGATAACAGATATACTTTCAACTATCAGGATATCAACAATTCAAATCTCAATACATTCAGATCATTCTCTTTTATTGACATGAATGGCGATGTAATGGGACTTTACAAAATGATTTCAGACGGATTCATCGACGAGCCTTCGGGAAATATCTCTCTCGAACTTCCGAATGACATTATAGAGCTTCATTTTGAGAAAAACTACGGTCAGCCAACCATGCAGTTTATTCAGTACATCAACAAAAATAAAAAGTACGTTGGGAAATCACAGTTTTTAAACAAAAAACAACTGGACAAGGTTTTTGGAGTTGGAACACCAAAGGCAGCACTTTACAACAAGCCTGTGAAACAGCAGACTGCGGTGAACAGCCAACCAACAACGCCAGTACAGCAGACTTACACACAACCCAATGCTACGCCAGCAGCACAGCCTGTAAAAAAATCTTCGAAAAAAAGAAGATAAGCACAGACTTCAACAATATTGAAACTCATTCTTTACGGATGAGTTTTTTGTTTTATTTTTGTAAAATATCAAAATCAGCATGTCATTAATCATAAATAATTTAACCAAAACTTTCGGAACTCAGATCGCACTGAATGACGTAAATATATCAACAGAAAAAAACGAGATCATCGGCCTTCTGGGACCCAACGGAGCAGGTAAATCTACGTTAATGAAATCTATCGTTGGTGCATTAAAAATAGAAAAAGGCGAAATCTCTTTAGACGGAAAAAATATTGTTGAAAACGAAATTGAAACCAAAAAGAAAATTGGTTTTTTACCCGAAAACAATCCGCTTTATTTGGAAATGTTTGTAAAAGAATACCTGCAGTTTGTTGCCAACATTCATAAAATTCCGATGTCGAGAGTGGATGAAGTGATCGAAACTGTTGGTTTGACACCAGAAAAATCAAAGAAAATCAGCCAGCTTTCAAAAGGTTACAAACAGAGAGTCGGGCTTGCGCAGGCGATCATTCATCAGCCGGAACTTTTAATTTTAGATGAACCGACCAATGGTTTAGACCCGAATCAAATTCTTGAAATCAGAAGCGTGATTAAAGAAATCGGAAACAAAAAAACCGTTATTCTTTCAACGCACATTATGCAGGAAGTTGAGGCGCTTTGCAGCAGAGTCATTTTAATTCATAAAGGAAATATTCTGCAGGACTGTGCTATTGAAGATTTCAAAGGGAAATTCAACAGTTTGGAAGAAGCGTTTACGGCCTACACAACACAGGAAACAGTTTAAGATTATTAGATTTAATTTTAAAATCTGAAAAATCTGAAAAATCAGCGAGATACAATCAAAAAAAGACCTGCAAAAATTTTGCAGGTCTTTATATTTTACCAGATCATTATTCTTTCTGATGGTGCTTTGTACATTTTGTCACCTTCCTTTATGTCAAACGCTTTGATAAATGAATCTTGATTCACCAAAGGCCCAAAAGCCCTGAAAACTCCCGGAGAATGCGGATCTGTTTTTACCTGATTGATCATGTACTGCTCGGTAGATTTCGTACGCCAAACGGTAGCCCAGCTTAGGAAAAACCTTTGATCCTGATTGTAACCACTGATCAGACCAGGATTTCCTTTGTCTTTGAGATACATTTGTAACGCCTCATAAGCCACCGAAACGCCGCCTAGATCGCCGATATTTTCACCGCTTGTAAATTTACCGTTGACGAAACTTCCTTTCACAGGTTCATAAGCATTATACTGAGCAGCCAGCTGAGCCACTTTTGCATCGAAGTTTTTACGGTCTTCGGCTGTCCACCAGTTATTTAAATTTCCGTCACCATCGAATCTTGAGCCACTGTCGTCGAAGCCATGGGAAATTTCATGACCGATTACGGCACCAATTCCACCAAAATTCACAGCTGCATCAGCTTTGGGATTGTAGAAAGGAGGTTGTAAGATGGCTGCAGGGAAAACAATTTCATTATTGGAACCGCTATAATAGGCATTCACGGTTTGTGGTGTCATCCCCCACTCCTTCCTGTCTACCGGTTTTCCAACTTTCTCCAGACTTTTCTCATATTGCCATGCCGAAACATTCTGAAGATTTGAATATAAAGAAGTTCCCTTTTCCACTTTCAGTTTGGAGTAATCTTTCCACTGATCGGGATAGGCAATTTTCACACTGAATTTAGAAAGCTTTTCATGGGCTTTTACCTTAGTTTCAGGAGACATCCAGTCGATTTCTGTAATGTGTTTATCGAAAGCTTTGATGATGTATTCGATATAGGTTTCCATCTGCTGTTTGGATTCCGGTGTGAATTGTTTTTCGACATACAGTTTGCCAAAAGCTTCACCCAGAATAGAATTCACCATTGCCAGACCTCTTTTGTTCATCGGACGCTGTTCTTTTTGCCCCTGCAGATATTTAGCATAAAAATCAAACCGTATTTTCTCCAGATTCTCATCAAGGTTGGATGCATTACCGTTGATAATATGGTATTTCAGATAATCTTTCAGCAAAGGAATATTTTTCTGAGTGAAAATCTGATCCATGTTCTGATAATACTTCAGTTCGCCAATGATGACGCGGTCAGTATTTACGCCTGCATCTTTGAGGTATTTAGGCAGATTTACATTTTTAACCAGGGAAGGCAACTCAGAAACTTTCTTCGGATTGTATCTCAGATTGGCATCACGGTTCTGCTCCAATGTCAAAAGGTCGTTTGCCATCTTTTTCTCAAAATCAACCACATTTTTAGCAACCACATCTGGGTTTTTATAGCCTAAGACCACAAAAAGCTGAGAAATATAATTCTGATATTCCGCCAGTGTTTTGGTGTTGGCTTCATTTACTTTCTGATAATAATCTCTTCCTAAACCAAGATCGGGACCACCCAAATAAACTGCATTCATCTTAGAATCCTTCAAATCTGCAGAAACTCTCCAGCCGTAAAAAGAATTGTCGCCCAGTTTTGTAGCTTCAAGCAAATATTTCTGAAGATCACTGACGTTTTTGATGGCATCAATTTTTGCAAGGTCTGCTTTGATAGGAGTTAAACCTTCCGCATTTCTTTTCGAAGTATCCATAAAACTCGCGTACAGATTCTGGATTTTCTGACCTTCAGAACCTTCGGGATATGTTTCACTTAAAATTCCGTTTAAAATATCCAGAGAAGCATCGTCTACATTCTCTCTTAAAGCATTGAACGAGCCCCAGCTGGCTTTATCAGAAGGAATCTGCGTTTCTTTCACCCAATTTCCGTTGACGTAAGTGAAAAAATCATCCTGAGGTCTTACAGATTTGTCCATGTAAGCGAGATTAAGGCCCTCCTCCTTCACTCCTACAAATACGGAATCACGCATTGCCGGAACAGGTTTTTCTGTATTTACAGCTACTTTTTTGTTGGTACCGCATGAGTTTAAATAAACAAGACCTGCAAATGCCAAAACTGCAATATTTATTTTTTTCATTAAAATTTTAATTTATGATTTTGAAAAACGTACCAAATATAACAATTTGATATTGAAAATTATTGTGTAAATCAATATTAATCACAGATAATCACCTAAAATTATCATTCAAAAATTTTATATTTGAAGATGAAAATACATCACATTGCCATCATCTGCTCAGATTATGAAGTCTCAAAAAACTTTTATACCGAAATTTTAGGTTTAAACATTCTCCGTGAAGTGTACCGTGAAGAAAGACAGTCCTACAAACTGGATCTAGGGATTGGAGATCATTATGTGATTGAGTTATTCTCATTTCCAAATCCTCCTGAACGACCTTCAAGACCGGAATCGTGTGGCTTAAGACACCTTGCTTTTTCTGTTGAAGATGTGAATGAAAAACGTAAAGAATTAATTCAGAAAGGTTTGAACTGCGAGGAAATCCGCATTGATGAATTTACCGGAAAAGAGTTTTTCTTTACGCAGGATCCTGATGGTTTGCCGCTGGAGTTTTATGAAGAATGAAAACTATATCTTAACTAATTTAATAATATGTAAGTTGTCTTTTCGTTTTTGAAGTTCTTTGACGATAAACTTGTCAGTTCTTTTTTGACTTTTAATCACAAGAACTAAATTTTCGGCTTCCACATATTCAATTTCATACCAATCGTCTTGTGTTGTAACTTTTGAGTAAGGTGGTTCTTTACAACTATAAGCTTCGTTTTTTATAAACTTATTCTTCTTGTAAAAAGTCCATTCATCATATCTACAACAATCTGCATATTTCTCAAACTTTGTTTCAAAGAGATTGATTGTATTACTACTAATATCTACACAGATCTTCCAAGAATTTTGACCTACAATAATTTTTGATTTTTTAGGTTGACTAATGCTATTCTTAAATATTTTCTCCATTTCTCTTTTAGTTTGAGCAGATATTATACTTGCTGTAAAAAGAAATATGAAGGAAACCGATTTATATAGAAATTTAATGCGCATAACCCGTAAAAAAGCTCACCGCCATAATCGCCAGCACGATTGAAGAAATAATCACATAAGTATAATCTTTTTCCTTTAAATATCCAATCAGAGCAAAGATAATTCTCATTAAAGGCGTGAAAATAAGCATTAGAATTCCCAATTGAATGATGGCCATTCCTTCACCTTTGCAAAGCGTTTCCCAAAAATGACTCCAGACTTTTTCCGAAGAGGTTCCCATGTCGAGAAGCTTGTATTTTCGGGGCATTTTAAAACCTTCCATGAATAGTTTAATAAAACCAATCAGGGAAGTGATAACCGATAAAATTACGCCTAAACGGAGGAGATTTCCAACGGAACGGTTCAGGTCTACATCAGTGAAATTCTTTCTCATGAGAAATTGTTTCTAATTCCGTTATACATCATATACACTGAAAGAATCGTAATCACGATGGCAAAAAATGTCTTCAGCTTTTTCGTTTTAGAAACCATTAAAGTTTTTGAACCGATGAAACTTCCAACCACAACGCCCACCAAAACCGGCGCAACAATTACAGGGATAATTTCGCCTCTCTGGAAATAAATTAATGAGCTCGCAACGGCAGTTACGCCAATCATAAAATTACTCGTCGTGGTAGAAACCTTGAACGGCAACCTCATCATATTATCCATTGCCAACACTTTCAATGCACCGGAACCGATTCCTAAAAGTCCGGACATCGCACCGGCAAACATCATCATAAAAAATCCGGGAACAGTGTTTCGCGCAGAGTAACTTTTCAGAACACCTTTATCCGGAAAAGTTCCGTAGAGCTTTAATTTGTCTTCTAAAGTTCCTTTAATACGCGGTTCCTGATGATCGGGTTTTCCTTTTAAATTTAAAACAACGGTAAGCAAAAGAATACTTGCGAAGATAATTCCGATGGTATTCGGATTCAGCATTCCTGAAACGAGGGCGCCGGCAATTGCTCCCGCAGTGGTGGCAATTTCCAGAAACATTCCTATTCTCATATTGGTAAAGCCTTCCTTCACAAAAGCGACTGCTGCTCCGGAAGAAGTTCCGATAACGGAAATCAGTGAAGCACCGATTGCGTAATGCATCGGAACGCCAAAACCCAGCGTCAGCAGAGGGATGATGATAACTCCTCCTCCCAAACCTGTAAGTGAACCTAAAAGACCTGCTGAGATAGCGCCAAGAAAAAGAATAATGATCTCCGACATGCTACAAATATAAAACCTTTGAGGTTTTCAGGCAAACATTCACTCAAGATTATTTTTTGTCATCTTTGATGAAGCGTGAAAGCTGGTATAAGCCGTTTTGATTTTGTTTAAATTTAAATTTTAACGGTTTAAAAGAATGAATTTTTCGCAAATGAATTATACAAAAATCCCTAAAAAACATAATACGTAAATCTTAAACTCGGGTAATAGATATTCCCCAAATATTTCAGCTGGTGCACATATTCTTTACCTTTATAACTCCATGTATATTGAAAATCAGATTCTTTGGTCTGAATTTTTTGAAACGGTACATTCATCGTTATTCCTAAGTCAAACTGATTCCTAAACCCAAAATTGAAACCAAATCCTATATTTGTACTGATCGTATAGCTTTTCTCACCAATATTGCTGTTGTAGGAACCTTCATAGTAAATGGTTTCGGTAAGAGCGTCCTGCGATTGGCCATTTCCCCTGTTGTAGCTCATTACATTGTTGTTATAATCGGCACCCACACTTCCTTCGACATAAATGAAGCTTTCCTTCCATGGAAATAATCTTCTGTATCCGACGTAAATTGAAATGCAGTCATATTTCTGTCCAAAAATTTCCTTATTTGTAAATGGAATTTCCGACTCAGTGAGGCTATACTCATATTCTATTTTCTTTCTTGTGATCAGAAGGTCCGCGAACAATTTATTTTTGTCGTCTAAATTCTTCACCAGTTTTCCTCCAAAATAAAACGAAAAAGGTTTGTTTGAACTGAACTGGGTTTTGTCAGTGGATAGATTATTTTTAAAAATGTTCATGCCTGAACCTACCGTAATTCCCAAAGAGTAATCAGATTGGGAATAGTATTTTTCCGAAAAAAGGAGCAGTGCTATTGCAGCAGTTTTTAATAGAAATTTCATGTGTTATTGAGAAGTTTTTCCTCTAACGCAAAAAGTGTATTTAAATTTTAAAATGTAAATCTTTTCGTTTCCAATCAAGTAAGCAACTGAATGCTATCAAAACAATCCTCTTTACAAAGATTTATGATTCTCAGATTTCATTATGGTAAAAGTGCTGCCGTTTTCATGCAAACATTCACTCAGGATTATTTTTTGCCGTATTTTTGCAAAAGTAAAATTCAAAAATGAAGTTATTCTATATCATTCTGGGAGCTACGCCCAAAGGCAGAAATATCGAACAGCACGATGTTTTTTTCGGAATTGCAGAAACTCTAAAAGATCTGGTGCCCGCTATAAAGGATTTCTGGCCTGAAGCTAAGGGAAAGATTCACATCGACGCTTATCAGGAAGTGAAGTTTGCCGATGGATACGAGATTTTGGTAGAGCCTAAAAACAGCTTTGAAAATGAGGAAAAACTGTTCTTCGTCAATATGGGAGGTTACAAGGCAGACCATTTCAAAGAATTCCACGAGCAACATCTGATGGTTGGAAAAACGCTGGGTGAAGTCGTGAAAAAATCAAAGGCGACAGAGTTTTATCAGACCATGGGATTCAAAGGTGCCGGAAGTCATATCGATGAAAAATTCGGGGTTGATATTGATGATATTTTCAGTGTGAATGAAATTTTACCTGAAGAAATGAAGCAGAATTATTCTCTGAAAATCAGAAAATCAGAGGCGGAAGATCAGCAGAATTATACTTTTCTGGGTTACCTTATGCTTGATAAAATCAAGTAAAAGCTGAAAATAAAGAATTGATTTTGGCTTAAATTATTTAAAAACTTTTAAGCAGTTCAATCAAATTAAATTTAAAAAAATAAATCAAATAAAAATGAAAATAGGAATTTTAGGAGGCGGACAGCTCGGGAGAATGCTGATTCAGGAAGCGCTGAAGTATGATGATGAATTTTACACTTTAGATCCGGCTGCTGATGCACCTTGTCACAATATTTCATATTTTACTCAGGGAAGTTTTAATGATTACGACACCGTTCTGGATTTTGGACGAGATAAAGATGTGGTGACGATTGAAATTGAACACGTGAATGCAGACGCTTTGGCTGAACTTGAAAATCAAGGGGTGAAGGTAGTTCCGAATTCTGCAATTATTAAAACGATTCAACAGAAAATTCTTCAGAAGAAATTTTATGAAGAACACAATATTCCAAGTCCTGAATTTGAAATTATGGATGGAACGGAAGATGAAATTAAAATCGCACTGCCTTTCGTACAAAAGCTGAATACTGGCGGTTACGACGGAAAAGGTGTACAGGTCATCCGCACCAACGAAGACATGAAAAATCTCTGGACTCAGGATTCTGTATTGGAAAAACTGGTTGATATTGATAAGGAACTTTCTGTCATTGTAGCCAGAAACGAAAAGGGAGAAACACAGACTTTCCCAGTAACAGAAATGGTTGCCGACCCGAAATTAAATTTGCTTGACTTTAATATCTGTCCGGTTTTCTTAAGCGAAGAAATTGAAAATCAAATAGATTCCATCGCCGAGAAATTTTTAAATGCTGTAAATTCCCCGGGATTGTTTGCAATCGAATTGTTTTTAGATAAAGAAGGGAAAGTTTGGGTGAACGAAACTGCTCCGAGACTGCACAATTCAGGTCATCAAAGCCAGGAAGGTAATTCCAATTCGCAGTTTGAGCAAATGTACCGTGTGGTGAAAAATTTACCATTAGCTGATACCGACGCCATTATTTACAGCGGCATGCTGAATTTGGTTGGTGCTGAAGGCTTTTCAGGAAAAGTAATTTATGAAGGCATGGAAGAAGTTTTAAAACTTCCTGAAACCTACGTTCACCTTTACGGAAAAACAGAAACCAAACCCGGCAGAAAGATGGGACACATCAATGTTTTGGCAGACTCACGCGAGGAACTGATGGAGAAGTTGGTGGAAGTAAAAGCCATGGTGAGAGTGATTGCTTAAGATCTTTAAAATATATTAAGAAAGACTGCCGGAAAGCAGTCTTTTTTAGTTTTCAAAGAAAAAACTTGCTACAAAAAAACATCCACCAATCAGCATAAGAAGTAAGCCGACTATTAATGCTAATGTATTCAAATTTGGCCCTGGTAAAATTGTCCAGGCCAGACCATTTAAAATAAATCCTAAGATAAAACTAACAATTGATATACTAAATCCTTTTACTTTACTCATTTCTCTTAATCATTAATTTTAGGAAAATCTATCGTCCATTTTTTCTCGTTTGAATTCCACATCAGATAAGGGCCGTCAAAACCTTCAATGTACGTTAATTCATAAACACCTTTATTATCAGATGTATAATCAAGATAAGGGATAACCTTTTCAAATTTAAAACCTAACTTTTCAAGTGTTTTCCAGTCTCCATTTTCAGGAAGTTTTCCGTTGGTCTTCTTGTAATTTTCAATATTCTGAATTATTTTATTTCCAGATTCTATATCAGATTTTCTTGTGATTTCTATGGGAAGATTCCAGTAAATTGTGATGGATAGAACGATAAAAATGATTACTGAAGCTACAATGATAAGAAGTTTTTTCATTATTTGATGTCTTTCGCTTTTATAAGGCTGTCTTTTTTGTAATTATAAATCATATATGCTCCCAAAGCCGTCGAATAAACTGAAAATTCTTCGAGATTTGTAAAAGGTGCGTAAAGCCTGAAAGTACATATATCTGTAGCCGAAATAAATGGGCTGGTTCTTAAATGACTGTGTGAAGACATGGTAACCGTTCCGTCCTTCGGCATTAAAGTCATGATTGGAATCAGTCTTGAGTGAAATTTTTTGTTTGAAATAATCTTTCCCTCTTTATCAGTGATGAACAAATAATCATTCCCGAAAGGGATAATATTGGATTCCGACGTTCCGGCAATTAGATAAGTCTTAAACTTCTCTCCAAAAGGAATTATGATAATATTCAGGTTGAAACCTTCGGGAACTGCAACTTCATATTTTGGGTCTGAAAGTTGGCTAATTACCTTTTCACGGACGTCTTTTAAGGCTGTTTCAAAAGAATTCAGATTTCGTTCAGAAAAATTTTCAATCACAGGTTTTTTACCATTGCTTTTAAATGAATATTCTGCAATGACTTTGTTTTTCCTCTTATTCAGAATTGCTGTCTTCACCGTATCATTTGTTTTATAGGTCAGATAACCTCCAAAATCTGCATTGATTTTATTGTTTTCTCTCGCAAGATCCGTAGAATGCCACGACGAGTTTTCGAGTGAGAACAGCAAATTACCTTCTGCTTTGATTGAATCGAGCTTCTGTCTTATTTGAGATTCTGTAAACGTAACTTCCTGAGCTGTAAATAATGATGACATCAGAATGAACGTCAACGCAACAATCTGTTTCATGGTTTTTAATGTTTTATGATTTTAAAAATAAAAAAAATATCTGAAAACACGGGGAAAGTCTTTTAAAATTTCCAAGGCATTATTTTTGAATTTAATAAAAATCAACTCACAAAATATTCTTTATGAAAACCTATCAAAAAATATTATTGCCAGTGGCAGCTGGAGTTTTGGGACTTTTAATTTTAAATTCATGCTCCGTGGGAATTCCTGAAAATGCAGTAGCCGTGCAGAATTTTAATGCCGACAAATACCTCGGAAAATGGTATGAAATTGCAAGATTCGATTATAAATTTGAGAAGGATATGGACAATGTCACGGCAACCTATTCTTTAAATGATAAAGGAAATATTAAAGTTCAAAACCGTGGCTATAATTATGTAAAAAAAGAATGGAAGGAGTCTGTAGGTGAAGCAAGATTCGTCAACTCACCGAACGAAGCCCGACTGAAAGTTTCTTTTTTCAAGCCGATCTGGGCGGGTTATAATGTCATCGATATTGATGAAAATTACCAATATGCCTTGGTTGTCGGTCACAATTTAAAATACATCTGGATTCTTTCCAGAACAACCGAAATTCCTGAAAGCATCAGACTCCGTTTCCTCGAAAAAGCTCAGAAACTGGGTTATAATACGGATAATCTGATTTGGGTAAAACATAATCAGTAAATCTCACGCTGATTTTGCTGATTGGCCGGATTTTATAATTGTTACTTAAATATCAATAAAAAATTCATTAGTAAACAAAACGTTTGGGGCGGCATCGATGTGCAGCCCCAAACCCAATAAACAATACTAACACTCACCTGTCTATTTTAATATCTTCCAATCATTTTGCGAAAACTGCTTTTGAGACCAGCTC
Source organism: Chryseobacterium sp. Leaf394 (assembly GCF_001424105.1). GTDB lineage: Bacteria > Bacteroidota > Bacteroidia > Flavobacteriales > Weeksellaceae > Chryseobacterium. Next base: position 978,974 of record NZ_LMQH01000011.1, on the reverse strand, counting down.
CGCAACAATTACAATTCAATTTATGAAGTTTTTATTTTTAAATCTCAAACTTCAAATTTCAAGTTAAAAACTATACCCATTCTTCTTCGCCAGTTCAACAATCGATTTCTCAATCGCTTTTCCCAAATCATCGCCTTCGGCATTTCCGCGTTTTTTCATTTCAGATTCAATGAAGCTTTGTCTCTGTTTGGCCAAAACTTCAATTTCTTTCTGAATTTTATCCCGGTCTGCAGATTTCTGAGCCACAATTTTATTGATTTCCGCTTTGCTTTTTCCTTTCAGTTCAGAAGGCAATTCTTCTTCTCTGATGGATGAAATGTAGCTTTTGTCTTTTTCAACTTTATCTACCAAGTCCCAGTGATCGTTTTTGTACGCATTTTTCTTCGACTTACTTACGGCCCGTTCCACAGCATTTGATGCCGACTGCATTTCGGCGTTGGAATCCTGAGTGGTCTGTTTCATTTTCATCTCGCTTCCTCTACGGCCGTAAGAAATGTAGGTGTCATTTAACTGCGAATTGTACTGAGCAATTTTCACATCGTAAGGAGTTTCAATGTAAATCACTTTTTGGTCGCTGTCGATGTTAAAAAAATTTCCGTCGCCAAGACTCGCTCCGTTTTGCCAGAATGTCTGAATTCCCTCATCACGGCTTCCGCAGAAAATCGTGTTGGTGTAAATATTTTTTTTCTTCGCTCCTGAAATGGTTTCTTTATAACTGATTTTTCCCTGATCAAAAGGTTCGTTTCCGGCAATGTAGATCAGTTTCATACTCTTCTCATTTCCGTCCCAACTCAGATTGCTTGCGGCGTCCCGAATGACTGCACCGCAATATTCATTTCCGCCATTGGTTCTCAAAGCAAACAGTTTTTCTGAAACCAAATCCAGATCCTGAGTGAGCGATGTGACCTGTCGGATGTAATTTTCATCTTTCAACCCGTCATTACCGTATTCATAAAGGGCAATTTCTACTTGCGGCGCCTGTCCGTTGTACTTCAAAGTGGTCAGCGTATTCACAATATTCCAAAGTCTGGATTTTGCCTGATCAATGAGTCCATCCATACTGTTTGACGTGTCCAAAAGCAATGCAACCTGAATTTTATTGTCCTTTGAAACGGTAATTTGCGGTTTTGGAGAAATATTACTTTCCACCACTTCTCTGTCATTGGATTTGCTGCTGCAACGGATGTCTGACATTTTTCCTGCGCTTAAAAAAGCAACTGCACCGGTTGTTAATGCTAAAAATTTTAAAGTGTTCATATCGTATGTTTTTAATGATTTTATTTAATCTTATATTATTTTTTTGATAGGACTTCATCCTATCCTATATTAAATCGTCCCTTCGGGACTTTATCGTGTTTGATTTAATTTTAAATATTAAACCTTGAATTTGAATCTTATCGACTGTAATACTGAATCTGCATTTCTTTCGGATATTTTACTTCGTAAGAGAAATTGATTTTATCTGAAGCTCCGCTCGAAATGTTTCTGTTCCAAAGAATACTGCCGGTTTTGTCATCCAGAATTCCGTTTCCTATTTCTAAAGATTTGACCGTAATTTTTGAATTCTCACTTAAAGGAAGCTGGTCCAGAATTTCCAGTTCGATATTTTCTTTGGTGTTGTTTCTCACCGTTATTTGATAAGATTCAGTTTCCCATTTGTTTGAGTTAAGCGTTTTCTGTGATGTCTTATCTTCAAGTTTAATTCTTTTCACCACAATTCTTTCATCAACGCCGAGCGAAATTGGGAATTCTTCTTTCACATAATTGCTTGTGATATTTGTTTTTCCGATGTAATTATCTTCAAAATAAATGTTTCCTTCGCCTGAAATCAGATTTAAATTCTGCCAGTCTTTCACAAAAGCCATCAGGAAAACCTGATTGTTCAGCTTCGGAACCGTGTGATATTTATAGGTTGCATCCACATCTTTTTTATCCAGAATCACATACTGCTCTTTCTCCTGACTGACGATGGTTTGGTTAAATTTCAGTTCATACAAAACATTCATCTGGCTGTCTGAAACCGTTGCCACCGGAATCTGGCTTGGAGCCGCAACTTCCTCACGCATCTGGTAAGAATTAACAGCTGACATTTCAGCTTTTTTCATGTAGCCCATTTTCGCATCATCGTAACTGTGAGCTATATATTCGGCAACATAAAGTGGAGACAAAATCGGTCGGTTCTGATTGTAAGAAGGTCTGTAAGTCGAAACGAAAAGTTTCACATTATTCCAGTCCTGTCCGGTTTTCTGATAAATTTTTCCTTTGTACACAATTTCCAGCGGTTTTTTGGTCGATAATGCTCTCAAATCATAAGATGGAACCCAACCCGCATTGGAAACGATGTAGCTCACGCCTAAATTCAGATTCATCTCATTTTCAGCGAGAATTTCAAGCAAAAGTTCTTTTTTGTTCTGATTTTTGTGTGTCTGCTCCTCAGAAAACTGCTTATTGATTTTGGCAATACTTTCATCCAAAACAGATTTCTGTTCATTCAAAAGAAAAACCTGATTGTCGATTTCCAGCATTCTTTTTCTGTAAAATTCCGTCAGTTTGATCATCTGTTCCTGCGGAGTCGATTTATCGTTGGTAGATACTTTAAGATTGTCATTGATGATATTCTGTTCGCCCGTCAGATTTTTAATTTTAATATTCAGTAAGTTGACCTCTCTCTGAAATTTTTTCTTTTCATCATTCAGTTTTTTTTCGCTTTCAGACATCTCATCATTTTTCAGATAATTGCTTTGTGGAGTGATGGATAAAAGTGTTGTGTTTTTTTCAAGATTGATTTTGTAGGTGTTTTCATCCAGATCGTTTGGAAGATTGATGATTTTTACCACGTTTCTCCCCTTTTGAAGACTGACGTTGGTGCTTCCGAAAACTTTTGCTCCCTGCAAAAATACAGTGGCTTGTTTTATATCGATTTCCTTTTTAATTTCCTGAGATTTAAATAAAGAAAACGTGAACATTAGTATTAAAATCGATTGTCGCATTGTTTATTATTTTAAAGTTCTACAGTAAAATTACTTTGATTTTAAACCGGAAATTTGATGACTTGGTAAACTAAGGTTTTCACTTGGTGGAAGTTTTCAGCTTAAAAAAAGACAGCCATTTCTGACTGTCATTTCACACACTAAAGAATTTCATATCTTGTTTTGATGCTGAATTTGAGCTTGATATTTTCGATGTTGTCAAAAGAATAATCCAGACTTTGGTCGGCTGCTTCCAGCTGTACGTTTGCCATTTTGCTTCGGTAAGCAACAGGCATTACGGAATCGCTCATGTAATCTTCAATTTCAGTGATTTCCAGAGGAGTTCCGGTCTTTTTACCGATGCTTTCCAAAAGATAATCTGCTTTTTCTTTTGCCGCTTTTAATGCATTGATCTTTACGGTTTTTCTGAACTCTGCAATTTTTGTGTTTTTAATTTCTGCAATATTCAGATTGCTGACCCATTTCTGGTTCAAATCTTCAAAAAGCTTACTCACATTGGTTTTCGCATTGATTTTAAACTGAAAACTCTTCGTAAACTTCGTAGTTTTTGAGTATAAATTCTGATACATCGATTTGAATTTGATATCTTCATTTTTTACTCCATCGTTTTTAAGGATTTCAAACAATAATTTTTCGTTATCAGCCAGTTGATTCTTGTTATCAGCTTTGATTCCGATGTTGAAGATGATTTCATCCGGTTCCACTTCCATTTCGGCAACTCCTGTTACCTCGATTGCATTTTTTTTAATTTCCTGCGCATTCACTAAACTTCCTGCTGCAAAAATTCCGACTAATAAAAGGTGTTTCAGTTTCATATGTTTCTGTTGTTTTAAATTTCTAAAGTAAAATTACTCTGATTTAAAACTGAAAATCTGCAGACTTGGTGAAATGGGGATTTGGCTTGGTAGACGTCTTCGGCTTTTACTTTAAATCTGTTTTAAATTTTATTTCTTAAATTTGTTTATATTCAACTCTAATAATTCAATTTGTGCATTATGACAACCTACAACGTTTCTATACCAGATGACAAAAACTCTTTCTTTCTGGAGTTTTTAGAACTAATTGGTGCGCAATACAAAAAGGAGAATGAAGATTCTTTTGAATTGTCAGACGAACAAAAAAAAATACTTGACAGCCAAGCCAATTTGAATATATCTGAATATCAGGACAATGATGAATTTTTAGATGAACTAAAAAAGGAATATGGGCTGTAAAGCAATAATATCTCCTGTTGCAAAATTTAATGTGAGAGAAGCTGTTGCCTATTACAAAAAAGTTGCTTCACTAAAAGTTGCTCAGAATTTTGTTAAAGATTATGAATTAACTTTGCAAACCATCCTGCGCAGTCCATTTTTTCAAATTTATTATAAAGACTTTAGAGGGTTGCCATTCAAAAAATATCCATATGTAATTTTCTATCAGATTGATGAAGAGCAAAAACTTATTTATGTGAAAGGTGTTTTCCATGGAAGGCAAAACACATCTAAACGACCTGTATAAAATATCTTTGAAGCTGGTGATTTATTTTAGACGTACTTACTTTCCAACATTCAAATCTCTCATCTCTCCATTTGGCGTGATCAGAATAAAAGATTTGCTGTTCTTGTTTTCAATCTTTTCCTCTTTAGTAATTGCTAATTTTACTTCGTACATTACCTGAATAACGGGTTCCATAATTGTAGGATTAATAACAAAATCAAATTCTTTGTCTAAAACCGGTTGATAATACAGGGTTGTTGATTTATTGGTCTGATTTACATTTGCCAGCTTTGTCAAGGCTAAGGAAGAACTGTTGTAAGCCTCATAGGATTTATACATTTCTGTCGGTAGTTTGGTTTGAAAGCCATCATTAATCGATTTTCTACTGTTGGCAAAAGTTTCTCCAAGTAAAGTTTCATAGTTTTTTACTTTTTCCTGTAGTGCAATTTTTGCTTTATTCATCAATTCTTTTTTAATGGTTTCGAGGCTGTTTGCAAAATAATCTACTCTTACAAGATCATAAATTTCATTTTTTGATAGAACTGTAATGAGTTCGTTCAGCTGAGAAGGATTTGAGAATTTAATGTGCAGATTTTTTTTAAGTTCAAAACCTGTAGGAACTTCATTGTACGTTTTTCTGCTGAAAATCTTTTTCTCAACCGCATACTGATAAACTGGAACAAAAGAAACCATATCAACATAAGTTTCAATTCCTTTATTACTACTGATCAGATCTAATGCGTTCTTTAGGCGTTTATCCATCAGCGAATTCACTTCATCCGATGTTTCTGCCACCTGTGTCAGGCTAAAAATTGCAACATACTTATCCGCTTTTACATTTGCCATTCCCTTGATACTTATAACTAAATTATTCTCTGAAGGAACATTGACGCTCATGTTGTTTTCCTGATAATGTACCTGATTTTGATAATTAATATTTCCCGAAACCTGTGCAAAACTAAATTGAAAAAATACAGCCGAAGCCAGGCATAAAATGTTTTTCATAATGATTAAGTTTAAGATTATACTGCAAACTTAATCGCCTCGGAGAAACCATTTAAAGCCAACTTGGTCAATTAGGGCTTTCGCTTGGTAGAATTAAAAAAGAGACAACTAAGAAGAATTTTCAGTTTAAATAAAATCAATTGTCAGAAACATTTTACTCATTGGTCAAATTTTCAACTATTACATTTGCTCAATCCTTAAAATCTTTGGGAAAACTACAATTAAAAATCACCATTCACAATTCTGTTTTTAATTAAAAGTTGTTGCTCATAAAATTTTCAACTTGGTAAAAACAGCTTTTCGCTTGGTGAATCGTTTTTGGCGAACTGAATATATGTATATCTTTGTTTTATGAAATTCTATTATTTCTTTTTCGCACTGGTCTTCACTTTTCTTGGGAATAAAATGTATTCTCAAAGCAATAAAGTAGTTGAAGAAGTGACCAGTGAAAGTAAAATTTTACGAAAAGCCGTCGACAAAAAAGATGAATCTGCAGAAGCTGAATCTTATTTTAAAATCGGTGAGTCTTATTTTAATGCATCCAATTTTTCTAAAAGTGAAGAATACTTTTTAAAATCTAAAAATATCTATGAAAAGCTGAATGACAAACAGAATCTGGAAAAGGTCACAAGAAAACTGGCACAGTCTCAGGAAAGTCAGAATAAACTGAAAGCGGCGGCAAAAAATTATGAAGTCGCTTCAAAAGTTGGTTATTCTAGGTCGAAAAAGGTACAGAATTCCAATGATGCCTCAAGGCTAAATTCCAATTCACCGGTTGTGAGGATGGAAGCCATTCAAAACAACATTCAGAACAGCGAAAAGGAAAATAATAAGGAAGATCTTGCGGCCGGATATTCTCAAATGGCCGAGGCCAATCTTGAGGTAAAAAATATTCCCAAAGCAGAAGAAAACCTCACCACGGCATACAAAATTTCAAAAGATGAATCTCCACAGCAGGCTTTGGCGATCAACCAAAAACTGACCGATCTATATGTTGTTAATAAAGATTTTGACAAGGCGATTGAAGTTAAAAAGAAGGTTCTAAAGGAAGATTTTGTTAACGGAAATTCTCAGAAAAAAGTTGAACAGATTCAGGAACTTGCTGATATTTACATCAAAAAAAATGATCCTCAGGAAGCAATTTCTTTACTTAAAAATGCGTACGATATTGCTTTAAATAAAGGTCATACTTTGGAAGCTCAAAAAAGTGTGAAAAGACTCGACAGTTTATATGCAATCTCTGAAAACACCGATGCTTCCGTACAACTGTACAGAGATTTTCTTGGGAAATTACCAGATTTGGTTTCAAAAGACCGAAGTTTGGTCGACAATAAAATTCTTGAAGATACGGAACAGAGAATTTCACAGCTCGAACAGGAGAAGAAACTGAAAGATGAGCTCATCAGGAAGAAAAACCTTTTCAACTACAGCCTCATCGCTGCTTTGGTTATTTTAATAGGTTTAATAATATTTATTTTTAGAACCCTGAAAAAAGTTCAGATTAAAAACAAAAAAATCGCTTTGCAATCGCTTCGCCGTGAGATGAATCCGCATTTTATTTTCAACAGCTTAAACTCTGTGAATCATTTTATTGCAACGAATAATGAACTCGAAGCCAATCAATATTTAACCAAATTCTCAAAGCTGATGCGGGGCGTAATGGAAAATTCAACAGATGATTTTATTCCGTTTCAGCAGGAATTAGATTTGCTCCAAAACTATTTAGCTTTAGAAAAAACACGTTTCTCAGATAAGTTTGATTATGAAATTGAGGTCGACGAAAATCTCAATACACAAAGTTTAAAAGTTCCCGGAATGCTGGTGCAGCCCTTCCTTGAAAACGCTGTCTGGCACGGTTTACGTTACCGCACTACAAAAGGATTTTTGAAATTAAAATTCGAAAAATCCGCCGAGAATCTAAAAATTACCATCGAAGACAACGGCATCGGCATTGAAGAAAGCAAAAAGCAAAAAACCGAACATCAGAAAACCCGAAAAGGCCGCGGCATGAAAAATACTTTGGAAAGAATTGCCTTACTGAATGACTTGTATAAACAAAATATTGAATGCAAAATCAAGGACAAACCAAATTCTCAGGGTGTTTGCGTAGAGATTTCTTTTAAACTGTCCAACTGACTTTAATTTTAAATATTGAATCTAAAATATTAAATTTTCCAGCATGAAAATAAAATCTGTTATCGTAGACGACGAAAAAATTGCAAGAGAAGTTCTCAGAAACTATCTTACCAAATACTGTCCTCAAATCAAGATTTTGGGCGAAGCGGAAAATATTAAAGAAGCTGTACCGTTGATTGCTGAAATGCAGCCACAACTGGTTTTTTTGGATGTGGAAATGCCTTTCGGGAACGCGTTTGATGTGTTGGAAGCGACCAAAGCATTTTCCTACGAAACTATTTTCATCACGGCATTTTCGCAGTATTCGCTTCAGGCTTTGAATAAATCTGCGAGTTATTATATTTTAAAACCCATCGATATTCAAGAACTGATTTTAGCTGTAAATAAAGTGGCTGAAAGTATTCAAAATAAAGAAGAACTCAACCGGAATAAAATTCTTTTAGAAAATTTAAAATTAAAACCTGAAAAACAACAGCTCATTCTCCCGACTTTACAGGGTTTTGACGTGGTAAAAACTGAAGATATCGTGAGACTTCAGGCAGACGGAAATTTCACACAGGTATATCTTACTGACGGCTCGAAGAAAATGGTCTGCCGTTTTTTGAAACACTTCGATGACTTGCTGGAAAATCCTTTTGTAAGAGTTCACCGTTCGCATATCATCAACACAGGATTTGTGAAATCTTACCACAAAAGCGGCACAGCAACATTGGCTGATCAAACTGAAATTGAAGTTTCCGGGAGTTTTAAAGAGCAGTTTCTAAAGGTTTTTTCGTAATTATTGACAAAAGTCAACTATTAAGAACATCTAAGGAGTTAAGTTTTATTAAGCATTAGCTTAAAGCGAAGCTCATCTTTATTATTCTAAACAACTAACAAATCTTAATGGTTTAAATCAGCTCTCAAACCTCACAGATTTTCGCCAACCTGTGAGGTTTTGTTCGCAAAATTTTAATTAAGATTTTTATATTCCTTCCACTCCTCAAAACGGTGATCAATTACCTGCTTCAGTACATCGTAATTTTCATAATTATCTTCGATGTGGTAAAAAGTTTCATATTCAAAATCACTTTCTTCTGCAATGCTGTCGAAAATATTGATGTAATCAGTCGCAAATGAACTGAATTTGTCAGCAAAATCCGTTTCATCAACGTAATAATCTTTTGCAAAAGCATTTCCGAAATCATTCAGATCAGATTCAGAAAATTTTCCGTCTAAAGCTTCCATTACAAATTCTGCTCCTGTGATATCACGTCTTTTAAGGCTTTCAATCTCATTTTCATGGTCTTCCTGAAGTTCGGCAGAATGCAGATTATGGCTAATGCACCAGTTGAGAAACATTCCTGTGTGTGTTGCTCCGTTTTTTCCGGGAATTTCTTCGGGAAAATCTCCGCCAGTATGCCACGAAGCATCATCGTATTTTGTCATAGTATAATTATAGTTGTCAACAGTAGAAATCAAAGATATAAAAAATCATTTTCTTTTGTTCGCTACCGAGATTTTCACGTCATTTGTAACGAATTTTTTTTCAAAATTAAAAGCATGCAAAACGCAGTTCTTATCACCATCGGTGACGAAATTCTTTCAGGAAATACCGTCGATACCAACTCGAATTTTATAGCTACCGAACTTAAAAATATCGGAATCAAAACCGTTCAGATTTTCACCATTTCAGATGAGATCGAAATCATTAAAAACACTTTGAAATCTGCTTTTGTATTGGGAGATTTGGTGATTACCACCGGAGGTTTGGGACCTACAAGAGATGATAAAACCAAGAAAGCCATCGCTGATTTTTTTGATGATGATATTGCTCTGGATGAGACCACTTTTGAACATCTCAAAGCCTACATGGAAAAACGTGGAAGAATAGAAATTCTGGAAAGAAACCGTGAACAGGCTTTTGTTCCAACGAAATCAACTGTTTTCCAAAACCATTTCGGGACAGCACCGTGCATGATGATGGAAGAAAACGGAAAAATTGTTTTCAGCCTTCCGGGCGTTCCTTACGAAGTGAAACCGTTGATTAAAGATCAGATTGTACCTTACTTAAAGGAAAAATTCAGTTTAAATTATCTTACGACAAGAATTGTTTCTGTTGTAGGAATTCCTGAAAGTATTTTGGCAGATATGATTGAAGACTGGGAGCTTGCCCTGCCTCAGCACATCTCACTTTCTTATCTTCCGGTAGGAACCCGTGTAAAATTGAGAATTACAGCGAGTGGAAACAACGAAAATGATCTCAAGCAGGAACTTGAGGAGGAGATTCAAAAACTTTTACCTGTAATAAAACCAAATGTAATTGCCACTTCAGAGGATAAAATTGAAAAGATTCTGGCGGAAATTTTAGCAGAAAAAAAACTGACTTTATCTACCGCTGAAAGCTGCACTGGCGGCGAACTGGCAAAATTAATCACATCCAATCCCGGCAGTTCAAAATATTTTCTGGGAGGAATCATACCTTACGATACTCAGAAAAAAATTGATATTTTAAATGTAAAAAAAGAAACCGTAGATCAACATACGGTTGTGAGTGAGGAAGTCGCAGAAGAAATGGCCTCGGGCTGTCAGATTCTATTTAAAACTGATATTTCACTGTCTACAACGGGAGTCGCCGGTCCCGGAAAAGGTGAAGACGGTAAAGACATCGGTTTGGTGTACTACTCTATCAGAGTCGGCGACAAAATTCAAAATTCGAAATTATACATGCCACATCTCGAAAGGCTTGATTTCATGCATTTCACAGCGCAGAAAGTAATTCAGGATCTGGTTTCGATCTTAATTTCTGAATAAATAATTGCGATTTTCAGTAACAATATTCAATCATAAACTACTTATAGTACAAATTATAAAAAAATGAAGAAACTCACTTTGTCTTTAGTTCTTTTAGCCGGAACTTTTGCCGTACAGGCACAGAAGTCTGCTAAAACGGTTACAGAAACCGGTTTGGAACTGAGTTATATGGACAAAAACGTCCGTCCACAAGATGACTTTTACAATTATGTAAACGGAAGCTGGATGAAAACTGCGAAAATTCCTTCTGATAAACCAACATGGGGAAGTTTCAACAAATTGGCTGATGATACAGACAACAACTCGATGACGATTTTAAATTCTCTCCTGAAAGACAAATTTGCTGACGGAAGTGAAGGTAAAAAAATTCAGGATCTCTATGCGACTTACATGAACATGGAGAAGAGAAATGCTGACGGTATCAAGCCTATTCAAGCCAATATCTCGAAAATTGATGCCATTAAAAACCTTACCGATCTTCAGAATTATTTAGCTTCTGTAACGAAAGAAGGTGAAAATAATTTCTACGGATGGGGCGTTTACTCTGACCTTAAAAATTCTAATATGAATGCCGTTTACCTTGGTGACGCTTCATTGGGAATGGGAAGAGATTACTACCAGAAAGTTGATGCTAAAAATACCGAAGCTCTTGCCGATTACGAAAAATATGTGGCTTCCATGCTGAAAGAATTGGGTTATACCAACGCTGATGCAGCTGCAAAAGGAATTGTAGAATATGAAAAAAGCATTGCCAAAAACCTTTTGACCAACGAGCAAAGCCGTGACAACACACTTCAGTACAATCCTAAAACGATGTCTGAACTGAAAACTTTGGTGAAAAATGTAGACCTTCCTGCCTATCTTAAAAAAGTTGGTGTAGACACAGACAGAGTAATCATCAGTGAATTAGGCTATTATAAAAACTTTGATCAGTTGGTGAATGCTAAAACACTTCCTGTAATTAAAGATTATTTGAAATTCCATATGATCAGCGGAAATGCATCTTACCTGAGTCAGAAATTAGGTGATATGAAATTTGCGTTCTACGGTAAAAATCTGAGAGGTCAGCAGGAGCAGAGAGCTTTAAACAAAAGAGGTTTTGAACTGATCAACGGTTCTCTTGGTGAAGCTTTCGGTAAACTGTATGTTGAAAAATATTTCCCCGCTGAAGCAAAAGCTCAGATGGTGGAACTGATCGATTATTTAAAGAAAAGTTTCGTCGTTCACATCAACGGATTAAGCTGGATGTCTTCTACAACGAAGGTTAAAGCTTTGGAAAAATTAAATAAATTCACTGTAAAAGTTGCCTATCCAGATAAATGGAAAGATTACTCTAAACTGAAAATCACTTCGGAATCAAAAGGTGGAAATCTATATGCCAACCTTCAGAACATTGGAGAATGGCAATACGGAAAAAGCCTGGAGAAAATAGGAAAACCGGTAGATAAAACTGAATGGGGAATGACGCCTCAAACGGTAAACGCTTACTACAATCCGGTAAACAACGAGATTGTTTTCCCTGCTGCGATTCTTCAGCCACCTTTCTTCAATCCTAAAGCTGATGCAGCTGTAAATTTTGGAGGAATCGGTGCTGTAATCGGTCACGAAATTTCTCACGGATTTGATGATTCCGGTGCTCAGTTTGATGCTGACGGAAACTTGGTAGACTGGTGGACGCCGGAAGACAAAGCCAATTTCGAAAAAGCGACAAAAGCTCTGGCTGCACAATACGACAAATACGAGCCTGTAAAAGGAACTTTCGTGAACGGAACGTTTACCAACGGTGAAAATATTGCTGATTTAGGTGGTGTAAATATCGCTTATGATGCATTACAAATGTATCTGAAAGACAAAGGAAATCCTGGTGTTATCAGCGGTTACACTCAGGATCAGAGATTTTTCCTGAGCTGGGCGACTGTCTGGAGAACATTATCAAGCGAAAAATACATGATCAATCAGGTAAAAACAGACCCACACTCTCCGGGATATTTCAGAAGTTTTGCACCTTTAATGAATGTTGACGCTTTCTACAAAGCATTCGACGTAAAAAAAGGAGACAAATTATATAAAGCTCCTGAAGAACGAATTAAGATTTGGTAATATACCTAAGGTCGCTCAGAAATGGGCGGCTTTTTTTATTTTAAATGTAACATATTTTCTTTTGGTAGATTTTTAATTATATCTAAATTAGTGCTTTCGTTTGATGAACTATGTGGGAACTATATTTTGTACTGAGTATTTTAATCGTTTTATTTTCCGTTCTTCCAAAAATTCCCGGTACTTATTGGGTTTTTCGCGTCCCGGACTTCGGTAAAATTCAGGTTTTTATTATCGCAGTACTTACTTTTGGGTTCGGATTTTTTCTTGATAAAGATTTAACCTGGAAAATTGCTCAGGGAATTCTGGCCTTTCTAATTATTTATCACGGCATTGTCCTGATCAAATACACACCCCTCTATCCTGTTAAGGATCACAAGCCATCGGATAAAGCTTCAAAATCTTTACAGTTTATTTCTGCAAATGTGTATCAGTTCAATACCGATTACAATCAGTTTATAAGTCTCATTAATAAATGCAGACCAGACGTTTTCCTGACCATGGAAAGCAATGGTGACTGGGAAAATGCACTGAGAGTTCTTGAAAAAGATTATCCGTTTCAGCATAAAGTTACTTTGGAGAATACTTACGGAATGCACTTTTACTCTAAACTGGAAATTTCAGAATCCAAGACGCATTACTTTGTAGCTGACGATATCCCGAGCATTGAAGCGCATCTGAAAACGGAAGATGGTTTTGAATTTGTATTTTTCGGAGTTCATCCTCCGCCGCCAAGTCCTACCGAAGAAAAAACCTCAAAAGAAAGAGACGGCGACCTTCTCAGCACGGCAAAAAGAGTGAAAGAAATTGATAAGCCTGTAATTGTTGTTGGTGATTTTAATAATGTGGCATGGTCAAAATCATCCATCCTGTTCAGAAAAACAAGTGAACTGATCGATCCCAGAGTTGGGCATGCTTTTATTTCGACTTTCCATGCGAAATACAGATTTTTCAGATTTCCGATTGACCTGATGTTTCACAGCGAGGAAATTTTTATTGATACTTTAAAAACGTTGGAAAACTTTGGTTCAGACCATCTTCCGGTATACTGTAAATTTAAAATCGATTATGTGAATGATGATCAGGAAGAAAGAATAGATACTGCCGATGCAGAAGAGAAAGCCGAAGCCGAAGAAATGATTGAAGAGGGCAAAAAGGAAGACGGCCAGCGCGACGCCATTGTAACAGAATAAAAAAAAGAAAAACCTGACCGACGATCAGGTTTTCTGTTATAATTTACATTCTTTATTCAGCTTTATTGAATTTTAAAAGCAACAGACTGCCTTGGTAAAGTTCAAGACTTGAGTCAGTAACCACATATTTATTTACTTTCTGCAAAGCTCCGAGGTAATTGCTTTCTACACTCATATTTTCGCAGGCCATTTTTGTAGAACCAACGCCTGATGGTGTAAATGTTCCTGACTGCGCATCCATAGCCACAGTTCCGAAAAATCTGTTGCAGCCTCCGTTACCGTTGATTTTCTCGCCTTCAATGTTTAATGTTGGTACAGTTCCTTTTACCTTGTCCGCCAAAACCCATTTTGTATTGGCAATAGAAGCCTGAGTTTTACCTACTTTGGATGAAGCAGAACTTCCACCCATCGATCCGCATGAAACTATTGTTGCAGCTCCTAAAAGACCTAAGATATAATTTTTCATTTTTTTAAATTTTATTAATTCAAATTTAGGCAAAATAAATTGTCTGCCCGAAATTTAGTTGAGTAAATCATCTTCGTCTTTCACTTCCAAAATGTATTCCAGACCGTCAATTGCACGGGAAATGATTTGATTTTTCAACACGCCCGCCATGTTATCCCAATATCTTTTGCCATAAAAAGCATAATTCTGCGGGATAATCTGAATCTGAACCGTTCTGATGAAACCTTCTTTCGGCTTGCTGCTGATCATCGTTCCGCGTGTCACGCGGATTTCCTTCAGCTCATCTTTCAGTACCATTTCGCAGTAATTTTTCACATCCTGAATGGTAATGATTTTATCTGTAGATGTCAAAGCAAATTTAAAAGCCTGAATACTGTCTGTTCCCGTCTGCTCTTCTGCTCCACCCAAAGTTTCCGTAAGCAGTGTCATAAACTGTGATTTTTTCTGATTTGAAAGTTCGGTTCCCGGTCGCATTTGGTTGGCTAAAGTACAGTTGGTGTACCAAAAAGCCGCAAAAGTGTGTCGCGAGTTTTCCAGAGGTTCAAGAATGACGTAGTTAAAATCCTGTCTGGTATTCTGTCGTACGTTATTAATTTTCTGCATCATGGTTTTCATCTGACCTGAAATTTCATTGAGAACCGTTTTCACATTGTCGCGGTTTAAAAGTGAAAAAGCTGTGATTTCATCTCTTGTCAATTCCAGAACATTGGCAATCATATCAACTGCATTTCTGTTGTTGAATCGTTCCATTCCGCCTTTCCGAACGGTATAAAGTCCTTTTTTAAGATGATCATTTGGGGTAAAGGGAATTTCCTGATAATAATTTCCGTCGCCGTCCTGTACTTCATCCACATAGAGAAAATGCTCACCGACATCAGTAATCAGCGGGATATTGTTGCCCATCACGTCAAGACTGTATTCAGTTTTCTTCCAGCCTCTGTTGTAGACAGGAAAAGCATTTAAAATAAAAGAAAAATTATCTAAAATCTCAGCAGTAAACTGTGGTGGAAATCTAATGGTGAGCCAGAGCATATTTTTACTGGAAACAAACTTCTCTAAAGATTCCTGATCTGCAAGATGCTGAATTTCTTCGGGAAGAACATTTTCAAGCAAAAGTTTATCCGAAAGTCCGGTGATTTCTATAAATTTCTGCTCATACACATTCTTTAAAGATGCTTTTACTTTGGTTCTGATGGATTGTTCGTTGAAAATCTCTTCATAACCCTGGTAGGAAACGTTTTTCTCATACGAAAGACCTCCGCGCACTGCAATAGGGTTTCCGTTGGAAGTAATTTCGGTGAATGGTAACAGTTTAAAAACAAAATCCAAATGTTCGAAAGAAGGATTTGAACAATAAATACTGAGGTGTTTCGGAAATTTTTCGCCTTTCAGCTGGCTTGCATCGATTCCGATCGTAATTTTCCGGTAGTCATCAATTTTTCCCTGAAATCGACCCATCGGAATTTTATTGAGTTTTTCATCGATTCCATAGCAGTTGTTGCCTACGATCATTACCGAAGTCTGCAATCTGTTTAAAACTACAGAATCAATCGGCGTAAAAGGAATGCTTACCTGGCGGTCAGATTCGCCTTTGACACTGGAAGAAATTGTTTTCTTGAAAAAAAATTCCGTGTGCTCCCAAAGTTTTTCCGACAATTCAGTCGGATTTACAAACGCTATGGCATGTGCCGGAAAAGGATGTGTATAAATATTGGGGGTAAGCAGTTTGGATAGTTTCTCCAGAATCCTGCTGTTCACCGACTGTACTTCGTTGTTGGTTTTGAATATTTCTGTGCTGAAGGCATCAATAAGCAGTTTCACAAAAGGATCCAGCGACTGCGGACTTTTCACACCCCAGATTTTAGTCGCGTTCTGCAGCATTCTCGCCTTTACAGATTCTTTTGAATATATATTCTGATCCAGATTCATAAATGTTTTTGAAAAAAATTAAAAATAATTAAATGGAGAAGCCTCAGTCAATCGACATCGGGCTGAGAAAAATTTCGGTAACAAAACTATAACGTTCGCCACTTGCCTCCATTCTGGCATTGACGGCAATTCTTACCTTTTTTTTGATTTCTGTATGCTCTTTGGTGTCGTAATTATGCTCTACAAATTCGAGGTGAGCGTCTACTTTTGCATCTACAATTCTGGGTTCGTAGGCTCTGATCTGCTGTTTGAGACTGTTGATAAAGATGGTTTCCCACATTCCGGAACTCACACCGTTGTCAAATTCGAGATTCCAGACTTCGTTTCCGTAATTGTCATCATAACGGTTTTCACCTTTTTTTGTGGTGATCAGAAGCATGATGTTGTGGGCAATACTTTCGGCTTCATCGCATGTATCCACACTTCCGCCCTCCACCATCAAACTGTCCGGAGAAAAGGGCATTCTGTAATTGGTTTTATCCATAAACTGACTTCATATTTATTAAGGAATTGGTTATACCAAAATAAACATTTTTTATGACAAATCAAACATCCTTTTTGTGGGAATTGATGAAGTAATAAATAGGAAGACCAATCAATACTAAAAGTAATCCCGGCCACGTGTACTGTGTTTTAAAGAAGAGAAGTAATACACAGAATGCTGTACCGATAACCAGATAAATAAGCGGAGTAACAGGATACAGCCACGTTTTGTAAGGTCTTTCAAGTTCAGGTTTTTTAATTCTTAAATAAATAACCCCAAAAACAGTGATCATATAGAATAAAACGATGACAAATGAAATCATATCCAACAGATTACCGTACTGGCCGCTGAGACAAAGAACACTCGCCCAGACACCCTGCATCCAAAGAGCATTCTCGGGAACCTGATTTTTATTGTTTTCGGAAGCTGATTTAAAGAACATTCCGTCTTTAGACATGGTCTGAAAAACTCTCGCTCCTGATAAAATCAAACCGTTATTGCAACCAAATGTAGAGATCATTACAAGTAAAGCGATAATCAGAGTTCCGGTGTTGCCAAAAATTGCCAAAGCTGAAGAAACCGCTACCCTGTCGTCTGCTGCAAAAGCAATTTGGTCCCGGGATAATGTTGAGAGATACACAATATTTACTGCAAGATATAACACCATCACTGCTGAAGTTCCAAAAATCATTGATCGTACAACATTCTTTTTAGGATTTTCAATTTCACCTGAAACAAAAGTTACACTCTCCCAGGCGACAGAACTGAAAACTGCTCCCACCATTGCTGAAGCGATTCCTCCAAAAAGTGTAAGCCCTGAAACTGATTTCCAGCCAGTCTGAAGGAAATTTCCTAAAGAATCTTTTTCTAAATTATTAAATGCATTTAAACCTGCGCTGAAATTTTCCGATAAATAACTGTTGCTTACAAAGAAAATTCCGGCTACGATAATTCCGATTAAAGCTAAAATTTTGGAGCCTGTAAAGAGGTTCTGTAAAAATTTACCACTTTCCACGCCTTTTGTATTGATGAAAGTGAGCAGCATGATGACAAAAATTGCCAGAATCTGAATGTAGGTAATTTTAAATTCTCCCTGCTGAAAAATAGGCTGGGCGTTATTCAGCGCTGGAATAAGATATGCTGTAAATTTCCCGAAAGCCACAGCCACAGCAGCAATTGTTCCGGTTTGGATGACAGAGAAAAGTCCCCATCCGTACAGAAAGCCAATTCTTCTTCCGAAGATTTCTTTTAAATAAACATACTGTCCACCAGCTTTGGGAAATATCGCAGAGAGTTCGCCGTAGCTGATTGCTGCTGCCACCGTCATCACACCTGTGATGATCCAGACGATTACGAGCCACCATCCGGAACCAAGGTTTCTCATGATATCTGAGCTGACGATAAAGATTCCGCTTCCGATCATTGAACCCATTACGAGCATGATGGCATCCCAAAGTTTTAGTTTTTTCTGCATTTAGTTTTGTAAAACGTAAATATAATTAAAATTGGAAAGTAAAATTCACTATTTATTCTTTTGTCTTGAAACAAAAGAATCAAAAATTCAAGACTTGGAAACTCAGCTAAAATTTTAAATAAATTCCTAAAATTTCCAAACTCGGACGGAAAGAAAAGTAGTTTCTTGAATAACTTTCATTGCCGTCACTCAAACAGTGGAAATTTCTTTACGAAATTTTTTTAAAATTTCTTAACGCTTGCGTTTCCGAAGTCATAATTATACATAAAAAGGAAATTAAGTAATTACGCTAATTTTAAAATTATCACACAAATAAAAAAAGACTGCTCTTTCGAACAGTCCTGTATATAAATATGAATCTTATTATTAAGATCTCAATTCTGCATTGAATTCTTTCTGGAAAGATTTAATCAGAGATTCCATAACGGAAGCGATTTCTTTTTCTTCTAAAGTCTTTTCTTCATTTAATAATTCAAAACTCATGGCGTAAGATTTCTTGCCTTCCGGAAGATTTTTCCCTTCGTACACATCAAACAAGTTGATATTTTTGATGAATGGTGATTTATTCTTTTTCGCTGTCTGATAAAGATCCTGATACTGAACATTTTTATCAATCAGCAAAGCTAAATCTCTTCTTATTTTGTTGAATTTAGGAATATCTTTAAATTTAAGTTCGTTTTCAGATCTTAATTTCTGTGCCAGTTCCAGTTCGATTTCTGCGTAGAAACAATCCTGATCGATATCAAAATCTTTCAGCATTTGAGGAGCTACTTTACCGATTCTTACTACGGTTTCACCATTGATCTCATATTCCAAAGCATCAGAAAATCTCCCATCAGAAGAAGCAATTTCTTTGTAATCAACTGCCAGTTTTTCAAGCAAAACTTTTACATACGCTTTCAGATTGTAGAAACCTGTCGCAGATTTTGGCTGAAGCCAGTTTTCGGCAACATCTCTACCTGAAACCAAAATTGCAAGTTGTTTTCTTTCTTCGTACTTCTCTTTTTTATGATAGATTTTTCCGAATTCAAAAAATTTGATGTCCTGATTTTTTCTGTTGATATTGTAGATGGCGTTCTGTAAAAGCCCTTCCAGTAAAGACTTTCTCATAAATGCCAAATCATTGCTTAAAGGATTCAGAAGCTTCACTGCATCGGTTTCATCTTTAACTGAAGTCAAAGAATTATTCATTACTTCATTGAAACCTAAACTCTGAAGCGTTCTTGCCCAGGAGTTTTCAAGCTCGTCCTGATCTTTTGCATTTAATTTAACCGGTGTAAATGAAATTTTCTGCGGAGCATCAATTTTATTGTAACCGTAAATTCTTAAAAGTTCTTCGATGATGTCGATTTCTCTTGTCACATCGGCTCTGTACGCAGGAACTGAAACTTCAAAACCATTCTGAATTTCATTCAAAACCTGAATATCAAGTGCTTTTAAAATCTCTTTTACTTTTTCTCTGTGAATCTTTGTTCCTAAAATCTGCTCGATTTTTGAGAATCTGATGATCACATAGTTGTCTTTAATTTTATTTGGATATTCTTCAAGAATTTCTCCAACCAACTTCCCTTCCGCCAGTTCGCTGATTAATTTTACAGCGTGTGTAAGAGCGGTTCTGGTAATATTCGGATCCACACCTCTTTCAAATCTGAAAGAAGCATCGGTATTTAAACCATGGGCTTTTGCTGCTTTTCGAACAGCAACAGGATTGAAGTAAGCACTTTCAAGGAAAATTGTTTTCGTCTCGGTAGAAACTCCGGAATTGGCACCACCGAAAACTCCTGCAATACACAAAGGATTATCATTTCCGTCCTTGATGATGATTTCTGAACCGTTTAATGTTCTTTCAACACCGTCTAATGTTGTAAATTTTGTTCCTTCAGCAACAGTTCCCACTTTTAATTTTCTGCCTTCAATTTTATCGCCGTCAAAAGCGTGAAGCGGCTGACCGAGGCCATGAAGAATATAATTGGTGATATCTACAACGTTGTTGATCGGGCTCAGTCCGATGGCTTTCAATCTGTCTTTCAGCCATGCCGGAGATTCTGCAACTTTCACATTTTCAATTACAGCACCAATATATCTTGGTGTGAGATCTGTATTTTCAACTTCAAGACTGAAATTATGTGAACCTTCGTTATTTAAAACTTCAGAAGAAACTTTATTGAATTCTGACTTTTGCTGATTGGTTGAAAGATAGGCGAAAAGGTCTCTCGCAACGCCATAATGTGACATCGCATCAGTTCTGTTCGGCGTTAAACCGATTTCAAAAACTTCGTCATTAGCAAGTTCGAAATAGTCTGCAAACTTCTTTCCTACTTCATATCTGGTCTCATCCAAAACCATGATTCCGCCGTGATCATCGCTCAAACCCAATTCATCTTCTGCGCAGATCATCCCCTGGGAAACTTCACCACGGATTTTTGCTTCTTTGATTTCAAAAAAACTTCCGTCTTTGGCGTAAATTTTTGTTCCTACTACAGCTACAGGAACAGTCTGTCCTTCAGCTACATTCGGAGCTCCGCAAACGATATTCAGAATCTTTCCTGTACCAACATCTACGGTTGTTTTGTTTAGTTTATCAGCATTGGGGTGCTTTTCGCAGGTCAAAACTTTTCCCACAACGATTCTTTCAAGGCTGCCTTTGATGCTTTCAAATTTTTCTATTCCTTCAACTTCAAGACCTATATCGGTAAGAAATTCCCCGATTCTCTCGGTTTTAATATCTGTTTTGATAAAATCTTTAAGCCAGTTATTTGATATTTTCATTAATGATGAATTTGAAATTTGAGTTTTGAAATTTGAAATTGCAAAACGATTTTTAAGTTAGCAAATATCGTGTTTTTTTAAGAAACAAAGAAATTTCCGAACATGCACGATGTCAGATTTATCATTTTTTATGATGGTGAAAAATTTCAGAAGTTGAATGTTGGAATTTTACAAACTTTTTCCGCCGATGTACTCCATCAAAGCATCTTTATAGTTGGGTGCAATTGCAATTTGCTCTTTGCCGATGATGATGTGATTTCTTTCGATAGCTTCAATTTTATCCAGAGCAATAATGTAGGAACGGTGAATTCTCATGAAATTTCCAGAAGGCAATTCTTCTTCCAGTTTTTTTAAACTCATCAATGTCAAAACCGGTTTTGGGTTGTCTTTCAGATAAATTTTAACGTAATCCTTTAAACCTTCGATGTATAAAATTTCAGAAAAACTGATTTTAATTTGCCTGTATTCCGATTTCACGAAGAAAAACTCCTGCTTTTTCTCTGGCTTTAACACCGAAACCGGCTGCTGAGATTCAAAATAATTTCTGGCTTTTGTTGCAGCGTTCAGGAATTCATTGTAATCAAATGGCTTCAGCAAATAATCGAGTGCGTTGACTTTATAGCCATCTATTGCATACTGATCAAAAGCAGTTGTAAAAATTACCCTGCTGCGCTGCGGAACCAATTTTGAAAATTCCAGCCCTGAAAGATCCGGCATCTGAATATCTAAAAAGAAAAGGTCAATATTTTTATCCTCTTCCAGAATCTGCATTGCTTCGATTGCATTGTTACACCTGGCTTTCAGTTCCAGAAAAGGGGTTTTCAGGACATAAGATTCGATCAGACTCAAAGCCATGGGTTCGTCGTCGGCGATTAGGCAGGATATTTTTTTCATTGCTTGTCTGTGAAATTTTTTACAAGATTCTCAAAGTCCGTTTTGATAATTTCCCAATGCTTACCTTTTAGACACAACACATCAAAATCTTCATCAGCTATTTCAAAATTTGTAAAATTCTTAATAATCAAATCGTAGTCGTGGTTATATGGATATCTGTTTTTATGAAATTCCAACATCTGATCAAGTGAAAAATGATTCAGGAGTTCGTGCAGATCCCAAAAGTCTTTCTTCCTTCCACCATTTTGTACTACCTCAATTTTCATCGCTGAAATATCTTTAAGACCTGCCAAACGAATTTTATTAACTAAAAGTTCATCTTCAATAAAAGGGTCAGAATAAAAAATATCAAGTTTTACTGCATTTTCCGGATCTTTTCCAACAAAATATGACTTACCGAATGAAGTAATGTCTGAAGAAAAACTGATGTGCGGAAATTCTGACTTTAAATAAGTTTCTATGTGTTCGAAATTGAGACTTCCATAAGTCGCTTCAGTAAAAAGATCTATATCAATGGAAATACGATGTCCGAGCTGCAAAGAAAGAGAAGTTCCACCAACCAGGCGAAATGGCTTCAGAATATCAGCATCCATAACAATTTCAAGCGCAGATCTTAATTCCGGAGAGATGGTAGAATAATACAACATTATTTATTGATGTGAAGATGCATTGGTTTTGTTGATTTAGAATTCAGAACCATCGTAACTAATTCCTTACCGTAAAATTGCTCAATTTCCGATTTTGCTTCATCACTTCCTCTCTCGAAGACACGTTTAATAACTGCAACATACTTTTTTTCCCAATCAATCCCATCAAAATCTGTATCCCAAAAAAGAAATCTTGGGATTTTGGAAAAGTCTGGATGAAGTTTTGAAGATTTTTGCATTATTTCAACTAACTCAAAGATAAGAATTTTAAAATTAAGTATTTACTTCGTTTTCAATTTCACTTCCGCAATATACATTCCGTCGTTCAGGCAGGAATGAAAATCGTGTTTTTCTGGGTAAAGCAGGTTCAGTCTTTTTTGCAGATTTTCTACACCAATTCCCGAACCGCTTTTGTCAGTGTCCGTTTTTGGAAAATTGGAATTGGAGGCTGTGAACTGAATTTCATCATCGAAAATCTCCATTTTAAAACTGATATCTGAATGTTGTGTAGCAGAGACACCATGCTTAAAGGCATTTTCAACGATTGATATAAAAAGCAGAGGCGCAACTTCCAAATTTGGAATCTTCGTTGGAAAATTGGTGTACACTTTGGTTTTGTCATTCAACCTCACAGACATTAAGTCAATATATTTATTCAGAAAGTCGATCTCTTCTGAAAGGCTTATTTTGTCGACATCGGTTTTATATAAAAGATGACGCATCAGTTTGCTTAAGCTGTGAACGCTTTGTTTTGCTTTCTCAGAATCGAAATCGATCAGTGCGTAGATATTATTGAGAGAATTAAAGAAAAAATGGGGCTGCAACTGATATTTCAGATGTTTAAGTTCAGACTGCAGTTTAATATTGTCGGCCTCAATTTTCATTTCTTCCGCTTTCTGCATCCTTTTGCTTGCGTTGATGGCAATTGAAAAGGCAACCGGAATAAGGTAAATCAGGAAATCAAAAAAATAGCGGATGCCATCGGGCGGGCGTCTTCGCGGCATTTTTAACCTCTGTGGTTCCAGCCATTCAAAAATCTGACTTTTCAAAATTACGAGAATGACCAGCAACAAAAAATTAAATATGAAAAACCATAATTTTCTGTTATCAAAAAACCTTTTGACCAGAACAGAATAATTGACGTAGAAAATTACTGCAAGAAAGATCAGTTGCAGCCAAAAATGTCTGAAAATCCCGTTCCAGTCAGTTTCTGAACCAATCGTAAATGCCGTGGGCAAAAAGAACAAAACCAGCCATATCAAAAGATGTAAGCTGATTTCAAGGTTTCTGTTTTTAAGGTTTATCATTTTAATTGTCAACGGATATTAAAGAATCAGATAATTAAGATCTGTCTCTTCATCTTTTTTTAAAACTTAAATCTGTCCAGTCCTTTAAAAATACCGGACCGGTGAAAGTTTTCCAGAAGTGAATTTAAGATTTTTTCAAGCATAATTCTTTTTCAATTTTCTTTTTATTTCTGAAACTGAACTGTTCAGATGATTATTTTAAAAAAAAACTTTTTGCAAAACCGACCTCTTCTCTACTCTTCATTTTCGGTTCTCATTTGCTGCTTCATCTCCTTTTCATTTCCTCAGCATTTCGGTTTTGCAAAAAAGTTCAGTTTATTATTTGCTCTTTATGTAATATGGCTGAGCACCATTAATTTTTGTGATCAGTTGTTTCACCAAAAATTCTACAGTAGTTAGCTCCACCTACTTTTCCGATTTCGTTTTCACTGAAACCAGCGTTTAATAAAGATTCAACAACGCTGTAATAAAACCCGCGTTTCTGGTCAGCCCAATTTGTATTGGTCGTTTTTTCAATGTGTTTCTGTGGCTGCTTACCAGAATTCTGTTCAGACTGATGATCTTTATCCGTATTTTTATCCTGTTTAGGTTTATTTTGAGACTGTCCCCAGTTATCACTTGGCGAATGATAAGCAGGCGTCATTTTGGTATCGGTGCCTATCGCGACATGATCGATTCCGACCACATCAACCATTCCTTTGATATTCTCTGCAAAGTCGGAAGGTTTCTCCGCAAGGTGAGTCCATACTCCAATGACGCCGCCGTTTCCGGCAACTATTTTTGCCTGCTCTTTACTGATGAGTCTTGGCAACATCATTTTAGACATCATTTCATTATTGCCAAGTCTGGTGTTGAGGCCGGAATGGGAAACGAGAACAGGTTTTTTTGCTATTTTGAGTGCGGCATTGATGGTATTGTTATCACAATGCGAAAGGTCAATTAAAATCCCAAGCCGTTCACATTCTCTGATCACTTCTGCACCAAAAGCTGTCAGTCCACCCCATTGTGGAGGATTTGTAAATACGTCGCCCAACGGTACCGATGCATCGTTATCATGAAGCAGCCCAAAATGTCTTAAACCTCGATCATAAGCAACCTTCAACCGTTCAATTTTTCCTTCTAAAAAATGTCCGCCTTCTACAGACTGAATTACGATGGGTGTTTTTGCTCTCTTTGCTTCTTCAAGGTCTGCAAGATTGAGAGCTCTTTTCATTGAATTATCTTCAAGTACCTGATCCATCGCTGTCAAACCATTTAAAAATCTGTCGTAAGCTTGGCCTTCTTCAGTGAGTTTTTGATAGTCTACTGCAAAAGTCATCACGATGCCAGAGAGTCCCGACTTTTTAATTTCACCTCTCAAATCCAACTTCGGTCCGGGAAGTTCGCTCAAAATCAATGGAACATCGACATGATTGTGCGTATCGATACCGAAAGTTTTTGAAACAATTCTTGCAATCCTGTCGTCTTCTGAACTGAAAGTAGTCCACGAAGAAAAAGGATTTATAAAAACAAATGCACCCGCGCCGCCCATTGCAGCGATAAATTTACGTCGTGACCAATGATGCTGACTATTTTCCAATTTTTTATTTTTTAGACAGTTTAAATTTAAAAAAGATTAAATTCAATTATTCCAAATGATCTTTTCTGATCAGGAAACATTTTTTACAGATTAATATTGTGATTTCAAACCTTGACTTTACGCTTACATCAATCACTTTTATCCTGTTTTATAAGACAAAGTAAAATCAATTAAAGCTTAATCTCAAATTTAATAGACGAACTTGCCAATTGTATAGACAAACGTGAGCATTTTATCCCGAAAAATTAATTTACAGAAACAAAAAAGAGGCTTTGAAAATTATCAAAACCTCTTTCAGTATTATTAAATTTAATCTTACAACCCGATTACCGGCATTGATAACATTAAAATGTTTTCGTTTTCTTCCAGACCATCCAACGGCTCAATGATTCCCGGTCTGTTGGGTTGAGACATTTTCATAGTGATATCGTCTGCTGCCAAAATACCCAACATTTCAGTTAAAAATTTAGAGCTGAAACCAATGTTGATATCTTCACCATTGTAGTCACAAGGAATCTGCATATCGGCTTTGTTTGCATATTCTGTATCTTCTGCGTGAAGGTGAAGAATATTGGCAGACAGTTTAAATCTAACTTGATTTGTTGATTTATTTGACATGATAGAAGCTCTTCTGATCGCTCCCAACAGTAAGTTTCTGTTAATCGTCAATACATTCGGGTTTTCTTTAGGAATTACTGCAGTGTAATTTGGATATTTTCCGTCGATTAATCTACAGATCCAGATGTGTTTTCCGAAAGTAAATTTAGCCATATTCTCATTGAAGTCGATGGTAAGATCTTCGTTTGAGCTTGCTAAAATATTTTTGAAAATATTCAGAGGTTTTTTAGGCATAATGAATTCCATTGGCTCGGCATTCATCAAATCTGTTCTTTTGTACACTACCAATCTGTGAGAATCGGTAGAAACAAAATTTGTTTCGTTTTCGCCAAACTGGAACAGAACACCTGTCATTACCGGACGTAGAGAATCGTTACTTGTAGCGAAAAGTGT
The DNA here is from genome assembly GCF_001424105.1 of Chryseobacterium sp. Leaf394. Taxonomy (GTDB): domain Bacteria; phylum Bacteroidota; class Bacteroidia; order Flavobacteriales; family Weeksellaceae; genus Chryseobacterium. The sequence goes on along the minus strand of NZ_LMQH01000011.1, from coordinate 952,721 downwards.
GTTGGTTAAAGCTTCAGATAAAACTCCCGCAGGCATGGTCACGCTTTGCGCAGATTCAAATTCCGGAAGTTCAGGATAATCGTCTGCATTGTCTAATGCCACCGCAAAATTATCTTTCTCATCTAAAATCTCAAGTTGGCTTCCGGTACCTTCAGCATTGTCTTTTACGACAAGCGTCAGCGGCTGTTCGCCATAGGTTTTTATAAAATCCTGAAAAATTTTGGCAGGAACCGCAAATTTACCGGCATCATCAGACTTTACATCTAGTGAAGTTACCAAAGTTGTTTCGCCGTCAGAGGCGGTAATGGTAAGGTTATTTTCGTTTAACTCAAAAAGATAGTTTTCTAAAATCGGTCTCGACTGAGAGCTTGATATTACGCCACTTACAGTTTGCAATGCTTTCTGCAGTTCACCACTTGAAATAATAAATTTCATATGTAGATTATTATTGTTTTTAATTGGTCATATGCAATCGCAAAACTAAAACAAAAGTTTATTTTAGAAAACAAACGCGATTTCATAGATTTAAAAATAAGTTTTTACAAATATAACAAATAGAACACAGATAGAAAAGAATAATACTTAGAGTTATTAACAACCATCAAAAGAATTATTTTTTTTCTGAATTATTTAATCAACTATCTTTGCCAAACATCAATTTTATAAATGAGAAAACCGCCTATTCATAAAAGCTTTATCAACTCCTTTCGGGGAATTTGGATGATGCTTAAGTCTGAGAGAAATTTTCAGATTGAATTGGTTGCTCTGCTGATTAATATTGTTTTGATTTTTTATCTGAAACTTTCTGCGCTTGACACCGTTTTGGTCTTAACAGTTTCTATCGGAGTTTTGGCCGCTGAAACTTTCAATACAGCCATCGAAAAGATTTGCGATATCATTCATCCAGAATTTGATAAAAGAATCGGTTTCATTAAAGATATTTCCGCTGGAGCTGTGACTATGATTGCGGCAGCTTCTGTTATTGTGGGAGTTTTTGTGTACTGGAAATATATTTTTGGTTAATTTGTATTCCCACAGATTTCACCGATTTTTCTGCTGTACTTCTTTTACGAACTTTTAAGCCTATTTTCCCACGTAGATAAATCCTTTCTTTCCGGATTTAAAAACAGTTTCAATTCTTTTGTAGTCGTCCACTTCGTATTTATCAGCCTGAAGGATTTCCTCATTGCTCACTTCAAAAAGAACACCTTCTACTTCATCTGCACTGTTTCCTGAAAATTCCAAAATCGGATGGTATTTCTGATTGCTTTTCCGTAAAACTTCGGGATCTTTTATTTCAAGCATTTTGAGTTGATATCCAACAAGAATATCTTTTTCACCTCTTAAAATTCTTCCAAATGTTTCGAGCTGAACCTGCTCTTTCTGCAAAGTTCCGTATGAAAATAAGTTAGGCATTTATAAATATTTTTCAATAATTGGAATTGCAATTTCGGCCATCATTCCATATCCTTTTTCGTTGGGATGTACACCGTCTTGGGAAAGTAGAACTTCTTTATCTTCTAAAAATGCCGAATGAAAATCGATATAAATTAAAGAATTTTCAATGGCAATACCTTTCAGAATTTGATTGTAAACCAAAACTTCTTCATTCGTTCTTACTTTTCCGGTTGCGGAAATTTTACCCGCTACTTTTTCTGAAATAGGAAGAATACTCACCAGATAAATCTCTTTAGAAAAATCCTGCGCCTGCTGAATTGCCTTTTCAATATTTGCTTTAAATTGTTCAGGATTTACTATTTGCTTTTGATCTTTCACAGCTAAATCATTGGCGCCGTAACCGATGAATACAATATTTCCATCTTCAGCATTTCTGGCAGTCATTTCGTTTTGAATTCTTTTAACCAAACCTTCTGAAGTTTCACCGCCAATACCAAGATTGAAAAGAATTAATTCATTCCCTCCTTCATTGTACTTCTGCAAAGCGTACCGTTTGAGAATATCGACCCAGCCACCGAAAACTCCATCGTATTCGCCGTAGGTTATGCTGTCACCAAAGAATAATCCGTACATCATTTTCTTCTTCATTTTAATCTAAAAGTAGGGTTATATTTTTATGCGATTCTAAAATTTCAATCAGGATTTCATACAAGGTCTGTCCGTTTCCGGCAATCACATCCGCCAGTTTTTGTTTGGCCAAATTGATATTAAAAGGCTTTCCCTGCCTGATTTTATTTTCGTAGAATTTCTTTGTTGCTTCTAATCCTAAATCTTCCTTTGATTTTTGAGAATCTTTCCAGATAATTTCACCTGTAAATCCATACAAAATGTCATCAAATCCATCGAGCGTACCGACTTTCCAATCTTCATCTTTCATCAAAACCTGAGAAACTTCTTCGTAGAATCCTGATAAATCAGAAAAACGGCTGCCATTGATGACAGCCGATTCTCTTTTATTTTTATTTGAATTATCCAATTTGATATAAATATTTCAACAGACAGTTTTCTCTAAACCTAACGGGGTTTTGAAAACCCGTTAGGTTGAAAGTCGTATTTTAAACTCAGTATTTTTAAGCCAAAAGCAAATTGCCAAAAGCCATCCGCTTACTTAAAGTACTCCACTCCGTTTTTGAAGATATTATGGTAATTCGCAGTCGGAATATTTTTCATCAAACCTTCTGCAAAACGTTCAGGGTGCCCCATTCTTCCGTAGATTTTTCCACACGGACTTGTGATTCCTTCAATTCCGAATAATGAGTTATTAGGATTGAAAGGCATTCCGTGAGCGATGTTTCCATCTAAGTCTAAGTACTGCGTCGCAATCTGTCCGTTCTCATACAACTTCTGAATTTCTTCTTCCGAAGCCATAAAACGACCTTCGCCGTGAGAAATTGGAATGGTGAACACCTGATCTTTCATTCCTTTTAACCAAGGTGATTCGTCATTCAGAACTTTCACGTTCACCATTTGAGAAATGTGTCTTCTGATCGCGTTGTGAGCCAACGTTGGAGAATTTTCGTCCAGATCCTTAATTATACCGTAAGGCAATAATCCTGACTTCACCAAAGCCTGGAAACCGTTACAGATTCCAATGATCATTCCGTCTCTGTCGAGCAATTCGTGAACGGCGTTTTTCATCTTTTCGTTCTTCAAAACATTCACGATAAACTTAGCAGAACCATCTGGTTCATCACCCGCAGAGAATCCTCCGGAGAACGCTAAAATCTGTGACTGTTTAATTTCTTCCACCCATGCATCGATGCTTTCGTCAAGCAATTTATGATTGATATTAATCAAAGGCAAACTGCTAACAATTGCTCCTTCTTTTTGGAATGCATTCAGCGTATCGTATTCGCAATTTGTTCCCGGGAAAACCGGTGCGAAAACTCTCGGCTGAGCAATTCCGTGTTTTTTAATGACAATATTACGTGGGTTGACTGAGTTCAGATTTGAATCTAATTCAACCGTTATTTTTTCTTTTTCAACTGTTGAGAAAAGGTTCTCAAAGGTATTTGTATTCGCTTCAAGTAATTTTTCTATTTCAAAATTCAAACCACTGATTTTGAGAATATTTGAATTTTCAACTTCACCAATTAATTGAAGATCAACAGAACTTAATTCTTCACTTGATTCAATGATCAAACTTCCGATATTTTTTGCCAGTAAAATGTTCTCATCAGCAACAGTTATGTCAGCTCCCAATCTGTTCCCAAAACTCATTTTTGCTAAGGCAACAGCAACACCACCTTCTTTCACAGTCTTCACTGAAACGATTTTTCCAGCCTTGATATTGTCGAAAATCAATTCAAAAACTGTCTTCAGATTTTCATAGTTTGGAAGTCCATTTTCCTGTGGAATATGGTTGAAAAAATACAGTTTATTTCCTGCCTGTTTAAATTCCGGAGATATCACATTCTTCTTCTCACCGTTAGCACAAGCGAATGAAATCAACGTTGGCGGAACATTCAAATCCTGATACGTTCCACTCATTGAATCCTTACCTCCAATGGCCGCCAAACCTAGGTTAATCTGCGCATCGTAAGCTCCTAAAAGTGAAGCCAAAGGCTTGCCCCATTTTTCAGCATTTTGACCTAATTTCTCAAAATATTCCTGAAAACTTAATCTTATATTCTTATAATCGCCACCCATCGCAACGATCTTCGCTACACTTTCAACGACTGCATATGAAGCTCCCAATAACGAGTTTTGCTTTGAAATTTCAGCATCAAATCCACAACTTGCAAAGGAAACGGTTTCAATATCTTTTGCTCCTAAAATAGGTAATGTCTGAGCACTTCCTTCCATTAATGTCTGCTGATATTTCCCACCTAAAGGCATCGCAACGGTAGTCGCACCAATTGATGAATCAAACATCTCCAATAAACCTTTTTGAGAGGCAACATTTTTATCTGCAAGAATTTTCAAGAAGTTTTCTTCGGTGAAAACCTCAGTTTCTTCTTTTAATTCATTAAGATGCGTGATCTTAACTTCCTGACTTTTTGAACATCCGTTGGTATCCAAAAATTCTCTTGAAAGATCAACAATTTTATCTCCTTTCCAGAACATCTGCATTCTCCCTGAATCTGTCACCTTTGCAACTTCCACAGCCACAATGTTTTCAGCTTCACAGAATCTGATGAATTGGTCTTTATCTTTTGGCTCAACCACAACCGCCATTCTCTCCTGAGATTCAGAAATGGCAAGCTCGGTTCCGTTCAGACCTTCGTATTTTAAAGGCAAAACATCCAGATTAACCTCCAAAGAATCAGCGATTTCACCAATGGCTACAGAAACTCCACCCGCTCCAAAATCGTTTGATTTCTTAATCAGTCTCGTCACTTCCGGATTTCTGAATAATCTCTGGATTTTACGTTCTTCTACGGCGTTTCCTTTCTGAACTTCAGAACTCATTGTGTGGATAGAAGTTTCGTCCTGTTCTTTCGAACTTCCGCTTGCTCCACCAACACCGTCACGACCAGTCGCACCACCTAAAATGATGATCGAATCACCAGCTTCAGGCTTTTCACGTCTTACCCAATCCACAGGAACGGCGCCGGTAACAAAACCAACTTCCATTCTTTTTGCTTTGTAGCCTTCATCGTAGATTTCAGAAACCATTGTAGTCGCTAAACCGATTTGGTTACCGTAAGAAGAATAACCGTTTGCCGCCTGTTTTGTGATTGTTTTTTGAGGTAATTTCCCTGGCAATGTGTGACTTACAGGTTCTAAAACATCAGCAGCACCCGTCAATCTCATAGCCTGAAAAACGAATGAACGTCCGGACAAAGGATCTCTGATTGCCCCACCTAAACACGTTGAAGCACCTCCAAAAGGTTCAATTTCTGTCGGGTGATTGTGTGTTTCGTTTTTGAATAATAAATACCACGGTTCTTTTTTACCGTCGTACTCAGCTTCGATCTGGATGGTACAGGCGTTGATTTCGTCAGAAACCACCAAGTTCTCCAGATTGCCTGTTTTATGGAAATACCTTCCGCAAACGGTCGCCAAATCCATTAAAGAAATTGGTTTCAATTCGCGTCCTAAGAATTTTCTTTTTTCGATGTAATCATTGAAAATAGTTTCCAATGTATGTTTAAACTGACCTTCAAATTCAATGTTTGACAGCTCTGTTTCGAATGTTGTGTGACGGCAGTGGTCACTCCAGTATGTATCTAAAACTTTCAGTTCAGTTTCTGTTGGATTTCTCTGTTCAGTTTTAAAGTATTCCTGAATGAATTTCAAATCATCCAATCCCAATGCAAAGCCGTGAGAATTAAAGAATTCTTCCAACTGAGCATCATCAAAATTGATAAAACCTTCGTGAACAATCACTTTTGAAGGCGTTTCTTCTGCAGGAATATTCAGTGTTGCTAAATCTTTTTCCTGAGACTCCACTTTATTGATCAAAAGATCCTTGATTTTCACCAAATCAGCTTCTGAAATGCCTTCAAACTGCATAAGCTTACCGCTTCTTACTTTTGATTTCTCATTTCCAGTCAGTAAAGCGATACACTGCTGCGCAGAATCTGCACGCTGATCGTATTGTCCGGGTAAAAATTCCAATGCGAAATAAACTCCTACTGCAGGATTTTCCTCGATTAAAATATCGGTAACAGGATCCACAAATGTGCTGTTGACCACTTTTTCGAATTCACCGTCATTTAATCCAAAAATATCGTACACATTGTACACTTTTACACTTTGGACAGACGGAACCACCGCTTTTACTTCATCAAAAATTTTTGGACTTTCTACATCGAAAATTCCTCTTTTTTCTACGAAAATTCTTTTGTTTTGAGACATTAGATGTCGGATATTTATTAGATTTATTTGAATTTTTCCTGAAATTTATTATGGCAGTGAATCTTTGCAGCCCGGATTTAACGAGAGCCCTTCGACAAGCTCAGGATAAATTCCAATCGAATTAAGCTGCCCAAATAATTAAATTTCAATCATCAATACTTTATTCAAATCATTAATTGAACAAAGTAAAAAATGCAGCCCAAAAGACTGCACAATATTTATACTTTAAGATCAGCCTCCAAACCTATAAGGTCTTTGTTGGCATCAATAATCGGCTGAACTTCATTTGCGATGAATTCTTCAGTCTGAATTGGTGCAAAACCTATGAAGTTTTTAGGATCAAGAACTTCTTTCAGTTTAGATTTATCAAGCTTCAGAGAATCATCGTTTAAGATTCTTTCGATCAAATCATTTTCCTTACCTTCTTCTTTTACCTGCTTGGAGGCTTCCATTGAGTGAACTCTTATTACTTCGTGGATTTCCTGACGGTCGCCACCAGCTTTCACTTCTTCCATGATGATGTATTCCGTCGCCATGAAAGGAAGTTCTTCCATAATATGTTTGTTGATTCTGTTCGGGTACACCACAATTCCGTTCATGATGTTATTCCAGATCAATAAGATTGCATCAATCGCTAAAAACGCCTGAGGAATCGTTAATCTCTTATTTGCAGAATCGTCCAGTGTTCTTTCGAACCATTGCGTTGAAGCTACCATTGCAGAACTTGTCGTCAATGACATTACATATTTTGCCAGTGCTCCGATTCTTTCGCTTCTCATCGGGTTACGTTTGTAAGCCATTGCAGATGAACCAATTTGGTTTTTCTCAAATGGTTCTTCAACTTCTTTCAGATTTTGAAGCAAACGTAAATCGTTGGTGAATTTATGTGCAGACTGTGCGATATTTCCTAATAAAGCCACCACTTTTGCATCAATTTTTCTGTCATAAGTCTGACCCGAAACTCCGAAAACTTTTTCGAAACCGAATCTTTTTGACAATTCTTTATCTAAATGTTTCACTTTAGAATAATCTCCATTGAAAAGCTCCAGGAAACTTGCTGCTGTTCCGGTTGTTCCTTTTACTCCTCTGAAACGTAGCGTTTCTAAGAAGAAATCAAGTTCTTCGATGTCAAGAACCAAACTTTGTAACCAAAGTGTAGCTCTTTTTCCAACAGTCGTCAACTGAGCCGGTTGGAAATGAGTAAATCCTAAAGTTGGTAGATCTTTATACTGAATTGAAAAATCAGCAAGATTTTTCATTACGTTTACCAACTTTTTCTTTAAAATTAAAAGTCCGTCACGGATCTGAATTAAATCTGTATTGTCTCCTACAAACGCTGAAGTTGCTCCCAGGTGAATAATTCCTTTTGCAGAAGGCGCCACATCACCGTAAGCGTGAACGTGAGCCATCACATCATGACGGAATTTTTTCTCATACTCTGCCGCTTTATCGTAATCGATATTGTCAACATTGGCTTTCAACTCTGCAATTTGCTCGTCTGTGATGTCCAGACCCAAGTCTTTTTCAATCTCAGCCAAAGCGATCCAAAGCTTTCTCCAATTCTGGAATTTGTTGTTGTGAGAAAAGTTAAACAACATTTCTTCGCTGGAGTAGCGCTCTTCCAATGGATTTTTGTAGGAATTCATTCTTTCTTTTACTTTTTTATAGATATGCAAAAGTAAGATTTTTTGATGAGAATTAAAAGCGGTTTTAAAATCTTCAAATCGCAGTCTTTTAAACAGTAAAATGAATTAATATCTGATTTTTAAAAATTACCAATTCAAAATTTTTAAAGAATTTTTATTACTAAACAAGCCGCATTGATCCCAAGCATTTTCGCCAAATTAAACCTTTTTTTATGGCAAAACGGTCGGTCTGTAAAATTTTTAAATAAAAAAAAATCGTTGCAGAAAATCTGCAACGATCTAGAAATGAATGTTCTTTAGAAAAAGTATATAAAAATGTTTGGTTATTTTTTAGTCCACAAAGAGCCATTTTTTGTGGTCGTTTTCTCAAGTTTACCCTGAGAGGCTAATTCGTTGAGCATTTTTTCACTTTCCTTTCTGCCGTTTCCGGAGAGTTCTGTGAATTCTTTTGCAGTCAGTGAACTGTATTTTTTGAATAGAGATTCCCAGTCTTTTGCAAATTCTGATTTTTCAGCCTTTGGATTTACTGTAAGAATCGCTGTTTCGTAAAATGGATAAGGTTTTGAACCATAAACCATTTGCTTTTCACCTTTATTATTAACAAAGAAAATAGTAGGAAATCCTCTTACGCCAAATTCTCTCGCCATTTTCAGATCATTTTCAAATAAAGTTTTTGCTTTACCTTCGAAATCTGATTTCAGCTGAGTGACGTCAAGACCCACTTTCTCAGCGGCCAGCGCCATGTTTTCCCATTTTGCGATATTTTTCTTTTTAAGGAAAACCAATTCTCTCAGTTCTCTCATAAAAAGTATCGCTTTTTCTTCATTCTGCAACTGGGCAGCTTTGAACGCAATCGACGGTGGATACGAAGAATCTAATGGATCCTGCAACCATACATCGCCATCAATCGGCATGTCGTAGTAACCGCTTACCTCATCCCAATGGTGGGCAACATCAGACGGTTTGCTGATGCCTCCACTGTTGTAGCTCCAGTCTGGCAAAAGTCCGCCCATATGGTACTCTACATCGATTTCATTTCCGTATTCGAGTTTCATTTTTCTCAACTGAGGCTCGATTCCCCAGCAAGACGAACAAATAGGATCTGTAAAATAGATTACTTTCACAGATTTTTCGGTTGTATCAACAGTTACTGAACCGTTTTCTTCACTTCCCGGAACTCCGCAAATGCCTGTTTCAGGATCACAAAGTAAAGGGTTGGTGGTCTGTGTACTCATTTTCTTATTCTTTTTTTTGTCGGTCTGACCACTACAGGACAGCGATAAAACACTCAGGCTGCAGATGATCAAATTTCTATAAAATCTCATGAGAAATTTTCTTTCTTCAGCAAAGCTAAAACTTTGGTGAATTTAAAATACCATGGGTTTCATTTTGGAAACCGGTTTCCTTGAGGAAACTACCTATCTGAAAATTACTATCTTTGCATCCTAACTAAAACAAAATGAAAAAAATTTCAACCGTAAACAACAATGCCATCTGCAAACACCGGATGAATGCGATAAAAGATACTGTAGAACTGCTTTCAGGAAAGTGGAAATTTCATATTGTGGGGACGCTTCTTCAGAGCAATAAAATGAGATTTATGGATCTGCTCCGCGAAGTTGATGGTATAGGCGCAAAGATGCTTTCGAAAGAACTTCAGGATCTGGAAATGAATCATTTGATCACACGGGAAGTTCTCGACACAAAACCTGTAACTGTAGAATACGAAATCACCGAGTTTGGTAAAACTTTGGCTCCGATTATTGATGAAGTGGCGAATTGGGGGATTAATTACAGGACGAGTTTGTATGGAGAAAAGCCCAGTTCTCCCGAGTAACTTGTTTTAAAAAAAATTACTAAATATCAGATGAATCTTTTTGATTCGTTTTTTTTTATTAATATTGAAAAAGAATAAAACTTTGCAATGCTGAATATTTATATTGATAATTAAATTATTATTTGATGCGTAACTCTCTGTTATTATTATTTTTTATTGCAATATGTCCTTATTTTTCTTCTCAAATTATTTATGAAGGAGATGGTTTTAATTACAAACAATATTTACAATTAAATTCTGACAAAACATTCAAGTACAAATCTTTGAGTGCTGCCTGTATGGATTCTGAATATACATTGATAGAAAGTAATGGTACTTATTTTCAATCAGAAAAAACCATTCTTTTAAATTACGCAGATTTTATTGTTTCAAAAGTTCCTTTTTACAAAGATTCATTAACTCTGGGAGATGAGCTGATTGATGTCAAAAAAAACATTATTAAAACCGAAAAATATAATGATGGGACAAAGAGAGAAATCAATTATTATATCTTACAATACAAAGACAAGCAGTTTTTAATGGAAGATTATGATGATGAATATGTATCAACAAAAGAGCAATTTTTAGAATTCTCCGACAATCTCAATCAAGATAATGAGAGGATTAATATTTTTATTTCGAGCAAATTGCATTTTTCAGGACACTTCAACACTACAAAAAATCAACTGATAAATCTAATTCCAAAAAAATATAAATTTTATTTTACTGATAAACCTATATCATTGAAGGTTATAAACTACACTGAAAAAACATATCGTGACCCCACGTTAATTCTTGAGGTTCCTGACGAAGAAGCCATGTTGTACGAATATGAAATACAATTGGATAAAGGTACTCAACATGGTATCTTTATGGAAATGAAGATTTATCCACAACAAGATTTAAATAATTGTAACTATGATTTCCATTTTACTAAAATCGGTAAGAATAGTAGTACTGGAAAATTAGGAACTTCATCAAAATGTAATCTGAATGGAAATTTCTTCTCTACAAAATTTAGATTAAAGTAATTTTTTACAATCATTCAACTAAAGAATTACTCTTCTTAAACGCATCGACTTTCAAATAAGCATCCTTCTTTTCTTTCTCATTTTTATCTGAAATTAAAATTCCGAAAAGATGGTCGATTTCGTGTTGGAAGATGACGGCTGTGAAACCTTCGACTATTTCTGTATATTTCTGACCTTTTAAATCAACATATTCCAGCTGGATAACTTTGCTTCGGTAAAACTGACCGTAAAAATCGGGGATGGAGAGATCTCCTTCCGGACCGAGATTCTGTAATTCTGATTTCCATGTGATGAGCGGATTGAGAAAGTACTCTAAAGGCTCGCCTTCTTTGTCGAAACGCTGCACCCAGATTACTTTTCTGTTGATACCCACCTGAGGTGCGGCAATGCCTACTCCACCGTCGGTTGACTGTAGCGACGCTTTCATTCTGCTGACCAAAACTGCTGTGTTTTTATCGAGCGGATTGATGTCTGATGAAATGCTTAGCAACGTTTGATGCTGATGATTTTCTGTCGTCTGATAAATCGGTAAAGCAGTCGTAATGTCGCCCTGATTGATGATTTTCAGTTCATCAGAAGTGAATTTCTGGGCGTTGATAAAACTGATGAGCAGAACGAAGAGCAGAGATATTTTTTTCATTTATTGGAATGTTGAGCAAAGATAGGGCATGTTTTTTAAACGCAGAGTTTGTCATCCGGAAAAGATCTAAACTTCAGATCTATATCAAGATTCTTTTGAAATGACAAACTTTGTGCTTACTTTTATCTCGCGCAGATTCTGCAAATTGAGCAGATCTAAACTGTGGAATCTGTGGAATCTGTGCGACATTTCCACCTGGCACTTTTTACTTTTGTGTTGGATCTTTCATATTGTAAAACACAAGGATGCCTAATGAATGACAAACTTTGTGCATTATTTTATTTCTCACAGATTTCACAGATTTTCACAGAACTTATTTGCTTAATTTTATGCGATATACTTGGCTCTTTTTACTTTTGCCTTGGCTCTTTTTTCAGTAAGTTTTCGTCATATCCTCCGGAATAATGAGATTAAAATCTGTCGGAATATAATCTTTCTGAGGAACTTTTAATTCAGGGTCCTCTGATTCGAAGACTGAGATTACGGCCATTTTCAGGTTTGGGTTTTTCTGTTTGATGTACCAGTAAATTCCGCCAAATTCTTTGCTGTGGTAATTTCCGTTGTAGTGGATGAAGGTTTTTCCGGACTGGAAATTTTTCAGAATTGATTCAGCCATAGTGGCGTCTTTGATGGCCTGTGCTGAGACGAAATTCATCACTTTCATTTCGTCGGCGTGGTCGCCCATCATGGTTTTCATTTCGGGATAGCCTGGAGTTTCGAGCGTGACTTTAATTGGAAGCTGAGCGATGTAGGTTTTTTCTTTTGCCGATAATTTATTTAAAGATTCCAGACCTTCTTTTGAGGTTTGGGAAGCGTACTTTCTCGGAACATTGGTGGCGATGAATTTCAGTTTTTTATCTTTTGCAAAATCAACCAAAGGTTTGTAATCTGTGGCGTAGTTGTTCCATAATCTCGCCGAGTCTTTGAATGTCTTCGCATCAAATTTTCCATTTAGATACTGATCTAACTGGTGCTGGTTGTCTCTTTCAAACATTTCGGCACCGAGAGTAATCTGCCCATTTTTCTTTTCAAATAATGCTTCGGTAATCTTGAGTTGCAACCAGTGGTTGATGGAATTGTTGTGATTTTCGCCAAAGAAAACGACGTCGTATTCAGCTAATTCTTTAATCAGCTTTTCGGTTTTTATTTCTTTTCCTTTTTTGTCGTAGAATTGGTAAGGTTTGAAGTTTTGTGCATTTGCCGAGCACAAAACAATTAATAAAAGTAATGCGAATATATTTTTCATATTTTCTTTTTTAATAATTTATATACAAATATTGATAATGGGTTTCACAAATATCTCAAGTAAGATGGATGATTATATTTACCATGATAAGAATATTGAATAACAATGCAAAAATAGAGTTTTCTACCGCAAGAATATAGTTTGCCATTGCAAGAAAATAGTCCGCCAATGCAAAAATATTCTTCGCCATCGAAAGAATATTGTTCGCCACCGCAAAAACATAGTCCGCCAATGCAAAAATATTCTTTGCCATCGAAAGAATATTGTTCGCCAACGCAAAAACATAGTCCGCCACTGCAAAATATTCTTCGCAATCGAAAGAATATTGTTCGCCATTGCGAAAATATTATTTGACATTACAACAATATTATTTCAGGAGGCAGGAATATAGTTTTGGGATAAAAGAATTTACTTTTGGGATAAAAGAATATACTTTTGGGATATGAGAATATACTTTTGGAATGCGACAATATTTTTTGGTGAGGATTAATTTAATTTTAAGATTGTTTTGCCAAAAAATCGCTTAGATCCCTACGGGATGACAAACTTCGCGTAATTTGTGTGAAGTAATTCTTAAAACCGATAATGCTCTTCTCTAAAAATTCTGTATAGATCCCTACGGGATGACAAACTGAGTGGAATAGTTTCAATTATGCTTTGTAACCATTAAATTAACATTTAAAATCAAAAAAGGCCGCCCTGTAATATACAAAACGGCCTTATATCAATTAATCTAACTATCTATTTAGTTTTCCAAACCTGCTACCAAGTCTTTCCACTCCTGCAGTTCAGGAATTCCCGGCTTTCTTTTTCCGAAGAACTGTACGATGAAATCTCCTTCTTTGTTGAACACCTCGATTGCCGTTACTTCACCGTCTTCTGTTGGTTTTTTTACGATCCAGGCTTCGGTGATTTTGGTTACATCTAAGTGTAAATTGAAATCAGGATCCATCACGTTGAACCACTGCTGGTGCCACATTGTTTTCTTCACTTCTCCCGTGTGGATCTGGATGATTCCTCTGTTTCCAACGAAAATCATGATTGGCAAACTCTTTTCAGAAGCCTCTTCAAGAACGTTTACCACTTTTGAATTGTCGATTTTCCTGGCATAACCTTCAGGAGCCAGTCTTAAAGCCTGAGTTCTGGAAACACCGAATTTTCTGGTCATCATGAAGAAGTCGTGAGTGTCTTTTAACTCCGTCCACGCTTTTTGGAAGCCTTCCACATCAATTTCAGAATCTGCTTTTTCTTCTGCTTTTGGAGCAACAGCTTCAATTTCTAAAGCAATATTTTGATCTTCAGCCTTAAATTTCTCAACGATTGTATCGAAAGCTTCAGCGTTGCTGTCTTTCGTTAAATAGATTTTGTGCAATGCCAAACCGTCTTTACCGAAGAACTGAAGACTTTTTCTGTCGCCTTCCACTACTCCGAAAGCTGATTTCCAATGATTCTGGAAAATTCTCAAGTCGATATCTTCATTTACAAAAAGCTGCGCGTGCGGACTGCTGAAATCTCCGTTTTTGTAAACGCCTTTTCTTTCATGAACGCATTCGTCGTTTCTTGTAAGTGCCATTACTTTTCCTAACTGCTCAACTTCGGTTAAGATATTGGCAAATTCTGGTCTTAGAACAGTAACGCCTTCTCCGACGTTGGTTGCCAACAATTCAGCTTCGCTTACGCCTAACTGATCTGCGGCATTTCTTATTCTCAAATGTGGGTTTTCAGCTTTCAGAGCTTCCCATTTTTCTTTTAATTCGTTAACTAAAGTGCTCATCTATTTATTTTTTGATTGTTAAAACTGTGTATAATCTTGTAACGGTTTCGCCGCCTGCTTTACTTTGTACCTGCTCTTCTTTTTCTGAAATTTTCATTCTTTTGAAATGACTTTTAGAAACCGTTTCTTCCATTTCATCGGAGTTGTAGAGTTTAAAATCATACTGCGTGAAAGGCAGAGTTTCCATAAAATCACGCTGTCCGAAAGTAAGAACGAAAGTTCCGTTATCTTTTAAAACGCGGTAAATTTCGTTTAAGTATTCTACGGGTTGTTTCCAGAAATAAGCCGTGTTGACGGTAAAAATTTTATCGAAAGTCTTGTCTTCAAAAGGCAATAACTTTCCTTCATACAGTACAAATTCAGCCTGATCTTTAAATTCATCATTTAATCTCCGGGCTTCATTGTGCATGGTTTCGGAAATATCAATTCCAGTATATTTTAAGTCGTTTGCCAGATTTAAAAGACTTTTTACATGAGCTGCATTTCCGTGACCGATCTCGAGGATGTTCTCGCCGTCTTCTATTAATAATGTTTTGATGCTTTCCAGCGTCATTCCGATGTTGGTGGCATTCATCATTTCAGCTACTTTTAATCCTGTTTCTCCTTCAGGATTTGCAAGGTTCTGAGCTAATATTTTTAAATCTTTTTCTTCCATATTATCCAAAAATAATCATTGGGTTGTTGGTGATTGGGTGGTCGCAAATCGTACAGGGAAAATTGTACGCTTCGCTGATATTTTCTGCTGTGAAAACTTCTTCCGGCGTTCCGTATGCTGCTACTTTTCCTGATTTCATCAGTAAAATTTTGTCTGCGTACTGAGCTGCTAAATTTAAATCATGAAGAACTACGACTGCCGAATTTTCATTGTGAGTAAAATTCTTAATGATCTCCAAAGCTTTGTACTGGTGTTTTACATCCAGATTATTCAGAGGTTCATCCAAAAAAAGAAGTTTTTGAGTGATTTCATTTTTAAGCTGAGCTAAAACTCTCGACAAATGAACACGTTGTTTTTCACCGCCAGACAAAGTATTGTATTCTCTGTCTTTCAGATGATAAACGTCGGTCTGATGCATCATTTCGTCTGTTGCCTGAAGATCTTCCTCTTTCGGCTGGGCATCAAAATAAGGATAACGTCCCATCATCACAACATCTTTCACTTCCAAAGGAATGTCGTTTGAATTGTGCTGGGAAAATTTCGCTTTATGTTTTGAAAGTTCAGTTATCTTCCAGTCGGTGATGTTTTTATCTTTAAATAAAATCTGCTGTCTGCTTTTCACTTCATTCGCCAAAACACTTAGAAGACTAGATTTTCCGGCACCGTTGGGTCCGACGATGGCTAAAAATTCGCCAAAGCCTAAGGACACATCCACATTGTTAAGAATGTGAAATTCTTTGTGTCTGTAATTGATTTGATGTGCCTTTATCATTAAACTGACTTTTTAAATTTCATTAAAATGGCGATGAAAATCGGTGCTCCCATCATGGCTGTAAGAATTCCGATCGGCAATTCAGACGGTTCTACAATGCTTCTGCTGAAAGTATCTGCTGTGAGCAGCAAAATACTTCCGAAAATAGCTGAAAGCGGGAGAATGAAACCATAATTTGATTTGAATAAAAGCCTTAA
The DNA here is from genome assembly GCF_001424105.1 of Chryseobacterium sp. Leaf394. Lineage (GTDB taxonomy): Bacteria > Bacteroidota > Bacteroidia > Flavobacteriales > Weeksellaceae > Chryseobacterium. The sequence goes on along the minus strand of NZ_LMQH01000011.1, from coordinate 936,683 downwards.
AATATAAGGCACAATTAAACCTACAAATCCGATGGTTCCTGAAAATGCAACGCACGTTCCCACCATTAGTGAAACGATTATTACGATTTGCTTTTTTAGTCTTTCAACATTAATTCCCAAGTGTTGCGCATCTTTTTCGCCCAGCATCATTGCATTTAAAGCTTTACCTTTCGGAAGCAGAATACTGAATGAGAAAATGAGAACTACAGCTAAAATTGCATTTTTCGTCCAGGTTGCACCGGCGAGACTTCCCATGTTCCAGAATGTTAAATCTCTCAGCTGATCGTCTTTTGAAATGTAAATCAGAAATCCGACAATGGAAAATCCTATTGCTGAAATTGCGACACCGCTGAGCAACATCATCACTACATTGGTTTTGCCTCCGCTCGTGGAAATTCTGTAAACCAACAGCATGGCGAGTAGAGAACCTGCGAAAGCTGCGATCCCGACAAGCGAAAACTGCACTGCTTCAGGAAGATATTCTCTGAAATATCCTCCTAAAACAATTGTAATTGCTGCCATCAGCGTTGCTCCCGCTGTAAGTCCGATTAAATCTCCTGTTGCCAATGGGTTTCTGAATAATCCCTGCAGGCTGGTGCCCGATACCGAAAGCATACTTCCGATAAGGATTGCCATGACAATTCTTGCTGCTCTTACATCCCAGACTACATATTTATCGCTTATGGAAAGATCTGAATCTCCTCTGATTACTTTTCCCAGAACTTCAAAAGCAGATTTCCCTCCGAAATCGTAAACTCCTGTACCAAGAGACCATACTGCTATTAAAACAAGCAGTATGGCACTTAGTGTAATATAAAAAAATAATTTACTGTGCGTTTTCAATTAAAAGTTTGTTTAATGAAACTGCAGCCTCTCCCAGTCTTGGTCCGAAACCTGAAATAAGGCCTCCATCCATAGCAATCACTTTCTTGTTTTTTCCGGCGTTGGTTTGCGCAACTCCCGGAGCTTTCAGAACACCCTCGATTCCTCCTGAGCTTTCCAATCCGCTTGTGAAAAGGAATAATACATCAGGATTTGCTTTTACAACGGCTTCTGGCGTTAAAGGTTTGAAATCTTCAAAATCATTCACTGCATTTTCTCCGCCTGCGATACCGATCAATGCTGCCATTGGTGTGTTTCTACCTAAAACCATCATCATATTTCCTCTTGCGTAGATGAAGAGAACTTTTGGTTTCTTACTTAATGTCTGAACCTGTGCTAAATCAGTATCAATTTTATCATTTAATTTCTGATAATCATTATTTCCGATCGCTTTTGCAACGTCAGCGATTAATTTTTTGGTTCCTTCCACAGTATATTCCTGTTTGAAAGTTTCCGTTTTTATTCCTGAAGACTTTATTTTCCCCATTAAATCAGGGTTGATGTCTTTATCTGAAGCCAAAATCAGGGTTGGAGAAACCGCCATAATCGGTTCGATTGTGATTGATCTTACGTGACCTAAATTTTCAGCAGAAGTTTTTAACGCTTCCGGATAAGTGCTGGTAACATCAGTTGCAACGATTTCTTTTTCGTGACCCAAAGCGGCAACGATTTCTGTAATTCCGCCGTTCAAGGTTACGATTTTATGGTTGGTTTTCGGAGCTTCAGATTTTGCTTCGGTATTGTTTTCAGTTGATTTTGTCTCTTCTTTTTTGCAGGAGTAAACTGCGATAAGGACAGAAGCTGCAAGAATGAATTTTTTCATTGTTTATTTGATTTATTAGACGTTAGATGTTGGATGATGGGTGTTGGGTGTTTTAAATACGGATATTTTAAAAGAATTTTTCTTTGCCCCGACCCTAAAAGGGAGAGAAAACTGTTTAAAAATTACAAAGGTTTAAATTCAAATGAAGGGTATCCTCTTTCGCCTGCAGTTCCCTGGCTGTCGGTGGTTGCTTTTGTTAATCTTGTGAATCTCAGTTTGAAGTAATATCCGTCTGCATCTTTTACAACGTAGAAACGGTCTCCAAGCACTTCAGGACCGTTTACTCCCGCAGTTGATCTCCAGTTAGCTCCTAAAACTCTGTGGTCATTGTAGATGAATTTTGACTGATCAATATTGGCAGCTTCAAATTTATTGTACGCATTAACTCCGGTTTCCGGTGCGGTAACTTTAACCTCATAAACACCGACATTACCGACATTATTATGTTGAATAAAATCTGCGTAAATATAACTTCCCGTTCCAGGAATGATATTTAGACCCACTGAAAAGCAAAGATCCCATTTCTTTTTTTCCGGTTGGATAGAAACCTGTGCTGCCGGTTGAGCAGTAAGATGATTTAAGGTAACAAAGCTGTAGTTGTATAACTGATTTTTAGCAACTGTAAATTCTTTATGGGTGGTATCGTCCAGTTTAGCATATTTTATTTTGTAACCTTCGCCTGATCTTACCACCTGAATTTTCATCCAGCCTCTCGGATCTCCGTTATATGTAACCGCACCGACTGCTACAGCGCCGTGATAAACGTCTTTCCCCATATTTACAAGATAAATTCCATTGTCCGAATCTAAAGATTTCACTTCACCGATAGCGGTGTATCCTGTAGGAAAATTTCCTGCAACATCATCAATATAAGCTTCGTTGGCAGCACTGAAACTGGCTACCTGAACCAAAGGCTGAAGAGCAGCAACATTTGCAGTGGTAACCGCATCAATATTGGTTGCATCAGGAATTTTTGTAGCCGCCATCTGAATAGATGAGTTTAAAATTACTTTAAATGAACTTCCTGAATAGAAAGCAAAATCCCAGTCGGTTCTTTTTGTTTTGATGAATTGGTTTTCGCTTAAATCAAACCAGATTTGATTTGGCTGTGTAGCTCCGCCAACACTTAAATTTACCAAAGCTCCATCGATTGGCGCTACAGCTATAGCATCTTCGTTATCATTGATACAAGATGTTGAAAGCAAAGCGGTTCCCACCAATAATCCAAATAGTATTTTTTTCATTTTAAATATTTTAAAAATTATAGTTTAGTCTTACAAAATAGCTTCTGCCATAAAAAAGATTAGAATCTCCCACTGTAGCGTTGTGAGCATCACCCTGTATAATTGTATTTCTCAGACTGCTGACATCAAATATATTTTTAACCCCTGCAGCTACTTCAAAATGATTATTAAAGAATGGCTGAGAAACAGTGAAATTCAGCATATTGAAATCTCCCATTTCACCCAAAATAAAATTCGCAGGAGCCGAAATATCAGCATTGGTCTCCTGTACAAACTGTTTCATTACGCCGGTATATTTGTAGTATAAAGCAAACAGGGTTTTCGTCTGAGGAAGTGTATAAGTAGTTGCTAAATTGGCTTCTGTATAAAAATTGTAATCATCCGGTGAGGTTACATTTCCGGCAATCAGCTCCTGAGAAATTCCCATTACAGAAACTCCGGCATTTAAAGAGAAATTATCTTTTTTCGCTGAAAAATTTCCTCCGAAAATAAGAGAATTGTACTTGTTGATATTTAGATAAGTAAATCTAAGCGGACTGTTGCTGATAATTACATTCTGAATTCTGTCCTGTACATCCAGATACATCCCGGATACGCTTACATCGAAGTTCCAGTTGTTGGTACTTTTAGTTTTGTAATCCCAAAATAAACCAACTGAATATCCCGTCTCCGGTTTTAAATTTTCGTTTCCTCTGATGTCGTGATTTGAATCAACGGTGTAAGAATACAGCTCTTCATACGTTGGAAATCTATTGGATGATCCGAAAACAGCTCTTAGATCTGATTTTTCAGAAGTGCTGTAACGTGCCGTTAATGAATAGTTGTTTTGAGAATTAAAGCGATCGCTTAATGCCAGACGGTATCCCGGTCTTAATGATAAATCATCTGAAACTTTCCATTCTGCAGAGATGAAATTGGCATAGCTGAAGATGGCTCTGTTAATATTATCTACGTTTGCTGTATTGTTCGTAAGTGTGGCTGCAGTGGCAAAACCGCTGGTTCTGTCCAACTCGTATCCTAACTGAAAATTAATTTTTTCGCTGTCTAAGAAATTACTGAACATCCCTCTTGAATACAGGACTTTAGAATCATAATATGTGTTTTTTTCAGCTCTGGAAATCTCTGTTCTGTTCGGAACATCAAATCGATAATCCTGATTTTCTCTTTTCTGAGTTTGATATGAGAAATCTCCTAAATAATTGATTCTTCCCAATTTTGTCTGAATATTAAACTGATGAATCCATCGGTTTGTAAAGAAGTCGGTATCGTCTGCAACGTAAGTACGGTTTCCCCCAGTAAGCGGAAATTCCTGCACTACTTTATTTCTCGAGTTGATATTTTCTCTCAGGAAATTAACTTTATAAAATAATGAAGTATTGTTCTTAGCATATCTTACCGCAGCATTTGTAATCAAAAGATCTTTCGGAAGCCACTCATAGCCTCTCAAACCGTCGTTACCTTCAGAAAAATGTTTATACCCCTTCAATTTACCTTTGTAACCCTGAAAATCATTATGGTTGATGTCTGCAGTCACCGTCCAGTTCGGATTAATTTTATATCCTAAATTTAAAGACTGAATGTGTCTGCCGTTTCCTTTTTTGAACCAGTCGTAATCTTTACCCACAGTTTCTTCCTGAAGTGAAAGGTTTACGTTTACTTTTTTACTGTAATTTTTCTTGGTAATAATATTGATGACACCTGTTACAGCATTGCTTCCGTATTCCACGCCCATGGCTCCTTTTACCACTTCGATACGTTCGATATTATTTACGTTTAGCTTGCTTAAATCCATCTGATTTCCGCTGCCTCTGTCTGTAACTACAGGAATATTATCAATCAAAATTTTGGTGTATTCATATCCTAATCCCATGATGTTTGCCCGGGAGCTTCCGTCTCCTGCATCTGGTGCAATCTGAATATTCAGATTTTGGTTCAGAACTTCCGCAGCTGTAGTTACTGCCATATTTTTGATCATCTCAGCATCAATTACTTCAACTTTATATATTGATTTATTGATTGATTGCTGCATGTATTGTCCGGTAATAACAACTTCACTGATGTTTTTTTGGTTTGCAGAATCTTTCTCTTGAGCGTAAATGCTTGTAATTGCTGATAATGCCAGTATTGACAGTACTCTCTTCTTCATGTGGAAAAAAATTTTGACAAATATAATGGTTTATTTAGAATAGTTAAAAATAAATAGATAATTTAAATATGACATTTTCCCATATCTTTTCTACTGCAGATTTATTTTTATTCTGAACGTAGGGAATTTCGATTACCTTTAAAGCTTATACAGCAGGGGGTTTTTACACACCTTTGGAAAGATTCTAATTGGAGCAATAAGGATGATTTAATATTAAAACAAGACAAATGTCATCTTTTTATTTAGAATGTTTAAAAATAAATATTTACTTTTGTAGAATAATTCTAAATAATAAAAACGTTATGAAATTAAAACTACTTTTCGGAGCTTTAGTTTTCACTGCAATATCTGCAAATGCACAGGTTGCAACAATCAACGAAACTTTTGAGTCATTTACTACAGGATTAGGCGCACCATGGCCTCAAAACAATTGGTCAAAAGTTGTATCAACTGCAGGTCCAAGAGTTTATGCTGACGGAACTACTGATAAGTACGCACAATTTTACAGCTTCTTCTATCCAGGAGTTGATGGTTATCTCGTAAGTCCACAGATCGTAGCGCCAGATGGTACAAAGACTTTAACCTTTACTTACGCTCAAACAGGTGGAACTGGTAGTTCAGGAACTTTACAGGTAGGATTAATTTCTGAAAGCTCAACTACAGGAACTGCTGCGTTTACATCAATTAGTCCGGTATACAACGTGACTTCTACAACAGAACAGACAGTTACCATTACTGTACCTTCATCTACTAAACAATACATCGCTTTTAAATTTATCGGAAGTGCGGAGCATGCTGCTGTTTTAGTTGATGATGTAATATATGATACGCCGCCAGCAGGAACAATCAACGAAAATTTTAATGCATTTACCGGACCTGGAAACCCTGCTTCACTACCTCAGAACGGATGGAATAAAGTAATTGCAACTGTTCCTCACAATGTTTATACTGCTGCGAACAACGGTAGTAATGCAGTTCAGTTTTATGCGAACACTACTCCTAACACCAACATGTATCTTATTTCTCCAAAGATTGTTGCTCCAGACGGAAGTAAGAAAATAAGATTTACAACCAACATTTCTTCAAATTCTTTAGGAAATGCAACAATTGAGGTAGGAATGGTTTCAAGTATCACAGATATGACAACTTTTACATCATTAGGAAGCCCAATAGCTCTAACAGCAGGTTCAACTACACCTCAAATTCTTACGTTTGATGTACCAACCTCTACTAAGCAATACATTGCCTGGAGATTTAGCGGAGCAACAAATCACGCTGCAGCTTATGTGGATGATGTAATCTATGATGTGTTAGGTTCATTAGCAACTTCAGATATTACAAAATCAACCGACGCAATTAAATTTGCAGTCAATTCAGAAAACACAGCTTTACAGTTTGTAGGAAAAGATTCTCCAAAATCTGTAGAAATCTATTCTGCTTTAGGAACCAGAGTAGCTGCAGGAACGGTAGACTACAACAGATTCAATATCAGCACGCTTCAGACTGGAGTTTATTACATTCTTATTGAAACTAAGGACGGAAAAATTCAAAAGTCGAAGTTTATCAAAAAATAATACTTTCTATTTTTTCTAATAAAAAGGCAGTCTCAAAATTTCTGAAACTGCCTTTTGTTTTTGTGAGGGATGTGGGGTGTTGGATGATTGATGATTGATGATTGATGATTGATAATTGATAATTGATAATTGATAATTGATAATTATCAAAATTACTTTATAAAAACCAATTTTACTTTTTCCTACAATTTTTTCCCTTGATTCTTTTTACTTTTTACCAGGCCCTTAATAAATCTTAAATCCTTTGTAAACCTGCGCTGTTTCAGATAAAATTTTGGAGGCATCACGTCTGAAATTCAGAAGATGATCCTGCCCGTTGTGTCGGTTGTGATGTTCTCGGGTTTCCCAAAGTTCAACAAGGAAAAATGTACCTTTATTTTCGTTATCTTCAATGAGATCGTATTGCAGACAGCCCTCTTCTTTTCTGGTTTCTTTTACAAGGTTTTGAAACAATTCAACCGCTTCCATCAGATAGTTTTCCTGAAATTTGAACAGGGCGACAATGTGTAAATTCATGTGTTATTTTTAGGCTGTAAATGTAAATTATTTTTGATTTTAATAAAATTCAGATTCTCCTAAATTTTTCACAAAAAAATTCAGTGTAAATATTTTTAGCGCAAGGTTTGCAAAGATATTTTTTAAAAATTAGTCTGTTTGTTTTTCGTGCACAAAGGCGTTTCACTCAGTTAAGAATACTGAGTAGATTTAAATCTCTTAAATATTAAGCTTTAAATTTTAAATCAAAAAACCGATTTAAAAATTGTAACCGAACTCATGACAATCACCAATGTTCCGATGATGATAAACATATTTTTTACTGGAAGTTTGGCAGTCAGCATTGCGGAAAATGGTGCGGTGATAATTCCTCCGATGAGAAGTCCGAGAATAATATTCCAGTGCTGAATTCCCAAAGTAAAAAAGAAGGTGATGGCCGCAGTAATTGTCAGGATAAATTTTGCCACAGTAGAACTTCCTACTGCAAATCTCGGCGTAAAAGCATTTTTAATTAAAGTTCCGGTTACCAAAGGACCCCAGCCTCCACCTGCAAATGAATCGATAAAACCACCGATTACACCAAGTCTTGTAAGATTTGTTTTCTTCTTTAAAGCTTTATTCTGTTTTGGTTTAAATGCATTAGACAAAATTTTAAAACCTAGATACAGCGTATAAAAAGCGATGACTGTTTTGGTAATTTTCGAGTAATATTCGCCAACGTATGTTAAACACAGTGCGCCAACAATTGCACCGATAATGGCCGGAATTGCCAGCTTTTTCACCAGGCTTTTGCTTACATTTTTCAGTTTAATATGGCTGATACTTCCGGCTGCCGTTGTAAAACTTTCAGCAGAGTGAATACTTGCACTCACGATGTGTGGTGGAATATTGAGAAATAACAGAGTCGTCGTACAAATTACGCCGTAGCCCATTCCCATTGATCCTGCGACAACTTCTGCGAAAACACCCACGAGAAGCATCCAGTAAAAAATATGATTGTCTTTGGCAAGAATAATTTCAAGTTCGTCTAAATATCCCAAACTGTACATTGAAATAAATGCTATGACTAGAACGATTACCGTAATCAAAAGGACATTGAGCCTGAATTGAATTTTCTGCGAAATTACCATATCATCAAGTGTTTAAAAAAACTATAAAATCATCACCGCACCAACGGTTGAATTGCTTGTTTCATCAATAAGAATGGCATTTCCTGTTGACCTGCTTTCTTCAAAACTGTCGAAAACCAAAGGTGAGGCGGTTTTTAATCTCACTTTTACAACTTCATTCAGTCTGATGCTTTCTGTTACGGGCATCTGTTCAAGTGTATTGACATCAATTTTATATTCAATTTCTTTGATAACTGCTTTTAGGGTTTTGCTTTTGTGCTGAATAAAATATTTGTTTCCCTCGTTCAGCTCTTTTTTGTCGAGCCAGCAGACAACGGCTTCAAGTTCGTTTTCAACTCTTGGCTGTTGATTGGTTTTTACTAAAAAATCGCCGCGGCTGATATCAATATCGTCTTCAATGTGAATCACCGCAGGCTGATTGGTAAAAACAAAATCTACTTCTTTTCCGCCATTTTCAATTTTTGAGATTTTGGTCTGAATATTTTGTGGAAGAACGGTAATCTCATCACCTTTCCTATAAATTCCCGAAATCACTTCTCCTGCATAACCTCTGTAATCATGCAATTCATCCGTTTGCGGACGGATCACGTACTGCACCTGAAATCTCGGGTTTTCCTGTTCCTGATTCTGATTAATCTCAACATTTTCCAGAAAATCTAAAAGTGTAGAACCTTGATACCAACCGGTTTTCTCAGATTTAGAAACAATATTATCTCCGTGAAAAGCTGAAATTGGAAAATAACTAACATTCTCAAGGTTTAGTTTTTTAGCAACCAGTTCGTACTGAGCTTTGATGTCATTATAAATCTCTTCAGAATAATCCACCAAATCCATTTTGTTGATGGCAACCACCACATTTTTCATTTTTAATAACGAAGCGATAATCGAATGTCTTCTTGTCTGCTCAATCACGCCTTGTCTTGCGTCAATCAGAATCACTATTAATTGCGAATTGGAAGCTCCTGTAATCATATTTCGGGTGTATTGAATATGTCCCGGTGCATCTGCAATAATAAATTTCCTTTTCGGAGTCGAAAAATATCTATAAGCTACATCTATCGTAATTCCCTGTTCTCTTTCAGCTCTCAAACCGTCGGTGAGAATGGCGAGATCAACCCCGTTTCCGTTTTTATTTTTTGACTGTTTCTCCAGCGCTTCAAGCTGGTCGATCAGAATATTTTTGCTGTCGTAGAGAAGTCTTCCGATCAGCGTACTTTTGCCGTCGTCTACACTCCCTGCGGTGATAAATCTTAATATGTCCACGTTTATTTTATTAGTAATGAGTAATTATACGAACGGTACAATTTGCAGTTTATAATAAGCAGTGAGCAAATATGCAGTATTTTGGGATTGCTTATTACTCATTGCTCATTACCCATCTAAAAATATCCTCCCTTTTTTCTGTCTTCCATTGCAGCTTCCGTTACTTTGTCGTCGATTCGGGTCTCGCCGCGTTCGGAGATTCGGGAAGCGGTAATTTCGTTTACCACTTCATCCAAAGTTTCAGCTGAACTTTCAACTGCGGCTGTACAGGTCATATCTCCGACGGTTCTGTAACGCACTTTTCTATTTTTAATCTCATCATTTTCATCAATCTGAATAAAATCTGAGACGGCAATTAACTGTCCTTCAAACTCAATCACATCACGGTTGTGGGCAAAGTAAATGGATGGCAGCTGAATATTTTCTTTTTTAATATAATTCCAGACATCCAATTCAGTCCAGTTTGAAATTGGGAAAACTCTCACGTTTTCACCTTTGTTGATTCTACCGTTATAAATATTCCACAATTCAGGACGCTGTAGTTTAGGATCCCACTGTCCGAATTCATCACGGACCGAGAAAAAACGTTCTTTTGCTCTTGCTTTTTCTTCATCTCTTCTCGCTCCGCCGATGCAGGCATCGAACTGAAATTCTTCAATTGTATCTAATAAAGTATGTGTCTGCAACCAGTTTCTTGAAGCAAATTTTCCTTTTGGTTCAGTTAAATTTTTAGCTTTGATGGTATCTTCCACTTTTCTTACGATCAGTTCGGCTCCAAGACTTTCGGCAAAATAATCTCTGAACTGCAGTGCCTCAGGAAAATTGTGTCCCGTATCAATGTGCACGAATGGAAAAGGAATTTTCATTGGAGCAAAAGCTTTTTTTGCCAAATGAACCAGTGTAATTGAATCTTTTCCACCGCTGAAAAGCAAAGCAGGTTTTTCAAACTGAGCCGCAATTTCACGCATGATATAAATGCTTTCCGCCTCAAGTTGCTCGAGATAATTTAGTTTATGATCACTCATTATGATTTGAAAGATTAAATTTGAATTAATTTGAATGCAGACCGCATTCTTTTTGTGACGTTTCCCACCACCAGCGTCCTGCCCGCGGGTTTTCGCCTTCTGCGATGGCTCTTGTGCATGGCTGACAGCCTACACTGATAAAACCTTTTTTATGAAGAGACAGTTCCTGAACCTTGTGATGTTCAAGATAATTTAAAACATCCTGATACGTCCAGGAAATGAGCGGATTGTATTTGTATAATTTCCGTTCCTCATCCCATTCCAGAATCTGCATATTTTCGCGGTTTTCCGACTGTTCAGCACGAAGTCCTGTGATCCAGACTCTGGCATTTTCCAAAGCTCGGTTTAGAGGTTTTACTTTTCGGATAAAACAGCATTGCTTTCTGTTTTCAACGGAGTGATAAAAAGCATTGACGCCTTTTTCAACCATGTATTTTTCAACGTCAGAAGATTCCGGGAAATAAACTTCGGTTTTTTTCTGATAACGTGAATTGTTTTTTGAAAGTAAATCGTAGTGTTCGTAGAAAAGTCGTCCGGTATCTAAAGTGAAAACTTTTATCGGTGAATTATTTCTGAAGACAGCGTCTGTGATTACCTGATCTTCCTGACCAAGCGACGTAGAGAAAACAATTCCTTCGGAGAATTTTGATGAAATAAACTGTAATCCATCCTCCAAATTAAGTTGCTGCAAAGTTTTGATATCCTCTTTTGAAAACATAATTTTCTGTTTGATATGCGCAAATATCCAACAAAAATATTATCCTACCAAATAAGTAGACTTCTAAAATTAAATTTAATCAGATTTAGTCAATTAAATCTAAAAGTGTTTTTTCCTCTAAAATTTTAAGTGAAGCATCTCTCACTTCAATCAGAACATCGTGTAAACTGCAGTGATCTTCGTTACAGTCTGCACATTTTTCGTAGAAGTTCAGGCTTACACAGGGAAGCATTGCAATGGGACCATTTACCAGACGAATAATTTTTGCCAGATTCACATTTTGAGGATTTTCTTTAAAAAAATAACCGCCCCCTTTTCCTTTTTTGCTGTCGAGGATGTCTGCTTTTTTCAGTTCCAGCAGAATATTTTCAAGAAATTTCAAGGGAATTTTCTTATGATCTGCAATTTCCGAAATAAGAACAGGGCCATCATTTCTCTTTTCTACGAGATATGAAAGCGCCTTAAAAGCATATTGAGATTTTTTTGACAGCATTACAGCAAAAATAGGAAAAGTTTTCTTAAAGAAACAAGGCAAAAGTAAAAAGAGCCAGGTGTGGCAGCAACATCGAAAATTCTTTGGGAGCTTTGTTAGAAAATTGAATTCTACAATCTAATTGTTTTCCTACTTACTTGACTCATTTTACATGTCTCTTTTACCTTTTTACTTGGCTCTTTTTTATCTAAATTTGTCCCATGTTCAGTAAAGAAGAAGCACAGCAGTTAAAAAAGGAATTTTGGACGGCATTCGGGAAATCTTTTCCGAGAAAATGGATTCTATACAATACCAAAATCAAGGATTTTTCCTTTAAATTCTACGCCGACAAGAAAAAGGCGGAGGTTTCTCTGGATATCGAAATGAAAGACGAAGTCTTCCGGGATGCTTATTACAACAAAATCTGGTCGCTGGAAGACATTCTGAAAGATTTCATCGGCGATTTTCACAAAGAAGAATTCTACTCTCTGGAAAACGGAAAAGTCATTAGCAGAATCTGGGTAGAAAAAGAAGGCATTTCTGTTTTTAATAAAAATACATGGCAGGAAACCTTCGAATTTTTTGTCGAAAAAATGGATGGCTTTGAGAGGTTTTATTATGAGTATGAGGATTTTATAAAGGATGTTTAATAGTTAATTTTAAAAATAAGAAACAAAACACAAATGAAAAAACAATTAATAATACTGATTCTGTTGGTATTCAACTTTCTGTCTGCACAAAATGTATTTAAATCACAAAAGCAAATCTATTTAGCGGAGTATTACGCTCATCAAAATAATAACAAAAAAGCTTTGGCTAATTATTTAGAAGCAATTAAAATCAATCCCAAAACTCCAAGCAGCTACGAATATCTCACCGCTGCCACAATTGCATTTAAGTTAAATAATAATAAAACTGCAAAAGAATTGCTTTCTCAAAGTGTTTCCAACCAATTAGCTCCTATCGATTACATTAAAAAATTTAAAAGTCTACAACCTTATAAAAATTATGAGGAATTCAAAGATATTTTAGCTCAATATGACGATTTAGAAAATCAGTATTTCCGTACACTTAAAAATCCTAAAGCATATATGGAAATTCAAAATCTTATTGCAAGAGACCAACTTGTGAGAGAAAATGATGAGCTTTTCAATAAATTAGCTAAGAAGACCGATTCCACAAATATCACGCAGTTGATTGAATTAACTAAAAAATATGGTTGGGAAAAACGAGGTTGGATTTTATTGTGGCATCACCGCGGAATTTCTGATGATCAAAAATTTGTCTGGGATTTTTTCAAGCCTTATCTGGAAAATGAAATTAAAAAAGATAATGTGAATAAAGATTTTTTTGTCGATTTTGAAGAATTTGATAATTTAAGTAACGACTTTGACAAAAGAATAGATTCAGGTTCTATCTATACTTGCAATACTATCGGAAACATAAATGGCTGCAGTCATTTCAAAGATATTAAGAATCTTGATAAAAGAAGAAAATCGGTAGGTTTGCCACCCTTATATTTTGAGTATTTTCCTAACAATATTTCACAATTGCCGGAAGGATATGAATACAATCCTAATAATCTACTGAAAGATCTGGAAAATTTGTAGTTGCAACAGCTATTGAAGAAAAAAAAGAGAAACCCGCAAGTTTCTCTTTTTCTATATCCTTTATCCAAATTTCTTCTTTCTCAGCCAGAAGAATAATCCTCCTAAAAGACCGATAATTGCCAATGGTAAAAGCAAATTCAGCCACTGCCATTTTGCTTTTTCTTCAGTGATTCTGTACCTGTCGAGAAGACGCTCTTCGATGTTTCTGTTTCGCAGTTCTATCAGATTGCTGTCATCCAAAAGATAATCTAAGGCATTTCTGAGGAACTGCTCGTTTCCGAACTGTTCATCTGTCAGCCTGTCGATTCCAAGCGGTAATGGCTGTCCTTTCACTATCTTATTTCTTGCAAGATCGCCGTCTGCAATCACAATCATTTTGTTTTCCGGACTTTCAGATTTAAAGTTGGGATAGCCTTTTCTTTCAATTCTTGAAGCGTATGCGGAATTGAATTTTCCCTCCAAAGCCACCGCAAAAATCTTCGGCGTGCTTGGTCTTTCCATCTGCCCAAGGCTGTCAACACTTGCAATTTCTTTAAGCTCCACGTAGTTCGGAACCTGTTTCAGTAAAGTTCTTTCACTGGATTCGAAAAGTATTTTGGTTTTGAATTTCTTTCCGCCTAAAGTATCAATCGATGTCGGAAATTCAAACTTTACCGGATTAATATTTTTCGTAATCGGATGATTGTTTTCTGCAATTCCCAAAGGAAAATAAGGCCACGGAAGACTGCTGAACTGCGGATTTCCATTAATTTCACCCGTTACAATTTTTAATAAAGCATATTTTTTAACATCTTTTACCAAAGCCGGATTTATTCTGAGTCCGTAATTGAAAAAGAAGTCGGTCATATTGATGTCTACCGGGAAAGGCATTAATTTTTTTGACCTCGTCAGCGTATCCATTTCTGCATTGACTGCATCAATCATCCACAAGGTTTTACCGCCGTTCATGATGTATTGATCGAGAATCAGTTTTTCGCCATCGGTAAAGGCTTTTCGGGGCTTTGCAATCACGAGGGCATTCATCTGTTTCAGCATCGGGAGATCTTCCAGTGAAAGTTCTTTCGTATTTTTTGGAATCACCGGTCCTGCCTGATAATTTTCATTGGCAATCTGCATGAAACTTTCAAATTCAGAAGGACTCAGTTCGTCCTGATTCACCAAGACACCAATCTTCTTTCTTTCATCTGTTGCCACAGCTTTGATGTTTGATGCAAGCGTATACTCAAGATTTTCAATTGATTTTCTCAACTGATCCTGTGCGTTGATGTTGTTCTGCTGCACAATCAGCGGAATTGAAATTCCTCTCCCCTGATATTTTACTACAGCATAAGGATAAACTTCAATCTGTGTGATCTTCCCTTCTTTTTCGTCTGGGAGAATAGATTTCTGCATTCCCATTGCCATCAGAGTATCTTCAGGAATTCTGTTTTTGATCGGATCTGTAAACCTGAAATCTACGTTTGAATTGATTTTTCTGAACTCTTCAAGCATAAATTTAGTTTCATTCTGAAGCTGTCTGAAACTTGCCGGAAAATCACCTTCAAGGTAAACTTCCACCATCACAGGTTTTTTGATGGATTCCAAAACTTTAACGGTACTGTCTGAGAGCGTATATCTTTTCTCTTTGGTAAGGTCTAATCTGATTCCTGAGAATGCCAGTACGATAACCAGCGGCAGAATTACAAAAAGTAAAATTCCGAGGGGCGATTTAAAATTAATCTTCTTCATGTTCTACTTCTTTTTGGTGATGAAATGATTTGACAAAAACAGCGTAATGCCGATGATTAAAACAAAATAGGCAACATCTTTAAAATCGATTAAGCCTCTTGTAAAACCTAAAAAGTGCTGGTAAAAACCGACGTTCTGAAGGATAAAGTCTGCACCTCCCAATAATTTGTAGCTAGCCAGCTGTTCAATCCCGAAATACATAATGAATGACATGAAAACGCCCAAAAGATAAGCCATAATCTGGTTCTGGGAAATGGATGAGGCTAAAATCCCGACACCTGCAAAAGCCGCGATAAGGATAATTAAACCTAAATAACTTCCCAACGTCATTCCCATATCGATATTACCGAATGGTACGCCTAAAACATAAACTGTGTAAAGATAAATAAGTGAAGGAATTAAACATAAAATCCCGACAACCCAGACTGAAAGAAATTTCCCAGTCACCAAATCTGAGATTTTTAAAGGCTGTGAAAAAAGCCAGTTTAAAGTTCCTGTCTGCTGTTCCTCAGCGAAAGTTTTCATCGAAAGCGCCGGAATAATAAACATCAAAAGCCACGGCACCAACACAAAATAGCTCTGCAGCGAAGCAGAACCGATATCGAAAATATTGGAATCATTCTCGAAGAAAAACAAAAACAGCGTCGTTATCAGGCTGAATGCCGCGATGATGATCCACGCGCTCCAGTTTCCGAAGTAACTCCAAAGTTCTTTTTTTAAAATTGCTATCATATATTAATTTGATATTTGAGGTTTGAGATTTGAGATTTATGCGTCATTGCGGGGAATGAAGTAAGCTCAATTTCAACCATTCTCTTTTACTTTTTACATCATCTCCGATCCTTTTCACATCGGAAATCATACATTTTTACTCGCAACCGAGTCTTTTTGATTCAAATTTGAATCTTTTATACTCAAATTTGAATCTTTGACATTGAACGTTGAATGTTTTTGATTCAAATCTGAATCTTTTTACTCAAATTTGAGCCTTTTACATTCAACATTAAGTGTTTTTGTATTGTCAGCAAGACTTTCAACTTGGCTCTTTTTACTTTTTACCTGGCTCTTTTTCCTTTTCCTTTATTAACCAACTTCACCGTCATCATAATCAGAAATACCAGAACGAAAAATCCGGCAATTAATTGCCACCAATATTCGATTACCATTGATTTTAAAATTACTGTGAACACGACCAGAAACAAAATAAAGGTGGCTATTTCATTGGCCTGTCTCAGTTTTATATTCGCTGTATCAAGTGTTTTTCCGTTGAGTGCTTTCAATTTCAAAACTTTCTTCCAGCACCAGTAGTGATAAACTGCCAGTCCGACAAGGAAGGTTAATTTCAAATGAAACCAAGGCGTTTTCATTAAGTTAAAATTAAAAAAAATCATTGCTAAACCGCATACCGTCATGATTACACCAGCCGGCACGGTGATGATATTCCAGAGCCGTCTTGCCATGAAGGTGTACTGCTCTCTGAGAATATTTTTTTTCGTTTCATCAAAAGCATCGGTATCTTTATAGTACACAAAAATTCTCACGAGATAAAAAATTCCCGCAAAATAAGAGACCATAAAAATAATGTGCAACGCCTTGATGATGGTATACAGCATCGTAAAAATTTGTGGGCAAAGATAAGTTATTTCAGAAAAAAAGAGTATTTATTCTCAAATCTTTACTGAATTAATTATGCAAATATTTAGGAAATCCAGTTATCAATTATCGTAACAACATAGCCTCTTTCACTTTTTTTAATTAGATAGGTATTTCCAAAAGCAACACCATCAAATTTTAAGACGTACAAATCTTCAAAATCATCACATTTAAAAAGCTTGGAATAGCTTTTAATGTACATATTAAAAGGATTTAATTTTTGATATTCCTGATATTCTTTTGATGTTAAAAAAATGACTTTTTCACTGTAAGTATATATTCTTCTTAAATCTTTATCATCAGTAATAATTATTTTTGCTCTTAAATTATCCACATAATCGTTTGGCCTATTTGGAAACTGCATGTTCAACTCTTCCTTCTGATTTTTTATATCTTTCTTAAAATTTGCAATATTTATTTCAAAACCGTCTTCCAACGGGTTTTTATCCTCTAAAATGTATAATTGCCGTAAATAATAGCTTCGAAAATTTTAGTAAAGTCATTTTCGACCGAAGCGTACTTAGGATTAAAGTCTTCCGAGTCAGAAATACCATCACCATCAGAATCTTTTGAATATGGATTGGTGAAATAGTTCATTTTTTCGTCTAAATCATTCCATCCATCATTATCGCTGTCTTTTAAAATTTCCTTTAAATTAATTACGACTAAAGCATTATTTTTAACCGTTTCATAAACCGGACCACCTCCCGGAAGCGTTAATGGTTCAGTCATTCTTACAATATTTGCCTCAATTTGAATATGATTTTCGTCTCTCCACAACTGAAAATTTGAATTAGACTTAAAAATATAATTATTTTCGTCATACAAACCTGTAAAATAATTTTTCCACGTATTTCCTTCATCATTAGAAATTTTCAAATAATATGCAGGATTGAAAGATGATTTCAAAACATATAGAATTCCAATTTTTTTACCAATTTTTCCCGTTTTAACGATTAAAGGTTTTGGTATCTCATAATATTTTCTTTGAAAAGCAATTTTAGAGATTGAATCCTTTATCTTATAAAAACCAAATAGAGAATCAGGTACTTGATTTAAGATTGCCTTCTTATACTCTAACTCCAAAGAGTCTACAACACCACCTATCGATGCAGGATCTCTTACAGTTTCTACGTTTATAAAACTAAATCTTTTATTAAGTGCGTTGCTTTTCAGCTTTGTATTTTTAATAAGTTTTTCCGAAGTTAAGTAACTTGCACGAACGCTGTCTTCATACTTACGCAATAAATTACATTTACAAGCAGAAGATCTTTGTGATTGTGCTGTATTGAAGACGATTAAGAAGCATATCAAAAACAGTTTTTTCATCATGATGTTTTTTAGTTTTATAACGATAGAAATAGTTTAAATATTCAAAATTGAAGAAATAAAAAACGGAATTTCAAAAAATTGAAACTCCGTCAGATATTTTTAAATGAAAAGTTTAGGAAATCACTCCCAGTTCTTTCCCTACTTTCTCAAACCCTGCAATCGCCTTGTCCAGATGCTCTTTTGTATGAGCCGCAGAAAGCTGAACTCTGATTCTTGCCTTGCCTTTCGGAACTACCGGATAGAAGAATCCAATCACGTAAATGCCTTCATCCATGAGCTTTTCAGCCATTTTCTGAGCCAAAGGTGCGTCGTATAACATTACCGGAACAATTGCAGCATCGCCGTCCGGAATATCAAAACCTTTCGCTTTCATTTCGGCTCTGAAGTATTCTGCGTTTTCCATTACCTGATCACGGAGTGAAGTGTCGTCTGAAATCATATCCAAAACTTTCAAAGCTGCACCAACGATTCCAGGAGCCAAAGAGTTTGAAAATAAATAAGGTCTCGAACGCTGTCTCAGCATATCGATAATTTCTTTTTTACCGGAAGTAAATCCACCCAAAGCACCGCCCAGAGCTTTACCTAAAGTGGATGTAATAATATCTACTCTGCCCATCACTTCGTTGGCTTCGTGTGTTCCACGCCCTGTTTTTCCGATAAAACCGGTGGCGTGAGAATCGTCGACCATCACCAAAGCATCGTACTTATCGGCAAGATCACAAACACCTTTCAGGTCTGCAACAATTCCATCCATAGAAAAAACACCGTCTGTAACGATTACTTTAAATCTGTGATTTTTTTCTGAAGCAGCGATCAATTGTGCTTCAAGATCTTCCATGTTATTGTTTTTGTAACGGTATCTCGCAGCTTTGCAAAGACGTACGCCGTCAATAATCGAAGCGTGATTCAATTCATCTGAAATAATAGCATCTTCTTCTGTAAACAACGGTTCGAAAACACCACCGTTGGCATCAAAACACGCTGCATACAAAATTGTATCTTCAAGTCCTAAAAAGTCAGCTATTTTTTGCTCCAGCTGCTTGTGGATATCCTGAGTTCCGCAGATAAAACGTACAGAAGACATACCGTAACCATGAGATTCTATCATATCCTGAGAAGCTTTCATCACTTCTGTATTGTTTGATAAACCAAGGTAATTGTTGGCACAGAAATTTAGAAGTTTCTTTCCATTGGCTTCTATTTCGGCACTCTGCTGAGAAGTGATGATTCTTTCTTTTTTAAAAAGTCCGTCATTCTTAATATTCTGTAATTCGTTCTGTAGATTTTCAAGATACTTTGTAGAGATCATTTTTTGATAATTTTTAGGTGTGCTAATTTAATAAAATCATGGTAAACTACTTACTTTTATCATTCTATTCTGTGAGAATATACATGAATAATTTTGATAAATAGTCTACCAAAGTTATAGACTATTGGTTATATTTGCTGTCTAAAATTGATACAATGAGATTATCTGCGGTACAGAAAATTAGAAATATATCATCAGAAGATTTTTTAAAACAACATTTAAAACCAGCAAAACCGGTTATACTTCAAGACTTTGTCGACGCTGAAAGCCCTGCATTTAAAAAATGGAATTACCAGTATTTCAAGGAAGTTGCCGGCGAGCAGAAAATTAATATTTACGGAAGCGAGATTGAATCTTTAGACCGCGTTGCAAGCAAACCTATTGGGCAAAGCACTTTTTCAGAATATCTTGACTTAATTGTTTCAAAACCAACTGAGCACAGGCTTTTTCTATTTAATCTTCTGACTGTTAAGCCTGAACTCAAAGAAGACATTCATTACAACGATGTAACCAAAGGTAAAATTTTGAAGTGGCTTCCGTTTATGTTTTTCGGTGGTGAGGGTTCCATTACGAGAAATCATGTCGATATCGATATGTCTCATGTTTTTATCACACAGTTTCAGGGCATCAAAAAAATCTGGCTTTTTCCCTGGGATCAATCTGATTTACTATATAAACTTCCTTACAATTTTCACAGCATTACGAATGTAAAAGAGCCTGATTACAGTGAATTTCCAGGTTTGAAATACGTCAACGGCTATGAAGCAGTCATTCAACCTGGCGAAACTCTGTACATTCCGTCGGGATGGTGGCACTATATTCAATATGAAACCGAAGGCTACTCTGTTTCGGTAAGGGCTTTGCCTTTAAGCTGGCTTGAGAAATGGCGCGGATTTAAAAATCTGGTACTCATCCGTCATTTTGATAATGCAATGCGGAATTTATTTCAAGAAAAATGGTTTGATTTTAAAGTAAGAAAAGCTACAAGAAAGGCTAACCGTGCGATAAAGAAGCAGAAAACTTTTCAGATTTAAATTTATTTACTAAATATTTTTATTCTGAAATTGAATCTTAAAAAAAAGACCTCCTTCCGGAAGTCTTTTACGCTTATCAATCATTTAAGCATTAATTCTGTTTTGCAAAATATGCTTCTTTAAACGTTCCTGATCTTGCATCGCAGCTGTCTTTTACAGTTGAAAAATGAATTTTGTTATCTTTGATATCAAATGTGTAAGTCCCTTTAGAACCTACTTTGCAGGGAGAACCTCCAGATACTTTTTCAAAAAGTATTTCGCTTCCCTTCTGCGAATATTTCATATTCTCAATCATCTCATTTTGGTGATAAGCTTCGCAATTGGTTTCGTTAAATTTCAACACAATTTCATTGGGATCGGGAACATTAGCCATTCCTTTCCACTCTGTACCAGCCAGAGATTTCGTTTCAGATCCGGTGCAGTTTATCAGCAAACCCGCGGTGCAAAGGATCATTCCGGTTACAAATAATTTTAAGTTTTTCATAGTAAATGTTTGTTGATTAGTTTAATAAATTTAATAAAAAATTTAAACGAAAACCAAAATTTACTGAAAAATTTAAATTAATTACTGTTATAAATTTAAAAAAACTACTTGTAATGCTGGAAAATCCCGACATCAGAAGCAGTCCACCATGCAGCTTTCTGTCCGGCAGCTTTCAGGGCATCATTAGACCAGGTATTGCACGTGTATAAAAAACTGTAAGTTCCTTTTGCATCGTAGAAAGCATCGTTGTCATCGTAGACCGCATCGGTTTTGACGAACATATAATTTCCATGGGCGTCTTTATCGAATTTAGCATCAACAAAATTCACTAAATCCCGGTATTGCTGTTCCGAAACCATTATTTTTTTACAGTCGTCTGCCTCTTTCATTTCATTGTAGAAACTGCAGTGCATTGCCGATTCGCTCAGCCAAAAAGCTGCTTTAAATGCAGTTGAAGCTTTAAGGTCTGCCCAGGTTGGTGTATCAAGATAAAAACCTTTGTCGCCCCACCCGATTCCAACATACTGATAATCTGTTTTCCTGGATTTTACATTTTCAAAACTGATTTTTTGACTCCAGTCTGTGATGTTGTTTCTCACAGGCATTACAATATCGGTGTGCACGCCGTTGGTGTAGATGTAAATCGGGATATTTTTGGTGTCGGCAGTTTCCTTTTCTGAAGTTTCAATAAACGGTAACAGATAGGCTGCAAGCACGTAGAGAACCACAATTCCTAAAAATATACCGATCACTTTTAAGAAAATAAAGATCATTTTTTTCATCTTGAATTATTAATAAAATTTCACAAATAGTTTTGCCCGAAAAGTTTTGCGAAAAGATGAGAATTTTTTATCTTTAGAAAACAAATCTCCACAAATATGCAGAAAAAAAGCAAATCTCAGAAAAAATTTAAGTTAAGAGTGAAAATTGCTCCTAAAAGAAAACAGACCAGACGCTGATTTTTTTTCTTTCTTAAATTATATCTGGCCAGATAAACTCTATATTTTCGTTCTCTTAAAGGAAAATGACGGTACCAAAAAATATTGTCCGCCATTTCAGCCCCTTTAACTTCTGTACAAAAAACTGTCTCTCAACAGTTTTCAGGGAATTGTCTCCCTAAAAAATTCCACTTTTCTATTTTTAATGTTTTTTTAATATTCAGTTTTAATTCCAGATTCCAATCATTTCTTACCTTTGTACCCGGAATGAAAAGAAGACTCTATCAATATTTTTTCTTTTTACTGCTCGTTATTTTGGCTTGCGGAGGTGCAGATTCTCTACACAGCCGTAACAATGATGTTCAGGCAGATTCCACAGTTTCCATTCCTACGATCAGCAGATCTGTTTCAAAGAAAAACACTCATACCCAACACAATAAATTTGCTGTTTCTCACAGAAATTCTTCTCAGTACACGAGAGATTATCCTCAACAGCAGCACATTTTGGGAGAACTGAGCGACTCAGATTCTGAAGAGGAAGACAGCTCTGAAACTGAAACAGATTCCGGACTTTTAAAAATTGCAAAAGCAGACCTCTGGACTGCCGAATTTGCGTTTGTCAATACTTTTCACACCAATAAAAGTGCAGTTTACTTTGCACATTCGGACCTTAAAAATTCCTCTTCTGATCCGCTGTACATTCAGTACAGTGTTTTCAGATTGTGATACCCTGAGTATTTTTAACTACAGTTCATGCACATCAAAACTGATGATGCACTGAAATCTTCAATTTTTATTTCAAATAATTTATCGTTAAAAAACTTACTCATGATAATGGTTAAGAAAAGTCTTATGTATCTAAGCATGTGTCTGTCTTTGGTTTTGGCAAGCTGTCATTCTGAAAAAGAAGAAAAAACCGAAGCGGCAACCTATAAAATTACAAGTCCGCTTGTGCAGGATACCCTCATTGACAAAGCCTACGTGGCACAAATCCGTTCTATCAATCATATTGAACTCCGTGCACAGGAAAAAGGATACATCCAGAAAGTGTATGTGGATGAAGGTCAGTTTGTGCAGAAAGGACAGATACTTTTTAAAATTCAGCCCAACCTGTATCAGGCAGACGTGAGCAAAGCTCAGGCAGAGGCCAGATACTCGCAAATTGAATATCAGAACACCAAAAATCTTGCAGACAAAGACATTGTTGCACCTCAGGAAAAGGCAATGGCAAAAGCAAGATATGAAAAAGCTCAGGCCGAAGTTGCTACGATGCAGGCTCACCTTCAGTTTACAGAAATCCGCGCTCCGTTCAGCGGAATCGTTGGGCGTTTTCACGTTAGAGTCGGAAGTTTGGTTGATGATGGAGATTTAATTACCGAACTTTCAGACAACAGCAAAATGTGGGTTTATTTTAATATTCCTGAAGCTGAATATTTAAGCCAGTTGGGAAACAGTAAAAATGGAGAAAAACTTCACGTTAAACTTCAGATGGCCAACGGTCAAATGTTTAATCAGGAAGGAATCGTGGAAACAATCGAATCAGATTTCGACAATGAAACCGGAAACATTGCATACAGAGCTACATTTTTAAACCCTGAAAAACTTCTCCGTTACGGACAGACCGGAAACATCATGATCACCACTCCATTCAAAAATGCAATGCTGATTCCTCAGAAAGCAACCTATGAAGAGCTGGAGAAAAAATATGTGTATGTCATCACAAAAGACAATATTGTGAAAGCCCGCGAAATAAAAGTAGCAGCAGAACTTCCGCACATTTATGTTGTACAATCAGGATTGCAGAAAGATGATAAGATCTTATTGGAAGGATTGAGAATGGTTTCAGAAAACCAGAAAATCAAAACTCAGTTCATCGCTCCACAGAAAGTGTTGTCAAATCTTGATCTGTACGCAGAGTAACCAAATCAGAAAATCATGTTTAAAAAAATAATACACAGACCGGTATTTGCAATTGTAATATCGGTGATCATCCTCTTTGTAGGTGGTCTTTCCATAAAACAGCTTCCCACTGAACAGTTTCCGCAAATTGCCCCGACTACAGTTGCTGTAACCATCGCTTATCCAGGTTCAAGTGCCGATGTTCTGGTTAAATCTTCTTTGATTACCATCGAAAATGCCATCAACGGTGTTCAGGGAATGCGATATGTGACGAGTGACGCTACAAGTGCCGGTGAAGCAACGGTCAACGTAGTTTTTGAACCGGGAACAGATCCCAATCAGGCAGTTGTTTTAGTAAAAACAAGAATCGATCAGGTGATGCCGCTTCTTCCGATTTTGGTACAGAAAGAAGGTGTTGTTGTAAATCCGATTCAGCCAAGTATGTTGATGTATGTAAACCTTTACAGCAAAAACAAAAGCATGGATGAAAAGTTTCTCTACAACTATGCTACAGTCAATATTATTCCTGAAATCAACCGTATTCACGGGATTGCAAAATCTCAGATTTTAGGAAGCCGGAGATATGCGATGCGTATCTGGCTGAACCCCGACAGAATGCGTGCCTACGATATTTCAACAGATGAAGTGATGAAAGCTATTGGCGAACAGAGCATCATCGGACGTCCCGGCAGAATCGGACAAAGTTCGGGTATCGCTGCCCAGTCACTGGAATATGTTTTAACCTACAAAGGTCAATACAACACTCCAGAACAGTACGAAAATATTATTGTAAGAGCCAATTCCGAAGGTGAAAATGTGAAATTAAAAGACGTTGGAAAAGTTGAGCTTGGAAGCGAATTTTTCGATATTTATTCCAATCTTGACGGGCATCCTTCCGCTTCAATCGTTTTAAAACAAAACTACGGAAGTAATGCCAACGACGTTATCAAAGAAGTAAAAGCCAAACTCGAAGAAATGCGTCCGAACTTCCCGCCGGGAGTAGATTACAAAGTTTCTTACGACGTTTCGCAGTTTCTTGATGCTTCGATTGAGCAGGTTGTTCACACTTTAAGAGATGCGTTTATCCTCGTAGCCATCGTGGTTTTCATATTCCTCGGAGACTGGAGATCAACATTAATTCCGATTATTGCCGTGCCGGTCTCTCTGATTGGAGCATTCTTTTTCATTCAATTATGTGGATTATCAATAAACTTAGTAACACTTTTCGCACTGGTTTTAGCTATCGGAATTGTGGTGGATGACGCCATTGTTGTCGTCGAAGCTGTTCATGCCAAGATGGAAGAAAAACATCTCACTCCTTATTTAGCCGTAAAAGAGGTAATGGGTGAAATTTCAGGAGCAATTATTGCGATTACTGCAGTAATGGTTTCAGTATTCTTACCGATTTCATTTATGACAGGACCTGTAGGAACTTTCTACCGTCAGTTTTCTATAACGATGGCGAGTGCAATTGTGATTTCAGCAGTAGTTGCTTTAACGCTGACTCCGGTTCTTGCAGCGATGATTTTAAAGAATAATCACGGTCAGGAAAAGAAAAAGAATCTGTTCACAAGATTTATAGATTCTTTTAACAGAGGTTTTGATAAACTTACAGGAAAATACACTTCATTCCTGAGAAAAATTGTGAGCCGGAAAGGACTTACCTGGGGAATTCTTGCCATTTTCTGTGTCGGAATTTTTATTGAAAACAAAACCTTACCAGGAGGATTTATCCCAAGTGAAGACCAGGGAACCATTTATGCGATTATCCAGACGCCGCCAGGTTCTACATTAGAACAGACCAATAAGGTATCGAGAGATTTACAGGCCATTTGTATGAAAGTTGACGGTGTAGAATCTGTTTCCTCACTTGCCGGGTACGAAATTATGACGGAAGGTCGTGGTTCAAATGCCGGAACGTGTCTGATCAACCTTAAAACCTGGGGCGACCGTGAGCATTCTGTGAAAGAAGTAATGGAAGAAATGGAAGAAAAAACCAAAGGACTTGGTGCCACCATTGAATTCTTTGAACCTCCTGCTGTTCCCGGTTTTGGATCGTCTGGTGGTTTTTCAATGAGACTTTTAGACATGAACAGAACTACGGATTATCAGGATTTTGATAAAGTAAATAAATCTTTTATCAATGAACTTAAAAAGAGAAAAGAACTGACCGGGGTTTTCACCTTTTTCGCAGCCAACTATCCGCAGTATGAATTGGTTTTCGATAATAATGCCGCAATGCAGAAAGGCGTTTCTATCGGAAAAGCTATGGAAAACCTGAATATTTTAGTGGGAAGTACCTACGAACAGGGCTTCATCAGATTCGGGCAATTCTTTAAAGTATATGTACAGTCCGGCCCGGAATTCAGAAAACTTCCTACAGATATTTTGAATCTCTATGTAAAAAATGACAGAGACGAAATGGTGCCCTACTCCGCATTTATGAGCATGAAAAAAACGCAGGGACCGAATGAAATCACACGTTACAACATGTACAATTCTGCAGCGGTTCGTGGACTTCCGTCTGACGGTTACACTACTGCAGATGCGATTAAAGCAATTAATGAAGTAGCCGCAAAAAATTTACCTCATGGCTATAAAGTGGCTTGGGAAGGGCTTTCTTTTGACGAAGCTAAAAAAGGAAATGAATCTGTTTACGTCTTTTTAGTCGTTCTGATTTTCGTTTATCTTGTTTTGGCGGCACAATACGAAAGTTTCATTCTTCCGTTTGCCGTGATTTTATCGCTACCCGTCGGAATTTTCGGCTCCTTCTTTTTACTTAAAGCGATGGGACTTCAGAACGATATTTACGCACAAGTCGGGCTCATCATGTTGATTGGTCTCTTGGGTAAAAATGCTGTTCTGATTGTAGAATTTGCTGTCCATAAAAGACAGGAAGGACTTTCCATTTTTGAAGCAGCAATCGAAGGATCGAAAGCGCGTTTCAGACCTATTTTAATGACATCATTTGCATTTATCGCAGGTTTGATTCCGCTGATTTTTGCACACGGCGCGGGAGCCATCGGAAATCATACCATAGGAGCATCAGCAATGGGCGGAATGGTTTTCGGAACCGTGCTCGGCGTTGTCATCATTCCTGGATTATACTATATTTTCGGAAAAATGGCTGACGGCAGAAAAATGATTAAAAACGAAGAATCATTACCTCTAACAGATGATATGATCCATTATGAATAAGAAAATATTATATAAAAACGCAGGTCTTGCAGTTCTGATCTTAAGTTTAGCTGCCTGCAAACCAATGGAAGTTGCGAAACATGCAGAAAACAAAAATGTTCCGGAAAACTTCGGGATAGCAGTGAGCGACAGCACCAACACAGGAAAACTGAGCTGGAAAGAATATTTCGCTGACGAAAAACTACAAAGTTTAATTGAAACAGCATTGCAAAATAATCAGGAGCTGAATATCACGCTACAGGAAGTAGAAATGTCGAGAAATGAAATCCGTGCAAGAAAAGGAGAATATCTACCTTTTGTTGGCGGAAAAGCCGGAGCAGGCGTTGACAAAGTAGGCCGTTACACCAATATCGGAGCTTTGGAAGCGAATACTGAAATAAGACCAGGAAAAGAAATGCCGGAACCACTTTTCGACTTCGGAATCGGAGCGTACGCCCATTGGGAAACCGACATCTGGGGAAAACTTCACAATGCCACGAGAGCTCAGGTTCAGAAATACCTTTCAACGGTTGAAGGCAGAAATTTCATGGTAACCAATATTATTTCTGAAATCGCCAACTCATATTACGAACTTTTAGCTTTAGATAATGAATTGAAGATTCTGGAGCAGAATATTAAAATTCAGAATGATGCCTTTCGTGTTGTTAAGATTTTAAAGCAAAATGCCAGAGGAAACGAGCTTGCCGTAAAAAGATTTGAAGCTCAGGTTTTAAAAACGCAAAGCATGCAGTTTGAAATCCGTCAGAAAATCACGGAAACTGAAAATAAGATTAATTATTTGGTCGGAAGATTTCCGCAGCATGTAGAGCGTTCCGAAGATCAATTTGACAGCCTTGTACCGCAAACTGTTTTTGCCGGAGTACCTTCAGATTTGCTTGAAAACAGAGCCGATATCAAGCAGGCAGAATTCCAGCTTGCCGCTTCAAAATTTGACGTTAAATCAGCCAAAGCAAGATTTTATCCTTCACTGGATATCACTGCCGGAGTTGGTTTTAATGCTTACAACCCTGCGTATATTTTTGATATCAAATCTTTGGTATTTAATCTCGTGGGCGATCTTACTGCCCCTATCATCAACAGAAATGCGATAAAAGCAGGTTACGCGAATGCCAATGCCAGACAGATTCAGGCAGCTTTTGAGTATGAGCAGAAAATTCTGAATGCTTATGTGGAAGTGACCAATCAGCTTTCCAACATCAAAAATCTGCAGAGCAGTTATGAATTGAAATCTCAGGAAGTTGATGCTTTAACGAAGTCTATCGATATTTCCAACGACCTTTTCAAATACGCCAGAGCAGATTATATGGAAGTTTTACTAACCCAAAGAGATGCTCTCGAAGCGAAGTTTGAACTTGTGGAAACTAAAGTTGAACAATTGAAAGCGACCGTTAGTTTATACAGAAGTTTAGGCGGTGGATGGGATCAGCAGCCAGTTGCCAACCCAAACATTACCAAAAGATAATCATTATCATTGTTTTTTTTCGTAAGCTGTCCTGATTTTTCGGGGCAGCTTTTTATGTTTTTTTGGCTTGAACCAAAGGAACCAATCCCGAAACTTCGGGATAAGACTTGGAAACTCTGGCTAAAATTTTAAAGAACTTCCTAAAATCTCCAAAACTCGGGCGGAAAGGCAATTTACTTGTTTAATAACATTTATTGTCGCCACTCAAACAGTGGAGATTTTTATACGGAATTTCTTCAAAATTTCTTAACGCCTCCGTTTCCTAGGTCGTTAAAACTACGTGAAAAGACTTGAAAATTTGAATCTTATGTACTAAACTATATTTACATCTCGCTTAAAATTTGCTCGCAAATCCTTAATAAAAACTTAAGAATTTAATGACCTTAATGGTTTAAAATTATTAAAATTGAATTACCATTTAAAAACTCAATATTTCTTTTCAGACCCGCAAATTTTGTGCGTTTTACAGGAGATTTTCTAAAGATTTCAGAGAATAATTCCTGCGTGATTTCCTTCCACTCCCCTTTTTTAAGGTTTTTTAGGAAATCATTTGGCTTAAATTTATTTTGATTGTGTGGTGCCGCAAAACGGTTCCACGGACAAACATCCTGACAGACGTCGCAGCCGAACATCCAGTCATCCATTTTATCTTTAAAATAATCGGGAATTTCGTTTTTCAATTCAATCGTTGCGTAGGAAATACATTTGCTCCCGTCTATAAGTTTATCGGTAATAATGGCGTCCGTCGGACAGGCATCGATACATTTTCTGCAACTTCCGCAGTGATCGGTGGTCGGATGGTCTGTTTCCAGCTCAAGATCACAGATGATTTCGGCTAAAAAATAGAATGAACCGCTTTGTTTTGTTATTAAATTGGCATTTTTCCCTACCCAGCCAATGCCGGATTTTCTTGCCCAGCTCCTTTCCAAAACAGGAGCAGAATCTACAAAAACACGGAATGAAAATTCACCAATTTCTTTCTGCAACTCGGAAACCATGTCACGGAGAATTTCTTTGATGACTTCATGGTAATCTTCAGCGTAAGCGTATTTTGAGATTTTAAAATTGTCTAAAGTCGAAATTTTTTCTTCAGGAAAATAATTGTACGATAATGAAATCACCGATTTTGAACCCTCCACCAGTAATCTTGGATCAAGTCTTTTATCGAAATGATTTTCCATGTACTTCATTTCGCCGTGGTAGTTGTTTTTCAGCCAGTTTTCGAGTGGTCTGGCTTCTTCTTCCAAAAATTCTGCCTTTGAAATGCCACAATTCTGAAAGCCAAAACTTTTTGCTTTGGATTTGATGAGCTGGCTGTATTTTTCGGCGTTGGCATTCATTATTTACCTTGCAAAACTAAGATTATTTTATAAATTTGTGTGACTTTGATTTTACATAAATTAAAGAACTCGGAAAAATCAATTTAAACATTAAATACACAACAATTATGTCATTAGAAGAAGTAATAAAATCCGGAAACTACGAACTGATCGACGTTCGTGAACCAATGGAACTGGAAATGGACGGAAACATTGAAGGCGCTAAAAATATCCCTTTGGGTGAGGTAGAAGACAGACAGGATGAAATTCTTTCTATCGAAAAACCGGTAATCTTGTTCTGCAGAAGCGGAAACAGAAGCGGGAAAGCATTGGAATATCTGAATTCCCAAGGTCTGAAAGAAGGCTACAACGGTGGCGGATGGGCTGAATTGAAATCGGCTTTGTAAAAAAATTTAAAGGAACTTCTCGGTTCCTTTTTTTATGTAAACTTCTTGTCAATCAATCTTGCCAAGGTGATCAACTGTATGATGATTAGACTTGGCAAGGTTTCCACGGTTTGATCTAAAATACATCGTTACTTCAATGGATTTGAAAAACTTATTCTTAAAAATTTCAGAAAGACACTGTTCAGATAAGAAACTGGTTGAAGAATTGTGGACAGCAATTGAAAAACAGTATTCGACAAGATCAAGACATTACCACAATCTGGAGCATCTTGAAAACATTTTTTCAGAACTTGAGGAAGTTAAAACTGAGATTATTGATTTTGACACACTCGCTTTCTCCGTATTTTACCACGATGTGATTTACAAATCAACATCAAAGGACAACGAGGAAAAAAGTGCAGAATTTGCTTATTCAAGTTTAAAAAAACTGAAACTTTCTGAAACTCAACTTCAGAAAATAAGCGAACAGATCTTAGCTACAAAAAAACATGAATTCTCACGAGATGAGGACACCAATTACCTTATTGATGCTGACCTTTCCATCCTTGGTGCTGAAAGAAATATTTACAAAAGTTACATTGATAATATACGGAAAGAATATTCTGTTTATCCCGATTTCCTTTACAAACCGGGCAGAAAGAAGGTCCTACAGCACTTCTTAGAATTTGAAGAGATTTTTAAGACCGAAGATTTTAAAAATAAGTATGAAATGAAGGCACGGGA
>NZ_LMQH01000011.1:682954-905786 GCF_001424105.1 Chryseobacterium sp. Leaf394 | reverse complement strand
AAAAAAAAACGGACTTCTTTCGATGTCCGTTTTTACTATATTTTTAGATGGATAACAACACCCAGTCAAAAATTCATTGAATTTCAACCTACAAAGTTTCCTTCAACCAATCAAAAAACTCTCTCTGCCAAACCAAACCGTTCTGCGGATGAAGTACCCAGTGATTTTCGTTCGGGAAATAGACAAATTTTGATTTCAGACCTCTCAGTTTTGCAGCCTGAAAAGCTTCCTGACCTTGCTCATAACCAACTCTGAAGTCTATGCCACCCTGGAAAATCATGATAGGCCTGTTCCATTTATCTACAAAATTACTTGGATTAAATTCTGTGTAAGCTTTTGGTAAAGGCTTTTCCCATGGAGAACCGAGATCCCAGTTGGCAAACCAAAGTTCTTCAGTTGTCAGATACCATGATTTCATATCAAACAAACCGTCGTGAGCGATGAAAGTTTTAAATCGGTTGTTGTGAACTCCCGCCAGCATAAATACGCTGTAACCACCGTAGCTCGCTCCCACTGCTGCTACCCTTTCGCTATCAACGTAAGGAAGAGTTTTGGCAAAATCTGTTGCCGCCAAATAATCTCTGATTGGTTGTCCGCCCCAGTCTTTTGAGATTTCTTCATTCCATTTTGTTCCCCAGCCCGGCATTCCTCTTCTGTTTGGGGCAACAACGATGTATCCGTTGGCTGCCATCAAGGAGAAATTCCATCTTGTGCTGAAAAACTGCGTTAAGGCAGATTGCGGACCACCCTGACAATACACCAAAGTTGGATATTTTTTATTTGGATCGAAGTTGGGTGGATAATGAAACCATACTCCCATTTCTTTTCCGTCTGTGGTTTTCACCATTTTCAGTTCAGATTTTCCCTGTGCTAACTTTGCATAAGCATCTTTGTTCGCATCGGTTACCTGCTTTAATTCTCCATTTTTCAGAGTGACAGAATAAAGTTCTGCTGAATGATTAATATCTGTTTTTGAAACCAACACTGCATTTTTCTGGTCTGCAAAAATATCTGTAATGTCGAAATCACCTTTTGTAATCTGACTAATCTTTGCATTTTTAAGATCTACAGAAAACAGTTGAACTGTACCGCGAAATGCTGCATTAAAATAAATGTTTTTAGAATCTTTGCTCCAGAAAGATGTTCCGGTTACGCTTTCGTCCCAGTTGCCCGTCATATTGCTTTTAGCACCAGACTTCCAGTCCATTACAACGATGTCATTTTTATCGGCTTCGTAGCCCTCACGCTCCATACTTTGCCATGAAAGCCATTTTCCATCAGGAGAAAATTTCGGATTAACGTCGTAACCCATCATTCCTTCTGTCAAATTTTTTGTTGTTCCTGAAGCTAAGTTGTAAGCAAAAATATCCGTGTTGGTGCTTGTAGAATACTCTTTACCGCTCTTTGGTTTCGTAACATATAAAAGTTGGGTGGAATCCGGGCTGAACACAAAATCTTCCGCTCCGCCAAAAGGTCTCTGCGGAGAATCCCAGGTCTTCCCTTCCAGTAAATCTTTTGCTGAATCTACATTTGAAGAAGTATTTACAACAAAAACATGATTATATTTTCCTTCATTGAAATAATCCCAGTGTCTGTGGTTCAAATCAGTATAAACCTGCGCTGTCGTCTTTGGCGTATCAGCATATTTATCTTTCCCCATCACTTTTTCCACCAAAACCTGTTTGCTGAACGCTATTTTTTTTCCATCAGGAGAAATAACAATATTATCCACTTCACCGATGGTGTAAAATTCTGCCCACGTTTTTCCGCTGTCTTTTGAAAGGAATATTTTGTCACCTTCCTGAGCGTACAGTCCGTTTTTATCCCACTGAATTAATGCTTTTTTGCCTAAATCAATTTTTGAAGACTGATTATTGATCACATTCAGAAAGTAGTTTTCACTTTTTGTTTTCTCAGTTTTTAAATCTACCTGTCCGACCTTATAAATCAGTGAAGAATGGTCGGGAGAGACTGCCTGTACACCCACTTTTTTCAAAGTCCATAGGATTTCAGGAGTCATTACTTGTTGTGCATTCATTAAAAGTGGCGCTGCCAAAGCGAGCAGACTGTGTTTTAATTTCATAAAGAATCATTTTAAAAGAATTTCAGAATTTTTCATTCATCCATTCATATTAATTTCAAAGAATGCCAAAGTTAATATTTAAAATAAAATTGAGCGAGGAAATTGTGGGTTTAGTTTTAATGCCGATAGTATGAGCCTATAACTCATTTTCATTTATGCTTTGGAATTTTGATACAGCGTACGCAGAGTTTTTGTTTAAAAAAAATTGTGTTTTAGTCTCACAAAGCCGCTAGCGCTTAGATAAGGTTTGAAAAAAATTATCTAAAAATTTTTTATTTATTTGATACTAACTAAATAACCCTGCCAGCATTTTAAACGCTGGCAGGGTTATCATTTTTTTATTTAAGATTTTATAATTAAGCATCCGTCAAAGTTTTTAATCCTTATCTGCAAACATTGAATAGGCTAGAGATGTAATAACTGACAGTAGAATACTGAAAATAAATGCCCACCAGAAGCCATCGACTTTCATGGAATCTATAAAGTAATCAGCTATCAGAATAATGATTGCATTGATGACCAATGAGAAGAATCCTAATGTAATAATAGTCAACGGAAGTCCGAAAAGTTTTAAAATTGGTTTTAAAATTAAATTTAAAACGCCTAAAACAACAGCGAAAATTACTGCTCCGGTGAAACCGTCGAAATGCACGCCGGAAAGCATTTTTGTAAGTACAAATGCTACGATGGCTGTGATGAAAAGTCGGATAATAATGTTCATATTTTTTATTTTTAAAATTAATTTTTTTTCATAACAAATGCTGTTCTTAAACTAAGTAAAATTAGTTACAAAATGACTTGGGAATCGAAACGTTAAGAAATTGTTGAAAAATACCGTTAAAAATTTCCACTGTTTGAATGGCTGCAAAAATAATGATTATGATATTAATGTCGTTCCGCCCGAGTTTTGGAAATTTCAGGAGTTCTTCAAAATTTTAGCTGAGAGATAAAAGTCTTGTCCCGAAATTTTGGGATTGG
Source organism: Chryseobacterium sp. Leaf394 (assembly GCF_001424105.1). Classification (GTDB taxonomy): domain Bacteria; phylum Bacteroidota; class Bacteroidia; order Flavobacteriales; family Weeksellaceae; genus Chryseobacterium. The sequence continues at coordinate 902,725 of NZ_LMQH01000011.1, read as the reverse complement.
TTCTGTTGTTTGACTTCGTCGAATCTTTGATTTCAAGAAAAAAGAACATATAACTATTTAATTTTCATCATAGTCACAAGCGAAGTCGCAACATGACTTTCTGAAGAATGATCTGCATTTACGGTATAAATTTCTGTTCGGATGACGCTTATTTTAGCCCCGCCCTTTACGACGTATGCTTTTGAAACCAAAGCATCGCCAATTGCAGGACGCAGGTAATTTACTTTCAGCTCAACCGTCACAACATAGGCATCTTCGGGATAATGACTTACTGCTGCATACCCAGAGGAAACATCTACCAGTGAAGCGATCATGGCACCATTAAACATTCCTGCACTTCTGGTCATCATTTCCATTTTAGGAATTTTAATGGAAACGAAATCGGTTTCTACTTCAAGAAGTTCGGCTTTGTAGAATTTCAACGTTTCTGAGCGGTTGAAACTGTCGGTCATGAGTTGTTTTTTCTCGGGAGTCATGTTGGGTTTGAGAGTTTGAGAGTTTGAGAGTTTGAGAGTTTGAGAGTTTGAGAGTTTATGCAAATTTCTTTAATTAATTTGAAATCCACTATAATGACTTTTATATCTAAAACTCAGTGAATATCAAACTATCTTTAAATTGTTTAAAATTAAAAAATTAATCAGCAAAATGCAAAATAATATTTTTCACAGTGAAAATTTTGAAATTCACGGAATTCAAATCCCTGATTTTGAACTTAAAAGCTGGAATTTAATTAGAATTTACATTCCTAATTTTATTAATGAAAATAAATCCTTAGGTTTCGATTTAGCAATAGAATTAATCAAACGATTCCAAAAGAAAAAAACTAATTTGCCTTGGGCAAAAAACCATAAGCAAAATTCTTTTTCATCATTTTTCAATCCATTAACTGTCTACAAGTACTTAATGGATAAAATAAAAATTGACAAAGTAAATTCCGAAAGGATTATCAAACAACTGAAACTGAATCCAAATGAAAAGTATACTCATTTAAGCTTCACTGATAAAAAAGCTCTTTCTATAAAAGCCCATTTCGAAAAAAATGATTTTATTCTTTTAGACTACTACGGTGTTCCCGCAGGTGAAATTGAGATTTTAGAAAAAATTGTCAACGCAGATATAGAAAAAGGTAAATCTGCAATTGCTTTTGACAATTTACAATTTGCGCATAAAGAAGAACCTTAAAAATATTAAACCCATAAAATTATCTCCAAATACTACTAAAATTTATAATGATTGAATTCAAAATAAAATTTTTTGCATACTTTTTTACATATTATTTTATTAATAAATATAACGGCAACATCTCTTTAAATAGGTTGAATTTCCAAAATCCCCTACCTTTGCAAAATGGAATTAGAATCTATTTACAAAAAACTGCAGATTGAGGATATGAATCAGATGCAGAAATCTACATACAAAACCACCGAAAACAATACGGATGTTGTTTTACTTTCGCCTACAGGTTCGGGAAAAACACTGGCTTTTCTGTTTCCGGTTCTTAGAAATTTAAAAAGGGAAGCAACGGGAATTCAGGCTGTTATTCTGGTTCCGGCCAGAGAACTGGCCTTGCAGATTGAGCAGGTTTTTAAATCGATGGGTACCGATTTTAAGGTGACGGTTTGCTACGGCGGTCACGATAAAAAGATTGAGATGAACAATCTTAAAGAAGCTCCTGCTGTATTAATTGGAACTCCCGGTAGAGTTGCATATCACCTTAGAAATAATAATATTGAGGTAAAAACCATTAGAAATTTGGTTTTAGACGAATTCGATAAGGCTTTGGAGCTAGGTTTTCATGAAGATATGGAATATATTATTGAAAACATGTACAATCTTTACCAGAGAATCATGACTTCGGCAACTTCGATGGATGAGATTCCAAAGTTTACCGGTCTGAAAGATGAAAAGACAGTTGATTTCTTAAAATTGGGTGAAAATAAACCTGATATTCAGTTAAGAAAAGTAATGACAATTTCTGAAGAAAAACTTGATACGTTATTTCACTTAATCTGTAAAATCGGAAATAAAAGGACACTGATTTTCTGTAATCACAGAGAAACCGTTGACCGTATTGCCGATTTGCTTTTGGACAAAGGAATTGCCAGAGAAACCTTCCACGGCGGTATGGAGCAGGATGAAAGAGAACGTGCGTTGCTGAAATTCAGAAACGATACAGCCAGAGTTTTGATCACAACCGATTTGGCTGCCCGTGGTTTAGACGTTCCTGAAGTTGAATCGATTGTTCATTATCAGTTACCCACAACAGAAGATGCATTCATTCATAGAAACGGCCGTACTGCGAGGATGAACGCCAAAGGTTTTGCTTATCTGGTGATGACTGAAGAAGAAAAGTTTCCTTTCATCAAAAAAGATACACCTGAAGAATCGGTAAAGGAGTTTTCGAAAGTTCCTGCCAATCCTCCATTTCAGACGGTTTACATCAGCGCCGGAAAAAAAGATAAAGTGAATAAAGTGGATATCGTCGGATACCTGTTGAAAAAAGGAGAATTGCAGAAAGAAGATTTAGGCCTGATTGAAGTGAAAGATACAACGTCATATGTTGCGGTTTCAAGAACTAAAGTGAGAGAATTACTGAAAAAACTGAGCACTGAAAAACTGAAAGGTAAGAAAGTGAAAATGGAAGTGGCTTATTAGGCTGAGGCAAAGGTTAAGGCTGAGCAACGCAACCTTAACCTTAACCTTAACCTTAACCTTAACCTTAACCTTAACCTTAACCTATTTCATCGCAGATGTTTTCGTCGGTAAAGTATACACCGATTTTGAAGCGGTAATAAACAGAATATTATTTTTTTCGCCGCCAAAAGTTATGTTTCCCGTCCAGTCTTCCGGAATTTTAACGTGGTGAACTTTTTCGCCTCTGCTGTTAAAAACGGTCACGCCATCTCCAGTGATATAAAGGTTTCCTTCTTTATCCAAAGTCATTCCGTCAGAACCCATTTCGCAAAATAATTTCTTTTCAGATAATTTTCCGTCGCCTAAAATATCATAAACATACGTTTTCCCGGCATCAATGTCTGAAACGTATAGTTTTTTTTGGCTGATACTTCCGATAATTCCGTTAGGCTGAACGAAAGTTTCAAGCTTTAAAATTTTTCCATCTTTATTTCTGTAATACAGATTTTTCTCAGGAATTTCTACTTTGAAGTTCTCCCAATAATCTCTTTCGTACAGAGGATCGGTGAAATAAATTCCACCATTTCCATCGAGCCAAAGATCATTAGGACCGTTTAATCTCCTCCCTTCAAAACCTTTGGATAAAACTTCTACTGATTTATCTTTACCGATTTTCCAGATTTCACCTTCGTTATCGGAGCAAGTTATTAAATAATCATTTTCGTCGAAATAAGTTCCATTGGCACGACCCGTTTTATCTGAAAAAAGTTCGATTTTGTCAGTCTTCCAGTCCCAGACATAGATTTTATCGTTGGGTTGATCGGTAAAATACACGTTTCCTGATTTGTCGGTTGCAGGACCTTCGGTAAATTTAAACTGATCTGAAATTAATTTCGGTTCGGTGTTTTCAAACATAGCTTCGTATTTTGTTGATTTGCAACCTTGAAATACCAAAAACAAACCAACAAGCCCGGCCATCATTATATTTTTCATTCTTCTGAATTTAAAGTTTACAATTTACGATTTGTGAAGTGGTTTAAAAAATAATTATCTTTGAAAATTCAGTTTAAATCAAAAGAAGAGTTTCCTTTGAAAACTTTGTCAAAGTTATCAGCATAACGCATAAAACTTTGACAAAGTTGAGAACGGCAAGAGCTCAAAAGACAAAATTAAGGGAATGAAGATCAATTTACCAGACAAACTTTACTACTCCATCGGCGAAGTCGCCAAGGCATTTGATGTAAATACTTCATTGATAAGATATTGGGAGCAGGAATTTCCGATCATCAAACCTAAAAAAAATAAAAAGGGAAACCGCTATTTTACACCCGAAGACATTAAAAACCTTCAGATCATCTATCACTTGGTAAAAGAAAAGGGTTACACACTGGACGGCGCAAAAATCGCATTAACCACAAACTCTAAAATTTCTGAAACCGTTACCCTGATCGACAGGCTCGAATTTGTAAAAGCTGAACTATTAAAACTGAAAGATTCGCTTACAGAAAGGGATTCCGAGTAATTCATCCATTTTTAAGTTAATAAATCATCATATATTGATTTTTGAATTAAAATAATTCTTAAATTTATTACATGGTGCGAAAAAAATATTATACAAAGATTGCAATTCTTGCAATGCTTTTGGCAGTGCTGTCAATGTACAGTAAATACGCCGAAAGTACAGATGAGAAATTCCCTGAGCTCACTTTTACGACTGAAAATTCGGAGGAAATGCCACTTTCTGAATTTGATCCTAATGATTTATCGGCCGATCAGTGGCAAAAACTGGGATTTTCTGAGAAACAGACCGCTACTATTTTAAAGTATAAAGAGATCGTTGGCGGAAGATTTATTTCCAAAGAACAGCTCAAAAAATGTTACTCAATTTCTGAAGAAAAATTCAATGCAATTGAAGCTTACATTTTACTTCCGGAAACGAATCAGGAAGGAAAGACTTTCACCTCTACTGACGGAAATTTCGTAAAGAAAGAACTCAGAATTTCAGGAAAATTCAATCCCGACCGTTACTCTCAGGCAGATTGGGAAGATATGGGATTTTCTGAGAAACAGGCTGGAGCGATTTTGAAATACAAAAATTATCTTGGCGGAAGTTTTGTAAGTAAAGAAAAATTTAAAGAATGCTTTATTATCAGCGATGAAAATTACGCAAAGCTGGAGCCTTATCTCATTCTTCCGGCAAAAACTCCGGACAATTTTGTGAAGAACAAATTTAAAAGAGATACCATCAGGGAAAAAATAAATTACAAGACGTTTGATCCTAACGAACTGGATCGTGAAGGCTGGCAAAAATTAGGATTTTCTGAAAAACAGGCGAATGTGATTCTCAATTACAAGGAAAGAAATTTAAAAGGGAGCTTTAAAAATCTTGAAGAAATAAAATCATGTTTCGTCATTAATGAAGATAAATTTAATGAAATGAAACCTTTCATCAGAATTTCAAACGCAAAACCTTCAGAAGCGAAAAAACCTGAGAGCAGCACAACAGATTTCACCAAAACAGATTTAAATTCAATCACCTTTAAGCAACTTTTAGAATATGGTTTTGATGAAAAAGCTGCAGGATCAATGATTGGTTTCAGAAAAAAATTGGGCGGTTTTGTTACAAAAGAACAAATTTTGGACACCTACAATATCGACAAAGAACTGACACAAAAACTGGTCAATACAGCTCCTCTGGATGTTTCTAAAGTTCAGAAATATTCCCTTGCTGAGGCACCTGAAGAATGGCTGAAAAGTCATCCTTACTTTAAATACTCTGCGGATAAGATTATTTATTTTAGAATGAGCAATCCTGACGATAAGAAAATCTGGAAATTCATCAAAGTAAAACCTGAATATGAAGCGAGGATGAGGCTGTATGTAAAATAAAACTGGCTTTAGATTTGATTCCATTTTAAAACTTAAAAATCAAATAGTATGACTTCGAAAATAATTTTATGCTTAGGCATTTTACCTGGTATGGCTTCTTCAATGCCGAGTGACATTCAGACAACTTCAAAATATGAAGTCACCAGTCCGAAACAGGAAAAAATTCCGAAAACGGTTATTATTAAAACTAAAAAGTTTAAAATAAAAATTGACAAGCAACCCAACGGAAACTATCTGTACCAATCGTGGGGAGCCAATACGAAAATATCCGCCAAGCCAGCGATGATTATCTCTGATGGTGAAGTGATTCCGGATGGCTCAGGAGGAAACTATTATTTTGAATTTAATAACAATGGGACAATTTATCAGGTTTGGAGAAATTATTTAACAAACTCGACGAAAAAAGCACCTTATACACTGGTGGTCATAGACAGTAATGGTGAAACCATCGTGAGACAGGATGCGCAGGTGGTCAAAAATTAATTTAAAACAAAATCAAATAATAATTCCTAATTTCACGATTAGGAATTTTTTATTTTAATCATTCAGAATGGAATTTACAGTAAAAGCAAATTTAATAGACATCGTTACAAAGGAAATTTTTCCCGCAGAAGTATCAATTCTCAATCAAAAAATTGCATCAGTCAAAAGAATTGATGAAAAACTGCACACCTACATTCTGCCCGGATTTATAGACGCCCATGTTCATATTGAAAGCAGTATGCTTGTCCCTTCAGAATTTGCCAGAATTGCTGTGAAACACGGTACGGTAGGAACTATTTCTGATCCACATGAGATTGCCAATGTCCTTGGAATTCCTGGTGTTGATTATATGATTGAAAATGCCCGACAGGTTCCATTTCATTTTTATTTTGGCGCTCCATCCTGTGTTCCGGCTACAAATTTTGAAACGGCAGGAGCGGTTGTTGATGCTAATGATATTGACCAATTATTAAGCAGAAAAGAAATCGTTTACTTAGCTGAAATGATGAATTTTCCGGGTGTCATTTATAACGATGAGGAAGTTTTAAAAAAATTAGAATCTGCAAAAAAACACAATAAACCTATTGACGGTCACGCTCCGGGATTGATGGGAGAAGGCATGAAAACGTATTTCGACGCAGGAATTACTACTGATCACGAATGTTTTGGTCATACCGAAGCTCTTGAAAAACTGAAACATGGTGTAAAGATCATGATCAGAGAAGGAAGTGCCGCGAAAAATTTTGATACGTTAATTCCTTTACTAAAAGAGTTTCCGGAGCAGATTATGTTTTGCTGCGATGACAAACACCCTGATAATCTGATTGAATCTCATATTAACGATCACGTAAAACGTGCTTTGAGAGCAGGTCATAATTTGTATGATGTACTTCGTGCGGCATCTCTCAATGTAATTCAACATTACAATTTACCGATTGGTTTGTTACAGGTTGGTGACAATGCCGATTTTATTGAAATTGATAGTTTAGATGATTTTAAAATTTTGAAAACCTACATCAAAGGTCAATTGGTTGCAGAAAACGGACGGTCATTCATCAAATCTGTTGATGCTCCAATTGTCAATAATTTTAACTGCAGTTTAAAACAGCCTTCAGATTTTAAAATCAAAAGTGAAGCTGATTTACTTCGTGTGATAGAAGTATTGGACGGACAGTTGATCACACATGAACTTCATACAAAATCTCTGGTAAAAGATGGTTTTGCAGAATCAGATATTGAAGAAGATATTCTGAAAATTGCTGTAGTTAATCGATATAATGACGCTCCTGTTGCCACAGCATTTATTAAAAATATAGGTTTAAAAGAAGGAGCAATTGCATCGTGTGTTGCCCACGACTGCCATAATATCGTTGTTGTCGGAACGAATGATGAAGATATCTGTAAAGCCATAAACGCCATAATCAAAGCTAAAGGTGGAATTTCTTTAGCCACAGAAAATGAAGAACTCGTTTTGGAGTTGCCTATAGCCGGAATTATGACCAACCTTCCCGCCGAAGAAGTTGCAGAATTATATATCAAACTGGATCGAAGAGCCAAAGAATTGGGAAGCAAACTGAGAGCACCTTACATGAGTTTATCATTCATGGCACTTCTGGTAATTCCCGAACTGAAACTGAGTGATAAAGGTTTATTTAATGGTGGAACTTTTGAGTTTACTGATGTTTTTGTGAAATGAATAATTGAACCGTTAAGACAAATTAAGTTGTTAAGAAAAATTATGCTTAAGACTTTTTAAGTTACCGAGGCAAATCATTAAGCCGAACGCTCAAATCAATTTTATTGATCCTTAACAGAACTTAAAATTTAATTCTCTAAATGGTTTAAAATTACATAAACCTTTAACTACATAAAAAAAACCACGGACAATATCCGTGGTTCAATTTTATAGATTGGTTTCGTAATCCTAGTTATTAATATACTTCTCAAAAATTTTAGAAAAATCTTTCTGAGTGTATCTGTCGAAACTGTTGGTATTCCAGGCAAAAATATATTCGTTAATTGCCTTTAGTTCCTGACTTTTGGACACGTTTTCCTGCTTTCCTGATGCTACACTTCCAATGGCTTTCAGAATACTGTCATTGGAAAAATTAAGTAAAGAATGATTATGATGAACTTCCTGCTGAATCGCCAAAAGAGCTTTGTACAAATCTTTCAACTGATCAATCTGACCTTTCGCAACACTGATCATTAAAGGGACATTCCCGATGTTGAATGCAATTTCAGCATCCAAATCGATGGTTCCCGCAGTTTGTAAAGTCACATTCGAAAAAGGAAACTGATAGTATTCGTATCTTCTCAGAATTCTTTTTCTGTCAATCGCACTTGCTCCGTCAATATGTATTAAAGCCCTATTGGTAAAGCAATATTCGTCTCTACGGGATTTAATCAAAAAGAAAATTTTCTCATTGTCTTCAGACAAAATATAGTCATCAGAATCTACTTTATCATAATCCTGAGCAGGAATGATTTTACCAATATCTCCCAATCCCAGGGCTTCGGCAGCTAATTTTTTAAACATAATTTTATTTTAATTTGTAGTTTATTTACCGAATAAAAATAAGAAAATAAGCGAAATAAAATATAACGTAAGAAAAATTAATCATCATACATAATTTGAACACAGAGTGCATGGAGTTTTTGCCTGTCTAACCGTTTTTAAAGCTCACAAAGGCGTTAACACTTAAATAAGGTCACAGAAATTTTGTGATTACTCATATTAATTATTGTAGAAATCATTTCAAAACAAAAAACCACAGACGAATCTGTGGTTTTATGAAATTACTTAATAACTTGTTTCGGATAAAATTTTGTACTTAGAGGTCCAGTTAAGCTTACTCTATAATAATCAACATAACCATCTTTTTCACCATCATTATATTTCTGCAAAAGTCCTACATTTTTTCCTAAAATTAATTGTGAAGAAAACAACTTTCTTTTGACGCCCTCCAAATCAATTATTTCCATATATTGAATATCAGATTCTTGAACGCGTTGCTTTTCGCCACTTTCAGAAATAGTAAGAATACTTCCTACATAAGTCTCTGCATAAAATTTCTTATGAGTAACGTAACCAATATTTTGCACTCTTGTACTTATAGTATCTTTACGACCTACTAAAACATATCTTGCAGGAAAATGTCTATCTTTATATTTGAATGTCTTTTGACTATACGACAAAATAAAAAATAATAGACAGACTAGACTGATTACTTTTTTCATTTAAACAGCTATATTTTAAATGTGAATCACTTCACCATAAGCAGCAGCTGCAGCTTCCATAATCGCTTCAGAAACCGTAGGGTGCGGGTGAATAGATTTGATGATTTCGTGACCTGTAGTTTCCAGTTTTCTTGCAACAACAGCTTCAGCAACCATGTCAGTTACTCCTTCACCAATCATGTGACAACCTAACCATTCGCCATATTTAGCATCAAAAATTACTTTGATGAAGCCGTCAGTATTTCCGTTGGCAGTCGCTTTTCCACTTGCAGAGAGAGGGAATTTACCCACTTTGATTTCATACCCTTTCTCTTTAGCCTGTTTTTCAGTAAGACCAACAGAAGCCACTTCAGGGTGACAGTACGTACAACCAGGAATATTGCCGTAGTCGATTTTCTCAACGTGCATTCCTTTGATTTTTTCAACACAAGTGATACCTTCAGCAGAAGCAACGTGTGCCAAAGCCTGAGTCGGGATAATATCTCCGATTGCATAGTAACCAGGAACTGAAGTTTCGTACCATTCGTTAACCAAAACTCTTCCTTTATCTGTCTGGATGCCCACTTCTTCAAGACCGATGTTCTCGATGTTTGCAGCGATTCCAACAGCTGATAACAGGATGTCAGCTTCAAGAGTGATATTTCCTTTCTCTGTTTTAACCGTAGCTTTCACACCGTTTCCGCTTGTGTCTACGCTTTCAACAGATGCGTTGGTCATAATTTCGATCCCTGTTTTTTTCAAAGATTTCTCTAAGTGTTTTGAGATTTCCTCATCTTCCACAGGAACGATGTTTGGTAAGAATTCAACAACAGTTACTTTCGTCCCCATTGTGTTATAAAAATCAGCAAACTCAACACCGATAGCTCCAGAACCTACAACGATCATAGATTTTGGTTGCTCAGGAAGAGACAATGCCTGTCTGTATCCGATTACTTTTTTACCGTCTTGAGGCAAGTTTGGCAATTCTCTAGAACGTGCTCCGGTAGCCAAAATAATGTTGGTTCCGGTATATTCAGTTACTTTTCCGTCTTTATCAGTCACAGAAACTTTTTTACCTTTCTGTACTTTTGCAGTACCAAGAATTACGTCGATTTTGTTCTTTTTCATCAAGAACTCGATTCCTTTGCTCATTTTAGAGGCAACACCACGGCTTCTCTGGATTACATTCGGAAACTCAAAACTCGCTTCCACTTTGTTTAAACCATAATCTTCAGCGTGATTGATATAATGAAAAACCTGAGCCGACTTCAATAAAGCTTTTGTAGGAATACATCCCCAGTTAAGGCAGATTCCTCCTAAATTTTCTTTCTCGATAATTGCAGTTTTAAAACCCAACTGCGCTGCTCTGATTGCTGTAACATATCCACCAGGACCACTACCGATGACAATAATATCGTAATTCATTAGCTTAAAATTTTTATGCGAATTTAAGGAAAATTTATTAATTTTTTCGGGATTTTGAACAGCCATTACAAATGCCCCACAATAATCATTTTCTTCATATTCTCAACGCTGAAATTACTCATGCTTTTACATTCATCTTTTCATGATATTTTATAATCTCTGAAAGTGAAGAAATAAGATCAATGTATCTCTTTTCACCGAGCAGACCCACGTAATCTTTGGTTACTGAACCGAACACTTCGCCCAGAACTTCATACAGCCGCTTACCTTCTCCGGTGAGGAAAATCATGATGGAACGCGCATCACCTTCTTTTTTTGCAGTATAGATCATTCCCATTCGTTCCAATTCCTTCACTGCTTTACTCACTCCCTGTCTAGTTACTTTTATCTCTTTCAGCAGGTCATTATTGGAGATTCCGGACGAACCGATGCTCATAAAATAAGGAATATGGGCAGGCTGAATATCAGTAAGATGATCAATGTTAAGATTTCCAAACTGATCAATCAGTCTCCTGTAATTGTAGATCAGTTTAAAAAGCAAAAGGTCTGAAGCAATGTTTTTCATGTGACAAAAATAGAAAATTTACAAAAAGTAAAGAATAAAAATACGTAAACTTAGTTGACAATTAATGTCAAATAATTACCTTTGCCAATCAAATGGTCATCGATTTAACCAAGCACCATAATGTAAGGTAAACTGTGGGAGCTGTGACCTTGTAAAATTATTAAAAACCAATATGTTATGCCAAGAATTGTGGTTGTGGGCGGCGGATTTGCCGGTATTAATTTCATTAAAACATTATCAAAGAATTCTGATGTAGAAATTGTTCTTGTAGATAAAAACAATTATCATTTTTTTCCACCGTTGCTTTATCAGGTTGCCACTTCTTTTATTGAACCTTCCAACATCGCATATCCTTTCCGCAAGCTGTTTCAGCTTAAAAAGAATATAAGATTTCATTTTGGCAGCCTTATAAAAGTCAACAGGGAAGAAAATAATATTGAGACCACATCCGGTGTTCTAAAGTATGATTATCTTGTTCTTGCGATGGGAACAGAGCCCAATTTCTTCGGAATGGAAAATGTAAGGAAAAACGCACTGCCAATGAAAACCATTGATGATGCACTGGACATGCGGAATCACATCCTTCTCAATATGGAAAAGGCCGCTCAGGCAAAAACTGTGCAGGAGAAAGAAAAACATCTCAATATCGTCATTGCAGGCGGCGGGCCCACCGGTGTGGAAGTTGCGGGAATGCTGGCTGAAATGAGTACCCATCTTGAAGAAAAAGAATATCCCGAAGTTACCGATGTCAGGTCTAATATTTACCTAGTTGATGCGATGCCTGTACTTTTGCAGCCCATGAGTATTAAGTCCCAAAATGAAGCTCATAAAGTTCTAAAGAAACTCGGTGTCAAAATCCTTCTCAATACCGCAGTAAAAGACTATTCCGATGGAAAAGTTGTATTTTCTGACGGAAAAACAATTGAAACCGAAGTACTGATATGGGCTTCGGGTGTGGTAGCTCCTGAAGTGGAAGGACTTGCTGATGGCGCCTTGGGTAGGGGGAAAAGAATTTTAGTTGATGAATACAGTCAGGTAAAGGGCAGTATAAACATTTTTGCCATCGGAGATATTTCACTGATAACCGAGGAACCTAACTTTGCAGGTGGTCATCCTCAATTGGCACAGGTCGCTATTCAGCAGGGACGACTGTTGGCAAAAAACTTACAGTCCGTCATTGCCGGAAAATCCTTAAAAACTCCTTTCAGATATCATGATAAAGGAAGTATGGCCATTATTTCAAAATATAAAGCGGTGGTTGATATTCCTGAAAATAAATTTATCAAAGGTTTTTTAGCCTGGCTAACCTGGCTTCTCATTCACATTGTACCTTTGGTTGGCTTCGGAAACCGGAGCAAAATTCTTTTCAACTGGATCTGGGCATTTGTGACGAACGATCCTGCACTGCGACTTATTATAGGAAATAAAAGAAAAAAACAAGAGAACAGATTTTAAAATATAAGCATAAAGAAAGAGAACAATTTTGTTCTCTTCCTTTATTTTCAGTTTACCTCGCTGCCCTGAGCAGTTTCTTCTCATTCTGATATCTCAGGTTTAACGCTCTCAATTGTTCATTTTTCATTTTCTTAGTAGCCACCGGATGATTCATAATCATCTTCTTTTCTGTTCGGTACCGTTTATCCAGCTCGCTCGCTTTGCTGTTTGTCAATTGGATTTTTGACGGATGTGGCGGTGCAGGCGGTCTTGGCGGACGTTTCTGACCATAAGCACTGAACGATAATCCTACTAAAAGAATGGTTGATATCAATAACTTTTTCATGACGTTTAACTTTTGTAATTGAAATTGTACAATTTCAATGGGTTATAAGCTAAATGTTACATATTTCATACCACAAAATTTGATGTAAGTTTCTGAATGAAATTGGTATTAACACAAAATTTTACTTTTTAGAATGTGCCACTCTCCACACAATTCCGCTGACATCATCAGCAACCAGAAGAGATCCGTCGGCAATTTGTAAAACACCTACAGGTCTTCCATACACGTCACCTTTCTCTTCATTCGCTATAAATCCGGTTAAAAATGGCTGATACGGTCCTGAAGCTTTTCCATTGGCAAAAGGCACAAAAGCGACCTGATAACCCACTAAAGATGAGCGGTTCCACGATCCGTGCTGTCCGATAAAAGCGCCGTTTTTATATTTTTCAGGAAAATGATCTCCCGTGTAGAAAGTAAGTCCTAAAGATGCGGTGTGCGACCCTAAAGGAACATCAGGTACAATGGTTTTTGCAACCAAATCAGGCTTCTCTCCTTTTCTTCTTGGGTCTTCATTTTTTCCGAAGTAAGCATATGGCCAGCCGTAAAACTGATTTCTTTTCACACTGGTCAAATAATCCGGAACGAGCTCGTCACCCAATTCATCTCTTTCATTTACAACGGTCCAAAGCTCTCCGGTGGAAGGATTCCAGCTCATTCCGACAGGATTCCGAAGTCCGGCTCCGTAGATTTTTTCTCCGCTTCCGTCAGGATTGACTTCTAAAATATTGGCTCTTCTCACTTCATATTCCATCCCGTTCTCGCCAACGTTACTGCCGGATCCTACAGAAATATAAATTTTAGACTGATCTTTATTGGCAATTAAATTTCTCGTCCAGTGATTGTTGTAACCTCCGGCCGGTAAATTAACGATTTTCTTTCCGGCCTGGGTAATTTTCGTATCACCTTCTTTATATGGATAAACCCAAAGTCCATCGGTGTTGGCAACATAAAATTTATCTTTAATAATCAGCATTCCATACGGCTGATTTAGATTATCCAGAAAAACAGAAGATGATTCTGCAATTCCGTCTTTGTTGGCATCTCTGTATAAAATAATACGGTTGGCTGATTTTCCTCCGACTTCAGCATCACTTTTTCCGCTGATATCATTTTTAATTTTCTCCGTTTTCGTACGTTCGGAATTGGAAAGTACAACAAAAATATCGCCGTTTGCAGCCTGAATCATGTTTCTCGGGCTTTTAATATTTTCCGCAAAACGGGTCACTGTAAATCCTTCAGGAGCTGTCGGAGCCTTTCCTGCAGGCCATCCGATGACGTTGCTGAATTTATTTTTCGCACCTTTCTCATCGGGTGCAGGAAGTTTTAAAGTATCTGTTTTGGTAACGACTTCGGTTTCTGAAGTATTCTGATTTTTACTTTCTTTACAGCTGAAAAACAGCACTGCGACTGCCGGTAGAAGATATTTTTTCATAAATTTAATGATGTGATGTGTGAGAATTATTTTGCCTCAAAAGTTGCAAAAACCGTTCCCTAAAAAGAAAACGGTTGCACATTGATGGATTAGATTCTTATCTAATTATTTATTTGACGCAAAGTCAGACAAAGAATTTTAAATACAGGCCGTTGTTAAGATATACATGGCGTAAACTTATCAGGAAATACTACTTTTTAATCATTACAGCTAATCATCAGATTTAATCCAAAACATTATTCGACCTCAATATTTTGCTTTAAAGGAAGATTTTTTGATGAATTTCCAACCATAATTCTGTATATTCCCTTTTCCACAATCCAATTCATTTTTTCATCTAAAAACTGCAATTCTTTTACCGGAATTTCAATTGAAATTTCTTTGGATTCACCGGATTTCAGATACACTTTCTGAAAACCTTTCAATTCCAAAATCGGTCTTGAAACAGAAGCCAGCAAATCTTTTATATAAAGCTGAACCACCTCACTTCCTGCTTTTGAACCTGTGTTTTTAACTTTGACCTTTGCAATGACCGTCTCGTTTTCTTTAAATTTTAATTTATTTAAATGCAAATCAGAAATTTCAAAAGTGGTATAACTTAAACCGAAACCAAACGGATACAACGGCTCCCCGCTCAAATCGTGGTAATCATTTCCACGACCCGTCGGATGATGATTGTACGTCAAAGGTAACTGACCCTCCTCAACCGGAAACGTGATGGGCAATTTTCCTGAAGGATTTTCTGCTCCGAAAAGTACTTTTGCCACAGCATTTCCGCCTTCTTCGCCGGGATACCAGACATCCAGAATGGCTCCTACCTTATCCTTCCAGTCTGTAGTTTTTATGGCAGAACCGCCGACCAAAACTACGGTTGTCGGTTTATTTAATCTGGAAACTTCATTAATAAATCCTTCCTGATTTCCCGGCAGACTCAGTGAAGAACGATCCTGAAATTCACCTTCATGAATTCCGGCTGTCACAATGATGTAATCTGAATTTTGAGCAAGTTTTAAAGCCTCATCAAAATCTTTTTGGTAATCTTTTAAACCATAATTCCAGACCAATTCGATGTTGGCCTCACCTCTGTTTTCATGGAATTCAATGCTAATATCATATTTCTGAGCTTTAATTAAATCAATATCAATGGTTTTGGTTGAATAACTCAGCTTTTCCCAATTGTCGATGACCAGTTTTCCATTGAAATACATTCTGAAACCGTCATTTCCACGTAATCCAAGCTGATATTTTCCTGATTCCGGCGCTTCCAGTTTTCCTGTCCAGCGAATGCTGTAACTGTCTGGCTGCAGCTTTTCAGGATTTGGGGAATATAAAGTCCATTTAAAATTGATCTGTTCATCCTTCTTTTCAAATGCGTGATTTCCTTTTAAATCAGGATTGGAAAAATAAAATCCATTCAAACCTTTTTGATTTTCTGAAGATAAAAATTCAGCAGGAACGGTTGCAAAACTCTTTAAATTCCAGTCAATTCCTTTTGAATAGGTGATCTCAACATTTTTATTTTTAACGAAATTTTTAATTCCATCCAAAATACTCACCTTTTTATTCCCGGGTCCGGAATAACCGCCCAGTCTAGCATCCACAGCATCAGTTCCGACAATTAAAATCTTTTTTACTTTGTTTGAAATTGGAAGCGTCTGATGATTGTTCTGAAGCAAAACAAAAGATTCAATTGCTGTTTTTTCTGCCAAAGGTTTGTGATTGATCTTCTTTAATTCATCAATATCTTTTTTAGAAACATAAGGATTTTCAAAAAGACCGAGCTCAAACTTTGCTCTTAAAACTCTCGCCACTGCATCATCAATTCTTTCCTTTGAAATTCTGCCATCCAAAAACGGCGGCATAAACAGTTTATCATGCTGATATTCTGTCTGGAAAATCACGTCAAGTCCTGCATTGATCGCCTGTGCAGAAGCATCGTCGTAATCTTTTGCCGTAAAGTGCAGAACGTTGGCACCACCCACTGCACTGGCATCGCTGATGACAAATCCTTTAAAATCCCATTCTTTCTTTAATTTTTCAGTCAACAACCAGTGATTGGCCGTTGAAGGTCTACCATCCAACAGATTGTAGGAAGTCATCACCGAACGGCTTTTCCCCTGTTGAAAGGCTTTTTGGAATGGAACCAAATGCGTTTCCTCCAAATATCTTTTGCTCCAGTGAATCGGATAGGAATCTCTTCCGCCCTCACCGACATTGGCTAAAAAATGTTTCGGAGTGGTAATAATCCCCATATTTTCAAATGAACTGACGAAATTCACGCCCATCACGGAAGTCAGAAACGGATCTTCACCATACGTTTCCTCCGTCCTTCCCCACCGTACATCGCTCGCAAGATTTACCACCGGAGTCAGGATCTGACGGATTCCCCTCAGTTTTGATTCTTTTGCAATCGCCGTCGAAACTTCTTTCATCAAATCAGGATTAAAGGTCGCCGACAAACCGATTGCCTGTGGAAAAGCAGTCGCTCCTTCCCGCATCAGTCCGTGTAAAGCTTCATCAAATGGAATAATTGGAATTCCCAGTCGGGATTCTTCAACGAAATATTTTTGAATGGCGTTGATCTTTTTTGCCAGTCTTTCCGCGTCTTCGTTCGCATTGTATTTTAACAACTGCCCGGCAACTCCACCGCCCTGATTTCCCGCACTCACCTGCAATCCGAAAATTCCATGGGAATATTGACCTTTCGGAACGTTGTCCAAATCTCCGGGAATCATGAAGCACTGCCAGAATTTTTCTTCGGGCGTCATGCGTTTCAGCAAGTCCTGAACTCTGGTTTCTACCGGTTGTTTTGAATCTTTGTACAGCGGTTTTTGAGCTGAAATAAATGTTGTGCTCAATAATGAGAATACTATAATTTTAAATCGAAGTTTAAAATGCATTGCTAATTTTTATTTTAATGATTGTTCTTTTGTCTTGAAATCGAAGATTCGACGAAGTCAAACAAAAGAACCAAAAGTTCAAGACTTGAAACTCTCCGCTAAAATTTTGAAAAACTTCCTAAAATTTCCAAAACTCGGGCGGGAAAAATATTTTTTATTTTAAGATTAATCTTTGCCGCCACTCAAACATTGGAAATTTCTTAACGGAATTTTTTCAAAATTTCTTAACGCTACGATTTCCTATGTCATTTTAAAGCAGTTAGAATCAACTATTTCGTTATTTGAATTACGGTTGAATATTTCAATTGAGTTTTTTCTTTAGGTAAAGTAACTTCAATTGAATTACCTGATTTTTTCCATTGAATTTTATTGGATAGTCCTAAAACTTTTAATGATTTTGGTTTAAAATTTTCAGGAATTGTAAAGATTAACGTTGACGGAGACTCATAGGTTGATTGATCATTTAAGTGAAAAACATTCAGCGTTTTACCGTCTTTGCTTTGGGTATAATAAAAATTCCCATCGTGGTATGGTGCCACTGCTCTCGTCGCAAAAACCGCCGATTGGTTGTGATCCATCCAAGCAGAAATTTCTGTTAATCTATCATAAACCACCGCATCGTAATCGCCATTCGGTCCGGGAGCGATGTTCATCAGATAATTTCCGCCCCCTGAAATGATTTTCACCAAAGTTTCAATAATTTTCTGAGACGATTTGTAATTGTCATTTGGAACGTAGGAAAAAGAATCACCCATCGTGATGCAGCTTTCCCACGGAATTGAAAGTGCTTTTTCAGGAACTGCCTGTTCGGGCGTTACATAATTTTCCCACTTTCCGGGAACCGTGCGGTCTACGACGATAATTCCGGGTTGATTTTTTCGCGCCATCGTTCCGATTTTGTCCATGTCAATGTCCTGTTCGACCTTGATGGTTCTTTGCCATTCCACATTTTGGTCGATGGTGTGAAACGGACGAACCCAGCCTCCATCGAGCCAAAGAATGTCGATTTTACCGTAGTTGGAAGTGATTTCGTTGAGCTGGTTGAAAGTGAAATTTTTAAAACTGTTCCATCTTTCAGGATATTTTTTCGGATCATAATTTACATTCCGGTCTTTCGGTGGAAAATACGGCCACCAGTAATCATCAGAATGCCAATCGGGTTTTGAAAAATAAGCTCCGATTTTAAAGCCATCTTTTCTGAATGTACTGAAGATTTCCTCCGTCACATCCGCCTTGGGATTTTTGGAAAAAGGAGTTTTTGAAGAAGTTATTTTGTAATCAGATTCTTTGGTATCAAACATCGCAAAACCATCGTGGTGCTTGGTAGTAAAAACGACATATTTCATTCCCGCCTTTTTCGCCGCATCTGCCCATTTTTGTGGATTAAACTGAGTGGGATTGAAAGTTTTCTGCAGATTTTCGTAATTTTCTACGTATTCATTGTACGATTTTCCATATTCAGGTTTTCTTTGTGTCCACGATTCGTCTTCAGGACAAAGGCTCCAGCTTTCCACAATTCCCCATTGACTGTAGGTTCCCCAGTGCATGAAGAGCCCGAATTTTAAATCCTGCCAGTTTTCAAGATTCTGAATAACAAGTGGATCTGTAGGTTTTTGGTAACCGTCTGAAACGTTGTGTGCCTGTGAGAAAAAAGTGGATGAAAGTAATAAGGATGAGAAAAAGAGCGTTTTCGTTTTTGGCTTGGTGAACATGAAGTTTAGTTTTTGCTAAAATAATATTTAACCGGAAATTTTCTACCACAAAAGACACAAAAGTTTTTTGACACATAGTCACATTAGTTTAAGTTTAAATGATTGTGGATATTTTAGAGCACATTAGATTGAAAATCTGAGATTTTCCGTGAGCGTGCAAACCAGGCAGAAAATCAGGACAGAATACCTAGAAAATAACCACAAAAGGCATAAAAGTTTTTTGACACATAGTCACATTAGTTTAAGTTTAAATATTGAGAATATTTTAAAGCACATGAGATTAAAAATCAGAGATTTTTTGTGGGAGTGCAAACCAGGCAGAAAATCAGGATAGAAAATACTTAAAAAATAACCACAAAAGGCACAAAAGTTTTTGACACATAGTCACATTAGTTTAAGTTTAAATGATTGAGCATATTAGAGCACATAAGATTGAAAATCAGAGATTTTCTGTGAGAGTGCAAACCAGGCAGAAAATCAGGACAGAGAATATCTAAAAATTGACCACAAAAGAGACAAAAGTTTTTTGACACATAGTCACATTAGTTTAAGTTTAAATGATTGAGAATATTTTAGAGCACATGAGATTGAAAATCTAAGATTTTATGTGGGAGCGCAAACCAAGCAGAAAATCAGGATAGAGAATATCTAAAAAATAACCACAAAGGAGACAAAAGTTTTTTGACACATAGTCACATTAGTTTAAGTTTGGATGATTGAGCATATTTAGAGCACATAAGATTGAAAATCTGAGATTTTCTGTGAGCGTGCAAACCAAGCAGAAAATCAGGAGAGATAATATCTAAAAATAACCACAAAAGGCACAAAAGTTTTGGACACACAGTCACATTAGTTTAAGTTTAAGTTTAAATGATTGAGAATATTTAGAGCACATAAGATTGAAAATCTGAGATTTTTTGTGGGATTGTTTACTTTAGTTTTTTAACTAAAAGAAATCTGTGAGGGTAGCAACACCCCTGTTTTAATTAAAACAGAAAACTGTGAGAATACAAACACATGTGTTTTAACTAAAATGGAAATCCATGTGAATACAAACAGCGCTGTTTTAATTCTAACAGATTTGTGTGAAAGGATAAACAGTCTTGTTTTAATTTAAACAGATTTATGTCTAAATACAAACACCTCCGTTTTGACTCTCGTACAACTGCATTAAAGGACAAACACACTTGTTTTAATTAAGAGTCATTTGATTTTTAATTAAAATACTATTGTTTAGATTTAATATAACTTGATTTTAAGTACAAACATACTGGCTTGGACTCAATGTAAGTTTTATTTACATAAAAACACATTTGTTCGGACTTAATATAAAATTTGTTTAAATACAAATATTCCGACTCCACCCTTAGCTCTTCTTACCTTTTACTTGATTCTTAATGATGGCTCTCTTTACTTTTTCCTTGTCTCTTCCAATAGATACTTCTTCATTCTCACTTCAATTTCTGAGCCTTCAGCAAGCATTACTGATAAAGGTTTCTGATGATTGAGACATTCGAAATCTTTTCCGTAGACCTGTTTGAAATCTATTTCAAGCTGGTGGTTTTTTACCATATACCATTCCCATTTCGGGTGGCATACTTCGTATTCGGAAGTTTTTTGGCCTCTTTTGGTAAAACCCCAGTAGTGCTCTGTGATAAATTCAAACTCAGATTCGTCTTCCATCGTCCGGGAGGTGCTTTCGGCAGTGATTTCCATGGAGTACCAGTCTTTGTCTTTCCATGAATATTTTACAATCAGATCATCTTCGCTGTAATGCATCTGGTTTTTCATTTTCATGGTCTTGTAATTTTCTTTGTAAACCGAATTGGCAACGATGCTCAAGGCATATTTCGGCACTATTTCTTTGATGAAAACTACGCCTCTCTTCCACTCATTACCTTCTTTTTTCTTCACATAAAATCTCAGGTTGACCTCTTCGAAATTTCTGTGAAATGGAATCGGAAGTCCGAGCAATTTGGTATTGAGAAACATAAATCCTACCAGACTTACATAACATTTATCTTTATAGAAATCGAGTTCGGTACCTTTGGGAAGATATTTTGTAAGAATTTCGGGATCTACTTCGTAGTTGATGATGGCTAATTTTCGCCATTCGGCCTGGAGGAATTTCATTGCGTTTGGATTTGAGATTTGAGATTTGAGATTTGAGATTTGAGATTTGAGATTTGAGATTTATTGTTCAGCGGTGATTTTGATTAATTTATTGCGTTCGATGAGAAATTTAGTCATATAATTTTTCAGAAAAAAATAATTAAACAATTTACCAAAAATTCCAAAGGGAGATTCGAATTCTAAAATGTCTGTCATCACTGTGTTTTTGCCGTCCTGCCTGAAAATATGCTGATGTTTAAAGCATTTAAAAGTTCCTTTAATCATAATGTCTGTAAAATGATACGGCTTTTCCATTGCTGTAATTTTTGAAGTGTGGGTTTGTACAACTCCTAAATGTTTTGCCCTCCAGGTTACTGTTTCTCCCAATTCAATTAAGCCTGAAGTTCGGCCAGCGATGGCTACTTCTCCGGTTTGGAAAGTGGATTTTTGGTGGAGATCGATGTCTCTTGCGAGATCGAAGACGGTTTGGATGTCGGCTTGGATTATTGTGGTTAAATGGATTTTGGACATTTTATGTTTGTTTAGAAGACGCAAAAATTATAATGGAATTGGATGTTGTTTGATAGAATTGCATCCTATCCTTTATTCAGCCGTCCCGTTGGGACTTTTATGTTTGTTTTAAAATGTTTGTTTTTTACTCAGTTCCGGTAAAACTTTATCTATTCTTTCTGCCAGTTCAGGTAATTTGATGGTCGGTACAGCGGGGAAAAGATGGTGTTCCATATGATAAAACATGCTGAAAGTCAATTTATTTTTCCAGAATCCTCGTTGGGCTCTTGCAATATTTGGGTTGTCGTGAGTATCGTGATGCACCGTCCAGACTGCAAAAAATGCCATTAAAAGTTCTCCGAAAAACATAACTGCGTTATGATACAACAGGAAATCTATTTGAAAATAGAGTGCTACAGAAATAAAAACTGAAATTGAAATCAACTCTAAAATCAAATTACTTCTATAGTTTTTATTCGCCAGTTTAAATGTCATCCAATGGATTAAAAACATATGTTTCGGGCCGTATAAAATCGCCTGAAACCATTTCATTGATGCAGATTTCCCTTCATAATCGTCATCGGAAAGACAATATTTGTGATGTCTGATATGATTAAATTTTACAGCATGAATCGATGATAACATTGAGATACTGTTTAAATACATCGACAGCCAGGTCAGGAATTTTCCCGTTCCCAATGAATTGTGAAAGCCGTTGTGAACCTGCCTCAGAGCGGTCAGAAAATATAATCCGGAAAACGGAAGCGCTGCCCAGTAGTATCCTTTGTACGCGAAAAATAAAGAGATTAAAAGCCAAGGCAGACTGATGTTATTTTCAATCAACATCTCTTTTGTTGAAAGAGACCGCAGGTCTTTCCATTCTACTTTTTTTGTCAGTTCCAAATGATTCATTTTTTTTGAGTTTTAAAGGTTAATCTTAAATAAAAATACAAAACAGTCATTCTAAAATTATCTCTGAAATGGCTGGAAGACAGATCGGTTTCAAATCTTAGATCTTTTCAAATATTCTATAATCCTGGTTGAATACAGCAATTTGATTTTATAATTTAAGTTTTCTGATTTTTTACTGCTGTGTGCAGATAAAATAAGTAGAATATTAAAAAATAATAATAAATAAATCCGGTGAAAATGCTCAGCTGGAGCCAAATACCTTCTAATAAATACGAAAATTTAAACTTTGATTTTTCGTATAGAATATACATCCAAAAAGAAAAGGAAAACAGCAGATAAAAATAGAAAAACCATCCATTTTTGCGATTCACCATCAATCGCACTATCATGCTTGCCAACTGTAATAGGGATATGTATAGAAATGCTCTAATAAAAATAAGGAATTCTTTAGTGACAAAACCTTGCACAGTAAAACCTAAAAGTAAAATTATAAATCCAAAAATCTGAATTTTATAATCAATTTTCAGAATAGTTTTCATGGATATTTGTTTTAAATTTCAAACTAAAGACTAAAGCTTTAATGATGGATTTGTTGATTTATCCCGGCAATACAACAGATAAAAAAAGGCCATGACAGGACTGGTTAACAAGCCATAAAACGGGATAATAAAAAGCGCGTCTATAGTGATGTAACATTTTTCAAGTAGAAGTACAAGCCAAATCGGTAAAATCATTATTCCATAAATTTTGATAAAAAGGTCTTTCCATAATCCCAGAACAATCTTAACAAAATAGCTAGCCAGCTGAAATCCTCCGACCACGAAATAAAATTTAAACCAAACCTGAGCAAATCCATTATGCAACAGTGAATTGATCAATGCAAAGATTATATATCCGAAGAACACGGTGATTTGAACGTAGTAATCAATTTTCAGCAAAGTTTTCATGGCATTTAACCTTAAAAGTTGATTCTTTTTGTTTTTCCTCCAAAGTAAAAGATGAGGAAAAGATGAACGATTAGATTTTTCATTATATTAAATTTTAAAATTACAGTTGAGAAATTTCTTCAGTTTGCACTTTGTCTTTATTCATTGCATGTTTGCGGCCTTTAAGGAAGAGCAGTAAGTTTAAAAGCATCATCACGCCGAGGTAGATTGAAAATCCACCGATTTTTTTGCTTAATGCCACGACCAGTCTTTCAACAGTTTCAATCTGGAAAAACTCAATAATACAAAGGGCAAAACCAAGGTTGAGAAGGTAAAATCCAATTTTAAAAAGTGAGTTGGTTGCCATTGCGATGTCCTGTTTCTGATGAAAAATATCAATCATAAAAGTTTTGGAATTTTTAAACAGAAACTGAGAAACGAGTACAGTTAAAGTAATGACAATTGGCAGGTAAATCATGTACGCTGAAAAATTGTACGTTTGGGTAAGGATGGTTGCTGTCATGATAATTTATTTTATTGTTAATTTTTTTCTCAGAATATAAAGTGTAAACAAATTGATAAAATGTAATGCACAAAGGATTAAAACGATGGTTCCGATGCGGTTGGAAACGGTGTACAGCAATTCTTCGATGCTTGAAACTGTGCCCCAGAAACTCAAACTGATGGAAATGTAACCCAAATTAACTAAGTAGTAACTTCCGAGCAATATTCTGTTGACGGTGAGGCAGAAATCTTTGTCTTGAATCAAATATTCCAGATACAGTTTCCCTGAATTGAAGCATCTTCTGCCCACATCAACCGTGATGTACGAGGTGATGGCGAGGAAAACAATGTATGAAATAATGTTTAACATTTTATAGTTATTATAGTTTCAATAATTTTTGAAAGATAAGTTTAAATAAAAAAAGATTTTATCGTGTAAGTTTTGTTTCGTCTGATAACTTTTTAATGTTGATAAATCCGTAAATCAGATAATACAAATTGAAAAGTATACCATCGATTCCCCAAAATTTAAATATAATTTCTTTCCCAAAATCAAATTTGTAGAGCACAAAAGTCATGACGAAAAATACCATAATTCCGTAGAGATAATATTTGTTGAATGGGCTTTCAATTGTGGAAAGTCTGATAAAAAAACCGAATAAATTACCAACTCCAACAAAGAATAATGCCAGAAGAAAATCATTTTGGAAATATTGATAAGTAACACACAGAGTACTTCCAGTACTTAATAAAATTTGAAAAACCAATTCCGTAACTAAAATTTTGAGTTTCATGATTTAAGTTTTTAGCAGTTAATAAATTTTATTTACTATACTTTCAGTAATTTTTGAAAGTTAATTTGAAATAAAAAAGGATTTTTGAAGTCCTTTCTATTTCAATAAGTTGGTAATTTTTCCTACCAGCCAGTGATCATCGCTTTTGATTGCAAGATCCATAATATTATTAATTTTGCTGGTTACGCTGCTGAAATCATCCATCAGTTTGATAAATTCTTGAGCCTCTGCAGAATCGTTGTCTTCTATATTTTTTAATTCCTCCAGAAAAGCAACTACCGGTTCAATTTCTCTCTTTCTACGTTCTTTCGTGATTTGTTTAAACAAAAACCAGACATCTTTTTCTGCAGTAAAATATTCTTTCCGGTCACCTTTGATGAATTCTTTTTTCACGATTCCCCAATCCATTAGTGCCCGGAGATTCATGTTGGCGTTTCCTCTTGAAATTTGTAACAATTCCATTACCTCATCCGTGGAAAGTGGTTTTCCGTTGGCCAAAAGCAGAGCGTGAACCTGTGCCATCGTGCGGTTGATTCCCCAACTCGTTGCGAATATTCCCCAGGTCTGGATGTATTTTTCTTTGGCTTCTGAAAGTTGCATTTTCGTTTTATTAAATTTCTATTACAAATATAATAATAGTTTTTGAATTTTCAATAATTTTTGAAAGTTTATTTGAGATAAAAACAGACATCTTTGTAAATGTCTGTTTTATAAAATTATTTTTTTATTGATTTGTATTTTTGAACCAATTTTATGAATTCTGATCTGTAACCTTCTGCATCTCCTTCTCCTTGTTTTGCCAAAGTTTCAATCTCATTCAGTCCTTTCTTATTAATCAGTTTTGAATCTCTTAAAACCAATCCGAACCAAGCGACAGATGTCGCAAATTTAAAATCAGGACTTGCAGAAGAAATTCCCGAACCTGAATTTCTCACAATCTGACTGATCTCTGCACTCTTATCTCCATCCGGTTTTTTATATCTGAATTTCACTGTTGCCAATTCGTCGCCTGATGCCATTTTATTTTGATCAGCAGTTTTACTGTATTTTAATTTTTGTTCTTTAGGCAAAAACTCAGAATTTATATTGGCTGGAATAATTTCGTACAAAGCCGTTACCGTATGACCACTTCCCAATTCCCCGGCATCAATTTTATCGTTTTCAAAATCTTCATTTCTGAGTTTTCTGTTTTCGTAACCAATCAAACGGTAAGATTTTACGTATTTAGGATTAAATTCAATCTGAACTTTTACATCTTTTGCAATTGTGTAAATACTTCCGGCAAACTCTTTTCCGAGAAATTTACCGGCTTCCTGAAGATTGTCAATGTAAGCGTAATTTCCATTCCCCTTGTCTGCTAAAGTTTCCATTTTATCATCCTTATAATTGCCCATTCCGTAGCCTAAACAAGTGAGGAAAATTCCTGATTTTCTTTTTTCTTCAATTAAAGTTTCAAGATGTGCAACTGAAGATGTTCCCACATTGAAATCTCCGTCAGTAGCCAAAATCACTCTGTTGTTTCCTCCTTTTATGAAGTTTTCTTTTGCCAGCGTATAAGCCAACTCGATTCCTTCGCCACCCGCAGTACTTCCACCTGCCTCAAGTTTGCTGAAAGCTTCAAGAATTTCACTTTTTTCAGAAGCAGAAGTTGATGGTAATATGACACCTGCACTTCCTGCATAGGCAACAATTCCAACTTTATCCTGAGGTCTCAGTTGATTTAAAAGTATTTTTAAAGATTGTTTCAACAGCGGTAATTTATTTTCATCTGCCATTGATCCGGAAGTATCAATGAGGAAAACAATATTGGAGGGTGGCAAGTTGTTCATTGGAACATTTTTTCCCTGAAGTCCAATTTTCAACAATTTATGTTGAGGATTCCAGGGCGAATCGCTGTATTCCGTGTTGATTGAAAAAGGATCATTATTTTGAGGCTGCGGATAATTATATTTAAAATAATTCACCATTTCCTCAATTCTGACCGCATTTTTATCTACAGCTTGACTTTCATTGATCATTCTTCTGATGTTGGAATACGATGCGTTATCCACATCAATTGAAAACGTAGAAACCGGTTGATTTTTGGTGAGTTCAAAAGGATTTTCAATTAGAGAAGCATATTCTTCATCATTCTGATTTACTTCGATATTTTTTTCCTGTCCATCTGTAACTTCCTCAAATTTCATATCTTTAATATCTGAAGGAGCATCCAACAATATCTCCATACTGACCTTTTCTTCCTTTTTTCCGCAACTTCCCAATATTACTATTGTCAAAATTGCTAAACTTACTTTTTTCATAATTTTTTATTTGTCAATTGATTAATAGATAATTAATTGTCTGTGTTATATTTTTATCGTAATTCTACGGTTCAATCTTCGCCCTAATTCCCTCATTCCAAAACTTAGCTTCCGGCATATAATAAAGATATACATTACTTGCTTTCCCTGTATATTCTCCGGCAAATTCTACTTTTAAATCTAAATTCACAGTTTTCGTTTCATTCGCATCAAAGTGTTCCCAATACAAAACCAGATAGTTTTCAAAAATCTCGTAATAAGAAACCTGCTTTTTATCGACCATGTCTTTCAGCAGAGCATTTTGTAAAGTCAGACCTGCCGGAATTCCGATTTTTGCTGTCGTCATCGGTAAATCTCCGTTGATTTTATTTTTTACGGTGACCGTCATTCTGTTGGTCTCTCCTACTTTTGAAATTTCAGATTTCAGTTTCGTTTCTAAAGCCACCGGAATATTTTCACTTTTTGGAGGTTCTAAAGTGTAGTATTGATAATCTAATTTAAAAGGCAGACCTTTTTTACTTGAATATTCCATCTTCAAATCATTTTCACCTTTTCTGAAAGCAGATGAAAAACTGATATTTTTGTCTGAAACAACAGCACCATTTACTGTAATAGTCGGTCTTTCGGTTCCAAATAGTTTTTCATTTTTCGCAAAAAAAGCGGAGAGTGATTCTAAAGCTAAAGCAGTTGCCTGAGTAGAGCCAAAACCGTAATAACCATTAAAATTAATTAATTCATCTGCGGCTTCAGCAATTTTCAGTTGATTTGTCTTTTCATTTTTTTGCAGTGCCATCATGTACAGAGAAAGCGTTTCTGCATTGGCAGAAATTCCTCCGGATCCTGTAAATGTGGTCTGGGTCTTCACATTTTTCGATTCGTACTGCTGATTTAAGATATTGAGTAAAGTATTATAATCTTCATTTTTCTCTAAATTTTTTGCCGTATTTGCCATCAGCGCCAGCTGATAGGAATCTTTGCTTGCCAAAACTCTCTTTAAGCTGTAGTCGTAGTTCTGAAGCAACTCATTTTTAAAACCGAGTTTTGACAAGGCATATAGAACATACATATTTCGTGACCATGAATATTCGGAGTAAGCAGTTTTTCTTTCATACTCTTTTCTAACTTCGAAGAGTCCGTTTGCACCTTTTTTAGACAAAATAAATGACGTAAGATTCTGAGTTAATTTCGCATCAACATTCACATATTTCTTTAAATCTCTGAATTCCAGCAGAGCGAAAGCTGATAAAGCAACATCAGATTCAGTGGAGCCAAAATAGGAGAAGCCACCATCCTTATTTTTGTACGACAGCATTTTCTGATAGCCTTTTTTCAGATTTCTGATGACCGTAGATTCTGTATTTGCATCAATTTTTTTTGTCGCTTTTAAATAATCCAGAATAAAAATATTGGGATAAACCGTTGAAGAAAGCTGCTCAAAACAGCCGTGTGGCTCCCTTTTCAGTCTTTCGAGATCTTCAAACATCTGAAGTGCTGAATTTTCATAGACATAATATGAAGACATAAAACTTCCGTTCACATATTCCGGAACATCAATTATGTAGGTTTCGTTTTTATTGTTGATGATCGAAAAATAATGTGGAAATCCTTTCTCTTCAACTTTCAATGGTAAAATCATGGTTTCTCTAAAATCTCCTGATTTTACAGCAAACTGAATATTTGAACTGATGAGTTTATCGGTCTGCATGGTGACGAACAGTCTTCCCGATTCCAAAGGTTTCAACGTAATCAAACTGTCAGCTCTCATCAGTTTAATATGATTTGGAATGAT
Source organism: Chryseobacterium sp. Leaf394 (assembly GCF_001424105.1). GTDB lineage: Bacteria > Bacteroidota > Bacteroidia > Flavobacteriales > Weeksellaceae > Chryseobacterium. Next base: position 873,839 of record NZ_LMQH01000011.1, on the reverse strand, counting down.
GACATTCAGTTTTAAGTTTCTTGTTTCAGCTGAATTATTTTTAATCACCACCGGAATTGTCATTTGATCTGTTCTGGTCAGATATTGGGGTATTTTGGCATCGATTGAAATCAGACTTTGTGCAGCATATGTGGTTTCATCTCTTCCAATCAAACCTTTTGCAGAAATTCCTTCGGTCATTATTCTGAACGCTGAACTGGCATCAGACTGATAAAATTCTATCTGAGCTTTTCCGTCTTTATCGGTTTCTACGATGGGATTCCAGTATAAAGATTCACGGTAATCGTGGCGGTAAGCGGTAGTCGTTGTCTTGTATTCGGGATAGGCAAAATTTCGGCTGTAGGCGTAATTTGTGAGGCTGTCTTGCAGCACATTTTTGAGAGCATACTGAGAAATCGGGGTAATATCAAACTTCAAAAGAGCATTCTGATATTTTTTTGAGTTGATAATCACAACTCCAGACATTCCGCTGCTTCCATACACAGAAGTCGCTGCAGCATCTTTCAAGATCGAAATATCGCTGATATTTTTTGGGTTCAAAGCTTTTAATTCTGCAGAATTCGAAACTACACCATCTATAATATACAATGGTTCATTTTGACTTCCAACTGTTGCTGCTCCACGAATAACAATAGATTGAGTAGAAATTCCCGGAGTTGCGGATTCATTAATTCGTATACCGGATACCCTTCCCGCTACTGCAGAAATTGTGTTTGAAGAATTTATTTCGTCTGACCAGACAGTCTGAACTGCCGACGTTTGATCTTTTTTTCTGGAAATTGCTCCAACATAAACTACTTCTTCAATTCTGGTTTCTTTACTGATTGTATCTGCTCTTGAATTTACATACGCTTTATTTTTGATTAATCCTTCAATTCCCTGATTGGCATTTTGAGGTTTTTCCTTGATCTCTGCCTCTTTTATAATCTCCTCAACATCAATATTTTTCAGAATTTGTTTTTCTAAAGGATTGATTTGAAGTTTGTAGGATAAAAATCTTATTGTGACTTCTTTTTTTGGTTTTAAAGCTTTTGCAATCACTCTGTTTCCCTCTCCGGCAATAAGGTCTGAGAAGTAAAACAATCCATTGTCTGAGGTGATTTGTTTTTTCAGAGATTTTCCGTTGAAAAGGTAAACTTCAGCGGCAACAGGCTTTTTATTTTCGTCTTCCACAATTCCGTAAATCGGGTTTTTCTTTTCCGGAAGATATTTGTATTTGCCTGACTTTTCTACTTCGGGAATGATTTCAAAATATCTGTATCCATTCGTCAGCATCACCAGCTCTAAACTTTTTGTTGCTTTCTCTTCTTTTTTATCAAAATAAAACTGAGGTCTTTCAATTTTACCTTTCAGTTCAGAATCCATTAAAAGCCATGACTGAATGTGATTTTGCTTGTCGTCTGCATACGTCCATAATTTGTCATCAACAACGCTTACAGCAAGGTTTGCAGGAATAGGCTGATTATTTTCGTCTGTAGTTTCAATATTGACAACAGCTTTGTCTCTCGGCAAATAATTTTTCTTTACAGGCGTAACTTTCACCTTCATCTGCCTGGTTTCATTGGCGAAAACAATTCTTTCAGCAAGCGGAAGATTATTTTCTGAAACCGTAAATCTGCAGATTCCACTTGGAAGTTCCTTTTCTGAAATTTCAATTTGATTTAAACCTTTTTTTAAACTTAAATTTTTAGAATAAATCTCTTTCTCACGAAAGTTTCCGGAGATTATAACGTTTCTTCCTGAAGTTGAATTGATGTTTAAACTGATGATTTGGTTTTCTTTTTTTAGATTTAAAATAATTCCACCGTCTTTTGCAGCTGGAAGTTGATAAATCTGTGCAATATTTTCCGGTTTTAAAACCTTTGCATAATACTTTTCCCCATTTTTTGGATTTAAATAAAAACTTCCCATTCCAAAATTGTAGGCTGAAACTTCTGTCAGTTTCTGGTGATTCTGATTGTAAACTCCCAAAACTGCATCTACAGGTTTTTCAAATTCATCCAAAACTTTGAATGCGATATTCTGTTCGATTCCATTAATAAAAGTTCCGCCTTCAGGCATAAATTTCAAATCAAGATTATTCAAAACAATAGGAATATTTCTTGAAATTGATTCTGTAAACCCATCAAAACTGACTTTAATATTTAACAGAGCATCAGAAGATTTTAAAACTGTCGGAAGCTTAAATTTCAGCAAATATTTTCCTTCTTTATCGGTAATAAAAGTCCCTTCATTAATTTTTTCACCCTGATGCATTACCGTAAAATTGGCTTCATAAAAAGGAATTGGAAGATTGCTTAGACTTCGCATTGAGAAATCTGCTAAAACCTCCTCGCCTGCACCGTAGCCTTTTTTAGGAAAATCAAGTTTCATCAAAATTCTTGGCGAGACAATTTTCTGAAGTGTAATTTCTTTTTCAAAAACGTTTTTCCCGGTTTCATTCTGCATCCAGTCGGTGTAGGCTCTCATTTTGTAAATTCCGCCTTTCATCTCGTTTCCGAAGTAATAGTAACCTTCTGCATGACCGTTTGTAATTGCATATTTGTCTTTTTTAACAACGGTTCCGCTGGGATCCAGCAATTCAAAATTCACCACCTTCGACTGATCTGTGGGAAGTTGATTTTCTGCCTGAACGATGTAGATTTTAAAATACATTTCCTCACCAGGTTTGTAAAAAACGTGATTGGTCTGGATGTAGGTTTTTTCTTTTTTGAAATCGCTGAATTTCTGCTGGGCTTTTAAACTGAAGCTCATTAAAATGAAGATCAGAAGCGATATATAAAGTGTAAATCTGCTTTTCATAATTTAAAATTGAAATGAAACCATACATCCAAAACTTTTGTAAGACGGAAGATTGAAGAAATCCAGTCCGCGGCCGCTGTCCAAATCGTAAAAATTCTGACTTGGATCTTCACCGGAATTGGCCTGCCAAAGCATTATGTTATTCACAAAAAGAGAAACGCCCAGACTTCGTCTGAAATTCCCGACATCAAATTTTGCTCCCAGCGCAACTGAATTGATTCTCACATAATCGGCATTCTGCACATAACTTTCTGCAACGCCTGTAAAGCCGTAGCGCGTCCAGCGGTTTTCAAAAACAGACTGATTCGGATCATAAAAATCTACTGAAGTCTGATTGGGCATACCGTTGGCGTGAACACCTGGAAAGATATAGTTTTTAAGATTCCTGTCATCACCGGAAGTCTTGGAACGGCCGTAATAATCGAGCACCGCCTGAGTTCCGTTCCACAGTTGTCCGCCTTTTTTCCATTCCCAGTTGACGTCGAGGGTAAACATTTTATAGTTGAAAGTATGGGTAAATTTCATCACAAAATCAGGCGTGGGATCGGCAATAATTTTTTTACTATTTGATGCTACCGGAAATCCGAAATCATCAATAATGGTTTGTCCGGCGGCATTGGTTTCATAATAATTTCCTACAACAGCGCCCAAAACCTGACCTTCGGACAAAGTTTTGTAAACATCCTGAAAACCTGACAAAGCAAGATTATTGTATCCAGATACAACATTATCAACCACATCCCGATATTTGTAAAATGAAGCCAGATGGGTCATTGTAAAATCTTTTGCGATCATGAAATTCTCGTAAGAAGCATTCAGCTCAACGCCGCTGTATGTATGATCTGCAAGATTCTTCAGCAACAAACTGTTATTTTCAAACACCGGAAAAATATCGTTGGTAATCTTTCGTGAAAAATATTCAGCTCCGAAATTGAATCTGCTGTAAATACTGAAGTTGAATCCTGCCTTCGTTTCTGCAATATCAACTGTTGAGAGATTTTTAAAACTTTCAACCTCACGTGCCGGAAAATACTGACTGGCATTTTGAGCCAGAAACTGCGTGGTGGAATACGACGAAAACGAACTGGTAATATCTGGTTCAGAACTCTGATGAGTATAAGCCCCAAAAAATTTCAGACGGGTGCGTCGCCAATCGAAAATGTTGTTGAACTGAACGTACCCATTGACTTTTGGAAGCCATAATTTATTATTCAGAGAAGTGTTTGAGACATAAAATGAGTTTCCAAGATTAGCACCAAATTCAAAATCACCGTCATCGAATTTCAGATCATAATTAAAAATATAATCCTGCGAGCTCCTTTGGTAAAGGTACTTTCGGTTTTGCGAACTGTGAAAAACATCAGATTTTCTTTCGTTGACAATAAAATTTAAGTTGAAAATATTTCTGAAGTCATAGTCGCCAAAAGAGTAATTTGCAGAGACATTGGCATTGTAAAGGCTGTTGTTCTGAAGTCTGTCGTTTTTTAAACCTGAAGGAAATCCATTCGTTGACGGTTTGTAAACGTCCGTATTCCGGAACTGATCATTTTCGTAGGTTTGATTGACGCTGAAATTAAAATCATCCCATTTTCTTGAGAGATTGAAACTGTACTTTTTCTGATTTGAGAGAAAATTGTATTGATTATTCTGTGCAAAAAGAAATTCCGGATTATCACCCAACTGACTGTAAGTTCTTTGCTGGCCATTGGCAAGAAAGCTTCCCTGATTATTGGAAAACGAAATTGGCGTGAGCAGAGATTCCTGATAGGCACGGTTGAAAAGCGCAATTCTGTTTGTATTCGTCGCCTTTGTTTCATCAAAATCAAATAATGCCTGAACTTTAAATTTCAAAACATTTGCATTCACTTTTGCTTTAAAAGTATTGTTGATGTCGTACTGACTGATAAAATAGGTTTGATTTTTATGCTGTCCAAAGTCCATTGAGAACCGAACCTTTTCATTGTAATCTTCTGATTTTATGAAAGCATTAATCTGCAGCTGATTGTGAAAGCCTACGGTGGTTGTGAAAAGTGAATTGTCATACGGTTTTGCAGAAATCATTCCTAAAGAAAACGGAATCAGCTGACCGTTGATATCGTAATCATAGGGCTGAAAATTATAGGCCAATGTTGAAATATCCGGGCCGTAACTGAAAATTTCGTTGGTCTCGGGACCGCGCCAGATAAGATTTCCGCTCTGAGATCTTCCCTGCACATATCTGTTTTGGGTTTGCGGAATTGCATTTCGGTTTCTGACGTCAAATGAAGTATTGAAACTTCCGTTGATAATCAGTTTGTTCTGCTCCTGCTTTTTTATTTTTAAAGTATCGCCATTCTTCTGTTTCAGTTTCCTGATTTTATTAAAATAAAAATCTGAGTTTTTTGAAAGATAATAATCCGGCTTTGAAATACTGTATTCATCTGACCTGGGTTTAACGATAAGGCTGTCATAATCTTTTGATCTGATGGCTGACACAGATTTCTTCGGAATACGGTTTTCGAGAATATATTTTAATTCCTGAACTCCATACACAACCTGAATATTTTTACCATTGTTCCAGACAAGAGTATCGTACTTCTGTGCCTGAATAATGGCAAAACCCTCTTCATCAGTTTCCTCGTAAACGCCTGTATTTTTATTAAAAACTTTAATAAAAGCTTTAGGTTTTTTGTCTTTATCTAAAAATATTCCGGAATAATACTGCTGTGAATTCTGAGCAAACATCAGTTGAGCTGCAAAAAAGGGCAGAAACAGATAGATTTTTTTCATCATGAATAATATGTCTAAAAATAGAGAAAAAAAAAGAAATCTCCGAAGAAATTTCTTTTAGCTAATCTCACCAGTTTTTATTCTTAACGTAAACGAATTTCGTTTGCTTTTCTAACGTTTTCAGCCGTTCTGGTGAAGATTTTAAGATGAGTAAAAGTATTATTATGATCAATTTTGTCTAAATCAGAAACTTTAACCTGCATGATATATGATTCGTCCAATAGTAAATTTTCAAAACTTTCATTAATCATCTCACCGTCAATTGACACTAATATTTTGTGTCCACTTTTGATCGAATATTTTTTAATAAAATCCCGCATAGAAATCATCTCGGTCTTAGTTTTAATAATGACTCTCTTTTTGTCTTTACCAGCATGAAGGTCATTACTTTTTTCAATTTCAATATGTTCAATATTTTTCGGATCTATAACTCTTATAGTCTCAAAACATGCAGGATTTCCATTAAAAAAGGCATCAGGATACTCAGTTTTATTTACATCAGGATAAAGTATTTTCGGTTTTTTATCATTCATCGAATATGGCTTATGTGTCACGATGCTCAAATTCTTAATTTCATTTTTTAAAACATCCGCAACTTTCACTGAATCTCTTTCCTGAGCCAAGCTTAAAACTCCCATGAACAGGAATGCAAACCAATATTTAAATCTCTTTATCATAAATTATTTTTGCTGTGTGGTTTTAAATGTTTCCACCAATCTCACAAACTCCGCTCTATATCCATCATCATCGTTTCCTCTGCCCTTTTTTCCCAACTTTTCAACCTCCTTCAAATCTTTATTTTTAATTAAATCTGAATTTCTCAAAACCAAACCAAACCAAGCTACAGCAGAAGCAAATTTGAAATCATCACTCGCAGAAGATAGATTTTCATTTGAATTTTTCACTATCTGTACAATTTCCGAACTTGTATCGCCATCAGGTTTTTTGTATCTGAATTTTACGGTTGCCAGTTCATCACTGAAATTTCCATCATTTGTGTTTTTAGTATATTTTAAGTCAGATTCTTTCGGTAAAAATTCAGATTTCACATCAGCCGGTATAACTTCGTACAAAGCCGTTACAGTGTGTCCGCTTCCCAGTTCTCCCGCATCGATTTTATCATTTGAAAAATCTTCATTCTTCAGTTTTCGGTTTTCATAACCAATCAGACGGTAGGATTTTACGTATTTCGGATTAAACTCGATCTGAATTTTCACATCTTTAGCAATTGCGTACATATTTCCGGCAAACTCTTTCCCCAGAAACTTATTGGCCTCCTGCAGATTATCGATGTAAGCGTAGTTTCCGTTGCCTTTATTGGCTAAAGTTTCCATTCGGCTGTCTTTGAAATTTCCCATTCCGAAACCTAAACAGGTCAAAAACACGCCGGATTTTCTTTTTTCCTCAATCAAAGTCTGAAGGTCGCCTGTTGAAGAAGTTCCCACGTTGAAATCTCCGTCTGTTGCGATGATCACACGGTTGTTTCCGCCTTTGATGAAATTTTCCTGAGCGAGTTTGTACGCCAGTTCAATTCCAGCACCGCCCGCTGTACTGCCACCTGCTTCCAGTTTATCCAAAGCCTCGATAATTTTATTTTTTTCTTTGGCTGAAGTCGGTGGCAAAACCATTCCTGCACTTCCGGCGTAAACTACAATTCCGACTTTATCCGTGGGTCTTAACTGATCCAAGAGCACTTTGAAAGACGATTTCAATAAAGGTAACTTATTTGCTTCATTCATGGAACCGGAAACATCAATCAGAAAAACAAAATTTGAACTCGGCAATTTTTCCATCGGTAAATCTTTACCTTGAAGTCCTATTTTCAATAATTTATGCTGAGAATTCCAGGGCGAATCTTTGTATTCCGTGTTGATTGAAAACGGCTGACTGTTTTTTGGCTGCGGATAATTATATTTAAAATAATTAATCATTTCCTCGATTCGAACAGCATTTTTATTTACAACTTCACCATTGTTGATCATTCTGCGGATGTTGGAATACGCAGCCTTATCAACATCAATTGAAAACGTAGAAACAGACTGATTTGTCGTCAGCTCAAAAGGATTTTCAACAAAAGCATCATACTCTTCAGAATTCTGTTGCTGAATCTGTTTTGCCCTGTTGATGCTGTCTTGTACTTTCTGTAGCTTTTTAAATGCCTTTCTCTCTTTTCTTGAAAGTTTTTTGGTGGTCACTACGACTACTCCATTGGCGGCACGACTTCCGTACAAGGCTGTGGCGGAAGCATCTTTCAAAACCTGAATGCTTTCAATACTTTTGGGATTGATTTTACTTAAAGTATTTACACTTTGAGGAACACCATTTAAAACAATTAAAGGTTGGTTTGCTCCGGATAAAGTTCCTGCTCCACGAATGGTAATACTTTGATAATCTCCGGAATTCATTTTCAGACCATTAACTGTTCCTTTTAGAGAATTTAAAGCATTATTGTTATAAGGAGTGCCATCGAAATAGCCTTTATCGTTTCCTGCGATATACATCTGTGCAGGTTCTACAACTGTTGTTGACTTAGAAGTATCTTTATTAAATTTTATGTGTGAGGATAAAATTGTATAATCTCCTCTTTTATTGCTGAAATCATATGAATCGGTTTTAAAAAAACCATTATTAATCTTTTCAGCTTCATTTAAAGATCTGTTCTCAACATTAATTCTTTTTCTATTTGCTGAAGCTCTTAAAACCGCCTCTTCATTGACATTCCGAGTTTCGCTTTCATTTTCTTTCAAAACATTAGCACTAACAGGTGCCTCAGCTATTTTTTGATATGCAGGATCAGAATGATGACGCGGTAATGCAGGAGGGTCGAGAACAGGAATTGGAGGAGGCAAAACAGCTTCATACGCTACAATTTCAGGTTTCTGAATTTCTTTCTGCGAACTCAATTCTTTTTCTATATTAGATTTTATCAGGCTGTCGGTGGTCTGTACGTTTGATTTTATTTCAGGTACAACAGTATTTGTAGCAATTGCAGGTTTCTCAATATGAGAATTTTCATTTCTATCAATAAAATAGAAAGCTCCCAAACCAATAATCAAGCTCGCCGCAATTCCATAAGAAAACCAAACAGGAACAGTCCGTTTTTTATCCTCTTTTTTATCTAACTTTTCTTCAACTTTCGCCCACACTTTATCAAACCCCGGAAAAGTTGCCGGTTCTTCTGAAGATTGAGAAGCCTCGTTGAATTTTTTATCTATATCGTGATTGTTTTCCATTGTAAAAAGTTTTAAATGTTGTGATTAACCAGAAGTTCCTGCAGTTTTTTTCTCGCAAAATTCAGTTGAGATTTTGAGGTACCTTCGCTGATGGAAAGCATGCTAGCGATCTCTTTGTGAGGATAACCTTCGATCGCAAAGAGATTGAAAATGGCTCTGCAACCTTCAGGAAGAAAATTCAACAGCTTCAGAATATCCTTTTCAAAAGAGATACTGTCTGTGGGTGCTTCCTTTGACTCCACAAAATCTTCATCCAGAGAAATTTCAAGCGCTTTCATACTTCTCAATTTCTGTAAACACTCATTCACGGCAATTTTCTTTGCCCAGGCTTCGAAAATTTCATGATTCTGCAGTTGATTCAGTTTTGTGAAAATTTTGTAGAACGTGTCGGCTAATACTTCTTCGATATCTTCATCGTTTTTCAGATAACGTTTGCAGACCGAGTACAGCTTTCCAGCCATTTTCTCGTAAACCTTCCGCTGGGCGTTGCGGTCGTTCCGCTGGCATTCTATCAGTAGTTTGTGTTCCATAGTGTGGCTTTATACCTTAACAGATGCAGAAAATTGAAATGAGGTTGGAAACATTTAAAACTTTTTTTAAATATACTGAGTTTATTTCCTTTTTCTGTGATGAGCGATCAGAAAATTAACCTTTAAAAAAATAAAAAAGTGATAATGATTTAAGTTATCATCTGTGATTTTAATTAAAAACAAAAACCTCTTCCAGTAAGGAAAGAGGTTTCAAAAATATGATCTTTTAAATAAGTTGAATTGGATAGAAAATTCGTTTTTAGAATTTCTTTAATCTTTTCATTTAAATTAAGAGCCTGTTTAAATTTCATCAAAATTAACTTCCCCCGAACCTGAAAATTTTTCAAGGCATTTTTCCACCCTTTAGGGTTGAGGAAAAGAAAAATGACTTGGAAAATTTGTTTTTTAATCATTTTTTAAACAGGCTCTAAACTTAAGATCAATTCAAACTCCTGTATTCATTAGGGCTCACCCCTACTTTCTGCTTAAAAAGCCTTGTAAAATGCTGTGGATATTTAAAACCTAAATCATAAGCGACCTGACTGATCGATTTATCAGCATCAAAAATCTTCTCTTTTGCAACATCAATTACCTTCGTCTGTATAAATTCCTGCGCTGTTTTTCCGGTTTCCTTTTTAATCAGATCACCAAAATAATTCGCAGAAAGATTCAGCTCATCTGCGCACCAGGAAACTGACGGCAAACCAATATTCTGAGGTTTATCCGAAGAAAAATAGTCATTCATCAGCTCTTCAAATTTTTCCAGGATTCCTTTGTTGGCGTTGTCTCTCGTAATAAACTGTCTGTCGTAAAACCGGATGCAGTAATTCAGGAAGAGTTCGATATTGGATGTGATCAGCATTTTGCTGTGTTTATCAATAGATTGCTGCAGTTCGTAGGCTATTTTTTCAAAACACTCCATCACCAGTTTTTTCTCCTTATCCGAAAGATGCAGTGCCTCACTGGTGTGATACGAAAAGAAACCAAAATCCTGCATTCTCCTTCCCAATGGCGTGTTCAGAAGAAGGTCCGGATGAAAAGCCAAAGCAAATCCTGTGGGCTGGTAGACCTCATCGCTCAACACTTCAACTACCTGTCCTGGAGCAAAAAACACCAAAGTTCCGTCCTGATAATCGTAGGTATTATTTCCATATCTCAAATCACCGCATTTGGTCTGTTTCAGCACCACACAGTAAACATTGAAAGTCATTTTATGCGCGGCCCTTGGATCAGATTTAGACAAATCAACTACACTAACCAACGGATGCAGGGTTTCGTTATTATTAAATTGATTATAATCATTTATGGTATTGAAGTTGGCAACTCTGGACATCTTTTCTGATTTTATAAAACAAAATTAGACAATAGAAATCAATGATTTACACTTAACCGTCCAAATCAGTAAAAATGGTAAGAAAATCCGTAATCTGTATCATTCGGGCGTATCCCTTTGCATCCTCCGGCGCACAAACCCATAAGATGCAAGCGGGTCGGGCTATCCTCTATATCTTTTTTGTTTTTGCCAAAGCAATCTTAGGCTGAGCCTTTCAGGAGCCAGCGCAGAAAAACAAAAAAGGATGCCGTTTCTATCCCTTACGCAGAGAGCGAACATCAGTAATAATGGTAGAAGAAGCAGTAATCTGTATAACAGAATACCAATCAATTCATCAGACATTTGTAAAGTCAAAAACGATCATTCACTAAAAATTTCTTTCGTATCACACAATGTGTTTCGTATATAATATGAGAAAGATATTTTGGAGAAATCACAGACTTGAGAGTTACGCTATCGTAACAGGAGTAATGAATTTTGAGTTTTTGAAAGGATAATAACTTAAATATCAGAAGAATAATCAAACTTAATTTAAAAAATATGAAAACAAGAATAGTAGGAACACAGGGATTAGAAGTCTCAGCTATTGGAATGGGAACGATGAACCTGAGTTTTGGAACTGGAAAAGCCACGAACATATCAGAAGGAATTGAAGTAATTCGCTCTGCTCATGAAAAAGGAATTACTTTTTTCGACACAGCCGAAGCTTACGGCCCCTTTACCAATGAAGAATTGGTAGGCAAGGCTTTAAAACCAATGAGAAAAGAAGTAATCATCGCCACAAAATTCGGTATGATTTCAGAAGAAGGCGGTCTCAATAGTCGTCCCGAACATATCCGAAAAGTAGTGGAAGCGTCATTAAAAAGGCTGCAGACCGATTACATCGACTTATTATATCAACACAGGGTTGACCCGCATGTACCAATTGAAGATGTGGCAGGCACTGTGAAAGATTTAATCGCTGAAGGCAAGGTGAAATATTTTGGACTTTCAGAAGCGGGCGCAGATACTGTTCGAAGAGCCCACGCAGTACAGCCGGTTACAGCAGTTCAAAATCAATACTCCATTTGGACAAGAGAACCTGAAGCAGCTGTTCTTCCATTTTGCGAGGAGTCAGGTATAGGATTTGTTCCATGGGCACCAATCGGGACAGGATTTTTGACAGGAAAAATTACACCCGATACCAAATTTGATAGTGATACGGATTTGCGGGCGGTATTTCCAAGATTTACGCCTGAAGCAATCAGAGCGAATATGCCAATCGTGGAATTGCTTACTAAGATTGCCACACAGAAAAATGCAACACCTGTTCAGATAGCACTGTCTTGGTTATTAGCACAAAAACCTTTCATCGTTCCAATTCCGGGAATGGACAAAATTGAATATCTGGATGACAACATCAAATCTGTTGATGTGGAATTAACAGAAAATGATTTAGAGGAAATTGAACGGGGACTTTCTTCTATAACGGTTCAAGGTGCAAGATTAAATGCTGAACTATTATCCATATCAGAAGAATAATTAATAAAAATAAAAAATGAAAAATATAACATTAAATAACGGAGTGCAAATGCCGGTTTTAGGATTTGGCGTTTATCAGATCAGCGATGCTTTAGAATGTGAAAAAGCAGTGCTTGAGGCTATTGAAGCGGGTTACAGATTAATTGACACAGCGTCAGCTTACGGAAATGAAGAAGCGGTAGGAAGTGCCATCAGAAAAAGCGGTGTGCCAAGAGAGGAATTATTCATTACAACCAAACTCTGGATTTCAGATGCTGGTTATGAAAAAGCCAAAAAAGCGTTTGATGTTTCATTACAGAAATTACAACTCGATTATCTCGATTTATATCTTATTCATCAACCTTATGGTGATGTTTATGGTAGCTGGAGAGCAATGGAAGAACTGTACAGAGAAGGAAAAATCAAAGCAATTGGCGTGAGCAATTTTCATCCGGACAGAATTATGGATTTGATGGTTCATAATGAAATCAAACCTGCCATTAATCAAATTGAAACCCATCCATTTCATCAACAGACAGAAACCCAGAATTTTCTGGACGAAAATGAGGTACAGATACAAAGTTGGGGACCTTTTGCAGAAGGTAAAAACGGTATGTTTACCAATGAATCATTAGTTTCAATCAGTAAGAAATACAATAAAAGTGTAGCTCAGGTCATTCTCCGTTGGTTGACGCAGAGAGGCGTTGTGGCGATTCCAAAATCTGTCAGAAAGGAAAAGATTATTGAGAATTTCAACATTTTCGATTTTGAATTGGATGGAGAAGACATGAATGTAATCAAAAGTTTAGATACCAAAGAAAGTGTGTTTTTCGACCACCGTGACCCAGCAATTGTAAAGTGGCTGGGAGAAAGATAAATTGATTTTAATTAAATAGATTTTAAAAATGAAAACAAGAATAGTAGGAACACAGGGTTTAGAAGTTTCCGAATTAGGATTAGGATGTATGGGATTTACCTTCGGTTACGGACCTGCAACAGATGAAAATGAGGCCGTCAAATTAATTCAGAATGCTTACGATTTAGGCGTAACATTTTTTGATACTGCCGAAGCATACAGTCAGGGTGGAAACGAAAAATTGTTAGGCAAAGCCGTAAAATCTTTCAGAGATAAAGTTGTTATCGCAACAAAGTTCGGTTTTCAGGATGGCGATGCTTCGAAGGGTCTTGACAGCCGTCCGGAACGCATCAGAACGGTGGTTGAAAATTCATTGAAATATCTTCAGACTGATGTTATCGATTTGCTGTATCAGCACAGAGTTGATCCGAATGTTCCTGTGGAGGACGTAGCCGGGACGGTAAAAGATTTAATAGCAGAAGGAAAAGTAAAATATTTTGGAATGAGCGAGGCTGGCGCTGCAAGCATCAGAAAAGCACACGCAGTTTTACCTGTAACGGCTCTGCAAAGTGAATATTCAATGTTTTTCCGTGATGTGGAGAAAGAAATTCTACCATTGCTGGAAGAGTTGGAAATTGGTTTTGTACCATTCAGTCCGCTGGGAAAAGGTTTTCTGACGGGAGCTATCAACGAAAACACTCAGTTTGCAGAAGATGATTTCAGAAATACTGTTCCGAGATTTTCTGAGGAAAACAGAAAAGCCAATCAGACTTTGGTGGATTTACTGAAAAGCATTGCCATTGAAAATGAAGCCACGCCGGCGCAGATTGCTTTATCGTGGTTGTTGGCTCAGAAGCCTTTCATCGCTCCGATTCCGGGAACTACGAAGCTTCACCGTCTCCAGGAAAATGTGGACTCAACCGCTGTTGAATTAACGTCAGATGATTTGGCTAAAATCAGAGAGTCTTTAACTCAGATTGAAATTGTTGGAGAGCGTTATCCGCAGCATTTGCAGCAGCGGGTTGGAAAATAAAACAATGAAGTATGATTTTAAAAATTAAAAATTTAACTGTAATCATATTCTCATTACTAATGATGTCAGGTTGTGCTAAAGCTCAGGAAAGTGTGGATGCAAAAAACATTTTGATTGTTTATTTATCAAAAATTCTGGAAGAATTTTCTGTAGAAGGCGGAAAAGAGCGTGACGGGGTTTTGTTTGTAATGAAGGGCGAAAAAGAAAAGAAAGTAACTATCCAGGTAAAGGAATGGTTAGGTAAATAGGTTTAAAAAAATATCGATAAATGAAAAAAGTACTGCTAATCAATACCCATTTAAACTATCCAAACTGGTCTGAAGGCCTTCTGAATGATGCTTTCCACCAAAGGGCAAAAGATTTTTTTCTGTCTGAAGGTTTTGAAGTTTTGGAAACCAAAGTAGAAAACGGCTACGATGCCGATGAAGAAGTTGAAAAACATTTGCAGGCCGACATTATCATTCTGCAGACGCCCATCAACTGGTTTGGTGCACCGTGGATTTATAAGAAATATGTGGACGAAGTTTTCAACAGCGGATTGCTGAGTGCAAAATTTTTGGCTGGCGACGGCAGAACACGTGAAGATTTAACCAGACAATACGGAACCGGTGGAAAAATGCAGGGTAAAAAATTTATGGTTTCCGCAACATGGAATGCACCCAAAGCGAGTTTTGATGACCCTAATCAGGTTCTTTTTGAAGGAAGAAGTACTGCGGATGCGCTCATTCAGATTACCAGCAACTACCGTTTCTGTGGTGTTGAAGTGGTGGCGGATTACAACTGTTTCGATATTTTCAAAGACGGCGATATTGCAGGAACATTAGAAAATTATCCGAAGCATCTGAAGAAGGTTTTTAAGTTGTAAAACCCATTGAACATGTCAAAAGCCGAAGCAGACACTTCGGCTTTTTGTATTTATAATCAAAATTGATCTGTAAAATTCAAACTTCCATCTTACTTCTTACCTCAATTAATCACAATATTTCTCACCCTCACAGTATGAGCAGAAAAATAGCCCAAAGCACCATTGCTGATATTGCTTGGAGGATTCGCCGGAGTAATTCCACCACCGGGACCGCCTCCGGAAAGCTGCAGAAGCGCTGAATAGAAAAGATAGACACTGTTATCGATGCACTGCATTTCTACATGAATCGTGTCTCCTACAACTACTTTCACATCATCGGGATTATCGCCGTCATCGTTCGGAAGAATGAGTGGTCTTTGATTGGGCAATCCGTTGTTGACATTATCAGAAAACTCTGAAAAGTATTTTTTGGGATTATTATTTACAGTGTAAATAAAAAGATATCGGTTCCCTAAAACCTGCGGATCCGTGAAAACAGGCAATAGTGTATAGCTTGTTTCGCCTCCAACCAAAAAAGAATCCTGCTCAATATTGTCGAAAGGAACTGCCTGAGGCATTGAACTCTGCGCTGTATATTCTTTTCCTTCAGCCTGAATTTTCAGAGTATACGTTCTTCCCGGTTGCCCGACAAAAGCAGATGTCTGATAAGTTCCGTTACCAGTGTACTGAAGAGTTTCAGTCTGTCCGGTATTGTCGCTCAAAACAACCTGTGCGTTTTCAACTGCCGGATATTGATTGGCCTGAGTAAAAGCTACTGACTTTGTAATCTTCACAGTATACGGACCGACCTGATCTGTCACATTGGCTTCAATCACGATCTGTCCGCTTTGGTCTTCGAGGTCGAGATCGATTTCTTTTTCGCAGGAAGTGACTAAAAACAGAGTCAATATAATTAAAAATATATTTTTCATAAGGAGTTTATATTTTGGTTAATTAGAACCGTTCTTCTTTTAAAGGTTGAAAAGCGATCTCGATTAAAATTTAAAATTATAAGTAATGTTCGGAACCCATTTAAAAAGCGAAGTCTGCATCGCTCTCGTCGTTCCGGGATTATTCGGATTGTCTTCAAAAGTAATTGTGTAGGCATTTTCTCTCCCGTAAACATTATAAACACCGAATGACCAGGAACCCTTCCAACGTTTATCAGAAACCGGTTCGTAGGTTGCGCTCAGATCCATTCTGTGATAAGCGGGCATTCTGTCGGCGTTTCTGCTGCTGTACTGAAAAATGGTTTGCCCGTTCAGTTCATATTTTCCTGTTGGGAAAGTGACGGCATTTCCGGTGCTGTACAGGAACAATCCTGAAAACGACCATTTTGGATTCAGCTGATATGTGGCTACTACGGAAAGATCGTGGGTTTTGTCCTGTCTTGCATCGTACCATTCGTTATCGTTGATGCCGTTGATCTGTCTTTCGGTTTTAGATAAAGTATAAGAAATCCATCCTGTAAGTTTTCCACTTTTCTTTTTTGCTATCAATTCAAGACCATAGGCTCTCCCCTTTCCGAATAAAAGTTCGCTTTCTACATCTGCAGCGGTATCGAAAGAGATCTGTGCCCCGTTTTTATAGTCGATTTGGTTTTGCATTGATTTATAATAAACCTCAGCATTCAGTTCATAATTATTGTTGTTGAAATTACGGCTGTAGCCTGCGCTGATCTGGTCTGCAATTTCAGGTTTTACAGTGTAGCTGCTTCCAATCCACTGGTCGGTAGGATTCCCGCTTCCACTGTTGCTTAATAAATGTAAATTCTGAGTATTTCTGGAATAACCTCCTTTAACACTGCTCACTTCGTTAATTCTGTAATTCGCTGTAATTCTTGGTTCAAGATTCACATAAGTTTTAGCAAATTTTCCTTTTTCTAAATATTCAGAATCGGTTAAAACTCCGTTTTGATAAGTGTTAAAAGTATCTCCACCCAAAACAGAGAAGATTGCCAGTCTCGCTCCGTAGTTAATCGTCAGCTTTTCTGTTGCTTTAAAATCATCATTGATGTACAATGCATTTTCCCATGAGTATCTCGGATTTCTCGGGAAACTGCTTACACTCGTTCCCGAAGCACTGCTAGGAGTAATCGTGTGATAAATCGACTGTAAACCAAATTTAACAGAATGCTTATTTCCTGCAAACCATGAAAAATCCTGCTTCAGATTCCAGTCTTCAATTTTAGAATCGAGTCCGAAAGTATTATTGTTGCTGCTCAGGGCAACATTGTAATTGTAATTGCTGTAAATAAATGAAGTGTTTGAGAATAATTTACTGCTGATAATGCTGTTCCAGCGCAAAGTCGCCGTTGTATTTCCCCAGTCTGTTGAGAACGTGTCACCCAGACCTAAAACATCTCTTCCGAAATATCCCGAAAGGTAAAGTCGGTTGTTGTCGTTTATCTGATAATTGGCTTTTAAATTTAAATCGTAGAAATACAGTTTGCTGTCTTTGAAATCATCGGTTGCTTTTAAAAACACATCTGCATACGTCCGTCTTCCGGAAACAATAAATGAAGATTTTTCTTTCTGAATCGGTCCTTCAACGCTGAGTCGGCTGCTGATCAAGCCAATTCCACCGTTGACGTTGTAATCTTTATTATTACCGTCTTTCATTTTAACATCCAAAACAGACGATAGTCTTCCACCATACTGAGCCGGACTGTTTCCTTTAATGATGCTGACGTCTTTCAGAGCATCACTGTTGAATGTACTGAAAAATCCGAGCAAATGGGAAGCGTTGTAAACTGCTGCCTCATCCAGTAAAATCAAATTCTGATCTGTTGCGCCACCTCTTACGGAAAAACCACTGCTCCCCTCACCGTTGCTTTTAATTCCCGGCAACAGCTGGATGGTTTTCATCACGTCTTTTTCACCAAACAAAACAGGGAGTTTATCGATTTGTTTAATGCTTAAAGTTTCAGTTCCCATTTGGGCAGAACTGAGATTTTTATCTTTTTTAACGGCCGAGATGACCACTTCATCAATCTGTGATGTTTTTTCGTCGCCTTCCTGACCTAGCTGAATGTTCAGCTTCAAATCATTCTCAACTGTAATGCTCTGCTGAAAATCTTTAAAGCCTGGATTGGAAACAAGTAACGTATAAGAACCCTTTGGAAGGGACAGAGAATAGAAACCGTATTCGTTTGCCATGACTGAAATGCTGGGATCTTCAGCTACTTTTACGGAAACTCCGATCAGCAATTCGCCGTTTTTCTGATCTTTTACCGTTCCGCTCACCGAATAATTCTGCTGGGCAAAAACGACTGTACTGAAACAGATTGCAGCAACAGAAGTTGCAATTTTAAAGGATGATGTCTGCATTAAAATGATTTACGATGTAAAGATATTGAAATTATACTCATCAACACCTTCTGCCACGGAGATCATTGGCTCACAGAGAATTTTTCTTCCGATTGAAAATTAAGTTTGTATTAAAACAAAAAAAAACTGCGCGATGCAGTTTTTCGTGTTTTAATAAAGTTTTAGATGGCGGGATTCACACTTCCGGAGGCGCCACGTGGCAGAAATACCACTTTTCTCTTTATACTTTTTGCTTTTTCAAGAACTTTAAGTGCTTTTTGGCGTTCAATTTCTTTTGTCATGCTTGAGATCGACTGATCAGAGTTTGTAAAGGATTGCATATTTTGGTGTGTTGGTTAGTAATTTTTTTTAAACTAAAACCGTACCGTTTTAAACCAAATCCTGATTGGAAGTTGGTATTTCTGTTGGAAGAATATACTTTTGTTAAAGAGCTAGCGGCCACTTTATCAAATTAAATCTAAAAATTTAGTTTAAATATTATTTTAGGCATAATACTTGCAAACTACCCGATAGAAAAATACAACACCACACTTTATCACTTTCTTATAGCAAAATCCCTCCGTTTGGAAACAGACCGGGGGATTTTCATTTTAATTTCTTTGCTTTCCTGCTGTTCAGCAAGTTTACTTTTAAAAAATGAATTACTTGGATTTAAAATTTAAGAGAAAGCCTGCGATGAGCATTAATGACATAAGTTTATAAATTATTTCTGGAGATTAATCAAAAAAATTTAGCAACTGTGATACGTTTTCAGAATGTATCAACAGTTATTTTTTCAGTTCTCAATACATCCCAAATTGCATCGGGACACCTGAACTGCAGTGGAACAATTGTTATTTAACCTGTAATACAGAACATTAGGGCCGTGCTTTCCCAGGGCACTAAAGGATGGCGCTTTGACTTTGGTTTTTTATTTATGTGGCTTTCTGCCAGCTTTTGAAGATACCTTTGGTTAATTGTTGGTTTACAAAAGTTTTGTTGGTTCACTGGTTCTCGATACATTTTTCTACGCTGCGCTGCGAAAAACACTTGAACTGACGGTAGGAATTGACGTCTTGATGGTGGCGTCAGTTCGAGTAGTTTTTTGGAGAAAACCGTATCGAGAAGTTGTTTTTTTACAAAGTTTCGTTTATTTACTGGTTCCCGATACATTTTTCTACGCTGCGCTGCGAAAAACACTCGAACTGACGGAGGAATTTGTATTATCGTGAATGTAGCGTCACTTCGGGTAGGTTTTTGGAGAAAACCGTATCGAGAAGTTGTTGTTTTACAAAGTTTTGTTTATTCACTGGTTCCCGATACATTTTTATACGCTGCGCTGCGAAAAACACTTGGACTGACGGGACACTTATGGATGCAGTGCGATTAATCACAATGTTGCTGATGATTCTTTATTTTTTTTGTTATTGCAGTTTTAAATGTTCCTATTTAAGATCTTAAAAAAGCCCTGGAGATTTGTCGCTCTCAGCTAATGAAAGCTGTCTTTTTCTGAACACCCGAAACTGAATAGAAGTAAAAATCAAGTAGACCATGGTTAAAATCGATGCAGTTGTCAGTAAGGAAGTTCCGGACACAGATGTGTCCATAAATGCAGTCAGAACATAGATGAGAACTCCAGCCGGAATTGCAGTGAATGTCAGCAGTGAGAGGTAAAATTGTTTTCTTATTTTAACAGTTAAATTCAGGAAAAAAGTTAGCGAGCAGACCGGCAGCAGAATGAGAAAGATAAGTGAAAATCCAAGGTTCACTAAGATATCCAAGATATTAAAGAGAAAATCCAGACCATTGCTGTCGGGATAGTTCTTTTCAGAAATCAGTAATCTGTACAGGATAAAAAGGCTCAGACTGAAAAGGACATTGATGATCCAATATTTTAGAAGCAGTTTTCCCATAAGTCAGTCTATTTTGAACTTAAGATATTAGAAGAATCATTACAGCATCATGTTTATAAACTGATCATTGGTTCGATACATTTCCCTTTTTTGTAAAGATGGTTCTGTTCATCTTTTAAGTTAATGACAGTCTGTGTATCAGGCTTGTATACGACCTTAAACCGGCGGGTGTCAAATTTATCTTTTTTGTCAGGTATCACAGTCAATGTTCCTTTTTCGATGGTGTACTTACCTTCGATAAACTGCAGCTGTTGGGTTTGGGCAAGCATTTCGCCTGAGCCGTTTGACTGTTTTTTCAGTTTGGAATCATACTGGTAGGTTGTGGTGATTATTCTCGCATTCCTTCCCGACGGGAAATACTCCAGCAGATTTTCGGTGACAACGACCACAGAATCTTTTGCAACTTCACTCACATACACAAAACATTTTTTGGAATCGTCCTGAATGGACAGGCTTTGTGGCGGTTCTGCAATCTCTTTTTGTACAATTGGAGGAGGTGGGATTGCTCTGGCAGGTTTCTTTTTCTGCCCATAAGCAAAAGAACTGCTTACAAGGGAAATAACGAACAGTACATTTTTCATAGTGTAGGGTTTTATTGTTGTTGATGCAAAAGTACAGCCAAGGATTTTAAATGGGTAATTGATAATGGGTAATGAGTGATGAGCAATGAGTAATGAGTAATGAGTAATGAGCAATAGGTAATGATGTAATTCCGACGGTGTTTATTTAACTGCATAATAATTTATTCGAAGAAGTTTCTAAAACGCACGGATTTCTGTGGAGTAAGATACATGAGAGCTGATCTGAGAATTTGATTTGAATCAATTCCCTTATTATTGATAATTTGGCGGGTCGTTTGATACCTAGAAAACAAATTATAAAATACTCAAATGGTGTACAGATTCCGGTTTTTAATTTATGGCATTCTGGCTTTTATTTTTCTGATGATGTTTGCATTATTTCTCTCCCTTTTTTCAGAAAAGGGTGATCCGATAAGCTACGGTTCTGATAAAAGAGACCTTAATGGCGTTTTCACATTATTCGAAGGGAAGATTTATGCAATGGTACCAAGTAATGGCTACTATGAGTTGAGCGATGCCAATCCTGACAGCTTTCAAACTTTTCAGGATACTTATCAGGATTCTCATATTGGCTTTGATGACCAACATGTTTATGCAGGAAACATCATCATGAAGGGACTTGATCCTAAAAAACTGAAGTCTTTAGGCAACAATTATTACAGTGATGGTGAGACGACTTACCACTGTGCAAGAAACTCTGAAAACAATGATAATCTGAGTGTGGTGGGATTTATTATTGGAAAGATGGGTCAGAGTCTGGGACTGTCCGGCAAACCTCAGAATTACTGGTATCCATTTGTGAAAATGCCCGAAGGTAAAATTTATCAGTCTAAATCCGGTTTTGCTCTGGCGGTGAATAACAGCACTGCATTTTTCAAGGGCATAGAAATGAAGAACGCCGATCCGTCGGCAATCCGTCCCATCAAGACTCATTACCGGGACGGTGACGTGCGGGAAAGTGACAGCTATTTTACAGACGGCAAAAATGTTTATTTTCAAAATTCTCTATTGCCTGTTCAGTACAATGAAACCATTCAACAGATTGATGTTGAAGGTGACATCCCTTCCAGAAGTGCTTTTCTGATTGATTCAAAAAACGGAATGGTCTATGTAAACGGGATACCGTTTGATGATTCCAAAGCCCCGTACAGACTGCTGGGAATGAATCTAAAACACGCTTACCAGGTCCTGTTCGTTTCCAAAAAAGGTCTTTATTTTTACAATACTGAAACAGAAAAGGCAGAGCGTGCAGGCGATAATCCGTTTGCAGATAACCAATTTCAGGAGATCGCTCCTGACGTATTTACCAGTGGCAACAAAGTATACTTTCTAAAGGCAGAAGAATACTGGCGCCGAAACAGAGGCTTACAAAGCAGAACTACCCTACTCCTGCAACTGGAAGGCGTTCAGGCTTCCGACTTCAAAAAGATCAGCCATCCTGATTCTTACAAGGGCAGTATATGGCAGGTCGGCAACCGTTACTTCTATTTCGATGACCTTGGAAGCTCACAGTTGATTCCCTCAGCAGTTTATGAGATTAAAGATATGCCAACTGTTAAATTTATGGCGGATGCAGGGAGTTTAAGTACAGACGCCATCAGAAATCTCATCAGAGACAACAAAATTACTGCGCCTAAGGGAGAAACCATTCTGAAAGCCATAACGGAGAGTGATCATGCCTGGTACCAATCCTACTGGATGATTCCGGTTGCTGTGGTTTTGGTTTATGTAATTTCATTTCTTTTCCGTAATGTAAAAGTGCATCCATTCTTTATTAAAGATGGATACCTGATTATCAACAATCTGCTCTTCAAAAAATATCCCATCGGAGATATTGACAAAGTGGTTTTCAGTTGTGTTAAAACCAATTCCAGAGTTGGTGGTTACAGCGGAAAAATGCAGATGGTACAGAAGAATGGAAAAAGAAGCAGGAATTTTCTATTCTCATCCCGACTGACTCTTGTCTCTGAGTCTGAAAGTAAGTCTTGAGTTACATCAGAGAACTTCAGAAGGAACTGAGAAGTCATGCGATTGATAGTGAATTGATATGATCTTTTATTTACTTTTTGTTTCGGAAAAGGCCTATTTGAGACAGCATGTGATCTACTTCGAGTAGGTTTTTGGAGAAAACCGTATCGGGAAGTTGTTGTTTTACAAAGTTTTCGTTTGTTCACTGGTTCCCGATACATTTTTCTACGCTCTGCTGCGAAAAACACTCGAACTGACGGAAGGATTTTACTATCGTGGATGTGGCGTCACTTCGAGTAAGTTTTGAAAAAACTGTAACAAAACGTTTGGCTAGCGCTTTCCCCTGGTCCTAAAGGGTGGCGCTTCGACTTTGGTTTTTTGTTTATATGGTTTTTCTGTCAGCTTTTGAAGATACCTTTGCTTAGTTGTTTTTTTACAAAAGTTTTGTTTATTCACTGGTTCTCGAAACATTTTTCTCCGCTGCGCCGTGAAAAACACTCGAACTGACGGAGGGATTTTACTATCGTGAATGTGGCGTCACTTCGAGTAGGTTTTTGGAGAAAACGGTATCGGGAAGTTGTTGTTTTACAAAAGTTTAGTTTGTTTAACAAACTTTTGGCTAGCGCTTTCCCCCAGTCCTAAAGGGTGGCGCTTCGATTATGGTTTATTGTTTATATGGTTTTCTGCCAGCTTTTGAAGATACCTTTGCTTAGTTGTTTTTTTACTAAAGTATCGTTTGTACACTGGTTCTCGATACATTTTTCTCCGCTGCGCTGCGAAAAACACTCGAACTGACGGAGGGATTTTACTATCGTGAATTTGGCGTCACTTCGAGTAGGTTTTTGAGAAAACCGTATCGAGAAGTTGTTGTTTTACAAAGTTTCGTTGCGCGCTTTCCCCCGGCCCTAAAGGGTGGCGCTTCGACTATGGTTTTTTGTTTATATGGTTTTCTGCCAGCTTTGGTTAGTTTTTTTTTACGAAAGTTTTGTTTATTCACTGGTTCTCGATACATTTTTCTCCGCTCTGCTGCGAAAAACACTCGAACTGACGGAGGGATTTACCATCGTGAATGGTGGCGTCACTTCGAGTAAGTTTTTGGAGAAACCCGTATCGAGAAGTTGTTATTTTACTAAAGTATCGATTGTTCACTCGTTCTCGATACATTTTTCTCCGCTCTGCTGCGAAAAACACTCGAACTGACGGAAGGATTTTACTATCGTGAATTTGGCGTCACTTCGAGTAGGTTTTTGGAGAAAACCTTATCGAGAAGTTGTTGTTTTACAAAGTTTCCGTTCGTTCATTGGTTCCCCTTACATTATATCATCTGCGCTGTGAAAAACACCTGAAGAGGCGGAGGTAGTCTTGTGGTTGTTTTACCAAAGTTATTATTCTCTGTGGAATTAATTATTTTAATATCTTTATCTTAAATAACACAGATATGAAAACAGATATTTCCCGCAAATCTTATCATGGTATTCCCACGTTTTGCAAAGTCTTTTTTTATTTTCCATCATTTTTCTGAATTATGATACATCATCACAATGGTATTGCCATCTCATTCTATGATTTGAAGGCTCTCCGAATGGAGCATGCCGGGGAGGGCGGATATCTTATATTTGAATTTAATAATGCGATCGTGTATGAGGAAGACTCTGAAAACGGGAAACTGATGGAGCGTTCTTACAGGAATGAGCCCGTTTCCCAGTATTATGATGATGTGCTGGAGCTGCAGGACAGCTTCAACACCTGGATTCAGGTATGGGCTGAATTTCTTCTGAACTGACGGTTACAGAACTGACCATCTTAATGAAAGTCTTCAGAAACATTTCTCAATACAGGATTAGCGATGGATCATTGAATACCATGTTCACTAATGTTTACATGTCACACTTTAAAACTACTATTATGATCTACGACCACGGCGGTATTGCACTCAATCTTTTTAATCTGAAAGCTGTAAAAAAGGAAATAAGCGGACATGACGGCAAACTTGTCTTTGAATTTCACAATATGATACGCAGTGTAGAGACCACAGCGGGCAGCGGTATATTTGAAGACAAATCTTACAGCAACGCCTCTATCACCCAGTATTTTGAGGACCTAACAGACCTGGAACTGCATTACCAGGAATGGCTCGGGATATGGACCCAATTTACAGCTTACGTCATCAACCTCGAATTGCCTGTTGATTTTAAACCCAACAGATTTTAACTCACTTTCATTTCTGATGTAAATTTTAAAAGATTTACCGTAAATGGGGATTCCCGTAAAAGTATTGCTGTTTTTTTATTTACATTTGAAAAAACTGAAAACTGAGCGATGAAATTTACCTCCATAGACTTTGAAAAAGCCAACAATGATTCCTGTTCCGTCTGCAGTATCGGAATTGCTGTATTTGAAGATGAACAGCTCATCTTTTCCGGACATTATCTGGTTCAGCCACCCGGAAATGAATATCTGGCACTACACACCTCTATTCATGGGATTAGTGCACATGATACATGTGATGCTCCAACATTTCCGGAAGTGTGGGATGAAATCAGGCAATATATAGAGGGTCAGACTGTAGTGGCACACAATGGCTGCAGTGTGGAGTTCCCGATTTTGGAAAGTCTGTTTCGTTTTTATGGAATAGCTGCATCCCAGTATCACGGCGTCTGTACTTTACAGCTTTCTCAACAGCTTTTTCCGTATCTCAAGAATCATAAACTGTCAACCGTAGCGGAAATGTTGAGTCTGGATTTCAGCGAAAACCTGCATCACAATGCGCAGTACGATGCTGAAGTCTGTGGATTTATTTTCCTGAAGATGAATCAGTTTTTTAAGCTGAACAGCCGTTTTACACCTGATCATAAAATCAGGGAAGAGCGTTCAAAAACAGATTTTTTCACCGACACTTTTTCATCTAAAAAGATTGATTCTTCATTAATTTATCCTACCGCTCAACCCAAATATGAAAATCATTATTTCCATTCAAAAAAAGTGGTGATTACCGGAGAGTTTTCTGCCTTCCCAAAACAGCGGAATAAATTAGCCCAGATTTTATTTGACTGCGGTGCAGACATTAACACCAGCATTTCTAAAAATACTGATCTGGTACTGGTGGGAACGGGTGCCGGACCCAAGAAAATGGAGAAGATTAGTGCCTTGAGTATTGCGGTGATGAATGAGGAGGAATTATTGGGGTTGATTAAAGAGTTTATGAATGGATAAACACTTTATTTTAAACTTTCCCACAATGGTGAAAATGAATTTTTAATTATCTTTGAAAAGTAAACATAAAACCAAGCTATGATCATGCATGACGGCGGTATCGCCATCGACCTTCTCGAAGTAAAAGCCATTCATATGGAGTTTCTGAAAAAGGGAGGTTATCTTATTTTTGAACTGAACAATATTCTTCTCCCAATTTTTAATGAAGACACTCAGGGAATAGAACTCAAATCGTTTGCTAATGATCCCGTAAAGTATTATATTAAGACTTCTGACAGTCTGCGTGCTTATTTTGAAGAATGGGTGCAGATGTGGCAGGACAGTAAAGATTAACAAACTACAACAGCACCGGAATTGAAGTGCTTTTATAATGATAAATATTTAAATGAACCACGCTGTACACAATAAACTTGTCTCCTTCATCTGGAGTATTGCAGATGACTGCCTGAGAGACGTCTACGTAAGAGGAAAATATAGGGATGTCATCCTGCCAATGGTTGTTTTGCGAAGACTGGATGCTTTGCTGGAACCTACCAAACAACACGTTTTAGAGGAAGTCGTTTTCCAGAAGGAAACAATGAAATTTACCGAATGGGACGACAAAGGAATGACCGCTGCTTCCAAATATGTTTTTTACAATACCAGCGAATGGACATTGCAAAGCCTTCACAGTTCGGCGACGAACAGCCAGCAGATTTTGCTGGGGAATTTTGAGGATTATCTGAATGGTTTCAGCGCCAATGTGCAGGAAATTATTGAGATGTTCAAGCTTCGGGCACAAATCAAACATATGGCGAATAAAGATGTATTGCTGGATGTTCTGGAGAAATTCACATCGCCGGATATCAATCTGACGCCTTTTGAAAAACTGGATACTGCCGGAAGAAAAATTCCTGCATTAACCAATTTGGGTATGGGGTACGTTTTTGAGGAACTGATTCGGAAATTTAATGAAGAAAATAATGAAGAAGCCGGAGAACACTACACGCCGAGAGAAGTGATCGACCTGATGACGCATATGGTTTTTGACCCGATCAAAGATAAAATCCCATCGGTGATTACCATTTATGACCCTGCCTGCGGAACGGGTGGAATGCTGACGGAATCTGAACTGTTCATTACCGATGAAGAGGGCGAAATTAAAGCAACCAATACTTCCGTGTATCTTTTCGGGAAGGAAGTGAATGATGAAACCTACGCCATCTGTAAGTCGGATATGATGATTAAAGGGAAAGACCCTGAACACATCAAAGTGGGTTCAACACTTTCTACGGATGAATTTGCCGGAACGAAATTCGATTTTATGCTGTCGAATCCGCCGTATGGAAAAAGCTGGGCGAGTGAACAGAAATACATCAAAGATGGAAAAGATGTTATCGACAACCGTTTTCTCATTAAACTGAAAAATTACTGGGGCGAAGAAGAAGATGCCGATGCAGTGCCACGTTCTTCCGACGGACAATTGCTCTTCCTGATGGAAATGGTAGATAAAATGAAAACCATTAACAATAGAAATACCATCGGAAGCCGAATTGCTTCGGTACACAACGGTTCGAGTCTGTTTACAGGTGATGCAGGTGGTGGTGAAAGCAATATCAGACGCTACATTATTGAAAACGATTTGCTGGATGTGATTATCCAGTTGCCAAATAATATTTTTTACAACACGGGTATTACCACGTACATCTGGATTCTGAGCAACAACAAACCCGCTAACCGCAAAGGAAAAGTACAGTTGATTGATGCCAGTGAAATGTATCAGAAACTCAGAAAAAACCTCGGTAATAAAAACTGTGAACTGACGAAACAGCACATTCAGGAAATTCTCCACTGTTATTTACAGCTTTCAACACTGGATAAAAAAGACACCGGAAATATTGGAAGCAAGGTTTTTGAAAATGCTGATTTTGGCTATTACAAAGTCAATATCGAAAGACCGAAAAGGTTGAAATCACAGTTTACCGAGGAGAGAATTGAAGCCTTGAAATGGGATAAGACACAACCTGTGTTTTCCAAAGAACTGTATGAGAAATACGGAATGGAAGTATATGCAGGTTTGGAAAAACATAAAAAAGAAATTGAAGACCTTGCCGAAAAGCAGGACCTCAACATCAATGCGAAACAGCTTTCTGCCTTTTTGAAAAAAGAAAACTGGGAAAAACAGGATGCCCTGTACCAAACGGCGGTTCGCCTGATGGAAGTTTTGGGGACGGAAGTTTATAACAACTTCAATGAGTTTGGCAGCAAGGTAGATGAAGTGTTAAAACTCGATAAAACCAAACTGTCTGCTTCGGAGAAAAAACAAATTTTGGACACCGTAAGCTGGTATGATGAGGAAGCCGACAAAGTGGTGAAAAAAACAGAAAAACTGAATGGTCAGAAACTGGCAGATTTGCTGGAGTTTTTAGGCTGTAAAGAAAAAGACCTGCCTTATTATGGCTATTTTTCTACAGACAAAAAAGGCGAATACACAGTATATGAAACTGAAAGCGATTTGCGCGACAGCGAAAGCATCCCACTGAAAGAAAACATACAGGATTATTTCTTAAGAGAAGTAAAGCCCTATGCCGAAGAAAGTTGGATTGCTCTGGACTCTGTAAAGATTGGTTATGAGCTGAGCTTCAATAAATATTTTTACCAGCCTGCCCCATTGCGCAGTCTGGAGGAAGTGACCAAAGACATTTTGGCGCTGGAACAGGAAGGCGACGGATTGCTGGCTGAAATCTTAAATTTTTAGACGATGCAGCGATACGAAATATATAAAGACAGCGGTGTGGATTGGATTGGGGAGATTCCGGAGCATTGGAAAGTTATAAAATTGAAATATATTTTTAAAATTTTAAAAAGAATAGCAGGAAGTGAAGGGTTTGATGTGTTGTCAATAACTCAACGAGGAATAAAAATCAAGGATGTAACAAGCGGCGAAGGACAGTTAGCAATGGATTATGCTAAATATCAATTCTGTTATGTTAATGATTTTGCGATGAATCATATGGACTTATTAACTGGATGGGTAGACTTATCAAATTTTGATGGGGTTATAAGCCCTGATTACAGAGTTTTTGATTTAATAAGGAATGATTGCAGTAAAACATACCTTTTAATTTTATTACAATTATGCTATACTAACAAAGTTTTTTATGCTCACGGACAAGGCGTGTCTATGTTAGGAAGGTGGAGATTTCCATCTGAAAATTTCAATAACTTTTATTTTCCAATACCTCGAATCGAAGAACAATTTAAAATTGTTTCATTTCTTGATGACAAAACCGCCAAAATAGACCAAACGATTGCCAACAAGCAAAAAGAAATAGAACTGCTGAAAGAACGCCGCCAAATCCTCATTCAAAAGGCAGTTACCAAAGGTTTGGATGATTCCGTCAAACTCAAAGACAGCGGTGTGGATTGGATTGGGGAAATTCCGGAGCATTGGGAGGTGATTTCAATTACAAAAATTTCATCAAGAGTTGATTATAGAGGTAAAACTCCGGAGAAAGTAGAAAATGGAATTTTTCTAGTAACTACAAGAAACATAAAAAAAGGATTTATTAATTACGAAGTTTCCAAAGAGTATGTTACTGAAAAAGATTATCACAATATAATGTCGCGAGGTTTACCTAAGATAGGTGATATTTTATTTACAATGGAAGCTCCATTGGGAGAATCTGCAATGGTTGATGATGAAAATGTGGCAATAGCACAACGTATCATAAAATTCCGATTTAATAAAAAGAAAGCAATCCATAAATTTGTAAACTATTCATTTGCTTCTACTTATTTTCAAAATAAGGTACAGAGTGAAGGAACAGGTTCTACTGCCAAAGGAATAAAAGCAAGTAAATTGGGATTGTTAAAAATAATTTTACCCGATTTAAAAGAGCAAACTCAAATTGTTGCATATTTAGAAGAAATAGAGGAAAAAATCTCCAAAGCAATTTTGCTCAAGCAAAGGGAAATAGAAAAGCTGAAAGAGTATAAAACGGTGCTGATAGATAATGTGGTGACGGGGAAAGTGAGGGTGAGTTGAGAGGATAATACTATGGAGAAACTCAAACACATTCAAAAAGTTGTGGAAGATTATTTTGTCAAAAATCCTTCTGTTTCATTGATTCCCGCAAAGGATATGATGCCATATTTCATTAAGGCTAATATTTTTGTGCAAGACCAAAAAAACGGATTGCCTATCAGGAAAATATTAAGAGAGCTTGATGAAAAGAATCAATTACATCTATTACCCAACCTAATCGCCGAAAGGAAAGCAACAAATACGAATTGGTTTTTCGTAAGGATGAAAGGTACAACGATTTTGCCTAAGACAGAAAAGAAGGAAATTGTAGTTCAGGACAAGATTGTTGTAAATAAACGAGCCAACAGTGATGAAGCTTATATCCTCAATATCTGTGATGAGATTTTAAATTTAAAAGGTTTGCGCCAGCATCGTTTTGATTTTCTAAGGGGAGATACAGGAACAAAACTGCCAGTTGATATTTACTATCCTACACTGAAATTAGTGATTGAATATCGGGAAAAGCAACACAGCGAAGAAGTAAAATTCTTTGATAAAAGAATTACTGCTTCCGGTATTTCAAGAGGTGAACAGCGAAAGAGATATGATGAATTTCGGAGAACCGTGATTCCTCAAAATGGTTTGGATTTAATTGAATTTGATTATTCGGAATTTGGACATACCAAAGGAAAACGATTGTTGCGGAATAGAGTAGAGGATGAAAAGATTATTAGAAGGATATTGGGAAAGTATATAAACTAAAAATGATAACCAAGAAACAATAATTAACTTATGGCAAAAGACAACATTCCTAAAGATTTCAGATTTGATGATTTACAAGATTATCAATCAGTGATTAAAAAACTAAATCAAAGACCTTATCCTAAGCATTTAATAATGGGAAATGGTTTTAGTATGGCTTACGATCATAAAATATTTTCTTATAATGCGCTTTATGATTTTATTGAAAAATTAGAAGATGAAACTTTATCAAAATTATTTGAAGTTATCAATACAAAGAATTTTGAATTGGTAATGAGACAGCTTGATAATTTTATAGAAATGGCAAAAGCATTTGATGACACAGGCGATATGGTCAAAGCTTTAGAAGATGCTAATCGACGTTTACAAGAAAGTCTTATCGAAGCGGTTAGTTTTCTTCATCCTGAACACGTCTTTGCTGTACCAGATAAAGAAAGCGAAACCTGTTATAATTTTTTACAAGAATATTTATCTAATGGAGGTAAAGTCTTTTCGACAAATTACGATTTGCTTTTATATTGGATTTTAATGAGAAACAATCCGCATAGTTCAATAGATGGTTTTGGTAGAGAACATTTAAATCCTGTTGAAACTCGAAGAGGAGAAGATGCTGAATTTGGAGACCTTTTGTGGGGTAAGTATAAAGAAGAGCAAACCGTTTATTATTTGCACGGAACCCTTCCTATTTTTGATACAGGAACAGAAATAGAAAAAGAAGTTTACAGAAATAGTAAATATCTGCTGGCTAACATCAAAGAACGAATGGATAATAAAGAATATCCAATATTTGTGACAGCAGGAAATGGAGATGAAAAACTAAACCACATATATCACAACAGGTATCTAACCTTCTGCTATGAAAGCTTGTCTAAGATTACAGGTTCACTAATTTCTTTCGGTTTCAATTTCGGTGAATATGATGAGCACATCATTGATGCTGTAAATAAAGCAGCATTGCGTGGCGCGCAATCGGGTGAAAAATTATTTAGTATTTATATAGGAGTTTATTCTGAAGCAGATTTAGAACATATCAAAAATATTCAGGATAAATTTGATTGTAAAGTGAATGTTTACAATGCACAGACTGCTAATATTTGGAGGTAATTTTCAAACGAATTATAAATAACTATGAGTTATCTAGCAATGTCTCATCGATGTCAACTTTTTGAAGAAATAGCAGATAAGATTTGGAGGCGAATCTGTCGGAAACACTCTTTAGGTTTAAACGATAAAGAAGAGGGAATCACGAATGATATTATAGCTGATATTGTTGAATATCATCGTTATTATTATCTAAATAATTTTGATGTTTATGCGAGAGCAGGTTACAAAGAATCTATTACAGGTAGTGATATCGATTTGTTTGTTGAAACTGAAATTGATCAATATATTTGGTATCCTTTACAAGCAAAACTTTTGAAAAAAGATAGAAAATATCATTCTCTTTTCTATGCTCAAAAAGAAAAACAGCAATGGGAATTATTAACTGAACTAGAAAATTTTGGAGCAATTCCTTATTATCTTTTTTATAATGGTCTTGATAGTTTTTCACATCGTGGAAGAGATAAGTGCTCTAGAGAATATAATGAACGACAGCTTGGTTGTTCAATTGTGAGACCGTTGATTGTTAAAAATATTTATGAAAATAAAAGGCTTCCTGAATTTACAGATTTTCATATTACACATTCTCAGCCTTGGCGAGTTTTAGTATGTTGCCATAATCATTCAGAAACTAAATTTTCTTTACAAGAAATAGAAGATTCAAGTGTTTATTTAAAATTGGAAAAAATAGAACAAGAAAGAAAAGCAGATAATGAATTTTTCTACACTGATAACAGAATAGTCACAGCGTGTGAAAAAACAGATTGGAAACCAGATTATAGAATAATAGTAAAAAGAACTTATAGATAATGGAAATAGACGCACAAGTTAAAAGTATATCAAAATTAAAGGATTATTTCTTCATCGTTCCAGATTATCAAAGAGAATATGTTTGGAAACCAGAAGATCAGGTAGAACAGTTTCTAATAGATATCGATAATGAATATGATGAAGATGTAACAAAACAAAAAGGTTACTTTATCGGATCAATAATAATTGTGGCCAATAAAGAAAAATTTGATGTTATTGATGGACAGCAAAGACTGACTACAATAATTCTTACTTTATGTGCCTTTCGAGATTTATTACAAGGGGTTGATTTAGATAGAAAACAAGAGCAATATCTTAAAAATATTGAGGAACTTCTATCCGATTTTGATATGGATAGTGATGAAACTCAAATGCGATTAGAATTGCAGTATGAAGAAAGTAAAGGTTATTTGGAATCATTAATTTCTAAAACAGATTTCACTGATTTGAAGTCTCCTTCGATTATTAAGATGGAGCAAGCCTATTACAAAATCAAGAATCATTTAGAAACTTATTTAAATGATAGCGTTGAGTCAATAACCAACTATGCAAAATATTTTCTTACTAAAATAGAATTAGTTCTAATCGAATCAGAAAATCTAAGTAGTGCATTAAAGATTTTCGAAACAATAAATCAAAGGGGAGCTGGACTCAATGCAATGGATTTGGTAAAAAATCTTTTGTTTAGTAAAGCCAAACCTGCCGATTTTAATCATATTAAAGATATATGGAAAGAAATAGTTCACAATCTACAAAAATGTAAAGAAGACAATACACCTTTACGATTTCTCAGGTATTTTTTAATGTCCAGATATTATGATGGAATTTTAAGAGAAGATGATATTTACAAATGGTTTTTATCTGAGAAAGGTAAAAATGATACTAAATATGAAACTCAGCCACTTATTTTCGCCAAGGAATTAAAAAAAATGTCTAAAAGGTATCTGATTTAGTCATTGCAACTGAGTTAATAAAAGACGGTGGAGAATATCCTAATATTACCAACATAGGATTTATTAATAAATATAAATCGAGACAACATCTAATTCTATTGATGGCGCTTAATGAAGGTGCAACTACAGATGTTATAGAATATTTGGGCAAGCAAATAGAAAGTTTCTTTTTTTACAGTGTGAGTTTAGGGATTCAGGCTAAAAACAATGAAAATCAATTTACCAGATGGGCAATAAAACTCCGAAATAAAAACACTGTTGATGAAGTTGCAGAAGTTATTGAACAAAATATGGTACCTTATATCAAAGAAAGGTTAGGTGAATTTTTAGTTAAATTTCCAACTTTAACTCATTATCATTATAGTCCGCTTTATAGAGAAAGATATATATTGGGAATGATTGAGAATACAATACTATCAAAATCTAATTTTCCGATTAAAGGAAAAGATTATCTGTATAATTTACAACTTGAACATATACTACCTCAAACTCCAAAAAATGAAGTTTTAACTGAGGAATTTGAAAGTAAACACGATTATTCTAGTTATGTATATCGTTTAGGGAACGTTACTCTGCTTGAGTCAACGATAAATCAGGCAGTCAATAACTTCAACGATTTGAACAGCGATTGGTTTGAAAAAAAACAGAATGAATATAAAAATTCTGGAATTATTTCTACTCAACTATTGGATGATGAATTTCAGATAGGTGCCAATACTGCTTTAAATAGATTTAAAAATGATTACGGTTTCGAATTTAAAAAATGGGACAAAGAATCTATAAATCAAAGACAGGAGAAGTTACTAAATTTAGTTTTTGAAACTTGGAAGTTTAATAATAAGCCTATAAATCATAATGAAAAGTCAAACTAACGAACTCGCCCTCGAAACTGCCATAGAAAAAGCACTCTGCGGTATTTCGACAGAAGCTATAAAAAGCGGATTGGTTTCCGAACCAAATGAACCATATAGCAGTAATGGTTATCGCATTGGTTATCAGGCAGATTTCAATGCAAAATATGCGTTGGATGAAGTGCGTTTTTGGGATTTTCTGGAAACCACGCAAAAAGAGGAATTAGAAAAACTCAAACGCCAGTCGGATTGGAAAATAAAAGTACTTGACCGCTATGATAAGCTGGTAAAAAAGTATGGTATTTTGCGTCTGCTTCGCAAAGGTTTGGCGGTAGATGATGCGCATTTCACTTTGTTTTATGTGGCTCCTTTGCAGAACAGCAGTCAGAGCATCAAAGATAACTTTGAGAGCAACCAGTTCAGCGTCACCCGACAATTAAAATATTCGGTTGCCAATCCGCTGGAAGAAATCGATATGGTGATTTTCATCAATGGCATTCCTATTTCAACCATAGAATTGAAAAATCACTGGACTGGACAGAATGCGAAAGTGCACGGTGTAGACCAATATAAGTACAAGCGTGATATTACCCAGCCATTGCTGAATTTCGGAAGATGTATTGTGCATTTTGCAGTGGATACCGATGAAATTTATATGACCACCAAACTGGACGGAGCAAATACTTTTTTCCTGCCGTTTAATCTGGGCAATAATTTTGGGAAAGGAAATCCGCCCAATCCTTTCGGACATAAGACTTCTTACTTTTGGCAGGGTGTTTTGCGAAGAGAAAGTATTGCCAATATCATTCAGCATTTTGTAAGGTTTGATGGTGCAGAAAATGATGCACTGAGCAAAAAAACTTTATTCTTTCCGCGTTACCATCAGCTGGATGTAGTGCGAAGACTGATAAAAGACAGCACTCAAAAAGGTGCTGGAGAAACCTATCTTATCCAGCACAGTGCAGGTTCTGGCAAGTCCAATTCCATTACGTGGCTTGCTTATCAGTTGATAGAAGCCTATCCTGAAAGTGAAGTTGTTGCAGGAAGCAAAAATACCAATCAGCCTTTGTTTGATTCTGTGATTGTGGTGACTGACAGACGATTGTTGGATAAGCAACTTCGTGATAATATCAAAGAATTTTCAGAAGTTAAAAATATCGTTGCTCCTGCATACAGATCTTCCGATTTGAAATCAGCTTTGGAAAACGGTAAAAGAATTATTATCACAACGATTCAGAAATTTCCTTTTATTATTGAAGGCATCGCTGATATGAGCAGTAAACAGTTTGCTGTAATTGTAGATGAAGCGCACAGTTCGCAGTCGGGAAGTTCTGCCGACAAGCTGAATGAAGCCATTGGAAATAAAGGTGAAGATTCAGATGCAGTAGATTATCAGGATAAAATCCTTGAAGCGATGAAAGCCAGAAAGATGACTAAGAATGCCTCTTATTTTGCTTTTACAGCTACACCAAAAAATAATACGCTGGAGAAATTTGGGGTAAAACAGGAAGATGGCTCTTTCAAGCCTTTTCATTTGTATTCGATGAAACAGGCGATTGAAGAAGGATTTATTCTCGATGTTTTAGCTAACTACACAACGTACAGGAGTTACTATGAAATTGAAAAATCAATTGAGGATAATCCATTATTTGATACTTCCAAAGCGCAGAAAAAATTAAGAGCTTACGTAGAAAAACATAAGCAAACGGTAGGCACGAAAGCTGAAATAATGCTGGACCATTTTACTTCTTCTGTTGTGAATACAAAAAAGCTAAAAGGTAAAGCCAAAGCGATGGTTGTCACCCAAAGTATAGAATCTGCTATCCGTTATTATCAGGCATTGCAACAATTGCTGAATGGCAGAGGAAATCCTTTTAAAATCGTCATCGCCTTCTCAGGCGCAAAAGAAGTGGATGGTATTGAATACACCGAAGCCCAAATGAATGGCTTTCCGGAAAGCGAAACCAAGGATAAATTTGATGAAGACGAATACAGAATGCTGGTGGTTGCCAATAAATACCTCACCGGATTTGACCAACCGAAACTTTCTGCAATGTATGTGGACAAAAAACTACAGGGTGTATTGGCGGTGCAAACTTTATCAAGATTGAACCGTTCTGCCAACAAGCTGGCTAAAAAAACCGAAGACCTCTTTGTACTGGATTTCTTTAATACAGTGGAAGATATACAAACTTCGTTCGATCCTTTTTACACCTCAACAACACTAAGCGGTGCAACAGATATCAACGTTCTCCACGAATTAAAAGACAGTCTGGATGATTCAGGAATTTACGA
Source organism: Chryseobacterium sp. Leaf394 (assembly GCF_001424105.1). Lineage (GTDB taxonomy): Bacteria > Bacteroidota > Bacteroidia > Flavobacteriales > Weeksellaceae > Chryseobacterium. The sequence goes on along the minus strand of NZ_LMQH01000011.1, from coordinate 837,178 downwards.
GCACTCGGAAGTTGAAGATTTTAATGAGAAGTACTTTAATAAAGTGGATGCTCAGTTTCTAAGTCCGATAATCGATGTGGCAGCGCAACGTTTTGTTTCAGATTTAGAATTAGAGGAGAAAGCCAAAGCAGATTATAAAATCAAGGCAAAACAGTTTGTTAAGATATATGGACAAATTGCGGCAATACTTCCAATAGACTTCGATTTTACAGGTTGGGAAAAATTATTCTGGTTTTTAAAGTTTCTGATTCCAAAACTAAAAATTGAGGATCCACAAATTGATGCGCTTGATAAATTACTTGAATCAGTAGATTTATCGACATACGGTTTAGAAAGAGTAAAACTAAATACTCAAATTTCTCTTGATGACTCTGAAACACAGGTTGACCCACAAAACCCTAATGTGCGTGGTGCACACGGAGAAGAAGAAAAAGATGAATTGGAAAATATCATCAGTGGATTTAATGAGAAATGGTTTCAGGGTTGGGAAGCTACGCCGGAAGATCAGAGAGTAAAATTTATTTCTTTAAGCAAATCTGTACAGGCACATCCTGATTTTAATATGAAAGTTGCTCAAAATGCAGATGACCAAAACAGAGAATTAGCTCTGAAGAAAATACTGGATGATGTTATGTCGCAGCAGAGAAAACAGGAATTAGAGCTGTATAAATTATACGCGCAAGACCCATCTTTCTATCAGGCCTTTTATAATACAATTAAGCAGGTAGTGAATGTGAGATAATTTAAATTGATTAGAAAATTACTATGAATCACACTTACCGCATCGCCCTTTTAGAAGACAACTCCAGACAGCTGGAAAAACTCACATCATACCTCAGTAGTTTTCCAAACGTAGAAATTATAGTAAAAAGCCAAAATTCAGATCACTTTTTGGATGAGGTAGAGAAAACGCATCCTGAAATATTAGTAACAGATCTAGTGCTATTACATAGTTCTATGAATGGTCTAGATGTAGCGCAGGAACTTCGAATACCTGTCGTGTTTATCGGAGAAACAAAAGACTATATTAAAGACATAGAAAACCTGAAACGCGATGCCGAAATCTGCGTTGACCATATTACCAAACCATTCAGTGAAGAACAGTTTGTAAAAAGCTTCAGAAGATTTCTGCAGGAGGTAAGCTACTTTTCTCCCCCGCAATATGTGCTTTTAGATTTCAACAAAACGAAAAATAATAAAATTCGCATTGAAGATATTGTATACCTGTGTACTGATAAAATGGCAGGTTCGGAATCGAATAATAAGCAGATTCATTTTATTAACAGAAAGCCGGCGAATCTGATCGATTTTTCATTCTCAAAGATGGAAGACAAGGGACTGTTAAAATCCCAGTTTGTAACCATTCACAAGTCTTTCAGAGTCAACAGAAGATACATCAAAAAGTATCATTCCAAGACTGAATGTATAGAGATCAGCATTTTTGATGATATTGAGAAGACAAAATGTCAGCACCTGAAAGTGTCAGAAAATTACCAACCTGTCATAAGAAAGATGTTTGGTTAACCGCTGTCATTCCTCAAAAAAACGCTTTTATTATTACGCTTCCGCTGTTGTTTCCGGAAGCGTATTTTTTTTGTTTTCTGGATTTTATTTTGATGAATGTGTGGTGTCGACAAAAAATTAAAATGCGGTATCCGAAAAGCAGAAAGAGTAGGAAATTTTAAACAAATAATTTAAATATTATGAGTCATTCAAAACTTGCTGCAAAGCCAGCTTCACCATCATCAAAACCTGTTGTTCCGAATGGACCAAGTACAACGGGTAAACCCTCAGGCAAAGGAAGAGGAAACTTAAAGCCAAGAAAGAAGTAGTCATTATCCATTAAAAAACAAAAATTATGTCAGAAAAAATAACACCGAAAAATAACGCTGCCAATATGCAAAATGCCAACAGGGGAAGTTCAGGAACCAACCGACAGTACGACCAAAATCAAGGAAACCGAGGTAAACAGCTGAATACTAACAGAAATAGAAAATAACTTTATGAGAAATCCTGAGAGTAATCTCAGGATTTATTATTTATTCTCAATCAGTTTCTCCAATTTCTCAATCATTTCCCTCTGCTGTTCTAGCATTCTTTCATATAATTCAACCATCTTATCTAATGGATTGAATGTAGGAGAATTGTTGATAATACTTGCAAATTGCGGACTTGAATGATCATGATTATTAAATGTATTTGCAATTACATTTATAGCAGACTCTTCATCAAAATTCTGAAAAGCTTCAACAGGAATTTTCAGTACTTCAGCTATTTTTTGAAGCAGAGGGTCTTCAATCACATCTTTTTGTTCAAGCAGAGAGATTTTCTTTTGGTTCCACTCTTCGCCTAAGTCATAAGCCAGGGCTTCCTGCTTAATCCCAAGCATTTCTCTAAAGCGTTTTACGTTGCGTCCCTGATGTATTTTCTGTTCCATGTGTTTTTATATTTAACGGCTCAAAAATAAGCCAATTCTACAGTATTCGAAAGAGTAAAGTTAAAAAATAATCCGGTAAAAATCCTGATTCCGTGACTATATTATTCATATTTAGAATAAAATATCCCTCGCTGTATGCTACACTTTTCTGCCCGGCAAATTTTATCCTCCTATCACAAACTTCTCGATACACTCCGCTTCGCTGCGTTACTCGAAGTGACATCCTTTGAAATTCAGGAAAAAAAGGAAGGCAATCACACCGTCAATTCGAGTGATTTTCTGCAGCACAGCGAAAGAAAATTGTATCGGGAATGGCATCCGAAATCCAAACCTCTACCCTAGCAATTGTCTACCTCACCGGGAAAAGCAATCGGCTTACCGCCCATCCCTAAATTATCCAAAATCAAAACTATAATATCCACCTGAAAACTTGAATAGTACGTCAGCCCTCATGAAATTTGTTCCATAATCATAAAAAAAACCAAAATGGAAACAAAAAACAAAATCACCATTGCTCTTCAGAATCCAAAAATAAAGGATCACCTGGAACAGGCCTGCATGAACTACACAGTGTTACAGATATACTATCACCCAAAAGACCCGTCAGGATTTGAAACGTTTTACATCATCACCCATACAGATAAGGATGCTGAGAAACTCCGCGAGAAAGACTGGGTGGCAATAGCACTGTCTGAAGCAAAAATAAGGATTTACGTGTCTTACGTATCCAGAGTGCAATATCAGTTGCGAAAAGGATATCCGTTGGTTACCTATTATTGTCATCCCATATTATTGGTTTACTCAAAAGATGATTTAAAGGACTTTTTCAAAAACAACATCAGTGAAAGCAAGATTTTAAAAAAATACAGATCATTTCAGGAGTTATTTTTTCACGATCATGATATTCTTATTTCGGAAGCCAAAAGGTTTTATCAACTGCATACCCCTATCAGTGCCTATCTCACTTATATCAAATTAATTGAGCATGATCTGGATTATCTTGAATATGTCTTTACAGGAACAAGGAGTAATCATGAAAATCTGCATATCAGATTAAAGAATCTGCTTCCATATATTCCCGTGTTACAAAAATTGATGGTAAAGAAAAACGGACATACCTACTATCTGATTTCAAAACTGGAATCTGCCGTGGAAGCAGCGGAAAGCTGTGATGAAATGTTCATCAGAACTGAATTATACTCAGCTATCCAAAATCTGGAACTTCAGTTATATCAAATCATTGAACTCCGCTTTGAAGAACTGAAAGGCATGTTAAAGTCCGTTCGCCCTGCTTTGAGTACAGTAGCATCTGCTTCTGAAATGCCGATTGAAGATAAAAACCTGAAGATAACTGTTGAAACGATCCGGAAAATGGCTGATCCTGAAGAGATATTTCTTTTCCATAAAGGCTCTACTTGCGAAAACAAAGTCCGCACGACATTATATTACCTTTTATTGATTGGCGAAGGTATTGGAAATGCTAAAATTCTTCAGTTGCAGGATGCAGTAGAAAAGAAAACAAATCATGCCGTAAAAGTAGTTATTCTGAGTCACAGCAGAATTTCTGTTCAGGAAAATCTTTTTAATTACCAGCATCTGATGCGTTCGGTCATGACCGGGCAGAACAGAATCTATTCTTCAGATTCAATGCATCCGGAAATTCACTGGGAAGAGCCATACACGGTTGAGTATGGTGATATGGATTTATACTACAATGCTTTGCAGGGGTATATAGCCCAATATTTTTCTATGCGTACAAATATCGAAAATGATAACCGTCACGGTTTCATATCGGTCTTCGCCAACTGCTTCATGCGTGCTATGAGAATCTTTCTCTATGGTGCATTACATTCCTACATGCCACATCACCTCTCTGCATTCAGCAGTTGGAAACTTTGTGTATTTGCAGAGCCGTCTATAGAGAAAATTGAATTTCTATTCTCAAAAATAAACAGCAACTTCTACAGAACAATCGATAACGGATTAAAATTTACCGACAATATTGATCATTATGCAGAAGAAAAGCTACTCATTATGGACGAAATATTGCATTCGATGATGGATGTTATCAGAAACAAGATCGAAGAAAAAGGTCTGCAGAATAAATAAAATTCTTTTAATAAACCCCGTTACGTATAATTCTTTTTCAAACTGCTGAATCTTAAAATCGAAGCCAAAAACATAACCCGGGAATAAGCCGCAGATAAAGCATAGATAAAGCATAGATAAAGCGTAGATAGTGCGACTGAATGCCCTGAAAATATTACTACATTATTACCATTCTGATACAACTTCTGATTTGCTTTATGATTTGCTATAAACAGTGTTAAAGAAAGAAAGAAATAATTAATATTTATAGAACCTGAGCAAAAACTCAGGTTTTTCTGTGTTAAACAAATTTGCATTTATGCATGTTTCAATACTTTCAATTACCTATCTTGCAACCTCAACAGCATCCTATGGCTTTAAAATATTTCCTCCTCATCATGACCCTCCTCACCTTTCTTGCGTTTGGTTGGGATAAGAGACTGGCAAGAAAAGGCAGGCCAAGACTCGCTGAAAGTGTTTTGCTGATGCTTACTTTTTTGGGAGGTACTTTTGGTGCCCTTATCGGGATGACTTTTTTCAGACACAAATACGCCAAAAAAACATTTATCCTGAAGCTGGTAATGGTAGTTGCAGTACAGTTGGCTCTTATTTTTCTTTTGAAGGAACATCTGACGGATCAGCGGTGAGTGCGTTTTTTACCTTTTTCGAAAACGTGTTGCAGCTTGTCGACCCTTTCTTTTGACTGCTACAGCATTTTCTCATACTACTCTACCATTTTATCTGCCGATGGATAGACTACAGTTTTGTAGAACAACAACTTCTCGATACGGTTTTGTCAAAACCTACTCGAAGTGACGCTGTTTTCACGACCTCGAGATCACCCGTCAGTTCGAGTGTCCCGATGGCAATCGGGATGTATCGAGAACCAGTGAACGAACGAAACTTTTGTTAAACGACAACTTCTCTAAACGGTTTTTTTCAAAAACCTACTCGAAGTGACGCTACTTGGCTAGAGTGTTTTTTCCGTCAGTTCGAGTGCTTTTCGCAGCAAAGCGGAGAAAAATGTATCGAGAACCAGTGAACAGATGACTGTTTTGTTAAACAACAACTTCTCAATACGGTTTTCTGCAAAAACCTACCCGAAGTGACGCTACTTGGCGACTGAGTATTTCCTACGTCAGTTCGGGTGTTTTTCTGAGTGAAACGGAGAAAATTTATCGGGAACCAGTGAGCAAACGAAAACTTTTGTCAAACAATAACTTCCCGATACGGTTTTCTGCAAAAACCTACCCGAAGTGACGCTGTTTTCGCGACTGAGTGTTTTCTCCGTCAGTTCGAGTGTTTTTCGCAGCAGAGCGGAGAAAAATGTATCGAGAACCAGTGAACAGACGAAACTTTGTCAAACAACAACTTATCTATACGGTTTTTCTGCAAAAACCTACTCGAAGTGACGTTGCTTGCAGACTTAGTGTTTCCTACGCCAGCACAATACCATTGATGCTGAGCAGTGATGTATAAAACAAAACAGGCAACCTTTGCAGGCAGCCTGTTTTTCATATAAAATATTGGGTTGGTGTCTATTTGTAAAATGCGGGACGGTTACTGTAATGAACCGGACTGCAATAAGTGCGCTTAATCTTCACCTTTCCGGTTGCAAGATCATCAACAAGTTCTACATCAAAACTTCCCAGTCCGTAAAGGATGGAATGGAAGTAAGAGCATTTCTGTTCAAGAATAATTGTGCCTTCTTTCTGCACAAAGGCAAGCTGAGACTCGCTGTCGAGTTCAAGAAATTGATCGTAAGTATACATTGTGAGTGGTTTGCGGTGAAAGTATCAAGAACTGTGCCCGTACTGGGCAAATTGCACAAATGTGGTATACTTTTCTAAAAATTATTCACAGCATATTAAATTCTGCTGTGATTTACTGAAAATATGCTGAAGGAGTATTGAAATGGACTGTTGTCATTATCGTAAATTTGTCATTCGGCTATAGCTATAAAGTAATTTGTACCAATATGTTTGTCATTCTGAATGAATCTGAACTGCTGTATCTTTAATCTGTTGATAGTCCTCCGGAGCGATAAAATGAATGCTGGCTTTATCATAAAAAAAGAACATGTATTTAAATCAATAATTTACTTACCGTTTCTTTGTCATTCTGAATGAATTTAAATGTTTTAATAAGAATATATAATGTCTACATTAGAATCTCATATGGCTGTTGGTGCATAATTTTTAGTTAGACTCGAAAAGTCAGTTTTAGTCTTATACTTTGTGATGTCTTCGGGATTGTACAGCAAATAATTAAAATTTAAATCTTCAGATCAATATCATTTTTTAGTATTAGAATTACAGAATCTTGTACCTCATCAAGTCTAAAACAGTCTGTAAGTATAGAATCTGTATCGGTATTTAGTTTCCATTAAAGCGAAATTACCGTAAAAACATTTTTGTCCAATATTTGCAAGTGTACACTCCGGCGGACTGAGCCACCTTTTTTTTACACATGAATCTATTTTTAGCTTACATTTATATTTCATAAACACACCAAAAAGCATGAAACTGAGAACTACCCTGAAGCATGGAATTACCATTCCAAGTCTTATCTTTATCGTGGGAATCTGCCTGATTTCCGCAATCTATCCACGCCTGACGGAGGCTCTTCTAACCGTAGTGAAAGGATTTATTTTTGTAAATCTGAACTGGATTTATGTCTGGGCAGTTACCATTTTCGTGATTTTTCTGGTTTACATTATGACCGGCAAATACGGAAATATCCGTCTTGGCAGAAATGACAGCAAGCCGGATTATTCATTTTTCTCATGGCTGTCTATGCTTTTTGCAGCCGGAATGGGAATTGGACTGATGTATTTCAGCGTTGCTGAACCTATGCAGCATTATTCTAACGGTATTTTTGCAGGTAAACCTCCCATAGAGCGGGCTCAGAATGCACAGCTCTACACCTTTTTCCACTGGGGCGTTCATGCCTGGGCAATTTATGGGGTCGTAGGTCTTGCGCTGGCCTATTTCTCTTACCGCTACCGGTTGCCTCTGTCGCTCCGCAGCTGTTTTTATCCTTTACTTAAAGATAAAATTAAAGGAAAATGGGGAAATGTAATTGACATTTTTGCGTTGTGCAGTACTTTTTTCGGAATCACTACTACGCTCGGATTTGGTGTGGTTCAGATTAATTCCGGACTGGTGAAAATGGGTATTCTGCCGGAAACGGGTTTTATCTATCAGGCCGTTATTGTTGCCGTTCTTGTCACGCTTTCGGTTCTTTCTGCTGTGAGCGGACTGGATAAAGGGGTAAAACTCCTGAGTAAAATCAACATTATTGCGGTGGTAATTCTCCTCCTCTTTGTTTTAATTACCGGACCTACCGTTTATCTGATCGGAAGTTTTACAGAAGGTATAGGCACCTACCTCAACAGTTTTTTCTCCCTCACTTTTAATACCCACGTCTACGAAGAAAATACCCAGACCTGGTTTTATGACTGGACGATTCTGTACTGGGCATGGTGGATTTCATGGTCGCCATACGTTGGTTTATTCATCGCGAGGATTTCCAAAGGCCGTACAATCAGAGAATTTGTATCCGCAGTACTGATTATTCCTACTTTATTTAATTTTATCTGGATGTCTGTCTTCGGAAACAGCGCCATCTGGCTGGACATGAATGCCGCAGAGGGACAGCTTAGCCAAATGGCCAGTGATGCTGACGGACTGATGTTTAAATTCCTCGAATACCTGCCTTTTACAGATGTGATGAGCATATTTGTAATCCTCATTATTCTGATTTTCTTCGTTACTTCTGCCGACAGCGGCATATTTGTGATGAATAATATCGCTACCAAAAACGCAAGAATATCACCGAAATGGCAGACTGCAGGATGGGGAATTCTTCTATCCGTTCTCGCACTGATGCTTTTAAATGCCGGTGGACTCGCCGCTTTACAGAGCATGACTCTCATCACCGCCCTTCCCTTTTCAGTGATTATGCTCCTTTTTATTGTAAGTCTCATCAAAGCGCTGATGATTGATAAAAATTATTACGAAAGAAATTTTTCAAGTACCACTGTTCCATGGTCCGGTGAACACTGGAAAGAGCGTCTGAAACAGATTGTGTCATTCAATGATTCTGCTTCTGCAGACCTTTATATCGAAACCACAGCAAGAGAAGCTTTTGAAGATCTGTTGACAGAATTTTCAGCCAACGGAATTGAAGCGAGAATAAATTCCGAAGAACAGCCTAAAAAACTTGAAATCGAAATAAAATATGACCTCATCAACAATTTCATCTATGGTGTTAAAAGTGAGTCGAAAATTATATCTGAATTTCTTTTAAACGAAGAAAATCTTCCTGATTCTGAAGAAAACCGTGTTTATTTTCCGAAATCTTATTTTGGTGACAACAGAGAAGGCTATGATGTAAAACTGTTTACAAAAAATGAACTGATCTCCGACGTCCTGAAGCATTACGAAAGGTTTATTGATATAATATCAGAGGAGAAAAACAGTATATTTATCAGCAGTGATGCCAATCACAGGTTTAAGTGACGGGGGATGCGGATGGGTATGAGGGTTTGGGTTTGAGGGTTTGAGAGTTGTAGGGTGCGGGGTGCGGGATGCGGGGTGAGTGATGGGTGATATGTAGTGAGTTATTCGGTTTGAGAGTTTGAGGGTTTTAGGGTGTGAGGGTGTGAGGGTCTTAGGATGCGGGATGCGGAGTGTTGGTGTTGGTGTTTGGTGTGGATGACAATTTTCAAATTGTGATCAGTGACCGGGTAGATTGATCTTTTGCTTGGATTGTGGGGAAAATGGGATGCTGGGGCGTGGTCATGTAAATCTTTATGAATCTGAGAATTAATAAATATTTCAGATTTAATTGAGTAGATTTGCAGAAACTATACTCTATGAGCGTTCTCAAAAGAAATAATGTCACAATAAAAGGAAGCGGAGAGAATGTAATTTTCTTTGCCCACGGTTTCGGCTGTGACCAGAATATGTGGCGTTATGTTTCACCCGCTTTTGAGGAAAAATATACCACTGTGCTTTTTGATCACGTAGGTGCAGGAAACTCAGATCTTTCTTCCTATTCTTTTTCAAAATACAGCCGCCTTGAAGGCTACGCTGAAGATATTGTAGAAATTGCACAGGAGCTTAAAATCTCGGATGCCGTATTTGTAGGACATTCCGTAAGTGCCATTATGGGTCTGATAGCCTCAAAAATGGCTCCAGGCGTTTTTACAAAACTGGTCATGGTTTCCCCCTCTCCTTCCTACATCAACGATGAAGATTATGTAGGCGGCTTCAGCAGATTGGAAATTGATGAGCTTCTAGGTTCAATGAATGACAATCACCTGGGATGGTCAGCAACAATAGCTCCCGTGATTATGGGAAATCCTGAGAGAGGAGAACTCGCACAGGAACTGACCAACAGTTTCTGCAAAACAGATCCTGAAATAGCAAAACACTTTGCCCGCACAACATTTTTAACGGATAAACGCGATCTGCTCGGTGATTCAGAGATTCCTGTTGTCATACTTCAATGCAGCAACGACGTTATCGCACCGGTAGAGGTTGGCCAATATATGCATAAAAAAATGGTTGGAAGTACTCTGGTAGTGATGGATGCGACAGGGCATTGCCCCAATCTCAGTGCTCCCGAAGAAACAACCAAAGCGATAAGAGATTTTTTAAATGACTGATATTCCATCAAGTAATTTTTCTGAGGATTTTGAAGACTTTTTTGAATCTTCACTGTGCGGATTTGTCATCGCAGACGCCAATGGGAAAATCACACGAATCAACTCCCGTGCAGCCAAATGGCTCAACAGCACGCCCGACCAATTGGCTGGAAAACGCTTTTCTGACCTTCTTGCAGTTGGCGGCAGAATTTATTTTGAAACCCACCTCTGGCCTTTACTGCGTATACAGGGACATTTTGACGAAGTTTCTGTAGAACTCACAGATACCGGCAAGGGCAGAATTCCCGTTTACATCAACGGCTACGAGAGAAAAGACGAAAATAATAAACCCCTCTTTTTCCGGTTCACACTTTTTCAGGCAACGGACAGACGTCTGTATGAGGAAAATCTTCAGATGGCTAAAAAGCTTGCAGAAAAGAACTTAGATACAGAGCAGCAGCAGGCAGTTATCCGGGAGCAGTTTATTGCTGTGCTGGGTCATGATCTCCGGAATCCCCTCGGTGGAATTATGAGTGCTGCACAGCTTCTCACAAGATCTGAACTGAGTGAGCGTGACAGAAAGCTGATGAACATTGTACATTCCAGTTCAAGAAGAATGTATGAAATGATCAACAATATTATGGATCTTGCCCGTGGCAGGCTGGGAGGCGGAATCACAGTTACCCAAACCACCGTGGATCTTGAACAGCTGCTGAATGAAGTGAGCAGCGAACTGAAAGTTTCTGTACCGGACAGAATTATTGAATCTGATTTTAAAATCAGTACAACCATAGAATGTGATCCCGGCCGGATTTCACAATTGGTTTCCAATCTTCTCGCTAATGCAATAACCCATGGTTCATCTGATACTCCGGTACTCATCAACGCTGAGACTGCAGAAAAATTCTGGCAAATTTCTGTCACCAATCAGGGACGGAAAATTAATGAAGAAGCGATAGGCAATCTTTTCAATCCTTTCCACCGTGAGGGCACAGACTCCAATCAAAACGGTTTGGGACTGGGACTTTACATCTCTTCAGAAATAGCCAAAGCACACAGCGGTGTACTTTCTGTACGTTCGGATGATGATTTTACCTGCTTTACGATGCGGGTGGAATTGTAGGAGTTTGAGAGTTTGAGGGTACGAGATGCGGGGTGCCGTTGTAGCAACCAAAATATTATGTTGGTTAGTTTGAGGGTACGAGATACGGTTGATTGGCATTGCCTGTGATGATGGATGGATTTGGGGTTGAGGATATTGTAAGAATTTTGAGTGTTTATTATTTTGCCAGTCTGATTCCGGTGAACTGCCATTTCAGATTGGTCGGGAAAAAATTACGGTAGGTTTTGCGGCTGTGGTCGGGCGGGGTGGCTTCTGAAGCTCCGCGGAGAACCATCTGATTGACCATAAATTTACCATTATACTCTCCTACTGCTCCGGCTTCTTTTTTAAATCCAGGATACGGAAGATAGGCAGAATTAGTCCATTCCCAACGTCTTCCCCAGTCGAAATGGTCAGAAGCTACCTCCCACTCTGCTTCGGTGGGAAGTCTCATTCCCTTCCATGATGCAAATGCTGAAGCTTCAAAGAAACTGATGTGACAAACCGGTTCAGACAGGTCAATTTCCTGCAAACCGTTGAAGGTATAATTCATCCAGACTCCATCTACTTTGTGCCAGTACAGCGGTGACTGAGCGTTTGTCATTTTTACCCAGTCCCAGCCTTCTGCGTGCCAGTGTCTGAAATCTTCATAACCGCCAGCGTTCATAAATTCGAGGTATTCCCGGTTGGTAACCGGTTCGGTAGAAATTTTATAATCGTTCAGATACACTTTATGTCTGCCCAATTCGTTATCGAAGCAGAAACCTTCGCCTTTAAAGCCAATTTCATATACTCCTTCAGAGAAAGAAATCATTTCTACAGGCGCTTCAGTCCGTTTTTCTGAAACCTGATCGTTCGTGTAGGCAGGAAAAAGCGGATTGTGTCCTAAAATATATTTGATATCGGTTACCAGTAATTCCTGATGCTGCTCTTCGTGGTTTAAACCTAACTCGACCAAATCAGCCAGTTCAGATGTAAAAAAGCTACTTTCGAGAAAGTCGTTCATGTGACGGTCTACATATTCACGGTATCTGAACACATCGGCTACCGATGGGCGGCTTAAATTTCCTCTGTCGGTGCGGATTACCCTTGCTCCTAATGTTTCATAATAGCTGTTGAATACAAAATTGTACTGTTCGTCAAAAACTTTATAATCCGGAAAATGAGGCTGCAACAGAAAGGTTTCAAAAAACCAGGTGGTGTGACCTAAATGCCATTTCGGCGGACTTACATCTACCACGGGCTGCACTACGTAATCTTCAGTTTCCAAAGGTCTGCAGATTTCCATTGACCGGTTTCTGATTTGAGTAAATCGCTCCGAAGCTGTAAGGTTAAATATTCTGTTTTCAGGTGCGGTTTTCGTTTCCATTGCGTTTAGTTTTAAATTATACAGTCCAGATTGAATCTACAAACCATTCTTTAGAATCCTTAATTTCATTTACAATTCTGAACCACGATTCTTTAGCCAGATTCTGAATATCTTCGGGAGAAAATTTCTGTGAAATCTCCATATCGATGAGTTCGTTTTCTTTAAAACTGATCATGTGATTACCGATATGGATTTTCTGTGCCTCAAGACTGACCAGAAAACTTCTGCAGGCTCCTGATACAGGGTCATAGGTCTGATAATGTTTAAATTTATCCAAATCAAAGTCCGCATCCAGCTCACGGTTCATTCTTTTAAGTAAATTTAAATTGAATGAAGCGGTGATTCCGGTTTCGTCGTTATAAGCTGCCAGTACCGTGTGTGGATTTTTTTTAAGATCAAATCCAGTAATTAAAAGATCACCAGGAGTGAGTCTTTTTCTCAATTCCATGCAAAACTGTAAAGCTTCTTCAGGTGGCATATTTCCTATATTTCCACCGAGAAAAAGAACGACTTTTCTTCTGTCTGAAAGGCGTGTCGCTTTATCAAGCATATCAAAATAATCGCCTTCCAGAGGAATAATATTCAGTGAAGGAATTTTTTCGGAAAGATTTTCCTTCAGAACCGAAAGTATATTTCCTGAAATATCAATCGGCATATAGCTGAAATCGCAGTCGAGAGTACAAAGATGCTCCAAAAGGTATGATGATTTCATTGCATCTCCGGCGCCCAGTTCGATCAGATCAAAAGGTGTGGAAAAACCAATGGCAGAAACCAGTTCCTCAGTTTTATTCTTAAAAATATCCAGTTCACACTGGGTAAGGTAATATTCAGGCATTGCCATAATCTGCTGAAAAAGGCGGTCACCGTTTTTGTCGTAAAAATATTTGGAAGAGAGTTTTTTGGGATGAGCAGACAAGCCTTCAATAACATCTTTCAGGAAAGTCTGCGAAGTGCAATTCTCAGTGAGAGTCGCCGGTTCGCAAGGTGCATTCATAATAATTTGATTTGGTTTATTTTTCAATGCAAGTATCTTGCCGAGGGTGGAATGAATTTGTAAATGTGGTATGTGTGTTGGAAGGTGCGGGTGCGTGGTGCGGGATGCGGGGTGCGGGGTGCGGGGTGCTTCGCTCGCAATGATGTTGGCGTTGTGAGGGTTGAATTTGAAAATTATCGGGAGGTAATGCTTTTAATTTAGATAACACGAAAATTCTGAGTCTTTCGACATTAAAATTCTGTCAGCTATTTGGATGATTTTAAAAAGAATTGAGGGTAATGTTTCAGTTCCAAAATGTGTTGATGAAACATTGTCTAATACAATCTTAAAAACTGATTGGCGTTACCTCAACGTCGCCTTTCAATTTCTTGGCAAGCAATTTGTGTGTTTATCCCCAAAATCAAATCAATATGAAAACACCAGCGAAATTCGCACTAGGCATCGCAGCAGCAGTAGTGGTAGGTGGAATTACGGTACTTGGATTCCGAAAAAAGAAACCACAGGCTCCGAAAACTTTTACAGCACCGGATGGAAACACTTATTCTGAAAATCAGATCTACCGTACTGTTGACAACCAGTATTTCAAAAACGGTAAGGAGATCAAATACCAAACGCCTGCGCAAAGTATAGAAGATACCCACGGACATTTTGATCCGGCAAAAATTAAATCAGATTTTAAAAATCATGATGCTCCCAATCCACAGGTTGACTACCATCAGCGTGGTGTAAGACACAGATAAACGATACAGATTATTTTTTACTAAGAACATTGGCTTTCGGAATATCGAAAGCCAATGTTTTTTTTAGTCGAAATTAAGTTTCAATTGATTTTTCAGATTAGTTTAAATATTTTGAATTACTGATTCTAACACAATATTCACTTCCTAAATAGCGTGGATCGCCGTGCTTTTCAGACCAAAATCCATCCAGAATATTCTCATTCATGCACCGGTAGACAGCAACTCCTTTAAAAATCTCATTTTCTTCAGATTCATACTGGAAATTGATAACAAGAATATTGTCTTTAAAAAAACCTTTCCCGGTCTGAACATGTTCGCCGATCATCCATTCTGCACTGATGCGGTTATTTTCGTCAAGGTTTAAAGTTAAAATTCCCTGATAAGTAAAATCATCTTCCATCACCTGATTACTACCTTGAATCGTGTAGCTTCCAACTAAATCGTGAACTGTCATTTTTTTTGAAAATTAATGAATGCAAATGTAGACAATTGTGATTATTGAATAATTTAAATAATAGTAGGCGTATTGTATTTGGTTTTTTGTTTCAAATTATGGATTAATTAAATTTTAAATGAATGTCCGTAATTTGTAATTACTTGGTTTTAAAAGTTTATCTGTCATTGGATAAAAAGGGCTAAAGCCCAGTTCTCCTAATATTAAGAAGACTTAAAATTCCTGACTTTAATTATTTAATCATGTCTAATAAAAGAACAACGCAGCTTTCAGATAATGAAAACCGCGTTGTTTAGAAAAAAATAAATAGGTAAATTATATGTTCTTTTGATCTAACAAATCAATATTTACTGTTGTTTAATATAAAACAGCAAGACTTTCTGCCGAGAAATTTTCCAGCTCATCTGTTTTATTGTCTTTAATTTTTAAAACCCATTCCGGATCCTGAAGTATTGCTCTTCCAACTGCTACCAAGTCGAAATCGCCCCTTTCCAGTCTGCGGGTCAGTTCAGTAAAATCGGTTTTCTTTTCAGTTCCTTCTCCAGCGAAAGCTTTCATGAAATCACCGTCAAGACCTACAGAACCTACAGTAATCGTGGGCTGACCTGTAATTTTCTTTGCCCAGCCTGCAAAATTCAAATCAGAACCTTCAAATTCCTCTTCCCAAAAACGTCTTTGCGAACAGTGGAAAATATCAACACCCGCATCGCGTAAAGGCAAAAGCCATTCTTCCATTTCTTCAGGCGTGTTGGCAATTCTTGCTGTGTAATCCTGCTGCTTCCACTGAGAAAGTCTCAGAATAATGGTAAAATCTTCACCAACTGCTGTCCTGATTGCTTTTACAACGTCTACCGCAAAACGGTTTCTTTCTGCAATTGTTTTTCCACCATATTCATCGGTTCTCGTGTTGGTACCTTCCCAGAAAAACTGGTCAATCAAATACCCGTGAGCACCATGGATTTCCAAAACATCAAAGCCTAAATCCTTCGCAGCCTTAGCAGATTCTGCAAACTTGGTGATGGTATCTTTAATATCTTCCAAAGTCATTGTGGAAGCTTTTTCCATTTCTACCAAAGGATAATCTTCAGAACTTCTGGTATCTCCCACATGCCAAATCTGAGGTCCCATTTTTCCGCCATTCTCATGTACGGCATCAATGACATTTTTCCAGCCGTTCAACGCTTCAGTTCCGTAAAAATCCGGGATGTTCTGAATATTTTTTGAAGCTGGTCTGTCGATTACTGTTCCTTCAGAAAGAATCAGTCCTACCTCAGCTTCTGCCCTTCTCGCGTAATAGTCAGCGATCTGTTGTGTAGGAACTCCGTTGTCTGACTGCGCTCTGGTCATGGGAGCCATTACGATTCTGTTTTTCAATTCTAAATTCCTGTATGTAAATGGTTTAAATAATGATTGTATGCTCATTTTCGTTACTGTTATCTAATTGTTACACAAAGTAACTAATAATAGTTCGTATTTGTATCTTTCAATATAAAAAAGTGGTAACTTTGCAGTAACATTTGATAGTAACTTTGAGGTAACCCTCAATTATCGGTATGAAATAATGATTAATGAATAAAAAAGCTCTACATTGTAAGTTCATATTTAAGCTTTTCATTATCATACTTTTAATTGAGAAAAATTGTAACTATTAAGTGAAATGCTCTACTAATACAACAACTAAAAAACTAAACTTAAATCGAATTATTATGAAAAAAAATGAACTGATGGCCTACAGCTGTCCGCTTGGGAAGGCGATGGCGGCATTGGGAAGCAAGTGGAAACCCATTATTGTGCTCGTTATTAAAGACCGGAAACTGCGTTTTGGTGAACTGGCGGCGAGAATCAATGTGATTTCCAGAAAAGTGCTTACCGACCAGCTGAGAGAAATGGAAACCGATGGTCTGGTGATTCGTGAGGAATTTAAAGAAATCCCTCCAAGGGTGGAATATTCGCTTACTGAAAAAGGTCTGGCTCTGCTGCCCATTATGTTTCAGCTTGAGGAATGGGAAGCAAAGTACCAGGATAAGGATAAAAAATTCGATAAAGACTGTATTGCTACAGCCTGACTGAAAAAGCAAGACCGCTCGGAATGAGCGGTCTTTTTAATTGTAGAAAGGTTTTTATCTGTTTTGTAATTCTTCCATTCTCTCTTTCAGTAATTCCGGATCTGAAAGTGCTTCAAAACCGATCAGCGAAATGTACCAAATCATAAATGCCAGGAAAAGCACGCCTAAAACAACTCCAATAATTGCTAAAATTCTTCCTGTATTCAGGTTGCTGTAGTTATTGTACAGTTGCGGATTTGCCATGTACAGTTTTTTATCCTTGCTGTACAAAACCAGTGCGATTACGCCACAGATGATCCCTGGGATTCCGTAGCAAAAGCATGCTACAAGCGATAAAATTCCTAATACCAGCACCGCCGTAGCATTGGGTAAACTTTGTTGATTCATAATTTATTAATGTTTAATTTTTTTTATTGAGCTGTATCTGCAACTGTAGTTTCAGATATGCAGAAGTTTTGATGATATTAAATTTTTGCTGTTATATCAAAAGAAAGACCGCAATGACGCGGCCTTTCGGTAAAGTTGTTAATTTAATTTCAGCCTCTTCCCATGTTGGTGATTCCACGCATCTGCTCCATGTATCCATCCCAGCCAACTGTAGCAAGAATATATACAAAGTAAAGAACCTGAATAGCTCCTAAAACTAAGCCGATAATGGATAAAATCCTACCGGTATTAAGATTTTGAAAATCTGTGTAGACAGCAGGATTTTGATCATACAACACTTTGTCTTTGTTGTATAAATTCATCCCGATTAATCCACAGATAATGCCTACAAGACCTGAACAGCAGCAGGTTCCTACGATAGATACAATGCCTAAAACAAGTACCGTAGTAGCGTTTGGTAATTTTTGTTGTTCCATAATTTATTTGTGATAGTTTAAATTCGTTTATAAAAATAAGAAATTACCATGATTAGTGCATTAAGTATTCCTAAAATAACTAAGATATTTCCGTAGTTTCTTTTCCGGTCTACAAATGTGAGAATTACCGTTATGAAAAAGAGCAAAACCGTGTACACCGCGGGAAACATGTGAAATGCTTCCACAAACCTCCCCTGAAAAACCAGCACAATCGCCCTCTGTGTACCACATCCGAAACATTCTATTCCGAGAAATTTCTTGCTTGGGCAGGACAGCATGTAGTCTTCTATTTTCATTTTTGGAGGTTAAGGTTGAGGCTGAGGTTAAGGATGGAAGTAATTCTTTTTAATTACAGTTTTGCGCGGAGGTATTGGTGTGGAAAGAAGCATTCTTTATTTGCTGAAAACGAACTCTGTACTGCCAAAAACGGATTTCTGAGAATTTCTCTCGCCACAAATATAAGGTCTGCATCATTTTGCTGCATGATGTATTCTGCCTGCTCTGCGCTGGTAATTAATCCAACAGTTCCGGTTTTTACATCAGCTTCTTTTTTCACCTGACCTGCCAGATGAACCTGATACATTGGCTTCACCTCTATTTTTGCCCCATGGATATTTCCACCGCTTGAAACATCTACTAAATCAACATTGTGATCTTTCAGAACTTTTGCAAGCGCTACACTGTCGTTGATATCCCAACCGTTTTCCGCATATTCCGTTCCTGAAATTCTTACGAAAAGTGCTACATTCTCGTTCAATTCTTCATTGACAGCATCTACTATTTCAAGCAGGAAACGGCTTCTGTTTTCAAAACTTCCGCCGTATTCATCTGTTCTGGTATTGGATAGCGGCGACAGAAACTGATGAACGAGGTAACCGTGAGCAGCATGAATTTCTATGACATCGAAGCCTGCATCTACAGCTTTTTTGGCTGCAGCTTTAAAATTCTGAACCTGCTCTTTTATTTCTTCTACACTTAAGACATGAGGAATTCTCTCAGTCGGGTGATACGGGATCGGGCTTGGAGCCAGTGTTTCCCAACCTTCTTCAAGCGAAATCTGCTTGTTTTCCCATGTAGAACCTTTTCTGCCCGCGTGTGCCAGCTGAATTCCAATTTTGGATTCTGTATTCTTATGTACGAAATCAACGATTCTTTTCAACGCATTTGCCTGTTCATCATTCCAGATTCCCATGCAGTGATTGGTGATTCGTCCTTTTGGTTCTATGGCAGTGGCTTCTACAAAGATTAATCCGGTTCCGCCTTGAGCACGGCTTACATAATGCACGAAATGAAAGTCATTGGCAAGTCCGTTATCGCTGCTGTACATGCACATTGGCGACATTACCCAGCGGTTTTTAAGTTCTACATTTCTGAAGTTGATCGGTGTGTATAACATGAAGTTTTTGTTTTAAAAATTTAAAAGTACGAAATAAGAGTGAAATTTGGGGAAGGTTATTAAAAGATTAGACCAAGAACAAGACTGCTTAACGAAATATTATCATCCTTTAAAATAAGTGATGATTATCTGTTCTTTTGCCTTGAAGCAAAAGAACCAAAAGTTCAAGACTTGGAAATCCTTGATTCGACGAAGTCAAACTCGGCTAAAATTTCAAATAAATTCCTAAAATTTCCAAAACTCGGGCGGAAAGAAGACTAATCTTTTTAAAAGACATTTTTGCCGCCACTCAAACAGTGGAAATTTCTTAACGGAATTTTTTTTAAATTTTTTAACGCCTCCGTTTCCAAAGTCAATTTTAATCAATTGAATATCAGTCATATTAAAAACTTAAATCTAAATTCCAAGAAGGTTAGAAAAAACAAATTTTGTCACCGTTGGAAATTGTTTTACTTTTAGCTCCCTTTATTTAATTTGAATGAAAAAAGATTTTCAGATCCATTTCGAGCATTTTACAGCAAAAAACGAGCTGAATGAAACCGAAATTTCCCTTTTGGAAACGGCGAAAAAAGCAAGAGAAAACGCCTATGCTCCCTACTCCGATTTTTTGGTTGGCTGTGCCGTGCTTCTTGAAAATGGTGAAATATTTTCAGGCAACAATCAGGAGAATGCCGCGTTTCCTTCCGGACTTTGTGCTGAGCGAACTGCTGTCTATTGGGTTGCAGCCAATTTTACGGATGAGAAAATCAGCAAAATCTTCGTTGTGGGTGGTCCACGGGAATCTTCCAGTAAAACACCTCCTATTCCACCATGTGGCAACTGCCGTCAGAGTCTGATGGAGTACGAAACGAAACAGAACCAGAATATTGAAATCTATTTTGCAAGCGTTACCGATGAGATTTACAAGGTCAGCTCAGTAAAAGATCTGTTGCCTTTTTATTTTGATTCCAGCTTTTTATAGATTCTGTAAAAAAGTCATTCTTAAATTATTAATTTCTCATTGTCAGTTCTTATTTAAAAGCTTAAATTTGCAACGTTTTAAAAAAGGGAATTCGGTGTAAATCCGAAGCAGACCCGCTACTGTAAGTATTTCTAAGAAATTCAGAAATATAAGTCAGATACCTTTCTAAAGCATTTTTTTGATGAAGCTTTCGTGGAATGAAGCGCAGTCGGTCCTTTTCCCTTTTTGCATTGCGCAAAACAGGTTATTACCTTCTATCTATTCATTCAGAACGATTCTTCCGGATTTTATTTAAACTGAATGAAATATTTTTACTCTTCTGCCCTGCTGGTAATGCTAGCTGTACCTACATCTGTTTTTGCACAAAAGACAGCGTCAGACAGTATTGAAACGACCGTAATCCGCGATATTATTTTCAACAGAAAGCGTCAGGAGACCGGGGTTATTTCTTCACAAAAACTCTCGGGAGCAGAACTCGAAAAACTCAACAGTACTTCTGTGGCAGATGCTGTACGGTATTTTTCCGGAATTCAGATTAAGGATTACGGCGGAATCGGTGGCATGAAAACGGTAAATATCCGTGCAATGGGAACGCAGCATGTTGGGGTTTTCTATGATGGAATTCCTATTGGCAATGCTCAAAACGGAACCGTTGATCTTGGAAGATTTTCACTGGATAATTTAGAATCCATCTCACTTTATAACGGACAGAAAAGCGAAATTTTTCAGGCGGCGAAAGATTTTGGTTCTTCGGGATCTATTTATTTGCGAAGCAGAACGCCTGTTTTTATCAATTCAAAAAAGACCAATGTTAATTTCAACTACCGTTCGGGTTCTTTTGGTGTGGTAAATCCTTCCATTTTATTAGAGCAGAAATTGACGGATAACATCAGTATTTCTTTAAATACGGAATATCTTACAGGACACGGACGATATAAATTTCATCAAAAAGTGGCATTGCCGGACGGAAGTCTGGGCTGGGAACGAAGCGGAATAAGAGAAAACGGCGACATCGAAGCTCTTCGTGCAGAAGCTGGTGTTTTCGGGAAAATCAATAACGGAATTTGGAAACTCAAAGGTTACTATTACGATTCTGAGCGAGGTGTTCCGGGTGCCATCATCAGAAATGGGGATATTTCTTCAAGCAGACAATGGGATAAAAACTTTTTTGTGCAGGGAAGTTTTGAAAAAGAAATTTCATCCAGATATAAGTTTCAGATCAATTCTAAATTTGCTGATGATTATACAAGATATTACAATGATAATCCGGGCGGAACGCCTCTATTTATTGACAATGTTTATAAGCAACAGGAATTCTATATTTCTACAGCACAACAGTATTCACCGTATAAATTCTGGAAGATCAATCTTTCCGCAGATTATCAGTACAATACTTTAGATTCAAATCTGAGGCAGTTTGCCTATCCGCAAAGACATACAGAACTGATTGCATTGGCGACACAGTTTGATTTTAATAAATTTAAAATTCAGGGAAGTGTTTTGGGAACTTTTGTTCAGGAAAAAATTGAAAACACGACGTTTTCCGTTCCTCAAAACCGTTCAGAGTTTACACCGACTGTTTTCGCATCCTATCAGCCATTTGCCGCAGACTTTAAATTACATGGTTTCTATAAAAGAATTTTCAGAATGCCGACTTTTAATGACTTGTATTATGCAGAAGTTGGAAGTTCGCAACTGAGACCTGAATTTACCAATCAGTATGATGTAGGTTTTACCTTTAATAAAGATTTTGAAACAGGCGTTTTACAGAATATCAATATCATCGCTGATGCCTATTACAACAGAGTTCGGGACAAAATTATCGCATATCCGAAAGGGCAACAATTCCGCTGGACGATGACGAATCTGGGTGAGGTTGAAATAAAAGGCGCAGACGTTTCGGCACAGGCCATCTGGTTGCTTTCGCAAAATCTGTTATTCAGCAGCCGATTTACCTACACTTTTACAGAGGCTTTAAACATTACAAAATCCAACATCACATCCTATTACAGAAATCAGATTCCGTATACTGCAAAGCACAACGGAAGCATGCTTCTGGGAATCACCTACAAAGACTGGCAGCTGAATTACAGCTACATTTACGTTGGCGAACGCTACAATATGTCCGAAAATATTCCTGAAAACTATGAGCAGCCGTGGTACAGCAGTGATATTTCGGGTACACGTGAATTTAAACTTAAGGGCTGGAAATTCAGACTCGGACTTGAGGTGAATAATCTTTTAGACCAAAACTACAGCGTCATTAAAAATTATCCGATGCCGGGGAGAAATTACAGGGTTAATTTGAGAGTTAACTTTTAAAAGCAGAATTTAAAAATGAAAAATATACAGATACTTTTAGCTTTTCTTTTAATTCTTGGCATTCATTCTTGTAGAGAAGATTACGATTATATCAATTACGGAGCGACGGTTTCGGGAGTTCAGGAGCCTGAAAATATCAATATTAAAGGGCTTTACGTGTTAAATGAGGGAAATATGGGCAGCAATAAAGCGTCAATAGATTTCTTTGATTATTCTACCGGAGCTTTCACCAAAAATTATTACAATGCCCAGAACCCAACCGTTGTCAACAGCCTTGGAGATGTTGGAAATGACATTAAAGTATATAAGGATAAACTGTATGCAGTAATCAATCTTTCCAATTTTGTTGAAGTGATGGATGCCAAAACAGCAAAACACATCGGCGAGATAAAAATTCCAAACTGCAGGTACATCAATTTTCATGGCAACTATGCTTATATCACGTCTTATGGAGGTGCGGTAGGCGTCTCGCAGCCTGGTTATGTGGTGAAAGTAGATGTAAATACTCTGCAAATCGTAGGTCAGGTTGACGTTGGGAAACAGCCGGATGAACTTGAAGTGGTAGGCGACAAATTATACGTTGCCAATTCCGGGGGCTACAGCTATCCCGATTATGACAACACGGTTTCTGTCATTGATCTGAATACTTTTACCGAGATAAAAAAAATTCCTGTTGCCATCAATTTAAGTAAAATTAAAAAGGACGATACCGGAAAGCTCTGGGTGACTTCAAGAGGAAATTTCGGAAATATTCCTGCTAAAACCTATGTTTTAAATCCACAGAACGATCAGGTTGTTAAAGAAATAAATCTACCCATCAGTGATTTTTCTATTATTGAAAACAGGCTGTACTATTTCAGTTATGAATATACATCAAGTGGAACATCCAGCGGTTACGGAATTATCAATACCGATACTTTCGCACAAACGAGCAGCAATTTCATCACAGACGGAACTCAGTCTCAAATTGTAATTCCTTACGGTATAGCTGCGAACCGCGAGAACGGAGATATTTTCATTGGCGATGCCAAAGATTACACTTCATCCGGCGAACTTTTCTGCTACAACAAATTCGGGAAACTGAAATGGAAAGTACAGACCGGCGATATCCCGGGACATTTAACCTTTTTATATAAATAATTTTAAATCAACATAATAATTCAATCAAATAATTCAAAAATGAAACAATTTTACTCTAAATTTTTAAGACTGAGCTTTACAGTGGCAGGATTCGCATTGATGTCTGCACAGTACTCTAATGGATATATTGTGTCCAACGAAGGAGTTTACAATCAATCTAACGCAAGCATTTCATATATTGATGCTAATAACAACGTTACCAATAACATTTACAGTTTAGCCAATAACGGTGAAGTCTTAGGTGATGTTTTACAGTCTATCTATTTCAGTGGAGACAAGTCTTATTTAGTTTTAAATAATTCAGACAAAGTTGTTGTAGCCGACAGAGCGAGTTTTGTAAAATCTGCTGTAATCACCAATAATATTTCTCAGCCAAGATATACTACAATAGCCAGCGGAAAAATTTATACCAGTAACTGGGGATCGCAAACGGCACAGCATGTATCAGTTCATGATGCCAATACCTTAGCTTTTATAACAAACATTCCGTTAAGTCAGGATCCTGAAGAAATTGTTACTGTAAACGGGAAAGTTTATGTGAATAAGTCTTCTTACAGAGCAGGAAACAGTATTGATGTAATCGATCCTACTACAAACACAATTGTTAAAACCATTACTCTCAGCAGCGGTCTGCAAGCGATTACTGTAATTGGAAATGATATTTTTGCCTTATGTACAACCTCGGCAGGATCTACAGTTTATAAAATCAATACTGCTACAGACACAGTGGCGGCAAGCATTACAAATGCAGCCATTCAACCTCCTTCGCAGTATGAAGCATTAAAATTTACTTCGGAAGGAACAAAACTTTTCATTGCGGGAGTTACACAAAGCAATGTGTATTCTTTAGATACAGACCTGCTTACATTCAGCAGTACTCCACTTTTCACAACAACGCCAAGTGGAAGCTATGGAGACTTCTATGGTTTTTCGGCGATAGACGGTAAAATTTTCCAGGCCAACACAGATTTTGGTCCGACATCTACAGTCAATGTTTATAATCAGACAGGAACGCTGTTGAATACATTTACCACAACAGGTGGCACAAACAATGTTTATAAAAACGTATTCACTCCGGGTAATCTCTCTGTTTCTGATGCAGCGAAATTCACAAATAATATTTCAATCTATCCAAACCCGGTTTCAGATGTTCTTTACGTGAAAAATGCTGACGGAGCTCAGTTTAAAATCGTTGATCTTTCAGGAAGAATCGTTAAATCCGGTGTTTACCAAAACGGAATTACGGTTTCAGGTTTAAATAAAGGAAACTACATTATTCAGATTTCAGGAAAAAACATTCAGACAAGTGAAAAATTCATCATTAAATAATCTAAAGAAATAAAATGAAAAATATATTCTTCGCAGCTGCGTTTCTATCTGCTCATTTTTTGATGGCTCAGACTTATCCTCCACAAGCCAATGTTGCGGGAACAACAGCAATTCCGGCTAACAGTACGCTTTTTAAATCGTGGGCAACGGGAGCAACTGTTGTACGTGGTTTGCAACAAATTAACGGTTCACAGACAGCTTATGCATCAGTTGGAGCTCCTGACAGCGCTATCGGTGCACCCAACAGTTCTGTGGTCTGTCTTGGTGACGGCGGAACGGCAGTTCTTACTTTTGCAAAACCAATTACCAACGACAGCGGATTTGATTTTGCAGTTTTTGAAAACGGGTTTATGTCTAACCAAACCGGAAAAGCATTCTTAGAGCTCGCTTTTGTGGAAGTGAGTTCAGACGGAATCAACTTTTTCCGGTTCCCTTCTCACAATCAGTATCCTGCAGATTATGTGCAGAATGCGCCTGATGCGGGCGGACCTGGCTTTGCAACAATGGATGCAACGTATCTGAATAATTTTGCAGGAAAGTATATTTCAGGCTTCGGAACTCCTTTTGACATCAGTGATATTCCTGATAATCCGCTTTTAAATAAATCTCAGATTACTCATGTAAAAATTATTGATGTTGTAGGAAGCAATGTTGAAGGATACAGAACATTTGACAGTTACGGAAATGTAGCGATTGACCCGTTCCCTACTCCTTTTGCATCATCAGGTTTTGATTTGAATGCCGTTGGAGTAATTAATGAATACACCGCTGTTCTGGCAACTGCTGAAAATCAGAAAGCACCAGTTAAGATTAGTTTGTATCCTAATCCTGCGACAGATTTCATTAAAATCAATACAGACAAAGAAGTTTTGGTGAAAATCTACAGTATCACCGGAGCTTTAGTAAAACAGGCAAAAACTGTTGATAAAACGGTCAATATTTCTGAATTAAAAACAGGAAATTATATTGTACAGTTTGAAACTGAAAATGGTAAACAGAATCTGAAACTGATTGTTTCAAAGTAAAGTGACCAAACTTTTTAAAATAACAAAACCTCTTTCAATTGATTTTGAAAGAGGTTTTTTGTATTGATAAGTTTTAGATTAAAACTAAATCTATTCAGGTTTAAGTCCTAATTTTTCGGCCTCAGCAATCACGAAGTTTCGTGCTTCCTCACTGTCATTGCCAATCTCGCCTTCCAGAATGGCTTCTTTTACTTTTTCCTTTAAAATTCCTATTTCTCTACCAGGTTTCAGGTTAAACATTTCCATAATTTCTTCTCCGGAAATTGGTGGCTGGAAATTTCTTACCTGATCTTTTTCTTCAACCTCCTTGATTTTCACTGCAACATACTGGAAATTTTTCTTAAATCTTTCCTGCTTTCTTGAGTTTTTCGTTGTGATATCCGCTTTACAAAGCGTAAACAGATCTTCCAGATCTTCGCCGGCATCAAACAAAAGTCTTCTCAATGCAGAATCTGAAGCATCATCCGTTACCAGTGCAATCGGACGTGACGACAGTTTCACCATCTTCTGAACGTATTTCATATCAGCATTCAAAGGTAATTTCAGTTTCTGAAATAAGGTTTTCACCATTTTCGAACCTAAAAACTCGTGCCCATGGAAAGTCCAGCCCGTTCCGTCTACAAATTTCTTTGTCGGAGCTTTTCCAATGTCGTGAAGCAATGCTGCCCAACGAAGCCAAAGGTTATCTGTATTTTCGGAAATATTATCAACCACTTCCAACGTGTGGTAAAAATTGTCTTTGTGTGTTTGACCTTCTACTTCTTCAACGCCTTTCAAATCAATAAGTTCAGGAATAATTAATTTCATTAAACCTGTTTCTTCCATTAATTTCAAACCGACAGAAGGCTTTTCAGAAAGCATAATTTTGTTAAACTCAACCATAATTCTTTCCATAGAAACAATTTTGATTCTTTCCGCTTCCTGTCTTATGGCTTCCAACGAATTTTCTTCAATGGTAAAATTTAAAGTTGATGCAAAACGTACCGCCCTCATCATTCTTAACGGATCATCAGAATACGTTTGAGCAGGTTCTAAAGGTGTTCTCAGTATTTCCTTCTGAAGATCACCGATTCCGTCAAAAGGATCGATCAGTTCCCCGAAATTATCTTTATTTAAAGAAATTGCCATCGCATTGATGGTGAAATCTCTTCTTTTCTGATCATCTTCAATCGTACCGCCCTCCACTTCCGGTTTACGGCTGTCTTCGGTATAGCTTTCTTTTCTTGCGCCTACAAATTCCAGTTCGAGATCTTTGTATCTGATCATCGCCGTTCCGTATGTTTTAAACACCGAAACATTCATCTTGGGATCAATTTCCTTTCCTACATTTTGAGCCAGTTCAATTCCACTCTGCTCGGTCACAAAATCAATATCCGTTGAAGCTTTTCTTTTCATTAAAAGATCGCGCACAAAACCACCAACGATGTACACTGATTGGTTGTTGGCTGCAGCGACTTCAGAAATAATTTTGAAAAGTTTGAGGTTTTGATTTTGATTGAGGTTGATGAACATTTTTTATGCTGGATGTTGGATGTGAGATGATGGATGCTTGACCAATTTAAATACTGAGTTCAGACATCGCTTATAATTTTGCAAAGATAAATATTTACATTAAATGTATTTTTTTAAACCACAAAAGTCACAAAAGATTTTTTTGACACATGAGTCACATGAGTTTAAGTTTAATACTTTGAGAATATTTAGAACACATAAGTTTGAAGGCTTCGACAGGCTCAGCCTGACACCGTTGATCGATAGATGTTCACCACTTTAATCCTGAGTTTGTCTAAGGATTACGTAAGAATAAGTTTTAAGCGTAATACTTTAAAAATATTTGGAGCACATAAGTTTGAAGGCTTCGACGGGCTCAGCATGACACCGTTTATTTACAATTTTCTGATAAACTACATTCTCCGGGTACATCGAAAAAAAATTAATGATTAAATTTTAAAAAATAACGAATAAAAATCAGTGAAAATCCGTGAAATCTGTGCGATATTACATCACTCTCTCAAAACTTTTACACGATTATCACTCCATATTTTTATCACGGAAGAGCCTGAATATTCTGAGACTTTTTCTCTGTTTTCTTCCACTGCATAATCCACCAAATCAATAATTTCAGGAGAAATATCAGAAAATTTCAACGGACTTTTTTCGCCACTGAAATTGGCTGAGGTAGATACTAAAGGCTTATTCAGTTTTGTAATCAGCTTTTTACAGTACAGATCTTTTACGAGACGAATTCCTATGCTTCCGTCTTCGGCCAGCAATTCTTTCGGCAAACCTTTCGGGTTTTGATAAACCAACGTCACCGGTTTTTCACTTAAATCCATAATTTCCCACGCCATTTCCGGAACGTCAACCAAATCCTGCAATCTCTTCTCGGTTTCCACCAGAATAATCATGGATTTGTTTTTTTCGCGCTTCTTGATGTCGAAAATTTTATTGATGGCGTCTATGTTTGTGGCATCACAACCGATTCCCCAGATGGTATCTGTCGGGTAAAGGATAGTGCCGCCGGATTTTAATATATTGATGATGTTTTCCATAATTCAATAGGGGCGGGCTTTAGCCCGCCTTCAAAATTAAGCATTCATTCGGCTTTAGCCAAAACTTACATTTTAAAGTTATACTTTTCAATAAACTCTTGATATTCATCTGCAAAACTTTTATGCTGATGATGCTTTTCCTGATTTTTAATATAATTTCTTACTAACTCTACTTTCGATTCTGAAACTGAAACCGCAAAATATTCATCCTGCCAACAAAATCGTTCTCTCGTTAATTGATTTTTATTAATCCAATGAGAGCTCTCACCTTTAATCAACTGCACAATTTTCTCTATATTCTGATCTGATCCTAAAGAAATAAGACAATGACAATGATCCGAGTAACCATTGACCATGTCAATAAAAATTCCCTTTGTAGAAGCATTTTCTTTGATATGTTTCCATATTTTGACTCTTAAATCTAATGTATTTAAAAATGGGGTTCGTTCTGACGTAGAAAATACAAGATGAATATAAATTTTGATAAAAGGCATTTGTGTTGTTTTTATCAAAATTATAAAAATTTTAGATTTTGGCTAAAGCCAATGAAATATTTACATAAAAAACGGGCTAAAGCCCGTTCCTACTGATCCAATATTGAAAATACATTTTGATAAAACGCACTTATAAAATTTGAGATGATTCCGAAAAAAAGGCTGAAGCCCATCGGTATTGATAGAATTGCTTAAAACAAATTCAAATCCTTCTATTCCTGAATATCAGAAAATATCTGCCCTTTACAATTCCGGCAAATATCTCTCCTCCACCACGTTCAAATGATGAATATTATGTCCAACAATTAATTTAGAAATCGTTTCTACAGAAATTTGGTTTCCATTAGCAGTTCCGATATTATTCAATATTGTAGGATTTAATGTTTCCAACAAAATCAGAGAAGAATTTCTTACCAGTTGATATTCCTTCAACAAGGACTCTAAACTTCTCTCATTCGCAAAGGAATGGGCTGCATAACTTTCTTCATCAAAACCAGATAATTCCGATTTTTCACCTCTAGCAAATGCCAGAATCCGATACTGAAAAACTCTCTCTGTGTCTGAAAGATGCAAAAGCACTTCCTTTAAAGTCCATTTTCCTTCTGCGTACGCAAATTTAGATTGCTCTTCAGTCAAATAAGAATACAGGGAAACGGTTTTTTCACCAACCAGTTTCAATTCTTCCAGCCAGTTTTCTGATGGAATTAAATCTAAATATCTCTGAATGTATTTTTCGAAATCTGTCATCTTAATATGGGTAATGAGTAATTGGTAATGAGTAATATTTTAATGTAACAATCTATCAGTTAAGCAATGTAACAATCAAAAAATTGGTAAACTGATACATTGGTAAATTGTTAGATTATGAAATTTTCCATTCGTAAAAATTCACCTCATCGTAGATTTCAAATCCGCAAGATGCGTAGAGTTTATTTCCGATGTCGTTTGATTTTCCGGTTTCGAGGAGAATACCTGCAGAGTTTGTTGATTTTGCAAGTTCTTTGGCTTCTTCAATTAATTCTTTTGAAAAACCTTTTCCACGAGAATTTTCGTTAACGAACAGATCATTTAACAGCCAATACCGTTTCATTCTTGTTGAGGAAAACAATGGATACAGTTGTACAAAGCCAACCAACTGACCTCCACTTTCAGCAACAAAAATTTCAGAATCTCTGTTCTTTATTCTTTCCTTTAAAAAATTTTCAGCTGCAGAAATATCTGATTCTTTGTGATAAAAAATCCTGTACTGATCA
Source organism: Chryseobacterium sp. Leaf394 (assembly GCF_001424105.1). Classification (GTDB taxonomy): domain Bacteria; phylum Bacteroidota; class Bacteroidia; order Flavobacteriales; family Weeksellaceae; genus Chryseobacterium. The sequence continues at coordinate 806,940 of NZ_LMQH01000011.1, read as the reverse complement.
AACAGTTCGGCCAATTGAGGTAGATCCTGAATGGTAGCCTTTCTTGTGTTTTTCATTTTAAAATTTAATTTAAAAACAAACATCCGCTGTGAGACGGATGTTGATAAGGTATTATTTTAAGAGAATGCTTTCTCCAAATCTGCAATCAAATCTTCTGCATCTTCGATCCCAACGCTGAGACGAACCAGGTCGTCGGTAATTCCCAACTCTGCACGTTTTTCTGCAGGAATGGAAGCGTGAGTCATCAATGCCGGATGATTGGCCAAAGATTCCACTCCACCTAAAGATTCAGCCAGAGTAAAGACTCTAACTTTTTCTAAAAACTTAATCGCATCTTCTTTTTTCCCGGATTTGAATGTAAAAGAAACCATTCCTCCGAAATCTTTCATCTGAGCTTTTGCCAGCTCGTATTGAGGATGAGATTCCAATCCTGGGTAAATTACCTGCGCAACTGCCGGATGAGATTCAAGATATTTAGCTACTGCCATTCCGTTTTCTGAATGTCTCTGAACTCTTAATGCCAGTGTTTTAATTCCTCTTAAAACCAAATAAGAATCGTGAGGTCCCAAAATGCCACCGCTTGCAAACTGAATGAAGTGAAGTTTTTCTCCCAGTTCAGCATCTTTAGCAATCAAAGCTCCAGCAATTACATCTGAGTGACCACCTAAATATTTTGTCGCTGAGTGCATTACGATATCTGCTCCCAAATCGATTGGTCTTTGAAGATATGGTGTTGCGAATGTATTATCAACGGCAACCAGAATATCTTTTCCTTTTGCAATTTCCACCACTGCTTTGATGTCAACCAGTTTCATCAATGGGTTGGTTGGAGTTTCCACCCAGATTAATTTGGTTTTATCTGTAATTACGTCTGCGATTTTTGAAGCATCATCAAAATTCACTAAAGTAAATTTCAACTGGTACTTTTCAAAAAGTCTGGTGAACATTCTGTAAGTTCCACCGTATAAATCGTCCACAGCAACCACTTCGTCGCCAGGATTTAATAATTTTAAAACACAGTCGATAGCAGCTAATCCTGAACCGAAAGCCAAACCTCTCGCTCCGTTTTCGATGCTTGCCAAAGAGTCTTCCAAAGCCTGTCTTGTAGGGTTTGCCGCTCTTGAATATTCATATCCTGAATGCACACCCGGACTTTTCTGTGCGAAAGTGGATGTTAAAAAAACAGGAACATTCACAGAACCTGTTGCAGATTCGTGGTGTTGTCCTCCGTGTATAACTTTTGTATTGAAATTCATAATATTTTGCTTTTAGCTTATTGCTTTTGGCATTTAGCTTTACAGCTAACTGCTACAATCTATTTATACTTTACTTTGATCTCTCAGCAAAAAGCCATTCGCCATTTGCCATAAGCCAAAGATTTTTTTACATTTTTATCGCTGATTTGATTGCAAATTCCTCTGCCATCTGCTCGATCCATTCTGCAACATCATCTTCGCCGGTTGCTCTCTGGTACGTACTTCCCATAGAAACAAAAATCTGGTGCATAAACATTTTCATCTGGTCTACAGGCATTTCTTTTGTCCACAGGTCAATTCTTAAAGCTTCTTTAGCTTTTTCGTCCCATACGGAAATCATAAAGGCTTTCGTATCCTGTTTCTGTATTCCGCCATCTTCAGCGTTCCATGTGATGTTTTCAGGGACGTGGTTTTCATCCAGCTCAACATCTATTGTAATCTGAGTCTTTCTCATTTCTCTATTTTTCTAATATTTATTTTTCAATTTAAATTATCCTTTCCATCTCCGTTCTTCCCGCTTCCATCTTCCCTACTCCTCAAACTTCGGCGTGTAACCCGCTTCGTTAAAAATCTGGGTGGCATCTTTTTTAATAAAATCCGTCAGTTTTGTTTCCGGATTTTTGCTGAAATAGGATTTGCAGATTTGCCATCCTGTGAAAACTCCGATCATAGGAGAAGATTCGTTGTCGATTTCTGTATAAAATTTTGAGAACGGTCCTGGGTTGATAAATCTTTCCACCAAACGGTGATCGTCGCCAAAAATAAGATTACTTTCCACAAAATAATTATAGACATTGGCTTCATTGTTTTTTGCCCAGTCGTACTGCTCTTTCGTGTAATCCATTTTCAGATAATCCGGTGTTTCGGGCAGGAAAGCATCCTGAAGCATCATCACTTTTCCACTGTAGAGCATCAAATCGACAAATTTCTGATGATCAGTTGAAAAAGGAACAATCTTTTCGGCAAAAATTCTTGAAACTTTCGGAACGATATTGTCCGGGTTCATTGATTTTTGAAAATAAAGCTCCAATCCTTTGTAATTGGGATTTTTAAAACCCATAAATCCTGTGATGTCTATAAAAAGAAAATTAGTCTTTTCATCATATAAAATCGGATCCTGAATCATCTGCAGTGAAGATGAAAATAAAAAAACCTTTGGAGTTTTAAATTCAGGAAAATAATATTTGATGTGTGAAAAAAGGTCATTAAAATCTTTCTCCAGTTTTGCCTGATCGATTTTTGAAGCGGCTTCCTGATACAGTTTAATTTCCTGAGGATCAGTTCTTCTTTTAATAAAATCTTCATTGGGAACACTTCCCTGAAACCAAGGGAATTTTGCCTGAAACTGCTCGAGAGAAACTTTAGGATCAAAAAATTCCTTTGAAATATCTGTCATGGAAACTTTCTCAGCAGGCTTGGTGATTTCTACCTTCCATTGTGCTTCCTGTTCTTTTTTACATGAATTTAAAGCTAAAACTAAAAGGCATGAAACTGCCGCAATTCTAAAAATCTTCATTATTTTTACATGAAATTTAAGTTTACAAAAATAAGTAAAATTAATGGCAAAAATATTCATTGAGACCGAAAGACTTATCCTCAGAGAAATAATTTCTGAAGATGCCGAAGCGTTTTTTGCAATGGACAGCAATCCTGAAGTGGTAAAATATGTGGGAATAAAACCTCTTACCGACATCAGCCAAAGTGCAGAAATGATCGAAAGCATCCGGAAACAATATACAGAAAACGGAATCGGCCGCTGGGCGGTCATCAGAAAAGAAGACGGAAAACTAATCGGCTGGAGTGGCTTAAAACTGATTAAAGAAATCAATAATCATCAGAATATTCACGATCTTGGCTACCGTTTCACCCCTGACTACTGGGGAAAAGGTTATGCCACGGAAACTTCGATCGCAGTTTTGAATTTTGGTTTCAATGAAATGAAACTCAATATCATTTTTGCATACGCCGATGTGGAGAACGATGCATCCAATCATGTTCTGAGAAAGCTGGGTTTTGAAGAAAAAGAAACGTTCACCGATGAAGGCGACCAATGCTTCTGGTATGAACTAAAAAAAGAAAACTTTAAATAATAAAAATAAATATGCAGACACAGAAAGTAATTGATCATATCGTACAGTGGCTAAAAGATTATGCCGAAAAATCAGGAGTAAAAGGTTATGTTTTGGGAGTTTCCGGAGGTGTAGATTCCGGAGTGGTTTCTACTTTGGCAGCGATGACCGGCTTAAAGACTCTGTTGATCGAAATGCCGATCCGTCAAAAGGAAGATCAAGTAAACCGTGCCTGGGAACACATGAATGATTTAAAATCTAAATTCCCCAATGTGGAAGCGATGTCCGTAAATCTTACCCCTGCTTTTGAGGAACTGTACAAAACTTTTGATGTGCATGATGATGAATTTCCAAACGAAAAACTGGCTTTTGCCAACACAAGATCACGTTTGAGAATGCTGACTTTATATTATTACGGTCAAATCAACGGACTTTTGGTGTGCGGAACAGGAAATAAAGTTGAAGATTTCGGAATTGGTTTTTATACAAAATATGGCGACGGCGGGGTCGATATCTCTCCTATCGCTGACCTTTATAAAACTGAAGTTTATGCATTGGCAAAAGCTTTAAATTTAGTTAAAAACATTCAGGAAGCTATTCCTACAGACGGACTTTGGGATGCTGAAAGAACCGACGAAATGCAGATTGGTGCAACCTATCCCGAACTGGAAAAAATTCAAAAAGAATGGGGAACGAAAACAGAAAACGACTACAGCGGAAGAGATCTGGAAGTTTTTAAAATTTTCAGCAGAATGAACCGAGCTGCCCAGCATAAAATCAACCCGATTCCGGTATGTGATATTCCGGAAGAATGGAGACTGTAAAAGTGAATTTTGCTATGCAAGTGAATTGTCAGTTGTGAATTTTTGCAATTAGGACTATTACTTGACTATTGACTAACGAAGTTAGATTAACTATTGACATATAAACAATGAATTCCAAAACACGTTCGATACTTTTTGCCTGCATGGGACTTCTTTTCGGGATGTCTGCGATGTACATTTATAATACATTTATCGCAGAGAAGAAAGCTCCGGTTCAAACTGAAAATGCCGGACAAAATTCAGCTGAAAAAGTTGACAAAACACTTTCAATTGATCAATTGACGGCTGAAAACACCGTTATTGATTTTGTCAAAAAAAATCATCAGCTTCCAGATTATTATTTAACTAAAAACGAAGCAAAGAAACAGGGTTGGAATCCTTCGCAGGGAAATCTCTGTGACGTTCTGCCGGGAAAAGCCATTGGCGGAGATCACTTTGGAAACCGTGAAGGAAAACTTCCTAAAGGTAAAAAATATTTTGAAGCCGACGTGAATTACAACTGCGGAAACAGAAACGGCGACCGGATTGTTTTCACCAAAAAAGGTGAAGTATATTTAACGAAAGATCATTATAAAAGTTTTGAGGAGAAATAATTGGTTGCTGGCAGGATTATTATTTTTACTAATGTTTTCATGCAGCGATAAAAAGGCAAATCTTATTGAAAATAATAGAGAGGCAGTTATTTTGGTTCAGCCTTTTAAAGATATGAATTCGGAAACGACAAAATTTGTTACTGACCAGATTAAAAAGATTTATCCGCACGTAAAAGTTCTTGAACCCATCGAGCTACCGAAAGAAGCTTATTATAAAGAAAGAAATCGGTACAGAGCAGATTCAATCATTAAAAGTTTAAGCCAAAACACTGAAAAGGGATTCGTAAAAATTGGCTTAACAACAAATGATATCAGCTCAACGAAGGGATCTGTGATAGATTTTGGAGTTATGGGATTAGGCTATCAACCGGGGAAATCCTGTGTCGCATCAAATTTCAGATTAAATAAAGACAATAAAAACGAACAGTTTTTCAAAGTGGCTATCCATGAAATCGGGCATACACAGGGTCTGAAACACTGTCCTGAAAAATCCTGCTTTATGAGAGACGCAGAAGGAAAAAATCCAACCGATGAGGAAACTGATTTCTGCAATAAATGCAGGGATTTTCTTAAAACTAAAAACTGGAAGTTCAATTAAATTGATAAACTCATACATTTGCATTAAATTTAAATTAAACTATGAACACTACATACATCGACTTCGCAGATCTTGGGGATTACGAAGATTTTTATACTCAGCTTAAAGAAAAGCTAGAACTTCCTGCACATTTTGGAGATAATCTGGATGCACTTTCGGATGTGATTTCGGGCGAACTGAAACTTCCTCTCCACTTAGAATTTGTCAATATGAGCGTCGATCAGCTTGAAATTTTTGAAGATTTATTAACTACTTTAGAAGATGTGGAAGATGATGTGGAAGATTTCTCTTTTGCCTACTATCTGGAGCAGTACGACGATGAAGAAGGAGAAGCTGACGAAGAAACCGAGCACTAATTAAAATATTTAAAATTGAAAAAGCCGTCTCTACATCAAAGTGAGACGGCTTTTAATTTAAGTGAGATTTCGATTAAAAATTAATCATTACATCATCGTTTTCAGAAATTTCATCAATGATATTCTGGAAATTCGTTTCGTCCGGTCTCGGTAGATTGGCATTATACATTTTTCCCTGAGGATCTATCATCATAAAGCGCGGAATTCCTGCTACTCCTAAGTTATTCAGAACATTCGGATCCGAAATCCACCATTGCACAACAGCAGATTTTTTATTCTTCAGATCAAGTTTCCATTTATTTTTATCGGCATCGATGCTCGCAGAAAGAAATACGATTTTATCATTATAAGAATATTTATTAGCCTGATATTCGAAAACCGGAGATGTTTCACGACACGGTTCACACCAGGTTGCCCAAAGATCCAGAATCACACATTTACCTTTAAATTTATCTAAATTAACTTTCTTCCCTGACTGATCTTCAAAAGCTATCACCGGAAAAGGTTTTCCTTTCTGCTGGTTGTTGATAATCTGCAGTTCACTGCCCAAATACCTCGGATATTTCGGATTCTGAAATTCAGAAAATTTGTTCTTAAAAAGTTCAACGCGTTGATTTTCATCTTTTATAAGATTCATCATCTTCAACATCTGAAACGACAGCAGCTGATCTTTTTCAAGACCTTTAGGCATCTGTGAAAGTTTTACAAAGACAATGCTGTCAGGATTTTTTGATCCTTCTTTCGGAAGAAATCCTTTGATCTTCCAGTTTTTATATTCTTCGCTAGACAGCAACATAGAAACTGGTTTTTTCACAATCTGCTGAAGCTCGTTCATTAAATCTGCAGGCGGTGTAAATTTTTTATCTGTAAAAGATGTCATCTTCTGATAATCATATATGGCATTCAGAAGTTTAACTGCATTTATCTGCTCCTGAAATTTTCTGAAGTCATCTGAAAAATAAATATTTTCTTTTGTTCTGTACTTTCTTAAATACTTCTCGCCGTCTTCCCATTCTTCCTGAGCTGCATCATAAAATTTATCCGGTTCATTGGTATATTGCTTATCTGCCACCACAAATGAATAAAACATTGAGAATTTCTGAGCTGTTGAAATAATATACTGATCTTCGGCTTTTCGCGTTCCTTTCAGGGTGACTACAAAATGTTTCGGATCTGTCTTAATATTAAAAAAGATATCATCACCTTTTGACAGCACAAAGGGATACTGCTTTTTGTCCACAATTAAAATATAAGAAGCCAGATCCACATTTTTTTTAGATTTCCATGAGAATTTTCCGTCTTTTACAGGGATTTCCGCTAAAGGCTCGTGGAGTTCTTTAGAAATAATTTTAACCGTTTTAATGGTATTAGGAGCAGCAATACTTCCTTCGATTGAAGTTAAATCCGAATTTTTCTGCGGATAAAATGGCTTTGTAATCAGAAAGTAAATTCCAGCAAATACGGCAATTCCTACGATTGTTTTAATTATCGTGGTCTTATTTCTTAGAAAAGCATTTTTATAACCTCTTCTGCTGTACCAAATATATCCTGTCACGAAAAACAAAACTGTCCAAAACAGGCTCAGGTATTCAGTATAACCAAAAAAGTGATTCAGTTGATAAGAATCATTATACGACAGCGCAGTATCTAAATTATTATAGGGAGAATAATCATAGGTTTCTTTTCTGATTCTAGCCACTACATTTACAACGAAGCCTACAAAGCCGATGACAAAAGGCCATACAAAACCTGGTATAATGACCGACAACATCATCTGCAGAGAAATAATTCCCAAACTCAGCACAAACAACCTAGCAAAAGTCTGAAACACCCAGTACAAATCGATAGAATATTTTAAGTTTTCCTGTGGAAATAATGCCTGAGCAAGATAACCTTCCAAAACTGTTGCCACGAAAAATACCACTAGAGATATTGTTGTAAGAGCTACAAGCACCAGAAATTTCCCTGTGTAAATACTCAATTTGCTTAAAGGCTGGGTTTCTAAAAATGTCCATCCATTATTCTTATGATCGGTCTGTGCAATTCTGGTCGCGGCAATAATGATGAAAAGCAGCATAAAGAAAGTTCCGAAAGGTCCTACGCTGTCTCCCAGAGAATCCTGCGTGGTTGTAGTAACCACACCATCATATTTTCTTGAAGCCTCATTAAAAATCTGAATAAAAATACTCAGAGCCGGAAGTAAAACGGCAAAGATTACTGCTAAAATGAGGAGTCCCAGATTTTTTGTTTTGAGCCATTCTGCGGCAAATGCGGTTTTTATATATTTAAATTCTGTATTCATGTTTTAGTTTTGTTTTGTAATTTCCATAAACCATTCTTCAAGACCTCCTGCTGCTGAAATTTGAAAAATCTGAGCACCGCTGTTGACTAAGAGCGTATTGATCGCTGCGATTTCCATTTGCGAATTGGTTACGATAGCAATTTCGTTCTCAGATTTGAGTTCGGTTTCGTATTTTGTTTTTAAAATTTCGTTAAATTTCTCAGCGTCATTCAATTGGAATTTTGTTTTTTGGAATTTATACAGGTCATTCAGTTCTTCTTTACTTCCTTCGAATTTTATTTCGCCATTTGAAATAATTCCTAGATGAGTTACCATTTTATCAATTTCCAACAATAGATGACTTGAAATAAAAATGGTCACGCCCTGTTCACGATTGAGTTTGATGAGAAGTTCCCGCACTTCCAGCATTCCATTGGGATCAAGTCCGTTTACAGGCTCATCCAATACCAGAAGTTCAGGATTACTGATCAACGCCAAAGCAATGGCGAGTCTCTGCTTCATGCCCAGAGAATACTTTTTCATTTTAATATTTCGGGCATGAGAAAGGCCGACAGTTTCTAAAACTTCATCGATTGTTTTAGGATTCAGTTTTTTGATGATGCATACGATTTTCAGATTATCGTAGCCCGAAAGGTGATCATAGAAAGCCGGATAATCGATGAGTGAGCCAATATTCTGTAAAGCTCTGGGATAGATGTCAGAAACATTCTCATTAAACACTTTTACTGCATTGTTTTCATCATTAAAAAGTCCCATAATCAGGCGCATTGTAGTGGATTTACCGGCACCATTTGCTCCCAAAAATCCATAGATTGATCCTTTTGGAACTTTTAAATTGACATTTTTCAGAATAAGTTTCTGACTGTCGAAACCAAAATTGAGATTCTTGATTTCTATAATGTTGTCCATAGTTTTTTTTGGATAGGTATTAAATTTCACTGAGATGTTACATAGCAAACAAAAAAATGCGCATACAATGTAAGCGCATTTCAATTTTATTTTTAAAAAATTTATTTTCCTAAAACTTCCATCAAAGGTTGTCCGACGTTACCACTCGGGTTTTCAATTCTTAAAAACTGTGCAATGGTCGGTGCAATATCTGTCATAAAATGTGAAGCATTGCTTTCACCGTGAGGAACTTTCCAACCCATAAAAATTAGAGGAATATGAGCATCATAAGAATTCCAGACACTGTGTGTGGTTCCTTTTTTAGCATAATTCGGAAGCATTCCATCGTGGGAAACAATCTGAATATCACCGCTTCGCTGCCAGTTGTAACCATTAACCACTCTCGTTTTAATAGGCTCCGGAATCGGTGCGTTGGCAACATCTTTCAAATCAACCGCATACAAAACACGGGGATCTTTGTTTAAATTTTCGATAATACTTTTTTTAATGGCAGCTTCATCCAGTTTCTTATCTTTGATTAACTGATGATCAAGATAAATCTGATAATTATCGATTCCCAAAATAAGTTTGCTTGCGGCATATTTTGTTTCCAGTTCGGCACCTAAGTTTTTTTCCATACCGTCATCAAAAAAGCCGGTCAGCATTTTATTTTCTTTCATGTAACCTTCTGCGTGAGCGCCGCCGTGATCTGCCGAAAGGAAAACAAGATAATCGCCCTTCCCTACTTTTTGATCAAGCATTTTAAAGAAATTCGCCAGTTCTATATCAAGTCTCAGGTACGTATCTTCCACTTCAATTGCGTTCGGTCCGTAAGCGTGACCAACATAATCGGTAGATGCAACGTTGATGGCAAGAAAATCTGTGATCTGATCTGCACCCAGCTGATAGCCGTCGATAGCAGCTTCAGCAAACTTCAAAGTATAGGTATTTCCGAAAGGTGTCGTTCTTAAAACGCCTTTGTTTACAGCATAATCTGCTGCAAGATTGTTGTAAGGGAAAGTTGGAGATTTGGCTGTTCCAACAGGCTTTTCCCAGGGAACATCATCTCTCGTACTTTCTGTGTATTCGCTGATTGGCAACAGCGTATTCCATCCGTTGGCAACCAGTTTTTCAGCCAATTTCTGATCGTTAAATTTATTTACCCAGTCAGGCAAACTGGTCATATAATAAGTACTTGTCACAAAATTTCCGTTGGTTTCATCAAACCAGAAAGCTCCGGTCGGATTATGACCTGCAGGCAGAATGGAAGCTCTGTCTTTCAGCGAAACACCAACTACTTTTGACTGAAAATTACTGGAAATTCTCAGTTGATCTGTGATGGTTGTACTCCAGAGATTTTTCGGGGAATGACCACCGATTTTATCATTGGTTCCCACACCTTTTACTTCGGTATCTGCTGTACAGTAAACATTTTTTCCGGTTGCTTTGTCTGTCCAGTCATTTCCGGCAATACCGTGAATTGAAGGTACAGAACCTGTGTAAATGGTGGTATGTCCAATCGCAGTAACCGTCGGAACATAAGGAATCATCACATTATTGAACGAAAAACCTTTATTCAGCATTCTTTTAAAACCATCTTCTCCGTACTTATCATAAAAACGGTACAGATAATCCCACCTCATCTGGTCAATCACCAGACCGACTACCAGTTTCGGTTTTTCTAACTGAGACTTCTTATTTTTCTGTGCATTTACCGTTATTAAAGAAATGAGAGTAACTGCAGCAATTGAAATTTTCCTAAACATTAAATAACTTTTTTTAACGGTGACAAATTTAAGTGTTTTGAAAGTTTTGGTGTGTGAAATTCCGATGAATTTTTTTTGATGAAAATTCAATATGATCATTGCTGAAAATTTTACATGATATTTAAATTGCCTCCTTTCATTCAAAAATCTCTCAGTTGAAAGAAAAAATATTATAAATAAATTGAAAAAAAATATTAAAAGTTCAAAGAATAATTTAGATATTTACTTAAAACTAAATCCATTTATTTCCATGAAAAAAGAACTTATCTATTGTATTCTGATTTTCAGTTTCGGTTACATCCATGCTCAAAAGAAAACCTTTAAATGTGAAAAAGTTTATGATGCTGTAAAATTGATTGATGAACAAAAATATAATGAAGCCATAGTCATGCTTAGAGAATGCGAGAAAATTGACTCAAAAGAATATACCTATCCATATGAAATTGCGTTAGCTTACACCTATAATAAACAATACGACAAGGCAATAGATCAACTCCTAAAAATCAAAAATTACGAAAACCTCAGCGCCGATTACTATCAGCTGCTGGGAAACAATTATGATTATCTTGAAAAACCTGAGAAGGCCATTGCCACCTATGATGAAGGTTTAAAAAAATTTCCGAATGCCGGAAGACTCTATCTGGAGCGCGGTGTTGTTTTTGAGTTTGAGAAAAAATACGATGAGGCAATCGCATCTTATGAAAAAGGAATGCGTGTGGAGCCAAATTATCCGTCAAATTATTACAGAGCAGGAAGACTTTATATGAATTCTCAAAACACAATGAAAGGACTTATTTATGGTGAAATCTTCGTAAATCTCGAGAGAACGACAGAGCGTACTAGAGAAATTAGTAAAATGCTTTTTGATACATATAAAGCAGCTATAAAATTTACAAACAGCAATGAAATACAGGTAGCTCTATGTAAATCAGTACAAGTAGACGTATCTGAATTGGATAACAAGAAGCTACCTTACTGCATGATTTTTGAGAAAAATTTAGTTCTGTCAGTCATAGGTCACGATAGCTTTAATCTTGCATCTTTTGCTAAAATCAGAGAGAGATTTCTTAAAGAATATTATGTACGAGATATTAAAAACTATCCGAACGTTCTGATTGAGTATCAAAAAAAGATGGAAGATAACAAGATCTTTAATGCTTACAATCACTATCTCTTTCAAATTGGTGATGAGCAGGGATTTGATGCATGGCAAGCCGCAAATAATGCAGAATACAAGAAATTTGTCGATTGGTATACCGAGCCGGAAAACAGTTTAGAAATGAATCAACAAGGTGTTTTTATCTCTGAGTAAATCAGGTAGCATTTTGGAGTATATTTCACGCACAATCTCTACAAACTCCCGTCAACACACAATTAACACTTTCAACCGCATACCCTTTTTCCAGAGAAAACTGCACAGCAACCGGCAAACATTCTATCGTTTCACATTTTATGCATCTGAAATGAAAATGATGGTCTAACAGCTTCTTTTTTTCACATTTAATACAGACCGCAAAATACTGTTTTCCGTCTTCGGCAACGATTCTGTGGAGAATTCCGTCTTCGCAGAAACGGTTCAGTACACGGTAAACTGTAGCTCTGTCCATATCCAGAGAAACTTTTTTCAGTATAGCATCCTGACTCATTGCCTTTTTTGAATCTGACAACACATTCAGAATGGCTTCTTTGCTGGGTGTACTTCTTCTTTTCATTTTTATTAATGCGATTGTGTTGCAATAATAAAAATTTATTTTAACTTTGACAAGAATTTAAAGAGAATTAAAACTATTACTTATGAAACATTCTGATTTATTCGAAGTTATTATCATTGGCGGAAGCTATGCCGGACTTTCTGCAGCAATGGCTTTGGGACGTTCGCTCCGAAACGTTTTGGTGATTGACAGCGGAAAACCGTGTAACGAACAGACGCCACATTCTCAAAATTTCCTGACTCAGGATGGAAAAACACCTAAAGAAATTTCAACTTTAGCGAAAAGTCAAGTTCAGGAATATGAGACAATACAGTTTTATGATGGAAAAGCCATTTCAGCTCAAAAGACAGATTTAGGATTTGAAATTACGTCAGAAGATGGTCAAAAATTTAATTCTAAAAAACTGATCGTTGCTACCGGAATTTCTGACGAAGTTCCGGACATTAAAGGTTTCAAAGAATCCTGGGGAATATCACTGATTCACTGCCCGTATTGCCATGGTTATGAATACAGAGGAAAAAAAACGGGAATAATTGCCAATGGAGACCGTGGTTTTCATATTATTTCTTTGGTAAGTAATCTTACAAACAATCTTACAGTTTTTACGCGTGGAAAAGCTGATTTCACCGAGGTCCAACGGGAAAAATTAGAAAAAAATAAAATACAGATCGTCGAAACTGAAATTGAAGAACTGAAACATCAGAACGGAATGGTCGAAAGTCTGATTTTATCTGATGGCAAAGTTGTAAACTTTGATGTGGTTTATGGCCCTTCTCCTTTCACTCAACATTCAAAAATTGCGGAATCTCTGGGTTGCGAAATGACGGAAATGGGTCACATCAAAGTCGATCAGTTCCAGAAGACAAATGTTGTTGGATTGCTTGCGTGTGGTGATAATTCCAGCATGATGCGTTCAGTTGCCAATGCCGTTTATACAGGAAATGCTGCTGGTGCCATGGTGAATGCCGAGTTGGTGACGGATCGTTTTTAAAATTAAAAACAATAAAATACTTATCTATCTTTAATTCAATTTGAAATTCTTCAGTACTGTCTACAACTTTTTCTGGATATCCCAATCAAATCGTGAAATATTCAAAAATATTTATTCTACTTTTACAGTAAAATAAACTATGAATAATCAAAGGCACATCAAAGGATTGATAATGTCAGTACTTTGCTTAATATTTGCAATTTCCTGTCAGACAAACGACCCTGAAGAAGTTCAGTTACTCAATAATGCACCAAATTTTGAAGCTTACCAGTTAAGATATATGCACTATCCCAGCAATATTCTGCCCGGAAGTACCGGTGAGAAAGTTACCATTCAATACGACAATCAAAACCGCCCAATAAAGCGTGAAGGAGGGCTGTTAGCTCTTCCGGCATCAACGGGTTTCGGTTATACATTTTCAAATAATTATTATGAAGAAGTTGTCTACGGAAATAATGAGATATCACTGACCGTGAAGCTTTCACTGCCTTATTCTACGGACCAATTAAAAACCATTTACAAAACCCAAAACGGCAAAATTGTCAAGAAAATCAACATAGATCCATATGTAAATGATACAATCGAGTATTTTTACAACAACGAAAAAGTTGTGCAATCATTTAAAAAGAAAAAGGTTCCTGTCTCTGACACTAAATATTACTACAATTCCGCTGGAAATATAGACAGTATTGTAAGCAGACCTTATGTGTTTAATGCTGTAAGCCAAACATGGCAGGTTGATTTTTCAGGTAAAATCAGAACTGTTCAACTTTTTAAAGACTATGACAATTCGCCAAATCCAACCAAAAAACTGATGTTGTTTGAAGAGATTTTCAACAGATCACTTTCTCAAAACAATTACAGATTTTATGAAAGTAAATCTTATGATGTTTTTGGAAATTTGTATGATTTTTCTACACGAAGCTGGACTTTCAACTACGTCAACAATCAAATACAATTTACCAATTAAACTGTAAATATTTTTTGACCATTTTTTTTAGAAGCAAGAAATAAGAAATAATACAGTTAACAAAGTTTCATTTTTGTAGATTTTATTCTGTGAATATATGCAATCAGAAATGATTTATTCTTCAGCACCATTTTTATCATTCTGAAAGAATTTTTCAGCTGTGATAACAGTTTAAATTCTTCGGAATGACAAAAAGACTTTCATTATTGTGAATCATGAATAAATGATAGAAATTCTCAAAACTCATATCCAAAAAATAATTGATCTATCTGAGAATGATTTGGAAAAAGCATGTTCATTTTTCAAAGAGCAGCATTTCAAAAAACGTGAAATGATCATCAGTGAAAATGCTCAGGTTGATCATGTGTATTTCATTATTTCAGGTCTTCTGAAGCTTTTTTATACTGATGCTGAGGCTAAAGAACACATCATTTCGTTTTCCATGGAAGACTGGTGGGAAAGCGACTATGCTGCTTTTTATACTCAGACTAAAGCGACTCAGTCGCTACAGTGTCTGGAAGATACTTTAGTTTTGAAACTTTCATTTGATAATTATCAACGGTTGTTGACAGAAGTCCCAAAAATGACTGAATTTTTCCTGAAAAAAGCGATTGGCGGGCATATTTCAAACCAAAGAAGAATACTTTCTCTGATGACGATGAGTGCAAAAGAGAGATACGAACAGTTTCTGAGATACTACCCTATTCTTATTCAGCGTTTACCTAAAACCGTGCTAGCCTCCTATCTTGGCGTTTCCAGAGAGACATTGAGCAGACTGTACTTAGAATCCGGTTTAAAATAGTGATGTAGGTCACAGCTTATATTTTCTCACACTGCCGAACTTTGTTCCATTAATAAATTTAAATATTTCAACATGGAAAAAAGAATCATCAATCCGTGGACATGGCAGGACGACAGAAATTACGCACAGGCTGTGGAAGTCAAAAATGTTCAGAGCACGCTTTACGTTTCAGGACAAACAGCAATCGACGAAAATGGAATAACGAGCGATGCCGACATGAGAACGCAAATCACCAAAACTCTGGAAAATCTTGAAAAGGTTATTTTAAAAGCAGATTTTGAATTGAAAAACATTGTGAGGTTAAATGTTTTTACAACAGATCATCCTGCATTTTTTGAAAACTTTGATATCTGGCAAAGCTGGATTACAAAACACGGAATTCAGCAGGCAAGCACCGTAATCGAAGTTAAAACTTTGTTTGAAACGCTGAAAGTGGAAATGGAAGCAACGGTTGTTAAGTAAATCTTACAAATACCCACATTTATCTGAATTAAACAAAAAAGACTGTCACTTCATTACTGTGACAGCCTTTTTTGCTATTCTGAATATTATGCCTTCCAAAAAGACCAAACCGTTCCGTTAAAAACCGCCAGGACTTTTTTTGTGGTGTCATAAACCATCATTCCGGGAGACGGATTGATAATGTTGGTTTGCGGATTCGCAACTTTCGGTAAAATCATCGCTTTATTGCTGTCTTCCAAAACCAAAATACCGGGCGTCGAACTTGGTGTACCGATACTTACTTTGGCATCAGCAGCTTCTGAAGCAGCAGTTTGAATGGTAATTCCGTTGATTCCGCTTACAGGATCAGTTGTTTTTCCTGTGGTGTCTACCGAAAGATCTTTCCAGCCAGCAGCATATTTTACTTTCACTTTAAGTGTAGTGAGATCATACACCATCGTTCCGTTAGCAGAACTGGTCAAAGTGTTTGCATCGGTTACCCAAGGTAAAATCATTCCTCTGTTTTGGTCATTACCAAATTCCAGCGAAACAGAATTATTGGTGACGGCAGGCTTTCCGATGGCAACCTGAGCCTGCGTAAAAATTGTGGTCAGTGCAAGACTGAGCGTTAATAAAATTCTCATTTTTTTCTTTTTTTCTTTTTTTTTCTGTGTGTATGCTTTTAGATTTTCTTCTGATCTGTTTAGAGAAGATCCGGACAGGTTTGTGTTTTAAAACACTTCCAGCCACTGGCCGTTCCGTCTGTATTAATTTGAAGACAGTCTAAACTGATGTTGTAAACCATCATCCCTTCAATCAGATTCGCGGGAGGAATATTGGCAATCTGTTGTGTGGTAAGTCTGTTCGGTACAAATCCTTTCGTTTTTGATTCCAGTGCAGTCCATGCTCCTTTTCTTACCATTGGCCAGTTTCCGTTGTTTGCACCGGCTCTTTGAAGTGAGGTAATTCCTGAATTCGTTGCAAGACCCGGCTGAGTAATGACAGAGTTTTTATAGCATGAGCATCCGTCAAGTAATTTATTCTGAGAAACTCCAATTCCCTGGCCTTCATCACCACCAATATCAGCAGCTCCACCCGCATTCACCACGAGGGGAACTCCATTGGCGTTTACGCCTCCAAGCAGCCTCCCGTTGGAGTCAATCTGTGAATAAATTACATTTTCATCACCTTCAATTGCATCAAAACAGGTATCGTCGTCAGAATTTAAATCTAATCTGTTTGGAATTCCGTCATTATCAGAATCCAGATCTCCACAGAAAGACTGCTGTACAACAAACGCCCAGATGTTGGCGAAAAGCCTGTCTCCGTTTGACGTAATATTTCCGCCATTACTTACATTGTTTCCACCCGGATTGGTAAGAATATCAACATCTGCAATAATAAGATCATTGTAAAGGCCATCAATATACATTACCGCTCTGTTGCTGTTGTCCATCGCCAAAGGTTGTGGCGAACAGACGGAATTGATGCTGTTGAAATAAGCCTGATAGGTGCCTGCCTGTTCAAACTGTGTAATTGTACCGAAAGGTCCGTTAAAAATAGGTGATGCAGATCCGTAAGAAGTCGGCTTATCAGGATTTACGTTGCCCTGTGTAATCGTTGCACCCCAGGCTTTTGCCTGAACCTGAGTAACCACCACAAAGTTTTGCAGCGCATCGTCTGACCAGTCTTTGATGGCATTCAGTTCTGCAGCAGACAGGTATGAATCAACTGAATTATCTATTCCACCTAAAAATATTGCATTTAAATTTGCATTTACGATAGAAGCTTTTGTGATTGTTCCTGTCATTGGAACGAGAACAATATTGGCTTTCACAGTTCCTGACGATCCGAAATTTGCGGAGTTTGTAAGTTTCAGCGCTCCCGATCCGCTCATGTACTGTCCATCGAAGGTATACCCTTTGTCTGTGTCTAAATCTCTGGAGTTCGGAATGTATCCTATTCTTACAGTCTGTCCTGCAAGAACACATGCATTTTCAAAAATATCCAGAATTCCGTCGTTGTCATCATCCAGGTCACAGATATCAGCAATTCCGTCGTTGTCAGAATCTAAAGTTCCGCTTGAAGGACATGACAGAATAATGGTATTTTGAGGTGTGTTTGAAACCTTTTCAAGTCTAATATTATCTAGATAAAAATCATTATTGGCATTTTGTGAAAGATTATTCCGAAGAGAAACCTGAATCTGATTTCCCATACATGTCGATGAGGCGGCAGGCATTCTGAAATAAAGTTCATATGCATTTCCCCAGTTTCCACCGGTGTTTGCACTGTTGACATATCCTGAATTAATAGTCCCCAAAATACTTCCGGTGGCCACGTCTTTTAAAACTAGACTGATATCTATCGGACTGTTGACCACGTAAGTATTAAAAGAAACTTTATACGTCTGTCCTAATTCTACCGTTGCATTTCTTTCGTAAAAACTGTTGAGCGTACTCCCGGCATTTACAACCATCACTGCACCATTTTGCGTTCCGGACATATCTCTGACTACCGTATTTTGTGGTGTGGTACCGTTTGCATCATTTCCCGTCGCATTGTGAGCGGCGGTCCAGAAATAATACTCACTGACGTTGGGTCTGATCTGAGACTTAATGTATCCGGGAGCAATCACAGCATAATGGTTATCATTGATCATGTAAACATCATAGCTGGTATTTGAAGCCGCATTGTATGGTGCTCCGTAGGAGAAACTACCAGACGGCATATAAGGTGAGGTCTGTCTGGTGGTAGCGGTACCAAAGTCTTCAAAAAAGACAGTTTGGGCATTCATATTTGCGCCGGAAAGCACAAAAACAAGCAGATAGAGTATAAAATTAATTTTATTCATAAGCATAGATTTTCTGTGACGGTACTTTTGAGTACAGTCAGTTTTTGAGTTTAAAAAAGCAGGATTTTGTCAAAAAGATATGCTTACAAGATTTTCCCTGAGGAAAAAATTGTATTCATATTTAAAATTAAAATCACTGGATTGCCCTACAGCAGGCCGAAGCAGGTGTATGGTCAATAACGGAATTTAATAGCTTAGTGTTTGGGGGGCTGTGATTAGAAGATCAATCAGCAGGAATTGCTCAGCGCAGAATTTTTTTGCAGGTAGTGTAACATTTTTCTTTCTTTTTTTTAAAGTGTATCATTCATTGAAGTACCTATTGCTACCTGTGCAGTCTGGTCTTGTGTTAGGAAACCATAAAGACAGTTTAAAAATACCGGTAAAAATGACTTTTAAAAATTTAGAAAAAAATTTCTGATGTTCCTAAAGACAAATTTATTCTATTGTATTTTATGCAACAATAAGAATAATTTTATCAAAAAAATGTGTTTTATTTCGGGTGCAAATTTACTGTGGCTCAGGTCATATCAATTTGTAAAAAAAGAAAAATTAATTGTAATTTTTTTTATTTCAATTTGACTTTCATATATTGCATTTTATCTTATCAAATAAAATTCTCTGTTAACAGTAGAAATATTTTAAAAAATTTAAACATTTCAAATGAATATTAAAACAATTTCATCATTTGGATATTACTTTATTAAAATGAGGGAAAACAAGAATCAATATTCACTGCATATTAAATTTGTTTTAAATTTCTGTAAACATTGATTGGCAGGATGATTATAAGAAAGTAGATCTTCGGAATAATCTTGAGTATATTCAGGAAAATCGGTTGTAATTTATCAGTAAGATAGGAAATTTAATTACAGAAAAAATTTAAGACTAAGACTTATACAACTTGGAAATTTGTTTTGACTAATAGGAATTGGTAAGTTTTATAACAGAAGAATTTGCGGAATTTTTTATTTCACTTGGATTTTTACCGGTATGTTTCTTAATAAAATGGGTGAAATTTCCTTCATTTGAAAACCCCAGACGGTAAGAAATTTCCGAGATGGTGAATCCGCTGTATTTTAACAGTTTGTAGCATTCTGCAATCACTTTTTCGGTGATGACCTGCTTTGCTGTTTTTCCGGTTACAAATTCGGTCATTTCCGTGAGTTTTCTGGAAGTAGTATTAAGCGTTTTTGCATAGTATGAAACTATTTTATATTCCTTAAAATCGCGCTGCAAAATCACTCTGAATCTGTTGACACATGAAACATAGTCCAGATTATCCGTAATCTCAATCTGCTTATCTTCCGCAAAAAGCATGGCATCCAGAATAAAGGCTTTCACTGTGTTGTGAGCCGCAGATATGTAAAGTGTCTCACCTTTTTCGTAAAACCTGAGCAATCTCTCGATAATAAACTTCTCTACAATATCTTTATCTGTGATGAGAGGCGCTGTAAAAACATCAGATTCAAAATTAAAAAACAGTGTAGAATTCAGCAGTAACGAATCCGTGGAACTCTGTTCGTAAAATGCTGATGAAAAGACAATCGCATAAATATCTTTACCTTCCACATCACTTACAGAAATTTCCTTATGAGGTCCTACAAAGAGCATACTTTCTGCATTTACCTTAAAATTACGTCCCTGCACATCGATTTCGAAGCCGTCTAATGCTATGAAGATACAGAAATATTCCTGAGTGTTGATATTGGTATTGCCATTATTGCGTTCAATAATCCGTTTAATATGATTCACACTAAAGCCCATCTTCTTCAGCTGATCAGTAACTTCGTACATTGGCAATTCTTATTTTTGATTTGTGTAAATAAATATAAAGAATAATTTTGGATTAAACATAAAAAAATTCGGTACACACAGCGGTGCACCGAATTTTTTTCATTTATTTTGGCAAATGGCGATTAGAACTTTAAATCTCCATTTACTTCTCTTACTGCCTGTGCAGCTTCAGCAAATTTCGCCTGCTCTTCAGCTGTTAGAGTAATATTTACAATTTTTTCAACTCCGTTGGCTCCAATGATAGCCGGAACACCAAGACAGATATCAGATTCTCCGTATTCTCCGTCTAACATTAATGAACAGGGAATCATTTTTTTCTGGTCACATGCAATTGCCTGAACCATCACAGAAACTGCCGCTCCCGGAGCATACCAAGCTGAAGTTCCTAAAAGTTTTGTAAGCGTAGCTCCACCCACTTTAGTTTCTTCAATTACATATTTCTGCTGATCGTCGTTTAAGAACTCAGATACAGGAACACCGTTTCTTGTAGCCTTACTCAAAAGCGGAAGCATACCCGTATCACTGTGTGCAGCGATCACCATACCGTCTACATCAGAAATCGGCGCCTCAAGAGCTTCTGCCAATCTGTATTTGAATCTCGCTGAATCTAATGCACCACCCATACCGATGATTTTGTGCTTAGGAAGACCGGAAGTTTTGTGTACCAGATAAGCCATCGTATCCATTGGGTTTGAAACCACGATAATGATTACTTCCGGAGAATGTTTTACTAAGTTTTCAGTAACTTCTTTCACGATTCCTGCGTTGATACCGATCAGTTCTTCTCTAGTCATTCCCGGTTTTCTTGGGATACCGGAAGTGATTACTGCTACATGAGAA
The DNA here is from genome assembly GCF_001424105.1 of Chryseobacterium sp. Leaf394. GTDB lineage: Bacteria > Bacteroidota > Bacteroidia > Flavobacteriales > Weeksellaceae > Chryseobacterium. The sequence goes on along the minus strand of NZ_LMQH01000011.1, from coordinate 785,884 downwards.
CCTGCTGTTTTGCTGTAATCTCCTGTTGTACCTGTAATTTTTGTATCAAATCCGTTCAGAGATGCTGTCTGCATCAGATCCATTGCTTTTCCTTCAGCAAAACCTTCTTTGATATCTACTAAAACCACTTCCGAACAGAAGTCTTTCATTGCGATGTATTCTGCACAACTTGCTCCTACTGCACCTGCACCTACTACGGTTACTTTCATAATTTAATTATTTATTATTTATCTGTTAGTTTAAATTTTTGCTTCCCAAATGTACAAATTCCCGAAAAATTGAGCAATCTTTCGGGAATTTTAATTATAATTTAAGAAAATTAATTAATGTTTAATAATAGTGTGTACAGCTTTTTAGCTCCTGCAAGAACCTCGTCATAGCTTTCTTCCTTTACTTCAGTATCCAGAACTTCTTTGAAATTCTTCCACATTAATCCTGTATTCTCTTTATAGCATCCAAAAAAATTGAAAGTTACATTCTCGAAACCTTCAGTTTTTGAAAGCTGCTTTGCAATTACGTTGCCGCCTAAAGTAGAACCTTCAATTACGTATAGCATGCCCAGCGCTTCATTGTGATTTGAAATCTCAACACTCTGCTGCGGTTTCTCATTCTCAATAGAAAGACTTGATAAATCTTTTTCAATTACAGATAATTTTTTACGCTGATCCAGCTGAAGTTTTTCAGAGAAATGACCGGAAAGGCTATCGATAATTTGATTTTCAGAATTTAAAAGCATCAGATAATTATTTCTGATAATCTTTTTGTAATCATCAAAAGTAAAAGTTTTGTTGAAAATTTTGTCTGAACTGAATAATTTTTCGGCAGCGTCGTGAAGATCTGCTGTGTTTTGTTTTAGATACTCTGAAACCATTTTATAATTTGCTAAAAGATTTATATTTCAGCAAATTTAGGCTTTTGAAACGTTAAAATAAAACAGGTTCCCTCATTTGTACTTTCATAATCAACATTACCACCCAGTCTGTTCATGATTCTGTGTACAATAGACAGCCCTACACCATTTCCTTTAAACTTTTTGGCATTGTCCATTCTGTTGAAGATTTTAAACATTTTATGTTTTTCTGTCTCGGGAATGCCTATTCCATTGTCTTTGATACGGTAAATGATATAGTCTCCGTTGTCTGAACCTTCAATTTCAATAAAAGGTTTTTCATTGCCTGAAGAATATTTTATTGCATTATTGATGATATTCAGGAAAACCTGATGAAGCATAGTGCGGTCTGCCAGAACCTCAGGGCATTCTTTTATTACAACCGTGCTGTGAGGCGTATTGTAAGTCATCTTTGCATTTTCAGTAATCTTTTCAATGGTGCTTTCTGTCTCAATTTTCTCAAGAAGAATCTCGCTGTGTTTTGCACGGCTGAGCTGAAGAACATTCTGCATCATTTCTGCCATATTATCGATCTCACCGATGATAGACTGAATCTTCTTTTTATCTTTCTCATCCGCATTAACCAGACTTTTAAGAAGCATCTGAGCGTTGAGTTTCATCACAGTAAGAGGTGTTCCCAAATCATGCGAAATCGTGTACGAGAAACTGTCAAGCTCCTCATTTACTTTTTTAAGCTGATCATTCAGCTTTTTGATCATGATGTACTGCTTGTGCGAGGTACCTAAGATCAAATCTCTGATGGACTTCACTGCAATATCACTTTTTGAGCTCCACCGTTTCGAGCTTCCGATAATATTTTCGGTAAATACCTGAAATGATGTGCGTGGCGAAACCGTTTTTCTGTCGATTCCGTTTAAAGATAAAACTTCAATTTTCTTTTCAGGATTTCCTGCCCAGTTGATGTGTTCGTCAAATTCTTTTCTGAACCAGATCAGGATTTCATTTTTACTTCTTTCAACAAAGTATATGATTACCCCGGCAGCACTACTATCGAGGCCTAACTCTGTCCCGTAATCTTTTAAAAAACTGCTGCTTATAAAAATATTGTCGGATGTGTTATCATACGCCCAGTCCACAATTTTCTGAATCGTTTCGTAAGAAGGAACTACACCGTCGGTAATTTTATCCGCATCAGAAATTACTGCGAAACCATCTGCTTTAGGCAAATTCCGCAGTTCCCTTTTATTGGAAGCCAGACTTTCAAAAAGGGTATTGTATTTTAAAAATTCAGCTTTTAAAAATGAAAGTTTTACATCAAGATCAAGACGGTATTCAAGATCTTTTTTAGATTTGAATGAGGCATAGGCGTTAGATGCCAGCACGGTAAAAATACCGGCCTGCACACGGTCTTCAAGATCAATGTGTTTTGCTTCTTTGTTTTGGCAGGTCACCAAACCCCAGAGTTTATCATCAATAATAATTGAGATGCTGAAACTTGATGAAGCTCCTGAATTTTTCACATACTGCCCGTGAATAGGCGACATCGCTCTTGCACTGGCATACGTAAGATTGATAGGAGAATCTATTTTGCTGATAATGGGAACAGGCTCTGCATAAGCATTACTGAAAATTCTCTTTCTTTTTTTCAGATAAAGCTCTCTCGCCTGTCTCGGGATATCGTGCTCGGGATAATGTAAGCCGGAATAACTCTCCAAAACTCCATTGTTAATTTCTGAAATCACCTTGCCGGATCCGTCATCCATAAATTTATAGACCATCATACGGTCATAATTTATGATGTTGGAAAGTGTATTGAGCAGCTGATCCCAAATTCCCTGATCGTTGTCTATAATATAAAAATTATCGTACTTATTGGTAATTCTTTTATTCGGATTATCAATTACTTTCTCAAATTCAAGAAAAATATTAAAACCGTTTCTAAAAAGTGAAAAGTGGTATTTCTTTTGATCTATACAAATTTTATCAAAGTAAGTTTCATTTTCCCTTTTCGTATACTCACTTACAGAACTGTAGATTTCAGACTCTGAAAGCAAATTGAAAATGCCGGGAAAATCTGAAATCTTTTTACCTAAAAGTGCCTCAGCACTGGAAATATCGAAAATTTCAGAGATGTTTTCACTGCAGAAATTAATCGTCTCAGATACCGAGCAAACGCCAATAAGGTATCCAAAACTTTGTACGTGCCCTGGTATGTGAATGGGCTCTTCGTGACATTCTATGAAATTCATATCAATAATTAAGGTATCAAATATAACCAAAATAAATCTCTTACATTTATGATTGAGATTGGGTTTGATAAATAAAAAGGAATTTTAATATAAGTTAAAATTTGTTATAAAACTTTTGATATTTTTTCTAAAATTTAAACAATAAATTAATTATCATACTTTTTAAGCAAATGTAATCTAATATCTTCGCAAATTCCTCACTCTAAATACATTAAACGCAGGTTATACCTCTTTGTCAAAATACAGCATATAATATTTCCCTTTCTCATCCTGCCCCTGCTCAAGCATTTTACGGTCGCCGTGAATGTAAATATGGAAATTTTTATCAAGCTTAATGATACTTTTAAAATGTCTCTGAGTTTTTTTCACAGCAGCTTCACTGATGGGAAATTCTTCAGCAATGTTGATCTGCATTTCCTGCTCATAATCGGTTTTAAAATTATTAAAACTTTCGATCACATGCTCGTCCTTTAAAACTTCTGCCGTAAAATCGTCTAATTTAAATTCCTCTTTTTCCTTAAAAAAGTTGATAGACTGATTCAGAAAATCTGCCTGATCCGCCTTTGAAACCTCAAATTCCTGCGGAAGTTGCTTGGTGATGTAATCCTTATAAACCATCAGCGCTTCCTGAGTGTGGAAATATTCGTCATCGCGCTGCTTTACTTTCAGAAAATCTTCAAACCAGTAATACATATCACCGTTTTTGTTGTTGTCGACAACTGATAGTACGTATCCGTTTTCTTTTCCATTGTTGTAAATCAAGGCTGCTTTATCAATTTTTGAAAGGCTGATTCCCTGATCTTTTTCAAGCTCAAAAGTTTCATTTTTAGGAAATATTTTCAGGAAAGAATCTCTTTTTTCGGTTTTAAAAATTCCGATTTTATCTACTTTTTCATCGCCTTCCCTTTCATCTTCGAAGAAAACAATGAATAATTCTCCACCCTGAACTCGTGGGTTTTCTGCTGCCTCGAAGAGATGTTTCGCTATATTCTCGGCTTCCCAGAGAAACTTGCTTTTATCATCAAAAATCTCCGAGACCGCACTGAATACGGGATTATTAACCAGATAAGTATCACTGTAAAACTGATAGGTTTCTTCAGTTTTAAAAGAACCTAAGAAATAATTTTCAAGCATCTCTACCGTTCCTTCATCCAGTTCAAGCTCTTCCTGTGACAGAATAAGCGATTCTCCGTTGATTTTATTTCCTACTCTGTGGACAACAATTTTTGTAAACATCAATGATTTTTTATGGACTGCAAATATATTTAATCTGAAAATTAAATGCGACAAAATAACAGTTTACTTTAGACAAAAAAAATTCAATAAAACATTGTTGTCAATTTCATTACAGAATACAATAATTTCATTACATAAAAAGCTGAAAATTGTCGCAACTATTGCTAGAACAAAACCTATAAATCTTTACAATGTGATAAATAAAATTTCCGTAAGTATCATCAATAAACTATTTAGAGAAAATTGAATTTCGGATAATAAAATTATATTTTATAGAGAACATATTTGTCACACCTAAATTCTGGTACAGTTTTAGATAGTTTCAGAATGTCTAAAAATTTTAAATTATGGAGAAGATGGATATTAAGACCATTAATGAAAATGCTGCAATTGAACATTTAAAAATATTTTATCCTACCATTCAGAAGGAAATTGTGCAACTTTCTGCACAGGATAACTTCGCAGGGGTAATTCAGGCGACTGTAAATCACCTTAAAAATCTTTTACAGGAATCAAAAATCAATATTGTAAATCACAACATCAAAATGATGGACTGGATCTACCGCAACGGGACGAGCACCGTACAGCAGATCATTGAGAATCTCTTTGTAAGATCTTTCCGAAGTTTTAAAAAGCAGACAGACTTACATCAGTGGAATATTTTATACCAGTACATGCCCGTCAATTTTCAGAAAATATACGTGAAGCAGACCAAAATGGATGAAATATTATTTAAAAGACACTAAATTACATCTATATTATCTTGAAAAATCCCGTGGCTGTGCTTCGGGATTTTCTCTTATTAGTATGTTTCCTGTAACTGCTGAATTTCTTAGTACTGTCTGATCTGTACTGTAGAGACATTTTCAATTTTAATTTTCTTACCTACTTTTTTCAGTAATCCGGTTGCAGAATTTCTTCTAAAAACCACAACCGTTCCTGTTCCGGTATTGGCTACAACAACGAATTTTCCAGTCTCATCGATTCCAAAAGTCCTTGGATGTCTGCCTTTCGTAGGTTGATAGCCCACTGCTTTCAAAGTTCCGTCATTTTCTACTTTAAAAATGGCAATATTATTTTCAGCTCCACGGTTTGAAGCGTACAGAAATTTTATGTCAGGCGAAATGTGAATGTCTGAGCTTTCAAAATCTGTCTTCAATTTTTCAGAATGCGTATCAATCCGCTGAATATTTTTTAGCGTTCCTTCGCTGTATTGATAAACACTTACTGCACCTCCCATTTCCTCGATCAGATAAGCAAATTTTCCGTTCGGATGAAATGTAAAATGCCTCGGGCCATTTCCTAAAGCGGTTTTGATAAAAGGCTCCTGACAGGTTTCCAAAGGCCTGCTCTGATCTTTTTTAAACTGATAGCACCTGATTTTATCTGCACCTAAATCAGGCAGAAAAATATGATTGAGATCCGGCGAAAATACCACCGAATGAATATGCGACCGGTCCTGTCTTTTCTTATTTACACTCCCTTCTGAAAACTGAAAATTCTGAACGAAAGGATGAATTTTTCCGTCTTCCGAAATTGGATAAACAGAAACACTTCCCTCGGTATAATTTCCATTTACAAGCCATTTTCCATCTTTGTGCACAGTGAGGTAAACCGGATTTTCGCCACCACTTTTTTGATTATTAATGAAAGTCAGAGATTTATTTTCAGGATTAAATTTAAAACTGCTGACACTTCCGTCATTTTCTGTTTTGCTGTCTGTAACTGCAAAAATGTATTTCCCATCAGGCGATAAGGTCAGAAAAGACGGATTGCGAATATTCTTAACTGCAGCTGCTTTTGACAAATTCCCGTTAACCGTATCCAATTCATATACAAAAAGTCCTTCCTTCTCTCTGTCCCAATTGAACGAGCCTAAAAAGACGAAAGTTTTTTGCGCAAACGAATTTGAGCAAATGAATAGTAAGAATAGGAATAATAGTGATTTCAAATGTGATTTTTTTAGAGTTTATCTGTGCTGTTTCATCAGCCATTTTGGGATTTCGTCAATCAGTTCTGCAGACAGAATATTGTTGTGGTACCTATCTTTAAATTCCCAGAAGAAAATATTTTTGCTGTTTTTTAATTCTCCGAAGAACTGAAAATTGCTTTTGATAGAATTTTCTGTATCCAGACTTCCGTGAACCATCCAGATCGATAGATTTTTCAGATGATCAATTCTAGCAAATTGCGAAACGCCCGAAATATTGATTGCCGCAGCGAAAAGGTCAGGCCGGTTGGAAATGGCATTGGACGTTGTAGAGCCACCCATCGAAAATCCCATCACATAAATTCTGCTTCTGTCAATATTTTCTTTTTCAATAAATGAATCCAGTGAGTTTAAAACCAAATCCAGATATTCACTGGATTGTGAAGCCAGCACATTCCGTTTCTGATCCAAATGGTAATTCGACGACCGGTCAGGAAACTGAGGAGCCAAAACGTACATCGGATATTTGTCTCTGTTTTCCGGAAGAAGCCACATTTTAGCCAAAACGCCCATTTGCGAAGTATTATTTGTCCCAATCGCCCCGGAACCGTGAAACACCAGAACCAACGGACATTTTTGAGTCTGTTCAATACTCTTCGGTTTTAAAAAACGGTAGTTTACAGCAATTCTTCCATTTGCAAATTTACCTTCTTTAAAATCTGAAAAACTGAGACTTTTGATGTGCTTGATTTTTGCTAAAGACTTTGCAGAATCTGCTTTGTCGTGAATATCGGTTTTTGTGCCGTAGTTTATTTTCCGGGAGCAGCAGGAAAATAGCAAAGCGATTGCAAACGCTGACAATAAACAATTAAATTTTGTTTTCATCTATTTTAACAGCTTGCTTTTTTTAATAATTTTTCTGATTTCCTGCTCATAAAAGTACGCGATGTCAAAGTTTTCATTCCCCACATTTTCCATGATGATTACGCTTGTTTTGGTTTTGGGGTAATATAAATTAACAGCCGTGAAACCTTCGGCCGGATGAAAACCGGTATGCCCGATTTCGTAAACATCAGCTTTATCATTGATCCTTAAGCCATATCCGTATCCAATCGGATTTTCACTAAAAACCTGATGCGTTGCAGTGATGGAATAATTGGTCATCAGTTTATAAGTCGCAGGTTTCAGCAATTTTCCGTTGTGCAGGGCTTCATTCCATTTTGCAAGATCGGGAGCGGTGACAATAAGATGACTTCCAAAATAATAATCAGTATCAAATTCCGATTTTTCATTGAGCCTGAAAGTCCCGTCTTTTCTGATCGTGTGACCTTTTACCAAAAGTTTACTGTTCGCTTCATTTGGATAAAAACTGTTATTCATTCTGCATTTTTTGAATAAAGCGGTTACCAGATCTTCGAATTTTTTACCGCTTTGTTTTTCCAAAACCATTCCTGCCACAGAATAGCCAATATTTGAATAACTGAATTCCGTTCCCGACGCAAGTTTCAGATTTGGTTTTAGATTATCGCTGTACAAACCGCTGGTGTGATTCAACAACTGATGAACGGTAACGCTATCTGCCCAAGAATATTGAAAATCGGGTAAATATTTACGGATGGGAACTTTTAAATCAATTTTTCCTTTTTCAACTTCCTGTAAAATCAGTGTTGCTGTGATCTGTTTGGCGACCGACATGGTTGAAAACCGGTCTGAGATTTTCAGCGGTGTCTTTTTAATAAAATTGGAGAAACCAAATGCTTTGGAGTATTTTTGTTTGCCGTTTTGTTGAATGTAGATAACGCCGTTGAAAGATCTTGGCGTTTTAAGGTGTACTAAGCTGTCGATTTTTGCTGAATAATCATCTTTCTGCTGAGCAGATGAATGGCATGAGGTGAAAATCATCGCAACGAGAATGATTGCGAGCCTGCAAAAGTGTTTCATTTGTGGACTGAAATAATTTTAGTTTTGAAAAATAAGAGAATTTAAGACATGATAAATTTAAATTTTTATTCAACAAAATGAGAAAAAAGTTATCCACAGCTGTTTAGTTCTGAATTTTAAAAAGCGGATACTTCTTTTTAATTTTCGATGGTCTTCAGGACGTCCTTAATCTCATCTAATTCATTTTCAGAAAAATACGTAATTAAAACAATCAGATTATAGTTACCGTAATTTTTGAATGCATACAGTCTGTTTCCGGCAGGATTTCCGCTGATGTCAGTATGTGTGAATTTAAAATACGGAATTTTGTCTTTACCAAATAATAAAATTTCTGTTGAAGATAAATTCTTTTCATTGATTTTTAAGGCTTCCGGACTGTCTTTCAACTGCTTCTGAATTTCTTTTTGAGCAGCTGTTATATCCTCATCAGCGTTTCCTGTCTGTGAAGAAACAACAGCAAAACCCAGATCTCCTTTCCTGTTACCGGTTCGGATATCTTCTGTTCTATTTTTTGAAACTGAAAAAAGCTGATAGATGGACGATTCATCCATTAGATTAAAAGTTTTTTCTATTTTAATTCTGTCAGTTCCTAAAATATCCTGTGTCAAATCCTGATTCATCGGAATATAATTCGTCATCGGATGTTTGCTGTCTGCGAAATTCCAGTTGCGGGGAAGCTGAAATTTGAATTTCATGGTTTCGTTTTCGTAATACCATTTCTGATCAATTTTACCTTTTGAAATTTCGGGAATTTCACTGCTTTTGCTGTTGCAACTGATCATCAGCAAAGACAGAAGAAGGAATATTGTAAGTATTGATTTCATTTTCATCTAAATTAATGCGGTAAAAGTAAAAAAACAGATGATTCAAATCGAGTAATTTAAGAGTATCTTCAATTTAATTAAAATCTAATTTCATTTTCAGCGGTACACTGTTTGAATCGGTTGGTTAAAACTTCAGGAAGAGTTTTAAATCAATAAAGTTGACATCATGGACAATAAAACAATATTGAAAAATGCCAATGCAGCGGTCTCAGAGGGTAATCACGAAGAATTTTATCTTATCTCACAGAAAATACAATGTGGACTTTCGTGGGAGACCAGACTTTATCCGGTAAAGACGAAGTCCGAAAATATATCGCTGATGCGTATAAAAAACCGCCCCATTTTGATACCCGACTGATCATTGCTGAAGGAAATTACGTCGCAGTAATGGGAAAAATCAGCCTTTGGGAAAATGAAAGTGCGTGGAAAGATTACGATTACTGTGATCTCTGGAGATTCGAAAACGGCAAAATGGCAGAGTTGAAAGCATTTGTTACAGCGAGATGATTTTAAAAACAGTAAGCTGACTTATAAGGGACTTTTTTCCAAAAATTTCACCAACTTTTTAATTAAAACTTTCATTCTTTATGAAGATTAAAATTAAAAAAACATAAAATGCGAGGCAAAACTTAGGTTTGAAGACCGTTTTTTTCAGCCTGAATTTCATCATTTCTTTTCTTAAGAAACTCGGCGGGTCGCATTCCGTTCTGTTCATAAAAGAAATTGGAAAAACTCTGTCTGTTGCTGAATCCACAGGCCAAAGCAATATCTTCAACTGAATATTTGCGCCATTCTTTATGGTTATAAATTTGGTCTACGGCATATTTTATCCTGAGATTATTAAGATAGGTATTGAAATTACTGTCTTTAAATTCACTCACAAACTGAGAAAAGTAGGTGGCATTGGTCTCAAATTCCGCAGCCAGTTTTCCTGCCGTAACTCCTTTTTCGAGAAATCTTTTGCTCTTTTCAAATTCCCGGAATTTGTCCTTCAAAGTTTTGATTACAGCCGGATCAAGTTTTGAAGTTTTTTCTATGTTTTTTTCTTCAATCTGTACCACCTCAGGCTTCACAGAATCAAGCTCAGTAAGAATCTGATTGTACTTTTTCTGAAGATCCTTTTTTCTTTTAAACCAGTAAAAAACCAGTCCACCTAAAATCAGTAAGGCAACCGACAGTATAATGACCAGCTTTTCGCTGAAACTGTTTTTATTCTCCAGATTTGCCTGTGCCTGAAGCAGAGATTTGGTATCATACTCTCTGTGAATGCGGTTGGCAAGGTATTTAAAATCATTCGTCAAAACGCTGTCTACCTTCAGAAGCTGTTTTGTATAGTACAATTCCTGCTGGGGATTATTTTCCTTTTTGTAATAATCAATCAGCTCTTCATAATTTTTTCTTGTTTGCGGAAAAATAAAATGATGCTTTTTAAATATCGAATCTACAGCTTTGTACTGATTTACAGCTTCTTGCAAATCACCTTTATTCCTGTAACTTAATCCAGAATAATAGTAAATTGCTGAAATCCAGGAAAAATCATTTACTTTTTTTAAACCGATAAGAGATCTATTGAAATCGCTGATGGCTTCAGAATAATTTTTCAGATAAATTTCGTTGATGCCTTTTGTTTTGTAAAAATAACTCCGCTCCTGCTCAAAATCATTTGTTGTGGGAGTTTCTTTTAAACCCTGAGCGGTATGAATTACTGCATTTTTGTAATCTCCAGTCGCCTGTTCACAAACAATAAGTTGATGCAGAGCATTCAAATATCCTTTCCGGTTATTGAAAATAAGGTTAGGATGGTTGTCTGGTGTAGTATTGGCCTTAAAAAAGGTAATACTTTCCTTAAAAATATCTGCTGCCTCTTTGTAGTAGCCCAGATAACTTTTTACCACACCAATATAATATAAATTGCGGTGCTTTAAAAAAGAGTCATCAGAATTTTCGAGGTATTTGTAAGCCTTCAAATATTCATGTAAGGCAGGTTTAAATTTCCGGTGAGTGAAATAATAGACGCTTCCTTTTGCCAGATAGGCGTTGCCAATAATATCAGATTTTTGTGAAAGTTTTGCAGCAGTAACACCGCTGTCTGCGTACTGAAGTTTTTTATCAGGAGAATATCTTATGGCATCATTGTAGGCCTGAAAAAGTTCACTGTAATTTTTATCTTTTTTTGCAGATTTGATGTAGAGATTAACATAGGTAAAAGCCCTCTGATCATTTTCCTCAAATTCCCAGTATTTATTTCTCAATTCGTCATAATAGGCCTGCGAATGAAAAACAGTATAGATGAGAAAAAATATAAGACCTAAAACTTTCTTTGGCATTCTTATTTTGAAAAAGTGTGTTACAAAAATACTGATTTTAAACCTAAAATCAAATGATGGAAGCGAAAAAGTGACAAAATCAAGACTTGCATAATTCATTGATTATTAATTATCTAATAAAATTTTTGGTAAAAAATTTAAAAATTCATCCGTTACAATTTTATATTCTGACCTGCATTCGATTGCACCGGTGCAGTACTCTTTCTAATTTAGCATAAAATTAATTCAGCCTTACTGATTCTTTACAATTCATCAAGATTAGCAGGAGAACAATTACACAAATAATAGAAACGAATTATATTCTCAAAAATTGTTTAAAAAGTTTTTGAGATCAGTAAAACTGATAACCATGTAAATGATGAAATGAGTGATTTTATTTTATTTTTGGTATTCTATCTCATGTCTTTTTTGACATGAAAAATGCCAAGCCGTTTATTTTAAAATGTAATTTTTCAAAATAAAATTACCTGAAAGATCTTCTTTTCCTAAACTATAAAACACAAAAACATTTAAATAGAAAACTGATCTGTCAGCCAGCTTTTCACACAGAAAAGTCTGAGCAAAAAAAATAACGGTGCTTTTCATTAAGTCAGAATTAATGAAAACTTTTAAACAGATATGGATCATTAAAAGATTTAACTAAAGGATGGTGACTTCCAGTTATCTTGGCAGGCCTCTGAGAAGCCCGCTGTCCTTGAAAAGAATCTTTCCGGTGATCCTTATCTTTTTTTGTTTTACACCACTTTCAAATCTTTATTTTTTCGAAATTTCATTTTTAAATTCTTCCTCGCCAACGGCTTCAAACCACTGCGATGGATTTTTTTCGTGATCGATGCTTACAGCGACGTGCGTCATTGACTCAGATTCGGTTCCGCCGTGCCAGTGTTTCACGTTTTGTCCGATTTTTATGACGTCTCCTTTTTTAATCTTCTGCAAAGGTTTTCCTTCTTCCTGGTGATATCCTGTTCCATCGGTCACCAAAAGTGTCTGTCCGCCGGGATGATTGTGCCAGTTGGTGCGTCCGTTCGGTTCAAAAGTAACATTGCTCACACGGGTTCCTTCATCGCTTAGAATCGCCTGATAAACAGTTCCTGTGAATTTATCATTGGGAACTTTCTCGCCTTTTGGAAACAGCATTTCCTGTTTTTCGGCTAATTGATTTTCTTTGTTCTGAACGCTCTTTTCCTGACATGAAAAAGTAAGAAGGGTTAAAATTCCTAAAGTTGTAGCACCTGTTTTTTTCATTTTACTCTTTTTTGATTGGTTTTGATTCTACAATTTAAAAATTATGATTCAAACTCACACCTCCATTATGATCGTTTCTTTAAAAAAAATGTATATTTAGAACTCTATTATACTTCATCTATGGAAATTAGATTTACAATTTTGTTTATATTTCAGATATTATTTTTTTCTGCTCAGCTGCGTAATGAATTAAAAGATATCATTGAACCGATAGATCATCAATATTTCAAAATTATTCTTCTTGAAAATTATGATCGGGAAGGATATTCAAAACTTTATGACATGTTTAATGAAGTCTCTGAAAAAGCAACTAACGACGAACTATTTTACCTCGCTTTAAACGGAAATACATTTGTCAGAGTAAATTCAATTTTAGAATTAATTTCTAGAAATGACAGCAGAATAATTCAACTGTACAGATATTATTCTAAATTTCCTCTAGAATATAAAATAATGATTGGTCATGTGGTCTCGAAACAAGATATGGCACTGAGTAATATCAGAGGGCTTTTCATTTCTCAATTAAAAAATTACAAATGGTATCTAGAGATGAAAAATAATATTAAAAATCAAAAATTAACAGACTTTTATTCTGAAGATCAAATTAAATATTACGAAAATTTTGATAGCAAACCGATTGAAGATCTGATATCTGAATTTGATAAAATTGATAAACAATTCATTCCTCAAAAATTAAATTACCTTGAGGAAATTAAAAATCATTGGAAGGATGACAAATTACAAATAAACTACGATTGAAGTTAAACTATTTAGCAGGATTATTATTGGCAGCACGGGCATCTACCACTGTATTTTGTCCGGAAGAAATCAACCATTTTCCTTTCTTTTTCACAAGAACCAAAGTGAGGATATCGTCACTTGCCGGCATTCTGTTATTTCCATGATCTATGCCATCCGGTGGAAAAAATTCTCTAACACTACTGACTAAAATAGCCACAGCTACATCTTTTGTAATAAAACGGATTTGTAAATTTTTCTGCGTAAACGGAACTCCTTTAAAGAAAGCACTGAAGTTTCCCTGATGCGCAGCTTTCACTTCATTTCGTCCTTTCCAGTGCATTCCCACGATGTTCACCCATTCTACATCTTCGGTCATGTATGAGTCCATATTTTTGAATTCATGGGTATTCCAGTCGGAAACCATTTTCGAAACCTGAGTCTGAATTTCCTTTTCATCGCTTTGGGAAAAGCATAAAAAGCCTGTTACCAGAAAAAGTACAGAGAAAAGATTTTTTAGATTTTTCATTTTAATTATTGTTTTGGTTACTGTCTCAAAGCTAATTAATTTAAACTGATTTATTTAAAAAAAATCCCCCCGTTAAAAAACGAAGGGATCATCAATTTAAGTATGAAAAAATATTTTAAGGATTCTGATCGTATCCTGCTACCTGAATCTGAGATAAAGGAACCTGATACAGATAATCGTTGGTCGTAATTGTAAAATTGTAATTCAACTGTGCTGCTGCCTGATTGATCACCGCAACCCCTGTGTTCCAACGAACCAAATCGTGCCAGTAGATACCTTCTCCGGCAAACTCAACTCTTCTTTCCTTACGAAGCGCTGTGGTAAAATCAGCAGCTGAAATTGAGGAAGAAAGTGGCGCCAGACCTGCTCTCTGACGGATTCTGTTTAAATGACCAACCGCCTGACCTGTATTTCCCTCAGAATTTAAAATTTCCGCATACATTAAAAGTACATCTGCGTATCTGATAATCGGGAAATTGATTGGCCAGTCGTAACGGTTACTTAAAGCAATCCCTTTTTCACGGAATTTTACGAAGAAATTGGAATTTTCAGTCTGACCGTTGGTTGCGATAAAACTGGTTTTTATGGTTAACGGAAAACGCAAATCTCCCGGCTCATAACTGCTGATTAATGACTGAGAAACACCCAGTTCATTAGAAGTGTACAGACTGCCCTGAGCATTGAAAAACGGATCTGCCGAACCAAAGTTCGGGGAAACGTAACTTGGAAGATAAGAACCCTGCGACAGACCTCCGCCGATATGCTGAATTTCAAAAATATGGTATTTATTATCATTCACGCTTTTAAAAAGATCTGCGTAGTTAGGTGCAAAAGTCACAAACTGCCCTTCTCCGAGAATCACTGTAGAAAGATGTGCTTTCGCTTTGGCTACATAAGAGCTATTGTTTAAAGGAAAACCTGATCCTGTAAGGTAAATTCTTCCCAACATCGCATGAGCAGCAGATTTTGTGATACGGCCTTTGTTGGCGTTATCATGTATGGCTTTCAATCCGGCAACTGAAGCTTCGATTTCTGATGTGACGAAATTATAAAGTGTTGCTAAGTCTGTTCTCGGAATAGTAACTGCTTCCTCAGGACTTACAGGTTTCTGAACCAACGGAACTTTCCCGAAACAACGCATCAGTTCAAAATAAGCGTAAGCTCTCAGAAATTTGGTTTCAGATCTGTACTGTTCCTTCACAGTATTGCTGGCAAAGGGAACCTCATCAATTCTTGCTAAAATATTATTGGCATAATTGATCTGCTGATAAGCATCTTCCCAGAGAACTTCCATTTCTTCCGTAGATGAAGTGTCCTGAAAACGGTTGATTGCGTAGTAATCTCTGTTTCCGTTTTGTGAAAGTGCTGTAAAATTATTTGAACGGACTTCCGATGCCAAAAGATAAAAATTCACATCATAACCACCTCTCGAAGACGCGTTGATCATCGCAGAATAAACACCTGAAAGTGCCTGCTGAATCTGCAGCTCTGTGGTATAGAAAGAAGTCTGTGTAATGTTGTTTTCGGGCTCAAGCATCAAATCATCTTCACAGCTTACTGTTCCCAGTGTTAGCGCTCCAAAAATCAATGCTTTACCTATGGTTTTTGTATTAAATTTTAAAAGTGATGTATATTTTCTGTTTGTTTTCATTTTAATTTTTTTTTAGAAATTGAAGTTTAAGCCCATCATATAAACCTTGGCATTAGGATATGCACCGTAATCGGTACCGTCTGACTGTACAGATTCAGGATTGTATCCACCGTAATAATTATCTTTTCTCCACACATTTTCCAGACTTACATAAAGTCTCAGATTGGAAATTTTCAGTTTGCTTACCAGATCCTGATCAAAATTATAGCCTAAAGTAATGTTTTTCAACTGAATATAAGTGGCGTCGTATAACCATCTTGTATCCAGTAGACTTCCTGTGGTACCGTCAAGTCTTGGTGTTTTCCCGTCACCAGGCTCAGCATCAGAACGCCAGCGGTTTGCCCAGTTCCCCATAACGTTGGTAGTGGTTCCCATTCCAGGTCTGTCGATTGCACGGCCTAAAAGTGCGTAGCTGTATCCACCTTTCTGACCCTGAAAGAATACCGAAAGATCGAAATTCTTGTAAGAAAAAGTATTTGTAAGTCCCCAGTAATAATCCGGAACCGGACTTCCGATGATATGACGGTCATTCTCATCAATTTTACCATCACCATTGAAATCCTTGTATTTCACATCTCCTGCAATTGCTCCACTGGTTTTTGCAACAGCTGCATTGGCAATATCTGCTGACGAAAGAACGCCGATAGCATCATACAGATAGAAAGAATTTAATTCCTGCCCTACCTGAATGATATTTGTTAAATTACTGAAACCAGTATAAATAGGTGCATTTGAACTTCCAAGCTGTAAAACTTTGTTGTTATTGAATGCAATATTTCCTGAAGTATTCCACGTGAAGGCACCAGTTAAATTTTTTGTACTTAAATCAAGTTCAAGACCTCTGTTTTCAACCGAGCCTACATTTTTCCACATGGTTGTATATCCTGTTAAAGAAGGAATAGGTTGCTGCAGTAGAAGATCGTTGGTTTTTTTAATATAATAATCTGCTGTGAAATTGATTCTGTTGAACAGTCCGAATTCAAAACCGAAATCTGAAGACTGCGTTTTCTCCCAGGTCAAATTGGGATTAGGAATTGTGTTTGGAATTAAACCATTTGACAAAGCCCCTCCAAATGAGTAGTTTCCGCCTGAAAGTGTTCCGAACGCACGGTATTCACCAATTGAGTTATTTCCGTTTTCACCCCAGCTGTATCTTAATTTTAAATTGCTCAGCCAGTTTTGGTCTTTCAGGAAGTTTTCTTCATCAATCTTCCATGCTCCACCGAATGCGGCAAATGTTCCCCAGAGGTTGTTCCAGCCAAATCTTGAAGAACCATCTCTACGGATACTCGCAGACAACATATATTTCTTTTTGTAATCGTAATTTACACGGCCAAACATAGAAATCAACATCCATTCTGAAGCTGTATATTCTGAATTAAGAACCGATGCAGACTGCGTAAAGTTGAATGTTTTTAAGTCGTCATTGGCAAAACCTCTGTTTCTGTTGTACTGAGATGTTGTTCTGTAATTTTCTGCACTGTACCCGGCAATGGCGGCAATACTGTGATCTCCGAATTTTTTCTTGTAATCCAACAATGCTTCACCCAGATACCTGTTGTAATTCACAGTTCTCCTGCTTGCAATACTCACCTGCCCGGGAATGTTGGTCACTAAATTAAATGTTGGTGTGTAACCGTTATTAATATTAAAATTGTTAGTTGCTCCTCCGGAAATTTTAAAGTTTAAACCCGGTGCAATGTCGTAAGACATATACAATGAAGACAGCAAACGGAATTCGTTGGTATTGTTTGTTGTATTTTCTAAGACCCCAATCGGGCTTACTGTAGAACCTGCCCATCTGTATCTTTCATTTTTCCAGAAATTGGTGTAAAGTCCTGCCGATAATTCTGCTACAGGAACCATGGAAAGCATTTTGTGGGCCTCGTTGTCTTTACCGTCAACGGCAGCACCATAACTTTTGGAGTAGCTTGGTCTTAACGAGATTCCCATTTTCCATTTATCAGAAATATTAACGTCTACTACTGCGCTTAAATTAAATCTGTTGAATCCGGTATTCAGTGCCAAACCTTCCTGATCAAAATAAGCTCCTGAAATAGCATATTTTACATTTTTGTTTCCACCTCTCACTGCCAGCTGGTAATTTTGGATCGCTGCCGGACGGTAAAACGCATCCTGCCAGTCAATATATGCCACCTGATCAGTTCCCCATCGCGGATCTACCATTGCTGTAATATTGGCAAGATTATAATTGGTAGTGTTTGCGAGATTAAAATAACTTGCTCTCACAGCATAACTGTCCGACGCTGAATGTCCCGGAGCAAGCGAAACCCATCTTTTGTTGATGGCTTCCGACACATAATCGATCCACTCTGTGCTCGTCATGATATCCAGCTTTTTCTCAATAGTCTGAACTCCGTAATATTGGGAATAGCTGAAAGAAGGCTTGCCAGACATTCCTTTTTTTGTGGTCACAATCACAACACCATTGGAACCACGGGATCCGTACATTGCTGTGGAAGCGGCATCTTTAAGCACGTCAATCGATTGCACATCATCAGGAGAAATATTGGCAATATCGTCTACTACCATTCCATCCACTACATAAACAGGTGAATTGTTTGCCGAAATTGATGCGGTACCACGAACCCTGATTTCCAGAGGTTCGCCTGGTTTTCCTGTGGTGGAACGTGTTTTAACACCGGCAATCTGTCCCGTTAAAGCCTGATCGACTCTTGCAATAGGACGGTCTTTAAAACTTTCAACATTTACCTTTCCTACGGCACCTGTCACTTCGCCTTTCTTTTGTGAACCGTAAGCAATTACAACAACTTCTTCAATATCTTTTGTCTTGTTGCCGGGATTTGCAATACTGTCTTTTTCCTGTGCGAATATCAAACCTGTGGTACTGAATAAGATACCTAAAGCTACGATGGATTTCTTCATTCTCTGTTTGGTGGATTATAATTATTTACATTTAGTTTTCCTGAAAATTAAAACTGAAAAAAGGTTAAATTGAAATAACATGATATTTCTCATATTTTGCTTTTCTAAAAGTATTGTTATCATTAATTTCAGCTGTCCTGCAGTTACCTGCCCAAATCTCAATGAATAGAAATATTCATAATTCACTCATTATTACTACAGTTAACAATTATTTAATTTGCATAAATCAGAATATTGTGTTAAAAAATGCTTCATATGTAAACAAAAAAAATCCCCAGGTTTTCATCTGAGGATTGATATTTAATATTGTAGATACATAAAATCCTGTTTAAATATTATGAAAAGTCCTATTCATTGGTTCGCAGTTCTACTGTAGCAAAATGGTGACTGCAATCTTTTCATTAAATTATCCATGAATATGGTTTAACATCAGAGTGAAACTTTATATCTGACGTTTCAAATGATTGTCAACTGTAATTTACTGAAACTTGGTAAGAGATTTGAATAATGAAAACTCTGATAAATCCAGCGATTGTTTTTTAAGTTTAAATAGTATAAAAACTTAAAAAAAATTCGTTAGAGAAACTGCTTTCAGGAATTTAAAAAATGCCTATTATTTACAAATGAACAGTCTTCTGCTGGAAAATGATAAATATTTAAGCAGTTTCTATTGATATCAAATTTCGTTTAATGATTTATGGAAAACTGATGACTGACAGGGAAAAACAAATTCGACAGCAGGCATATGCCTTAACTTTCTGTACTATTGTGTTCATGATTATATACAATATCTGCACTTGGTATGCTTCAAATATTGGCCAAGTTCCCTCGTTTATTTTCGATTTTGAAAGATCAATGCCGTTTATTCCGTGGACGATCGTTCCTTATATGGCTGGTGGATTGTTTTTCTGCCTTGTATTTTTCTGTTGCAGAAGTGGAATCCAACTGAAAATTTTAACGTTGAGGATGCTGTTTGTAATTTTAATTGCAGGATTATGTTTTGTCATGTTTCCGCTCCGATTTTCATTTATAAAACCTGAAGTTTCCAATACTTTTTTAAACCTGCCATTTTCTTTTTTAAAACAATTTGACTCTCCATTCAACCAATCTCCATCTTTACATATCGCCTTTGCGTTTGTCTTTTGGTCAGTATTTAAAGAAGTTTCCAAATGGAGATTTTTCTTTATGATCTCACTGATTCTAATGGGTATTTCTACACTTACAACGTATCAGCATCACTGTATAGATATTCTGACGGGTGCTGTACTCGCACATCTCAGTTTTATAATTATTCCTACAAGAAAAAATGATTCTAAATACAAAAATATCAGATTAGCAAATTATTATTTTCTCGCAGGCTGGATATTGATTTTGGGAACTTTTTTGCTGTATAATTACGTTGGTCTCAAGGCACTTATATTCTTTTTTCCTGCCTCGGTAACATTTACTGCAGGTCACTGCTACACAAAAAATGGCAGCAACCCACTGTCATTACTTGTCCTGACATTAAAACAGAACAGCAGATCTTCCACTAAAGAATAGGTGATTTTCAATTTTAAAATTTAACCGAAAATCTGAAAACACAGACACAGAGATCACTTTCATAATCTCTATGAATCGATTACTGATAACCAGCTGTGTAAATGATCTATTTTGAATCGAGATAATTTTTAAGGTCAGAAATACTTTTTATTTTCAGTTCATCTGCCTGTTTTTTCCGCATAATCAAGGCATAGGAATTATTAAATCCAAGCGGTTTCAGCCATCGAATTCCATACTGTTTCTGAAATTCTGAATTGACATAATCGTATGTATCTTCTGCACTTTTGGTAACGGCAGAAAGTGTTTTTTCATCAGTTTTCAGTAAAACCAAAAGTCCGGTTCCTGTATATTCTGGATAAAAATCGATGGCGTCGTTCATCAGAGCATCAAAGCAGATTTTCGTTCCGCCCAATCCTGTTTTTGTCTCCACTTTGTAGCTGGTGTAGCCTTCGATCAGCATTCTGTAAATCTCTGTGAGAATATACTGTTCGCCAAAAATCTTGGAGCCAATTCTTACCGTTCCCCTATTTCCGTTTTGTGGGTCTTTGAACAAATTGTTTTTAATTAAAAAATCCTTTGCAATTTCTTCAGGTGTCTGGTTGAGATGATCTGAGCGGTAATTTAAATCTGTCATAATTGAATCATTAAATTTTCCGGCAAGTAAATCCAGTGTTTTTTCAAGATCAGGGAATTTGCTTAAAGTCTCTTTTTTAATAACAGGCGCAGCAAAATAAGGAGGAAAAATCTTCCTTTCATCTTCCAAAACAACCAAATCAAAAGCCTTAATTCTTCCATCAGTTGAATAGCCGCTGATTAAATCGAGCTCACCTTCATAAACCGCTTTGTACATCACCGCATCATTCACAACTTTTGGACTTACATTCAGACTATAAACGGAACGCAAACCGAGATCACCATCCTGTCTTCCCATAAACTCAGGTGTAAAACCAGCTTTCAGCACAGTATCAGTTTTAGTATCAAACCAGTAACCGGCACCAATAATCATCAACAGCAGAGGAAAAACATACCAGAATTTTCGAAGATCCTGATATTTTATTTTTTGAAAAACAGCAATTGTTTTATCCAGCAAAACAGCTAAAAGTGCCGCCGGAATTGCGCCGGCGAGAATCATGTTGGTATTGTTTAAGGAAATTCCTCCAAAAATAAATTCTCCCAAACCGCCTGCTGCAACAAATGACGCTAAAGTTGCAACGCCGACATTTATGACGGCCGCAGTTCTGATTCCGGCAATAATGACGGGCATAGCCAGAGGCAATTCTACTTTGAAAAGCAGTTGTTTCCGGTTCATTCCCATTGCTTTTGCTGCTTCTATGACTGCCGGATTCACCCCCGTAATTCCAGTGTAAGTATTTCTGATAATTGGTAAAAGTGCGTAAATCAACAGTGCAACAATGGCCGGAGTGGCACCAATTCCAAATGCCGGAATCATAAATCCCAACAGCGCAATACTTGGAATGGTCTGCAGAATTCCAGCAACGCCTAGAACCGAACCCGATAATTTTCTTTTCCGGGCGATCAGAATTGCCAGTGGCAAACCGACAATAACTGCCAAAAGCAGCGACAAAAATGTAAGTCCCAAATGCTGTGTGATTTGGGTGAGTAATTTTTCGTGCTGTTCGGAAACAAACTGCCAAAGACTTTGCTGCTTCATACGGTCTGCAGTTTTCGGTAATCGTTGAATGCCTTCGTGATTCTCTCGTAAGCAACTGTATTTTGTCTGTCGGAACTTAGATTCTGCAAAATATTCCAGACATTTGAATCTTCAGAAAATTCCGTATTAAAATCCGAAAGCACAGGAAATAAATCTTTTAAAACCGTGACTTTATACTCCAGCAACAGTCGGTTTGCCGCGAAAAAGTCTCTCACGAAATCATTTTTTGGATGATAAAGCATTTCTTTGGGCGTTCCGGTTTGAATGATTTTACCTTTATCCATCAGACAGATCCTGTGACCGAGTTCAAAAGCCTCCTGTACATCGTGGGTGACAAGAATTATTGTTTTATTTTTCAGTTCTTCCAAAGATTTAAATTCAGAGTGAATATCAGCTTTCGTAATATTATCGAGAGCTCCGAAGGGTTCATCCATCAGTAAAATCGGAGAATCTGCTATTAATGCTCTGGCGATTCCTACCCGCTGCTGCTGGCCGCCACTTAGTTCATGAGGAAAACGGGAAAGAATATCGGGTGAAAGATTTAATTTGGATAAAAGTTCGTGAGTCCGGCTTTCGGTTTTCTTTTTGTCCCATTTCAAAAGATTTGGAACGGTTGCAATGTTTTCTTTAACGGTATAATGAGGAAATAATCCAGAATTCTGCATCACAAATCCAATTCCCATCCTCAGATCTTCTGCTTTTTGGTCACGGATATTTTTTCCGTCAATCAAAATATTTCCGGAATCGGCTTCTATAAGGCGGTTAACCATTTTCAGGGTTGTCGTTTTCCCGCATCCGCTGGTTCCTAAAAGCACCAGAATTTCCTTATCATTTGCCTGAAAGGAAATATGATCAACGGCTGGCTTTCCGCCAAAATATTTGGAAACTGATTCAACTTTTATCATAGAATATCATTTAGCCTGAAAGATTTTACCGTCATGTAAGACTTAAGTTTTTTGGATTGCTGTTCAAACCGTCCGAAATATTACAACGGAAGTGATCAATCTGCGAATTTTACGCCTTGTGATTTATAGCCACTTTAAATTTATGCGTCAAATTTTCAGACTACTTCAATACAACTATCTTGCCGCCTCTTTTACTGATTTTTTAACGAACGGAGGATTTAATTTAATCAGTCAAATTGATTCATCCGATCTTTTTAATCTTTTTGCTGTACTTTTTTTCCTTAACAATAGCAAGTCTCATTAAAGCTGAAGAGCCTGTTTAAATTTCATCAAAATTAATTTCCAATCCTAAAGGGAGTTAATTATGATGAAATTTTCAAGGCATTTTCCATCCTTTAGGGTTGGGTAAAAGAAAAATCACTTGAAAATTTGTTTAAAATCATTTTTAAACAGGTTCTAAATCTATTTCAACATTTAATATGAATTAAAAATCAGATTTGTCACTGTCTAAGTACCAAACTACTTACCGGGTTCAAAATCCCTGAATTTACGTTGGTTCCAGCGTCTTGCGTAAATCTTTCCTTCCTCAAAACGGTAGAAATAAGTCTCCTTTTCTCTTTCGTACGGTCTGATCAGCGTAAAACATTCTCCTTCAGGCAATTCGATAATTTCATGGATGGTGAATGCCGAAACATAATGTGAAGTTCCTTCTTTACGGTGATGTACCGAAGTGGTGTAGGTACCGTCTTCAAATATTTCGTAAATTCTTTCCACGTAACTTCCTTTTAAAATATGGGATGTAAAACTGAAAGGATGATCGTGAATATGCTCATTCTGATCTTTCTCGCTGAAGTGATGAATAACCGCATCAAAAGGCAATCCTCTGAGATGATGCTTGGTAAATACGGCATTCATTTTTTCACGTTTACTTTTAATATTAATCATGATTTTTTTAGATTTGAAAATAAATTCATTCAGAAGAAGACCAATATTCAATTTAAATATCAGAAAACTTCCTTCACAACTGTTTAATAACGGTGATTGGTATTGGAATTGCAAATATCTAACTCAAATCCAACTTTTCGGGAAACTTACGTAATTATTTTTCTATTTATAAATTAATAAACATTAATTCCGCCGTAAATCATTTTTCTGAAAAGTAAAACACCTGATAACCAAGATTAATATATGAAAAATCCCACAGAACATCACCATGATTTTTTTTCAGGACTTGAAATTTCTCCGGATGTGAAATCATGTATTGTAATTCCGGTGAAAGATGAGGAAAACTATATTTTAAAAACACTCACGTCATTTGCTGAGCAGGTAGATTTGAAAGGAAGAGCACTTGATCCCGAAAAATTTGAAATCCTCGTTCTGGCCAATAACTGTACAGACAACTCTGTGGATTATATTAAACAGTTTCAGAAAAACCATCCGAATCTTAAAATTTATCTTGATGAAGTTAAATTGCTTCCTGCACAGGCCAATATTGGTTATGTAAGAAGAAAATTAATGGAATGTGCTTTTCTGAGACTCTCTAAAAACGGCGGTGGACTGATTATGACAACCGATGGTGATACGATGGTAGCGCCAGACTGGATTGCACAGACACATCAGGAAATTGAAAATGGTGCTGAAGCAGTTGGCGGCAGAATTTTACTGTCAGATAGCGAGCTCTCAGCATTGGATGAATTTACACTACTTCACCATTTCAGGGACGAAAAATATCATCTTTTAATTGCCGAGCTGGAAGGAAAAATAATGAACTGTAATAATGATCCAAATCCGAGACATCATCAGCATTTTAACGGAAGCTTTGCCATCACAACAGATTGTTATACGAGATCAGGTGGCGTTCCTGTAGTCGATCATCTCGAAGACTGTGCGTTTTTTGAAATACTGAAAGGCGTCGATGCAAGAGTACGTCACAGTCACGATGTCAAAGTTTATACCTCTGCAAGATGTGTGGGCCGGACGGAAATTGGCTTATCTTATCAGCTGAATGTCTGGAAAAACTTAGGAAACCATGTGGATGATTATTTTGTGGAATCAGGCGCATCCATCATCAGCAGACTTACTGAAAAAAGAGATCTGATGACTTTGTGGAGAATGAAAAATTTGACGGAATCAGATTTTAAAAGATCGATGAAAGAAATTAATCCTGAATTAACTGTCAACGGGGAGATTTATAAATCTTTTCTTCAGACCACTTATTTTGGTGAATGGCATAAAAAAGTGATGCAGCTGAAACAGGCTACAGGCAGAAAAAGATTTCCACCTGTACATATTGACAACGCAATTAAAGATTTACAGAAAATGGTTCAGGAATACTCTGATTATGATTTAGCCCAGACGTCCATTCTATAAGTTTCTGCCCTGTCTGAAAATACATTTTTCATTCTGTTACTCATCAGCTTTTCAAATGTTTCATGTACTTCGTCGCCGGTTTGCGGGTAGTCATGTACTACAGGCAACCAATGAACCAGAGCTACATTTCCACCCTGCTGTAATCTGTCATACAGACTTTCAATCGCCACTTCCCAATCATCTGGTGACAAATAATAGGCAACTTCCGAAAGCATAATCAGATCATAAATATCATCAGGAAGCTCCTGAGGGAAACTCATTTTTTCAAATCTGACATTTTCTAAATTTTCACACCTTTTTTCTGCAATATCCAAAGCCTTCTGCGACACATCTGTTGCAAGAAGATCACTGCTTTTTTCAGCGAGCATCTTCGTAAGAACGCCAATTGAGCAGCCTATTTCCAGGGCTTTTTCATAGTGTTTCTGTGGAAGCGCTGCTATGGTTGCTGCATACTTTTTCGCCTCATATTCGCTGGTTTCAAAATTCCATGGATCTTCGTTGGCGTCGTAGACCATTTTGAAGTATTCTGAGTCTAAAGATTTTTTCTCGTTCATTATTTTGATATAAAAAAAGTTTCATAAGGAACATTAAACTGGTCAAGCATATCCTGAGAAAGCTGAAATCCTTCGGGATCATCGCTGATGATGCCGCTGATCTGAGATCGGTGTTGTGAAACCGCTTCATTTTTTTTGGCAAGCACACTGCTGATATTTAATCGAAATGGCATTGACTCATCTGTGGTCGGTTCATCTCCGTTCTGACCCAATTCCCTGAGCCAGATCGGGTATTCATATATTTTTGCATTTGCCGTTTCTGAAGCATCAATCAGTTGAAAGGCCGCCCGATGATCAGGGTGCGGGTCTCTCCGCCAGGGAACAAAAATACTCTGCGGTTGAATCATAGCCATCATTTTCGAAATACTTTTAACAGCATTTTCAAATCCTTCGTGATTGATTGAGGGCACATTTCTGTCAGGATATCTGCAAAATATAATGTTTTCAGCTGGGACACCTAAAATTTCGGCTGCATCAAGCAGTTCTTTCTCACGTAAATCTCTCAGTTCTTCAGCCGGATATTCCCTGCTGTTCGGATGCGATAACGTACCGTCGCTGAGCAGGAGAATATAAACCGTCTGTCCAAATTTACGAAGCAGTGAAATTACTCCACCACAACCCAGACTTTCGTCATCTGCATGCGGTGCTACAATCAGAGTAGTTCCGAAACCTGTTACACACTGTTCCGGTGCCAACGGTATATTTTCAAAATTGATTTGATTCATTTCTATTTATTTAAATTTAAATTCCAGATTTCACCTGCACTGATATCTGACTGCAAAACATGTCTGCCGACATCAGCCAATGCCGCATCAGGTGCGGGCTGACGGAGATAGGTGCTGAGATCACGGATAATCCGTTCAAAATGATAGGGTTTGTTGAGACCCCGTGCACCAACACATTTCTGACATAAATTCATCACATCAGTACAGATCTGCTCAACTGCACTCCGCATCATATTGGCATAAATGATAAAGCTTTCTCCCTCACTCACAGCCGGCTTTTCCATATATCTGTCAAGTTTTAAAGCGGCTGCATTCAACCACTGATTTCCTGATTCCACAGCAATAGCCATTTGTCCCAACCGCATTTTCTGAGAAGGATCATCCATTCTGTTAAGACTTTTAAGATATTTTCTTGTTTCATCTAAAAGCTGCTCTGCCGCACCAAGCTGAACTGCCGCAAACCGTATTGCACCACCGCTGAAACCGGGCTGCTGATAATATTCACCAGCAGATCCCAACAGATTTATTTTTGGAATTTGCGTTTTAAAAAATGTCATTTTAAAACTTCTGCTCGCTTTCATGCCCATGGGGTTCCACCAGCTGGAATCACTTGATGTACTGAGTTCATCCAGCGGAACAACACACATCTGCCACGATCCATCTTTTCTTGCAGCAGTCACGATGGGTCTTGAAACATAATCTGTACCGGTTGCAAAAGTTTTTGACCCAGTGAGATGATACATATCTTTTTTGACCTTAGATAAAGAGGTGCCGTCTTGAGCCTGAGTATTCCAGACGCCGAAAAGTCTGCCATCAAAAGCGTCTTTGGCGAAAGTCTTTTTTTGCCTGTCGTTACCAAACTGACTGATCAGAATCTGTGCATTAATATGACCTTCCAATACTCTTCCCATCACCAGATTTCCCCGTCCGATATTTTTCAGGATGTTAAGTAAAGCCAAATTGGTTCCGGGTTTAAGACCTAAATCCTGCCCGCCAAATTCCCTGGAAACACTTGCTGTCAAAAGTTTTGCAGATTTCAGTTTCTCTAATGTTTCTTTGGGAAAAAAATTTACAGAATCGGTTTCAGCAGCTTCAGCCAGAGAGGATTCACCAATGATCTGAGCAGAAATAACCAATTCTGCCAATCTGGATTTATTTTTTTTAATGTATTTATTTTTCAAACTTTTGATTTATAATTCGGTGTTTTTACAGAACAAGCAAAACTGCCACCATTTGAATTGGTTTCTAAAAAAGAAAGTTTCAGCGGCAGCCTAAAATAATTTTGAAACTGCTCAAAATTCAACGTAAAGATAATTCAGCTTTTTTTTAAAATAAAATCAGACACCTACTGATATTTTACTGTGGGCTTGCTTGCCAAATCTTTTCAGTGTTACAAAATGGGAACGCAGTGCAGATCCAAAACTCTTATTTTCATTGTAAGGTAAATTGAACTCCAGGGCTGTTTCCTTTACGATCTCAGAAATATCTCCGTAATGTATGTGGCAGACTTTGGGAAATAAATGATGCTCAATCTGTCTGTTCAGTCCGCCAAGAAAGAATGCCGCAAGTTTATTGTCTGTGGCAAAATTTGCTGTTGTACGCATTTGGTGCTCTGCCCATGCTTCTTCCATTTGTCCCTTTTCGTTCGGTAGCGGGAAATCTGTACCTTCAACTACGTGAGCAAGCTGAAACACAAGTCCCATCGTAAGACCTTCAGCAATATGTAAAAGCAGAAAGCCTATCAGAAACTGCCACCAGCTTACATCAAGAACCAAAAGCGGTAAAATGATAAACAGGAAATAGTAAAGTGCCTTGTAAAAAAATAAATTGAAATATTCCAGTTTGGGATGTTTGCTCTGATGGGCACCAATTTTCTTTTGAAAAAACTTGAGATAATCTTTACGGAACACCCAAGACAAAGAAGCAAGGCTGTATAGTGGAAACGCGTACCAGTGCTGATACCGCTGGATGGAATTCACCTTATCTTCTTCAGCAATCCTGATTAAGCCCGGTGCCACAATAATATCTTCGTCATGACCGGGAATATTAGTGTATGTATGATGAACCACATTGTGGGTAATACTCCATACATACGGATTGGCTCCGATAAGATTAAAGATAAAACCAAAGAATTTATTCACCTTTTTATTACCGGAAAGCGAACCGTGAATCGCATCATGGCAGACATTAAAACCAACAAATGCACTGAACATTCCTAACAGCACAGAAAGCGGAAGCAGTGCCCACAGCGGTGTCAATCCTGAAATTATCACAATATAGATCCCGACGAAACCTGTTAAAAAGAACGCTGTTTTTTGCCACATTGATGCATTTGCATGCTGACTTAAATTCTGCTGGCTGAAAAATAAATCTACACGGCCTCTGACAGTCGCATAAAAACGGGAATTGGATGTAGATGAGAATTTAACTTTTTGAGTCATAAGATATCGTATTTGATCAACTTTTCGCGAACAAACAGATATGCTAAAACCGGAAGTTGGAATAAGGAGAAGATTAAAAAACACCGGCAGGCTACCGGAACATATTTAGATACCTGCAATAATTGTTCCCTATTACAGTTTCCTGTAATTCAGTTTAAGATTAAAAGTGCCATACTATAATTTTTTGAACTTATATTTATATTCTAGAAATGTCAGTTATGAATATTTTCTTAAATAAATTTTTCATTTTTAAAAACTGATTGATCTACTTTTCCATAAAAATATAAAAAGATAAAATATACCATAACCGCATTCATTTCTGACATGATTTCAAAATGGTACACTCTAACTTTGCATCCTCACTTTTGAATTATTATTCACACCAAAATGCAGAACTTAATCAGTACAATATTAGTGGCAGTTGATTTCACCGCGAAATCACGTAATGCAGTAGAAATGGCTGTACACATTGCTGCCCGACATAAAGCAGAGATCATCTTATTCCACAATATCACCAGTCACGCGATCATTGACCGCACCGGATTACAGGTCGTGGGTACTGAAACCATCAGCGATAATTATCAAAAAATACAGATGTTGGTAAAGGAACTTGAACTTTCTTTAAAAGCGCAATTTCCTACTCTGAAAATAAAATCAATCATCACAAATGACCGTTTATTGAATGGGATAAACGGAGTAATTTACTCTGAAAAAGCAGATCTTGTTATCTGTGGGAGTTCGGGACAGCAGAATTTTGTACAGCTCGTTTTGGGATCTTTATCCTATCAAATCTTAACCGATGCCAACTGCTCGGTTTTACTCGTGCCGGAAAACTGTAAAAAACACTCATTCGACAAAATCCTTGTTCCGGTTCGCGTACTGGAAGATTTAGCAGATAAAATTGAGCTTTCCATTGCCATTGCCAAAAGAAACAAAGGCATAATAAGTCTTTTGGGAATCAGTAACGATGAGGATGTAGTGAAAATTAAGGAGGCATATCAACGCGCCAAAACTAATATTGCCATAAAATCGCAGGACTATGATTCTCAGTTTCTACTGACAAGAAACAAAGCAACGCAGATTTCAAAATTTTCGGAGGATGACAGTGCAGATATTATCATTCTTAATTATAAAGATGAAGATAGCTGGAAGTCATTTTTCTCGGAAAATTTTTTCAAACAGATTATTAATTACACGGATGTGCCTTTGCTGTTTCTTAAAAACAGAAAACTGAGCAAAAACTTTTCACAGGATCAGATTGGTCTTGATATTACACTGCCGCATCCGGGATAACAGAATTTTATGATAACAATACAAAAATATTCAGATGAAAACAGAACCAACGCCAACGAAAAAGAGGAGATCGTTCAGTTTCTTTTTGAGCATCTTGATCAGTACGGTGATCCGGAAAAAGATATTTCGGACGCTGTCAGCTATTCGCTAGGACTTAACAACAAACCCGGCGGACTTATCATCACAGCACGTGATGAAAAAACAGATCAGCTGGCAGGTGCCGTCGTCGTTAATAAAACAGGCATGGGCGGCTACATCCCTGAAAACATCCTCGTTTACATCGCTACCGATAAAAATGTGCGGGGTCAGGGAATAGGAAAAAAATTGATGCAACAGGCTATTGAATCTTCACAGGGAGATATCGCACTCCACTGTGAACCGGAAAATCCGGCAATACATTTATACAGAAAGCTGGGATTCTCCAGTAAATATCTTGAAATGCGGTTAAAAAAATAAAATGTCATATATCACTTTAAATACCAGTAAATTACATCACAACTATAATTATCTTAATCAGCTTTTCAAAGAACACCATATTGAATGGGCTGTTGTTGCAAAACTGCTCTGCGGAAATGAAAAGTTTCTGAAATGCCTTTTGAAAATCTGTGGCAAGGAAGTCTGCGATTCACGTTTGACCAATTTGCGTCACATCAAAGAGATTTCATCCAAAACACAAACGGTTTATATAAAACCACCCGCAAAAAGATTAGCCGAAAGCATCGTAAAATACGCAGATGTGAGTTTTAATACTGAGCTTGATACCATCAAAGGGCTGTCTGAAGAAGCTTCAAAACTAAAAAAGATTCACAAAATTGTGATCATGGTGGAAATGGGAGAATTAAGAGAAGGAATCATGGCTAAAAATCTTCCGCAGTTCTATGGCGAGGCAAAAAAAATTCCAAACATAGAAATTGTGGGAATTGGTACCAACCTCAACTGTCTCAACGGAATACTTCCGGATGAAAAAAAACTGATCAAACTCAACCGTTTTAAAGAAATTACCGAAGAAATCCATCAGACAAAAATTCCTTTTATATCGGCAGGTTCATCAGTAACTATTCCGCTTATTTTTAAAGATAAAATTCCCGAAGGAATTAATCATTTCAGAGTTGGCGAAACTTTGTTCTTCGGAACAGATGTTTACAATGATTCGGTGATCAGCGGAATGTATCATGATGTGTTTAAACTGACTGCGGAAATCATTGAAATTGTAGAAAAACCTATGATTCCAGCCGGCAAGGCAGGAACCAACCTGACAGGGGAAATCCCTCAGCACGATGACAGGAAAAAAGGCAAGACTTCTTTTCGAGCTATTGTTGATGTTGGAATTCTTGATGTTGATATCAGACATATCGAGCCACTTTCTTCAGGAATTGAAATTATTGGGGCAAGTTCAGATATGATGATTCTGGATCTTGCGACTAACGAATGCGATTATCACGTGGGAGACACCATCGATTTCAGTATGAATTATATGGCCGTTCTGCGGGCGATGAATTCAGAATACATTGACAAGGTTGTTGAGCATAAAATCAATGCCCGTCAATTTAAAATACTGGAAAACAGCAACTAAATTTTATCAAAATTTATAAAGAAATACCGCAATAACAATTGTGGTATTTTTTATGTATCCATTTTAAAACATAAACATTAAAAATTTTGAATCACAACATTGAGTCACTGACTTTAAGCAAACTCAAAACCCATTCTGCCCTGCGAAATGAGTTTATGATCCTGCAATTCGAAGAATTTGTTGAGAATTTGCATTCAGACTCGCATATTAAAAATAAATTTTACTGCTTTTTACTTTTCGACAATGCTGAAGGTTTAATCATTATCGATCGTCAGGAATTTGATGTAAAAGCTCAAAAGTTCTTTTTTATCAATTACAATCAGGTGTATCATTTTAACAATATTCACTGTGATAAAGGATATGTTTTGATGTTTACACGGTCGTTTTACAATTATGTCTATACCGGAAACAAAGTGATTAAAAGTGATAACGCCCTCAGCGACGTATCACCTTACATAGTCTTGTCTGAAGAACATTTTGCAGATCTCGGCAGAACATTTGAAGAGCTCCAGACAGAGTATTTAAAAAGTAAATTTTTAAGGAAAGAAATTATCTGTCTCCTGCTCAAAGTATTTGTTCTAAAATATATACGCAGTTCCGACAAAAAAAACAAAATTGAACGGTCTGTTGACCACAAAAAACAGATTGTAGAGAATTTCAGTAATTTGGTTAACCGTCATTTCAAAGAATTAAAAACGACTTCACAATATGCTGAAAAACTGAATATCACTGCTAATTATCTCAATGTACTGATTAAAGAAAATCTTGATATTCCGGCAGGCCGGTTCATCAAAAACAGAGTCATTCTGGAGGCTGAGAGACTGTTGCTTCACACTACACTTTCCGTTACAGAAATATCTTACGAATTGGGCTTCAGCGATAATTCTCATTTTGGGAAATATTTTAAGTCTGCTACTGCTTATGCACCCGCAAGATACCGTTCACTAAAATCCTGAGATTATAATTCTAAACCAATTTTTAAAATAAAAACTGATGAGTAATGTAAAACACACACTGCCTAATACCATTCTGAGAACATGTAAACAATAAGCAAAAGTGGATTTTGGCTTCAAAAATTCAGACCAAAAAAGAAAAACCGCTACAGACATTCGTCCGTAGCGGTTTTATATGTTTTATTGATTAATATCAATCAATAATTATTTCACTTCTTCAAAATCTGCATCCTGTACATCTTCTGCTCCACCTGCATTATCCTGAGCTCCTGCGTCAGCACCCTGACCTTGAGCATACATTTCTTCTGAAGCGGCCATCCATGCTGCATCTAAAGCTTCTGTTTTAGCTTTTACTTCTTCTCCATTTTTAGCTTCGTAAGCAGTTTTCAATTCTGAGTGAGCAGTTTCGATGGCTGCTTTTTTGTCAGCAGATAATTTCTCACCGAATTCTTTCAACTGCTTTTCAGTCTGGAAGATCAATCCGTCAGCTTTGTTGAAGATTTCAACTTCTTCTTTTCTTTTTGCATCTTCTGCAGAGTTTTCCTGAGCTTCTCTCTTCATTCTTTCGATTTCCTCGTCAGAAAGACCTGAAGAAGCCTGAATTTTGATAGACTGCTCTTTTCCTGTTCCTTTATCTTTTGCAGAAACGCTAAGGATACCGTTCGCATCAATATCGAAAGTAACTTCGATCTGAGGAACCCCTCTTTGTGCCGGTGGAATATCTGTTAAATCAAATCTACCGATTTCTTTGTTGTCGTTAAACATTGGTCTTTCACCCTGTCCTACTCTGATGCTCACAGCTGGCTGGTTGTCAGAAGCTGTAGAGAATACTTCAGATTTCTTGGTTGGGATTGTTGTATTTGCATCAATCAATTTAGTAAATACAGAACCCATAGTTTCAATACCTAAAGAAAGTGGCGTAACGTCTAATAAAAGTACGTCTGTCACGTCTCCGGTTAAAACTCCACCCTGAATAGCCGCTCCGATTGCAACAACCTCATCCGGGTTAACTCCTTTTGATGGTTTTTTACCGAAGAATTTCTCAACTTCTTCCTGAATGATCGGGATTCTTGTAGAACCACCTACCAAGATTACTTCGTCAATATCTGAAGTAGATAAACCTGCATCTTTCAATGCTTTGGCAACAGGCTCCATAGATCTTCTTACCAAATCTGCAGATAACTGCTCGAATTTAGCTTTAGTTAAAGTCTTCACCAAGTGCTTAGGACCTGTAGCTGTAGCTGTAATATAAGGAAGGTTGATTTCAGTTTGAGCAGAAGCTGATAATTCAATTTTCGCTTTTTCAGCAGCTTCTTTTAATCTTTGTAAAGCAATTGCGTCACCTTTAAGATCTACACCCTCTTCAGATTTAAACTCATCAGCCATCCAGTTGATAATTACATCATCAAAGTCATCACCTCCTAAGTGCGTATCACCGTTTGTAGATAATACTTCGAATACACCGTCTCCCAAATCAAGGATTGAGATATCGAAAGTACCACCACCTAAGTCGTACACTGCGATTTTTTGATCTTTGTGAGCTTTATCCATACCGTAAGCCAAAGCAGCTGCTGTAGGCTCGTTGATAATTCTTTCTACTGTAAGACCGGCGATTTCACCAGCTTCTTTTGTAGCCTGTCTCTGAGCATCGTTGAAGTAAGCAGGAACAGTGATTACCGCTCTTGTTACTTCCTGACCTAAGTAATCTTCAGCAGTTTTCTTCATTTTCTGAAGGGTCATTGCTGAAATTTCCTGTGGTGTATATTCTCTGTCGTCGATTTTTACTTTTACAGTATCGTTTGGTCCTGCAACCACTTCGTAAGGAACTCTTGAAATTTCTTTCGCATCTTCCTTAAAGTGTGTACCGATGAATCTTTTGATAGAATAAACAGTTTTCTTCGGGTTGGTTACCGCCTGTCTTTTAGCAGGATCACCTACTTTTCTTTCTCCATCTTCTGTGAAAGCCACGATAGATGGCGTTGTTCTTTTACCTTCTGCGTTAGGGATTACAACAGCGTCTTTACCTTCCATTACGGCAACACAAGAGTTTGTTGTACCTAAATCGATTCCGATTATTTTACTCATAATATTTATATTTTTTCTAATTTTTTAAATTGTAATAACACTCTCACTTTCTCAATATCTGTACCATGGGAATTTTTATGACAAATTGACAGTTTTGGATTTTTTAAATTTAAATTCAGACAACTTTTAAATAGATTTGACTTAAAATGACAGTGATGAAACTGTTTTCTTAGCACAAGAAAGACAAGATATTTCACTTTATTATTAAATCTTTAAAGTTTCGATAATATTTAAACTAAAATTTTATTACTGTTGAATTTTTTTGGATTTAAACTTAATTTTTTCCTCGTGAAAACGCTTCGACAGGCTCAGCGTGACAGCGCTAATTCTTATCGTTTGTAGATCAAAATAATATATAAATCGAGATAAGCATTTATCACGTGTCAGGCTGAGCCTGTCGAAGCCTCTTTTTTTAAAGCTTGCTTACTGTCGATTCCACAAAGAGTTAATCAAAAAACTTCGTATTCTCAGCTCACTGAAATGCCATTGTCTCCCTAAAACACAATACAAAAAAAACTTATCTATCCTCATGTCTGAACCAACAAAAAAAATATAAAAAACTTCCACCCATAGATTCATTTTTCTTCAACTAAAAATTTAATTAAGAATTAACTTAAGAATCAAAAAAAAGACTGGTTTTATTAGTATTTTTGAGAAATTTTATACACAAATATGTCTTTACATTTTAATCCCAGAGATGTTACATGGTTAGCATTTAACGAAAGAGTTTTACAGGAAGCAATGGACGAAAACGTGCCTCTACACCTCAGAATTCGTTTTTTAGGGATTTTCTCAAACAATCTTGATGAGTTTTTCAGAGTGCGCGTTGCCGGACTGAAACGTGCGATGGATTTCAAGGAAAAAGTAATAGCCGAATCATTTTATCAGCCCCCGTCAAAAATTCTTCAGAGAATAAATGAGATTGTGATTACTCAACAGGCAGATTTCGACAGGACGTGGAAAAAAATTCAGGTTGAAATGGCAGAACAGAAGGTTTTCATTAAAACTTCAAAAAATCTGACTGCCATTCAGAAGAATTTTGTGAGGCAATATTTTGATGAAGTGGTGGAATCCAATGTAATTCCGATCCTTCTTCATGAAAACACGCCGATGCCTTATCTAAGAGACAAGAGTCTATATCTTGGTGTTGCCATGAGAAAAAAAGACTGGAACTACCGCAGCAATTACGCAATTATTGAAATTCCATCGCGTTTTGTGGGAAGGTTTGTACTTCTTCCGACGGAAGATCTAGAAGAAAAAAATGTCATGCTGTTGGAAGATGTCATTACTTTCAATCTTCCACATATATTCTCTTACTTTGGATATGATGAGTTTTCTGCCAACTCTTTTAAAGTGACCAAAGATGCAGAAATGGATATTGATAACGACATCAAAACCAATTTTGCCGAAAAAATAGAAAAAGGACTGAAAAACAGACGGAAAGGCAAACCTACCCGTTTTGTTTTCGATAAAGACATGGATAAGGCAATGCTTGAATTGCTGATCCGAAAATTAAATTTAAGCAAAAAAGACAGCATCATTCCTGGAGGAAAGATTCATAATTTTAAACATTTTATGGATTTTCCTGATGTTTTTGAATACTATAAAAAGCCGGTTGAGCGAACTTCATTTACGCACCAAGCTTTTGAGCATGGCGAAAGAGTAACCGATGTTATTCTGAAACACGATGTTCTTTTGAGTTTCCCATACCACACATATACGCCTGTCATCGACCTTTTGCGTGAAGCAGCGATGGATCCTGATGTGAAATCTATTCAGATTACAGCGTACCGATTGGCGAGCAACTCAAAAATTAGCAATGCTTTAATTTATGCTGCGAGAAACGGCAAAGAAGTGACGGTAATGCTCGAGCTTCAGGCAAGATTTGATGAAGAATCCAATTTAAAATGGAAAGAAATGTTTGAGCCGGAAGGAATCACTGTTTTAATAGGAATTCCTGATAAAAAAGTTCATGCTAAACTTTGTATTATTAAAAAACGTGTTCATAATAAAACATTACAATACGGATTTGTCAGCACTGGAAATTTCAATGAAAAAACAGCCAGAATCTATGGGGACCATTTGATTATGACTTCTGACAGAGGCATTATGGCAGATATCAACAAAGTCTTTACAGTACTGAAGAAACCTAAAGACGATTATCTTTCTGTACTGAAAACCTGCAAGAATCTGATGGTTTGTCCGCAGTTTATGCGTGAAAAAATTGTACATCATATTGATAAAGAAATTGAAGAAGCAAAAGCAGGAAGAAAAGCGCAGATGATCATTAAAGCCAACTCAGTAAGTGACCGTGCATTGATCACCAAACTTTACGAGGCCGCCGCCGCCGGAGTGGTTATTAAAATCATTGTACGTGGAATTTACTGTGCCATTAATCAAAAGGATTTTAAAGAAAAAATAAAAGCCATCAGCATTGTAGACGAATATTTGGAACACGCTAGAGTGATGTATTTCTACAACAAAGGCGCTGAAGACATTTACATTTCTTCTGCCGACTGGATGAACCGAAACCTGGATTACCGAATTGAAGCTGCGGCAAAAATCACAGACAAAAACCTCAAGAAAGAACTGAAAGATATACTTGACATTCAGCTGAGCGATAATGTAAAAGCAAGAATTTTAGATAAAAAATTAAGCAATGAATACATCAGTAACGGTGAAAAAGAATGCCGTTCACAGATTGAAACCTACAAATATCTGAAAGCAAAAACGGGTGGAAAATAGCTTCTGCAAAGGTTTTTTAGCCTTATAAATCACAACAGACAAAAATATTTTTGTACATTCGGTTTTTATAAATCTTTTATTTTTAATTAATTGACTGAAATTCAATAAAATACACAATCAAGAACATGATCATTGCAGCGATAGACATAGGAAGTAATGCAGCCCGACTTTTAATCAACGAGGTGAAAATTCAAAACGGAAAACCGGAATTTATTAAATTAAATCTCCTTCGTATTCCTCTGCGATTGGGAATGGATGTGTTCACCCTTGGAAAAATTGGTGACGAGCGTGAACAAATGGTCCTGGATTCAATGAAAATTTTCAGTGATCTGATGAAAGTGTATAAAGTTGAACATTACAGAGCCTGTGCCACCAGCGCGATGCGTGATGCTGAAAACGGCAAGGAAATTATTGAAAAAGTAAAAAATTACGCTGATCTTTCCATTGAAATTATTTCCGGTGACGAAGAAGCAACTCTGGTGTACGAAAATCACGTCGCAGAAGGTCTTGACAAAGATTTTGCCTATCTTTATGTAGACGTTGGCGGTGGTTCTACCGAATTAACATTCTACGAAAATGATAAAATGGTCTACGAAAAATCTTTCAACATCGGAACCATCCGACTTCTTAACAATCTCGTGACAGACGACAACTGGAAGGAAATGAAAGAGGAAATCAAGGCCAACATCAGCAGCAAAAAACAGATTGTAGCCATCGGTTCCGGCGGAAACATCAACAAAGTGTTCTCGATGAGCAAAACCAAAGACGGAAAACCCATGTCTATTGCTTACCTTAAGAAGGCTTACAAAGAATTCAACGAACTAACGGTTGAGGAAAGAATGACCAAATACGGCTTCAGACAGGACAGAGCGGATGTTTTGGTTCACGCCCTTAAAATCTACAATTTTGTAATGCACTGGGCGGACATCAACAAGATTTTTGTTCCGAAAATTTCTGTAGCGGATGGGTTGATTCATAATATTTATGAGAGGGTTTCGGGGGAGGAATAAAAAGAATATTCGACGTTAAAAACATTTTAAAATGATGAAATTTGGACTTATAACTTTTTTTACAGCAATCATTCTTACGACAAATTCTTGTGAAGGACAAGATAAGAAGACACAATCTCTACAAAAGCAAACCGAAATAATGAATGAGAAAAATCTGTATGAGAAACTAAGTCAAAAAGATAAAATTGCTCTTCTCAAGAAATCGATGCTTGACTATATGGAAGTTGCAAGTCCTTCCTACACAAAAACTGATGTGGAGGAATGTTTAAAAATTCTTGAAGAATATATTTCAGAACTTTCTATTTCAACTTCGAAAGATGCAGGAATGAATACTGTAAAAAATTCTATCGAAAAACTGAATAGACTCAATGAAAAATGTAATTCTGGGCTGATTGAGACTTCTGAACGTGAGCTAATTGCAGAAATAATGATTTTTGAAAGCGTGAAGAAAGGTTATAGCAAACCTAATGAAGATATTACTGAGGAGTGGAGGGAATGGTAAATCAAATTTGTATTCTATAATATGAAGAATGCATTATTTTTAAATTATAGATAATCTGAGTGCTAAAATTTTCGTTAGAAAAGTTTATTATTTAACTTTGCAAATTAATGAATACAGCTGCATACATAAAATTTAGTAAGAATCAACTTGAAAAAATTGGCAATACTGTTGTGTATCTAAGTCAAAAAATACCACACCTTTCCAAAACTAAGCTTTTAAAATTACTTTATATTTTAGACGAAATTTCTATCAAAAAAAGCGGAATTCCTTTCTTAAATCTGAAATATAAAGTCTGGAAATTTGGACCCGTATCTGAGGAGTTGTTTATAGACTTGTCATCAGAACCGAAGCTTTTAGAAAATTACATTGAGAAGAATAATGATGATGGGATTAATTTTGTAACCCCAATTATAGAATTTAATGATGATGAATTTTCTGATAATGATATTGATTTGATGAATTTTGTGGTTGAAAAATTTGGAAATAAGTCTGCAAAAGAATTGATATCTTACACTCACAGAATTAATGCTCCTTGGCATAATACTGCTAAAGATAAAAATGTACTCGACCTACTAGAAAAGGAAATAATAAATAATACTGAGTATCTGATCGATATGAGCGAATTGATCGCTCATGATGAGCGAAAAAAGGAAATTTATTCTGATTATATTGAAACAAATTAAGTAAATGTTTCAGGAAGGTCATATTATTTATTTTGATCCATTTTATTTTAAAAATGGAAATTTGGCTAAGCCTAAATATTATGTGGTGCTAAAATGTGATGGCGAAAAAAGCATTATAGCATCTCTTCCGACCAGAAAAGATACTATTCCTGAAAATTCTACTGTTGATAGTGGATGTATCGAATTATCAGATATTAATTTAAATTGTTTTGTAATTTCCATTAAACAGCAGGTCACAAATTGCGGTAAACATTTTGATTTTACAACTTACCTTTACGGACATCAGATTGACGACTATCAAATTTCTGAAATGAAGGAATTATATCCTAATGAAGGAAGTGATTATATTATTTGGGGTGAGATGAAGTCGGCATTATTTGAAGAATTAAGAGAGTGTTTCAAAAATTCCAGATCTGTAAAAAGAAAATATAGGAATTTGCTGTAAATCAATTGATTTATTATGAAATATTTCTCAAGGTTTTAACAATAATTTAAAACTACCTACTTTTTGACCAAAACATTTAACCATTTCATAACCTTCCCGTAAAACCCTCACAACCTGTAACGTTCATTTTTGCACAAATAATAAATTGTAAAAATGAGGAACAAATACCTTTTGAGAGGTTTACTGCCTATTGCCGCATTGTTTCACGGTGCGCTGACTGCACAGACCACATTGGTTCACTACTGGAACTTTAATAACAGTACATCGGAAGCAGCCATATTGGCTCCCACTTCTACCCTTTTAGCAGGATCAATTACTGCGTCGACAAGTTTACCCAACACCTTTGTAGATTTTGCAAACGGAACTGGGCAGAATTTCACTGCAGAAAATGCAAGAAACAGCGATCCAATCGGTACGCATTTGAGATACAACTATCCAACTTTTGGAAATTTACAATTTAATATTCCTACAACGGGTTATAATAATGTAATTGTAAAATTCATCACCAGAAGATCAGGATCCGGAGCGGGAACTCAAACATGGTCATACTCTACCAACGGAACAACTTATCAGACTTTCCAGACTGTTTCTCCGCCGGATGGTGCACCTACATTAACGACTTTAGATTTTTCTGCAATTGCGGGAGTTTCAAATAATCCTAATTTTAAACTGAAAGTCGAATTTGCAGCTGGCTCAGGAGGCGCCGTAGGAAACAACAGATTTGATAATTTCACGGTAGATGCCACACCAGCAGGTGGTGTTGATACGACTCCTCCTTCTGTTGCGTATTTGCCGGCAAATAACGTGAACAATGCGTCGACAACAGTAAATCCTACGATCACATTCAATGAAAATGTAAGATTGATCGACAATTCTGCAATCACGTCTGCCAACGCTCAGAGCTTGGTTGAATTAAAATTAAACAATGCTATCGGAGCAGTAGTTCCTTTCACTACAACTTTTGCGAACAATGCAATCACGATAATTCCAACTGCAGGTTTGGTTCCGAATCAGGCTTATTATTTAGCTTTAAAACCAAATCTTGTTGAAGATACTAGCGACAATGCGGTAACAGCAGCGACTTCAAGTACTTTTACTACGGCAGGAACGAGCATTGCATTGGAGAAAAACTTAATTAAAGTCAATGAAAATGCGGGAACGTTAGCTTTTAAAATCAACGTTAACAATCCTTCAAACGCAACCGTCAATTTAGTGGTAAAACCTGTTTCATTCAATACTGCCAGCAGCAGTGATTTTACGTTGGCTAATCAAACCATCAACATTACACCTTCCACGACAAGCGTTACCGTTAATATTCCAATTACCGACGATACTTTGGAAGAACAGCAGGCTGAATATTTTGTTGTTGGACTTGAAAATCCGGTTGGTACAACAATTACTGGCGATGCCAATGCTACCATTTATATTATTGATAACGATAAAGCGGCACCGGTTCCTTCCAATCAAATTTCATTAAATTACATCGGAAGTTTCGATCCTTCAGGAAACAGCACAAGTTCCACAGAAATTGTAGTTCATGATGCTGCCACTCAAAGACTTTTTACCATCAGTTCTTTAACAGACGTTTTTGATATCATAAATTTCTCAAATCCTAATGCACCAACGGTTATTCAAACCATCAACATGGCTCCTTATGGTGGAATTACAAGCATCGCTGTAAAGAACGGAATTATTGCAGTTGCTTCTCCAAACGGAACAAATCCACAAGGAAATGGTTCGGTTGTATTTTTTGACATCAACGGCGTGTTTTTGAAGCAACTTAATGTTGGGGTTTTACCAGATATGATCACTTTCACGCCAGATGGAACAAAAGTAATGACCGCAAACGAGGGCGAACCGAACGATGCGTACACGGTAGATCCGGAAGGTTCAATCAGTATTATTGATGTGCCTACCTTAACGGTTGCTGGAATTCAGGCTTTGACGCAGACGAATGTAACAACACTTGGATTTACTCAGTTTAACGGACAGGAAGCTACTTTAGCTGCGACCGGAGGAAGAAAAGTAAAATCGACCAGCACTTTGGCTCAGGATCTTGAACCTGAATATATCGCGATCAGTCCGGACAGCCAGAAAGCATGGGTTTCATGTCAGGAAAACAATGCGGTTATTGAAGTTAATTTAGCGACAAAAGCGTTAACCGGAATTTGGGGATTAGGTAAAAAAGATATGAGTCTTCCAGGAAACGGCTTCGATGCTTCGGACAATAACGGCGAAGTTTTAATTGCCAACTGGCCTGTGAAAGCGTACTACAATCCGGATGCAATGGCTTCATACAAAATTGGAAACACCAATTATCTGGTTACAGCCAATGAAGGTGATGAAAAAGATCTTGGCGGATTCAGCGAAAGAACAACCGTTGGAGCAAATGGATATACTTTAGATTCAACCCTGTTTCCAAATGCTTCGATTCTAAAAGCTTCACATAATTTAGGAAGATTCAGAGTAACGAATGTAAATGGAAACACCGATGGAGACGCAGATTTCGAAGAAATCCATGCTTTGGGAGCCAGATCATTCTCGATTTTCAATGCAGATACGAAACAAATCGTTTTCGACAGCGGAGATCAGTTTGAAAGACACACCGCAGCCTACCATCCATTGATTTTCAATGCCGATAACGAAGCCAACGGAGCCAAAACCCGAAGCCGAGCAAAAGGTCCTGAGCCGGAAGGCGTTACATTGGGAACCATCAACGGACAGACTTTCGCATTCATCACTCTGGAAAGAACCGGAGGCGTGATGGTCTACAACGTGACAGATCCGAACAACGTAACGTTTGTTGATTACAAACATTCAAGATCCACGTCTGCATTTGGTGGCGACAACGGTCCGGAAGGAATCACTTTCATTCCTGCCGCCAATATGACCAACGGAAAAGCCTACGTCATCGTTGCCAACGAGATCAGTGGGACATTATCGATGTACGAAGTTGCCCTTTCACCAACATTATCTACAGGTGAAGTAAAAACTGAAAAAGCAACTTTCAATATCTTCCCAAATCCTGTGAACAAAGGAAATACTCTGTATTTCAACAGAGCTCAGGGTTATGAACTCTACGATATGAGCGGCAAACTTCTTGGCAAAGAAAAATCTGCCTTAACCATCGACACTTCAAAACTTAACACCGGAGTTTATTTAATTAAGACTTCAGAAGGTGAAGTAAAAAGAGTTATTGTAAAGTAAAAATTTTCATATTTGATTTTGTTGAAGCCCTGAAATTTTTCGGGGCTTTTTTGTTTGATTAAAAATTAGTTGCGAATCAAC
This sequence comes from Chryseobacterium sp. Leaf394, assembly GCF_001424105.1. Classification (GTDB taxonomy): domain Bacteria; phylum Bacteroidota; class Bacteroidia; order Flavobacteriales; family Weeksellaceae; genus Chryseobacterium. The sequence continues at coordinate 742,671 of NZ_LMQH01000011.1, read as the reverse complement.
CTTGTCAAGGTTATCTTAAAAAATTTCAGCTATCAAAAAAAGTTAAACAGTTCTTAAATTTAAAAGATTTAAACCCTATTACGTCTCTATGATCGGTATATCATTGCTATATGATCGCTCTATGCTCGTTAAAAAGCAAAATTCTATTAAAAAAAATTAAACACTGCACTTTTTGTTACCCGAAAAAAACTTGTCAGGATAATTTACTATTGAGATAAATCTTGGAAAAATAGGTGAGAAAAACCAAAAAATTAAGCACGTGAAAATTAAGCATAAAAGAAAAACTCTGACTAGGTTTTCGGAGTCAGAATAAAACTATCTTATGTGTTTTTTAAATACAATAGAGCCTCTTTTCTATCTGAAAATTTTTGTATTTTTAAATTTAAATTTAATAAAATCTATAACGTATCGTGAAACCCACTCTCCTCTACATCCACGGTCTCGGCTCAGACCAGCACTCCAGAAAATTTATCAATCTAAAGGACTATTTTAAAAACCAATTCAATTACGATTTTATTGAATGGAAAAACGACAGCAACATTTCCGAACTTCTCGATGAAGCAGAATTGAAATTGGAAAATATTGATAATCCAATCTTAGTAGGAGATTCTACCGGAGCAAATTTCGCTTATCAACTTCGTGAAAGAAGATCACAGAAGGACAAAAATTCAATTTTGATTTTAAGCAGTCCGCTTCTGAATATTGACGAACGAGTTGCAGATTTTGAATTTCCAGAAACATTGATTCCTCAACTACAGAAATTTGATAATCCTGAAAATGCTTTGATAATTGCTACTAAAAAAGACTCGGTTTTAGGTCAGAACTGGCTTTTTGAAAAAGATTTAAATAATGTAAAATTAATTGAAGTGGATGACAATCACCGACTGGAAAAATTCCATGAAAGCCTTGCTGAGATTGAGTCATACATTAGTTCTAAAATATAAATTTTGGCTAAAGCCATTTGAATGAGCAATTAGAAAACGGGCTAAAGCCCATTCCTATTGATATTTGAAGCTATTATTCAATATAAACCTTGTCAAGGTTACCATCACCTTGCAGATTAACCTTGACAAGGTTGCGCGTTCAACATTTTAAAACAAAAAAGACAGACCTAAAAAGTCTGTCTTTAAAAAATATATCGTCGTATTTTTTATTCTACATTCACTACCTTTTCAATTTCGGGAGCGTGTTGCTTAATGGTGTTTTCTACCCCTAATTTCAAAGTTGAGAAATTAAGAGAGCAACCTGAACAGTTTCCCAGAAGTTTTACAAAAACGGTATTATCTTTCACATCCAAAAGCTCGATATCGCCGCCGTCTTTGTTCAAAAACGGACGAATGCTTTCAAGAGCTTCCATTACCTTAGTTACAGTTTCTTCGTGTGTTGTATTTGTCTCCATATTTGGGTTTGCTTTTCAAAAAATATTTTGAAATTTGATTAATTATTTTTTTGGCGAGCAACCTGCCATTGTCGTGATTTTCACGGCTTCTGTAGGCGGTAGAAATTTGTTTCTTTCTACTAAGCTCTCTACCATTTTTCTCGCAGTTTCTGTATAAATTTCTGCAATTTTTGAATTTTCCTGAAGTGCTGCAGGTCTTCCCACATCTCCAGCCTCTCTGATGCTCTGGATCAACGGAATTTCTCCCAACACAGGAATATTTAAATCATCTGCCAGATATTGCGCTCCCTGATTTCCAAAGATATAATATTTATTGTCAGGTAATTCTTCCGGCGTAAAATAAGCCATATTTTCTATCAGTCCAAGAACCGGAATGTTGATACTTTCCATATTGAACATGGCAATTCCTTTTCTCACATCCGCCAAAGCAACGTGTTGAGGCGTACTTACGATCACCGCTCCCGTTACCGGAACTTCCTGAATGATAGATAAATGGATATCTCCAGTTCCCGGAGGAAGGTCAATTAGTAAGAAATCCAGTTCTCCCCAAGCTGCATCTCTGATCATTTGGTTCAATGCTTTTGAAGCCATTGGACCTCTCCAGACTACTGCCTGGTTAGCACCTGAAAAATATCCGATGGAAAGCATTTTCACACCGTAATTTTCGATTGGTTTCATTAAGCTTTTTCCGTTCACGTCAACAGAAATCGGCTTCTGCCCTTCTGTATCGAACATTGTAGGAACAGACGGTCCGTAAATATCGGCATCTAAAATTCCAACTTTAAAACCCATCTTTGCTAAAGTTACCGCAAGATTCGCAGCAACTGTAGACTTACCAACACCTCCTTTTCCGGATGCGATGGCAATAATATTTTGAATTCCAGGGATTTGTTTTCCTTTGATCTGACTTAGCTGAACTTCACTTGGCTCAGGAGAAACTATTTTAAGTTTTAAATTAATTTCTTCACCAAATTCACTTGCAAAAGCCTGTTTCATTGCCGCCTCAAGCTTCTTTTTTTCGTGCATTGCCGGTGAATGAGCGGTCATGTCGATGTACACATCGCTGCCCATTACCTGAAAGTTTGTTACCAAGTCATCTACTTCTATTTCTTTAAGGAAATCCTGAACTTTTTCTTTAGTCAACATAAAAATATAAATTGAGCACAAATTTACGGAAATTTTAGCTATTTAGAATCAATAAACGTGGTGATAGATAAATTCTTTTGTGAAGCCAAAATTTGTGTATTTTAGGGCGATTTAAATTTAATATCAATGAAGAAAATATTATTCGTTCTTTTAGGATTAATTGCTCATAATTCATTTTCACAAAATTATTCGCAATACGTTAATCCTTTTATCGGAACGGGCGGTCATGGCCACACTTTTCCAGGCGCGATCGTACCTTTTGGGATGGTTCAGCTTTCTCCCGACACCAGAATCGACGGAAGCTGGGATGGCTGCAGCGGCTATCATTATTCAGATTCGGTGATTTACGGTTTTTCACATACCCATTTGAACGGAACTGGTGTTTCAGATTACGGCGATATAATGCTGATGCCGACAATGGGAACTCCGGGACTGACTCCGAAAGAATATTCATCGAAATTTTCTCATAAAAATGAAAAAGCAACAGCCGGATTTTATTCCGTTAAATTAGACAGACATAACATTGATGTCCGTTTAACCACGACAAAAAGAGTCGGATATCACGAATATAAATTCAATAAAGCAGGAAACGCCAACATTGTTTTAGATTTAAATCACAGAGATAAGTTATTGGAAGGTGAAGTGAGAATCATCGACAGCAAAACCATTGAAGTTTTTAGAAGAAGTGAAGCCTGGGCGACCAATCAACAAATTTATGCAAGAATTGAATTTTCCAAACCAATGTTTATATCTAAAGAACACGTTGTAAAACCAATCGAAAGAGGAATATCTACACCTGAAAGTATTATAAAAGGGGATGAAATTCAAATTACATTTTCAAATAAAGTTAAAAAAGGCGAAAAAATTCTGGTAAAAGTTTCAATTTCTCCAACAGGTTACGAAGGTGCAGGAAAAAATATGCTTGCTGAAGGAAAATCAAATGATTTTAATGAAATTCAGACGCAGGCGGTTGCAGACTGGAATAAAGAACTTTCAAAAATTGAAGTGAAGTCTGACGATAAAGATAAACTCACCGTTTTTTACACGGCGATGTATCACGTTTTCACACAGCCAAACATCAATATGGATGCTGACGGAAAATACCGTGGCAGAGACAATAAGTTCTACATGGCAAAAGACTTCGGGTACCATTCTGTTTTCTCGCTTTGGGATACGTTCAGAGGTGCACATCCGTTGATGACTCTGATTGACAGAAAAAGAACGGCAGATTTCGTGAATACTTTCATCAAACAGCGTGAGCAGGGCGGAAGAATTCCCGTTTGGGAACTCGCTTCGAATGAAACGGAGTGTATGATCGGTTATCACGGTGTTTCCGTAATTGCAGACGCGATGGCAAAAGGAATTACAGGTTTTGATTATGAAAAAGCATTTGAAGCTTCAAAAAATTCGGCAATGCAGGATATTTTTGGATTAAGTGCTTACAAACAGAATAATTACATCAGCATTGATGATGAGCACGAAAGTGTTTCTAAAACTTTGGAATACGCCTACGACGACTGGTGTATCGCTCAGATGGCGAAAATTTTAAATAAAAAAGAAGATTACGAATACTTCATGAAACGTTCTCAAAACTGGAAAAATCTATACAATCCAAACAACGGTTTTATGCAGGCAAGAAAAAACGGAAACTGGTATGAGCCATTTGACCCAAGAGAAGTGAATAACAATTATACGGAAGGAAATTCGTGGCATTATTCTTACTTCGTTCCGCAGGATATTCCGGGATTGATTCAGGCGCATGGCGGAAAGGAGAAATTTGAACAGTTTATTGATGCAATTTTTGCTGCTCCGGACAAAACAACCGGAAGAGAACAGGTGGATATCACTGGTTTGATGGGACAATATGCTCAGGGAAATGAGCCGAGCCACCACATTGCTTACCTTTATAATTTCGTCGACAAACCACAGAAAACAGAAGCAAAAATCAAGTACATTCTTGATAATTTCTACAAAAATGCTCCGGATGGTCTGATTGGAAATGAAGACTGCGGACAGATGAGTGCGTGGTATATTCTGAGCACCATGGGAATTTATTCTGTAACTCCCGGAAAGCCTGAATGGGAAACGGTAACGCCCTATTTTGATGAAATTAAACTTCATCTGGAAGACGGAACGACAAGAATCATCACGAAAAACACTCCTAAAAGTGAACTTAAAAAATTAGGTTTTGAAAACGTAAAAGTTGCCAAAGACTTAAAATACACCGAACAAACTGCTTCTCCGGTCATCGCAGCAGACAGACTTTTTGATTTCACTACTCAGGTTAAAATTACACCTTTGAATGCGAAAGATAAAGTCTATTACATGACGATGGATGAAAATGATGCTAACGCGAGAAAGACTTTTAAAGTGTACAAAGAACCCTTCACCATCAACAAAACGACGCAGGTTTCTACGTATGCGGAAAGAAGTGGTGAAAAGAGTGCGATTACGACAGCTCATTTCAGCAAACGCCCGAATCATTGGGATGTGAGGATCAATGCAACAGCAAACCCTCAGTACACAGCAGGTGGAAAACTTTCAATCATCGACGGAATCAACGGTGACGTAAACTGGCGAAAAGGCGAATGGCAGGGCTATCAGGGACAAACTGTGGAAGCAATTATTGATTTTAAATCTCCTCAGCAGATGAATCATATTTCCTCAACCTACTTACAGGACAGCCGTGCATGGATTTTAATGCCGAAAAAAGTAGAATATTACGCATCAATGGATGGAAAAACTTTTATTCTTCTGAAAACGCTGGAAAATAACATTGATGCGAAGGATGAAACCGTTCAGGTGAAAGATTTTGCAACAGACGTTCTTCCAACTGAAGCCCGTTATCTGAAAGTAAAAGCATATCACTTTGGCAAACTTCCGGCATGGCATCAGGGTGCAGGTGGCGACGCGTATGTATTTGTGGATGAGATTTCTGTGAAATAGAAATTGCGATTTAAATTTAAAATAATGAAACCTCTTTCGATTTGGAAGAGGTTTCTTGTTTAGTATTAGGAATATTTTGCTGAGTGAGCCAATTTCTCTTTGGAAATATGTATGATCTTCTCATTATTATTTAAGTCTTAGAAGTGCAGGCATCATCAACAAAGACTCATTTGTAATCAAAGTTTATACTTACCACCATTACAACGTTAGCTGAAGTTTTAAAAATCAATTAAGATCAAAAAAAACCTTCTTACGTATTTTTGTAAGAAGGTTTCACTGAAATCAATTTTAATCTTTTATCATTTTGATCTTTACAGGTTGATCTTTATTTTCAATTTCCAGGATATAAATCCCCTTTGGTAAATCACTAATATTAGTTGGTTTTTCTGTAGAATATTTTATCTTTTTCAACAGCTTACCATCAATATTATAAATCTTGACTTGTTTCTGATCTACATCCCCACTGAATTTCAAAATAAGCTCATCTTGAACAGGATTTTCAGCTAAAATAACATCTTTGGCAGATTTATATAAGTCGGAAGTTGCTAAAATTCCTTTTGTAAAAGTTATGACTTCGCCATTTACACTATTAGTAAGCGTCATTTGGTTTTGACCAATATTGGTAACATTATACTTATAATTATTATAAGTGGTTAGGTTTAGATAATCAACATAAATATTAATGTAAGAAAACGTAATTGTATTATCAGTCGCATTATATACGACTACATAATTATACTGATCCGGCGTTGAAAAAGAAGAGTTGAAATAATGATTACCGTAATTATAGCGCGCTTTTGTATTACTTTCATTATTTGACATCGCACTTATTTTCAATAATTTACCGTCACTCTGATTCCAGTCTCCGATAAAAGAATTGATTGTTGTTTGGGCAAAACATAGTGCGGAACCTAAAAACGTAAGAAAGAACATTGTATTTTTCATATTTTTTTATTTTAATAGGTTATTTGATTAAAAACTATTTTCATCTATTTACTTGCCTTAAATCTTAGTGCCGGGTTAATCCAAGAGCAATTTCTCAATTGTACAGTGACAGGTACACGAGAGCTCTCACAACCTCCCGCAACTGTTTGAGTGGCATAATAAGTTGTCCCATTCGTGAGTACAGTTGTAGATGGCAAAACACTGGATGTACCAGCATCTGCATACCATTTGATGTCAGTTCCTGTGATTACAATACTTTCTAAAGTTGTGAAGTTGGTAGCACAAATACTTTGGTTTGATGCAGCTGTTGGCTGTGCACTATAACCATTAACCACAATTTCCTGTGTATGAACCGTTGTGTTTCCTGATCCGTCTGTTGCCGTCCAGCTTCTGGTAATTGTAGATTGTCCTGCTGCCGGTGTATTGGCTGCAATGGTTTCCGTTGGTACTACCGTTGCAGTTCCACAGTTGTCTGCGGCTAAAAGCGTTGGTGCAGCCGGGATTGCGTTGCAATTTACTGTAGTATTTACCGGTAAGGTGGCAACAACCTGAGTATTTGAAATATGCTCAAAACTCATATCCGTAATAAGATTATTATTGGTGTTTGAATTCGGAGTGGAAGGTATCGTGTAAACAAGAACTATCGAATCGATTGGTCCTGGGATATCGACATTTACTGCAGCCTGCCTTCCACTAGCTCCATAAGCGCCGCCGGGGCCGATAAGTGAAGCATTAGCAGTACCACTGTTTGAAACCGAAACCTGCGCTCCCGTAGTAGCTAATGGTGTTAATGTTACATTTTGCAGGACACCGTTATTATAAGCCTGGAAAGCAATCTGAACACCGCCATCAAGATCAGACATTGCAAATTTAAGATTTTGGATTTTTTGTGGGAAAGTTAATGTATTGGTTCTGCTCACATTAGGATTAGCCTGCATTTCCAGAGCTTTTCCGGGACTAGCATTAGGAACGGGTGTTCCAGCAGAAAAACCCACTGTTGAAGTATTACTGATAGTACCAGCAGTTGATTGATTTATCGTCACCATTGCAGCACCAGAACCGTAAGACTGTGGAAAATTAGCAGGCGAAGTTGCTGCTGTTGTAGATGCTGTATCGAAATCGATTAAGTCACTTACTACTTGTGTTCCGGCAGAAGCTACAAAAACTGGTGCTACTGTATCCTGAACGGTTACAGAAATTGAGTTTGAATTGGCAGAAGTACAGCCATTTTCTGTTTGCAATACATAGTAAGTTCCTGTTGATGTCGCTACATACTGTTGGTTTGTAGCTCCGGCAATTGCTCCAGAAGTATTGTACCATTGATACGTCGTAGCAGGTGATGCAGTTAACACTACACTTGCTCCCGGGCAAACAGTTGTTGGTCCTGTTGCCAGAATAACTGCGGCTGGTGGAGTGGCACTATTCAATACCGTAAAGCTTGTTGCTGGAGATACACATGTTGATGAAAGCTGAACTGTGAATGCATGTGTGCCAGGAGCAAGATTGGCAAATGTAGCCGTTGTTCCGGTTCCAGTTATTGTGGCTCCTCCTACGGTATCAGTTAACGTCCATGTTCCTGCAGGAAGACCGCTTAGTTCGATGCTTCCAGTAGGTACAGAACAAGTTGGCTGTGTAACTGATCCTATAATGGGAGCAGTGGGTTTCACTGGAACAAGACTGATATCATCTACTGCAAAGTCATTTCCCCATGCACCTGCTGTTAAACTAGCTACCGCAATATCAACACTCGTTGTAGTTGCTGTAAAATTTAAGACAACCTGTTTCCATGCAGCTGGTGGATTTGCATTGGCAATAGTACCCGACTGGGTAGAAAATATAACTGCACCAGTTATAGGGTGTAAAACTTGCAATCCAACGTTTGGTAAAGTACCAGCATTGATATCTGCACTTCTTACCCATGCAGAATAGTTATAAGCGACACCAACAGTTAAGCCCGTTAATCTTTTTTGATAAACTAGTCTTGGCTGTCCAGTCGCATTCACTCCCAGCATTCTACCGGAACCCGAAGTATGATCTGTAAATCCAGTAGTATACTCTACTCCGTTACCAGAGGCTAAATCTCCGGTGATCAGATTTGAATTTTTGATCAAGCCATAGTAGCCGTAGCCCATTGCGGAATTGGGTGTTCCATTCAAAATAGGAGCACCATTATGATATCCACTTGAAATTGTTGGCGAAGCGTAGTTTGCTTCTGTCGTTCCGAAGTTTTCTGTAAAGCCTGCTGTACAATCTGCAGGCATTGCAAAAGCTACATCGTTCACATTACTGAATACAACATTTGTTGTAGCGTTGGCAGTTACAGTAACAGTTGCCGTCTTTGCTGCAACATCACTTGCAGCAACAGGATCTGTTGTAATGCTTTGCAATCTCCAACCTGACGGTTCAGTAGCTTCTGTAATGGTATAAGTTCCCGGTGCTAAAGCCAATAACACTGAGTTATCATTATATGTCCCTGTCGCTCGGATTCTTTCATCATCTATCCAGTTCTTAGTAGCAGTTCTGGTCATAATTCTATTGGGTCTTACAGAAGTATTACCGTTATTCACATTGGTAACACCTACACTGCTCCAAAACTGATTATTCGGTCCACCGGTCACATTGAAACCATACATTCCCTGAACATCATCCGGACCGTTCCAAATTGGCGCTGATGGTGTACCCTCCATTTTTTTATATCCGGCAATCACAGTTCCATCTTCAGTGATAGCAATATCATCTGTGTTAGATCCTGCTCCTAAATTGATTGAAGCAGCAGATGTAACATCCCGATAAAATACCGTAGACCCTGCAGTTGTACTATTTCCTACAACATAATATAAGTTATTTGTTTTCGGAACAGCATCTACGCGGTGAGAAGGTGTGTTTGCAACCACAGTCCATACTGCAGGTAATGCAGAAGTTGTACGCTGATAGATGTTTTGCCCTTGTACAGAGGCATACTGTCTTCCACCAGAGCCTAATGGAAGCCAGTTATCCGATACATCATAAACAATACCCGCAGGTAAATTACCTGAAATATCCGTTGTTGAACCATCTGCGGCAATAGAAAAGACGCGTCCTGCTCCAGTGGCTGTGTTGGACGAATAGATTGCAGTACCTCCGCTACCACCATCAATAGCTCTTGGTGACCCTGTTGGTGTTATAATTGCAACCCAAGTTGCACTGTTTGTATCTCTGTAATATATTTTGAAATTATTAAATGTCAGATCTGTAAAAGGACGAGCCAAAGCCCAAAGACGACCGCTTTGAGATGCACCCAGATCCTCACTGCTCAGAAAGTCGGTCTGGTCATTCAAGGTGTAATTTTGATTTAAACTGCCACCTATTACATTAAAAGTAAAATTAGGGCTACCCTCTTCATTCGCAGCCTGATGGTGTAGATAAATATAACCATTTTGAGCTTTGGCCTGATTTGTTAATATCGCTAAAAATATCATCATCAAAAAGAATGATAATACTTTAGCTCTCAAAAGTATTTTTATTTTCATAGTGTATTGTATTAAGTTTTGTTTATTTCAAGCTCAGAAAGTGGAATGCATCTTATAGACCGATAAAATTTTTTTTAGTTGTAATTTTCCATATATAAAAAAATGACCACTTTCAAAACATTGTTTTTATTTAATTTTAAATACAATATTCATAAAGGTTTTCTCAGTAACGACAGCTGAAGGCAAAATCTGATAGGTTAAAATACCGGTATCGCTCAGAGTAATCGTATTTGGATCAAATACCGTATTGTCAAAATAGATTACAAAATATTCTAGAGCAGAAGCTCCGAGAACAGGTAATGTAGTTGAGGTTGCACTCTTAATTGAAGATCTCGTAGCTACTGTACCGCTGTCTGTCAATCCGTACTCATTGCTGTAAGCAGAATAAAGGTTTATGGTGAAAGTTCCGCCACTAAATGAAGCGTAAGAAGGCAGGTTGGCATTTACTGTAGGTAAAACCATTGATGGTGCATAGAAGTAATTGATTCCGGTTGCAGCACCACTGGAAACTGACTGCCAAAGAGTGCCGTCAAAATAATAATACCCATTTGCCGTGATTTTTATTCTCTGGCTAAGTGTATCTCCTCCAGAAATATCGGTAATGTAAACCAAAGCCCCTTTCTGATCAACTCCGTATAAAGCGTTGCCTTTAGCGGTCAGCTCTGCACGGGTAAGGCGAGGCGCTTGTAAGCCGGTAATATCCGTTGTGATGGATAAGCCTCCTGAATCGGTTTTACCCCGTACATCTAATGAGGATTTTGGTGTCTCAGTATTAATACCAACTTGTGCTTTAAAAGCCGAAACAGAAAGTAAAAGAACTGCGGTAGTAAATAATTTTTTCGTCATTTTTTATTAAGTTTTGTTTGTTAGGATTTTATAATTTCATGCGATATAGATCTTCTTCCATTTAGCAATTGTATTTCTGCTGATCTTATATTTATTGCTTAATTCTAAATTGCTCAGTTTGTTTTTTCGTTGATGATTCAACACAATTTTAACAGTTGTTTCATCGTAAGATTTAAGTTTCTGATTGTCAGCGAAATTATTATTGCCGAACAATGCTCTTTCAATCTCAAATATATCGTTAGCCATTTTTATATTATATATCTTCTTAAGTACGGAATCTGAAACAAGATTCTCTTTCTGCCTATATTTTATAAGATCTAAATATATTCTTGTATAGTTTGGCTTCATCTTTTTTGGTAATTTATTAAGTTAGAGTTACAATATATCCTGCTTTCTTATCCATCTGTAAATTGTAGTTTTTGGAATATTGTATTCTTCATTGATTTCTGATAAAGTTTTTTGTTTGGTATTAACCAATTCCATAATAAATTCTTTAATCTCCTTTGTGTAAATGTTTTTTCTAAACTGTAAATCCCCGCTCTTTTTCAGATGCTGATTATTTTTATTTTGACTTATGCCCGCAAAAAGCATAAGGTGCGTAACATAAGGTCTGAAAAAATCATATTCAGCAAGCTTGCTCCATTTTAAAATAAGATCAGACTCCAAACTTTTCTGTCCGAACATTTTAAAAACCTCACGTTCGTCAATTTTAAAAAAATTGCATATTCTCTGTATGGTAATTTCTCTTTCCTCTGTTATCTCTTTAATGATATTACCAATGTGGATGTCTTTAACATTTATCTGCATTATGATTTTGGACTATTTGATAATATTTTTTTTAAATAATAACCTTCATATTTTTAATTGAAGAAGGCTGTAACCTTGTATATGTAGTTTTGTCCTTTTAGGAAAAAATTCTTTCAATCATATTATCAAAACCAATCTGTACATTCATCATTAAGTTTTTGCAATATTTTTGATTTCACAAATTAACGCTCTTCTTACCCATCCTAAACCATACTACATGTCTAAAATTCCGAATTTCTCATATATAAATAATTTTACAAAACACTGATTTTTAAATAATTAAAATAAAAATCACGCTTAAGTGTAAATGATTATTTTTCATGAAAGCTGTTTGGAAATTTATTCTCAAATATGCCCTTTATCGTGTTTTCTAATGTTTTAAAAACAGATAGTTGGCGACCTGAGATTTTTGAATTGATATAATAACGACGCTTTAGATGATGAGCAATCAGTCATAAATGATTCGTTAATTATATTTATAGAATAACTTTAAAAAGTAAAACTGATCAGACAAGAAGATCATAGTAAATAAAAAAAGATATATTTGTAAAAGGATATTTTTCTCTTCAAATTGAAATCAAACACTAATTTTTTCGGTTAAAAAATTTACTATTTTCTGATTTGATTTTTGAAAAAGATTCTGATAAAAATGAACGGACCAATATTTTCAATCTGTTTTATTCTTTCCAAAACTTTCTCAAATACACAAAAGAGAAAGATCTTTCAACGTAAATGTTTTTCAAGTCTCTTATTTATTTTTTCTCTGATCTCTGTTAATGCTCAGAAAGTAACAAATGATATTGACTTTTTATTTAAAAAAACGCAGTCATTAGAAATAAGACCTGCGGAAAAAGCTAAGGTAAGTTTTGAACTTCTGAAAAAAGCGAACGAAGCAAATGATGAGGATAAAATCAAATTCGCTTTATATCATATAGGTTTGTCCTTTTTCAGATTAGGAAAATACTCAGAATCTGTGCAATATTGCAACAAGGTGATAGATCGTGGAGGAAGTGATAAGTATTTTTCAAAAATCCATGCCGTACGAAGAAAAGCGTTGAGCTATTATGAGTTGGGGCTTGATGAAAAGTCTTTAACTGAAAACAGCAGAGCTTTTGCAATGGCAACTCAGATGGATAAGAATACTGATGATTATCACATTATAAAAGGATTGCTGTGGCGTGACAAGGCTGATTTAACTGACTCTGATGATACGATATTAGATTATCACAGAAAATTTCTTTCAGAATTGCTGAAATTAAAAAAGCCTTATCCCGGAATTGCCAGTGTTTCCGGAGCTTATAATAACATTGCTTATGATTATCTGTATGTAAAAAAATATGACTCTGCGCTTTACTATCTTAAAAAAGCTGAATATCACGCCAATATTGATAAAGACAGAATGCATCTGATTTTTGTTTACCGGAATTTTGGAGAATATTATGAAGCAACAAATCAACCCCAAGCGGCTATAGATCAATATATTAAAGGTTTTGAAATTGCTGAGAGCTACAGAGATTTTAAAATGGCTGTAGAAATGAGCGATNTATATACGTGCTGCATATCTAAAAATTGGTGACAGGGAAAATAGTATCAAGTATGACAGGATTTTTTTCCAGCTCAAAGACAGCATGGATGTTACTAAGCGTAATGAGCTCAATCAAACGCTAAAACTGATTGATACTGATAATACAAAAGAGTTCGCAAAATCAAATCGTACAAAATACTGGATGATCGGTTCTTTGCTATTCCTCTTACTAATTGTATCTTCATATACGCTTTATCAGTTTTATAAAAATAAAAGAGATTACAAAAAGTTTATTACAATCATTGCCGATCTGGAGAATAAATCTAATCCTGAAAATCAGCAAATCTTTACTGAAACCGTAGCAGAGCAGAATCTGATTAATTCAAACATTTCCGATGAAAAGGAAAATGTACTGGTATCAAAACTTAAAAGCTTTGAGAGAAAAGAGCAATATTTATCTGCGGAAATTAATTTAGCATCTTTATCTGCCAGCTTCAATACGAATGTCAATTATCTGTCAAAAGTAATTAAAAAACATAAGGATAATAACTTCAACGGATACATCAACAAATTAAGAATCAATTACATAATCAATAAACTGAAAAATAATCCGGAATATCATACTTATAAAATATCATATTTGGCGGAAGAATGCGGATATAATTCTTACAGTTATTTCGTGAATATTTTTAAGCAGCAAACAGGGTTGACGCCTTCAAAGTTTATTGATTATCTAAAGAAAGAAGAATCAAAACAAAAATAATTTTAAAAATATAAATTTGAAAATAAAATTCTACTTCTTCGTGCTTGTAGCATTTTTTCTAAAAACGAACGCACAACTGTACGCTCCCGATACAATTGACAGTTTGATCACTAAAGCTTCTAAATTAACTGATAAAAATAAATCTATATTTATCATTTCAAAAATTTATAATCAATCTGAGAAAATCAATTACGGTAAAGGCAAAATGAGATCTTTATTTTACCTGATCTCAGATTATAATTACATAGGTAATGAGAAAAAAGCTTTAGAACTTTCTAATAAACTTCTCGACTTATCACAAAAAGAAAAAAACCACCTGTATGAAGTTAGAGCATTAATGAAATTAGCAAATATTTATGCTAACTCTAATTTTTACAATAAGACAGAAGAAACTCTTGAGAAGGCATTATCTGTAAGTAAAAACCTGGAGGGTGATGATTATTATGTGGCAGTAGGTAATATTTATAGATGTAAATCAATATTTGAAGAGATTAAAAATAATCTGCCAAAGCAATTGGTTTATGATAAAATAGCTCTACAGTACTGTTTAAAAATAAGTAATGAAAAAATAAGACAAAATGAGCTTGTAACTCAATATACTAATCTTGCATCCTCTTATTCAGACCTTGAAAAAAGTGATTCCGCAATATACTATTCTAGGCATGCTCTTGCTATTTCCAAGAAAATTAACACTCCGGTCACAGAAGCAAATGCCTTATTTGGAATGGCACGAACCTATTATTCTGCCAACAAAAATGATAGCGCAATCTATTATTATAAAAAAGTTTTACCTCTTGTAATCAAACTGAAAAATCCAAATAAATTGTTGATTATTTACGAAGATATGTCGTTTATGTATGAAGAACTGGGTGATACCAAAAATTTTATGATTTATAATACGAAGGCATTAGAACAGTTTAATAGTAATCAGGTAAATAAAAAAAAATTAACAGATAGTGTTTCAAATCAAATTTTAGTCGATAAACAAAAAGAACAGGATGCTAAAGTTTACCTTATTATTTCAGGTTTTGCAATTCTCATCATAATCATCATATTTTTCAGTATAAAACTGATGATTCGCTATAAAAAAATAAAAGAACTTAAAAGAATCACAGAAATTGGATTGATTGAAAAATATGAAAAGCAGCTTCATGAAAAATTAGAAATCAGAAATAGTGAAAAAGAATTAACTACGGTTTCTAATATTTCCGACGAGAAAGAAAATGAACTCCTTAAAAAACTTAATAATTTTGAAAAAAAGGAACAATATCTTTCTCAGGAAATCAGTCTAAGCTCTATCGCTTCAGCGTTTAATACAAATGTAAATTACCTTTCAAAAATTATCAAAACCCATAAAAATACTAATTTTAATGGCTACATCAACGAATTAAGAATCAACTACATCACGCAAAAACTCAGAACCAATCCTGAATATCTGAATTTTAAAATCGCCTATCTTGCCGAAGAGTGCGGTTTTAGTTCTTACAGTTATTTTGTGAACATTTTTAAACAGCAAACAGGATTAACGCCATCTAAGTTTATTGAATATTTAAAGAAAGAATAATCTTTATGTGTTATACTGGTTTCTAATATATTATATATTATACATCATAGATACAAAGTAACAATCAATACTACATGAACCAATTATGGATCACAATTAAAGTTCGTGACAGAAAACTTTATTAAATCATCTAACACTGAATGTCTGTTATCAATCTGTACAAGCACTTTAGTATTAGTTGAATCTTTTCTTACAGCCAGTTTATTCGAAACAATTACATTTCCAATTTTGCATCTGTCAATAGTTATAATTGAGTCTTTGATTTCATAATTCCCTCGTGTAATATCCGCTCCGATTCCGGCATGGTCAACAAATTTATAAGTTCCGTCTTCCCTGAATTCAAACCATGCACCATTAAAATCTCCATCATATCCGGCATGCATTATAACGCGGGAATGATCTCTCAAACTTAGAACAAAAGCATTCACTGCAAAAGAAATTAAGATCAAAAATCCGATTGTGGAAGGTATAAAACTCTTCAATGATTTTGAAATACGATATTTTTTAAAATCTTTCTTTACAGCAAAACCGAAAAAAATTAAAAATAATAAAAGCAGAAATGCATAAAAAAACTCCTGAAACACCATTTCAGTATCTGCGTTTTGAATTCTCCAAAGATTATAATAAAATCCAAGAATCAGCATTGGAATTAAAAGCCAGTTTCTTTTTATCATTTTTATGCACTATCAAATCATCCTCTCCGACCAATTCAACTCCTCCGGCAATTCCCTATCAGAAAACTCAATATGAATCACTCTCCTCTTCTTTCCATTCGTCGTACGGTTAGAACCGTGAAGAAGCAGAGGTTTCATAATCATCACACCACCTTTTTCAACGCTGCAGATATTTTCAGTTTCCACATTCCAGTCGACGGTTTCGGGCCTGTTAATTCCTTTTGCGTGGGATTTTGGAACGACTTTTAATGCGCCATTATTTTCGTCAGTGTCGTCTAAATGAATTCTTATGGTGAAAATATTTTCAAGAATATCTAACGGTGGCTGTACCGCAAACTGATTCTGTTTCGTTGTCCACGGTCCAAAGTTTTCCAGTTCGACCTTTTTATCAACAGAGATGGTTAAATCTTGATGATAGGCAACATACCAGTTTGATTTTTCAGGTTTATCGAAGTAAATGCTTTTAACGGCAAAATAATTTTCGCTAAAAATTTCTTTGATGATCGTTTTTAAATTTTCATTAAAAATCAAATCTTTCACCTCAGGAATTTCCTTCAAAAACTGACGTATGGCAAAAAGATCTTCCGACTTTCTGAACGTTTCTTTTGAAGTGTCGATGTCTTGGATCACCTGACTGATTTTTTCAATTTCGGAATCTGAAAAAACCTTTTCAATCACAGTAAAACCTAGTTCTGAAATTTCAGATTTTTTATGTGCTAAATTCATTTTTTAAAAAATAAATTACTCTTCGAAATCATTATTTTTAAGCAACTCCGCCAAAACTTTTTTAGCCCGCATTACACGTACTTTGGTATTGGCAACCGAAATTCCAAGCTCTTCAGCAATTTCTTTGATGCTTTTCTCTTCAAAAAATCTGAGTCTTAAAATATCCTGATAATTTTTGTCGAGAGATTCTATGGTTTTTATAATTTTTTTCTGTTCTTCATCAGAAATCATCAGTTCTTCCGGAGATTTTGCAAACTGATTTTTTACCTCATCCAGATTCTCCGTAGGATCCTGATTTTCGCGGGATTTTTTGCGCCAGAAATCGATGATGGTATTTTGAGCAATTGTCAAAATCCATGTTTTAAACTGAAAATGAGGATCATACATATCCAGTTTAGACAAAACCTTAGAGAAGACATTGACTGTAATTTCATCGGCATCGTTTTCATCCCTCACTTTTTTCATCACAAAAGAAAAAACATCAACCCAGAAAATGTTGATGAGCCTTGTCTGAGCCTTCTGATCCTTATCATTGGCTTTGGAAATGAGCAGAAATAATTGTTCGTCGTTCATTACTAACAAATATAATTGATTTTGATTAAAAAACAAACGGGTGCGAGATACGGGTTTCGGGATACGGGATGTGAGATGCGGGATACGGGATGCGAGGTATTAGATGGAGGTTACGGATTTTAAATAGAGAAATAGAGATTTAATTCTGTCAAAAGTCTTTACTCACTGCTGATATTTGAAATCGCCTGGTCAAATCCTTCTATATCGAAAAACAATTCCAAACAAAAATCTCAAAATACTAACTCCTGATCCTAAACCACGAATCGCAAAACCCGAATCCCGAAACCTAAATCTCGAAACCCGAAACCCGAACCCCAAAACCCGCACCAATCAACTCACTCAAATTTCTTATCTTTGCGACTTAATTTTAAACTGAAAAATAATGAACTCTTTTATTGAAGAACTGAAATGGCGTGGTCTTTTTGCAGACATGATGCCGGGAACGGACGAGCAACTTGATAAGGAAATGACGACTGCCTATATCGGTTTTGATCCTACCGCAGATTCTTTGCATATCGGAAGTTTGATTCAGATTAAAATTTTGGCTCACTTCCAGCAGCATGGCCACAAGCCAATTGCTTTGGTAGGAGGCGCTACAGGAATGATCGGTGATCCGTCAGGAAAATCTGCCGAAAGAAATCTTCTGGATGAAGAAACCCTTCTCCACTATGTTGACTGTCTGAAGAATCAGCTTTCAAGATTCTTAAATTTTGAAGGGAATGAAGCGAACAAAGCCGAATTGGTCAACAATTATGACTGGATGAAAAATATTTCTTTCCTGGATTTCGCGAAAAATGTGGGGAAAAATATCACTGTGAATTACATGATGGCGAAAGATTCCGTGAAGAAAAGATTTTCCGGTGAAGCTGGTGCAGACGGAATGAGTTTTACAGAATTTACATACCAACTCATTCAGGGTTACGACTTCCTGCATTTGTACCAGAATAATAACGTGAAACTTCAGATGGGCGGTTCTGACCAATGGGGAAATATTACTACAGGTACAGAATTAATTCGTAGAAAAGCACAAGGAACAGCATTCGCTTTAACAGTTCCATTGATAACAAAAGCAGACGGTTCCAAGTTTGGAAAATCTGAAAGTGGCGAAAATTACTGGCTGGATAAGAAGAAAACTTCGCCTTACAAATTCTACCAGTTTTGGTTAAATGCTACCGATACCGATGCTGAAAGGTTCATTAAATTCTATACTTTCCTACCAAAAGAAGAAATTGAAGCTTTAATTGAAGAGCACAAAACAGCTCCACACGAAAGAAAGCTACAGAAAAAACTGGCAGAGGAAGTTACAGTCTGGGTCCATGGGAGAGAAGAATTTGAAAAAGCTGTGAAAGCTTCCGAAATTCTATTCGGAAGATCTACCGCTGAAGATTTGATAAGTTTAGATGAGGAAATTTTCCTGGAAATCTTTGATGGTGTTCCTCAGAAAGATGTTCCAAAAACAGATGTTTTAGGAATTAATATTATTGAACTCCTAACAGAAAAATCAGGATTTCTTAAATCTAAAAGTGAAGCAGCGAGAGAGTTGAAAGGAAATTCAATCTCAGTAAACAAACAGAAAGTTGATGACCAGTATTCCGCATCAGAAAATGATCTGATCGACGGTAAATTTCTCCTTCTGCAAAAAGGAAAGAAAAATTACTTTATTGTAAAAGCAATATAAATGAAAACGAAAAAACCGCCAACAGGCGGTTTTTTTATGATTTAAAGTTTTTAAACTTTCAAATTACAATTCCAAAAAGCTGAAATCTACAGAAACACTTTGAGTTCCAGATCCTACTACTTTTTTCGTTACAGCCACTTCACCGTCTACCATAATCGTAACGATCAGCTCTGAATCACCGTTTGGTAAAATTGCGTTGGCATCAAGATTAAGCTGCGCCTGGCTTGAATTTACAAAAAACTCTTCACTGGCCCAGTTCAAAACTCCTGGCTGTACCGGATCAAATTTTGTATCCTGAACAGTTCCAACCTGAGTAACTATGGTTTTAATAACTACTTTTTCTGTTCCCGCAGGTGCACCTCCTTTTACTCCTCTTACCTGAAACTGTACCAGGTGATCAGTAAATTCCTCGTCATCATCATCATTTTTACAAGATGTTGTTAAAGAAAATACAGATAAAACAAATAAGAATAAAAAAGAAAATTTAAGTAAACTTTTTGATGTGTAAAAATGCTTCATTTCTCCAGATAAATTTTTTATGATTCAAATATAGGATTTTTATCAATATAAAAATAACTTTTATGAAAATTTTCCAATATTGCCATTCAAATTATGTCAATTCATCAAAATTAAAGTACATCAAAATACGAACTCCCTCTCAGCGAAAATCATTTAAAAATGAATATTTGATTATATTTGCTTTATGAATTTAGATTACATTGTAAGAGAACCTGAGCAGATAACTTCGTCTACCCCTATCCTTTTTATGTTGCACGGATACGGCAGCAATGAGCAGGATCTTTTCAGCTTCAGAGAAGATCTTCCGAAAGACTGGATTTTAATAAGTTTCAGAGCTCCGGGAAGCACAGAATATGAAGGATTTTCGTGGTTTGACATCAATTTTAATAATCCTGAAAACTTTATTGATATTGATCAGGCCAATGAAATGGTGAAAGTGCTGATTCAAAATATAATGGCAATCATAAATCATTATGGTTTAACAGACAGCAAAACACATCTCTGCGGTTTCAGTCAGGGTGGAATCCTTGCCTATGCGCTGGCACTCAGACATCCGGAGTTATTCAATAAAGTCGCTTTAATGAGCACTTATCCTGAAGAAAAGCTGCTCACAGATATTGTAAAAGAAAAAAAGAAACTCGAAAACCTGAGATTTTTTATTTCTCACGGTACCGACGATGCCATAATTCCTCTGGAATGGGGACGAAAGGCGGCAGATATGCTGTATGATCTGAGCTGTTATTTTTCTTTCAGAGAATATATGAACGGTCACGGTGTAAACCAGAAAAACTACATTGATCTGATGGATTTTTACGCTAAATAACTCACATCCAACACAATACATTTACTTAAAAACATTTTCATATCCTGAAGATGTTTTTTTATGACATTGAATGATTTATTTACTAAATTCATTTGATGAAACCGATCTGGATTTTACTCTTGTTACTGATGGGCATTTTTTATAATGCTCAAAATGCTTTTGAGATGAGTGAGCCCAAAAAAGTGGTGATTCCTTTTCGGCTGATTAACAATCTGATTTTTATTCCGATTGAAGTAAATGGCGTTGAACTGACCTTTTTTTTGGATTCAGGTGTCAATGAAACTACAATTTTCAGTCTTGAAAACAAAGATATCCAACTGAGCAACCTCGAAAAGACAACATTCACAGGTCTGGGAACCAGCGGAAGTATTGATGGTTTCAAGTCAGAAGGAAATGTTGCTAAAATTGGTAAAAATTTAACCAACAAGGACTTTGCGTTCTATATTATTTCAGATCCTGAATTTAATATTTCTTCCCACATCGGAATTCCCGTAAACGGCATTATAGGATATCAGTTTTTTAAAAACCTTCAGGTAATTATTGATTATGAATCTAAAAAAATGACGCTTTTTCCAGACTATAAAAGCTTTCAGTCGAAAGTCAGAAAATTTGAGGAGTTTCCGATTACCATTGAAAAATACAAACCCTATATTATAGCAAATGTGGAAATGACCAATGATCCTAAAGATTCAAAACTCCTTTTAGATCTTGGAAATACGGATGCCATCTGGCTTTTTCCCAAACTGATCAAAGATTTCGTTTATAACCGTCCGAATATTGAAGATTATCTTGGACGGGGTTTCAACGGAGATATTTTTGGAAAGCGAAGCCGTATTCACAATTTATATTTGGGTAAATTTAAATTTGAAAAGCCTCTGATTGCAATGCCTGACGAGTATTCAATTCAGAATTTAAATTTGGTTAAAGACAGAAAGGGATCAATTGGAAGTGAAATACTCCGCAGGTTTACGGTGGCATTCGATTATAAAAATGAAAAACTGTATCTGAAGAAAAACCGGAATTTTGACGATCCTTTCCATTTCAACATGAGCGGCATCGATTTTAAACAGGACGGAATGCAATGGGAACAGGATTTGATGCACATTGAAACTAAGAAAAACACTAATCTTCAGGGTACCGAAGTCATCAACAACGCTTTACAGTATAAATTTGTTTTAAAACCGATTTTTTCAATCGCAGGAGTAAGAAAAGATTCTCCCGGAGCTCTTGCCGGCCTTCAGAAAGATGATCTTTTAATAAAAATAAACGGTAAGAAAACTTCCGACATGACGATGCAGAAAATTGTGGATCTTATGAAATCTGAAGACGGCAAAACAATTGAAATGGAAATTGAAAGAAAGTTTAAACCGATGAAAATTAAATTTATTTTAGAAGATCCAATACCTTATCAGGAATAATATGAATACAGAAGAAACTACTTTAGACAGAATAAGAAACAGACCCAGATTTAAGATGTTCACCCTTCTTTCCAAAGAGGATTATGCAGTTAATCTTAAAGAATATCTGGCTTCCCATGCGCAAGAATTTGAGGGAAACGTAAACAAAGAAGTAGCTACCATCTGCGTAAAAACTGAAGACGACAACTACTGGAAACCCCAACTTGCACTCCGTATTGAAGCTGAAGACGATAACACTGTAGTGAGAGGCGTATTCGGACCAAGCTCAGCGGTCTGGACTTTTTTTATGTTTCTGTACTTCCTGTTTTCAATTTTCTGGATGACATTTTTTACGATGTATTATGTAGAGCAGCAGATAAAAACAAATGAGTACCCGTGGGCACTCACTTTATCTTTTGTTATGTTATTTTTCATTGGTCTAACCTATGCGGCGGCGAGATTTGGGCAGTTTAAAGGAAAGGAAGAAATGCTGAAACTCAGAAAATTCGCCGAAGAATCAACACTTCCTTTTGAAGACAAAGATCAGCTCCCAATCTCTCCTGATTCCTGAATTTTCTGAGCTTCAAGGGCTTTTGACTGAGATATTGAATCTGCAACTTTTTCTCTGTTGGTCTGTTCTTTCACCATTTTTTCAACATGAGGACTCAGCAAAGCTTCCATCTGTTGAACTGAAATATTGTTTCCGTTGGGATCAGATAAAAGTTTTCTCCACGGTTTTTGTCCGCCCCATTTATAATCGCCATAAACCATTACAGGTGTTCCTTTAGCTTTTGTAGTAGCTCCTCCAGGATTTAAAATCCATGTATCAGCGTACGAATACAGCCACTGAGCATCTTTCATCAGCAATCTTAAACATGAGTGAGATGCTGGATAGCCCGGAAGCTCATACTGATGCCATCCGATACCGCCGGAATTATGAATATTGAAATTATACGGAAGCTTCCACTCGCTGTCTACCGTAGAAATGGCGAGCTTTTTCTTCCAGTTGGCAAAGGTTAATCCTCTCGTTGTCTGAGCAGCTTTTTTTCCCATACTTGTTGGTCCCCATTTCACAAGATTTCCGTTTGAATAGACACCGTAAGCCTGAATTGGATACGAAAATATAACAAACTTTTTCACGTTGGACAGCACATCAAGCTGCAGCGGAAATGGAGAATAGGCCATCAGAGTAGAATCAATAGTTGCAGGAATGACCAGAGTATCTGCACTTCTTTTGAATTTTGAGTCCAATCTGTTCAGGGCTAAAATGGTATATCTGTCTTTCGCGCTGTATTTCTTTTCAAAATCAGCGTAAAG
The DNA here is from genome assembly GCF_001424105.1 of Chryseobacterium sp. Leaf394. Taxonomy (GTDB): domain Bacteria; phylum Bacteroidota; class Bacteroidia; order Flavobacteriales; family Weeksellaceae; genus Chryseobacterium. The sequence goes on along the minus strand of NZ_LMQH01000011.1, from coordinate 719,514 downwards.
TGAGTCTCTGAGTTTTTTGTCTTTTGGAAAGATAATTCCACTGTAAAAACCATTTTCCTGAATCATCGGCGACACCGACTCCTTTACAGGTTTTACTACTACAGAATCCGGATCTTTAGCAACTTCTGCTATCTCTTTAGAAATAGTTTTCTGGTCTTTAGGATCTGAAACGTCGGGTTTTTCTTCTTTACATGAATATAAAACGATACTGAAAATTAAAAAATAAATTAAAGATTTTGAACTGAATAATTTTTTCATACATACTGATTTCTGTACTAAAAATACAAAATTCAGACCTTAATTTTAAAATTTATCAAAAAATATTTACGAAATTACTTTCAGTACTTATAAAATGCGTTATAACAGGTTTAAACAGCTGAAAATAGTAAAATTCAACAATATTTCCCCAAATATTTATCACTACCAAACGAGATATAGTCAGCAAATTACTTAAAATTAATACACGCGACTGAAATAGTATCACGTAAAAGGGATAAAATTTTTATATTTGAATGTATACTCTCTGAGAAAAAATTGAAATTATGAGTTTTTTTAAAAAATTATTAGGCAATACTGAAAATCATAAAGAGGAAAAAAGTTTTGAGATTGAAAATCTAATCGACTCTTACAGGAAAATACCGGGGATGACAGCAACAAGAATTCAAAATCTGTCAATTTGCCTCTATGCAGGTTTTAAACCTACCAATTCCCTTCCAACAGAGCTTGAAACGCAAATCCGTCCTGCCATTGAAATCGCGAAACGGCTTCATGCGATCAAAGCTATTGTGCTCTGGCTTATGGTACCGCCGGAAAATCTTCCTGATGAAGTAATTCTGAATTTTACAGAGCGAAACCAGCTTGAAGATTACATCGCTGAGGATGAAAAACTGATTCTGGAATCACCCAGAAATGACGAGGAAGCAAGAAACCTGATTGGCTGGAAATTTGAAAACGCATGGCCGCTTGCATGGTACTTTGGTTATAAAGAACCCGACTTTACAGGAGAAATGATGACCGGGGTGCAGATGCAGGAAATCCTGAATGACCACGCCTGCCCATTGGACGAAAATATAGAAGACTGGATTAAAAAAAGAGATGTAATTCCAGAAGAAAAGCTGAGAAAGAAAGAAGATATGTTTTACTGCATCCACAATGCTGTCAGAAGCGCACAAATGGGCAGGAAAACAGTTCCTGAAAATTTTGATCCCATTGCAAACGGCGGAGTAATACATGAACGGAGACATGCTTTAACGTGGATGCTTTCAAACGGAGTGAGTTGGGATGATACGGATTTGAGCACTTAAATCAGAACAAACCTTTGTCTGCCAAAATATTTATAACCATATACAAAAATTGATCAGCAATGCAAAGCCGTTCTAAGGAGGAGATATCAGATTTTATTGTATTTAAAATTATTTATCCGTTGCTGGGAATAGTTTTTATCGCCTTCAACCCCATATCGTTTTTCGTTCTGGCAACTCTTCTGAGTACAAGTGTTTATTATCTGATTTTTCGCAGACACATTTTCAGAAAAACTTTCCTGTTTGTTTTAGCTTCTGTCTATTTATTTCTCATGTTTGTATATTCTGTTTCTCCTATAATTCAATACTATGAATTTAAACTGACACATCACGACTGGATTGAAGTGAAAGGTCAGATCTCAAATTTCGACGTCGTCTGGAAAGGTGGAAAAAGCAGGAAATCTACCGTTGATTTAGATTATCAGTATACAATTTACAGTAAAAAATTTCACAGGACGGCTGTCGATGTTATCAACAGAAGATCACATTCAGTATTTTGGTCTTCTGAAAATGAAATTAAAGAATCAAATGTAAAACTGAAACAAGACATTACAGAATATGTGAGTGAGGAGAATTTTAAAATATTTCACAATCCGCAAACAGAAGAAAGCCGACTTTTCATACCCCTGAATATTCTTTTATTTTCAAATTCTTCAGGATTCAGCATTATTTACGGAATGTTGAAAATTATTCTTATCCCATTTTTATTCTTTATAATTTTTTCAGGCATCAAAAACAAATTCCAGAATTGACTCAGATATTTTCTGAAAAAGAAAAAACTGACAATAGTAAACTGTTGTTTTTCATTTGCAAAGTTATGTTCAAAAGAAATTCGTATGATTCTCAAAGCAGTCTGAACACCCCATAATCATTTATACCCAGGAACGGGATCGAACCGGAACTCTAAATAAAAGCCTGCCTCAAAATGAAACAGGTTTTGCGATCCGGACAGAACTTTTATTAATTTCTATAATATTTATGGTGTAAAATAATTTTATCTTACCAGCACAATAATTTTGATTAAATCAACAGGTAACTGTTGCAGATGATATTTTCAAGAATTAAAAATTGTTGATTTGTTCAGAATATAATATGTATAAGTTCAAAATTTGAAAATCAGTCATCCAACTTTTGAAAATGATTACCGGAGTGTTCTTTGAAATTCAGTTAAGTTTATGAAGAAACATATTCTCCCTCCTCCTCTTTGTGCCAGAATGTTACGCGTTTCGAGGTTACCTTAATCAAACAAATACCAGGCGTTTCTATACCCTCTGGAAACCATTGTTCAAGACCATCAACCCACTTATCTTCCAAAATTTTCTTGTCCGTAGTAATCGAAGCGGAACCATAACATTCGATAAACAGCATATCATCAGTCTGATAAACCAAACTTACTTTGTCATCTTTCTCAATTTGACGGACCTTATTACTGTCTTCAAATGTGAAAAACCATGAGTCTCCATCGTACTCCACTTTACCATTGTTACTCATTGGTCTTGAATGTACAACCTGTTTTCCATCTGTTGTGGTCATCATGCAGAAATCGAGGTCTTTCATTTTTTCTGCGATTGTTTTCAGTGATGCTTTTTTCATTTTAAAAATTCTTATTTGTTTTGGTGTTAAATTTACGGGGCATCCCGTCTAGTGTCTTAACCAAAACACGTACCGATATCACGAAGAAATTTTTTATAGATTTTCAGAATTTCAGGATTTTACAAACCTTTAAAATATAATATCAGCATCGAACCCAAAATTCACTAGTGATGTTTTATGAAGTTTTCTCAGCAAAGTTTTTTGGTTCTATTCTTGCTTAAAATGATGTATGAGAAAAATATATCTGGTCGAAGATGATGAGGCCATAAGGGAAATCCTGGAGATTTTGCTGAGTTCCGAGAACTATTCGGTTCTTTCTTTTGCGAATGTACTCGATTTCAGAAGAAGAGATTTGACCCAAACACCTGATCTTTATTTGTTTGATGTGATGCTGCCAGACGGCTCAGGTATTGATTTGTGCGAGCAGATTAAGAACAATAGTGAAAGCAGAGATACACCTGTTATTATCATGAGTGCTCATGCACAAATCAGTAATATCTATAAATCATGTGCTCCGGACGATTTTATTTCAAAACCATTTGATATTGATAATTTACTTTCAAGAATTGGTCAAATTATGCATTAAGAATTTGATTTTCTTAGAATTTTAAAATTTCATAAAGCAATTTCTTAAGCCTTCATTTATTTAAAAATAATCAGATATTTTTCTCAAAAGATAAATGAGTCTTATTTATAATACTTCCTTCTCAAAATAGTTCAGACTTTTCTAAAAAATATTTAAATTTGAACTGTAATTATTTCTGATCAATGAATTCTCCACAGCATATCCAACCTGAGAAATTGCTCAGTGTCCTTTTTCATTCTCCAAATGCCACAGCTGTTTATACCGGCGAAAATATTAAGATTCTCAGTGCCAATGATGCCATGCTGAAAATGTGGGGTAAAGACCGTTCGGTACTGGGCAAAGAAATGGTTGTTGCGATTCCGGAGCTTAGCGGTCAGCCTTTTATTGATATTTTAAAAGAAGTTTGGAACAGTGGCCAAACCTATACTGCACGAGACCGTTCAGCATTTCTTGAAATTGACGGCGAGATGCAGGAATTTTATTTCGATTTTGAGTACAAAGCTCTTCTCGACAGCGAGGGTAAAACAGAATTTATTCTTCACACAGCAGTAGAAGTATCTGAGCGTATGGCTGCCTGGAATATGGTTGAAGAACGGTCCATCGCCGAACAGAAGCTGAATGAAGAACTTCTTGCCATTAACGAAGAATATCAGGTAACCAACGAAGAATTGATCGTTTCACAGGAAAATCTGCACCATCTGCTCGACTCACTGAATGAAAGTGAAAAGCGTTTCCGTACGATGGTAGAACAGTCGCCTGTAGCGATGGCATCTCTTAAAGGAAAAGATTTTACGGTAGATATGGTCAATGACGGAGTCCTCGCCATTTGGGGCAAAGACCGTTCTGTTATCGGTTTACCATTGCGTTCAGCCTTGCCAGAACTTGAAAACCAGCCATTTATTGACATCCTTACGAATGTGTATGATACCGGATCAGCATTTTACGGCAAAGAAGTAAAAGTTATGGTTTCGGTTGATGGAACTCTTACTGAGCGTTTCCTGAATTTCGTTTATCATCCCACAAAAGAAGAAAGTTCCGGCGAAAAATCGATACTGATTGTCGCAAATGATATTACAGAAATGGTCAACGCCCGGCTGGATGCAGAAGAAATGAGCACCCGGCTTCAGATTGCCATAGATGCCGGCAGATTGGGATCTACCGAAGTCAATCTGGCGACAGGCATTATGAAAAGCACCGATCAGTTTAAAATGAACTATGGATTTCTGCCGGAGGAAAACTTCACTTACTCAGATTTATTTGAATCTATTTTCCCTGAATACAGAGAAAGTGTAAAGGAACTCGTACAGGAAGCGATTCGTACCAACGGAGTTTACAAAGCGGATTACCCAATAAAATGGCGTGACGGATCTGTACACTGGATTCAGGCTCATGGACGCCCGCGCTATGACGAAAAGGGTAATGCTGACCGCATGGTCGGTATGACTGCAGATATTACGGATAAAAAATTATTCGAACAGCGGAAAGATGACTTTTTGAGTGTCGCAAGTCATGAACTCAAAACACCTGTCACGGTGATTAAAGCCTGTCTTCAGCTGCTTGACAGGATGAAAGACCGTCCATTTTCGGACATTCATCTGAAACTCATCAATCAGTCAGTAAAAAACGTAGAAAAAATGTCTGATCTGGTGGATGATCTTCTCAATGTGAAAAGACTGAACGAGGGGCAGCTGAAAATTGAGAAAAAAGAATTTAATTTATTTGAAATGCTTCAGGAAAGCTGCAGTCATATCACACTTGAGGATGAATACAAAATTTCTCTGGAAGGTGAGCCGGATGTGATGGTATTTGCAGACATGCACAGACTGGATCAGGTGGTAATCAATTTTGTGAACAATGCTGTAAAATATGCTCCTTCATCTAAAAATATTCACATTAAGATGGAAAAATTTAGTGACGCTGTGAAAGTTTCAGTACGCGACTTTGGCTACGGAATCGAAAAGGAAGTTCTTCCAAAATTATTTGACCGGTTTTTCCGTGCGGATCATTCAGGCAAGGAATATAACGGCCTTGGGCTGGGTCTTTACATCTGTTCTGAAATAATCGAAAAACATGGAGGAACCATTGGTGCAGAAAGCGAAATCAACCAGGGAAGCACATTTTGGTTTACCATTCCTTTGGTTTAAATTATAGATTTTAGGGTAGAAATATTTATTTTCTCAAAGTTTTTTTCAGCTAAAAGCGTTTGATTTCAACGGCTCATTTTGATGATGAATGCTGTTTATAAATAGTCAAATTTACACGTGAATCTACAGCAGGTCAAATAAATTTGTGATCAGCAAATTTTTCTGAACCGTTTCCATTTTTATTTCCATCTTGAAGTAGATTTTTGCATATTAAATAACATAAAAACATTATTTTTGCGAATGTTCATTTTATGAAGAAAATATTTTATCTGCTGTATTTTATCTTTGGCTTATTTTCAGCCCAGATCAACGACTTCAATAAGCTTGAAAATGAGGTCTATGACAATAACAGAAATGGTAAACATCATTTATCCCAGACCAAATTACTACAATTACTTTCTGAAGAAGATTTAAGCTACCGGGATCAGGTAAAAGTAAATCTTCTGCTTGCAACAACTTTCAGAAGCATTAATGATTACGGAACTGCTATCAGCTATCTTGAAAAATCCAGCGAATTAGCCGAAAATCTTAACGCCGATGATTCCCTTAAAGCGAGCATCAATGCAGAACTGGCATTTGTATATTTTGACGACCAGAACTACAAAAAATCTGAAAATCTTATTAAAAAAATTGCACTGAGCAATTATCTCAATGTCAATGAAAATGACAAAGCTTATATCATCATGCAGCATGGCTACATTCATTATCTTGATAAAAAGTATGACAAAGCTGTAAAGGATTATGAAAATGCACTGAATATACTCTCTAAATTTTCGCCCTGTAACCAACCTGCGGTTCTTGTGAAACAAATGCAACTCTACGCAACCTTAAATGACCTTGTAAGAGTGAAGGAGATTTATAAGAAATGTATGACTATTGCTGATTCGTGTAAAATCATCAAATATAAAATCTACGCTACTGAAGAGATAAGATCCATTTTTAAAAGAAATGACAGTAAAGATGAGACTTTTTACTACAGTACCATTCTGGACAGTTTAAATTTAATCTACGACAGAGAAAGCAAGCTTTCAGGAATGCATGTCACCAATGAAAAATTTCTTGAAAAACAGAATGAAGGAAACGAAAATAATTTTCTCAGGACTCTTTTTATTTCAATTTTTATAATTCTTTTGTTGGGTGGAATCAGTTTTTATTTCTACCAAAAATCCACATATCAGAAAAATAAATATGAGCAGGAACTTTTTGAGATGAAAAAGACATTGGAATCTTACTCCCAACGGACCATTTCTGAAGGTAAAGTAAAATTGGAAAATGAAGATCTGCTGAGTGCAAGACAAAAGGAACTTCTCGATCTTATGGCAGAAGGTCTGAGCAATAAGGAGATTGCCGAAAAACTTTTTATCTCAGAAAACACAGTAAAGTTTCACATTAAAAATATTTACAATATCCTTGATCTGAAAAGCAGAAAAGATTTGCTTCTTAAATTTAAAGGAAAATAAAATCATAAATATTTATTTATCAATAATTTACAAAACTACCCGTACAGGTAGTTTTTTTATTTTATGCGAATACTACCTTACAGGATGGGAATTTCCACTCAGGTTTTTAGGTACTTTGCAATCAAAAAAAACGATTGAATCTACCCCTTACTCTGCAGTCTCCTGCAATCTACTTTAAGAAACAATTTCTACAAAAAACAGAATTTAAAGACATTTATGAAACTCTTAAAAACAATTAATCATGCCCATAAAAACTAAACTACTGCTTAGTACTGTGTTTGGATGTTGCTCGTTACTGATTAGTGCACAGTCAGCCCAGAATTCATCCGGAGGGAATCTTAATTCAGCGAGCGGAAGCATTTCTTTCTCTACAGGAAATGTATTTTACAGAGAATTCAGCTCCTCCACAGGAACGCTGGTACCAGGCACACAACATTCATACGAGCTGACGCCGACTTTAGGAATCAATGAAAATTCCATCAGTCTTGAAATGAAGATTTTTCCAAATCCTGTTGCAGACAAACTTACACTTACCGCGGATTCTAAAAACACAAAAGATCTTACTTACCGGTTGCACAGCGCAACGGGAGCTCTTCTGAAAACAGGTCAAATTTCAGAAAGAGAAACCATTGTTGATATGACGGACTTTCCTTCTTCGACCTATTTTTTTTCTGTACAACAGGCAGGAAAGCCTTTAAAAAATTATACCATTATTAAAAAATAAAATCCCTCAAATGAAAAACATTTTTACATTTTTAGCCTTGTGTGCAACGGCATTTTTCTATGCTCAGGCACCCAATCTTTTCAGCTATCAGGCCGTTGTGAGAAACTCAGGTAATAATCTCGCAGTTAACCAGACTGTAGGGTTAAAGTTTTCAATAATAAAAACATCTGTTAATGGCACAGTTTCCTATGCTGAAACTCAAAATATTTCTACAAATGCCAATGGTCTTGTAACGGCACAATTGGGAAATGGCACTGTTGTGAGTGGCTCTATTGCAAATATTGACTGGAGTTCTGATCTGTACTTTGTGAAAACAGAAATTGATCCTTCCGGGGGAACCTCTTATTCCATCAGCGGAACACAACAGCTTTTAAGCGTGCCTTATGCGTTAAGTTCAAAAAGTGTTTCAGACGGTGCTGTTACGACGGGAAAAATCAGTAACTCTGCAGTAACATCAGCTAAACTGGCAGATGCGTCGGTTACAACTGCAAAAATATCAGCCACGGGAACTCCGGGTTCATCTAATTATCTGAGAGGTGACGGAAGCTGGGCGCCGGCAGGAGGAGCAACCCTGGAACTGATAGCAGATAAAGTAAGCGGCACGTCAGAATCTGTGCCCGTTGCTGTTACCACAGCACCGACAACGATTGTTTACAATAATGTAGTATCCGCTCCTCTGTCAGGAGTATACAACAGTACGACGGGCGTTTACACTGTAGGAAGTAACGGGGTGTACATGATTCAGGCACGTGTGCATGGATCAGATGCCTCACCAACTAATAACACGGTTTCTTACTGTCTGAATCTTCAGATCAACAATGCTGCATGGGGATCCACAAACGGCGGAATTATTTACGGTTTATACACTCCGTTGAATGTCTATACTCCGGTGAACACTAAGGCAAGAGGTGAACTGATTTGCTACGTAAAACTAAACCAGGGCGACCAGATAAAAGTGATTGCTCACGGAACAAACAGTGCTGTTGCTCCCCAGAATACCATCGCAGATGCCGGAAGTAATCTCATGATAATGAAAATGAATTAATGATGAAAAAATATTTACTTCTCATACTTTTCTTTTCAACAAAGATTTTTTTTAATGCACAATGTACAACATCGGTAACATCTGGTACAGGCGCACTCAATTATACTTATGCCTTTATAACAGGTCAAAGTTTTAAAGCAGCATGTACAGCAAAGCTGAATAATATTACGTTTCCAGCGATAAGTAATACATCTGACGATCTGAGAGGTTCTGGATACAGTGTTGGAGTCAGAATTAAAGATTCCGGAAATACTGTGCTTGCTAACGGCTTCTGGCAGAACGGGAGTCTGCAGACAGAATTATGGTATCCTGGAGCAACTGTTGTAGCTGACTTTCAGTGTTCAGATCTCACTCTGCAAAGTGGTTCTACGTACATTTGGGAGGTTTATGCTATTCCGGGCAGTCAGTCCAATATCGAATTGATTTTATTTACAACCAGAACAGGAAATCCTTATCCAGACGGAAATTATATAAAGGATGGAATTGCACAAACGTCGGATATTATTGGATGGACGGTTAATCTTACATCTACGGTTGTGCCATTGGCAGCATCACAAAGTCAAATTAATCCCTCTTCATCTGCATCAAATGACGGTTCTGCAACAGTAAGTATATCCGGAGGAATCAGCGGTGCACCAACTACCTATGTATGGAAGAAAAACGGAACTGTGATTTCCGGAGCAAATACAAATTCAATCAGTAATCTTTCTATTGGAAATTATACGTGCGAAATAACAAGAGGCTGTACTTTGGTGAAAAGTTTTACACTGACTGCCAACAGCCTGGCCATTGCTGAAGCAGAAATCAGCAAAAATAAAATATATCCGAATCCCGCATCAGAGTTCATTTACATCAATGCATCAGAAAAGGAAATTGCTTTTGTTTATGCTCCAGACGGCAGATTAGTAAAGTCAATTGAGCTTCAGAAAGGGGTAAACCGTGTTTCAATTTCAGATTTGTCTGATGGAAATTATCTGGTAAAAATGAGATCAGGGAGTACTAAACTGATTAAGAATTAAAGTAAAAGAGGATTTAATTCATTCTAAAAAGTCTGTAAGAATAACTACTTACAGGCTTTTTCTCTTACTGAAAATGAAAGTGCAAATTTTTGCCTGAACTTAAAAATTTACAGTCTAAAAAAAACGAACCAAAAGCCATTAAAATCATTCTTCAATGAATTAAATTCTTAATTCAATTACTGAAATTCCGTATAAATACTGTTGCATATTAAAAAAGTTTACTATGTGGTACATAACAGCATGAAAATATTCTTCTTTTGGTGATATTTTTGATTAATATTACACCATAAAATGATATACTTGCGCAAAATTTTATTTTTTTTAAATACGACTGCAAAAAATATAAAATTTTCTGAGTTTTCAAGGGTACTCAGAGCTTTTTTCTGTACAATTCTATTCATCTCTTTCTCATTTCTTCATTCCCAGCAGAGCAGTGATAAGGCAGCATCTCCCACCATTGTGACTGTCAGAGGTGCAGGAATCTATTCTGAAGATGCCGGTTTCAATAAGCAGATTATTTCAGAAAACGTTACTGTTAAAAACTCTGATTATTCCTACTCAATCAGTAAAAGTGGCAAACGTTATCTGCAGATTACTGCTCAGCAATCTTTTAAAAGAAAGCAAAATCAGAATCAGGATGTCAGAATCGCGAAGAAAGGAAAAGAAAAACCAACCAGGGAACATAAGAAACTCACGAATCTTAAGAAAACTGCAAAGGGATTAAGAATAATTCATTTATATCATCTGCCCGTTCAGGAAAGATTTTTTCCGTCAGACCCATTCTCAGCCAATTATACAGTTCCGTCGCAGAACAGCATTGACCAGTTTAAGCTTGAGATGCCTGAGGAGCAGAAACTGGTCAAAAAATCTCTTGACCATCTGCATTCGCAAAAGTATCGGTACTATAACAGCAGATCATTTGATTTCTGTTTCTCCACGGTGTATTCTGTACGTCCGCCTCCTTCTGTAAGTCTTTTCTGATCATTTTTCACTTTAATAAGATTTAAAAATTGCACAGAGTATTTCTCTTTGCATCATCCCTTACATCCATAACTCTAAATTTCTAACATGAATTTTTTTTCATATAAATCACTCGCATCAATCAGAGCGAGGCAGTATTACTTTGTTTTTTTTGTTGCAGTTGCACAATATCTTTCTGGCCAGGCCAGAGTTTTTATAAATCCTGGACTTGAATTTGGAGTTCCTGCTGGAGATGTAAATTACCTTGACGCCAACTTCGGATTCGGATCAACTTTCGATGCAGGATCTCCGGTAACTGCGCCATGGTATACCACACAATCCCAAAATACATTATGTTCACAGATACCTTCCGGAAACTGCCATGCAATTGAAGTTTGGGGAAGTACTTTTAATGGTGTAAATGCTGCACAGGGAAGCAATTTCGTAGAACTCAATGCATTCGAAAGCTCAATGATTTATCAGAATATGTATCTTACACCAGGAGATGTGATATCCTTTTATTACAGACACCGCGCCAGAAGTCAGACTACAGAGCAGGCCTCTATGAGAATTGAAGATCAGAATGAAAATCTTATAAGCACCATCAGTACTACGTCTGTTCCATCAAATATAAATTTCTGGTCTTTTAATCAGGGAACAAGTCAGCCTTTTACAGGAACTGCAGGTGTTTACAGAGTTGGCTTCAGAGCTCTTGTTGACGGGGGAAATATTGGTTTAGGAAATTTGCTGGATGATATCAGGATTACCCTGCACCCACTCATCGATTTAAAAAATTCAATTGCCCTTCCGTCGTGCGAGGGAAACAGTAACGGATTATTGTTTTTAAGAATTAATGGTGCTGTCACATCAAATACAATTGTTGCCGTACAGTTGGTAAATCCTCAGAACGGTACATCTTTCATCTCAGACGATGATATTACTTTATCTGCAGTAGCAAATTCCCAAGGTATTCCAACGATTACACATGCCCCGGGAAGTCCGTGTTACATGATTACGATTCCGCCGGGAAATTATGACGGAGGATCTATACCAGGATATTCAAGTCCCAACAATGATGAAGACGGTGTGGCAATTAGTATCGCATCTGTGAATGATGGTGTAGTAGAACCGGATGAAACTTTCAGATTTCAAATAATGCCCGCAGGCACTAACGGTTCTACAAATAATTTTAAATCAGATTCTTCTCCCCTTTTCGGCGACAGCTACAGTCCTTCTACCAATAATTATATCATTCAGGAATGTGCCTGTTACAGCCCTGCCAATACATCAGCACCAGGAATTGATACAAAACATGGAATTACAACGCTTAACAGAGCCGGAGGTGACAGCAGCAACTGGCCAATGGTCCGTAAATCAGCACATACCGTGCTTGAATCCAACACAAAAGGTTTTGTGGTCAACAGACTTACCACAACTCAGATCAATGCTATTGTCTCACCACAGGAAGGAATGATGGTGTATGACACGGACGCAAACTGTCTTAAACTGCACGACGGAACTGCCTGGAGTTGTTTTAATACAGCTACCTGTCCTTAATTATTTATCCACATTTCATAATCATTCTATTCATATAAAACAGAACAATGAAAAAAAGTTTAATAACAATACTTTTCGCATGTGCATCCACAATGAGTGCACAGGTTATTATCGGCGATGCTGTCGGTACTGCCACTACAAAAACATCTGTACTTCTGGAATTTGCAGCCAATCAGAATAAGGGACTTATAGTGCCCTACGTAAGAATCATACCTCAATCTCCCGCCGAGGGTACAATTCTGCTCGACGTAAGTACTCCCACAGCAGCAAGGATGAAGATGTACAACGCCAATACCGCCTATGGAACCAGCGGCTGGCTGGATCTCAGTGGCAAAGGAGCTGACATAACCGATGCAATGACTGTTCAGCCAAACTTTTCCAGTGCACCGGAAAGCTCATCAACTAAAACAATTATTGGTGATGTAACTTCTCCTGCAAACGGAGTACTTGTGCTCGAATCTGCCATAAAAGCAATGGTTTTACCAATTGTTTCAGATGTACAGGATATTTTGAGCCCTTCACCCGGAATGATGATATATGTCAATAAGCCCGGGAGCAAGCGGCTTGCTGTGTACAATGGTGCAGTATGGTCTTTTTGGCGCGGCGATTTTCCCAGCGGCCAGACTCCTTAAAATTCTTGATTAGTGGTTACATTAAAAGTCAGGATTAATTAATCAGCAAGATTAGATTTACTGATATTTAAGTAATATAAATAAATGTTTAGAATGAGTTTTGCGTTATTGTCAGGCTGCAGCATTTTATTTTGTATGGTATACACCGAATACTGTTATTAATTAGCAGTAGATTGATAAAATCAAGAATCATTCTCAACTCGGAAGTGGGTTAAGATTCTATAGTATGAGAACCATTCTCCAACAGGAGGTCGATAATAAACATAAAAAAGTCCGTTTCACTAGTTGTGAGACGGACTCTTTCTTTTATAAAAATCTAATTATTTCGAATCTTCTTTAATCCTACCTCATTTTTAAAATTGAGAGAAAACTCACAGTTGAGCGGTTATGCCTCAGACAAAATGCAATTTCGTTCCAAAACGGAACATTTACTGTCCCTTCATTTTTTTAAAAGCAAATTAAAAATGGCTTCACAATAAAACAGTATTGAAAAAAAATAAGATTATTTAAAATGTTTATCTTACGTTTCCTGATTTAGGCAATGGCAATAAATATTTCGTGCTGATATTCATATTTCTTTGGAGGCACTTTTATAGCATATGTAAGCTTTGAAAAATTTCGCATTCACTCACAATACCTGAGGATATATAAATGTTCAATTTCAAGAACAAGATCTTAAAATGCAGTTTCAAAAATTTAATGTGTTCAGTAATATGTTCTATCTTTGAAATAAAATTCAGATTCTTTTACAATATAATTTTTAAAATTTAGAGAGGACGCTGAAATTTTCTAAGATTGCCAACAGACAAACTCTATTTTTCATATTTTAATCCATGGATTTTATATATTTAGACAACAACGCCACCACAAAGACCGATCCAAGAGTTCTCGAGGCGATGCTTCCCTACTTTACAGAAGTTTACGCCAATGCCAATAGTTCGCACATCGAAGGACTTTCTGTAAAAGATGCAGTGGAAAATGCGGCATGGCAAATTGCGGATTTGATCGGTGCAAAGGAGAATGAAATTATTTTCACATCAGGCGCAACGGAAGCTTTAAATTTAGCCATAAAAGGACTTTCCCATTCATCCAAAAAGAAAATAGTCACTTTTGAAACAGAGCATAAGGCTGTTCTGGATACCTGTGAATATATGGAAACTCAGGGATTTCATGTGGATTATCTTGATGTTGAGTCTGATGGAAGTATCAACATTGAAAATCTCAAAAATTCCGTTAACGAAGAAACACTTCTTGTGATTGTGATGATGTCTAATAATGAAACAGGTACGGTTTACGATATCAAAACAATTTCAGAAATAGCACATGCAAACTGTGCTCTGTTACTGTGTGACACGACTCAGGCCATTGGGAAAATGGATATTAATGCTGAAGATTTAGGAATAGACATGCTGACCATTTCCGCACATAAATTTTATGGTCCGAAAGGAATTGGTGCGTTGTACGTTTCAAACAAAGCAAGAATTAAACTTTCCGGACAGATTCATGGTGGTGGACAGCAGAGAAATCTGAGAAGCGGAACTTTAAATGTGCCTGGGATTATCGGTCTTGGAAAAGCCTGTGAAATTGCAAAATCTGAAATGCAAAATGATGAAACGAGAATTGTCCAACTTCGTGATTACCTTGAAACAGAATTATTAAAAATTGAAGGAAGTTTTGTGAATGGTTCGGTAAAGAACCGAATCTACAATACGACAAACATTTGTTTTCCGGGCGTGTGGTCTGAGCAGTTGATTATCGCACTGGGAAATATTTCAGTTTCCAGCGGATCGGCCTGTTCATCGGTTACCTCGAAGCCATCCCATGTTTTGAAAGCACTTGGATTATCGGACGAAAATGCTTTAAGCTCAATCCGTTTCAGTCTGGGAAGATTTACAACTTCAGAAGAAATCGATTTTGCGATTAAAAAAGTAAGCGAACTGGTTCATCAGTTAAGAGCATAAAAAATCCCACCGGTTGCAGTGGGATTGAATTTTTTATATAAAGTTGATTTACAGAAGTCTGTCAAAATGAATCGGTAAATCGTAAATCCTTTTTCCTGTAGCATGAAAAATAGCATTGGTAATCGCGGGTGGCATTCCTACTCCACCAATTTCTCCTACTCCTTTTACCCCGAGATCATTCACAAACTGATCATTTTCTTCCACAAACAAAACTTCAAGATCATGAATATCTGCATGCACAGGAATATGGTATTCGCCTAAGTTTGCATTCATATATTTTCCAAACTGATGGTCGAGAATCGTTTCTTCGTGCAAAGCCTTGCTGATTCCCCAGATCATTCCGCCCAAAACCTGACTTTCTGCTGTTTTGGGATTGATAATTTTTCCGGCTGCGACTGCCGTTACTGCTCTTTTTACTTCAATTATTCCAAGTTCTTCATCCACTTCCACCTCCACAAAAACAGCACTGTGAACCGCTCTTGCTTTTTTACCGTACGTCAGCGGGTTGGGCATCGCAGAATTGGTTGTTTTCACTGACTTTCCCTCATTGGAAGCTAAAACATCCTTGACACTGATTTTAATTTCAGCATTATTCTTTAAACTGATCCATCCATCTCTGAACTGAACTTCTTTAAATTTAGCATCGCTTAAAACTGAATCTTTTAGTTTTCTGGCGAGCTTAAATAGTTTTTCATTCAGAGCCTGACAGGCATTCTGTACTGCAGGACCAACTGTTGCCGTTGTAAAAGATCCACCCTGAATCGGTGCGAAAGGCATTTTACTGTCTGCATGGGAGAACGTTATATCTTCAATTGGAAGTCCAAGTTCATCTGCTGCGATTTGGGTCATAATGGTTAAAGTTCCTGTTCCGATATCGGTAACCGCACTTTTAATTTCAACCTTTCCGTCGGGTGTCATAATGGCTTCTGCACGACCCAAAAGTCTGTTGGCATCCCACATACCTGTGGCCATTCCATATCCAACCAATTTGTTCCCACGCTTCATGCTTCTCGGTTCAGGATTTCTCTGGTTCCAGCCAAATTTTTCGGCTCCCTGCAGATAGCAGTTTCTCAGTTCTTTGCTCGAAAATTCTTTATCGCTGCTCTTGTCGGTTTCTGAGTAATTGATCAGTCTCAATTCCACAGGATCAATATTTAACTGGTAAGCAATTTCATCCATGGTGACCTCTATGGCGTGCATTCCGGTACTTCCGCCCGGCGCTCTCATATCCAATGGACTGTAAACATCCAACGGGACTATTTCGTGTTCCAGTAAAGTATTTTCAGCGGGATACAGCATATTTGCCCAATTGACTACAATTTCGACATAATCTTCAAATCTTGAAGTTTCGCCGGTAGCTTTGTGGTAAATAGCATTGACTTTTCCATCTTTATCTGCTCCGAATTTTGTCTGCTGCAAAGTCGGTGGTCTGTGCCCAATCATGTACATCTGTGCGCGATCCAAAGTGACACGGACGTTTCTTTTTAAAGCTAAAGATGCCATCACAGCCATGAAAAGCTGATGTTGAGGACGGAGACCTGAACCGAAACCACCACCCACAAAAGGGGCAATGACCTGAACATTTTTCATTTTCAGTCCGAAAACATTTGCCACGTACATCTGGGAATTGATCGTTCCCTGTGTCTTATCATAAATTTTTAATTTATCTTTTCCTTCATAAATAACAGTCGACGCATACATCTCCATCGGGTTGTGGTGCTCTGTGCCATGAGTGAAATGACTGTCTGTTTTAATGAATGAATTTTCATATTCCTTATCAAAATCACCGGTCGGTTTTGGAGGTGGCGGTTTGAGCATTGAAGCCAGTCCTTTTTTAGGATCACGGGATTTTTCGAGATTGGTTTTTAAATCGGTTTCAAAATCTTCCTGTTCGTAGACGATGTCGAGTTTCGTGGCGGCATATCTGGCGAGTTCAAAAGTATCTGCAACCACCAGCGCAATCGGCTGACCGTTGTATCTGATATCATTATCTTTAAGTGGTTTAAAAACAGTTCCGGGAGGCGCATCCATATCTGCATACTGAAAATCGAACCAGGCCGTTGAAGGTTTGTTTTCATGGGTGAACACTTCAATCACGCCGGCTATTTTTTTCACTTCCGAAGTATCGATTGACTTGATTTTACCTTTTGTGACAGTACTGTTGACTACATAACCGTACAGTAAATCATCAGCCTGATATTCTCCGGCGTATTTTGCACTTCCGGTTACTTTTAAATGACCTTCGAGACGGCTAATTGGTTTTCCGACAGATGGTGTATTTTCCATAAATAATTGTATTTGAAAGTGATTCTTATAAAGAAGGTTTTGCGCCGGGACGCTGTGATTTTGGGTCTAATGCCATCATGCAGTTTCTTACAATTGCTTTTTTAGCAAGATCAATTTTAAAACTGTTATGTTCAAAACCAACTGCACCATTCAAAATTATATCGGCTGCAACAGAAAAATTTTCTCTTGTCGCTTCTCTGTCAACCAAAAAATCTTCTGCTTCTTTTACACGCCAGGGCTTATGAGCAACACCGCCCAAAGCAATTCTGGCTTCTTTAATTTTCCCGTTTTCCAAGGTTAAACCTGTCGCAACGGAAACCAAAGCGAAAGAATACGAAGCTCTGTCTCTTAATTTTAAATAAGAATAATTTTCAGCAAAGCCTTTTTCGGGAAGCTCAATTCCTGTAATGAGTTCGCCATTTTTAAGATTGTTATCAAACTCTGGTGTATCGCCAGGAAGTCTATGGAAATCTGCAAATTCCAATGTACGTTCTCCCTCAGGTCCTGAAATGTGAACCACCGCATCCAAAGCAGCAAGCGCTACACACATATCTGAAGGAAAGACAGCGATACAGTTGTCGCTGTGCCCTAAAATTGCATGAATTCTGTTGTAACCTGTAATCGCAGAACATCCGGAGCCAGGTTCACGCTTATTGCACGGAGTATTGATATCGTAAAAATAATAGCATCTTGTTCTTTGCAGTAAATTACCACCATTGGTCGCCATATTTCTTATCTGTGCCGACGCTCCTGCTAAAATTGCTTTTGACAAAAGTGGATATTGCTGTTCGATAATCGGATGATATGCAGTTTCCGCATTGGTAAGTAGCGCACCGATCCTAATTCCTCCATCCGGAATCTCCTTTATATCACTCAGTCCGGAAATTTGGTTGATGTCAACTAAAGTATCTGCCTGAATGACGAAATATTTCATCAGATCTACAATATTGGTACCGCCGGCAATGATTTTATTGCCATCATGACCGTTGATGAAAGAAACTGCATTTTCAACGTCAGTGGCTTTTTTATAGGCAAAATTATTCATGAGACATCGTTTGTTTTACTGACATGACAGCATTAATAATTCCTCTGTTGGCACCACATCGGCAGAGATTTCCGCTCATCAGATCCTGAACTTCTTCACGTGTTTCGGCTTTATTTTCATTAAGCAATCCAACCGCACTGCAGATTTGTCCCGGAGTACAGTACCCGCACTGAAAGGCATCATGATCAATAAAAGCCTGTTGGATGGGATGTAATTTTCCGTTTTCTGCAATTCCTTCGATAGTTTTTATTTCTGTGCCTTCCTTCATAACAGCGAGACTGAGACAGCTTAAAACACGTTTCCCGTCGACTAAAACGGTACAAGCGCCACACTGTCCGTGGTCACAGCCTTTTTTTGTTCCGGTAAGATGAATTCTTTCCCGAAGAGCATCGAGAAGGGAAACCCAGGGCAGAGTTTCCAGATGATGATTTTCACCATTCACATTAAGCGTAATGGATTGTTTTTCACTATTTGACATAAATTTGAGCTTTGGTATAGTGAACGTATTACAAAAAAAGAACCGTTATGTCTGCATAATGGCTCATGTGGTAGTATTAAAGCTAATTTATAATCGATGTACTTAAGACCGAATTTTTATTAAAATTAAATGAGATTTAATGAATCTGATTATTATTCAACTGAAAAACATGAAGAACCTGTGGGAAAAGTGCTTCCATAGATTCTTCAACCGCTTTTTTGGAACCTGGCAACGATAGCACCAGCGTCTTACCTGAAAATCCTGCTACTCCTCTGGAAAGCATCGCGGTTTTTATTCTTTGCTGACCGTAACTTCTCGCCGTTTCCATAATGCCAGGAATGTCGCGGTCGATTAGTGGAGCAACTGCTTCGGGAGTGACATCTCTGGCTGAAAGTCCTGTTCCGCCAGTGAAAATGACCAAATCAAAAATATTTTCTTTATAATTAATCAAAGTGGATTGGATGGTACTAAAATCATCTTCAATAATCTGATAGTTGACATCTGTGATCTGATATTTTTCTAAGGCATCACAAATTGCTTTTCCTGAAGTATCTTCTTTCCCGCCACGGAATGCTGAGTCTGAGCAAACGATCACAGCCGCTTTGATATTAGAATTTATAAATTGATTGCTGTCAGATTTACCGCCTTTTTTTTCCAACAGACGGATGTTCTGAATTTCTACGTGTTTGTCAATCGGTTTCAGCATATCGTACATCACCAGTGCGGCTACTGATGCGCCGTGCATTGCCTCCACTTCTACTCCGGTTTTATAAATAGTGTGCACTTCCACGGAAATAATCACCGACAAATCTTCTATTTTGAAAGTAACCGATGTAAATTCAACGGGCAAAGGATGACAATCGGGAATGACATCACTCGTTTTTTTGACCGCAAATAATGCCGACGCCCGCGAAAATTCAAAAATATCTCCTTTCGGAACGGTGCGGTTTTCGATTGCCAAAATGGTTTCTGCGGAAGAAGTTTTTACTGTTGCCGTCGCAATGGCCTTCCGCAGCGTGAATGATTTGTGTGTAATGTCAACCATATTATTTATTTACTTTCCACTGGTGGGATTCGTCGTTAAAAATTTCTCTGCCCCAAATCTGAAGCTCTGATTTGATGCGTTCAACCAATTCATTACAGGCTTCCATTGCTGCAATTCTATGCTTTGAAGAAGTAAAAACAAAGAGACAGATTTCTCCTGCACTAACGGTTCCCAAACTATGATGAACGTGCATGCAGGTCAGATCATATTTCAAAAAAATATCTTCTCTGATTTCGTGCATTTTCTCCAAGACCATTTCCTCGTAGGCTGTATATTCAATTGCTGCTACAGTTTTGCCGTCAACCACATCTTCTCTGATCTGACCCAGAAAAATACTGTGTGCCCCAATGTCTTTTTTCGTCGCATGTTTTGCAATGCTTTCAGAAATAAAAAGCGGACTGATCGCTCCTTCTGTAAATATATTTTTAACTGCTCTACTCATTTTTTCTTTCCTGTAATGCTGTGATTCCACCTTTGAGATGGCTTACTTTTTTCTGATTTCCGAAATGTTCCAGTAAAATCCCGGCGGCTTTCAGACTTCTTTTTCCGCTTTGGCAGAATATAAGAATGTTGTCTTTCTCAATTTCCGATACTCTGCTTTTTAATTCAGAAAGAGGAATCTGAATATGTTTAAAATCTGCTTTCGGCTGTTCATCGAATTCCCTTACATCAATGGTCAGTGTGTTTTCATTGAAGGTTTGTTGAATAAAATCTTCAGAACTTAAATCCTCAATATTCATTTCAAAAACACCGCAAAGAAAATTATAATTGGTTTCTTCAAAAGTTTTTCTATTCTCAGGAATTAAATTTATGGCTGAATTTTCATTTGAAATATCCACAATGAAAGTTTCATAACTGAGCATATTAAAAGTCAATAATCTGCCATCTAAAACTTCACCAACACCTGTAATTAATTTGATCACTTCGTTCGCCTGCATCATTCCGATCATTCCTGAAAGCACACCCAAAACACCGACTTCATTGCAATTCTGCACTTCGTCTGGCTTTGGAGGATCTGGAAAAAGATGTCTGTAGTTGACGGCTTTGTTATTTTTTAAATTTAAATTTAAAACAGCCACCTGACCTTCATATTTATAAATCGCCCCGAAAATCAAAGGCTTATCTAAAAGTACACAGGCATCATTGATCAGATACCGCGTGGCAAAATTATCGGTACAGTCTACGATGATCTTATACTCTGAAATAATTTCCCAGACATTTTCTGAAGTCAGCTCAAGCTGGTAAGGTTTAATGTTTATTTCGGGATTTAGAAGTTTTAATTTTAAAGAAGCAACATCAGTTTTCATTTTAGCAACGTCATCGGTGGAATAGAGTGTCTGTCGCTGAAGATTGCTCAGTGAAATGCGGTCATGATCAGCAATTCCTAAAGTTCCAACGCCTGCAGCAGCAAGATACTGGAGAACCGGACAGCCTAAACCACCTGCCCCGATAACAAGAACTTTTGCCTGCAGAAGTTTTTGCTGACCTTCAAAACCGAAGTCAGACAGAGCGTAATGCCGGGCGTATCTTTCATTGTAATTTTCCATATTATCCTCCCGAATAAGGCGGCATCAAAGCCACTACATCATTTTGATTTAAGATGATATTTTCCTGCACCAACTTTTTATTGACCGCAAAAGCCAATTTCCTGTCTGAAAGTTCGGGAAATTTTTGAATTAAAAACAACTTCAACGAATCTAAATCTGCTGCTTCCACCATGAATTCTTTTCCCGTAATTTCTGCAATCTGTCCAAATGAGATGACTTTTATTTCCATACTTATTTTACCTGTTGAATTACAATTTTCGACAGATTCTTTACATATCTTCTTCCTGTTGCTTTATCTGTAGGAGTTACCAGCATGATGTTTTCTTTTAATTTAGAAGCATCAGATCCATTTAGCTCTGTAACGATGAGCGCCAGATCTCCATTTCCGCTGTTGAAAATTTCATTCCAAGAAAAGACTGCTTTATAACCGTCATCGGCTATGCACACTAAATAAAACTCACTTAAAAGCTTTGGAGAATCGGTTTTAAACTCCACTTTCGACAGAGCATCTTTAAGCAGAACACCGTTAAATTTTTTTAGAGTGCTTTTGTAATCCATTTTGTGATTATAAATAGCTAAACTGTCAACCGAATGTTTTTGGTAGTTTTTCAAATCATTAAAACTAATTGTTATCGGCCTGGAAATATCTCCGGATACAGAAATCGATTTGGCAACCTGAGCATTGAGTGTCAAACTGAAAAATAAAATAAGAATTGAAAGAATCTTCATGGTTAAGCTTTTGTGAGTAATAATTTATACGATGCCATGAGCAAAACGGTCGCCAAGACATACTTTAAAACATTCTGATTGAATTTTTTTGATCCTAAATAAGCGCCCAGTAAACCTCCTGTGAAAGCAACAATAATGTACATCATCATATCACCGGTAAAAGAAATTCCCTGTGTGACCATGCCTCCAAGTCCTGCTACAGAATTGACGAAGATAAAAGCTGCGCTGATCGCTGCGGTCTGTTTCTGATTCGTCCAGTGCAACAAAAGTAAAATCGGAGAAAGAATGATTCCTCCACCGATGCCAATCATTCCTGAAATCAAACCTACTATTCCGCCTGTTACGACTGCAATTGTCGTGTTGTGAGGTTTCAGTTCGCTGTCGTCTACATTTTTAAAAAAGAAAAAGCGGATCACCGGAAATAAAAGTAAAATTCCTAAAATCCGTTTGTAAATATTTTCTTCCACAGTAATCATTCCCCCAATAAATGCCAAGGGAATTGAGGCTGCGGCTATCGGAATAAAAAGTTTTTTGGAAAAATATCCGCCACGGTAATACTGAATGAAAGATGTTAAGGAAACAAAAAGATTAAGCACTAAAGCGGTCGGTTTCATTTCTTCCGGAGCCACGCCATATAAAGCCATGAGTGCCAAATATCCGCTCGCACCACCGTGACCAACTGCGGCATACAAAAAGGCAACGAAAAAAAGAATAACATAAAATATTTCTACAGACATAGGCGTGATGCGTTAGGATTTGTTTTTATTTAAATTATTTTGGTAAAATATGCACCGTAACTTCTTCATTTTCTTCGCATCCCAATGATTCTTCAGGCAGAACAATAAAGCAGTTTGCCTGTGCAAAAGAATGCAGGCGGAAAGATTCCTGAGCGTGAAGCGGAGTTACTTTTCCATCGCTGTAAAATGCTTTGAGAAAATGCGTCAATCCTGCAGGTTTAGGATAATGATGAGTTACGTTTGCTTTAATCTCGTTAACACTTGATGGCAGTCCCATCAATTTTTCGAGTGCCGGTAAAACATATTCGTAAAAACAGGTTAACGATGAAGATGGATTTCCGGGTAACCCGAAAACCAATTTGTCTTCTTTTGTTCCGAAGAAAAGCGGTTTGCCGGGTTTCTGTTTGATTTTATGAAACTTTTCTTCTACACCACAGGTATTGGCCACCTCAGTGACAAAATCATAATCTCCCACACTCACACCGCCGTTCAGCAAAACAACATCATTGTTTTCGATTGCGCTTTCAAGTACTTTGTGCAGTTCCTTCGGATCGTCTTCGGCTCTGAAGACTTCAATATTTTTAATTCCAGTTTGATTTAAAACTGCTTTCAACTGAAAAGAATTGGCTTCGTAGACCTGACCGAATTCCAATGGATTTCCGGGATCCTGAAGTTCGTTTCCGGTAAGAATAATGGCCACTTTTGGAGGCGTATAAACCGAAATCTCTGCACAACCGATACCGGCAAGAAATCCGATGGCAGCTGCAGAAAGATAGGTTCCTTCTGTCATGGCGACCTCACCTTTCTTTACTTCGGCACCTTTCGGACGGACGTTGAGTCCTTCTGATAAATTTTCATCTTCGATAATCAGCCTTTCATTTTCGAAACTAATTTTTTCCTGCATCACCACAGTATCTGCATTTTCAGGCAGAGGCGCTCCGGTAAAAATTCTGGTAGCTTCGTTCTCACCGATTGCCAATTGTTTCGATGCACCTGCAGCCATTTCACCAATAACGGAAAGTGCCTGATCTTTATCTGAAAATTTAAAGGCATAACCATCCATCGACGACTGTGCAAAATTGGGAATGTCGTTTGAAGCAATTATATCTTCGGAAGTCACCAATCCAAAAGCTTCTAAAAGCGGAACGACACTGCTTTTTTTTATTAATGCAGACTGCAGGATGATTTGTTTGGCTTCGTTGACGGAAATCATTTTCATTGAATCAGTTGTTTGTAATCGTTTTGGGTATCGATGTCTATGGCGCCTTTTTCAAAATTGATTTCAGCGATATCGTCTTTAAATTTCTGGAGAAGTTTTTTCGCACCTTCCTTTCCGGAAAGTTTTGAAAGATCTGTAAAGTATTTTTTAGTAAATAAAACCGGAGTTCCCAAAGTGTCAGCATATTTTGAAGCAACAATTCCTTTTTGTGAATCTTGCTGCATTTGAATTAATTCAGAAAAAACCGATGCTTCGATAAAAGGCTGATCGCAAACTGAAACAATGCAGTTTTCAATGGCTGGAAATGAATTTAAAAGCTGATCAAATCCGATGTGGATTGAGGAGCCCATTCCTTCGTTCCACGTTTTATTTTCTGTAACCATAAGTTCAAGGTCATCAATTTCTTTTGAGATTTCAATTGAACTTGATCCTGTAACAACCACAACAGATTTTGTTATTTTGAGTGATTCTTCAGCAACATGTCGCAGGAGACTTTTTCCTTTAAAATCCAACAACTGTTTTGGCTTTCCCAGTCTTGAGGAATTTCCTGCCGCTAAAATCAGTATTCCTGTTTCCATTAACCGCCGATTGTAATCATACTTCTGTTTTCTAATTTTGATGCATCGATATTTTCAAATACACCGCTGAACTGTCCGCCCAAAGCCTTAGCCTTAGCTTTCATGGTATGCTGAATTAACGGTAAAATATCCTGACCATTTCGTAACGCTCCCAGTAAATCGGTTTCATCCTTACTGAACAGACAGTTTTTTAATTTTCCATCGGCTGTCAGCCTCATCCGGTTGCAGGTATCACAAAAAGGCTGGCTCATTGTGCTGATTACGGCGAATGATCCAGTATGACCATCAATGATATATCGGCTCGAGGTATCATTAGGTTCAGGTTCAACCGGAATAACATCATATTTCGAACTTACTTTCACTAAAATTTCATGTAGCGTAAATACCTGATTGCTTGTCCACTGATTTCCGCTGAAAGGCATAAACTCAATGAACCGAACTTCGATATTATTGTGTTTCGTCAAAGCAATAAAATCAAGAATCTCATCATCATTTAAACCTTTCATAACGACAACATTGATTTTTACCCGAATGTTGTGCTTCAGGAGTAAATTGATATTATTTCTGACGCGGTGAAACAGATCGCGTCTTGTAATTTTTAAAAATTTTTCAGGCTGAAGAGTATCGAGGCTGATGTTGATGGCTTTGATATTGGCTACCAGCAATTCGTTTAACATTTCATCAACACGAATTCCATTAGTCGTAATTGCAAGTTCGGTATCTAATCTGCCCAATGATTTTAAGATTTTCGGAGCGTCTTTTCTAACCAAAGGTTCGCCACCTGTCAGTCTGATTTTCTTCACTCCATGTTCTACGAAAAGTTTAGCGATGGTTTCAATTTCATCCACCTGCATCAGTTTTGCGGCGGGAGCAAAGGCATATTTTTCTTCCGGCATGCAGTAAAAACAACGCAGGTTGCAATTATCCGTAAGGGAAATCCTCAGATAATCATGCACTCTTCCGAAAGTATCTGTAATCATGTTTTATGTATGTTTTGCTGCTGGCTGGCCGTGAATTTTATCAATTTTATAGCGAAGAGAAGTCCCTTTCCTGTCCTCAATCACTGCTTTAATTTCTGAAATGACAGACAAAGCAATTTCTTCCGACGTTTCTGCACCAATATCCAGACCAATCGGGCCGTAGATACGCTGATAATCTCCGTCTGTGAGAATAATTCCATCCGCATGAAGGTCATCAAACATTCTCTGCAGTTTCGTTTTTGGCCCCAATATTCCAATGTACGGACAGTTTGTTTTTAAAACCAGCTTTAAAACTTCAAGGTCATATTTATAATTGTGGGTCATCAGAACAAAATAAGTTCTGTCATCGATCACTATATTCTGTATCAATTCCTCAGGTTTTACAACCAAAACATTTTTTGCTTCAGGAAAACGCTTTTGAGTAGCGTGAGTCACTCTTCCCTCAACGACAGTCACTTCCCAGCCTAAGATATCAGCCATCTTCACGACAGGCTGAACGTCATTTCCGGCGCCGGCAATCACCAGCGAAACGGGGGGAGCAATATATTGAAACAATGCGCTCTGCTCTTCGTTTTCGACCGGAATATTTCTGATTTGTGAAAATTTATTTTTTAAAGTATTTAAACTTTCATCCTCTAAAGAATAATGGTCATCAAAAAAACTCTGGTTTTCCTGAAACACATTCACTATTCCGATTTGTTTTGCGTTTCTTTCCAAAGAAAACAACGTTGCAATGACTGATTCAGTGCGGTTTTCTTCAACTTTTTTAAGCAACTCCAATGGATTATGAGGATTGTCAGAATCAATATATTCAAATAAAATATGCACAATTCCATTGCAGCCGAGCTGTACGCTGAACTCCAGAATACTATCATCACTCGTATCGTAAGTGATCAGTTTATTCTGTTTCTGATTGATGGCTAGTAAAGCCTTTCTCAATGCATCACCCTCCAGACATCCTCCGCTGATGGCACCGGTCAGGATTCCGTCTTCGGTCACCAACATTCTGGCGCCTGGCTGTCTGTAGGAAGATCCTTCCACTTTCACGACCGTTGCCAGCGCTGTTTTTTTTCCTGCAGCGTGTGCCCTGTTGTAGGATGTTATAATATTTCCGATTTCTGTCATTGGAATTAAATCAAACAGTTGTTATATCAAGTTTAAATAATGATCAGTTTAAACTTTATTTAAATCAAATGGCAATTTACGAATTCTTTTTCCGGTAAGATCAAAGATTGCGTTGGTTAATGCAGGAGCCAAAGGCGGTAATCCCGGTTCACCCACTCCGCCTGCATCTTCATCATTATCAATCACGAAAACTTCAATGGGCGGAATATCATTAATTCTTGGCATTGGGTAAGCATAAAAATTCTTCTGTTCGGTTTTTCCGTCTTTGAAAGTAATTTCATGAAATGCTGCGGCACCCAATCCCATTACAATAGAACCTTCCACCTGAGCTTTAATAATATCAGGATTGACATACCAGCCGCAATCTATTACCGCCCAGACTTTATCTATTTTTACGCCGCCGCCAGGATTTTTGGAAACTTTGACCACATGTCCCACCGTAGATGCGAAACATTCTGTAATGGCAACGCCAAAACCTTCATTCTTTTTACGTTTCTTCCAGCCGGAAACTTCTTCCAGTTTATCAATAAGTTTATGCGTACGGTCATCTAAATATTCTCTTCTGAATGCCAGCGGATCTTTTCCTGCTT
The DNA here is from genome assembly GCF_001424105.1 of Chryseobacterium sp. Leaf394. GTDB lineage: Bacteria > Bacteroidota > Bacteroidia > Flavobacteriales > Weeksellaceae > Chryseobacterium. The sequence goes on along the minus strand of NZ_LMQH01000011.1, from coordinate 692,173 downwards.
CATGCGATAATTCATCCAAAAAGCTTTCATAGGCAAAACCATTGGTTGATGCATAAACAGACCGCCACCACATACTTGGAATCGGGATTTCAAAAGGCACTTCTGCAAAACTTACATTTTTAATATTCTCAAAATACGGCTCCAGAAAACCTTCGCTGGTGCTTCGGTTTGCCTGCGTTTTTGCCGATTCTTCGCGCCAGTGATCATTGTTCTGTCCTGACATTCTGAACTTTAAAGCTTCAATTTTTCCGTTTTTTACTACGCCTTCACATCTGTAGGTAATACCGGGACGGTAAGGTCCCTGTGTAGAATCATCTTCTCTCGTCCACACGACCTGCACCGGCGCGTTGATCTCTTTTGAAATAACGGCTGCTTCGTGGGGGTAATCCATAAAAGCTTTTCTGCCAAAACCACCTCCCAAAAAGGTCATGTTTACAATTACATTTTCCCGTTTCAGTCCAAGTTCTTCACTCAGTGCATCCTGCACCCAATCGGGTGCCTGAATCGGTCCCCAGATTTCTAACTTATCTCCCTGATGATGTGCGATACAGTTGAGAGGCTCCATTGCGTAATGTGACTGATAAGGAGTTTGGTACATCACGTCAATTTTTTTTCCGGCAGTTGCCAAAATTTTGTCCGGATCACCCTGTTTTTTAAAAGATAAACCTTCTTTGGTCCGTACATTTTCTTCCTGTCTTTTATAAATATCAGCAGTATTGATGTGCTCAAATCCAGAGTCATCCCAAACTACCTTTAATGCTTTTTTGCCCTGTAATGCAGCATACGTATTGTCAGCAACAACTGCTACTCCTTCACGATACGTTTTAAATACGAGCATTTTAATCTTGAGAACTTTCTTGACACCGGGAACTTTCAGCGCTTCTGTATCATCGAAGCTTTTAACCTTACCTCTGAGTCTTGGGTTTCTTTCCACCGCTGCGTAAAGCATTCCCGGAATTCTTTTATCAAGACCGAAAGTTACACTTCCATTAGTTTTAGATTTTGTGTCGATACGTCTTGAAGGCTTACCAATCACTTTGTAATCTGAACGTTTTTTAAGTTTCACATCTTTAGGAACAGGCATTTTAGATGCTTCCAAAACAAGCTCTCCGTAATGTGCTTTTTTGCCTGACGGACGGTGAATCACGTGCCCGTTTTCCGCATAGCAATCACTGTGATCTGCAGACCATTTTACCGCTGCCGCTGCGATCAGCATTTCGCGGGCTGTTGCGGTTATTTTCAGGAAATTTTTATAATTGGAGCGGATGGTAGAACTACCTCCCGTAACCTGATTGCCGTATTTTTTATCACCTTTTCCGAAGATCACATGGATGTCATTTAAATTGACCTCCAGTTCTTCTGCAAGAATCTGCGGAACACTGTGAAAAGACCCTTGTCCCATTTCGGCACGGTGATCAACAAAAGTGATTTTACCGTTGGTATCAATGATGACCCAGGCATTGAGCTCAACCGACTGAATAGCAGCTTCAATCTCCTCATCCGTCAAAATATGCGTTTTTGAATCAGCCGCAAAGAGACCGAGGCACAAACCTATACCACCCAAACTGGCAATTTTCAGAAAACTTTTTCTTGATATTTCTTTATCTAATGACATATCGATTTAATTTAATTAGGTTGAGGTGCGTAAGCTCCGGTTTCAAGCCATGTAATCCAGGCTTTTTTAAATTCTGCATGACTCATTGGAGGAAGTTTCAAACCTTCTGCTGGCTTCCAGCCTGCGAGTACAAGACCATCGTCGGCATGCTCAATGAGTTTTTTTATATCCTTATTGCCATTCTGTTTAGGATCGATGAGTTGTTTTGCAAGCTGATGGGCGGTTTTACCCTGAAACACCATCTTCATATTGGCAGGTGGCAGATGCCAGTTAGGATTTCCCGGTGGCGTATGAGGTCCGGGAGTATTTTCCGGCTGATGACAGTTGGTACACTTCATCGCATAAAGACCTTTTCCGTCAACGCCACGTTTAGGCTGCATGGTATGGATATGGCTGTCGTCTCCCTGCAATGGAATATCACCACTCGGGTGACAGTTCATGCAGCGCGGACTCATCAATACAGCATACACTTTTTCGAATGCTTTTACAGATGCTACGCTGTCTTTTTTAGCAGAAAATACCTTCTTTTCTACTTGCGATGTTGCAATAGGCCTATGCACTCTCTGCGAGGTATAAGCATAGATCCCAACAGAACAGAGAAGGACCACTAAGATTATTGCCGGTATTCTATTTTTTAACATATTCATCTTTCTATATATTTTTCTTCGGTGGGAATTCGATTAATTAAAAAATCTTTTACTATTTTCCTTTCTCACGTTGAAGTTCGGCGGCGATTTTAATTGCATGACGGATCCTTGGATAAGTTCCGCAACGGCAAATATTTCCTGACATCGCATTATCGATATCTACATCAGTTGGATTTGGATTTTCTCTTAAGAGAACTACAGCGGACATAATCTGACCGGAATGACAATAACCGCACTGAGGAACATCAATTTCCTGCCAAGCCTTTTGTACAGGATGATCGTTATTTGCAGACAGTCCTTCTATTGTGGTGATACTCTTCCCTTCTGCACGCTTGACTTTCGTTACACAGGATCTTACCGCTTCACCATCTAAGTGAATCACGCAGGCACCACACTGTGCTACTCCACATCCGAATTTTGTACCTGTAAGGCCAGCGAGATCCCGAATTGCCCAGAGAAGCGGCATGTTTTCGTCGGCATCTACCGTATAGTCTTTTTTATTAATCTTTAATGTAGTTATGGCCATTTTATATTTTTTGAGGTTGAGATATATGATTGATGTACGTCTGGAATTTGACTGTATACAAATATCGTGAAACTAATATGTCTTTTGATTATATATATTACGGATTAGCATACCATTATTACTGATTGATTTGGTCAGAAATAATGAAAGAGAAAGATAGCTTGCTTTTCAAAAGGTCTGATAAAAATCTGTATAGCGAAAGTCTCGGATTAAGATTAAAACTAATGGCGAAAAAGAAAATCGCAATTTATGTGGGATCTCAGAATGTATGGGAATTATGGAAATTACTGTTATCGTAGTTTTTAATCGAATATTTCGAGGTCTTGAAACTTGAAGAAGATAACATTATTATTCATTTTTATTCTGAAGGAAAAAAATATTCTTTCACAAAGAATTCACCTCATTTATGGTGCATACGAAAAGATTTTACCGTAAATAATCACTTGTGCGGAAAATCTGTGAAACTGCACATCAAACGCATATATCGGGAATAATCGTTCGAAGTTCTTATAAAAAAATAAACAATACAATAACCATTTCCTACAAGGCTATTGACAGGCTGTCCAGGGAACAAAGAGCGAAACGGTGATTGAAAAACCTCTTAAAACCGACAGAAAATTAAGACTAAATATAAAAGGAATCATCGTCGAAATGGCAGGTTTTACGAAAGTAATCGTCAAAAAACATTTCCCAAATGCAACCGAGGTTGTGGATCGGTTTACTCATTCTTTTATTTTTTTAAAGCTATTCGTATAACGCTCTGCTTGGTTCATGTTCAGAAACTCGCTACAGAAGCATCGCAGGAGATCAGAATAAAATACTGTTGGGAAGCCATTGAATTAGAAAATGTTTGCTGGCAGAATCTAAATTAAAGAAACAAAAACCCGAAATTTAAGTTTTCGAAAACGGGAGATACTTGAAAGCAACTCCTAACAAGAAGCCGATATTTGCTCTACAAATGCCGGAAAAAATGAACTCCAAACCAAAAACAGAGAACAGAAATCTTAATTTCGCACTATCCCGACTTGGAAAAAAACTTACGATTTAGCAGATGGATTGAGAAAAATTTACAATTAAATGATCCAATAACCTTTAGCTATGATTAATTGGCGCACTGGTTTAAGAAGGTGGAAGAATCTGGCTTTAAATCATTTTCTGTCCTCATGAAAACATTCTGAATCTAGTTAAACGATATTCTCAATTATTTTGAAAGCTAAAGTAGCAATGTTAAACAGAATCATTCAATGCAAAAATTAAAAACTTCAGATTACAGCTTCGGGGCGTTCGCGACAGAACATTCTTCCTCTTTAGATTGTCAAAACTTTTGCTTAGTCCCCAAATTTTGAGACTGATCCATTCGTACCCAGGACCGGGATCGAACCGGTACTCCATAAAAAAAACCTGTCTCAAGATGAAACAGGTTTTGCGATCCGGACGGGACTGTGAGCATTTCATCCGATCACCTATTAATAAGGTTTTCAGTTACTTGAATAATTTTCAATCCCTAATTCGTCCCTTAAAATTTATGTAATTTTATAACGTTTTGTAGATATCACAAATTTATAAAATTTTCAGATATAATGATGAGAAAATTTTAAAAAAATCGAGAATATTTCAAACTAAATAGAAATAAACGTACCGATTTTTAGAGAGGAAAAATATTCTTAAAATATTTATATATTTTTTTTAGGGTTATTAAAAAAATTAATGTTTACAACGATTCGTTTAAAATGTAAAACGGATAATGCAAGAGAATCGAAATCAGTTCACGATCATTTTAAATGTCTTTACTACTTCTTTTTTACTATTTTTTACCGTAAGAATATAGCTTCCCGCAGAAAGTATTTGGCTTAAATTAAATTGTTGCATTTCTGCCTTATCCATCATTTTATTTGTCAACATTCGTCCTAAAGCATCGTAAATACTTAAACTACATTGCTCTTTAGCAAGAATACTTCCTTTTATAGAAAAAGCACCGTTATTTGGGTTGTCGAAAAGTTGCACATCATTTTTCTTGGCAACTTCTTGAGCAGAAAGCAGCGGACTGACCACAAACTTGGCAAGGTAACTTGTATACGGAGAATAAGTAAATGTTGATGAAGACGGGGTAATAATACTGCTTTGTATTTCATTCTGTGTAAAACCGTTTTGGGATGTGGTGTGACCGTAAAGATAAAAAGCATCTGAGGTATTTGAAAACTGCCCACGAACTTCTACAGCTTGACCACCCGCATTTGCAATATATGCTCCATAATAAGAGGTAAAAAGACGGTTACCATCAGTATTAAACATAGAGAATACAATATCATTATTACCATTATTTTGTGGTTTTGTACTTAAATACGCTCCCGGAGTTGCCATATTGGTATCGCCGGACTGAAGATGTGTTAATAATATTTTACCGTTTTTTACATCTAAATGACCTCTGCCACTATCACCATCATCATCGGGAGAACCATAATATGTACCCCAAATTCTTTGTCCCTGCGTTCCGAATTTAGCAAGATACCAGTCTGAATCCCCTGGTTGTTGCATTTGGTAAGCCCCTGAGCTTGCGTAATATCCGTAAGCATTAAAATTAAAAGGATTTATCCATCCTAGAACATAGAGTCCATCTTCCTGTGCTGCAATTGACTGGATAGATGAATTCCCATTTTCATTTGGGGAAGCATAAAAGGTAGACCATTGCAGTGCACCGGTAGTAGCATTAAGGTTTAAAATCGCATTGGCAGCCGGTGATGTTTGAAAAGCACCAGGTGTTGCAGTTATTGATGAACTGTTAATGTTGTATCGCGTTGCAAAATACAAATCATTACCAAATACACAAAACCTTCCGCTGGCATTTACTCCAGCGCCTGGAACATATGTCGCCCATATTTTTTGCCCAAGAGTATTGAGCTTTACCACAAAACCATTTAAATAAACAGAGTAGTTGGGGTATGCCGTACCTGCATCTCCCAAATTTTGCCATTGGGTATATCCTTTTATATATATATTTCCAGTTGCGTCCGTAGTCAGGCAATCACCATCAATATCCACATACTCAAAATCATTGTTTGCGTATGGGATATAAGTTCTCCATAGTAAATTATTATTGGAATCATATTTCTCTAACAGTTGGTTGTGAAAAGGAGCCATACCTGTTTCTACACCTGCAGACAACCAAGCTCCTGCCGTAGGTGTGCCGCTATTGACAATTTTAAAATAATTCCCATCTTTATCCATATGGATCACAGGGGTACTGCGGTATCCAAATGACTGTACTGCCATACCATCAGCTGACATCTTTGAAACATAGAAATTAGTGTTATAATTATTAACCCCAAACTGAAAACCTTGTTCATTGGGGGTAACAAACTGGTCATAATAACCGGCAGAAGGAACAGGAGAAAAATTAGCCGTTTTTACAACTCCGTCTAAAACTAAAGTAGTATTAGCTTCAAACAATCTGCCCATCTTTCCGTTTACCCCGCCCAAATACGAGCCCCAATCTCTTTGATAGTTAAAAGTTTGGGCAGTACAGAGTACAGACACAAACAAAACCAAATATTTAAGATTTTTCATTTGTTCTATTTTACGATTATCCAATAATCACCATCCACAGTGAAAGCTTACGCTTTAAAATCATAATTATTACCATTTAAAATGCCAAATCCAGTGACAACAGATGCGTTACTTGATATGCATGAAGATACAAAACCAACAGAGCCAGTTAAAAGTGATGTCACACTATAATTACTTGCATCATTTAACTTAATGTCAATACGATCCCGAACTGTATCCATAACTTGAGTATCATATTCATCCAATGGGATATAAACTGAATTTATAGTAATATTTGTTCATTCATCAAAAGTATTTGGGTAAGGAATAAACGCTGAATTGGTTTTCATACCACTATACTTGACACAAACCACCTCATGTCCTTGTGCTATAAATGCTGAAGAAGCATCACTTTTGTAACTGTCACAATTATTTACACCTACAGTGTTCAGTGTTTAATATAAATCTAATCTATTAACAATATGAAGGCTTCCACTACTGTCCTGTGCAAATAAAGAAGAGCCAAAAGCTAGCCCTAATTTACACAGTGCTATCTTTTTCATGACTATTGGTTTAGAAGGTTATTATTGATATTGGATAGTTTTTCATTATATATTATTATAGCCTAGACTAAAATTTTGTCCCGATCTACCTGTGTTTCTTTTGTAATCTTACTCTCTTTTGCGCCTGTAGATTTTATAAGCCCCACAGCAGATGGAATAAGAAGATCTCATCTCCCTGTTGTTCAACTCAGAAGAATTCCCTGTTTGTATTTTTTCTTCTGAAGGTTCTTTGTTTTCAGAATTCCCAAGGCTCTTATAGCCTTTTCGAAGTTTACCACAGCTGGAGATTTTCCTGCTTCGTAAGTAGCCGTGGCAAGTTGCTTACTGTTGCAAAACGCCATGAAAACCAAATAAGGCTTCCGACAATAAATATTTTTTCATGGTTATTATTGTGTTAATTAATAATTCAATAAAAGTAGAAAATTATCTTTAAATAAGCGATGTTTTTTTATTGTAACTTGTAAAATGTGTATTGGATTTGTAATAAAACTATATAATAATTAATTAATTTTTATAAGTTTAAAAAAATATGCAAAAATTATGAGTGATTAAATAACTAATTCTGAGAAGTAATAAATTTACGTTTTGATACAGTCTCAAAAAACGATAGTTTAGAATTTAAATTAAGATATACAGATTCAATCAATTCCAAACGAAGTACAAATAATAAGTTGGAAATAATAAACGATGGATTATTGAACGGACTTTTTCATGGTTTGATAACGACCGAAGATTGTGCAGGAATTATGAACTGCTAATGGTAAATTCAGAAAATATGGTCAAATTATCTGCCATAAAAATTTATTGAATAAAATTTAAACAGGCTCTTAATATTATAGAATTTTTATTACTTCTACGAAAAAGCTTGCTTTTTAAAAAAAAATATCTTTGTGCAAAAAAAAATATTAAAATCAAATAAGTATTAATTTTGTGAATTAATTTTTCTGTAATAGTTTTGAGGCACAAAAAAATAACATGTATAAAACTTCAATTAAAATTCTAGGATTAGCTGTTCTGCTTAATTTTAGCAGCTGTACCAGTGATGAAAATGTTGTAACAACAGAAAATGTTTCCACTAACAAAATAAGTACAAGTGATTTGAAATTGCTTTTGAAAAATTACAATAATAATTTTAAAAGCACGAATATCAATCAGGACCCAACAAGTAAAAAGAAATGGTGGCAAATTGTAGGACAAGTAGCTGCTGTTGCTTCAGGTGATGCTGGTGGCGCTGCAGGAATGGTATGGGTTGCTCAAGGCGTAGCTGGTGCTGTCGGTGCTGCAACTGCTGGTGCAGGATGGGCTGTGGTTTCCGGTGGTGCAGCTGTTATAGGTGCAGTCGGTGGATCGTATGCTGCTTATTGTAGTACTGGCGGTCATTGCAGAGGAACATTTAATAATACTAATCCGGAAGGTGCATCTGTGATTTATGATTTCCCGAGAGAGTTTGACCATTTGGAAAACGTGGGAGTTTTCCACAACGCCGGATTACAAGCAATTTATATGGATGGAAATAACATCAATGAATTAGATTGGGCAAATAGTAATATACCTAATTTAAATTCAAGTGATTTCCAAAAAATATACAATTCACCTGATTTTAAAAAAGGAGCTGAGCTAATAAAAACAATTTCTGCTGAATATAAGAATTCTAATTATGACGTGCAGGCACTTTTAAAAGCTTATAAGGATAATGGTTTGATTAATGCAAACTGCCATGATATATTGTCATTATACTTCGATGCAACAAAAAAATCACAAAATTTTGAAGACTATAATAATATTACTGAATATTATGTTAATCAGGTATCAAATTCAAATTTAACTGATATTGAAAAGGAGTCTTTACTTTCTGCTTTTTCAGTATCTATACAAAGCTTTTACTACTGGCTAAATATGGAGAGCTAATAAAATGGAAAAAAACATATTGGTATTATATAAAATTGCAATCGCGTTATTTCTTATCTCACAATATGAAGCTATTTTGCGTCAAAATAATTTTTTGGCGATGGCATCATATATATTGATTTTGATATTACTATGTATTGATTTTGCTTCTTATACCTATAAAATTGTTTTTAAAAAAAAATAATCCAATAAAAAGCAGGTCTCATTTTAAATAAATAGTCGGAATGTTTACATTCCGACTATTTTATTATTACTAAATGAGCTTATTTTAAAGAAAATTATCTGAATACAAAATTGTTTATGACAAAATCTTGTAATTGAATGTAAAATTGTTTAGCATTCTTCGATATTTAATAAATTGAGTGCATATTGATAAGTAGGTATATAAATCTCAAAAAACGATAAAATCTAATGAAC
>NZ_LMQH01000011.1:542495-682913 GCF_001424105.1 Chryseobacterium sp. Leaf394 | reverse complement strand
AAAAAAAAATCTTTAAAGCTAACATTGCCTACAAAACAGCCACATAAAATTAGAGTTCATTTTGATGACTTAGAAGAAGCAAATAACAAAGCTCAAGAATTGTTATCTTATAACGGACAACTTTTTACGGGATATGCAGTTTTAGGCTATCATCCAAATGGTAACGTCGAATCTGAAGAAGAATTCCGAAACGGAATTACTATGGGTTGGGTAAATCAGTATCATTTCAATGGTCATCTCAGAAGAGAAACATTATGTTATTTAAGTAACCAAAACAGTATCTCATTTAATAAATATAATGAATATGGAATAAAGATAGATTCTTACATTTTTCTTTCAAAGGAAAAATATGAAGAAATTATTACAAAATATAATTTATTAGAATAAGCATATCAAAAATTAATCATATCACTATTTTAATTCAAAAATTTATTCTTGAAATAAATTAGGATCAACATTTTAGCTGTGAATTATCCGAATCTCAAAAAACGCTAATCTCATTTAGAGTTAAACAAATAGAGTATGTTAATGTAAAAGAAATTTTTTGGCTGACTCAAGTGCTTAATTAGTGAGATTATAAAAATACCCGCTTACAAAGAATCCTAATCAGAATGAAGGAAATTTTCCAATTTTTGTGTTTTTTTTCATCCATAATCCTTCATAAAGATCAGCATGACAAGGTAGACATGATTTCTTTTGATAAATTGGATTATTTCTTCATGAATAATTTGAGATAATGCAGAGTTAAGTTTTTTTACACTTAACAATAGTTTTTGTTTATAAAAGCCTTGGAAGATTCCATGGTTAATTCTTTTTTTTCCTATATAACTCTAAATCCAGGAAATTATTGATCTTTTCTAATTTTTCTTTTTCTCTCTTCTCAATCTCTCGTAATAGTTCAACTTCAGAATAACTTTTCCCATCCATTGTTACAGACATATTATATCCAGAATTGGATCCAGAAGAAATGTAAAATTTGGATGGATTTTGTACATAATCCCTCCATAATTCGGCAAATCTCACAGCTGTAAATTCTTTTGCCAATTCCAAAATAGTATAATTTTTAACAAAATTTCTTCTTTTGATGCTGAGCATTTTGAAATGATGATACATATCTTCATCATACAATTCTAATATCAGTCCGGGTAAACCTCTAAATTTGTATGGTCCATCCTGAAAAGGATAATCGTTACTAAACCATGCCGTCCAACTTCTTCCAATAAAATTAGCACTTGCCTTTTGAACTTTGATTCCGTTGAAATTTTTTGTTTCCGCTGAAATATCCCACTTTACTTTAGTATCATCATCAATCTTATATGCTTGCGGACCAATCTGTGTATACAAGAAAATTCGATGAGACTTGTAATCTTTTAATATTAAGTCCTTTATTTTAGATTTATCACTTTGCACCGGAACCTGAAAATCAGATAACTTTCGATTAAACATCAAAGAGTCATTGACAAATTTTGGATAACTGCAAAATATTGATCTTGTTTTTTCGATATCTAAGATCATATATTCAGATTGTTCGTTTTCAATATTCAAAGAATCAATATGATACTTGTAATCATAAACTACTCTCAGATCCTGACCAAAAATCTGCACACACAATATAAGTGTGACATATATCAATATATTATTTATTATTTTTTTCCCACTCATATATTTTCTCAATTCCTTGCCTTGGTACTTTCATTTTATTGACGGTAACATTGTTTCCCAAATTTTTTGTGTTATTTAAAAAGAACTTATCGTTTTCTTCTTCAATAAGATCAACATATTGCTTTAAATCAATCTTCTTTGCATTCTTTGTATCAACATTAATCTTTGCACTACTTTTTTCAACCGAAATAGCCATCCATGAATTGAAGTTTGTGTTTTCTTCAGATACTTCTAAAATCGTTCCTGGCAGACCTCCAAATTTAAATGGTCCTGCAGAATAAGGAATTTCTTTGGTAAAATAAGCAATTATATTACTTCCTCTAAAATTAGTTCTTGCTTCAAAACACTTATAATTTTCAATATCCTTTGAAGAGTTATAGTTTATTATCCATTTAGTTTGGGGTATCTTGTCTAAAATTTCGTATTTGGTTTCGCCCAGATACTCAAAAACTGTAACGAAATCACTTTCCTTTTTTTTATCTATGACAACCTTATGTGGGATAGATTTGGGAGAAATCTGAACATTATTAGTATTCTCATTAAATCTGATATTGCCAGATTGATTTGAGTAAAAATTAACTATCGAATCTCTGATGCTAATCACATTATTATCAGAAATATATAGATCTTCCTGCACGTTAGCTATAGGTGAAATTGCGTTAATATACTTTATATGAAAATTTTGTGCTGACAAAAGCCCGAAGGCACAGATCATAAATGTTAAGATAGTTTTCTTCATATTTATAAAAAGAGAGTGGTGTTTTAAAACACCACTCCAGTTATGTTATTATTTATAGTCCTGCATTTAATTCTGCCACTCTTTTCTTTCCAATTGCGGCGCACCCTGCAAAATCAAAGTCCTCAACATAATAATTCTCTTGCCATTGCGAGACAACTTGTCCATATTGATTTGTTGCCGTGATTGTAATTGTACAGATGGAGCGGATATCCTCTGCATTTTCTGAATTTGAAACATTGCTTATTTCATAAGTATTTTTTACAATGCTATTTTCTGATTTTTTTTCTAGATCAACACTTCCTGCTAAAGCGATTCCTGAAACTCCAACTGTTAAAAACAGTCCTAAGATGATTTTTTTCATTTAATAATTTTTTTAATGTTAAAATTGATTGTGTTTAAACTTTTTGCGCATTTGGTTTCAACTCTTCAAAGAAAGATAAAAATTTAATAATACACAATATTGTGATCACATTTTTTTGACATATTTTTTTTCTAACATCCTGGAACTATAATCACTTAAATACCAATAGATTACAATTTTAAATACACTTTATAATTCGGGATTTTATATATTATAAACTAAATTGAAAAATGATGCTTAATTAAAACAGTATATTCGATGGACTGCAACCTTAATTTTAGACTTAGTCTTTGAGAGAATTCGCATTCAGTGTTTTTTTACCTTTTTAATGAAGTAAATATGAAAACAAGATTAGATTGCTATAATATAGGCTAAGCATTTACATTTGTCTTATAAATTTGTTTTAAGAACTTTGATTAAATTTGAAAAATACAGTAAGTCACAAAGAATGATCGCTTATATTGTAGAGCAGACCTTTGTAAATTTGGGTATGTATGTCCTATCAGGCAATATTACTGTAGCTGATAATAAAATAAGATTATACAGTTTGGAATTTATTATTTTTTACCATAGTTTTATTCTCACTCTTAAATTTCCCGATTATGATATCACGAGACGAGTATTTGAAATCACTCGAAATTATTTTAAAATACCGTGAACAATGCAAAAATGATTTAAAACAAATAGCGCAAGTGCAGTCAGAAGTGACTTTGTTCAAAGATTCAGCCAGTCCGAGGCTTTACAATATTGTGAAAAAGAGTTTAATTTCCATCTGGAACCACGAGTTAACTGTTAACGAAATAAGACTCGCAGTGGACGAAGTAGGTATAGATAGTTTTTCTAAAATTAGGGGCATGGGTAATATACTCTTTAAAGAATTAAAAAAAATTCTGTATAATGCTTAAATCTTATTAACAACTCCATTAATAATTTATATACAGATCAAGTAAGACAGTTTCGATTTGAAGAAAATGTATAGATGTGGATATATCCTCAACCGCTTGAGAGCTTTTATAACAGTAGGCATAACTGAAATGTTAAAAGAAATTTTTTTGTGCTGACTAAAAAATTCAAAACGAAAAAATCTTGAACTTGCACATTTTCATGGTTAAATAATAAATCAAAATAAAATGTTTTGCATACATCACTGGAAGCATCTTTATTTTCGTACTGAACCTTTTTATTACTAACAAAAACAGCAGCATTAAAATGCTGCTGTTAGTGATATTGTTTATCAAATCTATTTTTTAATAAACTTAAGAGTTTGGCTTTTATCCCTGGTGAAAATTTGGATAATATAAGATCCCTGTACTAAGTTGCTTACATTAATACTTCTTTCGCCGTGAGAAGGTTCCGATTCGATTGTCTTTCTTCCATCTGCAGAAAATATAATCATTCTCAATATTTTATCATCCCCTGTGATATTAAGTATGTCTTGGACTGGATTAGGATAAATTTGCATTTCGGAAATATTTTTCACATAATCAGAAACATTTAAGCTTGCGTTAAAAGCAAGTACAGGAAGGGAGGCAGTTGACTCACAACCATTAATTGTCTGCGTGGCATAGTAGGTAGTATTGTTAACAATTAAAGTTGCTGCCGGCAAATTACCTGTATGGGCAGAGGCATCAGAAGATGAACCGTACCATTTGACATTTTGTCCGTTTACTACCAATGTACTTAGTGAACCGCCAGCGGTAAAGCTTTGTACTGCCGCGCCTGTAGGTGCTGCGACAGCGTTTGGCTGAGTAACCGTTGAACTGACTGTAGCTGTACATCCGTTAAAATCAGTTATAATGACAATATAATTGCCTGGTACAAGGCCTGTTCTGTCTTCCGTCGCAATGCCGTTACCCCAATTAAAAGTATACGGTGCAGTTCCTCCGATTGGAGTCAGATTGATTGCTCCGTTAGATCCACCGTTACAGGCAACGTTTGTTACGACAGTCGATCCTGAAACTGCTGATGTAGGTTGTAACACGGATACAGTTACTGTTCCTGTACATCCATTGCTATCTGTTATAGTTACCGAATAAGCACCTGCTGTTAAACCTGTTCTGTCCTCGGTAGCTACACCTCCGCCCCAATTAAAGGTATATGGAGCTGTTCCGCCTGAAGGAGTCAAATTTATAGCACCGTTAGAACCTCCGTTACATGACACATTCGTGACCACTGCCGTTCCTGAAACTGCTGAAGGTTGTGTAATTGAAACATTTACAGTTCCGGTACAGCCTTTAGAATCTGTAATAATTACAGAATAATTACCTGCTCCCAAACCTGTTCTATCCTCAGTAGTGACACCGGCACCCCAATTGAAGGTATATGGCGCAGTTCCTCCTGTTGGAGTCAGATTAATAGTACCGTTAGAACCTCCGTTACATAAAACATTCGTAACTATTGTAGTTCCTGAAACTGTTGAAGGTTGTGTCACAGTCACATTTACCGTTCCTGTACATCCATTGTTATCTGTAATAATTACAGAATAACTACCTGCTCCCAAACCTGTTCTATCCTCAGTAGTGACACCAGTACCCCAATTGAAGGTATATGGAGCTAATCCCCCTGTAGGAGTCAAATTTACAGCACCGTTAGAACCGCCGTTACATGACACATTCGTAACTACTGTCGTTCCTGAAACTGCTGAAGGTTGAGTTACATTTACGTTTACCGTTCCTGTGCAACCGTTGACATCTATTACAGTAACAGAATAATTTCCTGCTGTTAAACCTGTTCTGTCCTCGGTAGTAATACCCCCGCCCCAATTAAACGTGTATGGAGCTGTTCCCCCAGTAGGAGTCAAATTGATACCACCGTTGGAACCTCCGTTACATAACACATTCGTGACTATTGTCGTTCCTGAAACTACTAAAGGTTGTGTAATGGAAACATTCACAGTGCCGGTACAGCCTTTAGAATCAGTGATAATTACAGAATAACTACCTGAGGTCAAACCTGTTCTGTCCTCTGTGGTGACACCAGCACCCCAATTGAAGGTATAAGGTCCTGTTCCACCTGCGGGAGTAAGATTTATAGATCCGTTAGAACCTCCGTTACAGCTGACATTGGTAACAACTGTTGTACCGGAAACCGGTGATTGAGGTTGTGTTACTGTAGCATTGACTACCGTTACACAGCCATAATTATCTGTAATAACAACAGCATAAACACCCGCAGACAGACCAGTTCTGTCCTCTGTAGTTATCCCGCTACCCCAGTTAAATGTGTATGGAGCTGTTCCTCCCGTAGGAGTAAGATTAATGGCGCCGTTTGCTCCCCCGTTACAACTGACATTGGTAATAACTGTACTTCCGGCAACGGCTGATGAAGGCTGTGTAACCGTAACATTTACTGTACCTGTACAACCACCTGCATCTGTAATAATTACAGAATAATTACCTGCACCAAGACCGGTTCTGTCCTCTGTAGTAATGCCTCCGCCCCAATTAAAAGTATAAGGTGCTACACCACCTGAGGCGGTCAGGTTAATAGCTCCATTTGAACCACCATTACATGCAACGTTTGTAACAACTGTAGACCCGCTGACGTTTGTTATGGTTAATGAGGCACTGTTTGAAGTCGCCGAACCTGATGAATTAGTGGCTATGCAACGGTACAGATATCCGTTCATTCCTGCTGTAATACCGTTAATTGTCAGTGTATTTGTTAAAGCACCTGAATACATGGTATTATTGGTTAATGCAACAAAACCAGTCCCTGAATTCTGATACCATTGGTAAGATGTTGTTAATGAAGCTGCAATCGAAAAAGTTGCTGAAGCACCAACACATTTAGTGGTATTTACGGGGTTAGTCGTGATCACAGGATTACTGGATAAAAAGTTGCAGCCGGAATATAAACCGGCTGAAGTTGCGCTTAAAGTCCAGTTAGCAGAATTTGTGACTGCCGAACGAATACCGGCAACGGTTGTAGAAGGTGTACCTGTACAGTTGAACTTACCTGCTGATGCAGAAGTAGTGCCTGTAAGTGCCCCGGTAAAAAACGCACTGCCACCGGCAGCGAGATTAGGAGGCATTAAAGAAGCATTTGGATTGGGGAACGGAGATCCTACGTTCCACCCTGCTGCAGTTGTTGTACCAGTGTAGAAAAAGTTTATGCCTGCAAGAAGTGTAACACCTGCGCCTGAAATACTACCTCCACCACCTTGATAGGCGATAAGCTGATCACCGACATTTGACATTGATAGGCCGTTATTTGTTGTTCCATCTGTCCGGGTCACAGAACCGTTTACAGTTGAAGTATTTGTCTGTAAATTATACGTGTAAGAAGATAAACCCAAAATATGAACTTCCGTCCCGGCAACAATAGGAGCAGAACTTGTCCATGTAATACTGGATTCCGTGCTTCCGGCGGGCTGCCACCCCGAACCATTATAACCCTGATCAGTAAAACTGATTATTGTACCAGCAGCAATCGGAGCTAACGCGACAAAAGAGAATCCATCTCCAACTCCTGCCTGAGGGCTGGCATCGTAACTGGTAAAAGCAATGTCCCCGGCGGCAAGTGTCGACTGTGCGTTACTGAGGATTCCGGTTGACAATGCGGCCAGTGTTAGAGCCTGCGTCACCTTTTTCTTAAATTTAAAATAGAATTTTTTCATAAAAACTTTTTTTTATTAGCTAAAAACTTAAAAACTACTCCCCTTTTTTATCCCAAAAGAAAGTAGCTTGTGTCCACTCATGAAACCTTCGTCAACATAAATAATATTCAGTCGGAGAAAAGTTTCGTTATTACATTTTATTATCAGTCCATTATGTTCGTCTAATGTGACGACAGATCCTGATGCTTGTGTTATTTTCTTTTCCAGGACGACAACTGTTGCTTCAACCACTCTGATATTCCAACCATTCCACTGGGTATATGCACCTTTGTTCCAGGGGTTGCATGCTCTTACAAGAGCTTCAATTTCTGTTGCGTCCTTATTATGCCATGAAATAGAAACATCAGCTGCTTCAGGTCTTTTGAAATACCTTGCTTTCGTTATGTCCTGCAATGTCCCTTTTTTGTTAACTCTAAGTTTATTTAAAAGCTCCTCTACAATATTGGATGCTAACCAGGCTAAATGAGTACAAAGCATACCATGGGTCATGGACGAATCAAGCGGGAAGATTTTTTTCAGAATAATTGCACCTGCATCAATTTGTTCTTCAATAGCGTGAACCGTAATACCTGTCTCCTGCAAACCATTTTTTATGGATTCAAAAACAGGATCAACACCACGCATCTCCGGCAGGAGTCCATAATGGAAATTGTAAAATTTATCAGGATATAATTTTAGTATATCGGAAGGAATCTTCCACGGAAAAGTCATTGCAAAAATAAATTCGGCATCGGATTGTGCCGTTAACGCATGTAGCTGTTCTGAAAAACTTTCTTTTTTCAGAATCAATAACGGAATACTGTACTGAGTAGTAAGCACGCTAAATAACTCAGTAATTTCAATATTATCGGCTGGTACGCCAACAGCGCATAATTTATTCTCTGCCAGTAATGTCTGTAATGCCGGAACTGCCATTCTGTTGTTACATAAAACCGCTACTTTTGTCATAATCCTATGATTCTAAACATGCATAAGCATTAAACCATGTATTAGCCTCAATGCTTTGTAAATAATTGATATCGTCTTTTAATAATTCTCTCTCTCTTTCAGTTTCAGATGCCTCCACTAAATCTGACAAAACACAATTCCCGGTACTTTGATCTTCAGTTACTTTTGAGATGTAGGTTGGAGCTTCCGAAAATCTGTTCTCAGGATTCATCCAAATCCTGCCTCGCGGTGAGTCGATGTACATATCATCAAAAATCACATTTTCCTTATTTATAAATAAGGCTGCCTCCCAGCCTAAAAGAGAAAAAAGGTTTGCTTTTCCTTCTTTGAGGTTGTTCATTACCTGAACAAAGATTTGATTTTTTTCAATAGTAAGATTTCGGGACCAAGGGACAGCAACACATACATCGTTTTCTGGAAACCGTATTTTAGAAAGCCATGTTTCATCAGCTGTGTATCCTGCAATATATACATTATTGTTTTTTATGATATTGTGACTTCCGTTAAAAAAATCTTCCGCCATATCTCCACAGAAGGTTGCGAGCACTGCCGTCTTTTTTTCTTCCTGAATAAAATTAAACAAAGGAGCCATTGTAAAATCACTGCGTTTTAAAGAAGTGACATGATTGAAAACAATTTCACCTCCATTATTTTCCACGGCCGCAGGAAAAACATATGATGGCCTATATCCTGCATCATAGAAAGAACACGTAAATGCAAATTTCTTATATCCATCCTGAAAAGCTTTATTTACAATAACCCTTGCAGACATACACCCTTGGAGAGATATAAAGTAAGCATTGGAAAGCCTGCCTTTAAAATTTGGAAAATGGTAACCGCTGTCCAGAACCAATAAAGTCTTCCCCGAGGCCTCAAAAAGAGGATGGACAAATTCTGCAGCTAATGGATTGATATAACCGATAACTATATCAACACCATCCAACAGAAACTGTTCACATCTCTCATAAATCTCTTCATGTTTTGATCCAACCCCTATTCCTGCAGATATTATTTTGTGTTCATCCTGTAAACCCAATGTTTTAAACGACTGCCTGATACCATCCATAATGTCAAATGAAATAGATGGGTAAATAACTGATTTTGGTAAAAGTAAAGCTATAATCATAATTTAATTAAAGCCCCTAAAATAATTTCGTTAGAGGCCTTGATAATAAATAGTTAATCTCTGGAAGGGAATATCCCCATTAAACAGATGATGTAGTTCATTCCTAAATAAGGCTGCTGAATATTGATTGACTGTGATTGCCCGGCAGCACTTAAATTAAAAGTATTCGCTATGGGTTTTAAAGTACTGTCAGCCTGTTCTGTGGAATAAAGACCCTGAACAGAAGCTAAGGTATTATTAGTAGGTGACCCTATATCTCCGCCTTCTGAAAACGCAGTGATGGAAGCGGTTTCCGAAATTGGCATGTGTGTATGCGTAGGCATATTGTCAACTGTAAGGGTAATTGCGGACTGACCCGATATTTGTCCCAACTGAATTGTTTTAATGCCTGCAGCAGCACCAGTTCCTACTGGCATCCTGCCCGAAAAATTAGGAAGCATAAAAGTAGTTGACCCATTCCCTCCATACATAGTTCCCAAAAGCGCAAATAATGCCTGGTTAGTACTGATCTGCATGGTCTGACCCTGACAATAAGCCCAATATTTTGGCGCAAAACTTCCGGCAAAAAGTCTTATTTCTGACATTGTTCCTTCCATAATGTTTTGTTTTTGAAATTAATAATTTTGTTTGTTAGTTTCTGCTGGGGTAAATGCCCTCCAGACATATGATATAATTCGTGGCCATGATCGGCTGCACAATTCCAAATGGCAAATTATTACCAGTTGGGTTTAAGGATCCTGAATTGGCAGCGGGCGCAATGTTTGTATCGGGCGCCTCGGTGGAATAGGCTCCCTGAAGACCGCCTAACACAGCTCCCTGAGGTGATCCGGCATTACCACCTTCCGAATATGCCGGAAAAGCAATTGTCGCAATAGCAGTATGAGTATGCTGGGGCATCTGTGCAGGTGTCATCGTCACAGTTTCTGTTCCACCTGCCTGACCTAATGTTACATTAAGACCTGCTCCCTGTCCTGTACCAACGGGAACCCTGCCACGGAGGTCGGGAACCATAAAATTAGATTGCCCGTCTCCGCCAAAAGTCACACCTATTATAGTGTAAGCAGCCTCGTAGTTACTTATACTTACCTGTCTTCCGTCGCAAATAGCCCATCCCCTTGGCGCGAAATTACCCGCAAATAATCGAACTTCTCCTATATAACCTTCCATAATTTATTGTATTTGTTATTAGTTATTTAATTATAAAAAAATTAATCGCGTGTCGGAAACATCCCATACATACAGATCACATAATTCATTCCGATTGAAGGTTTGGTAATATCAACAGGGATATTTCCTCCTGAGAAACCAATCTGCATAGAAACAGCAGTTGCTTTCGTTGTTGCATCGCTTTGCTGCGTGCTGTACATCTGATCCTTCGCGGCCAGAACATTTCCTGATGGTGACGCTGAATTACCGCTTTCTGAATAAGCAGGAATCAAAATGTTTCCGCTTATTTCGTGGGTATGAGTGGGTAGATTTCCCACTGTAAGCGTTATGGAATTAACACCTGTCATCATACCCGATGCGTAGTACCCCAGTCCCGGCCCCTGACCTGCACCTACGGCAGTTCTTCCAGCAAGATTGGGAAGTCCGAATGTATTCACTCCATCCCCTCCGTAAGTAGTTCCCAGAATTGAAAACAAAGCGGTGTTGGATCTGATTGCAACTAAACTTCCTGAGCAGTACGCCCAGTTTCGAGGTGAAAAATTCGCAGAAAAAAGCCGGATTTCTCCAATTGTTCCGTCCATAATTATTTGTTTTTAAGATTAAAGTAATTTTTCTTACATGATAAAATATAAGTGTAAGAAGCTATTTTGATAAGAAGAATTTTACGTATTAGTAGAATAATGTAAGTATATTCTAAGAGATTTATTCAATCCATTACTGAAAATCACAGCAATTAATTCTCAGGTAAGAGAATCCTAAATCCTTAATGAGATTTCATTAAAATATTTCATAGTGATTCGGTGTTGTTTGGCAATCAGGCATTTTTTAATCCTTTGAGAATTCAATGCAAATATATAATTATTTTCAAATAAACGATAGAACAATATAATTATAATTATGAATTTTACTACTGTAATCTTAATATAATAATGATATCGTAATCGCTTGATACAGTACAAAATTATGCTTATTAAATCATATACGATTCAGTATTTATACGTATTTGTAAGTATTATATAAAGAAAATTAAAAAAAATATTTTCAAAGTAGTATTATGACCACCAGGGAACAAAGTATCAGAGAATATAGAATCAGAGAATAAATTTTGGTATTGCACTTAAACATTGACGTATTGAGGTCCAGAAAGGTTGACTGAATCTTCGTGTGATTTATACTGACCACATCTTTTTGAGCATGGAAATGATCTTCAACAACTTTTTTCTTTCACACTATCAACCGGAAGTAAGGTGATTGCTAAATGCAACAAATGGTTCAATAATTTGTCTCATCACGTATTTATACTTAAAAATCTATATTAATTTTAACAATACCCTTTGGACTACCCCGCCAAAGATAGCCTCTGTTATTATCATAATCTGCAGAACAAATAAGTAAATAACTTAAAAAGCATACTCTAATTTGTGACGGGCTTAAACATATACGTTTTTGCCTGTCGATTAAAGATAATTTAGAAAATTTCTTAAGATCCTTAAAATTCAGTAGAAATACTGATATGTTCCGTTTTCCATCTTTTTATATTTGTCTCTGAAAGCCGAGGTTAAATAAGAATACAATCTTATACACTATCACGGAACATGGATAATATTTCAACCAGGTAATAGAAGAAATAAGTTAATTACTGATTACAGATATTTAACATTTATAGCTTCCCTTCATTTTAAACCAATAAAATCAATTAGATATGAGTGCGAAACAATCAGATTTGTCGAATCCTAAATATGGATATGACATGGTAGTTGCTACTACACAAACATCAGTAAACGCCACAATGATGGAGTGGCTATCCAAGTACAAAGGCCAACCTTTTATACAGGCTTATGTTTACGATCCTTCAGCAAATAATGGGCAGGGCGGCCCCTCCCCGACAAATTTTGAAGAGCTGAAAGCCAGAATTGGTTTTGATCCTTTTGATATACCCGCAAATACACCGGTAACGGATCCTCGAATGGTAAAATTGATGGAACAGAAATTTATGTTTGCATTTTATACGGAACTGGGTCTTCCTGATTTTCCACTGGAGAAAATACCACCTGTTATTGTCTTTAACAAGGAAGGCTCTTATGTGACGTACAACATGGTGGCCAGGACCTTCAAGATTATTGTAGTGCAGCCTGGGCTTTATGGGCCAGCTACCTGGGTAAACCTCAACCAGGACGATTCTTCGGAGCCTTGGGTGTTTTCCTTTACGATAGACCTGGATTTGAGAACGGATAATATCAATAATCATTTTCACAATCTGCCTGAGGAGACACAGAATGAAATTAAAAACCTGGGGATGGATATGTTCAGTGTACAGCAGCTGTTTCTGGATCTCAATGCCGCTGGACTTTCTGACAAAGTGAACATCATCGGTCTCGATAAAAGCAGTACCGCCTATGTTTTCCTTATCCAGGTATTTATGAATACTTATATGGCACAGATCAGCAAGGAAGGAGGTATTATGCTTGGATACAGCGTTGTGGCAAAGCAGGCATTTCCCCAAAATGTATCCCTGATTCCTACCGATATGAACTTTATGATTTCTTCATATAAAGATCCGGATGGTAAATCTTCATCAGATCACAATGCTTATACCCTGAATTATCTGATCATGTCGAAAGACCGGCCTATGCATGCACCGGTTCAGTTTACATGGAACTGGGTGGAAAAAGACCAGGTCTCTCAGTACGCAGGTGTTATGGCAGTAAACAGGACATCCTTCATTGATTTTTTAAGAGATAACCTTTCCCCTGGATTGGGAACAATCGCCAAAGAGCCGACTACCTATTTTCATATCAATTGTATAGAATGTGACATTCGTTGGGGGTTTAAAAACGAAACTGTACCACAATGGTACAATGTTGTGAATGCAGGGGGTGCACATGTTTTAACGTATACCTATAATAAACGGGCATATAGTGACGACAGTACATATTGCGGTGTGTACGGTACCTGGGGTAACTTCGAAGCAAAATATAATGTTCAGTCCGATGTTTATCTGGAAGGTACAACTATTCGTATTGTGACTACAGCAACAATGTGGATGCATCTGAATGTATGTGGTGGGGTCACGGAAGGAAACTTTGCCAAAAAAACCTCCACTACTTCCTACGACATTGGTGTTGATGCCTATGGCCGTATCACAGTACACCAAAATGGCCCGGTGATTACTGATGAATCTGAAAATGTGGATCCTAGCTGGTGGACCAAGTTCCTGACTTTAGGTGCCATAAACGATATGGTGGATCAAGTAAGGGATTCTGTTAAGAAATGGCTTGACAATTTCCTGACTGCAGATTCCAGAAGAATTGAAAATATGCTTAACAGCTCAAGCGGATGGACGTTCCCGGGTTCCAGAACATACGCGTTTATGAATGCTCAATTTTCGGACAGCCAGGATCTCGTAACAAATGTTTTGTACATATCTCCAAAAACAGATCGTGAAGTAGTAGCCCAAATGCTAGCTTTAGTGAAAAATGAACCGGCGCTGCTTCTGAGACGTGCCGATAGCCTGGAAAGGTTACTCGTGCATAAAATTCCACAATTGTCGAAACAGATTGCAGAAATGGAGAATAATTAAAGGTCTTAAAAACTACTGGTAATAAATCGGTTTCAATTTTCAATCGAGGCGGTATTTACACCATTAAGAAGATTATACGATATTTAAATTATAACCTGTCTTTCTGATTTTAAATATCAGACAGGAGTGACTTACATTGATCAATCGTTTCCAGTCTTCTTAATGGTTAAAAACGATAACATTTTATACATACTTATTATAAACCAACAATAAAAATTACTAATATGCCACAGAAAAAAATAAATTATTCTACGGAATTAATGGTCAATTTCAAACAGGCAAAAATTGTATCACCTCAGGAAAAATTTCATGCCCTACAAACTGACGAAGGAAATTCTCTTCTTTTTTCAATAGGCACTGATAAGATATTTTATCTTACACAACAGACGCCTGGTACATCAAGTGGATGGAAGCGGTATGACCTGAGCAGCCGCCTCAGTAACGTTCACGAGGGAAAAAAAGTCAACGCAAAAACATTTGCGGTCTCTCAGAATTTTATCAGCAGGAAAATAGATTTAGTGCTCGCCATATCCGTAGAAGGAGTTGATTACCTGTATATATCGCTCAACAATAACTCTGCTGCAGAAGCGATTAATAATCTATCGGTTCATTGGGAAATTATGCCGTACGATGATCCACACCAATCAGGAATCACTCTGGATGTAAAAAACCTGTACATTGCCCAGACAAAGAATGAGGAATTTATTGTTGCAGACATATCGCGATCAACCTTTAATCCTCCTGCGGACTTTCTGGAGCGGTATTACATTGATCCTAAAAAAGCACGCGGCAAATACTGGAATAACCTGCCGATGGGCGGTGACATGAATCCAGGTGTAAGCAGTTCAATGGGACGCAGGGATGGCGACAGGGTTGATGCTATCTATACTCTCGGATCAATAAATGGAAGCACGGAGCTGCTTTATGCGCCAATGTATAATCCCTTTGACCGTAAGGCTCCACCTACCATTACCCGTTTACAGGTACCCCGTGGGGCAAGCGGACTTGCAGCCGTCAATGTAAAAAGCAGTATGACAGATCTGTTTGTAATCGGAGATAAAACACTTTACTACTTTGCGGCCGATAAGCAGGAAGATGGCGATGCCGGAATTTCCGTAATGCAAAATGACCTGTTTGATGGGGTAAAAGATGTATTTGCTTTTGCAGACAGTGAAAAATATGTAATCTGGGGAAGGAACCGCGCAAACCAGATATTTTATACCTCGTGCCTCAGACAGAATGTTACAAAAGCTGAGTACTGGACTTATCCCGTTCCTATACTGACAGGTGTGGAACAGATTTCTCCACTAGTGAATATTGCCGATTCGTCCAATATATTCTTTGCTGTGGCAGGAAATGAATTAATAAAAGCGACACAGTCGCCGGAAACAAGCATTTGGAACTTTCAAAAAATTACTTTGGATACTCCCGTGGATTCA
This sequence comes from Chryseobacterium sp. Leaf394, assembly GCF_001424105.1. Lineage (GTDB taxonomy): Bacteria > Bacteroidota > Bacteroidia > Flavobacteriales > Weeksellaceae > Chryseobacterium. The sequence continues at coordinate 667,273 of NZ_LMQH01000011.1, read as the reverse complement.
AAAGCCGAGCGGTACAGTTCCTACACCACACGTATACAGCTTACCGACAAAAATGATCAAATCCTGCCGGATACAGTATTGAATATCAGTTCCAATACCCGCATGGCTGTACTCATCAATAACCTGTATTATGTGATCACAAGGGATTCGATTCCTATTAAAACAGATTCAGCAGGTGCTATAACGATTGTTGAAGAAATACATGACATAACGGGCCTTCAGATTATGGTTTCAGACAATGCCGGGACATCCGTTGTCATTAACCCGATGAACAAACCTTTTGAAAAAATATCATCGTTAAATACTGCAGGCAAACTGAAAGATGCAGTAATTGTAAATCCTGATGGAAGTGCCCGCAAGCTGGTAAACGGAAATATAGATGAGAAGAGGCTGGAACAGGTAGCATCTGCCAATATCAAATTATCCCAGGCTTACGATGATGTTTCCGAAAACTTTATGCGCAGGCCAAAATCATTGCTGTTAAGTATGCCTCATGGCAACAGGATGTATCTGGAAGGTATAGGAGATACCATCATAACTGAAGTCGGAGATCTTTTCAGATGGCTGGCAAGCGGTATAAAATATGTAGCAAATATCATACAGGATGCTGCAACAGGTGCATGGCACTTTATTGTAACAATTGGAGAGAAAATTTACCAGGGTATTCTGGATTGTGTTGAAAAAGTAGTAGGAGCTGTCCGCTGGCTGTATGAAATTATAAAAACAGCCATAGAAGATCTTATCAAATATCTTGAATTCCTTTTTCAGTGGAAAGATATTACCCGTACCAAAGAAGTGTTTAAAAACCTCAGCAAGCTTTATATTCAATATCAGATTGGGCAGGTTTCAGAGCTGAAAGGATCTTTCGATCAAGAGATGAAGAAGCTGGTAAAAATCATCAATGACTGGGGAGGCATTACAGACTGGAAAGGATTGGGCGCTTCTGCTACTTCGCCTGCAGATGCCAGTTCGCAACCTGCTAAGGGAGAAACGGCACCAGGCAATCTGCTGTTGTCTCATTTTCAAAATAATGCCGGCCATATTCAGACTGCCCCAGTTAACGGACCGTCTATACCAAACAGTCAATCGATCATCGATCTTCTTTTTAATGCCCTTAAAAAGGAAGGTGTTATTTTCGATGCTGTGCTTGATCAAATTGATCAGCTTGCTTCCGAATATCAGAATCTGACACTTGAAGAAATCCTGAAACGGGTAATTGCAATCATCGGATCAGGCGTTTTGGAAACCACGCAAAATGTGATTGATGTTCTTTTCGATATTATCATACAAATGCTGGCTTCAGCGCTGGATATTCTTGATACCCCGATCTATATTCCGGTAGTAAGCGATATCCTGGAATATTTCGGAGTACCAAAACTCTCAATGTTGGACCTACTCTGCTATATGGGTGCAGTGCCTGTTACCGTGGTATACAAAATCGCGAAAAATGCATCACCTTTTCCGGATGATCAGTTTACAAACTTCCTTATAAATGCGACCAGCTTTGCGGAACTGGAAAAAGCTTTTAATCCTCCGAAAATTGTTTTGACAACACATCCGCAAAACCTAAAATCAGGCAGCATGGCGGTATCCCTGTCAGTAAACCCTGATCAGATTTTTTATGCCGATGCAGGCCTTTTGAAAGAAATAAATGCCATTGGTCTCTCTGTATCACCTGAAAACTCAAAGGTAATATCGATTACGGGGAATATGTTTGCAGGATTCTTTTCCCTGATGTCCATATTTATTGTTCCGTTTGAAGCGGCTGCACCTACGGGTGATAACCCTTTCGGTACTTTCTCTGCGGTATTGGGCGTATTAGGCGCAGGATCAAGCGGAATTACCTCTACACTTGTTCCTAAAATGCCTATAAAGAACGAAGTGGTTTCATGGATCAATACCGGGACTACTTTTACCAGTATTTTATGCAAAATCATTTTTAGTGGTCCTGCACAGTCTAAATTTGCGGCCTCTCCGGGAATCATGAATAAACTGGCAGCCGGCGACGGGCGGGCGACGGGTGCTGTTGTAAACAGCATACTGGTCCTTCCGGCACTGTTCTGCTCATGCTGGCATTTTTATGAACTGTCCAAGGAAGACGCAAGTGCTACACGCAGTGTTGCTATCATCAATGAAACAGGTAATATGACTTCCTACATAAGCAGACTTTCCTATACCGTAGCTGTAAATGTAAATGAACCTGAAGTAAAAGCTGTATCCATTGGAGTGCTGACAGCTGCCAATATTTGCACCGGAGGATTGCAAATGGCCAGTGCTATTGTCGGAGGTTAATTGACAATATTTATTAATTATTATAAAAGCTGTTTTACTATTGTAAAACGGCTTTTATATTACAATTTCGTCTCAAATACGATCGTTTTTTTAAGTTAAGTTTGATCAATAGACAAAGTTCTGTCGCTTGCCGTATTATAACTTTTTTTATGAGAATGAGCCCTTATACTCTCATAATCCGATAACGACAAGACAAATGGGACTGATAAAATAAGTTACAATTCATTTTTTTGACCTGAATAAAGCACATTATAAAAACCTAATAAGCTTATTCCAGAAAATTAAACTTGTATTTATAAAGAAAAGATTGACATTAAATGCCAATCTCTCTCTCCTTCTTTAATCCTTATGATCAAATTGAAATTCCACTTCTTTCTCATTTCCAAAACTATCCATAATCCAGATTTTAAAATTCTGAGACACCGTGGATGACGATGTGTAATACAGGCGAAACTCTTTCTGACTGAGCTCATACAAATCATTGGGTAGATAGGGTGGTTCATGATAATACTTCAGTACTCCGGATCCGTCAAACTGAAAGTACCTTAAATAGTATCGGGTTGCAGTAAAATTACCATATGGCAGTATTTTGAGCCTGATTTCCACTGTTTCATCCTTTGTTATATTTTTCGGAACAGGCATGACTGAAATTTCAAATGGAAAGTTCTGCCGAATTTCTAGTTCATCATTGTTACATGATGAAAGTATTGCTTCTGTTAAAATTAAAACGGGAACTGCGTACAAAATTCCTGCAAAGCGTTTTGCTATTTTGATATAATTTTTCATATTGATTAGGTGATTTATAAATTTATTCTTAAACCGATACCAACTGAAGGTCTGATCTGATTACGGGAAGTATTCCAAAGTACTTTTGTTCTGCCAGACACAATTATTGTGAAACGATCTGAGAGATAGGATTCGATACTTAGCTTTCCGCCAGCACCATATATAAGTGATGAATCATTTATCAATAGTGAACCGTCATACAATAAGTGGTTATCTTGATTGATTATTTCGTACCCTGCGACAGCACTTAGAGTGAAATTGACCATCAGACTTTTCCCTCGGTTCGCAATAAAATTGAAGCTATAAGCAGCTTCAGCAGTAATGGATTCTACAGGTATTTCAGATGTCTGGTATGGGATATCTTCTCTTGAATATTCCAATGCATAAAGCATGTAATTTCCTTTTTTGGAGTGAACAATCAATCCAGCATTGATAAAATAATGATCTAAATTTCCTGTAAATAATTTTCCCAAGTTGATCTCAATGCCTTTCTGCTTTGGAAGCATTCGTTGCGCGCTAATTGTTTGGCTAGTGATGAGCAACACCATGATGATGATAAACCTTTTCATCTTATTTAAGTCTTAAATGGATATCTTTAACAAGCTTTGCATTCATCAGATCAGCATTTTCAACCTGTATCTTTTGATGCCTTCCACCCTCTTCTTCAAAAACTTCAATTTCCAGGATTTGATCTTCCAGTAATGTAAACTGATCTAAAAGATAAACCGCCTTTTCATCGGATTGATGATTGATAGTCTTAGTTACTAAATATTCACGAATCGGAGTCAGCATTTTATCCTGAACTACTGTTTTCTTTAGATTTTTCTTATCAACAATCTTAAAACTGACAAAATCGATCTTGTAGGGAAGATTACTCTTGTTTTTAAGATTTACAACGAAATAAAATTGCCCTTCGTAAACATACAAAGACTGTAAGACTAAATGAATTCCAAAAGTTTTTGACGCCAAATGTTTGATAGTGCTCTTTGAATTTTCGTATAATGTCTTCATCAACAGTTCTGTCAGAGAAGCAGAATTTCCTTTAAGGTCTTCAAACAGTACTTCTGATGCATAGCCTTTTTCATGCTTTCTCTGCAACTTTAGAAGATCATAATTCAAAGTGTCAGGATAAGAACTGTAAAATACATCGAAGCTGTAGAATTTACCATCCTGAGTAATGACTGAAAAATTGGTTTCTTCATCAAAATCTCTGAGGCCGGCTTTAATTCGGAGCACATTTCCTACATCTTCGGCTTTATTGGCAATGAGATTTTCACTCCCCAAATCAACGTATCGGATGGGTGAAGGAAATAATAAATGGGTCGTTTTGTTATATGTGACTTCCATTTTATAAGGTTCTAATTTTGCCTCGTTGAGTGAAGCAAATTCCGGCATTTCCTGAGCATTGAATTGACCCGCGGAAATCGCTGTAAGGATGAAGATCATCCATTTTTTAAGTATTGTATTCATTGTTGTTATTTGTTTGTGTGTTTATTTTTTGGAGACCAGAAAAACCTGATGTCCGGCTTTAACAGTTACTTTTGGAAGCCTGACTTTCTTCTGGAAATATCCTGAAACTCCCTGAACAACTCCCTTTGTCAGATCTGCGGCAATTTGCTGTCCTGCTGATTGTGTCATCATGATATTTGTTCCAGAAGTCTGTCCCATATTTGCCAAAATCTCAGTCACTGCATTTTGTTCCGGCGAATAAGGAATATGAAGTCCCGGTTGACCGTCATTATCATGGATATTGATTTCAACATTTTGAATGTTCCCTTTGTATTCAATTGTTGAAATCTTAAGTTGCAGTCTTCCAACCTGAAATTTACCTGATGCTTTTAAAAGTGTTCCTTCAGGAATCAACATTTTTGCAAGCATCATCGGTTGCGAAAGTCTCAAGATGACCATGCTTTCACCAATAATGGTTTTTGTCTCATGGATGACTGCCCGGATATTGTTTCTGTTTTGAAAACCTTTAGTCTCATCGTAGTTCTGCAACCCACTAAATCTGTTTTTTTGCAATCCTTCTAAAAAAGCACTGTCGCTGTCTTCCCGGTAAAGACTTGATACCATATTCTTGCTGACAGGCTGGACAGCGGTGACATGTAATTTCTTCTGGTCGTCATCTTTTTCCGGAAGTTGCTTTTGTTCTGATTTCTCCTGGCTGGCAGAGGTTGGAAGATATTTTGCAGCCATCTGATACGATTTTTCCATCAGTTCAAGCTGATCATTTATTGTTGTTCCTGTAGGCAATGCATCTCTCTGTGATGATTCATTTTTAAGTCGGGTGATCTCTCTTTTCAGCTGTCTGACCTCCTGATCATCCCGAGTGTAAAAAGAGCCTAATGTCTGTTGTGCATTTCGATAACTGTTGACGGCGTTCTGATCACCCTGTAAAATATTTCGGTTTGGATCTGTTGGAGATTGAGCATGTAAACTTTCCGTGCTTCCATCTTTTAAAGTCCCTGGATCAGTCCAGTAATCTGACAAGGTGGTGAGTGCATTTCTCTTCTCTTCATTTTTATTTTCCAACAATTGCTGTTCATACGCTTTCTGTTTGTCTGATTGGAGTAGATCATCAGCAGCCTGTGGTATGACTGAATTAAAACCGACATCGTCCGTAACAATTTTTTCTTTGGGTTTAAAAATCAGGTACAGGCAACCGCAACAAACAATAGCCATCAAAAAATAAATGAGCGGTTTCTTTAATTTTTCCAGCAGTAATCTCCTGTTCTCCTGAACATCATTGTTCGATGATGAATCGGAAGCTCCTTCAGTAACTCTTACCTGAGTTGTATTTGAATCTTTCATTCTGGTCATTTTTGAATGTTCGTAATAGATGTCGTTTTCACGGACTGATTCATCGGTTGAATACCTGCCGGAATGTTGTTGATGTGTCCACCGATTGGAATGTTTTTACCATTGGCTCCGTTCATCCAGATCTGTACAAATACACAGAGGGTCAGCAATGTGTAGGCTGCCAGGAAGACTTTTGTGAACTGTCGCTGTCGTTTTTCCGGCAGAGCTTTCCACTTTTGTTCTGCCTGCCGAATGTATTGGTCAACTGTTTTTCTAAACTTTTTCATAGCTCCTGATTTTAACGGTCAACGGTTTCAACATCTTTATTTTCAACAACGTTGAATTTTTCAATTGTAAATCCCTGAGGATTGCTGTCCGATCTTACCGAGTTTACCAGTGAACAGTTGGTGATCAGACTTCTGATGGTCAGATTGCTGGATCTGATGATGAACTGCCTGGCAAACGTTTGAACAGCATATGGATAGCTGTTGAAATCTGCGACAACGCTGTCAATCTCAATTCTCTGCTGGATATTTCCGCTGATCATCCGGTTGTAATATCCCTTTTCTGAAAGATCTTTGTAATAGTTAAACGCAGACTGATCAGCCAGATTGAAAGCCCTTTTGACATTGCTTTCAATTGCATTTTTGTCGGGAGCAACGGTAAAGAAGAGTTCATGAAAACGCCTCACGTGCTCCCTTGCTTCTACAGGACGGTTGATCGACATATCCTGAGATAAGGCTACCATCAGCGATTTTCCGTTATCCAAAACGTAGATCTTCTGTCGCTGTTCTTCTGCAAATTGGTATGATTTGAAGATGACCAATCCTACCACTACCAGGCATAACAGCGCAAAAACAAAAGTAAAAAGCCTGATCTGTTTGAAACTGTTTTCTATATTTCTTAAGGTTTTAAATTCCATTGTTGTTTGGTTTAATTATTTTAATAATCTTCCTGAAATATTGCCTGTTGCTGAACCTGCGGCGGCACCGGCAATGTTTCCGGATTTCTGTGCGGTCTGGTTGACATTGCGCGTAAAGTTGCCTGCACCTCCAGCCTGTATAACCCAGCCAGTTACCGTCGGTACGGTAAAGTATCCGATGATTCCGATAATCATAAAGATGATATAGACCGTGTTGGATGTATCAGGAATGAAATCAGGATCGGAAAGCATTTCAATATCTCTTTCGATAATCAGTGACTGGATCTTGGCAAGTATTGCACTGAATATATCTGCAACAGGAAGCCATAAGTACACACTGATATATCTGGTGAGCCACTGGGACAGTGTGGACTGAAACCCATCCCAAACCGAGATAGCAAATGCTATAGGTCCGAGAATTGAAAGGACGATTAGAAAGAAGGTTCTGACCGTATCAATAACCAAAGCTGCTGCCTGAAAAAGTATCTCCAGAAATTCACGAAAGCCATCCCTGATCTGTTTTTTGACCTCAAACATCTGCCTTTCCATATACATCCCTGACATCGTGACCAGATCCGATGGTGACCAGCCCAGCTCTTCAAGTTTTTTATCAAATTCCTTATCTGATGCCAGATAGGCCATCTCAGGATTGCGAAGCATAGCCTCCCTTTCTAACAGATCTTTTTTCTGCTGCAATTCGTTCAGATCCAAAACCTGACCTTCCAGCATGGAATGACTGCCTTCAACTATGGGACTCAAAACTCCGTTAATGCTTCCTAGAACCAATGTTGAGAAGAACATGATACAGATTCCAATGGCAAAAGGTCTGAGCATGGGAAAGAGGTCAATCGGTTCGGCTTTGCTTAAAGACTGCCAGACTTTAATAGCAACATAAAACAAGGCTCCCAATCCGGCAACAGCTTTTGCCACATTGGCCATGTCTTCGCAAAGCGGCATCATCTCTTCATATACCGAGCGAAGTACTTCGTGTAAATTAGTCTCTTCCATCTTACCAGTATTTTTGATTTGCCGTACCGTAAAGATTTAAAACCCTTTGGGTATTATTCTGCTTTTTAGCCCGAAGATAGCTGACAGAGATATTTTTGTTCGTGTAGTAGCGAACCAGATTATGATAATCCTTCACTTCTTTATAAACCCTGTCAATGACATCCATTCTCTCTTTGTCATTCAGGGACAAATTGGTGGAGGTGACAATCTGCTTTAACTCCTTAAGCAGTTCAGTGCTTTCGTTAAGTAATGTGGAATACCCGTTGGCAATCGCGGTCAGTTCCTGTGTATTAAAGCTCGGGTCATTAAGCATCTTTCCGAAATTATTGACATACATGTCAGACACATCACCCACTAACAGAACCGTCTGCTGTACCTTTCTTGCGTCCTTGACCAGATTGTTAACTGCTTTAAGTTTGTCATAATATTCCTTACCCTGTTCGTAAACTTTTTTCACTTCATTAAAGTTTTTGACCACATTGGAAACTGTATTTGAAGTCTGCACAATTTCATTAGCGGAGTTCAAAATTCCGGATGCCAGATTCGCAGGATCGGTCACGACAAATTGTGCATGAGCCGAAGTTGTGGAAGCAGCTGTGGCGACCAAAACTGTTGTAATGATTAGATTTTTCATTGCTTTTAATTTTAATTGATTGATTATTTTTCAGATATTGTCTTTAGTCTTTTTAATCCTTTGTAGGGATATCCTCCTGATGGCATGTTCTATATTACCATCAAGTTCTGAAGCCAGCTTCATGACTTCCATCTTTTCGGTTTCTTCGGTGGTGTAAGCGAGATATTCCTCTGTAGAAACTTCCGTAGCGTAGACTGCAGAATGGGTTCCGCCTAATCCGATCCACACTTCTTTGTAAAGTCTTTTCGGATCATTGTTCATATTAATCGACAGAACCTGAGCTCTTTCTTTGTCCGTGAGACCGAGCATTGCCTGAATATCATCAAATTTGTTCATGTATTTTCGCTGATCCAATAAGATCTTACAGTCTGAATTATTAATGATACTTTCTTTGACAATCGGTGACTGAATAATATCATCCACTTCCTGCGTTACTACGATGGCTTCACCAAAGAATTTTCTTACGGTCTTGAAAAGGTATTTGATGTATTCTGCCATCCCTTCTTTAGCAATGGCTTTCCATGCTTCTTCAATCAGAATAAGTTTTCTGATTCCCTTCAACCGTCTCATTTTGTTTATGAATACTTCCATAATAATGATGGTCACGATGGGAAAAAGAATCTTATGATCTTTGATGGCATCGATCTCAAAAACAATAAACCGTTTGGACAGCAGATCCAGCTGTTGATCTGAATTCAACAGATAATCGTATTCTCCACCTTTATAATAGGGTTCGAGAACATTCAGGAAGTTGGCGATATCGAAATCTTTCTCACGTACTTTCTTTTGCTCCAATACTGTCTGGTAATCATTTTTTACGTAGTCATAAAAACCGTTGAAAGAAGGATGTTGTTCTGCTCTTTTGATCTGCTCAATATATCCGCTGACAGCATTGGACAAGGCGACTTCTTCAGATCTTGCAGGTGCTTCATCATCCCTTTTCCACAAGGTGAGAATCAGAGTTTTAATACTTTCTCTTTTCTCAATATCAAAAATGCCATCGTCTGTATAGAATGGATTAAAAGCAATCGGATTGTCCTCTGTATAGGTAAAATATACTCCGTCCTCCCCTTTTGTTTTTCCTTTAATTAATTCACAAAGACCCTGGTAAGAATTTCCGGTATCAACCAATAGTACATGAGCTCCCTGTTCATAATACTGTCTGACCATATGGTTTGTAAAAAATGATTTTCCGCTTCCTGATGGGCCAAGAATAAACTTGTTTCTATTGGTGATAATTCCCTGCTTCATCGGAAGATCCGAGATATCCAGGTGAATTGGTTTTCCGGTCAACCGGTCAGCCATCTTGATTCCAAAAGGAGATGGTGAATTTTGATAATTGGTTTCTTCAGTGAAGAAACAGAGGGCGGGTTCTATAAACGTGTAAAAACTTTCCTCGCTTGGAAAATCACCTGCGTTTCCGGGAATACCTGACCAAAACAATGTGGCAACATCTGTGGTATTATGCCGGGGTTTGCATTCCATTAAAGCCAGTGCACTTCCTGTATCATTTTTGATCTGTTTTAATTCAGCAGGATGGTCTGACCATGACATAACATTAAAGTGTGCGCGGATGGATTGCAGACCAAATGAATGTGCTTCATTGAGGTATTTCTCAATCCATTCTTTATTGATCTGATTGGCTCTGCTGTATCTGGCCAGCGAGTGCATATTTTTGGCTGACTTTTCAAATTTACTCAGGTTATCATCACTGTTGTCTACAAACAGATATTGGTTGTAGATGTGATTGCAGTTGAGTAAAAGTCCTGCCGGAGCAGCAAAAGACAGCAGACAGTCGCTGCGGTCTGTACTTAATTTTTCATAACGGATGTGAGAAGTTACTGTTCCGGGAAGATCATCGGTGTCAGAAAGCGTGTGCATACTGATTCGGTTATTGCCGATCCGCATTTCTTCTGCACCAAGATTAATATCCTGCAGGGATGGATTGTGGTCTCTGGATAAAGTCAGGTACTGTTCCAATAATCCTGACTGATCTTTTGTTCCGGTAATCTCATCTTCTGTCATTCTTTCCAATCCCACATATCCACTGTCATTTATGATTCTTTCGAACTGATCGACTGATTCCATGAATCTTCCAATAACTTCTTTATCTCTGATCTCTTTTGGGATAAGTTTTCCTTTGCAGAGCGATGAGAAATTGCTCTGCAGTCTCATTCGTTCTTTACTGGTTTTAGTGATGAAGAGATAGCAGTAATGATTCAGAAAAGGTCTTTCATTAAAATGTCTTTCGAAGGATTTGGACAAAAAACTCTGATCATCTTTTGACAGGTCAGGAGTGTAATTTTCTTTGATAAACCAATCCTGCTTGTGAACAATGCTGTAATCAGGCAATGTCTTAATCGCTTTAAACCATACGGAATGGATAGCTTCATACTCTGCTGAAGCAACAGTAAAGAGCTCCGGCAGTCTAACTTTGAAACAAACTGTAACATCAGCATCTTTTGAAATAATACAGTGTTCTTCTACTGCAAGCAATGGAAATTTGCTTTCTAAAGTTGCTGCCCTGGATGTATTTCTCATGCTGTTGCTTTTTTAGAATTAATTCTGATGTACCGGAAGATGGACTTTCGGCTGATAATGTAACGGGGATGTTTTTTCCTCGCACCGAGTTTCATCAGTCCGTGCTCACCGTATTTTCTGTTTAAAGAGAAGGTCTGCCAGACCAGCAGACTGCTGCTGATTCCTCCAATCGATAAACAGATGAAGGTATTAACTCCGGCCATGTAGAGGATCATGACCAACACTAAAAGTCCCAGTAGTCCACCAGCAAAGATGAACAGATACTGAGCTTTCAGTCCTTTGAACTCAACCGTTCTTCCGATTCCTTTGTTGATATGATAGGTATTCATGATCATATTTTAAAGGAAGAATGAACGGAGAATGGTAGCGGCTACGATGAGGAAAATACATGCTCCGAACCAGCTGGCTGCAGTCTTGCTGGTGTCGGGATCACCACTGCTGAATTTGTTGTAGACCTTTACTCCCCCGATGAGTCCGACGACTGCTCCGATAGCGTAGATGAGTTGGGTGGCAGGCTCGAAATAGGAAGTGACCATTTGGGTGGCTTCGTTAATACCGGCGGTGCCGTTGCCTTGTGCGATTGTTTGAGATGCAGTAAAAAGAAATAAACCGCAGATCAGAATTTTAATCTTCTGTTTTTTCATAATTGAAACATTTTAGTTCAAGAAAACTGCACTCTGCAGCTTTCGGAAACAAATGTATCGGGAGCATTGAAGGATGCTGGTAAACTGGAATGATCTGAGAGACATTGGCGTCGGATTGCTTTACTACACTACAGCAGTAAGTCATTCTCAAAATAAAATCAGGTATGCAGCAATTTAAGAAGCATAAAAAAACCCAGCAGATGCCGGGTAAAAAACTAATAACCATGAAAACTCAAATAAATTGAGAATGATACAAAAGTAGGTCTTATTAAAAACTAAAAAAAACCTAAAGAAAGCCAAATAAAGTTATCTTTTTGTTAAGATTGAGCTATATAAACTCATTGATATCAAATTCTGTCACATCCTTTTTAATGTCCCCCTCAGAGAAGCTGTTGTCCAGCAGTGCTGCTATTTTTACAGACACTCCTTCAATAGAACTCTCGAGCAGGTTAAATAATTCTGTGCCCTGAATTTTGCTGAACAGATGGACCGCTGCATCTTTTTCAGTGGGTCGCAGGGGATCACTTCTCAACAATCTTCCTGCGTCGTTGAATTCTTCAAAAGTAACTCCCTGAGCTAAATTAGCGGAATCAACTGTAAATCCGTATTTTTTCCATTCCTCTTCCTCCTCTTCCAAATCAACCGGACCGGAAAAAACTTTATCCAGGTCTTCATTAGGAATCTGAACAGATCTTTCCTCTTTTGAGCCTTTGACGTTTAAACGTTCCAATGCTGTCTCCGAATATTTTTTTTCAGGCTCTGAGGAATCTGATTGGTCTCCATTGAGAATGAGTCGCTTTGGCTCTCCCATAACCGATGGATGTTTATTTTTTTTATTTTCACAGGGACTACTTGGGTCCAATATTTTTTTATTGGCAGCCTTATCCTGCATGAGCAGGAAAACGACAATCAAAAGGCATATAATAATTACTGTTTCCATAATCAAAAAATCGGTTTAAATTTATTATTGAAATCTTCAGTGATTGCTTTTTCGAACAGATCAAAATGATGTTCAAGGATATTGTCCAGATAAGCATATAAGGGAATATTGTCTTCGCCGATTACCTGTACAATACGCGTGAGTCTTTCATGATACTCCTGCCTGATGTAGATGCTTTTATCACCCCGCTTCGCCATGGAATGTGTGCTTAGAAACTGGTCTCCATAGTTTTCAGTTGATGGCTTTTTTGATTTATTTCGTTCTTTGAGCGAAGGCTTATTTTCCGGTGCTGCCAGTTTCGTTACAGCGTCAGCTTCAGATAGACTGTTGGTCTCAGGAACCTCAAACCCATCTTTTTTTACTCCATCGACCATCATATTCATCATCATTTGTTCATCAATAGCCGGTACATTTTTTTTAGAGTTCTTTTCCATTTTACAATTGAATTATTTTTAAGAATTCTTTCACAAATAAATCTAATTGACAAACCTTCATCAGTCGTTCATCTGGTGGAAGTAAAGTGGAACGGAAAATATTTTTGCTGTCAATCTCACTTTCTTTCCGAAACCGTGTACTGTTTTTGATGCGGCTAGCCATCAGGCTAAGGCCTAATTGTTTTATAAGTTGTTCATAAATTTTGTACAGCGGTGTGTTTTCCCTGCCGTCTACCTGATTCCAGAAGAGGTTTACTGTCTCAATAGAGGTCTCCCCTTTTTTCATCACGACATCCTGTAATAACTGTGTGAAGACCAGTGTACTCTCCATAACCAGCCGGTCTGCCGTTATAGGTGTAAAGATATGGTGCATACCCGCAAGTGCGTTCAGTATTCCTGACGTATTGACGGTTCCGGGAAGATCGAAAAAAATAACATCCGGAGATACCGCCGAAGATTGAATAAAATCTTTCGCAGCCTCCAAAACCGTATCTGCCTTGTGCTGAATAATGGGATAGGCTTTTTTATTAATTACTGTAAACTGCCTGTAAGCTTGTCTTTTTAAAGTCTCATTTTCCATAACCATTGTCAAGTCACGAGATTTCATTTTTGACAGACTGTACTGAGGAAAATCTGCGTCAAACACCGCAACATTGTATCCCATCCTGTAATGTAAAGTACTTGCCAGCAAAGTGGTGAATGTGCTTTTTCCTACACCCCCTTTCTGAGATGAAAATGCAATGAACAAAGTTTTCTTTTTTGTATCCATATCTAAAAATTTAAGTACCAAAATAATTTCATAATGCTGTCCCTCAGCCCTACAGTCAGCCATCTCTTCAATCCTGCTTTCTGACCGGCTTTCTTGCGGGCAGATGAGATTTAATGCTTGTGAGCCTGCTCATATGCAAAGCCGATGGATTGCAGAACTGTTGTCAGTGATGCAATCTTTCTTTCAGGAATGCGCTCACACACACTACCTGTTTACCCGGCATGATATACGGAGCATCATATCTGCTTCCGTCTTTCTGATTTGACTTCAGGCATTCCATCATGCGAGCTGTCTTGACTTCCAGCAATCCTGCTTTCCTGCATTCCTTCTCTCTGTAACAAACTTCATCCTTCAAGCAGACAAACAGTAGAGTGATCATCCACGACTGTCAGTGTGCCTGCCAACACTACACTGCAAAACAAAAAACTTACAGCATATTATCACAGCCTATGGCGCTTCATGTCACTACAAAGAACAGTTTGTCCCCAATGGAGACAATCGAACCTTATTGGTCAAGCGCTTACTTTGCTCCATGAAATCCAGTAAATGTTCACACTTCAATTTTTATGAGATTTTTGATTTAATGGGGAATGTTCTGATCATGTGGAATTACTATTCATTAATCATCTACATATTAATAAGGGTGTTCACCGGAACACGGCAAGTTGTGTTTTGAGTGCCTCATAACTGTTTTTTGTGCCTCAAAACAACTTGCCCTGCCGGGAGCGGGAAACATTCTCCGAAGTCGAAGTTTTTATAATTAAATATTTACAACATTATGACCAACCAAAATAACAAGTACAGAAACAAGGGTGGCAGAAAACCTAAGATCAATCCAAGTACACATCGCCACGTTTTTAGACTGACAGATGAGGAAAATGACCGTTTAATGTTGCTTTTTGAAGAGTCAGGACTTTCTAATAAAGCAAAATTTATAGTCTCCATATTATTTTCGAAAGAAATTAAAACGTTGAAAATTGACAAGGGCGCAGTAGATTATTACATGCGGTTAACCTCTTTTTATTCTCAGTTTCGTGCAGTTGGAGTCAATTATAATCAGGTGGTAAAGCTCTTACATACACAGTTTTCTGACCGGAAAGCAGCTGCATTTTTATATAAATTGGAAAAGCAGACTGTCGAGTTAGCCGCGTTGTGTAAAAAAATCATTGAGATGACGGAAGAATTTAATCGAAATCACCTGAAAAAAGAATCATAAAATGATTGCAAAAATTGGGAGAAGCAGTAATCTGTATGGTGCGCTAGCCTACAATCATAAGAAGGTTGAAAGTGAGAAAGGAAAAATTTTAATGACCAATAAAATGATTGAAACGACTGATGGCCAGTATTCAGTATCTCAATTAGCACAATCATTTGATTCTTATCTGGCAGCAAACCGAAATACAGAAAAATACACTCTGCATATCTCATTGAATCCTGATCCAAAAGATAAGATCAGCGATGAAGGTTTTGTAAGGCTTGCACAGGAATATATGCAAGAGATGGGATATGGAGAACAGCCTTATGTTGTTTTTAAACATCTGGATATAGAACGGACGCACATTCATATTGTTTCAGTAGCTGTTGATGAGATGGGAAGAAAGATTTCAGATCGCTTTGAGAAAAGAAGATCAATGGAGATATGCAGAGCGTTGGAAAACAAGTTCGAATTAGCTCCTGCCATAATGAAGAAAGATGATAAATATGAGTTGACATTTCATCCTGTCGATTACAGAGCTGGCGATGTTAAAAAGCAGATCGCCTCCGTCATCCGTCATCTTCCGAAGTACTACCGGTTTCGTAGCTTAGGAGAATACAATGCGTTGCTTTCTCTGTTTAATGTTACCACAGAAAAAGCAGATGGTGAACTTCAAGGTAAATTACAAAGTGGCCTACTCTACTTTCCGCTGAATGCAGAAGGTGAAAAAGCAGGAAATCCTTTTAAGGCATCCCTGTTTGGCAGAGATGCCGGACTTTCAGCTTTGGAAAAACATTTTCTAAAATGTCGTGAATCTTTGAAGGATAACATTTTAAAATCTCATCTAAAGGGGGTTATTGCCAAAACCTTGGAATCGACATTCAATGAAAATGATTTTAAAAACAATTTAATCAGACAGGGAATTAATACAGTCATTCGGAGAAACAGCAGCGGTATGATGTATGGAATTACATTCATTGACCATACGTCAAAAACTGTATGGAACGGATCAGGTCTGGGGAAAGAATTCTCTTCCAATAGTTTAAATGAAAGATGGAAAAATAAAAATCTATCGGAAAATAAAAAATTACGCAAAGATAAAAATGAAATCCTGCATACAGATAAACCGTCAGTTGCACTGTCAGAAAAACCACATCAACTTTTCGGTTTTTTAGAAAACCATCAAAATGGTAGTCAATCCGAAGAGAGCTTTATGGAATCAGCAGTTGGATTATTTTCATTTGATAATGACAGTGTTCAGGAGGAACTTGAATTTGAGCATCAGATGAGAAAGAGACGGAAAAAGAAACGCTGAGGTGCAAAATATCTTCTGCAAAATTGACAAACGCTGCCTAATAATGACGGCAATTTCAATAATGAGGGATTCAATCTTATCGCGTTTTACATTCGCTCCCAAATAATTATATAATCTTATGGGAGAAGATGACGCAAAAAGTCTGGCAAAAATAATGGGGTTCATGAGAGCCATCAGTATTCTATTAGTATTGATGCATTTATATTGGTTTTGTTATGGCTTTTTTTGGGAACGTGGCTGGACTTTAAATCTGATTAATAAAATACTTTACAATTTTGACCGTCAGGCCGGTCTGTTTTCAAATCTTTTATATTCCAAAATATTTGCACTCGTACTATTAGCATTAAGCTGCCTTGGAACAAAAGGTGTAAAGAATGAAAAGATAAAATGGTCAAAAATATATTTTGTTGCTGGGATTGGGTTTATCCTCTTTTTTTTAAATTTTCCTTTTTTGGATATAGGCCTAAACATTGGTCATATTCTTTATATACTATCCATGGGATTGGGATATATTTCTCTGATGGTTGCAGGAGTCTGGATGAGCCGGTTGCTGCGAAGTAATCTGATGGATGATGTTTTTAACAGTGAGAATGAAAGCTTTATGCAGGAAACCAAACTGATGCAGAATGAGTATTCTGTCAATCTTCCCACCAGATTTTATTATAAAGGAAAATGGAATGACGGCTATATCAATGTTGTCAATCCCTTCAGAGCAACAATTGTTTTAGGAACGCCGGGTTCAGGTAAATCCTATGCGATTGTCAATAATTATATCAGGCAGCATATTGAAAAAGGCTTTTCAATGTATATTTATGATTTTAAATTTGATGATCTTTCTACGATTGCGTACAATCATTTGTTAAAGCACTCTTCTCAGTACAACACACCACCAAAGTTTTTTGTAATCAATTTTGATGATCCAAGAAAAAGCCATCGTTGCAATCCATTGAATCCAGATTTTATGACTGATATTTCAGACGCTTATGAAGCTGCCTATACCATTATGCTGAATCTGAATAGAAGCTGGATACAAAAACAGGGTGATTTTTTTGTTGAATCCCCGATTATATTACTCGCTGCGATTATTTGGTTTTTGAAGATCTATGAGCATGGAAAGTACTGTACATTTCCACACGCCATCGAACTGTTAAATAAAAAATATTCTGATGTCTTTACCATTCTAACCTCATACCCTGATCTTGAAAACTATCTCTCCCCTTTTATGGATGCATGGCAAGGTGGAGCACAGGATCAGTTACAGGGACAGATTGCTTCCGCTAAAATCCCCTTATCCCGAATGATCTCCCCGCAGTTATACTGGGTGATGACAGGCGATGATTTTTCACTGGATATAAACAATCCCAAGGAACCTAAAATACTCTGCGTGGGAAATAATCCTGACAGACAGAATATTTATTCTGCTGCTTTGGGTCTTTACAACTCAAGAATTGTTAAGCTGATCAATAAAAAAGGACAGCTGAAGAGCTCAGTAATCATTGATGAGCTGCCAACCATTTATTTTCGGGGACTTGACAATCTGATTGCCACAGCAAGAAGCAATAAAGTAGCAGTCTGTCTGGGATTTCAGGATTTTTCACAGCTGACCAGAGATTACGGGGATAAGGAAAGTAAAGTGATTCAGAACACAGTCGGTAATATTTTTAGCGGACAGGTAGTGGGCGAAACAGCTAAAAGCTTATCAGAACGCTTTGGAAAAGTTCTGCAGAAAAGACAGAGCATATCGATCAACAGAAATGACACTTCCACCTCAATCTCGACACAGCTGGATACTTTAATACCGGCCTCTAAAATATCTACTTTAACTCAGGGAGTTTTTGTCGGAGCAGTTTCTGATAATTTTGATGAAAGGATTGAGCAGAAAATGTTTCATGCTGAAATTGTTGTCGATAATGATCTGGTTGCAAGGGAAACAAAAAACTATCTGAAAATACCGGAGGTTTTAAGTTTTGTAGATAACGATGGAAATGACCAGATGAAACAGGTGATTGATGAAAATTACCGAAGAATTAAAACAGACATTTCGGCCATAATCACTTTTGAACTGGAAAGGATTAAAAATGATCCGGATTTGCAGCATTTGATTTAATTATTTTGAAATAGGATCAGATGATATGCTCTCAACCTCAAGTATCACATATACCTGTACATCAAATTGTTAATTCTGTTTCAATTTAATTGTTCGAGCTATAGTTATATCCTATTGGATTTTAAATAAAAAAAACCTCAGCTTAAATGCTGGGGTTTGGATTGAAAGGATATTAAAGATGAATAATATATGCGTTTTTATCCTTCACAATTACTGTACCAGAATAGTATTCAGTCAGGAGAAAATCTCGCAACTGCTTTCAAAAGTTACAGCATATCTGGAATAATAAACTATCTATTGAAAATCATCCATTTTATTAAAATGCTGAACAAGATGGTCATTGACCATCTGCAGAAATTTTGTAGGACCCTGTTTTCTGTTACGGATTTCAAAAATGGTTTTATGATAATTTCCCAGATCGATATTAAAGGTTTTTTCAGTAAATCTGATGACCTCACTTAGTTCAATGTTTCCTCCATTGAAACAGCTCAGTTGAAAAAGACCGTATACAAGCTCAACCAGCGACACTTTGGATTCAGACCAGACCAGGGTGGTAGGTGCCTGAGCATTGTGATCTCCATACTGACGCAATTTTTCTATTTTCAGGTTAATAAAAATTTCGGTTTCCCTGTGCGCAAGTATCTGTGCAACGAGATGATCATGTGAAGTGGTAAAGTTTTCGTCGTAATTATAAAGCCCGGAGGGTAAACTCATTTTAAGGTCATACATTCTTCTCAGGAAATATTTTTGATCGAGATAAGTAGCACCTCTTCTGTAGTAGCTGTAAAATTCAATATGATTATCATGATGCAGAGTGAGCTTTTCAATTTCCTGCCGGTAATAATTAAGTTGCGCTTCGAGGCCGGCAGCAGGCAGATAGGTCAGAATATCGATAACCCTGGAATGATAGATGAATTTTGAAATAAAAAGAGGCTTCAGGTTTTTGAAAAAATAAATCTCATCTGCTGCACATTCAAATTCAAATTTAGTAAGCAGGGATTTTAAGCCTCTGACCGCCTCGTCGATTTTAAAAAGGCTGAGCTCTGAAATCCTTATGAAATCTTCCTCTTCAAGTTCGATGTATTCAAGATCAAGTTTTAATTTTTCGTAAAGTTGTTCTGTCTTTTTTAAAATTGTTTTGTTTACCATGTCCTTTTTTCAGAAATTTACAAACTTCCTGTGGCATTTCGCTATAAGTCTCCCTTAATATCCTTCCTTTTCATCTTGATAAAGTCGGAAACTCCTATCCCATTGACAGACTTAAAATGGGTTGCGAAATTATTTCTCGAAGCAATTCCACACATTTGAGACAAAGCTTTCACCGTAAATTTCAGATAATTTGGATCTGAATTTAGCTTATTGGTTATGTAACTAATTCTTAAATTCATAAGATAGATTGAGAAGTGGGCGCCCTTATAATCATGTATAAATGCAGACAGGTAATTTGGATTTGTCTTGAAGCGATCCGCAAGTTTTACAACAGTCAGTCCGGCTTCAAGAAACTGATGATGGTCTTCAAAATATTGAATCTTAATTTTCAGCCTTCGTACCAGATCACCGGGCAGCTCATTTTTATTCCTTGAGGGAGCTTGTGGCTGTGGCAAAACTTCTTCGGGTTTCTGTGCTATATTAAGTCTGAGAATAAGTTCTGCATACTTCTGCTTCAGATTTTGCTCCCGTTTCCGGTATCTCCGAATCAGAAAAAGGATAAGACCTGAAGAAAGGATAAAGACCAGTAAAATGGTCATTTTCTGTAAAGTAATCGACTTCTCTAATTGATGTTTTTCTTTAACCAGTCCCGCTATTTCGAAATCTTCATAGATTTTCTCAGCCAAATATGAAAAGTCCCTTCTTATGCCTTCATTCACCTTAAGGAGCTGATCGGTATAGTACAACTGCTCTTTTTCATTTTGTCTATTTTTATAGTACCTAATCAGACTTCTGTAACTATCTGATGCTTCAGGCAGAAGAAATTGATGCTTGTTGTAGATAGAATCAACTTTTTTAAATTCCATAATTCCCTTTCTGTCATCCCCATGCTTCAGGTAAATATTTCCCAGGTAGAAGTGAATCACGGCTGCCCATGTAAAATCATTTTTCTGCTCAATGACCGGCAAAGCCTTTTTTAAATAATAGAGCGCATCGCTGTACTGATTGTTTTTATAAAAGATAATTCCTGTACATTTAAGAAAATAAGCGCGCTCAAGTGTAAATTCTGATTTATTTTTTGTGGCTGACAGACCTACGTCCAGTAAGCTGTCGGCTTTTGCATTTTGATTGAGGTTCCGATGGCAGATTACCATCTGATGAAGACTGTTCAGATAGCCCCTGCAATAATTAAAACGCAGGTTGGCATTGGTTTCATTTTTTGCTTTATTTTCATTAAACTCTATGGACTGGTTGAAAAGCTGTAATGCCTTGCTGTAATATCCAAGATAGCTTTTGACAACACCCAAATGATAAATAATTTTCTTTTGAAGATATTCATCATCAGTTTTGACAGCATATTGATGCGCTTTAACATATTCATCCGAAGCTAACTGAAATTTTCTGAAATTGAAATAATAAATAATCCCCTTTCCCAAAAATGCATCGCTGATCAATTCATTTTTTTTTGATTTAAATGCTGCTGCAATGGTACTGTCAGCATAGGAAAGCTTCACCTGTGCATCCGTGGTAAAAAATACTGCATCTTTGTATCCTAAACAAAGTTTTTCAAAATTATTCTCCTTTTTTGCTTTCTGAATAAAATTACTGACATAAGGCAGGGCAGCCGTGTCTTCTTTTTCCAGATTTTCATATTTCTTTCTGAGCTCAGCGTAGGATGGGCTGACATTTTTTTGTGACAGCAACATCACTCCGGTGATTAAAAGAAAAAAAGTAAGTATTGTTCTTTCTGACATTCCTAAAATGTGATTGGTGTTCTTCAAAAATAAATAAAAATTGAAAGATAATCCTGCATTTTCTAGGTGGATAAAAGATTCTGACTGCCTAATGAAGAAACAATAAGACATAGTGCCTGTTTCCTGAATTTTTTAGATGCACTAATATCGGAATAAGCGCGTCCTAATTTTAAAATATGCTCCCCATTGCCTTTTATCAGGCACTTCTTCCCTCTATCTTTGACCTAAGAATTCTTAATAATCCGGCCGGGAATTATTTACAAAATTTTATTAAAATGAAAAAATCAATCCCACTATTAGGTATTTTATTCGGAAGTTTTGTCGTTCAAAACTGTGCCCATGAAGAAGTAGAATTTGAAACATATAAAATTGCTTCCGGCAATGTCAAGGAGAGCCAACCTACAAGTTATTCCAGCAGGCAGGATTATACAAAATCGAAAGTTTCTGATTTGGAACTGGAACCTGATCCACCTGTGAAAGACACACATGACTGGAGAAAAAAACCATAAAATTATGAAAGCTACTCCTCATTTATCTGCTAAAAAGTCAACGGGTCAAACATGTCCGACCAGCGGGACATGGCAGTGTATGGGGAGTTTTAAGACGACCATTACTCTGGCAAAAGGTTCGATAATGCCTGATTACTGCGGAATTGAAGTCCAATGGATATTAATCTCCATAATTTAATAGTAATAAGAAAATAATGAAAAAACTAATCCCACATGTTCCAAAAGTAGTAAGTTACTTTTTTATTCTGCTTTTTTGTTATGCTGCTGTAAGCAAAGCAATGGACTTTGAAAATTTTCAGGTTCAGATTGGACAGTCTCCCTTACTCAGTGCTTATGCAGGATGGGTTTCATACACAGTGATCATAATTGAAATTGTCGTGGTGTTTTTTCTAAGCATAGATAAATTAAGACAGTCCGGACTATATTTTTCTACAGCATTAATGACAGCATTTACAGTCTACATCTTTCTGATATTGAATTACAGTGACTTTGTACCTTGTTCCTGCGGAGGTATTTTAGAGGACCTTGGTTGGACTGAACATTTAATATTTAATTTATGCTGTGTTGTGTTAGGCGCAATCTCAGTATTGATCAATGCAAAAACTTTTAAATCGACCTATAAAAGATCACTTGCTTACCTGATCATATCCAATTTTACAGCAATCCTATTAGTGACTACTCTATTTCTAAAATCCGAGTACATCATTAAACAGGAAAATAATTTTACCAGAAGATTCCTGATGCATCCGTTGATTAAGACCAGTACCAGAGATATGGAAACATCCAGTTTATATTTTGCAGGTGTAAGTGAAGGGAATATATTTCTGGGGGACCGTAATTTTCCGCAGCAGCTGATTTCTGTCGACAGTTCTTTACGTGAAATAAATCGTTTCAAAATAAAACTCGATTTGAAAAAATACTCCTACAAAAAAATTGAAATAAAAGTTAGTAACGGATATTACTACATCTATGACGGAACTATCCCAATAATCCTCAAAGGAAAACTGGATAACAGTGAAAATTGGCCAATCAGTATTAATGATGTATTCTTCACTCAACTTGAACTCATAAACGAAAGGAATTTTGCATTCAGAACGCAATCTGCAAAAACTAAAAATCTGATGCTGGGCCAACTTACCATCACTAAAACCGGTAAGAATAAGGTGAGATTATTTCCTCAGCTTCTTGAAAGGCAAGATGACGGAGTCTTTGATTCAGACGGTCATTTATCCGCCGATCATAAAAGAGGAGTTGTCAGTTACATTTATTCTTACAGAAATCAATTTTTAGTCATGGATTCAGTGATGCAGCTGAAAAATAAAATGCGGACAATTGATACTATTGAGAAAGCTCAGATTAAAACCAGAGCGCTCTCAGATGGTAGAAACAAAATGGAAAAGCCCCCTCTGAAAGTTAACGGTCAGGCTACTCCATTTCTCGGACTACTGTTCAATCCTTCTGACTTGAGGGGTAAGAATGAGTCCAAAAGGAGATGGAAAAATAGTAAAGTGATCGACATTTACAGAACAGATCAACAGGAATATATCGGAAGCCTGTATATTGAAAATTTTGGAGAAGAAACATTATCAGATTTTCTGATCACCGAAAAAGACTTTTACGTGATTGTCGGTCATCAACTTATCCGATACCGTATAACCAATTCATTAAAAAAACATTTTGAAAAACGGGGAAGCCGAAAACCGTGACCAAGAGTAGGCACAATTATCAAATTTTTTTATTATGAAAAAAATTCTTTTTCCTGTAGCCCTAATTGTATTAGGAACAGGGTCAGCATTTGCCACAATGATGGCAAAAGAGAGTAAAAAAGCCATTGTAAAAGGCTACAGAATTGTTGATGTCGGAGGCGGACAGTTTGAGTGTCAAAACACCTTACAGGACTGCAGCAACATTGCAGTAGGCGCATTCTGCCAATGGACTGCAGATCCAAATGTAGAATTGCACAACGCCGGTGCTTCTGAAACGATGTGTGGTGATAATCTTTATGAGTTACCATAACAATCAGGGGACGCTTTTTGCGTCCCTTTTTAATTACTTTACAACTAATAAGACCATTTCCTAAAAGTTAACATTAAAATTACAAATATACCCTGCCAGAAGTTTTCGTTTGCAAGTCTTTACATAGCTCCGCCTAAATGCCCTGTTATTGATTTATAAATTCGAAAGAAATCAATACACAGTGTATTATTAAATAATTCTCCTTAAATTCACACAAAATTAGATAACCAAAAAAAACTTAACACATGATCCAAGTAGTTCTAGAAATTGCAATAAAGATAGCTGATTTTATCAGCAGTCTTTTCTAATAGTATTAAATCAGAATATTTATTAAGTTAATCCAATACTTTGATTTACTCTTTTTATAATCCATTTGATTTTAGCAAAAGTCGTCACATGTTCTCAAAAGCTTTAAAAATTGTACCTAAATAAAGATTTAGAATAAGTGTAGGTATAATAGAATGAGAATTCAAAAACATTCAAATCATAAGAGGCTATTATTGGCTAATAAGAAAACAGTTGCAGAGGGCAACTGTTTTCTAAGTTAATTGTTTAGCGAATTACTCTTTTAAAATCTTTTGGGAAACCACTTTATTGTCGCTAATACCTTTAATAATATAAGTTCCTTTTTGCAGCTCTGCGATATTAAGTTTATCATTATTATTTACTGATCCTGTTTTAATCAGCTGCCCTGAAAGAGTATAAACTTTTACATCTTTCACATCTCGACGGAAAAAAATTTCATTATTCTTTACCAAAGTATTTTGTATGAAATTGCTGTTATTCATGGAGCTGGATAATATATCATTTACGGCTAAAACTCCAGCCTGTGGACTAGGAAGGGTAACGGTAAAATCTACGTTATTATTATTAGTGTCTCCTGAGACTCTCGTAATTGAATTTAATATGCTCGGAGAAGGAGCAGCTCCTGAACCTTCGTATTGATTAGCCAGACCATATCCCACAAAGTCTAAAACATTGGATGCAGTGGGTCCACTAACCTGTGTGGTATTATTTGCCAAAGCAACTTTACCAGAAGTAAGGGCGAGTCCTAAGCCAAGTCCTACTGTAGGAGCGGTTCCGTTAAAATTAAGTACAACGTTTACAATAAGATTGGGATTAACGAGATTGATAATTCCGCCACCATCAGAACCTTCTTGAATTAAATAAGTCTGTCCGGGAGCTAAGGTAATATTAGGCAGTGTATGATACTGGGTAAATGCTCCGGAAATTGGGCCATACTGTATGGTTGCACCATTAAGTGTAGATGTAGCATTTCCAATATTCTTTAGTTCTATGAAATCATTAGTAAGCGTTGCTCCTAAAATTCCACCTCCCGTATAAATTTCATTAATAACGATTTGAGCATTAGATAATGCAACGGTCGAGACCAGCCCGATAAAAATAAAGACTTTTTTCATAATATTTGATTTTGGTTACTAAGTCATCTTGCAATATTAATACCAAATACGTAATCATAAAGCGAAAATATTACGAAATATATACCATATTTACATTATATGTAATTATATTAGAATATACAGTTATCACAAATTGCTTCATGTGTGAAGCAGTTGACATAGCAGGTGGAGGCTACTTAAAAGATATGGGCTAATTAGTTCCTAAAATGAATAAAAAATCCTTTTTAGATTTATTATGAGTATCTAAATTTGAAACTAATGTATATATAAAACATTTTTTGCAAAAACGATCTTTTTTAATTTTGTATATCCCTTCAAAATTTCTTCAAAATTCAAAGTGTAAATTAGCACAATGAAAATCCTTATCATAGAAGACGAGATCGAACTTGCAAAAAGCATTGCCGAATATCTATCTGGCGAAAATTACATCTGTGAATTCGCAACCACTTTTTACGAGGCTATTGAAAAGATAGGAACATTCCAGTATGATTGCATCCTACTGGACATAATGCTTCCCGATGGTAGTGGCCTCGCAATTCTTGAGGAACTGAAGAAGCAAAATAAACAGGATGGTGTCATTATTATATCGGCCAAAAATGCTTTGGACGATAAGATCAAGGGACTTCAATTGGGTGCTGACGATTATCTTACCAAGCCGTTTCATCTTTCAGAATTGATGGCTAGGATTTATTCCATTATTAGAAGAAAACAGTTCAACAATTCCAATATAATCAATCAGAATGAATTGCAGATCGACCTTTTATCTAAGACGGTTACCATCAATAATAAGACAATTATCCTAACAAAGAAAGAATTTGACCTGTTGATCTATTTTGTAGGCAATAAGAATAAAGTAATTTCTAAAAGTACCTTGGCTGAACATCTTTCCGGTGACTTTGCAGATATGTTGGATAACCACGATTTTGTATATGCCCACATCAAGAATCTAAAAAAGAAATTATACGATGCCGGATGTGATCACTATCTAAAAACAGTGTATGGAACGGGATATAAATGGCAAACAATTTAAACTATGAAACCTTTATTAAGTAAAACCACAAGACCATTTTTAGTGTTTGTAATGATTGTGCTGGTGATAAGTATTCCGGTGTATTATTTTGTGGTAGATTCGATTTGGCAGGATGAATTGGATGAGCATAATGAGATTGTTGCAGAAAAAACTGGATATGAGCTTAACAAGATGAATGCTTCCATGGATGAATTACAACGCAGTGTTGCATTATGGAACCACATTCAGCCTGGAACCAATATTGAAAGAATATCTTCCAATCAATTAAAGAAGGACTCGATCTTTACAACAGAAAAATACAAACCTTTTTCTGCGGACAAAACAATCGAACGTTACAGATGCCTTCAAAAGCTTATTTACATTAAAAATCAACCTTATCTCTTTACCATAGAGACTAATATTGAGGAAACTGAAGGCACAGTGATGATCATTGGTCTCATTACATTATTCTTTTTTATATTGATCGTAACTGGATTGTTCATTCTAAACAGAAGGCTGTCCAAGACGATCTGGATGCCGTTTCGGGACACATTGGACAAACTTAAAAACTTCAATCTCAATACCCAGACAAACATTGAATTTCAAGAGACGGATACTTTTGAATTTGAAGAATTAAATGGTTCATTGAGAAAGCTGATCGACCATAATGTATCCGTTTACAAGACGCAAAAAGAGTTTACGGAAAATGCCTCACATGAATTGCAGACGCCTTTAGCCATTCTCAAGAACAAACTTGATCTCTTGTTGCAAGATGAAAATCTGACTGAAAAACAGTACAACATTGCAGAGGAGATGAACAAAGCCCTGACCAGAAGTTCAAGAATCAATAAAAACCTTTTGTTGCTGGCTAAAATAGATAACAGCCAGTTCGATAATTCTGAGAGCATTCAGATCGATGAGATACTTCATCAAAGTATGGATGTTTTCAGCGAGCACTTTGAGCAAAAGAATATCGCTGTAACAGAAAATATCTCTTTCGATGTTAATGTCAATGGAAATGTTGGATTGACTGAAGTTTTGATCAATAACCTGATCCTAAATGCAATCCGACATACATCACGTGAAGGATCGATCTCCGTAAAATTAACAAATTCATTTTTTCAAGTTTCCAATTCTGGAAAAGAAAAACTAAATACAGACCTTCTGTTTAAAAGGTTTTCAAAGCTTTCTACAGACAATAGCGGAAGTGGCCTGGGACTGGCAATCATCAATGAGATATGCAATTTTCACCGTTGGACGATCGATTACAAATTTGAAAATAATCTGCACATTTTTACTGTCAAATTGTAAAATTCAAAATTTCTTCAAAATTCACTTCTAGTTTTGCTGCATAATTTCATGTATGCAGATAATCTCCTGTTCCTTAATTACAAAGGCATTTAAAAATAAAAGTGTTTTTCAAATTGCAAATCATTGATATGAAGGATATCAATGACAATTTCCTGAAAGGAAGAGCCAAAAGCCTTAAGTACACATTTAAAGGCGCTTATTTGCTGCTAAAAACAGAGCATTCTATAATGACACAGGCTTTTGTTGGTGTTATTTTCATTGTTCTCGGATTCTATTTTAAGATCACAAAATTTGAATGGATGTTCCAGATCCTGGGTTTCGGACTTATTCTTACTGCGGAAAGTCTGAATACCGCCGTGGAAAAACTCTGCGATTTTGTTCATCCGGATTATCATAAAAAAATCGGTTTTGTTAAGGACATCGCTTCCGGAGCAATGATTTTCGCTGTGATCTCAGTTCTAATATTACTCGCTATAATATATTTCCCTTACTTATGAAAAAGCTTATAACTGGAAGATTTTCAACACTATTCGGTGTTTTAGGTTTATATGTTTTATTATCAACGATAATAAGGATCGTATTGCTTTTCTGGTCAGTGAAAGATCTCGATCTTAATTTCATCAATATAATCAGGGCATTTTTTACAGGTTTTCTGTTTGATGTGACGATGGGTTCATTGTTTTTATCATTGTACGCCTTTTACCTTTTGATCTTACCAAAAAGATGGATCGGATCTTTGTTCGACAAATGTTTTATTTATTTTTATCTGATCTTAATTTTCATCATCATTTATTTCAGTCTTTTGGCAGAAATTCCTTTCTGGGATGAATTTGGTGTAAGATTCAATTTCATTGCGGTAGACTATCTGATCTATACCTACGAAGTTGTTGAAAACATCAACCAATCTTATCCTTTGCCCGTGATCGGTGTTGTTTTGGTGGGGTTGATCATAGCAACGTTTGTCTTGTTTAAAAGATCAAATATTTTTAGAAACACATTTTCTGAAAAAAGTCCTTTCCGTAATCGTTTTACCCATGCCGTTCCGGTTTTGGCAATTGCTGTTATTTTAGGACTGGTAATGAAGAACAAGCAGGCAGATTTCAGTAATAATCTAGTGGTCAATGAATTGGGGAAGAATGGTGCTTTTTCTTTTGTAACTGCTTTCAAATCAAACGAACTTGATTATGAAACTTTCTATCCTAAACTTCCCGAAAAAGATGCTTATTCCATTGTTAAAAGTGATCTCTTACAGCAGAATCAAAAATATACAACTACCAAATACAATGACATCTCCAGAATAACCACAGGGAATCAGGAACAGAGACCTAATATTATTCTTATTGCCATAGAAAGTTTCAGTGCAGATTTTCTGACAGAGTTCGGGAATAAAGATCATCTCACGTCCAACTATGATCAATTGTCCAATGAAAGTATCTTCTTTACAAACCTCTATGCAACGGGAACGAGAACGGTTCGTGGAATGGAAGCTTTAACACTATTTGTCCCGCCAACTCCGGGAAACAGTATCGTAAGGAGACCAAATAATCAGAATTTATTCTCGGTTTCTACAATTGTAAAGTCAAAAAATTATCAGCCATATTTTATTTATGGTGGTGACGGTTATTTTGATAATATGAACACTTTTTTTGGCGGACAGGGATTTGACATTGTAGACAGGGATCGTGGAAATCCATTATCTGATGATATCAAAACACAAAGATTTGCAATTCCTGATAACGAGGTGAAATTCGAAAATGCGTGGGGAATCTGCGATGAAGACCTTTACAAACAATCCATCAAGTATGCCGATAAAAGTGCCAAAGCAAACAAACCGTTTTTCCAGTTTGTGATGACGACTTCCAATCACAAACCCTACACTTTCCCGGCAGGAAAGATCGATCTCCCGCAAGGTGACAGAAATGCTGCCGTGAAATATACAGATTATGCTTTAGGGAAATTCATTGCCGATGCCAAAACCAAACCCTGGTTCAAAAATACCGTATTTGTTATCGTTGCAGACCATTGTGCGAGCAGCGCCGGAAAGTGGGAGATCAATATCGACAGGCATCATATTCCTGCCATTATTTATAATCTTCCACAGCCACCAAAAAGAATTGACCGCCTGACTTCACAGATCGATCTGATACCTACATTGTTCGGATATCTGGGCTGGAATTACAATACAAGTCTGTACGGAAAAGATATTAATCAAATGAAAGCTGGAGATGAAAGAGCTTTTATCGGCAATTACAGAACGTTGGGAATGTTGAAGGGAAATATATTTACCCAAATTGATGACAGAAAGAGATTAAAGCAGTTTAATGTTTCAGGAAATGAAAAGCAAACTTTATCCGAATTAAAAACAAAGGATCAGGGATTGGCTGCCAAAACCATCTCATATTATCAGACGGCAAGTGTGAGATTTAAGAATGGGAAGATGAAAGTTAGGTAAAATTTTAATAATTATGGGATTATTGATCGAGAGTTTAAAACAGTTTGACACGAAAGTATTTCTGATGATCAACGGAAATCACAATGTTTTTTTTGACACCCTAATGTACTGGGCGAGCGATAAACTATTCTGGATTCCATTCTATGCAATTTTATTATTTTTTTTAATCAGGATTTATAAAAAATTCAGCATTTATATTGTTGTTGCAATTGCTGTTACAATAACATTGTGTGATCAGACCGCTTCAGGGTTGATTAAGAATCTTGCGAAACGGTTGCGCCCTTCACACGATCCATCATTGATTCATTTAATCCACTTAAGCAAGGCAGGGGCGGGAGGAAATTTCGGTTTTGTGTCGTCTCACAGTGCCAACGCATTTGGGCTCATCACATTTCTTTTCTTTTTATTGCCTTCGAGATACAATTGGCTGAAAATAATTTTGCTTTTATGGGCTTTATTCGTTTCCTACAGCAGGGTATACAATGGCGTGCATTACCCCTTTGATGTTATTGGCGGGGCGATTGTTGGTATTGTGTCCGGAAGCCTTATCTGGATTTTATTCAAAATATTTTTTAAGAATAAAGATCTTAATATTAACCAGGAGGATTGATTTTAATCTGATCATAACCAACTTTTAATTTAGAATTATTATTCACATAGTTTTCCAGGGGTTTTAAATTCAAAATTAATTCAGATTCATACTGTTGTTTTGTACTTATAAATTCCTTTGTAATGAGATTGACCATTTTTCTAAAAAACAATGAGAGACTTTTATTTAAGTCTACATTAATAACACTTCTGGTCATATTTATAGTGCTGGCGGTCTTTGTTTTTGTAGCACCGCCCGAATTTCTGGACATTCATATATCTGAAGAAATACAAGAGAAACAGACCCCGCTTCTCAATAAGATAATGATCTGGATCAGCTGGTTTGGCCAGCCTTTAACGGCAGGTGCCATTGTGATCTTAAGTTCATTTTCGTTATTCATCTTCAAATTTAAAAGAGAAGCTGTATTGATCTTATCAACGCTTTTATCCAGCATTCTGGGATTAGGACTGAAAATGCTTGTGAACCGTCCTCGGCCTTCCAAAGATCTGGTCGTGCTTTTGGAAGAAACGAAATTCCAAAGTTTTCCCAGTGGTCACGTTTTGTTTTACACCGTATTTTGTGGAGCTTTGATATTGATTATTCTTCGTTCTAAAGCCATTAAAAACAAGATAAAATTATTTCTTATTGCCACTTGCCTTTCAGTTATTTTCTTTGGGTCGGTCTCTCGGGTTTATCTTGGTGCCCATTGGTTTACTGATGTTTTAGGTGCATTTGTTTTGGGGGTATTCATCGTTTTGATTATGGGTTATTTTTATATTGAAAAAGAAAAAAATGTTTCTGAAATCTGAAACAAAAATTCAAAATATCTTCCAAATCGAGATTCACCTTTGTATTGTAAAATATGACAATGTGTAATCTTTTATTGAGAATATGGTTTTAAAAATTTTGCTTTTGTTCTCAGGAACTATTTTAGCTTTTTGGCTCAGCTCCATTTGTGGTGGGGGAGCGAGCCTTATCCTCATCCCAATCCTCAACTTGTTACTGCCTAGTTCAGTAGTTCCTTTTTCACTGACTATCGGTACTTTTACAAGTTCTGTTTCAAGGATCGCTGTCTTTAAAAAACATATCAACTGGAAAATTTTCATTTGGTTTGTTCCATTTTCAATT
The DNA here is from genome assembly GCF_001424105.1 of Chryseobacterium sp. Leaf394. Classification (GTDB taxonomy): domain Bacteria; phylum Bacteroidota; class Bacteroidia; order Flavobacteriales; family Weeksellaceae; genus Chryseobacterium. The sequence continues at coordinate 635,549 of NZ_LMQH01000011.1, read as the reverse complement.
CTTGGGGTCTTATTGGGTGCTTATCTTATTAAGTATATTAATCCCAATTATTTACAGTTGATCGTTGCCTTATTTCTTGTGGCCAATTTGCCTCAGGTTTTTAAATCTAAAGAGACAGAAGAATTAGAAGAAAAGCCATATCACAAATTTGTTTTGGCTATAGTTGGTTTTCTTGCAGGTTTTGTCTCAGGGATTACCGGTGCAATCGGTCTTTTATTCAACCGTTTTTATTTAAAATTCGGACTAAAGAAAGAAGAGATAGTCGCAACAAGAGCTGCCAATGAGGTCTTCCTCCATCTTATAAAACTGATTATCTACATCGTATTGGGATTATATTCCCAGACAGCTTTATGGTTAGGTTTGGCGATCGCGGTTGCGACGATAATTTCATCCTATACCGTTAAATATATTCTTCCTTACCTAAGTGAACATATTTTTAGAAAAATAGGGTATGGAGCGATGGTTGTTTCTGGAATTACCTTATTGATAGGAACTTCTGATAAAATTATCAAGCAGGATAAAATTGCTTTTGCCACTGTTCAGAATAATGTTAAAAAAGAATCCATCATTTCATGGAGAAATACGGACCTTGTACTGGAGTACAGTTATAATGACGGTCTGGAAATAGAGAGACCCGTTCATTCAGATGAATTGCCCCCTCATCTTCTTAGAAAGTATAATTTGCTTCTTAAGGAATATGATACGATTCAATTAGAAAAGGTTTTTGTTTTCAAGAAACAGCCCAGCTATGAATTTTATTGTTATAAAAATAAACAACTTATCAAGTTGGATATGGAGTAATTCAAAATTTCTACAAAATCATTTTAGAATATTGTCTCAAAATAAATATGATGTTTAGAATCAGATTATTGCTTTTTTTGATAACGGTATTATACTCATCTGTTGCTTATGCACAGGTTGCAGGAATTACAATTTCCGGATTAATCAAAAATAAAACGAACAAAATGGCTTTGTCTTATGTGAATGTCTTGGCAAGAACAGAAAAAGATACTGCATTTGTAGCAGGAACAATTACCAATGAAGGAGGCAGATTTTCGTTAACAGGAATCAATCCTGGAAATTATCAATTGGAATTTTCGCTTTCGGGATTTCGGAAACATAGGCAGACATTTTTTGTAGGAAGTTTATCAGAATTTTTAGAGATTCCTCCAATAGAACTTGAACAAGAAGCTGATAAAGAAACAAAAATCGAAGAAGTTGTTATGACAGGTTCTAAAAAAAACGAAATCAGCGATCAGCTTGATAAAAAGACCTATTCTGTCGCAGATAATATCAGCCAAAATGGAGGTTCTGTTTTGCAAAGTATGCAAAATCTTCCAGGCGTAACCGTTCAGGACGGCAAAGTACAGCTTCGTGGAAATGATAAAGTAACAGTTCTGATTGACGATAAACAAACCGCTCTGACAGGTTTTGGAAGCCAAAGCGGATTGGATAATATCCCGGCTTCTGCAATTGATAAGATCAAAATCATTAACAATCCGTCTTCGAAATATGATGCCAACGGAAATGCTGGAATCATCAATATTATTATGAAGAAAAACAAGCAGGACGGCTGGAACGGCAAAGTTGGTTTCACATATGGAACAGGCTCATATTGGGTGAGAAAAGAAAATCTTCCCACGATCAGACCTCAATATACGATCACGCCAAAAATCAATCCTTCGGTTTCGCTAAATTACAGAAGGGATAAGGTCAATATTTTCCTTCAGGCAGATAATTTATATACGGAGACATTGAATAAAAATGAATTTGTAACCCGAACATACGACAACGGGACGATCATTAATTCACAATTAAAAAGAAACAGAAATACAAATTATCTCACCACAAAAGCAGGAATCGACTGGAGTATCGATGCTCAAAATACATTGACCATTTCAGGATTGTATGGAAGCGAAAAGATTATTGACCGCGGGGATCAGCCATTTTTTAACGCAGATTTTTCTCAGCGTCTTCGTCTTTGGCAGTTTCTGGAGGATGAGCTGAAAACCACAGTTATGGGAACGGCTTCTTATCAGCATAAATTCAAAGATGCCGGGCATTTATTGAATGTTGGATTCAATTATACTTTCCACAGAGAAGACGAAAAATATTTCTATGATAATTATTTGCCGTCTTCGACCGGGACGGATGCTTTTAAATTATTGTCAGATGAGCAGGTTTATGATCTTAATATTGATTATGTAAAACCTCTGAAATACGGACGATTTGAAACAGGGATCAAGCTGAGAAACAGAAGCATTCCTACGGATATGAATTTTATTCCGGGTGTAAATTCGGTATTAGATGTCAACGCGGGAGGTGGGGCGACTTATAAAGAACTGATTCCTGCACTTTACGGGAATTACATTTTTGAAAATGAAAAATGGGAAGCCGAATTGGGAGTAAGACTGGAATATGTAAAAATTCAGTATGATGTCAACCCCGATCATCAGACTTATAAAAGTGACAGCTATCATTATACGCAGCCTTTTCCAAACCTGAGATTGGCTTACAAATTAAACGACCATAACAAGATATCAATATTTTATAATAGGAAAGTAGACCGGCCGAACGAAGTTGATATCCGAATATTTCCAAAATACGATGACGCTGAAATTATAAAGGTAGGAAATCCACAGCTAAGACCGCAATTTACCAATTCCGTCGAGATGGGACATAAGTATAACTGGGATAGTGGTTATTTATATTCAGCATTATATCACCGTTTTGCCAACGGAACGATCACAAGAATCTCCAGTATTGTTCCTGGAAGCACATTGATTTTTGCTGTATTTCAAAATGCCGGAAAAAGTTATAATTCAGGGCTGGAAACAATCCTGAATCAGAAGGTTTCAAAGGTCTATTCTTTTAATATCAATGGAAATATTTACAGAAATCATATCGATGCATTTTCGGTAGAGAACCTTTATCCGAAACTCAATATATTTTCTGCGCATCAGGAAACAGCCCTTTCCGGAAATGTGAAATTGAACAATGTTTTTAAGATTTCCAAAAGTTTTGATGCCCAGTTAACCGCCGTTTATCTGGCTCCGGATATTATTCCGCAGGGAAAGATCGGGTCGAGATTTTCAATTGACCTGGGCATTAAAAAATCAATCCAAAACGGAAAAGGAGAAATATTCCTTAATGCCGGCGATCTGCTGAATACAATGGCCATTAAGAAAAATATCCAGGGAAATGGATTTGCTTACTCAAGCGATGATTATTACGAAACGCAAGTGTTGAGACTAGGCTATAGTTACAAATTTTAATTGAGAACTTAAGAATGGATATGAATAATTTAGTAGAAGCTGTAAGCAATTATGTGAAATTATTTTTGTCGGAAAATCTTTCGGACCAGCTTACATTTCACAATATAGAACATACATACGATGTTGTTGATGCAGTGCGGGAGATTGGTTTACAAACCCATCTTTCTGACTATGAGATGCGTATTGTACAAGTTGCAGCTTGGTTTCACGATTGCGGGTATGCTTCCTGTTACAAAGGTCATGAGGAGGAAAGCAAGAGAATTGCTAAAACATTTTTAGAAAACTTCGGTTGTGAAAATAGTTTTGTCAATCAAGTTTTGCAATGCATTGATTCCACAAAATATCCCCAGCATCCGACATTCTTAACGGATCAGGTGATGTGTGATGCTGATATGTTCCATTTAACAAAAACCAACTATTATCAATATGAAAAAGCTTTAAGACTGGAGTTCGAAAAATACCTTGGGCTCATTTTTACCGATGAAGAATGGAAGAGGAAGAACAATGATTTCTTTTCAAATCATCAATATTTTACACTATACGGACAAAATATCCTTTCGAAATTTAAAGAGGTGAATGTCCGATTCAGTAATTATCCTAACGAATTTTAATACACAAAAAAAGAAATGTCCAATTATCTTCAGAAAACTGCAGGCTGCCTTTTCATATTAGTATCGGTCTTCGGAAAAGCTCAAAATAATGATACGATCAAGGTTCAGGAAATAAAAATAGACAGTACAGTAGTTTTAAATACCGAAAAGAATACTTTAAAATATAAAAAACTGATCATTCCCACTGCATTGATCGGTTATGGTGTTGGGAGTTTAAGTGAGAATGGTCTTAAACAGCTGAATTTCTCTACCAGAGATGAGATCAACGAACACAAACCGGATCATATCAGACTGGATAATTATACCCAGTTTGCCCCTGCTGCTTTGGTGTACGGTTTAAATGCTTTCGGAGTGCAAGGAAAGCATAATTTTAGAGATAGAAGTATTATTTACGGAACTTCTATGTTGATAACATCAGCTATTGTAGTGCCTTTAAAACATATTGTGAAAGAAGAGAGGCCGGATCAGTCCAACAATCTCTCGTTTCCTTCAGGGCATACTGCGATCGCATTTGCTTCTGCCCAATTTATGTTCAGGGAATACAAGGACACCAATTTCTTATTGGGAATTTCAGGATATTCTTTAGCTGTTTTCACAGGGGTCTACAGAATGCTGAATGACAAACATTGGTTCGGCGATGTTGTCGGGGGAGCAGGTTTCGGTATCCTTTCGACAGAATTAGCCTATTGGTTATATCCTAAAATCAATCATTTGATAGGAGGGGAAAATCAAAAGTCAGCGACTATGATTATGCCTTTTTATCAGAATAAAAACGTAGGGATTGGCTTTGTTAAAAACTTTTAATAAAGAGAACTATATAATTCTATTATATAATTCTAGCTTTGCTAACTTCGACTACCGCCGCTGTTTTACTAAAGCAATTGTGTAGAACGTCAATCTAAATTTAGCAATGGGGCGATTATCATTTTGATTCTGGAGTAAAATGCCTCAATTCATGGAAAACCATATATAAAACGAACCGGATTATCTTTCGTAATATTCTGTTCCAAACACGTAAAAACCATTTGATTACGGGCAATTCCTGTGATATGATGCATCACTAAAGATACGAATTTAATCTCCCACAATTGAAATGTTTTTGCTACTTTTGAAAGTAATTAACAGGGGTTTTTTCACAGACTGACGTTAGCAGAAATTATAAAAAAGCAGTTAAATTGATATGATCATCTTCCTAGACACAAATATTTTTTTCAATAATTGGCACGTCACAAATGCTAACTTCAAATTGCTTTTTAATTTTGTTTCAAATACAGGATCAAAACTTCTCATTTCTGAAATTGTTAACAATGAGATTAATAATAAATGGAATCAGATATCTGCCGAAACTTACAGTTCATTAATTGCACATACGGAAAAATATCAGAAATTATTTGATAAAAAATTTCACATTACAATTCCAGATCTGAATGGTAAAGTATATAGTTTCAAAGAAATTATTACAGCGAAATGCGAAAATGTAATTTTTTATAACTATGATAAAATTGCAAATTCTATCTTAGTTGAAAGAGCAATCAAGCGAGTTAAACCCTTTCAAGAACAAGACAAAGGATTTAGGGATACTCTAATTTGGTTATCATTTTTAGAATATATTAGAACTAATAATAGTAATGAGGAAATAATTTTTATTAATAATAATTCTTCTGATTTTTATAATAGCAAAAAAGATGGTTTAAAAGAAGAACTATTACAAGATTTAAAAGAATATAATATTGAGAATAAATTTTCAGTTTTTAAAGATTTATATTCATTCGTAAAATCTACAATTGATAAATCAAAACACGCAATAAATATTGCAACAATTGGTGAGGATCTTATTGAACCTTATGAACGCCTTATTGAAATTGAAACAGAACACTATATCAATAGTCTTTCGGATTTAGAGAAAATAGAAATAACGGGAAGAAATCCTGAGCTTAAGAAATTATTAGCATCTGTAAATTTGATAAATTTTCACGTTGAAGAAGGTATTGAAGATTTATCCTATCTAAATTATAAAATTTTAGACAACCCCAATTTAATATTTCTAGAGTTAAATTTTAATTTAAGGATTTGCGAAGTTGAATACTATATGCCTTCATCTATCTATGATGAGAATTATAAAATCTTAAACAGTAAATTTTATAACAATGAAGAAGTTTCGGGCAATACAAAATTTTACGATTTTCTTCGAATAGATTTTCACGTTTCATATACATTTAACATTGAAATAGAAGAAATTGAAGGCTATGTTATTAATCGTAGTGAAATTTTGAAATAATAACTTCTGCTAATAAGGTATTTATACAAGCGAGTATGAAGGTTTTCATCGAAGACTTTCGCAATTAATTAAGTTTTTAGCAAGTAGAGGGTTTTCGTATTCTATCCCGCCTGCACAAATACCCAACCGTTGTAGATTAAATTAAATCTCAAAAAACGATCAAAAAACATATTAATTACAAATATTGATACTAAAGATCAGAAATCATATTTCCGTAAATGTTTTTTTGGTAAGAAAATACTGAATTCGAATATTTGAACTTTAGAAAATCCAACACAGAACGAAAGTTTAATTTAAATATACTTGCACAAAATTAAATCCTCTATTACTGAAATATTAAAAAAAATACTATTTTTATCAGATATTTTTAAAACCAAATTACTATGATTACTCGATTTAAAATTAAGCTCTTTTTTTTATTAATACCTCTAACTACATTTTCCCAGACCTATCAGTGGCAATGGGCCAGGCAAGGTGGCGGAAACAGTGGTTCCAGTGGTGTCGGATTTAATGAGACTACCGATGAGATGATTCGTAGTGTGGCCGTGGATAACCAAAATAATTACTATTATCTTTCTTCTGTATTTCAGGGGACTCCACAACTCGACGGCCAAACGGTAACACATTACGGTTCTAGAGATCTGCTGCTATTCTCGACAGATTGTCAGGGAAATATTCGCTGGAGCCAGACAATTGGCGGATATGGCGACGGAGAAAGTGCATGGAAACTAGAGACCGATAATAATGGAGGGCTTTATATCATGGCCAATGTGGTAAATCAAGCCAACATTAATGCACCTACTACGTACACTGCGACTCACTTTGATGTTAATACTGCTCTGCCGGTAGTAAATGTTGCTTATAACAGCTCCGATCCTGATCCAGGGATTAATACGGCATTCCTTCTAAAGTATAATACTTCAAACGGCACATTAGCGTGGCAAAAGCCTCTGCAGGGCGATGTAAGTTATTCGGTCAGATTCGCTGATAATGGTGTATGGTGTATGGACAACTCTAAAAATATTCATGCAGTTTTGGGTTTTGCAGCGGGAACGCACCTTAATGGAATGATAACTGTACCCTCAACTTTTACAAATACATTTCAGTATTATCTTGTAAAATTCAATAACAATAATGGAAATATGACGCCGGCACCAAATCCGGTTTTACTTCCCGTCACAGGGAATCTGGCATCAGCTGTTGGGGGAGGCAAAATAAATATGCTGTATGATGAAACTCTGGACAGGTATTATATTGCAGGCTCAAGAAGTTCAGGCTTCGGAAACCCATTTCCTTTTTCATATAATTCTGTTCCTTTTAATAATGACGGATTTATGCTGGCCCTAAATGCTTCCAATGGAAATGAAATCTGGAGAAAAGAATTCAATACACCCAATACCATCTCTCAGGACGATAAAATATTCGGACTTGTAAAAGATAATGAATCTAATATTTATCTTTCAGGTTATTATTACAGAGGAACAGACCCTACATCTATCGCGACGTTTGGCACTTACAGCTTTCCATTACCTTTTAACAGCGGGATCAATCCATTTGTGTTGAAGATTAATTCTTCAGGAACTGTACAATGGTCGAAGATTCACGACGGTTTAACTGCTACCGCACCCATGGGATACCGGTTTATGAGAGGATCTATGGTTATTAACGGTAACGAGCTGGCATTTATTAAAGGGGCAATCGGTGACAAATGGGGGACTTATCAAATGACCAGAGCACAAAATGATCTTGCAGATCCTTTATTGGTGAGACTGAATAAGGATACTGGAGACATACTGGGAACCAATGAAATACAGAGCAACTTCGGTTTTCAGGATGAGCTTTCTGCAATTGCTGTGGATAATGACGGTAATTATGTAGTGGGCGGCCTCTTTCACAGCCAGCTTTTTACAGATACCTCTGATGGAGTAAATACACTCATAGCAGCTGGAAACAGTGGGAAATCTCAATTTTTCATTTCTAAACTTGCAAAGTCGACCTGCGGACAGATGTCGGTTGAGGAGACATCAGCCCAGGCAGAAATCAGTATATACCCGAACCCTGTACACGATATTCTAAATATCAACAGCAAAGAAGCTTTAAAATCTTTTGAAATTTACTCTTCAGCCGGTCAGCTTTTAAAAACCGGAAACTTAACTTTAGAAAATTCTTCGGTTGATACAAGTCAATTAAATAAAGGAATCTATTTTATAAAATTAAAAACCGCAAAAACTGAGGTCAGTGAAAAATTTATTAAGAAATAATTCTAATTGTGATAGCAATTAGACATTATAAACCTAAATAATTTTACAGTCATTAAAAATCTCAGAAAAGGAAGATATAAGAATTAAATATGCTCTATCTCTTTAATGCCCACAGACAATACAGTGTGAATTTGTAGGAACTATTGCTAATATTAAATACTTCTCCACATGAAGCAAATTAAAATATTTATAGGATTTATTTCTCTTTTTTTACTTTTTGGATGTTCAGTTTCGACAGAATTTTTTATACAAAATTTAACGTCCTCGAAACAAATTATAAAAATTAATTTCAGAGAGAAAATTCCGAATTATCCTGAACAAGATACTTACGGATGGCTCGGTTTTAATTATATAAACGAAATAGTAAAGCCTGAGTATTTTATCAAAAATAAAAATCTTAAGTCTTTAAAAAAAACATTTGTCAAGGACTCTGCAATCAGTGTTGAGTTACCTGCATTTTCAACAACAAGGATTGTAAAATCAAAAAATTATAATTGGCAATCGAGGTTACAAAGCATTGAAATTCAGAATCAAAAATACACTATTAAAGATTTGGAGAAAAGGGCTAAAAAAATAAAGTATGATTACATCTACCAGATTGAGTGAAGTTTAAAAACAATAGATGATATTAACTCTTTATTAATAAATAATCAAAAAGGAAATGAATATAATGATTACAGAAATTGGCGAAAAATAGTAAATCAAAATATCAACAAACGATTTTATAAATGCCATTTTGATGATGTAAGTAAACAGACAATTTACTTTTTAGAAATCTTATCATGTTATTAAAAATATATGTCTTTCATATTTATAGGATTTCTAGACTGACATGTAGAATTACAAATATCCTCAACAAATTAATTGTGAAACGAAGATGCTACAGAGCATCCTTTGTTTCCTTATTGATCCATTCTATTTCTTTTTTATCCTTCAAAAAATAATTCCACCAGTCCAGGATCCGGCTGTTCAAATCCACAATTTCCTTAGAGTTTATAGCAATACTGTGCTTTTGGCTATCATACAATAATGCTACAGCTCTTTTCCTGTTTCTCAGCAGTCCCATAAAAAAATTCATCGTCTGACTTGTGGGAGCATTGATATCTTTTTTTCCGGACCACATGAGCACAGGCGCATTGACATTCTCAACATAATTAACAGGATTATTCCTGAAATACAACTCCTTATTTTCGGCGTAGGATGCGTTCATCGCAAACTGCCCGGACTCGAATCTGGAATAGTCTGCAACTTTGAAAAGGTCATTAAACGAAAAGTAAAAACTGGTGATATCGCCCAAAGAAGCACCTGAAACATAAGCTGCGAACCTGTCTGATTGAGTTGCAATAAAATTAGTTTCATAACCTCCCAGTGAATGTCCTATCAATCCAATTTTTGCTGCATCAATATTGATGTTTTTGAGAACGGCATCCAAACCGGCGTTCACACAATCCAGAGCTGCTCTGCCCATTCCTCTTCCATCAGGTACAATATCCGGTTGAAATACAAAATAACCATTTTCCACCAGTAACTTTTTACTGAAGCCATTATTACCCAATTCTGAGGAAAAGAATTTATTTGCACCAGTATGCAATATCCCATAAATATGTACTATCATAGGATATTTCTTTTCAGGATTATAATCAACAGGATAATACAATACTCCTTTTAGAGGCTGTCCTAAGCTATTTTTATAATGGAGGATCTCCTGTTTAAGACTTGCTATCCTGTTTTCCGCCGGAGTACTACTGTACAACAGTTTACTTTTTGCACTGCCAGCTTCTCTTTGATTTAATACCGCAGGTCGGTTAAAATTTTCCTCTACGGAAAAGAATACTTCAGCTTTAGGACTGTACGTAAATTCTCTCACATGTTCTCTTGTGAAAGGTATAATTTCAGTAAGCTTATACTGATCAAAAGCATAGTATGCACTATCATCCTGCAAATACCTATTCACATTTAGTAAAAGGCTTTCTCCCGTTTTTATCTGGCTGATTGATGCGATGAAAGTACTGAATCCATGAACTACTTCAGGATTAAACTTATAGAATTTTACTTTCTCTCCTTTCCCTATGTTAAGCAGTTCTGAGGATTTTGATTTTACATGATATTTCAGAAGATCAGTGTCCGTTTCAAACAGGATTTCAGCACCAGTATCGGTAAAAACAGGATTTGAAGCCTGTAAAGGCAAGTGAAGATTTTCCGATTTTTTATTAAGGTGATCGTAGAGTAACCACCCTTTTCTGTTGACTTCATATCCCAACGTATATCTTCTGTCAGCAGAAGCTATCAGTCTGCCGGTCCGCTCAAATATTTTTTCTGATTTACCGGTTTCAGTATCATAAAGATAAATATCAAACTCCCTCTCTCCAGTATAACTGAAGTTTTCATCACTGCTGTATGCCCAAAGAAACCGTGAATCCAGCATCCCTACATAATTATTAAATTGTTGTACAGACAGTTGCTTAACTTTATCATCCCGGACATTCCAGACATAGTAATCATGCGAAAGACTTCCTGTCTTTTGATCTCTTAATGTTTTATCACCTGCATACCATATTTCCAGCATGTTGCTTTCCACAGGCCTCTCTGTTTTTTGAAAATCAACCAGAAAGACTTCTTCATTATATATCTGGGTTACATTGATCCTGTCGTTTTTGAATGAGCTAACTGCATCACTTTGAAATATTTTATCATCAGTAATTCTCACTACAGCTACGGTAAAAACATTACTATTCCCGACGGCTTTGTTTTTATTGACCGTCAGAAATTTCCCTGAATCTAAAAATGCTATTTTATTTATTTTATAACCGGTGTAATAAACACGCTTCATCCCTTGGCCGTCCCATTTAATAATCTCATATGTACTGCCTGCTCCTTTTCTCACAGCATACAGTACCTTCCCGTTACCAACAAGTTCTGTTACATCCGTCAGCGTTTTCAGCAAGTTTCCATTCTGACTGTATACGGTAATAGTTCCTTTACCGTCTTCAATAACAAACTGTTTGCTATCCTTCAAAACTACAGTGCGTTTCACACCATCAAAAGATTTTGCCTTTCTGCTTCGAAGATTTAGAAGCCCGGCTTTGTTATATCCTGATGAAAGTATTGTTTCATCAGTCAAAAACGAAACATCAGATTGACCCAGTGTCGTGTCAGCTATTGGATTTGCAGACTTCCGGTCAAATACCAAAACAGTATCGCTGTTGATTTTGTAAGTTTTATGTAAAGCTACATAGCGCTGATCCGAAGACGAAGCCAGGATTCTGATGTTCGCATATTCCCGCATGTTCCTCTCCGTTGACCCCCCTGTTTTCTGTGCAGAAATAAAAATTCCTGCACAAAATACCAGAAGTAAAAAAAACCTGACCATCAGTATCCCTGGTTTTGAGGATTCAAATTTTTATTCAACAGCAGCTCACTTTGGGGAAGAGGCCAATTCCGGTGGTAATTCTTCCAGTTGGGTTTCGTCTGAATCAGTGTATCCAACAAACCAAATCTTTTTAGTGTCAGGAAACGGTTTCCCATTTCTGTAAAGAACTCTTTTCTGTTTTCCTTTACAATCTCATCCAGTAATACCTGCTGCGTTACTGAAACGGGAAGCATAACCTGACCTGATCTTTGCCTGATCGGATTGATAAACGGTATCGCATCCGCCGTTTTATTCTGCCTTGCCAATGCTTCCGCCAAAAGCAAATAGGCTTCTTCAAGCCTGAATACAATGGAATATTCAGTTGTGTTGGCAGATCTTGCCTTGTATTTTTCAATACGGTACCAAGTCGTCCCGCCAACGGTTACCGCAGCCATCCATTGAGATTTTCGAAGATCACCAGCTGTAAATGAACTGACCAGTAATGATGACGCTGCAACATAAAGCGGCGCTGCATTGGCGAAGTAATAAGCTGTTGCTTCCTTAACAGCATCAGTATTGTTTCTTGGTTTGAGCTGCCAGATGATGTGCGTTCCCGATTTCAGAAATACCTTCGTCAGGTCATTCTGAAACTGATACAGGGAACTCTGAACAACAGATTTTAAAACAGTTTCGGCCTGCTGAGACTTCAGCTGCTGCATGTAAACCTTGGCAAGAAGCAACTGGGCAGCCTTCTTATTGATGAAAATTCTTTCCGCATTCCTGTAAGCATCCGGAAGCAATCCCACAGCCTCCTCCAAATCCAGCTCAAGTCTGTTCATCACCTCGGCAGAAGGTGTTTTGGAGATTGACTGATTAATCAGATAGTTCGTAGTCACAGGATAAGGTATATCCCCATAGATTTGCTGCAGATAAAAGAACAGCAGGGATCTTATGGCCAAAGCTTCCCCTTTGATTCTCTGCCGGTCTGCTAATCCTATGCCCTGAGAATATTCAATCCCTTCCAAAATCGTATTACATACATAGACTTTCTGATAAGCCGCTGTCCAGAACGATGAAGTCGTAGCATTGGCGTCATTGAGCGTATTGTTGGCAATCTCCAGCAAACCGCTCGTATTGCTTAAGGCATAAAAATCAAGATCGTCTGTGTAAAGACCAAGGCTGTATCCGCTCTGGTCACCTGAGACCGGAGAAGAATCGAAGAGCCCGGCATAAAGCCCCGAGAGAACAGAATTTGCTGTCTGTACATTTTCAAATACGGTCTCCGACTCAATCTGATTTTCAGGAAGATCCGTCTCAAGTATTTTTTCACAGGAAAAGAGCATAAAGGATACAAGAACCACTCCTGCCCATTTTTTAGTATATAGTGTTAAATTTTTCATTGTTGTCTGTTTATTGATTATCATTAGTTATGATCCGCATACATTGTCCTGGCATTACAGGCTCAGCTGCAGTCCAAATGAAACCGTTCTAAGGGGCGGTAAAAATGTGGCAGATCCCAGTTCCGGGTCGATGCCAAAAAATTTAGTCAGCGTTACCAGGTTCTGTCCCTGCAGAAAGACTTTCACTTCCCTGAAAACCGTCTGCTTAACAGGTATGGAATAATTTAGCTGTACATTCTTCAACCTTATAAATGATGCATCAGAAACACTGGCATCACTCGTCTGAAACAAAGTATGCGACGGATGCGGCGTCGGACGGTAAGGCATATACAATCCCGTCGGATTTTCAGCAGACCACACATTCAATGCTTCCACAGGAAGATTGTTCATATTTCCGGGAGAAGCTATCGCCGCATTGTAATTCCTGCTTTGCTGCTTTACAAACTGTATCAGGAATGACAGGTTCAGATTCTTATACGCCATACTGCTGCTCAACCCTCCAAAAAACTTCTGTCCTATATTTCTGATCAGCTGGCGGTCACCGGCAGCTGAAATCGTACCGTCACCGTTAAAATCCGTAAACTGATAAACACCCGTTGCCGGATTGATTCCGTTCAGTTGATAAACTTTGATAATGCTCACCGGCTGACCTACAACATACGTATTGGCATAAGTAGAACCTTCAATACCCGGAAAAGAGATCAGCTTATTCCGTGGAAAACTGATGTTAAACGAAGAGTTCCATGTAAAGTCCTTGGACTGTACAATCTTCCCGCTGACCTCTATTTCAAGACCTGTATTCTGAATCACTGCATCCAGGTTGGAAAGCACCGAAGTAAATCCTGTTACTGCAGGAAGCTGATATCCTACCAGCTGATTGCCGGAGCGGTTGCGGTAATAAGCACCGCTCAAATTCAGCCTGTTCTTAAATAGTCCCAGTTCTAAGGCTGCTTCCATTTTCACAGTCCGTTCCCAACTGAAATCAGGATTATAAAGTTTTGAAGGAATCAGACCCGTCACCCCGTTATAGATCAGTGTTGAAGTTGTAAACGTATCCAGGTACTGGAAATCTCCTATATTATCACTTCCTGACGTACCGTAGCTTCCTCTCAGTTTGCCAAAGCTCAGCCAGGAACTGTCCTTCAGCCACTGCTCTTCAGAAAAAAGCCATGCGGCTCCTACCGCTCCGAAGTTTGCATACTTGTTGTTGGGTCCGAATCTGCTGCTGCCATCCCTTCTTCCTGTGATATTCAGGATATACTTTTTGTCAAACTGGTAGTTCACCCTACCGAAAAATGCAGCATAGCGGTATTCTGTATTGATATGGTCCAATATTACCTTGGTCTGTGCAGCACCGATGTTGTAAATAAAAGAATTGCTTTCAAATCCTATTCCCTGAATCGCTCCCTGTCCTGCCTTATCCCTCTGATAAGTAGCTCCCGCTAGAACATCAACCTGATGCTTCTCCCTTTTCCAAAGGTAACTGAGCTGAGGTTCTACAATCATTGAAAACCGGTTATTGTTGCTTTTGGATGCCTGTGAATTGGCAGGGGTTGTTCCTGATGCAGGATTGAATGCCGTATTGGGACGTAGTGACCATTCCTCCAATGTCTGATAGGTAATACCGCCATTCAGTTTGATTCTGAAATTCCTGAACGCTTCATATTCTGTACTCATATTCGTCAGAAACTGAAGCTGGTCATTGGAATAGGAATTCTCATATGCAGCTACCGGATTGGTAAACGTTCCGCTTTCCCAGTTCAGGCTCCCGTCAGGAGAATACAGTGACGGAGCATTCGGAGAAAGCAGATGAGCAGAACGCGTAATGTCAGAACTGATCAGGTTATTGTCCATTGCAGAAAACTGGTTGGACATATTGAAACTGAACTTCCTGTCAAGAGAACGGTGATTGATATTTCCGGAAACCGTATTGGTTCTGTACTTGAAATCCTGCCCGAATACAGTCGTCTGTTCATTATGTCCCAGGCTCAGCAAAAATGCCGTTGTCTCACTTCCCCCGCTCAACGAAAGCTGATTGGCCGAGAGTGTTGCCTGATCCCCGATCAGTTCCTTCCGCCAGTCCGTAAACCTGTTTACATCCCATTTCCCATTCACATCATACGCCGTGGCAGGATATACTGTGATATTGCTGTTGGCATATGCCTGCTTTCTCATAGTGATATACTGCTCCGTATTCATCATCTTCAGATTGGAAATGGCATGGCTCAGACCATAGGAAGAATTCAAAGTCACCTTAGCATTGCCTTTCTTCCCTTTCTTAGTGGTTACAAGAATCACCCCGTTCGCACCCCTGGAACCATAGATCGCCGTCGCATCAGCATCCTTCAGAATCTCAAAGCTTTCAATATCATTGGGATTGATCGCATTCAATGGATTGATATCCGCATTAGGCAGTACCCCGCCCGCATATCTTGAGATCGTGCTTCCACCTACAGGAACACCGTCAATAATATACAGCGGAACATTCCCGTCAACTTCAGAATTCCCTCTGTTACGCAGAGAGTTCCTCCCCCTGATCTGAATATCAAACCCCGCCCCTGCAACACCTGAACTCTGCGTAATAGAAACCCCAGCCATCCTGCCCTGCGCTGCCGCAAGAACATTAGATACAGGCTGATTCTCAATATCTGCCGAACCAACCTTCGAAATACTACCCGTCCTCTCCCTGTCACGAACCTTATAATAGCCCGTATTCAGCACCACCTCATCAATTCCCTTCACATCACCTGGACGAATAGAATCGCCTTTGACAGCTGTGCGTGTTGAGTCCACAGCATTAACCTCTTTCCTTACCTCTTTTTTAATCAATCTGTCCTGCGCCTCCGCTTGACTGCATATCACAGCCAGCATAAAGACACAACCCATACTTCCTATGCTATAATAGGATTTTTTCATAGTTTTGTAATGTTTTAATTTAATTAATTCAATATTCATTGCTCCTTCCTCAGTGTCCAAACTTATGGGAAGGGGCTTTTTTTGTTGAATTATGTTATCCGTCAGGATGAGCCTGATGAATTTCTATTTCATTGGTTTCTTATCATTTAGTAAAACATATTAATTCGCTGTGGATTGCTTCCCATCAGTCAGATTCTGAACCAAGGGATTCCATAAGCAATCCCTTGCTGTTCAGAAAACAGGTCTTCCAAAATGCCCAATAGCAATAAGTTCAAAAAACTCAATCACCAGAGCACACCGGAAAGCATAAAAAATATTAATTAATATGAATGAAATTGTCCCGAGAAAGCCGTAAAGCCGCAATAGGTTGTACACCCTACTGTATCATGTCAAGATACTCTATGTGTAAAGCGGGCTTAGAATGTTATGCAGAAAAAGCGGACAACATGAGATTAAAACGGCATGGGAAATTCTACAATATCTGCTATTGAGGCACTGGTATACCATACACACAGATAAGCGAGAAAACCCACGCCTAGGACGTGAGCATCATACTTATTGTCTCGTGTGTTAAAAATTACCAGTTTTCAATAGCGAGATTCTAAGCAATAGCTTCTATAATTCTTTGAAGTATCGCAAAGTTACATTTCTGTAACCTATTTTACAAATATATCATAAAATTTTGATTTGTGACATACTTGTCAATGAAATTTTTGACAATTATGTCACATTTATTCTATGAATAAGATTGAGGACACATTTTGTATTGCTGTAGCAGATTACATTAAAGATTATATAAAAGATAATAATATAGATTTAGCGGATCTTGCAGCCGCAGCAAATGTTGACAGAAAGCAAGTTTACAGACTTATTAATAAGGAAAATATTCCATTACTATCAACTGTTGTTAAAATTGCATTGGCTGCCGGGCTTAAAATAAATATCGGAAAATTGCAATTTAATTTTGATGAATATAAGGCTAATAACAAAATTTTTACTGCTATTCCCAAAGATAATAAGGATTAGTTCATAACTATTTAGCTGTTACCTTGTAGTATCGATCGGAACATTGTTGAAGAACATTTCTGTTTGTTCTATTTCCTATATAATAAAAATCCTTATTCAAAATTGAGGTTGTAAAATATTTTACATTTTTTGCATAATTATATATATCATAATCATGAGAGCATTTCGCTTTCAATTTTTAAAATTATTATAAATTGGTAACAAAATTTTTAGATTTTTTATTTCATCTCTGAAGATCCTGACACCTCTTCTATTGCTTTTAATAATGTAGGAAAAGTCTTAATCTTATCCAAATAAGCTGCCTTCAAAAAGCTTAAATTTTCTTCTTTATCATTTTTTATCACAAAGTCAATTGCTTTGCTGGCATTGTATCCTGGTATTTCGTCTTTTAGTGAACCATAAATATTTTTAGCTTTCCTGAACCATCCGCATTTATTGTCTGCTAACTTTCCTTGATATCGGGATTCAATTTTATAAATTCTATTCCAAACCTCTACCTCTGGTGATGAAATACTATATTTTATTTTAAAAGATTTCTTGTCAAATTTTTCATCTTTTAAGTCATCAATAATAAATGGAATAATGGATGAATTAAAATCAACCAAAACATTTATAGCTGAATGGATTTTACTGAATGGATAAAATGCTTTTTTCTTACCGCTTGACAAAATATCTTTTTCTCCCTTTATACCTCTACCATTACAATCATCGCACATGGGAGCTAGATTATCAAAATTAACAGAGGATAATGGATAGTGCTTGATAGGTAAATAATGATCGAAGGCTGATCTATTATCAGAGAACCAGGTTTTTAAATCTCCGTAACCACAACAGGGACATTCTTTGAAACGATTGGTTTTAGAAACTAAAAGATCATAATAGTCTTTTTTATAACCATAATTATCTTTTACATCTTTCCATCCCAAAAATTTTGTATATAATTCTGAGAAGAAATTCACAATTGCAACTTTAATTATTGGGTGAAAATCCATTGAATAAACAGGAGTATTTGAACCATTGCATAATTTCTCAATTTCATTATTATTGATGAAAGTCTCTTGAAATTTATCCTTTTCTGCCTGACTTAAACTTTTGTCCCGAAATAAAGAATATATATTATCCACAGAATTTTTAAACCACTCATAATCTTTATTTTCGTAAATAGATTTGAGTTCAATGTTTAATCTGGTTTTGGGTAGTTTTCTATCAGCTTTACACCAGACCTCGACAATCAAATACTCCATCAGCTTGTGGACGTTTTTTATCTTATGATTAACAGGTTTATAAACTCTTAGCATATTTATTGTTTTTCTAATTCGTTAAGCTGGGCAAACAATAATATTTTTTCCATCGAATCCCCTAGATGAGAAACCCTGTTTTTATATTTTAAAACTTCCTTAGGCAATAAAGTTTTTTTGTTTTTTATCTCTCTAAGTATATCTTCGATTTCTTCCCTCGATTTATCACCTATAGTATAATTCTTCTTAAACAGATTTTCCATAATTAAATCTGTTGATGTTCCATATGTTCTAAATTTCTTTCTCAGTGCATTCTGAGGGTCTTCTCCCTTCTTGAAAACAATAACTTTATCAGGAAAACAATCGGAAATAATAAATGGAGAGTGTGAAGTGATTAAGACATCTTTCATTATATTTTTTGTTTTACTGGCTTCTAAACTTTTTTGTAATGTTCTAATGAATTTTGAACGCCAATCAGGATTGAAGTGTGTTTCCGGCTCATCTAATAATAAAACAGCCGACTTATTTTTCAACATTAAACAAATTCCAAGTGTATGCAAAAATTGTTGTTCACCATCTGACAAATTTTTCATTAATAGCTGGGAGATTTCTTTAGTTACGATATTCTCTTTCTCAATATAATAGTCTAGAAAATGGAATACGGTTTCTTCAGGTGCTGGTCGTGGTACTTTTCCATCAGTATAATATCCTTTAGACTGATAGACATCAGATTTAATTGCGCCAGCAACAGTCCTATAATTTAATGTATAAAGAATTTGAAAAGCTCTGAAAAGTTCAAATATTCCATGCTTGAAGTTTATATCAAATGCTTTTTTTGTCTCAGGATTGACCCAAAAATCTAGAGTGAGATTTGCGTCACTCTCATAATAAGAAGTGCTACATTTCTTAAACTTAGCAAGGGTTGCTGAATATCGATCAATAATATTATTATTCCCTTCTAAGTGTTTGTTTACATTCATTCGGAAGCGTTTAATACTTTTAATTCCCAATTCCGTTTCTAATGGTTCTAATACAGAATCTTCTTGAAATATGTAATTTGAAAGCAAAACCGCCTGACTCATTTCATAATCAATATAAATCAGACTACTCTCCGGCTCATTATATTTTAAGTTTTCATTTAATGCTTCTAAATATTCATCAAAATGTACCAATCGAGTTTTTAAGAAAGGAATACTTAATATCTCGTTCTCACCTGAAGAATAGCCGATAACTAAATCTGGAAGATATTTTTTAGCTTCTGCTTGTATCTTACCATTTTTTTGAGCTACAACAGAAACTTTTACTTTTCCCCCATTAAAAGGATATGGCTGATGATACATTTCTGGGCGTTTTCCCACTTTTTTTTGAATAGTTACCAACGTAAAATTTTCTATATTTGACTTTGCTCCATTCTCTTTCAGAATGTAGTATCGCAATAGAAATGCATCGGGTTTACAATCTTTTTCATCAAAATTATCTACGAAAACTTGAGGCTGATTCACATTTGCACAACTCTCTATATGATAAAAAATATTTGCCAAAGCTTCGAGAACGTTTGATTTTCCACTACCATTCAAACCTGCAAAACAAAACGGGTGAAAATCATTCCATTCCTTACTCAGAATTTTAGGCTCAATAAATTCGCAAAATTCATCTCTGAAAGAAAGCTTGAATCCTTTCTTTAAACTACCATAATCTGAATTGATTTCTAATTTGAGTAATTTCATTCTGATACTGTTAGTTTAATTTTACCTCTAATATTTTTTTGCTCAATTGCTCCTTTCTCTAATAATGACAAGAGGTGCTTAAAAGCAATATCATACTTTTCAATATCTGAAAATTTATTATTCTCGATCCAATCAATTAAAATTGAAAGTCTATTATTTTCTTTAAATTGTTCTAAGTTGAATGTGTTTATTAAATCGTCAAAAATTTCATATTCAACATTAATCCCATCCTTTCTTTCAGAAATATTCTCAAAAAGAAAAGACTTTTGAAGATGAGAGTCAAATAACTGTTGAAATATGTTTAATGAATGTTCTAATCTTTGCTTGATTGAATTCAACGTGTTACAAACGTTCTCATACTTTCTTTGCAAGTCTATAGGAGCTACAAAAATCTTTTGCTTTAATAAATTTGAAGCACTGATATTAGCTAGATTACCTGAGATTCGAGCTTTGTTTCTTAATACATATTTACCAAATGAAGCATTAAAATAACCACTAAAATAATATGGATTTAATATATCTTCATCTAATAATATTCTGAACAAATAACCAGCATAGGTATAACCCAATCCTTTATCCCACACTGCCAATTTTCCTACAAGATCTGGGCTATTTGTTCTATTAAAGAGTACTTCTCTATCTTGAATTTGACTGGATTCAAATTCACTTTTTTTTATTGTAACATATTTCAAATTTGTAAGGTCAATATCACCATTGTAAGTAATATTATTCATCCTCACAACAGGATACCCATCAATATCTGAGTTCGGTTTTTCTGTCAATCCATATTTTGTACTTTTTACAGCATTTGTTGCATCTATACTGATGTAATCCCACTTTTCGGATAACGGATTATCCAAAAAGTACTCTAAGAAATAGTTTTTCTTAAGCGTTTCTATAATTTCTATAGTTTTAACTTTTAAGTCAATTACATCTTGTAGTTGATTTAACTCAGATACTATCTTTTGTTGATCTGTTATATTCTTTGGAAAAGTTATTTTTACTCTTCTTAAATGTTTGTTGCTTAATATTGAGATTATAGCTTTATTAGCCTTAAATTCTAACATCCCCTTATTTAATTTCACCCAATAGTAGAATAATTCAGGAAGTATTAACTCCGAATCTAAAAACACGCCTGTTGTTTGATCATTTGATGCTGATGGAGAATCTACAATGCATACCTTTCCAATGTCTCCTTTAGTTCCTATAACAATTGTATTTTTTTGATGTAGAAAAACATACTTATCATTTAAAGCACTTTTAGATACTTTTCTTATTGTATTAGTAATTGTTTTTCTTCCATCCATATCAGAAGGTGTAATCCAATTAATTTCTTCTTTAAAATATTCCTTCATTTGTGAAGGAGGTGTCTTTCCTGTATGAATGGATTTCGCAAGTTTCCCTATTTTATACTCAACAAACTCCATATTATAAGTTATCTAAGTTCTTTAACTGTTCTGAAATAGATTTCTCAAGAACTTTTAATTGTTTTAGTAATGATTCTGTTTTTTCAAATTCTTGCGGAACATATACATATTCTTTGTATAAATTGAAGTTTAGCTCAAAATCATTTTCTATAATCTTTTCGACTGGTATTTCAAAATGATGTAATTCAAGGTTTGATTGATCTTTATTGTTTTTATTTGTCCATTCATTAAGCATATCCTTTAATGGAAAATCAATAGTTCTTTTTCTAGCATTGTCTAAAGAATAACCATCAGAATCCATCCCGTAAAACCAAACATTTAATGATTGTAAATCATCCTCCTTATTTCTATATTTCCTTTTAGAAAAAAGTAGAATAGATGTTTTTACTCCCGTATACGGAAGAAAAGTTCCACTTGGCAACGAAACAACTCCTTCTAATGCGCAATCCGTTAGTAAAAGCTTCCGGATAGCTTTGTGAGATTTTCCGGAATTAAACAGAACACCTTCAGGAACAATCACTGCTGCACGCCCTCCTTCTTCAAGCATATAAATAATTCTTTCAAGGAATAATAATTCAGACTGTACTGTAATATTTTTTCTATTTCCTTCTTTATCAAATTGTGGAGGATATACCCTATCCAAATTTTGACTGATTCTTATACTATCAACTTTCCCAGTAAATGGAGGATTTGCTAATATATATTTATAAAGTCCTTGAATTGATTTATTTTTTATATCATCTGACTTTTCACCTTTTTTTCGTGATAGTTCAATATTCTCATAATCTTCAGATAATGAATCAGTGTATACTAAATTTGGTTTTTCAATTCCATGCATCATTAGGTTCATTACCCCAATACGGATCATTGTCTGATCTATATCAAACCCAAAAAAAGTTTGCTCTTTTAAATGTTTCGTTTTAGTATCATCTAAATTATCTCCATCAATACCTCGGGGAAGTCCATCTTCATCATCAGTAACTTTTTTTGAATATTTCGTAAGTATATATTGGTATGCTCCAACTAGAAAACCACCTGAGCCCGATGTTATGTCACATATTTTACCATCTATATCCGGATCTAATATATTTGCCATTAAATATATTATATGACGAGGAGTCCTAAATTGTCCATTTTTACCCGCTTCATTAGTTTGTAGTAACAAATGCTCGTAAACATCACCTTGAATATCCTGAAAATGATTGTTTTTATTTTTTATCTCATCATCAATTAATGAATAGATGTCATTAATATAATTCATCGCATCTCGAAGTAATGCGGGGCTCTTAAATTTGAATACCGCATCATTCATAGCTATAGCATAGGGGTCTTCCGCAGATGCTAAATCATTCTTTATAAAGTTGAATACATTATTTTTTACATGATTTAAAAGTTCACTATCATTGAACTTATTGTAAACACTCCATTTGTATTTATCTTCTAAATCACTTTTAAATGATTCTAGTCTTTTCATAAAGAGGAGATATGATATTTGGTCTATCGCTTCAATTGGATTAGCTAGACCCCCAGCCCATAATCTATCCCATAATGACTGTACTTTATTTTTTATATCTGTTGATAACATATATTCTGTTGTTAACCTAATAATCTTGCTCAACAAAATATCGAGCAAATGCAAATATACTTTTAATTCATATTTTCTAAATCCTATTTGAAAAGTTAATTTGCAGATTCTAATAAAATAATATTAGAAAATCTTGTAACTTTATAAATTTAGGATATATGAAACAAGTAATTGCATTTGCAGATGAATTTGGAAACAACTCATTTAAATTTTCAACGGAAAGCACACACTTTATAATTGCCAGTATAATAGTAAATTATGAAGATTTGGAAAAATTTTATATTGAAGTTGAAAAAATCAGGTCAAGATATTTTCAGACTGGAGAAATCAAATCATCTAAAGTAAAAGATAATTATAAAAGGAGACTTCATATATTAGATGAGCTTGCCAAGCTTAAATTCAATATTTACTCAGTAGTTGTTGACAAGACAAAGCTTTATGGTGAAGGATTTAAATATAAAAAGTCATTCTACAAATATTTGAATGGTATACTCTATAAAGAACTTTATAAAACGTTTCCACGGTTGGAGCTTAAAGTCGATGAACATGGTGGCAATGAATTTATGCTCGAATTCAAGAATTATGTAAGGCAAAATCATATTCGCACATTATTTGAAGGTTCTGAGTTTTTTGTTAATAAAAGTGATAAAGAGTTAGGAGTACAAGTCGCTGATTTTATTGCCGGTACATTAGGTTATATTTTTGATGAGCATAAAAAAAGTGATCATTCTCAGCAATTCTTAGAAAGACTTTCTGGAAAGATTATCGGTATTAATCACTTTCCAAAAGTGTATAAAATTAATGAGTACAATGAAACGAAGGCTGACGAATTTTACAGTCAGGCAATTACAGATTTAAGTCTTCGAAGCATTTTTGACTATCTTGATACTGCATCTCCCGAAACCCAACAAATGCAGGATGCTATAAACTTTCTGAAAGTCTTAGTTCGATACCATGAATCCAATCACTATAAAAACTACACCACCGCCCAGGAGTTCATCGAACATCTTAATGTTAACAGAGAGTCCAAATTAGGTAAAGAACAATTTGGAAATATGGTTGGTAGTTTACGAGATAAGGGTATTCTTATCGCAAGTAGTCGTGAAGGTTATAAAATTCCAACTAATAACAGCGAAATAAAAAAATATGTTCAACATGGCAATTCCATAGTTTTGCCATTATTGCGAAGAATTAATCTGTGTCGAGAATCGATACTATTGGCAACAAATAACTCTCTGGATATTTTAGATGATCCGGAATTTCAGACTTTGAAAGATATAATTGAAAAGGTAAGACCATAAAAAAATAACCATGAATGAACATCAAAAAGAACTTTTAATCTTATTGTTTGAAAAAAAAGCAGATGTGACAGCACAAATAGATCATCCTTATAGCGCACTAATTCAGGCTGCTTTCAATACCGTAGATTTTGAAAGATTAGTTAGAGATTACATTGAAAATAATATTCCCGAATTTAGTGATTCAATGTACAACAATATTGAAAGGAGAATACCAAACTATAATGATCATGAAAAAATGTTTGAAGATCTTAATGAGCTTTTAGAAGCAGGAATGAATTATCGAAAATCCCAAAGATTAAGAAAAATTTTAGAATTACAATTATCATAATTGCCTGACGATTATAAAATTGATTTTTTTAATACCTTCTTTAATTCTGAATATTCTTATGATAAAAGAGCAGCAATTCGGTACGTTGAGTTTGCGCAAACTGATGTAACTGAAAAATTATTAGATGAATACCTTTCGTCCGGCTATGTCCATTATTTAAATTTGTTGGTAAAACCAGAAAATGCAAATATTTTGGCGCAAAATGCTGAAGGAATCTGGGAAACTGAATTATATCATTCACATAAAAAAAGAATTATAGAGATCTGTGCTTCAGAAAATCCTGATTCTTTTGATTTTCTAAAATCTGTAGACTATTCATATTATTTATTATATCAAATTATCAGAAAAGAGATTGAGCCAGAAGTTCTTATGGAAAAACTGGAAGAATTAGATACAGAACAGCACCACTTTGCTTTATTGCATTTTAGTAAATGGATTGATTTTTCATTTGTAGAAGAAAAAGTGAAACAATATATATAGTTGAACAAATAAAGCTTCTCAGATGATAAAAAAAACAACTAGGTCTTTCTATGGAATATTCAATTGATCTTGTAACCGAAATTTTATCACCCTTCCAATCTGTTGCAGTTTCTCTTGTTGTAATCATTTGAGCAAGATTAAAACGATAATCTTTTAGATTTACGACAACTCTATTGATCTCATTTGTTATCGTATTGACATAATCCTGCGTGAAGTTTTTTAAAGTTAGTGGGTTTTCAATAGACATTTCAAAATCAGGTAGGATCGTATTTAAAAACAACTCTATCTTATCAATTATCTCATAACCTGCTTTCACTTTTTTTCCTTCAAGTATCTCACGGATGTAACTATCTGAAATTCCTATTTTTTTACTGTAAACAACGGATTCTCTTTATCCAACAATTTTTGATAAAGCTTCCTTAACTCTTGCAGTTTTATTTATTCTGTCCTGTTGTATAGCCTCGTATATCCTGTTAATCTCATCTTCAGAAGGAGTGGAATGCATATTTTCATCAATTTCTGCTATTACAATTCTGTGCATTATTAGCAATGAATTATTCTACAATAAATGAAATTCATGCGTACAATACTTTCCAAAAACAACTTCGTACTATTTTAGAAAAAGATGGCTATTTCACAATAACGAATATAGATATTGAAGAGCTTAGAAAAATTGGTCCGAACGGATCACTAATCAACCTACATGATAAGGCGATTAAACAGATTGATATAATACCTATTGTAGATTTTTATAGAGAAATTTTTGATGATAATTATAAAAAATTTTTTTGTCTAGATTACTAATGAATGATAGACAAAGAAGTTTTAAATAATAAGAATGCACTTGTGAATAAGCACCTGTGCAATTTTATTGAAAGTAAATTACTGCGAGAATATTATAACCAAAAAGGCGAAATTATTTCACAGAATGAATATGCTAAACTCTGTGGCATAACCTCTTCTACAATTTCTAAACTAAAATTGCCAGAAGGTTACAATATTCCCATGTCAACTATTTATAATATACTTAGGCATCAGCAGTTTTCTTTAGAACAGTTCTTTAAAGAATTTGAAAATGCTAAAGGCATAACTATCCCAGATTAAAGTGCATGCCTGCGATTTATATTTATTTATTCAATTCGCTGTATTATCTATCTGAACATTGATGGGGAACTTCTTCTGTTTCTTTATATACTTCTTGGGTTTTGTCGTGCTTTTTGATCTTCTGATAAAGAATTATTGATAATACGATGATTGCAATAGTAGCAATTACACTGTAGATTTTTAGTGTTTTCATATTTGTGGTTTTTGAAAGGTATCAAAGTACCATTATTTATTTTAAGTGATGATTTTGTATATTTGATAAACCTAATAAATAGGAGTTTTATTTGATGTATTTAATAGGAATAAAAAATTTGAAAAGTAACGTCAGAAAAAAAATTATAAATCGAAAAAAAATTATGGAAGAATTAGAAAGAGTACAATTATCTTTGAAGATACCTATAGAAAAAATTATAGACTTCGGTACTTATATTGAGGTTTATTCATCAGGTGTAAATATTGGAGAAGTACCTTACATTATAACAGAGGGTAGTATAAAGAAATATGATACAGACATAAGTATTACAAATAATTTCAGCTGGTTAAGTGTATATAGAAATTATTCAGAAATTTTA
The DNA here is from genome assembly GCF_001424105.1 of Chryseobacterium sp. Leaf394. GTDB lineage: Bacteria > Bacteroidota > Bacteroidia > Flavobacteriales > Weeksellaceae > Chryseobacterium. The sequence continues at coordinate 608,671 of NZ_LMQH01000011.1, read as the reverse complement.
AAAGAACAAGTTTCAAAATTACTCCAGATTCCTGAAAATAATTTTATTATTGCATTAGGGACATTTAGAAATTTATATGTTCAAGATCTTGAAGGCAATTTTATCTCAACTATTCATTGTTTTTACGAAAATAATTGCTGGATAGTTCGTAAGTGATTTCATTAACTTTTCATAAAATCCTCTTTACAGGTTGATATAAATATCACAAATTCAATGATATATCTTGATAACAATTCTACAACTCCAGTTGATAAAAGGATATTAGATTATAGCTACAAATATTTTTCTACTATGTATGGTAATGCATCAAGCTCCTATTCTTTTGGAATGGATTCATTACGTAGAATAAGCGAAGTAAGGAAAGAAATCAGTGCTATGATTGGAAGTAATTCCAATGAGATCTATTTTACTTCTGGTGCAACCGAAAGCCTAAATTTAGCATTAAAAGGCTTAGCATTAAATCCCACTAATAAAAAAAAACATCTCATTACCTGCCTTACAGAACATAAAGCAGTTTTAGAAACTTGCCATTATTTAGAAAGTATTGGATATGAAATTGATTACCTTCCTGTAGATAATGATGGTACAGTAGATTTGGAATTGTTAAAGTCTTTAATAAAATCAGATACTTTGCTAATATGTTTGATGTGGGTAAACAATGAAACAGGCGTTATTCATCCAATTAATGAAGTTGGTAAAATAACAAAAGAAGCTGACATATATTTCGTTTGTGACGGCACACAAGGAGTAGGGAAATTACCTATAGACGTCCTAACATCCAATATTGACATACTGTGCTTCTCTGGTCATAAGATGTATGCTCCTAAAGGTATTGGTGGAATATATATCAACCACATAATTACAAAACAAAATAAAATACAACCTTTAATTCATGGTGGAGGTCAAGAAAAAGGATTAAGAAGCGGAACGCATAATGTACCATTGATAGCAGGATTAGGAAAAGCATTCGAAATTGCTGAAAAGGAAATGGAAATCAATCGTGTTCATATTGAAAATCTTCGGGATACTTTAGAAAAAGCGTTATCAAAAATTGAAGGATCTTTTATAAATAGTAAAAATGCTTCAAGAATTTATAATACAATAAATATTTGTATTCCTAATTTTGACACCGAATTTTTTATTGGTATGAATAAGGATGTTGCTGTAAGTAACGGCTCTGCATGCAATTCCGCTATCATCCAACCGTCACATGTTCTTTTAGCAATGGGACTTTCTAATGATAATGCTATGAGTAGTATCCGTATTTCTCTCGGAAAAGAGAATACAATGGAAGATATCGAAATATTCTTGGAAAGAATTCATAACTTTATAGCAATCCGATAATTAAGTATTTTTATGCCTAAAACTTTATTCGAATCACTATATCTCTGCAAAACTGAAACCGATGTCGATGCACTTATCTCTGGGAATGCATACTTAAAAGATGCATTAAACTGGTTTCCAATTGGAGAAAATGAATCAAATTTCAGTATTATTGAAAATCAGCAATCTAATCCAATTGCAGCATTAGTTGAAAAAGTTACCAACTCTATTGATGCTACATTGATGAAAAAATGCCTTGAATTAGGATTAGATCCTAAAAGTAAAGATGCACCTAAATCTATGGATGAAGCAATTGAACTATTCTTTCCTGATAATAAAAATTGGGACTTAAATACATTTAGAAGAAAGCAGGCTGAAGATATACAAATAATTGCAGATGGACCGACTAAGCAAAGTTCTGTGATTATTTATGATAATGGAGAAGGACAGCATCCTAAAGATTTTGAGAAAACTTTTCTTTCTTTAATGCGAGGAAATAAAAATGAAATTCATTTTGTTCAAGGAAAATACAACATGGGTGGTAGTGGAGCAATTGTATTTTGTGGAAACAAAGGCTATCAATTAATTGGCTCTAAAAGATTTGATAATTCCGGTAATTTTGGTTTTACATTAGTGAGAGAACATCCCTTATCGAAGGATGAATTAGAAACTAAAAAAAATACATGGTATGAATATTTAAAAATTGACCGAGAGATTCCTTCCTTTGATATTTCGGAATTAGATTTAAATCTCCTTAACAGAAAATTTAAAACTGGCTCTATTATTAAAATGTATTCCTATCAGATGAAAGGAATTTCCGGATTTGCCCAAGATTTAAACCAAAGTCTGAATGAATTTCTATTTAAACCAGTTCTACCAATATTCACTATCGATACCAAGGAACGTTATCCAAACAATAAGGTATTAGAAACTTCTGTATATGGCCTTCAAAGGCGTTTGGAAGAAGAAAAGGATTATGTTGAAGATTGGTTTTCTGAAGAATATGAAGATACTCTTTTTGGTAAAATGAAAGTTACGTGTTATGTTTTGAAGGCAAAGCAAGAAGGAAAAACAGTTAAAGAGACAAAAGCGGATATACAGCGTAGATATTTTAAAAATAATATGTCCTCCTTATTTTCAATGAACGGACAGGTTCATGGTCATTATACTTCTGAATTTATAACAAGAAGTCTAAAATACAATCTTCTCAAAGATTATTTGCTTATCAATGTGGATTGTACAAAGATGAAGTATGAATTTAGAAAAGACCTTTTTATGGCTTCCCGAGATCGTTTGAAGAATGGAACAAAAGCAGAAGAATTAAGGGATTATTTACGAAAGAAATTAACAAAATCTAAACTTGATGATATTAATAAGCGTAGGAAAGATTCTATCGGTTTAGAAAGTGAAGATACTTCTGAACTTATAAAGAGCTTTGCAAAAAACTTATCCAAGGATAGCGAACTTTTCAAGTTATTACAAAATACGCTCAAGCTCGAAGAAAAATCAAAAGAAAAACCGGAGAAAAAAGAGCATGCAGGAAATAGACCACAAGAAAAACAACAAAAACCATTTAAACCGGAGCGTTTTCCTAGCTTTTTTAAATTACAACATAAAGCTAACAGTCCTATTCCTGTACCAACTGGAGGCGAAAAGACATTGCGGTTTGAGACCGATGTAGAAGATCATTATTTTGACCGTACAGATGAACCCGGCGATTTACAAGTGAGCATTTTAAGAGTAAAACGAACGGATAGTAAAGGAGGCAATAAACAAGGGAATGAAAAAGAGCCTGGAGAGTTATTAAATATTATTAAATCAAGTCCGGATAAAGGAACAATTAAAATTACCTTCAATCCAGACATAGAATTGAGACAAGGTGATGAAATAGAAATTGAAGCATCGTTGAAAGGTGCCGGAAACGATTTTTTCCAAGAGATTGTATTCCTCAAAATTGTCGATCCCGAAGAAAAAAAGCAACTTGCACCTAAAGAGGAAGAAGATTTTACCAATATTGGATTACCTGAATTAGTAAGAGTTTCACAAGAACAATGGGATGACTTGGAATCTCATGGTATTTCTATGAATTATGACACTGTTATGAATCCTATAGCTTCGGGAGATATATTGGAAAAAATCTATGTAAATTTGGATAGTAACGTCTATTTGAATTACAGAAAGAAATTAAAGAACGAAGATCAAATAATTGTAGCTCAAAAGAGATATATCGCCTCTGTTTATTTTCATTCTTTATTTCTATATATGATCACGAAAAAGAAGAATTATCGACTTTCTTTGGTGGCTGAAAACAATGACGAAGAAATAACTATCGATGATTACATCCGTGATGTTTTTGATAGCTACTACTCCGACTTTTTATTGAATTTTGGTATGGAACAATTAATCGGAACCTTGGACGATTGATATTAAAAGAAATAGTTATTTAATCTTGCGGTTTTTGATTTATTAACGACTTATAACTAAATTGAATGGATAATACTAAAATACAAGAACATGTAAAAAAAATATGTGAGTCTTTTTCATTCATTGTTGACAATTCTGATGTCAATTTTTTCAGAATTTTTACAGGAGAAATTGATGGATTGACTTTATTTTTAAACATTGAAGACGATAAATTAAGTTTTTATTTTTTAGTAAGAACTAGTGATATAGTATATCATGGAGACAGAAGCGATATACATATAGTTATTAGCTTAATGTTTTCGAGTTTTCTAAAAGTGAAAGCTAAAATATCCTGTTCTATATTTGATATACCTCATCCTGTCATTGATGATGAAATTTGGGGTAGATACATTTATCCTGAACAATACGCGAATTCTTCAAATAATGTTCTAAAGTATATTGAAAACCTTCTTCATATTTTATTTGAATGGAGATATTCTTTTTGGGGGTTGATTGGTTGTCCGTGTGAAGAGTGTATGAAAGAAGAGAATCTTGTAAATGAAAGAGATTATGATGTCGATGCTAACCTTAATGATTATGCAAAAACAATTAATCGCTATAATAGTGGAAGTAGAATAAGACCATCATATTCTTTTGTTTATGATATTGACAATGATATTACTATAATAAAATCCAAGTCGCTAGCATATTACTTAGAGACAATAACAAAAGTATTCGATTATAAACCTCATAAGATAAATGGCATAAATGGGAATATATTAATTGATTCAAGAACTTATAACTTTTTCAATTATGAAGCATTAAAAGAAATTGAAAGTGTTCTGACATCTATCAATAGTAACCTACGTCATAGAGCAAACAATTTTATCGTTATTGAAAATCTCATAATAAATATTGAAGAAGAATTTATCATTGCGAAAAGTATATCTTCAGGTTTAGATGCATTTAAAAAAGAAAAAGAGTTGATTAGAGAGCGTCATAATCTTGAAGCCTCAATCTTGTTTCCAATTCCAATTTTCGAATGGTTAGAGAATCCCTGCCCAACACAATTTGAATTATTGATAAAAAGCCTTTTAGAAAGAGATGTGAAAGTAAAAAGAGTAAGAATAGCGGCACCAACTAATCAAGGAGATAAAGGAAGAGATCTAATTATAGATTGGGAAATTGCTGATAAAAATCAATTATTTCATCAAGGAGTATCTCCTTCTCAAATTCGAAAGATTGTTGGTCAATGTAAAGCAAGTAATAATTCTATTGGAAAAAGTAAAGTTCAAGATATTAGAGACACTATAGAGCAACATGACGCTAGTGGATTTTTCCTAGCAGTTAGTACTCAAATAACCAATCCATTAACAGAAACTTTGGAAAAATTAAGTCAAAAGCAATTTTGGGCGGATTGGTGGAATCGTGATGATATTGAATTTAGACTTAACCAACATCAAGACCTTATACCAAAGTTTGATAAGGTCTTGAAAATTAAGAACACTATTAAATTTGTAAATGAGCTGTAATTTTTTTCAGTCTCTTATTAAGATTAAAAGCAAAAAATTACATTACTTCCCAAACCTTTTCCAAATCTCGCATTCTTTTATTAATATAAGGAATTTTTTCTCTAAAATTACTTTGCTGAATATTTGTAAGCAATTCTTTCCAATCTTTATTCTTTTTTAAAACATCTTTGAAATCAGGATCACTTATTATTTCTGATATTTTATTATTGGTGTCATCTTGAATATTACTCAATATTTCTATCAATTTCGTAAATACAATCTTTTGTTTACTATTTAGATCATCCACAAAATCGCGACTATAATCTTTAAGTTTGATTAGCAATAGCCCTATATCTTTATTATAAAGCTGTTTTAAAGAGTGACAGTATTTTATTAAATCATTTTTTGTTATATACTGTTTCAACCAAAAAATTGTCATTAAATCAATTGAATTTAAAATTTGCCCTACGACATTAATTTGATAAAAATGATTAAAATCTTTTTGAGCTGGAGCATCATCAGAGATAAAATGTGTTTTAAGAAGATTATCTCCGAAATCATTTTTTCCAAAACGACTCACCTTTACTGAATAACTTACAGAATGAGACTCTCCATTATCTTTAAAACATTCAGAATTATGTTTCTTTGTAAATGCTAATGTATCATCACTATTTGAATAATCAACATATTTTTGTATTTGATTGAAAATCACATTATTCAATACTTCTTTATTAGAATCATCAATAACATTAACAAATTTATTACTCCCTAATTCTTGAAAAACTATTGGAGTTAGCTTAATTTCTTCAAATGACTTTACAAGGTGTTTGATATATTCATCATCATAATTAATTTGAAGCAAATTAAGAATAGTACAAGTATCCAAATAAGCAACCATAATTAACTCTCAAATGAAGGGATTTCATCTTTTACAGACCTAATAAATTCAATGTCTATCTTATCTTTTTCCATTAAAATTGCTAATTCAATGATTAAAGAAAACACTTCATTAATTTTACGAATTGATAAATTCCCAATATTGTCGAGTACATATTTCAACGTTTCTTCATTTTCAAACGGCCCATACTTATCTTCAGGCTTGTCTAACTGAGGAGAGATTAACTCTTCTACATATTGAATCGCTTCTTCAATAGAAGGGACTTCAAAAGGTATCCTTATTTTTGCTCTGGTTGAAAGTGCTTCACCCAAAATAATGGATAAATCCTCAATATTAAAGAATGTTTTAGGAGTAAAATTCAAAAATAACAGAAAGTTATTTGGTGTCTTATCAAATAATTGTCTTAGGAAAGTAGTAATTCTATCTTGGCTTTGCTTATTTAAGGTATCTATATCTTCAAATTCATCCAACCAAAGAGTGAAAGATGAAAAGACTCTTTTTTCAAAAGTTATACAATTTACATATGTGCTTATGAAATTTACAATTTGTTCATCATCTTTTAGACCAAACGGCAATCCTAACTTGACTAATGTCCCTTTTGTTGCATCTCCAAATAAATATGCTTCAATGGCTTGAAATTGATCAATATTGTCATCTGATATTATCAATTTAAATAAGTCTGATATAATGGTATCATTAGAATTTACTTCAATAATAGCATCTATAGACTCTTCTTCTAACAAGGCATTTTTTACTAAATCAAAATTAGATTTGATATCCGACAAGCTAATCTGCCCTAGAAAACTTCTAAAAAAAGATTGTACAGGATCTTTAGATGTACGAGGTAAGTTTATTTTAATATTTTTAGATGGCTTGGCTGACTTTTCGTCATTTAAAACTTTTATTCTATCTGTCTTTGTATAAAAATTTGCAGCATGTGTTTTTCCACTACCATATCTACCCCAGTTCAGAACTATTCTGGATGGAGAAGTTTTCATAGAAAAAATTAAACGCTCTTCTATTTTCTTTTTTAACTCTGGGAATCCTGCCCAAATCAAATCTTTAGGGTTAATTGATGGTCCTGTTCTAAAAGGATTTTCTTTAAGTTTTAAGTCTGATAATTCCATAACTGATTTATTTTTTTAAATACAAAGCACCATCATTCTCTGTTTTGAACCAATCCATTGAGAATTTATTGTTAGGTCTGTGTAAGTGTTTTTTTATTTCTTCAAATTCCACTATTAGATTATCATCAAAAAATGACTTGAAACAAACATAATCAATGGCTTGTGAAGCAGCAATTCTATTAGGGGCTTCAGTTTTAAATACTTGAAAGGCCTCTAAAAGATAATTTTCAATTTTGTTGATATCCAAACTGCCTTTATCTTTATTCAAATCAAAGATATAATTAAAAATATAGAAATAGTGATTATTAATAACAGATTCTATAATCAGATGTTTATTCAGATTTTTTTCTAATATTTCAAATAAAACATTAATAAGATTTAAACCAGATTTAGAGAAGTAATAAAGTTTTTCCTTTGATTCTGTTTTTAATTCTAAAATACCTAAATCTACTAACCAGTTTATTCTTGGTTCAACAATATGTTCTAAATAAGTTAGAGGTTTTTGCCAAGATGATATCCGTGTTTTTAAATCTATAATTTTCCTCTTCGTAGCATTATTGTTTGAATGAGCTTGACTTAAATCAAGCTCATTCTTTATATAATCTACAAAAAGTTTTTTTATCGACATTGTACCAATTGGTTTTCTAACAATAAAAATAATATCAATAATTACCCAAATGTACAAAGGGTCAGAAATTAGAATTTGGCGAAAAAAGAACAATTTATCTAAAAGATTAAGTTGAAATAAATTTGCATCAACTACATCTATTTCCTGTTTTAAAAATTTGTTTAACTGAAAATATATTTTGCTTTGTTTTGTTAATATGTAAGAACTATTAACTTGTGTTAATAAATTAAGCTGTTCCAATAATTCAATATAAGGTTTAGCTGAAGAACCGCTATCTGTCTTTTTAATTAGCCCCTTATCGTCTCCCATACGACTCCCGTACTCGTAAAGGGCATCATTGTACAACATACTATCGGTTTCAATTCGTTTCCCTAAATAAGTAATTGGAAAATAATTTGAACTTTCAAATAATTCAACTATTAATTTCAAATAACCTAATCTTCTAGTTTTTGTATTAGACTGAACTATTCCAATATCATTACTTTCTATAAATTGGGAATCTTCTAATTTGAAAGAGTTGTGTATTTGTTGTATTTTTACATTTCTATACGCTGTTGTAACAGATGTAATATTGTTGTGATTTAAATCTTCATCTATTGGGAAGATTATTTCAAAGAATACTTTATCCTGATTATTCGCACCACGACTTAAAGAATATTTGGGTATTTTATTTATTTGACGATAACTTAAGTTTAGAAAATAATACAATTCATTCACAAGTCCATCAAAATCACTTTTATATTTCCTAATTGCAATACTCTTAAGCGTAGACTCACCTGTAAATAGAGAATCATTCTCAATTTTCCTATCACAAAAAATAAAAACTGTAAACTCTCCATCAACAATCTCTATTGTCTTATCATCCCTGATTTGTCTATCCTTAAAAGAATTGATGTAATTGTATAAACTGTTCATGCTTTATATAAAACAACTCGCACAACCTTCTCCTTCAACATCATCAAGGATGTCTAAAAGATAAGGCGATTGAATTTTTGATTTTTTTCTTTCTTTACGTTTAATGTATTCTTCTTTTATCTTTTCTATTCGTTCCGGTTGAACTAATTCAGCCAAAGATTCATCCTGTATCCAAGTATATCCATCCTTTTCGTATTCCATTGCTTTGAGAAACAAGTCAGTATGTTGCTCATACAACCAAATCCATTCTATTTTCTGTTGATAAAAACAGAAAAAACAACCGGAACGGCTTCGGGCATAAGTAGACTTTTTACCATTTATCTCAAATTCGATAGCTCTATAATATTCCGGAACACCAACACCAGATTCTTCTAAAGTTTTAAAAATATCATCCCTAACCAATATATCTTCATTATTAATCAAAGGAAACTCGCTTTCTTTTGATATTGGATAATCTGTTGTTTGTAAAAACTGGAATACAGCATTATTGTATTCTTTAATCCCTAAATCTAATAGGCTATTCAATTTTTGCGTTTGACTGAAGTTAATAGAAACTTGTTCATTTATAACCTCAAAAATTCGCTCTCTCTTTTCTCCTAAATCTAATGTTTTGTAATACCTTAAAACATTATGAATATTATTGTTTGAAAGAAATTTACCACTAACATCTTCACTAAAAATATTTTTTCTGAATGGAAATATAGACTGAATATTCGATTTTTTAGATATGTATCCCTCTCTGTCCTCATCCCCACGAATACCAACATAAGATATTACCAAATCATCACCTACAAACTTTTCAAAAGGTTCTAATTTCAGTTTTTTTGTACACCATCTGGATGTAGAGCCGGGTAGATACCCGTTATACATTTTTATAAAGTGATCGAATGGATTTAATGAATCATCTGAAAGAACGGGTAGCTTTTTAATCTCCTTACCAAGATAATTTTCAAGACTTTCAATCAAATTGTAAGTATCCTGAAGTTCTTTTCCTGTATCTGATGTGTAATATTCAATATCTAACTCAGGATAATTTTGCTTCATATATATAGCTAAAGCAGCACTATCTTTACCTCCTGATATTCCTAACACGTGCCTAACTTTACTCATTATAATAAATCTTTTAAAACCGTTGTTATCGCAGCTAAATCAATACTTTTATCTTTTGATAATAAATCTTTTATCTTTCCTTCGAGATTTTCGACCTCTTTACTTTTGCCTTTCGGTAGTCGAATTATCTTGTTTGTCATTCCTCCTTCAAAAGAATTAATCTGAACATCTAAAGCTATTTCTTTTTTCTCATCAAATTTAATCTTTGAAATCCTATTAAGGCTATCTAAATCCAAAATCATATCAGTAAACTTGTCATAAAGCAAAAGTTCATCTTCATCTTTGAATTTTTCCAGTGATTTTCCTGTTAAAGATTGAGCTAATGAACTCAGCCAAGCTTTTTTATCTTCAATTTGAGAATCTATTCGCTGTACAAATGATTTTTGAGAATTCAACAACAAATGACGATGTAAGCTCGTATATCTTTTTTGAAATTTAATTTTATATTCCTCAAATGCTATTGGTTTATCAAAATACTTATCTAGTAGAAAAGATTCAAAACGATTTACCAATTCATCGAAACAATTACGAACTTCTTTTATAGAGTCTTGTAATTGAACAATAAAATGTTGTAATTCCGTTCTGTCTCTTTGTATTTTTGCAACAGAATAGCATAATGCAGTAGGAAAATCTTCAAAGAAAGATTGTTCAGGATCTTTAGAGTTTGCTATTGCTTCGCGAATGGCAATACTTTCCTTTGATAAACGTTTCGTTTCCTTTGAATAATCTGGTAATCCTCTGTAGAATACCAAAAATGGTTTTATTGTTTCAATGAAGGTCTTTGCATTACCATTTTTATTTAAATCAATATTTAAAAATTTACGATAACTATTAAAAATATCTAGTTTAACACCTTCTAACACAAAAGATTTAATTTCAAAATCTTTCGGTATTTTAGAAATAAGTTCTAAAATGTCTTCATTAATTGTGGGAGTATAAATACTCTCATTAAATAAAGCATATTCATCCCTTTTAATAAATAAAAAAGTAGGAATCCAAAAATCAATGAAACCTTGTTTAAGTTTAAATGGCTTGTTATTCAGTATCTCAACAAATTCTGACACACTTCTTTTTGAAAGTTTAGCACTGTTTAAAAATTCAACAGAAGCCTCCCATAAATTATAAAATCCATTTTCATTATGTGGCTCAATCAAATTGGACGAATTATCGTCACATAATTTGATGCCATTATTTTCCAATAATGATAGATATATTGTTTTCTCGGGCGGAAACTTATCTGTATCAAAACCAAGCTGAGGCATATCCCAATCATTAGCCAAAGCATTAAAATATCTTCTTTTTGCGGTATGTATAGATGTCGATATTTTGTGCTTGTTTACAAGTTCATTATTAAAATATGGTGTTTTGTGATAGACTGTTTTACAAATCTCAGACAAGAAAGAGTTAAATTCCTTCTGTGACTTTAATACTTTTTCGAAACCATTGAAAATCCATATAACAGATGCTTTATTACCAAAAAAGCTGTTGAGTATTTTATGATTTAATAAATTCTGCTGATGTACAATAATATTTTTAAGCTCTGTAACCGCAACTTTATCATCTGAATTTTCTTCAATTACCTTTCTTGTCTTTTCAATTTCAAAAAGCAAATCTTTAATCTCTTTGGAGTTTAAATAGTAACAATATAGAACAGCCTCCACATTTTCTTCTGAGATTTTTTTTATATCTTCAAGAATATTTTTTTCATTAAAAATTAAATTAATGAATCCATCTACTTCTCCTTCTGGCTTTATAGAAATAGGATGAGACGAAATTTTATATTCAAATAAACGAGGTGTTCCAGTCTCAAACATCGCTCTTTTTGCGAGAACAGGTGATAGTGAATAGTTTTTATTAAGTAAGGTTACTACATCCGTAATATCATCAATCTTGTTCCCTGCCTCATATAGCGCTGTCGGAATGTCTAAGTCGGTTCCTTCAAAAAGAATATATCTATTATTGTATTTTCGGTAAAAAATTATTTTTCTTGTTTCTAAATCTTCAATTAACTTGTCGGCGTTCTTTATTCCTAAACTTTTTTCAGCATATTGCGTCAGAAAATCACGATTTATGTATGAGCCAGCTTGTGCATTAATTGATAACAGACCGATTGTTTTAACCAATTTTTCATATTCTGGAAGATGTTTATCAAACAAAACTTCCACTTTTTCTAAAGAAGTTTTTATTGCTTTCCACGCACTGAAATCTTGATTGTATCTTGAGTTAAGATCAGAAAAATAATTATATATCAGAAAATCATATACTTCAGCTATTGAATAAAAATCATCTCTTAATATACTATGTTGATATAAACCTGTGTGATCTGTTGATTCTAAGAAAGAAAATAATGAGCGTTCATTCTGACCATACTTTTGTAATGATAAAGTTAATACATAAGAAGATATTGCATCTAATGGATATAGTTTTTTAGCTATTTCATTGATATAGTCCTCATTTGAATTAAAAACCTGTGATGCCGTTAATAATTCTACTAATTCATTAATTATTTTTTCTTTCTTGTTGGTCGATTGTTTCTCTTCTATATGTTCAGCTGCGAGGAATAATAATTGTTCAACTGGTTCATTAAAAGTAATTTCCTTAAATCTACCCTTAACTTTTGTCCATTCTTGTCTTTGTGAGAATTCCAAATGGATAGCATAAGCATCAAAATTTTGATGTACAGTTGTCAATAAAACAATATTATTATCCGAATTATTTACAAATTCAGCCAATTGCTGAATAAAATATAGCTCTTTCTCGGGCTCATTTTGGGAAGCGTACTCCAAAAATTTTCCAAATTCGTCTATTACAATAAAAAGAAGTGGATTATTTTTGTTCAAATCATAGTAACGATTATATATTTCAGAGAATATATTTTCTGTGATGTTTTTATCATCATTTATTTCAAATAAATCAGCAAATGATTCCTTCAATGATTTATACTCACCTACTATTTTAATAAAATCTATTTTTGGGTTTGAAAGTAAATTTAATCCGAAATATGATTTATTTGATTTCAGTGTTTGTTCTACAGCCCATAAGAATGAACTTTTACCCGTTCCGTAAGATCCAATAATATTAAATGATCTTATACCTTGTTTAAAATCATTACTGATCTGATTACTTATACGAATGGCATTAGGAGTAGGTATATACTTTAATTCTCTATCCGTATCACGAATAATATTTGTAGATGTAGTGAATTTATTTGCCATAATAATGATTTAAAACATCAAACTTGTTGGGCTTAGATGTAATTTGTAACACTTTAATACCTGCGTGGTCACTTAACGTTATACCATATTTCTGATTATTTGAGTTATTTGAAATAGATTCCAGTCTTTCCATCAATAAATTTTTGGTAATAGCAAAAACAGAACCCGCCTGATTCCTATCTTGAAACAAGGTATTTAAACTTATTGAGTTTTGAAAATCCTGTTTATCCAAAATTGTATATAATATGATTTCTTCTGGCAGATTTTTACGGTTCTCATTAGGGATGGAATATAAACTACTATTTTTCTTTTCTTCTTGTATAAGATTTAAATCTGTCAATAATCCCGAAAAAGTATCTTCCTTATCTTTAGCTTGTTCTGTAGTCCTGATATACATTTTTGTTAATACATCGAAATCTGTCCCGGCTGTCTTCTTATTAAATTGGGTAAAACCAATTTCATTTGCTTTTCTTTCTGCAAATGCCAAGAAATTATCTTTTGTAAATTCTATTTTTTCCTTTCGCAAATCGTTAAAAATCAAATCATATATAGATGCAAGTCCATGAGTTACTAGATGATAATGAAGTAACCATAATGTAGCTTCATCTTCTAAATAAGGATCTTTACCTTCTGATGAAAAAATATATTCAGCTAAATCTGTAGCATTTCCATCTTTATCTATCAATCCAAATGCCTTCATCCAAAAGTAGATTGCGGAAACCATATTTTTACCCACACCTAATAAAACAACCGCTTCATTATCAGTGAATTTATTCCCATTTTTTACAAAATCATACCCTTTCTTTAACCACAGTTGTCTGCAATGAAAAGTATCATGACCAGAGAAAGTAAGTTTAGCAGAAGATAATGAGGGACTTTGTATCATAGAATTTCAATATTTTTTAGTGCAAAGTAACAAAAAAAGTTCCCTGAAAACGGGTAAGAAGAATAGATATTTTTTATAGATCAATTAATATTATACAAATAAAACTTAATAATTTCTGATGTTAACCGATGTTAGTTTTCAAATAAATTTAAAAAAGTCTTTCACAATTGCGTGATGACGTAGCTAAAAAAGCGTATTAAAAAGTTAAGTGACTTTGCACAGGTGATCTCCTTCAATTTAAATTTTTATGATTAAGCAATGATATTTAATAATAAACTGCCAGAATATTTCAAAATAAAAAGGAATTTGACTTATAATATGACAGTATAATGACCTACTATTTGATTCATTTTTCTTAAAGTCATCAATAATCAAAAAATCATTTCTATGTAAAAACGACAATCACAGTTCCTCTGAAAAACTATCTGACTCTGAATCATACACCTGAAAGTAGAGTGGAAGGCTAAATTTCTTTCTCAAAAAATAGATATATTTTTTAGCATCCTCGAAATCTGCAAGTTTCTGACTTACAATTACTAATTTATGTGCAACCGGGTTATCTATCCAGCATGAATACTCTAAAAGCTGACCTAAGGATTCTCGTATGGATGTTCTGGATGAGTTGTATGTTTTGATTTCATAAAATATATACTTGTCTGCATCTTTGGCAACCATATCAATTTTATGACTACCATAGCCTGCCAGCAGCTCATCTGAAACATTTTCAAATCCAAATTTTGCTGAAAGCTCGTTTAAAAGTCTTTTCGAGATTGCTTTGTGCAAATATTCTACTTCAATTGCCTTGGGCTCCCGTTCATATGTTGTTTTCTCAACTGTCAAGCCTAATGATTTCTGTTCTTCGGGATTTCGGGATATAAATTTAAATTTCCTACTGATTAATATATCATTTGTGTTTTCCTCAACAAAGTGAGCAAACGTGTAGCGTGAAAATCTGTACAACTTATTATCTGCGGGCAGTTCTTCATAATCTCCTAAAATGTTTATATCTGAAACTTTAAATCTAACATTAAAAAGATCTACACCTTTCCAATCAGAAAAACCGTCATTGTTAGCATTACAATCTACAATTTGCCTCTCCATTTCATCAAACCATCCATTTGCGATATAAATCTGCCTTATTCTGTCGGCTTGAATCTCATCAAGAACTTCTACATTATTAATTTCACCTATAAAATAACGTTTTTTATCTGTACCATTGAGAGAATAAAGCCACACATCATATACCTTTCCGATAAAAGCATTCTGATGCTTTCTGATGGGCTCCAGAAAACCGTAGTGGTAGCCGTCAATGATTTTGCCTGTATCTAGCAGCCACTCTTCATGTCCATAGCCATGTCTGCCTTCGTGAGAATCTTTATTGGTACTTTTGCCTTTTCGACCTGATGGTTTTACCCATCCATTGTCATTCCATGTTAAACGTGCGATTCTTTTTTCGATTGAACTTTTACTCATAACCTGAATTGTTTTTTTCTTCAGTTTCGATTAATTAAAAATGTGATAAAATTCCTGACGCACATCTTCTACTAATCCTCCAAGATTTAATAAATTATTTGTATCGACGTCTATTGTTTGTAAAATTGAATAAGGAATTGTGATAATACAGGAATAACCAAAAGAAACATCAAATCTGGTGCGTCTCGAGTTTATCATTTTTTCCTGCCAATTACATTTACTTCTCCAGTCAAAATCAGGTCTGAAATTCAGATCAAAAAAGTCTTCAATCTCTTTCCAGTTATTATCATTTCGAGTTTTTCTCCCGGAAAATTTATTGAAATTAACTTTAGTATATATATCGATACCTTCAAACAGATCACGTTGTATAAAGTCAATACTTGAAAAGTAGGAACTAAAAGCGGAGAATTTTATATGAAATCGATGTGCAACATTATATTTTGTACTGCGAATAATCAGGTGCTGTTTTAATTTTGGTATATCTGTTGTCTTAAAAATAGAATTTCCCTGAGATTTTGTATTTCCAGGATAAACAGCAAATTGTATTGATGGAATACTGTTTTTTAAATTATTATAAATAATCAATTCGTTACACCAATTTATCATATTCATTTTTATACCCAATCTTCCTTTGTATGGCAGTATTTCTTCTGGAGGGAAAGATGCAGTAATGCAATCTTCAATTCTCTCCATAATTTTCGAATGGGAGTCAGCAGAGGTTATATTTAAACAGAATTGCGGCATCCAAAGCGGATTGTGACTGCGTACGAATTCAATGAAATCACTCAGTATCTTTGTGTCTGAATCAGTAAATTTCTGGAAGTTGTAAACGCTCCATGCTGTTGACATAATTTTTTTCCAATTCCAATCTTTAGCTATTATCATTTTGGAGAATTCTTCATCTCTAAAATTCTGGAAATTAAAATCTATACTATCATTGCTCACCATTGACAATGCCTGATCGAATAATTGCTGCAGTACGCCCTGCCTGTTTCTTTTAACCTCAAATATAATAGCTATCCTTTGGTTATTTGTCTCTTCCAAAGCATTGATCTGAATAACAATGTCTGTAATTTCTTTATTAATCACTCCAAGATTTAGCTTATAAAAATCAACTGTATTCAGAATTTCTTCTGAAACACTTACAGCATAAATCTTATCATAATTCTTAAGTTCTCTGGTATCTCTCTGAATGCTAATGTCTAAACTGGTACTCGCTAAATCCTGATTTAAAAGTTTTTCAAAATCATTTTTGTCTAAAATCTCTTTTAATGATCCATATAAAAACATCGAATTCTCCATAAGCGTTATCGCTAAAGCCTTTGATAAGTCATTTTCCAGCTGAAATTCCCTTACCTTATTTGTGTAATAGCGGAATACGTTTAAAAATTTACTCATTGAATTTTAGTTTTTAGTAAACGTTCTGTAATGAAATTCATCATCAGTGTTACAATTCAGTACAGCGATCAAAAACCTATCATTTTTGTTTTCCTGAAATTTGACAATTGCGTTCTCCAGTTTTATAAACAAGTTTTCGATCTCGCTGCCTTTTGCCTGACATATGATCAATCTTCTTTCTGCATTACCAATTAACAGTTTCTCAAAATCATATTTGATCCCTGAATATTTTTTATCCCATTCACTTTCGACAATCAACGGGACTTTAATCAGACAGCCATCTTCGTCCTCAACGAACCAAACAACGTCGTACATCCATTCTCCCGCAAAATCTTCTCCCAATCCGCCGACAGAAACTTTATAGCCCAATCTGTCACCGAGTTGCGCTAAACGTTTTTTTAGCTGGAAAGTCCATGTTGTATCTCCTGAAAAACCATGTATTTCTACATCGGATAAAAACTCTTCAAATTCTTTTATGATAAGCCTTTCTATATCGTCAAACTCTTCGTTCATAGTATTTATTTTAATTTATTCTTTGTGTCGCTTTCTCTAAAAACTCAATTTCATAGTTCTGTTCCTGCACCACGTCTGCATATAAATTCATCAGATTAATATTGACCTCATAATGATCTAAAATCTGCCTGTTTTTGAGATGGAGCTGGCGCGTTAAACGTGCGATATACCAAAAGACCAAAGTGAAAACACCTAAAATAATCTGCAAAGTAAGAAGAGCGTAGTCAAAGACCTGTGCCACCAGTTTATCGCGCAAGTCTTTACGAATTTCTTTTACGGATATGACCCTCTGAATTTCTTGATCTACCGCCGAAGTTTGTGAGACCGTAATTTCGGATACTGTTCCGAAATTTTCGTTCAGATACTTTGTAACGATACCGTCGTAATGCTTATCAAAATAATTTCTGTAAACATCCTTAACTGCAAAAGTGCTGATTAAAAACAGGAAAGCCACTGCAGCCAGGAAAATAAAAAGAATCCTCTTGCCAATGTAATAGGCATTGTGATACCAGCGGACGGGTTTCTGCTCTTTTAAATCTGACAGTACCTGCTGAGCACCACGGATTTCATTTTCAATATAGAGTTTACTTTTTTTCTTTGCGTTGATGTAAGAAATGATTTCGACGTTATTCATGGTTTGATAGTTTATAGTGATAAGCAGCATTTTGACATCAGTTTTCAAATATATAAAAAAAAGGTGTTTCACAATTGAGGGATGACGTACTATATATTTACACCTCGTAAAATAGCACAAAAGGGTGATTTTTTCAATGCTTGAAAGTTTAAATTTTTATAAAAAATTTAGTAAAACCATGAAATCTTTAAAAACGTCCGTGCTCATCATTTGTGCAATATACTGCTGTGGACAAGCAGGCGTAAAAACTAGTTATGATATTAAAATTGATAATAATTTTTATTCAGTAAAAACTAAATTCCTGTAACTTTAGTGCGTTTGTGACTGTCATTGTAAAGAGTATGTATCCCTTCAGAATGTTTTATCAAATTTACTTTCTTTAGAGATTGTACTCATTACAGTAAAAAATTACTTTAAGCGCATGAAATTTCTGATTTTTCTTTCGTTATTCATAACATCTACCCTATCCGCTCAAAGCAACAGATTCGCTGACCGTGACTTATATGACTTAGCTAAAGTATGAGGACTGATTAAATATTATCATCCTGCAACTTCTCAGGGAAAATAGATTGGGACAATATTCTTCTACAGTCCCTCAATAATGAGAAGGAATCATCTTCCGATGAAATAATCACCAATTGGCTGAAGCAGGCAGATCAAAGTTTATCTGACAAGATTGCTGCGAGAAAATCGGACTGTGACAGCATTACCCTTCGTAATTTTGATGTTTCGTGGATTAAAAAATTAAACAAACTAAATCCTGCCAACAGAAAACGTTTCCTGGAAATGACAGCTCAACCCAAAAATGTAGGATCATTCTACTCTAATCCTGTTGAAAACAGCATCCGTTTCAGTAGTACCAATGAAAAAACGTACAACCAATTTTCGGCAGACATTAAAATGCTGGAACTCTTCAGAATCTGGAATGCGTTAGAATATTTTTATCCCTGTAAATATCTTATGGATGAAAAGTGAGATCTGGTTCTGCAAAAGTATATCCCTGTTTTCAAAAAATTAAAAACAGAAGCAGACTACTAATCTGCGGTAATGCAGCTTGGCGCGGAAATTCATGACAGCCAAATTGAAATAAAGAAGACTTTACAGTATGATGTAGTCGGGAAATTATCTGCTCCTATTATTTTTCAGATCTCGGACGGTAAAGTTATCATCACCGGAATAAAAGATGAAGCTAAGATAAAGAAAGCCATCCTTGACGTTTGAGATGTCATTACAAAGATCAATGGAAAATCTGTTTTGAAATCTCATAATATCAATTCCGAATATTTTGCATACTTCAATGAGGCAGTAAAACTACGTGAGGCTTACAGCTATCTTTTCAGTAGCAATGAGCTGACAGCGACATTAGAAGGTGTGAAAAAGAATGGAAAATCTTTCAAAATGGTCATGGAAAGGACTGAGCGCATCTTTCAGAACGAATGGGACAAATACGGTATACCCAATTATCAGCTGCTGTATAAAAACAAAACCTACACCTACCTGACCTATAACGAAAAAGAGAGCCGTCTGAATCCGAGCTTTTCTCTTGATGACAAGGCGTATTTTGAGTTTACATCTCTTAAAGCAGCAGAGATTCCTGAATTGATGGAAAAGTATCAAAATACCAAAGGAATGGTTTTCGATCTCCGCGGCTACAATAATGATGGCTCAATAATCAAGATCTTCGATTATCTGATGAGTAAACCTGAACATTTCGGGATTATGACTCAGGCAGATTTCAGCCAGCCGGGCAAATTCTGCATCGTAGATAATATTATTGACAAATCCTACAAATTTGCGGGCAGAAATAATCCCAATGCCTATAAAGGTCAGGTTGTTGTTTTAATCAACGAGTACACACAAAGCGCAGTTGAACCTTGGGCAATGATATTTAAAAAGGTTCCCAAAGTCATCTTTGTTGGAAGTCAGACTGCAGGGGCTGACGGGAATAAGACCTCCATTAAATTGACCGACGGAAATGAACTTATTTTTTCAGGACTGGGTATTTACTATCCAAACGGTGATTATACCCAGCGAATCGGCATTCATCCAGACATTGTCGTACGTCCCACCGTTGAAAGCATCAGAAATAATCAGGATCTGCTTCTACTAAAAGCTTTTGAACTCATTGATCAAAAGAAGTAAATTTAAAAATCTACATTTCATTTGCCTGGCAAAGTTCTACGGGAAGTAAGAAAAGGATAGCGGACATTTTACGAATGCAGTCATAATTAAGAAATATAAAAAAATATCCATCATAGTATGATGGATATTTTGCTGTAAAAGAATTGTCTTTCATTAACAACATACATATAAAATGCATATGACTTCTATATAAATTATCTACTTAAATTTTATATTTTTTACAATTAAAAAAGCCTTATACTTTTAGTTTTATTTGTACTTGGGTTACTTATTTCACTACCGACATTTGCAGTTGCATATTTATTAATAAATGTTTTTATCAGCAACTGTAATTCTTCTATTTTATTTGTAGTGTAATTATTAAGTAAGGCATATGATTTTAGTTCATTCAGAGCTTTATAATATGCGTCTAAATAAATTGAAAACATTTTTGAAAACTCCTGATTGTACCTAAGGTAATTACTTTCATACAATTTATAAGTTTTTGCAACTGCGTATAATTTTTGAACTTTATCATTATCAATGCTTTGCCTATAATTACCATCATTAACATTTAATAGATTATTTAATAACACAGATCTGCTGGTCCAAGGTCTGGTAGGATCTACAATTAATGACCCTAGCTGGAT
Source organism: Chryseobacterium sp. Leaf394 (assembly GCF_001424105.1). GTDB lineage: Bacteria > Bacteroidota > Bacteroidia > Flavobacteriales > Weeksellaceae > Chryseobacterium. The sequence continues at coordinate 587,866 of NZ_LMQH01000011.1, read as the reverse complement.
ATTTTTTACTGACGCTTGATTTCTATTTTCTTTCAATATGACTTTATACACCTCTAAGTTTTGAGATATCGCCCTATCAGCAATTAATATCTTATCGTAGTAATCAACAAATGGTTGTATTTTTTTAGAAAATTCATTTATCCTGTTTTGTTGGATTGACTCTGTATATTTCAGCGTTTTTTCACATAGATTACAACCATCTATTTTTTGACTAACAAAATTAGAAGCTGAATTAATCACTTGTGAAACAATTGCACCGACTGGATTGGAATTTATAACAGCGTTGACAATTGGTATTGAAGTAATTTTTGTCAAAATACTTAGAAAACCACTTTTTGCTTCATCTTTCAAATCTTTTAAAAGAATGTTTTTTGCTTCTTCTTTTATAAAAGATGTGTAGGATTTACCTAAAAGCTCTTCGTTATTTGGATTGGCAGCTGTAGTCAGTTTAGCAAAAAGATCTGTAAAATCTGATTTTGTTTCCAAAATTTCAAAATCTTTTATTAGTATTGGATAATTTTCACTTGCATGATGTATTGTTTTAGAGATGGAATCATAGTCCTTTTTATCTCTATTTTTTAATTGTGTTTCTAATTGGGAAATACGTTCGCTGTCACTTTGAGCATCGAGATTTAGTGATAAAGAAAACACAACTAGCAATGTCAGGATAGATTTAATTTTTTTCATGGTTAAGTATTATTTAAAATTGATAAAAATATTAGTTTAAACAAATTTATATAATTTAATTCATTAAATACTAGTTATTAATGTAAACAAAAAATTTGAGATTATACTAGAGAAAAGTCTATTGCTTCTAATCTTCTTCAAAATAAAATATCATTTTAAAGTGTATTTTTTTTTTTAGTAATTATTGATTTATTGTATAGAATTTTGGTTATGACATTAGATTAAACTGATTTTAATATTTTATGTTTCAGTTACTTTAATGGTTTCATCTTATATTCTTATCAATAAAAGTCACTTTTTTATTACACGCAACAGTAGAGGGTGTAAAAAAGAATGGAAAGTGTTTCAAAACAGTGATGGAAAGCACAGAGCGCATCTTTCAAAACGAATGGGACAAAGACGGTAAACCCAAGTATCAGATGCTGAATAAAAACGAAATCCACACGTACCTGAACTTTAATGAGAAAGAGGGTCGTCTGAATCCGAGCTTTCTTCTTGATGACAAGGTGTATTTTGAGTTTGCCTCTTTAAAAGCTACAGAAATTCCTGTATTGATGGAAAGTATCAAAATACCAACGGAATGGTTTTAGATCTCCGTGGCTGCAATGATGACGGCTCATTAATCAATATCTTTGATTATCTGCGGACTAAACCGGAACATTTCGGGATTTTGACTCAGGCAGATTTCAGCCAGCCACGCAAATTCTGCATCCTAGATAATATCATTAATATATCCTACAAGTTTGCGGGCAGGAACAATCCCACTGCCTACAAAGGTCAGGTTGTTGTTTTAATTAACGAGTACACACAGAGCGCAGCTGAACTTTGGGCAATGATATTTAAAAAGGTTCCCAAAGTCATCTTTGTTGGAAGAGAGACTGCAGGGGCTGACGGAAATAAGACCTGCATTAAATTGACCGACGGAAATGAACTTATTTTTCAGGACTGGGCATTTATTATCCAAATGGTGATGTAATCAGGATCTTCTTTTGCTGAAAGCTTTAGAACTCATTGATCGGAAGAAATAAATTTAAAAAATTTAAAGTGCATTCACCTGGCAGGTTTTGAGGGATGCAGGGAGGGGATAAAGCATTTATTACGAATACAGGAATAATTAAGAAATATAAAAAAACATCCATCATAATTTGATGGATATTTTGTTTAGGAGAGTATTATNATTCCTCAACAGAAACTTTTCGGAAATCCTTAAAAAGTTTGCTTAGTTCTAAAGCTGATTTTCGGGCTCTTGTCCCTGCGGCTTTATTTCCTTTTTCAGATTGCTGATTCGCTTCAGTTGAAAATGCTTCAAATTCAGCATTGATTTTTTCGATAAGTTCTTTCATAACTGTATTGTATAAATATAATTGGATGCCAAATATATTATTTTTTTTTAGTTAGATATGGTTTTTCACACAGGATTAGAAAGTTTACATTTTACGGCCTTTGGATTTGTTGACTGTTTTATTTTTCCTCACTTGTTCTTTTGCCGGATTTCTGAAAGAAAATTGAAACTTTCCAATATTCTTGTCAAATGTGATGTAGCCCTGGTATTTCTTCCCGTTTTTGTCTGTTAGACCATTGATGTATGCAGGTTCTCCTTTTTTGAGTTTTTCGATTTGCCATGAGAAGAGTCTTTTGTCACGAAATGTGATTGGAATTCCTGATTCCTGATGATTGAGATTCTGGCCTTTTACGGTTTTGCTTTGGAGGGTTCTTATATTTTTGCTGAAAAGAAATTCTACATATTGCCGGTCTGTATTGAACTGGACGGTGGCATTGAATAAAGTGTCTCTTCTGGAAATCATGTTTTCTAGGTAAAGGGGTTTGCCTTCTTTTAGGGTATTTTTTTGGCTTTGGTCGAGGGTTACGCCTTTGATGGTGAGGGGGATTCTGATGTATTGGNTGTTTAATGGAATGAGGTCATTGGTCAGACGGTCTCTGCTGATAAGGGAAGGTTGGACTTCCTGGGTGATGGGATGGATAAGATCCACTACCCTGCCCATATTACCTGTCTCCTGCAAATTGATCTGGTCTTCTCTGGTGAAGGTATGACCCAGAAAAGGCTGGGTGTAGTCTGGTTCCGGTTTGACGGGAAAGAATCGGATTTCCAGATGTCCTGCATTTCCGACTCTTAAAGCTATTCTTGCATCTGTTGTCAGGACTGTTGTATCATTACTAATTTTGATGGGAAGCAGCATGGGAGTTTTGTAGCCTTTGAGTAATGGTTCCAGTGCATTGATTTTCTCAAGCTTTTCCCTGCTCAATCCTGTTTTGGAAATGATATCCCAGTTGATCTGGTCAGGATCATAANAAATGAAACGCAGGTTTATTTTCACCTGGAAAACTGTGGTGGTCGTTTTGATTGCTTTGACTGCTTTGACTGTTTTGACTGCTTTGACTGTTTTGATTTCTTTGATTGTTTAGGTAATTACTGTAATGGGCTTCTACTGAATCTATGGAGACTTCATATTCTTTCAGTACCTGTTGATTTTCGTCTCCGGAGTCGATGATGTACTGTTGTAAATCTGATGCAGTCTGTTGGGCTTCATATTCGGTGACTTTGAAGAAGGAGTATTCCTGCGGATTTTTCATCTGGTGATAAAAGTTGATGTAGAACTGAGTAAAGGCATTCTCGTTTTGTTCTATTTTTAGGATTTGATCTGAGCTATTTTGGTTTGGTGATGTCTGCTGTACAGTACCGTCAGGATTGATGTCCTGTACGATTCCAACCAGCTTACTTCGGTTGTGAAGAACCAGTAAGGTATCGGATGCTTTTAGATCTGGATTGGATTGCGGATCAGCCTGCGTATCCTGTTGTTGCTTGTCAAGTTGTTTATATTTTGGATGATTATTTTCTTCCATACTCCGCATGTTGACTGAATTACTGATATGCAAAACTAAACAGTAATGCTAGTACTGAGTTTCTTGTTGGACTGAATGGCTTTAGTTGGCTCAGCATGTCTGCAGATCACTTGGTAACTCACTATATAAGATGGAATCATCCTGAATATACTTTGGTATTGAGATAAGGTATAGATAAAGGCAGGATAATGCCACTGAAAGCGTGGAATTAATATAGAGTTTTAATTTATCGTTTATTTTTGCACATGTACAGTTTGGGTTTCGAGAGAAACTGTGTCTAATGCCATATTTATTGGTCGATCAGCGAGAAATTATGGGTTAATCTGTTAAATTACCTAAACATTAAACTTTCTGTTCCAATGAGAAAAATCAACATGAACTTGTGTCGTTTTCGAAAGTAATATCTAAAATCAGAAAACGGATCAAAACAGGTATATCAAAAATGAGCGGAAAATTTTTATTTCAAAGCAATTTAGCAGAGTTTTGAGGGATTGGCAACCAGAATTAGCTCTAAAATTAATTCTTTTTCAATGATACAATATCTTAATTTTTTTATATTTTAAAAAAAGTTTAAATCAAATTAAAAATTAATTTATGCTAAACGCACAATAAGTTATAAAAAGATTAGTATTGCTTAGATCCTATTTTTTTTTAGATTTTAACATTCTATTTTTTTTATTCTGTTATAAACCATACAGACAATACAATTTGTAAATTTTAAATATGTTTTAAAGAAGTTATCTTAAATATCGAATAAGGCATTCTTACACTGACGAGAACATTATTTTGAAACAGCTGAAATAACTTCTTGAGTAGATAACTTAAAGCGAAAATTGCACGAAGTAATTAGAAGCACATGGTTACCAGATAAACTGGTAGAACTCTATGTATCCCAAGTAGCTCAATGTAAGAAAAACGGTATCAATCAGTCCGTGGACAATGATATTGATCCAGATATTTTTGAATTTTAGATATATAAATCCAAAAGCAATCCCGAATACGAATGTCATGATCAGTCCGGCTGTACCTTGATACAGATGAGGCAGGCAGAACATTAATGCGGAAAGGATGACTATAAGAATTTTCTTATCACCGAAGATATTTTTCAGTTGAGCGAAAGCAAATGCCCTGAACAGCAGTTCCTCACCTATCGCAGCACTGATCCACATTCTGTACAGCCATTTGAGATACTGTGCTGTGTCACCTTTGATATGCTTAAAAGCAGAATAATCAGCCGGTTCATTACAAAGCCAATTAACCAGCGGCTGGATCATAAAATCCACACTTAATTCCAAGACCAAATATGAAAGTAAAATATTTTTTATGTCATCTGATTTGAGATTGTTAAAATTGAGTGATTTCAGATCTCCATTTTGCAGGTAGGTACTGATCAGAATAAAAATAATGATGACACAAAAGGTATACGGAAATTTGGTCAGCGGATTATAGATCAGTAAAAAAGATATGGTAAGTAATACCAGAGATATCCATTTAGTTTGTAGCAGCCTTTTCATCGTCATCATTTTAAAAGTATATTTTACAAGACTTAAGATGCCGGCAGGATATTTTCAAAGAACTTGGCAATGTTTTTTTTCAGTTTTTCAAAAATGTCCGATTCTCCAAATTCCTTATTATCATAGCCTATCGGAAATCCCCTCTCTACATATTGATTATTTTTTAGAGTTGTAAGATTTTGAAAGTCCCTGTTCACAATTCCGGTCTCATCGGTATGGATATCTAAGTATTTTATAGCCGCATTTCTGGAGAAATTCAACTTTCTGATCTCTATGGTCTTTACCTCTTTCTTCAGATCAGATCTAAAATACAGATTCATTTTTCTGGTATCAATGACCGTCTGCCATTCACCGGGATGTATTGAATTTAAAATATTCCAAGCATAGTCGACAGGCTTTTCGTTGTACGTATAATTTTTTAGCATGTAGTAAGCACGGCTGTAGCGGTCTTCCCATTTTATTTTCTTTTCAAAATCAAATCTGTCTTTTCCGCCAAGAAAATCAAATTTTTTAGCAGCGGTCAGATCCTTATGGTACTGATTATTGCATAGCAATGGCATTGGCATTTCTTTATCTGTAAGGATTTTATATCGACCGTTTAATAAGGCAATTGTCGCAGAATTTCCTTTGGCATCGGTCAGGAAAAAATGACTTCCTGCTGCATTGGGCCACCAGTTAATGTTTGGACCATCATTAAGATGATCAACCACTTCTTTTACCGTTTTGTAGTTGTCCAACTGATACTGGATCCATTGTGCCCAGAACATATCAGGCTGTTTTGGATTATATACTTTACTGGTCTCTTCGAGATATAATTCAACCAAAAAAAGACCTTTTTCATTGACGCCGTAGCAGGGAAAATCATATCCCAAAAGATTAAACGTAACGGAACCGAATTTTGAAGTCCATTGTTTATTGGCCTGTGTCTGATCAGTTGTCAGATTTTGCCAGCTGATATTTCTTTTCAGGACATCCCGCTTATTAATGACAATCATTCCTGGCATTGTTTTCCAGTTTTCGTTAAAGCCAACGACATTATAATTGTTTCCTGTCAGCAAAAATGCCGAGCACGCTTTACTTTGGACTGAGTATACGAGAGCGGAGATCAAGATGTAACGGAGAAAGAAAATTTTCATAAAGAATAATACTTTTTTAAATGAGCAGCAGGAATAGATTAATTGGCAGAGCCTGAATCTTTTTACAGAAACCTATGTTTTGTGATCTGAATATTTTATACTAAACAAATTTACAATTATTGACCAAATGAAGTCAATGGTTATTTGTAACCAAAATATGATCAGATCGCAACCAATTTTTCCTTTATGCCGGCAACTATAAAGCAATGTGTTATGAAATAAAAATGTTCTAAATAATCATCAAACAGATTAATGGGTAATCTGACTAAAATTCCCTTTTCTGAAGGAGATTAAGTCTGCTATCTTATTAGTGACGGTATGTAAACGAGCTCCAGAGACAAGGAAGGCGTTCAATATAGAACAATTATTAGTTCATTTTAATAGGTTTTATTGATGACTTTTACTTTAGACTGAACCAGTTGATGTTAGGAATGATTCGGCATATATTTTTAAGATCGTACTAAGATATAGAGACTGGGTGCTCTTTATAATTCTTTGTTTGAAGAAACTTTTTGATCCAATTTTTCGATACATTTTTTATATCTAGCAATATTAAGAAATACCCATCATAGTATGATGGGTATTTTTTGTAAGAGAATATTACNATTCCTCAACAGAAACTTTTCGGAAATCCTTAAAAAGTTTGCTTAGTTCTAAAGCTGATTTTCTTGCTCTCGTTCCTGCGGCTTTGTTTCCTTTTTCAGATTGCTGATTCGCTTCAGTTGAAAATGCTTCAAATTCAGCATTGATTTTTTCGATAAGTTCTTTCATAACTGGAATGTATAAATTTAATTGGACGGCAAATATATTATCTTTTTTAGTTAGACATGGGGTTTACCCTTGTTTAGAAAGTTTACATTTTGCGGCCTTTGAATTTGTTGACTGGTTTATTTATCCTTGCTTGTTCTTTTACCGGATTTTTAAACCAAAATTGAAACTTTCCAGTATTCTTGTCAAATGTGATGTAGCCTTGGTAATTCTTCCCATTTTTGTCTGTTAGGCCATTGATGTAGGCAGGCTCTCCTTTTTTGAGTTTTTCGATTTGCCATGAGAAGAGTTTTTTGTCACGGAATTTGATGGGGATTCCTGACTCATGATGATTGAGATTCTGGCCTTTTACAGTTCTGCTTTGGAGGGTTCTTATGTTTTTGCTGAACAGAAACTCCACATATTGCCGGTCTGCATTGAACTGGACGGTGGCATTGAATAAGGTACCTCTTCTGGAAATCATGTTTTCTAGGTAAAGGGGTCTGCCTTCTTTCAGAGTGTTTTTTTGGTTTTGATCGAGGGTTACGCCTTTGATGGTGAGGGGGATTCTGATGTATTGTNTGTTTAATGGAATGAGGTCATTGGTCAGACGGTCTCTGCTGATAAGGGAAGGTTGGACTTCCTTGGTGATGGGATGGATAAGATCCACTACCCTGCCCATATTACCTGTCTCCTGTAAATTGATCTGGTCTTCTTTGGTGAAGGTGTGACCCAGAAAAGGCTGGGTGTAGTCTGGTTCAGGTTTTACAGGGAAGAACCGGATTTCAAGATGTCCTGCATTTCCGACTCTTAAAGCTATTCTGGCATCTGTTGTTAAGACTGATGATCTGTTTTTTTCGATCTTGATGGGAAGCAGCATGGGAGTTTTGTAGCCTTTGAGTAATGGTTCCAGTGCTTTCATGTTTTCAAGCTTTTCTCTGCTCAGCCCTGTTTTGGAAATGATATCCCAGTTGATCTGTTCAGGATCATAGNAAATGAAACGCAGGTTTATTTTCACCTGGAAAACTGTGGTGGTCGTTTTGATTGCTTTGACTGTTTTGGCTGCTTTGATTTCTTTGATTGTTTAGGTAATTACTGTAATGGGCTTCTACTGAATCTATGGACACTTCATATTCTTTCAGTACCTGTAGATTTTCGTCTCCGGAGTCAATGATGTACTGTTGTAAATCTGATGCAGTCTGTTGGGCGTCATATTCGGTGACTTTGAAAAAGGAGTATTCCTGCGGATTTTTCAGCTGGTGATAGAAGTTGATGTAGAACTGAGTAAAGGCATTCTCGTTTTGTTCTATTTTCAGGATTTGATTTGAGCTATTTTGGTTAGGTAATGTCTGCTGTACAGTACCGTCAGGATTGATGTTTTGGACAATTCCAACTAGCTTACTTCGGTTGTGGAGAACCAGTAAAGTATCGGATGCTTTTTGATCTGGATTGGATTGCGGATTTTCATTTTCTTCCATGATGAGCTCTGTTGCTTAATTGATTGCCGTGCTAAACTAGCCAGTAGCATTACTACTGAGCATGTTGTTGTAATAAATGACTTCATTTGGCTGGATGGGTCTATGGTTAGTTAACATTATTTATAAAGCATCGTGTTATTGTGGTTATACGTGTAAAGTTCTATTAACAGACTGCTTCGTTTTTCTCTAGGAAGTAACCAAAACCTTAATTTAACGGTCTCGCTTAGAAAGGTCTATGTCCAGAATATTTTAATTGATTGTTTCAGTTTTTTCAGTTTGTATCACTGTTTCATACTCTGCATCAAAACAGACTGATTAATCCGGAATTTCTTTCACCGGAAAATTGATTCAATTTACAGTAGAGGTAAGTTCAATGGTTTTCCATCCATCTATCCATCCAATCAATCAACTCAAATCATACTATCATCCGCAAAAGAATAATGCCCATCTGAAGTCAAAATAGGATGATCCAGCAAATTCATACTTAGAACTTTTGCAATTCCATGAAAACAATAAGAAAGCACTTTGATAAAGCTTGAAATTTTTTTGCGGAGGCTCCGCAATCCCGGATTGTGGATACCCAAAAAGATTTTTTTCCGAAGGGACAACGGAATATATTTGCTATAGAAAATCGTGTACCCTCATATGCAATGCCGAACTTTAATTTTTTTTATCAAAGAATCAGATAAATAAAATGAAATATCATGAAATGGTAATGCATAATTTCCGTTGAAAGGACAACTAGGCTTACAGGATTCAGGAAAAGGTCTGATCAAATTTTCAATAGATCGCATGCGAACCATACAGATTCCCAACTCCATTTGACGTGATGTTTTGTATCTTAGCTACATTTGATAATAATGTGATATCAATGGTTGTGTGCAAATCACATCGATTAGTCGTAAACTTCGTAAAAGCAAATGGAAAACTTTGTCAAATTTATAAGACAAACGATCAGCATTGATGATAGTGAATTGAATATCGTTCTCTCAAGATGCAGAAAAAAGTCAGTTCCGAAAGGAACACTCGTCCTTAAAAAAGGACAGATCGCCAATCAGTATTTTTTTATTATTTCCGGAGGTCTGCGTTTCTTTTATGAAGGCGTGACCAGCGAAAATACCACTTGGGTCGTTTTTAAGAATGAGTTTTTCACAGAAATTTCGAGCCTCAATCCGCAAAAACCAACCAGGTTTAACATCATCGCTGTAGAAGATTCAGAACTGGTTGTCATCGATAAAAAAGATATGGATTTCCTTTACGGCCACGTCCCTGTGTGGCACGAGTTCGGCAGGAAAATATGGGAAGAAACATCTGTTAGGATGATCGATCAGATTCTGAACTTTCAAACGCTTACCGCTGAAGAAAGGTATCTGGAATTCATCAACACACCGGAGATTCTGCAAAAAATTCCTGTCAAACAATTGGCAAGCGTCTTAGGAATCACACCAAATGCTTTGAGCCGAATACGAAAAAATATCAAATAGATCATTTACTACCATCTGGTAGTTTTGCCGGTACAGAGATAATTTATCTTTGTATTAATTAAAATTGATATGAACAACAATTCAAACATTACAACAGATAAGTACTCTGATGCTGAATTAGTAAAGAATCTACCAGGCTTTGAAAATAAATATACAACCGTTAACGGTATCAAACTTCATTATGTGGAAGGCGGCAACGGGAAACCAGTAATCTGTCTTCCCGGCTGGCCGCAAACCTGGTATTCGTTACAACCCATAGCAATGCAATTGGCCAAAGAATATCGTGTTATTATTGTTGATCTTAGAGGCATGGGAACATCAGATAAACCAGAATCAGGTTATGATAAAAAGACAATGGCTAGAGACATTCATCAGCTTACTGTGCATTTAGGTTTTGACAAAGTGAGTTTGATGGGACACGATATTGGCGGAATGGTCGCGATGAGCTTTGGATTTAACTTTCCAGAATCTACAGAAAAACTGATCGTTCTTGATGGATCACATCCAAGCGAAGGAATGTATCAAATGCCACTCATACCTTCTCCGGGAACGTTCACTGAAAAGATGGACAGCGAAATGCCTTATGCCTGGTGGATGGGATTCAATCAGGTCAAGGGTCTGCCTGAACAATTGTTGGAAGGCAGATTTCATTTGCTGCAGGAATGGCTTTTTAATTATGTGATGATTGACAAAAGCAAAATGACGGAACTTGAAAGGGCGGTTTATGCAGCAGCTTACAATGACCAAGATAGTATCAGGGCGTCCAACGCCTGGTATCAAACATTTCATCAGGATATTGAGCATTCCAAGCACTATCAGCAATTGACGATGCCGGTCTTGGGAATTGGAAGCTACATCAGTTACAATTATATGAATTACGGATTGCCTTTTGTTGCTGCTGATGTTCAGATTGTCGGAATTATGGACAGCGGACATTATCTGTTTGAAGAAAAACCACAGGAAGTGCTTGACATCGTACTGTCCTTTTTAGCATCGTAGAAAAAGATTTATGAAAAAAACAATTTTAGTTGCAGGCGCAACAGGCAATTTGGGAAACAGAATTTGCAGAGAATTAGTAAAACATGGCGCTACAGTCAAAGCAATTGTTAGAGATTCAACCGACATAGATAAGATTGAGATTCTTGAAAAAATAGGCGTTGAGGTGAGGATCATTGACTTAAACGATATTGATTCAATATCTGCTGAATGCAAAAATGTTGACTGCGTAGTTTCTGCACTAGCAGGATTAGGAGATGTCATTATTGATCTGCAAAAAAAGATTTTAGACGGCGCCGTAAAAGCAGGTGTCCCAAGATTTATCCCTTCTGATTTCTGTACTGATTATAATAATTTGAATGAAGGCGAAAACAGAAATTTCGATCTTAGGAGAACTTTTCAAAAGTACATTGACCAATCGCCTATCCGGGCATCATCAATTTTCAACGGTTGTTTTGCAGATATTTTGAAGTACAATACGCCTATCCTGAATCTGAAAGATCAAATTATTGGCTATTGGGGAGAGAAAGCGGATTGGGAAATGGATTTCACAACAATGGATGATACCGCAGCTTTCACAGCAGAAGTTGCTTTGGACGATTCAGCGCCAAGAAATCTGCAGATCGCAAGTTTTCAGATCAGTCCAAAAATGATCCTTGATGATGTGAAAGAAATAACCGGCCAGGAATTCAATTTGCATCAACTTGCAACATTAGAAAATTTTGCGGAATACATCAAGAAACAAAGAGCAGATGATCCGGCCGGTGAAAGCGAATTGTACGCAAAATTCCAACAGGGACAATATATGTACTCAATGTTCACAACACAGCACAATCATCTTGCAAACGATCGTTATGAAAGTATTGTATGGACAGTAAGTACCGATTATTTAAAAACATTTTTATAATAATATTTCCTTAAAAATAATCCTTTGCCATCTGTCCGAAATTTAACGACCTGGGACAGATGGACAAATTTTTTCAGCTATTCATTAAGATAGCTATGACTTTCTTTTTAAATTCACAACGGATCATTCACAAGATTTCATTGGGCTGGCAATTATTGATACAGCTTTGCAACATCAAATTGCAACAGCAATGAAGACATTACCTCATTGATCCTATATTATCTATAATCCGCAGGCTTACGATATTACAAAATACTTAAGAGATTAATCCTAGCAAAAACGCATCAATATCATTTTAATGTTGTATTTATAACTTCTACAACATCGTGAAGTATTGCAGCTGCCAATATAGGCAGATCGTTTGTGTATTTTTGGCAGCTTTTACATTACCCTTACAGGAAGCACCATGTATGAGTCCCGACAATACTTCCTCATCTGCTCACCGTGAGTATGGCCTGCAAATTCAGTAATCTTATCTAATACATTTGCATTGTTCGTGATAATTCCTGACATAAATTTTAAAGTGGTAATTAAATTCAATCGTATTTATCCGCAAAACCGGAAAGGATTTTCAGCATATCAATACCCTTTCCTAAGACAGGCTTGAAAATATCACCAACATCTTCCAAACGTTCTAAGGCATTGAAAATAGTAAAATCACTCATCTTCAAGCCTTTTTTCACTTCATCCCAGTGAAGAGGCATGGATACGGTAGCACCAGGTTTTGGCCTAACGGAATAAGCAGAGGCAATGGTCGCATGCGGCCTGTTTTGTAAAAAGTCCAGGTACATCTTTCCTTTGCGGTCGGATATCTGTCTTTCTATGGTTGTAATTTTCGGAAGTTCTTCATTAATCAATTTGACAATAACCCGTGCAAATTCTTTACTCTGTTCATAAGTATATTTATTGCCTAAGGGTATATAGATGTGAAGTCCCGTTGAGCCGCTGGTCTTGCAGTAGCACGGCACGCCCATATCATCAAGGATCTGTCTGGTCACCTGCGCGGTTTCAATGACCTGGTTGAAGGTGTTTTTATCCGGATCCAAATCAATGATGCAGTATGTCGGGTGATCAGGTTTTCTTACCGTACTGTTCCATGGGTTCATTTCAATACAGGCAAGATTGGCCATATACAGCAGTGTGGCTTCGTCGCTTCCGACCAGGTATTGTTTATCTTTATGGTCGGTATCACTATGATAAATATACCGGTCAATCCATTCCGGCGCTTTTCCCGTAATATCTTTAAAGTAAAAACCTTCCTCTTCAATCCCATTCGGAAAGCGGTTCATGCTTTGCGGACGTCCTTTGAGATACGGTAAAATGTAAGGTGCCACCTGGTAATAATAGTTGATCAGATCACGCTTTGTTATTTTATCATCCGGCCAGAAGATCTTGTTGAGGTTCGTGAATTTCAGATCGTGTCTGTTGATCTTCTTTACCTGCGTGACTTCCGTCGGATTGAGAAGTGTTTTTCTTTTGCTGTTGCTGCGGGGCCGGATGATTGACTTATCCGATACAACTTCTGTGGTTTCAGCTTCCTTTTCAAGAACCACAGTCTTTGCTTTCTTATCATCCCTCATACCTTCAAATGATGGATGACGCATAACGCCGTCTGTCGTTAGTTCGGTATAGCTGACCTCCCCGATCAGTTCCGGCCTAAGCCAAGTCACCGTTGCATGGGGCGGATTCGGACGGAAGCGGGAGGGCTTGTTGATATCCGGCTCTTCAGAAAATGGTACTTTATCTGTGATCAGTGGTTTGAACTGCCCCATCATCTCTTTCTGCATTTTGGCATTGAATCCTGTCCCTACTTTCCCGGTGTAGATCAATTTTTTACCCTCATACACTCCTACCAGAAGGCTACTGAACAGTTTGTTCGAGTCATCATTTAAGGTAAAACCTCCTACGACCACCTCCTGCCGTTTATTGGCTTTGATTTTGAGCCAGTCTTTGGTTCTGTTCTTTGTATGGTATAAGCTGTCTTTTCTTTTAGCCATGATGCCCTCCAGTCCCATTTTTTTGGCAGCTTCCAGGAATTCAACTCCGGAGGTATGGAAATCCTGGCTGATCAGGATGGATTCATTTTGTGGCAGAATTTGTTCCATAATCATTCTTCTCTCTGTTAATGGAAGATCTTTCAGGTCTTTGCCTTTATACCATAATATGTCAAAGACATAATATACGAGATCGCCGTCTGCCTCGCTCCGCCAGTTCTGCAGGGAGCCGAAATCCGCTGAGCCTTTTTTACCCAGGACAACGATTTCTCCGTCAATGATCGCATTGAGGTTCATCTTTTCCAATTCCTGCTGGATGGGATAGAACTTATCCGAAAAACTTTTATTGTTTCTGGATTTGAGCTCCACATGTTTACCGTACATAAAGGCTACCGCCCTGTAGCCATCCCATTTGATCTCATAGAGCCAGTCATCGCTTTCAAAAGGCTGGTCAACCAGCGTGGCCAGCATAGGTTCCACCTCATGATAAAATTTCTGCCCGGGCGCATTTTTTAATAAGGTGCTGACTTTTCGGCTTGCAGACTTTTTCTTAGGCACTTCGGCATTGAGCTGGAGATCCACAAGTTCGGCCGCTTTCTTGCCTGTACTTTTTTTATCCTTCGTCGTACTGTTAACTTTGACAATATTTTCACCATAGACCTTAGCCGGCCCTTTTTCCATCTGGGCAATGGTCTTCTTTGAGATCACGGATTTATCTTTTAAGGTGATGTCATCTTTTGTAGCATACCGGTCATCTAGTTTCATCAGAAGCCAGCCGTTCTCCCCTCTCCCGTATGCTTTGACCAGCGCGAACTCACCTTTTAATTTCTTACCTTTCAGCTTGATTTTCAACTTTCCTGAGTACAGCTGATGCAACAGATTTTTCTCCTGTTTCTTTAAATCCCCTTCGACAGGTTCTGCCGCTTCATACGTCCCTTCATCCCAGATGATCACTGTTCCTCCGCCATACTGCCCTTTGGGTATGATGCCTTCAAAATCCTTGTAATCGTAGGGATGGTCTTCTACCATCATCGCCAGGCGCTTGATAACCGGGTTAAGGGACGGTCCTTTTGGAACTGCCCAGCTCTTCAATACTCCATCCATCTCCAGGCGGAAATCATAATGAAGGTGAGACGCATCATGCTTTTGGACGACAAACCGCAGTTCCTTTCCGGAAGGCATTCCGCCGAAAGGCTCCGGCGTCTTATCTTCTGATCTTTTTTTATGGTAATCTGATAATTTCATAATGTTGACTTTTAGATAATAAAAATCTTTCTGACAAGGTCA
This sequence comes from Chryseobacterium sp. Leaf394, assembly GCF_001424105.1. Classification (GTDB taxonomy): domain Bacteria; phylum Bacteroidota; class Bacteroidia; order Flavobacteriales; family Weeksellaceae; genus Chryseobacterium. Next base: position 572,774 of record NZ_LMQH01000011.1, on the reverse strand, counting down.
GAAAGATGAGACGTAATAAGCGCTTTCTGTAAAGCTGCTGGATGGATTATTTTTTATGCTTATCCTTCAAATAAGCTTCAAGAACTTTTCGGTCGTTGGATCCTGTCGCACGGATCGCTCCCGTAACAGCCTGAGAACTGACATTCATTTTATCTTTGAAATACTGGATTTCATAATTTTCAGAACCGCTTACTTTGCTTCGGTCACGCTGATCCTTTTTTGATTTATTGTCTGCCATAACATATATTTTTTTTATAACACGAACAAATAAAATGCCAGCAAAACACTTATTATCAATTAAATAGTAAGTAAAACTACTTTATAGTATATTGATTACATTGGCTCAGTACAATATCTTAGTTTGATCGATCTTGAGAAAACCCGAGGATTCCATCTTTTCTAGAGTACGGATCACCTTTTCTACACGAAGGCCAACTGAAGAGGCCAACTGGGATCGTGTGAAAGGAACCTGGAAACAGATAAGTTCGTCGTAACCAAAATACTCTTTGAGATCTTTCAACAGCTTGTAGATTTATTTCGGGATCTTTTATGGCTAAAAATGATGAGATCAGGTATCGGAAATGCAGACGTTCCACCGTATAACGGCGTACATTAAAAAAATGTTCAGAAAAATCTTTAATGAGAGTTTGATAAAATCCTTTTTCTAGCTTGATGATATCGCAGACTGAAACAGCAATTGCATTGCTCACATAGGGTTTCTCGGTCAGCAGGGAGATTTCACCGAAACAATGTCCTTCAAAAGGGAATCTGTGGACGAATTCCTTTCCATCTTCAAAAACATTATTAAGCTTGACGATACTTGATTAAATTTTTAGGTCAGATAGCTTTCATTTATCTTTAAGCTTTAATCTGAAACGCTTAAGAATTTCTTCACAGTAATAAACTTGAGCATCAATAGAGTGAGTCTCTTTTAATACGGCAATTTTTTCACTGACAAGAATTTTTCCATGCTGTGAAATAGAATAATAAGCGAAAAGTTCCCCCTGTGATTCTTCGACAGGCGTTGCATAACCTGTGATGGCGATTGACCAATCGGTATTGTAGATTTTAGCAACGTGCAAAGCCATTGTTTCAGCAATGTTGGATGATACACAGTCGCATTGAGAAGCTTCATTTTCGTCAACTTTTAAAAGATTTACTTTTTCTTCTAATGTATACGCAGTCATTCCTCCGCTGAAAAACTTCGATGCATCTTTCATTTGTGAAAAAGAATAACTGTAGAAATCCTGCCGTAACACTTTTTGCCGTTAAGACAGTTTCACCTTTCGAAAGAAGGTGGCTCTCAATTTCCTTAAAAACACATTGCAAATCATTCATTCTATCGCCTAAAAACTTGGACGGCTCATTTGAAATAAAATTGTCTCCTGAATCTAAAATACTCATGATTATTCGCTTTTTTTCAGTTAATTTTTAATATTCCCATTTTCCAGGCAATCGTTTGCGGATAATAGATTCAGCTATCACTAATTGACCATAATTAATTTTTTTTCTTGTTATAGCAGTTGGTAAATATGTTTGCCGACTGCTATCTTAAAAACAGATAAAATGAGCAATACAGAAAATAAAATCAAAAATGCAACAGCAGATCTCTTACTAAAAGATGGAAATTTCGGATTTATACTGTACGATGTCGCAGAAAGATCAAAGAAAAACCGAACGGTGATCCACTATTATTTCCGATCGAGAGAAAATCTCTTAGTAAAGACCTTCAAATTTTTTTTGAGGATTTTTTAAAAAGTTTTAAAGATCTAATGTCAGAAGTACAGAATGCTATTGATAGGAAGGAATTAGGATATCCAAATGCCCAATATTTTTTAAGCGACCTTTTTGCACTATCTTCATTCTCATATGTGTTCAGCAATTTTTTCTGCACTTTAGACAGATCAACGCATCACAAGTCGAGTTCACGGGACTGTAAAAATAAAAATGGAAGGATTTTGGATCTCCTTTTTTAAAAGGATCTACAAGTAAGCTAAAATTATACTATTTTACATCAAAAAAGTTTTCTAAAAACAAAGGTGAATTGTGGGAAGTAAAGAACGGATTTTAAAGAAAAAAGCTGAAGTTGCACGTTCCATTCTTGACGTAGCACTGCATATTTTGACCACGGAAGGAATTGACGGGATCAGTATGAGAAAAATTGCGTCAAGGATCGAATATTCATTACCTGTTATTTACGCACATTACCGCAGCAAGGAAATAATAACAGACAGACTGACTGATATTGGTTTTCTAAAATTACGTAAACAAATGGAAAGGTCTGTGGCAAATTCCGAAGGGCCATCTCCACCGCTTGAAAAAATGCTGACCGGATACGTAGAATTCGCTCTGGAGAATAAATCGTTATATCTCCTGATGTCAAGGAAATCACTTGAAAAACTTTCAGAAGAACATCATCGATCTGAAGCTGAAAAATTGGCGGTAGATTTTAAATCAGTAATAAAAAATTCACTTCCTGCACAAAGAAAAAAAAGTGAAAATGAAATCGATACAGTATATTATGGTATGATATCCCTGGTTCATGGAATCATTACAGTATCTTTTGCATCAGGGAAATTTTATGGCCGGGAAAGAGATCTAATTATTAGCAAGTTTGTGAAAGCAATTATTGAGTAAACAGCAATTTAGGTATTACAAAAAGGCTATATAGATAATCAACTGGAATACCACACAATTATGTGCTGAATAAAAAAAAATCAGACATAGAATAATTGGTATGCCTGATTGATATGATATGATATGATATGATATGATATGACATTATGGTAATGCCTAAATGCAGGGGATAACCACAAAGTTATGGTCAGGCATAGAATCACTTTTTTACGATTTTTCAAAGGAAGTCACCATCCATCACTTCATCATGTTTTTTATAAACTTTTGCCAGCTAGATTCTTTTTAATTTTCATCATAAGAAAATCTGGAGTTATACGGGGAAGATTTGATAGAAACCAATTCATAGAACCCACGATCTTCTTCCCTTTTCCATTCAGCAATAGTTTTACACCCTCTTCGGCAACGACTTCAGGATGTACCGGCTTGTTGGTTCTCACCATTTTGGCCTTGAGCATTTCCTCGGTGTAAAATCCGGTATCAATCGGCCCGGGACAGAGTGCAGTAACCACAACGCCCGTACCCTCAAGTTCGGAGGCGAGTGTTTCCGTAAAGGCCAGCACGAAACTTTTCGTAGCAGAGTAAACCGAATAATACGGAAATGGCAGAAATGCCATAACTGAGGAAACATTCATGATCCGGCCTGATCCTCTTGCTACCATATCAGTTGCAAAAAGTTTGTTGAGTACTACCAGACTGGAAATGTTCAAGTCGATCATCTTCAGTTCCTCTTCCAGGGAAGTCTCTATGAATTCTCCATAAGTTCCAACACCGGCATTGTTGACCAGACCTGTAACCAACAGATTTTTCTCCAGAACTTCACCGTAGAGCTCTATAGCATTATCCACCACAGAAAGGTCTTTGACGATGCAATACACAGAGATCTTGTAGATACTGATCAATTCTTCCTGCAACTTTCTGAGCTTTTCCTCGCTTCTCGCTACCAAAATCAAATTTTTGCCTTTCTCTGCCAGTTGAATAGCCATTTGGTAGCCTATTCCGGATGATGCTCCGGTAATTAATATGTACTCTTCCATTTGTTTAGATTTTAATGATTAATTCTGATTTTGTTCGTTATCAGTTTCAATATCCAGACTTGGCGGGATCAGTTTGTACATCACCGGTGTCACAATTCTTGAGAGAATTGTTGAGCTTATCAAACCTCCGATCAACACAATGGCCAAAGGTGCGATCAATGGATTTGAATTTAAGGCCAAAGGAATCAATCCGCAGATTGCTGTGATGGAAGTTAAAACCACAGGAAGAAAACGTGTTTCTCCGGCAATGGCAATGGCTTCGTCGATCGATTTTCCTTCCAGTCTGAGCTGATTCGTGAAATCTACCAGCAAAAGAGAATTTTTAACCTGAATTCCCGACAGTCCGATGAATCCAATGATCGCAACCATAGACATCGGGCTTCCGTCGATCAGCAGGAAAATTACCCCACCTAAAATTCCTAACGGAATGATGGACAAAACAATAATGATCCCCTTGAATGTTTTGAACTGTAACAACAAGACAGCAATGAAAAGGAACGTGCTCAAAATAATGACCGAGATAAAGTTACCACCCAGTGCATCGCCTTCAGATTCTTTTTCACCAGCCAGTTTGTAAGAATAGCCTTGCGGCATTTTCAGTTTGTCAAGCTGAGGAACGATATCCACCAACAGGTCATTGGCATAGTACCCTTTGGCCGTCATTGCCGAAACTTTGGCAAATCTTGACTTATTGAAGTGGTTGATCGCTGTTGGCGAAGTTTCAAAGGTAATCGTCGCGATCTGATTCAGTGCGATCGGTGCTCCCTGAACATTGTTGACATAAAGATTTTTCAAAGCATCAAGAGTGGAGAATTTTTCCCTTGGCAAAGTTAAGGTCACGGTTCTTGAATCACCCCGGTCATCAATGTAATCTCCAACAGGAAGTCCGGCAATGGCAAGGCGGATCACTTTATCGACCTCACTGGTCATCACGCCTAAGGTTCTTGCTTTTTCTTTATTGATCTTTACCTTGACATCTGTTTTATAGGTATTCAACTCATTATTGACGTAAACTGTACCTTCCTGTTTTCTCAGAATATTTTCAACCTGTGAAGAGAGTGATCGCAGCACCGCAGGATCTTCACCAAAAAGGCGAACCACAATATTGGCTTCAATAGGTGTTCCCTGTTCGAAATCTTTGACCTCAATTTTCGCATAAGGTATTGTCTTGAATTTTTCTCTCAAGGTTTCGATCAGTTCGGTCTTTACAGCTGGTTTTGCCTCGTCATCCAACTGAACAAAGACCTGGGCAAAATCGGGTTTTCTGTCCTGTGGATGCACATTGTAATAGATCTGCGGGTTTCCTTTACCCACATTCGAAGTATAATAGGTGATCTCCTTGTGATTTTTTAATTCAGACTCAACGATCTTCGCCACTCGGTCACTTTCGGAAATGTTGGATTGAAGAGGCATTTTGATATTGATCAGAAACATCGGTTTTTCAGAGGTTGGAAACAGTTTAAATCCTGTGAAACTGAATAACGCAAATGCCAAAACACTCAAGACCAATGAAATTCCGATTGTTATCTTTGGATATTTCAAAGCTCTAGGCATAATACCCTTGTAGCTGTTGGTCAGGAATTTCTGAAGGTACTGAAGAAAGATATTTCCGCCTTCGTGGTCGTGGGTCTTAAGGAATTTACTCCCCAGAAAAGGAACCAAGGTCAACGCGACCAACATCGAAGCTAAAACACTCGTGATCACTGCCATCGGAAGACTTCTCATAAATTCTCCTGCAACATCAGGAAGGAACGCCAAAGGAAGAAACGCAATGATCAGCGTGGCGGTACAGCCAACGACTGCCAAGCCGATCTGTCTGGTTCCTTTCAGGACCGAATCTTTCTTGGAATGCCCTTCACGCAGCCATCTTTCAATATTTTCGACGACCACGATACTGTCATCGACCAACAGTCCCAAAGCGACCACCAAACCAACGATACTTAACTGGTTCAATGAAAATCCCAGTGCGTTCATTGCAATTAATCCCAGTGCCAGTGACAAAGGAATGGAGATCATTACGATCACTGAGGCGCGCGTCCCTAAAGGCAGTAGCGTGATAATGACCAATATGATTGCCAATCCAAAGTCAATACCCAAATGTCCCAGACGCTGCGAAACCATATTCGCCTGATCGAAGTTTTTAACCAATTTAATGTTTTCAGGAAGCTCCTTTGCAGTCTGCTCAAGGATCGGTTCAAATTCTTTCTGAACATCTGTAATATTGACATTATCCTTCATCCCTGCACTGACAAGAACACATCGGTGTCCGTTGATCCTCGTGATATGATCTACCGTTTGCGATCTGTAACCCACTTCGGCAACATCTTTCATATAGACGATCTTTCCGTTCGCATTGTAGATAACAGTATTGGCTACATCTTCCTCATTTTTGAACTTACCACTCGTTTTTACGTTGAAAACTTTAGTGTCCATATCAATACTTCCACCCGGAATGTCGGCAGCCTCGCTCTGTAAACTTCCCATCACGACATTCAGAGGGATTCTCAGCTGAGCCAATTTATCCAGTTTCAGATCTACCCTGATCTCCTGTTCCGGAATCCCTGAATAGATAACATTTTTAAGATTGGTGATCTTCTCCAGTTTTGTTTTAAGTTTGTCTGCTTCGTCGTGAATTTTTTTCTCCGAAGCATTTTCAGACACCAAGGCTACCTGCAGAATTTTGACATCGGCAGAAGATATCTTTTCTGTTTTGATCTGATAGATGTCTTTTGGAAGCTCGCTGTTTTTTAATGCATTGATCTCTGTGGAAATTTCCTGGTACTTGTTGTCCACATCAACGCCATATTTGAATTTGACCTCAAAGGCGACAACACCATCTTCCACAGTGGTCAGGATCTTATCGATATTCTCCAATCCGTAGATCTTATTTTCAATAGGTTTAACCACCTGTTCTTCCATATCCTTTGGACTTGTACCTGGGTAAATGACCGTGATGAGATATTGAGGCGGATGCGTTGCCGGATCTTCCGATCTTGGCATTGTGAACAGTGTCAGAATACCCACTACGGCAACGAGAAGAAACATGATCAGTGTGAACTGATAGTTTTTTACAGCAAAATTTGTAATTTTCATCAGTTGTTATTTAATGATTTTAATGTTCGACTGCTCGTTCAGATAGGCACTGTTGGAGATCACTATCCTATCGCTTTTCTGAAGTCCATCCTGTACGAAAACTTTGCTGTTTTCGAATTTGGCGATCGTGATCGGTCTTTTCTTGACCTTGCTGTTCTCAACAACAAAGACAAAGGCTCTGTTTCCGTCAGCTTCGAGTAGAGAATTATATGGGATCACAATAAAGTCTTCGGAATGATCGGTCTGGATCTCTGCCTTTCCGAACATTCCCACCGCAGGTTTGCTGTCATTCATCGTCAGTTTGAGCTCCACCTGAAAAGATCCGACCGCCATATCGGCAGCCTGCGATTTCCTGAACACAAAGGCATCGAATTTCTTTCCGGGATAACCGTCGAGTGTAACCACTGCTTTTTGCCCGATCTTTGTGGATGCCCATTCGGTATCTGTCAAACCGACTTTCAGTAAGTAATTGTTGTTGTGAGAAGTTTCATTGATCATCAGAACCGGAGAGCCAGGGCCCACGATTTCGCCTTTGTTGGCTATTTTCTGCGAAACGAAGCCGTCAGAGCTTGCATAGATCTTTGCATATCTGGCATTGAAAGCAACGGCATCTTTCTGTCTTCGGGCAATGTCAAGACCTGTTCTTGTGTTCTGAACCTGCTCTAAAGTATAAACACTGTCTTTATATAGATTGGTTGCACGTTTGTAATCACGCTCATTCTTCTGAACATTCAGATCGGACTGATTCAGACCGGCACGTATCTCTGTCTCATCAAGTGTTGCCAAAAGCTGACCTCTTCTGAAAAACTGACCTTCCTCAACATACACGCCGCTCACTACTCCACCGATCTTGAACGAGTAGGTCGTTTCATTTTCTGTTGTCACCAAACCTGATGCGCTGATGTTTCCGGCAAGCGCCAGAGATCCTACCGATGCGGTCTTTACGGGAATGACCTCGGCACTTACAAAGGGTTTGACTTCTTTTTTCTCTTCTTTGCAGGACATGATGAAAAAAAGAGAAAGCATTGATATTTTTAATGTTTTATTCATGATCTTTTAGTTTTTATCTTTTAAAATTAAATGTTGAATTGGCCCTTTCCAGCTCTGCAAAGGCGATCCAAGAATTGTACAGGGAAATATTGGCATTCAGCTGAGTATTGACCACCTGATTCTGAGCATCCAGCAATTCAATATAGATCGCCATTCCTTCTTTGTACAGTTTGGTCACGTCGCCATTATATTTTTTGGCGGTTTCCTTTTGTTTATTGTCCGATTCGTACTGCTCCAAAGCAGATTTCAGATTGTTTTGCGATACTTCGAACTGCAAAAGCAATTGCTGCTTAACATTGTCGATCTGAGAACTGATCTTTTTGCTGTCCTCACCCACCTGTTTCAGTTTGTATCTGTTCTTATTACCGGAGAAGATGTTCCATTCCAGACTCAGACCTGCAAAATAATAGCGGGACGACTTATCAACTCTAAAATCAAAATCCTGCAATCCCAGATCTGCAAATCCGCTTAGTTTTGGAAACCAGTTGGATTTCGTCAATTGATAAACGTTTTCGTTGATCTCCTTTGCCTGTCCCAATTGTTTCAATTCTTCTCTGCTTGATGTATTGTCTGTGATCATTTCGTTTGGAAGTTCCATGATCTCGTCGATTTCGATTTCTGAATCCAACTTTTGATTGAGTAGAAAGTTGAAATAAGACCCCGCATTTTTGCTTGTGTTTTTTGCTGTCTCAAGATTCGCTTCGATTCTTGTTACCTCGTTATCACTCCGGAGTACTGCGGTTCTGTTAATCTTGTCATTTTTAAATAGCGATCTGTTGACCCTCTGATTTTCTTTGACAATAGCCAATGCGTTTTCATAGATCCTGATACCTTCCACAGATTGAAGATACTTGTAGTAGGCAATTTTTATTTCCTTGACCAATTCACGCTGAAAGATTTCCAATTCGATCTTTTGCAACGTAGTTTGTTGGGCCTTAATCTTTTTATTGTAAATGATCTCATAATTTAACAGAGGCATCGTCGTGTGAAGCTTGACATCGTAGAAATTGTTTGGATTGATCAGTACCGACTGATTCTGGAGTTGTGGAAAAGCGTTGGAATTTGTGATCTGATTCAATGTGCTGTAAACCGGATTCAGCATATCCCCGATCGGAATGTCAATGGTCCTTCCGCCGTCTGCAATGGTGTAGTTGGTGACAAAGGCGACGTTCGGCGAAAATAATGATTGTGCTTCCTTCAGAGCGTACAGACTTTTATCGATGTCAAAGTTCTTCTGTTTGATCACTTCGTTGTTTTCAAGACCGATCTCAATGTAACGGTCGAGATGTTTTTGACCATACCCAAGAAAACCAAGGCATGACAAAAGCGTTAATGATAAATTTTTAATAGATAAATACATTGTTTACAATTTGAACATTGTTCATAAAATTTTTAAAAAAAGTATTGTTTAAGTTGGCAATAGCCTATAAATCAGAATTGACAATACCTGAGCATCATTTAAGGAATTTTAAGAGATCTTGATACCTCCCATTTAATAACATTAACTGTGATGTTATCTAAAGATTTCAGCAGATAATTCCCCATTGATCTTTACTCCCGCAACAGATCCTGATGAAACCGCCAATGAAACGGACCTTAATATGTTGCTATTGTCCCCGACTGCATATACACTATCCACAGTAGTATTATGAGATTCATCAATTTTGATAAGGCCTGTATCTGTCAACTCACATCCCAATTCCTGTGGAATATTAGAATGCTGTCGGAATGGTACCGGTGCATACATTGCTTCAAAACTTTCTGCTGTTCCATCAGAAAAAATGACCTTTTCGATATATCCATTGTGGTGTTGTATTTCTGAGATCTTTTTCTCAATTATTTTAACGCCATTTCTTTGAAGGATCGCAATATTGTCAGCATTACTGGCATTTATCTCTGATGTGATTAAGGTGACATCATCGGTCAAATTTTTAATTAATGAGGTAAAATAAACCAGACGATCTCCATCCGCTAAAATTGCTGTTTTCTTGTTTCTAACCTCATATCCATGACAGTAGGGACAGTGTATGACAGATATGCCCCAACACTCTGCGAATCCTGTAATAGCATGTAGTGAATCTACTATTCCGGTTGCAAAAATCAGTTTTTTAGTTATAAATGACTTCCCGTCTGAAGTTTTTATACCAAAACCCTCCGAAATTTTGCTTCCACTCACTGCGAATCCTTCATAAAACTCGATGGTTGGATATTTGGTAACCTCTAACCTGGCAATTTTCGCAATTTCTCCTGGAGGTACACCATCTCTCGTTAAGAAATTATGGGAATGAGGGGTCTGTTTATTGCAGGGATTTCCGCTGTCAATAATTAAGACATTTCTTAAAGAACGTCCTAGTGTCATGGCAGCAGAGAGTCCTGCATAACTGCCACCTACAATAATTGTATCGTACAATTTTTCATTGCTTAAGTCCATATCAAAGTTTTTAAAAAAGACAGATGGGGTGGAGATCGCCAGAAAAGCGAGGGATCCTTTTTTTATAAAAAATCTTCTGTCCATAGTTGTTGTATATATTTAAATTTGTTTTCTAAGCTATTTTCAAAAGCCGATTAAACTGCCTAATTTATACGTTGTTTTTATTTTGAATGATGTTCATTTTTTAAATCAAAAAAATACTACATTTTTTCTAATATTTTTAAATAAGCGTTATAACCTTCCGCAAGAATAGTTTCCGGATTGCGGAATTTAATGCCTTTGGTTCTGTGACGGATTTCCAGACAGCACATACCGTGAACAAGACTCCAAATCATAAAAGAGAGAGCTTCGGAATTATGACCATGAAAATGTCCTTTCTTCATGCACTCTTCCACCGTCTTTTTCAGGTAACCATATGTTTGAGCTCCTTCCGGCCATAGATTATTCTTTTGTTCCTCCAGATAATCCATTGGTGCTTTCAGATTGAACATCAGATCATACATTTCAGAATTTTCCATCGCAAACTTGATATAGACAAATCCCATTTTTCGAAGTCTCTTCATGGGATCCTCGATGGCAAAAAGCTCGCTGAAATACTGTCCCAATTCCTGAAAACCTATCGAATGCAGATCGTGGAAGATTGCATTCTTGTCTTTAAAATAAACATAGACCGTACCCACACTATAGTTAATCTCATCCGCTATGCTTCTGATCGTGGTACATTCGATCCCTCGTTCAACGAAAAGCTTTTTGGCACCATTAAGAATAAGCAGTCTTAGAGCCTCCTTTTCCTTCTTTTTTCTTTCGATGATACTCATAATCAAAATTATGATGCAAATATATGATATTTTTTGAACATTGTTCATAAATATCAATTAAATTGTTCTATGTTATTGGCTGTAACTTCTAGTAATATCGAAACCAGATTCCAATTCCTGAAGATTAAACAATATGGTTTAATTGATTATCAATCTCTTTGATAAGAATGCTAGTTTATCATGTATCAATGCAAAATTTACAGAATAGCTTATTTTAGGCATAGTAATTGTAACTTAAGTGATTAAAAAATTAATGATTTAAATTTTACACCAAGTTCATAAATATTTAACTGCAAATCCCCATGTTTTATTTAATCTGGGGATTTTTTTGCACTTTGCACATCATATGTGGAGCTGAAACAGCAGTTATGATTTATCTTGTTAATGCAACAATTTTTTGATCCATAACTGATTTTTTTTCGAGGATAGAGGAAGTTTCTGTTGTGAGAAAGAGTTGTAAAACCGCCGACGGCCATCTTATTATATCTCCTTGCATAAACTTCTTCATCCCACTAAGAAAATAAGAATTTTCAATTGAGGCTTATATCATTACGTGTTATTTTTGGCATATTTCTTTACAGTTGGAAACCTTTCTAAAGTATGATTTAAGACCGCGATCCATAAAGTAGAGAGCAATAATGACAAACACGTTATACCTAATCCTTCCTTGTATAAGCCATATTCAATAATTCCAATTTTATAGGCAACAGACAGTGCTAATATTCCAAACTCACCTGTCTGCGATAGGAGGGCTCCTCCATACCAGCTTTCCTTCCAGCTAAATTTAAGGCAACGAAAAATAACCGCAGACATAATACTGTTGCTTACCAAAACGAATAATGTACCCAAAAGAATAACAGGATAATTGGAAGCGAGAAAGCGAATGTCTAAACGCAGTCCCACAGACACAAAAAATAGCGTAACAAAAAATATCTTAAATGGTAATAACGAATGTTCCAGCCAGTTAAATATTTTAACCCTTCCAACAATGACTCCTGCAATAAAACTGCCCAAAGCTGCGCTTAACCCACTCTCCTCTGCAAGTAGTCCAAAACCAAGACAGATGAACAAACCGGAAAAAACCTGCAGGTCGTGATCACTTTCTATTGCTTTAAATTGCTTTGGAAGTTTTATTTCCTGAACATTACGTATTTTTTTTATTACATAGAAAACGGCAGCACACAAAAATATCGGAAATAATGTACTGGAAAGATCGAAATCTTCATTATCCCAGGCTTTAAGCATTGTGAGCACAGGGGCCAATAGCAAATCCTGAAAGATCAGCATATTGAGTATCACAATTCCGAATGTTGTCTGTAAGGTATTATGCTTTTTTAAAAACTCACTAACGACCGCCGTACTGTTGAACATAAAAAGAATTGTGATCAAAAGAACACTATTGGTCGATAATCCTAAGATATAGCACACTGATAACGCACAGAGCATACTGAGGACTATCTTAACGCTTTGTGCTACAACAGGTTTTATAAGCAAACTCCGATTATCAGGAACATTGATCTCCATTCCTAAAAAAAACATTAGGAAAAGAATTCCAATTTCCCCCACAGTTTCTATCTCGCCAGGTTTTGTGAACACTCCTAAGGCGTGAGGTCCAAGAACTACACCAGCAACAATATATGCAATCAGATAGGGTTGATTAAATTTCTTAAGCAGAAATATAGTCCCTAGAGTAATGAGGCTTAGTAAACATACAGACCAGAGTAATTCATTCATATACTATATTTTTTAAACATTAATAATGAATTGATGATCGTGATATATAAAATTGGTCTTCCTAACGGAAAACCAATTTGTAATAGATTCAGAAATATTATTTAATCTCGATCAGCCTTCGGGCTGGCTTTTTAGCTTCTTCTGTTTTTGGAATCATAAGCTTAAGTACGCCATTTTCGTACCTGGCCTCAATATGTTCCTCATCAACAACATCTTTTGCGAGTTCGAAAGTTCGCTGAAATGACTGGTAGCTAAATTCTCTGCGGGTGTAATTTTCTTTATTTTCTTCCGTCTGATTTTTTTTAGATGAAGAAATCGTTAGGAGATTACCTTCCAGCGTTATTTGGAAATCTTGTTTTTCCATACCCGGCGCTGCTACATCGACTTCAAAATTTTGGTCATTCTCCTTGATATTCACGGAAGGAATTGTGCTGAGTGTTGACGAATAATTGTTGTTGCCCCAGTTAAAAAGTTCGCGGCTAAAAAAGTCATCGAACAGTGTACGTGGGTTCGCAGGGAGCAAACTGTCATTGTTTCTTTTTACGATTGACATAATAAACGATTTTTTAAATGTTAAACAATAATTAATGTGATCACATTTTAAAATTTTCAAACAATATACCAGCGTAAAAATTGGAAAATTTGTCAACTACTATGTGAAAAATTGTCAACATTTGTATGAAAAATTGTCACAATCTTAATCGATCAACGACAGCAGCATATTGACTCTGAAACGCAGACAGGCACTGTACCTCATTTAACAAATCGTTGAAAGAGATTATGACGAAACATACCTCTAAGATTCTTTCATACCGAATATTATGAGAAGGGAAATTTAATGCTCGGACACAAAATTTTCGAAGCACAATAAACTGGCCTCTGGAGAAGATTATTTGTTCATATAATATACAAATTGATGCATTGAGAGTTCGGATTATTGCCAAACTATATCAAATACGATATTGGCTATTATACAGCTTTTAATGAGAAGAATAACGACAACGATAATTCAAACTTCACTTATAGGTATTTGACACGAATCTAGGTAGCAAGTCATATTCAGTATCTAATTGAGAGTGCAAAGACTTACTGCAAACCAAAAGGAAGAATTTATCGTATATAAAGAGTGTTAGAAATATTTCTGATCATTTCATCTATTGAAATTCAGCTGTGCTCTATTCCAGTTCCCATTTATTAATAACAACAAATTTTATATCTGTAATATAATTAATATCACAATGATAATAATGGAGAATGATAAAATGGAGAATGATAATGAATGGAACAGATTTACTCATTTATTTAAAAAGAAAGAAATTCCTGCACATACAGAACTGCTGATTGAGGGTGAATTTGCCGATGAAGCATTCATTATCTTAAAAGGCTGTCTACGAACTTTTACTGCCCATGGCCCCAAGAACATAACCCTACAATTCTTTTTTGAAGATGAACTTTTCTTTTGTATACAGTCCTTTTTCAATAATAAACCAAGTTCTTTTTCTTTAGAGACCATTGAACCGTGCACTGTATATGCTATATCGAAAAAAGATTTTTACATGATCGTAGCTTCCTCAGTGAAAATACAGGAACAGATTGATCAGTTTATACTGAATACGTTACTTTATTATCAGGAGATGTTTGACTCGAAGAAAATTTCAAACCCTGAAGAAAAATACGCAAGATTTTTAAAAAACAATCCCAAAGTTTTATTACGGATCCAGCCCTTTTACATGTCATCATTGTTTGGAATAACTACTAAATCATTAATCAGAATTCAGAACAAGTATGATCTGAAAAATAAAAAAAATTAGCTTCACTTGTTTTCATCACATTCCGGATAGGTCTTCCATTTAAAAAGCTAACTTAATAAGAACGAAACTTTTGATCTTCAAGATAACTCATGCGATTGTCAATTAACCTCAAAACAATGCTTATCTATAACCAAAATTTTTTTTTCACAGTGACAACAGAATATATTTGTTTTAGGAAAAATTATTAAAATTAGAAACCTCAGCTTAACTGTATATTTAATATAAATGCTACAAATTCGATTAAATAAACAAAAAAATAATATAGTATGATTTTTTTGATTAAATAATAAAGATGTGTCAGGAAGTTTTAAAATTGTTTTTATCTGAGAAAATCATTTTGGGCATATTCTTTTTATATATTATAGAAATAAATAGTCTTCAATCCACAATTCATACTAACTAAAAGTCTCCGATGTTTTTGATTATAATTGGGATTTTAACTTATAAAACAAGCTAATAATTTATCACTGTTAAGTGATTTTATTAGTTCACACCTAAATTTACCTATTGTATATATTTATGTTAGTTGTAATTTGACATTTAAACAATCTTTAGATTTGTTCCTGGCAACTTTGATAACTTTATAGATCACCAGTTCGAGAACACCATTTTCAAAATATTTTTCTGTGTTTATGTCTAAAAGGCTTTGGTAGTATGATCGATACTCGTAAGAATCTCCAATATTTAATTCTTCTCCCGTTTTAACTAACTGATCAATCAGTGGCTTCGTAGAATCACGAGCACATAATACTAGATTTAACAAAGTTTTTTCTTCAAATAAAGGAGTTAGCATAATAATACCTGACACATATGTTGAATATTTACAATAGAACTTGCGTTATTATAATGGATATGGCATTCATATTGTTAAATTGAGTATGTATATAAATGTTTTTATTATAAGATCTTCCTAAATAACTACGGAAGATCTTATTTTTTTATATAAATGCCTAGATTTTAGTTTGCTTGATATAGGCATATAGCACAAATCATTCATCTTTGAATACTAAATTTCATAAATTTGTATTTTCCATGCAGTCTGACAGAAAAGGTTTGTACAAGGAAATAAACATCTTACTTCATCAATGTTTTAATCAATAAGGTTAGCAATGCTGATTCCTACAAAATAATGTCTTTAAGGTCTCAGTTACTTTAACGTAGTGATTTCATAGAACTTATGATAAAAAGAAAACCAATCACCATTACAATCGTGCAGTTGCTTTGAGCTAATCTGAAATTTCTTTAAATAATGCAATTCCAATATAATTGTTCACTATAAGCCTTTCTAAGTAATTTTGACTGCCACCTTTAAGTTTCCTGCACCTCACTAAACTCATCATTTTTATTATTAAGCTGTTTTTCAATCATAACCATCTGCGTAGAAAACTGTTCGGTTACATTTTTTTATCTAGATCAATATCGTAGGAGGATTTGATCATCTGACATGAGATGAAGCCGATACTGAGAAACGTTTTGCTGATCTCCTGGCATATGTAGACGAACATTTTGAGTACAGCGATATTGTAGCTAAGTGGTCTTCTCAATATCATATACCGGCAGACGGGCTCGCTTATATAGGACAAATGCCAGGGGAAAGCAACGTATATATTTCAATCGGCTACAACGGAAACGGAATGACTTTTGGATCCCTAGGGAGGGTGAATTATCAAACATGAGGGAAATAATATTGCTTCTTATCGAAATGAAAAATCTGTTCTGCACCTCTTAAGTCCTGTCTGTCCCAATACGGGATGTAATGTCGTTTGGAGTCCATCAGAAGTTACATGGGACTGTCCGTGTCATGGCTCCCGTTTCAATATCGACGGAACTTTACTTAACGGACCCGCATTGTCAGATCTAAAAAAGATACAGCGATAAAAACAAAAGCCTTCTGTTGATTATAATCAGAGCCTTCTGTACTGAAGGCTCTGAGTGTTAATTACTGTAAAATGTTTTTGTATATAAATTATGAGATACTAAAGTGATCGTAAAATCTTTACTGCATGAATCTATATTGAACATTAGAAGGCTGAAAACTGATAGCCGAATTAATTTATTTCTCAATAACTATTCATTGTTACTGTCGTATTCAAAAAGAATTATTGGTACGATTTATAAGGAGTAATTTTTATAGCAAAAAAATCACTGCTGAACAAATTCCTCTCTATTTTTTAATTTTTTGAATAGCGCCAATGATTGTGCTACCACCTGATCCATGTTATAATATTTATATGTACCCAAACGTCCGGTAAAGAATACATCATGATAATCTTCGGAAAGTCTTTTGTACTGATTATAGATGTCCTGATTCTGTTTTCGCGGAATTGGATAATATGGATCGCCTTCTGCTGTTGGATATTCGTAGACAATGGTTGTCTTCTCGCTTTTCTGCCCAGTTAAAAATTTAAATTCCGTAATTCTCGTATACAGATTTGAGGTCGGATAATTTACTGTTCCCGTAGGCTGATAATTTTCCTGATTTAATGTTTCAAATTTAAAATCAATGGAAAGGTAAGGCAACTTACCGAAGCAATAATCAAAATAAGAGTCGATCGGGCCTGTATATATCAAGGTTTTGAATGGAATGACATCTACAATATCCTTATAATCGGTTTGAAGCATAATGCTGATATTTCTATGCGACAGCATTTTCTTAAACATTTCCGTATATCCGTTTTTTGGCATCGCCTGGAAAGTATCAGTAAAATAACGGTCATCTTTATTAGTCCTGGTGGGAACCCGTGCAGTGACCGATGCGTCCAGTTCAGAAGGATCGAGATCCCATTGTTTCTTTGTATAGCCCTTAAAAAATTTTTCATACAGTTCTTTCCCGACAACGCTCAATACAACATCTTCAGACGTAAGGATAGGACTTCTTTTCTCAGCTTTTGAAGCCAGAAAATCTGTAACTTCATCAGACGTCAGATTTTTACCATACAATTTATTTATTGTAGTGAGGTTTATCGGTATTGGTACCAAAAGTCCGTCAACGCTTCCCAGAACACGGTGTTCATACGGTCTCCATTCAGTAAAATTCCCTAAATATCTAAAAACATCTTCCGAATTGGTATGAAAAATATGGGGTCCATATTTATGGATCAGTATTCCATCTTCGTTGTAATAATCAAAAGCATTTCCTGCAATATGATCGCGTTTTTCAACAATTAATATCTTCTTACCCTCGTTAGCAAGACGCTCTGCTAAAACTGCTCCGGCAAAACCGCAGCCTACTATTAAAAAATCATACATATTTAATCTGTTTTTCTGCACTTGAAATCTGAACTTTCTTAACCGTTGCCTTTTCAATAAGAGCATTCATTTTATTAAATGTATTATCCCAGGAGTCATCTTCGAGGAAATGATCTACGGTTCGGAGCCAATGATCTTTGTCTGTCTCTGCAAAGATTTTTGCGGCAGCAGAAATAAATGAGTCACCGCTATCAACAATCTCTACCAACCCTGCATTTCCGTAAGGGTTTACAACATCATTTATTGCAGTAGATATTACCGGCTTTCCGGCCGCTAAATACTCAGGTGTTTTAGTTGGACTGATAAATTCTGTCGATTCATTTAATGCAAATAATATCAATGCAATATCCCAGTTAGCAATGTATTGAGGTAATTCGGTATAGTTTTTTGATCCCAAATAATGAATATTGTGTGCCTGTGGCAAGTCATTCGGATCGATTTTTACCACGGGTCCGATGATGACGAACTGCCATTCAGGACGTTTGGCGGATACCTCTCGAAGAAGTTCTATATCAAACCTTTCGTCCACCACCCCGAAAAACCCTAATCTTGGAAACCCAATGGACTTTTGATCTTCAGGTTCATGCTGCATATTCCGTGCTTTTCCAAAGTGAGCTTTATCAATGCTGCTCGGCATAGCATGGATATTATGATGCCTGTTCTTCTTAGCCAAATAAAGTGAATTGCCCCCTGTAAAAACAACGTCAGCTTTTTTAAATAACTCTTCTTCCATTTGCAAAAGTTGTGGCGGAGCAAATCTGAAAGCAGATAATTCATCCATCGAATCATATACGACTGTAACGGGGTTTAAATGATTGGTAAACTGCAAAGCCATAGGCGTATAGTACCAACTGACGTAACTTGTGATTTCATACTCTGCCAAAATCGCGGAAATAAGATCCTGGATTTTAGAGTTCGCCTGCTCGCCAAACTCTGACAATATTAGTTCTATAATATATACACCATCCTGAACATTGATAATGTACTTGTCAGAATCTCCATGCTTGGGTTCTTCAAAATAAAAAACCTGGTAGTGCTTTGAAAAACGGGTCATCAGATGCTGAGGTCTTTGATAGACAAAGTTCCACGATAAGTGGCTAAAGCACAATAAAAATTTCATAATATATGGTTTAAATTATGAACAATTTAAGATATATAATGTTTACATATTATGACTTTCATCACAAGTATAATACTTAAATAATTCTTAATACGTGACAGTTTATATTGCAACGTAATCAATTTCAACAGTTGCGATAGAATTTTAGCAAGAACAATGTCTAAACCGAGAAAAATTGTGGTAGTAATATAGTATCTACGATGTAAGATAAGTGAACCAGATTTATTTATCCAGCCACGCTGACATATATTCACGGTTAAGCCTTGCTATATTGTCTAGTGAAATATGTTTTGGGCATTCCACTTCGCAGGCACCAATCACAGAACAATTTCCAAATCCTTCATCGTCCATTGCTTTGACCATATTTAGGACTCTGCGTTTAGCCTCTACCCTTCCTTGCGGCAGTAATGCAAAGTGAGAAACCTTCGCACCAACAAATAACATAGCAGCTCCATTGGGACAGCAGGCAACACAAGCACCGCAACTGATACAAGCTGCAGCATCCATTGCTTTATCTGCATCTTCCTTATCCACAAGAATTGAATTAGCATCCAAGTTATTTCCGGAAGTATTGATCGAGATAAAACCTCCCGCTGCCATACTTCTGTCAAATGAGCTGCGATCTACAATCAAATCTTTAATAACAGGAAAGGCTGTGCTGCGGAATGGTTCTATTACAATAGTCTGTCCATCGTGAAACATCCTCATGTGAAGCTGGCAGGTTGCTACGCCCGTATCCGGTCCATGAGCTCTGCCATTAATATAAAGCGAGCACATTCCGCAAATGCCTTCCCTGCAATCATGGTCGAAGGCAATGGGTTCTTTATTCTGATCAATCAAATTAGCATTCAGCATGTCAGCATTTCAAGAAAAGATGATTCTGTAGAAACATCGGATAATTTGTAAATCTCAAACCGACCTTTGGAACGGCTATTCTGCTGCCTCCAAATTTTCAAGGTTAAATTTAAATTTTGTTTGGTATTAATCATAAGAAGTTTGTAATTGGTTGGAATTTTGTGTTGATATAAATTTACGGTTACAAAAGATGCCTGACTATGAGGATAGTCATATGCCATCAGGTTCTGAAATTTTTATTTTATACAAAGGAAAACATTGAGTACACGAAGGCTTGACGGAGATACTAATTGAGACCCTAAAATTCCATTTGTAATTCAGTATTAGGTGATACAGGTTCAGACTGAAAATGGTTACGATAAGTTTATTGTCAATATCATAATTTGAATAGTTTTTGAGAAAGAGAGCGAGACATTATTGCTTCGCTCTTTTACATAACTGAATCGTCTATTGAATTCAATTTTCCGGATGTACGGGCTGAATCTCCCCGGAAGGCAAAGACTGAAAAAGTCCCGGGAAAATCATTTGCAAAATAAAATACATTGCTACCGTCAGCGGTATTAATGAAAATAAAATAACAATCCAGACAGTGGGTTTGTTTTTCTTATCAGATTTTCGATCCATAATATTTATTTAAAGTTATTAAAAATTCAAATTACATAGATATAATGTCAAGTATAACTGACCAGTCGCTGATGTAAATATCAAATAAAACGACCTTAACCGTGTGAACAATGATCCTCAAAAAATTTAATACATTTGGACTTCAAGCAGGTACTGATGCAGCTTTAACCACGTTGTAACATTCCTGAAACTTTTTATTATAACCTTAGAGAATGGATACCAAGTCATCATCGTTCAATGTTTTTAAAAACGTCTCTTTTAGCATAATATTAGTACAGATTTCTCCGATCAACGATCAAAATTTGACATGTACGGATATATTGTCACACCATATAACTCAATCGAGTGAATACTCCGGATCGTGCATTTTCCTCTTTTCGATAGATTGACTATTTAATCTATCAGATATCTCCCAGAATTGTTTTGATAGTGTACGATTTCCGATCCTTAACTGCTTGTCTTGAATTTTCCTTATCACATTACTGGGCTTCGGATTTTGTACAACTAATCGGCAGACAAAGAATGAGTGTTAAAGTACGCTTCATATTAAATGAATTTGGTACACTAAACGTACGAAAGCTAATATCTTACTTCTTATGACAAAAATCATATAGTATTTTGGAGATTATATTTTGTACAATATTTCACCCTTATAACAAATGCTTAAAATAGTACCATAAAAATATAAAGCAAATTTTATAACTGATAGGATTACCGCGATAGTATTTACCTGCAAGCTTGACCTTAATAATAAAATAAGAAGGATGTGTGATTGTAATTATACCATTATAACTGTAATCAAGGTACTTTCGATATACCTAATTTAAATCACATAGGTCTCGAATATTGCCATTCAGAAAATATTCGAATTCTTTCAGAAGTATCTCATACAAACTTTTAAAAGAGATATATTTCCAATATTATTACTTCTCCCTAATTTATCTACAACGGATTGCTATTCAAAAAAAATATAATAGCATACAGCGCATTGCGATCTACGTAATAATCTGATGATTCTTTGACAGGCTACTCTTAGGAATTTTCTTAATTGAACTATCAACACTATATCTATCAAAGAAAACCTCCTTCACTCCGCAGGAGCTAGCGAAGAAAACTTCAAAAATGGCGATTATATTTTCCGCGAAAATACAAGCGCATAATTCTATTATAAGGTTATAAGCGGTGAAGTAAAACTAAACTATTACAACTCAGATGGAAAAGAATCTATCCAGAATATCCACAATTCCGAAGCTGCTCTCAGATTATCCATGCTTTTTCTGGAAAAGTCTTATCCTCTAAATGCCGTCGCCATGAGCAATTGTACAATATTAACAATTACCCGAACAAGCTTTCTTCAATTATTAGATTCTCATCCGGAACTCTACATAGACGTGTGCAGGTAATAGTCCAACCATCTGTATAAAAAGCACGTTCTAATGAAAACCATTTCCTGCCATAATGCTGCAGAAAGACTCAAAGAGGTGATGAGGCGGATGAAACTTGAGCAGCCCTATCATTCAGCATTCACATTTGAACTTCCGTTCACAAGACAGCAATTAGGATCACTTACCGGACTTTCTTTGGAAAGCACTATCAGGACAATTAAAAAAATGGAAAAAGAAAATGTACTCCGGATTCACAATCGGAAGATTCTGTTTTGATAATAAGCAGAAAGTCTCCCTATTTCTCCTGAACTATTTTTTGTTCGTATCTTTTTTAGGATATAGAATCAAACGAATAGAGGGATTATTGTTTATAAAAACAATAAACCAATCAATCGCAAGCCGAATTTTACTTCTGAATGATACCAAGGGAAGTACGTGAATAAATAACCATGTCAGCCACGCAAAAAATCCCTTGAAAGAAAATTTAGGCAGGTCGACAACCGCATTAAACTTTGAAATGATAGCCATACTTCCTTTATCATCATACGTAAACTGCTTTAGGGGTTTATTTTCGTTGATTCTAAGGAAGTTCCTCCCTAAATTTTTGGCCTGCTGAATGGCAACTTGTGCTAACTGGGGATGGCCTTTTGGGAAGTTGTGGTCACTCAACTGCAGGCAGATATCCCCTATAGCAAAAATATTTTCGACTCCTTCCACCTTATTGAACGCATCAACATTTAGTCTCCGGCCTCTGCCGATACTGCTATCGGGGAGTCCCGGAACTTCACGTCCGATGACACCCGAAGCCCAGATAAGTGTTTCGGTCTCAATCGTTTTCCCATTTGATAATATAACT
Source organism: Chryseobacterium sp. Leaf394 (assembly GCF_001424105.1). Classification (GTDB taxonomy): domain Bacteria; phylum Bacteroidota; class Bacteroidia; order Flavobacteriales; family Weeksellaceae; genus Chryseobacterium. The sequence continues at coordinate 550,077 of NZ_LMQH01000011.1, read as the reverse complement.
TCGTTGTTTATAAAGTCTTTAACGGATACGTTTAATAAAATCCTGACTCCCAACTTTGTGAGAGTATCGTAGGCTGTTTTCTGAGCTTTCTTACTCATTGGAGACAGCAAGGTGGGTAGTGCATCAATTAGATAAATATGAGACAGATTCAATTTAATCTCAGGGTATTCTTTCTCGGCAATGTACCTACCCATTTCCGCAAGCATACCAGCAAGTTCAACTCCGGTCGGTCCACCGCCAGCAATTACGATATTCTGCAATTTTCCAGAAAGATGTATATCTTTGTTACGTGCAGCCTCTTCCAAAGTCAGCAGTAAATGATTTCGTAGGTACAAGGCTTCTTCAATATTTTTCATAGGCAATGAACATCGTTTGACGTTTTCCATTCCAAAAAAATTCGTTTCGGTGCCCATGGCAATAACAAGATAATCAAAATGTAAATTTCCGGTATCCGTTTCTATAAAGTTATCTTCTCGATGAACCTGAATCATATTCCCCATATGAAAAAATACATTTTCATAATTAGCAATATATTTTCTAAAAGGATATGTAATGTTAGAAGCCTGAATAAAAGAGGTTGCTACCTGATAAATTAGGGGCGGAAAGAAATGGTAATTGTTCTGATCGACAAGAGTTACATGAAAATCGGGATGATTTCCCAACGATCTGATTAAATTTATACCGGCAAAGCCTCCACCGACGACGACAATATGTTTCTTCATATAATTTTACATTTAATTACACTGAAAATGAATCTTAGCACTATCTTCACAAGAAATTCCCTCTAACTTTTAATATCATCGTTTGATCAGTAAAGCCGATGACTTCAAGGAGATTTTTGATTTCTCTATGTTATCTGATTGTACCTTATTTTGATTGTCATCTTCTGAATATGGATCACAACGACAAGAATTAATCGTACAAAATATAAATAGTACAGCAAAAAAATAAAAAATCTTCATAATCATAATTTTAAAATGTTATAAAATAAGTTTGGATAGCTAAATTAAATAGCTTCCACGCTATCGATCCTACCCTCCTAAGTGGAGTAAGAATGTATCAAATTTAGGAAGAACGTGGACGCTGGGTTATGACAATAGTCACACAATGTCTTATTATTAACTCCGCCTTATCTTGATGAAATCGTTGTAACAAGATTCAAAAAATCAAATACTCCGATTCGAGTTTTATTAAATTGAAAAAAGCATTCTTAGTATTCAATTTGCATATCGTTTAAAACATGATTCAAAACATAAATATTAGCAGCTTATTATTGTAATTTTATTTTGAAAAATTTAATTATAATTCTAATCCGACCCCATTTAAGTAAGGTGCACAAGCAATTTTCCACCCTCTAGATGTCTTGTACATATTAAGAAGAGACAAAACTCCGTTTATATGGCACACTGCCCATTATTCTGATATTAATTAGTGTCCAATAATAATGGTTCTATACAGTTGGCTACGATTGTCGTACAGGACTGATGATCTTCTAGCAGAATAATTACGGCAACATTTTTCATTAACCAACCACAAAAATTATTATATGTCTATCAAAATTGAAATTCTGCACTCCATCGGAGCGACAGAAGAAGATTATAATCCAGGAGATTACATTTTTCGTGAAAACGGCAGCCCTCAATTTTATTACCAAGTTATTACAGGTGAAATAAAATTGAACAATTACAATATTGAAGGCAAGGAATTTATTCAAAACATTTTAACCGATATGGATGCTTTTGGAGAATCAATGCTTTTTGCAGAAAAAGTTTATCCAATGAATGCCATAGCTCTATCAAAATGTACCATCATCAAAGTGTGCAAACATAAATTTCTTAAACTTTTAGATCAGAATCCTTTACTTTATCAAAATGTTTGTAAATCATTATCTGAAAGATTATATCGCAAGTTTGTTTTGATGCAAAAGATTTCATGTCATAATGCTTCTGAAAGGTTAAAAGAAGTTATTGAACTGATGAAGAGGGATCAAACAGACCAGGCACCTTTCACCTATGAAGTACCTATCACACGTCAGCAACTGGCTTCACGAGCAGGACTATGTTTGGAGACCACAATTCGAACTATTAAAAAAATGGAACGAGAAAAATTGCTGCGAATTCATAATCGTAAAATTCTCTATTAATCGATGTTCAATTATATATATTCATAAGTGATTTTAAATTCCATTATTTTAGTTGAAATAATTACCTAGAATTTAGGTGATAATTAAAACTCAATTGAGTTCTAATCAGTTGAGTAAAAAACTCCTGCTCTCCTAATCTGCAGGAGTTTCCATGATAATAAAATTATTCCGTGTATTGTTCTAATTTCTGACATTTGCCGTACTGTCTCATTTCAACTCTCCAATTTATTTGGTAAATTCATTGGTTGGCGGATGCCAGTGGAAACCAATCGTATTTAGAAGTCCTGATGCAAAGATCTTTCGTTACCACGTCAAGGAATCTACCTTAAGTATTGTTGCCACTCACGGTCACTTCCCTTGCAATCATTACTCAAAAGTCGATAGATATGTATAATTTCCTGTCGGGACTAAAATCCATTGTTCTGTTAGGGTGCTGTCCGGCACTTGGTATGTCGTTAAAAAGCATCTCTTTTTTGGATAGTGTTCCATAAAGATTTATATAATATCTGCGAAACTCGTTATTATTGCACAGATAAAGCAAAGAGAAAAATATTGATACATCTCCATTAGCGTCAGGAATCTATTTTCTCAAAATTAAGTTTCAGGATGGAACCTATGCTTCGGAAAAAATTATCAGAGATTAGATCTTATACAAATGTAGTTCTTCAGATGATTATAAAAGTGATGGATAGTCTTGTTAATATCGTGCAAAAATGAATGTTTGAAACATAAAGTCTGTGATTTTCACTGAAATAAGTCTGCACTGATATGGGAGTATTTACTATATTTTAGAAAGTTAGGTTTGCAAAATATAAAGCTTATGAATGAGAAATTAAATCAACTGAAACCGGATCAATCTTTAGAAGATCAAGTATTATTCATCAGTTATGCTGAACTGAGGACCTGGAAGGGCGTAAGCTTTAGGTAAGACAAAGAAACTCCTGAGAACAGCGCTCTCAGGGGTTAACTATAGCAATTAAATTTAATTATAGATTAAAAAGTAATGCTCAAAAAGCCATTTATGTGTGTTGGATTGAGCCTTGACTGATTGTCAAGTGGCTCTCTAATTATTTTTTAAATTTATATTCTTGCAATTTTCATTTTTCGAAATCAAGCATTCCTTCGACAAAACATTTCCACTGAATTTTGGAGAAGCCAAGAGATGCGCCTACGGCAATAATAAGGTTTCGTATACAGTTCACAAAGCCTGAATTAAGATTTGGAGATTCATTTCTTCCATATACTCCTGCAAGAATACAATCTGCGCCTTTGGCTATAACAAAGGTTGAAGTGGATTTGTCTGAAAAAAAATGTGCAATTTTTTTGCTGTCGGGAAATTTGGGATCTTTTGACGGACTGCATTGTATCAAAATCCGGTTGTCGGACCCAAAATCAATCCAATCGATGACAACCCAATCATATGACCGGCCCACAGTTCCACCCGGCCCGGGTATATCGATCCGCACATAATCTCCTTTCTGCGGTAACCTTTCAATTATTTCACCTTTATAATTGCACAGTTTAAAATCAGCTGTGGATCCTGGGCAAAAATTTTTCCAGTAATTAACAGCAAAAAATCTCTCCTTCAAAAGATGAAACTGTACATCGACATCTTCATCAGGCTTCATATTGCGGACACTTTCAGAATCATGAAAGCCCCCTCCTAATTGCTGTGGAACTCCCGGAATATTTTTAGGTTTCATAGTTAATATTTAAGATTCAAAATTGGATTAGATGCCGTATTATTTTTTACTCGTTATCATCTTCCCCGTTCATAAAAATTCGTTGTAAACTCTCTGTAGACGGACCGGTAAGTAATTTCCCATTAATGGCAAACCGTGAACCGTGGCAAGGGCAGTCCCAACTTTTTTCGGCACCGTTCCAGCGTACTTCGCAGCGGGTATGTGGGCAGGTGCTTTTCAAAATATGGTTCCTGCCACCATTTTCTTTATAAATTGCATAGGATTCACCTTTATATTTTACGACTTTGGCCTCACCATCATTAAGTTCGGCAAGACTGCTTATTTTTTGTGTAAAAAGTTTATCTTTCACAAAATCTGTGAGCGCTGACGCACTTTCTTTCACAAAATTCCCAAATCCTTCTACAGGACGAATCCTGCCCGGATTAAAGAGTTTTGCATACTTATTTTCTTTTTCAGCAATGAGATCTGATATTATATGGGCACTGAGCGTTCCAAAAACAATTCCATTACCCCTGAATCCGGTAGCTGTGAAAACATTGCCATTGCTTCCCGGAAGCTTTCCTATATAAGGTAGTCCGTCCACAGGTTCGTAATACTGGCTTGACCAGCTGTACACTGCAGGTCCAAGAGAGAAATGTGAACGGATGTAGTTCTCCAGATTTGAAAAACAAACTCCTGTATCTTCTTCGTGACCGGTTTTGTGATCTTCACCCCCGGCAATCAGTAATTTCTGGCCATTAACCGTCTGTGTTTTATAATATCTGTACGGATCGGAAAGGTCGTAGATCAGATCTTCACAATACTTTTCATCTTCAATCTGAAATCCCATTATATAGCTTCTGTATGGCGAGGCCATCAGATGCAGAACATTTACTCCCGGCGGAGTATGAGTTGCAAAAACAACATCAGCCGCTTTGAAAGAACCTTTTGAAGTTTTAATTTCTATTCCTACACTTTCTTCCAGATGATCAAGATAGATACAATCCTCAAGAATTACTCCATCCAAATTCTGGTACGCTTCTGCAAGTCCGTTGATGTATTTTACCGGATGAAACTGCCCCTGTCCGGAGATTTTTGCTACACTCACACGAGGAACAGGAAAATCAATATCTTCACAAAAAGCCATATCGATCCCCACCTTCCGTGCACCTTCAATCATTTTTTCGAGTTTGCTGTTCTGTTTGTCATCTAACGCGATTAAAAAACCATTTTTCCAAGCGAAATCGCAGTCAATTCCGTATTCTGAAATATTATTTTTAATTATATCGATTGCCTCATAGCCAGCCTGTGCATAAACTTCGGCATTTTCTTGGCCGTATTTGCTGATTGCTTCATCAAAAGTCGTATCAAAGAAAGTATTGAGATGTGCACTCGTGCCGCCCGTAGTTCCAAAAGCAAGATTGGAAGCTTCAATTAAAAGACATTTACTGCCTTGCTTCTGTAACTGTAAAGCAGTTGTAATTCCTGTAATTCCACCTCCGACAATCACAACGTCGAATGTATTTTCCCTTTCATGTTCTTCGGATTGAAATTTTCTGATCTCGTCCTGCCATGCACTTTTTCTCGCTCCGTCTCTGTTCATCCTTAAATTATTTATTGAATTTATTTGTTAAGCCTCGTTACTTGGTTTCTGCATCTCATTCATACGGTGTGCAGCTAAATCGTCAGGTGAAATGTTAGACATGGCCACGGTCAGTTTGTTTTTTAATCCTGAAATTACCTTATCATCTCCATTCATCATCGCCTTAAAACCATCTTCGGCGACTTCTTCAGCTGTTGAAAAACTCTCTCTGTCCTCCATAATCCTGCTTCTGTTCATGTCGGCTTTATTAAAAAAATCAGTGTCGGTGGGTCCGGGAAGAAGTGCAGTGACAGAAATTCCTGTATCTTTCAGTTCTTCACGGACGGCTTCTGACCATGAAAGAATAAAAGCTTTTGTTCCATGATAAACTGAATGCCAAGGACCCGGAGCCTTGCTTGCGATAGAAGCCAGATTAAGAATTTTGCCAGAGTTTTGAGGGATCCTGTCTTTCAGGAACATTTTAGTAAGAATAAGAACCGCTGTGATATTGAGATTCACCATATCAATCTCACGGTGAATTTCTGTATCCTGAAATTTACCGTAAAGTCCCTGGCCTGCATCGTTAATAAGAATTTCAGGACTTATATTGTTTTGTTTGAGATCTGCGTACAGAGAATATACATCATCTGCATTAAACAGATTTTTTGCAAAAGGAATCACTTTCACACCTAAACTTTTCAGCTCTTCAGCCTTTGTCTGTAATGTATCCATATTTCTTCCAACTATCACAAGGTTATAACCTTCTTTAGCACAGAGTTTTGCAAGTTCATTTCCAATACCGCTGCTGGCACCGGTGATCAAAGCAAATTTGTCTTCGTTTTCCATTTTTATATATTTGTTAAAGATTTAAAAAAAAGCCACACGGCAATGCACCGCATGGCTAAAAAAAATTAATCTTCCTGCTCTGCCTCAAAATTGATGTAAGTTTCGGCAATTTCTGTAAGATTGTAGTCCGTATCTTCCTCTTCCTGAAGCGTTCTTTCCAGAAGATCCGCAGCTTTATCATGTCCCATCGTAATGGCAAGCTGAACCAGCCCGCCGTAGGATGCAATTTCATAATGCTCAACCTTTTGTGCAGCAATAATAAGGGCTGCATCTCTGGTCATAGATCCTTCTTCAGTAGATTTGATGATTTCTTCACCTTCTTTTATGATTCCTTCAATAGCATCACATTTTTTCTTTTCGGGTTTTTCATCGATCGATTTGAAAACTTTTTCAAGTCTGCTGATATGCTTTTTGGTCTGAAGCTGATGATCTTCGAAAGCATCTTTCAGTTCTTCGGTTGTTGCTGCTTCCTGCATTTTCTCTAATGCATCTACAATTGCTTCTTCGGCATAGTAGATATCTTTAAGAGAATCTACAAAGAATTTATGGAGAGGTGCATTTTTCATCTCACTTTTTCCAACTGTCTGAGTATCTGCTTTCATTGGGGATTGTACAGCCCCGGTAGGTTTTGAATCTTTTTCTGTACTCGTTTGAGTTTCTGATGCCTGTGCAGACGGACCAACGGTGCTGCTTGGATTTGTTTTATTATTTGTTTTAGCTGGCATAATATATTATTTATAGGGTTAAAACTGACTCTTTTGTTTTGACAGGGCCAATTTGAGAAAATTACGAATTTTTTCTTCCTCCAAATCCTGATTTTCCTGATCCCGAGTTTGAATTTCTTCCACCACTGTGAGAAGACTTACCTCCCATTCTTGCAATTCTTGTTCTTTCTTCTTTACTCAGTGAGGCAAAACCCTGTCCTCCGGAACCTGAGTTTGAGCCTCTTCCTGAATTTCCCGAATTTCCACGTCCTGAACCGGAGTTTCCACCTCTTGAGCTGCTTCCAGAATTTGCATTGTTTGATCTTCCATTTCTGTCTCCTCCGCTATTTGAACCTCTTCCGCCTCCGGATGCCTGACCTCCCATTCGTGCAATTCTTGTTCTCTCTTCTTTACTCATCGATGCAAACCCCTGTCTCCCTGAACCTGAATTTGAACCTCTGCCTGAGTTTCCTGAATTTCCACGTCCTGAATTAGAATTTCCACCTCTTGAACTATTGCCGGAATTTCCACCGTTCGATCTTCCACGGCCCGAACCTGAATTGGATCTTCTTGAACTTTTGCCATCAGAGCTGAATCTTCCCTGGCTATCTCTGTCCTGGTTTCC
>NZ_LMQH01000011.1:518775-542484 GCF_001424105.1 Chryseobacterium sp. Leaf394 | reverse complement strand
ATCATCATCATCATCATCATCATCGTAGCTGTCATAATAGTCATCATGTTCATAGTTCTCATCATCATAATCTTCGTCGTCATTGTCATCATCATCATCGTCATAATCTTCTTCATAATAATCTTCATAATCTGAGAAATCGGCGTCGTATTCCTCATCTTCGGTGGCGTCGGTAAAACCGTGGTCATACCCTAACTGATAAATTTCTTCAAGTAGAGATCTGTTGTGTGAAAAACTGTTCCCTGAGCGGCCATTGTTTGAATTTCTGTTGTTCATAACTGAATTTTTTAAATATTAATATAGAGTGAGTGCGAAAATTCGTGACTAGTATTGAAGTTCCGCTGTTTATCGTCAGACATAAATGATAACCTGAGCCAAAAAAAACTCAAGGTCTAAATGTGAGAGAATATATACATTATACCAATGCATTTGATCACTGTCAATCGAACAATTTCTAAAAGACAAATGAATTCACAAAAAAATATAAAAAATTACGACGGAAAAATTGTAACGGTGCACAATTGAGTTCTTAATTCCATACTCATCCATACTGGAAATGGAGACAACACCTTTGCTGAAGTCTTAACATTTTTCATAATAATTTGATTTTGGTATTATCAAATTTAATACATACTACGACCGTATATTATGACGAAAGTCATATAGACTGTATTTATGAAATTAAATGTGATAATAGTATGTATTGTAATTCTTTACTAATACTGCCAATTTAAATGTGAATATATCAGCTAACAGAATGTCCTATTAAAATTGCTATTGGGTGTGTATCAGTCAGGAGATAATGTGATGAAAGTTCACTAAAAGATACCACTAACCTTCTTCTGCTGTTATAGTCTGCAGTTTCTTAAAATTTCGGCTATATAGAGTGTAGCAAATATCTATCATCGTTACCTGCAGATCATGTTGTGGAAACCAGAAAAAATTAAGATCAGGTTTTTTAAAAAGGCCTACATCCAAAGCCAAAATAGGTTGGAAGTATGACGACTGATATGATCAATGGCTTCATGAATGTTTCAAGACTGAAGGCTTTAAATAAGCAGTTTATTTCAGATGCTCGCCATGTAGGATCGGTTTTTCATACTGTTATTGATTTAGATCATATTTTAACATAATTTAAAATTGTTATTTCATAAAATAGTAGCTGTACTACTAATAGCTGCAGTAAAACAACCTACCAAATCACGATTAACATGAAAAAAAGCTTTTTTAAAAGCATAATTCTCATTCAGAAATATTGCATAAAGATTCAAAATCGACACAGATAAAATTGAACCGGTTGACTGCGCATAGCGATGAAACGTCAATCGCCTTGCGATATTGAAGATACGACACAAAAGCCGGATACTACACCGTTGTTATGAGAAGATTATCTGGACTGTAGAAGAAACACTGGCAATATTCGTTTGATTGATGAAAAATTATTTCAAAGTCTTATCACTACAAAATCCTAGAAGATGACAGAATTTTCACATTATAACACTGAACAATTATCAGCAGAGAGTTACAAAAATCTAATGATCGATCTTGAAAAATTGGTTAATGAGATAGGCATATTATTCAAAGTCAATCATGAAACTGTCTCAGTTGCTGAAAGCGTAAGCTCAGGTTTATTGCAGTTTTCATTTTCTCAGGCAATAGACGCATCTGACTTTTATCAGGGAGGTATTACCGTGTACACATTAAAACAAAAAGTACTGCATCTCAATGTTGATGAAAATGAAGCACAGGAGTTCGACTGTGTATCCGCCCATATTGCAGAAACCATGGCACTGAATTGTGCAAAGATGTTTCAAACCCAATGGTCAGTGGCTGTTACGGGATATGCGAGCCGTGTTCCTGAATCTGATATGAACCTATTTGCTTTCTTTTCTATATCGCACAACGAGAAAATTCTTCAAACAGAAAAACTCGATCTGCACCCGGAAACCAAGACTTTAGAAGCACAGCTTTATTATACTGAATTTATACTTAAATGTTTAAAAAACCAAATCGATAAAAAAAATACAACACTTTAATAAAATTAAATATTATTCATTCAAAAAATATCATTATGAAAAACCCACAGCTAAAAAATAAGTCTGTACTCATTACTGGTGCAGACAGCGGAATAGGTAAAGCGATTGCCTTGCTTTTCGCTCAGGAGGAAGCCCATATTTCTTTTATTTACTATAAGGATAAAGATGATGATAATAAAGATCATGAAAAAACTGTTGAAGAACTGCAAAAATTTGGGGTACACACACTGGCTTTTGGCGGGGATATCAATGATAATGATTTTTGTAAAGAAGTAGTTTCCAAGACAGTTTCTGAGTTTGGGGGAATTGATATTGTTGTAAATAATGCCGGAACACAAATTCCGGCTCAGAGCATCGCAGAACTCGAAGAGAAAAATATCAGGAAAACATTTGACTCGAATATTATAGGTATGATCTTACTGACTAAGGCAGCATTTCCATTTTTGAAACAGGGAGGCTCGATTATTAATACAACTTCTGCCGTTGCTTATCAGGGGCACGAAGAGCTCCTAGATTATTCTGCCACAAAAGGAGCTATTGTCTCATTTACGCGCTCGCTGGCTCTGCAGGCAAAGCCCAAAGGAATCCGTGTAAATGCAGTTGCTCCTGGTCCGGTGGCTACACCACTCACTGAGAAAACGTTTGGTGAAGAAAAAGACGATGAAAGTAAACCGCCATTAGAAAGAAATGCTACGGCAGAAGAAATTGCTTCCAGTTATCTTTTTCTGGCTACAGATGCAGCTGCCCAAATTACCGGGCAGATTCTGCATCCAAACGGAGGTCTGATTGTTAACGGGTAAGGGCCCTTATGAATGGAGTGATTATACAATATTTTCATTGGTATCATCCTGGAAATCTTTGGAATGAATTTTCAGAAAAAGTGGTCTATTTAAAAGATTTAGGATTTACAGCTGTATGGCTACCTCCCGCAACAAAATGTAGTTCGGGGTTGGAAGGCCGGGGATATGATGTATATGATCCTTACGACTTGGGTGAATTTAATCAAAAGGGAGGGATTCCCACACGATATGGGACAAAAGAAGAATATTTAAATGCTATAAGAAAAGCCCAAGAGGCTGGGTTGGCTGTTTATGCAGATCTTGTTTTAAATCACCGAATGGGCGCAGATGTGGAAGAAAGAATGAGTGTACATCAGGTCAATAATGAAGACCGGACAGAAATTATCAGTGAATCATTTGAAGTATCGGCAGTGACCAAATTTACCTTTCCCGGCCGGGAAGGTAAGTATTCGGATTTTATATGGGATCACCACTGTTTTAGCGGTATTGATTACGGAGAAAAAGATGGAAAAGATCTGAAAGGAATTTTCAAAATAGAAAACGAATATGGATGCGAGTGGGATGATTCGGTAAGTCATCAATTTGGAAATTATGATTTTCTGATGGGTGCCAATATAGAATATCGAAACCCATATGTCGTTGAAGAAATGAAACATTGGATAAAATGGTATGCTGGAACAACTAGTATTGACGGAATGAGGCTGGATGCTCTGAAACATGTCTCGTCAAATTTTCTAAAAGAATGGATTACGTATATCAAAACAGAAATCAATCCGGATTATTATATACTGGGCGAATTCTGGAAAGATGATGCAGAGAAAATCGAAAATTTCTGCAGGGAAATGAATTTAGATATTTCCTGTTTTGATGTGCCGTTACATTATAACTTTTTTAGAGCGTCTGAAGAAGGAAGAGATTACGACCTCCAAAATCTTTTTAAGGGAAGTTTTTCAGAAAGAATGCCTGCTTATTCAGTTTCTTTTGTTGATAATCACGATACTCAACCCCTTCAGGCATTGCAATCTGCCGTCAGAGACTGGTTCAAACCTATTGCCTACTCAATTATTCTGCTTAGTGAAAAATCTTACCCCTGTGTATTTTACCCAGATCTTTTCGGAGCAGAATACAGCGATATAAGAGATGGTACTGAAATAAATATAAAACTACCGAAAGTCAAAATTTTATCAAAATTAATGGACGCAAGAAGACTGTTTGCATATGGCCGACAGATCAATTACTTTAACCATCCAAACTGCATTGCATTTACAAGAGCGGGAAATGAAAAACATCAGGGCTGCGTAGTTATTATTTCTAATAGCTTCGAAGGACATAAAGAAATCAATTTAGGTAAACGATGTGCACAAGTAGTGCTTTACGACTTCCTGCAACATCGACACGACGAAATTACTTTGGATAATGAGGGTATAGGGATTTTCAAAGTTAACCCTGGATCCGTTTGTGTATGGGTCAGAAAAAATTAAGGCAGAATCACCCAAAACATTATAAGACCGTAGCAATATTGACTTCCATGTTGATATTCCTCAACGGATAAGAGTGAAGTGTGAAAAATACACAAAAACAGTCACTAAACCGGTTTAAAGAACTTTTAAAAACATTTTTTTCGTATGGTAATATAACGCCTAGGCATAATTATTGTGCCATGATTTTACACCAATACAAATATATTATGGAAAATAAAATAACAGTATCTGTGCTCAACGAATTGCTTCACATCACCAATGACCGGATCGAAGGGTTTGAAAAAGTAGAAGGAAAAGTTTGGGAAAAATATCCTGACATTAAAGCCGAATACGATCGCATGATTTCACAATCAAAAATGATGAAAAATGAGCTCATTAATCAAATTAAAGAGCTTGGCGGCGAGGCCGATGATTCAACCTCTATGGCGGGATCAATTCACAGAACTTGGATTGACATCAAGAATTCTTTTACTATAGGCAACATCGAGGATTCAACATTAGCCAATGTCGTTTTTGGTGAAAAAGCAGCGGTGGAGGCATATCAGAATGCTTTAGAAAGCGGCAAGCTTCTGCCAGAGAGTGTTGATTTAATTACAGAACATCTCCACAGTCTAAAAGTTTCTTACAAACAATTTCAAAAGATAGAGGAATATAGAAACGGCTGATGAAAAACGATTCACTTAATACTATACATTACCAATAAATATTTATAAAATGGAGAACGAAACTAATGAACAATTACAGCCTAAAAGACAAAGTGTTTATTCAGAACTTGAGGATCCAACAACGAAACATCCAAAACCGCCGTTTGAACGACAATTTCAGCCTTTCCCTGGATTGGTTAGTAAGATGAATCCGATTCCTGATCATGGTGAAAATTCCTATAAAGGATCAAACAGACTCAATGGAAGGAGAGCTTTAATTACCGGCGGAGATTCAGGAATAGGAAGAGCTGCTGCAATTGCTTATGCAAGAGAGGGTGCGGACGTAGCGATTAATTATTTACCTGAGGAGGAATCAGATGCTCAGGAAGTTGTAAAACTTATTGAGGCAGCAGGACGAAAGGCAGTCGCTATACCGGGAGATTTGCGTGATGAATTATTTTGTCAACACTTAATTCAGGAAGCCGTTAAGCAATTAGGAGGTATAGACATACTTGTCAACAATGCAGGACATCAAAAAACTCACGAATCTATTTTAGATATTACTACTGAAGAATTTGACCGCACTATGAAAACAAATATCTACGCTCCATTCTGGCTGACGAAGGCCGCGCTACCTCATCTTGCGCCTGGCTCTTCTATAATAGGATTATCATCTGTCCAGGCGTACGATCCCTCAGCGGATTTATATGATTATGCGCAGACTAAAGCAGCAACAACAAGTTATGTGAAATCATTAGCAAAACAACTGGGTCCAAAAGGAATTCGTGTGAATGGTGTAGCACCCGGACCGGTATGGACCGCTTTGGAAGTCAGTGGTGGACAAACACAGGAAAATATCGAAAAATTTGGTAGCGACACCCCTCTTGGAAGGCCGGGACAGCCGGCTGAACTTGCATCTATTTTTGTACAGCTTGCAGATAATGATGGCAGTTTTGCAAGTGGGCAGATCTACGGTTCCGCAGGCGGAAGCGGACAACCATAATTATTCAGCCCGTATTAGGAATCAGTTATGTAGAAAAGATTCATCATTATTTCAAAAACTGACCAGAAAAGATTGAACAACTAATTTGAAAGGGCAGTAGCCGGAATTCTGAATATCAACCAGAACAATAAAATTGTTCTGGCTTTTTTTTGTGAGAAACTTCTGCTCAAAACCATACATCGGGCCCGTAACAATGGGTATAATTATGTAATGTAATCCACCAGCTTTTTCTTCTGTCGCTGCAGATTGATAGGGTGTAATGTATTTTGTATCAGAAGGATCTTTCTTGTTAAAATTTACTAAATAAGCCCTGCTTAGGTTTACTATCTCGTACTTAACAACTCCACTGATAAATCGATTTAATAATTAAATCATTATTTTACGATTTTTGATACAAAGTATTTTTGCCCGTTCCATTTTTTTTATGGTTCTGATCGTTGTCTCTAAACAGAGTCCTGTCAAAGCGGCTAATTGCTGCCTTGTGAAGGGAACTTCAAATGTGTATGGTTGTGGGTTGCTATGTTGTTCCTTTTTTAGTTGCTCTATCACCTCTTTCAATCTTTCTTCAGCCCTGGGACTTGAGATCTTTTGCATGAGAGCGAACTTATGGTTAAGTTTCTCGGCAATAGATTTACAAATATTATAATAGATTTCAGGGTTTTGTGCTAAGAACGCGAGCATAGAAGTTTTATTAACTTTGATAATTGTACATCGACTCATTGCAATTGCATTCATAGGATAAGGCTTTTCGGTAAAAAGCGTTGATTCGCCAATTGCATTTTTACATGTCAGGATATTTTGAATGAATTCTTTACCATCACTATTATAGGTGTTCAGCTTAACTTCGCCCGTTATTATCTGAAAGTAAAACTGTGGACTGCCATTTTCACGGAAGATATAATCACCAGGATTATAATCTTCTTCTATGGCTCCAAGACTATGTAAAAGTTCTTCTTTAATAAACATATAATTATTTTTGTGACTGGTGTATTTTAAAGTAATGTAATCTCTGGCATAACTTAAGCAAGATGATTCATCATTGACATTAAAGAGTCATAAATTTATAAAATCTACCTGAAGAGAAATATGCTTGTAGTCATACTGAAATTGCAATGATACAATCTCCAGTATTTATTGCATAATTCACCGATTTTATAACTTCCCCTACGATCATAAGTTCACAAATAAATTTTCAATCTAATCAGTAATTTTCCTTACACATGCTTATGTGGTATGTGATATTTGGATTAATTTCTCAAACATCCTTACAAGTTTCCTAAAAGCAGAAGAACAAAACCAGAGCTCAGGATCAGAATATATGATGATATCGACTGTCAACAACAATGTTCTGAACTATTGGATCATTTTCAGTTACATTTTACCCAAAAATGTTTGATAAAGATTGATCACCATGAGCAGACAACTGTACCGTGAATTTACGGTTGCGGTGATAATTCTCCGGCTATGCGCTCTATAGCGAAAGCAGTTTACACCGTAAATCTTGCGGACGTGATGGTCAACCAGAAATTAGCCGATGAATATTTAAGTAGTGAAAAATATTTTGTGTAAATTATGATTATAAAAATCAGACTGGAGGTAGCAGTCTGATTTTTACTTATTTACTCACTGGTCTTCATTAGATGCTTCGAAATTAATCGAATTGTATGCGGAATCGCTCAGCAGTGCGTCGGCTTCTTTTTCTTCTGCCAGAGTCTCCGCTAGCAATGCGGCCACTTCATTTTCACCAAGAGTCTTTGCAAAAGCGGATAAAGTTCCGTAGGATGCAATTTCATAATGTTCAATTTTCTGAGATGCGGAAATAATTCCGGCATCTCTAACAGGACCAGCCTCTGTATCTTCCAAAATGCTTTCGCCCTCTTTAATAAGTCCTTCCATTGCGTCACATTTTTTTCCACGGTTCGATTCTCCCAGAATCTCAAAAATTTTCTCTAGTCTCTGTACCTGGCCTTCAGTAACTACAACATGTTCTTCAATCGCGGCAATCAATTTTGGTTCTGTAGCATTTTTAGCCATCTTCGGCAATGCTTTCAGTAGAGCTCTTTCCGCGTAGATGATATCCTTTAGTTCATCAATAAAAAGTTCTCTCAGTCCTTCGGCTGCTGAAGATTTTGCTTTCACCTTTCCTGCTGTGTTTTTGTTTTCTGATGTTTTCATAATCTAAGTGATTTGGGTTTATGATAGATTCTGAATACAAATAAGATACCTGAACAATCTTCTTGATACCACATTTTCTCACTTTTTCTGATGAATAATACAAAATTTTTACTGTGTTCAAAAAACGATGAATCACTCATACCACGTTTATACAGCAATTTTAGTAAGTTTATGCACATCTGTTATTTGCAGAGAACAGGCTAAACCCTAGGATCATTTCTCAATTTTGGTATTTTAGACACATTCGATCTATTTTTACTGACTTAACTTTTTTAATAATGTTCAGGTAAGTGCTATATTTAAAGCTATTACAATGCCTCCAGGAATCAGGTACTGCTTTAACACAACCGTCTTCCCTTGTATGGGATATTTCATATCCTATAGCCACATTATACAATGCGAGACGATGGGTAATGATATCATCAAGCTTAACTTCCGGTTTCAAAATAATTCAGAAGTTTGTTATTAATCGGGTGAACGGATACTTAACCCGGCTTTTATTGTTAAGCCCTTATCAAACAATTTTCCCACTCTGAAGTTATCATCCCCATGGGACATACATCCAAAATTGAAATGAACCACCTCTTTTGGCACCGCTCATACACGCTTCTAAAACTTTTACCGAATCTTTTTCAAAAATTAATAACCGCTTTGGCTCGGTAAATCAGATCTGTATCGGGTTCAAATCCCCCGCATCATTACAGCCATCTGCACCACGCCCATTTGTCATATCACGAATTTGTTCAACGGTCTATTCTGCATTTCCCAAAGGACCGTTTCATAGCTCATCAATTTTGATATTTGATCTGACCGGTACTGCTGAGTATTGATTACAATAACTTTTAGCATTGTGTAAAATAACACTTTTTATCGCCATCGACCAGACTGTGCCCGCACCGAAAAAAGCTATCACTGTACATGAAAGTACATTATGATTTAGGTCATATCCATACAGTCAAAACTATTTTAATTTTAATTCGTCATAGGTAAATAATGCGCAGCTGTCTCTGATGGGTTTGTTCAGGAATCTTAACTGTGTCAGCAAAACTCAAGATATTATATAGACTTCTCATACGGTAATTGGTAAGTCCGGGAACAATTCTTGATCAGTACAAAGTAATTATACTGTTGCATATAATTAAAATTGCATTTCGATGTCTTTTTTAGCTGGAACGGTATTCAATCATATTCTTCTTAACAGACATACTACACTCTAATCACAAAAATAATCACTATGAACCGAGACGGAAATACAACAAGTTTTTGGCAAGCGACTACAGCCGCTGCACACAATCAATCCAAAAAAGAATTGGAATTTTCTCACCAACATTTTGACACCATCATTGTTGGCGCCGGAATTACAGGAGTTACCTTAGCAAAGGAACTACAAAACAGAGGACAAAAATGTCTTATTATAGAAAAAGCAAATGTAGGCTTTGGAACCACAGGTGGAACTACAGCGCATATTAATAACTTTTTTGATTCATCATATGATGAAGTCATCTCAGATTTTGGTGAATTTGGAGCCAAAACTCTTGCCAGCGCAGCAAAGGACACCATAAAATATATAAAATCAAATATCATTAAGTATCACATTTCCTGTGAGTACAATGAATGCAGTTCATTTCTTTTCAGTGCTGAAGAAAAACAAAATGATCAACTTGAGAAAATTTTCAATTCTCATCAGAAAGTTGGTATTGAAACAGTAAAAGTTCATACCATTCCTTTTTCTCTTCCGTTTGAAAATGCAATTGAAATTAAAGGACAGGCCCAGTTTCATCCGTTAAGATACATCAACAAACTCATCAAAGAATTTGAAAAAGAAGGTGGAGCTATCGTAACTGAAACTCAGGTGATGAATTTTGAAAATAAAGAAGGGAAAGTAAAAGTGCTTACGGATGGTGAAACTTATTTTTTTGCTGATAATTTAGTATGGGCAACTCATATCCCACCCGGTAATAACCGTTTCAGTGTTTTATTGGCACCTTACAGAAGTTATGCGTTGACAGCAAAATTAGACAATCCGGTGATGCATCTGGCGCAAAGTGCAGATTTGTATGATCCCTATCACTACGTTAGATATCATAAATCAAATGACGACTACTATATTATTGTGGGAGGGTATGACCATATGACTGGTGGTGAAGAGGACACTGAACAACATTTTACTGATTTAACGGCATATTTGGATGAACATTTTAAATATAAAAATATTGTTGCAAAATGGTCTTCTCAGTACTATGTGCCGGCAGATGGTTTAGCCTATATAGGACAGATGCCAGGAGAAAATAATATTTATATATCAACAGGTTATAATGGCAATGGAATGACATTCGGATCTATGGCCGCACTGATTATACCCGATTTAATGGAAGGTAAAACAACTCCGCTTTCAGATTTACTGTCGCCAGGAAGGGTTAAGCCTATAGCCAGTGCGAGAAATGTAATTTCGGAAGTAATTAATGCAACCACTCACTTTGTAAAAGATAAATTTTCAGCAGAAAAAATAAAAGATTTAGATAAAATCGCTGCGGGGGAAGGTAAAATAATAAAGCACGACGGTAGTACTATTGCAGCATATAGAGATATGAAATCTGAACTTCATTTATTGAGCCCTGTCTGTCCGCATACAGGCTGTAATGTTGTCTGGAATCCTTCAGAAGTTACATGGGACTGTCCTTGCCACGGTTCTCGTTTCTGCATTGACGGCACTCTATTGAATGGACCTGCAATGTCTGATCTTAAAAAAATAGATCACGAATAGTCAATTTGATCTACAAGCTTATCAAATAAAGCCTTCTAAAAAGAAGGCTTTATTTGATAACATACAAAATAACTGTTGTTTTTTATAACATTGATTGTACCCAGTTACACATGAAATTCATTGTCGATTGCAGACACTCTTGTTCCCATTCAATACCAACCGAACTCCGTCAAGGATCTCAATTTAACAGTTTCGTATTATTTTGCGATGTTTCTCAGTGTGAAACGTTATAATTGCAATCGTTTGAGTGATCATAATCCTTTCTGCATATTCAAATACACCCGCCAGCAAACTTTTGAAAGGTTTTTATTTAAAGCTGGAAATCATTCATGAACATACTCTTCCCTACTTTTTAACTTTCTGAAAAGCGCAAATAACTGCGCCAATACCTGATCGATGTTAAGTATTTGTAAGTACCAAGACGTCCTGTAAAAAATACTTTCGGATGATCTTCTGAAAGCCCTTGTATTGATTCTAAATTTCCTGATTCTGCTCTCAGTGAATTTCCCTAAATATTTAAATACATATTCTGAAATGGTATGAAATATATATATGTTAATCAATAGCAGCAGAGCCCAAAATTATTAATCTATTTATCCAACCAAGCGGACATATATTCCCGGTTCATTCTTGCAATATTATCTAACGAAATATGCTTTGGGCATTCAACCTCGCAAGCCCCAATTACAGAGCAGTTTCCAAATCCTTCATCATCCATGGCCTTAACCATATTTAGAACACGTCTTTTGGCTTCTACACGCCCTTGCGGTAATAATGCAAGATGAGAAACCTTGGCTCCTACAAAAAGCATGGCCGCACCATTTGGGCAACACGCAACACAAGCTCCACAGCTGATGCATGCCGCAGCATCCATAGCTTTGTCTGCATCATCCTTGTCAACCAAAATTGAGTTAGCATCCAATGTATTACCCGAAGTATTCACTGAAATAAAACCTCCAGCTGCCATAATTCTGTCAAATGAGCTCCTATCTACTATAAGATCCTTAATTACCGGAAAAGCCTTACTGCGAAAAGGTTCTATAACGATGGTTTGCCCATCATGAAACATTCTCATATGAAGTTGGCAAGTCGCAATTCCCGTATCGGGTCCATGAGCTCTTCCATTGATATATAAAGAGCACATTCCACAAATGCCTTCCCTGCAGTCATGATCGAAAGATACCGGTTCTAAATTTTGCTCAATAAGATTGGCATTTAGTTGATCGAGCATTTCAAGAAAAGAGGAATCTGTTGAAACGTCGGAAATTTTGTAGATCTCAAACGAACCTTTTGAACGGTTATTTTTCTGTCTCCAAATCTTTAATGTCAAATTGAGATTTTTTATAGTATTCATATTCTTTATATGTGAGGTGATTACTGTTTGCAAGAATGATTTATAAAGCTACAATACAGTAAATTGCATTACTATGAGGATAGTCATATAGTGTTTAGAAATTAATTATTACTTTATAAAAAATCAAGGAAAGTTAAAGTTCCGCTAGGCTTATTCTTCTTATGAAATATGTTCAAAAGACTTTACCAACTCATCTGTTCCATTTACTGAAAAGAATTTTTGAAGGAGAGGATTTTAATGAATTTCTTAACTGTATAATGATCGATATCCGTAGTGAAAGCGATTCATCATCGAAACTTTGACTACGTAATTTATGACATGGCACACAAGCCGACAGGGCTTTAATCACGTCGTATCGAATGTTTTTCTAATCGTGTAAATAGAAGACTTATTTGAGATGCTGCTTTAAATAAAGTTTTGTTTTCCTGTTATTATTTGAGTTTATATTGAGAAAGGGAGCAAACCTAGATTTGCTCTAAGTGTAAATGATTGCGTCAACAAATTCATTGATCGGGGAGTATCGGCTGAACTCTCTGTTGGCATCATCTGAAACAATGCCGCAAATATGCTACTTGATGACCAAATGACAATTTCCCATCACTAATTTTAACTATTCTTTTCAAATCCCATCGTTTTACCTTGCATTTAGCAGTCCCAACAAGCAGCCCCAATACTGTTGTTGATGGAACCTCGTATCGCTTTTTTTCGATGATTTTTCAACATCTTAAAGTCATCAATTACTGCGATTATTTTTTACGTGGTTGACTACACGCTATCTGATTTATTAACGTCATCCTGTAGCTGTTGCTGTCAGAAATAGGATGAATGAGTCTGGAATGTATGTTTGAGGAATTTAAGAGGAATTTGTAGAATGTTTCCCTCGGCAATACATAAACACTACGTGAAATAAAGTGCAATTACAGTTAAGTTATAACGATTTTCAGTATGTAAAAGGTTTCACCTTCTGAGTTTCCAGTATTAAAAAAGTCATGAATAAATTGACTATTTCTTCTCTATCATTGATGACTTTTAAGCATCCACTTTTTACATGAAAAATGATTCTTAGGAATATCTCCACTGAACAGATCACCATCTTTTGAAAGAGTGATTAATTCAGTTTACCAGCTATGAGTAGCTTTTCATCAATAATCATAACTAGCCATTTTTTGTGATTGATAATCTTAAAGATTTGTGAATCATAATAATACTCAAAAATACCATGTATGTTATCTGTCTTTATGACCGTAAGCACGAATTGAGGACGATATTTAAGATCTGTTGACATAAAATATTTAACTCCAAATTATTTTATGTCAGAAACTATGTTCTTAAACATACTGGTAAAAAAAATTCTTTTATAAATTTAAGCGCTTAAATTCTAAGTTAGAATAACAACATCAAATTCATGAATTACAAACTAGAAATCAACATTCAGGATCCTTCTTCAAAACTCCTATTTAATACTATTACATTTGAATCATTTAAAATCAACATTATTGAGAGATATACTGGACGCATGAATCTTAATCCTAAATTAATTGAAGTCTTTGTAAAAGTACGAACCCTGAATGATCAACTCATCAAGAAAATTGATGGCAACTCGCGAATACGTGTGATTGGTGACGACTTAATTATCTATGAGCAGTTAACTAAAGATTTACAATCCTTTCAAATAAATAAAGAAGCGAAGAACCAATCATTATTTGAGCAGGATTATGTATATTTTATCTTAAAATTGGTGCTTAATAATTATGAGTTGAACTCAGCCCTTTCGAAAGCCACCTAGACTAAGAATATTGATCTTAAAAAGTTTTTATGATTGTGGTATTTTGGTTGTGCATGTAAACTTCTACTAACAAACTGCATAATTTTCTGTGAGATGTAACAAAAACCTTAATTTAATGGTCTTATTTAAAAAGACTATGCCCAGAATATTTTTATTGTTTGTTTCAGTTTATATCCTTGCTTCATGCTCAGCATCGCAGCAGACTAATCAATCCGGAAGTTCTTTGACCGGGAAAATTGATTCAATTTACAGTAAAGGGAAGTTCAATGGTTTTGCGGTTTCGATTGTTGATGCTGAAGGGAGCTTATACCAAAAAGGATTTGGATTTGCTGATGTAGATGCTCATAAGAAATATACCGTAGAAACTGTTCAGAATATCGGTTCTGTGTCAAAAACCTTAGTCGGTATTGCATTACTGAAAGCTCAGGAAATGGGGATACTGAAGCTGGATGACCCAATCGGTCAGTATCTGGATTTTAAAGTGGTTAATCCTAAATTTCC
Organism: Chryseobacterium sp. Leaf394; assembly: GCF_001424105.1. Classification (GTDB taxonomy): domain Bacteria; phylum Bacteroidota; class Bacteroidia; order Flavobacteriales; family Weeksellaceae; genus Chryseobacterium. The sequence goes on along the minus strand of NZ_LMQH01000011.1, from coordinate 527,940 downwards.
TAATGAAAGCATTACCATCCGTCAGCTTGCGACTCATACATCATCTGTTACCGATAATCAATTTTATTTATCCAGAAACTATTACCTGAAATCGAATCAGGATCTGAAAGGAATGAAGATGACCTTTGATGATGACCAAAACTTTAATCCCTCAGATTCCATAATGTCAATGAAAGCTTTTTTTGAAAACGTGCTGACAGAAAAAGGGAAATGGAAATGCGGCAGTTTCTCCGCCAATAAGCCGGGAACTGTTTATGAATATTCCAATGTTGCTACAGCTCTAGCTGCCTATATTATAGAGAAGGCTGCGAATCAGTCGTTCAGGGATTTTACGAAGCAGTATATTCTTGAACCACTGAAGATGAAAGATTCAGGATGGAATTTTGAAGATATAAATTTTAGAAAGTTTTCAAGGCTGTATGAAAATCCTGAGACCCCACTTCCCCACTATGAACTGGTAACCTATCCTGATGGTGGATTTATGACCAATATCGATGATTTGAGTAAGTATCTGTCCGAGTTGATCAGAGGTTATAAAGGTCAGGGAGCTTTGCTTACGAAAGAGAGCTATGCTGAATATTTCAGACCACAGCTATCTGAGGTCAATTTTACAGAAAGAAACATCAAAAACCCCTACAACGAATCATATAATGTTGGTATTCTTATGGGGTTTGGATATACAGGTTATATCGGACATACAGGCGGAGATCCAGGGACTGTGTCAATGCTGTTTTTTGATCCGAAGACTGGTTTGGGAAGGATAATGATTTTAAACACTAATTTTTCTGACAAAGATGGCAAAAAAGTGTTCTTTGATATATGGAATGCATTAGAGAAATACCAGACCCAATTTGCACATTAAGATATAATTGAATATCTGTAGGGTGAGTTTCCTTATTTAAATAATCTACCAATTCGCAATCTCGCTGATGCAAGAACTAACATAACAATTTATCAGACATTATCAATACGCTAAACAGCTGTATAACAACATAACGTAAGAAGAGACTTTTTCACTGGCACAATAATAGAAATAATATTATCAGGATTATACAGCCAATAATATGCTAGTCACTATTCTTCGCAGGCGAAAACAAATCCACGATTCCGGGAGCGATTTCTTCAGTAATGAGATCAGGGTCATAATTTGGAAATGAGAAGTCCATACGATCTCTACCTTGCAGCCAGGCATTACCTGAATCTTTATTTAAGCATACAGGCATTCTTTTTTTTGTATTGTGGATTTTTGCCATCAGTTCGTTTGCCTCTGTTGTGACGATGCTGTAGGTCTTGTATTGATTACCGGTTTTAGCATGAGTCCAGATGCTGTAAATTCCTGCAAAGGACCATACATGATGATTCTTTAATCCTATTTGAAATTTTTTCTTTTCCTTTCCTTTAGGATCGAGCCACTGCCATTCATAAAACAAATGTGCAGGTATTAGACATCTGTTTTCTTCATAGTTTTTATAAGACGCCTTTGTATCAATAGTCTCTATTTGGGCATTTAAAGTATTGGCTTTTTTGTAAAAGTCAGATTTAGCCCACGCAGGTAACAGTCCCCAGATTCCTGTGACAATTTCATCAGGTGCATCATCCAATATTAGTGCAGTTCTCGGATGATCAAAACCATTCAATTCGGGCTCTAAGTAATATTCATTTTCAATTTCATACGCCGTATAATATTCTTCAAGCTGCTTTGCTGTAAACTGTGTGGAAAATCTGTAGCACATATGGTACGTTTTTCGGATTAATTTTTATCTAACTTTACACCAAATTTCATTCCCTGATTATTATGTTTGCTTTAGTTGACTGTAACAATTTCTACGCATCTTCCGAAAGAGCCTTCCAGCCGGAACTCAACGGAAAGCCTGTTGTTGTGCTGTCGAATAACGATGGATGTGTAATTGCACGAAGCAACGAGGCTAAAGAAATTGGTATTAAAATGGGATTGCCGGCTTTCATGCTTAAGGAATTTGAGAAGAATAAGGATCTTCATATTTTTTCCAGCAACTATGAGTTGTATGACGACATGAGTAAAAGAGTGATGAATACACTCTCAGAGTTTTCTCCGGAAGTTGAAGTCTATTCAATAGACGAAATATTTTTAAAATTTACCGGTTTCGAAAATTATAATCTGGATGATTACGGTCAGAAAATGAGAACCACGATTCGCAAAAACTGCTGGCTTCCTGTCTCTGTAGGTTTTGCTCCCACCAAAGCTTTAGCAAAGGTTGCCAATAAAATTGCAAAGAAATTTTCAGACCGTTGGAACGGAGTTTATGTGATTGACAATGATGAGAAAAGAATCAAAGCTTTGAAATGGCTGGCAATAGAAGATGTTTGGGGAATTGGCCGGCAGCTTTCTAAAAAGTTGGTTGGTTGGGGTTGTAAAACCGCTTACGATTTCACGCAGCTCGATGATTATACTGTTCAGAAAGAATTGAGTATTGTTGGATTAAGGCTTAAAAAAGAACTTTCTGGATTAAATTATTTGGATCTCGAAGAAACTGAAAGGAAAAAAGCAATTGCAACGACCAGAAGTTTTGCAAAAGATGAATACCTGTATGAAAATCTTTGTGAAAGAGTTTCAACATATGCCACCAGATGTGCTGAAAAACTGAGAAGAGAAGGATCATACTGCAGCAAAGTTGAAGTATTTGTGATTACAAACCAGTTTAAAGTGCATGAAATGCAATACGCAAACAAAGTGGTGATCAGTCTTCCATTTGCGTCAAATTCTAATATTACGATTGCTAAATATGCAAAGAAAGCTTTGGACATCATTTATAAACCAAATTACGGTTACAAGAAAACTGGTGTTGTTGTTCACGAAATTACTCCGGAACCATACAAACAGGGAAATTTATTTTTTAATGAAAGTCCGAAACATGAAAAACTGATGAAGGTTTTAGATCAGTTGAATATTTCCAAGATGGATCCGGTGGTAACACTTGCCTCCAATGATTTAAAAAAGAGAGAAAAAATGCTTCGGGAAAGGCTTTCAAAATGTTATACTACTAAGTGGAACGATCTAATTGAGATATCATGATTTTAAAGAAGGCAGAAAATATATTTAATGAAATAGAATTCTTTCCGGTAAAAAAGGATGGTGACAGGTTTTATGTTGAAGTGCATGAGAATATTGCGAACGGCTTTCCCTCGCCTGCCGAAGACTTTTCTGGTAAACGGATAAGTCTGGACGAAAAATTTCTTTCGAAACCGGAAGCTACATTCATTGGAAGAGCCAAAGGAATGTCAAACTACCCATATATAATGCCGGGAGATTTTATGATCATCAGATCCGATGAAGAAGCTGCAGATGGAAAACTCGTCCTAGTGTACATGCCGGGAGAAGGCTTTTCAGCAAAGAAAATTGATTTGCAAAAAAACTGTCTGACACCACTAAACAAAGACTTTCCGGAAATCGCTATTGGTATTGAAGAAATTGTAGAAACCAGAGGCGTTGTAAAAACGATCTTCAGAAATATTGAATCACTAGACTTTTAGACCTGTGGATTTGAATAAAAAAACAATGGTTATTTTACAGGAAATGACATAATCGCCGGATGCAGTACCAAATAAAGACATGGTTGGATTCATCCAATATCAGGAAGATTATGAGGAAGTGAGTTTTAATATCTAGCCATCGAAAATGACAATGGAGTCTTCTCGTGGCTTGAATATGCCTGGAGTCTGACGAACGATAAGAATTTCCCAGAACATATTCTCCACAGTCAAATATACTTAATAAAAGAAAAAGGAATAATATTTTTGTTCTCCTATTTTGTTTAAAGGTCAATTCCCACTTGAGTTTCCCTGTATCGTGTATTAACATTTTCTTTAATTATATACCTGGATTTGTCCAAATAAGCGGAGTAGTGCATATTGGTATCAAAAAGATTTATGTGCAGTTCAAACAATATTTCATACATATGCTGAGTATGTTTTGTCTGTATCGTTTTTCGCTCTTCCTTTACATCTTCTTCCGTAGTTGAAAAACTCAAAAATCCATTTTTACTTGAAAATGTCAAAGCCTTAAACTCATTGAGATGATTACGGTACCGCACTCCACAGATATAATTATCACCATCAAAAAAGCCATTCACTTTAGGAACCCAAATTGGTCCGCCTTCCCCTACAATTGCCAATTCTAATATAGGAGTAATTTTGGTTCCATACATTTCATCAACTTCTACAATTAGTTTTTCAATTGGATTAAGGTGAAGTCTGATATCCTGTATATGATATTCCAAAATTTCACCACTATCATTCTTTGTGAGGGCTTTATCTCCATTTATTAATCCGCACAAAACTCCTTTATCAGTTTTAACGTTGTAAGGAAGGTATTTAGAGTATATTTCTAATAATTGACTGTCTAACATAAGCTGAGTTCTAAAAGATTACAAACAACAAAAAAGAGTCCATAAAAATGTAAATACTATTTGGGTAAACTCAGCGTTCTGCCGTTAAGTGGACTTATATATATAATCTTTTTCTCTGTTTCCATTCTGCTCAAAAATGCGTTTCGGTCTTCAATAGACATCTTTAAGATTGCATCAACATCGGCGAAGTCAGTTCCATTCGCCCCGCCAGTTCTTTCGAATTGGATTTTCAAAACCTCAATTATTTGTTTTTCTAATTCTTCAACATTTTCCATTTTGCAAAGATAAATCAAGTATTCAAGGTAATCGTTTAAGATCATAACTTTAAAAGAGTTTTACCTATGGATTTAGTGCTGACAAATCATAAATACATTTTAAAGATATTTGATTCAAAAGATAAGATTAAAGCCGAAGAGATTGGCACTCTTAACCAGAGCAACCAATAAAAATTATAGCAAATTAATCAGCCCTCATTTTGTCTGTTATATCTATTAAAAGACAGCAATTAGCCTTACTTACCGGCCTGTGTGCAAAAACAACCGTCAGAACAAATAAAAAAATGGAGCAGGAAAAAGTAGTATGTACTGAAAACCGAAAAATTTTATACTAAAGCTATAGCGGTTCTATTTTTAGGAACTCTTATGAAAACTCCTGGCAATGAAAATTGTCAGGAGTACTCACTTTTAAAATAAAAATTGATCTGAACTGATTTCTGATCTCAATCTAATTAAAGTTGTGCCAGTTGATCTGCAACCGATTATAACAATCAGTTGATACTATAATTAATTCTGCTGCAATTATCCATAAATTTATTCATTATCAAAACACTATTTTGGCAGAGGCATAAATCTCGCATGCTGAATTTCAAATCTTTTCGAAGGTACGTTGGTACTGTCTGTAAGTTCAGAAAATTTTGCATTCATAACCCACACTTTATCTTTTGCCAGTGCCGCTGTAGAAGGATATGTGAATCTGTCAGCAGCCAAGGTAGATGCTGATAGTTTTGCTGAAGTGAAATTATCTTCTGAAGTAAGTTCATATATTTTATCGCTTCCTCCATTTTGCACTACGATAAGCTTCTGATTTCCCATCAGTAAAAGGCCATCACCGTTCATAAAAAACTGGTCGGTAGCAACCCTGATGACGTTTTTAGGATTTTTTACATCAATCTTATAAATTGCCCCTGTCCCGCTGCTCACTGTCAGCAGATACCCAGAGGGATGATAAACAATTCCGTTAAGTCCTACCCCTTCCGTTTTGAACAACGGACTTTCAGCAAAAACCGATGCCTGACCTCCTGAGCTAACTTTATAAATCACATTCGAAAAACTGTCGGTCACATAAGCATTTTTTTGATCGTCAAATGTCAAATCGTTTGCAAAATGATTTCCGGAAGTTAACTTTGACAGATCAATATCATCAGTTTTCTTTCCCGTCACCATATCAATACCGATAAGCCTGGCCATCTTTTTTCTGGTATCAGGAGAAGTAAACTTGCTGTAATTTGCATCACTTACACAAAAAAATAACCGTTTTCCATCGGGGTGAATTTTCATGCCGTAGGTTGATTTGAACGAAGGATCATTAATCAGCGGACTGTAAACTCCCGCAGGAGTAACTTTTCCAACACTGCCTAGCCTTGCTGAAGAAACAAAAAACACATCAGACGTATTGTCGTAGGTAATTCCTTCGGGATAAGATTCAGGAGCATTGAATTCTATTCGTGCGGTTGGCTGATCAGGAATTGCAGATGCACAACCCACCATTAATATACATGCTATTATTTTTTTCATATGTTTTATTTTTGCTTAATACTGTAAAGAACTCCATTGGCATCATCAGAAATATAAACAATACCGGATCTTGTGATTGCTACACCCGCAGGCCTTCCGAATCTCGTTTTGCCTTGTAGAAATCCGGTCAGAAAATCTTCTGCTCCTGTTGGTTTACCGTTCAAAAATCTGATGCGCTGTACTTTAAAACCCACAGGCTTGCTTCTGTTCCATGATCCGTGCCAGCTGACCAATGCATCACCGCTGAAAACGGATTCTGCCGGAAAAAACTGATATCCGATAGGAGCCATATGCGCCTGATATTCAGCTGAGGAAGGTTCAGTAGTTTCTACCCATTTTTCTTTGCTGTTTCCGGCAGGGTCTTCACGGGTTTTGTCAACTTCTTTTTTAGCATAGGCAAAAGGATATCCATAATTTTTACCTTCCTTAATATTATTTAATTCTTCAGGTGGCCAGTCATCTCCCTTCGCATCCCCTCCATTATCCATTCCCCAAAGTTCATTCGTTTGAGGATGCCAATCAAAACCTATGGTGTTTCGAAGTCCCGAAGCGAAAATTATTCTTTTTCCTGTTGAAATATCTACCTGTATCATGGTAGCAGCCTCCCGGTCTGACTCTTTACAATCATTACAAAGCGTTCCGATTGAGATATACAGTTTTCCATCAGGTCCGAAGTCCATGGTTCTGTTCGGGTGCTGTCCTGCGCTTGGCATATCATCAAAAAGCATTTCTTTGTCTGAAAGTGTTCCACCCTGATTAATCTTGTATCTGCGTAATTCATTATTATTGCACAAATACATTAATCCATCCTTCACAGTGATGCCGTGAACTCCTTTGAATTCAGCAGCTACGGTTTTGACCTGCTCATATTTACCATCACCATTAATGTCCTGTAAAAGAAGTACATCCCCGGTATCGCGCCTGGTAATATAGATTCCATCAGGCGTATGGTAAAGCATTCTGGGCTTCCCCAGCCCGGAAGCGGCTATCGAAACCGTCCAGCCGTCCGGAACTTTTAAAAGATTAACCATCTCGGGAAGAAAATCAAGATGTTCAGGATAATTTGTTGTGTGGGTAATAGTCACAATGTCTTTAGGAGGAATTCCACGCTGTGCCGTCACATGCGAAAATGATAAAGCTGCGACTACAGGAAGACTTTTTAAAATAGTTTTACTGTTCATATTTTTAGATTTAAGTAATCAAACTAAGCCGTGCAGTAAATCCATAAATCTTTATTTCATAAGCAAATTCCCTGGAGAATCTGCATTATAAAAAATATTTCTGCTTTGGTGTTTAGTAAATTTACCGAATAAATCAAAGTAAATGTTATGATCCTGATCACACCTATATGACATCCTTCGATTTACTGACGAAGGTACAGCTATGAAGTATTTTGAAATTAATAAAAAAAGACCAGACTTAGACCAACAAAAAATCAAATAATTTCTGATTAGATAAATTTACTCTGGTCTTGTTCCATAAAAATTTTAAATTTACAGTATGAAGTTAAAATGTACTGATAATGGTTTAATTTATATCAAGCATTCAATCATTTTAAGTATTAAAAAACCTAACTCTCTTGAAAATGTAAAACTTTTAGGAGAGCCGGTTCCAGTAAATGCTTGCAATGTTGTATTTTTAAGTTATAACAATGACGGGCATGTTACTTTTTTTATGCAAAATGGTTTTGAAATATCAATTAACATTTTCTTCTCCGAAGCTGAGCAGATTTTAAACAGTGCGATGCAACGCCGAGTTGACGAAATCATTTGATTAAAAATAAGAAGATATTTTAACAACATTTAAAAGATTACAAAAAACCACTTATGAATCTTAAAAACGATCAGCAATTTGAAAAAACTTTCGAATAAATCATATTATGAAACTCAAAATAGTTGTAATGGCGTTAACAAGTATGATATTCCTTATAAGAATGTTTTGCAAAGCATCAGCCGATGTGTTTAATTTGAATTTTAAGCATTGTTTTGGAGCAAGTATTGAAGAAATTGTGATCTATTTTTATCAGGCATCTGTAGTTTTGATACTTACATATATAAAAAGAATCCCAACTGTAATAGTACTGACTTTCTTAATAACAAATATGTTTCTAATCATTCTTTATACAGTGCCACATATTGAATTTTAGTGAAGTATTATAGGCTGCATTATAATTTTGGAAATATCCAAAATGAACAATAGATTACTAATAAATAAATTTATTAGTAGTTATTATAAGCCGTAAAAGCACTTATTTGGAGTAGAACAAGTTCACACTACTAAATAAAGCAAAAAAAAATTAAATCCTTAATGGATCTAATTTTTTTGTAACGAGTTAAGTAACAAATTTTGTCTCAAGATGTGTTATGCAAATATACATATCTTTCAATTACGAAAATTAATAAAAATAAGGATAAGTTCATTTTTGATTGTCGGATCGTATGAATTTAGCGATTATTATCGACCTGCCGCGATCATAGTACATTTAGAATATAAAGTTCCATGCTGCATTGTGTGCACGTCCTCCACCTTTCAGCAATAATTTAAATCAAATCGAAATGAAAATACATGTATATACTCCTGAAGTCTGATAAAGATTATAGGTCAAAATAATTATTAGACCTGAGCAAAAATCTTTTGTTCAGGTTTTGTGTTTTGTATCTTATGGGATTTCTGTCCTAAACATTGTGCTGAATCTATAAAAAAACTCCTAAGAATACTTTCCTTAGGAGTTAGCTATAATAATTATAATTATGGATTGAAATGTAATGACTAATAAACCATTACATCTAATGCTTTAAGCTTTTCTGCTAGTCTACGCTTTTTCAAGATTCGCAAATTTATTGAAAGATGATCTGAGCTTGGAAAGCTGCTCCGAAACGACTGATGTGCTTTGTGGACAGAGAGTTCCGTCATTTAGTGCACTTTCATATGCTTCTATTGCTGCTTTTTCTCCGAAGGCAACATTTTCAAGAGTAGATTCCGCATTA
>NZ_LMQH01000011.1:518604-518732 GCF_001424105.1 Chryseobacterium sp. Leaf394 | reverse complement strand
TCGAACTGTCATCCGGCTCCCCTCCTTTTTCTCTGATTAAAGAAATCAGATCAGACTTCATGGTCTGAGATTCGCTGACCATCTGATCATAGTCATTTCGTAAAGATGAGTAGGTATCCCATACCTTA
>NZ_LMQH01000011.1:511444-518556 GCF_001424105.1 Chryseobacterium sp. Leaf394 | reverse complement strand
TGATGTTCAGTAAATCGTTTAGTGTTGACACTGTGTTTGTGTTGTCCATAATAAAATTGTTTTGATTAGTGTACAACTGTATTTGCAATCTTCGTACCATGACGCATATTTAAATGCCAAAATAATCTTGACATTTAGAAATCTAGTTTTGAATGGATTAATGATTAATAGCTCCAGATGAGGCCTGAAATATTACTAGTCGAAGACAGACCAAAAAAGGGAAAAAAAGTTTTTTTTCAAAGCATGAAGGCTTAAATTTTGCTATGAGAATAAAAATTTAATACACTGTATAGTATTATTAAAGTTCATCAGGATATAAAACCTGGAAATATCAATTTTTGTGCAAACTATTATTCATATATTTCCGGTGTCATTTGGATTTATTATTTTGATTTGCAAATTACTTCTGTTTCTGGTGTATGTGAAAATATATAACATCGTATGGAAGTACTATACGTGGCATTTATTTTTATAAAAAAACTCGAGGATAACCTTTTGGTTTTTACTAATTTAATTATAGTAAACTCTATATGACAAATTTATCTAATCAACATTATTCTGGACGGGAAAGCATTACAGAAAGTGAACGTCGCCTTAAGGCATTAATTGAGGCTACATCAGACATGGTTTACTCTATGAGCCCGGACTGGAAGATCATGAATGATTTCAATGGCAGAGTTTTATTTAAGAATTCAGTTGCGACGACGTCAGATTGGAAATCTGTATACGTCTACTCTGATGATTTTCAACTTGTCACATCAACAATAGAAGAATGCATCTCTAAAAAGAAAGTCTTCGAATTAGAACATCGGGTTGTGCTGGCTGACGGAAATCCGGGTTAGGTATTTTCCAAAGCAATTCCAATACTGGATGATCAGGGAGAAATTTTAGAGTGGATTGGAACCGCAAAAGATATCAGCCAGAGAAAAGAAGCAGAAGAATTATTGAAGGCATTGCAGGAAAATTCGGACCAGCAAAAAATACTGTTTGAAACTGTTACTTCATCAACACCTGACCTTTTGTATGTATTTGATCTCGACTACCGTTTTACTTATGCTAATCAAGCACTATTAAATATGTGGGGTAAAACTTGGGAAGCTTCAGTAGGCAAGACTTTGTTGGAAAACGGGTATGAATCCTGGCATGCTACAATGCATGAAAAAGAAATTGACGAAATAAAAAATACCAAACTCCCTATCCGCGGAGAAGTTTCATTTCCACATGCGACATTAGGTAAACGTATATATGACTATATCTTCACTCCTGTTCTGGATAAAGATGGAGAATTAGTAGCCGTTGCCGGTGCAACAAGGGATGTTACAGATAGAAAGAATTGGGAGGAGAGTCTGCAAATTAACTCTAGAACACTCCAGCAGCTTAATAAACATTTAGAAAATACCAATCATGAATTAACAGCTACGCTTAAGGAAATAGCTCAGGTAAACGATGAACTAAAGAAAGCGAACGAAAAGATTGCTGAAGGCGAGATTGCATTTAGACTGGCTGTCAATGCGGCCGATTTTGGTACGTGGTTCATCCATTCTATTACTCGTGAGTTTATTACTGACGCACGCTTAAAAGAGTTATTCGGATATTATGAAAATGAGCCACTGTCAATAGAACAGGCACTGGCACAAATTACAGAAGAGTACCGACCAACCGTAGCTGAAAAACTCGAGAATGCTATTTACAATAACGGTGATTATGATGTCACCTATCCAGTAATCGGACTGCACGACAATCGTCTCCGCTGGCTTCGTGCCATAGGCAATTTAAAAGCAGACCCTTCCGGAGCTTTTTCTGCATTCACGGGTGTTGTAATGGACATAACCGACCAATATCTAGCCAATGCAGAGATTAAACGTACCGAAGAAAATTTGAGAATGGCCGTTGAGGCAGCTGGATTAGGAACATTTCAAATGAGTGCCGATGACCGAATACTTGTAGCATCACCAAAACTTAAAGAGTTTTTTGGATTCTATCCTGATGAAGACATGCCTTTGGAGGCAGCAGTCAATCAGATACATGCTGATTTTCGGGCTTCTGTAACTGCAAGTATTGAGCGGACATTTATGGAAAAAATCCGTTTTAACATGGAATATCAGATTATCGGTTATCACGATAAAAAAAAGAGGTGGGTACGTACAATTGGGGAGGTTCAGGAAAAGGGTGGTAAAGAATATTTCACGGGAGTTATTCATGATATTACAGATAATAAATTGGACGAGATAAGAAAAAATGACTTCATAGGCATGGTTTCCCATGAGCTTAAAACACCTTTGACATCAATCAACATCTATCTGCAGCTACTATTGCAGAAAGCGGAAAATTCTCACAATCAGTTTGTCAAACAAGCTTTAGAACAGTGCCTGAAGCAAGTAAAAAATATGATTGAAATGATCAATGGCTTTCTGAATGTTTCAAGACTGGAATCCGGGAAATTACATATCGACAAAACGGATTTTGACATTTCTGATTTTTTTAAAGAAATTCAGACAGACTATGAAATTCAGTATTCGTCACATGATCTTGTTTTTAACTCGCCAGAATCAATGATAGTAAACGGAGATCGTTTAAAACTTGCACAGGTTATCAACAATTTAGTAGGTAATGCTGTAAAATACTCCGGAAATAAAACTTCTATTTATATTTCTATTGAAAAAATTAATGACAAGATAAAAGTAATTGTTAAGGATGAAGGGATCGGTATTAAGCCTGAAAATCTAGACAGGCTATTTGACAGGTATTACAGAGTTGAGCAGGAAAGTATTATCGCAGGATTTGGTATTGGTCTCTATCTCAGTGCAGAAATTATAAAAGCACATGGTGGTAAGATATGGGCAGAAAGCGAATTTAGCAGAGGTTCAACATTTTTCTTCGAAGTGCCGGTTTCATAAACATGATAACTGTGCAATACCATTTTTCCAACGCAGTTTAACTAACAATTTCGTCATGTAATAATATAAGAGGCATTATACAAAGAGCTGAACTTTACAAACATCTTATATTTCAGCGAAATTTTTATGGATGCATATAAACAGACTGTACGAAAAATCTTATTTGGTAAAAAAAATGAAGTTAAATCCATTATTAGGCCTCTGGGATTCGAAAACAGGAGCCATAATCACTTAATAGGGTTAGGTACAGATTAACAGGTTGGTGACATATTTGAGTGCGGAGCATATTACTACAGCCAACTCCACAAAGACGCAGATAAATAATTTGTAGATGGTGACCTTTAAAAAGTCTATACAGATTTTATCAAAGTTGATAAACATAAGCTGTTGGTGATACCTGTGATAGAATCACATAGATGTCATTTCACAGCTTATCTAATATCAAAGCAATATGTTAAATCCGTTTAAGATTTTTCTAAAATTATTTTTTGAAATTCTTAACGATAACTGCTTACAAAAAATATATTACTTTACAAATGATCGTTTCTGACTAGGAAAAGTATATATCCCTTTGCTCATTGAAAAAGATTTGTCAAAATTTGATTTTAATACAAACTCTCAATGCTCCGATAAAATCAAAATATCAACAGCTTCTTCTGTATCTTCAAATTAATATTTCTGGCGCTCTTGATGTGAGACCCACGCCAAAATAGGCAATTTGAAGGTCTTTGACTCCGTTTTTTTTCTTTCCTAATTTTAATTGTTGAATGAAATTGTTAAAAACAAATGTTAATTAGGGTTTAGGTCATTATGAGGATATTTTCAATATTCCTTCGAAATGGAAAGATGCATTATTTAACTTCAGATGAATTGGGTCATGCTTTATTCTCGCGCAAGAATAGAGCTGTTGCAGCATTAGGAATTTGCATTTATCAGAACAACAGAATTACTTTATTTAATATATTTTCTCAGTATGACGAATATTAAATCCATAAGTTTTAAGTTAAAGTTTTTTTCTCACGAACCCATAATTGAGCATAGAACTTGCAAATATTTTCGAAGTAATTAAGATAAAATACACACTATAATCAGTAGATATTTAACGGGAAAAATCCCCGTAGCTTTACTAACCTGAGGATTCTTACGTTTTGATATAATACACTAATATTTCAATAAGCACGCATATCTATTATCTTAGCCGAAATACCAGCTATGTGATGCTGCATACCCGAGGGATTTGAGTATGGCATTAAACTTGTTACATACTTTGCGCATATACAAATACTTAGTCTATAAGATCTTTCCAAATAATAAGGAAAGATCTTATTTTTGTTATAAATACATAGCACTGTTACCTTGACCTTAAAATACAGTGTATATTGACTAAATTCACTATACAAACCAAAGGATGAAATCGGATTTACTATTAATCTATTTGCCGGTAAATGCGCTTCGACCTTAGATTTTTAAAGCAACACCTTTCATATCTCCTATATGAAATGAATAGTTAAACTACTTTAATATGCTAACATTTGTGTTTTTTCTTTTCTTCAGAGAATTGTTTTAAAAATGCCCAATCTTAAAAAACAATTTTGCAGTTCACTAATGCTCTTCTTTCTGGTTCTATTTTTTAGATTTTCAGCTTTTCTTCTTCAGCTTTTTTAATATCAACGAGTTTTCATTTTCACAGCTGTATATTTTGTTTGAAGTAATTATCTTTGCGATGATCTTGCTTCAGATTTCACCAATTAGCAAACTATCCTTATTTAAATAGCTTCTATTTTTTCTCAGAGGGAGGCTTTATACTAATTATACTATTGTTGATATGCTTAGAAAAGATAATAACGACACGAAATTGTAGTGACAATTAGTAAATTAAACATAGATTTTTCGATCTAAAATTTTCACAAACCCCTCTTTTTCAAGCTTTTTTATTGTCCTGATGACAGTTTCCGTCCTCAATGCAGTAATGGAGCCTAATTGCTTTCGGGTTAAAGTAATTTCAAAAGAATATTGCGGCTTATCTTCAGAAAAGCTCTTAAAATAATTCAAAATTCCTATTAATCTTGTTCGGGGATGAATTGATGAATTGGTTTGCATAAGTACAAATTTCTGATACAGATGTTCAGATATAAATTTATTGATAGCAAAAGAAACTTCCGGGATATTATTAAGAAGCTCAAAGAAAGATTTTTTTTGCAACTTCAATACTGTACATGAACTAAGACATACAGCATTAACCGGATAAGCTTCATCTGTAAACAGCAACATTTCACAGACACTGTCTCCCGGAGTAAGAATACTTTGTATCAATTCACGTCCGTTCTCATCTTCATAATTTAGCTTCACCTTCCCCGCGGTGATTTGATAATAATATCGAGGTTGATCATCAATTTCAAAAATAGCCTCATTGGGCTTGAATTTAAGTTCCGAGGCTCCATACTCATAAAGCAGAGCTTCGTTAATAACTGGTCGTTTTATCATATTAATACCTTGGTTAATTATAATTGTAAAAATATCCCCTCTTCAAAAAAATCACTGGCATCTTTCGCCTAGGAAAACGAAAGCTAGTAAATTTTATATTGTTGCCTAATATTGACTCGCCATTGTCTGCACCGCAAATAATGATTTCCGGCATACACATCGCTCCTGCGGTAGTTCGTCGATCATAATATCTTCTTAGTTTAGATACTTTTGCTTCAACAAACTTTTTAAAGCTGAATTTTGCAAATGCTTAAGAATTCTGTTGTGATCACCACCTTTTAAAAACACTGTTTCTCTGCTGGATAACCGTTCCAAATATAAATCGGTAAAAGTTGATTCGTCTATATCATGTACAAAATCAAAATTTGTATACCTCAAATTTATTGTAAGTCTCCCTGTATGTGTCACGCATCCTTTCCTGTTCCGAGCTCGCAGCTGTATCTACTTAAATATGGTCAGTTTTTGATGCTACTAATAAAATGAGAATTTCTTAGGGTAAGAATTTGAGATTGTTTTTTTAATACCTACATCATTATCTGATCTATCTTGATTACCACCAATTATCAACAATTTTCCTTAAGGACTCATATAATCAATTATATTTACATTTAATGCTAAAAATAAAAAACAGAATTGTACTAAACTATGAGGGAGGTCATATTGTTTAAAACTATCAGACTTGCTATTATTTGGTAGAAAACTAATTTCGGTTGAGGAGAACAGGTAACATATCAGACCCTTCTACATTTGGATTGGATTGCGGATCAGCGCACTAATCCTATTGTTTTCATGTCGTGCTTTGCATATTTTACTTGATTACTTTCTTTCATATTGCGTATCTTGCCTGAATTATTGAGAGTAAAAACGAAGTGATAGTGATGGTACAAACGTTCTTGTTGGACTGAATGACTGTAGTTGGCTCTGAATGTCTGCGGATCTTCTTGTAATTGATTATGTGAGTTGGAAACATTCTGAAGATACTTTGATACGCAGATAATGCATAATTAATGTCAGCGTAATACTACTATAAGCGTGGAATAAATTGATCTGCTTGTTACTTGTTTTTTCATAATGTACATTTTTACTTTTATGTAATCTGTCACTCCTATTATAATTGGCTTTTAATCGTTTGCAAAGTGGAAACGGCATTTGTCAGCAACTGCCCGTGATCATTTGATTAACATCTGCGTCTTTGCCAAATTTTCTAAGCATTATAAAAAAATGAGAGCGTACTGCGGATAAAAAGCTCTTAGTCTCAATATAAGCAAAATAAAGTACATTGCAGTCTTCTTCACAATAACGGAAATCTGCCCATAGAGGATGTCATAGACTTTCGAAAATGATGAAGTTCAATCTATCTGTTCAATCCACTAAGGAAAAATGCGGCAAACTTATTATTATACGTTTCAATTTTCGCTATTGTACGTATCTGATCTTCCGCCAAGGCTTCTTCTATCTTCCATTCTTAATCAGAGACTAGAAACTTTCAATATAAGTACGTCTTTATCATGTTCGACATTATATCTCTTTTATCATTAAGTGCTTAAGATGATACTTAAAGGAAAATTTCATTTTCTCCTTGAAGTTGATGAGAAGATACATTTCCCATACCAATGAACTAAAAACTACAATACATACCACATTATCGCATTAGGAATCATGTGGTATGACTTTTCTACCAGCAAAATTATTATGTTAAATAAATGAATTATATTGAAAATCTGTTGTTAA
>NZ_LMQH01000011.1:499044-511426 GCF_001424105.1 Chryseobacterium sp. Leaf394 | reverse complement strand
AAAAAAAAAAAAAAAAAATGGTTACTAATAAAGTTACCCCTATACCCTGTGTCACTAGGTACAGAGTTACCAAATCAGCTGATTATCCAAAATCAGTTTCTGCTATCCGAGTAAACTTAATATCTCATACAAAGGTCTTCGACTGTCCTACCTGAAAATTCAGCTACTCATTCTCACGGATAAACTAAAAAAACATTCTCATTCTTTATCAGTCCTCATAATTAAGACTGCCCTATTATCACAGATGGAGCCATATCGACTCTATTCTGCGATCTGCAGACTGATCATGATGAATGATTTATGAATTTCTAAACTTTACAACTAAAAACTTGAGCGAAACCAATTCTGGTCTGCATACTATGCTGATCTAATCTCTTACATACTTACATGAAAGCATCATACATTCGCCTATTATTATCAGTAATACCCCTTACTACTTTTGCCCAATCTGTTCCATCGAAGATTTACACAGATTTTAACGGATACTGGGAAAGCAACACCAATAATCAACTTATTCCAAACAACAGTCATAATTTACTGGCTTTTAAACTTGGAAATACAGTATATTCCACAGGTGTGAACAACAGTTTGCTGACCTCAAAGGGAATAGTCTTTACAGCTGGAAACTTTGCTGCACTACCTATCACGTCAAACCCGGCACCGGGAAGCAGTACCTTTATCGGTATAGGTAGAGCTTTCGGAGGAGACGGAGACATAAGTCCGATCCCCGTATCTCAACCTCTTTCACAGTATTTAACCGACGGAATTAATGGTTTGGATATTGGAACAGCCATTTTTAATTTTCCTTCAAGTGCAGAAATCAATTACCAGATCCAGGACATTAATGTTTCATCTATCGGTGACGGGATTCCTGATCTTCTCATCACGCAGATGGGTCAGATAAGCAACGTTCAAGACCGCTATTCATTCAGAAACAGCGCCGGAGTAGTTATTGGAAATGAATATAGTGTGGATTTGTCTACAGTCACAAGTCTTGGATTATTCAGGTGGAAATTTTACAATGCAAGTGCATCACCGATTACCTACAATACTACCGTTGGCCCAAATGACAGCAATAATACCAGAGACGTACGAATATTGGCTCTTGACTGGTCCGATCTGGGAATTACAGCTTCCAATGCAGGTCAGGTTTCAAGATTCACTCAAATATTCTCAGGTCAGAGTGACCTTTCTTTTACTGCCTACAACAAAAATTCGATCAGTCTCCGTATGCCGGTCAGCGGAACTGTTTTTAAAGATAATAACGGAGGAGCACCAAATGGCCTTCCTTTCTCCAATGTTACGCTCAGCTTAAAAAACAGCAGCGGAAATACCGTAGCCACAACAGTGAGCGACTCTAATGGTTTCTACTCTTTTCAAAATGTACTTGGAGGAAATTACACCGTTACAGTGAGCACTCCGTCTGGATATGAGATTGTAGGGAACAGCGAGGGAACCTTATCCAACAGCTTAAGTGTACAGATCTCAGATTCACCGGTTCAGAATAAAAATTTCGGACTCTACAGACTGCCTTGCGTAAAACCTGGTCTGAGTGGTGTCCCTGCAGGATACGCAAAAATGGGAATCTTAACAAAGAGAGCGATATCTGTTGACAAATGGCCCACCAATGTTCCGAACGGACACTTGGTTTTAGATTCAGATTCCAAAGGTCTGGTCATTACTCACATGACTACTGCCCAAAGAAACGCGCTTTCTGCAGTTGAAGGAATGATGATTTACAATACAGATTTGAAGTGCGTGCAGATCTTCAGAGGAAGCAATCCCGGAGTTGATAAATCACGTGTCGGCTGGAACTGTATCGTTAGGGGATGTAATGAAGAATAAATTGAAAATAAAAAAATTATGAAAAAGATATTATACGTAACACAGTTAATTGTGATCACACTTGCGTCACACAGTGTAAACGCACAAATAGGGATAGGAACAACAGCAATTACCAACAGCAGTATACTGCTTGAATTCGGGAACGAACCAAAAGGAATAATACTGCCACAGGTAAGCACTTCTGCCTTGGCTGCAGGAGGTACATTCATATTCGATGCTGCTGATAAATCTGTAAAAGTGAAGGAAGAAAAAAATAATACCGTTGAAAACTGGACCAATTTGACCCAAAACAGTGTTCAGGGAAAACTACATAGTTTTTCAAATGCAGGCGGTGACTTTTCCGGTAATAATGGTGTAATAATTGGTAAAGATTCGAGTTTGAAGCCTGGTGTACTGGTTCTTGAATCAACGACCAAGGCATTGGTACTTCCCAAAGTCAGTAACCCTCAAACTTCT
Organism: Chryseobacterium sp. Leaf394; assembly: GCF_001424105.1. GTDB lineage: Bacteria > Bacteroidota > Bacteroidia > Flavobacteriales > Weeksellaceae > Chryseobacterium. The sequence continues at coordinate 509,125 of NZ_LMQH01000011.1, read as the reverse complement.
TTAAAGGGTTCTATTGCAGGGACTATGGTTTATGATACAGATTCCGGAATGCTTGCTGTCTACGACGGAAGTACCTGGAGCTATTGGAAATAGCATGAATGATTAAGGTAGGCTTAAGTAATCGCGTGCACATTTCAGATCAAAAAAATTAGTTGGCTGATCGAATTAGTAGTTTGAATAAAGTTTTATAATATATATAAGCTTTAGTTTTTAGTTGGTAGCTGCGTCTTTTAGACGCAGCTTTTTTAGTATAGAACCTGCAACTGTAATTAAGAATGAGTTTTGAAATATGGTTAATCGTGGTATTTTTGCTTGAAAATTTAAGGATACATATTAAGATCTCTTTTGACCTCGATGACAAGTGCTTCGACTTTCGCCTTACATCAAGTTATTATGTTGTTTCAGAAAAGCATATAATTTGTCTATCACTATTTCTGCATTTGTTCTGTCGTTTGCATTTGATTATCATTCAATAACAGAAAATAAATTATAAAAAATACTTTTCATAATGTTGTTGCTGTTATTTTGTTTTCTTATTAAAAAAAAGAAAAATGTTGTGCAATTGCAGAATGAAAAAAAATTCAATAGATTTTTTTTAAACGATCTTATTTACCTCGATAAGTTAAAATAAAAAGCTCTATCATAATTAGAGTCTATACAATTAACAATATGGAAGCTCCGCTGAAGTGGTCAATATGTATACAGTACATTTCAGATTCAACGCTTTCTGATGGGGTATACTCGCTCATATAGTCGTCTTGTAGGAAAATGTTCCATACATCTCATAAATTAGAATTGTTCTGTAAGGCCTGAATGTGCAACTTAGACAACTTACTATAACATTTTTATTGCCGGACTGCTGGAATATATACATCTGCTGTTCTATAAGTACTGCGCACATATTATTAACCTGGGTTGATGAAGAAGGTGCGTGTACATACCCTTGCGATCTACAGTAGAACGCCCTTCAGCTGGCGTTAAATCGATATTCTTAACAATATACTTAACATCTTGATCTAATAACTGAGCCAGCTCAGCATATTCGGCATAAACATCAATTTTAAATCTATGGGTCGGAATTTGTGATATACGAGTTGCAATCATCTGATAGCCAAAATAGTACCTATCCAGAATTGGGGTATTGTTCTCAACCAATTTATGCTTATTTTTGAAGAAAGGCTCAGATTATAAAATCCAAGCCCTAACTTTTTAACTTACACATTTTGTGGGATAGTGTCAACTTCGAGGAAAAGGTTTCCATTGTTAATGCACTTTCATAAGCTACCATAGCTGCGTTTTCACCAAAAGCCACATTTTCCATTATAGGTTCTGCATTGTCACCTCCAAAAGAATTTATAATATCAATCCAAAAGCATTCTGAGATTAAATGCACTTTAACCCTTACATACAAAAAAAATGGGACAGTTGGGAATTGACAATTACGTGAGACGGTGAACTTTACAAAGATGTATGAACTGTTAAGAAATCTTACTTTAATCATTTTCATTATAATATATAGCCAAACTTATCAGGCTTACAAGACAGTAAAAAGATTACACTGTGATCATCATCACTACTTTCAATAAAAAACCACAAAGAGAACTTCTTTGCGGTTTTTTGCCTTATTATGTCTTTCCAGATTACTTTTTAATAATCTTCTCCGTCACAACAGCCGTCTCCGTTTTCACTTTCACATAATAAACACCAGCTGTCAATGCACTCATATTAATTTGTGCATTTGTATTCCCTAAGCTTCCTCTTAAAACACTATGCCCCACAGAAGAATACACTTCATAGCTTTCAAGTATATTTTTACTTTTAATCGTAAGGAAATCCTGAACGGGATTTGGATAAAACTGTAAACCTGCATCAACAGAATTTTCTTCTACAGATAAATTGCTACATGCAGATTTTGCATATTTCGTAAAGAAATTCTGAGATTTTCCTGCTGTAACATTAATAGCCATGGTTGGTATATTGTCATTGGCATCCGTAAATAATTGCTGATGGAAAAAGCCACCTAAAACATAGTTCCCGTCATTATCTACTGTTATTGCAGTAAACTCATCTACAGTTCCGGCATTGCTCCAGACCTCCCCCATGCCAAGGACAGCACCCGAGTCTTTGTTCAAACGTACCAGAATGGGATCTGCACCATATCCACTAGGTCGAACAAAGGAAAAATTCCCCCAAACTGATCCGGCACTGCCATGGGCAAAACCAATCTCATTGCCATTTTGAACAACTCTGCCTTTCATAAAACGATATGCAGTACCGTTCACCTGAGCAGGGATACTGTCCGGAAGTTTAGACCATTGAACAACCCCCGATGAATTAAGCTTCATAACAAAATGTCTTTGAATATTATAGCTGACAGTTGGAAAAGTGTAACTTCCAAATGTTACAGGTGTTGACGTATCAGAATAATATCTGCCTGAAATGTAAATATCAGAGGAACTGGAATCTTTAATTATAGAATGGATTTCATCATCAAGAATTGTTGTAATTCCACTGTTCAGTTCTTTTCGCCATGCTTCAGTAACCGTACTTCCGTTGACATTAAAAGCAATAAGATATGCTTCTTTTGTAATCGGAATGTTGTTAAACGAAAAATCAATCAAAGTACCAAAATCCCCTCTCGTTCCTGCTAAATAATAACGATTCAAAGCTTCATCATATACCATATTTACTTTACCGTGTTCAAGTCCTGGATAAAGACTTCCTGTAATTGGCAAAAGAACAGGAGTTGCAGGTGTCATATTCCCGGTTGTACTATCATAATTAAATTTTACTAAGTAATATTGATAAGTACTGGTGAAACTTGAAGGAACAGTGATAAGACCATCCAAATGCGTTCCTGCTTTAAATCCCAAAATGGCATGAATATTTTTTGATGAATCCATACACATCATTTGAGAATCACTTTGACGTAGTAGAAAATTTACATTGCCTTGTAAGGGCTTATTCCAAACTAAACCACCGGTAGATGAATTGTATTTTAACAGATAAGATGTTTTAAATCCTACATCTTGAGTTGTCGCATCCATTGCAGCAATCGCTGGTAGTGATTGACTATTATCTAAATGTGTTGGAACTGTACCTGAATTATAAGAATATCCTTCATTCCAAAGACTTGCTAAAAGATATATTCCACCACTATTATCAACCTCAATATTCCATGCAGAATCAAGATTACCAGTCCCTCCAATTACCGTACTCCATCTTAAAACCCCTTGACAATCTGTAGAGTATATAATTAAATCACTATTTCCATAATTTGGTACTGATGTCCCATCAACGTTTTGACCCTGATTCCAAATTTTTGCTAAATAATAGGTGTTATTATCATTATCGACAGCAATATCCCTTATAGATTCATCTACAGTATAAGTAAAACCGGAATTTCCAGAACCGGTTTGTCCCCCCGCCTGCTTAGCCCATTGCCATTGATAGGTTTGGCTAAAAATTAAGCCTGGTAAGACAACTAAAAATGTCCACCATTTCTTTAAAGATTTCTGCATATTTAGATATTTTGTATTTGTTACTCAAACTTAATAAATAATTATGAAAATGCAGTGTTTATTTATAAAACACTGCATTTATTATTCACTTTTTTATCAATTATTTTTTTAATAATTTTCCTTGTAATGCTTTGCCATCAGTATGGATGATCACGATATATACACCCTGAAGCCAATCATCAACCTGAATTTCCAATTCACCGGATGAAGATTTTAATTCTTTGGTATATTTCACCGATCCCCTTACATCAAAAATCTGAATCTGTTTTGCCTTTTCCTTATCATTACCCGTATTAAAGGAAACTGTAACTTTCTCTTTGGCAGGATTTGGAAAAATTTTCATCAAAGGTTCAGAAATTGAGGAAGAAACATATTTCTGATTTGTTGCCTTACCAATGTAATCAGGTATTTCAACTTTGGTTATGAATTTACATCCATTTCCAGCATCAAAAAATATTTCATCTGCACCACCAGGGAATGTCGGATTAGGATAAAATGCTATTGGGTTGGTAAACATATCATAGGTTCCACCAGGAGGAATAGTTATAACTGAAGGTATGTAACTTCCCCATCCATTTAAACTCGAAATAGTTATTGTCATGGCTTGACCTGAGTAATTATTAATCACACCTGACAATATAAAGTGATCTCCGTTCCATTTAACTGATTCGACATGAGCATCAAACTTACATTCAGGCTCAATGCCACATTCCACTCCAGGATAGAAGTTCATTGTCCCTGAAGTTACCTGACATCCCAATTGGTCAATCTGCAACTGATACGTCCCGGAATTGCTCATAAACAACGGATATATAAAGTCATTGACACCACTTTGAATATTATTTCCAAACAGCTGCCACTCGTGACTGTCAAAAATTCCCTTTGGACCAATAACATATCGGTCACCTCTACATTCATCGTAACATCCTGTTGGAAATACCCACATCAGACTTTCAATACTCAAAGGTACCTGAATCTGACTGGAAACTTTACATCCGCTTGGAGCTGTATAGGTTACCTGATAAGCACCTCCTTCAAATACTTCAATAGACTGACCTGTCATGCCGTTGCTCCAATTATATTGTCCAGTGGATGGACCAGAAGCGGTCAACAAAACTTTATAAGGCTGACAGCTTTGTAATGAGAAACTTATTACTGGTGTAGCAGGGGGATTACTTACATTTACTGTAAAACTCTTCGATCCTACACAACCGTTCGTTGTTCCGGCAGGACGAACTTCTAAATAATAAGTATATGTTCCCGCAGCTAAAGAAACGGTATTGTATATAATTGGTGCCGGAACTGGCATTAATGTCCATGGTCCGCTCGGCGGAGCATTAACACCCCAACGATACTCCACATTGTTATCCGTTACAATTCCTGTTAATGTGGTGGATTGATTAGCACAAATATTTGCTTTGGCAGATATATTAACATACGGCGCGTTAAGCAATGTTATAGTTGCTGGATTACTACTCATCAAATTTGATTGACATCCCTGAGAAGAGACTAAAATAGGCCAGTAACTACCAGATTCAGTAGGTGTAAAAGATGATGAATTAGACGCATTAGGAACCTGCTGTGATCCATTCATCCAAATATATGAGACTGGAGTAAGGGGTGTAGTGGAGTAAAAATTAATTGTTGGTCCGTTACCTACGCAACCTGTTTGATTAAATGGAAAATAATTTCCGGACATTATATTGGAATGTATCAGGACAGGTTCTACAGATGACCAAAACTCACAGCCATTTGGTGTTTTAATTTTCAGCTGTACATCTTTTGGTCCACTGGTATTAAATGTAACTTTAGCAATTGCATCTGAAGTTACGAAAGAAGTTAGATTATAATACCACGTGTAAACATTATTAGGAGAATAATTCCCAGGCACCTGCAAGGTAATTACCTCTCCCTGGCAAGCTTGACCTGGAACTGAAATATTTGTAGATGGTAAAGGCTCTAATGTTATGGTCTGGGTTGTTGAACAAAGCGGGAAACCACCTCCCTGCATCGTCATCGTGAAAGTATATGTTCCTGAAGCCAAATTATAGGTAGCAGCTTGCCCATTTTGACTTGGTTGCCCACCTCCACTGAATTGATAATTAATTGGTGATGTGATATCAAATATGGTTGAGGTATTATGTAGTGTAACTGTATAACCACTTCCATTACAAGTAGTGCTTACGTTAAATTTAGGTTCATATTTTTTACGAACTTCATATCCTGTGCTGTACCAGCAGTTGCCATATCGTAATTTAAGAAAGACGATATGTGCTCCAGCCAAAGTTGTATTATATACCGGAGAAAGTGTACCCTGGCCGGAAACCAAAGTCAAAACACTGTCACTACCCCACTGGATTTCATCAGGAGTACCGATGTAACTCACATTGCTTACATTGATTGTATTGCAACTCGTCCAAGATGGGGTAAAATTAATCTGCGGATCAGCTGTACATCCATTTGTGGAGCAATCCTGTGTAACTTTTATTTCAGGTGAACGAACTATACATCCATTTTGATCTGTTGCCTGAACATAGTATGTCCCAAAAATGTTAGAACCCGAAAGCATATAAGTAGTGCCAGTGCCTACCGAGCTTCCATTGTGAAACCATTCCCATCCAGTAGTATTCGTCAAACCAGTTGAACTATTTGCCGTAAGCGTGTACGGTGTAATTGTTGATGGATCGCAAACTACAATATTATAAACTGGGGAAACTGTTATAAATGTTTGAGGAAAGACTGTGAATGTTGCGCTTGCAGTAGGTGTATAACTGCAAACTCCTGAGCCGCTATATGTAACAGTTACTGTTTGTGATACATTAGCTCCGGAATTATTTTGAATGTATCCGTTATTTGCAAAAACATAATGTCCTGATCCGTTTGTCTGGGTTGGATAAACAGTTGTGTTCGCAAATGTAAATGTCACATTCGTTCCAGCAGGAATACTTCCTTCATTAATATCGAAGGTCAAATCAGAACCCAAGCAAATCGCCCCAGTGCTTATAAAATTCACTGGAGGTAAAGTATATAACGAAACAGGGATATCAATTATTTTCTGTACTCCGCATTTAACAATTTTTAGATGTAAAACCGTATTGGGCGTGGTAGAGATTTCATTGAAATTGATGATCACACTTGCAGTACCTTGACCATTGGCAAAACTTCCAAAGTTTTCGTTGTCAAAATACCATTCCATTGTATCTGGAACAATACCGTTTAAATTAGCTGTAAAAGTCTGTGAACTACTTGGACAATAGGTTCCCCCATTTGGACTAACTGATACTGTGTTTAAATCTATTGGTGATACTGTTTTTGTAATTGGGTTTGACAGACAACCCGCCGCACTCAACGATTTATTACGTACAGATATAGTATAATTCGGTGCCCCGGCGTTAAATACTATGGTAACTGAGTTACCGGTATTGCTGCCCTGGATCACTCCACCAATAACATCCCACACAGGTACTGTTCCGCTGTTAACAGGGTTAAGATTGTATACATATGGTTTTCCTGCGCAAACTAAATTATCTCCGGTGATTGTTCCGGTTGGAGCTGCGGGAGGCGCAAGAACTTTTACAAATCGTGCATTGCTTTCACAACCTCCACCTTGTTTTGAAGCTGTTACAGAATAATATCCTGCTGTTGTAAACTGGTAAGTAAATGGCTGAGTTGTCAAAGGAGATGTGTACACCGTACTAGTTCCGGATGTAACTGTCCAAGAAACCGGGACATTAGGACTTGCTGTAAACGTTTGGCTTGCTCCAACACAGACTTCATCGCTACCCCCACTTACCGCAACTGGTTCTTCAACAATAATAGTCATCGACGCATACCCCTCACAAAGTAAAAGTGTATTTCTGTAGGAGCACCATAATGTGTAAGTTCCAGGTTGTGACCCCTGAAAAATCACTTCATTCCTTTGTTGGTTATAGATTAATTGTCCGCCGGGACCAGACATATTCCATTGGAAATTGGTCGTCGGCCATTGTGGTAATGAGTAAATATACTGCTTGTCTTTACACACTACCGGAGGTCCCTGGATTTGACCATTTGATAAAATCACAGGGATTTTAATGGTTGTCCACTCCTCGCATCCGCATTTAGATTTATACATTACATATCCAAAACCATCCGCAGGGTCTACTTGATCCCAGATAACTTCGATTTCGTTTCCATTGTTTGCAACAATATTTCCACCAATCACCTTCCATTCTCCGTCTTTACAACCATCCTGGACGCTGTATTTCTCACGACTTCCTTCACAGACAACTGAAGCGCAGTTAATTTGAACAGGTGTAGATTGCAGAACTTCGATATCCATCGTGTAAGTATCCGAGCATCCACATTTATTGGTCACAGTAAGACTAACCTGATATGCTCCAGGCTGGTCAAATGTATGTGTTGGCTCGAAAGCAGTAGAAGTAGCCGTAGGAGAATTATCTCCAAAATTCCAGAAGTAGCTTATAATTTCTGCTCCCCCGTTGTCCTGAGAAAGATTATCAAAGTGGATAACAGTTCCCTTACAAACCCTGACATCAAGATTCATCATCGAAAATCCGGCTGTTGGTTTATTAATCTTTTCAATACATACTGTTTGCGTTTCCGTCGTTCCGTTACTGTAAGTTATTAAAGCTTCTACAGAACCGCTTCCTGTGATACCATTCCATGTTATAACAGCTACAGTATTACCCGTGCCTGAAATATTTCCTACTGATCCACCGGAAGCACTCCACTGGACATTAGAAATATTCTGTCCATTAGCAGTGTAGGTTACCTGACTTCCTGCACATACTTTAATGCAGGGTGAAGGCGCAATTTGCTCGTAAGTAACGCCGTTATCGAACTCGTCTTCTTTTCCTCCCCTGTAATCGGTACAGCCAACCTGGAAATTTGAGGTGATGTGAGTTCCAATTTGGGCTTGCATTACCCAAGGGCAAACAAGCCAGATGAGCAGAAGGCATCTGAAGAGATGCATTCTACCAAAATAGATTTGGTTTTTCATATAAATAATTATTATGGTGAATTAATTTCAGAGATGAGAATAAAAGGGTGTCAGATCATTTTATCTATCTCTAAAGAGTTATTAAAAGAATTATTAGTGAAATATTTTGTGTAAAATCCAATTTGTGAGAAATGGCAATCCTTGCAAGGATAAGTATAATTGGGAAAAACGGTAGTGATTTGGGACATGGCGTTAATTTTTCATAAAAATATTTCCTTTTTATTAGATTATTATTACACTTTAGTGTAGTTTTACAGCACCAACCAAAAACTTTAGCATGAAAGAAACTTACAGCCATTCCAGTGGATGTGATGAGCCAATTACCTCCGTTAACAATCATTCCTTCTGCAATTCAACATTTAATAAAACTATTGAAGCACTAACTAGAGCAACCTATGGTAAAATCTTCGTTGTTGATTTTGAGGAAAACAACGTGAGTTATTGTCCTCAAAGCCTCTTATACATCAATGAGTTTAAATGTGAAAACGATAAGGAACATGGAATTTGTCTGAATAAAAACATAACTATCCAGGCAGACCACAGAATATTAAGCATCATCAGTAAAGTAGTGCTTCCGTATTATCAACAGTTACCTGCTGATGAAAGAATCAACTACATTACCAACTACGATGTTCATGTCATGAATGAGGAAAAAAAAGAAATACTTCTCAATCACAAAATAATTCCAATAGAACTCACGCAGAATGGTCACATTCGTACTGCTATCGTACATTTATCATTATCACTACAAAAATGTTCCGGTAACATTCAAATTTCGTCACATCTATCAGATATTGTTTGGAAATATGATCTTCATCAGGGAAAACTTTCAAAGACTATTAAGAAAAAACTGACAACAAAAGAGATTGACGTTCTTAGATTCTATCTTCAGGGACTTACAATTCCAGAAATTGCAGATAAAGTACACTTGTCAATTGATACCGTCAAATGGCACAGAAGGAAACTACTCGAAAAACTGGATGTAAAAAACATTTCTGAAGCTCTGGCTTACGCTGTTACCAATAATATGATATAGCGACGAGATATGAGATTAACTAAGTTATAAATGGTTAAAATTGCAGTCCGAAGACTTATTTTAAGGAAATTTTAGAATTTCTGATAACAACTTTTAGAATATTTAAGCTTCAATTTTTAATGATACTTTCAAGATTCCCGGTATGCTGACAAGTATGATCGGAAGGAGGTAAACTTCACAGAGAGAAACATCAGAAACCCTACAACGAATCATATAATGTGGGTATCCTTATGGGGTTTGGATATATAGGCTATATCGGACATACAGGCGGTTCGTTGATGTAAAAATTAACATAACAATTTATCTGAAATTATCAATACTCTAAAAAGCTGAATAAAAACACAGTGAAAGAAGAGATTTTTTCGCAGGGATAATAATAAAAATAATATTATCAGGATGAGACAGCCAATGATTTGCTAGTAACTATTCTTCGCGGGCGAGAACAAATCCACGATTCTGGGAGCGATTTCTTAGGCAACGAGCTCAGGGTCATAATTTGGAAATGAGAAGTCCATACGATCT
>NZ_LMQH01000011.1:498034-499036 GCF_001424105.1 Chryseobacterium sp. Leaf394 | reverse complement strand
TTTTTTTTTTTGATTTTTGCCATCAATTCGTTCGCCTCAGTTGTTACGATGCTATAGGTCTTGTATTGATTACCTGTTTTAGCATGAGTCCAGATGCTGTATATTACTGCAAAGGACCATACATTTCATCAACTTCTACAATTAGTTTTTCAATTGGATTAAGGTGAAGTTTGATATCCTTTATATGATTTTCTAAAATTTCATCGTTAACCTCTTTCTTCAAACAGATGCACAAACGTGCTGTAGAACACATGCTTGAAGCAGAGCTGGATGCTCATCTGGACAATGAAAAGCACGAAAAAACCAAAGACGGCAATTACCGAAACGGTCATGGAAACAAGAAAATAAAATCCTCTTTCGGGGAGAGTGAAATCAAGGTTCCCCGAGACAGTGCAGGGAGTTTTTAGCCCGCATTGGTTCCCAAAAAATACATAATATGATTGAGGGTCTGGAAAATATTATCATCTCATTATGCCAAAGACATGAGCGTGAGCGATATCGAAGAACAAGTGAATGGAAACAAGTCAAAATATTTAAAATTAATGTTATTGACTATATTTTAGAAATTTACGTTTGCAAAATATGAAGCCTATAAATGATAGATTAAAATCAACTTAAACCGGATTAATCCTTACAAGACGAAGTATTATCATCAGTGACGCAGACCTAGCAACCTAGACGGGGAGAAAACTACAGGTAAAACCAAAGAAACTCCTGAGAACAGTGTCCTCAGGAGTTAAATATAACAATTAAATTTAATTTTTGATTGAAAAATAGTGATTAAAAAGTCATTACGTTTGTTGGCTTTGAGCCTTATCTGCTTAATTTACGCTTTTTTCAAGATTTGCAAATTTACTGTATGATGATCTCAATTTTGAAAGTTGCTCTGAAACTACTGATGTGCTTTGTGGGCAAAGAGTTCCGTCATTCAGTGCACTTTCGTAAGCTTCTATTGCTGCTTTTTCTCCGAAGGCGACATTTTCAAGAGTAGATTCTGCGTTG
>NZ_LMQH01000011.1:497865-497993 GCF_001424105.1 Chryseobacterium sp. Leaf394 | reverse complement strand
TCGAACTGTCATCCGGCTCCCCTCCTTTTTCTCTGATTAAAGAAATCAGATCAGACTTCATGGCCTGAGACTCGCTCACCATTTGATCGTAGTCACTTCTTAAAGATGAATAAGTATCCCATACCTTG
>NZ_LMQH01000011.1:492001-497816 GCF_001424105.1 Chryseobacterium sp. Leaf394 | reverse complement strand
TGATGTTCAGTAAATCGTTTAGTGTTGACACTGTGTTTGTGTTGTCCATAATAAAATTGTTTTTGATTAAGTGTACAACTGTATTTGCAATCGCCATACCATGTGGTATAAATACAAATGGTAATTCTTCATAATTATGAAAGATTAACATATCTTCGTGTTAACAAGAATCAAATGACAATTACAGATAAACAGCTACTTAATAAAATCATCGATCATTCGCCTTTGGGAGTCTGCATTTTGAATGTGGAATCTGGATTTATCGAACTCTATAATAAAAAATTTATTCAGCTTTATGATGCTGCATCAGAAGCACATTCTGAGCAGCAGATACTGGGATTGCTCAACCGTGAATTTGAGGCAGATAAAATGGTCATTTCAAAAGTTGTAAGGGAGAAGAATTCTTTTAACGGAAAAGAGCTTCGTCTGATTCCCAGTCGCAACAGTAAAAAAGATGAACTGGTAATTTCACCGCTTTATGCTCCGATCAATTTAGATAATGAAACCGTTACGCACGTAGCTGTATGGATGAATGAAAGTGCTGTGGAAAATACTGTAACGTCAGGTCCAGAACTTACACTATCACAAAGTGAACCTATTGCCAATCTGCTGAGTGAAATTCCATCGGGCACGGCAATTTTATCAGGTGAAAATTTTGTATTTGAACTTGTGAATCCAACCTACCAGAATCTGGTATCAGGAAGAGAACTGACAGGCAAACCTTTTTTGGAAGCTCTACCTGAATTTCTGGGTTCAGAGCTGGAAAAATCAATCAGAAGCGTATATACAGAAGGAGTGTCATTAAATTTTACTGATGACTTAGTTCCGCTTTTAAATACTGACACCGGTGAACCTGAAGACCGCTATTTTAACTATCGCCTTATTCCCAGAACCAATGATGAAGGTTCAGTTGACGGTGTTTTAATTTTCACCTCTGAAGTAACCCATGAAATAGACAATAAGGTTAATTTGGAGAGGACAAGCAATAATCTGAATCAGATCATCAACATGCTCCCTGCTTCTGTTGTGATAATACGCTATGATAATCTTATCGTAGAAATGATCAACGACGCCAATTTGTCCTACTGGAAAAAAACAAGGGACGAAGTGGTTGGTAAGCCCTTTCTGGAAATTTTGCCGGACCTGGCTGATCAGCCGTTTGCAGGTCAGCTGAGAAGAGTGATGCAGACCGGTGAGATTATAGACGTCAAAGAAAGTCCTGTTTTGTTTACTGAACCCGACGGAACCATAAGAGAAACTTTTGTTGACTATACTTATCAGCCTTTAACAGGATTGGACGGAAAGCGTGATGGTGTATTGGTGATGTCCTTTGAAATTACAGATAGAGTGCTCGCTCAAAGACAGCTGGAACAATATGCAGATCAACTTTCAACTGCCAATGATCAGCTGTCAGTTCTTTTGAATCAACTTTCGAAAAGTGAATCAAGATTTAAATACGTATTTGAAAAAGCTCCGGTCGCCATAGGTCTCCTTCGCGGTAAAGAGTTTATAGTAGAATCAGCCAACAGGAAAATACTTGAGGTCTGGGGAAAAACGGATGTTATCGTAGGCAGCAGGCTGGCCGATGCCCTTCCTGAAATTCAGGATCAGCCGTTCTTAGGTTTTCTGGACGATGTATATTCTACCGGAAAACCATTTTATGCCAACGGAATCAGTGCAATGCTGAAACATGACGGTGAACTCAAGGAAATCTTTTTCAATGTTGTCTACCAGCCCATATCGGATACTGATGGGAATATTGCCGATATTCTGGTAGTGGCTACAGATGTCACAGAACAGGTAAATGCACGTAAGGCAGTTGAATCAAGTGCGAAATATTTTAAAATGCTGGCAGACCTGGTACCTGTAAAGATATCCAATGCATTACCTTCCGGAGAAGTGACTTTTTTCAACAGAACGTGGCTTGAGTTTGCGGGGATGAATTTTGAAGATTTACGGGATTTCGGATATCATGAAATGATGCATCCTGATGAAATTCAGAATTTCCGGAAAGGTCTGGCAGAAGCTGCATCTGAATGCAGACCACATGTTTCAGAACTCCGTTTTAAAAATACTGAAGGAAAGTATATCTGGCATCTGAATATTGCATCCCCTGTACTTGATGAGGACGGTAACATTACCATGTGGATTGGTTCCACCACAGACATTCAGTCACTGAAAGAAGAAGAACAGCGTAAAAATGATTTTATAAGCATGGTATCTCATGAACTTAAAACTCCCCTTACATCTATTAACGTTTACCTGCAGATGCTGTTGCGGAAAGCAGAAAAAACTGAGGATCAGTTTTTGAAAAAGGCCTACATTCAAAGCCTTAAACAGGTCAGGAATATGACTGATATGATCAATGGCTTCCTGAATGTTTCAAGACTCGAGTCAGGTAAATTACACATTGATAAAACTGAATTTGATCTTTCAGAACTTGTAGAAGAAATGAAGACAGACTACAAAATCCAGTACTCAACCCATACTGTTATTTTTTCTGCAAAGCATTCGATGACAATAAATGCAGACAGGCTCAAGCTACTACAGGTTCTCAACAATCTGGTTGGTAATGCAGTAAAATATTCCATGACCGGAACCACAATCACTATTTCGTTTGAGCAATGCGGTGATCGGTTAAAAGTAAGTGTAAAGGACGAAGGAATGGGTATTAAGTCTGAAAATCTTAATAAACTTTTTGAAAGGTTTTATAGAGTTGAGCAGGAAAGTATTATCGGTGGATTTGGTATTGGTCTATATCTCAGCGCTGAAATTATCGAAGCACACGATGGTAAAATCTGGGTAGAAAGTGAATTTGGTAAAGGTTCAACTTTTTACTTCGAAGTACCATTATCATAATGATGAGAATTAAATATTTTCATGAATACAGGATCTTAAGCAGAAATTATAACATCACACATTATATAAATATTAATAAAAAGCTTTATAATTTTCTAATACTTCATGCTATTTTCAAAAATGACATAAAATCACAAACGCAAATGTAAAAAAAATATCTTTGGTGAAAAAAAATGAAGTTAAACTTACTACTGTGTCCTCGGCATTCGAGAACACCAGCCATTCAGCATTTAGTTGAGGCGGGCCCAAATTTACAGGTTGGCGACACATTTGAATACGGAACATAAAATTACCGCCAACTGGACAAAGACACACAAAAATCATATATCTATGGTGACCTTGAAAAAGGTTTATATAGGGTTTTCAGAGTTGAAAAACATAATAATGACAATGATGATATTTTCACAGATGTCATTTTGCAGCTCATCTAACGCTAAAAAAGCACTCAACAGAGTGCTTTCTATATTAGTGAGATTACCACACTTTATTTTTATTACTGTCGCATACCGAATTTATATAAATCATTATGAAGGTGGAGAGTGACTGCAGAATCACTTTTATGTGGAGTAAATAGAAAACATAAGTTTTATGTGAGAGATTTTATTGCAATATGCATGAAAAAAGGGAGAGTTTAACGACGAAAAAGTTATCGTATGTATTCCTTTTTCATCTGACAATAGAAGTAAAAAGAATTTTACATCTATTATTACGTTACCGAAACAACTGCTTAGCGAAAATCACTTGTCAAATGGAATATGATTCAAAAATTATTCTAAATCAAAGAATATAAATAATTCACAGATCGTATAAAATTTTATCTTTGCAGCCTTTAACGATCCACTTCTATAATGAAAAAAAAATACATTCTTGTTTTTCTGTTTTTAATAAACATTTTACAGGCACAGACCTTATCCTTAGATACTTCGTTCGGTACCGGAGGCTATCACAAGTATCAGTCCGCCGAATTAACTTCTGCTATAATGCTTCCTGACGGACAGTTTATTACTGCCAGCTTTTCCAGCGGCAGTATTGTAGTCAAAAAGATCAGTCAGAATGGTATTCCTGATGCAGCATTCGGAACAAAATATCATAACATCGGCAGCGATATCACTTTAAAAAGTGAGGCACCAAAAAGAATTATCCTGCACAACAATAAAATTATAATTGTAGGCAGAGTAAATGCAACACCCACTCACAGTGTGTACGAACTGTTCATTTCAAGAATTAACCTTGACGGAACACTTGACACCACATTTGGCAATAACGGCTTTACGACATTTTCGGTTGGCAATAACAGCAAAGCTATCGATGCCGTAGTGGATTCAAACGGCTCAACATATGTGCAGGCCACACAGAACAGCAGTAATTTCTTGGTCAGAATAACTGCAGACGGAGCGCTTGATACCACGTACGCAAACAACGGAATATTAAGTATCAGTCCGTTTATATGCAATAAAATGTTCCGTCAGAATGACGGAAAAATACTGCTGACAGGATATAAAATCAACTCCGCCAGCCTATGGGAATCTTACATAGAGCGTAGACTGTCAAACGGTGACATAGATCTTTCCTTCGGAACAAATGGAATAATTATTTTTCCTCATACAACATCGACAAGTATCAAAAACTGCCACTACGACTACAGTAACAACTCCATCACACTTCTTCACCAAACTAATGATTCATATACACCTACCAGACTATTCCTGTCAAAAATTCAGATATCAGACGGTTCACTGATTTCAGGATTCGGGAGTAATGGAATTACAACAAATTACCTGTATACTGATGCCAGAGACATTTCCATTGCGGGGTTTGCTGTACTGCCTGATTCGAAAATGATTGTTGCAGGTAATATGAGTGATTTTTTCGGGACTAACGGTACCATCGTTGCTCAGCTGTTTATTGCACGTTTTAATGCTGACGGAACCAAAGATACAAGTTTCGCACCTTATGGTTATAAGATGTTCGCCGCTACTCCGCCGAATACATCAGTACGTGCTGATCTCATTAATAATCTTTTTATAACCGATAATGGGTCAGCAGTCCTTGCTTATTCCGGTTCCAGTGCAACACATGGCTCTTCAGCATATCTTACAAAATTCAGCGGTGCATATTTTCTTAGTCTGGATTCGACAGCAAGTCCTTTAGATAGTCACCATACGCTCTACCCAAATCCTGCAGATCAATATTTTTCTATCACAACTGGTAAAAATCATGTAAAAAGTTTTACATATACCATAATCGATTTGCAGGGCAGAATTATAGTATCTGGAAGCTCTGGATTTAATCAAAAAATCAGCCTGAAAAATATTTCCTCCGGAAACTATCTGGTTCAGATAAATACTGAAGAAGGAAGCAGGCATTGTTTTAAATTGTTGAAACGATAACCATTTCAATACAGAGCCTGATAAATAATATTGTGCATTTTAACTTAATAATAAAACCTGAGTTCGGTTTAATCAAAGTTTAAAAATAATTGACCGTCATTTACTTTTTTTAAATTTAATGACGGTTTTTTTGGAAAGAAACAGTAAGCTGTTAAACCTCCCAAAATATTCATAACAAAGTTGTTTACACTTCGGTGTCTGGTGTGTTCAACTTGGCAATGATTCTTCAATTCGTCATTTATGGTTTCGATAATGGCTCTTTTTCTGAGCAAAATCTTGTACTCAATCGTCATAATATAATTTTTCATATTTTTTATAAGTTTTGTAAAGAGTTGAATACCATCTGCGAAAAGCATTTCCCACAGGGCTTTTGAAAGATATCCTTTGGCGGTGTTGACGAAGAAGTCAGAGGCTGGAAAAAAAGCAGCGACCATGCACCCGTCTGGATAGAACTTGACAGAAAATAAATATGCTAATTTATCAAATGAAAGTGATAGACAAACCCCCAAAAAATTTCACTGGTTAATAGAAATGTTGTGGGTTTATCGGCGACCACTATTATTACA
>NZ_LMQH01000011.1:479362-491983 GCF_001424105.1 Chryseobacterium sp. Leaf394 | reverse complement strand
AAAAAAAAACGCTGCCATAACTGTATAAGCAACGTTTCTATTTTTAAATCTTTATACGTAATTAATTTTCTCTCAGACTTTTTACATAATCTCAGAGCCATAAATCAAAGTGTTGCTTTCCAGAAGCTCCATCTTGTACAGTTAAATACTGCATGTCTTTTTGCGCCGGCTTTATTTACATAAATCATCATTCAAAGAGCGGGATTTATTACGTTCTGTACAAAATCATACAGATTTTAAGTTGGGGTAACTTCGGTAATTGAAAATGTAAAATTTGGTTAATAAAATGATAAGGATGAAATGTATATAAGATCAAAAATTAAATCTACTTGAGCAAGTGAAAATTTTGATTTTATGCTGATATACAAAGATTTTTCCCAAAGGGACAACAGAATATATTTGCTGTGGAAAATCCGATAACCTTATTGTAATTGAAAACCGTTGTGAAAGATAAATTTGAATAGCACAGTCAGTCACCAAGAAATATGCATACAATTATTTGAACTCTTATAGAAATTTATGGTCATAAATCTTCAAAGTACGAATAGCACATCACGAAAAAAACCAAAAGTGGGGCAACAAAAAAACATCCGTATTCTACAGCAGAGAATTATGTTTTTACTTCAAAAGATCATGCGATTTTCGATATTGATAAAAGGGGCAGCATAGATATTACTGGTTATACAATCTAAGAATCTCTACCAGTTCTGGTATAGATCGTATTTTAAGCTTGTCAAACAATCTGTTTTTATATGTACTGATCGTAGATGAATGGAGATTAAATTGATTGGCAATTTCTTTAAGGGTAATTCCTTCTGCAAGCTTCGTCGCAATTTGCAGTTCGCGGTCTGAAAGCGTTTCGAAAGGAGAATTTTTTCCCGCGCCGGTTAATGATTCTGCAAACATCGCATCTTTTACGTTGTCACTGACATATAGGCCCTTCGTAAGCATCGCAATTAGAGCAGACTCGATTATTTCAGTGGAACTTTGCTTGCTTAAATAACCGCCAGCCCCCATTTTTAGATACCGCATTGCATACACTTCTTCATCCTGTGAAGAAAATAAAAGGATTTTCAGCTGAGGCTGATGAATTTTGATGTAATCTATCGCTTCCTGAACAGTACCGTTAGGCATATTAACGTCCATGATCGCCAGATCCAACTCTTCTTTCTGAATTACTTTGTAAAGCGATCTGTAATCTTCCACTTCTGAGATCACAGCATCAGATCTGAGCCGCTTTATTGTTTGAATCAAACCCATCCGGACAATACCATGATCATCTGCCACAACAATGCGGGCATTTAGTTTTACATCCTTCATGCAATAAAATTAGGTAAAAAAAGGGAGACTGTAGTTCCTTTATTTTCAGATGACTGTATGTCAATATTTCCCTGCAGCAAGAATATGAAATTTTTTACAATTTTCAAACTTAATCCGGCTCCTTTTTCGCCAGCAGTACCCTGAAATATGGGATTGTCATAGCTGTAAATCGTAGCTAAATATTTTTCATTTATTCCGGTTCCGGAATCAACTACTGAAAGTTTGGTCTGATCTTCCTCTGAAACCTGCTGCAAATAAATATCCTGACCAGTTGATGAGTATTTTACTGCATTGTTGAAAATTTTATCTAAAATATATTCCAGTAGTAAGCGATCGCTTATAATAAATGAATTGTGATCTCCTTTAAAATAAAAATTGATGCTTTTCTCTTCTAGTTTAGCAGCGTATTGCTCTTCCAGATGATGAAAAAGATCTGTCACCAAGATTTTATCAGGTTTAATTTTAAAGTTTCCGTACTGCGTTTTTAACCAGGCAGTACTGTCCTGAACAGTCTGCAGATTCTTGCGGGCATCACTCTTCACCTGTGGTAAGAGCTTATAAAAATCCTGCTCACTAACGATTTTTTGCTCCAGGGATTCTACAAGCCATAGAAAATTCCCAAATAATTCTTTTGAGTCATGAGACAATATCGAAATCAGTCCATTCTTAAAATAGATTTCGTTTTCAAGCTTTTCTATTTTTATCTTTAATTCCTTGATAAGATCATCCATAAAGTAAATTATAATGGTAAATTTTTCACTTCAGTATTTTTAAAAAAGCTAAATATAGGATTTACTTTTTATCTATTTCGTTACCTAACCATTTCCGCATCATATCTGACAGGGTTTGTTTTAACAAGGGCTTAGTTAGAAAGTCCGACATTCCGCCTTGCAAACATTTTTCCTTTTCTCCGGGAAGGCTGCCAGCTGTTAATGCAACAATAGGAATTTCAATGTTTTTTTCCAAAGATCTTATTTGCTTTGTAGCTTCAATGCCATTAAGCTGCGGCATCTGTATGTCCATTAAAATAAGACCTGGACTTTCTTTTTTGTATTGTTCAACTGCTTCGGCTCCATCTTTTGCTTCAATGATCAAGGCCTGCGGTAGAAGATCCTTCAAATAAGTTTTAGTAAGAAGCAAATTAACAGCATTATCTTCAGCAATCAAAATTTTTATTTCCTGTGTATCGGCTTCTGTAACCTTATTTTCAACTTTTTCCATTTTTTTCTTTTCAGAGTTCTTTAAAGCAGACAGAATCTGATACATCTGTCGCATACGAATGGGTTTTATCATTCGGTTTTCTATCTCCAGTTCGTCACATGCACTCTGTAAATTAGTGTCGTCGGAAGAACTGTACAAAACGATATACGGGGCTGAACCGGAAGTGTCAGGAATCATAGTCCTCATTTTTCTGATGGTTTCGAGTCCATCCATAACCGGCATGTGATAATCCATAATAATCACATCATATTCCGGACTGTCCATGATCAGAAGCAATGCTTTTAAGCCGCTGTCGCATTCTGTCACTTCGATATTTTTTCTTTCCAGCATCCTTTTCAGGATTTTCCTGTTGTTTTCATTATCATCTACGATCAGTACTTTTTTAATACCACTCAGACTTAGATCAAATTCTTCCTCCTGCGTATCAAACTGCATGTCAAAGTAAAAATCACTACCCCTTCCCTGTTCACTATCGACCTGTAAAATACTGTTGAGCAATGCTAAGATTTGATTCGAAATGGTAAGTCCAAGACCGGTGCCCCCATACCTCTTGCTGATACTGCCATCTTCCTGGGAAAATGCTTCAAAAATTTCAGCCTGCTTTTCCTTGTTAATTCCAATTCCTGTATCGCGGACTCCGAATCGAATTATTTTTTTTCTTTCTTCTAAATCATCCAACACCCTAGCATACAAAACAATCTCTCCTCTTTCGGTAAATTTTAAAGAATTGCTCAAAAGGTTTACAAAAACCTGTTTTAGCCGCATGGCATCAGTCCAGATGTATGTAGGGATGGCATCGTCAATATCAATCAGCATTTCCAGCTGTTTTTTGCTGTTGTTATAAGAAACAATATTAAAAGCCTCTGAAACCAATTCCTCGAGCTCTACTTTATCCAGATTCACCTCAAGTTTTTGTTTCTCCAGTTTTGAAAAATCCAGGATATCATTGATGATGCTGTACAGGGACACTCCTGATTGGCTGATAATATCCAGATATTGCCTCTGTGTCTCGTCAAGGCTGGTTTCCATTAGGAGTTCGGTAAATCCGATAATACCATTTAAAGGGGTTCTGATCTCATGACTCATATTGGCTACAAACTCAGATTTGAGCGCGTAAGCTTTTTCTGCAAGCTCCTTCGCTTCAAGAATCTCGTTCTCCATTTTTTTACGTTCGGTAATGTCTACTGCATTAGCCATTACCTGTAGATTACCGTCTGCATCTTCGTCTCTAACACTCATAAAATGCCAAACTGCCTTTTTCCCATTTTTTTTAAGAATGGTCATTTCGCCTGCTGCATGATTTGAAATTCTGATTTCCTGAAGGTACATTTTAACATTTTCATGCTTGTCCGGAATGATGAGATCATACAGATTAAGGGTCAGCAATTCCTCTCTTGAAAAACCAGACGCTTTTAAACCCGCGTCATTGACGTCCAGAAAATTTCCATCGAGGTCATGTATGCTCAGTATTCCCTGATTCTTTTCAAAAAGACCGCGATACTTCTCTTCGCTTCGTCTGAGTAATTTTTTTCTGGTGGTAAATTCTGTAATATCTCTTCCAATGGTATAAACTACTCCGGATTCAGGTTGGGGAACTAAAGTCCACTGAATCCATTTCACTTCTCCGGATTTCGTGACGTATCGGTTATTGAAATTAGATAAGGTTTTACCATATGCTAAATCTTCCAGTGCGAAGACGGTTGTCTGTTTGTCTTCGGGATGAACAAATTCGGTAAAACTTTTATTCAAAGACTGCTCATTACTCCAACCCAATAATTTCGAAAAGGCAGGATTTAGTTTTATAAATTTACCTTTCACAGACAAAACGCAGATTAGATCGCTTGATGTCTCAAAAACTACATCATAACTGCGTAAAAGCTGTTCCTTTTCTTTTCCTTCGAACCCGTTTGATGCATGATTTATAATCTTCGTGACGGTCTCTTTCCCTGCTTTATCAAAATTTTTATTTTCCCTGTCAAGTAAGTTTAGGTGAGCAATAAAATTGTTATTAGGATACGGAATGAGATAACTTCTATGAAATTTAAATTCAGGACTTCCGATTTCGTACACTGAAGTCTCATTGTCCGGGAGAAAATGAGGATTCTGCTGATAAATCTGATTAGGTGCTCCATCACTGGATGCAATAACATAAACTTTACCTTCAGATAAAATACTTATGCTGCAAAGCTCCGCATCCGTCAGCTTAGCAGCAGCATATACTAAAAAATCAAAAACGTCGGCATATTTTTTTTCGAATGCTTTCAGTTTATTACTGTCGTGCTGATCCAGAGAATAATTATTCCCGCTAAAATGGTCCATAAAAAAGAGTTGAAAGTATTATTATTAGATTGCCGTAAAGCTGTAATAAACATTGATTGAGTAAGTACTGTTTTCCTTCCCTACCAAACTTTGTGAATCCGCAGGAGATATGGTATATCTGACGTTAAGCTGCCGGTCCAGAACCGGTGTACCGTCAAAGAGAATTTTCTGTGGAGTTTTAGATAATGGAGCGCTTACGGAACTTCCGTCGATTCCAATCTTTAAGATATTGGAGTTGATGTTGGTTTGCAGACCACCTTTTTTGAAATAATTTTCGTCTGATTTTACATAAAGTTCAAAACTTTCATTATTAGACAGCATTATTTGGTTTGGAATGATCTGCGTCTGACCATTTGTGTACAAAGCTGCTGTATTAAAATTGAAGTTTACATTTTTGCCTGAACTGGGGATAGAAATCTCCGACCTGGGAAGCACTTTTATTTGAACAGCAGTATTCTGCAAAGTGTTGATTTGATTATCTGTACTTTTCGCATTAAGATTCAATTCAAATGTATAGGTTCCCGCTTCAAAAAAATAATTTTTAAAATCATCAGAAGAAACGTACAATTCTGGTACGAAGCTGTTTCTGTTCCCTGCTGTAACGCTCAGGTTTGTTGCTGAAAAATTCTGAAAACCAGATGACAGAGCTTTCGTCGTGAGTGCAGGCCCATTACTGCCTAATTTGATACTGGCAATATTTCTGGTCCCTGAAACACCTTTGGAAGATGTAAACTGAACAGTATTTGCAGCCGCTTTTGCCCAAAAATTAAAATCGACCGTATTTGCCAATTCTGTATTTCCTAAATCCCATACCTTTGTGTTTGTTCCTCGATAGTCATTCAGAGAAGATATTTCGATATACTTCGTCAAAGAGTTTGTAACCCAACGTATCGATGACGGAATAACTATAATTGTTTTAAAATTAATTGGCGTGAAATCATTATAATTCTGTGCAATATCCATGGAGTAATTACCAGCCCGGAAGACATTCGCAGAAAATTGTGCGGCAGGAATTTTAAATGTAAAATTAATATTTCCCCTGTTGAACGCTGCTCCGAAAATCAGGGATCCCGGTGGTTCAAACCATTTTACAGCACTCGGACTGAAAGACTGAAAACCAGGTAAAGAACCCGAAAATCCTGTACCTGGCAACTGCCCTCCCATACTCTCCAACTGCCAGATAAGAACGCTCGCGGGTAAGATAACTGAAGAAGAAGCCTGCGTAAAATTTTGCCCGGAGGTAGAGGTAAATGTAGGAGCTACTGGTCCAAATCCCAAAAAGCCATAGATCCAGTTTGTTCTGCTGGCGTTCGACATTACCCTTGTTGGTACTGAAGTAAATTCTGTTCTGTTAAAAATATTATTTTCAGGAATAGTCAGAAATATATCCTGAGCTTTCATGATTGATGTTCCGAAGCACAGCGTTAAAATTCCTGTTAAAAAAAACCTAATCGTTTTCATACCTCTAAATTTAAAACTTTTTCACCTTAATGGTTGTGTCTTTCTTTCTGTATTCAAAAATAACATTTGCTGAGTAACCTTCTTTCGTCACCTGAATGGTTTGCCTTGGTTGTGTATAGCTGTACCTGTCATTTTCAATATAAATTTCATATTTTCCATCTTTCAGGAAAAATTCAAATTCATTTTTTTGGTTGACCAAAGCTGTATAGATCACTCCATCTTCACCTTTTGCATACACAGCTATACCGGTTACATCAGTATCCAAAACATCGTAAGCCTGTTTGATCTCGGTCAATTTTCCACTTACCCTGATGTTTTTTACTAGGCCTACCCTGCGGTTGATATTTTTACTGACCATAATTACAGGATCCATCATTAATCTGGCACCAGCATTTTCGTTCACTTTCAAAGTATAAATACCTTCGGGTACATTTTGAAAAACCACTTTTCCGTTTTTATCTGTCATTGCGATATAATCGTCCAGTTTGACAATCTCATCAGCAAATAACTTTTCGCCCGAATCCGGAAGTCCGTTGAAATTTTTGTCTTCAAAGAACTGGAACGTCACTTTATGATTTCCAAGCGCAGTGGCTGGTGCAAAGTATTTTTTAATACCCACTCTGAACTGATAATAACTGCCAACGGTTGAATATTCAGCCATGGATTTATAACCTGACAGATTAAAATAACCTGTGCCCGACCACGAAGGTGAAATCCTGTATTCAAGATTTCCGGTGATATTGGTATTTAAATTTTTATAAAGCTCCGAATAAAAAGCTCCGGCTGAAAAAGATCCGGTCAAATTATTACCCAGCGTATGGAAGTTATACGATGCGTATACATTGTAGTTGGCAAAATTGCGGTCTGTATTATAGAAGGAATTTAAATCAAACACATTCGTTGCGTTCCATTGGGCTGTTCCGTTTAGAGAGAACGATTTATACCTGTACGACAGAGTTGTTCGTAAACTGTTAAACCAGTCTGACTGATTGTCTGCATTTGAATAGGAATATTCCGCAGTAAGGTTTATTGAATGGTTACCCAATGTTGTACTGATGTTGGTTTCAAGTCTGTAAGAAAAAAGTTCGTGCGATGTATAGAAACTAGCTGTTTTTTGCTTTTCAATCTTTGGAGAAACGAGGAAATTCCAATTTTTCCCAATAAACTGATAACCTGTTGCCAACGATTCGGTACTGTTAAAATAATAGCGCAAATTAGTACTGATCTCAGGTTGATAAGGCGCATTCTGCAAACTCAGAAAACCAGGGTCTACCTGTGAGTTTTGGTATTGTATAAATGCACGCTTAGAATCAGAAAATTGTCTGCCGATTCTTTGGTTTGAGAAAAAAGATCCTCTTTTGATCCCTGCATAACTTTTAGTAGCGAATGAATTAGTAGATTGCAAATCCCATCTCCCTGCTCGTCCTTCGTAAATAGCTCCCACCAGACCTCCTGCATTTTCATCCTTATTTACAAGTCCTTTTTCGTGACTCAGACCAACCTCCGTCCGGATGGTGTGTTTGCCTCCTACTGAAAAAGACGTCACAGCATTTGCCAGCTGTGTATCAACGTTTAAGCGCGGATCATGGTCGTATATATATGAAATTTTTCCATTTAAAGTTTTCGCATTTCCATACCCATACTTTGCCCCCACCACGTTAGACCCATTTATTTGCTGGAAATAAGTACTGTACAGATTGTAATTGTTTTCCAGCGCCAGCAATTCGATCTGTTTGTTACTACCAAATTTGGTGGAAATTTTTGCACCTCTTCCGAAAATAGGGTATTCGTAATCTGTGCTGTTAATATTTCCAACGCGTAATACCGTATTTTTTCGCTCCATTTCCAACCAGGTATCATAGATGTTGTAAAGGCCTCGTTCCATAAAGTAATCCGTACCGATATTGAAGCGCGATTTCACGTTTTCGCTCACTCTAAAAGCTGTATTAGCTCTTAATTGAAGAAAATTAAAACCTGAGCTGTTTTCGTTGTAGCTCATTTCAGCAAAATTACTTCCGCTTACAGACTCCGGTCCTCTGGCAATTTGTCTGTTATTTGATAAAATAAGTAAATGGAGCGTGTTGCTTCCCACAATTTCATTAGTGAGAAGATCTGTTGCGATTGCGTTGATATTAAATTCAGGAAAAACCGTATTGTGTTTTCTAATTACAATTTTGATCTCAACAGTTTGTTTTTCCAAACCTTCAAGGAAAACAGTCTGTTGTTTTGGCATCATTTCCAAACCATCGGGTATAGATTGAAAGTCAATCTTTACGTTTCGTTTGCTGTAGCCCTGGTTTTCAACAGTGAGTAATATTGAAGAGTCCGGCGCATTAGGATTAATGAAATTCTCGAAAGCCTCCGTGTAAATTGCGATGTTACTGTTTTCTTCTTTTTTAACCGTAAACGATATGCTTTCGGTTCTTGTTAATGATGAAGTGATGTAAGAAACCTGAAAATTAATCTCACTGGATCTCAGTTTCATAAAATCCACATTGGCAATCAGTTTTACAGGAAGATTTTTAGACTGTCCGGCATCCAGTGTAAATTCATTTTTGGGATAGAAAAGCAATCCGGGATAATTTTCCTGAGGCACGATATTCTGAATTGTGACAGCTTCAGAACTTTTATTCTCAATCACCAGGAAATTCGTAAATGTTGAACCTTTTTCAACAGCTACACTGTCTTTTTCGAAATAGATCGTGATATCCTTCTTATCCTGCGCAGAAGCAAATGAAAAATTTAAAAGAACAAATGCCAGAAGTAAAATTGTTCTTCTAAGGATCGGTATCAACATTCTATTTTGCAGTTTTAAGACTTAATATTAAAATTTAAAGTTTTTTTCGCCAACGCGTAAATCATTGGATCCTGCCATTTTAATAATGGCCACGCCGAGGAAATTCCCTGAAATATTCTCCGGTAAGGAAAAATGAACGACCTGATTGGTGTCAGGAAGCATGGAAATTGCAGTCGCAGGTATTTTTATTTCTTTACCGCTGTCTGTATTGGTGAGTTCAAACTCAACGGTAGCATCATTGATCGTGTTTCCGTCATTATGGATGCTTACTGCGACTTTTCTTTCGGCGGCATTATCAGAAGACACCTCTGCAATATTTGTAATATCAAGGCTTTTCAGCTGATTTCCGGAAGGGGTATAAAAGATATGAAGTCCGACCTCAAATAATGTGATGATACCAATCCCGTTTTTAGCCTTTGCCTGATCTGCCTGCTGTGGTAATTGTGTGAAGAAAAGCATGCTGTTAGTAACTGTCGATTTTGAAGCATTTGCCGGAATCTTCATGGTTACTACAATCTCTTTTGTACTTTTCGCAGGAACTGTGACAGCGTTTTCTAACGTTGAAATCCAGGAGGCATTAGACGTTTTTGAACTTCCTGCATCAAGATAAACTTTATTTCCATTTTCTTCTCTCACCCAGTCTTTATAGTTGAGATTAAAGACGTAATCTTTGTCGGAGCTGTTCTGAAGCGTAACGGTCTGTGTAACTTTTTCTCCCGGATTGCCTGTGAAAAACAGACGTGTAGGTGACATAGAGATACTTTGTGACAAAGCTGAAGAAGCTGCTGTGATGATCACGAAAAGGAAAAGATGGATAAACTTGCGCATGGTGTAAATTGTTTAAAAATAAAAGATTCCCAAAACTACTGAAACGTAACTAAAGGAACCTTTACAATCTTAAAAATTTTATTATAAAGCTGTCGCAGTATAAGTTACTGTCTGCGTGTAAGTTCCGGCTGGTTTACCTAAAATATCGGCAGAAGATGATTTCACGGCAGGAATCATGTAATCCAAATTTAATGTCAATGCACTTCCAAGTGGAGCATTTGAAACTAAAGTTTGATCCGTTTCAGATAAAACCACAGCGGTTTTTGTTCCTCCCATTGTTCCCGCAGATGCAGCAGCTTTAATTGTCAAAACATTTACAGGGATTGTGTTGGTTCCATTGATGAAATTAGCCCCACCCGCTTTTACTTTTACGTTAAAGTTTTTCGTTGAAGTAACTTTTAGAGAGTTGGCTTTTGTAACCGTTTGATCAGAGTTGTAATCTGCTGCAGTAGCATAGTTAAAGTCAACATTGTTACCGATTGCGGTACTCCCGGTATCGATGGAAATTACATCGTTCAGGGTAATATTCACGGTTGTGGTCGCAGTAGTATTCTGTGCATGAACATTGCTGGTTCCTAATATAATTGCTCCAAAAGTTAAAGCTGCGATAACGATTTGTTTTTTCATGATAATAATATTTATTTTTTTATTCTTATTTAATTGTTCTCTTTTAACACTGCAAATCTACAGCAGCGGTAAAAGTTTCTTTGTAGTTGAATATGGAAGTTTATGTAGTAAAATTACTACAAGGCTATTTATTTGGTTTTAAAAAGAAATCCCATAACATATAGATGTTATAGGACTTTCTTATATATTATTTCTCGGAATAATTACAATGCAGTTGCAGTATAAGTTACCGTCTGCGTGTAAGTTCCTGCTGGTTTACCTAAAATATCGGCAGAAGATGATTTCACGGCAGGAATCAGGTAATCCAAATTCAATGTCAATGCACTTCCCAGCGGGGCATTTGTAACTAAATTCTGATCAACCGTAGATAAAACTACAGCGGTTTTTGTTCCACCCATTGTTCCCGAAGATGCAGCAGCTTTAATCGTCAAAACATTTACAGGGATCGAGTTGGTTCCACTTACAAAATTAGAACCTCCGGCTTTTACTTTTACGTTAAAGTTTTTCGTTGAAGTGACTTTTAGAGAATTTGCCTTGGTAACCGTTTGATCCGAGTTGTAGTCTGCTGCAGTAGTATAGACAAAGTCAACATTATTGCCGATTGCAGTACTTCCGGTATCGATAGAGATTACATCGCTCAGGGTGATGTTAACCGTTGTAGTTGCTGTGGTGTTCTGTGCCTGGACAGTGTTTGTTCCTAGTATAATTGCTCCGAAAGTTAAAGCTGAGATAAAGATTTTTGTCATGATAGTATTGTTTTATTTTTTATTTTTTATTTTTTATTTTTTTTAAATGTTCTCTTTGAACACTGCAAATCTACAGAGGCGAGAAATGTTTCTTTGTAGTTAAAAATGGAAGTTCCTGTAGTAAAATAACTACAGGTGCTGATTACATCAAAAAAAACCTCAACATTTGCATGTTGAGGGTTTTGATAAATCATTATTATGTTAAATTAAAGTGCCGTTGCAGTATAAGTTACTGTTTGCGTATAGGTTCCTTTAGGTTTACCAAGCAGAACCTTTGATGCTTTTTCTGCCGAAATGGAATAAGCAAGATTTAGAGTTTTATTAGCACCTAAACCTGCGCTACTTACCAATACCTGATCGTTTGTAGATAAAGTTACCTCATTCATAATTCCGGTAAGACTTCCTCCCGGTATTGCTCTTACCTGCAAAACATCAACAGGAATGAGGTTTGCACCACTAACAAAATTCGCACCTTCAGATTTTATTTTAATATCAAAATTCTTAGAAGAATTGATCACCAAACTGTTCGGTACAGTGACATTTTTTGACGAATTATAATCTGACGTGTTTACATAATTAAAAGCTATTACACCTCCAGAACCTCCAGTTCCGAAATCCATTGAAATGACATCTGCCAGAATGATGTTCACTGTGGTATTGACATTTTCAGAATTTTGGGCCGAAATATGGTTGCTTCCTAAAGACACTAATCCCAAAGAAAACGCAGCAATAAAGATTTGTTTTTTCATAACCGGAAATATTTGATGTGATTGGTATAAATGAAGTATTAAAATTTATTAAACTTTTAACTTTCATTTTGTCCAAATGTAATACCATTATTTGATATGAACAAAATTTTTTTTCTGATTTAACAAAATTGTGGACGTCTGATGATCATGGCATTTACATACCTGATAATATGTATTACAAAACTTATGCATTAACTGGAAAAATTTACAAACTACCAATCACCGGTTGTCAACTACAAATTTTCACTTTATTATAATGACCTGCTTGTGGTAATATCAAAATCTTGGATTTTACATGGATCAATTGCATCTACCTAAGTTGCTCAGGCATTATTCTGTCTTTCTTCCAGCATTATATGCTGATGGTAGAACAAGTCTTTCATTTTCCGCCATCAGGATCAACATTACCAGCTGTTTATTTTACCAAACTTTTAATTATATCTAATCCGATGGCGATTTCACTAGTAACTTCCTTCTCCATATCTGAAAAAACTAGGTCTTCATCATCTTTTTGCTCCCATTTTATTGCGCAGTCTGAAAGTCTGAAAAGACC
>NZ_LMQH01000011.1:453176-479351 GCF_001424105.1 Chryseobacterium sp. Leaf394 | reverse complement strand
TTTTTTTTCCTGCTGCACTGCTAAGATTATCTTTTGTTTCTCTTAGTTCTTTAATCACAAGGTTTAAAAAAATCTGTTCAAAATCCTCATCATCACCAATCTGCGCCTTAAGCATATCTATACTGAAATACTTCTCAGGTATAATTTCAGCGTTTTCATTAATTTCTAAATGTTGTTCACCGGCAATATATTTTTTGAGCATTTCCAAAAGATCTGCCTGACGTAGGGGTTTTGGCAGAAAATCATTCATTCCGGATTCCAGACATTTTTCTTTTTCTCCCACTACATTTCCTGCTGTAACTCCTATAATCGGCACATCTTCATATCCAGGTAGGTGACGGATCTGCTGTGTAGCTTCAATACCGTTCATCACCGGCATCTGAACATCCATCAGAATAATAGAAAAATCTTTTTTCTTACATTCTTCCAATGCCACCAGACCATTTACCGCCTCTGTAAGCTTTACATCAGGTGCAATTGATTTCATCATTCGATTATTGAGCACCATGTTAACCGGATTATCATCTACCAGAAGAACTTCCAGCTCTTTCATAAAAATAAAATCATCTTTTTTCAAATTTTCCTGAGCACCAGGTTGAGACACGCTGATTTGTGATACACGTTTTAGTATTTTGTAAAGGTCATCGGATTTAATAGGCTTCAAGAGAAAATAGGAATCATCTTGCTTACGGAAAGAATTAATGACATCAAGTTCTTCAGAAGAAGTGTGAAGAATTACAAGTGGTGAAGTCTCACTTTTTTCATTAAATAAAGCTCTGATCTTAGTAATTGTTTCAAGGCCGGAAATTACCGGCATATGATAATCCATCAGTATTGCATCAAACCGCTCTCCGCCCAGCAAAATCTGCAAAGCTTCCATTCCGTTGGCAGCCAAAGTAGATTCTATGTTCTTATAGCTAAGCATGTGTTGAAGAATGATTCTGTTTGCCTCATTATCATCCACCACAAGTACTTTACTTATATTGAGATCATCATCGTCACTTAATCTTGATCTTTCATAGGGGATTTCGATGTCAAAGAAAAACACGGAACCTATGTCAGGAGTACTGTTCAGTGACAGGTGACTTCCCATATATCCCAAAATATTATTTGATATCGTCAGACCGAGACCCGTTCCTCCGTAGCGTTTGCTTATAGAGCTGTTTTCCTGAGTAAAAGCATCAAAAATATATTTCTGCTTCTCCACAGGTATACCTATACCTGTGTCTCTGACAGAAAAACGCAGAATAATATTCTTATCATTAATATCGAGTTTCTCCACCTTAAGTTCAATTTCCCCTTTCTCAGTAAATTTCACGGCATTACCGAGGAGGTTGATAAGAATTTGCTTTAATCTTGCTTCATCAAGCAATAAAGTTTTCGGCAGTCCGGGCTCTATATTTAAAAGCAGTTCTATATTTTTTTTCTGAGACTGATATAGGACAACATTAATAACCTGACTTACCATATCATAAACATCACTTTTCTCTATCAACAATTCCATTTTACCGGATTCTATCTTTGAAAAATCAAGAATATCGTTAATAATATGCAGGAGGCTTTCTCCTGATTCATTGATATAATTCAGATATTGGGCCTGAATATCATTAAGATCGGTTCTCAAAAGAAGATCTGAGAAGCCTATGACACCATTCAGCGGAGTGCGGATCTCATGGCTCATGTTAGCAAGGAACTCTGATTTTGCCTTACTGGCAATTTCTGCCATCTTTTTTGCATTTTTTAGTTCCTCATTGGTCTTTACAGCTGTGGTAATGTCCTGTACTGAAACAATAACCCCTCCGATTTCATTATCCGACAGATACCATGGTCCGACTTTGAGGTCTAAATGCTGAATACCTTCTCTACCATCAATGTGAATTTCGAAATCTTCATTGATATATGTTTTGCCCTGCAGAGCAGCATGATAAATTTCTTTTCGTTTTACAGGAATATTTGGCGATACCTCAAAAAGATTTTTCCCAATGATATCGAGCTCATTCATCTTGAACTCATCTTTCCATTTGCTGCTGACAGAAATATAATTGAGATCTTTATCGAACATTGCAATAGCAACCGGAACATAGGTTACAAAAGACTGCATCATTGCTTCTTTTTTTGCAATATCAAGGAACATTTTTTTAAAAACATCAATATCCTGAATAATACCGAAAACCCTTGTACAAACATCATCTTCGAATTCTGGAATTGCTTTTACCCTTACCCAGATTGTAAGTCCGTCATCGCGGACAAGCTGAAATTCATCATCGTAAGGAACTCCTTCATTTACCGCTCTGTCGAAAAGAAATTTAACTTTTTCTCTGCTGTCTTCTTTATAAAAACCAATGGCATGTTCCAAATCAGGCTGATAGTCGGTACTTATTTTATGAATTTCTTTAGTACTTTGCGACCAGAATACGGTGTTTTTTTTCAAATTCACTTCCCAACCGCCTACCTGTGCTACAGAACTTGTCTGTTCAAGCATTTTTTTTGTACGGATAAGATCTTGTTCGAGGGTCATTCTTTCTGTCACATTTAATGCCGTACTGATTATGTAAGGTTTTACTTCCTCATCGGTTTCAACAAGGTTGTGATACATCCATATTTGCTCAACTCCATTTTTCGCCTTCAGAATCATAGTACCGAAGTCCTCTCTGTTTTTTTTTATGCGGTCAAGATACTGACTTAAAAAAGGCCGGTTTTTTTCCGGAACGAGGTCTTTAAGGTTTAGATTTTTTACTTCTTCAATAGAATACTGCAGCATTTCCCTACCTTTTTCATTGACCGCAAGAATATTTCCGTCCATATCGTGCATGCTCATCAGACCAATGGCATTTTCAAAGAAACTCCTGAAACGTCTCTCCGAACTTTCCAGCCGACCTTTTTCTTCGGTCTGCTTTGTGATATTAGTACCGAAACAGAAAATTTCAGAAATTTCCTGGTTTTGTTTTAATACCCATTCAACAATAACAGTATTGCCGCTTTCAGTAACTTTAGACGTAGTAAATAATTCTTCCCGAGTTCCCGTTACAAAATCTTTCAATTCTGAGAGGTCCTGATCTGCTGCACCGAAAATCTCAGTGAAACAAAACCCTTTCGTTTCTTCCTTTTTTAATGAAAAGATTTTCTCGACTACCGGATTGAAATCTTTAATCTTCAATTTGTCATCCAAAACGCAGATCAGATTATTAGATATATTGAAAATCTGTTGAAAATATTCTGCATAACTTGTTTTTCTCTTTACTGTTAAAAGCTTGGAGATAACATCTGAAAGCTTTTTAAGTGCGGAAATCTGACTGTCTGTTATAACTCTGGGTTTATAATCAATCACACAGATTGTTCCCAACGCAAAACCTTCGTCATCCAAAAATGGTATTCCAACATAAAACCGTATTCCTCCTTCTAGAACCAGTGCATTATTACGGGATCTTTCGTCCAAAAGTGTATCATTAATAATGACAACTTCTCCGCTGGCTATTGAATATTGACAGACGGTGTTCTCACGTGCAACAGAATCCATTTCCAATCCTATACAACTTTGGATGGTCTGCGTCTCACTTTCCATAATTGAAATTAATGAAGCCGGACAATCGGCTATAAGACACGCAGTTTCTGCAAAAACATCGAATTGAGGATCTTTTCCCAGGTTTAAAAGATTAAAAAATTCTATCTTTTTTAATCTATCTACCTCATTTGCAGGAAGAATATAATTTAACATAATAAAAAGTAAATTGTTTAAAAATAAGTATTTATCATAATATATTAGCAAACTGAGAAAAATTTTAAAAAGAACGAGCTCAAATAACCATTCTTACCAAGCCTACGAAGTAGCAACAGTGACTTTTAGTCTCTTATATATAGATTAATATCTTTAGCATGATTAACAGTTAAGCAAATTGAATTTACTATACCACTTTATTTTAATTTTGACAGTTTAATAACAAACCAAATTTAATTTTTTGGCTTTGCATTGACCTATGATATACTACAGGCAAAAAATCATTTATTATTATAATCTAATTATGTAGATAGATTTACATATAAGCTTTGGAAACTGTCAAAGAATAAAGATTTATGTGTTTTAAATTCTAAAAGCTTTTGTAATAAGGTAACATCATATGAATTGATCAACAAATGAGAGAGTAACTACGCCCAAATTTCAATGAACGGCATTTGCATCTTGTGAGCTCTCTAACTTTTCTAAGCGGATTACAATTCAGGAAGGCAAAAGTAAAAGTGCAGTAAATTCACTGGAAGCAATAAAAAAAATATTGATAATGTCTGAAATCTTTATGCAGAAGTCTGGAAACCGGAAATATGATATTCAAAAAGTTACTTTTCCGAAGGGACAACAGAATATTTTAGCTTTGGAAAATTTGAGATCTTCTTACAAAGAAATAATATCGAAATTTTGATTTTCTTTAAAAAACTGCTTATTAAGTAAAAGGTTATTGAAGTTATATCACTTTATTGACAGTAATTATAGGGTTATGAAAACTGACCCTCATAAATTTTCTTATCAACAGATATCAGATAACAATTCAAAGTATTAACGGCAAATATTGACTAAACTATTATTAATATACTGAATTACAGAACTCTGTTAGTTTCTTAATTAACACCAAATGTAAATTATAAACATATTTGCTAACGATGAATAATTGTCATTTAGAATATCTTCTCTCTAAAGATTATTAAATTTGAAATACCTTCAAAAACCGGACTGGCAAAAAATCAATTACTTAAATTTTTCGCAGATTCTGGTGGGTAACATGGTAAATACTGATCACATTCTTGACTATAGTTTGAGTTTGCAAGCATTAATGAAATGAGCGAGAGAAACACTGAGTTATTTTACTTTAGATTTTAACACATCTTCAGGTTTGCTATCTGTGCATTCCGATTTATCATATTCAATTTATGATGTTTAGAGGATATTAAATAACAACAAAATACTCTTATCTGATTACATTATTCATTTGTATAAAGTTTCTGTAATATATTTATGAGCTTTAGTTTTAGTTGTAGCTGCGCTGTAAGGCGCAGCTTTTTTATAATATTCAAATAATCTCCTGTCAGAAACGTATTAACATATTTTGTAAATAATTATTTCGTTTTTTAGCAGGAAAAATTGTAAACAACCGGAGTTCACTTAAAGTTAAATTAAATTTGATTCGTCTCTTAACATTTCACTACAAAAAACATATATCTGTCATATTTCTACTATACTATTATATGAGTAAGTAGTAAAGACATTAATTCTTGAAAAAATGAGTTTAATTTTTATAAAATACAACAGCTGTTTTTTGCTTGTATTTTTTAAAATTTATAAAACCAAATTTATGATAAGTATTTTCTTAATTGTTTATATTCCTGAATCTATAATCAAAAAATATTTTTTTAATTCTTAGTTACAGAATGATTAAGAATGACCTCTTTGAATTTTTTGAACTGTAACAGTGTCTGCTCAGCCTGCGGAGCAAAAAAAGATGTATTGTTAAACAGATGCTCGTAATAAGTGATCCCGCTGAGAATATTCTCTTTAAAACCTTCCCACTTTTTTATTTCTGAAGAATTCAATGTCGCTGCATTTAGTAAGCCTTTTTTATAATAATCCAAATACATTTTTAGTTCGTTAACAAAAAAATTAGGACGGTCAGCGGACGAAAGTATGTTTTCATTTCCATAAATATGTCTGATCATTTGATCTAAGGAAACTTCTTTATTGAAATACGCCAGGTTCGGACCTGGACAGATTACCACACCTTTGTTCTCACCCTTTACCTGTATGCCGTTATCAATATAAGCAGCATTTGCCAGTCCTACGCATAAGCATGCTTTCTCTGTAATTTCCTCTTTAAACTTTAACAACTGCTGCGGATTCGATCCGTCGTTATTTCTCACAAGTTCTTCAAGCTTTCGTTCCTGAAACTTTTTCGACGCTGTGCAAAGTCCCTTATGTGAATATTCCTTATTCAATGCAAGCAACTTTTTAGGACACGAACTTCCATTTCTATTTTGAGCACCTTTCGTTTTCATATAAATTTCACTGGACGATCCTCTGACCGTATTAAACGGAACCCCTAACGGAGAAATATTGCTTAAGTAAAAATCATTTTCCCCGGAAACTGCCAACAGATTTCTTGTTTCAGAATCCACCGATGTTGCTTCAGGAACCAGCAAGAAAGGTGACCCCCATCCCACACTGTCAAGATTGTAATTTTCTAACAGGAAGTGATGCTCCTCTGCAGTTCCTACCCCTCCCTGCACAGTTATCTTCATCTGAGGTGGTACTTCAGGAGTATACCTTTTTTTATTTTTTAATGAAGAAACCATTAGAGAGAAAGCTGATTCAACTAATTCACCTTTCCTCTGTTTGAAAACTTCTAATATCGGTCCCAGTAAAAGGCCGTCGGTTGCAAATGCATGTCCACCGCAATTTAGCCCCGACTCTATTCGGTATTCACTCACCCAAAGTCCTTTTTTCGCCAGAAAGTTGCCTTGAATCAGAGCAGATCTGAAATCGCTGACTTTGATGATGATTTTCTTTTTCAGGTGATTGTTACTGTCAGGATAAAAATCTTTAAATTGTTCAATGTAGCTCAGCAGCTTCGGATTGAAACCCGCTGAAAGAACCATTGAAGAAGACAGCTTACTATGAGCGTAACCCCGCAATGAAGCGTGTGCGTCATTATAAATGACAGGCTGTTTCATATTTTTAGAAAAATTTTCTTTGTCAACTTTTGTCATAATGTTGACATCTATGCTTCCCGGTAACAGATAACTGTCAACATATTCTTTAATAGCAGTTGAATTACTTACTCCATCGGAAACAAATTGCTGCAGCTGTGCTTTTGTATGTGTATTATTGGGAAGAATTCTAATGAATTTTTTTAAAGTATCCATATTGCAGGCAAGCTGTTCTTTAAAAGCTTGGAATTTATCCTGAACAATATCTTCCACCAGATTAAGGTATGCAGTAATTCTTTCTGCCCGGTAATCTTCACTTTTAATAGAAATGGGATTGTATTTCAGACCGAATTTCTCACTGTAAAAGATTCTCATTCTTTCGATTATTTCGTCGTCAATAATCGAAATTACTGATGAAATTCCCAGATGAGCAAGACGTACAGGAGTATCAATCGTATAAGACAACCCCATTACCGGTATATGAAAAGTGTGTAAAGGTGTAATGTTCATTTTTTTTAATTTTTAAGTAAAATCTTTTTATAGTTTTAAAATGCCCTTATCTGAATTATCCGGCTGAAGATAAAAATGAAGATTTGAGACAAGGCTTCAGCGGTGATAAGGGCAAGGAAATATATTAGAAAATTTAGTTTAGGTTTGACAAATATACTACTGCCAGACGGCTATACTGCCTTGCGGAGCAGCCCCGCCTGAGGCCTCTGTGATTGGAGCTTTTTCCTGATTGATATGATAAATATACGCTGCAACCTTTTCCGCATCCCGTCCTGAAATTGTTCCTTCTTCAATCAAAGGCCGCATTGCAGGGTTGTTAGGTGAACCATTCTCAAGCATCCAGAAAACATTTCTGAAAAGGCTTTTTTCTTTGATATTAATCCAATTCCTGTCCGTGAGGTTGGGCCCTATTCCACCTTTTCCCGACTGTGCATGACAGGATACACAATTTGTATTAAAGATCTGTTCACCTTCTGAAATATTATCTGCATCGTATTTCGCACTTTCTAAAGTGACTGCTGGTGCATTTTTTTCATATTCCGCAATAGATGCAAGCTGTATTTTTGCTTCATGATCATATTCAGCATCAGGATGTGCATAATCTGTAAATATAAATGCAGTCATATAAATCGCGCAGAAGGCAATCCCGAAATAGAAAAGACCGATCCACCACTTAGGTAAAGAATTATCAAGTTCTGTAATTCCATCAAAACCATGATCAATCAGAATGTCTTTTTCTTCAGACTGCGACTGCTTTTGAAAAGCAGAGTTCCAAAGCTTTGTAAAGTACGGAATTGACCTTTCTTTAATGAATAATTGTTTTTCTGCTTCAGACAGATTCCTGAAATTTTCATTTTCGTCCAAATCTCTGACCGAATTCAATATTAAAATGAGCAAAGTCAAAATCAGATGCAGTATCCAAAAAAAAGGTGACATAAAATAAGCCGAATCCTCTGTAAACATTTCGAAAGCAAAGGTGATTAAACCTGCTGTTATAGAAATATAGATAAAAATAGGCGTACGCGTTTTCATAGTATTTTTTTTGATGACCCGTTATTTCACAGCCGCTGTCTGGATGTCAGTTGTTTTGATATCAGTTCCCAGTCTTTGCAGATAAGCAATGATAGCGATGATCTCCCTCTGCTCTAAAGGGATGAATGCTTCCCCTTTTACTGATCTTTCCTGATCCATCTGATCTTTGATGTCGGTAGCCTCAGCATAAATCCTCCTTGTAATTTCTTCCGACTGATGATCTGCCCATTGGTTTGCAGAATCAATTTGCGCTTTAGTGTATGGTATCCCGAAAGCATTTTTCATCAGCCTGATCTTATCTATCATCTGAGTGCGATCAAGTTTGTTTGTGATTAACCATGGGAACCGGGGCATGATCGATCCGGCAGAAGTGATTCTGGGATTGTACATATGCTTGAAGTGCCAGGAATCCGGATTTCTGTTACCCTCTCTGTGTAAATCGGGTCCTGTTCTTTTTGATCCCCATAGAAATGGTCTGTCATATACAAATTCTCCGGCTTTTGAATATTGTCCGTTTTTGCCGTCAAATCTCATCACTTCATCACGGAAGGGCCTGATCATCTGCGAATGGCAGGAATTACAACCTTCGCGAATGTACAGATCTCTTCCCTCCAGTTCTAACGGTGAATACGGTTGTACTGCTGAAATCTGTGGAAGATTACTTTTGACAGTAAGTGTAGGAATTATTTCCACCATACCTCCGACCGCGACTGCAATGAGCGCTAAAAAAGATAACAGAAGTGGTGTTCTTTCCAGCCACAGATGTACTCCTTCACCTTCTTTCCTTGAGTTACTGACTTGAGCTAAAGCTGGAGCTTCAGCCGGAACATCTTTCTGAAAAGATCCCTTCCTGATGGTTTTATATACATTGATAACCATTAAAATTCCTCCACATAAATAAAGAAGTCCTCCTAAAAACCTCAACCTAAAATAGGGAATAATTGCTGTAACGGTA
The DNA here is from genome assembly GCF_001424105.1 of Chryseobacterium sp. Leaf394. Taxonomy (GTDB): domain Bacteria; phylum Bacteroidota; class Bacteroidia; order Flavobacteriales; family Weeksellaceae; genus Chryseobacterium. The sequence continues at coordinate 470,167 of NZ_LMQH01000011.1, read as the reverse complement.
TCGAGCCAGTTTTTCCATACTAAAGTTCCGTCCGGATTGAACTGCTTCCACATTAGGCCTTGAGTAAAGCCAGCAATGTACATAGGAACAGCGTAGAAGATAATTCCTAAAGTTCCAAGCCAGAAATGCCAGTTAGCCAGTTTTTTAGACCACAGCTCAGTTTTCCACATGATGGGAATCAGATAATAAACAACTCCAAAAGCCATAAAACCATTCCAGCCTAAAGCTCCCAGGTGTACATGTCCGATAACCCAGTCTGTATAGTGACCGATTTTATTCAGAGATTTTGTTGCCAACAACGGTCCTTCAAAAGTCGCCATCCCGTAACATGTGACCGCAACCACGAAAAATTTCAGAATAGGATTCTCCCGCACTTTATCCCAGGCACCCCTTAATGTCAGAAGTCCATTCAGCATTCCACCCCATGAGGGCGCGATGAGCATAATCGAAAATCCTGTTCCTACTGCTTGCGCCCATGCAGGCAAGGCAGTGTACTGAAGGTGATGGGGCCCTGCCCACAGATAAACAAAAATCAGTGACCAAAAGTGAATGATTGATAGCTTATAGGAAAACACCGGTCTGTTGGCTGCTTTAGGCATAAAATAATACATCAGGCCCAGGACGGGTGTAGTGAGTACAAAAGCAACGGCATTGTGACCGTACCACCACTGCACAAGTGCATCTTTTACCCCTGCATAAGCAGAATACGATTTCCAGCTTGAAAATGAAAGCGGCACTTCCAGATTATTGAAAATGTGCAGCATTGCTACTGCAATCCAAGTTGCGATATAAAACCAAATGGCAACATATAAATGTCGTACTCTCCTTCTATAGACTGTTCCGAACATATTGATTCCAAAAATTACCCATGAGAATGTTATCAGAATATCGATCGGCCATTCATGCTCAGAATATTCTTTCGAGGTGTTGATGCCCATTAAAAATGTGATGACGACAGCGATAATCATTATTTGCCAGGTCCAGAAATGTATCCATGATAAAGTATCGCTGTACATTCTGGTCTTTAACAGTCGTTGCATACTGTAGTAGGCTCCGCAAAAAAATGAATTGCAGACAAATGCGAAAATAACGGCACTTGTATGAAGCATTCTTATTCTTCCAAAACCAAAAGCACCCTGGGAATCGATTAATCCCTGAATGTTTCCCTCTCGCAAAGAACGGATAGTCGTATCATCTGTACCGAATATAAATTCTGGCAATTCAGGATAAAACAACATTAAAGCTGCAGTTAATCCTAAAATAAATCCTATAATTCCAAACACGACTGTCGCAAAGAGGAATGCCCTGACAATATTGTTGTCATATTTAAATTGCTGCGTCTCCATAATTTTTCTGCTGTAAAAACTGATTTAATTCTCTGAATATTTTAAGGGATTTCTTTAGAAAGAAGCCCGTCTAAATGTCATTAGAACCGTATAATGTTTTGTCAAAGGTAATGTGTAACTTTGCTGAAAACTATTAGCTATACTTCTAAAATATACCAAAATCTACTAAAATAAAATTATGAGAGCATGTGGACAAAATATAAGAAAGATAAGAAGAGATAGAGATTTCACACAGGAATATATGGCTTTCGAGATGGGAATTTCCCAAAAAGCCTATTCAGATATTGAGAATTCAAAAGTAAAAATCAATCTCGAAATCCTGACCAAGATTTCGGCTATTTTAGAAATCAGACCATCTGATATTTGCAGTATTTCCGATCAGTGTGCAGGTGGAGGGTTTGAAGACAAATATAACGAACTCCTGAATTTTATAAAGAAAAATAATCTGCCTTTACCTGAAGGCCACATATATTAATTCACAGCAAATCAATTTAGTGAGTTAGCCACATAGGTCAGAACTGAAAAACTGTAACTGAAATTATTGTATGAAGAAGTTCTATTTTTCTAGGCCTACAATAATAAGATGCACCGGACAAAAATTCCGGTTATTTCAGTAAATTGTTTACCGCAAATAGGACGTCATCGATATCAAACGGTTTGCTGATGTAATCATTTGCCCCAGCTTCCATCGCAATGCCTTCAGTATTATGACTTGCGGAAAATGCTATGACAGGTAATTTATTAAGATCAGAATCTGCACGTATTAGTCTGATAATCTCATCACCTAATATTTGAGGCATCCAAATATCAAGAAGAAGGATATCGGGACTCTCGACCTTAATTTTTTCAATAAGCCTTGTGCTGTCGCTCTCTGCAATGACTATATAACCTTCAGATTCCAACAGAATTGTTAATACACAAACAATTTCTTTATCATCATCACAGATCAGTATTTTCGTATTTTGCATCGGTGTTTATCAGAATTCGATTTGCAAATATAAATGAAAAAAAAGTGACTACAGAAACATATTATAGTGATAATATACCACACAAAATATGCATTTTCACTTACCCAATTGTAGTCATAAATTCACTGAAACCTTCATCCAATTTACTGACAGAGTGTTTGAGATTTTTATTATTAAACTATTGTGGGTTTATCTTTACAATGTTTTTTAACGATTCTTTAAAGAACATACTACAAAGTAATGAGGGCGGAAATAAAGGGCAAGAGTGATCATTGATTAACTTTTATCTAATCACGGATTTATAAAAAAAAATTATAGTATTTCTATACTTATCAAAAAAGTTTTCATAATAAGTACTTTTTAAATTACATTTGCACAAATTAATCATGAGTGGTTAATGCAATATTCAACAAATCCATCAACACGTTTGTTTTGATGGATTTTTTATATATACAGCATAACTCTTAATAAATAGTTTTACATTAAGAACTGACTTTTCAGCAAAATCTTGTCGGATTAATCAGAATACTGTTATAATATAAAAAGATTGTCAGGTATATGAACTATTTCCGCGAAATCTTTGTCAGTGAAGTTCTTAAAGTATACACTTTATCAGCTGTTTGATTAAACCTTCATTTCACGGTGTAAGTACATTTAAAAAGGTTTCATGTGCATTGTGAAATGACTAAATATGAACAAGGTAGTATTAAGGTACAGATGATATTTGTTAGTAATGAATCTCATCAATAATGCTAAATTTGTGCAAAATAGTTTATAAAGTACATTTTGGAAATGGAGTTACAAAGCTCTAATCCTGCAATTATTTTTCATAATGTTATTTTCGATACGTTTAAAATAAACATTATTGAGAGATATTCAAAGTACCCTGATGGAAGACCGCTTTTATGTGAAGCCAAATTTCAAATGCGCTCCAGTGATGATAGAATTTTCAAGAAGCAAAATGGTGATGTTACGTACAATTTTCGTGACCCTGAATTCTATCATCATAAAAGATCTACAGAATCTATAAAGTCTTGCAGACAAAAAAAGTTTATCATGATGTAGTGGTTAGCAAACAGGAATGGGTGCATTTCCTGTTGAAGCAGGTTCTTCAAAATTACCAGCTTTCTTAAGCACTAAAAAGCGGAATGTATTGTATGCAAGCGGTTTAGCAGGGTAGGATCTTTTTTTATTTATCCCATGCACAATTACAGAAGATCTCCTACTTACGACGTGAAATCGTTGCTATTACAATCTGATCATTATACCTGAATATTTTTTTATGGTAAAAAAGAAGCCACTTCAGTGCTGAAGTGGCTTCTTTGATTACTGACTCTTATTAGGGTTGAGTCCAGAATGACCATTCAATGCCGTTAAAAACAGCAAGTTGATTGGAATTTGTTCCGGTTCCATTGGCTGTGCCCGTAACATAGACCATCATTCCTGCGCTTGGATTTATTATATCACTTATAGAACTCACCCTTGGCAAAATCATGGCTTTATTAGTATCCGCCAAAACAAACACTCCTCTTGTTGTATCAGTAGCAGGTGTCCCACCAACAAGGACTTTGGCCGAAGGGTCGTCTGTGTTTGTATCAGGGAGACTGGGAGATGCCGGAGTCTTAGCACCTGCAGATAAATCAGCCCAAATTGTATTATTATTGAGAATTCTCCTATACATTACTTTCTGGACAGAACTGTCGAAAATTATTGTACCAAGAGCTGGCTGTGGCGTAGGTGCAGTGCCAACAACGGCAGTTGCAGAAGTTACCCAAGGTAACACAATTCCTTTGCTGCCCCCTGTAGCATTTCCGAATTCCACTGATACAGAATTGTTAACAGGTATTCCTGAATTTTCCGTTTTTCCTATAGAAATTTGAGACCAGCTTTTTGATGAGATCAGAATTAGCGTAATCGCTATATATTTTTTCATTTTTTTATATTTTAATAAAGTTAAAATTGATCACAGGTTTGTCGTGTGTAACATGCCCAAACAGTTCCATTGTATATTTTAAGACAGTTAGCATCAGTATCGTACACCATCATACCTTTAACAGCAGTTAGTCCTGCTATCTGCTGCGTATTCAGTCTGTTTACCACGAAACCATTGCTTTTAGAATCCATAGCTGTATATGCCCCTCTAATTTTCATAGGCCAGTTTCCGTTGGAAGCTCCTGCGCGCCCTAAGGAAGTTATACCGTGATTTGTTGGGGCACCACCAACACCCGGAGAAGCGGCAGGCCTGAAACATCTGCATTCAAGATCTTTCAGAGAAGCATTTTGAGAAGTTCCAATCGTTTGTCCAATGGAATTGAAGCCTACGTCAGCTACTCCCTGTGTATTGGAAAGACCGGTACTCGCATTTGTATTATTGGCAGCATTATTTACAACTTGAGGAATACCATTCGCCAAAGTAGCTGTGCTGATAATTTGAGAAGGTGTTCCAACCGTAACCCCATCAAATCTTACCCTGATCTGTCCCGGGAATGTTGCCGATGTCATAGGGTTGATCATGTTGTATGTAATATTCTCATTTCCTTCCAAGGCATCAGGACATCCGTCATTGTCTGAATCCACATCAAGATGATTTGCAATTCCATCGCCATCTGTATCAAGTTCGATAGGAAGCTGGGAACAAAAATCTGTGTAGCGAACGCTCTGCTGATTAACAGCACCTCCTGTTGAGGCAGTGTAACCAAAGTATACATTACTTACATTCCCAAAATAGCTTGTAATCGGATTTGATGCCGGGAACACGTAAGATCCTGCAACTATTCCTCCAACTGTGTATTGTAATCTTTTGGTAGGGAAATCCCATGTAATGACTACAGTTCTCCATACACCATCTTCAACATTCCCAAGATCTCTCGCTGTTGTAAGCAATCCAGCTCCTGTCTGATTGGTTGATACCCAAATTTGCCCGTGGTCATTCGGAATATCTCCTACGCCAGTTCCATTATCATATGTATCAACCTCTAAGACTATACCATTAGCAATGCCAAGCGCTCCCAGACCTCCCCCTGCATCACCTACAGCGTTTGTTCCGCTTGGAGAATTATGGAATACTGTTGCTATCCCATCTGCACCACTATCGCTGCTACCAAAATTTGCCTCGTAGCTCAATGTAAAACTTTTGGCAAAATCAACTTTACCATAAGACCACATTTGACCTGCCTGAGTATTTAAAGCTGGAGTAAGCTGAACCTGCTTGGTGTTAATCTGCGTAGCAGTACCTCCAAGCTTAAAAATTGTACTGACGGTTGAATTGGGATCAAATCCTTTTTCTGAACAGTCGTCAATACCGTCGTTGTCATCATCTAGATCAAGAGAATTAGGAATACCGTCACCATCAGAATCACACTCGACCGGAGTGAAAACAATGTTGTCAATACCTACGTCATTGCCGTTTGCACCGTTTGGCTGCAAATTGACAATTTCAAGTGTAACAAGAGATGTGCTAGCTGTAAAGGGAAGAGTCAGCCTTCTCCAGATGTCATCATTCTTCAGTCCGAGGGCTGATGAATTAGCAGTCGCCAAACTGTTATTGTTGCCATCTCTTATTGTCAACTGGAGGTTAGGAACATCACCACCCGTTGGATTATTTAGCAATCCTGCAATGTCAATTCTGAATCTGTACTCCTGCCCAATAATAACACTTAGATTACTGATACGGTAAATAACTGAATTTGTTGTTGCAGCGGATCCTACATTAATCATTAGGTACCTGCCCTCTGTCGACCCTGCTGTTATATCATTGTAACCTGCATCCTTGTTGCCTGTCAGGTCTGTCTTACAATGCGATGCAGTCTGAGTAGGCGAACTTGTGACAGTGTAAGAACCATCAGCCGGAGTAATTGCCTGATATGAATGTAATAAAACATTTGTATCCTGCGAAGTAGCTGTTCCCGTACCGAAGTTGTTACTGTAGATTGGATTTCCTTCAATCCTGTTTGCGCAAGGTACTGTCTGAGCAGCAGTTTTATAGCCTGCAGAAATAATTAAAAAAAGTAAGAAAAATTTAATTTTGTAGACTTTGTAATCTCTAGTCATATGTATAAGGTTTATGTTGTTTCTTCTGGTGAAAAAACAGTTTAAGGTTTTAGTTGAAAAATTGTAAAAACTAAATCTTCGGCGGTGGCCGGACAGTATAAACCTTAAAAAAAAGAGCAGAAAGCGACTTACTGCTGTAGTCGTGATAATTAAGAAAATGCAGGAAATCCAGACATAAAGTGACAGAAAAAGATCTGAAAGTTGTAGAGGCTTTAAGATTGCTGTTATCAGTCCCACCCGGCACAACATACGCTTTGCTGATTTGTGAAGAACTTACGAATTGCGATGGTGAAGGAACAGCATTGATGATAACGCGCTTTCGAACCGCCAATTTATAGGACTCCGGCAAAGCGTTTTCAACTGTTTTTTCTGAAAAAATTTTATCCTTTCTTTTTCTGAGATTCTTCGACTTAAATTTGGAAATACTCTTTCTAATTTTAGTACTGCCGGAAGCAACAAATTTATAACTGAAGGTAACAGACTTGTCAGATTTCAGCACTAATTCCTGCCGTTCAGCTGATAAAATATTCTTATTAAAATGAATATCATTTGAATAAATCTCTGCACCATTCCCTATAACAATAATGCCTTCCTGCTGTGCTTTGATAATTGTGCATAGCGAAGGAATTACTACAGTAAGCAGTATCATTAAAATCTTGTAAACAAAAAAAGATAATTTCTTTTCATTTACATAGATTCCCGTTATTTTATTGAGATAGTTAATGGTATTATTTTAAGCTGGCAAAAATATAAAATTTAAACAGTATTTAGTAAAGAAATATTCATTTTATTCACATATTTTTTGTCTAAAGTGTTATGTAAATTTCTTGTAACCATCGGTATTAGAGACGCATTTTACAATTTAATACAACTGGAATAAAACATAGAAAATATTTCACGATTTATTGTATTCTCAATTAATTTTTACATGCCAAATTGATTTTTTGTTAATGCTTAATTACAGCTATTTTAATGATCCATAATTTTACAGGTTAGCAAAAAATTTACTTACAAAATAATAATTTAAAAAAGAAAGTCTTTGAATTATGAAAAATATTAATAGATTTGCAGAAAAAAAAAGAAAATCATAAGCCAATTTATTTTTTATATAAATAAATTGTACGATAAAACGCAAATTAATGATTACAGTTCATAGCTGGTAATTAGCAGTGCAGTGTTCCTGAAGCTCAAAGTTTTAGCTTTTAGAAGTTATCAAGTTATGATTACCGAACGTATTTTGTGAAAGTCTCCACAGATGCACGAGGAAAGAAATATGTAATTTATATACCCGATGAAAAAAAGAAAAAAAAATGTGTACACAACAGTAAAAATGGCTGCTGTGACAATCCCCTTAATTTTATGCAGCAACGCAAAAGCACAGGTCGGAATTAATACCGCTTCGCCTAAAGCTACCCTAGATGTCACTGCAAAAAACACAAATGGTTCTTCTCCTGAAGGTGTTATCGCGCCAAGACTGACAGGAAATCAGCTCGTAGCTGCCAACAATCAGTATCAGCCTTCTCAAACAGGAGTAATTGTATATGCAACTACGGTTCCAACAACAACCACTGCAAAAACAGTCAACATCACTGCGCCAGGCTACTATTATTTTGACGGCGCTGTGTGGAACGGAATGGGAGCGCAAAGCACCACAACGACATTAAGTATCAGTTCTATAATTGATCCCAATATTCTTGGCTATGTTCCAAGTACAACGTCAACAGCCGTAAACAATGCTCCTGCAACTGTGACCTCCGGTACAATAACTGTGACGAGAACAGGTACAACAACTTTCAATGGTCATACCTATGCTGCCTACTCTGCATCAGCAGACAACCTTTCATGGTATGCGGCTTATATATTGGCAAAAAACATGGGTGGATATCTGGCAACATTTACAACTGATGATGAATGGAAACATGTAGAGACTACTTTACTTTCCAATACTGCATTTGTCACAAATAATGCCTGGATCGGATTTGCAAAATTTTCATGGTTTGCAGGTCCTGCACTAACTCCTGATCCTGAAGAAAAATGGATAACTGGTGAACAGCCATTACATGATTACAGCGCCGGTGGAGTAACAGCAGTAAGGAAATCAAACTGGTTCCAGGCAGGTCAGCCTGATAATGCCCAGGGTGTAGAAGGATTTGTACATACGTACAGGGGAAATGCCACATTCAATAAGGTGTTTAACGGGTATACTTCCAATCATCCGTGGAATGACCAGAAGGCAGATGCCGCAGGAAGATTCGGATTTATCGTGGAATTTCAACAATAATTTCTGCAGTATGAAAAAAATTTTAATATCAGCTTTATTGGCTAATTCACTGATGCTTTTTTCTCAGATAGGTGTAGGAACAACTGAAGCTGCATCCACTCTTGATGTGAAAGCTGTAAAAACCGACGGAACGACTGCTGAAGGAATGATGATGCCCCGCCTGACAGGCGACCAAATTAAAAATGCAGGCAGTCAGTACCTTGCTGATCAGACAGGAACTATTATTTATGCTACATCGGCACCGGCATCAACAGATGCAAAAACGATTAATATAACTAATCCCGGTTACTACTATTTCGATGGTTCCGTATGGAAAAGTATGGGGAAGATTGTCAATAATACCATCATTAGCTACTCGACAACTGTAGATCCAAATATATTAGGCTATATCCCAAGTAAAACTTCCACTGCATCATCGGCTCCTGCCACAATGCAGATCAATGGAATTACTTACACAAAACAAAATGTAATTATTCACACCAATAACTCGCATTCTTACACTGTTTATTCAGGACCACAACCTCTTGACTGGTTTCAGGCATATAACGCTGCAAAATCACTGGGGGGATATCTTGCGACGTTTACTACAGATGCAGAATGGCAGTTTGTGGAAAGCAATCTTTTAACGAACAGTACCGTTTTTGCAAACCAAAGAGCATGGATGGGATTTGTTAAATTTTCGTGGGACGCTGGTCCGGCTTTGACTCCCGATCCTGATTTTAAATGGATCACAGGTGAACTGCCCATGCATAATTACGAACTGCAAGGTACTAATGCTGTAAAAAAATCTAACTGGTTTGCACCTGATGAACCAAATAACTATAATATTGGTGAGGGTTTTGTTCATACCTGGGCCCGAAATGATGGATTAATCAGAACTTTTGGGAACTACACTAGCGTGCAGCCATGGAATGATTACCCTTCCAACCACAATAACGTTAATTGTTTTTTAGTGGAATTTCAGCAATAATAGAATTTAATCTAAATAAAATTTTGTTTTTTATTTAAAGGATTACCTGCCCCCTTACAAGGGGCTTTTTTATTTCACAGTATAATGTCAGCATAACCTGCACATGAGGTCTTTCAAGCAGTAAATTCGCTGCAAATTTGATTATTATATTAGTATTTCGTATTTTTGACTCCTATGCCGAAGTTCTTATTGACGCAAATCCGACATCTACTATTACGTCTGAGTATAAGTGTAGACTATTCTATTAATTACAGTATTAAAAAATTATAGAAGTACTAACAAAATGAAAATAGTAAATCCTTTTTTTAAAAGCTTATTCCTGGTCGGATGTATAATAATTAACGGATCTGTGACTTTTGGCGGAGTTTCACTCAGGTTAAATACAGAAAAACAAGTGTCGTCTTTTAATTTCAGAAGCAATAAAATTGACTCAGATACTCTAAAGAATTCACTTGCTGTCAATTTCTTACAAAATACAGATGCAGATGGTGACGGAATCTCTGATGAAGTTGAAGGATGTACCGGAACAGTTGTAATGGCTGACATAACTGACGCTAAGGTAGATTTATTGAACTGGACAGGAACTACAATTTTCAATCCTGTACAGCAGAACGATCAGAGGATCCCGCAGCTAAGTATAAGATTAGTATCCAAATCCAAAATCCAGGAATGGAAATCTAATGTGTCATCTTCTGGTTTAGCTATAAATTCCACCGATTCGAAACAGAAAAATCTGCATGAAAGATTTCTTGGATTTACGAATATCAAAGGCGGATCAACTGACAAGTCAGTCACAGTAAATATTGATTTCGGACGTTCTGCCAAATCTCTCAGCTCTTTAATGCCGGGCGAACATTTCCAATATATCATTGGAATTAAGGGATTAAAAAATTTCTTTCTAAAGGACACAGCCAGACTTAATTTTCAGGAAAGGCTGATAACATTAAATTCCGCAACCCCAGGTTTGAAATATGATGACAAAGCGCTAAATGATTTTACCTATTTTTTAGTTCAGGAAAATAAACAGATATTAGAATTGGAACTAAACTGTACAGATAAATCTAATGGAATTGTTTTTGGCATCTACTGTAGAAAAGGAGTTATTGACTCTGATCATGATGGCATTCCTGATTATCTTGACAAAGATTCGGATAATGACGGCATTCCTGACACCGTAGAAACCGGATGTAAAGTACTTGGTTCCGTGTCTCTGAATACCTCATCTCAAAAATGGCTGAGCTCCAATATATCTCTTGACGAAGGGCAGACCTATAAAATATCACGTTCAGGGTCAATTTCCAGCCTTGTTAGTGCATCCGGAGGGCCGGAAAATGGAAAACAATTTTACGCGGTAACAACAAGTGCAAATTTGATTTCAGATTACAGCGGAAACAGATATACACTTTCTGAAGATCACAAAACAGCGATCTACAAAGAGAAACCGACGGCTTCAATACCATTACAATCTTCAAATTTAAATGCCGCTAATTATCAAACTCTTCTTACACTGGTCGGCATGATTGACCATAACGGTAACGGTCAGTTTGATCCGGAAACTGATATCCTGATTCCTCATTTGGCAGAAATGACAGAAAGCACAAAGGAAGACAAAGTATTTAAAGCTGAAAGAAGCGGAACGCTCTATGTACTTTTTACTGATGATAGTTATTCTGATAATACAGGAATATGGGATCTTCATGTTGAGCAATGTGGAATTATCATAGACACAGATAATGATTCAGTACCTGACCACCTTGATGTAGACAGCGATGGAGATGGATGTCCTGATGCCGTTGAAGGTTCAGGAAACATTAGGTACAATCAGGTTCATCCGCTTATATTGGATGCCAACGATCCAAATGTGAATTACAGTGGTCAGATTAAGTTTCAGGCTGATGGATTTACGGAAGGAAATCCATCAAAAGTCATCAGCAGATCATCTGAAGCTTACGGAATACCTGCATTAGCATTTAAAACAGTGCCTAATAGCTCAGGAACAGCTGACCTTAGCAGAACAACCGAAAGAAGCACAGGAGCTCAAAACAAAGGAACATCAGTTGACCGGCTTAAGAGGGATCCCGATTGCACCAGATGTTTCCGGACAGCTACTTCTACGGGAAATGCATCTCCCAGTCTCCACGGTATAACTTCCCTTAACCGTCCAAGTGATGGAACCTGGCCCATGAAAATTACCGGTGCGCAGATGGTTCTTGATGCAAAAACAAAAGGATTCGTTCTGAACAGAGTTGCCTTCTCGGGAAATCCCGGTGTTCCCGTAGGTATACCGCGCGAAAATTTTGTTGAAGGAATGATGGTTTATGATGTAACGAATAATTGTTTGAAGATATATGACGGTACAGGTTGGTTCTGCTTCACAAAACAAACCTGCGATGATTTTAGTCAGTAATAATATAAATACAATGAAAAAACTTAAAATCTTGTCACTTTCACTGATTTCAGCATCTTTCTTATGTCAGATTACCATCGGCAAAACTACACCTACGCTTAATTCTGCTAATTCCAGTGTTTCTCTAGAGTTAGGTAACGCTACAGGAGGAAATAAAGGTATGATCCTTCCGTGGGTAACCTCAGAAATCGCTGTGGATAGGGCCGGATCTGTAGCAGGAACGCTAATATTTGACACAGCCCCTGGAGTACAGAAAGTAAAATATAAAACCAGCAATGAATGGATAGATTTGTCAGCCGGCGCAAGATCACCGCTTAAAACAATTACAGCCGAAAAATACAACGAACTTCCTGCAGCCCGTGCTATGATAGGCGGAGATCTTAATACAGATAAAACGCCTGGTGTGCTCATTTTAGCAGCGGCAGATAAGGCTATGATCCTGCCGCGGGTCAGTTCTGTCGCAGAAATCATCAAACCTTCTGCCGGAATGATAGTTTATGTAACAGGTTCTGAAAACGGTTTAGGTCCTAACGCAAAACAGATGGCAGTTTTCAACGGGAGAGAGTGGACTTTTTGGACAAAGAATTAGTATCTAAAGCTGATAACAAACCTTAAATATAATTAATTTTATGGATTTAACTTGTGAAATCCAACAATATTTAGTTCATTAATCTGAAAAAAATTAACTAATTGTTTAATCGCTATTAAAATTAATTTAGCTATAACTACATATCAATTATATTATTCAGCAATTTAACACCTTGGTTATTACTTTATCATAATTTAACATAAATATCATACATTTACGCCCCAACTTCACAAAATTTGTGGTAGGCACGTAGAAGGAAGAAATTTGATATGATTACTATGAAAATTACCAACGTTAAAAAAGTTAGATTGTTAGCTTATATGTTAATGGCAATCGCTGTTATCCCTCTAACGGCTGTTATCATTTTACCAGATGCATTTGCGAAAATACTTTCAGTCGTAATCACGGTTTCTACGCTCACAATATTGGTAAATCTGAAATACAGCCTAATTGAATATTCTGGCTGTTGTCTGACAGTGAGAAGGATGAATCCCTTTACTTTTAAAAGATTTATAAGACCAGTTGTTGAACTTCCCTTCTCGTCGATCAAAAGTTTCGCAATTTCAAATGGATTGATCACGGATTGCATTATAATAAAAATGCAGTCATCCAATTCATCCCGATGCATAAAAATCAATTTTTTTCTGTTTAATAAAAAACAAATTTTAAATCTTGAAAATAGTATGAATAGAATAATTGAAGGTGAATATTCTCCAAAAAATGTGAGTCGGATAAATTAGATAAAGCTCTCTATTTATAAAGACAAAATCTATTTTTGAAATAATTGTTATTTTTATAAAAAATTATCTACATGGAAAGCAACCAATTCAAACATATTCATATAGGAAGTTTTATCAGACAATGTGTTGTCGAAAGACAAATAGATATACCACGCATATGTAATTTTCTGGACTGCAAGGAAGAAGAAATCTTAAAAATGTATGAAGAAGAAAATATTTCATCGGATGTTCTATTAAAGTGGAGCAAATTACTGGAGTACGACTTTTTCAGGCTCTACTCGGCCCACCTGTTGCTGTTTACACCCAACCCAATGACAAGAAAAACTACATCACAGAATTCTTCTAAACTTCCTCAGTTCAGAAAAAACATGTACAGTCCTGAGATTATAGACTTCATGTTAGAAAAAATTTCCAAAAAAGAAATGACAATTCCTGAGATTGTAGAAAGGTACAATATCGGCAAGACGACTTTGTATAAATGGACAAAAAGGTATCAATTACCAAAAGAAGATAAATAATGAAGTCCGGAGGAGCTAACTACAAGGCTATTTATACAGACATGATCCAGGAAAAGTTTCCTGAGAAGATGGTTTTGGTCAAAAATCTTCTTGATCGCGAAAAAGTATCAATTCTTGATGCAATAAAAATTAATGAGATTCTTTTCCCTAACAAAAGCGCGGATGAAGAGAGACTTACTCAAAAACATAAATCCTATTATGAAGATGACATCCTCAAGATTCTGGAATATCAAAGAGTTAATAAGCTCAATAACATACAGATTGCTACCAAATTTAAAATGAGTAGAAATACAATTGCAAAATGGAAAAAACAATTTAACGATGTAAAGGACCAACAGGATTCTGAAGATGATTAAAAAAAAGCCGCCAGAAATAACATTCTGGCGGCTTTTTTTTAAGGAATTGGATTAGAGACCTTGTAGACAGTAAAACTGGTAACACTTGAATCTAACAAACCGGCATCGAGTACACCAGCTTCTGTAAGACCGAATGCAATTTTGTCGCCGCTCTGAAATTCGTAGACAGAGCTGATCGAAGACTCAGACACCGTAAGATTTACAAGACCTAAATTGGCTCCGCTGAATATGCGGCTGTCTATAAGAGTTGCAACTCCCGCACGCACCCTTACAATTGCTATTCCCGGAGGATTTGAAAGAACTGAGGCCTGCAAACCGCTACCATACCGAAACGTATATTCAACATGATAAACGCCGGCACTTGGCACAACATAAGTATGATCAGTATCATTGAACACAGACGTACTGCCTACAGTTCTGTTCGCGTTAACAAATTGCACTGATCTGAAGCCTGACGGAAACAATGTTAAACTTAGCAGGTTTCCGGAAGATGCTCTTCTGGCGGAAAATAAAGTAGTATTTGGCGTGGCCGTTCCCGTATTAAACAGAGACGCATCCAGAGATGTCACTTCTTTTGATGTATTATTAACACCCAACACCGTAAAATTTGTCAAAGTTGTTGACGCTGGAGTTGTCCGGATTTTAAGATTTCCGTTGATATCCAAAGTTGCAGAAGGAACATCAGTATTAATACCTACATTTCCCGTTTGTGTGAATGCCATGCTGCTTACGCACATCATTGCGAAAAAATAATGTTTCGTTTTCATAATATTTGAGATTTAGTTTACGAATTAGTTGTATCGTAAAAATAACACATTACAGATAACGAAAAGTATGATTTGAATCAATAATATTAAAAATCATTCAATGTTTTAATGTTTTTTAAGAGTACAGTCTTATATCTAATTACTTTTTGAAAAACGAGTAAGAAAATTTTATAACAAATTACATACCAGTAACTTATGCTTAAAAAAACATAAAATAAAATGAATGGTAAAAAATAAATTTAATAAAGGAATTTTATTTATATTTTAAATCATTTTCAACATAAATCACACACAAGTTAGTAGTTAAAGAAAAATTCCTTTAATATAAATTTTTAAAAATTAATTTTCTTGTCTATAATTTTCAAAATTCCAGAATTTTCCATTCTCTTAATAACCCTCACTACAGTTTCGAGACGAAGACCTGTTAATCCAGCAATTTGTTTTCTTGTATACGGTATTACAAACCCAGAGCTTTCATCCTTCATAAAATATAACTTGAGATAACTGAATAAGATTTCCACTTTCACCACCGGATCAGTAACCGGCAGAAAGCTGGAAATGATATACCTGAAATGCAGCCGGTCTGCTGTATACCTTATAACAGAATTTAGTATTTGCTTATCTCTGTCAAAAATTAAAAGAACCTTTGCCTTTTCTAGCTTTACTATACTGCAGTTACGCTCAGCAAATGCATTTATAGCATAATTCTTATCAGTGAAGAGATAACTCTCACCAAAGCAGTGTCCTTCGAAAGGATAGCCATGAACAAATTCTTTCCCGTCATTATGTAAGGTGCTTATTTTGACAGTCCCCTCAAGAATCTGGTAATAATATTTGGGAACAGTTCCTTCAGAAAAGATGCATTCTCCCCGTTTATATTCTTCAACCTTCGCGCCATGCGCAAAAAGCATTTCGTTGTCAATGATCATTTTAGTAGTTTTTAGCTGTTTTAGTTTTATAAAAATAATACAATTGTAGATACCTCAAGTATTTAAAAACGCTTTGATTAAGGAAAATATGCCACCATACTGAGGTACAATACCTCAAATCTGCTATTTTGTAAAGTATGTATATTAACTTGTATCGAGACAGCACCAATATATAAATACACATCGCAGTATACTTCTGATTACATTATTATAATCAAGATTGTGAGTTTTCTGGTATAACTTTTATTTTGCAAATCTTGTTGAGCCATCATCAATTAAGCAAAAAATTCCAACAGTTATTATACCACCGGACCAACTAAAAATGAATTTTTTCCTCTTGCATTTTAACATACGAACTTTTTATTATCGCAGAATCTTCAGCTATGCGTACAGTATAATTAAATAATCAGTGGCATGGTGCCATTATGCATTGACAAAATATACCCTATCTCAGTATACAAAATTACGCGAGTTCGTCAGGTATGACAATCCGTATTTTCACTGAAATTTATCCTGCAAATTTTCGTGACATTGTTGATGGTAAAAAGATATTTTGGACACAAAGAACTTCTACATGATTTGAGTGAATTAGTTTTTTGTAAAGATGTTGCAGGATCAATAGTAGTGCATTTGCTTTCTACTGCAAAAAATCATGATGATTTCAGTAGCGTTGTTCTATAATTTTCGAAATACCTCTTTTTCTGCAGTCAGGATTTCCTCGTTTATTGCATGATGAAAAAATAAATATGATCAAAGCTTAAACGAAGTGGTATATCTTAATTTTTGTTCCACCATGGGAGTTCAGTCTCGGCAACTGATAAAAACTCCTATATTTAATAAATCAATCCAATTTCAGTCGATGATAATTTTTCATCTATATATATGTACATTTCTGCACAAATAAGCACTAAAAGTCATATCGAATACTACTCAAAAAGTTGTCAAATGTACGTTTCAATAAAATTCTACCGGAAGGTCTTTCAAGAAGCTGCATGAGGATATGTATCGATGATTTCCTTTTTGTCCAGTTACATCAAATGCTCTGTTTTAATGTGTTTAATTTCCAGAAA
>NZ_LMQH01000011.1:432416-453156 GCF_001424105.1 Chryseobacterium sp. Leaf394 | reverse complement strand
AAAAAAAAAAAAATGCCATTACATTTACTACTATGTGCCCGTAGTTGCAGGAAAAGAGACAAGTGTTGGAGAATCTTTTGAATGTGTAACTTGTTATCAAAGTCTTTTAGACAATAACATAAATCCTTTGAAACCGGTGATCTTGAGCCTGGTTTCTATAAAGTGATCAAGGTCAACAAAGGCGGATCTGATGACTTCTAAAACGTAAAATTGCAACTTACATAAATCATGAGCACTCAAGCGAGTGTTTTTTTATTAAACGTCTGTATTTGGGCATATTTTACAAAAATCCCTGCAGAATTACCTCTTAAACAACTTGAAAAAACCCCATTGGCGTATGAAATCTTTTGAGAGTCAGTTTAAATTAGATTTCTTTCTTGAACAGTATTATAATGTTTACTTTTATTTTACACATCGTTAAAAACCGGTTTTCGAAATGAAATTTTTTATTTACAGTTTTCTTTTGATGTTTCAGGTAATAATCAGGCCACTGCTACTTCATCGCTTTGGTCTCGCACTTGTCTGCAGGATATATGGTATTATGATGAAATAAAAAATTTTTATCAGATATCACTTTACGTGAAGGGTAAAAAAAACTTATAATGAAATAAACAGCATCTTTGAGATGCTGTTCAATGTCTACAAACTACAGATCAATGTGAATAAAATATAAATTATATCTAATAATATTTTATTTCCACGTTTACTGTTATTAAGTCTTATCAGGATTCCGGCTCTGGGCCTTTCCAGTTGTTAACAGAGGCAATACCGTTAATCTTCACCGGTCTACCTTCTTTTGCTGATTGGTAGATAGCCTCCATAATAATATGATCTTGCAGACCTTCCTCACCAGGGGTAAACGGTTTTTTATTGTTTATGATGCAATCTGAAAAATGATCCATTTCCTCACCGAATTGATTGTTTTCAGCTAACATAATTTCTTCGCTGCGTTTCATTTTACCATCAGCTTTTGATGTGGTCAGTCGTTGACCTTTGTAAGTATAAGCATGCTCAATATTAATCCAGCCTTTTCGGCAGTTAACTCTGTATCGACGACTTTCATGCACATCATAATCGGTAGCGCAACTGGCAATGACTCCGCTTGGGAAACGCATTTGCCAGCTCACCAGTTCTTCAACTTCCCTGAACAGTGGATTACCGGGAGTACTGTATTGATATGCGAATACTTCCACTGGTTCCTCACCTAGCACAAATCTGGTTGTATTCAGACAATAGAGGCCGATATCCGGAAGTGCACCTCCACCTGCGAGTGCTTTTTTATGACGCCAATGATCTGCATTGGCAGTGCTTTGAGAATTATGAGCCTCCACAAACTTTGGAGTATCAAATTCTTTTTTCTGAAGTATTTCCCTAAGCTTACGGTTGTGTGGTTGATAATGAATCCGGTAAGCAACCATAAGTTTAACCTGTGCTTTATCGCATTCAGAAATCATTTCGCGGCATTCCTCCGAAGTATTAGCTAAGGGCTTTTCGCAAAGGATGTGTTTACCGGTTTTTGCACCCCTGATTACATATTCTCTATGAAGACCATTAGGTAAAACGATGTAGATTACATCTACCTCCTTATTATTTTTAATCTGATCAAAAGTCTGGTAAGTGTAACAACTTTCTGCTGCAATACCATATTGAGCCGCTACTTTCTTTAATTTCTCAGGGCTACCGCTTACCAATGCAGCAAGTCTGGACTTTTTACAATTGGTGAGAGCCGGCAGTATTTCTTCCAGAGCTAAATGACCGAGTCCTACGACAGCATAACCGATGCGGCGGGACTGGGGTAATGGAGTGGGTGTGGGATTCGCCTGTTGATCAGCATCCGACTTCCATTCTTCGAGAACAATTGGCTTATCGACATCGGAAGGAATCTGGGACGGTGGCGAAAGTGCGGCTTTGCGTTCCTGACCATATGCAGATGTAGATAACAGCGGTGCAACGGTTATAGCACCTGCTGCTCCGGCCAGCGACCTGCCAGTCAGATTTAAAAATTCCTTACGTGACAACTTTGACGTATCATGAAGTTTTTTAGTTGATTCCATAAAATTTATTTTTGGCTTGGTGAATTATATCGGATATGAAGACTATACCACAGACATATGATATAGTATAAGTATTCCCAATAATCCAATATAAATGCCAGAGTTACAGCTAAAAACTTATTGTTAAATCTCCAATATTGCTTTATACGAATTAATGAAGCTCATTGTTCAAACGCACTATATCCGTTAAAGTCTGGTAGGGATAATGCTGCACTGGTTTTAAAGAATTGCTGTTTTGATAAGTTCCGCTATGAGTTTTTTCTATATAGACTTACGCATTAGCTGTATGGAGAATCAAACACTTTACTGCAAAAGTCAAATGCGAAATTTCAAAATTGCCTAAGAATAAATCCCTAAATTGTTAAGTGCTTATCCTCAGTCAATATCCGATGTTCTTCAGTACATTTTAAAAACATTAAATCAAAAGTTTATCATGATGCAAAATCTTGCATCTCCCTCCGTTGAAATAAGAATTAAAGGCACGCTAAAATATTTCAAAAGTTTCAACACATAAAAATCACCTTATTCTCTTGAAAAAAAATTTACACGACAGCAATTTGCTTCCATTGGCATATTATGGGTCGAGAAAGTTATAAGATGTTTAAAAAAACCTTAGAAAAGTGGTTTTGTAAAAATTGAAGGAGGAAAGGTCATAATTAGCAATTTTTACCTTAAATCTGCTGATATATAAGAAATTATTCATGTGAAATTATATTTCTAAGTCAGTTCATATTTTGTCGTTTTCTCCATTTTGCAGTACAATAAGTTTTTGATTTCCTATTAATGAAAGACCATCTTGAATTAAAAGGACATCCTTTTAAACCACTTATATGTGTGTACATCAAATTTTAAAATATTATCAATATGAGAATCAAAGCAGAACCTGAGAAAGTTGCAGAATCCACGGGTAAATCGGATAATCGGCAGAGCAGCAATAAGGAAACTTCTAAAAATGTTCTTTCATTGAAGGAAAATAAGCATACAAAGGGCGATTAGAGTTTAATACACTATCTGATCCCAAAGTTAATAGTCCGTTTTTACAATTTTAGAACGGACTTTTGATATTCCTTTTCCTCCTCCCTCCATCACATTCACCATCACATAGAATATTTTTGGTCAGCGTTTTGCTTGGCAGATTATCAAAAAAAATTTCACTTATTCCAAACTCCAAAAAATAACGTAATGAACCAGTTCGATGCAATCAGATCCTATTATGATAGTGAAGTTAATGACGCATTAAAAACTATCGCTGATGATCCGATGATGAATTCCTTAATGCAGTTCACTTTTCCTGAGTCTAAAGAATGCTTCTGGCTGGAAGAATTTAAAAAAATAAATACTGTACACGATTTTCAGCATCATTTCATATCCAAAACCATCAGACAAATACTAAAAGAAAGTTCTGAGGATTTTACTACTTCAGGATTTGAGAAACTAGATAAGAACACATCATACCTCTACATTTCCAATCACAGAGATATTGTACTTGATACATGCCTTCTCAATTTAGCATTGATGGACTCTGGTTGCATAATGACATCTTCAGCGATAGGTGACAACCTTGTTAAAAAAGATTTTCTTCAGAAAATTGCAAAACTGAACCGGAATTTTTTGGTAAGGAGAGGTTTACCCGTAAGAAGCCAGCTTGAGAGTTCAACGTTGCTTTCGCAATATATCTGTAAACTTCTCAAAGAGGATAACCGTTCTGTTTGGATTGCCCAGAAGGAAGGGCGCACCAAAGACGGTGACGACCGAACGAATCCGGGAGTATTAAAGATGTTGGCTTTGAACGCAGAAAAAGAACCACTTCACAGCTTCTTTAAAAAACTGAAAATTGTGCCTGTATCTATTTCATACGAGTTGGATCCTACCGATGTACTGAAAATGCCACAGTTAATTGCAGAGTCAAAAAATGAAAAATACATAAAGGCGGATAACGAAGACTTTACATCAATACTGCAGGGAGTCCTGGGACAGAAAAAGAGAATACATCTGCACGCGGGAGAAGTTCTTAATCACGAATTAGACTTACTTCCAGCTTCACAAAATAAAAATCAGCAACTCCAGTCCATAGCAAAATTAATAGATCACTCAATTTTAAAAAACTACAAACTTTGGCCGTCACAATTTATAGCGAAAGATTTGCTTGAAGGAAAAATATCAAGCTCATTAAAGTACACTGAGGAAGAAAAAAACTTTTTTTTGAGTCGTCTGGAATCCAGGATAGACAATTCAGACACGGCTTTGAAAAATAATTTTCTTCTGATGTATGCAAAGCCACTTCTTAATATGACAGCTAGTGCAAAGCCGAACCATTAATTTACTTCTTACAATACACTCACCATCAAATATTTAATCATCTGAAAAGACAAGTTCAAACCTATACTTTTTTTGCTTAAAGTGTAAGATGTGTGCAGGTGTATAAACTAGTTGATTTTAATATTCGGTGGTTTTGTATCAGTAAATTTTTGTAATTTTTCGCTGGTTTCTTCAGAGTTTTGAGCTTTTGAATGATCTGTCAGGGTCAACTGAATCTTCCGTTCTATCATAGATAAGTCATTTTTATAATTCGTTAACAAAGTTTCTTTCTGCCAAATGCTGTTGACAATCTCTTTAAGAATAGGGATGTCGGAATTTAACTGAATTACTTTTTTCTCTTCATGCCGGATGAGTGCGGGAAGTTTTTCCAATGCATTTAGAAAATTCATTGATGCAAGTTTGGGATCGGAAGCAATCAGACCATTATTATGGGAGTATTTGATATTGCCTTCACTAGTGATAAAAAAACGGTTGATTTTAATGTCAATTCCATCTTTTTCAGAGATTTCTGTTTTGACCAATAACCTGAAACCATAGAGATCTCCAATCTCCTGATACTGCCCTGCCGTCCGCGCCTTTGAAGAAATTTCATTTAGTTTCAAACCTATGGATTTTAAATCTGCATTGCTGCGAAGACCTATCAGTTGAACAGGATTGGCAATATTTCCGTCTGCTGTATGCTGGATTCTTTTCTGCAGATTGTCGCGGTCAGTTTTCATTCTATGCAATTTTGAGCCGGAACTTTCCAATGATGCACAGAGATCTTCGAGTTTGCATCTGGAACTCATCCTGGAACGATTAAATGATTGCCTTTCACTTTCTAAACCATTAATCATCTTTTCCAGTTTGGCTTTTTCTAAAAGATCGGTATTTCCGGATAATATTGCAACATATTCCGAAAAGTTCATTCCTGATTTTTCATCCATACTTCCTTCATCAATCGTTCGTTTATTTAAACTATTGTTCTTAAGCTGATCGATAAAGAGTTGTTTGTTATACAAAAGATTAAATTTATAGCTGTCCAATGATTTTTCCACAGCATAAATAATTACATCTACTTTATTAGCCGCAAAATGTTTGGCAACCTCATTGCCCTTGCGTATTGCTCTGCCGTCTCTCTGAGCCAGATCGCTGGGTCTCCAGGGGGTATCAAGATGATGAATGGCTACTGCTCTTTTTTGAGCGTTAACTCCCGTTCCCAGCATATCTGTTGAGCCGAATAATATTCGAACTCTGCCTTCATTCATAGAATTAATAATATCTTTTCTCTGCTTATCGTTTTTTGCTTCCTGTATAAATTTGATTTCGCCGGGTGGGATGCCGTAATCATCTTTCAGTTTTCTTCTTATCTCTGAATAAACATTCCATGTATGAGGTTTGTAAGTTCCCAGATCTGAAAACACAAATTGAGTACCTTTCTGAGCATTGAACCGATGATAGTAGTCAGAGATTGTTTTTGCACACTGAGAAGCTTTACTGTCAGGATGATCTGAATAGTCTTCACTTATCATCCGCATATCCAGTGACATTTTTCTTGCATAGTCGGTTGCGATCAACATTTTTGCTTTTTCCTCTGATGGTGAGAGTGGCTCCCTGCCTAATAGAACTGCATTGCCGGATTTTGCAAACTCCATTAAATTTTTGATAAATTTTTCCTGATCGGGAGTGGGTGGAATATGATGCAGGATTTCATTTTTTTCTGGTCTGTCTATCCCAATATCCCTTGCAGTCCGATAGTCTGTAATTTCTGAATAGAACTGTGCCAGTTCAGGAACTTTGATGAAATACCGAAACCGTTCTTTCTGGACAATATTATTGGCTACTGAAAATTCATAATCAGTGGTTTTACGCGCGTAGATGGCTGCCCATGCGTCAAAGCAGTTGATTCCCTGTTTTTCCAGAGCTTTTGGACGAAGATATTTAAAAAGTAAATACAGTTCCGTTAAAGAGTTGCTGATGGTAGTACCCGAAAGAAACGTTGCACCCATATCTTTTCCGGTACGTTCCTGTATGGTACGGATTGCAAAAAGCAGGTTCATCGCCTTTTGGCTTCCCTGCATATTGCCCAATCCGGCAACCCGGTCGTGCCGTGTATTGAACATCAGGTTTTTGAATCGATGACTCTCATCAACCAACAGATGATCAATGCCCATCATTTTAAAATCAACCACTTCGTCCTTTCTGTTGTCAATATCATGGGCTAATGTCTTCAATTTGACTTCCAGATTCTGTTTTCTAACCAGCACCCCTTTGAGCATGGCTCTGGAGATCTCTCTTCCCTGAGCTTCCAAAGCTGACAAATTCTGTTCAACGCTTTTAAGTTCGTTTTCTAAAATCTCTTTTTGCAGTTCCGGAGACTGGGGAATCATTCCAAACTGGTCATGCGTAAGAATGATGCAGTCCCAGTCATTATTTTTGATATCTCCAAAGATGCGCAACCTTTTTTGGGGAGTAAAATCTTCTTTTCCGGGATACAATAGTTTTGCATGCGGGTACGCAGTACGGTAGGTTTCTGCGATTTCATGAACATTAGCCTTTAATCCAATAATCATAGGTTTACGGGCAAGTCCTAAGCGTTTCATCTCCTGGGCTGCAGTACACATAATCAATGTCTTCCCTGCTCCGACTTCATGGTCACAGATCGCACCTCCGTTAAGCTTGATCATCCATACCGCATCTTTCTGACTGGAGTACAGATCGTCAATTCCCAATGCTTTTCTGTCAAGACCCGGAAACTGCTGATGGCTCCCGTTATATTGTGGTCGTATAAAACAATTAAAGGTATTGTTGTACTGGTCTGTTAACCTGGATTTAAATTCATCGTTCTGAGCATATAAATAATCTGTAAAAGCTTTACGGATTTCATCGATCTTTGCATTAGCCATCTGTATTGCTTCCATATCACGAACTTTTACTTCCCTATCATCAACATAAATCTTTTTGGTGATATCCGGGGTCGTATTAACCAAGGCATTTTTTAGCAGTGCAACACCGTCAAATGTCCTGCTTTCAGATTTTACAGCGTACTTATCATTAATGATTATATTTTTATGATCGCATTTCACTGAGAAATCATCTGAACTCTCAGAATAGGTAATTCGCACCTCGGTATCAAAAAGATGGGAAGCAAAATGATTGTAAATACCAATAGGAATCCACCGCTCACCCAGATTGAAATCCAGTTCTTCAAATTCAATTCTTTTGGGATGGGCATCCTTTAAAACTTCTAAACTTCGTTTCGCCTCGCTGTCCTTCGGATGATTGGAGACATATTTTTCAATTTCTAATGTTTTTTCTATCACATTTCCTGAAATCCAACGCTCGGCAATCTCATATTCTTTTGTCAGAGGATTTAAAAATAACCGCTCTTTCAAAGAGTCTTTGAGGTGTTCATTACTAAACCCGCTGATTTGAGACATAAAATCGAGATCTACAGTTCCGGTTTTGTTCAATGATGCAGCCAGCGCTTCGTCCGGATTTTCTACGGTGGTCTGTATCTCTGAAAAAGAAACAGGTCTGTAGAATAGGTCTGCTTTATGTACTATTCCACCAACTGCTCTCTCCAGGTAAGGAACTTCTTTTCCCGCACTGTCGGTCTTAATTAATTTGATATTTTCAGCTGTATTTAAATGACCGAATTGTCTGATAAAATCATCATAATGCGAATTGAAAATATCCCTTAGTTCTTTGTGCTCAACCTGCGTCTCGTATTCTCGCTGATACAACTGATAGTAAGCATCGCGAACTTTGATATATTGCTCAGTTCTCAATTTTTGTTTTATTGGAAGTTGTAACGGATGAAAATAGACTGTGCTATTCCCGCTATTGAAACCTTTAAGATATCCGACTTTGTCGTCAGTTATCACTAGACAGTCATTTCGGTAAAAGGGATGCAGTTTTTCTGTAAATTCATGCGGTTCGAAGTTTTCTGAATCTTGTAGCTGAGTAAAGCTTTTATTAGCAGCTTCCTGATTTATAAAAAGATCCTGATCGTTTTCTTTCTTGATGTCAAGCTCAATGGGCAGGTTGAATAAGTTGAGCTGTTTTGTAGCATGATAACCCCTTCTCCTTTTGTCTGATCGGTTGATATCTGCACTGTTAACAGCTGTTTTTTTGTTTTGTAATTGGTTCTTCTTTTCTTCGGTAATTAGGTTTGCAGATGTCGGGGCTTCTTCTGACTCAAACCACGTGAACAGACTCAACTGAACATCAGTGAGTGACTTATCAGCCGGGGTGGAAGAAGTTTTTAACGGCGTTGAACTTGCATACATTTCGTTGCTGAATTTCGAAGTCTCAGTTTTTATTTGATGATAAGAATTGATCTTAAGGATGGAATCATATAATTTCCTATCAAAGTTGATTGATAAGTCCCCAGTAAGAATATTCTTTACATCATTGGAAATGCCTTCCAGTCCACCAGCATGCTGATAAACTATGGCTGGCTTTCCGTACATATCCGTACCCTCCTTGAAGGATGTATGAACAACACGTTTTCGATCCTGAAAAAGGGCGTTGACCGAACCATTTTCTGAGGTGGTTTGACTATGCACGAAAAGCGTTTCAAAGTCGGAAAGCTGTGTTTTTTGTTTATTCTTCTGAAGTATAACCAAATCGGTGCCTACGTCAGTTCCTGAATGATCACTGAATAAGTTATTGGACAGCCGAATTGCTGAAATCAGATTATTTTCTCTCATTAATGCTGCCCGTATCAATTCATTTTTTGGACTGTTCAGTACACCTTGCGAGGTGATGTATATTTGGAGTCCTCCATCTCGTAACATGTCAGAACCCTTCATGAAAAAATAATTATGAATTGCTCTTGCTGACTGTGCACGAGCTGAATCCCGACCTCTAGAATAGGACAGGTCAAATACAGAGTTGTCCCCAAAAGGAATATTGCTGGCTACAAGATCAAAAGTTTCCTGATGATGCTCTGGTATGTCTTCAAAACCTGCTATGTTAATCTGACTTTCAGGGTAAAGTAGTTTCAAAATCTTACCTGTCAGGATATCTTTTTCGTAAGCAGTAATTTTTAGAGAATGGTTTAAAGGGATCGTGCCAGATTGAGAAAATGGATCAGTGTCATAGTTAGCTGTAAAGGACCTGATAAAAGCACCGGTACCTGCTGAGGGTTCTAAAAATTTTTGAAATAAAATTCCTTCACCGTGTATAATATCAGCAATACTATTGATCAATTGAGGAGGAGTATAAAAAGCTGTCAAAACAGAATTTCGCAGACTGTTTACGAGGCGGATATATTCCTTTTCATTGATTGAATAGTCCTGCAGAAGTTGATGAAGGCTTTTTGTGAGTGGTAAAAAAGGAAGCTCTGATTTCGTCCAATATCTTTCAGCATCTTTCGTGGTAGCAGAATTAAGCACGAATTTTAACCCTCCAAAACCTGAGTATCGTTTTAAAACTTCAACTTCAGATGCTGTTGCTCTGCGTTTTTCCTTCTCCAAGCTAAAAACCAGACGCAAAGCTTCCAGATTGTCCTCTAAATGACGATGTTTATTGAAGCCCATGATCCTCAATCCAAATTTGTATACTTCCGGTCAGTTCTGTATACAGTACATCATAATCTGAGCTGTCCTCAAAATTTTCATTAAAATCATATCCTGAAAAAACAGATTCGCATTCGGACAACATCTGTAGTGCTAATGGTCGGATATCCTCATCATCTATTACCAGACTGAATTCATTGCAGATCACTTTAAAAAGGAGATCATATTTCGAGAAAATTAATTCTTCAAATAAAATAGATTCTGAAACCTCAGTGCAATATGAAATAGAATGACCTTCTTTAAAAGCATTTTCATATGCGCTTTCTGCAAGTTTTGATCGCATAGTGATGAATTTGAAATCATCTGCCTTCTCGGGAAAGCTTACAGACAGAAACTCTTTCAGTCGTAAAGCAAAGTAGGATAAATCTGGTTTTTGTTTGTTCATGACGGCGGTATTTAAAAGATAAGTCAGTGAAATGTGTAGAATTATGGAATCTTATCTAAATCTTTTTTTTTCGGAAATTCAAATCTTGTTGTGAGGTCAGATCCCAGAACAATAAATGCTTCAAACGTTTTTCCTGCCTTACTTATCATATTTTTAATGAGAGCAGTCCTTCCTTTTTCAATCAGCAGGGAGATATCATTGACAGAAAGCTGAATACCGCATATCCGGCGGAACTGAATCCATAAACATTTTTCATCAGGGCATTTAAATACTTTATCATTAATAATTAATTCGTGACTTCTACATTTTGGACAGGTGAGTTTGGGAACTTCTTCTTTCGGAATGAGCAGTGATAAAAGTTCAGCAGTGATCTGAGAAGTATATTCTTTAATATTATTGAGGAAGTGTTCCGCATCCATTTGTCCTCTCTCAATTTCATAAAGTGCCATCTCCCACTCAGCAGTCATCTCGACGTTCGCAATCTTTTTATCTTTAACCAGTTCATAAATGTGCAACCCTTTTTGAGTAGGTATAATTTTCTTTTTTTGGCGCTGGATATAATCTCTTTTTAGCAAGGTTTCAATGATTGATGCTCTTGTTGCAGGGGTACCTATTCCAAAATTTTGTATAACTTTTTGCTGTTCTTCATTATCGATATGTTTTCTTGCATGTTCCATCGCCGATAATACATCTGCTTCCGTGAAGAGTTTTGCCGGCTGAGTCGATTTTTCCTGAATTTCTAAATGAGAAATTTTTAAATCATCTCCGGTTTTGACATCCGGGAATTCAAAAAGGATTTCTTCAGTATTGTCGTTTGCTTCTGGTGACAGGATTCCTTTCACGGAGCGCCAGCCCCTTTGCTGTATTTTTATAGCTTTTGAATGGAACTCATAATGATGTACTTTTAAGATTATGCAGTGCTGCTCTTTGATACAGTCATTAGATAAGGTTTCCAAAAGGTTGAAAGCAATCAGGTCGTATACTGCATTTTCCTGTGCGGATAATGATGAAGGTATTTTACCGGTTATCAATAACCCGTGATGATCTGTAACTTTAGCATCATTTACAATCTTTTTGTTAAAATTTCCAAAATGGAGCATGGAAGATGCTTTTTTAAATTTCTCATGATTCCTCAGACATCTTACGAGTTCAGGAACTTCTAACCATACATCTTCAGGAATATACCGGCTTCCGGTTCTTGGATAGGTGATGAATTTCTTCTCGTAAAGACTTTGAGCAATCTGTAAAGTCTCATCCGCTGAAAAACTAAATTTGCGGTTCGCTTCTTTTTGTAAAGCAGTAAGGCCAAAAAGCAAAGGGGCAGATTCTGAAATTGTTTTCTTCTGTACATCCACAACCTCAGCCTTTCCTTCCCGCTCAATGGATTTAAAAATTTGTTCAGCTGATTTTTTATCTTCCCAGTGATCCGATGAATCACTCTTAAAGTCAATAAAACTTTTTCGATGTTTCAATTGAATCTGCCAGTATCTTTTAGCGATAAAATTCTGATGTTCCCGGAATCTTTTGCAGATCAATGCAAGTGTCGGGGTTTGAACTCTGCCTAAAGAATAAAGTCCGTTGCCTGCTAAAATAGTCAAAGCCTGTGAAGCATTAATCCCTACCAGCCAATCCGCTTCATTTCTTGCCTTTCCTGCGCTGTACAATCCGTCGAAATCCTTTCCAGGCTTTAATTTCTGGAATCCTGCAGCAATTGCTTTTTCTGTCAGTGAACTGATCCAAAGTCTTTCAAACGGTTTTTTACATTTCAGATAATCATAGATATATCTGAAAATCAACTCTCCCTCCCGTCCTGCATCGGTCGCTACAATAATACTACTACACTTTTCAAAGACTTCTTTAATAATCTTAAGCTGTTTTGCTGCCATTGGGTCAGGTGGGTAAGATTTTCCTTTTTTAATCTTCTTTCGGGTAAGCTGGAAAGGATGGGGAATTAAGGGTAAAGATTCTCTGTGAAAAGAGGGAATACTATAATCTTCTGGCATGGCCAGTGAGACAAGATGTCCCAATGCCCATGTAATACAGTAGCCATTTCCCGTCAGATAACCGTTTTTTTGTTCTTTGACATTGAGAAGCTGGGCGATTTCTCTCGCAACGCTGGGTTTTTCTGCGATAATTGCTTTCATAATAATAACGATTCGTACTTGTGATTTTGATGAAATGATAAAATGATTGGAAGAGTAGACATCTATTTTTCTTATACCCTTCGCCCCTTTGACCGGGTTGGTTTTTTCTGCTGATCATCCTGCTGTTTATTCGCAGGTTCTTTCTGTTTTGGCTGTAGCGGTTCTTTGATATTTTTGGTTGCTTCATTCGTTTTGCCCCCAGAATTTACCGCAGTCTGTGTTTTGTGATCTTCAGAAGGTGAGGCTTTTTCTCTCAATTGGTTAGGATTGGTGAATGAAAACTCTGTTTTCGAAGTTTCCTGATTAAAGGTGATATATCCCTGGTATTCTTTTCCTTTACTGTCTGTTAATCCGCTTACGTATACTGTCTCTCCTGCTTTGAATTTGCTGTACTGTTCCTGATCAAGATCTTTTCCTCTGAAATTTTTAGGTGCCTCTACATTTTTGCTAGGAGATTGTTTTTGATCTTGTTTTTGATCTTGTTTTTGATCTTGAGTTTCTGTATAAGACTGACGTTTGTCCTGGATTCTGTCAAAAAGAAATTCTACGTATCTCTTGTCGGCATTGAACTGAACAGTCGCATTAAAAGGTTCTCCGTTTTTAGAAATCATTCCTTCTATGTAGAGCGGCTTTCCTTCAAGCAAAGTCTGTTTCTGCTGATCATCCAGCGTAACTCCTTTAAGTTCGTCAGGAATTTTAATGTATTGGGTTTTTAAAGCAATCAACTCATTGGTGAGTCGGTCTACACTGATAATGGAAGGTATGGGTTCGCCTGTTTTAAAATGTTTCAATTCCACGACACGACCCATATTTCCAGTTGTTAACAG
The DNA here is from genome assembly GCF_001424105.1 of Chryseobacterium sp. Leaf394. Taxonomy (GTDB): domain Bacteria; phylum Bacteroidota; class Bacteroidia; order Flavobacteriales; family Weeksellaceae; genus Chryseobacterium. Next base: position 439,863 of record NZ_LMQH01000011.1, on the reverse strand, counting down.
GTTTTTCTTATCGTCCTCAGTAAATTGATGTCCGAAAAATGGGAAATTAAGCTGTGGCTCCTTTCTGATACCGTGAATCGCCATAGTCACTTTTCCTTCTTCATTTTGCTGAAGCGAAAGTCGGGCATCCAATTTGGTGACTGCACCCTCAAAGTTGAGACTGATCGAAATTAAATCATTGGTTTTGTAGCCTTTGAGTAGTGGATCTAAAATATTTAGTTTTTCCAGTCTTTCTTTACTGAGACCCAGATTGGACATCGTCTCCCAATCAATCTTTTCAGGATTATATCGGTACTCATTGTTTTGTGTGGTTGGCTCTTTTGCTTCCATTTCAATTGTTTTTTCTGTTTTATCTGTTTTTGGTAATTGTACTTCTGTAGACTCAAGTTGTTCTTGGTTTTCCTTAGTAGGCTTATCTACTTTTTCCTGCAGTTCTTTGGCTTCGGTTTCTGCGTCTGAAGCCGGAACTTTAAAAAAAGAGAATTGAGTAGGATTTTTTAACTGGCTGAAAAAGTTGGAAAAGAAATTAGAAAACAGGTCACCCGATTTATCAACCCTCATAAACTGGTTTTGATTTCTTTTGGTAGGAGCCACTGTTTTTAAATTGCCTTTATTATCGATTCCTGTCACAGCCTCAATCTTCATTCTTTTCTTATTGTGAACCAGTAAAATATCAGACAGTTCTTCGAACTCAGGAATTTCTCTTCTATTGGTTTCGCTCATTACTGTAGTATTTAAATGTGAATACGAAAATATTTATCTTTTAACTGATTGTTTGATCTTTGAGAGCGAGAGGAATTACTTGTCATTATCTTTCCCTGTAATCCGAAGCCCACTGTGGAAGTTATTTCGGATAAACTGTTCAACGTCTGACTTCTTATAGTAAAGCTTCCCACTGATCTTGTAGTAGGGCAGCTTTTTATCTGACCGGTATCTTTGCAGTGATCTGGAACTGATTCTCAAGAGCTGCAAAACATCCTGGTTATCGAGTAATTGTTCTCCGTCGATTTCTGTACTTTGTAGCTGCTTTCTAACAATGGAATCTTTCAGGATATCAAATCGTTCCATAATTCTTTCCATCCACGCAATAAATTCTGATCTTTCGATGTGCATAATTGTAGGTTTTTAGATTGATTGCAATTATTCTGACTGCATTAATTTTTGGATTTCATCATAACTGTAATACAGACTGCCCCCTAGCTTTTTATATGTGAGCGTTCCGTTAATCCTGTGGTTTTGTAAAGTACCGGATGAGACATTCAACAACTTTTTAACTTCTGACGTTCTGAGCCATTTTTTTTGTGTACCGCCTTTGTTTTCAAACAGAGTGGTAATTTCCTGCAGGAGCTCTTTCTTAAAGTCCTGAAGATCTTCTTTGGTGAGTAGGGATAATGTGACCATTTTTATAAATTTTGTTAAAGCAAAGTTTAGCAATAGCCGGCACAAAAAATCACTATCTCTTCGGAGTACCGAAAGATTTTATTGAAAATTTTAAAAGATTATAGGTTAAAAGATTCGTGCTGTACGAGAAATGCTATCTGATGCATGGTTCACGTGGTAGAAAGATTTCTTGTTCGTTTTGCACTTAAAGAATCTTTGATTTTACCCTATTTGTTATTGATATTCTTAATCAGATAATTACTGTGAAAGATTAACGTATTGAAATATCACGATTTTTTACTGATCGTTAAAAAACTATTGAAAAAATTTTCGCTAAGTATAAATATCGTAATATTGCAATATAATTTCAATATGGGAGCTACAAAGACGGATCACTTTACAGATCAACAAAATAAAATAGCAATAATAACAAAAGCATTAGGACACCCTGCCAGAGTTGCAATTATTGACTATCTGCTCAAGGTAAATACTTGTATCACCGGAGAGATCGTAAATGAATTACCTTTGGCACAACCCACAATATCCCAGCATCTGAAAGAACTGAAAAATGCAGGTTTGATAAAAGGTACCATCGAAGGTAACTCAGTATGCTACTGTATCGATGAAAATACTTTTGAAATATTAAAAGAGTATTTTTCAAAAATTATAAGTACAGTTACCAATCAGAAATGCTGCTAACGCATTTTTTTCTTCCAGTATATCGTAATATTGCATTATTACAATAACTTTTGACTATTAGAATAAAAACATTTTAAATCAAATTATATGACACTAGAACAAATAAAAGAGATTTTAATAACATTGGAGAATGTAGAGTTTCAATTGGAAGACGGGACTTTTGTGCCTGAGCATTTTCATGTTACAGAAGTAGGGCAGACCAGTAAAAAATTTATTGATTGTGGCGGAGTCGTTTGAGAGAAATCAGCAGTGAATTTTCAGTTATGGAATGGAGACGACTATGAGCATCGTTTGAAACCTGGAAAACTGTTGAATATCATCAAACTTTCTGAAGAAATGTTAGGAATTGAAAACAATGAGATCGAAGTGGAATATCAAAGCGATACCATTGGCAAATATGACCTGGATTTCAACGGGAAAACTTTTGTTCTTAAATGTCAGACAACTGCTTGTCTTGCTCAGGATGCTTGCGGAATTCCTTCGGGAAAAATTCAGAAGAATCTGATACAGCTACCTGTTACTAAAGCCAGTACGTATTCACCGGGCGGAGATTGCTGTTAAACCAGTTCTAGATTAAGACATTAGATAAAAAAGAAATGGGAAAATCTTTACCTGAATTATTATTTAGAAAAGTTAAGTTGCCATAAGCCGTATTCCGGAATCTATTTATGATCTGTCCAGCAGGTAGATTTGCATAGCTCATAAAAAATTACTGACGTGGATGAGTGACAGCTGTCTTGTAGAACATTATGTAAATAAAATACGAACAATATGAACAAAACTATTTTAGATACCATATCATCACTTTCATTGGACTCTATTACAGTAGAAAGAAAAACTGTTTTGCAGCAATTAGCAGAATACATCCAAAACAAACTGGACGCAGATAAAACTATCAGACTGAGCTTTATCTGTACACATAACAGCCGACGAAGCCACCTGTCGCAGATTTGGGCGCAAACAATGGCTTATCACTTTAATATTAAAAATGTATTCTGTTATTCTGGCGGAACAGAGGCGACTGCAATATTTCCAAAAGTAACTGAGACACTGGTGCGTCAGGGTTTTCAGTTCCAGATGTTGAGTGAAACTACGAATCCTCTCTACGCCATAAAGTATGCAGACAACGAAGCTCCAATCATATGCTTTTCAAAAGAATACAGCAATAAATTTAATCCAAATAAAGAATTTGTTGCGATTATGACCTGTAATAATGCTGATAAAGGCTGCCCCTTAGTCATTGGAGCAGAAGCAAGGTTCCCTATTAAATATGATGACCCAAAGGCATCTGACCACACTCCTGAACAGACTCAAATTTATACAGAAAGAAGTCTACAGATTGCTGTAGAAATGTTCTTTGTTTTTTCTAAAGTAAAATTACTGTATTAAATAAATTCTAAAATATGCAACCGAAGCTAAAATTTATCGATAGATACCTGACTTTATGGATATTTCTTGCAATGGCATTTGGAGTGGGTTTGGGATACATATATCCTGACATAACAGAGATCACAAATACGCTTTCTGTCGGAGCAACAAATATTCCATTGGCTATTGGACTGATTTTGATGATGTATCCACCACTTGCAAAGGTTGATTATTCGTTATTGCCAACTTTATTTAAAGATGTAAAGGTAATAAGCATATCACTGTTGTTAAATTGGATCATTGGTCCCATATTGATGTTCGTGCTTGCTGTTATTTTCTTACGAAGTGAGCCGGATTATATGATTGGATTGATCCTCATCGGTTTGGCAAGATGTATTGCAATGGTTATTGTATGGAACGATCTCGCCAAAGGAAACAGAGAATATGCTGCCTTATTAGTCGCTTTAAACAGTATTTTTCAGATATTCACCTACAGTTTTTCTTTCTGGTTATTCATAAACATTATACCTGGAAAATTAGGCCTGGGGAATTTTGATATAAGTGTATCTATCAAAGATGTTACAAAGAGTGTTATTATATATTTGGGTATCCAGTTTCTATCTGGTTTTTTAAGCCGATATCTCTTAGTCAAATCAAAAGGTATTGAGTGGTACAAAAGAAAATTTATACCGGCAATCTCACCTTTTACCCTGTATTCTTTATTATTTACTATTATCTTAATGTTCAGTCTAAAAGGTGAAAAAATAGTAGAACTGCCGATGGAGGTTATTAAAATTACTATACCGCTCGTAGTGTATTTCATAATGATGTTCTTTGTCAGTTTCGTTATCAATTGGTCGATGAAAGTACCATATGATAAAAATGCATCTATCGCATTTACAGCTACAGGTAACAATTTTGAACTGGCAATAGCTGTAGCAATTTCTGTTTTTGGTATCAATTCAGATCAGGCCTTCGTAGGAGTAATTGGTCCTTTGGTAGAAGTTCCCGTCTTAATATTGCTTGTACGGGCAAGTCTTTGGATGAAGAAAAAATACTATGTCTTATGAAAACTGAAAACAATGTTTCTTAAAAATCCGTTTAGTTTAATTTAGAACAAAGTACTGAAGCTTATTATTTCAGATGTTGATATCTTAACACCACTGGTAAATAAATAAGTTTTTTATTATCTTATTGCTATTCAATAAAGATTAGATAGCTATTGAGCATTAATTATTTTATAATATCCAATGATCAAACATTAAACAAGAATTTTTTCTCGTTATGCTTATTGATTTTCTATAGCAAATATATTCCCGTTGTCCCTGCTGAAAAAAATCTTTTTGGGTATCCGAAATCAGAGATTCCAAACCCTCCACAAAAACATTTCAAGCTTTCATCAATTTTCTTTCTCATTGCTTTCAAGGAATTGATTGCAGTTTTCCTTGTGCCTGCCTGAATGATAATCCGCATAGAAAAGTCAGAAACCTCACAAGATGCAAATGCAGTTCATTGAAATTTTGATCATAATTATTCCTTCGTTTATAAATGAGTTCATCTAGTTTCAAACTCAGTAAAGAATAGAAAAAGTCAAAATTTCCTTCAATCTGCAATCTACAGGTTTTTTAATGTCAGGTACGGGAAAGACAGGTCTCCGCCGTACCCGGAGCGAAAAAGATGAAATTCAATATTGTAAATGAAATCAAGTTGAGCTACTCAAGAAAGGGAAATTGTGAAAGGTCTGTTTCATCGTCAGTGGATGCAGTAAATATTTTCAGGGCGCATTTCGATGCTGAAGAAATAGATTACCGGGAATCTTTCTATGCACTGTATCTGAATCAGGCGAATAAGGTTTTGGGCATTAAGAAAATATCAGAATGTGGGATTTCTTCGACTTTAGTGGATGTCAGAATAATTATGCAGGCTGCACTTCTTTGTAATGCTTCCGGGATTATTGTTGCGCACAATCACCCTTCAGGAAATTTAAAGCCTTCTGGGTGTGATATTAAAATGACTACACAGATTAAGGAGGCTGCAAAAGTTTTGAGTATGAATTTGCTGGATCATTTTATTCTGACCTCAGATTCTCATTTTTCTTTTGCGGATGATGGAATAATTTAAAATATTAAAAAGTTGGAACCCGAAAATTTCGGGTTTCTTCGTGCCTAAGCGCAAAAGGTTAAGCACGAAGAAACAGAAATTATATGTGTATGTAATTTTTACAATTTATCTTTTAAAGAAATTTCCCGCTTATTAAGTAAATCACCTAATGATTCCATCTCGTCACTGACCTTTCTATCCATGATCTTCGCATAAATCTGGGTTGTCTTTATACTTTTATGCCCTAACATTTTACTTACACTTTCAATGGATACTCCATTTGATAGAGTTACCGTTGTAGCGAATGTATGCCTCGCAATATGGAATGTCAGCTCTTTAGAGATTCCACAGAGATCAGCTACTTCTTTGAGATAAGCATTCATTTTCTGATTGCTGGGAATCGGCAATAATTTTGAAGCTCTATGTCCACCTCTTGGATAATCTTCATATTTGAGAAGAATTTTCTCAGCCTTTTCCAACAAAGGAATGTTTGAAGAAATTTTAGTTTTTTGGCGAGCAGTGAAAATCCATTTTCTACCGTCAATTCCCACACCAATATTATCCGCCGTAAGATTACGGGCATCAACAAATGAAAGGCCTGTATAGCAGCTAAAAACAAACATATCCCTTACAACATTCATACGTTCAATACTAAATTCTTTATTCTCCAATTTTAGCAACTCTACATCATCTAAAAATTTTCTGTTGACTTCTGTGTATTTTGATTTGTAACCTACAAGCGGATCTCTTTTAATCCATTCATTCGCAAGACAAATTCGAATGACCTTACTCAGGTTTTTAATATACTTAACTGCTGAATTATTGCTGCAGGGATTTTCATCCTTTGTCCTCAGATAGTGTTCAAAATTATTGATGAATTCAAGATTGACTTTGGAAATGTCAATATCAGATAAATTATATTTTATCCGCAAAAAATTTTTTAAATGTCTGTAGCAGCTTTTATAACGGACCAAAGTTCCCTTCGCATATTCGTTGCCTATTAACTGCTCCATCTTGACATTATGATCATTTAGAATAATAAGCAATAATCGCTGATTATCTTCCACACCACAAAACTTACTTCTGATCTTTTCCGTAGATATGATCTCTCCTGCTTGAATAAGATCCTTCTGTATGGTATAAATCCGGGATCTCAAAATGTCGAGATAAGTATTAATCTCTCTAACTTCTGCAGATTTCCCTTTGACTTTGCCGGAATCAATACACCATTTTTCTGGTTCTATAAATCTGCCGGTGGTAATTTCCAGCCTCTTTCCCTCAAACGTCACACGTAAATGAATAGGACAGAGCCCTTTTGATGACAATTTTGATCTTTTCACAACGAAAAGAATAGATAAATGCGTACTCATAACTTAATAATTATAGATTAAAACTAATTTTCACTAATTTTTTATCTACAAAATATTACATAACTGACAAGTCTTCTATTTATAGGCATTACACAGTATATGAATGACTTTATTTTTCGCCATTCGGGACCCATTTTTTGTTAATTCGGGACAATTTAACCATTGGTCCCTCGAATTTCGTGAATTAAGACAAAATAATCACCAGGCAATGAGAAGTAAAGCTCAACATTTTAAAATTAGCATCAGAAATAGTACAAATTTCAGCCTCTATTCGGGACCCATTTTTTTCAATTCGGGACCAATTTTAACATTGGTCCCGCGAAATTTTGTCATTTTTTTAAAATATGCTCACCTCAAAGGGAAGTAAAATTTTATAAATGTCGAGGGACCAAAATTAGTTTTTTAAAAAGAGGTCCCGAATTAGACCACTTTATATTGCTTATTCTTACCTTTCTACTGATATACCTAAAAATAAAAAACCCCTTAAAACATTCGTTTTAAGGGGTTTTGCTGAAATTTGAATAAACTTC
>NZ_LMQH01000011.1:432275-432363 GCF_001424105.1 Chryseobacterium sp. Leaf394 | reverse complement strand
CGCGACCTCCGCCGTGACAGGGCGGCATTCTAACCAGCTGAACTACCGGATCAATTTTCTTTTGAAGTTAAAATTGTAAAAACTTTCA
>NZ_LMQH01000011.1:432045-432130 GCF_001424105.1 Chryseobacterium sp. Leaf394 | reverse complement strand
CGCGACCTCCGCCGTGACAGGGCGGCATTCTAACCAGCTGAACTACCGGATCAATTTTCTTTTAAAGTTAAAATTGTAAAAACTT
>NZ_LMQH01000011.1:422379-432005 GCF_001424105.1 Chryseobacterium sp. Leaf394 | reverse complement strand
GGACTCGAACCCGCGACCTCCGCCGTGACAGGGCGGCATTCTAACCAGCTGAACTACCGGATCTCTTGCCATAACTAAGGCTAATACCTTTCGTTATTGTGGTTGCAAAAATACAACATTTCAGCAAACCTGCAAATATTTAGACAAAAAAAATGCTCTCCAACTCGGAAAGCATTCATTATCAAACTTATTTTTTTTATAAGTGTGCACTTAATTTTTCGGCAATCACCTCTTTTGGTGCTACACCTACCAATTTATCTACTACCTCACCATTCTTAAAAATAAGAACTGTAGGAATATTTCTGATACCATACTGCATAGATATATCCTGATTGTTGTCTACATCTACCTTTCCAACGATTGCTTTTCCTTCAAAATCGGCAGCAACTTCTTCGATAATTGGTCCTAAAGTTCTGCACGGTCCGCACCATACTGCCCAAAAGTCTACCAATACCGGTTTATCTGATTTAAGTACTTCCTGGAATGAGCTGTCTGTAATTTCTAAAGCCATTTTGTTTCTTTTATTTTAATTAATATATTTTCTTTGATTTCTAAGATCAAAATTACTTCTTTTATCTGAAAAGCCTATCTATGCTCAACATTTGTTTTTTCTATAACCAAAAAATCTGCAGATATCTCCGCAAGAGCTGCTACAAATGTATCAATATCTTCTCTGGTCGTCATGTGGCTGAATGAAATACGCAACGGCGTACAGTTATCCATCTCGTCTTCTGAAAGTACCATCATCATGACCATTGAAGGCTTTGACGCTCCTGAAGAACATGCACTGCCCTGAGATACTGCAATACCTTTCATATCAAGCTGCAAGCCAATTAATGGATTTTTATAAGGTAACAAAGCACTTAAAACCGTGTAAAGACTGTTCTCTTTCTCTGCACTTCTTCCGTTAAATTTGATACCTGGAATTGCTTCCGAAAGTTTTTCTTTAGCATAATCCTTAATCGCCTGCATGTGATCTGAAAATTCATCCATTTTATTTAAAGAAATCTCCAAAGCTTTGCCTAAACCTACAATTCCTGCCACATTCTCTGTTCCCGCTCTCAGACTTCTTTCCTGAGGACCTCCTGTGATAATCCCTTTTAAACCGCTTGATTTTCTGATGAAAGCAAAACCAACACCTTTCGGACCGTGAAATTTGTGTGCACTGCAAGATGCAAAATCTACTTTAATATCTTCAAAATCCAAAGACATATGCGCCATAGTCTGCACTGTATCTGAATGGAAAAGCGCGTTGTTTTCCTTGCAAAGTTCAGCTACTTTTTTGATGTCAATCAGATTTCCGATTTCGTTGTTGGCATGCATTAAACTCACCAAAGTTTTTTTATCTGAAGATTTTAAAAGTTCTTCCAGTTTGGCTAAGTCAATATCACCTTTTTCGTTGGGACGGATGTAATTCACCTCTACCCCTTTTCTGGATTTCATGTCCAAAATACTTTCAGAGACACACTTGTGCTCCATTGGCGAACTGATAATTCTTTCTACACCCAAATGCGAAACAGCAGATTTAATAATCATATTGTTGGATTCTGTACCGCAAGACGTAAAAATAATCTCAGCCGGACTTACATGAAGATAATCTGCAACCTGCCTTCTTACATTTTCAATCAAAATTTTAGCTTCCTGCCCAAAACTGTGCGTAGAAGACGGATTTCCGTAGCTGATTTTCATTGTGCTTACCATGGCATCGATCACCTCTTCTGTAAGCGGTGTGGTGGCAGCGTTATCTAAATATATCTTATTCATTATAATTTGGAATATGTAAGTTTAACAGAAGTAAAAGATTTTTCTGAAGGCACCGAAATAAGCATCCACGGATTTGAAACCATCATGATTTCCATTCCACCAGATTTGTATTCGGGAACTTCGAGCGTTAAAACATTATTTTCAACTGAGGCTTTTTTAATTTCAGTAATTCTGTGATCACCTGAACTGAAACTTCCCAAATCGTAAATAATGATTTTGTTTTTATCTGAAATTGCTGGATAGCCAGGCTTATCGCCGTCTTCGACGCTATTTCTTTTTGCTACTTCAGCCAATAATTGCTGTTGGTCTTTAAGAATAACAAACCCTTCAGATTCTGCACCGCCCTGAGAGGAAGTGATTAAAATCTGAGGTTTTAAATCCTGAGAAGGTCTATCTGAAACACTTGTTTTACAGCTTAAAACGAAAGCCAGACACAAAAAAAGTAACTTGTTCATTGATTCGGTTTTGATGACTCAAAATTAATGAAAAAATCGGTAATGACCTTCATTTGCCCAATTCAACATCGGTCGGTCGCCGGAAGTATCTCCGAAAGCAATGATTTTATCGAACTTTTCGTCTGAAATTTCTTTTTTAATGCGCTCCAGTTTTTCTTTTCCGTTGCAGTTTTTGCCTATAAAATTGCCTGTGAAAACGCCGTTTTTAAACTCAGCTTTGGTAGAAACCAATTCCATTTTGAAAGCTTCGGCAAATGGCTGTGCCCAAATATCCAGCGAGGCCGTTACCAAAAGGCTTTCCGTGGTATCTTTGTCTATGTTTTTAATGAAATCCAAAGCATTTTCCCGGACGATTTTCGGATAGTGGGCTTCAAAAAACTGTCTGGATTTTTCTTTTATTTTACTTTCATCCTGACCTTTTAAAATTGATCCAATGAAACTTTTTTTCACCTTTTCGGTTTCTGCCAATTTCAGTTTCAGCAAAACAAAAAGCGGAATATGTCTTAAAAACTGTATTCGGAATTTAGAAGAATCATAGAATTTAAGATACATAAACATGGTATCTTTGTATGTAATGGTACCGTCAAAATCGAAACAATACAGTTTTTTCATGGGGAGCTGGTTTTGAGGGTTCGAGGGTTTTAGGGTTGGAGAGTTTGATAGTTAAAATTTATTCTGTTAAACTTTGTCAAAGCGAAATTATTGTGTTGTAAAGCTTTGACAAAGTAAGAATATTTTTACAATTTTAATTTTTTAAAAATAAATTCAGGAATATTTCTGATGATCAGCATAATAACGCCCCAAATTGGCAAAACATATATTGAATTTTTTTGCTTTTTATATCCCGAATAAATGCACTCCGCAGCTTTTTTGGGTGTAGCAGTCAGCGCCGGATTCAGAGGAAGTCCTTCAGTCATTTTGGTATCCATAAAACCTGGTTTTACGGTCATCACATGAACTTTCTTCTCAAAAAGGTAATTTCTGAGGCCGCTCAGATAAGCTGTAAAAGCTGCTTTGGCACTCCCATAAATGAAATTACTCTGTCTGCCACGGTCACCGGCTACTGATGACAGACCGATGATTGTTCCCGATCTTTTATTTTCAAATTTGTGAGCAAAAAAGTTGATCAGCGGAACCAGTTTTGAATAGTTGATTTCAATGATTCTTGCTGTATTTTTATCATCATAAAGTCCTTCTTCCGAACCTTCACCCAAAAAACCTGTTGCACAGAACAACAGATTCGAATTGATATGCTCCAGTTTGGTATAGTTTATCTCTTTTGTAAGATCGATTTCAATAATTTCAGACTGCTGAAAAAATTTCACATCAATATGCTTTGCAAATCTTTCCGAAGCTTCCCTGCCGGAAGTTAAAAGATAGATTTTTTCAAATTTTTCACCTTCCTGAAGTGCTTTTTCTACGAATGCCTGTGCTACTTCTGAAGTACTTCCAAGAACGATCATATTTTGTTATAGTTTAAAATTCTTTTATGCTGAATCGAGATAAACTTCGGATTTTCAACATTTTTAAGATAATTGGTCAGTGAAGAACGGCTCATGCTGTCTTTGGTCAGATAAATTTTACCGTTGTATTCCTCCACAATTGAATCCAGCTGATCAATGAGTTTTTTTAAATTTTTGTCAACTTTAAAATCTAAAGCCAAAGAATATCCTTCAAATGGAAAAGAGTTGTAAGCTTCGGGATTTTCCTTTCCATACAGCTTCAGTACGGCTAAAAAAGAACCGCTACCCGATTTTGCAATCGTTTCGAGAATCCTCTGCATTCCTTCTCTGCCTTTGTCTTTTGGAATCATCATTTGGTATTGAATGAAACCTTTTTTCCCGTAAATTTTGTTCCAGTCGTTGACAAAATCGAGCGGATAGAAAAAAGTATCGTAATCGGTGAAATTTTTAACTTCCTTTTTTGCCTGCTTTTTATAATAGAGATAATTAAAAATTTTCACCGTTAAAGAATTCAGCGCAAATCCGGGAAAGTAAAAAGGAACCGTGGGTGAAAACTTCTTTTTCAACCTCAACGGATTTTTCTTAAATTTTTCAGGAAGCTCGTGAGGAAAAGCGTGCTCACCGCGCATCATGATACTTCTTCCCAGATCTTTTCCCTTTTGCAGACAGTCGATCCACGCTACAGTGTAAGTCCAGCTTTCGCTTTCTTCAAAAAGACGGAATATTTCGTCGAGATTTTCGGCTTTAATACTTTCCTGACGGATGTAAGCCGATTCGATATTTTTTAATTTAAATTTAACGGAAAGGATAATTCCTGTAAGACCCATTCCTCCGATGGTAGCCCAGAATTTATCTGAATTTTCTTCCCTTGAACAGGTGATAATTTCACCTCTTTCGTTCATGAGTTTAAAATCGACAACATACTCAGAAAAACAACCTTCAGCATGATGATTTTTACCGTGAACATCGCTCGCCAAAGCACCTCCAACGGAGATAAATTTTGTTCCCGGCGTAACGTAAAGAAAATATCCCTGAGGAACTGAAATTTCCAGCACATCAGAAAGAAGAACACCTGATTCACATTCGATGATACCGTTTAAACGGTCAAAACTTATAAATTTGTTTAGTTTTTTAGTCGAAAAAATACTTTCAGCTAAAGAAGAATCGCCATAGCAACGGCCATTTCCTCTGGCAATAACTTCATTATGGTTTAAAACAAAATCTTTTATTTTAGAATACTGATCTTCCGAACGCATTTCTTTTTCAACCACGGGAAAATTTCCCCAGTTGGTCACTTTCTTTACAAAATTCGGTTTCATTCTTTAAAATAGATTTGAATTAAAAATGCAATTACCCACAAAAAAAGAGTAACCTGAATGTAACGGTCCCGGTACACAATTTTGGTAGGTGATTCTGTCCTGTTGTAGACCAACGTCTGTTGGAGGTATCGTAAAAAAGCAAAAACAACAAAAATTACAGTGTAAAACACTCTGGGATGAAACCTTAGCTGAACTTCCGGTGAAAGTGTAAACATAAGGTAACAGATGATGGCTAAAGTTACTGAAATTGAAAGTGCAATATCCGCAAACTGCACGTTGTAGCCATCTAAAGCTTTTCTTGTTTTACCTGAAACCTGCGCATTGATGAGCTCTCCACGTCTTTTACCGATAGCAAGTACCAAAGCCAGAACGAATGTAAGAAGCACTGCCCACTGTGAAATATTAATTCCTGTAATAGAACCGCCTGCCTGAACTCTCAAGACAAAACCTGTTGCAATGATGAATATATCGATGATCGGAACGTGTTTCAATTTGAAAGTATACGCCAGGTTCATCACAAAATAGGTCAGAATAATCATGGCAAATTTCCAGATACTGTCGTGAAAATACATTTGGGAGCCTAAAGTAAAACCTATGTTAACAACAATAAGAATTGCCAAAATAACCAGAGCTCTCTTTTTGGAAATTGCACCACTCGCTAAGGGTCTTCTGCGTTTTTCGGGATGTTTTCTGTCGGCTTCAATATCGTTGTAATCATTTAAAATATAAACAACACTTGCAGCTAAAGAAAAAACGATGAAAGCAACGATACTTTTAAGAAGGAGATCTGTGTGGGTAAATTTACCCGCAAAAAACAGCGGAACAAATACAAAAAGGTTTTTCACCCATTGCTCTACCCTAAGCAGCTTTAAATATTGTTTCATTTATGTGTAATCAGCTGCAAAAATAATGATTTTACACAAAAAAACCGCTATAAAAGCGGTTTAGATATTTTAATAAATCAATAATAAATTACTGACCCTGAGCTGCGTCGTTGATCATTTTTTCGTTTGCCGTAATCGCAAACTCTACTCTACGGTTCTGAGCTCTTCCTGCATCTGTATCGTTGGTTGCTACCGGGTTTGACTCACCTTCACCTAACGCAAAAAGTCTTGCCGTTGCGATGCCTTTTCCATTCAGATAAGCTTTTACTGAATTGGCACGTCTCTCTGATAATTTCTGGTTGTAATCATCTGAACCTACGCTGTCTGTATGTCCGTAGATGTTGATGTTTGTATCAGGATTGTTCTTTAAAACTGTTACCAGTTTATCTAAGTTTGTTTTCGCAGTTGAAGTTAAATCTGATGAATTAAAAGCAAAAGTTACGATGCTTTCATTAAGGGTAATTTTAATACCGTCACCTACTCTTTCCACCTCTGCACCAGGCAAAGTATCCTTAATTTCTTTAGCCTGCTTGTCCATTTTATTACCGATAACATTTCCGGCAACACCACCGATCACGCCACCTAAAACGGCACCAAGAGCAGCATTTTTACCTTTTCCTACGTTATTTCCTAAGATACCTCCGATAACAGCACCAGACGCAGCACCTACTGCGGTACCTCTCTGCTGATGGTTAGAATTCTGTACAGCTTCACAACTTGTAAGCAATAATGCTGAAGACAAAAAGAAGCCTGCTATATATGTTTTTGTAAATTTCATTTCAAATAAGTTTTAAAAAATTGATTATTTCATTCCTGTTCTCTCGAAGTTGTAAACAACTCTTACGTTTTCACCATCGAAAGGAATATTCTGTTCTAAAGAAAACTGGTCTGTTGCCTGTTTTACAAGCGTAAAAGTATAACCAGCAGTATTTTGTTTAGCTTTGGTACCGTCTGCGATCTTTTTAAAATTAAATGTAGATCCGTTCACTACATCAATTTTAATAGGCTGTGTGAATCCTCCGCCACAGTTTCCGCCACCATTGATTGTATAAGCTCCGGTATAATTATTTGGAATAAGCCTCCAGTGACTTCCTACAAAACACTGTGCATCGATGCCATCATCGAAAGGTTTTATTTTGAACTTCTTGTCATAATCTACACTCACAATATCATAATCACCTTTCATTTTAAGAAATTCGGATCTATTTTGCTGTGCGTCTCCTGCTTTCTTTACTCCTGAGCAGGAAAGGTTAAGAAGCGAAATGCCTACAAAACCTGTTAAAACTAGCTTTTTCATAATTTCTGTTTAATTATTTAATAAAAAATGTAAAGACATAAAAAAGTGTGCCAATATGCCACAAAACAAAAAAGGTCCGCAAAAAAATGCGGACTCTTTACAGCTATTAATGCTGATATTTATTTTCTCGCTGCTTTTTTTGCAGCTTTCGCAGGCTTATTTGCTTTACCTGTATTTCCTTTATAATAATTTGCAAATGCATATTCTGCAGCTTTTTTAAGATCGATAACGCCTCCAGCCTGGGAATAATCTGCGAATGTTCCCACAGTACTCAGGTTGCTTGATTTCGTTAAAGATTCAATAATCTGTGCCGGAGTAAGGTTTGGCATATAAGCTAACAATACTGCTGCAGCTCCTGCTACAACCGGTGAAGCCATTGAAGTTCCCTGCAAGTACTGATATTCGTTTTTCGGAGTTGTAGAATAAATTTCCTGACCCGGTGCAAAAACGTTTACCATTTTCTTGTTGTAGTTAGAGAATCCAGCTCTAAGAGAAGCACTGTCGTTTGTACTGGCACCAACTACCAAAACGTTGCTTACAAAAGGTGCTGCGTCTGAAGCATTTTTAAAGTTGGTAGGATATGCTGTATGCTCGGCAACATCCTGATTTTCGTTACCCGCTGCTTTTACCAAAAGAACACCTTTGTCTTCAGCATATTTGAATGCATCCCAAACCACGTTTTTCCCTGGAGAAACCGGCTTTCCGAATGACATATTCAGAACTTTAGCACCGTTGTCTACCGCATATCTGATGGCATTGGCAACGTCTTTATCTCTTTCATCCCCATTTGGAACGGTACGAACAGACATAATTTTCGCCACTTTTGAAGCTACACCATACTGAACCTCTTTCCCCTGAGGAAGACCTGCAATAATACCTGCAACGTGTGTTCCGTGAACTGCATCCGGACCTTCGTAGTGGTTATTACCGTATTTTTTTTCAGAATAATCGTCGTAGTTGTCTCCTACAATCTCTTTTCTCGGATCAAAGTTGATATCATACTGCTGAGCCTGTGGAGTGAAGTGATCTAAGGCTTCCTTCATCTGCTCTTTCATTGTTTTTTCAAACTCTACAGCAGATTTTCCGGCGAATTCAGGGTTATTTACAACCTGATTCATTACCTGTAAAGCTCTCGCTTCATTTTGATCAGCTGGTTTTATAGCTTTAACTGTCTCAGCTGTGAAAGGCTTTCCATTCAGCATTTTTACCATTGTAGGAATTGATTCCTGAATCATGGTGTACAACTTAACGCTTTGCTGCCCTTCAACACTTTTTTTGCCGTACATTTCTTTAGATTTCATGTACATTGCAAATTCTTCCGGCATTTTTGCCTGATTCGCCTTATTTTTAGTGGAATCATCACCTTCAAAAACAGGCTTATATTTAGCGACAACACGTGTTACTTCCATATTATCAACATCGATGTCGCCATTTTTTCCTCCAATAAAACTCCATCCGTGGATATCGTCGATGTAACCGTTGTTGTCATCATCTTTGCCATTATTAGGAACTTCATTAGGATTTGACCACATATTTTTTGCCAGTCCCGGGTGATCTACCTGAACTCCACTGTCTAAAACCCCAACAATTACAGTTTTTGGCTTTAAACCTTTTGATTCAAGAAATTTATAAGCGTTTTCAGTGTTTACACCATAAACTTTGGTAGTAGAAAAATCTTTATGATACCAAGTCATTAAATCTTTATCCGACTTAGGATCTGCTGATTGTGCAGAGGTTTCCTGTGCGTAAGACATTGTGAAACCTGTAAGAAAAACCGCTGCTAAGAATAATTTTTTCATAAGCTGATAATTACATTTTTTTTTAATCAGATAAAAGTAATCTCCTTTAAAAGAATTGATTCAAATTCTGAGGAAAATATTTTCATCTGGAAATATTTTTTACATTTTTAATATAAGTAGCTGATTCCGGACCTTTGTTACAAAGAAGATCAATTATGGATAAATCTTTAATAAAACCGAGCTTATCTGAAAACGTCTGATAATATTCTTCCGTTTCATAATCTGACTCTTTTTTCGCAGAAAAACTTTCTCTGAAATCTAAAGCCTCCGGAATTTTGCGGTATTCTGTATTCAAAGAATATGCCTTTTCTGTTTTTAGGATCTGCTGAACTGTTTCAAGGCTTTTAATATTAAAATCTAAAAGAAATTTCTCCTTATTTTCAAATATTTTCACCAATTTATCTTCATAATATTCAAAATACGGCGAACTCTGATATGCGGTTTTAATGGACTTCCAATGAAGATTTGGCCAGTTTTCACGGTAAGAGACTTCAATATTTTTATATTCTCTCACGCCGTTGTGATTGATTGGTATAATAAGCGAAAGCTTTCCGTTGGCTCCGTAAACATTGCAACGGTTTCTGTAGGTCTGTTTTGGAAAGTTTTCAAACTGTTCAAACATGATTTCATTTTCATCATTTAAAA
>NZ_LMQH01000011.1:417259-422369 GCF_001424105.1 Chryseobacterium sp. Leaf394 | reverse complement strand
ATTCTGAAAACCATGAAATCGGTGGTAAATAAAATACCGGTAATAGTATATTTTGCATTGTTATATTGAAAAAATGAAGTACTTTTTCAAATACTTCATCTAATTATTAATTAAAAATTTTATTATTCTTCTGTCTTATTTTTTCTGAAAAGCTTCACAAAATACTCCCAGCCGAAGAAGAGAATTAAGATCATTGCTGCGATCCACCAGTAGGACGTTTTGTTGGCATCACCTGTGTTGGTTGCCTTAAACATTCTGTCCCAGCGAATTCTCCAACCGTCTGCCTGATACGATGAACCTGAGTCACTAAAAGCCCCCTCAATACTCATCCATGTAAATATTGGTTTTCCTACGATGTTTTCTTCAGGTACAAATCCAAAAAACCTTGCATCCAAAGACGCATCTCTGTTGTCCCCAACCATCATATAATAATCCTGTTTGATGGTGTAGTTTGTTGCAGGCTGATTGTTAATCAAAATCTGACCGTTATTTTCTGAAACGCTGTTATGCTCATATTCAGAAATAATCCAGCGATACATCGGTAAAGTTTCTTTGCTTATAGCCACAACATCGCCTTTTTTTGGAATTCTTACCGGACCGTACCAATCCTGGTTCCACGCTTTGTTTACAGGAAAAATAGATTGAGTTGTATCAATTTTTGTTTTATTCTCATCTCTGTATGCAATTGCTGCTTGACCTTTTTGCATAATATCTTCCTTCATTTCAGTTACCTGAGGAAGTTTTTTGATTTCAGCTGCAGTTTTATCTGTCAGACCTTGAAAAGCGTACATAAATCCGCTACCGTCCTGAATTTCCTGTACAGGCAAAAAGCCGTAAATATCGTACAATCCTGGAACATCAAGCTGACTGCTGGTTTTGACGATATATCTGTGTTGTCGTTCCTGATCACCTAAAACAATCTCAGGTTTCCCGTTGACAAAAAGTCTTCCGCCACGCATTTCAAAAGTTTCACCAGCTACAGCTACACATCTTTTCACATAAGGATCTTTTCTGTCGATTGCAGTGTGTACAGAATCCTGAGGATAATTGAAAACTACAATATCATTTCTCTGAGGTTTGTTAAACTGAAAAATTCTTTCGTAAGGTAATTTTACACCGTCAACATAAGATTTTCCGTCGTTTTTAGGATTTCCGTCTTTTTGAAAATCGTAAACCGTTCCCTGAAGGAAAGGAATTGCCAAAGGACGCATCGGCATTCTGTAACCATAGCTCCATTTGTTCACAAAAAGGAAATCCCCAACAAGCAAAGTTCTCTCCATAGATCCTGTCGGAATTCCGAAAGGTTGGGTTACAAAAACGTGAATAATCGTTGCGAAAACCACAGCAAAAGTAATTGATCCCAAAAACGAATCTTTTTTCTTCAATGATTTCTCCTCATCAGTCAGAAACATATTTTTCGCCTCTTCATCCTCAATTTCTGCATCTTTCGAATAGTTGACAGAAGCCATATAAATGAAAGGTAAAATCACGGTAAGAATCTGATGCTGCACCAGAGTCTTTCCAAATTTTTTCATTAGATAAATATGAAAAACAGACATCATAATCGGCCCAACAATCGGAAGATAAGACAGAATTGCCCACCATTTAGGATGTTTGGTTTCTTTAAGAATAATAAAATAATTGTAAAAAGGAACAAATGCCAAAGCAGGACTGTATCCCATTTTTTTAAACAGTTTCCAAGTGGAAAGTCCCATCAATACAGATAAAATGAGAACGTAAACTGCGTAGGTTAAAAAGTAATTCATATATTTTCTAAATATGATTTTTAGTTTAAAAACTGATTGTTTGGATGATTATTTCTGCACTTTGTCAAAGTTGTAAAGCTGTATTTTTTTACTTTGACAAAGTTTTATCAACTTATGTTTCATCAGCATTAGTATGATAATTCAAAATTTGTTACAGAATTAAAGTCCTAAAACATCATTCATTGTAAAAATTCCCTGTTTATCTTTAATAAATTCTGCAGCGACCACAGCTCCAAGTGCAAAACCATTTCTGTTGAATGCGGTATGTTTTATTTCAATTTCATCCACTTCACTTTTGTAAAAAACGCTGTGTGTTCCCGGAACTTCATCTTCACGAATTGCAAAAATACCCAGTTGGTTATCTTTTGTCTCCTCCAGTTTCCAGGCATCAAATTTTGGATTATTTTTGAAAATTCCTTCCGCAATAGAAATAGCCGTTCCGCTTGGAGCATCTTTTTTGTGAATATGGTGAATTTCTTCTAACTGACAATTGTATTCATCAACATTCTTCATCAAATCTGCTAATTTCTCATTTAAAGCAAAAAATAAATTTACGCCTAAACTGAAATTTGACCCATATAAAAATGCAGTTTCATTTTCAATGGCAATTCTGTCGATCTCTTCTCTCTTTCCGAGCCATCCGGTAGTTCCGCATATTACTGGAATTTTGTTTTCAAGACAGGCTTTAATATTGCTGAAAGCCGCTTCGGGAACAGAAAACTCGATTACAACATCAGGGTTATTGAGGTTTTCAGCAGTTGGCGTTTCCTTTAAACGGGCTACAATCTCATGACCTCTCTTCTGAGCAATCTCCTCAATTATTTTTCCCATCTTACCATATCCAACTAATGCTATTTTCATGTCTGAAGTTTATTATTTTTAAAATATCAAATCGCCAAATGAAACCAACGATTTCAATGGCGATCAGGTATTGTTTTGTTTAAAATCTAAAATTTAAAGCCAAACCTGTTTTCGGTGGCTGTGTACGGAAGTCATCGTAAATAACTGCCGGAGCAATTGTAAGATCCGGATCTTTTCTACCTTCGTACAGATGCGCGTCAACCACGGCGTCTACGATGTTCAGAATGTAAATTAACCCTGTGATGGCTATTGCATAATCCCTTTGTCTTTTAATTCTATCCTGTGCATTTCCTAAAGCTATAGCATCAAGATAAGGTCTTTCATCGACAAATTCATTGGGTGTTCCGTTCAGTTTTGCGATAAAATATTCTCTGTATTTCAAATACTGATTTTGATTCCAGATGGCAATTCCTGCACCGGTTCCTACAGCACCCAAAACAATGGGAACTTTCCAGTATTTTTTATTGTATACCTGTCCAAGTCCCGGCAAAACGGCTGAGTACAGACCTGCTTTTGTAGGATTCAGCTTTTTAACGGCATTCTTTTTTGCCGGAGCATTTACTTTTTCAATTTCCGACACCACGTTGGCAGCATTTTTCGGCTTCGCAGCAGGAATACTGTCTTTCGCATAATGATCGAGACGCAGAGAATCTGTTGGAGTTACAATCTGAGCAAAACTCAGACTGAAAATGAATATAAAAAAGGCTAAAAATACTTTTTTCATTTATTTAATATGAGACAAAATATACTCAAGCTCATCTTCATTTTTAAAGTCAAGAACTATTTTCCCTTTTTTCCCTGTTCCGGTAGTTTTAATTTCTACTTTTACATCCAAAATATCGGAAATGGTTTTCTGAGCTCTTTTATAATTATTCGAAAGCTCTGCTTTAGCTCTTTTAGCGGCTGGAGTTTTTGGGTTTTTAATCGCTGAAGCAGCCTGCTCGGTCTGTCTCACATTCAGTTTTTCCTTGATAATTAAATCAAACAAAACCTGCTGATGCTCCTCAGTTTCAAGACTGATGATGGCACGGCCGTGACCTGCAGAAATCTCGCCGCTTCTGATCGCATTCTGAATATCCGGACTTAATCTTAACAGTCTGATCGAATTGGTAATCGTACTTCTGTCTTTCCCAACTCTCTGGCTCAGATTTTCCTGAGTAAGACCAATTTCATCCATCAGCCTTTCATAGGTCAATGCAATTTCGATCGCATCAAGATCTTCACGCTGAATATTTTCAACCAAAGCCATTTCCAGAAGCTCCTGATCGTTTACCAAACGGATATAAGCAGGAATCGAAGTTAGACCCGCGATTTTACTCGCACGAAAACGTCTTTCACCAGAAATAATTTCAAACTTTTCACCGTCTTTTCTCAAAGTTACAGGCTGAATAACCCCTAAATTCGTGATCGACTGCGCAAGTTCGTTTAAAGCTTTTTCGTCAAAATAAGTTCTTGGCTGGGTAGGATTCGGGTAGATATCTTCAAGAGCGACCTCTACGATATTACCAACAAATTTATCTGCACCTTCGTCAGTTGCAGAGTTGATTGTCGCTTTGGACTCAGCACTCAAAATTGCGCCTAACCCTCTACCCATTGCTCTTTTTCTGTCTTTCATTTTTTATAAATGATTATTGACTGTTGACTCAAATGAATCAAAATCAATTTAGTTTTTTACTAATTTTTCGTTCTTTAATAATACTTCTTCAGCCAATTGAATGTACTGAATTGCACCTTTGCTTTCTGCGTCGTAATTTAAAATACTTTCTCCAAAACTTGGTGCCTCACTTAATCTCACATTTCTGCTGATGATTGTTTCAAAAACCATTTCAGGGAAGTGAGAATTTACTTCTTCCACCACCTGATTTGAAAGTCTCAGACGGCTGTCGTACATTGTAAGCAACAATCCTTCAATGTCAAGATCTTTGTTGTGGATTTTCTGAACATTTTTAATGGTATTTAAAAGTTTACCCAAACCTTCCAAGGCAAAATACTCACACTGAATTGGAATAATAACAGAATCTGCGGCAGTGAGTGCATTTACAGTAATCAAACCTAAACTTGGTGCACAGTCAATAATGATGTAATCGTAATCATCTTTCACACTCTGCAGTGCTTTTTTCATCATGTATTCTCTGTTAACCTTGTCTACAAGCTCGATTTCGGCTGCTACCAGATCAATATGGGAAGGTACAATATCAAGATTCGGCGTGGACGTCTGTTTGATGCATGTTCTTGTATCCACACTGTGTTCCAACAAGTTATAGGTAGAATACTGCACATCATCAACCCCGAGACCAGACGTAGCATTGGCCTGCGGATCAGCGTCGATAATTAAGATTTTCTTTTCCAAAACACCCAGTGCAGCTGCAAGATTTACAGCGGTAGTTGTTTTTCCAACGCCTCCCTTTTGATTGGCGATCCCTATGATTTTACCCATTATTAGAACTTTAAGGCTCAAAAATACACAATTTTCTCTTCTTTGC
>NZ_LMQH01000011.1:407311-417217 GCF_001424105.1 Chryseobacterium sp. Leaf394 | reverse complement strand
AAAAAAAAATCTTTGTGGATAAGTATTGAAATTTATTGTTTAAAATTTACTGATCAAATTTCATTTTTACCGGAAACTTAAAATAGCTTCTCACTGCCTGACCGAATTTATCTTTTCCAGGAGTCCATTTTCCTTTTATACTCATAATTGTACGAATTGCTTCCTTGTTGAAATCTGCATTTTTGCCATCGGCTTTCAGACCTGAAATTGTTCCGTCTTTTTCAACGATAAATGTTACTGTTGTGGAAAGTAATCCTTCGTTCTCAAAATCTGCAGTATCAAATTTATCAATTACTTTATTTCTAAAAGCATCAATACCTCCTATGAAATTAGCTGCCACTGATAATTCTCCCATTCCTACGATCCCATCACCAGATGGTTTAATGATTACAGGATCTTTAATTGGTAAATTTCCAGTACCATTATCCGGTGTAATGGTTGTTGGCTGATTTTGAGTCGTCACGGCACCATCAGGATTATTTACAGTTCCGGCAACAGCATCATCAGGTTTTTTAGTTGGAATCTTTGAATCATCCGCATTTCTTGTCGGATTAAGCTCACGGTTATCGTATGTTTTAATATCCTGAGCAGCAGGTTTTACTGCCTGAGGTTCCTGCTTTTTTATTTCAGGTTCTGGCTTTTTGTCCGGTATCTCATAGATCGGATCTAAAATAACAGGTGTATATTCAGTTTCTGTAATAGAATCTCCTTTTGGAGATATTACATAAGCTGTCAAAGAAATTCCTGCAATCACAGCCAAACTTAAAAACAAAGATTTTGCTAAGATTCTGTTGGATTCTGTTCTGAGATCATATGCTCCATATTCTTTATTACGGTGTTCAAACACAATTTGGTTAAAACTTAATTCCGGATCTGAGAAAAAATGTTTCATGATAAAAATGCATTAAAGGATTTGTAAAATAATTTATTTTCAGAGTATTATCTGATTACAAAAAAAATGCATCAAAATTTTTGCCAAATTTTTAACAATTTGACAAACTTATATGCTAAACATTGATAATTTTAAATTTAACTGAAAGTAGATTCAAATAAGAGCTTTAAAAAAATGTAAACGAAAAAAAATCTGCTTCAAAAAGCAGATTTTTTATTTTATTTCTTTACAAATTTTAAATTCCTATCAAATATCTGGAGAAGATAAACACCTGGCGAAAGGCTTGTAATATCAACCGGTTTTGAGGGTTGATAAACTCCACTTTGTACCAACCGCGCATCAGCAGAATAGATTTTGAACTCAGATGATCTATTTACTCCTTTCAGATAGATTTCATTTTTTGCAGGATTTGGGTAAATTCCGAAAGTATCTGCATCCAATTCTTCGATTCCTAAAGTAGCATCCTGAGCAACTGTAGAATTTTTTTCTAAAATCTGATATTCGTAATTAAATTCAACACTTGCGACCGTAAAGCTTACTGTTTCAGTAAAATATTGATTATTAGAAGTATTATTCAAAGCAAAATAAGCCACCTGACCTGCGGTTCCATTTACTTTTATCGGAAGAGGCAGTTCAAAAAAGCTTACCGAAGCATGACTTTGAGTTTGTGCCGCCTTGAAAGTTAATGAGTTTCCTGTCTGTTTCCAACGGATATCATATACAGGATAACCCTGACCATAAATCCAGTCGTTTAGAAACTCTGTGAAGTCTTTACCCGTAGATGTTAAGAAGGAGTTCTTCAAATCTGTTGTTACGGCATAATTATAAGCAAGATTAGGCCTTGCGTGATAGTCTTTTACTGCATTATAGAAAGCTGTTTCGCCTAAGATCCATTTCATCATTCTCAGGACGTAAGCACCTTTTCCGTAAGATAATCTACCACTGAAAATCGTTCCCACACTTCCTAAATTAGCATCAGCAACATAAACACTTCCACCGGGTTGGCTCATGATATAATTTCTTTCAGAGATCAGATAGTTTAAAAACTCAGGCTGCGTCATCAGTAGTTTTTCATTAGCCAAATGTTGTCCGAAAGTTGCAAAACCTTCGTTGAGCCATATATCATTCCATGCTCCGCAGGTTACTTTATCTCCAAACCATTGGTGAGCAAGCTCATGTGCAATTAAAGTTTTTTCCCAACTCCCCATTGACGACATCGTCTGATGCTCCATTCCACCTCCATACATAAATTGCATGTGACCGTATTTTTCGTTTCTGAAAGGGTAAGGCCCAAAATAAGTTTCGAAAGTTGTCATTGCCTGTTTAGTCCATTCAATATTTGCCATACTTGCCGGATTGGCTGCTGTTGAAGGATAAACATAGTTGATAAACGGAAACGGCGGTGTTCCGATGATATCTGTAAGTTTAGTAAAATTTGTAATTGAAATGGCAATTAAATAAGCTGCGGTTGGATATTGGGTACGCCAGAAAGTTCTTTTCAGATTTCCTGCCAGTAAAGTTTCAGACATCAACGTTCCGTTGGATGCAACATTGTACTGTGAAGGAGCTGTAATTTTAATATCAAACCTTTCAATTTTATCATTTAGACTCTGTTTGGTTGGAAACCAGTCCTGAGCGCCATAAGGTTCACTTAAAGTTGCCATTACCGCAGTTCCCGCCTGTGTGCCTGTAGAAAAGGCATTGAGTGCTGTTGACGGAGCACCACTGTAATTAATGGTAAGTGAATCCAGAACATTAGCAGAGATTGGGTTTTGAAAATCAATTTTCACTTCCTTTGTTGCCAACTGCTGAAAAGTAAGATTCACACCGTGATACTGAACCGAAGAAACCGTAAGCGTATTGGAAAGATCAAAATAAATACTGCTCATCGCCTGACTGGGTTTAAAATGAGAAGTTACAGATCCCGAAACATTATAGACAGCAGGATTTAGAGACAAATCCATTCGTTGATATTGCAGATCGTAATTGAGTGTATTGGGATTGGTATTACCCGCATTCATTTTAGCTGCGAAAGATTTCATTTCCTTACTTCTCAATCCTTTCATATCGATATTCTGGTCTTGAGCCGAAAATATTTGAAATGTAAAACTCACCAGGAAAAGAATATATATTTTTTTCATTAAATCAATAATTATATTGCATCAAAGATAAAAAAAACCTCTTAATCAGAGATTAAAAGGTTTCAAAGTTTATCTAAATTAAATTTTTTACAAATCTAATGTTGGTTCGATCAACTGCTCCATTCTTTTCTTTACCATATCTACAGAACCAGCATAATTATTAACCAGCAATGAGAAAACCAACGTTTTACCGGAGTTGGTTTTAATATAACCTGCCAGAGCTTTAACTTTATTTAATGTTCCTGTTTTGGCAAAAACCTGCCCGTTTCCTGTTTCAAGGAACATTCTTTTTAAAGTTCCCGACTGTCCACCGATTGGAAGAGAATTAAAATAAGTCTGATAATATTTTGTTCCCATCAGAGAAGTCAGATATTTAACTTGGGAAATTGGAGTTACTTTATTGCTTCTGGAAAGACCGCTTCCATCCATATAAGTTAAGCCTTCAAGGTCAAAAGCAGCATCCTTTAAATGTTCAGTTACCGTTTCCCTGCCAGCTTCCGGAGTCTGATTTCCTTTTTTAAAGTAACCAACTGTCTTCAACAAAGCTTCAGCAAGTGAATTATCACTTCTCTGATTGGTGTAATAAACGATATCGGCCAAAGTAGGAGATTTATACATACTTACTGTCTTTCTGATTTCCGGCTGAGCATCGGTAGTTTTGGTCTGTACTTTTCCGGTAACTGCAAGACCGCTTTTCACAAGACTTGCTCTAAAAGAGTTGGCAAGAAAAGCAGGTGCATCAGGCAGTTTCGTTGTTAAGATACCGTCGCCGTCGTATTTTTCAGCATATACCATCTGATTGGTATATGGCGAAACGTAAAAATATTTTTTGTCGTTGCTGATGGTTGTATTCTTTTTAACGATCAGCTTCTCATTCATCGGATTGATTTCCTTTGTAGTACCGGCAGGAAGATAGTAATTATTGTTTTCCAACCACACAACATTTTCCGGAAGTCTCGTAATGTTACCTTTGAAAAGCGCTGTCTGAATGACAATATCACCATTTACCTTTTTAATACCTTCTCTGGAAAGTCCCTCTGTGAAATCTGTAATAATCTCTTTGTAAGACCAAGCACCCGCTTTATTGGTTCCCAAAGACGGATCGCCGCTGCCTACTATATAAAGATTACCGTTCAAAACTCCATTTTCATCAACAGTTCCTGAATATTCAAGTTGCGTCATCCAACGGTAGTTTTCACCTAAAAGGCTTAAAGCGGTTTCTGTAGTGAGCAATTTTGTTGTAGAGGCAGGTACCAAAGGCGTGTTTTCATTATAAGATGAAATCACTTTTTTGGTTTTCGGATCATAGATTACAAATCCCCAGGTTGCATTTTTCAGCACGGGATCAGCCATCATTGTGTTTACATTGATATCTACAAGTTCTTTTGGAGACAGAATTGTCTTCTCTATCATCGCAACCGGCGACGGAAGGTTAAAAGATTTCTGACTTTCTGAATTGGGATTGAAAAGAACTGTAGAAACGGTAGTCTGAGCGAGGAATAAACCTGAGGCCAATACCGTAATACCTGAAATGTATTTTCTGAAATTTACCATCAATTTTTTTCTTTTTTGTCTGTATTTATGATTGAATTGCGATATAAAAGTTAAACCTAAACATCACACTCAAACATATTACCAACGATCAAATGTAGAAATTATTGTTAGAAATCAGCACATTAGCTAATGATAAAACGAATTAAAATATGTTAAACTTTGTTAAAAGTCTATTAATACGTGTTTTTTGACGCTCTGGTAGGCCGTGATCTCATCAAACTCTTCGAGGCTTTTTAAAACTAACTTTTTAAACGAAGCATATTTATTTCCTCTCGGAAGTTTGATCAGAATCTGAAACTGAAACATATTATTAATTTTAAAAACCGGTGATTTTTCAGGGCCTAAAACGCATTCTTCAGGCAAGTATTTTCGGAGAACCGAGCCCATAAACTGTGAAGCTCTTGTAATTTTGTCTTCTTTTCTATGGCTGAGCTGCAGCATAATCATTTTGGTGTACGGCGGATAATGAAATTTCTTTCTTTCCTTTAAAAAATAGTCATATGTTTTCGCAGGATTATTCATTTTAATCAACTGAAAAACAGAGTGATCCGGATTATAGGTTTGAATTAAAATTTTTCCCTCCCCAGAAACACGACCCGCTCTTCCCGAAACCTGAGTGATCAGCTGGTACGCACGTTCTTCAGCTCTGAAATCCTGAACGTAAAGCATAGAATCCGCTTTTGGAATAGCCACCATTTCTATATGATCAAAGTCTAAACCCTTGGAAATCATCTGAGTTCCGACCACGATGTCGGTTTCTCCTTCCTCAATTTTTTCATAAAGTTTTTCGTAAGCAAATTTTTTACGCATCGAATCTACATCCATGCGGTCAACTTCGTTATCCGGAAATAATTTTGAAACCTCCTCGTGGATCTGCTCTACTCCAACGCCTCTTTCGTTAAGATTTTCTGAAAAGCATTTCGGGCAGGCCTTTGGTTTTGAAGCCCGCTGACCGCAGTAGTGGCACTTCATCTCGTTGGCCGATTTGTGATAGGTCATTACAACATCACAATTTGAGCAGTAATTAACGTAACCACAACTTTCACACTCAATTACATTGGCGTAACCACGGCGGTTGTGAAGAATGATGCCCTGATTGTTTTCGTCAACTGTTTTTTTAAGTTCTTCCAGCATTCTGAAAGAAAAATTTCCGTTGACATGTTTGGAATCCTGAGCTTCTTTAAAATTAATTAATTCAAAGACCGGAAGGGCAACTTCGCCAAATCTTTTATCTAAAAAAACATATCTCAAGCGGTCTTTCTGACCTAAATAATATGATTCTACCGACGGCGTTGCCGAACCTAAAATCACATTTGCATCGTAGAAATTTCCCAGCACCAAAGAGACATCTCTGGCATTGAAATACGGCGAAACATCTTTCTGTCTGTAAGCGGAATCGTGCTCTTCGTCAACGATGATCAGACCTAAATTTTCATAAGGCAAAAACAGCGCATTCCGCGTGCCGATGAGGATTTTTATATCATTTCGGCTGATTCTCTTCCAAACTTCCACCCTTTCAAAATCAGTCAGTTTTTGATGGTAAAATCCGAGCTGGCTGCCGTATTTTTTTTCTAAACGCTGCGTAATCTGTTTGGTTAAAGAGATTTCAGGCAATAAAAAAAGTACATTTTTGCCCTCAGCAATGCATTCTTCAATTTTTTCTAAATAAATATGCGTTTTCCCTGAAGAAGTTACTCCGTGAAGCAAAACGTTTTTACCTTCTTCAAAAGCAGCGTCGATTTCTTCTTTTGCTACTTTTTGAATATCCGAAAGTTCTTCAATCTCTTCAATTTCTCCGCTGTAGCTTTCAATCCTGTCTTTTTGCCTGTAATATTCCTCAATAAAACCTTTATCTGCCAAAGCTTTAAAATGAGAAGACGAAAAATAACCGTCTTCAAACAAATCTGATTTTTTCAGAGGCTGGTTCGGATTTTCGGTCTGTTTTTCGAGAATGTGAAGAAATAATTCTTTCTGTTTTCTGGCTTTTGTTAAACCTAAAAGAATTCCTGTGAGGCTTTCATTTTTAAGAACCTCATCACTGATTTTTACGTAAGCCACTTCTTTGGCTCTGTATTTTTCA
This sequence comes from Chryseobacterium sp. Leaf394, assembly GCF_001424105.1. GTDB lineage: Bacteria > Bacteroidota > Bacteroidia > Flavobacteriales > Weeksellaceae > Chryseobacterium. Next base: position 410,550 of record NZ_LMQH01000011.1, on the reverse strand, counting down.
GCGACCTTTTCGTCAATTTCAATATATTGAAGATCGATTAATGAGTTGATGGTTTTGATAATATCTTTCTTCGGAATAAAAGCTTCAATATCTGTGAGATTAATCAACTGACGGACCTCAAGCGCCTGAATAAGATACATTTCGTTGACATCCAGAATCTCAAAATTGATGACCGCGTTGGGTTTTAATTTTAAATATGTTTCACTTTCCAGTTTCAAAGAAGACGGAAATGCAAAACGGTAAATCTCGCCCAAACTGCACAGATAATAGTCTGAAAGCCAGTTCCAGAATTTTATCTGTTCATCAGGAACAATGGGTTTGCTGTCTAAAATACTGATTACTTCCTTTGCAACGAAATTTTCCGGAGCCTGATCATGAAGCTCAAAAACAATCCCCGTATAGATTTTTTTTCCGCCAAAAGGTACGAGCACCCGCATTCCGCATTGAATCTGTTCAATAATTTCTTCCGGAACTTTGTAGGTGAAAGATCCTTTAAGGTTTAGCGGTAAAATAATCTGGGCGTAGTGCAAGAGAAATGTTTAATGTGTAAAATTAATTGTTTCTGAAGAGAAGTGCAATTTTTTGTGAGGTAAGGTTAAGGATGAGGATGATTCTTCGTTACAATGAATACTGTTAAAACGTTGAATCGCTCGCAGCCCGACCTGAGTGGAGCTCTTTTTTCTGGCATTGCGATGAAAAAATCGAGTAAAATCGCTACAAGTTGTTCGCGATGACAGAAAAAAAGCGGGAACGGAGGGCGGATACAGCTGCCCAAATAAAAAAACTACTTAAAATAAATTCAATAATCTGATACAGCAAGACCTTTGAACAATCATGGTTTGATTAATTCACCGTATCCCACAAAGTCATTACTTCTACTTTTTCCAATGCTTTTGAAAGTTTAATTCTTTTGGAAGTTTTCGGCAGTAAATCGAAAAAGTTATCGCTGAAATGCGTTTCTCCCATCAGATAAACGTTTTTCGACAAAACATCGGTTGATATTTCAATTTCTGTCGGTGAAATTTTCTTGATTTTAAGATTAGGCTTTGTGAGTTTTAAATCTTTTGGTTTTGCGAAAAAATGAATGTTTTCAGAAATAATTTTTTCATTAACATCCTTCATGATCACTTTTAGAAAAACTTCATTTTTATCTGAATTGGAGATTAAATTTTCAATTTTAACCGGATCAAATTTCACGATATCGTTTAAGATTTTTCCGTCGGGAACATTCACTGTTTCAGTCAAAATTTTACCATTAAAATCAATCACCTGAATTTTAATGAAAACATCATCAAACTTTTTCAATTCATCATTAATTCCATAAAAGTTTAAAATATTGTCTATTTCTTCCGTTAAAATCACCTGATTTTCAAAACTTCTTTTCACCTGATAATGCAAAGCTTTCCAGTTACCCAGATAATCAATCGATGACCATGAAATCACCGGCCAGCAATCGTTGAGTTGCCAATACAACGTTCCCATATTGTAAGGTTTTGCGCGGCGGTGGGCTTCAATAGCAATCTGCATTCCACGGGCCTGAAGCAGTTGGGAAACGTAATTGTATTTCACAAAATCTTTCGGAACCACATAATCCCGCTTCATATATTCGTTGATGATATGAAAACCCCGGGCATTTTTTTCGTGTGCTTTGATGGTTGGATTTTCTAAACTTAAATCTTGTTTTCCTGAAAACATACATTTTACCGCTTCCATACTTGGCATTCCCTGAAAACCGTATTCTGAGGCAAATCGCGGGACTTTCTCGTTGTAAATTTCGAACGGAAATTCGCCCCACCAAACGCCCCAATAATGAGAATCACCTTCGGTTAAACTTTCTTTGTGTCCCCATCCTATCGATGGCGAAGTCGGCCAGTAGATATTTTTTTCTGAAGTTAAATTTTTCTTCAAAGCATTCGGTATTACCTCATGAAAAACTTTTTTGTAATCTTTCCAGACCTGCAGTGAATCTTCTTTTGAATATTTGAACTGTTTCTGATAGCCCCAGTTGACAATTGCTTCATCTATTTCATTATTTCCGCACCACAAAGCGATCGATGGGTGATTTTGAAGCCGGTTGACCTGATCTCTGACTTCCTCTTTCACGTTATTTAAAAAATCTTCATCTGCCGGATAAAAACTTCCGGCAAACATAAAATCCTGCCACACGAGAATTCCGTTTTCGTCGCAGGCCTTGTAGAATTCATCATCTTCGTAGATTCCGCCGCCCCAAACACGGATCATATTCATGTTGGCATCTTTGCAGTCTTTGATGAGCTTCTGATATTTTTCTTTGGTAATTCTCGGTGTAAAACTGTCAGACGGAATCCAGTTGGTTCCCTTTGCGTACATTGGATTTCCATTGACTTTAAAGTAGAAAGATTTTCCCTTTTCGTCTTTTTCCTGAATTAATTCGATGGTTCTTAATCCAATCGTCTCATCTTTTTTATCGATAATTTGAGCATCCTTTTTCAGCGCAAATTTTAAAACATAAGTCATCGCTTTTCCCCATCCGTTCGGTTGCCAAATATGTGGATTTTCAATTTTAAATGGAACTGAAATTTTGTTTAAACCTTTTTTCAGAACAATATCATGATTTGTTTTATCTGTTGTAAAACTATATTTGCCCTCTTTTTCTACAAAAATTTCTGAATGAATATTTAAATCAGCTTTTTGCTTTGTTAAAGATTTCTGCTCTATTTTTATATTTTCAAGTTTTGCATGATTCCAGAAATTCAATTTTACATCTTTCCAGATTCCTGCAGTAACCAATCTCGGTCCCCAATCCCAACCAAACTGATATTGTGCTTTTCTGACAAAACTTCGGGGAGATTCCGGCATGGTGAATGGAATTTTTTCAGCTAATTCTTTTCCGACGTTGACAGAAGATTTAAATTTTATCTGCAACATATTATTTCCAACTTTCAAATCATTTTTTACCGGAATTTTCCATGTTCTGAACATGTTGTCTGTTTTTTTCAGCAGTTTTCCATTTAAATAAATTTCAGAAAAAGTATCCAATCCATGAAAAACCAAATCCGCATTTTGATTCTGTAATTCTTTGGCTGAAATTTTAAAAACCGTCTGGTAATCCCAGTCTTCATTTTCAACCCACTGTACTTTTTTTTCATTCTCATCTTTATACGGATCGGGAATAATTTTATGATCAATCAAATCTAAATGAACGGTTCCCGGGACCGCGGCCGATAGCCAATTTTTATCTTTTGCATTTTTAAACTGCC
>NZ_LMQH01000011.1:387423-407293 GCF_001424105.1 Chryseobacterium sp. Leaf394 | reverse complement strand
AAAAAAATAGAAAGAGTATGGTTTTGTTCATTTAATTTGATTGTAAATAAGACTTAGAACTACAGTTTGTCATCCTGAAAGGATCTCAACAGTTTTTTAGAGATAAAATTAATTTTTCCAGATTGCTAATGGTTATAATATATACCAATGCTTAATTTATGCTTAGATCCTTTCAGGATGACAAATTCGATGTATATTTAATCAAAATAATTGGATTAATTTCACAAATTAACCTTCAATCTTTTAATCTCCTCAGCATTGGCAAAAGATTCATACGGCAGCACCGCCGAAGAATGAAAATATTTCCCACCCGTTACATTTTTCAACTCTGAAATATTATTCGAACGAACTCCGCCACCAATTAAGATTTTAATATCATCGCCACAATTCTCAATAAGCTTTTTTAAATTTTCCTTTCCTTCCATGGCAGAATTTTCTCCGCCGGAAGTGAGGATTTCTTTGAACCCTAATTCAATCAGTTTTTCTGCAGATTCGAAAATATTTTTGGTTCGGTCAATGGCTCGGTGAAAAACGCAGGGTTTGCCATTGGCAAGATCAACCAAAAGTCTGTTTTTCTCATAATCAATTTCCTGATTTTCATCTAAAATGCCAAAAACAAAACCATCAGCCTTCGCTTTTGAAAATTCAATAATATCTCTCTGCATCCGCATAAATTCTGAATTGCTGTACATAAAACCTCCTCCAACTGGGCGGATCATCACGTGAATCGGTTTTGAATATTTATCTTTTAAGTATCTTAATTCTTCAAGGTCGGGTGTAATGCCTCCGGAATTTAAGTCAGCGCAGAATTCAATTCTATCGGCAACGGAATTTAAGGCTATTTCAGCGGATGTGATATCGAAAGTGGCTATTTCTAAAAACATAGGTTGATTTGAGATTTGAGGTTTGAAATTTGAGATTCAGGATTCGGGATTCGGGTTTATGATCAGAATCTTTCATCTGGCTCTTTTTACTTTTTACTTGGCTCTTTCCTTACTTTAAAGCAAATTCAGGTTTCTCCAGACGGTTTCCTTTATGGTCGTGAACGGCAAAATTAAATCCGTCCTGAATGCAATATGAACCGTATTCTCCTTTTTTATTGATGGCAATAAAGCCCACCTGAATATCTTTTAAATTTTTATTTCGTTTTTGAGTAATTTTCACAATCCTTTCAACAGCTTCCTTACAAGCCTGTTGCGGATTTCTTCCCTGTCGCATCAGTTCCACAACGAGATGAGTTCCAACTGTTCTGATGACTTCTTCACCATGACCGGTTGCCGTTGCAGCACCAACTTCATTATCGACGAACAAACCAGCACCGATAATCGGCGAATCACCTACTCTGCCGTGCATTTTGAAAGCCATTCCGCTCGTTGTACAGGCTCCGGAAAGATTTCCCTGAGCATCCAAAGCGATCATTCCAATCGTGTCGTGATTTTCGATGTTGACAATCGGCTTATACTTGCTGTCTTTCAGCCATTCTTTCCACTCTTTTTCGGATTCTGCTGTGAGAATATTTTCTTTTTTAAAACCTTGTGAAATGGCAAACTGGAAAGCTCCGTCGCCTACCAACATCACGTGAGGTGTCTTTTCCATGACCATCCTCGCTACAGAAATCGGATTTTTAATATTCTCCAGACACGCCACCGAACCAATGTTGTAATTTTCATCCATAATGCAGGCATCCAACGTTACTCTTCCGTCTCTGTCGGGGCGGCCACCGTAGCCAACACTTCTTTCGTTCGGGTCATTTTCAACCAAACGAACGCCTTTTTCAACCGCATCCAAAGCTCTTCCACCTTTCCCTAAAATCTTCCATGCTTCTTCGTTGGCTTTTAAACCAAAATCCCAGGTCGAAAGAACGATGGGTTTATTGACCAACGTATTTTCATTTTCAGGAACTTCTTTTGCAATTAAATCCAGTGGATTGAGCAGCAGTGCAGATGATAATATTCCTGTGGTTTTTAAAAATTTTCTTCGTGAATTCATATTTTTAGGTTGAGGCTAAGGTTAACGGTCATTGCGAGGAGGAACGACGAAGCAATCTTTTCGACTTGCGAAACTGTCTTCAACAGATTGCTTCGCTTTGCTCGCAATGACATTTTTAAATCTTGAATCATTTCGCTCCAATTTCATCGACAAAAAGCCATGCTTTTGAATCTGCACCGGGATTTCCTGCGGGAATAATTCCTGCGTTTTCTATTTTAATTTTAATAAACTTTGCATTCTGATTTCCGACTTTAAGACTGATTTTTCCTTTGGCTGAAAGAATTTCCTCTTTCCCTATTTCTTTAATGCTTTTAAAATTCTTACCGTCAACAGAAATGAAAACCGTCGCAGATTTAGCCAGATGAATCCAGCTTCCTTTGTTGTCTAAAGTGTTAAAATAAACTTCTGAGAAGTTTGTTTTTTCGCCTAAATCAATTGTCGCAACCACATCTTTTCCCTGAAAACCAAGCCATGTTTTCCCCAACTGCTTTACGTTACCGATAATTCCGTCAACTAATGTAAATGCACCGCCGAAAGAATAATTTTCGCTGGGCTGATTTTCCAAAGTGATTTTTTTTCCGGTCGTTTTTGAGGTAGAAAAATTCTGAGAAGAAACAGCAGATTTTAATTCATCATTTTCAAAATAAGCAGATTTAATGATCATTGCTTTTGAAACCGGAATCGGATTTTGGTAGTTTGAAGAATTTGATGTTGGCTCGCTTCCATCTGTCGTAAATTTAATTCCGCTTGGATTTTGCGAAGTTGAAAGTTCGTAAGAAACACCTTTGCTATCAGGAATTACTTTTCCTGAAATGTTGTAAATACTTTTTGCATAGTTGATGTTCATTTTATCTAAAATTTTAAAATGCTCCACCACTCTGTTTTCAAATTCCTTATAATTCTCCGGTTTTGAAGTTCCCCAACCTACTTCGGAAAGTGCAAATAATCTTGGGAAGATCATGTACTGAACCTGTTTGAAATCCAGAATATATTCCGTCCATAAATTTGCCTGAACTCCCAGAATATATTTCGACTGTTCAGCATTTAATTCGGCAGGAATCGGATTGTAAGAATACACTTTATCTAAAGGTGTAAAACCTCCGAATGCGTTAGGTTCAGTTTGCGGATCGCCCTGATAATGGTCAAAATAACAATATGCTCCGGGCGTCATCACAGCAAAATGATTGGTTTTTGCGGCTTCAATTCCACCTTTAATGCCTGTCCAGCTCATTACTGCAGCATTTGGTGCCAATCCACCTTCCAGAATCTCATCCCAGCCGATGATTTTCCTGCCTTTTGAGTTCACGTACTTTTCAATTCTCTGAATGAAATAACTTTGCAGTCCATGCTCGTCTTTGAGATTGTGTTTTTTAATTAAAGCCTGACAGTGCGCACATTCCTTCCATCTTGTTTTCGGACATTCGTCACCACCGATGTGAATATATTGCGAAGGAAAAAGCTGAATCACCTCATCCAAAACATTTTCCAAAAAAGTAAAAGTTTCATCTTTGGGACAGAAAACATCATCGAAAACACCCCATTTTGTTGCTGCTTCGAAAGGTCCTTTTGTACACGCAAGTTCAGGATAGGCAGACAGCGCTGCCAATGCGTGACCAGGCATTTCAATTTCAGGAACAACGGTAATATGCCTTTCTTGAGCGTATTTTACGACATCTTTAATTTGCTCCTGAGTATAAAAATAGGGTCCGTAAGGTTTTCCGTCATAAGTATTATCAACGTAAGCACCAATCATGGATTCTTTACGTTTTGAACCGATTTGAGTCAATTTCGGATATTTTTTAATCTCAATTCTCCAGCCCTGATCGTCGGTTAAATGCCAGTGAAAAGTATTCAGTTTATACATTGCCAGATAATCGATGTACTGTTTCACTTCTTCTACTGTGAAAAAATGACGGCAAACATCGAGGTGCATTCCACGCCAGGCGAATTTTGGAGAATCTTCAATTTTCATTGCAGGAATTTTTCCGTTTTTCTGCGTTTCAAATAACTGAATTAGAGTTTGAATAGCTAAAAAATACCCCTGATCTGTGTAGGATTTTATATGAATCTGTTTGGAAGAAATTTCAATTGAATACGCCTCGTTATTGGGTTTTGATTGATTTTCTAATTTAGAATACAACAAATGCGCATCCTGATTTTTTGCGTTACTGAATTTTAATTTTATTTTATTTTTTAAATATTCTGTCTCTTTAACAGGAAGATTATTACTTAAATTAAATGATGCAGGAATAACAAATTCTCCATTTTGAAACTCCACTTTTTGCGGATAAGGAATTAAATTCAATTTGGTCTGAGAAAAAAAACACATTGAAATCAATAAAGAAAAGGCCAAGAGAATACGCTGCATCTGGTTGAGTTTAGATTTTAGCGAATATAATTCTTTTCTGAAAAATTCAGTCTATCATTTAACTATTTCAGCTTTGAAACATCTAATTTTGTATAAAATTAAATGATGAAAAAAACTTTTCTTTTGGCAGCCGGATTATTATTTTCGGTTTCTGCACAGGCACAGATTTTAGATATAATTAAATCTACGGTTAAAAACCAGACAGGTGTTGATTTAAACAATCCTAAAACCAACACAACCACTTCACCTACGACAACTCAGCAAACTCCAACAAAAAATACTTCTTCAGTCAATTTGGGAAGTCTGACTTCAACTCAAATCTCATCTGGTTTAAAGGAAGCTTTAAATTTGGGTGTAACTGAAGGTGTGAAAAAACTCGCTGTACAGGATGGTTTCCTGAAAAATGAAGCAGTAAAAATTTTAATGCCCGAAAAATTAAGAGTAATTGATACGAAGCTTCGTGCTTTCGGATTGGGAAGTTTAGCAGATCAGGGCGTGAAATTATTGAACAGAGCTGCCGAAGATGCAGTGACTGAATCAGCTCCTATTTTCACGAAAGCCATCACGTCGATGACGATTACTGATGCCAAAAATATCTTGTTGGGAGGCGACAATTCTGCAACCAATTATTTACAGAGTAAAACTCAAACTCAATTATTCACCGCTTTTCAGCCAAAAGTGAAGGCTTCATTAGGAAAAGTAGGTGCCGATAAAGTCTGGAACAATTTAATTTCAAAATACAACACGCTGACCGGACAAGCCGTTTCCACAGACTTAAACGAATATGTGACCAACGAAACCATCAATGGCGTTTTTAAAATGGTGGCGGAAAAAGAAAGCGGTATCAGAAATAATTCTGTGATGAGAACGACGAGTATTCTGCAGAAGGTTTTTGGGGCGCAGGATGGGAGGTAAATTTCTTTTGTCTTGAAACAAAAGAAACAAAAATTCAAGACTTGGAACTCTTCGCTAAAAATTAAAAATCAATCCTAAAATTCCCAAACTCGTGCGGATTTAAACTTCATTTATTAAAGAAGATTATAGCCGCACTCAAACAGTGGGAATTTTTTAACGGATTGATTTTTAATTTTCTTAACGCTACGATTTCCTAAGTCACTTAATCAGAAAATTATATTTCATAAAAAAACCTTGTCGTTGTGACAAGGTTTTTGCTATATTTAGAATTGCATCTCAGGAATTTCTCCGTCGATGATTAAATCTGCTTCCGTTGATTTGATGATATGTTCTACCGAAACTCCAGGCGCTCTCTCAACTAATTTGAATCCGGCTGGTGTTACATCTAAAACAGCCAATTCGGTGACCACTTTTTTTACGCAGTTAATTCCGGTTAAAGGAAGTGAACATTTTTTCAGGATTTTGCTCTCTCCGGCTTTGTTGACGTGCATCATCGCGACGATAATGTTTTCAGCTGAAGCTACAAGATCCATTGCTCCACCCATTCCTTTCACCATTTTTCCGGGAATTTTCCAGTTGGCAATGTCGCCGTTTTCTGAAACCTCCATGGCTCCAAGGATGGTTAAATCTACTTTCTGGCTTCTGATCATCCCAAAACTGAACGCAGAATCGAAAAACGAACCACCTTCCAAAATAGTAATGGTCTGCTTTCCGGCATTGATAACGTCTGCATCTTCTTCGCCTTCAAACGGGAACGGTCCCATTCCCAAAACTCCGTTTTCACTCTGGAATTCTACCGAAAGATTGTGGGGAACGTAATTTGCCACCAATGTTGGAATTCCGATTCCTAAGTTTACATAATATCCGTCTTTTACTTCTTTTGAAATTCTTTTTGCAATTTGTTCTTTCGTTAGCATAGCATAATCTTATCCCGCCAAATTAGCCATTTTTTCAGAATTACAAAAACTTTCTTTTTTCTAAACTTTACCGTAAAATCTTTTTAACTTAGTCGTAATAAAATTTCTCAAAAAATGTAAAATGAAGGCAAATCCAATTTTGATTTTGTTTGCTGTGATTTATAATATTATCACAGCTTTTCTTCTAACAGATATGCTTAATAATCAAAGTGGTTCCTTAGGATATGTACTGATCCTTTTTCCAACTTTTTGGGTTATTTCAGGTATAATTCTTTTCATAATTAAAAAAAGAAAAATTGTTGATTTCAAGGGGATAATTAATAAAATCTTCCTGTTTTTTTCAACTCCTCTAGCTTTAATACTTTCATATTATATATATATACAGCTGTCTGATGCAAAATACGTTGTCATGACAGCTGAATACGATAAAGGCAATTTCAGATATCGTGAGGTAACTTACGATTATGATGTTGCCGGTCCGACGCAAAGAAAAGAATTTTATATCCTTAAGAATGACTGGATAAAAGATAGTATCTGGACCTATTATCATAAAGATGGAAGCATTAAAAAAACTGAGGATTACAGAAAAACTGATAATTCAAATTATTAATATTAGTAATTCATAAAATTAAGGTAACCTTATCCTATGATAAATTTTTGCTAACCAAATTGTCGTAAATTTGTAGGCTTTAATTTTTCATATGAAAATTCTATTAAAATATTTAAAACCTTACAAATGGCTGATCATTGCATCGCTGTTATTAGCCTCCATCAATCAGGTTTTTTCACTTTTTGCTCCGGCAATTACCGGAAATATTCTGGATAAACTGGTCAACCAACCAAATCACTTTGATAAGGAAAAATTAATCCCGAGAAACCTGAATGAATATCTGTACGGAACAGATATTTATCACGGTGTTTTCTATTTTTTAGGCCTGTTAATCGGAACTGCGATGATCAGCCGTATCGCCAAAGCATTTCAGGATTACGTGGTGAGTGTGATTATTCAAAAATTTGGGGCTAAAATTTTCACTGACGGTTTGCAGCATTCTATGAGGTTGCCTTTTCAGGAATTCGAAGATCAGAGAAGTGGTGAAACACTTTCTATCTTGACCAAAGTTCGTGAGGATTCTGTGAAGTTTATCAATAATTTCATCAACATATTTTTTGGAATTCTGGTCAGCATTATTTTCGTTTCGATATATGCCATCCGTCTGCACTGGTCTATTATGCCAGTGTATGTTCTGGGAATTATTTTTATCGCTGTTATTACCAACTTATTAAGCAAAAGAATAAAAACAATTCAGAAAAACATAGTTTCAGAAACCACCAACTTAGCGGGAAGTACCACAGAAAGCCTCAGAAACATTGAGATCGTAAAAAGTTTAGGTTTAACCAATCAGGAAGTTGAGCGGTTAAATAACAATACTTATAAAATTCTGAATTTAGAGCTGAGAAAAGTAAAAAGCATCCGTTCATTGAGCTTTGTACAGGGAACTTTGGTTAATTTTCTACAACAGGTGATCACTTTCACTTTGTTGTTATTGATTTTTAAAAACATTGTAACTCCCGGACAGTATCTATCGCTTGTATTCTATGGATTCTTTATTTTCGGGCCGATGCAGGAAATTGGAAACATTATTATTTCCTACCGTGAAGCCGAAGCGTCACTTCAGAATTTCGACAGAGTGATGAAAAAAGAAGTTGAGCCAAAGCCTTTGCATCCTAAAAAAATCGGTGCGATTGAAGACTTGAAATTCGAAAAAGTTTCTTTCCAGCACCAATCAGCTCATTATAAAGCTTTAAATTCCATTTCATTTGATGTGAAAAATGGAGAAACAATTGCTTTCGTCGGACCAAGCGGTTCAGGGAAAAGTACTTTGGTAAAACTGCTTGTCGGTTTGTACAGACCGAAAGAAGGATGTATTTTTTACAATAATGTCGACGGAAAAGAATTTGATTTTGATGAACTGCGAAATCAGATTGGATTTGTAACGCAGGACACTCAGCTTTTTTCAGGAACAATCAGAGAAAATTTATTGTTTGTGAATCCGTCAGCCACTGAGGAAGATTTACAGATTGCTTTGAAAAAATCGAGCTGCAACGGTCTTCTGGAACGTGCCGAAAATGGCATTGAAACTGTTATCGGTGAAGGTGGATTGAAATTAAGTGGTGGTGAAAAACAGAGAATTGCTATTGCCAGAGCTTTGTTGAGAAAACCACATTTGCTTATTTTTGATGAAGCAACTTCGGCCTTAGACAGTATTACGGAAGAGGAAATCACGACCACCATCAAAGAAATTTCGAAGGAAAAAGAACAAATTACGGTTTTGATTGCCCACCGTTTAAGTACGATCATGCATGCAGACAGAATTTTTGTCCTGGAGCGTGGAAATATTATTGAAACAGGCTCTCACCTGCAGTTGATTGAAGAAAAAGGGCTTTATTACGCGATGTGGAGACAGCAGATCGGCGAAAGAAAGACTGCGACGCAGATTTAAACACCGAATTGTTTGGCACATAAGTCACATTAGTTTTAAGTTTATCATATTGAGTATATTTTAGAGCACATAAGTTTGAAAATCAAAGATTTTCGGAGCATACCTTTTCAAAATTAATTCAAATTAGATATTTTTCACAAGAAAAAGACATTTTTTAGCTAAAATTATGGTTATAAAAAGTTCAAATAGAGCTTAGAAAAAAATATCACCAATTAACTTTTTATTTTCATAACAGAGTGATTTTTTCAGTATTTTTAAATCGTTTTAAACCTAAAATTGATTTGAATGAAAAAAACTCTATCCTTTCTTATACTATTCGTTGCAACTTTGATTTTTGCGCAGGAAGCAAAGGAAGGCAAGTGGGTCTTAAAACTGAATGCAACACAACTTCTTGATTTTGCAACTTTTCCCACGGTACAGTTTTCAGTTGAAAGAAAATTAAATCCTTATTTCAGTATCAATACCGAAGCTGGATTTCAAGTATATGACTTACATAAAGTCGATTCTACCGTACTGAAATCAAGAGGTTTTAAGACCAATCTCGAAGGAAGATTTTACATATCAAAATTTTTCCATAAAAGAACAAAATCAAACAGAAATGAACCTTTTGTAGGTTTACAGTTTTTCTACAGAAAAGACCAAACCACTGACGTTCTGTTTTATTATGATAAAAGCAATGTCCAAAACAATTATCTCGAAAATATTTACAGAGATTATTTTGGATTGAAGACCACCGCTTTGGGAGTCAATATCACTTTGGGAAATCAGTTTTCTTTTGGAAAATCGAAAAAATTTATTCTTGAGCCTTACGGCGGATTCGGGTTTCTCAACAGAAAAATTAAAAATACCCATCTTCAGTTTGATGAGACAAAACATGAAATTGATTCTGAAAATCAGGATTTGTTTAGAAATAATAATTTGGAAAAATATTCCGGCAGAGATGGCAACGTATTTTTTGGCTTACGCATAGGCTATGTGCTATAAATTTTCAAGTTAACTTACTGAAAATAATCATCAAAGATAAAATTAAACTCAATATTGTTTGCATGAAAAAATTTCTATCTGTTCTTATTTTGACGGTTTCAATTTTGATTTTTGCTCAGGAAGCAAAAGAGAGCAAGTGGATTTTAAAACTGAATGCATCGCAGTTAGCTGATGACTTTTCCTTTCCAACTGTTATGGTTTCCGCGGAAAGGATGATAAGTCCTTATTTCAGTGTAAGCGCGGAAGCTGGAATTCAGTTGTATGATACTTCTAAAATTGATTGTACGATGATTAATTCAAGTGGTTTCAAAGCTAATTTTGAAGGACGATTTTATTTTTCAAAATATTTCAGCAAAAGAGCTATCCCAAAGAGAAATCAACAGTTTATTGCAATACAATTTTTTCAAAGAAAAAACCAGACTACAGATATTCTACGTTACTATCCATCATCTGATGACCTAAATAATGAAGTACTTACAGATCATTTTGGAGTAAAAAAAAGAGTCTTGGGCATTAATCTAATTTTTGGCAATCAAATTTCAATACTCAGATCAAAAAAGGTAATTCTTGAGCCCTATTTTGGAATAGGCTATATGAACAGAAAAATTGAAAATACTGATCTGCAATTTGACGAAGCAAAACATGAAATACAGTTTGGAAATCATGAATTTTTCAGAAACAGATCATTAGAAAAAGGTTCAGGTGATTTTCTTAATCTTTTGATCGGTTTCAGAATTGGATATAAATTGTAGGGAGATGGGTGCGGAAAGTTTACATGACTGCGGATAGAGGTTCTTCAATCTAATTATGAACTGAATAAAGATCAAAAAAATACCCCGAAAGTTGATTTCGGGGGGCATTATTTTTTAACAAACTGATCAGAAAGTTAATCTTTCTTTCTAACAGTTCTCTGCTCAATTCTTTTTTCAAATTTTTCGCCCTGGAAAATTCTTTGAATCATAATTCCCGGAATGTGAATCTGGTTGGGATCCAATTCGCCAGGCGCCACCAATTCTTCAACTTCTGCAATGGTGATTTTGCCGGCTCCGGCCATAGGATGGTTGAAATTACGGGCTGAACCTTTGAAAATTAAGTTTCCTGCATGATCTCCTTTCCATGCTTTTACAATGGAGTAATCGGCATCGTAAGCGTGCTCTAAAATATGCGGTTTGCCGTTAAAATCTTTTACTTCTTTCCCCTCTGCAACCTCAGTTCCGAAACCTGCGGGTGTATAAAAAGCCGGAATTCCTGCCTGGGCGGCTCTGCATTTTTCTGCTAAAGTTCCCTGTGGAGTCAATTCAACTTCGAGTTCGCCTGATAACATCTGTCTTTCGAATTCTGCGTTTTCGCCCACGTAAGATGAAATCATTTTTTTGATCTGTCTTTTGTGAAGCAATAATCCCAATCCGAAATCGTCTACTCCGGCGTTGTTTGAAATGCAGGTTAAATCTTTTACATTACTTTCTACCAATGCATTAATGGAATTTTCAGGAATTCCGCATAGGCCGAAACCGCCCAGCATTAAGGTCATTCCGTCCTGAATACCGTCAATGGCTTCCTGTGCATTTTTTACTCTTTTATCGATCATTTTCTTGGATTAAATTTTGAGGTCTTAAATTAGTATTTTTATTTGAGATTGAAAATTTATTTGTTCTTTTGTCTTGAAAATTGAAGATTCGACGAAGTCAAACAAAAGAACCAAAAATTCAAGACTGGAAACTCCGGCTAAAATTTTAAATTATTTTCTAAAAATTCCTAAAACCCGGGCGGAAACAAGAGTTATTCAAAAACAATATTTTTGCCGCCACTCAAACAGTGGAAATTTCTTAACGAAAATAATGTAAAATTTCTTAACGCCTCCGTTTCCTAAGTCAGTTTAAAGTCTTTTGATAAAATTTTTATACGATGAAACCTTAAGGTTCGATAAAGTCAAAGCATCTCATTATTGTTTCATTTGGAAATCCATCGAGTTGTTTTTAAAATATGAATATTGAAAAGATAAACCACTTTTCTTTTGCGTGAGGGATGGAAGCGGCATCCTTTTATGGGGCGGACGCAGCAAAGCGGAGACCGCCCCATAAAAGATACAGCGGACAGCCCGACCCGACTGAGGGAATGCAACGAAGTGGAATGACCGAGGGAGGGGCACGCCATGATGAGTGAGAGGGTTGGAGAGTTAGAGAGTTAAAGGATAAGTAATGGGTAATGTTTGATGATTGATGGGTGTTGAGTCTTGGGTGATGGGTGTTTATGTGTGCTATTTTTTTTGGAAATAACTTTTGTAAAGTGTTGGTGGACAGAAAAATTTGTTTTATTTTTGCAACCTGTTATTCAACCTCTAGCGATAGTCGTGCAAGTTGGTTAGCTTAAACAATTTTTATTATTAATAATGGATTTATTAAAGTACGTACAAGACCAGTACATTACAAAAAAAGATTTCCCTGAGTTTAGCGCAGGAGACACAATTACAGTGTATTACGAAATTAAGGAAGGTCAGAAAACAAGAACTCAGTTCTTCAAAGGAACTGTAATTCAGTTGAGAGGAACAGGAGCTACTAAAACTTTTACAATCAGAAAAATGTCTGGTGATGTAGGTGTAGAGAGAGTTTTCCCTATCAACATGCCAGCTCTTCAAAAAATTGAGCTTGACAGAAGAGGTAAAGTTAGAAGATCAAGAATCTACTACTTCAGAGACCTTAGAGGTAAAAAAGCGAGAATTAAAGACGCTGCTTACAAAAAGAAGTAATTCAGACAACAACAGATACGAAAAGAGACTGCTAATTTTAGCGGTCTCTTTTTATTTCTGAGTAGATTAATTTCCGTTTTTGATAGGATTTTATCCTATCCTCTGTTGAGTCGTCCCGTTGAGACTTTATGAAAGTTTTCTTAAATATGATCTACCCCGGCAAAAATTTCTTTGAAATTTTCGCCATCCTTCAAAAAGGGAATATTTGTATAGGTTAGCATTCATGACATTATATTTACATAAAGTCGTTTTCAACCTTTGCAAACTTCCATCATCCATCATCCAGCTTCCCTCCTACTTTATAAACTCATACAGCGCATTCCAGAATTTATCATAGACTTCGATGTGCGGAAGGTGGCCTACATTTTCTAATTCCACGAGTTTTGAACCTGCAATTTGCTGCTGTGTTTTCTTACCCAATTCCTGATATTGTCCCATGTTCGGCTGAATTTCTTTGGGTGCCCTGTCTTTTCCGATGGCTGTGCGGTCACGGGTCCCAATGATCAGTAAAGTTGGAGTTTTGATGTTTTTAAATTCGTAAACGACAGGTTGACTGAAAATAATGTCACTCGTTAAAGCGGCATTCCATGCGACTTGTGGGTAATCTTTGTGTAAAGTCCAGCCTGCAATGAGGTCAAGCCAAGGTTGGTATTCCGACTTCCATTTGTTGTCATAGTAGAATTTGAGCTGGTAGTTTTTGTAAGATTCTGCTGTGTTTTTTAATTCCGACTGATAGGCTTCATCAACAGTCTGATATTTTGCCAGTGCTTTATAATCTTCTAATCCAATCGGATTTTCAAGAATTAATTTTTCGACTGCTTCAGGATACATTAAAGTGAATCTCGTGGCAACCATGCCTCCCATTGAATGTCCTAAAACAATGACCTTTTCAATTTTTAAATCTTCTAAAATCGATTTGGTATTACTCGCCAACTGTGCAAATGAGAACTGATAGCTTTGAGGTTTTGAAGATTTCCCGAAACCAATCTGATCCGGAATTATCACCCTGAAACCTTTGTCTGCTAACTCTTTTGCCGTTTTTTCCCAATACGCTCCGTTAAAGTTTTTGCCGTGGAGAAGCATGATTGTTTTTCCGTTGGATTTTTTGGGATTTACATCCATGTAAGCCATTTTAAGATTTTGTTTTTGAGAATTTAAATCTTTAAAATATACTTCAAAAGGATATTGATAGTTAGTAAGCGTGGCATCTAAAGGTTTTACCTGCGAAAATGCCAGAGTCGATGTGACAGTGAGTGAAATTCCTGTGAGAATATTTTTAAATTTGGTCATGAAAAATTGAATTTAGATATAAATTTAAAAAAACCGCCTCAATTGAAACGGTTTTTGGTGTTATTTATAATTTAATTATGCTTTTAATTAAGCTCTTCTGCAGTGAGTTTTTCCTTTTTCGAAGGTAAATTCATTAAAACAATCGCCATTAAAATTAAAAGAATTCCAATCCATTGAATAAGAATTACCTTTTCATTCAATAGAACAAAGGCCATCGTTACAGAAACCGGAAGTTCCAGGGAAGAGATAATACTTCCTAATCCCAAACCTGTATTTGGGAAACCTAAATTAAACAGAATCGGTGGAATAATGGTTCCGAATAAAGCCAGAATAAAGCCATACGTCCAGAAGATAGAATAATCAAACGGTCGGATGTGATGTGTATTTTCGGTAAAATTCAAGTAAAAAGATCTTAAATTTTCAGAATACAATGGTCCGATCTGTGCAAAAAACAAGAATGTTAAAACGATCACCGAACCTCCCGTCAGCATAATCATGCTTTTCCTGAGTACCGGTAAATGCGTTGCCAGAGTATTGGATGTGAACATGGTCATTGTAAATGAAGCTGCAGCCAATAATCCCCAAAAGATCCCGTGCCAATCTAATTTCACTTCCAAATTGACGAGATTTGTTGCTAAAACTGTTCCGAGTAAAACAATTGCTGTTGCCACAACTTTCTTAGTATTTGGAAATTTTTTAGTGATGAAACTCTCGACAACAACGCTGAACCATACGGACTGCATCAGCAGTACAATAGCTATTGAAACGGCAATATACTGCACTGAAATGTAATAAAATAAGCTGGTACAACCCAAAGATGTTCCGGCCATTAATAGCGTTCTGAATTCTTTTCGGTTGGGAGTTGGTAATTTCTTTTTTGAAGTCGTAGTCTGGATAAAATTCAGGATTAAGAGACCCGCTAATCCCAATGCAAACTGAGCCGTCGTTACTTCTGAGGTGGTGAAACCTTCTTTGTAAGACATTTTTACGAAGGTGGCAAGCATTCCATAAATACTGGCACCGAAACCTACAAACAAAACTCCCTTTAAAATTTTTTTCTTCTTCATAACCTTTTTTCAGCCGCCAAAGGTACGATATATTGATTTTGTTTGAACAAAAAAAATTACCTCAGAAATTTCTGAGGTAATTTTATAAAATATTTTAATATTATTTTTTAATTAGAAGCTTTGAAGAAGTGTCAATTCCTAGACCTTTTACTTTAACGATATAAGTTCCGTTAATTAAAGATGAAGTATTAATTGCTTTTTTCTCATCTGCAGAAACTTTGTATTCTGAAGCAACTAATTTTCCGCTCATATCGAATATTTCAACATTTACTTTACCCATAGTATTTTTAGGGAAGTTGATGAAGAATTCATTTTTAGCAGGGTTTGGATAGATTGAGATGGCATTCGACTTCGTATTTTTCACTTCATCTGTTGACAGTACACAATCTGCAGGTACTGTGAAGTCACCAAACTGATCGTTTATATCTGTAGCACTTCCAGCGTCAGCATACAGACCAAGACCTCTTGCTGCAAAAGTTCTCCAGACCATACATCTGTCTGCACCTTGTGTGGTAGCCATTTCAGCAGCAAGAATTGCGTTTCTGCCTGTAACAAAATTAGGGTTACAGGCCTGTAATTTTAAAGCGTCTGTTACAAGTTGTAAAACCCTTGAACTTCCATTGGTAGCGTTAGCGGTAACATCAGAAGAATAACCATATTTCTCGACATACTTCCAATGAAGATCCCACAACATAGTAGCCCATACAAATCCTATGGAATGTACATCAGGTACGAGAAATCCATTAGCGTTGGTATATTCCATACCATTAGTATCATTATAATTAAAATTATTGATCAACACATCAGGAGAATATTTTGCTGGTCTTATTCCGCCTCCAGAAAAGCCCTCACCTGCGGCATAAGTTGCCATTCCTCTCGGAACTGAGGCATTATCTCCAGGTCTGTTTGTAAGCATTAGCGCAAAAAAGTCGGACCATCCCTCACCCATTTGTTCTTTGCTAACTGATGACGAAAGACAAGAAAAACCATTACCAGTTAAACGGTTTGAAATTCCATGTCCATATTCATGAATAATTACACCATTATCAAAACTACCATCAGGAGTTACCGCTGCTGCCGGATCGTTTTTTAGTGTAACATTTACCACTGTGTTAGCTGTCAAATGCGTCTTGATATATTCACCCTCAGCGTTATCAATCAGAACAGAAGGAATTGTAACCGTAGCATCTGTACCTCCCATATTACCAATAGTTGGCGAAGCAGGAGCGTTATACACTATGGCAGCAATTGCACCGGCATTCTGAGCATTTTTCACTTTGATAGTAAAGTCACAATTTCCCCTCTGGATTAAACCAATTTTTCCTGTGAGAGATCCTGCAGGGAGAGGCGTGCAACCTTCTAAAACAGATGATAACTGTACATTTCCAGTGACACCTGTAACAGTAAGGGCTGGACCGAATTGGGCAATCCCAGCTGAAGGCTGTCTTGGCACAGATACCGCAGGAGCATTGTAATAAAAAACTCTATTTGACGTAGACCACAGATACATTTGCATACGTGGTTTTGATCCGTCCTGAGGCGTAGAGAAATTTGCATTGTTTGTTCCTCCCCCATCTTGTGCCTCGGCATTTACGTAATCGTTTCCAGCCCCACCCAGTCCAAAGTTAGTCTGCTGAAAATTTCTGGAGAGCTCGGTAAATCCAAACTTATAAAAAATATCATGCACCTTATTGTTTGCATAAAAAAGATTGGTTGTAGAAGCATTCTGCTGCGTTGCAGGGGCAGCGTTTATATTGAATGGAAAATCAAAATTCCGGGAAGCACCACCATTTGGAGAAGCGCCAACTGCGTTATTCCCTGTTAAATCTAAATATGCGTGAACGTTGTTACCACGTGTAATTGTGTAATGAGTTGCACCATCATAATGCCAACCTTCAGGTGAAGAAGCTATTATCCAAGGATTGGCAACAATTGCACGGGATCCAAAAGTTGGTGCTTCTATAGGAAAAGGAAAAACATTATAAGACGCAGGATCTGGTACCAAAAGATTAAATGAACTTTCCAAAGATGAACCCTGTAAAGGGCCAATAAATTTTTGATGCGAAGAATGATCGTGGCTGTACGCATCATGATAAAAATTACATGATAAATTCAAATCTTCTTTAAATAAAACACTTCCTGTATTTGCATCAATAACATAGTTCCAATAGCTTGGCGATTTAGGATCCTGAAAAGCTATCTGATACGCCAGCTTTAGATTATCTTCATGATTGGCATAAAGCAAATTTTGCTTAACGAACTTATTATCGTCCAAGTCTGCATCTAAAGACTGAAGGATTTTAAAATCGCTGATTTCAGAATTATTCAGTTGTGTAGCAATAATGCTCAATGCTGTTTTAGCTGTTATAGATGGTACATTTGCAGTAGCTACGTTATAGTTTTTAACAAACGTATCTGTAAAATAAACCACTTTCCCATCTTTTATCAATGCTGAACCAACAGAATTAAGAATCGGAAAGCCTTTGTATAACTGTTGAAACTTCACCACGTCACCATTCATAGAAGCAGAGCGATCTACAACATCCACAGCGAGATCTGCAAGATCTGCTTTTTTATAATCACGGATTGTATTTTGTGAAATATGATTACTGATTAGCTGCTTGTAATCCTGTCCATGTAAAGTTGATACTGAACTTAATGATAATGTAACAGCAAATAAAAGAGGTAAAGTTAATTTTTTCATATTGACCATTAAAGCGCCAAATTTACAAATAATAATCAATTTATAATTATTTTTGTTTAATATTTAATACTTTTTTTTGAATAGCAGTTAATATGTACTTAACAGGAGAATTAATATTAAAATTTATATTATTTTTTCTTTTCACATAAATAAAAAAACCACCCAAAAAATGGGTGGTAAATTTATAAGAATGAGATCAGAGATTATTTACCTCCTTCCATTTTCTTTTTCAATTCAGCCAATACATCAATATCACCTAAAGTAGATCTTTCTTCAATGTTTGAAGAAGACATGTTATTGTTGTTATTTGATCTGTTGTTTGATGCTTCTCTTGCATTCTTTTTCTCTTCGTCCCTGAAGATTCCTGTGTGAGAAACAACTACTCTCTTGAATTCTTTGTTGAATTCGATTACTTTGAACTCAGCAGTTTCACCTTTCTTGATTTTAGATCCGTCTTCCTTCTCTAATAATCTTGATGGGCAGAATGCTTCTACTTCAGCATCTTCGAATTGTACAGAAGCACCTTTATCATGAACTTCTACAGCAGATCCTGTGTGTACAGTTCCTTCAGCATATTTAGTTTCAAATTTATCCCATGGGTTTTCTGTCAGTTGTTTGTGACCTAGAGATAATCTTCTAGCCTGGATGTCAAGTTCAAGAACTACAACATTCAATTTATCACCTACTGCACAGAATTCTGATGGATGCTTGATTTTCTTAGTCCAAGAAAGGTCTGATATATAGATTAATCCGTCGATACCTTCTTCAAGTTCTACGAATACACCGAAGTTTGTAAAGTTTCTTACAGTTCCAACATGCTCAGAACCTACAGGATATTTAGCTTCGATATTTTCCCAAGGATCTTTAGATAACTGTTTCATACCTAAAGAGATTTTTCTGTCTTCTCTGTCTAAAGTAAGTACTTCAGCTTCCACTTCATCACCTACTTTTACGAAATCTCCTGCGCTTCTCAAGTGAGTAGACCAAGACATTTCAGAAACGTGAATTAATCCTTCTACACCTGGAGCGATCTCAACGAATGCACCATAGTCAGCAAGAACAACTACTTTTCCTTTTACTTTATCACCAACTTTCATGTCAGCAGAAAGAGCATCCCAAGGATGGGCCTCTAATTGCTTCATACCCAACTGGATTCTTGTTTTCTCGTCATCAAAGTCAAGGATAACCACTTTCACAGTCTGTCCGTCTTCTAAGATTTCAGATGGATGGTTCACTCTAGACCAAGAAAGGTCTGTAATGTGGATCAAGCCGTCTACACCACCAAGATCTACGAATACACCGTAAGAAGTAATATTCTTAACAGTACCTTCAAGAACCTGACCTTTTTCAAGCTGCGCGATGATTTCTTTTTTCTGACCTTCGATATCTGCTTCGATCAATGCTTTGTGAGATACTACTACGTTTTTGAACTCAGGGTTGATTTTCACAACTTTGAACTCCATAGTTTTACCTACGAACTGATCATAATCTTTAATTGGCTTAACGTCGATTTGAGAACCTGGTAAGAATGCTTCGATACCGTGTACGTCAACGATCATACCTCCTTTAGTTCTTGATTTTACAAAACCGTTTACGATTTCTCCGGTTTCGTGAAGTTCGTTTACTCTATCCCAAGCTTTAAGCGTTCTTGCTTTTTTGTGAGATAACTGTAACTGACCTGTTTTGTCCTCTCTTCTGTCTACCATTACTTCAACCTCGTCACCTACACTTAGGCCTGGGTTGTAACGGAATTCGTTAAGAGAAATAACACCTTCAGATTTGAAATCGATGTCTACGATTGCTTCTTTGTCTGTCAATCTTACAACTTTACCTACGATTACATCGTTGTCGTTTAAGCTACTAAGAGATCCGTTGTAGATTTCTTCAAGATCGCTTTTTTCTTTTCTCGCATCTGCATCAAGACCAGATTCGAAAGAATCCCAGTCAAATTGTTCCGGTGCTACGTTTTGGTTAAGAATAACCTCTGCTGAATTTGTCTCTTTTGACATTTTCTAATAAAATTTGTATTCCTTCTTTTTTAATGGTCTGAATAAATGTGGTTTTAAAAAATACGGAAGTAATTAGTTTATAATAATTTACCTTTTCAGACCTGTCCACAAAAAGTGACTGCAAAAATACAAAAAAAATCAATCACTCCGTTAATCATATTAAACATTTTTAAATTCACCTTGATGACGTTCTTAAATTTAATTTCGTTTCAGTTCCGTCATCACAAAAATGAAAGTCTGATCATTTTTGACATGCGTAATACCTGACTATCAATTTACTGACAATTACTGCTAAAATATTTTTAATTTTAATAAAGAGATTCATTCTGTTAGAAGTTGATTTAAATTTAAATCAATAGTTTTTAAGTTAAAACATCAAA
>NZ_LMQH01000011.1:275826-387401 GCF_001424105.1 Chryseobacterium sp. Leaf394 | reverse complement strand
AAAAAAAAAAAAAAAGATTAATTTACAGATTCCACAATTGTGGTACTAAGGGAGATTTTAGACATAAAATTACTCATATTATCGCACGGCGGATTTCCTGAACTGGAGTTCTGCGCTACCCCACCATATATAATTTTTTGGGAAGGAGATGAGGAAGATGAAGCTATATTTCTTGCTCTCACACTGATTGTATGGTTTCCGATGGGCAAATTGTTGACTACACCATTGAGAACAAATTTATGCCAAGAGCAGGTAAAATTCTCGTTATGCTTATGGTATTTTCTTACAACAGCCAGTTTATTATCAACAAATATTCCTATTGCATATTCGAAATAACTGTTTGAAGCTTTGTCTAACTGTGCCATTCCTTCTAATGTAAAAGCGAAGGAATTCGTACTCCTGGTAAATGTCTTACTATCCTCAATGAGAAGCGGAATCCAGCTATTAGAAACAGAATCCCCAATATTGAAATTTCCCGGCGAAAAACCTGTAATTGCAATATTTCCCGGAGATGATATGGAACTCAAATTAACAAGATCCAATCTGGAAGCAAGCTGATCTTTTGTCAAGAGCGCATTCCATTTCCCTGTATCATAGTATGCAACTGTCTGAGGCAAAGTCGCAGTTGATTTCGTATTGAACACAACCGTTCCGTCTGACGGCGCAGGAACTGTTGATACATCCAGATTGGAATTCAGAGGTATTCGTGGATAGAGAACACCTTTGCTGTCTGAGTCTAATTTCAGGACAGCGCTGTTATCAAGAACAGGAGCAGCTTTATCTGTCATTACAACCTGTGAAAAAAACACCGCAGGTACTGTTGACATTAGTATGGTAGATATAATTTTTTTCATGATGATGTTAGTATGGTAATGGTTGGTTAATTAAAACGATAGCACTGATCTGTGCTTCATCATTTGTAAGATTAAGACATCCTCCAGCTTTTCTGCCGTAATAAGTAAGCTCACTCGACACATTTCCGGTGCGGTTGGCAACACCAAGTGTGATTTTATGATTTCCTACAGGCAGATCATCCAATACACCGGTAATCGTAAATTCCTGAAAAGGACATTTGGTATCTCCATTCAGTGAAACGGCTTTTGAGGTAATCAGTTTATTATCTACAAAAATCCCCAATCCGTAATTCACATTTGCGCTAGTAGATTCTGTACCCACCTGAACCATTCCTGTAAAAGTAATCACAGTGTTGTTCTCAGCACGATCAATTACAATATCAAAATCACTGCTTTCAGGGACTTTTATCCATGGTAATACCAAAGGGGTTCCGTTTGAATACGGTGATTCCCCAGGATAAGAAAACGTATAGGTTCCTCCAGGATAAACTTTTGAATAATATTTTGTAATTCCCAAAAGAAGATTGAGGTTTGCAGAATTAAAATAAAATGTCCATCTGTTACCATCCCAGTAATAAAGTCCTTTACCACCCGGAAATGATGCATTCGTATTGTAAACTAACAATGAAACTGTAGGTGGCGCAGCCAAAAAACTGGCATCTGAAACGTTAGAGGCATTAAGCGAAATCTTTGGCAGCATTAGACCCTTATCAGTAGCAACCAAATCTAAAATAGCGGAAGAATTTGGTGTTTCTGTACCTATACCTACAGAACCGGATTGCGCGTGGAGATTTATTCCCAGAATAATCAATAGGAATCTTAAAAAATGTGTTTTCATCTTAGATGTTTTAGGATTTTTCGGTGAGTTTGATGTACATATTAATCTTCGTCATTTCTGCGTTTAGGGAAGCTACCCCTACAGAACCGCCAAATTTCCACTCGGTAGCAGAAGAATAATCATTTACTCTAACGCTGACATAAGTTTTAACAGTGTGATTTCCCACACTCAAATTTTTCAAAACCGAATTGATAGAAAAATAATCGTACTGGTTTACAGTAGAATATCTTGTAGAATAATTTCTCACTCCGGCAAGCTTTCCGTCTACGAAAATCCCGACAGCGTACGTAAAAGTATTGGATGAGCTGGTAACACTATTATTAGCCTGCACCATACCTTCAGTAATGACTACGATACTGTTGTTGGCCTGTGTAACTGTAATATCTTTAGATAAACCATCCACCTCAGACCATATTGTTCCGGGCACAGAATCCTGAGGATAGTTTACAGCTCCCTTAGGTGTGTTGATAAGTAGCGGAGCAGAATTGGAGGTACTGTAGGACACTGTGAGTCCCAGCACAGAATATACATTACGGGTATCTACAAGTTCATTCCACTTTGCACCATCCCAGAAATTGAAACCCTGTTTTCCGGTAGCTTTGTTATAAGCTAAAAGACCTAAAGCAGGACTGGTGACTGGTGACGCGAGTGAAAGATTTGGAATATTCAGATTTGGGAGCAAAACACCTTTGTTTGGTGAATGTACTTTCAGCAAAAGATTATCTTCTACCGACGTTGTTCCTATTCCCACTTGAGAGAATAGCTTCTGACTGGGCACAACAAAACAACCCAGCACTACAAAGTAGAGCATTTTTTTCATCTTGGTATTTTTTTTAAGTGTGTTTGATTTGTTGTGTGTACAAATATACTTACTTAATACATAACAAGATGTATTTTATAGAAAATTTCTATGAAAAACTACGAAAATATGGTACTTAATTTAATTGAAAAGTGATAAAATGTGCAAAATTTTCACTCGTGTGTTTTAGCAGATTCTCTTATTAACGTATTGATCTCAGAAAGTTCTGTATCAGTAAAATCTCTCCATTTACCTACCGGAATATCAAGGGAAATATTCATAATTCTGATGCGTTTCAGTTTTTTCACTTCATATCCAAGGTATTCACACATTCTTCTGATCTGTCTGTTTAAGCCTTGTGTAAGAATAATTCTGAAATGCATATCGTCAATTTTCTCTACCTCACATTTCTTCGTTACCGTATCTAAAATCGGAACCCCATTTCTCATTTTATCTAAGAACCTTGGATTAATCGGTTTATCAACTCTCACGATATATTCTTTTTCGTGATTGTTTTTTGACCGGAGAATTTTGTTGACGATGTCACCGTCACTGGTGAGAAAGATAAGACCTTCACTGGCTTTATCTAATCTCCCAATCGGAAAAATTCTTTTAGGATAATTTATAAAATCAATAATATTGTTTTTTTCACGCTTTGAATCTGTGGTGCAGACAATTCCGCGTGGTTTGTTGAATGCGAGATAAACAGGTTTCTCTTCTGTTTCACGGATGGTTTTTCCATCAACTTCTATAAGATCTTCATCTGAAACTTTTGTTCCCAGCTCCGGAATCTGGCCGTTAATTTTTATTCTCCCTTCTTCCAAAAGCTTATCAGCAGCTCTTCTTGAGCAATAGCCCACTTCTGAAAGGTATTTATTGATGCGTGTTTTTTCCATGTTTTAAAGTTTCTTATTAGAGAAGATTGCAATACCGTATGAAAACCCTACAAAAAATGTACTGTTTCCATCAAAATTCTGAACCTCCAGATTGATCTGAAATTTGTTCCCGAAATTCTTTGTGACAGGTTCAAAGAATCCCACTGAAAGACCGATCAGCTTTGCATTTTCGGAGGCTGTGCGATTGATCTGAGTTCCAAAATTTGCGGAAATGTAAGTGAATTCTTCATCTTTTGGATTACTGACGATAAAAAATGGCTGCAATGTCCAGTACATCACATGAAAGTTGGGATCTACATAGCTGTATCTCACACCGGTTCCCAACGCAAACCAATTCAGTGGCTGGTATCCTAACTGTGCCGCAAAACCGTAATTGAATCTTCCCGGATCCAGTTTTTGTCTTTCATATTCATCTGTCACCTGACTTTCTCTGATCATGGCTGCGACATCGAAACCAACATTCGCTTCCACCACTCCGAACAGTCCTAATTTATTTGATTTTTCCTGAGAAAATGTTTTCAGAGATAAGATCAAAAATAACAGTGACCAGAAAATTCTAATCATTGGTATTAAATCTGTAATCGTTATTCAGGAATTCAGCTGTTGCATCCTCAATACAGTATTCTCCTATTTTTGTCCGTCTCAATTGGGTTAGGTACGCCCCGACACCCAATTCCTGACCTATATCGTGAGCCAAACTTCGGATGTAGGTACCTTTTGAGCACCCAACTGTAAAACTGACGATCGGAAAATTAATTTCAACATCTTTGATATAATGAATGGTTGTCTTCCGGGATTTCATCTCCACTTCAGTTCCTGCTCTTGCGAGATTATAAGCTCTTGCTCCATCGATTTTAATTGCCGAAAAAACAGGTGGTTTCTGATCTATTTCTCCCAAAAATTTTTCTAATGCTTTATTTACCTGCTCTTCGGTAACTTTAGAAAAATCCCGATGAAGAATTTCCGGTTTTTCGGTATCGTAGGATTCGGTCTGGACACCGATTTTAATTTCTGTCCAGTATTCTTTGGGAGCATCCTGAATTTCAGAGATTTTTTTGGTGAATTTTCCTGTACAGACGATCAACAGTCCTGTTGCTCTTGGATCTAAAGTTCCGGCATGCCCGATTTTGAATTTTTTCGGAAGATTAAATTCACGCTTTAATTTATATTTCAACTTATTTACAGCCTGAAAGGAAGTCCAGTCAAGTGGTTTGTCTAATAAAAATATGTATCCTGATTGTAGTTGTTCGGCTGTCATTTTTTATGAGTAATAGGTGATCGGTAATGAGTAATCGGCGAATGATTTTTTTTTAAATACAATAAAATGCAAAATTACTACAATATTTTTTACGTCGAATCTATCTCTTACTTTCTATTTCACTTTGAATCGATGAATCTCGTTTCTCGATTTCTCGCAGCCCGGCCTGAGTGGAGCTCTTTTTGTAAGCGAAGGGAAAGCCTAGGCACTAAAAAGCGGGAACGGAGGACGGAAGTAGCTGCCCAAATATTTTTTCAGTTAATTAATCATTATATTTTCCTTGTGAATCTTCAAAAGAATCATACTCAAAAGTTTGATTCAATCTATAGATGTAGAAAGTTGTAGTATTTTTCTTCTTTGAAATAGAATCTCCCACTTCCACCTTTTTTAGAAAATTATTACCAATTTCCAGTTTCCCTTTATCTGAAAAAGTAATGAAAGGCCTATTTCTATTTTGAGCATCAATCCCTTTGTCAATAACGGATGATTCTTTCTGATATTGTAAAATTCTTTGTAAAGACTGCAATTGCAATTCACTTTCATTTGAGTCTCTATTACATTTTTGTAACACAAAACCAAACATTACAGCACCAATCAGAACAAAAATTACAAAATATTTTGTATCTGTAAGTATTTTTTCTACAATCTTATTATCAGGATCAAAAGAACTTTTTTTCATTTACTTAAAATAGTAAAAATAAATCAGCAATGCAATCCCCACAAAAATACGGTACCAGCCCCAAGGTTTGAATCCATATTTATTTAAAACTCCGATGAATGCTTTGATGGCGATGAGTGCGGTGATGAATGCTACGATATTTCCGATGATGAAAATAGTAATGTGATCCTGAGATTCTAAAATCATTTCATACCCTTTTGCAGCTGTTGGAGTGCCCTTACCCCAGGTTTTCACAAAAACCGAATAGACCGTTACCGCCAACATAGTCGGCACTGCCAGAAAGAATGAAAATTCTGCTGCCGCTTTTCGCGATAAACCCTGCGTCATCCCTCCGATGATGGAAGCTGCACTTCTGCTCGTCCCGGGCATCATTGCTAAACATTGCCAAAAGCCTATGGTAACTGCTTTTTTGATTGAAATTTCTTTTTCGTCGTGAATTACAGGATTTTTGAACCACTGGTCGGCAAAAAGTAAAACAACACCTCCCAAAACCAATACCGCTGAGATGGCGATTTGATTTCCAAGCACAGATTCTATCATATCGTCGAAAATATAACCTAAAACCAAAGCCGGAATTACGGCAAAAGCTAATTTGTAATACAGCTGAAGATTTTTGAGGTCGAAAAACTTTTTCCAGTAAGCAACTACCACAGATAAAATGGCTCCGAACTGTATGGAAACCTGAAACATTTTGAGAAATTCTGATTCTTCGAGCCCCATCAAACTGGCTGTGAAGCCCATGTGTGCGGTGGAAGATATGGGTAGATATTCTGTAAGTCCTTCGATGATGGCAATGATAATTGCTTTAATTAAATCCATTTTTATGAGTAATAAATAATGAGTAATGAGTAATTTATATCAGCTCACACCTCTTTTTAGTATTATAGAAAAAGTCAATTGCTGGGCAACCGACTTTTGTTAGTTTGAGTCAATCTGGATGGCTCATGAAGTGTTTTACCTGACTGCTTATTTTCTTTTAAGAATTGCATAGACTTCTATTGCGAATCCTATCACGATAAATAAAGGTGCTATTCTGATTCTGCGGATTGAGAATATATCGTCATTCCACACATTCGGATCTAATTTACCATCTACCGTATTGGCATCAGCACCCATCATCAGAAGAAATCCCACAATGATAAAAGCCAGCCCGATGAGCATCCATTTATAATTCTGTGCACCGAAGTAAAAGATATTTTCTTCAGGTGTTTTGTCTTCCTTTCCAAAATTGGAAGCGGAAAACTTTGTTGTTTTTTTGCTCATTATTTATGAATAATATAAATCGTCTACGTTTGATCTCAAGAATCTCCAGGTTGCTACCACAGTGCTTATAATTGAGATAAATATTCCTACAAATAAAACTCCCACTGCAAGCCAGAAATATTCGGTGGTATCCTGTACGAAAGGCATTTCGATCATGCTTGTGAAGAAATACCATATTCCGGAAACTGCCAGGAGACCGATAGCTGCACCGATCAATCCTAAAATGACAGATTCTTTAATAAATGGTATTAGAATAAATCTTCTTTTGGCACCAACCAACTGCATGGTTTTAATGATAAATCTTCTTGAGAAAATCTTGAGTCTGATAGAATTGTTAATCAAAACAATTGCTAAAACCAGAAATATCAGTGAAAAACCTAAGATCCATTTCAAAACTTTATTGAGACCGGTATAAACTTTCTGAGCATCTGTATCGTTATTCACTTCAGTAATTCCCGGAACAGTTCTCAGCTGTTTCATGACCTCGTTTATCTTTAAGGAATCTGTAAACTCAGGTTTTATCGTTACCTCTACAGATGCCGGATAGATATTCTCATCAAATATGGCACTGGTATTTACACCCATGCTTTTTCTTGCTTCTTCCACCGCTCTGTCGCGGGAAATATAAACTGCTTTTTTTACAGCAGCGATTGTCTGGATCTTTTTTACAGCTTCTTCCTCGTTCTTCGCAATTTTAAGTGAATCCTTTGCATCATAATTCTGATCAAAGAAAGCGTTTACCACCAACTGTTCTTTCAGATAATCTGAATACTTCTTGGCATTAATCACAATTAATCCCATTAAGCCCAATAAAAAAAGTACTAAAGCAATACTTACGACCACGGTAATATTACTCGATCTAAGCCTGTTTTTATTAAAATCGTCTGCCGTCCTTGCCATTAAGAATAAAATTTTTGGCTAAATTAGAAAAAATCTTCCGAAATTTGACCCGAAAAATATATTTTCACTGTTAACAAAATCATAAATACTTTGAGTGTAAGAGCAAAAAAACATCTCGGCCAACACTTTCTGACGGATGAGAATATCGCCAGAAAAATAGTTGAAGGTCTGAGTTTTGAGAATTATAAAAATATAATGGAAGTTGGCCCGGGAATGGGTGTTCTTACCAAATATCTTTTAGAGAAAGAGCAAAAAATTTATCTCGCAGAAATAGATCATGAATCGATCGAATATCTGAAGAAAAATTATGACAAAACAACTGAAGAGACTTTTGTAGGCGATTTTCTGAAACAGGATTTCGCATTTCTGAATAATGAAGAAGTCGCAATCATCGGAAATTTCCCGTACAATATTTCTTCTCAGATTCTTTTTAAAATTATTGATTATTATCAAATAATTCCCGAAATGGTGGGGATGTTTCAGAAGGAGGTTGCGGAAAGAACTGCCGCTGTTCCGCGTACCAAAGACTATGGAATTCTGTCTGTTTTAATTCAGGCATATTATGACGTAAGCTATCTGTTTACGGTACATGAGAATGTTTTTAATCCTCCGCCAAAGGTGAAATCGGGAGTCATTAAATTAACGAGAAATCCTAAAGAGGGTTTAGCTGGAAATGAAGTTCTGTTTAAGCAGATTGTAAAAGCCGGGTTTAATCAGAGGAGAAAAAAGCTGTCTAATTCACTTAAAATTTTAAATATCCCGGAGGCCTTGAAGACTCATGAGTTTTTAGATAAAAGAGCCGAGGAACTGAGCGTCGCCGACTTTATTTCTTTTACAAAACTCTGGAAAGATAATCTGTAAATTATCAGTACAAATAAAATGCCTTCAGAAAAATCTGAAGGCATTTTTTGTATGATATAACAAAGATTTACTCTCTGTTTTTCAGCATGATCCAACCTGAGGAGTTCATCTGAGTTTTGGTTTTGTTATATTCAAAATTGAATCTGTACCAGTAGGTTGCGGTAGGTAATCTTTTCCCTCCTACAGTTCCGTTCCAGATAGGATTTTCTTTTGAGAACCTGAACATTTCAGTTCCGTATCTGTCATAAATTGAGCCTTTGAAGTTTTTGAAGTTTACAAGGGCAGACAAATCAATCACATCATTTACTCCATCCTGATTCGGCGTGATAATATTAGTAATGTGGAATGTGAAGAACTCTACCGTACCGACGCAGGTGGTTCCTTTCGTTCTTACGTACAGAGTATAATTCGTATTATCTAAAAGATTAGGAAATACATTTGAATCCTGCCACGAAATTCCGTCTAAAGAATA
This sequence comes from Chryseobacterium sp. Leaf394, assembly GCF_001424105.1. GTDB lineage: Bacteria > Bacteroidota > Bacteroidia > Flavobacteriales > Weeksellaceae > Chryseobacterium. The sequence continues at coordinate 378,581 of NZ_LMQH01000011.1, read as the reverse complement.
TTCTGCCGCTCTCGGGATATTGTTGATGTTAGGAATTGTTGCTGTCGCAGTGATTGTATTGTTTTCATAGCTCAACTGTGAGAAAAACGGTGTTGCTGCAGCCACTACCTTCACCTCAAAAGTTTTGGAACAGATTCCATTATCAATGGTTACTGTGTAAATTCCTAACTGATTAACGGTAATCTTCTGGGTTTCTTCACCAGTATTCCAAAGATAGCTGAATCCTGACCCTGCTCCTGCATCCAGCTCTATCGTGTCTCCGATACACATTTCAACATCAAGAAGCGGTGTTGTAGGTACAGGAACCACCTCAACAGTGATTTTTGCCGGAATTAAAGACTGACAGCCCAAAGGTCCTACACCATAAACTTCAAAAGTAGTGGTCTGGAAAATGGTTGCTGACTGAGTATCACCTGTACCAGGGAAGTTCACCCAGTTGTACGTACTTCCTCCCGATGCAGTAAGCGTAACGGTTTCGCCTGCGCAAACTCTTATTTTTGGAGTAGTCACCTGTGCTACCGGTCTTGCTTCTTTAGCTAAGGTGAGCTCTACCATTTTTCTGCAGTATTCTGCTCCGTAAACTACGGTATATAAAATCTGACCATCAGTTCCATTATAATTTAATGGAGTCTGAATAAAATTGTTGTTAAATGCCAATGCGTCTGCCTGATTCACGTACCACCTGAAGTTGGCTCCTGCGGTAGGACTGATGAGTGGTTTGGAATTATTTAAATCAAATGTTGTGATGTCGGGCGTTGTACATAGCAACAGCGTAGCATCCTGCGCGAGTGGTGTAGATCCTCCGTTGATCTTCACTGAAGCAGTTCCCGGACATGGATTTCCTGGAAGTGTAACTTCAATCGTGTATGTTCCCGGGTCAATTGCTGTAATTGATGTAGAAGTTGCGCCTGGAACTGGGTTACCGTTGTAAAACCACTGATAGGTTAAATTAGGACTATTTACAGAAGCATTGATTACCGTTGGAACCAGGTCACAGACATTAATCTCATTAGGAATTACAGCACCACTAGGATCCTGAAGCTCTACGCCGATGTTGAAGGAACCTCCTTCAAGAAAGACTGCAGAATCATAACTGGTATCTGCTCCGAATGGACCAAAATCTGCAATAACCATCTTAAAATGATAAGGAATTCCGGCGGTTACATTGGCAGTAGCCTCTAAAGGAATTGTTCTTCCGTAAAAATTAGTTTCAATACTACCAGTATTGTAACCTGCAAAAAAAGTAGGATTAACAGCTCCGCATCCGTTTGGTATATTCGGACGGATATTAGTCACACTCACAGGGCCTAATCCACCTGGTAAAACTGCCATATTCTGATAAGGTGCGGTACTACCTACAGGTCTTAACAATAAGGCAAAAGCATCAGCATAATTACATGGAAAAGTACCGTTGTATTCTTCCGAAGCCAGTAAATAATTAAATTTAATCTGCGAAGTTGTAGGAACAAAATCAAATTCCAAAATCGCTGAATTCGTAAGTACACCCGCTACACCAAGGGCGGTTGCTAAATCAGGATCGCTTCCTCCAAAATTATTATCACCTAGGAAATCTTCAAACTGATTCCCTGCTCTTCTGGCGAATCCTGTTGACAGAACAATTCCGTCTTTAAAAGGAAAGTTTGTAGTTCCTCTGTGAAAATAACCCCAGGCTCTATCTGCCTGCGTCGCAGTTGTGTTGGGAGTTACCGTAACATTCGAAATATTCGGAACAAAACACGATCCAGGTCCTGATGATATAAGAACATCCCTTATTAATTGCAAAGGAGTGAATGCTGATTCCGGATATGTTGGTACGTTAACATCTATGAATGCACCTGCTTTTTTAGAAGTTTCAGAAAATGCCTTTTTTGTAGGTTTTCTCGGTGAAACTTTCTGTGCAGTAAGATTCACGCTCATTAAAACATAAAATAATAGTAGTAGATATTGCTTCATACAATTTTTCATTTCAACAAATTTAATTACTTTTTATCTAAAACACATTAATAATTAACTTTTTTATCAAAAAAAATAACCTTTCAATTGAAAGGTTATTAATTATTTAGTTTCTGTTTTTTACTAAGATCCAGCCGTTTCTCATCTCCATTTTCTTGCTTGCCGGATTTTCCCACTGTACCTTGTACCAGTACGTTCCCGTAGGAATATTCATTCCCCGCAAAGTACCATCCCACGTAAGCCCGGATTTTGAGGCGTTGAAAATTTCTGCACCATAACGGTCAAATACAGAAGCTGCAAAATTATTATACTTGCTTATACCGCTGAAGTCAACACCTTCATTAATGCCGTCACGGTTTGGTGTAATGGCATTGATAACAACAAAAGTGTAGAACTCTATAAAATTACTACAGTCTGCATCCTTATTTCGGATTCTGATGTTGTAACTCATGTTATTATCTACATTGTAGAAAATATTCGAGGCTTGCCATGTCACACCATTATCAATTGAATATTCTAAAACAGTATTATTCGGATTCGTTGCAAACACAGTTAAAATATGATCAGCGAAACTGATGTTGGTAAACTGTGGCAACTGAGGGTTAAGAAGCTGTGCAGTGAAAACTTTTGAACATGTTCCATTACTGATGGTTACTGAATAAGTTCCCGGAACATTCGTAGAAATAGTTTGTGTTGTTGCACCATTACTCCAGATATAAGTATAGTTCGGCCCGGCACCTGCATCCAAAGTCCCGTTATCACCTGCGCAAACAAGTACATCCTGAAGACTTGATACAATAGCTGGCACTACTTCAACCGTGATTGTGGCAGGTATATTTGTAGTACATCCGTTTCCTCCCAGTGCGATTACCTGATATGTAGTTGTGATGGTAGGACTCACAACCTGAGTACTTCCGTTACCCGGTAAAGTTCCCCAATTGTAGGTAACTCCTCCTGTTGCAGTAAGCGTAACAGATTCACCTGCACAGATTTTAGTTTTAGATGCAGTTAAGAATGGCGTGGGCGGACCAACTATGATTGTAATCGTTGCAGGTTGAGCAGACACGCAGCCGTTCGCTCCTACCGCAGTAACGGTGTATGAAGTTGTAACAGCAGGTGTAACCGTCTGAGTATTTCCAGTTCCAGCTAAACCTGTCCAAATATAAGTAGCACCGCCAGATGCTGTAAGTGTAACAGATTCTCCCGGACAAATCTGAGGAGCAGTGGCTGTAACAAGCGTCGATGGTGCTGTGGTATCCTGCACAACATTAACGTTTGAAGTAAACGTACAGGTAAGATTTCCTGGCTGTGTTGTATTTGAAACCGTTAAAGTATATGTTCCTCCTGCATTTACAACAGGATTTAAAGTATTTCCTCCCGAAACAATATTTCCTCCTCCCGTGGCTGCCCAGGCGATCGTTGAACCAGCCGGAATTGTTGAGCCGGATGCATTTAATGTAATCTGAGGTGTTGTACAGGTAATTGTTATAGGTGCAGCAATATTTAATGTGGTAACAGCTGTTGTCTGTAACTGAAGTGTAACAACGTATGAACAGGCTCCGTTTTTAACTAACACATAAATTGTCTGATTTCCAGGACTTGTGAAAGTTGTTGGAGCATTTATAGTATTGTTATTTCCCTGATTCGCGTCAGACTGAAGAAGGTAATATGCAAATGTTGCACTTCCGGCGGAAGTAATCTGTGGCTGAGCTTCAGTTAAATCATAAACAATTCCATTCGGAGAATAACATTTTAGTAAAGATGCATTCTGCACAGTGATGGGTTGTGAAACCTCAATTGTTATAGTAGCTGGATTTGCAGAAGGACAGCCATTCGCTCCCACCGCAGTCACTGAATAGGTAGTAGTAGTTGTTGGGTTTACAGCCTGTGTATTTCCAGTACCTGGGAGTGCATTCCAGTTGTAAGTAACACCTCCTCCGGCGGTAAGAATAACAGATTCACCAGAGCAAATCTGAATTTTGGATGCCGTTAATGTAGGTGAAGGCGGCGCACTGTCGCCCGTAACCGTAACACTTGAAACTGCAGTACAGGTCAGATTTCCCGGTTGATAAGTATTTGAAATTGTTAAAGTATATGTTCCTGCAGTGTTTACAACTGCATTTAATGTATTTCCCCCTGAAACGATATTCCCCCCAGTGGTAGTCCACGCAAAGGCAGAACCTGCTGGGTAAACAGATGAGGAACCATTCAGTGTGATCTGTGAATTTGTACAGGTAAGAACAGTAGGCTGTGCAATATTTGCCGTGATTTCCGGCGCCTTTATGAGTTGAAGCTGCGCTACTTTTGAACAGAAACCATTTTTAACCAAAACATAAATAGTCTGGTTACCAGGGCTCGGAAATGCTGTTGGAGTCTGAATTGTACTTGCATTTCCCGCATTAGCATCATTTTGATTTAAATAATATGAAAACGTAGCTCCAGGGGTAGTACTTACAGCAGCATTTGCACTTGTTAAATCAAATATTGCATTTCCCTGCGCATAGCAGGCCGTGAGTGTTGCATTTTGAGTTGTGGGTGAAGTCCCTCCAACTATCGTTACTGTAGCTGTGCCTGGGCAGGTACTGCCGGGGAACAATACTTCTACTTTATAAACTCCCGGCTGTGTAGCAGTAAATGTAGCAGTTGTAGCGCCAGCTATTGCAACATTGTTTAAAAACCACTGGTAAGTTGCATTTGGATTCTGTACAGAAGCTGTAAATGTTTGTGGCGCATTATCACATACATTTATTGATGCAGGAAGCTGAACGCCAGTGGGACCGAGAATCTGAACACCGATATCAAAAGATCCCGCCTCTAAAAACACGCCCGAATCATAAGCAGAATCCTGGTAATCTGCCAAAACCATTTTAAAATGATAAGCCTGACCAGGTACTACTGTTGCAGTTGCAGTTAAAGGAACTGTTCTTCCACTGAAATTGGTTTCTATATTAGCTGTATTCTGACCTCCAAAATACTGAGCGTTTTTAGGTCCGCAGTTATAGGTTGAAGGAATAATATTGGTGACACTTACAGGGCCTGCTCCTCCAGGTAGTACTGCAAGATTTGTGTAAGCTCCACCAGAGACTGGTCTCAGCAAAAGTGCAAAACCGTCGGTAATGGTACATGGAAAATTCCCTTCGTACTCTTCTGAGGCAAATAAATATCTGAATGAAACTGTGTTGGCAGTAGGTACAAAATCAAATTCTATATATGATGCATCTTTTAAAGCACCCGGAGGAAGATTCAGTACAGCTGCCAAATCTGCATCATCCTGAGTCGGGAGAATATTGCTTAACTGACCGGACTGAAAAGAGTTCCCCGCTCTTGCTGCATAACCTGTCGTCAAAACAATACCATTGGTGAATGGAAAATTGGTTCCACCTTTGTTAAAGTACCCCCAACTTCTGTTTGGATCGCTCACAGCCAGATTCGGAGACACTACAACATTACTTACGTTTGGGGTAGTACAGGTCGTATTCCCCGCAATCAGTACATTGGTGATTAATTGTGTAATGCTAAATGAAGACTGTGGATAATTTGGTGTATTAATATCAATAAACGCTCCTGCCTTCATTGTCTGAGATGTGGGCTGTTTCAAAACCTGTTTACTCCTGTCTTGTGAAAACAATACAGTTGAGTATAATATCGTGAGCAAAGTCAAAAATAAATTTCTTGTACTTCTAATGATCATTTTACATTATTTTCAACAAAAATAGCATTTTTTTTTAAGTCATTTAATGATTATTGCTATAAGTTTTATTTTACAAATTATTGAAAACTAAACTTTTACTGTCGTGAAATAAAAAAGCCGACATTTCTGCCGGCTTTCCTATTATTTAAACTAAATTTTATTCAATATTTTTCAGTAAAATCCAACCCGTTTTTACCGTTGTCTGTTTACTTGCAGGATCTTCAAAAGTGATTTGATACCAGTAAGATGATGTTGATAATTTCTTGCCCTGGAAGAAACCGTCCCAATAAGGTCTTACTTTCTCGTATCTGTATACTACTCTACCATAACGGTCAGAAACCTGAGCTGTAAAGTTCTTATTACCCGCTACACCTCTGAAATCAATGATATCATTCACATTGTCACCGTTTGGTGTGATTACATTCTGCATGTTGAAAGTGTAATACTCAAGATAGCCCACACAACTCGTCGTCTTTACTCTCACCTGAATGAAAACGAGCTTGTTTTTAGGAACATTGGTAAAAATATTTGAATTCTGCCATGTCAGTCCATTGTCTAACGAATATTCCAGTGCGCCGTTGCTTGGATTACTTACTGAAATGGTGATGTTATCATTAGCATAATTAATGTTCGTAATGGTTGGCGGAACCGCGATTTTCACTTCTGTGGTGAAGAGCTTTGTACAAACACCATTGGATATTGTAACTCCGTAAATACCGCCGGCTCCTACTGTTATAGTCTGTGTTGTAGCACCGTTACTCCATTGATATGTGTAATTAGGACCTGCACCTGCATCAAGTGTAATATTATCACCATTACAAATCCATCCACCGGTAAGTGTTGAAGTAATTGCAGGAACAACTTCGATTGTGATACTGGCTGGCTGCAAAGATTTACAACCTTGTGCACCGATTGCATAAACACTGTACGTAGTTGTTACACTTGGGCTTACGGTTCTCACAGCTCCACTTGCCGAATTATCTCCCCACTGATAGGTAACCCCTCCGGCAGCAGTAAGTACTACAGACTCACCGTTACATATTTTGATTCTTGGAGCTGTAACTGTCGCTACAGGAGTTTCTTCTTTTCTTAATGTAAGCATTGCCACTCTGGAACAGAAAGCTCCGTTTGAAACATTTACATAAAGTATCTGTCCATCTGTTCCGTTAAATGCAGTTGTTGCAGTAATATTATTTGCATTTCCAGCAACTGCATCTGCCTGCTGCAGGTAAAATTTAAATACAGCTCCTGCAGTTGTACTGATTGAAGGCTTAGCAGAATCTAAATTGAAAGTAGAATTACTTGGTGTAGCACAAAGTTTTAAGGTTGCATTTTGTATAACAGGACTTGTGCCGCCAATAATGGTTACCTGAGCTTCCACAGGACATGAGGCTCCCGGAACTGTAACCTGAACTTTATACACTCCCGGAGTAGTCGCTGTATACGTCATTGATGTTGCCCCGGGAATAGGTACCCCATCTTTAAACCATTGATATGTAGTACCTGGAAGCACAGTTATCTGAGCCTTCAGTACTGTAGGTGTATTATCACAGACATTAATACTTTCCGGAATAGGATTACCATTAGGATCTACAATGGTCATCCCAAGATCAAATGATCCTCCCTGAATAAATACCGCGGAATCATAACCTGAATCTGAAGCATCTGCCAAAACCATTTTAAAGTGATAAGACTGACCGGGAGTTACCGTTGCAGTAGCTGTTAGCGGAATAGTACGTCCATTGAAATTAGTTTCGATATTTGTAGTATTCAGTCCGCCAAAGTAGGCTGCGTTTATTGGTCCGCAAGCAAAACCTACTCCCCCGGGTACTATATTCGTAACACTCACAGGCCCGTTACCTCCCGGCAATATAGCCATGTTAGTATAAGTAGATCCTGGTGTGTTTGGTTTTAACAGAAGAGCAAAACCATCAGAGAAAACTCCACATGGGAACGTTGACGTATATTCTTCAGAGGCAAAAATATAATTAAAATTAATCTGGGAGTTGTTCGGAACGAAATCAAATTCTATAAAAACAGCATCATTAAGTCCTGCTGAAGGATTAATAGCCGTCACAAGATCCGGATCGCTTCCGGTACTCCCCGGTACGGTATCACCAAGATTTCCTTCCAGCACATTACCCGCTCTTCTGGCCTTTCCTGTTACCAAAACAACTCCATCATTAAAAGGGAAATTGGTAGTACCTTTATGAAAATAACCCCAGGCTCTTTCGGTATCTGTATGAAGCTGGTTTGGTGAAACCGTAACATTACTAACATTGGGTGGTGCGCATGAAGAACCTCCGGAAATCAATACATTTTTAATCAGTTGCTCAATAGTGTAATTGCTTGGAGTATATGTAGCAACATTTACATCTATAAATGCGCCTGCTTTCATACTTTCACTACTCTTGTTTTCGGTTAAAACTTTTCTTCCAGACTTTTGGGCAAAAATTTGAGAAGAAAACAAAACTAAAAGTAAAAATAAAAGGTAATTTTTTGATCTATAATTTAACATTTTCAGATTGTTTGTCCAAAAATACCAAATTTTATTGATTTAAAACACATTATGTTACAGATAATTAATAACAATATTGTAAATTACTGCATTTTAATTGAATTTTAATTCGATTCTAATTTTAAAATAACATAAGACCAATCAGTAAATTGGTCTCGTGTGGTGTACTATTTCTTTAGTTTTAATCCTTTTTCAGTTCATCAATTTTATTCTGAAGTTCGGCGATTTTGTCTTTTAAAAATTTAATTTCGTTTTTATTGGAATTTACATTGCTTTTAAGAATAGCTTTTTTAGCTCTTTCATTGTGGTCTTCTTCGTCTTCATCTTCATTAATTTCCTCGATATCTTCCTGGATATCTTCAATATCTTCGCTGATTTCCTCCAAATCCTCACTAATTTCCTCTATATCTTCGCTGATCTCTTCAATATCTTCCTGAATATCTTCGATGTCTTCCTGAATGTCTTCAATTTTTTCATTGCTTTTATTTACCGACATCTGAATAAGGATGGATAAATAAATTGCTTCCAAAGACAAAACCGTCGTGAGCACCAAAAGCATTTTATCAAAATCTACTACACCGAAAACGGGTAGTAAAAATGAGGTAAGGAAAAGTAATGTATGAATAATGAGAGACGGTATAGAGCCAATCCATGAAGTGATGCCGTCTGCAAGTTTTTCGAGCAATTCTATATTTTCGTGTGATGTTTTCATTATTTTTCTGTTTAAAATAATTCCTTCGTTACTCCTAATCCAAACAATGCAAAATCGTATTTCGCAGGATCTTTTTCATCAAATTTTCTGATGATTACATCTAATTCTTCCACGGTTTTCCAGTCATTCTGAGTTCTTGAAATCAAACCTAATTTTCTTGAAATATTTCCGGTGTGCACATCCAGAGGAATCGATAAAAACTTCTGATCAATATTTTCCCAGATTCCAAAATCTACGCCGCGGTTATCTTTTCTGGTCATCCATCTCAAAAACATGATAATTCGTTTTGAGGTAGAATTCTTGTAAGGTGAACTTACATGTTTGTGCGTTCTGTGTTTTTCAATTCCTAAAAATTTCTGTCTGAACCGCTCTATTGAATGTTGAAAATTATTTTCCTCTTCATTAATTAAAAACAAATCTTCAAGACTTTCATTTTCAGTATAAATTTTATGAAATTGTGTAATGAAATAAGCAAAATCTTCTCCGTTAAAAGTTCTGTGGATACTTTTGTCTTTAATAAAATCTAAATCTTTCTGAGAGTAATTCATTACAAAATCATAGGGAGAATTTCCCATAATGTCAAGCATTTTCTCAGCAGATTTAATTATAGACTTTCTGTTTCCCCACGAAATTGTAGCAGCCAAAAATCCAGCGATCTCGATATCCTGTTTCAAAGAAAAACGGTGCGGAATCTGAACCGGATCATCATTAATGAATTCCGTATTGTTGTAAACATCTGCTTTTTCGTCAAGAAAATCTTTTAATTCTGAAAAATTCAACTTCATTATTTAAATACCATTTTTTAATTTAAACTCTTAAGATTTTGAAGTTATTAAGTTTTGATTAAGTTAATATTTTAAATATTCATTAAACAAACTGTCCAATAGATTTTTTTAATCTTAAAACATAACTACAAGATATCTTACTATTTAAATTTTTCTCAAATTTTCACACACTCCAAAGCCTTGGGAAGATATGAGTTTGGAAAAACCGTCCTCGCTTCGTCTGTGAAAACCGTCAAATCTCCGTAACGGTTGGAGAAATGCCCTAAAATTAACTTACCAACTTCTGCTTTTTTGGCAATTGTCGCTGCTTCCAAAGCTGTCGTGTGACCGGTGTAATCTGCCATTTCCTTTAAATCATGCAAAAATGTAGCTTCGTGGTACAGAACCGTCACATTTTTTATAATCGGAATTACAGATTCTAAATATCTTGTGTCGCTGCAAAACGCATAAGAAACGGATGGCGCAGGACTTGTGGTTAAAACTTCATTTTTCAAAACATATCCGTCACTCAAAACAAAATCTTTTCCTGCTTTCAGATTATGATAGTCGCAGGTTTCAATTTCAGGATATTTTGAAACTTCTTCTATATTAATATGACGTTCTTTCGGTTTTTCTTTAAACAGATAACCATTGCAGTAAATCCTGTGGTCAAGCGGAATGGTGTACACTTCTACCCTGTTGTCTTCGTAGATTTTTTCTGAATAATCTTTATCCAGTTCATGATAAATCACCTCAAAACCTCTGTGCGTTTCGGTAATGGTGAAGATGGTATCCAGCATTTTTTTAATTCCTTTCGGACCGTAAACATGCAGCGGAACTTCCCTTCCCAAAAGCCTGAAAGACGCAATCAGTCCTGGCAGACCAAAACAGTGATCACCATGTAGATGGGATATAAAAATATGATTGATTTTTGAAAATCTCGCCTTTGCTTTTCTCAGCTGCACCTGCGTTCCTTCGCCACAGTCTATGAGGAAACAGCGTTCTTCCATTTCCAGAAGTTGCGCCGTGGGAGAAGTATTCACCGTTGGTATTGCAGAATTAAAACCTAATATCGTTAAATAAGTACTCAAATCAATAGTTTATTAAAGCAAATGTACGATAAAAGGTTGAGGCTAAGGCTTAGGTTAAGATGAAAATTGATCGCCCGCAAACCTCAACCTCAACCTATGCCTGTAAAAAATCCAGAAACAAATCCAAGGCCTGTTTTCTGTGGCTGATTTTGTTTTTATCTTCCGGATTCATCTCAGCAAAGGTAATTTCGTGACCTTCAGGAACAAAAATCGGATCGTAGCCAAAACCTTTGTGACCTTTATTTTCTGTCAGTAAATTTCCATGAACTCTGCCATCGAAATATTGGGCACCATTTCCATCATAATAACATAAAACTGTGATGAAATAGGCTTTTCTGTTTTCAATATATTCCATTTCGCTTAAAACTTTTTCTATGTTTTTTGCAAAATCGTGATCTCCGGCGTATCGGGCAGAAAAAATTCCGGGTCTTCCGTCTAAAGATTCCACAACCAAACCGCTGTCGTCTCCCAGACTTGGAATTCCTGTTTTTTCGAAACAGTATTTGGCTTTTATTAAGGCATTGGCATTGAAAGAATCTCCGTCTTCAACAATTTCGTCGTGAAGATCATAATCTGCAAGACTTTTTACGGTAAAATCATTTCCTAAAATCTGTTGTATTTCTTCTTTTTTATGAAGATTGTGGGTGGCTACTAATATTTCCATTTTTATTTTATTAACCAGAATTTTTATCGAATTTTAATGATTATAGTTTGGTTTTGACACATGAGTCAAAGAAGAATTTTTATTAGGATTTAGAATATTTTAGATCACATAAGAGGAAAAATCAAAGATTTTTGTAAAATTAAAATGAGGAAAATCTAAAAGTTTCCAAAAATAAAAATCTTTGATTTTCTAATAATGTGCCTTAAAATAAGCGCAAAAACTTAAAACTAAACTCTGTGGCTCATGCGTCAAGGTTATCTAAGATTCTGTATAACGAACTTTATTTTTAAATGCAAAGAGATAGAAAAATACTGAAAAAAGTACAATTCCAATTACAAGAATCATCCAACCCTGCATTTCAAAGGCTTCTGCAAAACTTTCTTTTTGAGTGTAAAAAATCAAAACGGCCGAACAGAGATTGTTAAAACCATGCAAAAGCATGGGCAAAAGAAGGGATTTTGTTTTGTAATACACCAAACCCAAAACACAACCTAATAAAGTTGCACCCACAAACTGCCAAGGATTTCCATGAATCAGTCCAAATAAAACACTCGCCAGCAAAATGGCCTTCCATGGTTCTACCCCATTATTAATTAAACCTTTCTGAATAATTCCTCTGAAAATAATTTCTTCAAAAATCGGCGCCATGATGACCGCCATGATGACCATTATAATGGGATCATTGATGAATCCTTCCATTATTCTTTCAAAAAACTTATAAAAATCTCCGAAAAAAGGTCCGGTTGTAGGAATCTGAGAAGTGATAAATTCACCTATAAACATCATTCCCAGCATCATCGGGAAAATTAACAGATAAGTGTAAAAGTTGGTTGGTGAAAAATTAAAATTCAATTTCTTTCCAGTTTTCTGACGCACCATTAAAAAATCGAATGCAGCAATCATCAGGCAAAAGACAATTGCATTTGAAATCATTAAAAACCATGGTTTCTGCACGAAATCCAGTTTAAAAATAAATTTTCCGGCAAGTCCAGCAAAACCGACAAACATACTTCCGATTACATATCCTAAAAAGAGGATTAGCCCTCCCAGCCAGTCGAAAATATAATTCGGGTATTTTGAGTTTTCCATTTTATGATGATGATTTTTTTGAGGAACAAAGATAATTGAATTACTGTAAACATTCTTAATGTATAGAACAGTGCAGAGTAAAAAAAATAAATAATTACAGAATAAATCCTCGATTTTAAACGTTTGTTAAATAAATTAAACCATGAAAAAAACTGTATTTCTCATCTTACTTTTATTTTTTACAAAAATATTTGGTTGCAGATGTGGTACGCAACAGAGTATTGCTCAAGATTACTTTGAAGCTGATTTTGTAGGTGTGATAACAATTACAAAAGCCTATGGTGACAGCATTTTAATATCTGAAAATGGTTTTAATCGGGAATTTTATAAAGCTGAACTTAAATTTGATAAAATAATTAAAGGTCAAAAATTTATTTTTCTGAATGCATTTGGTGCAACTGATGACAAATTTGGGATACACTCAACAGACTGTTCTGTTTTCCTAAAAGCCGGAGAAAAATATATGATAATTTTAAAAAAAGATGTGAATAATCTTTTTTGGGTAAATGGATGTAGCAGAATGATTCGACTCAGTTATCATAATAATCATGAGGAAGAAAGCAAAGTAATTAAGCATTACATCAATTTATTCAAAAATTTGGAAAAATATAAAAATCAATATTCCAATCTTAAATTTGAGGATTTTGATGATAAATCTATTAGAAAGCTCAGATATCCTACTGTAATGTTCGATTCTGATTTCGGAGATTTAAGATTATCAAATCCTTCTGAAAGGATTGGAATCTATAAAATTACAACTGATAAAAATCTTAAAATAAAAAAATTAGTACCTATAGAAAGAGTCGGTGAAAAAGATGTAGAGATTGAGCAACTCATTTTTAAAAATTTATCCTTAAGTGAACACAGAGTAAAAGAGGTCAAATCATGTGAAAGTTTACTGCTGCTTTATTTTGATGATTTCGAACCTGCTTTTAATTTGAATAATGATCATGAGAAATAAGATCATATCTTTTTTCTATCGCAATTGCTTCATTGTGAAGTTTAATCAAACTATCTTTGCAGCTTATTCTATTCACATGGATTCCTCATTAATTCAGCCTAAAAATATCAATCTACAACTGATAAGTTATGTTTCTTTTACTTTTGTAGGATATTTTATCATCGGCTTATCACTTTCGGTTCTTCCAATATTCATCAGTAAAAGTTTAGGATTCAGTCTTTTGGTGGCAGGATTGGTAATCAGTTTACAGTATATTTCCACGTTTTTCCTGAGAGCCTATTCAGGTAAAATGATTGATGGGAAAGGTCCGAAACCAGCGGTATTACTGAGCATGATTGGTTTTTCTGCAACCGGAATTTTTCTGATTATCGCTTACTATTTTAAATTATCTCCCATTTTAAGTCTGGGTTTTCTCATCATCACACGTCTGCTGACAGGTTGTGCCGAAGGATTGGTAGGTGCAAGTCCGATCAACTGGGCAATTATGGCTTTGGGAGAAAAACATACCGCAAAAATCATTTCCTACAACGGTGTTGCATGCTACGGAGCTTTGGCAATTGGTGCATCATTGGGAATTGTTATTGAACAGAAATTCAGTCTTTACGGAATCGGAATTCTGTCTATTCTATTAGGAATAATAGGATATTTATTTGCTAAAACGAAAGACAACAAAACGAATAACAATCAAAAAGAAACGCAATCATTCTGGAAAGTTTTAGGGAAAGTAGCTCCGTTTGGCGTTTGTCTGGCTTTAGGCGGAATCGGCTTTGCAAGTATTTCTACATTCATCACTTTATATTACAACCATTTTCATTGGAATAACGGTGCGCTTTGTCTGAGTATTTTCGGAGGACTGTTCGTTGCCGGAAGATTGGTTTTCAGCAATGTCATCAATAATTATGGCGGAATAAAAGTTGCCATCGCCTGCCTTTTTGTAGAAACCATCGGAATTCTCATCATCGCTTTTGCAACGAATGCACAAATGGCTTTGATTGGTGCCGGTGTTACGGGATTAGGATTTTCATTAATTTTTCCGGCTTTAGGAGTGATGGCTATCAAGAGTGTTGCACCGTCAAATCAAGGTTCTGCATTGGCAGGTTACGGACTTTTTATCGATATTTCTCTCGGCGTTGCAGGTCCGATTATTGGAAGTGTTGCGGACTTTTTCGGAATGCGGTTTATCTTTCCATTCAGTGCCGCCATGGTTTTTGTTGGGTTTGGATTGGCATATTTCCTTAAGAAAAAATCAAATTTAAAGAAGCTGAGTGAGGTTTAATTTAAGAAAAGGCAGAATCAGTCTGTTGCAAATTGGCGTTGCGATCTGCAGATTATCATTTAAACACTTCGTTGTTCTGAAGATGATCATGTTTTTTTCCATTGGTTTCACCCACGGCTATTCATATTGAACCACTCCATGGTTCTGATGATACTGTACATTTTTTCCCATGGATTTCACCCACGGCTACTCACATTAAACCACTTCGTGGTTCATAAAAAAGGAAAGCATTTGTAACATTATACATGATTTTCCACCCGTACAAAAATCTTTGATTTTTAATCTTACATGTTCTTTCATAATGAATATTAACAACTCTATCTGACTTAAGTGTCAAATGTATTTACATTAAAACTTTCATAGATTTATTCCCAAACCTTTTTAAACTTGCATTTTCAAAGTGATCAGCTACCTAAATCTTTTGTGACTTTTGTGGTTCAAACTGAATCAAAAATCCAATTTTCAAAATCCGATTAAATTCCCGATTTTTGCAAATTCAAAATACGATATGTCAGACTTAATCAAAGAAATAGAAAAAAGAAAAACCTTCGGAATTATCTCTCACCCCGATGCCGGAAAGACCACTCTAACGGAAAAGCTGCTGCTTTTTGGAGGGGCAATTCAGGAAGCCGGTGCAGTAAAATCCAATAAAATAAAAAAAGGAGCGACCTCCGATTTCATGGAAATTGAGCGTCAGAGAGGAATCTCCGTAGCGACTTCCGTGTTGGCTTTTGAATACAGAGACCACAAAATCAACATTCTGGATACTCCGGGTCACAAAGATTTTGCTGAAGATACTTACCGGACTCTGACTGCCGTAGATTCCGTAATCGTTGTAATCGACGTTGCAAAAGGAGTTGAGGAACAGACAGAAAAGTTGGTGAAAGTCTGCCGAATGAGAAACATTCCGATGTTGGTTTTCATCAATAAACTTGACCGTGAAGGAAAAGATGCTTTCGATCTGCTTGATGAAGTTGAACAGAAACTGGGATTAACGGTTTGTCCGCTTTCTTTACCGATCGGTATGGGCGCTGATTTTCAGGGAATTTACAATATCTGGGAAGACAATATTCAGTTGTTTTTGGAAGAGAAAAAACAGAAAGTAGGGGAAGCGATTAAGTTTGATGACATTAATGATCCCTCAATCGACGAAGTAATTGGCGAAAAAGCAGCAAAAAATTTACGTGAAGAATTGGATTTAATACAATCTGTATATCCTGAATTCAGCCGTGAAGATTATATGAAAGGAGATTTGCAGCCGGTTTTCTTTGGTTCAGCCTTGAATAATTTTGGTGTCCGTGAATTGCTGAACGCATTTATCGACATCGCCCCAATGCCACAACCGAAAGAGAGCGATACGCGTTTAGTAAAACCTGAAGAGAGCACTTTCACAGGGTTTGTTTTCAAGATTCATGCGAATATGGATCCGAAGCACAGAGACCGTCTGGCTTTTGTGAAAATTGTTTCGGGAACATTTAAAAGAAATGAAAATTATCTGTTGGTAAGAGAGGGCAAAAAGATGAAATTCTCATCTCCGAACGCATTTTTTGCTGATAAAAAAGAAGTGGTTGACGAAAGTTTCCCGGGAGATATTGTCGGACTTCATGATACAGGAAGTTTCAGAATTGGCGATACTCTCACGGGCGGCGAAAAACTGAGTTTCAAAGGAATTCCGAGTTTCTCTCCTGAACATTTCAGATATATCAATAATAATGATCCATTGAAAGCCAAACAACTGGCAAAAGGTATTGATCAGCTGATGGACGAGGGTGTTGCGCAGCTGTTTACGCTTGAAATGAACAACAGAAAAATCATCGGAACCGTGGGTGCGCTTCAGTATGAAGTAATTCAGTACCGTCTGGAGCATGAGTACGGTGCAAAATGTACCTACGAACCACTTTCCATGCACAAAGCATGTTGGGTAGAAGCAGATGAAAAGTCTGAAGAATTTAAGGAATTTGCAAGACTGAAGCAGAGATTTCTGGCAAGAGACAAATACAATCAGTTGGTTTTCTTAGCTGATTCTTCTTTCACCATTCACATGACGCAGGAGAAATTCCCGAATGTAAAACTGCATTTTATCAGTGAGTTTCAGAACGCTTAATTGAGTTTTTTAGATTAAAAATATCATCCGTGGAAGTTTTTCTGCGGATTTTTTTGTCAATAAAGTATAAGGTTCATTTGCACTACGTCTGATTTCATTAAAAAAATCTACAACAATACTAAAGATCAAACATTTAAAAAATAATCATATCTTTGTCACATGAACACAAAAAAAATAAATATCGAAAATCCTTCTGAAAAATTAGTTGATTTTTTCAGGAAAGCACGTTTGACTAAGCAGGAAAAAAAAGCTTCTTACATAGCCAAGAAAGATATTTATTTCCCAAAAACTAAATGATTTTCTGTTTTGGATGAGGAATTTAAATTCACAACCGATGAAGGTTATGAGTATTTAGTTATTTTTCAGGAACATTCAAACTACAGCTCCATCTTCGGAATTAAAATTATAGATGTTTCAATAATTTTAATGAATGAAGAAATCGAATACAACTCCTACAAATCTTTAATTGAGTTCATCAAAATAATTAATAATTATTTAGTAAAGGAGGAAAACGTAATTCTCTATTATTACTGTGACATATCTCCAATTAAGATGAGAATAAAGCGAAAGGTAGAAATGTCTCCACAACAATTCAGAAATCAATTGTTTGTAACTATGTTTGAAAGGTCTAAATCTGAGAATTTTGTTTCAAGGCAAATTATTGTTAAAGATATTGAAAATGGAGATCATTACACTTCTTTAATTACAGACAAAATCAACGAATCCAAACTGGAAAACATTATCAAAGAATTAGAATCTTTGTTAAAAAAGTGATATGCTATCTAAAGTCATTACCACTTTTTAATATTTTAAAAAATGATTTTTTAACTTAAAAAAAATTGTAAAACAACAAAACAAATTTTACAAAACACTAAAAACCAACACTTTAAAATTTTACACCAATAAAATAATTCCTTTACAAACATTACAGAAAATTACCTGGTAGCTTTACATCAACAAAATTAACCGTTATGAAAAAAGCTATTCTGCTACTTGCATTATCAAGTACATTTATTATGTGTAAAAAGGGAGATGGTACTACAGAATCTCTAAGTGAAACCATAAAATCTGCTGACAGCAGCTTTACAGAATTCTCCGACAAGGCTGAAAAAATTCAAAACGAAACGGCAGCAGCTTTAGATTCTGCGCAGGTAAAAATCAAAGAATTTGATAAAACTTCACAGGATTTAAAAGATAAGTTTGAAAAAACAGCTTCCTCTGTAGATTCTTTAGGTGAAAAAATTTCGAATGTGAAATTTGAATCTAAAACTGTTGCTGATAAAGATTCTGCGAAGAAAAAAGAGGAGAAAATTGTTGTGAATGTTCCGGCGCCGAAAGTAATTAAGCAAACTAAGATTATTTACAAAAATAACAGTTGTGAAAAACCTAAATCTGAACCCAAATACGCTTTAAAGAAAACCGCCAATCTTGAAATTGGAGTTGATGATACGTATGGCGCAAAAAATTACATCGAAGATCAGCTTAGAAAATACGACGGAAGTCTGAAAAGTGAAAACGTAAGCATGAACAGTGACGATACAAAAACTGCTTACCTGAAAATCCAGATTCCATTGGATAAATTTGAATATTTTGTAGAAGATGTAAGTGCACACGCAGGAAATGTGATTGACAAGACTATTGCAAGTTCGGGAGACGAATTTTACCCTAAAACAAAATGCGACATTGAAATTACTCTTTATGGTAACGAAAAAAATGCCGCTGCTGCAGCTTCAAAACCTGAAAGTTTCGGAGGGAAATTCTCGTCGGGCATTGGCTCCGGCTGGGAAGTTCTTACAGGAATTTTATTATTCTTTGTTCCATTCTGGCCTCTTTTTCTGATCGCAGGAATCGGTTATTACTTTTATAAAAAGAACAGAAACAAAAGTATCGGCAATACTGTGGAATAATTTTTAATTAAATTTTAATGTTTCAATGAGAATAATTGAAATTTGATTTGTATTTTTGCATCGCATTACGGTTAAGCAATTGACCATAATTTTATATAAAAGTTTGTGTTTAGTTACAGCAAGGGCTTTCAGAATTCTGAAAGCCCTTGCTATTTTTATTGAAGATGAGATTATTTTGAGATACTTCTCGAAATTACAATCTTCTGAATTTCTGATGTTCCTTCATAGATCTGAGTGATTTTTGCATCACGCATCATTCTTTCTACGTGGTATTCTTTCACATAACCGTACCCGCCGTGAATCTGAACAGCTTCAATCGTAGTATCCATCGCAACCTGAGAAGAATACAGTTTCGCCATTGCACCACTTTCTGAGATGTCTTTTCCGGCATCTTTCTCTACAGCAGCCTTGTAACAAAGCATTCTTGCAGCAGTTATCTGCGTTGCCATATCCGCTAATTTGAAAGCAATTGCCTGATGATTGATGATTTCAGTTTTAAAAGCTTTTCTTGTTTTGGCATATTTCAGAGCAAGTTCATAAGCTCCTGAAGCAATTCCTAAAGCCTGAGATGCGATACCAATTCTACCGCCATTTAAAACAGCCATCGCAAAGTTGAATCCGAAGCCATCTTCGCCGATTCTGTTTTCTTTAGGCACTTTTACATTGTTGAAAAGCAGAGAGTGCGTGTCACTTCCTCTGATTCCCAGTTTATCTTCTTTAAGACCAACTTCGAAACCTTCCCAGCCTTTTTCCACGATAAATGCATTGATACCTTTGTGTTTTTTCTCAGGATCGGTCTGTGCAATTACGATATAATAGGTTGCAGTACCACCATTGGTAATCCAGTTTTTGATACCGTTTAATAAATAGTGATCTCCTTTGTCTACGGCAGTAGTTTGCTGTGAAGTGGCATCAGAACCGGCTTCCGGCTCAGAAAGAGCAAATGCTCCGATCACTTCCCCGCTTGCCAGAGGAGTAAGATATTTTACCTTTTGTTCTTCAGAAGCAAATTTTTCAAGACCTGCACACACCAAAGAGTTGTTTACAGACATTACCACGGCTGCAGAAGCATCTACTTTAGCAATTTCTTCCATTGCCAAAACGTAAGACACGCTATCCATCCCTGCTCCACCGTACTGTGGGTCTACCATCATCCCAAGAAGCCCCATTTCCCCCATTTTCTTAACCTGTTCGGCAGGAAACTTCTGGTCACGGTCTCTTTCAATTACGCCCGGTAATAGTTCGTTCTGTGCAAAATCTCTCGCTGCCTGCTGAATCATCAGCTGTTCTTCTGATAAATTAAAGTCCATAAAAAATTTGAATTATATGGTCGCTAATTTACACTTTTTGGTCAAATATGAAAACTTTAGCCTGACGTAAATTATATTCATCAGTAAAATTTTAAATTATAATCAAACCTCTTCTGAAAAAGGCAATAAGATCCGTCAAACTTTATTAAAATTTCATTTTTAAAGAACAAATGATTCCATTTAAAAAAAATCCTTATATTTAAAAATATTAAAATCAAACTTACGGATCATGACAATCAAAAGATTATTCGATATACCTCAGCATGCTTTGGAAAATTATCCTAAAGCAGACATGTTTGTGACAAAATATAACGGCGAATGGAAGAAAACTTCTACCCAGGAATTTATCAACGAAGCTAATAAAATATCACGCGGACTGTTGAAATTGGGTATAAAACCCGGCGACAAGATTGCTTTGATTACCACCAATTCCCGTACAGAATGGGCAATTATGGATCTTGGACTGTCACAAATCGGTGTGATTTCTGTGCCCGTTTATCCGAGTATTTCTCCCGAAGATTACGAATTTATTTTCACCAATGCAGAGATTAAATACTGCTTCCTTTCAGACAAAGCTTTGCTTGATAAAGTGATGAAGGTGAAACACAACATCCCAAGTTTGCAGGGCGTTTTTACTTTTGATGCGATTTCCGGTGCTGCCAACTGGAGAGAAATTTTAGACCTTGGCGAGGACGATTCTACACAGATGGAAGTGGAAGATCTCGCAAAGGCGATTAATCCGGATGATGTGGCGACGATTATTTATACCTCGGGAACCACAGGAAAACCTAAAGGAGTAATTCTTTCGCACGAAAATATTGTGTCCAATGTCTTGGGGTCTATCCCGAGAATTCCGAGAAAGAAAAGTTTAGACTATAAAGATACCAGAGTTTTAAGTTTCCTTCCGATCTGTCATATTTTTGAGAGAATGCTGTTTTATCTTTTCCAGTACAGCGGTTTTTCAATTCACTTTGCTGAAAGCATCGAAAAGATGGGCGAAAATGTAAAAGAAGTAAAACCCCATTACATGAGCGTTGTACCGAGACTTGTAGAAAAGGTTTATGATAAAATCTATGCTACCGGATCTTCCGCAGGGGGGTTCAAGCAGAAAATATTCTTCTGGGCACTGGATTTAATTCAGAAAAAGAAAACGGTTTCAAAGCCATCCGGTTTAAAGGAAATCATAGCTGATAAACTGGTATTTAAAAAATGGAGAGAAGGTTTGGGAGGTGAAATCATCACACTGGTTTCCGGTTCGGCAGCTTTGTCAACGAGATTAAATTTAATGTTTCAGAATGCTGGAATTCCTATTCTCGAAGGTTATGGCTTAACGGAAACTTCTCCTGTCATTTCTGTAAATTCTTTTGGTAAAATGAAGGTGGGAACTGTGGGTCATCCTTTAGATAATTTGAAGGTGAAAATTCAGGAAGACGGTGAAATTACAGTGAAAGGACCATCGGTTTTTAAAGGTTATTTTAAAAATGAAGAGCAGACCAAAGAAACTTTCACAGAGGACGGATTTTTCAAAACCGGAGACATCGGTCACATCGATGGTGAAGGATTTCTGCAGATCACCGACCGTAAAAAGGAAATGTTTAAAACTTCCGGAGGAAAATACATTGCTCCGCAGACGATTGAAAATTTAGCGAAAGCATCAAAGTTCATCGAACAGATTATGGTTGTCGGCGATGGTGAAAAAATGCCGACTGCCCTGGTACAGCCTGATTTTGAGTTTGCCAAAAGCTGGGCGATGAGAAACAACATCAACCTGGGAACTACGCCAAAAGAAATTGCCGCAAGCAAAGAGCTTAAAGAAAGAATTAAAAAGGAAATGGATGACATCAATGAGCATCTCGGAAGCTGGGAACAAATTAAGAAGATTGAGCTGACACCGGAAATCTGGAGCATTGAAGCCGGACTTTTAACCCCAACTTTAAAACTGAAAAGAAAGGCGATTAAAGAGAAATTTATTGACCTGTATAATAAGATGTATGAGCATCATGATTAAAAATATAAACCGCCTCTTTTGAGGCGGTTTTTTTTAGGTTTAAAGATGAATCTCCGAGGATATATCTTGAATAGCAACCTAACTACCCCGTCAAAAAATCAAAATTTTTTTTTCGCCACCGTTCCAATCGAGAGGAATTTTTCTCAGTCACAAAAATCAACAAAAAACGGCTCCAAAATTTGAAGCCGTTTTCTATTTTATAAAAAATCTGAATTAAAACTTAATCACAGATTTCATTCTTTCGATTTCTTCGTTTACCAACTCGTCGTCAACAAGAATTTTTCCTGAATGCTCATCGATGATGATTTTCTTTCTCTGAGCGATTTCCATCTGTTTCTGTGGCGGAATGGTGAAGAATGATCCTTTCGGTGCACCTCTTTCCAGGCCTACAACAGCAAGACCGTTTAATGAATTGTTTCTGATTCTGTGGTAAGAAGCCAATAATCTGTCATCGATTTTAGATGCATATTCTTTAGACTGCTCAAGAAGGTAATCTTCTTCTTTCTGAGTTTCAGAAACCAAATCCTCAAGCTCTTCTTTTTTGAATTTAAGGTGATTTTTAAGATCTTCAATCTTCGCATTCAACTCATCCAGAGTTTCGTTTTTGTGTGCTATTTTAGCTCCGAATTCTTTGATTCTTTTTTCAGAAAGCTGAATTTCAAGATCCTGATATTCAATTTCTTTTCCTAAAGCTTCAAATTCTTTATTGTTTCTTACGTTATCCTGTTGAGATTTGTATTTTTCAATTAAAGATTTTGCGTGATTGATCACTTCATTTTTGGTGTTTATCTGATCGTTCTGCTCTTTAATTTCAGCATGAAATTTTTCAGCTCTTTTCTCAAGGCCTTCAATTTCGATGTCAAGATCTTCCACTTCGATTGGCAATTCTCCTCTTGTATTCCGGATTTCATCCAATCTTGAATCAATGATCTGTAGATCGTATAAAGCTCTCAATTTTTCTTCAACTGAAATATCTATTGTTTTTGCCATATCTAAATGAAATAATTTACGGGGTTTGTTTTTTCGCTAGATTTCAAGACTGCAAATGTACTAAAATTTTGTGATAAAATTTCAAATAATTGTTGACTCACGAATTGCTCAGATTCATAATGGCCAATGTCGCAGAGCAGCATCTTTGATTCTGCAGAAAAATAATCATGATATTTCAAATCCCCTGTAAGGTAGGCATCACATTTTTTTGATAACGCCGGCTTAATACCACGGGCTCCTGAACCGCCCAAAACCCCTACTCTTTTTATTTTTTTTCCGGTATAATCTGAGTGCCTGATGATGTTTAAACTAAATTTATCTTTTACAAATTTCAAAAAGTCTGCTTCATCCATTTCAGTTTCAAACTCGCCATACATCCCCAATCCTGCATATTGATTTTCATTGTCCAAACTGATGATCTGATGGGCAACTTCCTCGTAAGGATGGGCATTTTTCATTGCTGTAATGATTCGATTCTGCTTAAAACTTTCAAAAATCACAGACAGCATGACCTCATCGGCATCTTCGCGGATATTTTGTTCACCTGAAAAAGGTGTTGAGCCTTCAATCGGTCTGAACGTTCCCGAACCCTTTGTTGTAAAACTGCACTCGTCATAAAAACCAATATTCCCGGCACCGACATCAAACAGGGCTTCTTTTACGTTTTCAGAATGATCTTGTGGAACATAAACATTCAACTGTTTAAGATTATTTTTTTTAGGCTGAAGAATTTTTAAATTCTTTAAACCTAAATGATTGCTGATTCCTGCATTGACGCCGAAAAAATCGTTATCCCAGGCTGTATGAACAGCGTAAATAGCAATTTTATTTTCAATGGCTTTTAAAACAGCTCTTTCAACATAATTTTTTCCCGTCAGTGATTTTAAACCTGAAAAAATAATGGGATGAAAACAGACCACTAAATTGCAGTTCTTCAGAATTGCTTCATCTATTACGTTTTCCAGCGCATCGTGGCAGACAAGAATTCCGCTCACATTACGCTCAGGAACACCGCACAGCAGACCGACATTGTCGAAATCCTCAGCCTGCGCAATCTGTATTCTTCTTTCAATTTTCGAGATTACATCTTTTATTGTCATTTTATTCTGTAAGTTTGACTACGAAAATAACGAATATTTATAACTTTGTAAAAAACATGAAAATGGAAAAAGAGCACAATCTCGTTCCCGGAGATTCACTTTGGAAGAGATTTTTGTTTCGGATCATTAACCGTGCTGATACAAGGCTCGGGAAACTTTTTGACATCATTCTCCTCGCTCTGATTCTTGCGAGCACTTTTATCATTATGATGGAAAGTGTTCCGAAGCTCGACAAAAAATTCCACACCACATTCATCATCGCTGAGTGGATTATCTCGATTTTTTTCACAATTGAATACATTCTTCGTATTGCAGTGATAAAAAATAAAAAATGCTATATTTTCAGTTTCTTCGGAATCATTGACTTTCTATCTTTGGTACCTTTCTTTTTAAGCTTCTTCTTTCCAGTCACAAAATACTTCCTGATTTTCCGAATGTTGAGAATGCTTCGTGTTTTCAGGGTTTTTAATCTCTTAGATTTTATGAATGACGGCTCTGTGATTGTGAGAGCTTTAAGAAACAGTTCGCGAAAAATCTATATATTCCTCCTGTTCCTGATTATTTTTTCAGTCATCGTAGGTTCGATGATGTTTATGGTGGAAGGTGGAAGACCAGGTTTTGAAACCATTCCTCAGTCGATCTACTGGGCGGTTGTGACCGTAACAACAGTTGGATACGGTGACGTTTCCCCAATTACTCCGATGGGTAAATTTTTTGCAGTCATTCTGATGCTTGCAGGTTATTCCATTATCGCTGTGCCGACAGGAATCGTTACGGCTGAAATGCGTAATAAAAGACAAAATCTCGAACTCATCTGCGAACGTTGCGGAAACGAAGATATTGATGATGATGCCCGATACTGCAAGCAATGTGGCAAGAAATTAGCATAGAATTAATTATTAAGTAAACTATTCAACAATTAATTCTCAAAATCATGGAACCAAAACAAAAAAACAAACCTAACGCACTTGTTATTAGTCTTGTAGCACTTGTCGCTTTAATGATCGTAATCTATTTTATCTTCGTTCTGTTTTTCCCAACTGTATTTGACAGTATGAATACCGGAGAACTGCAGCCTGTAAAACCGGAATAATTAAAATTTAATAATATCACATATAAAAACAGGTGGCTTTTCTGAAGTCACCTGTCTTTTTTGCTTTAAAAATATTATTTTCTGATTATTTTATGTGTTTGCTGAGACCCGTTTTTAAGTTTTAAATTTAAAAGATAGATGCCTGATGAAAGTTCGCTTACATTTAATTCTGAACTGAACTTTTCAAATCTTTTGATCACTCTTACATTAAAATCTGTAATTACAGCAGATTCAACTTCATCTGAATTTTTAATATTTAAAACATTTACGAAAGGATTGGGATAAACAACAATTTTATCATTTTCCTTAAAATTCTGAGCGGTTGCCAAACTCCCTATCGATTCAACAGTAAAGTCATCAATAAAAAAATCGTAGTCTTCAGGATCTACAACCGTTCCGTCTGAGCCATAAAATGCAAAAACTGTATTTGCAGAATTATATGAGGTAAGATTTAATGAAAACTGATTTGACGTATTTGATGGCGCATTCGCAGCAGTCCAGGTTTGCAGAGCAGTCCAGGTAACTCCGCCATCATTGGATATCGCAAACTGAATAATATCGTCAGATCCCATTGCAGAAGCCGTTGGCTGATTAAAAGACGTAAGACCGTAATTGAATTTCACCCTATAATTACCGGCTGATAAATTGAAAGCCGGAGATTTCAGCCACCCTACCCTGTTTTGATCAAATAAATTTATTCTTGCAGCACCAGTATAATTTACATTTAAGAAACCATCTTCCAGCCAGTAAATATTGTTCCCTGTCGAGCCTGAAGCCAAATTTCCTCCCGACGCCTGCTGCCAGCAATCGCCAGGAAATACTGTAAAGGAATTACTGTAGAATGGAGTAATCGCGGCACACAAACTGGTAAAAGATGACGATGCAGACCATGCGCTTTTGCCCGCAGCATTACAAACTGATCTTACCCAAATATAATATGTTGTTGACGGAGCTAATGCCAATGACGCATTCAGAGAATTTGTACTTCCGGTTGCCAAAGCAGAAGATGCCGGCGTTACAGGATTGGTGGAGAGGTAGTATTCGTAGCCTGATGAAGGCGAACTTAGGGAAGCAACCCAGGACACAACCGCAGAAGAGGCTGTGATACTTGAAAGATTGAGATTTGAAGGAGCTAAACACGTAGGCGCAGCGGCTATCACAACTGTATAGTCGTGAACTTCACCAAAATCACCAATATTACAGGGAGTTGGCATTAAATCATATTGATCTGCAATTCTCATTCTATATGTTCCAGCTGCCACGGTCGCCGGAATATTCAGTATTCCATCTGTAATATCCTGATTGTTTACTGTTGTACTTATACCGGATGCAACTAACTCTGGAGCTGCATCTGTGAAAACTCCATCATTATTGAAATCAATCCAGATTTTCACATTTTGCTCACTGAAACCATGTGTCATACTGAAATTGTAATTTACTCCCGCATTTAGATTAATGATTTGCGTAGTAAAATCACCATAAGCATTAAGAGAACAACCTGTATTGACATGATTAAATGAAACTGAAGGAATAGAAAAGCTATCAATCTGATCACCATCATCACAACCGTCGGAAAACTGTGGTACACAATAGGTCTGCGCACAAAAGCTCAGACTAAAAAACAATAAAAATAAAAATAAATGTTTATTCATTACAAATTCATAAATATAAGTGCAAATTTATAAAAATTTAAAATAAATAAACGATTACGTTAATAAAAATTAAAAAGCCACCAGCAATAAAACCGGTGGCCTGAAATCAAAACTGCAAAAAGCCTTTTATCGCTTAATTGCTTTTATAGTTTGTTTAGAACCATCATTCATATTCAAAATAACTAAATACATTCCTGCATTCAGATCATTTAAATAAAGCGTAGATTCTGCTTTCTGAATTGTTCTTACTGTTTTTCCAGACATATCTGTAATCATTATTGATTTAACATTTTTCACATCTGAAATTGTTAATACATCTGTGAAAGGGTTTGGATATACTTTGGTTAAATTCTTACTGGATTTCACTTCAGAAGTTGCCAGATTTCCATTTAAAATATCAATTGTAAACGGCCCCTCATCTTCATCTGATCCCGAACTGTAATGCCCAACATTCACATAATACGTTTCACCTGCCGTTGTGGAAACTGAAATATTTTCAGCTCCTCCAGAACCATTATCATCAACAGTATCTACACAAACTAAACTTCCGCAACTACCTGAGTAAACACCTATTTCAGGATCAAAATCACTTCCAGCAGGCATAGACACTGTGATATCATAAGTATTTCCATTACCTGTAAAGGTAAACCATGTACCATCATTCATCTCTGAAGGTGAACAAACAGTAATAAAACCTGCATTGTTCGTTGAGCCAGCTGCATCAACCTGATTGTAAGTGAAAGGATATGAAGTAACCGTTACTGCACCACTACACGCATCATTTGCCGGAGGAGGAGGATATGCACCGACACATATATTAAAACTCTGACGGCTGCCCGCATCTGAATAGCTGTAAACTCTGATCCAATACGTATCACCCACCGTAAGACCTGTAATAGTTTCAGAAAGATAATCAACGCAGCTTATATCAGTAAGAGTTCCGCAAGAACCGCTAAAAACCTGAAACATAACATAGTCGTCATCTACAGTTCCTACTGACATCACGTTAGAAAGTGAAATCCTATGCCTTACATCAGTTGCAATGAATTTAAACCAAACATCGTCATCCGGATCTCCATAACATGGATCAGGAACAAGACCTGAATCTGTTGCTCCCAAAGTATATCCCGCTGTAACGGAACCACAGTTTAAATCCGGATTCACAGCAAGAGTTATTGCCGTCGCACAGTCATCATTGGTGGGCGCTGGAGGCACTGTTGAAAATGTAGTTTCCGTACATCCTGAAGATTCCCCAGCTGCCCCTACCGAAACCACCTTAACATAATAGGCAGTGTTCTGAGAAAGTGGCGAAGCAGGCGTAAAACTATTAGTTGATACCGGAATCTGGTTTGCAATATCAGTTCCGTTGGGAGCAGTTCCAACAGACACCTTATAACCGGTTGCACCTACAACATTATTCCAGGTAATAACAGGTGACAGAGGTACGAATGTAGAATTATTACCCGGATAAGTAACAACTGGACACGCCGGAATAGGATTTAAAACCAGTCCTTCAAAAGTTGTAACCGACTTGTAATTCACCAAATTACCAAACACCGGCGGCGAAGCAGGATCAGGATCAACATTATCATCCCTGTAGTAAATAGATGAATTCTGAGCTCCAGCATAAACAAACATAGCCTCTTCATTAGCATTATTATCATAACCTGCGGAATTTTCTTCGGCCGCTACTACCAAATTTGATATATTATCATACGCAAAAGGTGTCGGGAAAACAATGTTAACAACACCATTTACATTAGACACCGTACCAGAAAAAACCTGCACAAGCTGCGTTGATGGAATCCAATCAGAATCTGAAGTAAAAGATGTTTTTGATGTTTGACCTAAATAAACTACCCATTGCGAGGAGCTTGATATAGAATTATTTGGATCAAGATAAAATTTCAGACCGGTTATATTCCCAGCAGCATTAGCATTAATTTCCTGTTTGGTGAAAATTTGCTGCACATAGGAATACCCATAATACGTACTTATCGGGGCCACGCCCACATCTGTACTGCTTCCGCCCAATGTAATCTGAGCAGAAAAGCTCATGCTTAAAATCAAAAAGCATGAAAGTAAAAATTTTTTCATATAAATAATTTTAAATATTTTGTTTAATAAAATTAATAAAAAATAAGTCACATTGTTAAATATTTTTTAATCTTTAATAAAAAAAAGCAGCAACTGAAAAATCAGTTGCTGCCTTGAATATAAATAGATTATTAAGGTCTATTTTTTAATTGCTTTGATTGTCTGTCTTGAACCATCATTCATATTTAAAATCACCAAATACATTCCTGCATTAAGGTCTCTTAAACGAAGTGAAGATTCTGGTTTCACAATTGTTCTCACAATTTTACCAGACATATCTGAAATCATGATAGATTTCACATCTTTGATATCTGAAATGTTTAATATATCAGCGAATGGATTTGGATAAGCTTTTATTTCCGTAGTTTTATTACTAACAATCTCGCTTGTTGCTAAAGAAGAGCAATTTTGGGTTGCTTTAATTGAATACTCACCAATACGCGAAGCGTTATAACCTGTTAGCAACACGTAATATGTTGTTCCTGCTACACCATTAAATGTAAGTTTAGATGAACCATAAAGAGACTCAGCACATGAATCGTCATCATATCCGACACCGCTTGTATTAGAAAAACAAGTTAAAGTACCTGAATTATCTGTATATATTCTTAAGTATGTATCATACTTACTGCCACAAGTTTCAACAGCAACCGCTCCATTTACAGCAGGAGTTACAGTAAACCATACCCCTTTATAGTTTGCAGTAGAACCCGTCTCTCCACAGGTTGAAGCTGGTAAGGTTTCATCAGTTGCAAGGGCATTGTTTCCGTTCAAAGTTGTTCCGGCACATGCATTAAGTGCTATCGCTCCCGCTCGAAGATCATTAACAGGAACCACTGGTGTAGAGATACAAATCTGGAAATTTGAACTTGTTGTTACTGTGTTTGTTGTAGAGTAAATTCTTACATAATACGTATTACCTACGGTAAGTGAATTTAGGAGTACATTGGAATTTCCTTGTCCCCCATCAAAACAACCTACAGAAACAAGACTTCCGGAGGCACCAGAATATACCTGAGTAGTAGTAGCATTATCCGAATAGTCTACATTTACTAAATGAGTGGTCGATGTTGCGGTAAATGAGTACCAAACATCATCATTAATTCCAGTTGCAGAACAGGCAGGAGCTGTTTGTCCAGTACTTTGTGTAGCAGAAGTCGTTGTTCCTGTTACTGATGAAGAACAAATTCCTGTAGCACTCGGCGCAAGGTTTATTGCACTTGCAATATTGTCATTAACAGGCGGTGGCGGTGGCGTTCCTACGCAAACAGTAAAACTTGAAATAGTTGTTGATGAAGAACTATTAGTATAAACTCTTACAAAATAAGTATTACCTACTGTTAATCCTGTTAAATTCTTAGTACTTACATTAGCACATGCACCTCCCATTGCAGATGTAAGCTCGGTTGTTCCATCTGCACCATATATAACCATATTCATATCTGATGATCCTGAAGTATTAGCTAAGCTAACTCTATGAGCAGCGTTGACAGCAATAAACTTGAACCAAACATCATCATTAGCTCCTGCTGCTGTACATGATGGAGCAGGTGTAGATGCTGTTGCAGATTCTGTTGTGCCTGGCGTTACAGTACCACAAGCATAATCTGGGTTAACCGTTAAAGTTAAAGCTCCAGCAATATTGTCGTTAGCTGGCGGTGGCGGCGGCGTTCCTATACAGATATTAAATGTATTTGCATACAAAGCAGTAGCTGTATTTGCAGTAGAATTATAAACTCTCACATAATACAAAGCTCCTGGAGTAAGACCATTTGCTACTGTTGTATTTGTAGTTCCACACTTAATACTGGTTAATGTTCCGCAAACACCACTAAATACCTGAGTATATAAACTTGTAGACGATGATGAACCTACAGAAGTTACATTCGAGAGAAGTACTGTATGATCAGGTCCAACAGCAGTAAAGGTATACCATACATCATCATCAGGAGTTCCTGTACAAGAACCTAAAGCTACTGAAGAGTTTGTTGCTCCAAAAGTAGTTCCTGACGTAGGTGAAGCACATGTAAGTGTTCCATTAACAGCTAAGTTTACAGGAGCAGCACAATCATCATTTGCGGGAGCAGATGGTAAAGTCCCCATACATATATCAAACGTATTTGAATAGATACTTGCTCCTGAATTTGACTCAGAATTATAAACTCGTACGTAGTAAGTCTGACCAGCAACCAAACCACTTAAATAGGTAAAGTTGGTATTAGAGGAAATACATCTTGTGCTTGTTAAAGTTGCACAGTCACCGCTAAATACCTGAGCATATAACGATGTTGAAGACGCTGTTCCAACTGAAACAATATTTTTAAGCTGGATAGTATGAGCCGTTGAAGTTGCAACGAATTTGTACCATACATCATCATCAGCAGTTCCTGAACAAGATCCTAAAGCAACTCCCGAGCTTGTAGCACCTAAAGTAGTTCCGGATGTTACAGTTCCACAATTCATATCCGCATTTATGGTTAAAGTAGCTGCATTTGCGCAGTTATCATTAGCCGGTGGAGAAGGGACTGTAAGCACGCAAATATTAAAACTTTGATTGTATCCACTTCCATAATACGAATAAACTCTAATATAATACATTATTCCCGGCGTTAATCCAGAAACCAAATTAGAGTCAGGATCTGAGCATAGCAAACTTGTTTGAGAGCCACATGCCCCACTTAAAACCTGAAAATACATATCTGTACTGCTAGTCGTTCCAGTAGAAACAGTATTAGTAAGAGATATAATATGCGAAGATGCTGTTGCAGTAAAAGAGTACCAAACATCATCATCAGGAGTACCACTACAAGCACCAGCAGCCATAGATTGAGATGCTCCTAGAGTGTTTCCAGCTGTTGTACTTGTACAAGTGAAGCCAGGATTTACTGTTAGCAGTACAGCACCTGAACAATTATCATTATTTGGAGCTCCTACAGACGCAGTCGTAAACGACCTCACCGTACAGCCGGTTGAAGAAACTGACGGATTATATGATGTAATCGTATAATAATAAATTGTACTCACATTCAAAGCAGGCCCACTATAGGTATACTCAGTTACATTACCTAAATCAACATTGCTCAAAACATCAGTCCCGCCAGAAGTAGTACCTAAAGAAATTCTATATCCAGACGCCCCAGCGACCGCCGACCAAGAAAAAGTAGGTAAGGTAGACACCGCTGTCGCAGTAGAAGAGGGTAAGCTGACAGAAGGACAAGGGATATTTAGAGTAGTGAAGGCAGTCTCTGTACAGCCAGAAGCAGAACCAATATTATTTTGCGGAGTAACTTTCAAATAATATTGAGTTTGATATGACAGTGGAGAAGATGCAGAAACAGGATATGATGTAACATTACCAACATTTAAATTACTGATAATATCAGATGCTCCAGGGCTGGTACCTAAACTTAAGACATAACTATTTGCACCTCCGGCTGCTGCCCATGTAAAAGTAGGCGTCAATGAGACTCCGGTAGCATTAGCTACAGGTGCTGAAACAGTGGTACAAGAAGGAGCTGCTGTAATAGGTTGAGATAACTGAACATCATCAAATCCTACAAAAAAGTCACCAGGTGAAGTACGAGCGGCTTTTAGACGAAATCTAAAATTAGAACCAGCAGGAATTGTCCCAGCAGGAATTGTCCCAGATACAGTAGTGCATGGAATCGCTGATGTTCCACTAATAGTTACTGCCGGCATTATTGTAACCCAAGTCGTACCTCCATTGACAGAATAATCAGCCGACACATTTCCACTGATTGATGTACTTGCATCAAAAGGTTTAGATAAATACTTAAAAGAATAAGTTAATTCTCCATTACTAGGCGTTGATGAGGAATAAGTAACATTCCATGTTGTCGCCGACGACCATAGGTTGTAGTTGAGAGATTTCGCTCCGGCACAAACAGCTCCTGCGTTCGTACCAAAAGTCTGGTAGGCTGAGGAACTTGAAGACCAGCCAGAAGGAAGCGAAGTTCCTTCAAAACTTTCATTTACAACAATCTGTGCTGAAATCACTCCCCAGAGCAATATGAGACACGTTGATAAAATTTTTTTCATACTTTAATTATTTAAAAAACATTCTGTAAATCTAATTTTTTTTTATTAATATCTGTTAAATTATTTTAATTATTTAACTATTTAACATAATATAAAGGTTATTTTTATCTATACTCAAACAAACATTTAATTTAACAAATTGTTAATTTTTAATTTACCTTCTCTAACATCTTGTTTATTAGTCTATTAAATCATTATACTAATTAACCATTCCATTAAACAAATTCCGATCAGGAATAAAATTATTTTCCAAAAAAAATTATAAGATAATGGTAACCAAACATTAAAAAATAAAAAAAAGTGACCAAAAGCCACTTTATAATCATCATATTCCTCCCAATTAATTAAGATAAAATTCGTATTTATTCATAAGCTGAATATTTTTTATTAAATCACCGTTTAAATTGACCTGATGTCTTGCCGACTGCACTTCAATATGCTGCACCTGAAGATCATCATCCACATCCTTGATATAAAACTTTAATTTTTGACTTCCTGGATTACGTTCAAGAATATTTCTGAAAAAACTTAAATCCTCAGGCCGGAAATCCATCACATCCATGACCAAAGAAATGCTCTTTGCAAACTTTTCAAATGCTTCCTGCAGTTCAATTACATCATTTACATTTACAAATACTCTTCCGTCTTTTACCTGGGCAAATTTTATTTTTAAAATCACAAAACGCTGAACTTCGAGCTTTTCTTTCAGTTTCATATAATCCCGGTCGCCTAATCGGAACGAGTAAGATCCTGAATAATCTTCCAAAGTAAGGAAGGCTACTTTTTCACCACTTCGGAAACCATCTTTTACAACATACTCCGTTATCAGACCGGCAACCGTGTACTCTTTTCCTCCACCACCGTTTTCCCGTTCTTTCTGAATGGTTTTCCAGTCTTTTTTCTTCTCTTCAAACAGTTCTTCCTGTTTATTGGCAAAAGCGATCTCTTTGTAAGCATCTACCTCATCCAGATTTAAAAATCCAAAAACTCCTTTTGGCTCTGCTTTTTTTGTTACTTCCTCAATGATTTCTTCCTCTTCACCGGCTACAATATCGTCAGAAACAATTTCAATTAAATCTGCCACCTCATCCACGGAATCTTTTTCAAGAATAGGAACTTCATCAGTAACTACTTTTGCTTCTTCGTCTTTTTCCAGGACAGCTTTTTTAGATAAACTTCCCTGCATAAACTGATACTGAAATTTAAACTCATCCAGCGGATGCGCAGAAAGATAGAAGCCAATGGTTTCTTTTTCCTTGTTCAGTTTATGCATATTCGGCCATTCCGGACATGGCGCCAGCTTGGGCTGTTCAATCTGAACTTCCTCAGCAAAATCTGCAAAAAGAGAGTTTTCCATCTCGTTTTTGCTTTCCTGAAAGCTTTGTCCATATCTTATTAATCTTTCAAGATTCGTTCTTCCGGCCATATCAATGTCAAAATACTGACCTCTGTGGAAAGAATCCAGTTCATCAAAAGCTCCTGCCACAACCAAACTTTCTGCAACTCTTTTATTCATCTGAGAAGGCAGAATTCTTTCGAAGAAATCGTAAATATTTTTAAATCTTCCATTGGCTCTTTCCTTCGTAATTCCTTCACTTGGCCCCTCGCCTATTCCTTTAATAGCTCCAAGACCAAAACGGATCTGACCTTTTTCGTTTACTGAAAATTTGTAATGAGATTCGTTGACATCAGGCCCCAAAACATCAACACCCATACTTTTACAGTCTTCCATGAACATCGTGATCGATTCTGTATTGTTGATGTTATTGCTCATCACACTTGCCATATATTCGGCGGGATAATTCGCTTTCAAATACGCTGTCTGATACGCAATAAACGCATAACAGGTGGAGTGAGATTTGTTGAAAGCATATTCAGCAAATGCTTTCCAGTCGTTCCAGATTTTTTCCAGCGGACCTTCATCAAGATTGTTTTTCCGTCCGCCTTCGATGAACTTCGGGTACATTTTATTCAGAACTTCAATCTGCTTCTTACCCATCGCTTTTCTCAAAGTATCGGCTTCACCTTTTGTGAAATTGGCTAATTTTTGAGATAAAAGCATTACCTGCTCCTGATAAACGGTAATTCCGTAGGTTTCCTTTAAATATTCTTCGGTTTCTGGTAAATCGTAAACAATTTCTTCGATTCCGTGTTTTCTGTTGATAAAGTTTGGAATATATTTAATCGGTCCCGGTCTGTACAGGGCGTTCATGGCAATCAAATCGGCAAAAACCGTAGGCTTCAGTTCACGCATGTACTTCTGCATTCCCGGACTTTCATACTGGAAAATCCCAACCGTGCGTCCTTCTTTAAATAACTGATAAGTTTTAGCATCTTCGAGTGGAATTAAATCCGGATCAATATCAATTCCATGTCTCGCTTTAACTATTTTTAAAGCATCTTTTATGATTGTTAAAGTTCTCAAACCTAAAAAGTCCATTTTCAGAAGACCTGCACTTTCCGCCACCGAGTTATCGAACTGCGACACCAAAATATCAGCATCTTTTGCAGCAATCGTCACCGGAATAATGTTACTCACATCTTCAGGCGTAATAATTACACCACAGGCGTGAATTCCGGTATTCCTGATACAGCCTTCCATCTTTTTAGCACTCGCCAAAACATCGTGGCGTGCATCATCCGGTGTATTCAGAACATATTTCATCTCGTCGACGAGCTGCTGATCTTCAGGCTTCAGTTTATCATATTTCGATAGAGCTTTAGCAATATTCATTCCCGGACTTGGAGGAATTAATTTCGCAATATTGTTGGTATCCGGAATCGGTAAATCTAAAACCCTTCCGGCATCTTTAATAGCCGATTTTCCACCCAAAACAGAGTACGTGATAATCTGCGCTACCTGATTTTTACCGTACTTTTCAACTACCCATTTAATGATTTTATCACGGCCTTCATCATCAAAATCGATATCAATATCAGGCATGGAAACCCTTTCAGGATTCAGGAATCTCTCGAAAAGTAAGTCGTATTTGATTGGGTCAACGTTGGTAATTCCAGTACAGTAGGCAACAGCAGAACCTGCCGCAGAACCACGGCCCGGACCAACCCAAACGCCCATTTTTCGGGCTTCGTTACAGAAATCCTGCACAATCAGGAAGTAGCCGGGATAACCGGTGTTGGCAACGACTTCAAGTTCGAAGTCCAGGCGTTCTTTGATTTCAGGAGTAATTCCCGTTTCAACATATCTTTTTTTGGCTCCTTCATACGTTAAGTGAGTGAGATAAGCCATTTCACCGCGTTTTCCGCCATCAATTTCGTCCTCAGCGTGAATAAACTGTTCCGGAATATCAAATTTTGGAAGAAGAACATCTCTTTTTAAGGTATAAGGACTGAATTTTCCTGTAAACTCTTCGTAAGCATCAAACGCATCAGGATAGTTCAGAAAAGCTTCCTTGATTTCGTGGGCATTTTTAATATAATATTCTCCCGCAGCCAATCCTCTCCGTTTCCCAAAACCTTTTCCGACTGGCGTTGTAAGTTTTTCACCGTCTTTAATACAGCTTACAATATCCTGAATATTGGAGTCGTCTTTATTGGTGTAGTAGGTTTGATTTTGTGCCAAGATCTTCACGTCATATTTATCTGCGAAATGCAGTAAAACATCATTCAAGTGCTCTTCTTCAGGCAGTTTATGATTCTGAATCTGAACATAAAAATCATCTTCGAAAGTTTCTTTCCACCATCTGAAAAGCTCCTCCCCTTTCTGTTCTCCCGTATTTAAAATTGCATCGGGAATATCTCCGTTGATCCCGGAAGTCAGAGCGATTAATCCTTCTTTATATTCAGCAATCACTTCACGGCTGATCCTTGGAACACCGAAATAAAATCCTTTGAGGAAACCAATACTGGAAAGTTTAGCTAAATTTTTATACCCATTAAAATCTTTTGCCAGCAAAACCACCTGCGTTCTTCTGTCGGGATCATCTTTGGTAAACTGCTTCTGTTCGTATCGGTCTGAAATATAAAATTCACATCCCACAACTGGAATTAAAGGTTCTGAAACCGGTTCCGTTTCATTAAACTCCGTCCCATTTTCTTCTGCTTCCTGTTTTTTGGCTAAAAACTCTTTATGTTTTTTTGAACGGTCCGAATTGGCAGATTCAACAGCGGAAACAAATTTAAAAGCGCCCATCATATTCCCCAAATCGACTATACCGACCGCAGGAAAATTTTCGTCTGTTGCTTTTTTAATTAAATCATTAATGCTGGAAGTCGCCGTAAGTGTTGAGAAAACACTTTTGTTATCGAAATTAAAATATCTTCCTAATTCAATGTCATCAATACTTCCGACATCAGACTGCTTTTTCTTGTTGTTGAAATCTGCAACCTGCCTTCTGATAATGATTCCAAAAGGTTTGATCGGATTCGGATGTAAAGTTTTAAAATACGCTAACTGATCTTCCGAAGTTTTTAATACCTCAGCCGGAATAATTCCGATACGCATCATTTCGAAAAAAACCTGAGCCGTGGCATTCACGTCGGCTGCAGCGTTGTGGGCTTCATCAAATTTATGACCGTATAATTTTTCATATAACTCTTCCAGTTTCGGAGACTTATATCTTCCACCTTTGCCACCGCCAAGCTGACAATAATCTGTTCCCAGAATCATCGTATCTGCTTTTGGCTTTACCTGAAGATTATCCTGAATATTTTTTCTGAAAAATTCTGCGCCTACAATGTTGTAATCAAACTCCACATTGTGCCCGGATACAACCCGTACTCTTGCTAAAACTTTAGAAAATTCCTCTAATATTTCCTGCAAATCACGACCTTCTTCATTGGCAATCTTCGTTGTAATTCCGTGAATTCTTGCAGCATTAAATGGGATATCGTAACCTTCCGGTTTAATTATATAATCCTGGTTTTCAATTAACTGCCCGTTATCATCATGCAACTGCCATGCAATCTGAACCATTCTTGGCCAGTTATCTGAATCTGAAAGCGGTGCGTTGAAATTTTTTGGTAAACCTGTGGTTTCTGTGTCAAAAACTAAATACATAAATTCTGTCTGACTTTTATTTAAAAAAGAATGTAAAGTTAGTGTAAATTTTGGTCTTTTTCACAATTTCGGGTTTGGGAATCT
The DNA here is from genome assembly GCF_001424105.1 of Chryseobacterium sp. Leaf394. GTDB lineage: Bacteria > Bacteroidota > Bacteroidia > Flavobacteriales > Weeksellaceae > Chryseobacterium. The sequence continues at coordinate 340,438 of NZ_LMQH01000011.1, read as the reverse complement.
TCGGTGATTTACTAACATTGAGAGCTAAGAATTGTTATTTTTAAATATTAAAAAAATTATCTTTTATAATTTTATTTGCTTCGAAAACATTTAGAAAATATAAGAATGTATTTTTTAGACAACCAACCATAATTGCTGCTAAAATCGTAGGTAGATAAAATTTGACTGCAATTTTTGAGCTTTGTCAATTTTTTTGTGAAAACTTTTATTAACATTTTTTAAAGTATTAGAACCTGTCTAAAAATGATTAAAAAACAAATTTTCAAGGCATTTTTCTTTTCCCCAACCCTAAGGGTGGAAAAATGCCTTAAAAATTTCATCAAAATTAACTCCCTTTAGGATCTGGGAAATTAATTTTGATGAAATTTAAACAGGCTCTAACACAATCAACCTATCAATTGTTAGGCAATAATTTTCAAAAATCTAAAATATGTTTATCTTTGTCTTCTATGGAAAATACACTTCACGAAAAAGTTTCACAGGATATTTTACTTAAAGCTTACAACCACATGATGCTTGCCAAAGCAATGGCAGATATCTATGAGGAAAACAGAAATGTTTGCAAATATGTACACAGTACTTCGAGAGGTCATGAAGCCATTCAGTTGGCGACGGCTTATCAGTTGAAAAAAGAAGACTGGGTTTCTCCATACTACAGAGACGAAAGTATTTTGTTGGGAATTGGTTTTGAGCCTTATCAGTTGATGCTTCAATTGTTGGCAAAAGCCGAAGACCCTTTTTCGGGTGGAAGATCGTATTATTCCCATCCTTCGAGCAGAAACGAAAATATGCCGAAGATGATTCACCAGAGTTCAGCAACCGGAATGCAGACCATTCCTACAACAGGAGTTGCGCAGGGAATCAAATATATTGAGGATTTTAAACTGGAGGAATTTGAAAATAATCCTGTCGTTGTCTGCAGTTTGGGAGACAATTCTGTGACGGAAGGAGAAGTGAGTGAAGCACTTCAGTTTGCAGCGTTACACCAATTGCCAATTATTTTCCTGGTTCAGGATAATGAATGGGGAATTTCTGTGACCAAAGAAGAAGCGAGAACTGTAGATGCCTATGATTTTGTGGCAGGTTTTGAAGGTTTGGGAAGAATGAGAGTTGACGGAACCGATTTTACTCAAAGTTTTGAAGTAATGAAAAAAGCGGTCGACTTTGTAAGAACTGAGAGAAAGCCTTTGGTAGTTTGTGCAAAAACCGTTTTAATTGGTCACCATACTTCCGGAGTTCGAAGAGAATTCTACAGAGACGAGGAAGATTTGACCAAACACAGAGCAAAAGATCCGGGAGAAATTCTGAGAAATCAGTTACTGGAATCTGGTACAGACGAAGAATTATTAAAGCAGATTACCAAAAAAGCAAGACTGGAAGCTGAGGAAGCCTTCGAAAGAGCTCAAAAAGCCGAAGATCCAAAGCCTGAAACCGTAATGCAGCATATTTTCGCACCGACTCCGATTATGGAAGAAGTGGGAACCCGCGAACCGGAAGGAGGCGAGAAAATCGTAATGGTGGACGCAGCCATTCATGCCATTCAGGAGATTATGTGGAAACATCCCGAAGCACTACTGTACGGACAGGATGTTGGCGAAAGAATTGGCGGTGTTTTCCGTGAGACAGTGACTTTAGGGAAGAAATTTGGAAGCAAAAGAGTTTTCAATACAGCAATTCAGGAAGCATATATCATCGGTTCTACGACGGGAATGAGTGCAGTTGGTTTAAAGCCAATTGTTGAAGTTCAGTTTGCCGATTATATTTATCCGGGGATCAATCAGTTGATTACTGAGATTTCAAAATCAAATTATTTAAGCAACGGGAAATTTCCTGTCAGCAATATTATCAGAGTTCCGATTGGAGCTTATGGCGGTGGCGGACCTTACCACAGCGGAAGTGTTGAAAGTATTTTAGCCAATATTAAAGGAATAAAAATCGCTTATCCAAGCAACGCAGCCGATTTTAAAGGTTTACTGAAAGCAGCTTATTACGATCCAAATCCAGTTGTGATGCTGGAGCATAAAGGTCTTTACTGGAGCAAAGTTCCCGGAACTGAAGATGCAAAAACCATCGAGCCGGCTGAAGATTATATTTTACCTTTCGGAAAAGGAAAAATCGTAATTGAAGCTGACGAAAATGAAATAAAAAAAGGAAACACGGTTGTCGTAATCACTTACGGAATGGGAGTTTACTGGGCAAAAGAAGCCGTGAAAAACTTCGGTGGAAAAGTGGAAGTAATCGATTTGAGAACCATCATTCCTCTGGATGAAGAACTGATTTTTGAAAGAGTAAAAGCACATGGAAAATGTATTGTTTTAACTGAAGAACAACTCAATAATTCATTTGCTGAAGCCTTCGCACACCGTATTTCTAAGAACTGTTTCAAATATCTTGACGCTCCGGTTGAAACGATGGGATCGCTGGATACTCCGGCAGTTCCGATTAATTTAATTTTAGAAAAAGAAATGCTTCCCAATGCTGAAAAGCTTACCAAGAAAATCGACGAAATGTTGAAATATTAAAAATTAAAACCTCTGAATTATTTTTAGAGGTTTTTTTGTACGGTTTTTGTTAACTTGGCTGTACAAACTACGATATACAAATGATCACGACAAAATACGTCAACTACAAAAAGGTTCTCAACCTATCAGGATTTCATTTAATCATCATTTCCTGCTGGTGTACATTAATCGCTATACTTTTTCACGTGTATCATTGGGACTGGATGATTATTCCATGGGTTCCTGTGGCATTAATTGGTACAGCAGAGGCTTTTCTGGTTGGTTTTAAAAACAATCAGGCTTACGACAGACTTTGGGAAGCGAGAAAAATATGGGGAGGTATCGTCAATACAAGCAGATCTTTTGCCGCGATGGTCTACGCTTTTGATACCAATAATGAAGAGGTAGGAAAATTTGATCTGGAAGAACGCAGAAAAAAAATTGTGTACCGTCATATTGCTTGGCTGTATGCTTTCCGTGAACAAAGTCTTATCCCTGCAGAATGGGAACACATCAAAGACGAAGAAGACAAGATCAAAAATACGGATCTGAAGAGAAACAGATTGATCAGGGCAGGATTTTCAGATTATGGCAGAACACCGATTTTTCTAAACAAATATTTGTCTGAAGAAGAATGTGAACTGCAGTCTCACTACAAAAATTTTGCTACTTATCTTGTCTCTCAACAGGGAAAAGATATTAATGAACTTAAAAACATGAATGCAATTTCAGACTTCAATCAGATGCAGTTGCAGGATTGTCTCACTGAGTTTTACACGTTGCAGGGACAGGCGGAAAGAATCAAAAAATTCCCGCTTCCAAGGCAGTTTGCCAGCACCGCATTTATCTTCAACATCATTTTTATCATGCTTCTTCCTTTGGGATTGGTAAGTGAATTTTCAAAATTGGGAGACTGGGGAATCTGGGCTTCCATCCCATTTTGTATCACAATCGGATGGATTTATATTATTATGGAGCTCGTAGGAGACTATTCTGAAAACCCGTTTGAAGGACTGATGTTTGATATTCCGATGCTTTCTATTTGCAGAACTATTGAGATTGACCTTCTTCAAATGACAGGCGAAACTGAACTTCCGGATCCGATTACATCTAAAAATGGAATTCTCGTTTAATTTTTATGGAAATGCTTCGGGAAAGCGTCTTCAGGTTTCTTCTTTAAAATATTAAGTAAAATCCATGATTTTAAAAATCCGTAACCGTACGAGAACATCTGTATGTAGGTAGAAATAACCGCCATTCCGGCGATAGCAATATTTTTTGTGACAATCAGTGCATGAATTAAAACCATAAAAGTATAGATGCCATAGAAAGCAAGAATAATCCCTCTGCCCAAAACAAAATTTTCTACAACACCTAAAATATATCCCAAAAAGAACAGCGTCGGAAATGCAAACGATATTTTCACATATTTTGGATGTCTCTGATTCAGAATTGGTCTCGCACAACCAAACTGATACACCTGTTTTGAGAATTTACCAAAGTCAACTCTCCTTTTATGATAAACAGCAATATTATCAAAAAAAGCAGTGGTAAAACCGTTTTCCCAAAGTGTCATCGACAAGTCCGGATCTTCACCGATTCTCATTTCAGAAAAACCGCCCACTTTTACGAAAACTTCTTTCTTCACACCCATATTAAAGCTTCTGGGTTGAAACTTTGAAACCGCTTTTTTATTCCCTCTGATTCCGCCAGTCGTAAAAATGGAAGTCATAGAATAAGAAATGGCCTTCTGCATAAGGTTGAAACCTTTATGCGCTTTGTCTGCACCACCAAAAGCATCACACGGAATTTCTGCAATACTTTTTTTAATACTTTCAATGTAATCTGATTCTACAATCACATCACTGTCTACAAAAACCAACCATTCGTTAGAAGCTCTTTTTGAGCCGTAATTTCTCGACAGCCCAGGTCCCGAATTGTCCTTTCTAAAATATTTCACCGTTAAAATATCTTCAAACTGATGAACTGTCGGTTTCAGATCAATCAAAGAACCGTCGTCTACGATAATGACTTCAAAATCTTTATCAGTCTGTGCATTTAAAGAATTGAGAAGCTCGAAAAGCTCGTCTTTTCGGTTAAAAATGGCGACAATAATGGAAAGTGTGGGTTTTTGACTGAACATTTTTCAAAATTAAAGATTTGAAAAGAAATCTCAATGTATTTTTGAATAATTTGTGCTTTTAATTGTCAGATAGAATAAGTTTAAAATAAACAATTAAAACGATTGAGATATTAAGTAAAATTAAAGAGATGCTGAATAATAAAAGTTTAGACAAATTCTTAAAATAAAAAAGCCCAAGATGATAAAGGCAGAAAAACACAATAAAAGAAAGCAAAAAGCTAGCGAGAATACAGATTAGCAAAGTCTGTGTATTTTCTTCAGGCATAGGATTTTTAAAAACAATAAAATAGAAAACGGAAGCCATCACAAGAAAGCTTCCACTCCATATTTCTGTAGTATATTTTGATTTTTCTGAATATTTACTGTTCTTTTCAGTATTTAAAGAAGATTTAAAAGACAAATCTACACTCAATAAATCTGCAAGAAAACCTAAACCATCAAAGAAATCAAAAGGCATATTTATTCTTCTCTATTTTCCAGTTTATGCACCTTCTTCGTCCCTTCATACATTTCGTACTGCAAAAATCTCGTTTCCAGTTTACCGTTGAACAATTTGATTTTTCTTGAAGGTCTTAATCCGATTTTCTTTGGAGCATCCAAATCTGAAGAGATCAGCCATGCTAACGTATTAGGATAGCTGCTTTTAAATGTATCACCAATTTTTTTATAGAAATCATCATCATTAATCGAAATTCTCTCATCATAAGGCGGATTGAAAACCATCAGCAATGGGAATAAATCTTTCTTGGACTCAAAGAAATCCTGTCTTCTCACATCGATGATGTCTTCCATTTCGGCAGATTCTATGTTTGTTCTTGCGGCATTCAGCATTCGTCCGTCTAAATCGTAACCAACAATCTTTCCGGTAAATTCTCTCACACGGTTGATTCTGACCTCTTTTATTTTTGCGAACAAATCGGCATCATAATTATTCCAGTTCTGGAAAGCAAATCTCTTTCTGAAAATCTGAGCCGGAAGATCGAGTGCAATCATTGCCGCCTCAATAAGAATAGTTCCCGAACCACACATCGGATCAAGAAAATTTCCTTTTCCGTCCCAGCCAGCCAACTGTAACATTCCACTTGCCAAAACTTCATTGATGGGCGCTTCGCCCTGCTCTCTTCTGTAACCTCTTTTAAACAGAGCATCACCCGATGAATCCATTGATATCGTCACCAGTTCTCTGTCGATGTGCAGGTGAAATTTGATTTCCGGACTTCTGGTTTCGATATTGGGTCTTTTCTTAAATTTTTCCTGAAAATAATCTACAATCGCATCCTTCATCTTCAGAGTAACGAACTGAGAATGTTTGAATGTTTCAGAATTCACAGTAGAATCGATCGCAAAAGTCTGGTCTACATCCAGGAAATCTTCCCATGGAAACTGCGAAAGTTTGTTATAAAACTGATGTTGATTAAAGGCTTTAAATTCATAAATCGGCACCAGAATTTTCAGGGCTGTACGGGCAGAATAATTTATTTTATATAAAAATCCAAGATCTCCTTCGCAGTTTACAGCCCGGTTTTTAAGCTCAACATTGGCACCGCCAAGTTTTTTGATCTCCTCAAAAAGCACCTGCTCAAGTCCGAAAAAAGTTTTTATCTGTATTTTTAAATTTTCTGTATTCATTTTGCAAAAATAGGTAATTTTTGCTGGGTGTTGGATGTTTGATGCGGGATGAAAATAAAAAATGTGTAATCTCAGAACATATTTCATCACCAACAGATTATTTATAATTTTAATACTGGTAAATAAACATCTGGCATCTTACATCCCGCATCCAACAAAAATCCTTATTTTTGCACGATGGAATGGTTTGAATCTTGGTTTGACACACCTTATTATCATATTCTCTACAGCAACAGAGATTATACTGAAGCAGAAAATTTTATCACTCAGCTGACTGCCGAGCTGCAACTCCCAAAAAATTCAGAAATTATTGATCTCGCCTGTGGAAAGGGAAGACATTCTGTTTTCTTAAACAAATTGGGTTACAGAGTTTTGGGTCTTGATCTTTCTAAAAAAAGTATTGCACACAACAGACAGTTTGAAAATGAAAACCTCCAGTTCGCTGTTCACGATATGCGTGACAAAGTAAACCATCAGCCTGTAGATGCTGTTTTTAATCTGTTTACAAGTTTTGGATATTTTGATTCTGAAGACGATGACCGAAAAGTATTTAAATCTGTTTCTGATGTTTTGAAAACTGACGGATATTTCGTTTTAGATTATTTAAATGAAAATTACGTCAGAAATAAAATGGTATCTGAAGCTGAAATTCACCGTGGCGGAATTGATTTTAAAATTCTTAAGAAAATTGAAAATCAACATATTGTAAAAGAAATTAAATTTACTGCTGACGGACAGGATTTTAATTTCTTCGAAAAAGTAAAACTGCATACACCAGATTCAATACAAAAATACGCTGAGGACAATAGTTTTGAGCGGGTGAAAATCTGGGGCGATTATCAGCTGAATGATTTTGACGCAGAAGTTTCACCGAGATGTATTAATTTATTTCGAAAGAAGTAATTAGAAGTAAAAAGTTCGGGAATGAAGACCATTGTTATATTTACGATAGCAACCTTACTTTCAATCTACGCTGGAATTGAATCAGGATATTTTCACAGTCACACTCCTCCGTTGCCGTTTGTCATTTCTGGTTTGCTGTTAATAACCGGAATACTTTTAATTATTATCAGGAAAATATTGTTTGAAAATAAAATAATTTTTAGAATACATCTTATTTTAATAAGTATAAATCTACTCATAGTTTTATATTGTTTATCACCCCTATTTATTTAATATGATTGTCATTTTACTTATTTTAAGTGTTCTTGCCGGTGTGTTTCTGGGTAAATATTTCGGACAGACAGAGAAGTTCTCTAAAAATCTGCTTATTTTAAGTGCAGGATTTCTGATAACAATCTGTCTCAATGAAGTCTTTCCTGAAGTCTATCATCATCACAATGAATCCGGAATTAATCTCGGGATTTTTATAATCGGCGGTGTTCTGTTACAAATGATTTTAGAGGCTTTAACTAAAGGTTTTGAGCACGGTCACTTTCATCATCATAACGACAGCACAGTTCTTCCGATGGCTTTGATGGTCGGACTTTTCATCCACGCTTTTATTGAAGGAATTCCTTTGGCCAATGAAACGAATCCGTTTTCTCCTTATCTGATGGGAATTGTTTTTCACAATCTTCCGATTTCATTTATTCTGGGGGCATTTTTATTCAACAGAAAAGGATCAAAAATGTCTTACCCTTCGATGCTGATTGTGGCTTTATTTGCTTTAGCATCGCCATTCGGAATGTTTTTAGGAAATTATTTTAATCCAAACTGGCAACCTTACTTTTTAGCAATAGTTGGCGGTATTTTCCTTCACATTTCATCAGTCATTATATTTGAAAGCAATAAAAACCACAATATTGACTGGTCTAAAATCGGGCTTGTGATTGTGGGAGTTTCTTTAGCTTTGATCATGCATTTATTTCACAGTCATGATCACCACCATTAATATTTTGATTAAAATTAATAAAACAAAGAGCTCTGCAGTAATACTGCAGAGCTCTTTTTATATCATCAACTGATTGGATTTTAAAACTTCCAGCCGAATGTTAAGTAAAAGTTATTGATCACATTTTTCACATCAGACACCACAAAAGTCGAGCTGCTGATCAATCGGGAAGGCGAATAATAACCATCTTCCAATCCGCCACCTACTTCACCGTAAAGGAAAGGATTGTTGAATTTCGAACTGATATTCTGGTACGTTGCATCAATATAGAAAGATTTGAAATCATATCCTAAACCAAATGACAAAGCGTTTCTGTCACTTAAAATCATATTGTTGTAAGACTGATCTGCTACATCTCCATTGTTTGCAAATCTACTTACGGTAAGCGCGTCAAATGGACTTGAAGTATACGCATAACCACCTCTCAGTCTGAATTGCTTAACCCTGTATTCAGCTCCTAATTTAACTTCAGCCATGGTTTTTTGATTTTCATCAAAGAAATCATTTAGCTGTACTTCTGCTCCGCCGTATTCTTTATAAGTTGGCTTCGTCAACCCCAAAGTACCGTCAAGATTTATCGAGAAATTTTTATTGGCCACAAATGCTGCACTCACAGTAGCCTTCATAGGAGAAGTCAGCCTTCTGTTTTCAACCGCATAATCATCGCCAAGCTGAGGATCATTATAGAAATTATAACTTCTGTCTATATCCCAAAACGTAGGAGTTTCAAGTGACGCCCCCAATCTGAAATTACGTCCCAATTTTCCAATAACCCCTAAAGAGGCAGAAAAACCTGAAGATCTTTCAAAATAAGGTGTATTCTGTTTGCTGAAATAATCTACGCTACCATTCTCCAAAGATTGAAAGGCTGCTGTATCAGACTGATCAAGAGAAACATTAGAGAAATTCAGACCCATACCTATGTAAAGGCTGTGATTATAGTTGGCACCGACACCGAAACTTGTTTTAGACAAAGTTCCGTATCTGTCGTATGCATGTCTTGCCAACGCTGAACTGTTGGTTGCATCAAAGTCATAAACTACATTAGTGTTCCCGGGAGTTTCAATGTAATTGTCAAGGGATTGGTTTGAAAAATTCACACCAATATTAACAAACTTCCACGCGCTTTCTGTCATCAGCTGGAAAGTCATCACACCACCTACATTCCCTAAATCTGCATTATTCACTTTGTATCCAAAAGAAGAACCTGCATAATTTGATGTATTCTTATTAGACATCACAGAAAGCGTTCCTGATACTTCTCCGGAAATGGCAACACCTAAACCTGCCGGGTTGGTAAGCAATGCGTTGGCATCACCTCCTAAAGCACCGTTCGATCCTCCCATCGCATTAAACCTTGCCGAACCTCCAATCTGAGAATTCGAATACACGTCCAACGTGTTTCTGATCAATGAAACATCCTGCGCCTGTACGAAGAAGGCCGCAGAAATGCTCATTATAACTAAAGATTTTTTTAACATTATTATTTTTAGAATATGTTGAAACTTAATTTCTATCTGCCTCCACGGAAACCGCCGCCACCGCCGCCGCCTCTGAAGCCACCGCCGCCTCCGGTAGAACCGCCGCCTCCTCTGAAGCCGCCACCGTTACTTGGTGATGTCCATCCGCCGTTGGATCTCGGTGTTGACTCATTTCTGAAGCCTCCATTGTTATTCTGGTTATTATAACGGGGTTGAGATTGATTATAATTAGGTCTTGTACCACTGTTGTTTCTGAAACCACCCTGACCCTGAGGTCTGTTGTAACCGGATTGCGGTCTTACACCATTATTATTTCTAAATCCACCCTGTCCCTGATTTCTGAAACCTGAATTCCCCTGGTTTCTGAAACCGGAATTATTAGAGTTTCTAAAACCTGAACTGTTGGAATTTCTGAAGCCTGAACTGTTTGAATTTCTGAATCCATATCCCGGAGCAGTATTTCTGCTTACGATATTAGAATTCCTGTTGGTAAATCCATAACCATTTGCCGCACTTCTTCTGTTATATGGTTGGTAGTAGTTTCCGCCCCAGTAACCGGCGCCCCATCCTCCATAAGGATAGCCACCCCAGCCCCAGTAAGGGTTATACATTCCCATTCCCCAGCCAGAACCCCAGCCCCAGCCGTTGTTCCAACCCCACGGGCTGTATCCCCAGCCCCAGCTGTTGCCCCAGCCGAAAGACATTCCCATGCCCCAGCCGCCGCCCCAGCCCCAACCGCCGTAGCCGCCGTACATTCCCCAGGGACCGCCCCAGCCGCCCCAACCCCATGAGTTATCATAGTAATTGGTTTCGCTTCCTGCATAGTTCCCAAAGTCTGAATCTGTTGCGCCCTGATCATAGTTGGTATTCCAGGTATTGTAAAGATTGCTTTGCTCATAATTGTTTGCCTGAGCATTCTGGATTGTAGTATTATCCTGCTGATAATAATCGTAATATTCTCCTACTCTGTTTCCACCTTCATTTACGATAACCCCTTCAGGTAAAGTATCTTTGCTGGGATCGTAGTATACCCCGTCTGTCTCGCTGTAGCCACCCATCTGAGCCCCGCAAGAAACTAAAAGTAATCCGCTGGAAATGGCCAGGATACCCTTTGACCTTAAAATCCCAAGCAAATTTTTATGTATATTTCTTTTCATGATGACGTAAAAATTTTTTATTTAAATTATATTTGCATTCTGTACCAAAAACATACCAAATAAACGGTATAAAATTCAATCAAAAATAGACTTTTTATTTTAGATTACAATTATTAATAAAAGTTAAAAAAATTCTATAAAATAATGGCAAAACTTACCTCAAGAAGCGATGATTACAGCAAATGGTATAATGAGCTTGTTGTAAAAGCTGATCTGGCAGAAAACTCAGGAGTTCGTGGATGTATGGTGATAAAACCGTACGGATACGCCATCTGGGAGAAGATGCGTGACGAAATGGACAAAAAATTTAAAGAGACCGGTCACGTGAATGCTTACTTCCCTCTTTTTGTGCCCAAAAGTTTATTTGAGGCTGAAGAAAAAAATGCTGAAGGATTTGCAAAAGAATGCGCAGTAGTTACCCATTACAGACTTAAAAATGATCCAGACAATCCGGGGAAACTGATTGTTGATCCTGATGCTAAGCTTGAAGAAGAGCTTATCGTAAGACCAACTTCTGAAGCCATCATCTGGAGCACCTATAAAAACTGGATTCAGTCTTACAGAGATCTTCCGATTCTGATCAACCAATGGGCAAACGTAGTACGTTGGGAAATGAGAACGAGACTGTTTCTGAGAACAGCAGAATTCCTGTGGCAGGAAGGCCATACCGCTCACTCAACGAAAGATGAAGCTGTAGAAGAAGCTCAAAAAATGAATAAAGTATATGCCGATTTTGCCGAAAACTTTATGGCAATGCCGGTTATTCAAGGTGTAAAAACGCCTTCTGAAAGATTTGCAGGTGCAGATGATACTTACTGCATCGAGGCATTAATGCAGGATGGAAAGGCTCTTCAGGCTGGAACATCTCACTTTTTAGGACAGAATTTCGCGAAAGCATTTGACGTAAAATTCACCAACAAGGAAGGAAAAATAGAGCACGCATGGGCAACTTCATGGGGAACATCCACACGTTTGATGGGTGCTTTGATCATGACGCATTCTGACGACTTAGGTTTGGTTTTACCTCCTACTCTGGCACCGATTCAGGTGGTGATTGTTCCTATTTTTAAAGGTGAAGAACAACTGGCTCAAATCAGTGAGGTCGCTTTAGACATTCAGGCAAAACTCAAGGCAAAAGGAATTTCGGTAAAATTTGATAATGATACTCAGAATAAACCGGGCTGGAAATTTGCAGAATACGAACTGAAAGGAGTTCCGGTAAGAATTGCAATGGGACCAAGAGACCTTGAGAATAAATCTGTAGAGATTGCAAGACGCGATAATCTGACAAAGGAAACTGTTTCTATCGAAGGTTTGGATTCTCACATTGAAAATCTTTTAAAAACCATCCAGACTGATCTATACCAAAAGGCTTTAAACTTCAGAAAAGATAATATTACAAAGGTAGATTCTTATGAAGAGTTCAAAAAAGTTTTAGACGAAAAGGGCGGATTTATCTACGCTCACTGGGACGGAACAGCAGAAGAGGAAGAGCAGATTAAAAATGAAACCAAGGCTACGATCCGATGTATTCCTTCAGATGATGATGTGGAAGAAGGTGTTTCTTTGGTTACAGGAAAACCTTCAGCTAGAAGAGTTTTATTTGCAAAAGCTTATTAAAAAAATTCTTTCAAAATATAAAGAAGATCGCTACGGCGGTCTTTTTTTGTTTACAGCAATCTGCTTTTTGGTACTGAAGTTGATTTTTTACATACAACCCACAAAAATATATTATGGAAAATCAAAAAATAGCACAGATCGCTCTAGGCGGAATGCTCGTTGCAGCAGGCATTGCACATTTAACGTTTGCCCGCAAAGAATTTCAGGCGCAGGTTCCCGATTGGGTTCCGCTCAAAAAAGATGATACCGTTGTTTACTCCGGAATTGCAGAAATAGCTTTGGGAACCGGCTTAATCTTAGCACCGAAAAAATATCAGAAACCCGCTGGAATCATTGCAGGAACATTTTTCGCCGCTGTATTTCCAGGAAATATTTCTCAATACCTCAACAGAAAAGATGCTTTCGTTTTAGATACAGATTCCAGACGTTTTGCACGACTTTTTATGCAGCCTGTTCTGATTGCATGGGCATTATTTTCAGGTAAAAAATAATTCCAGACAAAAAAGGTTGGATTGTAGATGTGCGGAAATTTTTAAATGCTACAGAAAAAATAATCTTCAAAAATCTTATATCTAACTTTATAGATAATGCTTTCAGGTAAAGGGAATTCTGATGAATTTTAAAATGAATATTTCACAACAAAAAGCTTTAAATCATATTAAAAACCTATTTTAAATCAAAATTTTTCAATTAAAATTAAAATATTGAAAAGTTTTTTATTAATTTTAAAATACATTAACTACAAAATAAATTATTATGTCATTGAATCTAATTGATCTTATTAAAGGCCAGCTCGGACCGGCTTTTACATCGCAGACAGCCCAACAGCTGGGAGAAAGTGAATCCGGAATTTCTAAAGCTGTCGGCGGACTTCTCCCGGCAGTTTTAGGTGGACTGGCCAACAATTCTGATAAACCGGAAGTACTGGATTCCATTACAGGAGCTGGTTCCGGAGATTCTGTTTCGAATCTCAGTGCAAACGTACAGGGAAACAGCTGGATCAACACGCTTTTAAGAAGTATTTTTGGTGAACAGCTTTCTACTTTGATTAATTCTGTAGCAACCTACGCAGGAATCAGTTCCAACTCCGCAGGATCACTCTTAAATCTTGTAACCGGAGCTACAGCAGGATCCGTGGCAAAGTATGCTCAGGATCAGAATCTCGACAGATCAGGAATTTCACATCTTTTGAATGAACAGAAAGGTCTTGTTTCAGGTTTATTGCCTGCAGGATTATCTTTAGCTTCATTAAATCTTGGAAACTGGGCAAAAGGTTATGGTTTTGACGGAAATGAAAATCCCGCAACAACCACTCCCAAAGCTGAGCCTCAGGTTGAAGTAACAAGAAGTGTAGCTGACGGAGGCACTTTTCCCGACAGAAATACCAGCGAAGGCGGCTCAATCTGGAAATGGTTGCTTCCTCTTTTGCTTTTATTGGCTGCAGGATATTTTGTCTGGAAACAATGTGAGAAAAAAGAAACAACAGTTACAACAACAGCAAATGATTCTACCGCAGTTAACAGGTCTGATACCGTTGATGCCTATACCGGAGATTCTGCAAACTCCCCAGCTGAAGCACGCACAGACGAAAACATCGATTTGAACGGAGTTGCGCTGATGGGTTACAAAGGTGGAATGGAAGATCAGATGATTGCTTTTCTTAAAACTGATGGCTATAAAAATGCCTCAGATGATGCTGTTTTGAAAGATCAGTGGTATGATTTTGACCATGTGAATTTCAAAATGAACAGTTCATCTGAATTAGAGACCGGCTCAGAAGGTCAGCTGAATAATCTTGTAGCTATCCTGAAAGCTTATCCTGATGCAAAAATTAAAATCGGAGGTTATACCGACAAAACCGGTGACGAAGCTACTAACGTGAGAATTTCTACAGCCAGAGCTAACTTCATCAAAGACTGGCTTGGTAAAAACGGCGTTGGTGCGCAGGTTTTAGGAGCCGAAGGATATGGAAGTAAATTTGCAACAGTAGATGCATCTGCTTCAGATTCTGAAAGAGCAACTGACAGAAAAATGTCTGTAAGATTCGCCAAATAAATTCTTTAGAATCAATAAAAATTAAATCCCGAAGTAAATCTTTGGGATTTTTTTGTTTAAATATGATTAAGTTGGTATAGATTTAATTACATTTGTTAGTCATTTCTAACAAATATGAATCTGAAATTAAAAAGTGCTTGGCGTAAAGAAAAAACCATGCATTCTCTTCCCGAAGTTTACTCTTCCGTTAAGATCCCCAAAAATGGAAGTTTTTGGCGAAAATACCTTGCCTTTGCCGGACCTGGTCTGATGGTAGCTGTGGGATATATGGATCCAGGAAACTGGGCTACAGACATTGCCGGTGGTGCGCAGTTTGGCTATACCCTTCTCTCAGTAATTCTGATTTCAAATATATTTGCGATGGTTTTGCAGCATCTTTCAGTAAAACTGGGTGTTGTTGCAGAAAGAGATTTGGCACAGGCATGCCGCGATCATTATGGTCCCAAGACCAATTTTATGCTCTGGATTTTATGTGAAATTGCCATTGCTGCATGTGATCTGGCAGAGGTCATCGGATCTGCAATTGCATTAAATTTACTTTTTGGAATTCCGCTTACCTGGGGAATTGTGATTACTACTGTTGATGTTTTGATTATTCTTTTGCTTCAGGCAAAAGGTTTCCGCTGGATTGAAAGTATAGTTGGCGGACTCATTTTTATTATTCTCGGATGTTTTGTCTATGAACTCGTGATTTCAGAACCTGCGTTAAATGAAATTTTCGGAGGACTCGTTCCAAAAAAAGAGATCATCAGCAATCCGGCAATGCTGTACATTGCAATTGGAATTCTTGGTGCAACGGTGATGCCTCACAATCTTTATCTTCACAGCAGTATTGTTCAGACCCGCGATTACGACAGAACTAAAGAAGGAAAGAAGGAAGCTATAAAATTTGCCACTTTAGACTCTTCAGTTTCATTGATTTTGGCGTTTTTCATTAATGCTGCAATTCTAATTCTGGCGGCTGCAACCTTTCACACCAGCGGAAATAAAGACGTCGCAGACATTCATGACGCCTACAAAATGCTCACCCCAATCCTTGGAGCTTCGATGGCGAGTATTGTTTTTGCCATTGCGCTTTTGGCATCGGGACAGAATTCAACGTTAACGGGAACTCTGGCAGGACAAATCGTAATGGAAGGTTTTCTGAATATCAGGTTAAAACCCTGGTTGAGAAGACTGATCACAAGATTGATCGCAGTAATTCCGGCATTGATTGTAGCAATAATTTATGGCGAACAGGGAACTACTGATCTTCTGGTTTTAAGTCAGGTAATTCTGTCGATGCAGTTGAGTTTTGCTGTTGTTCCTTTGGTTATGTTTACCAATGACAAGGGAAAAATGGGAGAATTTGCTAATAAACCATTTCTGAAAACCTGTGTCTGGATTATTGCGGTGATTATTATTGTGCTCAATATTTATCTTTTGTACCAGACTTTTACGGATTAGGTTAAGGTTGAGGTTGAGGCTGAGGTTAAGGTTAAGGTTGAGGTTGAGATAAAAAATATCATTATTTAATAGCTTATTTCAAAATTTGGCTCTTTTTACTTGGTTCTTCCAATAAGGTTATTTATACTTTTTACATAGCTCTTACAATCTTGTTTCTTTCAAAACTAGCCCGGATAGAAGCGGCATCCTTTTTTGTGGCGGACGGAACGGAGAGGAGACCGCTGCAAAAAAGATACAGCGGATAGCCGGATTAGCTCCTAAATGATTTGAAATTTTAGGTTTGAGATATGAGATTTGAGATATGAGATTTGAGATTTGAGGTTTGAGATTTTAGTTCGGGATCCCGCGGCGAGATTTGGGTTGAGGTTGAGATAAGAAAAAAAAAATTATGATTTAACAGCATTTTTAAACTTGATTCTTTATACTTTTGATCTGGCTCTTTCTTTACGGCTCTTTTTACTTTTGCCTTGCCTCTTCCTCATCTGCCTAATTGTCACTTTTTTTTCTTTGGCAGAATCTTTGTCAAAACACCTTGTAAAAGTTATTTAAATATGGAAAATCAGGATATCAACGAAGAAAACATCAATCAACAGGAAGAAGTAAAGGTTCAGGAAGAAAAAGTTTCTGAGGAAAATGTGACAGCAGAACCGACGGCAGAGGAAGTTTTGGCACAGGAAAAAGATCGTTACATTCGTCTCTATGCTGAGTTTGAAAATTATAAAAAGAGAACATCAAAAGAAAAGATGGAGTACTTCCAGTATGCCAATCAGGAAATGATGGTTTCTATGCTTGGCGTTTTGGATGATTTTGAAAGAGCGATCAAGGAAATTGCGAAAAATGAAAATGCAGCTGAACTTCAGGGTGTTGAACTGATCTATCAGAAATTTAAAAACAAACTTACTGAGAAAGGTCTTAAAGCCATGGAAGTAAGAGCGGGAGACAGTTTCAATGTAGATTATCACGAGGCAATTACACAAATTCCTGCACCGTCTGAAGATCTGAAAGGAAAAATCGTAGACGTAATCGAAACAGGATATACTTTGGGAGAAAAAGTAATCAGATTCGCGAAAGTAGTAACAGGAAATTAATAATAAAAGCAAATGAGTAATGGGTAATGAGCAATATTGATTGCTGATTACCCATTGCCAATTACCCATAGAAAAGATGTCAAAAAGAGATTATTACGAGGTTCTTGAGATCAGCAAATCTGCATCAGCCGACGAAATTAAGAAAGCGTACCGCAAAATGGCGATCAAATATCACCCTGATAAAAATCCGGGTGACAAGGAAGCTGAAGAAAAATTCAAAGAAGCTGCAGAGGCCTATGAAGTATTGAGCGACGACAACAAGAAAGCGCGCTACGACCAATATGGTCATGCAGGAATGAGCGGTGCCGGCGGTTTTGGAGGCGGCGGCTTCGGCGGCGGCGGAATGAATATGGAAGATATCTTCAGCCAGTTTGGCGATATTTTCGGTGGTGGTTTCGGCGGATTTGGCGGTGGCGGCGGTGGCCGTCAGCAGGTAAAAGGTTCGAATCTCAGAATCCGTATCAAGCTTAATCTTGAAGAAATGGTGAACGGAACACAGAAAACCATCAAAGTCAAAAAGATGAAGATGGCGGAAGGTGCTACGTCTAAAACCTGCCCTACCTGTGGCGGGGCCGGAGTTCAGATGAAAGTAATGAACACGATGTTCGGACAGATGCAGACGCAAACCACTTGTGGAACCTGCCAGGGAATCGGGAAAGTTGCCGATAAAATTCCTGCGGGAGCCAATGCACAGGGTTTGATAAAAGATGAAGAAGAAATTTCAATCAACATTCCTGCGGGAGCCAGAGACGGAATCCAGCTGAATGTAAGAGGAAAAGGTAATGACGCACCATTTGGCGGAGTTCCCGGTGATCTTTTGGTGATTGTAGAAGAAGAGGTTGATCAGACGATCAAAAGAGAAGGCGACAATCTTCATCAGGAGCTTTATGTTTCTTTTGCTGAAGCTGCATTGGGAACAAAAAAGGAAATACCTACAGTTGGGGGAAAAGTTAAAATAACCGTTGATGCAGGAACTCAGTCGGGGAAAATCCTCAGACTTGCCGGAAAAGGTCTGCCAAGCATCGACAGCTACGGAAAAGGCGATATGTTTATTCACATTAATGTGTGGACACCTCAGAAACTGAATAAAGAGCAAAAAGATTTCTTTGAAAAGATGATGAGCAGTGGTGAAATGGAAGCCGAACCGTCAGGAAAAGAAAAAACTTTCTTTGATAAAGTGAAGGATCTATTCAATTAAATATACGGGAGGCTTTTTTAAGCCTCCTTTTTTTATTCATCAAATTTTAATCTATATTTGTTTGAACACCCCGACATTTACAAAAATTAATGGATTCCAAAATTGTTTTTTTAAACTCCTGTAATGAAATAGCCAATCAGCTTGGAGATTTTAAAATCTATGAAAAAGGGCGACGGCTGAAAAAAGTTGCATCGGATCAAGATATTTTCTTTGAACTCACCTTTCAGACTGGTTTCAACAATCATTCTTCTCATATTATGATCAATCCCAGTATGGCTATTTATTCTAAAAGTCTAAAGAAATGGCAGATTGAAAATATCAAAAGTGAATTTTGCACCGGATTAATTTATGCCAACCACATCGGATATATTACACCACTCCAAACCTGGAAAAAATGGAATTTAGCAGGATTGTCTCATGAAAAATCAATCAGTGAAATTGTGAAGAATATTCAAAAGTTTGTATTCCCAATTTTTAAAATCTTTGATGCTAAAGAAACTGCTGTTGAATTTCTAAAAAATAAAGGAACAAAATTCAACCCTTACTGCGAAGATTCTTTAGTTCCGCTTGCTTTTCTACTTTGCCATGCCGATCACGAAACTTCTGAGCTGTTTTTTAATCATTATATTGAAAACAGTATTAACAAAGAAAAAATCATCAGCTTTTTTGAAAAATTAAAAACCGACAGAGAAATCGACCTTAATCATTCTGAATTCGTTGATGCTGCTCATATTAAACTGGCTTTCATCAATAACCTTTCTTTAAAATAATTAAAACTTTCCAACCATGAAGAAGATTTTTGCATTCATCATATTTTCACAAATTTTTTATGCTCAGGAGGCCCCAAATTATCTTTTTAATGATTTATATTTTGCCGATCCTTCGGTGCATGTCTTTAATAATAAAATCTACATTTACCCTTCTCATGATATTCAGACTGAAGTGACGGATGCCAACAACGGAGGGCATTTTAACATGAAAGACTACCATGTTTTGAGTCTGGAATCTCCTTCTCACAAAGCAAAAGATGAAGGTATGATTTTAAAACTTGAAGATATTCCGTGGGCGGAGAAACAGCTTTGGGCGCCTGACATTGCAAAGAAAGGCAAAAACTATTATTTCTATTTCCCGGCAAAAGATAAAAGCGGAATTTTCAGAATCGGTGTGGCAAGTTCTAAAAATCCTGAGGGACCCTTTAAAGCAGAAAAAGAACCTGTCAAAGGAACTTACAGTATTGATCCTAAGGTTTTGGAAGACAACGGCAAATATTATATCTATTTTGGAGGTTTGAAAGGCGGACAACTTCATCAGTACAGAAATAATGTACATTCTGAAAAGTATCCTGAACTGGGCAAAGACGAAAACGCTCTTCTTCCCAAAATGGCTTTGCTGAAAAACAATATGATAGAACTGGCAGAAGCACCAAAAGACATTCAGATTCTGGATGAGAACGGCAATCTTCTGAAGGCCGGCGACCAGCACCGGAGGTTCTTTGAAGGAGTCTGGGTTCACAAATATCTAAACAAATACTACCTCTCCTATTCCACAGGAGAAACGCATAAACTCGTGTATGCCACCGGCGACAATCCTTACGGTCCATTTACTTTTCAGGGAGAAATTCTAAGTCCGGTTGTGGGTTGGACGACGCACCACAGCATTGTTGAAATCGACAGAAAATCATATCTATTTTACCACGACAGTAAATTATCTGGAGGAAAAAGTTACCTAAGAAGTTTAAAAGTGAGGGAATTGAAATACGATGAAAACGGAAAAATCATTCCCATGAACGGGCAGGATTAGTGTTTTTCAGGGGCATTTTAAATCGAAATTTTATTTTTGCAGATGCCGTGATGACGGGCTTTCGCATAAGCCTTAAAAATGAGACGTCTGATTTAAAAAAGTTACACGTCTAAATCAGAGAAGTTAGACGTCTGAGTTTTTCAATTGAGACGTATGATTTTAAAGATTTTGATGTTGCAGATTTTCACTTTGCATAATAACTTTTGATTTTCTGCATCTATATTTTACCACGAGGTTCACAAAGGTTTTTACACAAAGTTCACTACATTTTATGCTCGTAGTGGAATCCTGGGTGCCCACTGTGGTAAGTAAGCATTTTTTTTTAAAGAAGATACTTTAGCCTTCGGTTTAAAAATACCAAAACTAAACTTGACAAAATAAGAGAACTTACAAAAAATAAATCTGCATGCTGCAGTACAAAAAGATTTTCAGATTTATAAACATAAAACATCAGCAGCGGATGAATGAAATAGATTGCAGTTGAAATGCTTGCGAGAATCTTCGAATCCGTTTTATATTTTAAATTTTTAAAGTAAATAAACAGGAGCGGACAAGCTATCAACAGGGAAAATAAGAGATCGACACTTTCCTTTTTCGAAAGTTTAAGAATCTGAATATTGACAAAGGCTTCCGCGATGACAGCTGTAACTGATAATAAAACCAGCCAGAGCGACGGATTTCTTTTCACATCCCATTCGTATTTTTTAATCAGAAAACCAATGGTTAAAAACGGGAAGCAGTCGAAAAGAAAGTTTCGGTACATCGGGTAGCGGTTGAAGAGCTCATTCGTTTCGCCTTCAAAAAAATGAGAGTTCCCTAAATATTGAATTGCATAACCACAAAGAAAAGAAAGAAAACCCAATGAAATCAGGAGTTTCGGGCTTTTATTTCTGAGAAAAAACAGAAGAATTCCGGCAAATAAAGTTCCGTTGAGATACCATAAATGATGGTAGCCGAAAACGATATTCGTAACTGCTTCACCTTCTTTCCAAAGCGGAATATAGATGACCGTCCAGATTGCGTATAAAATAAAGATTCTGAAAAGCCACTTTTTAAGTTTAGAAAAATCATTAACAAAGGAAAAATAATAGCCGGTAATAATCAGAAAAACGGGAACTCCCAGACGGAAAAGCCCATTCACAAGCAGATAGCTGAGTATTGGATAAGAATCTCTGAGAAAATGAATATGCAGCCCGACCACAAATATGGCGAGAACAATTTTCAAAAGATCTATCGCTAAGCTTCTCATTTTAAACGAAAAAGTTTACGAAAACCGTCCGGAAACATCTTCGTAAACCTTTATATTTTAATTAATAACAGTTTCTACTTACCTGAAACAAGACTGTACACTTTTTTACCCGCAGTGAATAAAGCCACACCGATTAAACCGCCGACCAAACCGAAAACAACCTGCTTTAAGGTGGCGTTCCAGTCAGGTAAAATGTGATGAAGATATTCGATTCTATGGGCAAAAATCTCTCCAGCAACCATGATCAAAGCAATCGTTCCAATCACACCTAAAGATTTGATTACCCACGGCAACGCATCTACCAAGAACTGACCTAATTTTGATGCAAAACCTTTACCGTTACTTTTTTTGATTAATTTGAAACCGGCATCATCCATTCTCACAATTAATGCTACAATTCCATATACACCAACTGTTGCTACTATGGCAACAAGGCTTGTTACAAGAATTTGGGTAATGAAAGGATGGCTTTCTTCCAGCACAGTTCCCAGTGCGATAATTACAATTTCCAGTGAAAGAATAAAATCTGTGGTCACTGCAGATTTCACTTTTGCTTTTTCGATTTCCTCGGCGGTTTGTGTATCAGCTTCCCGCTCTTCTATGACCTCGTGCCCTTCCTTTTTCCGGTGAAAAAGAAACTCAATAATTTTTTCAACGCCTTCAAAAGCCAGATACATTGCTCCGACAATTAAAATATAGTTGATTGCAGGCTGATACAGCCAGTTCAGTAAAAATACAATAGGTAGAATAATCAGTTTGTTTAAAAACGACCCTTTGGTAATTGCCCAAAGCACAGGAATTTCTCTTGAAGACATAAACCCCGTAGCTTTCTCGGCATTCACGGCAAGATCATCACCTAAAATTCCTGCTGTTTTTTTTGTAGCTATTTTAGTGGTTACCGCCACATCGTCCATTAAAGCTGCAACATCATCAAGAAGCGCAAAAAAGCCTGAAGCCATAAAATTTAATTTATTTTTAAGGTTTGTTAAAATTAAACCAAGAGCAAAAATAATGTTTTAATTTGGTTTTGAAAATTTTTAATTTTAAGTTATACTGAATTATTTCTTGTATAAAATAATAGTAAATAAAAAAAATCAAATAGTAAGTATGAAAATATTCAAAAACAATTTACTTATAATCACTTTATTACTCTTGATTTATCCACAATTCTTACTGTGTCAAAACTTTGATGAAAATATCCGCACTAAAACTTTAAAGCAGGCTATCATCGGCAAAAAAATTATTTATGGCAAGTGGAACATAAGTGGTGGTATGGAAACACATTTAACTTATCTGGGAAAAGTAAAGACTAAGAAGGATAAGGTATATCATTTAATGAACTATGTCTGGATTTGGGGTCTGTCTAAAAGAGCAACCAATAAAATACTAGTTTACAATGATTTAAATGAATATGTGGGCGAATATAATTTAATAATGATGTCGGATCTACCAGCAAGATTAGAAAAAAATAAGCTCATATTTGAAAATAAAAATAATGATTGTGACGCAAGAGTTATTTCAAAAATCAATTTCTCGAATGGAATTCCAAAGGAGTTTTTTAGAAAGTGTACCGAAGTTCATGGTGATACATTCCATTTTTTTAGTTCTTAATATTCAAAATAGACATATATAAAATCAAATTTTCCCTACTTTTACTCTATGAAAAAGCTGATTCTCAATTACCATTACTTCGTTTTAGGATTAGCGGGTTTTGCTTTAAATTCCTGCAATTCAAAATTCAGAGTTTGGGTAGGAAATGATGCTCAAAAAGTTTACAACCTGAAATATGGTGATGACAAACGCCAAAAGATGGATGTTTTTCTTCCCGCCGATTACCCCAGAGAATCTCCTGTCGTTTTAATCATCCACGGTGGCGCATGGAAATATGGCAGAAAGGAGCACATGATTAAGATTCAGAAAATGCTTTTCGACAATAATATTCCGAGTGTCAATATGAATTACCGTTTGGTAAAAAAAGGAATTACCTACCGCGAACAGCTTGAGGACATCGATCTGGCTATTGAAAAGTTCAATTCTCTTACCGAAAAATCAGAATTGTCACCTGATAATTATATTCTTCTGGGCGAAAGTGCCGGTGGACATCTGGCTCTGCTCTACGGCTACAAAAATCCTGACAGAATCAAAAAAATAATTTCACTGAGCGGACCAACCGACTTTTATTCTGAAGAATATCTGAAATCTTTTTACTCAAAATATACTTCCGGAACAATCCAGAAAATGGTGGGGACAAAATTTAAAAGAAAAAATCTTTCCGAAGAATTTAAAACAGCAAGTCCGGTAGCAAATGTTTCTTCCGTACCGACGCTTTTGTTTCAGGGAAATACAGACTTTCTTGTAAATCAGAAACAGGGACTGGCGTTGGATTCTGTTTTAACTAAGATGAATATTCCCCATAAATTGGTTTTTATGGAAAATACGGGTCATGCGCCACGGTTTTTTAATAAGACAAAAAGAGACAGTATTATTTATCCTAATATTTTGGAGTGGATTAGGAATGAGTAATGGGTAATGAGTAATTAGTGATGAATGATGGATGATGGGTGATATTTAGAAATATTAAATCCTTTCGAAAAAAATTGCAAGTTCGCAACCTTAACCTTAACCTTAACCTTAACCTTAACCTTAACCTTAACCTCATCCTTAACCTCAGTTCAAAACAAAAAAACCTGCCGGAGCAGGTTGGTATTTTATTTTTCTTTGTCGTTCTCTTCTTCTTTATCAATTAATTCTTCCAGAACCTCATCTTCCACAATTGGATTTTCTTTTGGTGCTCCGAAAGCGAATTTCAGAATTACAGGAACAGTTGTTACCAAAACGATAATAATGATGATGAACTCCAGTTTTTCTTTCAGATTGATTCCAAACTGATCCATGAACAGTTTATCCAGATAGTGCCCTGCAAAAATCAAACTGAATGACCACAATACACCACCGATGATATTGTCCCGAAGGAAAGCTTTTTTATCCATGTTTACAATACCTGCAACGATCGGCATAAATGTTCTTACCACAGGTAAAAATCTCGCCATAATTACAGCTAAAGCTCCGTTTTTTTCAAAGAAATCATGTGCCTGATACAGGTATTTCTTTTTGAAAAGAAAAGTATCCTGTTTTTTATACAAAGCCGGTCCTGTTTTGCTTCCGAACCAATATCCTACCTGATTTCCAACGACTGCAGCAAATGCAACAGCAGTGGCAAGTAAAGTAGTATCCAGAAAATCACTTCCTGTAGAACCGAATGTTTTTGAGATAATGTCTACGGCATAAATTCCGGAAACGAAAAGCAGTGAATCTCCGGGAAGGAAAAAACCTACAAACAAGCCTGTTTCGGCAAAAATAATGAACAAGATTACCCAAAATCCACCCATGTTGATGTAAAATTCGGGATTTAATAAATCTCTCCAGCTATTGTATTCCATATATAATGATGATGAACAAAAATAAGCTTAATAAAATTATGCTGAAAATATATTAGCATATTTTAACTTAAATATAAAGATGATATTTTATAGGTCAAGATCGTCGTCTGAAACTGCCGTTCCGTCAGCCATTAAAAAGGCTTTGAGGAAGGGCGTAAGATTACCGTTCATCACACCGTCAACGTCCGAAGTTTCATGTCCTGAACGTACATCTTTGACGAGTTTGTATGGATGCATTACATAATTTCTGATCTGACTTCCCCACTCGATTTTCATTTTGCCGGCTTCAATTTCGTTTCTTGCCTTTAATCTTTCTTCCAGTTCCATTTCATAAAGTCTGGACTTCAAAAGCTGCATTGCTTTTTCCTTATTCTGAAGCTGGGAACGCGACTCTGAGTTTTCGATGATAATTCCTGTCGGGGCGTGGCGAAGGCGGACAGCGGTCTCAACCTTGTTTACGTTCTGTCCACCAGCACCTGAACTTCGCATGGTTTCAAATGAAATATCGGCAGGATTAATGTTAATTTCAATCGTATCATCCACTAAAGGATAAACATAAACCGAAACAAAACTTGTATGTCTTTTTGCATTGGAATCAAAAGGTGAAATTCTTACCAGTCGGTGCACGCCGTTTTCACCGCGGAGATATCCGAAAGCAAACTCACCGTCAATTTCCATGGTAACGGTTTTTACACCGGCAACTTCCCCTTCCTGATAATTGAGTTCACGGATTTTGTAGCCCTGTTTCTCTGCCCACATATTGTACATTCTCATCAGCATCGCAGCCCAGTCGCAACTTTCTGTTCCACCCGCTCCGGCAGTGATCTGAAGCACAGCAGAAAGCTCGTCGCCTTCATTAGACAACATATTTTTAAACTCTATGTTTTCTATTTTTTCCAGTAAAAGAGGAAAAGTTTCGTCGAGTTCTTTTTCAGAATCGGGATCTTCTCTGGCAAATTCCAGTAACACCTGAAGGTCTTCAAACTGAGTATGGATATCTTCATAATCTTCCACCCATTTTTTCTTGGAGCGAAGCTGTTTCAGGAACACTTCAGCGGTTTTAGGATTATCCCAAAATTCCGGAGAAGCGGTTTTCTCGTCGTCGTTGGCGATTTCGATTTTCTTTTTATCAATCTGAAGATATTTCTGAAGATCTTCTATTCGGGACTGTGTTTCTTTTATCTGGTCGTTGTTGATCAAAACATAAAAATTTGAACTGCAAATTTACGGATAAATCACGAAGATTCAGCATAAAAAACAGACCTCAAAAAGATGATGAGGTCTGATTCCAAACAAACATTTTACTGTTTCTAACAAAAAATAATTCTATGAAAAAATTTACTTTTTAATGACTTTCTTTGAAGTCTGTGTACCGTTTTTAAATTTAAGAACAACAGTGTAGTTACCGCTTTCCAGAGAAGAAAGATCTAATTGAGACTGAGGCTGAATGTCTTTCATTAAAGTGCGCCCCGTAAAATCAACAATGCTTACTGAAGCCAAATCTTTAATGTTATCAAAATTAATCGAATCTGTAAACGGATTTGGATAAACTGCTGATTTCTTTTCTGCCTTGGCATCTGAAACCGACAAAACAAGTCCCTGGGCAGAGATTGCAAAAACATTCACAACCGTAACATCTGTCGATGTTTTCTTTACGGTAACAGACGTTATCATTTTAGACTGATTCGCTGTGGAAAGAGTCAAAGGGATCTGGTAAATTCTCGGATTTGTGCCGCCACCGTTTTCCAAACCATTTGAATTTCTGTTGATTCTTCCAATTCCCTGAATCGCAAAACTGGTTCCGTCATACCAATCCTGAAAACTGGTGTTGGCAAAAACCTGCGTCGTCCCATCTTGAAAATTTACTGTAATTTCTCCGGTAGACGGACCACTGCCACTTACCGCCAAAACGTAAAGTGTGGTTGCAGATCCGGGAATGGCAAATGTAAGTGTTCCGGTGTCGTTGGCATTGGGAAGCCTTAAGGAATTATTCGCACTGTAAGGTGCCAGCTGAAAAGTTAAACCACTGGTTCCCGCTGCTGCAGAAGCTATCAATCCGTTTTCTGGGAGACCGTACGTCAGTGTTGCAGATGTGGAAGTGAGTTTGTAGTCTTTAGACATATAAGCAAAGTTATCTGTCGGCTTATCCAGACTTGCGTTGGTAGATGACGATGCTGCACCAATTCCGTTTGCGATAACATCAGCATTGAATCCTGAAAGTGAAATGGTCTGGTAAGTTTGAGCGTTTGCAACGGCAAAAGCCAAAACCAATCCAAGAGAGAGGAGTTGTTTTTTCATAGTTAACTGTTTTAGGTTTAATTTTTTTAAGTCTAACTATTTCCAATTACGAATACTTTAGTGATTTAAAATTTTACGTTAATTTAAATACTGAAAAGATTAATAATGAAATCAACTAAATACCGAAATAATCATTTTACTGAAAATTAAGTATTCACTTTTAAAAGAAATAGAAGACGAACAAATGTAGTGGAAAACGTATATAAACGTGGTACTCAGGATACTCATTTCATACTCTGAAGTTTTTTAAACTGATTTTTTAACAATAAAAAATGGCTTTCACTGTATAATTCATGTTCAAAAACTAAAATCGTAACCGAATGGGAAATTTTGGTATTTTTGATTCTTAATAAAATTTAAAAATCCTTAAACAAAATAAATGATGGCCAACTGACCATCATTTACGTGTAGAACTAAAATATTTTAAGTTTAACTGATTACAAATCACAATTATTTTCAGTCTGTTCAGGTTTAAAAAATGCGACTGTAAAAATTATCTGAATTGAAAATTTAGATTTTAACTGATCCAAGGAACCAGCGTCTTTTTAAAATCTGTCAGCAATACGCAATCAACCTTTTTTATCTTCTCCTTCATTGTGCTGAAAACCTATCGCACGCCGCGGCGGCTCCACAGCTTTGTAAGATTCCAGTTCTGATTTTAATGCTTTTATTCTCGACTGAAAATCTTCAAGATTATTAATCACTGCATCGTTAAGGAACTGGGCAACCTGATCGAGGTATTCGGGAGTGAGTTTTGCGGCAGCTTCCCGAAGCGCAGAATTGATCAGATTCTGATCAATGATTAATTTTTCGTTTCTGGTTTTCTGATAGAGATTTTTAATTCTCTTCTTTAAACTTTGGCTGAAATCGATAATCATCGTGTTGCTGAACGTTTTCATTCTCCCCGAAACCGTATGCCAGAACGGAATTTTATCTGCTTTGTTGTGTTTCAGAATTTTGTAGAGTAAAGAATCTTCTTCAAGACCTTTCAGCATTGAATACAGAATAATCTCCGCTCTCTCAGCGGCGTTGGGAGGAAAAACAGGAACCAGAACATCAAATCTGCCGGGAGCGAGGATTTCTTCATCAATTTCCGAGACAGAATTGGCAGAACCCAGCATCAGAATATTTTCTGAAGTGAATCTGCTGATGTTGTGAAGAATAACTTCCTGCGTTTCCAGATTGCATGCGGCAATACTGTTTTCGGGATTTCTGTCCATCATTATTTCGTCAAAATCTTCCAGAAAAAGAGCCGTCTTTCCATTTTTGAGTATTGTAAGCAGAAAATCGTTGAAACTTGTCTGGGTACCATCTACGAAAGAAGTTGAAAGGTAATGTTTTTTGATTTCCTTAAATTCATAGCTGATGATTTCAGCAATTTTGTGAGCCCAGAAAATTTTTCCGCTTCCGGGAGGCCCATATAAAATAATTCCTGCAGGCTTATGAATTCCCCAGTCTTTGATCTGCTGAGGATTTAAAAACGGTTCCAAAACTCCCGAAATGTAAAAGAACAGATCACGGTAACCGATGAAATCTCTTTTTTGCAGGCTGGTTTTATTTCCGAAATAATTGTAAACGAACTGATAGTTTCCGCCCAGTTTCTGATCAACTCCAAAACTGGAAACCGATGATCTGAAAAAACCGTTGTCGAAAATATTATTCTGATTTTCCTTAATAACTTCCTCAACCTTTCCCTGAGGTTGTTTTATGGTTTCAGCTATTTCTTTGGCCGATTTATTTTCATCCAGATCTTTCTCGTACTGACGCAGAAAATCTGAATTTTCGCGGGCAAATTTTTCAAAATCATCTTTTACCTCAAAATTGGTGGAAATACACTCTCCGAGATCAAGATCAAAATCCTGAATAAATCTTTTAATGGCTTCGGGAGTTATGCTGAGTTCGTGTGCGAGTTCTGTAAGCTTCATATTCAAATATACTAAATTTTGCTTTTGCAAAATTGAGATTTGAGATTTGAGATTTGAGATTCGAATATTGATTCCGAAAACTTCAGCAACAAATTATCCTTATATTTAGGTTCTATAACAAACTAAAATTATTGGGAGAAATCATGAGATTACTTACAAATTTTCTACTTCTTTTATTATCTATTTTTATCACCTCTTGTGAAAAACAAAATTCAGGCTTTGACAGTGCTGAAAAAAGTATTAATTCTATTTTAAAAGATTTTCCGATGATAGATAGAAAATTAGAGAAATCAAAGGAATTAGATTTAGACTCTTTATCTATTTCTATATATAGAAATCCAGAAAAAATTGACTATGATGAAATTTTAGTTTTTCGTAAAAAAAATAAATTCTATGCAATTCCTTTCTTTTCAAACATGTATTTTGATTATTGGAATTTTGAGGGTGAAAAACAAAAACAATTATATGAGAAAACTAATACCAATTTCTCTATTGAACTAAAAAAGATTGTTACTGAGCTAAATCTTACTCAGGAAGAATTTGGATTGATCTTCGAAGAATTAATGGAAAATATTTTAAATACTGAAACAAATTTACATTTAAAACCAAAAATATTTCAAAATTATATTTATAGTATTAATAGAGTCGATAAATATAAAATTGAAGAAAATGATTCTTGTTTACGGAAAACAAATGAGATTTATAATAAAATTTTGAAAGACTTTAATCGAAAAGAAGCTTTAAGAAATAATCAATTCTATTTGGACAGTAAAAATGGTAGAGTTTACGAATTTATAAATGATAGCAGAAAAAAAGATGATTTTAAATTTAACGTTAAAACTTACCGTATTGAATGTTTTTCTTATAGATTAGAAATTTAATTATTTAAAACATTCCATCGACTTTGTAACAAACCTGTGAGTTTTCCTACTATTTAATCGTAAAGCAAAATAAACATGGAAAAAGTTTTATCAGTAAAAAATCTGACAAAAAAATTCAAAAGAGTCGTGGTGAACGGAATTTCTTT
The DNA here is from genome assembly GCF_001424105.1 of Chryseobacterium sp. Leaf394. GTDB lineage: Bacteria > Bacteroidota > Bacteroidia > Flavobacteriales > Weeksellaceae > Chryseobacterium. The sequence continues at coordinate 310,487 of NZ_LMQH01000011.1, read as the reverse complement.
TGATGTTGAAAGAGGCAACGTCTACGGACTTCTCGGTCCGAACGGAAGCGGAAAATCTACCACTTTCGGAATGCTTCTTTCTACTATCAATCCCACTTCAGGCGAGTGGTACTGGTTTGGGAAAAAAGGTACAGATCCGGAAACCCTGAAAAGAATCGGTGCTATCATCGAGCAACCCAATTTCTATCCTTATCTGAGTGCAGAGAAAAATCTGAAAATCGTAGCTGAAATTAAGGGAACGCCTCACAGCAGAATCGACGAAGTTTTGGCAACGGTAGGGCTTCTGGAAAGAAAAAAAGATGCCTTCAAAACATTTTCACTCGGGATGAAACAGCGTCTTTCGATTGCCTCTTCCCTGCTCAACAATCCTGAAGTTTTAATTTTGGATGAGCCTACCAACGGACTCGATCCTGAAGGAATAATTCAGATCAGAGAAATCATTTCAACGATCGCAAAACAGGGAATTACCATCATTATCGCCAGTCACCTTCTGGATGAAATCGAAAAAATCTGCAGCCACGTGATCGTTTTAAAACAGGGAACGGCCATTTACGGCGGAAGAGTGGATGAAATGACCAGCAATAAAGGATTTTTTGAACTGAAAGCTGATAATAATGCTGTACTTCTGCAAACTTTGGAGAGTCTGAACTGGTTCAGTTCTGTAACTTCTGAAGGTGAGTTTGTAAAAGCTCATATCCGTGATGATGCTTCAATTTCAGCATCTATGCTGAATCAAAATCTGGCAGAAAAAGGCATTTATCTTTCTCATCTGAATAAGAAAAAACTTTCTCTTGAAACTCAATTCCTTGAACTTGTAAAAAACACTAAATAATCATGATTAAACTATTAAAATTAGAATACTATAAAAATCTGAATTATACACCATTTAAGATTTTTACAATCATGTATTTTGCGATACTGGTTATTTTTCTGTGTATCGGTTTGATTGACGTGAAAGTTTTTGGAAGCACCATCAATCTGAAAGAACAGGGAATGTACAACTTCCCGGGCGTGTGGAATTTTACAACCTGGACAGTTGCATTGCTGAAAATATTTTTGGGGCTGATCATTGTTTTTTCAATCTGCCAGGAATTCAGCAACAGAATGTTTAAACAAAATACAATTGACGGTTTAAGCAGAGAAGAATTTATTGGCTCAAAACTTTTGACTATCGGTATTTTCACATTGATTTCTACAATTCTTGTGTTTGCGATCACGCTGTTTTTGGGATATCAGTATTCAAACACAACAGATTCAGCTCTTGTTTATCAGGAAATATTTTTCATTGGAAATTATTTCCTTAAACTGTTTACATTCTTCTGCTTTCTGATGTTTTTATCTATATTACTTAGAAAATCCATCTTCGTTTTCTTAGCTTTTTTTGGGATCTGGGTGGGAGAATCTATTCTTGCCGGAATTGAAACCTACACTAAAGTTGCCGGAACGCAAGCCGCAGAACGCACGAAAATTTTACAGAACGACTTTTTCATCAGTAAACTTTTTCCTTTGGAAAGTATGTCCAGTTTAATTCCCAATCCGATGGTAAGGACAAATATGGCAAAAATGATGAATTTAAAATACGAATTTACCTATCCTACAGAAAGTCTAATTGCCTGCATCGTTTGGTGTGCAATATTTATCGGAGGATCTTATTTGATTTTGAAGAAGAGAGATTGGTAAGTTGATTTGAAATTTGACGTTTGAAATTTGAAATTTGAAATTTGAATAAAATTGAAATATTACTATTACAAGAAAGTGATTCTTTATGGATCACTTTTGTTTTTTTTATACTTTTAAATAAAATTAAATTTGGATGAAAACAAAATTCATCAACAATCTAATCCTGATTTTAATTTTGATGAGCGTAACTTCCTGCTCACAATCTCAGGATAAGACTACGTTGTCTGTCGCCTTCGAAAATAATAAGACCGACGAAAAACCAGTTTTAGATTCAGTAAAAACACATAATAAAGCTAGTGAAGCTTTGGATTTCTGTAAGAAAAATAAATTCAATACAGATTTTGCAATTTTAATTGATATGAGTCTGCACTCAGGTCTAAAAAGATTTTTTGTATATGATTTTAAAACTAAAAAAATAACCCAGCAACATCTTGTCGGTCATGGCTGCGGAAATAACAGCTGGAGCTCGGATGATTCAAAAGACAGTCCGGAATTCAGTAATGTAGATGGAAGCCACCTTTCATCTTTGGGTAAATATAAAATCGGGGCGAGAGGTGTGAGCGAATGGGGCGTGAAAACAAAATATCTGATGCACGGCCTCGAAAATACCAACAGCAATGCCTTAAAAAGAGTTATCGTTTTTCATTCGTGGGAAAGAATGAATGATGAGGAAATCTTCCCAAAAGGATCACCGGAAGGCTGGGGTTGCCCCACGCTGTCCAACAATGCATTTTTACAGGTCGACCCAATTTTGAAAAGTTCTTCAAAACCGGTTTTAATGTGGATTTATGAATAAAAAAAGACCGCCTCGCGGCGATCTCTAACCAAACACTAATAAACTATGAAAACGTATTATTTTTTATCTAAAAGAGAAATATAATCTCCGTAGCCTTTGCCTTTCATTTCCGCTTTCGGAACAAACTTCAGCGATGCTGAATTGATGCAGTATCTTAATCCTCCTTTATCTTTAGGTCCGTCGTCGAAAACGTGACCTAAATGGGCGTTCCCAGTTTTACTTCTTACTTCTGTTCTTTCCATTCCGGCTGAGCGGTCTACTTTCTCGTCGATCAGTTTCTGCGTAATCGGCTTAGAAAAACTTGGCCATCCACAACCTGATTCAAATTTGTCTGTTGAGATGAAAAGCGGCTCGCCTGTTGTGATATCCACATAAATTCCTTCACGTGTTTCGTCCCAGTATTCATTTTCAAACGGCATTTCAGTTCCATTTTCCTGAGTTACTCTGTATTGCTCGGAAGTCAGGTTCTTTTTTAAGGTATTTTTATCCTGCTTCTCATATTTTGTAGATTTGGCAGGAAGTGGATTTGCATTTTTTGCCATCTCAAACAATCCCGGTTCAATGTGACAGTAACCTCCCGGATTTTTTACGAGATAATCCTGATGATAAGCTTCTGCACTATAAAAATTCTTCAACGGAATGGTTTCGACCAACACCGGTTTTTTATAGTTTTTAGCTAGTTTTTCAACCTCCGATTTTATGATTGCTTCTGTTTCTTTATCTGTAGAATAGATCCCTGTTCTGTATTGATTTCCTCTGTCATTTCCCTGCTGGTCTTTGCTGGTAGGATCGATCGTTTTAAAATACAGATCAATAAGTAATTTTAAATCTACCTGTTCCGGATCGTATTTTACTTTTACCGTCTCTGCGAAGCCTGTTGTGTGACTGATTACTTCTTCGTAGGTTGGATTTTTCTTATTTCCGTTGGCGTAACCAACTTCTGTTGCGACCACTCCCCTGATTTGCTGAAAGAAATGCTCAGTTCCCCAGAAACATCCTCCCGCAAAATAAACCTCCTTCAGATTTTTGTTATCCATCTCTTCTTTTTTTTCACGTTCAGATGAACTTTCTTTAGATTTTACAGCCTTTTCACATGAATTTGCAAAAGCTGTAATCCCGAAAACGAAAGCTATCAAAACCAGTATATTTTTCATTTTATCTTTATTGAACATTGTTTAATATTTATCATTTTTAAAACCATCAAATGTGATCAAATTTCAGGCAAATAAACTGTAAACTCAAAAGATAATCTCTATCCGGTTTATAATGATTTACGAGATTTTTTCATCAGTGGATTTCAAAAGCTAAGTATTGTTGAGTTAATAAAATGTTAATTTAAAATCAGATACTTATCATTGAAATCAAGCCTTAATTTAGATAAGAAATTTTGGTAAAGGTTAGGTCAAAATTGAATAAAATTTTAAAACTGAAGAATGTGAACATTAATTATAGGTTTTCTGAAATACTTCACCGAAACTCACAAATAATGAATTGTAAGGCACGACAATTGGTTTTAATGAAAATGATATATTTGCATAATCTTAAAAATTGAAAAGCCTGAACTATGGGAAAGAAAAAATATAAAAAACAACTGCTGAATTCTCTGAAATCGCTGAGTACAACGGAACATTACATTCTGGAAAGCATGACCAATCTGATGCTTCTGGGAGAATTCAAGAAAAACAAAATTGAATTTAAAGACGGTGACACTTTCAGTTTTAAAGATAATATTTTTGATTACAGTGAAGATAAAAACGTCAGAAAACTGGCAGAGCTCAGAAGAAAAATGATGAAAACGATGAACAAAATTGTCGTTAAAAACAAATTTAAAGATAAGGAAATCAAGTTTTTAAGCTAAATCCTGACAGATCAAATTTCATCAACTGTCAAGTACAAATGCAAAAAAGTCCCGAATTACCGGGACTTTTTGTATATAATGATTTATAGAAATTACTTCTTCGATTTTTCCTTCAGTTCTTCTTTGTCTTTATCTGACGGATTCCAGACTTTCACCTCAGCATTTTTACCGATACCGGAAAGAATCTGAACATTGATACCGTCGCTGGCACCCAGTTTTACATTTACTTTTTTAAATTTTCCGTCTGCCTGTTTCACTTCAACGAAAGGAATATCTTTTCCGTTCTTTTTATCGTACTGAATTAAAGATTCATCCAAAAGCAGAGCATTTTTCTCTGATTTTAAAACGATTTCGCCATTGGCAGAAAAACCGGCTCTGATGTATTCATTATTTGGATTTTTCACATCACCTTCTACAGGAAATTTAATGGTTCCGTTTTCGTCTTTCCCTTTCGGAGCAATCATCGTAAGTGTTCCCGGAAAAGTTTTGTTTTGAAGTGCACCAATAACGATGTTCATTCCCATTCCCTGCTTCAGTTTTCCTGCCTGAGCTTCATCAATTTCACCCTGGAAAATCAGTGAATTCAAATCTGCAATCGAACAGATCGTTGTCCCCGCATTGAAGGAGTTCGCTTCAATTACCTGACTTCCCACTTTCACAGGAACTTCAAGTACAGTTCCCGCAGCTTTTGAACGGATTTGTGTAGTTGCCAAGCCCTGCAATTCAGGAATAGCACCCGTTTTTACGATCTGTAAAGATTTCTGAGCCGTTACCAGTTGCTGATTTGCATTTCTGAGAGCCTGTTGCTGTGTATACAGTTGCTGTTGGGCCGTAAGATATTCCTGTTTGGAAATTACGCCTTGTTTATAAAGTTTTTCAGACATTCCAAACTGAGTCTGCGCGTTGGAAAGATTCATTTTAGCATTGCTGATCTGAAGCTGTGAATTCTGAACATTTTGCGTTGCATTATTAACCTCCGCAATGTTTGGAATAATTCTCACGGTAGCAATCAACTGTCCTGCCTCTACTCTGTCGCCCTCATCTACCAGGATTTTATCAATAATTCCGGCAATGTTGGGTTTAATTTCAATCTCTTCCTTTGGAATAATTTTTCCCGTAGCCATCACCTTGTCATCCATAGTCTGAACGGTAGGTTTTCTCGTTAAAAAGGTTACGCTTTCCTTGGAATTTGATTTCACCAGATATCTGATTCCCAGGATGAGGATGCCTGCGAAAATAATTCCGAGGACAATGTAGATCGCTTTTTTCCAGCTGAACTTCTTTTTCATATATAGTTTATTTTTTTTATTTTTATTTAAATTGAATTTTGAGTGAATACAATTTTTATTTATTTCATTTATTTTCTAAAATGATCCCGCCCTTTACTATGTATAATCTTCGATTTCAGGAATTTTTTCAAAATCTATTATTTTACAAGATATTGACTTCCGCACGATAAAGGCTTTTAAACTTTTGTTTTTAAACTTGGTTCTTTTTACTTTTTACTTGGCTCTTTTTATCTGGCTCTTCAAAAACCTACTCCGATCTCAACGCCTCTATCGGCCGTATTTTCACAGCTCTCTGCGCGGGAATCATTCCGATGATAAGACCTAAAAAGACCATCACAGACATTGCTGAAAAAACGTTTCCGTAGTTCACGGTTGGATTATAGAACGGAAATTCTTCCTGTCCCTGTGTTGCCAAATCCAATCCCATCAGTAAAAGAATTCCGAAAATAAATCCTAAAAGCCCCGAGGACAGTGTAATTACAACACTTTCAAGCAGAATCTGATTGCGGACTTCTGACGGTTTTGCCCCTAAAGCTCTCCGGATTCCGATTTCTTTGGTTCTTTCTTTTACAGTAATCAGAAGAATATTTGATATGGCGATAACTCCGGCAAGAATCGTTAAAGTTCCTACGATGATGGTTAAAAGCTGCATTCCATCCAAAAATCCTGTCAGTTTTTTAAATTCCTTTCCGAGATTGAAACTTCCAAACGCGTTGGTGTCTTCAGGCGAAACTTTGTTTTTATTCTTTAAAACGTTTTTAATCTGTACTTCCACTTCACTCACCTCAGCATCGGGCTTGCTTACCACTGAAAACACATCGATTTTATCTCCGTTATTGAATAATCTTGTGAAAGATGAAAGCGGAATATAGACAGTCCTGTCATTTTCCATCGGGCCACCTCTTTTTACTCTGAAAACTCCGATAACATTAAAGAAGACCCCTTTTACATTAATAGATCTCCCAAGAGGATTTTCATTTTTCTTTGCATCAAAAAAGTTTTTATAAATTTCTTCTCCGATGACGGCTACATTTTTATTTTGTGATAAATCGGCATCATTCAGATATCTTCCGAAAATCAGTTTTTTCTCTGAAATTTTATTTCCTATCGGTGAATCTCCCGTCAGCGTGTAGGTAGCGTATTTTCCGTTTCTTGACATCTGCTCGCCGGCACTTCCAAAATTACCCCGCGAATTTTGAGGAGAGATATAGTCTACCTGCGGCACTTTCCGTTCCAGAAGGTCAATATCTGAAAGGTGAAGATCCATCTCTCTGCCCTTTGGAAAACCTTCGTAAGGTATAGAAGTATTCTGTGCCCACAGAAAAATGGTATTGGTCGCAAATCCTGAGAAAAGTTTATCAAAACCATTTTCCATACCCTTTGCAGCACCGAGAAGACTCACGTAGAGAAACATTCCCCAGCCCACACCAATCATGGTAAGAAAGGTACGGAGCTGATTATTCCTCAAAGAATAATAAATTTCCTGCCATGTATCTTTGCTAAATAGAATATTCATTTTTTTAATATCAATTTTTTACTTTGTAAAAGTGAATTTGCTTTGCAGTGAAGTTTGCTTCGCAAGTCAATTTCTTTAAATCAATCGTGAATTTTATTCATTAAAAATTCACTTACGAAGTAAAATTGACCATTCACCATTCACTTCAAACTATTCCGTTCTCAATGCCTCAATCGGTTTTATTTTCGAAGCTCTGTAAGCCGGAACAAATCCCGCAATCAAACCTGAAAGCACCAGTGCTACGAAAGCCATTACAATTTCTGTAGTCCCGACGCTCGGGTTTTTGATGAAGTATTCTTCCAGACTGTCACCAATGAGATGTAGGGTTAAAATTCCAATCCCAACACCTACAAGACCTGATACCACTGTGATGACAACACTTTCCTGCACAATCAGTCCGACAATACTTGAAGGTTTTGCTCCAATGGCTTTTCTGACACCGATTTCCTTTGTACGCTCTTTTACGATATAGACCATGATGTTGCTGATGCCGATAATTCCGGCAAGGAGAGTTCCTAACCCAATGAAACCGACAATTGCAGTAAGAACAGCCATAAACACGAAGGTATCACTCATATTCTGTGCATTGTTCCATACGCGGACACCGTTTTCGTCATCAGGTGACACGTTTTTTCTCGATTTGAGTTTCTCCTTCAGTTCATCTCCGTACTTGATTGCCTGATCGGGTGTCAGTTTTTCGTCGTACGCAATAAAAGTGGTAGTCACCGTATCAGAACCTTTTTTCATCTGCTGAAGCGTTGAAATCGGTACAGAAATATGTCTTTCATCCCAGTCACCACCGTCATCTGAGAAGACGCCGACCACTTTGAACATCGTTCCGTTGATGTCGATATCTTTTCCTACAGGATTTCCGTTTTTAATTAAATCCCGCTGCACCATTCTGCCGATTACCGCTACATTCTGCTTGTTTTTCAAATCATTCGGAGAAAGATATCTGCCATCCAAAAGCTTTCTGTTTTCAATAAATTTCTCATCGGTAACCGAGCCGTTTATCTGATAATTCCCACTTTCTTTTCCGTATTTTACCAAGAGACTGGCTGTGTATCTCGGACTTGCGTAACCTACTTTTTCTTTATCTGCATTGACCAGAAAATCGTAATCATCATTATTCATTATCACTTCACGGTCAGCTTGCAAACCTTTGTAGGCAATGGTAGTTTTTCCTGTTGCAATTGTAATCAGGTTCTGTGCATCTCTCGCAAAACCTTCTGTAAAAGCATTCTGCAGGCCTTTACCAATTCCGAAAAGAACAATAAAAATGAAAAGCCCCAGCGCCACGGTAAAGCCCGAAAGCACCGTACGCAAAACATTGCTCCGGATTGAACTGAATATTTCCTGCCAACGGTCTAAGTCAAACATAATTTTGTTTTTTACTTTGTAAAAAGTCAATTTGCTTCGCAGTGAATTTTGCAAGCAAGTCAATTATTTTCAATGTCAATTTTAAGCTCATGCAATCAATTTTTAATTAAATTCTATCAAATTCTTTCAACGCAAAATTGACTATTCACAATTGATTACTTCAACATTCCACTCAAAAGAATGAATGTTGTTTTTAATTTATTTCCTACTTTTTCTAAATCATGCAAAGCTAAATACTCAGACTCTACAACAATATCAAAACAAGAATCTAATTCTATTACGGAACCTCTTGCCACTTCAAAATATCTCTTTCTTTCATTCTCAGATCTTCTTGAACAACCCTCTGTAATATTCAAAACGACTGACGTAGAAGCTCTTCGCATTTGGTCTGTTAAGTTATACTTCTCCTCTATTGGAAGTACTTTTAATATTTTATAACATTCAAATCTTAGTTCTTTGGCAGATTTGTACACATCAAGTTTATAATGATTTAGATTTAAAAACATTTTTTTTCTTATTTAAATTATTTGTGTTCTCTTTATATAAATTCACTTGCAAAGCAAAATTGACCATTCACAATTCACTTTACAACACAATCTGCTTAATAAACTCATCACTCTCAATAATTCCGTCTTTCAGGATGACGTTTCTTTTGGTTTGGGCGGCTACGTCGGGTTCGTGGGTTACTACGATGATGGTTTTTCCTTCGTTATTGATGTCCTGAAGGAGTTTCATAATGTCGTGCGTTGTTTTTGAGTCTAATGCTCCGGTTGGCTCATCTGCCAAAACGACTTTTGGATCAGTGATCAAAGCTCTTGCGATTGCCACTCTTTGTTTCTGTCCACCCGAAAGTTCGTTGGGAAGATGCGTTGCCCATTGTGCAAGACCTACTTTTTCAAGATATTCCATTGCCTTGAGGTTGCGCTCTTTTCTCGGCACGTTTTGGTAATATAAAGGAAGAGCGACGTTGTCTAAAGCGGTTTTGTAACCAATCAGATTGAAAGACTGGAACACGAAACCTAAAAATTTTGAGCGGTATTCCGCAGCTTTCACTTCATTGAGGTGCTCGATAGGAATTCCGTCGAGGTCGTAAACGCCGCTGTCTTTCTCGTCGAGAATTCCGATGATGTTCAGTAACGTAGATTTTCCGGAGCCGGAACTTCCCATAATGGAGACAAATTCTCCTGCCGAAATGGTAAGATCAATGCCCTTCAGTACGTGAAGTTTGCTTTTTCCTGTATCGTATGATTTGTGTAAATCCTGAATTACTAGCATGAAGTGGTCCTTGTTTTTGTACTCTATAAGTAGTAGGCAGAAAAGATTTGTTACAAATACCGCAATTAATTAGAAAAAAAGACATGTTTAACATTAAATAACTTAATAATCAGACCAATACAAAAAACTGTTTAACTCCAGATTTCACAGAGACGGTTTTTAATTGCCATAATGCACTCTAAACCAATAGCAGAGCGAGTTTTGGGTAATTGTGGAAAACTTTTAAGGTTAAAAGACAGCCAATTAGTCTTTACCCCTTTTTAAATCAGTTCTTTTTTTCGAACTTTGTGCTTCGCACGGTACAGGAGATGAATGAGCATGACGGTTGATAAGTTCAAGATTTAAACATCAACGAATCAGAAAGTTATACATCGCCTGAGTTTTATACACAGTGATCATTTTTTTAAATTTTAAAGACATTACAATTCGATATGGGAATTTTTGATAAAAGAGTAAGCTACAAGCCATTTGAGTATCCTGAAGTTCTTCAGTTTACAGAAGCGATCAACAAATCTTTCTGGGTACACTCGGAAGTAGATTTCACGGCAGATGTTCAGGATTTTCAGTCGCAGCTGGAGCCGCACGAGAAAAATGCGGTAAAAAATGCACTTTTGGCGATTGCTCAGATCGAAGTTTCGGTAAAGTCGTTTTGGGGTAATCTTTACAACCACCTTCCGAAGCCTGAACTGAACGGTTTGGGAGCGACGTTTGCAGAATGTGAATTCCGTCATTCGGAAGCGTATTCGCGTTTGCTTGAGGTGTTGGGCTATAATGAAGAGTTTCTTCATGTGGTGGAAGTTCCTGCCCTGAAAAAGAGAATTCAGTTTTTATCTAATGTGCTGAAACATGCCAACTCTGCAACGCCTAAAGAGTATGTTTCGTCTTTGCTTCTGTTCAGTATTCTGATTGAGAATGTGTCTTTATTCTCGCAGTTTGCGATTATTTTATCATTCACTAGATTTAAAGGCTTCATGAAAAACGTTTCCAATATTATTGCCTGGACGTCTATCGATGAGCAGATTCACGCGAACGGCGGAATTTACCTGATAAATAAAATCCGTGAAGAGCAGCCGGATCTTTTGACTGATTCTGATATTGAAGATATTTACACTTTGGTAGATCAGTCTATCGAACTTGAAGGAGAAATTCTTGACTGGATTTTTGAAATGGGCGAACTGGATAAATTCTCTAAACAGGATTTGATTAACTTTATGAAATACCGTGTTGACGAAAGTTTAACCAAAATCAACATGGAAAAACGTTATAATACTACTGCAGAACAGTACAGCCCGATGAAATGGTTTGAAGAAGAAGTTTTTGCTAATTCTATGGATGATTTCTTCGCAAAAAGACCGGTGGATTATACAAAGCATGATAAGAGTATTACGGCGAATGACTTGTTTTAAATTGAAATAAAATGGGTATATTTTTCATATCATATCATTCTAATATTTTCAAGAAAAATATAGAATTAGAGAATAAAATAAAACTTGTTTCTTCTAATTTTATTGAAGTTTTCCCTAATACATGGTTTATTGTTTCTACATCAATAGGACACGATTTGCAAAAGATTTTTTCAACGTTTATCACAGATGACGAGCAATTATTAATAACAGAAACCACAGGTGATGTTTCGTGTATTGGTATTAACAACAATACAATTGATTTTCTTAACTCTTACTGCTAATAAATTTATTGCATATTCTAAAAAGAGAGTTATGACTAGTCAACTCAAAAAATAATTAGAAAAACCTAACGGTTTGACTAAATATCAATAGGAACGAGCTTTATCCCGTTTAAAAAAGAAGAAATTCATTTGGCTTTAGCCAAAACTTACAAAGCTAGCGCCGAAACAGTTAGTATTAGACATGTCATGCTGAGCTTTTCGAAGCATTTGTATAAAAGATGAGATTGCTTCGTTCCTCGCAATGACAAAAATAGAAAAGATGATTAACGTAATCGTAAGTTATACCGTAAAACCTGAGTTTGTTTCTGAAAACAAAAGCAATATTCAGAAGTTTTTGAATGATTTTAAAACTTTAAACCAGACAAAATTTGAGTATAAAGTTTTTGTGAAAGAAGACGGTGTTACGTTTGTTCATTTTTCAAATTATGAAAACGAAGAAGTGCAGAATGAGGTTTTAAACATTCCGTCCTTCAAAGAATTTCAGAGGTTAAGAGACGAAAGCGGACTGAATGATTCTCATAAAGTAGAGTTTTTACAGCCTGTTTAAATATCACTAGGAACGGGCTTTAGCCCGTTTGCAAAAAGAGGAAGTTCATTTGGCTTTAGCCAAAACTTATTAATGGATTGCCTCGTTCCTCGCAAAAACGGGATTCAGTGGTAAGGGAAAACAAAACGTCGTCTTAGCCCTGATTGCAGCGGCATCCTTTTTTGTGATTGCGGTGGCAGAAAAGTGAAATGATAAAATAATGTTGTCCGCAATCACAAAAAAGATATAGCGGAAAGCAGGTAGAACAGTGAGGAGACAGACAAAATTTTCTGCTCCCAAAGAATAATAACATAATAGTGTACCTCGTACATTTTACAATATAAAAGATGGAAGAACAAAACAACAATATCTGGTGGCTCAACGAAGAATCTGAGCAAATGCTGAACAGAGGTTACCTTCTGAAAGGGGAAACCGTAGACGGTGCAATCGACAGAATCACGACTGCCGCAGCAAAAAAATTATACAAACCTGAACTGCAGCCGGCTTTCAAGGAGATGATCATGAAAGGATGGATCAGTTTTTCTTCTCCGGTGTGGGCGAATATGGGAACGCAGAGAGGTCTTCCAATCTCTTGTTTCAACGTGCATATTCCGGACAGCATTGAAGGAATTACCCACAAAATGGGTGAAGTGATTATGCAGACGAAAATCGGGGGCGGAACTTCGGGATATTTCGGGGAACTTCGTAACAGAGGAACTGCGGTGACCGATAACGGAAAATCTTCGGGTGCGGTTTCGTTTATGAAACTGTTTGACACGTCTATGGATGTCGTTTCTCAGGGTGGTGTAAGAAGAGGTGCTTTTGCGGCTTATCTTGATGTTGACCACGGTGATATTGAAGAATTTTTATCAATTAAAGACATTGGTAGTCCGATTCAGAACCTGTTTACAGGGATTTGTGTACCTGATTACTGGATGCAGGATATGATTGACGGTGATGCCGACAAACGTAAAATCTGGGCGAGAGTTTTGGAAAGCCGTCAGCAAAAAGGTCTTCCTTACATTTTCTTTACGGATAACGTGAACAGAAACAAACCTCAGGTGTACAAAGATCTTGGATTGACCGTAAATGCGAGTAATCTTTGTTCGGAAATTATGCTTCCTTCAACCAGAGAGGAGTCTTTTATCTGCTGTCTGTCTTCTATGAACTTAGAATTGTACGACGAGTGGAAAGATACGAACGCAGTACAGTTGGCGATTTATTTTCTTGACGCTGTTTTGTCTGAGTTTATCGAAAAAACGGAAGGAAATTATTACCTGAAAGGAGCGAGAGACTTCGCGATGCGTCACAGAGCGCTTGGTTTGGGAGTTTTGGGATACCACTCTTACCTTCAGAAAAACATGATTCCTTTTGAGAGTTTTGAGGCAACGCAGTTTAATGCAAGAGCTTTCAAACACATCAGAGCTCAGGCAGATATTGCATCGAAAGAACTGGCAAACATCTACGGTGAGCCTGAACTTCTGAAAGGTTACGGAATGAGAAATACAACGGTAATGGCGATCGCTCCTACCACTTCAAGTTCTGCGATTTTAGGTCAGACTTCTCCGGGAATCGAGCCTTTTGCGTCAAATTACTACAAAGCGGGTCTGGCGAAAGGAAACTTTATGCGTAAGAATAAATATTTGGCTAAATTGCTTGAAGATAAAGGTCTTGACAACGAAGAAACATGGAGAACAATTATGTTGAACCACGGTTCTGTACAGCACTTAACTGAACTGACTGACGAAGAAAAAGCAGTATTCAAAACCTTCAAAGAAATTTCTCCGATGGAGATTATTTCTCAGGCTGCACAAAGACAGCAGTACATTGATCAGGCGCAGTCTCTGAATTTACAGATTCCGTCTACGATGCCTGTGAAAGATGTGAATTATCTTTACATTGAGGCATGGAAGAAAGGTGTGAAAACTTTGTATTACCAAAGAAGTTCGTCTGTTTCTAAGGAAATGATGGTGAATTTTGTGAGCTGTTCGGCTTGTGAAGCTTAATAGAAGAGCCAAGTAAAAAGTAAGAAGAGCCAAGTTGGCTGTGAATATTAACCGTGGAATTTTTTCTGCGGTTTTTTTGTTTTCAGAAACAATAAAATTTAAGTATTTTTTATACATTTGAGGTACGATGAAAAAACTACTAACAGCCATAATTCTGCTTACTTTAAATCAAATTTTGTTTTCACAGAAAAAAGAGATTTACATTAATGATCATCTGGAAATCATTTCCAAAGAAGATTACAAAAAGCGTGGAGTAAATTACCGTCTTCAAAACATTGAAACTGATTCTGTTCTGTATAGAGTTCGTGTGGAGCATGAAGGTAAAGGAAAACTTACAACCACAGAATTCAGTAAATTAAAAAAATCACTTAATGTTTTAGAAGCTGATACAAAAAATATCGTAATTCATTACTATCAAGGCCTGGATGCGTGTAATCAGCATGCCGATAAAAATCAGTTTGTAATTGATGACATCAGGAACTATAACAGAAAATTCAAAAAATCAAATTCCAATCTGTATTTTGTTTACAAAGAAACAAAAGGTTTAAAAAACAGGCTTGATATAACAACCTGGATAGATGATACTTCAGGTGCAATAGAAAATCTATTTTTTAAAATGGAATATCCCTGCGATTCTGCGGTTGTTATTTTTCCGGACGGAAATTATATCATCTTTAGAGGAGAACATAATTGGGAAAAAGTGTTTAATACTGCAACAGAAAAGTATACTATGTAGATATTAACTAAAACCACGGGAATTTGCCGTGGTTTTTATTTTTAAAAAAAAGTAAAATAAACTTTACATATTGTAAAATATTCTTTACATTTGTTTCAATAAAATTTTACAATATGAATAGATTACAACTTTTACCAAACCGTTTTAAGATGATTGGATGGTTTATTTTTCTTCCCTCACTAATTTTGGGATTGATTTCTCTTTCGGGAGTGATGAATTTTGAGGTTTCCTTGCCTGTGATTTACAATTCAGGGTTTTTTAGCGATGAAAATCAGGGCTTTTTTAAAACTGCTGAGATTGATTTATTTCCGAATTTATTTGGTCTTTTAATTATCATCGGTGGAATTTTGGTGGGGTTTTCTAAAGAAAAAATTGAGGACGAATACATTTCAAGCCTGCGTTTAAAATCCGTTTTCTGGAGTATGATTGTCTCCTACTCTATCGTTTTTATTTTATTTGTTACTGTTTTTGGAAGCCTGTTTCTTACCGTCATGATTCTCATTATGTTTCTGCCGCTGGTGTTGTATGTTTTCAGATTTAATTATTTACTGCTTAAAAAATGAAAAACACGATAAAAATTGAGAGAGCTTTAAAAAGTATTACTCAGGAAGATTTAGCAAAAATAATCAGCGTTTCGAGGCAAACCATCAACGCTATGGAAGCCGGAAAATATGTTCCGTCGACGGTTTTGGCTTTGAAGATTGCGAAATATTTCGGGAAGAAGGTGGAGGATATTTTTATGCTGGAGGATGGGGATTGAGTTTGAATATGTTTCAAACAAGATTTCGCTATGAAATTTGTTTTCCCCAGCCCTAAAGGGTGCAAATTTCAATTCATGGGAACTTCTGTTATCAAAAATCCCCTTTAAAGTTGGAGTAAAAAATTTTTGATTTGCTTAAATCTAATTTATCGCGTTTGAAATTTGTTACCCCGGCCCTAAAGGGTGCAAATTTCAATTCACGGGAACTTCTGTTATCAAAAATCCTCCCTTTAGGGTTGGGGCAAAGATTTTTGATTTGCTTAAATCTAATTTATCGCGTTTGAATTTGTTTTCTCCGACCCTAAAGGGTGCAAATTTCAATTCCCGGGAACTTCTGTTATTAAAAATCCTCCCTTTAGGGTTGGGGCAAAGATTTTCGATGTGCTTAAATCTAATTTATCACATTTGAAATTTGTTTCCCCAACCCTAAAGGGTGCAAATTTCAATACAAAGTTCATCTTCTTAATACAAGATTACTGAAAAAGCGTAAATTCCCTTTCAAAAATCCTCCCTTTAGGGTCGGGGTAAAGATTTTTGATTTCGATAAAATTTATTAGCTTTAATAAAAATCACAGATGAAAAAATGTAAGCCAAATTACGATGAAGGGATGTGGAAGGGAGCGCCAGAAAGTTCATTCGTAAAAGCCAAAGCTCTAAGAAAAGATGAAACCCAGGCAGAGAAGATTTTATGGGCGAAACTCAGAAATAATCAGCTTAAAGGATACAAATTCAGAAGACAACATCCGATTGGTTTATATATTGTTGATTTTTATTGCCATCAATTAAAGTTAGTCATAGAAATTGATGGTGATTATCACAATATTCAGGAACAAATTGAAAAAGATAAAGAACGAACTCAAAATTTAGAAACTGATGGATTGCATTTAATCAGATTTACCAACAAAGATGTCATGGAAAATTTAGAAAAAATCATTTCAGAAATAATGATAAAAACAGACGAGATTTTACATTCTCATAATTCAAATCAATCGCTGTAATTTATTTATATTTGCTTCTAGCTAAGAACTAAATCAACAATTTCTAAAACCCAAGACAATGAAATTCGGACAAGTAGAAGACCCGTCAAAAATAGATTTTACATTACCAAAAGACCATTCAAGAACCAAAGAAATTTTAAAGCAAAATAAAAAAGGACTTGAAAATATCTCTATCGGCTGTGCAAAATGGAATAAAACAGATCTAAAAGGTTTCTACCCAAAAGGTACGAAAGACGAACTGGGATATTATTCGACACAGTTTAATTCAATAGAACTGAACGCAACATTTTACGGAATGCCAACCTCAGAACAGGTTTTAACGTGGAAAGAAAAAACGCCGGCTGACTTTAAATTTTTCCCAAAACTTACCAATACCGTTTCTCACTTCAGAAGACTTTTGAATATTGATGACGTGGTGACTCAGTTTGCAACAGCCGTTTTAAATTTTGATGAAAAACTGGGAATGGTTTTCCTTCAGCTTCACGATAATTTCAAGCCGAAAGACTACGAAAGACTCGAACAGTTTGTGACGAAGTGGCCCAAAGAAGTGCCTTTAGCAATCGAACTCCGAAATACTGAATGGTTTACTGATGAAGAGATTTTTGATAAAACCTGCCAGCTTTTTGAGGATAATGACATTACCAACATCATCGTTGACACAGCCGGAAGAAGAGATATGCTTCACATGAGACTTACGACTCCAAACGCGTTCATCAGATACGTGGGAGCCAATCATGAAAGCGATTACGAACGGTTGGATGACTGGTTGAAACATCTGACGAGATGGAAAAAAGAAGGCTTGCAAAATCTCTATTTTTTCGTTCACCAAAACCTTGAAAAAGCTTCACCGCTGCTTTCTGCTCACTTCATTGAAGAGATGAATAAAGAATGGAAGACAGATATGCACATTCCTAAACTTGCTCAGGAAAACCCACCGAGTTTGTTTTAATTTTTCTTCCGCAATATCAAAACAAGATTCAGAAAAACAAGAAGCAGATTGAGGGTAACCCAAATTCCGGAAAACATATTCTGGTAATTGTCTTCCTCAATCTCTTTTTTTGCAATAGCTGACAGTTTTTCACTTTGATTGATGTAATTCTGAACTTCAATCATCTGATCCATATTTTTATTGGGTACAGAATGCTGTGAGAAATAAACTAGATTTTTTTTGCCAAGATAACCAGCAATCCAGTACTCATCTGAATTTTTCATGGAAAGATACTCCACACGGTAATATTCGGGGCGGATTTTTCCGATGTGACTGGTTTCCAAGGCCTGTTCCGTCGCACTTCTGTTAACTTTAATCAGATAAAAATCGAGTGCCTGCGGAAGTTTATTGATCAGCTGAAGCGAAACAGAATGATCAACAATCCTGATTGTACTTTTTTTGATAAACCAATAGGTAAAAAGTGAAATGGCAAAAACGAGACTTAAAATCCGGAACAGTCTGGCCAGTTCACCTGCCCGTCCTTTTCTGACTTTTGAAAGAAAAAGCGAGAGTACCAGAATTACAAAAACCAAAGAAAGAATAAATCCCATGAAACAAAGATATGAATTGATTTTTTAGCCTAAAACATTAATCAACATTCCATTCTTTATAAAACTGATCCAGAAACGAAATCATGAACTGATGTCTTTCTCCGGCAATTTTTTTGCCCTCATCAGTATTCATCAAATCTTTCAGAAGCAGCAATTTTTCGTAAAAATGGTTGATTGTTGTTCCGTCTGATTTTTTGTATTCATCTTTCGACATATTCAATTTAGGTTGAATATCAGGATGATACATCAGATTATTTTTAAAACCACCGAAATTAAATGTTCTTGCAACACCAATAGCACCGATAGCATCGATTCTGTCGGCATCCTGAACGATTTTCAATTCGATTGGTAAATCTTTCGGCGCTTCTCCTCTGTTTTTAAATGAAATATTCTTAATCACAAATAAAACCTCCATGATCACACTTTCATCGACCTCTAATTTTTCAAGTAACTCTCTTGAAATTTTTAGAGCTAAAGTTTCGTCACCATCATGAAATTTCGGATCCGCGATATCGTGAAGCAAGGCAGCCAATTCAACGACTTCCATATTACAGTTTTCAGTCTTAGCAATTTTTTTTGAAAGTTTCCAGACCCTTTCGATGTGAAACCAGTCGTGACCGGCTTCTGCTCCTTCCAGTTTTTGCTTTACGAATTCTATTGTTTTTTGGATTGTGCTGTTCATTTTTTAAGTTTTAATTATTTTTGCCACCAACGCACGAATATTATTTAGCCGAATATTTTTCAGTTTTCAATAAAGAAAAAATTCATGTATTCGTGTCTCAACCAACTATACAATTTCAGTCAGAATAATATCCCAAAGATTTTCATTGTAGCTTCTGAAAAAATTAATGTGACCTATTTTTTCCTGTTCAGATTCCGAAATTTTTAGAATTCTGAATTGAGGTTTTAAATTTGGATAAGTTTCATTCAGTAAAGACTTCACTCCTTTTTCCGTCAGCCACGTATCATCTTCAGCATACAGAACCAAAACTTTCTGATTTAAATTTTTAGAATAATCATTCGTTTTACCCAGTAATTTATTGGTGGATTTCCGGTTCAAAATTAAGGTTCTCCAGTCATAAGCGCAATTTTTTGGAAGACTTTCTCCAAGCCCAAACCAATGTGCTGGAAAATAACCGAATAACGCTGTGAAAAATGGCTGTACAATACCAAAACCGAAAAAAGCTTCAACTTTTGTTTTCCATTTTAAGTTTCCGATAAATGCATTTTGGGTGGCGACAAAGAAAAATTTTTCAAATATTGCAGAATCTTTATTCATCCCTAAAATCAATGCTCCAACTGAATGCCCGAGGCAATATTTTGTATGATCCGGCAAAGTTTTAACTATAAAATCAGTGACCGTTTTAAAATCAGAATTTCCCCACGACCGCATGGAAGCTTTTGATTTTTTTAGATTTGCAGGCTTTGAAAGTCCTATTCCTTCGTAATCATAGGTAATTACAGTGATATTATTTCTTCTGGCAAACGCCGCAAAGGAAAAATAAATCTGCTGCCGAACGCCGGTGGCAGAGTTGATGAGCAGAACTTTTTTGCTGTCACTTTCAATGTCAGGACTGAAGATATGAAGACAGATTTTAGCACCACTCAGATTGGTAAGATATATTCTTTCCATAAAGAAAATTTCCACCTCAAAGGTGGAAAAATTATGTGATTAAAAAAGTTTGGAAACGCTTTTTAAATATGCTGTAAATAACTTTTAAAGGAGATCCTTCAGATATGGAAGCCCGGTCTGAGCGCCTGTTTTCAGAGAAACTTCTGCCGAAACTCTATTTCCGAGGTGTACACAGTCTTCAAGTTGATTTCCATGGGCCAAAGCGTATGCAAATCCGCATGTGAAGCCATCTCCCATTCCAATCTGATATTTCATCGTCTCATTTTCCTCCCTTTGATACTTCATTTCTTTTCCATCATGATAAACAGTGGAATTGGTTTCGTCACGCACAAATAATTTATTGGAAAATTTCTTTACAATAGTTTCAAGATCTTCATCTTCAAAAAGTAAAGGAAGTTCGTTGCTTCTTACAATAATAAAATCAGCCTGATCTAAAATAATCTGATCAATTTTACGGGCAGGCGAAGCGTAAAGACCTACAGTTTTATGATGAAGTTTGGCTTTTAAAACGGTATGTTTCAGAAGTTCGTCAGAAATTTCGAGCTGTACAAGCAGCATGTCGCTTTCGCGTATGTATTTATCTGCGGCATCAATCTTTTGGGTTGTTAAACACTGGTTTGCTGCCGGAATAACTACGACTGAATAGTCTTGATCTGTTTTTGTGATAAAGGCACTTCCTGTAGTTTCCTGATCGGTTTCGGTAACAAAACCTACATTCACATTCTCCTTCACCAGATTTCTCATGATCTGCTGACCTGCAGGATCCATCCCAACACAACCGATAAAGTAGACATGAGCTCCCAAACGCGACATCCCAACTGCCTGGTTGGCTCCTTTTCCGCCAAAAAAATATTCGGATTTTCTTGCGGTAACAAACTCGTTAGGCTTCGGCAATCTGTCTGCCGTGACCATCTGATCGATAGTACAGCTTCCGACTACAATTACTTTGGGTTGAGATTTTGAAAATTTCATTTACATATGAATATGCTGACTAATTTAACTCAAAAAACAATATGTTTTACTGAATTTCAATAAATTCCGTAACTATCTTCACAGGGTTATTATTTACGTCAAATCCGATGTAACTTGCATAAAATCCTTCACCATATCCGGTTTCAAAAGCGAAAATATTTCTTGGCTGCTCTTCATCCGGTTTCAAAAATGCGTACTGATCGATGGCTCCGTTTTCATCAAAAAAATGTTCGTGAAAAAATTCTTCATAAATTCCCATGAAATCATCTCCTTTTCTCTGGAAAAGCTTCTGCTCAAGGTCATTGAGACTGTTCTGACTTTCGAGGTCCATAAAACATCCCATTCCGCTTTCCACAGGATACCCAAAGACTTCTTCGTTAGCGAGATCCTTAATATTCTGACCTTGTGTTGTAGCCATTTCCCAATTCAAAATCTCGTTTTTTGCAAAAACAATTTCGCCGTATGCCACGCAGTTGCTTTCCCTCTCTTTATGAAGTAAAACCTGAAATTCACCTTTAGGGAAATCTGTGGTAAACGGTTTCATATCATTGGTCAGAACCGGATCGCAAGCCACCAGTTTTCCGCTTGAAAGATAGATTTTCCCAACCTCAAAACTTTCTATGAGTGGACTTTCCACGAAGTTTTTTGAGAACAGTTTTTTTATATTTTCTATATATTGCATTATAATTTTAAGGTTAAGGCAGAGGCTGAGATTAAAGATCAATCTGAAACTTAATCTCAGCCTAAAACTTATTTATAAACTCTTCAGTTTCTCTTCCAGAATTGCGATTTTATCCTGAGCATCTTTCTGTTTTTTGCGCTCCACTTCTACCACTTCCGGTTTTGCGTTGGCAACAAATTTTTCGTTGGAAAGCTTTTTATCTACAGAAATCAGGAAGCCTTTTAAATATTTCAGTTCTTCTTCGGTTTTCTCTTTTTCTTCTCCTAAATCTAAGTTTTCACTTAAAGGAATTGAAATTTCTGTGGAACCGACAAGAAATGTGAAGCTTGGTTTATCTGTTTTTGTTCCGAAATGAATTTCTGAAAGATTCGCCAGTTTTTTAATGACAGATTCATTGGCAAATTCTGCGGCATTCGTGTAAACTTCCACATACTCTTTCGGAGAAATTCCTTTGGTCTGACGGTAGTTTCTTACTCCTGAAATCACTTCAGATGCTGTTTCAAAATTCTTAATGACTGTTTCGTCAAATGTTTCTGATTTCTTCTGCTGAGCAATCATCAGAGCATCTTCCGTCTTTCTTTCTGCAATCGTCTGCCACAATTCTTCTGTAAGGAAAGGCATAAACGGATGAAGCAGCTTCATCAGTTCTTCGAATAACTCAATGGTCTTTGTATAAACTTCTTTTGAAATTCCTTCTCCGAAATTTGGTTTTACAGCTTCAAGATACCAGCCACAGAAGTCATCTTTGATTAATTTCTGAATTAAATTTAAAGCATCCGAAATCCTGAATTTATCAAACTGATCATTGATTTCTGTGATAGATTTATTGAGTTGATTTTCAAACCATTCGATAGTCTGAATCTCTGTGGAATTTGCCGGTTTGTCCTCATGCTTCCACATGTTGATCAAACGGAAAGCATTCCAGATTTTAGTCCCGAAATTTCTTCCAAGATCACATAACGGAGAAGTGTAAACTGCATCTTTACCCTCTTCCATTCTCTGTTTGATCTGCTTTTCAGTCAGAACATTTCCTTCTTCATCAATCTGTTCTGAATCAAATTTTAAATCATTTCCGGCTGCAGAACTCATCATAATTCCTACTCTTACTGCATCAGCTCCGTAACGCTCGATCAAATCCAAAGGATCTGGTGAATTTCCGAGAGATTTAGACATTTTTCTGCCCAGTCTGTCCCTCACAATCCCTGTAAAATAAACATTTTTGAAAGGAATTTCTTTTCTGTATTCCAACCCTGCCATAATCATTCTGGCTACCCAGAAGAAGATGATATCCGGACCAGTTACCAAATCTGCAGTTGGATAATAATAATTGATGTCTTTATTGTCAGGATTATTCAGTCCGTCAAAAACCGACATTGGCCACAACCAGGATGAAAACCAAGTATCAAGTGCGTCTTCGTCTTGCCTCAAGTCATTTAAATCAGCAATAATTCCTTTTTGCTCTTCTAATACTACAAGAGCTTGATATTCGTCTTCAGCAACAACAAAATCATTTTCACCTTCACCATAATAATACGCAGGAATCTGCTGTCCCCACCAGAGCTGGCGGGAAATATTCCAGTCGCGGATGTTTTCCATCCAGTGTTTATAGGTGTTTTTGAATTTTTCGGGATAGAATTTCACTTCATCATCCATCACAACATCCAAAGCAGGTTTTCCGATTTCAGACATTTTTAAAAACCACTGAACAGAAACTTTAGGTTCAATCACAGCACCTGTTCTTTCGGAAGTTCCTACTTTATTGGCGTAATCTTCTGCTTTCAGCAAAAGATTGTTTTCTTCAAGTTCTTTTGCGATCTGTTTCCTTACATCAAATCTGTTTTTTCCTGCGTAATGCAGTCCGTGCTCATTAAGATTGGCGTCGTCATCCAGAGAATCAATCATTGGAAGATTGTGTTTCTTTCCTATTTCGTAGTCATTAAGATCATGAGCCGGAGTAATTTTAAGTGCTCCAGTCCCAAATTCAATATCAACATATTCGTCTTCGATAATCGGAATAACTCTGTTAACGATCGGAACAATAACGTTTTTACCTTTCAGATGAGCATATCTTTCGTCATTTGGATTGATACAAACTGCGGTGTCTCCAAAAATAGTCTCCGGACGTGTAGTTGCTACCGAAAGAAATTCTTCAGTTCCTTCAATTTTATATTTAAGAAAATATAATTTCCCGTTCTGTTCTTTAAAAATTACTTCTTCATCAGAGATATTGGTTTTCGCTTCCGGATCCCAGTTCACCATTCGGTAACCTCTGTAAATCAAACCTTTATTATACAAATCAACAAAACCTTTAATCACCTGACTCGAAAGTTTCGGTTCCATGGTGAAACTCGTTCTGTCCCAGTCGCACGAGCAACCCAGTTTTTTCAGCTGTTCAAGTATAGTTCCGCCGTATTTGTCAGTCCATTCCCATGCGTGTTTCAAAAATTCTTCACGGGTAAGATCAGATTTATTGATTCCTTCAGATTTCAGTTTGGCAACCACTTTCGCTTCCGTAGCGATTGAAGCGTGATCTGTTCCCGGAACCCAGCAGGCATTGAATCCCTGCATTCTTGCACGGCGAACCAGAATATCCTGAATGGTGTTATTCAACATGTGACCCATGTGTAGAATTCCTGTGACGTTCGGCGGCGGAATTACAATAGTGTAAGGCGGCTTTTCGTTGGGTTCTGAGTGGAAATATTTGTTTTCCAGCCAGTATTTGTACCATTTCTGTTCTGTTTCCTGAGGATTATATTTTTCTGAAATCTGCATAAATTCTAATTTCTATATCTTACAATCTGCAAAAATAGTTTAAAGTAAAAAAATGTAAGCACTAATTAAAATAATTTTTAACTTTGTTCCTCAAAATTATCTAACATACATATTAACTTTAAGTATATGAAAAACTTACTAGCTGGAATTGCTTTATTGGGAACAGTTGCTTTTGCATCTGCGCAGACCATCACATTTGACAATACAACTTTTGAATACGGAACAATCAAACCCGGATCAGACGGCACAAGATTTTTTACTGTAACAAACACCGGAGACAAGCCTTTGGTACTTTCAAACGTGAAACCATCTTGCGGATGTACAACCCCTGAATGGAGCCAGGATCCTATTTTACCAGGAAAATCTTCAAAAATTAAGGTAGGATACAACACTGCTTTGGCAGGACCTTTCACTAAAATGATTGAAGTATTTTCTAATGACCCTGTTAACAGCAGAAGTATTATCTACATCAAAGGAAATGTAGATGCTAACGCTGTAGAAGCAGCACCTGAACCAGCGCCTGAGCCAATAGTTTTAACTCCAGAAGAATTAAAAGCTAAAGAAAAAGCTGATAAAAAAGCAGCTAAAATTGCAGCAAAAGAAGCTAAGAAAGCAGAAAAGGCAGCCAGAAAAGCGGCAAAAGAAGCTAAAGCGGCAAACTAATTTTAGAAATAAAATATTATATAAACCATCTCTCACCGGAGATGGTTTTTTTTTGCTATTTTAGATAAAATATTAAAAAATGAACAGCGATTTTTCAGAAGAATTTAAAGTAAACGGTAAATTTTCAATTAAAAAAACAGAAACTTCATACAAAGGAAAACTCACAAAAGAGGAAGGTTTAGAAATGATCATGAAGGAAAAAGAAAAACTTCGTGACCTGCAGGAAAAACTGTATGCTGACGGAAGTCAATCTTTGCTGGTTGTACTTCAGGCAATGGATGCAGCAGGAAAAGATTCTTTAATTGAGCATGTGTTCGGAGGTGTAAATCCGCAGGGATGCAATGTGATGAGTTTCAAAACACCAAGCTCAAAAGAATATGCACACGACTTCCTTTGGAGACATTATTTAGCCGTTCCTCAGAAAGGAATGATCGGAATTTTTAACCGTTCACACTATGAAAGCGTTTTGGTCTGCAAAGTGCATCCTGAGTATAATTTAAGTGAAAAGACCTGGAAAGATGTAAAAGATTTCGACGGCAAATTCTGGAAAAACCGTTACGAAAGCATCAGCAATTTTGAAAAACATCTTGCTAATAACGGTACAACTATCATCAAAATTTTTCTGAATGTTTCCAAAGACGAGCAAAAGGAAAGACTCCTGGACCGCATCAACGAACAGGAAAAAAACTGGAAATTCTCATCTGCAGACCTTCCGGAAAGAGCGTTGTTTGACAAATACATGGATTGCTACGAAACCGCCATCAATGAGACATCAAAAGACTATGCACCCTGGTACGTAATTCCTGCGGATAACAAATGGTTTGCGAGGTTGGCCGCCATTCAGATTATTATTGAAACTCTAGAGAAAATGGATTTACAATTCCCACAACTTTCGAAAGAAGATAAAAAAGGTTTGGATGAAGCTAAAAAACAGCTGGAGAGTGAGTAAGGAAGAGCCAGGGCAAAAGTAAAAAGAAACAGATAATAACATCGCTAACTCAGAAATGTTATTTATAACACTATGAACTTTTGTAAAATAGAGTAAAGGTATAATGAGCAAAGTGGAATACCAAGCTCGTCCAAATTTCTGAAAAATTTCAAAGAGAAGTCAGGTAAAAACGCAAGAAGTAAATGAGATTTGCGGTGTTTATACATCCAGCACCCAACAAAAATCACGAGAAAACCTGTAAGCCGGATTCTGTATCCCAAAAAATCAGGACGCCTGTTATTTATCTGCGTTGTACATTGCTGCACAACTTGAGCTGATTACCCCTCGGTTTTCAGGACGGGCCGCCCCTATTTTCGTATCTGAAAAGAACCGATATACTTACCATTGCACCGCAAAGAGTTTACCTGGTTTCACTACAGCCGAACTGTACCTGCTTTCTGTTGCACTTGTCCTATCCTCGCGGATGACGGATGTTATCCGCTTTGCTGCCCTGTGGTGTCCGGACTTTCCTACCCTCAAAAAAATGAGAATCAACAGGCCGGTTTTCTCGTGGGTGCAAAGATAGCTAATTTGAAAATTTAGTAATGAGATAATTTGTAAATTTTATTATACGTGGAAATTCACTTATTATTTGCAGATTTTCAGTTTACACGTCATTTAGTGTTAGACTGGCAGTCTAGAGGTTATGGGTTAGATCCCCGTATTCTCCACAACCTAAAATTTTCTCCAACCTTGCAATCTTGTGAAGATTTTTTTACTCGCATTAATGACAGCAATGTTGATCGAATGTTTTTCCGATAATGAATTGACACTTTTTTTCCTTTAAAAAATGAGCAGCAGCATCATTTTCAAATTAGTAATTTTCAAACTTTCAAATTATATCATATCTTCGTGCAGTTGAAAAACTAAATTGGTGACCAAAGAAAAAGAATTTGCGCAGCTGATCAAGAATAATCAGGGATTGATTATCAAAGTGTCGCGTCTTTACACCAATTCTCTTGAGGATGAGGAAGATCTCTTTCAGGAAATTGTTCTTCAACTCTGGAAAAGCTATGATTCCTTTAAAGGAAATTCTAAAATTTCTACCTGGATGTACCGTGTGGCGCTAAATACTGCCATTACGTTATTCAGAAAAAAAAGCAAATCTTTACAGACCAATGAGCTCGACATCAACCTTAGAGATTATGAGGATGATAACGACGACAAGCAGCAACAGATTTCACTACTTTATCAGGTGATCAAAACGCTGCCCAATGTAGAAAGAGCCATTGTAATGATGTATCTGGACGATCTTCCTTACAGAGATATTGCAGAAAACCTTGGTATCACTGAAGTGAATGCCCGTGTAAAAATGAACAGACTGAAAAAAATTCTTAAAGAAAAGATGGAAAAATATGCCTGATTTTGATTTAGACAGCTTTAAAACGACCTGGCAAAAGCAACCCGTTGAAGATAAATATAACGACAGTGAGATCCTGAAGATGCTCAACAAAAAATCGCGCAACTACATGAAATATATTTTCTGGATCAGTGCAGCGGAGTTTTTCTTCTTTACTCTATTCGGATTTTATTACATTATTCAGGATCAGGAATCGAGTTCTTTTATGTCTTCCCTTCAGAAATTGGGTGTGGAAAAAAATGCCGAGCTCAAAAGTAATCTTGAAAATATCTATCTTGTGATCAAAACGATTACCCTTTTGGTCACAGGTTATTTTGTGATTAAATTTTATCAGAATTACCGTAAAATAAGAATCGAGGAAGATCTTAAGGCTTTTATAACTAGAATTATTAATTTTAAAAAGACCGTTAATGCCTTTATTTTAATTAATATTATTCTTTTCATCACATTTACAAGTGTTTTTACCTGTTTTGTATTTTATGTGATCAATCACCAGAACGTTCATCTGGAATCTTCCGAAAAAACAGGCTTCATTGCAGGAATTATCATCAGTACTGTTCTCTGCGTCATTCTGATCTGGCTTTACTACCGATTGGTTTACGGCATCATTATGGGAAGATTGGATAAAAGTTTAAAACAGTTAAAAGATATTGATTCTCAGGAAAATTAATTTTTTAAGGATAATTTTCAGCATAAAAAAAAGCATTTCGTTCTGAAATGCTTTTTCGTTTTTTATAATTCTTTCCTCAATCGGGCAACCGGAATATTGAGCTGTTCACGGTACTTAGCGATTGTTCTTCTGGCAATATTGTAACCCTGTTCTTTCAGCATTACTACCAAAGCGTCGTCTGTAAGAGGTTTTCTTTTGTTTTCTTTACTGATGACTTCCTGAAGATGATTTTTGATTTCTTTTGTTGAAACTTCCTCGCCATCATCATTCGTTAACGAATCTGAGAATAAATCTTTCAGATAGAGAATTCCGTTAGGTGTATCGGCGTATTTGCTTTTTACGACTCTCGAAATCGTTGAAATATCGAAACCGGTGATATCAGCAATATCCTTTAAGATCATTGGTCTGAGAGACTTCTCGTCTCCCGTTAGAAAATAAGCTTTCTGAAACTTTACAATTGCATTAATAGTCTGTAATAAAGTATTCTGGCGCTGATTAATCGCGTCGATATACCATTTTGCAGCATCCAGTTTCTGTTTGATAAATAAAGCTGCCTGCTTATGTTCCGAAGATTTTTTATCGTGAGAATACGTAGAAAGAATATCCTTATACTCTTCGCTTACCCTCAAGGTTGGTGCATTTTTGCTGTTCAGCATTGGGATTACCATTCCGTCTTTCACCTGAATCACAAAATCCGGAATAATTTCCTGATTGATTGTAATGGTCTGAGTATCAAAATTCCCTCCTACTTTCGGTGATAATTTTGCAATTTCCTCCAAAGCTTTTTTCAGATCCGATTCTTCAATATCGTATTTCTGAATGATCTTATTATAATGTTTGTTGGTAAGCGCATCAAACTGATTTCTGAGAATATTCGCTGCCAGAGAAACGGCTTTGTCTGAGCTTACTTTCTTTTCAATCTGTAAAAGAAGACATTCCTGAAGGCTTCTTGCACCTACTCCCGGCGGATCCAGCTTCTGAACATAATTTTCAAGCACGTCTTCTACCTTTTCCTTTGTGGTGTAAACGCCCTGAGAAAATGCGAGATCGTCAACAATTGCTTTTATTTCTCTTCTGAGATAACCGTCGGTATCTAAATTTCCAATAATGTATTCTGCTATTTTAAGATCGTCTTCAGCAATATTGCTCAAATGCACCTGCTCATTAAGATAATCATACAGAGACTGCCCTTCTGTAAGCAGACTTTCGTTGTCAAAATCTTCATCGTCTGCAGAATAGTTGCTTGAGGCAGTTTTATATCCCGGCTCATCATCGTATAAGTACTGATCAACATCAAAATCGGTTTCTATGCTCTCGCTGCCTTCACTTTCGTATGTTTCATCAGGAGCCGAATATTCATCTTCTGTATTATCTTCCTTGGCAATTTCGAGAGCAGGATTTTCTTCAAGCTCACGCTCCAGTTCTTCTTCAAATTCCAGAGTGTGGAGCTGAATCAACTTCATCAACTGAATTTGTTGTGGAGCCAGTTTCTGACCAAGTCTAAGTTGTAAATGTTGTTTTAGCATATTATTATCTGGTGTATGTAAATGTTATTCTACGAATTTATAAAAAAAATTCGACAAAAAATAATTTTAGCACGATTTTTGATGTAAAGACAGCATAATAAACTATTAGGAACTTTAAAAGCTTTAACGATACGTCGTTAGGGCTTTTTTCTGTAAAAAATTCATTGTATTTTTGAGTTTAAGTCGGTAAAATAAATTTTGCGGAAATAATTTATTTATATTTAATAAAAAATATTATGTTACTATTGGGCATTTTTTATCTCATACCTTTTATTATAATCTTTGTAGTTTTCGGAAATCTCTGCGACCGGTATCAGGAAAAAAGAGGACTTCCTATCTTTATTGCGTTGCTGCTTTTTTTCGGTCTGAAATTTTTGGCAACTTTCTTAATTTCATATCTCACAATGAATTTCAGCGATTCATTTGATCCAAGAGAAATCATTATAGAAAACATTTTCATCATCCATATTGCGTCATTTTTTGCAGGGTTTTCATCAGCATTTATTTACTACAGATATCTGAAAATTAAATTTCAACATATTCATCAGTTTAAAAATTCTGAAATTGAAAATTTGGGAGAAAATTAAAAACCGCCGAAAATCAATGATCTTCAGCGGTTTTCTATATAATTTTATTTGAATTTAAAACTCTGCATTCTTCGGAGTTCTCGGGAAAGGAATTACGTCTCTGATGTTGGTCATTCCTGTCACGAAAAGCACCAGCCTTTCCAATCCAAGACCGAAACCTGCGTGCGGAACAGACCCGAATCTTCTCGTATCCAAATACCACCAAAGCTCATGCTCATCTACGTGCATATCTGCCATTTTGGTTTTTAAAACATCTAATCTCGCTTCTCTTTCAGAACCACCGATGATTTCGCCGATTCCCGGGAAAAGTACATCCATTGCAGCTACGGTTTTATTATCATCATTCAGTTTCATGTAGAATGCCTTGATTTCTTTCGGATAATCGAATAAAACTACAGGACATTCAAAATGTTTCTCAACCAAGAATCTTTCGTGCTCAGACTGAAGATCTGCACCCCACTCTTCGATTGGGAATGCAAATTTACCTTTTTTATTTTCTTTTGAGTTTAATAAAATCTCAATCGCTTCGGTGTAAGAAACTCTTTTGAAACGTTTTGCGATTACATTTTCCAGCTTTTCAATAAGACCTTCTTTAGCCCTTTCTTTTTCCGGTTTTGTTTTTTGCTCTTCTTCAAAACGCTTGTCTAAGAACTCAAGATCGTCTTTACAGTTATCTAAAACATATTGAATCACGTATTTCAGGAAATCTTCTGCCAGGTCGATGTTATCTTCAAGATTATTGAAAGCAACTTCCGGCTCAATCATCCAGAATTCAGCTAAGTGACGGGTCGTATTTGAATTTTCTGCACGGAAAGTCGGTCCGAAAGTGTAGATTCTTCCCAATCCCATTGCTGCAGTTTCGCCTTCAAGTTGTCCGGAAACCGTTAAGTTGGTTTTCTTCCCAAAGAAATCCTGTGCAAAGTCAATATCACCCTGCTCGTCTCTCGGAATGTTATTTAAATCAAAGTTGGTTACGCCAAACATTTCGCCAGCTCCCTCTGCATCAGCTCCGGTAACGATCGGCGTATTGATGTAGAAAAACTGGTTTTTATTGAAGAAGGAGTGAATTGCAAAACTCACGGCGTGACGAACTCTGAAAACCGCCCCAAAAAGGTTGGTTCTGAATCTCAAATGCGCCTGCTCTCTTAACACTTCAAGTGAATGTTTCTTCGGCTGCAGGATTGTTTTATCTCTCTCCTCAGTAAAGTTATCTCCAAGAATAATAATCTTTTTAGCAATGATTTCCACGGTCTGTCCGGCTCCCTGGCTTTCAACCACCTCGCCAACTACTTTAAGTGAAGAAGCAGTGCTGATTTTACTGATGATCTCTTCGTCAAAATTTTCGAAATCAACAACAATTTGCAAATTATTAATTGTAGAACCATCATTAAGTGCAATGAAGCGGTTTGAACGGAAGGCTCTTACCCAGCCGTAAACTGTAATGTCATGATGTAATACTTTTTTGTAGTCTTGTAGGACTTCTTTAATCGTTTGCTTTTTCATTTGTTGATGATAAAATTTTTGTCTGAAAATTTAATGTTTGCAAAGTTACAAAAAAACAGCGCAAATTAAAGTTTACGCCGT
Source organism: Chryseobacterium sp. Leaf394 (assembly GCF_001424105.1). Classification (GTDB taxonomy): domain Bacteria; phylum Bacteroidota; class Bacteroidia; order Flavobacteriales; family Weeksellaceae; genus Chryseobacterium. Next base: position 279,004 of record NZ_LMQH01000011.1, on the reverse strand, counting down.
TTATTTAAAAAGAATATCAATTATTTAAATTTAAATCAGATTCAGTTTAAAAATACTGATTTTTTGCGTTGTTTTCCTTTACGGATTCTCCAGGCATGGAATGAACTCGGAATATCGTACTGCCATTTTGGAAGGATTAAAATAATCAGAATAACATCCAGATGAGAAATAAAACCGAGAATTACCGTCAGATCAAAAGCCCAGCCTGCCTTCTGAAAACCGATGAGATAAGTGAAAGCCAGCAGTAAACTCAGTCCCCACAATTTTGAGAGCCATGCGTGCGTGCAGGTTTCTTTTCCAAATTTTATCCAGCTGACGATGTAACAAAGCGCTTCCATAATCAGAATCAATAAAACGCTTTTCCATTCAGATTTAATTAAATCAGAATTTAGATAATACGCTGCAAAACCTATGGAAAGCCAGAATACTAAATCTACCTGACTGTCGAGCCGTCTTAATTTTTCCGATGAAACACCAACTTTTCTGGCAATGATTCCGTCGAAAATGTCTGTGAGCAATCCCAGAAACATTAAAGTTAAGATTAAAAAACGTGATTCTTCGCCAATGAAATAAGCAAGAACAAAGATTATGGGCGCGAAAAGAAACCGTATTGCGATTAGTAAATAAGGTATTGTTTTCATAATAAAATTTCAAAAATTAAAGCACGAGATTGATTCCGATTGAAAATCTAAAACCTTCGGTAGCAAAATGTTTATATGTGTTATATTCGAAATTGTAACCGAATTCAGCTGAAAAAAGATGGATGAAATTAACGCCGACTTTTGGAGACACTGCATTTGGAGTAATCCCTGCACCCAGGTACAAGTTTGTGATTGAATCGTCCGAAAACGAACCTATTTTCCGGAAATAATCCAGTTCGGGAATTACGATGAATTTCCTTCCGGGAACATCCCACCAATTGAAGTGACCCCGTAAACTCACATAATTATTTTCATTAATCGGGATTTTAGGGCCAAGCGATAAAAAAGTTTTGTTATCAATAGAGGTAGCCTCCAGCCTTGTGCACATAATTATTCCTATGATCTTCCAGTCTTTTTCATTTCCCAACTGGGATTTGAGTGATATTGAAAAGAAAACAGCAATGCATACTATCAGACTTTTCATGGTTTCTGCTTTTCAAAAGTTAAAGTATAATGAAGTGTTTTCCAATCGCTCATTACAACCGCAAAACCGTTGCAAAAGAAATAATTACTTTGCACAATCAAATTATTATTCTCATCAATTCTTAACCTGGATTTTTGAATATTCCAACCTCCTAAAACCAGAGGAATTCCGTCAATCATTAATCTTTTCCCTTTTAAATACAGGTATCCGTCGTTTTTCAATTTTACCCTCAGATTTTTATTGAACAGTATTTTTTCATCCTGAGAAATAAAAACATTAAGTCTTTTATTATTAATCATTTGCAGTTTAACTTTTATTTGTTCTCCTACATATTTTTCTTTCCAGTTAAACATATTTGTATTCCTGTCAAAAACATCCGTAAGCGCCCTCACATAAAAACCATTTCCTGAAGAAGGCAGATTTCCATAAGTCCCATCAATGTTATCAACAACATTTTTTCCGTTATTAGTTTTCGCAGGCTGAATATTTTTAAAACCTGCACAGCTCACTGTCAGAAGCGATAACCATAAATAAAAAATTAAATTTTTCATGACTGTTCTTTTAAAATTATAATTCAAAGCTACCCACAGAACAATCTCACCCGAATGCGAAAAAAAATTAAAATAAATCTCTACATTTGTGAAAATCGCAAAAATATGCATCAGGAAGTTTTGCTGAAACAGATCAGAAAGAAAATCGGGGACAAATCTCTGAATGATGAAATCGCCAATATCCTCAACATCAGCTATGATGCGGCGCACAGAAGAACTTCGCTCAAAGCAAAATTCAGTTTTGAAGAGGCTCTGGAACTGGCAAAATACTATCAGATTTCACTGAATGAATTTATAAGTTCTGAAAATCAGTTGGTGGTACAGAAAACTCCGCCTGTCATTTCAACAGATGATTTACAGTCGTTTTTTCAGAATAATCTGAGTGTCTTTGATAAACTTCCGCTTTCAGATGAGATGAAAATTTACTATTCGGCGAAAGATATTCCATTTTTCTATACACTTTCAGATACTTTGCTTTCACGGTTTAAAATTTATGTCTGGATGAATCTCTTGAATGCAAAACAGTTTTTCGTTCCATTCTCAGAATTTTCACCGCCGAATTTTAATTTAAATACAAAAGAACTACGCAGAAAATATGAAGCACAAAACGTGATTGAGATTTGGAATGACACCACGATCTCCAGCATTCTCCAGCAAATTTCATTTTATTTCGATACCAGACTTTTGCTTAAAAATGAAGCCGGAATTATCCTCAAAGAAGTAAAAGAAGTCATTGAATACATCGAACAGAAAACAGACAGCAATCCTAAATATCAGATTTACGAAAACGAACTGATGCAGCTTTCCAACGACATATTTTTCAATCATCCCAAAAATTCACTTTTAGCATTGCCTCTGAATACTTTCGGATATATTCTGATTAATGACATCAAAACCTGCAGTGAAACCTATAATTATTTTGAGCATCAGATCAAAAACTCAAAATCCCTGAGCACTTCCGGAAACCGTGACCGTAAAATATTTTTTAATAAAATGTATCAGCAGATTGATGATTTGGTTGAAAAACTAAAAATCTGAAATTTAATATAGTAATTGATAATATTCTCATTGATCGGCACGATTTTGTGTAGATTTACAAAACTATCAAATCCAAATTATATGAACATTACATTAGAACAGGCTCAAAAAGCCATTGAAGCCGCCCTTGAAAAATCGAAAGAATTAGGAGTAAAAATGAATATCGCCGTCGTAGACAGCGGTGTAAATCTTGTAGCATTCGCAAAAATGGATGATGCGTGGCTGGGCTCCATCGATATTGCGCAAAAGAAAGCCAAAACCGCAAGATATTTTAATATGAACAGCGGTGAAATCGGAAAATTATCTCAACCCGGACAGCCTTTGTACAACATCGAACATTCGAATAACGGACTGATCAGTTTTCCCGGCGGAGTTTTAATTAAAGATTCTACCGGAAACATCATCGGAGCCATCGGTGTAAGCGGAAGCACAGTAGATGATGATCACGAGGTTGCAACTGCAGG
>NZ_LMQH01000011.1:274674-275806 GCF_001424105.1 Chryseobacterium sp. Leaf394 | reverse complement strand
TTTTTTTTTGCAAAAACACTCACTCACAATCAAAATATTCTTTAACTTTGATAAAATTTAAGACAAATGACAACTATAGAACAATCTATATATCAGGAAATTAAAGAAAAATTAAAGGATGCTCCAAAAAATGTTTTGGAGAGAGTTCTTGGATATGTAGACGGTGTTTTGGAAATGGGAGATGAAGAGAATTTTCAGGATTTGAAGATGCAGGTACATGAAGATTATGCAAGCTATAAAACAGGAAAATCGCCTTTGATAGATGTTGATGAAGCTGAAAAAGCCATCGAAAATTCAATCTCAAAAAAATGAAGATTGAAGTAACGGAGCGGTTTAGAGATAAAGTTAAAAGACAAATGCAGTACATCGCCTTAGACAAACCTCTCGCCGCAAAAAAACTGAATCAACTCATCTTCCGAAAAATAAAAAATATTTCAAATTACCCTAAAATCAACAGAAAATCTATCTTCTTTGAAGACGAGAACATTCGGGATTTGATTGTAAAAGGATATTTGATTGTCTACGAAATTCTGTCTGATGAAGACAAAATTGTAGTTTTCGGTTTTTACAAATGGGAAGAAAAACTGTGATTACTCATCCTTTTTCGAAGGCACCAGAAACACATCAATCAATCCCTCAGGAAGCTGCATTTTGATCGTTCTTTCCTCACGGTCAACCTCAAGAATCCAGTCTTTAATTAATGGAATCACCACTTCTTTACCTTCAAGATTGGTCACAAAATAGTTTTGCGCCGTCTGATCATTCACAGAACGGATGATACCACAGCTTTTATCCTGCTCATCAAAAATTTCGTAGCCGATAATTTCGTGGTAGTAAAACTGTTTTCCGGTAAGCTTCGGCAAAGTCGTCAGAGGAAGGTAAACATTCTTTCCTAAAGACTGATCCACTAAGGCTTCAGAAGAATTTTTAAAAGCAATATTCAGTGCATCAAGCTTACTGAATGAAGTTTTTTCAACAAAAAAAGGAACCAGCAAACCATTGATTTCCACAAAAATAGAATCCAGTTTTTTGTAAAGTTCAGGCTGGTCTGTATCTAATTTAAGAATTACATTTCCGGCAAGACCGTGTCTGCGTGTGATCTTTCCTAGTAAGTAACAATCTTCTTTTTTCA
>NZ_LMQH01000011.1:273091-274653 GCF_001424105.1 Chryseobacterium sp. Leaf394 | reverse complement strand
AAAAAAAAAGACACGAAAAAATCGTGCCTTTAGTTTGTATCTTTTAAAAGACTTAAGCCTGAGTTTCTTCAGTTCCTTCTGCCTCAGCAGTTGGTTCTTCAGTAGCTTCAGTAACTTCTTCTGCAGGAGCGTTTGCGGCCTCTTCAGCAGCTTTGGCATCAGCCTCAGCCTGTGCAGCAGCAGCTACTCTTGCATCGTTTACTTTTTGCTCAGCTTCCAAAGCAGCTTTCTTAGCATCAGCTTTAGCTGTAGATAAACCTTCTACTTTCCCCTGTACTTTAGCATCTTTTTCAGACAACCAAGCATTGAATCTCTTCTCAGCTTCAGCCTCGTCAAAAGCTCCTTTAGCAACACCACCTTGTAAGTGTTTTTTGTAAAGTGCACCTTTGTAAGAAAGGATTGCTCTTGCCGTATCAGTTGGCTGAGCACCGTTGTTTAACCACTTTACAGCAGAATCAACGTTCAAATCAATGGTAGCAGGGTTAGTAATTGGGTTGTAAGTTCCGATCTTTTCGATGAATCTACCATCTCTTCTTGATCTTGAATCTGCAACTACGATGTGAAAGAAAGGTTTCCCTTTAGATCCGTGTCTTTGTAATCTGATTTTTACTGACATAATGTTTGAATTTTATGGGAACTCGTCCCGATTAAATATTTAAGTGTGCAAAGATAGGAAAAAAGTTCAATATTCAGGATTTAATATTAAAAATTTCACAACATATCTAATCTCAAATTTCAAATCGTCCATTTCAAATCATCAGGAGCCGGGAACCTGCTGTTCGCTGTATCTTTTGTGTAGCGGTCTCCTCTCCGTTCCGTCCGCCACACAAAAGGATGTCGCTGCCATCAGGGCTATGACACTACCCCGCTTAAATTCAAAAGTATTTACTTCTTAACAATTTCCCGATCTGTTAAATTGGTAAACCGCTAAATTTCCGCCCTTATTTATTGCTACACTGTTACATTGCTACATTGCTACATTGCTACACTGTTACATTAATCCAAATTGCCCATATAAAAAAGCCCTAAACATTTCTGGTTTTCCTCAATGGTCAAAGACTCTTTCAAATGATCAACAATTTTCGGTGAACTCCAGTAGCAGCCTACTCCATTCGCTGTGCAGGTAAGATACATATTCTGTACAGCCATAGAAACCGCAGCGATTTCTTCCCATTCAGGAACCATTCCGCTGAAATTGACAACGATGGAAACCACAGCGTCTGCTTTATTGATTTTAAAACCGATATCCTGATATTTTTTTTCGAGAAAAGTCTGTGGAGCCTGCGTGGACTTGTAAATTTCCTGCATTTCAAAAGCCAGATTTGCTTTTTCTTCACCCTGAAAAATTTTAAAACGCCATGGTTTTGTCCGTTTATGATTGGGAGCAAACGTCCCCGAATTTAGAATTTCTTCAATGATTTCCTGTGAGATTTCTGTTTCAGCATAATCTTTAGGAAAAATGCTTTTTCTCTGCTCTATGATTTCTTTTAAAACTTCTGCTTTATTCATGAAGACAAATTTACGGAAAAAGCGGGAAGATAGAAGCGGGTGACGAATGTTTT
>NZ_LMQH01000011.1:223944-273064 GCF_001424105.1 Chryseobacterium sp. Leaf394 | reverse complement strand
GGATGCGGGATGCGGGATGCGGGATGCGGGATGCGGGATGCGGGATGCGGGATGCGGGATGCGTAGCAAAATTAAACAGTACTGCTCTTTCAGCAAAATTTTCATCAATAATTTTCTGTGAATTTTCCTTTCAAATGCCGCGGATGCACGAATTTCAATTTTTACTGGTGAAAATATTCCTTCATTTCATGCCGTCTATTTGCCCTTTTTTACTTTGATATTTCCATGATTTAGATCAACAGATACTGTGTTCAACTTCTTCGGAGCTGGCTCACTTTATTGAAAAGTGTTTTTTTGATTTAGATCTTTTATACTTCTCATCTTCACTTGAATCTTCTTACTTTTTCCTTGGCTCTTCCACTCGGCTCTTTCTACTTTTGCCTTGGCTCTTTTACATCACTTCTTCAATCTTCTGATGAATTTTATTAAGAGTAAACTCCTCGCCGGCCTTCATACCAATGATTTTCTGAGCCATCGGACTTTCGGGGGAAATGGCGTAGAAACGGTCGCCTTCGAAGAAAAACTCACCCAGAGAAACCGAAATGTAGAAACGGGCTTTGTTGGTGATGACAAGCGAACCTAATTTTGCGTGTTCAGAGGCCGAATTTAAAACCTTTTTCATCTGCTGCTGCATATTTTTAAGATTCGCCATCTGCTTATCCAAGTGGTAAATTTCCTCCTGCATTTCTTCACGGATGGAATCATATTTCGAAGTTTTTTTGATTTCCCGGCTGGCTTCCAGCGTAAAATTCAGATAAAACTCCAGTGTTTTTACTTTTCCGGAAATCATGTCCCGCACAAAAATTCTTAATTCATTTTTATTGTAAACCGCCTTCTGCATACATCTTGATCTTTTACCTAAAGATAATATTTTTTTAAAATAATCAAAAACCGCTCCTGAAAGAAACGGTTTTTAAATTTTTACTTGGGCTTGTTCTCCTGGTAATCAATAACGTCATATTTTTTCTGATCAGTATCTCTTCTTTTCTCAAGCTGCTGTACATTCTTCTGTATATCACTTTGACTGCCTTCCAGATAATTTTTATCCTGATAATCAGCATTTGTTTCTTTTCCAGGCGTTGCTGTACATGATGTAACAAAAAAGCCCAGACAAACAGATAAAAACAACATGTATTCTTTTCTCATAAATTATTTTTTTTTCAAAGATATATTTTATCTTATTTCACTTAAAAAATTTAACTAAAGATTATAAATTCAAAACAACTCATTAATAATCTTTAACAAAGAAACTGCTTTCAAAATCTAAAAACAGTTTCTTGCAGTATTTTGCTTTAGTCTTTATTTTCAGCCAAAGCTTTCAGTTTTTTAAAACCCTCATCGTAAGATTTTCCCATCTGATAATCCATCATCGGTCGCATAATTTTCATCCATGTTTCCTGTTTCGTATCCATGCTCCACGTTACTTTTGTAGCATTTCCTTCAGAATTCAAAACGATATCAGACAAAGCCTGTCCTTCAAAAGGTCTTTTAAAAATCATTTCAGTACGCTGCCTTTCGTTGGCTATATTTTCTTTAATTTCCTGACAACCGGCTCCCGCATCATCATTTTTGCTGTCCCAACAGTATTTATCTCCCACTTCTCCGGAAGTTCCGGTATAAGTAACCTGCATGCTTTTATCTAAATCCATCCACGGATTCCACTGATTGAAAGCTTTCATTGAGCTGATGTGCTGCCAGACTTTTTCTTTCGGAGCATTGATCACCACCGATTTTTCGTAGTGGTACTCGTTACTGAAAGTCAGCATCGCAATCACTCCGTACACTACAAATAAGAGGACAAGTCCACCAATAATTTTTAAAAATGTTTTCATAGATAGTTTTTTAATATTTCTTTAATTATGTTGAGATTAATTCATCTTAAAATTATGATAAATTAGATTTAAAGCACCTGCTGAAAGCCATTTGCCAATAGCCATCTACTTTTTCTGCATTAAATAAGATACCAGCTTTTTGATCAATCCGTTTTCCATTTCAAAGACATCGCAGAAATCGGCGTCGAGAACATCTCCGTTTTTGAACTTTCCAACCACATTTCCTTCCGCAATGACTATATCATTTTCTTCCGTCATTCTGAAAACCGTGATTTTTGGCTTTCCGGTAAAGTTTTCATTTTCAATCTCCTTATCAAATTCTTCTTTTCCGTGGTGCTGGTAAACTCCGGGCATTTCCCAAATCACATCTTCGGTGAGACAGCTCAGAATCATTTTATGGTCGCTTTCCTGAAAGGCATCCATGTATTTCTGAACTGTGGTTTTGTTTTGAGACATCATTCTGTTTTAATTTGAATTTTCGGAATCAAAATTAAACAATTGCCGGAAAAAAACATCTTCGCCTATGACAAGAAAAAAAGACAATGGGAATTTTTGTCATACTTTCTTCGCGGGCATTCTTTTTGCGCCAAACATGCTTGATTCATTTCAATTAATTAAATTTACCCTTAAAAATAATTCAATGTCTATTTTAACAGAAAAATTCAACACACCATATCATTCAGCGCCATTTGATCAGATTAAAAATGAAGATTATCTTCCGGCTTTTAAAGATTTGATTCAGAAATCTGAAGCGGAAATTGACGCCATTGTTAATAATTCAGAGGAACCGACTTTCGAAAATACAATCGAAGCCTTGGCTTTTTCGGGTGAGCAACTGGACAGAGCTTCCAATATTTTTTTCAATTTAAATTCAGCTGAAACGAGTGACGAATTACAGAAAATCGCGCAGGAAGTTTCTCCAGTCTTAACTGAATATTCTTCAAAAATTTCTCAAAACGAAGCTTTATTTGATAGAATTAAAAAAGTTTACGATCAAAAAGAAAAGTACAGTCTGAACGAAGAGCAGCAGATGCTTTTGGATGAGACATATAAAGGTTTTGTAAGAAGCGGAGCCCTTTTAAATGAAGAAGACAAAGAGAAATTAAAGAAGATCAGCATGGATTTATCTTTAAAATCACTTCAGTTCGGACAGAATGTGTTGGCTTCAACAAACAATTATTTTAAACACATCACCAACAAAGAAGATTTAGCGGGAATTCCCGAAGCGATTATTGAACAGTACGCGGAAGAAGCGAAAGAAAAAAATATTGAAGGATGGGTAGTTACTTTACAGTATCCAAGCTACATTCCATTCATGACTTATGCTGAAAACCGTGAATTGAGAAAAGAACTGGCTTTGGCTAACGGTAAGAAATCTTTCGACGGCGGGGAATTTGACAATCAAAACCTCATCAAAGAATTGCTGAATTTAAAACAGCAAAAAGCCGAACTTTTAGGCTACAAAAATTACGCAGATTACGTTCTGGAAGAAAGAATGGCAAAATCTCCGACCAAGGTCCTGGATTTTCTGAATGAACTTTTAACGAAAGCAAAACCATACGCAGAAAAAGAGATTGAGGAATTAAAATCTTTGGCAAAAGCTGACGGAATCGAAGAAATGCAGGGTTATGACCACGCGTTTTATGCAGAAAAACTTCGCAAAGCAAAATATGATTTAAATGACGAAGAACTGAAGCCATACTTTCCACTGGAGCAGGTTCAGGAAGCTGTGTTCGGATTGTCTAAAAAACTTTTCGGACTGACTTTCGTGGAGAAAAATGACGTTCCGAAATACCATGAAGATGTGAAAGTATATGAGGTCTTCGAAAACCAGGAACCAGATACACAGAATCAGGAAACAACAAATGGTAACGGTCAGCCATCAACCAGCTTCAAAGCCTTGCTTTACGTTGACTATTTCCCAAGAAAAGGAAAAAGAGCCGGCGCCTGGATGACGAGTTATAAAAATCAGTATCAGAAAGACGGTGAAAATTCACGTCCGCATATTTCTATTGTCTGTAATTTCAGCAAGCCGACGAAAGACACGCCGAGTTTACTGACTTTTCAGGAAGTGACAACTTTATTCCACGAGTTTGGTCATGCGCTGCACGGAATGATGGCAAATACCCAGTATCCGAATCTGTCAGGAACGTCTGTAAAATGGGATTTTGTGGAATTACCTTCTCAGTTTCTTGAGAATTTCTGTTATGAGCCGGAATTTCTAAAAACATTTGCTAAACATTATAAAACCGGCGAAGTTCTTCCCGATGAAAAGATCGAAAAAATTGCTTTGTCTAAAAACTTTATGGAAGGTTATCAGACGATGAGACAGCTTGGTTTTGGGATTCTGGATATGAATTACCATACGAAAGTTGGAGATCTGGAGAATCTGAGTGTTAAAGAGTTTGAAGATTCTTACACAAAAGCGACACAGCTTTATCCTGTAAATCCTGAAACAGCAATGAGCCCGAGTTTCTCACATATTTTTCAGGGTGGATATTCTGCGGGATATTATTCTTACAAATGGGCAGAAGTTTTGGATGCCGACGCCTTCCAGTATTTCAAAGAAACAGGAATTTTCAATCCTGAAACAGCCGCAAAATTTAAGATTTTACTTTCTTCGGGAGGAACCAAAGATCCGATGGAACTGTATAAAAATTTCAGAGGAAGTGAACCGAAGGTTGAGAGTTTGCTGAAAAGGGCGTTTGGGTAGAATTTTAAATAAAACTTATAAAACTCCAGGAAGTGAAAGCTTTTCGGAGTTTTTTACGCAAAAAAAATTATTTTAGTACCAATAAAGCTCTAAATAAATATGTTTAATTTCTTTAAGAAAAAAGAGAGTAAAATAACCATTAATTCTATTTTTGTCCCTAATTTTGGATGGAATAAAGTAGAAGAAACCTCTTCCAGAATTGTTTGGGTAAATCCCGAAGAAAGTGTTTTGATTTCTTTAAATTTCTTTGATGTTCCGCCCGATATTCCTTCTGCAAAAAATTTAGACTTTTTGAGAAAATTTTACAGAAACTCAATCTCTGCAGCAAATGGAGGAATTGTAGAGGTATCACTTCTTACGATAAATAATGTTCCAAGCGTAAAAACTATCTTTAAAGTTCCTCAGCCGGAAGGTGGGATGACTTATATTGCTTCTGTAACGATTCCTTTCGAAAATTACAGTTGGGTAATAAAAATCCAAGCCGCAGAGATCGGAACTACAGGAGTAAGAGATGCAATTGTTTTGAATGAAATGTTACAAAGTGGCGAAGCAAACTTTGTGGATGAAAAGTTAGAATACTGGTTTAAAGATCCTTACGAGCCCAATTTTAAAGAAGGAACATTAATGAACAAATCTGAAGAAGAGAAATATGATATCGATTTTCCTGATCATCCTTTATCTATAAGTAGAAAAAAGCTTAATGAAGCAGTTTCTCAAACAGTTTTTAAATCAGAAATAAATGAGCTTTCAGTTTTTAATAAATAATGAAATATCTTTTAACTAACCAAAAAACCCAAAGACTTTCCTTCCGAAAATTACAACCTTCCGATTTCGAAATCTGGCAAGAATTACTAAAAGACGAGCAAACCGCAAAAATGCTCGGAATGGATGGTTTTAAAACTCCAGAAGAACGGTGTGAAAAGTGGTTTGAGTGGACTTTCCACCGCTACGAAAATAATCTTGGCGGACAAAATGTTTTAATCTCAAAAGAAACCAACGAACTCATAGGCCAGTGTGGTTTGCTTGTTCGTGAAGTTGAAAATGAGTTTGAGCTGGAAATTGCCTACTCTATTCTTCCTCAGTTTCGGGGAAAAGGTTTTGCCATTGAAGCTGCAAAAAAATGCAGAGATTTTGCTTTTGAGAATAATTTTCACAACCGCTTAATTTCAATCATCCATTCTGAAAATTCAAATTCAAAAAATGTAGCTTTGAAAAACGGGATGACTTTCAAAAAACAGATTGAGTATTCCGGAAACAGGATGGATTTATTTCAAATCGAAAAATCAGATTGGCAAAAGTGAAATTAATTTGTACATTGTGAAAAATCAATTCAGGGAACGAAACAATGAAGAGCATCACTCAGAGATTAGAAAACGTAGTAAAACTTCAGGCCAAAAGGTGGGAAAATGAAGATTATTGGGATGACATTAATGACCTGCTGATTAAAGAACTCGAAGATATTTTAGCTGTCGAACCTCAAAATACTTCAGCATTAATCAACCTCGGTGCGGTGTTGTCTGATTCCGGCGAAAATGAAAATGCATTAAAAGTTCTTAAAACCGCTGTAGATCTGGGCTCCGAAGATAAAAATCTGTACACCAATATCGCCATCGTCATGGTTGATTTGGGAATGAATCCCGAACATTACCACGAATATCTTGAAACTGCCGAAAATTTCACCGAAGATCCGCTTACTTTTAAGGCGTTTTTTGATCCGAATGCCTATTAAATAGGTTGATGTAGTTTAAATCCAACTTTAAAAATGAAACGTAAATATTTTGCATTTAAAATTGGTATCATTTTTACCGTCGTGTCTCTTTTGCTGTCACTTACATACGTAGTTCCCATATTTTCGGTTCTTCCCGCAACTCCCGTAGAAATTCTGGCATCTGGATTAGTAGACAAAAATCCTTACAGCAATGTGGGAAAACTTACAATCCATCTTTTACTAACTGTTTTATTGTTGTTTATATTCATTGTATTTAAAATAATAAAAAGTAAAGCGAAAATAAATTCAGATAAAAGCGGTTTTGAGATTTTATTCATCATGTCTATTTTTTACTTTATAGTTCATCCTTTGGGATTCTATTTTTATTGGGGAGTATTTTTAAATTTTGAAAGCGATGGTCAGTTGATTTTCTCAGCAGTAGACAGTTTTCCATATTCCAGCCTATCATTTATGATATTAGGATTATTTATTGATAAAATTTGGGAAAGAAATCTAATACAATAATTTTCAATGTTTGTTTTTTTCTGACTTAGTTCTAAAATAATTTTCCGTCCTCAAAAACTTGGTTCTTTTTACTTTTTACTTATCTCTTTTCATTAAATTTGCCCATCAAAAAAAAGCTGAAAGCCAAAAGCATTTAGCCAAAAGCAACAAATATGACTTCACAGGAAATAAGACAACAGTTTTTAGACTTTTTTCAATCTAAACAACACCTCATCGTTCCTTCGGCGCCTATCGTGCTGAAAGACGACCCTACCCTGATGTTTTCCAACTCGGGAATGACGCAGTTTAAAGATTATTTTTTAGGATATAAAGAGCCTAAAGCCTCAAGAATTGCCGATACCCAAAAGTGTTTGAGAGTTTCCGGAAAGCACAATGACTTGGATGATGTGGGTCGTGATACCTATCACCACACAATGTTTGAGATGTTGGGGAACTGGTCTTTCGGTGATTATTTCAAGAAAGAAGCCATCACGTGGGCGTGGGAACTGCTTACGGAAGTGTACGGAATTCCAAAAGAAAATCTGTACGTAACCATTTTTGAAGGTGACGCAAAAGAAAATCTTGAAAGAGATACCGAAGCTTACGATCTTTGGAAACAGTTCATTTCTGAAGACAGAATCATCAACGGAAACAAAAAAGACAACTTCTGGGAGATGGGTGCCAGCGGACCTTGCGGACCCTGTTCAGAAATTCACGTTGACCTGAGAAATGAAGAAGAAAAAGCAAAAGTTTCCGGTCTTGAACTGGTAAATAACGACCATCCTCAGGTTGTGGAAATCTGGAATCTCGTATTCATGCAGTTCAACAGAAAAGCGGACGGTTCTCTGGAAAATCTTCCTGCCAAACACATCGATACCGGAATGGGTTTCGAGCGTCTTTGCATGGCTTTACAGCAAAAAGAATCCAATTACGATACTGATGTTTTTACCCCTTTGATTGCTAAGGTGGAAGAACTTTCAGGAAAAAAATATACCGGAATTTTAACGGACGAAAAAGACATCGCCATCCGCGTTGTCGTAGATCACATCAGAGCAGTTTCATTTGCAATCGCTGACGGACAGCTGCCTTCCAATGGCGGTGCCGGTTATGTAATCAGAAGAATTTTAAGACGAGGAATTTCTTATGCCTACAGATTTTTAGACAGAAAAGAACCTTTCCTTTTCGAACTGGTGGCTGTTCTTCAAAATCAAATGGGAAAATTTTTCCCAGAGCTTGAAAAACAGGGCAAACTGGTAACTGAAGTGATTAAAAGTGAAGAAGAATCTTTCTTAAAAACAATTGAAACCGGTTTATTAAGAGTTGAAAAATTAATTCAGCAGACTATTTCTGAAGGTAAAAAAGTATTGCCGACGCAGGAAGTTTTTGAACTGTATGACACGTACGGTTTCCCTGATGATTTAACGAGAATCATTGCTGAAGAAAAAGGTTTGTCAATCGATGAAGCAGGATTTGAAGATGCTTTGGATAAACAGAAACAGCGTTCTAAAAAAGACTCTGCTTCCAAAGTTTACGACTGGGTTGTTTTGGAAGAAAAGCCTGAAAACTTCGTAGGTTACGACCAAATTGAAACGGAAACCTACATCACAAGATACAGAAAAGTAGAAAACAAAGACGGCGAATTTTATCAGATCGTGCTGAGCAACTCCCCTTTCTATCCTGAAGGTGGTGGACAAATCGGTGATAAAGGTGTTCTTGAAAATGCGGTTGAAAGTTTTGAAGTCTTAGAAACCAAAAAGGAAAACGGATTGATTATTTCGTTGATCAACGGACTTCCAAAAGATGCCGGAGCGGTTTTCTATGCAAAAGTAAATGCAGCTGAAAGAAAAAATTCTCAGGCCAACCACTCTGTAACGCACTTACTGCACGAGGCTCTGAGAGAAGTTTTGGGAACTCATGTTGAACAGAAAGGTTCATTCGTCGGTCCGGATTATCTTCGTTTTGATTTCTCACATTTCAGCAAAATGACTGAGGAAGAACTGGCTTTGATTGAAGAGAAAGTCAATGCTAAAATTAAAGAAAATATTGCGCTTCAGGAATTCAGGAATATTCCGATTCAGGAGGCGATAGACAAAGGTGCGATGGCATTGTTTGGCGAAAAATATGGTGACAGCGTGAGAATGATCCAGTTTGGAACTTCGAAGGAACTCTGTGGTGGAACCCATGTGAAAAACACGAGCGAAATCGGTCATTTTAAAATCAATTCCGAAGCTTCTGCTGCTGCAGGAATCAGAAGAATTGAGGCGATTTCCGGAGACAAATCTGAGGAATATTTCAAAAATCTTGAAAAACAGGTTGCTGAACTTTCACAACTGCTGAAATCCAAAGACATCGTAAAATCGATTGAAAAACTGATAGATGAAAATTCAGCTTTAAAATCTGAAGTGGAATCTCTGAAAAAAGAAAAAGCCAAAGGCGAAATCGGAGACTGGAAAACTTCTTACGAACAGAAAGGTGACAAACTTCTTCTGGTTAAGAAAACCTCTCTGGATGCCGGTTCAGTAAAAGACATCGTCTTCCAGCTGAAGAAAGAAATCCCGACTTCTATCACGATTGTTTTATCCGACGCAGACGGAAAACCGATGATTACCATTGGTGTTTCTGATGACCTCGCAGGAGTTTATCAGGCCGGAGCACTGATTAAAGATTTAGCCAGAGAAATTCAGGGCGGTGGCGGCGGAAACCCAGGTTTTGCTACAGCAGGCGGAAAAAATCTTGATGGCTTGGAAAATGCGTATCAGAAGGCTTTGATGCTGTAATTTTAATAATATTAAGATATAAGTAAAGGCAGTTGTTTTTTTAACAGCTGCCTTTTATTTTTAAGTGAACAAATCGCTTCGTCACTTCGAGTAATGTAGCGAAGTGGAGTGTATCGAGAAGTTTTTCTTTTTAAATACAATTGCCGTTTGTTCACGAGTTCTCGATATATTTTTCTTCCACTTCTTTACAGAAAAACACTCGAACTGACGGAGCTCGAACACACGAGGTACACCACAAAAAAACTCCGAAGTTATCGGAGTTTTTTTTTACTTATTCTTAATCTCAACCACATAATTGTATTTTTCCATTTTGCTGACGATGGTTGCCATCTGAGCTTCAATGCTTTTTATTTTGCTGTTGCTTTTGGCGAGGTCGCGGTTGGCAGCTTCGGTTTCCTTCAGCAGTTTTGCTGTTTTCTTTGCATCTGCCGATGTGGTTTGTGGGTCTGAAGACGTGAATTTATCAGTTTTCTTATCCGATTTTTTGTTCAGGGAATTCACCTGAGCTTCCAGTTTTACGTTGTTCTGTCTTTCTTTTGCAAGATCCATACTTCTGTCAAGCAACTGAGAATAGATTTTAAAAAGTTCCTGCTTCTGCTTAATTTCCTCGATGGTTTGCGCCTTCAACTGAGTACCGAAAATACCCATTGCCCCAAAAAATAAAATGGTGAATACTTTTTTGATCATTTTGTTATGTTTAAAAATTTCCGGCAAAGGTAAGGAAGATTTTGGAAGTGGTATGTTAGGAGATCTACGGAATTTTGGAAATGAATTTTTGAAACAAAAAAACCTTGTTAGCGGCAAGATTTTTATTAATCACTGCACCACACGAAAGGATTCGTGCCTAGCGAGAGGAAGCGCTGGAGAAACGATGAGTGGCAGGATAATTTACAAATATCTTTCAATTAACATATAATTATCTATATCGGAAATAAATTCTGTTACAGAACTTTTAAATAAAATCTCGTTTTCGTCAATTTTTTCAATATGATCAATCAAAATTTCTATCTCTTCAAAACTGAATCCATATTTCAAGAGCCAAATTTCTGTTGGATCATTAGTTCCATATTTAATGTAATTACTCAAAATAAGTGCTCGAACGTCATTAGATTTCCTAAAATAAAGTATTAATGCACTTGAAATAGGATCTTTTACAGACAGCGACAGAACTTTGTCAATGTAGTCGTATGTATCATAAATTATTTTGTCAAATTCTAAATCCACAACACTAGTATTTCTTTTAAACAATGGAACTGCGATCTTAAATCCTTTGTTTGGAAGAGCTTCTGCAATACAAGAAAATCTTACTTTCTTCTCAGATAATTGCTTATTATAATTTGTTACTGATATTTCTTTATTTCTTAATCTTCTGTTTAATTTTCTTCTAAAATCTTTTTCTGATAAAAAAGCATGTCTAAGAGAAATTATTTCTGCAAAAGACTTACCCTGGATTTGCCAGAGCAGAATAGGAATTGAGGTGCTTAAAACATTTTTTTCACCCTTTGTTAGTTCGGCTCTTCGTAGATGTGCAGTATACATATTTTCAAAAGCCTTTTTTATTCTTTTTCTTTTGGATTCCTTTAGTATATAATACTCCTTAACTGTCAAAGGTCGATCCTCGTTTAAAAAATTATCTAAAATAAATGATATTTCAGTATCTAAATCAGATTTTTCTATCCGCGATATTTGACTTTCCGTTAATTGAAGCTCAGAATCGAAAGTATCATTTTTAATTGCCTCAACAATATCAATAAAATCTTCATTATTTAAATCTGTTTTGTTATCAAGAATTGAAGTCGGTGAAATTGAGGACTCTTTATTTAATCTTGAAGTAAATAATTTTTTATTTTTACTCTCGATTAATACATATCCATAATCAAAATGATTGTCCTCTTGTGTTACTCTTCCTGCTCTGCCAATTAAATTTTTTAAATTTAATGTTTTTTGATCTTCATTACCGCTAAAAGTAAAGTTATCAATCCACACAATATCAAATGGCATGTTAATTCCTTGAATTAATGTGGATGTTGAAAAACAAACCTTTGCGTGTCGTCCATTAACAAAATCTTCAATTATTAATCTTGCTTTTAATGGGATGGAACCATGATGTATAACTATTCCCCTTCTCATTAAAAATATTAACATTGAATTCTTCTCTGTATCATTTTTTGTTCCTAAAAATTCTTCAAGTTTTTCAATATATTTCAAGCTCTCTGTACTTGTAATTTCAGGACATAACTCTATATAATCATAATATGATTCAATAAAACTACTCTCATATATCTTTGATTTTGATATATATATTAGAGCAGTGCCATCGTTTCTAATAATATCTTTCACTATATCAGTTTCAAGATTTTCACCACCTATCACATCTTGAAATGGTGAAAAATACTTGAATTTTCCTTTTGAATGTTCAATATATATTTTGCCTACAGTTTTTTGATCATATATTTCAGAATCTATGTTGTTAGTTATATTATGTTTTTGAAATTGAGCTTCAGGATTAAGAATAAATGGATGAGTAAATACTTTTTTGATATTGTTTAATTTCTTATCAATACGTCTTACTAAGGAATCGAATTTCATTCCCCTAATTCCTTCTTCAGAAATCTGTGCCTCATCGAGCAGAATTAGTTCTAAATTAAGCTTTTCTATATTTTTAAATAATTCTTCAGCTCTTTCAGGAGTAATAATATAAATCCTATTTTTGGCTCTTTTAATATTAACTACCTCAATAAATTGCAGAACCAATGTTTCTTTTGAAACAAGCTTCTTAATTTTAATCAAATATTCAGATATTAGTGCTCGGGAAGGTAAAATAATT
The DNA here is from genome assembly GCF_001424105.1 of Chryseobacterium sp. Leaf394. Taxonomy (GTDB): domain Bacteria; phylum Bacteroidota; class Bacteroidia; order Flavobacteriales; family Weeksellaceae; genus Chryseobacterium. The sequence continues at coordinate 260,703 of NZ_LMQH01000011.1, read as the reverse complement.
ATAATATCCCCTTTAGTTTCTTTAATCAACTCTTGAAACAAAAATGATTTTCCCGCACTGGTGGGTGCGGAGAATGAAAAGTTTGTATATTTCTTTATTGAGAGATATGCGTCAGCTTGAACTGGTGTAAAATTATGCCCAGTATCACTAATTATTGTATCAGAATACGCGTTGTAAATTGTTTCTAAAAATGAGCTTGGCTCTTTTGTTTTATAAAACAGTCCCATCAAAAACATCAATTTTGATTCATATACTTTAAAAGATTTAGAATTAAACTTTTTAAGGTAAGATAATGTTTCCAAATGGTTATTATTAACAGGACCATTCTTATGAAAATCAAAAAGAATTTCACTAATTAACTCATCGTCAATTTTTTCATTAAAAATTATTTTGCTTAACATAGTTCTACTGCAATTAGATAAAGTTCGTTGAATTTTATAATTTCTTTTACTGGATCAGAATCCAATGCATTATTAAGTGTAGTAATAATATTGGCGTTATTATGAGAAAAAGCGGCCGCATAACCTTTTTTATCATCAATAACATTTTTTTTTGTATTGTCGTCCAAAAACGGCTGTAACCATAATAATTCAGAATTATCTCTATCTCCAATAAATCTTACAATCTGTTCTAAAGCAAGTGCCCGAGGAGTAGAATCTAAACTAAATTTGGCCTCACCAAAAACCAAATAACTATTTTTACTTACAGAGTGATAATCAAATCCAGGATTGCCACTTATTTTTTCTTTAAGCAGCTCAGCTAAAGGAATTAATGTATGTGAATGTTCAATTTCTAAGGCTTGTTGTGCAGCATAAGAAATAATAAATTCTCCAATATCAGTATTTACATCTGAAGAAATTTTCGCAATTATTTCATTCACAATTTTATCAATTGTTTTCTGTGTAGTTGCTTTAAACGTTTTTTGAGAAAGTTCGTCAAGGGCGCTTATCCAACTTGTATCAGAAATATATTTTTCAAACTCCTCCACGATTGGTCTGAAGTCTTTGATTACAATATGTAAACAATTTATTTCACAACATCCTCCAACGGGAATTTTATCAAGACCAGCATTATCAACTTTAGTTATTTTCATGGATGTAGTTTAATATCTATTAACATTATTATTGCTTGATTGCATAAATAATCAAAATATATTTTAAAAATAAGTAAATATTCAACTTAAAACAATTTTATTTCAAACATAAATGAAAAAAATATCATAATTTCACTACAACATTTTCATTTCTAGTTTAAAGTTAGCTGCATAACCCTTAAAATCTCTTAAATAAACACCCATTAATCCACACCCCGAGAATTTAAAAACAAATAATCAGCCGTATTCAAGCGATATACAGACAGTTACACTTTTAACAAAAGATTATATTTCTGCATGTAGTTTTGTTTCAGGCTAATCAATAGTTTTGCTGCATCAATACAACTTCAATGAATAAACTTTTATCCGCTCTCTTTGTGTTTTTCAGTGTCTTTTATTTCAGCCAGAATCAGCTGAAGGTGATGAGTAAAAAAAATAATCAACCTGTTGCCAATGCTGCCGTTTACTGTGACGATGCGCTTTTGGGGAAGACTAATATTCACGGGATTCTGTCTTTTAAAACCAAATGCAAAAAGGTGGAAATCATCGCCAATAATTTTGAAGATGCCACAGCTGATGTCAAAAAAAATGCGGAAGTATTTCTGAATCCGCTTTCTGAAAAAATGCAGAATATCGATAAAATCGTGATTTCCAGCAAAAGCGATGACAGAGCGCTGAAAATTCTGGATGAAGTGAACAAAAGAGAAAAAGAAAACTCGCCGAAGTCTCTGAATTCCTATGATTTTAAATCGTACACCAAATTCTCAATCGACGTAGATAAAGATTCTGTTGACATCTACAAAAGCTTTCTTTCCGTGAGAAAAGATTCCCTTTCAAAAGTGGAAAAGAAGGATCTTAAAATGAAACCGAAAGAGATCAAAGATTCGCTGATTGGCGAAGAATTTATAGAGGCTTCTCAGGAATCACAGATGTTTCTCTGGGAGAAAGCAACCGAGTACAAATACTCGCAAAAGTTTGGCGAGAAAACCAATATTTTAGATAACAGAATGTCGGGTTTTAAAAATCCGATCTACGAAGCGCTGGCGATTAATATTTCGAATTTAAACCGCACGCCGCGACAGCTGAAGCCGGAGAACAGACAGCTTTTTTACTTCTTTCTTTCAGACACGATTCAGATTGACGGGCGGGATACGTATGTGATTAAATTCAAGGAAATCACAGATAAGAAAAAGCAGAACCCGCGAAAATTCAACGGAAATATTTTTATTGATAAAGAAACGTATGCTCTTAAAAAATTTGAAAGCGTCAACAAAAAAGCAAATGCCGGAAACATTGTCTCCGTCTGGAAACCCATCAACGGAAAATGGTTTCTCGACTATGAAGATATCAGGCTTAAAATGGGCGACCAGTCTTTTGACACTTCCAAAAAAGACAGCATCAAAGCAGGTGAAAAAGCAAAATACAATTCCAGAACTTTTGGAAATTATCTGTATGTGAAAAACCGTTTCTTCGATTTTGAACTGAATAAGGAGCAGAAAGCCAATGAGTTTAAAGGCTATTCTCTTGAAATGCAGAATTCCGACGGCAGCCTTCTCGACAGATACCGCACAGACAGCCTGACCACAAGGGAAAGTTCGACCTACGCCACTCTGGATAAGTTTGTGGAAAAGCACGATTTTGAAAAGAAACTCAGCTTCCTGACCCAGTTGTTGCGTGGAAATCTGCGCTACAAAGTAATCGATTTTGATCTGACGAAATTTTTCAGCTACGACAAATATCAGGGACTGCGGTTGGGAGCCGGCGTAAAACTGAACGAAAAATTCAGCAAAACCATTTCTCCGGACGGCTATTTCGGTTACGGATTTAAGGATCACCGGTGGAAATACGGTTTGGGAGTTGATGTAAAACTGTCGCAGAAAAGAACTTCTGTTTTCAGAGTTGATTATGTGGATGATGTCTTTGCTCCAGGGCGTTTCAGCAATAATATGTGGGACATGATGATGAATCTGGCAGACAATAATCTCGATCTTCACAATGCCAATTTTTACCGCAATCAAAAATGGGGCGCGTACTATTCTTACGATCTTTCGAATTCATTAAGCATGAAGATCGCTCTGAATAAAGAAAAACAGAATGCACTGTTCGGCTATCAGTATCAGAATCTCGGAAGCAGTTTTGACAATACCAGCGCCACGCTTTCCCTGAAATATTCACCAAATGACAAAAACATCATGACGCCAAGCGGAAAATTTACCTTCGAAAAAGGCTTCCCGCAGGTTTACATGAATTTTGAAAAAGGCTTCAATGCTTTAGGCGGTGATCTGGATTATCACAGACTGGATGCGATGTTTGTGCATCAGTTCAGAACAAAACTGGGTTATACCAATGTCAAATTATTCGGTGGAATTTCTTCGGGAACCGCACCGATCTGGAAGAATTTTGAAATTGCAGGTCACAGAGATGCCAACCCGAACGAATGGTATTCCAACATTAACACACCATCGAATTTAGGTTTTACCACGATGCCTGCCGGAACTTTCTTCGCCGATAAATTTGTAGGATTTAAAATAACACAGTATCTGCCTTTCAGATTTCAAACCATTGGAACAAGATATTCCAACATCGAACTGGAATATCAGTCGGCCATCGGCGCCTTCAAAAATCCGCAGGATCACCAGTTCAATTTTCAGGTTCTCGACCACAATTATCAGGAAGTCGGCGTACTTTGGAACCGGTTCTTAGGAAGAAGTTTCGGGCTTGGATTTTCTTACAGACTCGGGCATTACCAGACGTCAGAGTTTAAGGAGAATTTTGGAATTAAACTGAAATTTAATTTCTTGAATTAAAGTCCTCTCCCCAGCCCTCTCCGAAAGAAAGGGAGTTGAAGTGAGCTATTTTAACAGTATTTTTTTACAAGGCAGAAATCTTTGGGTTTCTGCTTTGTTATTTTTGAACAGATTATTATAGATTCTAAAAACATTTTTCTTTTTCCGAAGCTAAAGGGTGGAAAAACTTATTTAAAAGGACGGTGTATTTTTTACTCATTGCATTCAACAGTCACTTTGTCATTCCGGAGGAATCTCAACATCGTTAAAATACTGCAGTTTAGATTCCTACGGAACGACAGACAAGCTGCTAAAAATTACTCTGTAAAATTTCATCAAACTTATTCCCTTTAGGGTCGGGGAAAATAATTTTGATGAAATTTTGATGATGAATTATCACACTTTACAATTCAAAGAAATTGTATTTTTTGAACAAGCCATCATTAATTTTAAAAACATTTTTCTTTTCCCCCGACCCTAAAGGGTGGAAAAATGTTTTTAAAATTTAATCAAAATTACCATTTCTAAGACTGAAAGAACAATCTAATAAAGTTCACATAAGCTATGCTTGTAGCAAAAATGTTCTGAAAATTCCATCAAAATTACTCCCTTTAGGGTCGGGGAAATAATTTTGATGAAATTTTGATGATGAATTATCATACTGCACAATTCAAAGAAATTGTATTTTTTGAACAGGCCATCATTAATTCTAAAAACATTTTTCTTTTCCCCCACCCTAAAGGGTGGAAAAATGTTTTTAAAATTTAATCAAAAGTATCAACTTTAAGACTGAAAAACATAGGTAATGAGGTTCACATAAGCTATGCTTGTAGCGAACATGTTCGGAAAATTTCATCAGAATTACTCCCTTTAGGGTCGGAGAAATAATTTTGATGAAATTTTGATGATGAATTATCACACTGTACAATTCAAAGAAATTGTATTTTTTGAACAAGCCATCATTAATTTAAAAAACATTTTTCTTTTCCCCGACCCTAAAGGGTGGAAAAATGTTTTTAAAATTTAATCAAATTTAAGACTTAAAACATAGGTAGTGAGGTTCACATAAGATATGCTTGTAGCGAACATGTTCGGAAAATTTCATCAAAATTACTCCCTTTAGGGGCAGCGAAATAATTTTGATGAAATTTTTATGATGAATTATCAGACTATACAATTTAAAGAAAATTGTATTTTTTGAACAAGCCATCATTAATTTTAAAAACATTTTTCTTTTCCCCGACCCTAAAGGGTGGAAAAATGTTTTTAAAATTTAATCAAAAGTATCAAATTTAAGACTGAAAAACATAGATAATGAGGTTCACATAAGCTATGCTTGTAGCGAGCATGTTCGGAAAATTTCATCAAAATTACTCCCTTTAGGATCGGGAAAATAATTTTGATGAAATTTCAATAAAAAATTTGATAAGACAATTAAGCGTTTAGTTGATGCCATCAAGTATTTGGTTAACGCAATCAGGCATTCAGTTACGGCGACAAAGCATTTGGTTAAGCCATTCAAGTACTCTGTTGAGGCAATCAAGCACTTAGTAAAGCCGTTCAAGCACTTAGTTGAAGCAATCAACTGTTTAGTTGAGCCAATCAACCACTTAGTTGAGGCAATCAAGTACAATTTATTACAATCCAACACTTTACAGCCTTTTCTGAAAACTTTTAAAATTTAAAAACCTAAAAAAATATTATTGTACAACGCTCCCACTCTCAAAATTCTACAACTCTCAAATCCTCAAACTCTCCTGCCCTCAAACCAAATCCTCACTATTTAAACTCATTCTAAGTATTGATTTTTAGTTAACAAATCATCATTTTAATCATAACAGATTTAAATGATTGGTTTTGTCCTGTTAAAATTCTGTTCACACTTTCCTGTTAGTTTTGTGACATCAATAAACTATAGAAAGTATTATGAAACTAAACCACACTTTGGCAGCTTTATTCTTATCTGCTGCGGTATTTCAGAGTTGTAATGACGATGAAACTACTGAAGAACCAATCAACTCAGACATTAAACTCGAAAACTTCTCCAAAGAACCCGCTTTCGTTTATGGAATGACAGGTTTTGAAAACTTAAACATCACCACTTTGATTTCGAGTTCTGATGTATTGCAGGACAGCCCCAACTTTGTATTTGCAGGACAGCCGGACGGAATGGGAATTATGAAAGACCCGAACTCCAACGGATATTTAATGATCACCAATCATGAGATCACACAGTCGGTTTCAAGAGTTTATTTAGACAAATCTTTCAAACCTGTAAAAGGAGAATACATTCTGAACGGAATCGGTGGAATGACAAGATTGTGTTCAGCTACTTTGGCAACTGTTGCCGAGCACGGTTTCAGTGCTTTTCTTACGGCAGGTGAATCCGGTGAAGAAAGTATGGTTCATGCTTTGAATCCTTTAGCATCAGCGTCTCAGGCTTCAGATAAAACAAGAGTGAAACCGGCTTTGGGAAAGGCTTCCATGGAAAATGCAGTGCCACTTCCTAAGGATGTTTCCAACGGAAAATCTTATATTTTAATTGGTGAAGATCAGTCGTATTCAACTTCACACCAGTCTGCCGGTCAGCTTTTAATGTATGTTGCCGACATACAGGGCGATTTGGATAACGGTAAACTGTATTCACTGAAAAGAACCAACAACAATACTACCGAAACGGATATGACGAAAGGTTCTCAGTATGATGTGGAATTTGTAGAAATTACCAATGCGAAGAATCTTACCGGAGCACAGATCAACCAGAAAAATATGGATATCAATGCCATCCGTTTTTCAAGAGTGGAAGATGTAGATTACAGAAAAGGAGCAGGAAAAGGAAGAGAAATCTATTTCACAGCAACCGGAGAATCTAACGACGGAGTAAATCCTAAACCGGGCTTGACGATGTGGGGAAGAGTATATAAACTGGTTTTAAACCAAAACAATATGATGACCGGAAAGCTTGAGGTAGTAGCTGAAGGAGATTCAAATCCCGGAAGCAATTTAATTAATCCTGACAACCTTTGTGTAACTGAAAACTATGTTTACATTCAGGAAGACGGAGATTCTTATTATCCTGCAGCAGCTCACGATTCTTACATCTGGCAGTTGGATATCACCACAAAACAATACAAACCGTGGCTGAATATGAAGCACAACAGAACGGATTCTGCATGGCAGACGGCTTATAACCAATCCGGAAATCTGCAGAAATTCGGATCCTGGGAATACGGTGCGATGATCGATGTTTCAGACATCATCGGTGTTCCGAATACTTTTGCTGTGAATATTCACTCTCACACATGGCAGAAAAACGGTTTTGCCAATGCTGACGGTGCTGGTGTAAATACCAACAAAGAAGGTGGACAGATCGTACTGATCAGAAACGTTCAGAAATAATATTAACCATTTAAACTTAAAAGTATCAGTAGAGTTTTCTCTATTGATGCTTTTTTCTACGTAATGAAACTGTTAAAAGATCCCTTTTGCGTTTTCCTCATTCTGCTATTCAGCATTTTCACGATTCTTCAGTGCAACAAGCCCAATCAGCCTTTGCAGGATGATCTGGTGGAAGTAAAAAATGCAGTTTTCAAAAACAATGAACTTTTTCTTGCTCAGATTGATGAACTGATTGACCTGGTTTCCAAGGGTACCGACAATAAAACCGTTCAGAAAAAATTTGAAAGTCTCCGTCAGACCTACAAAAAAATGGAATGGGCGGTAGAATATTTTCTTCCTCACTCCGCAAGATTCATCAACGGACCAGCTTTACCGGAAATCGAAATGGCTGAGCACGTGGAAATCGAGCCGGAAGGACTTCAGGTATTGGAAGAAATGCTTTATTCTGAAGAAAAACAGAACAAAGCTGAAGTCATCAGAATACTGAAAAAGCTGACCAATAAAGGGAATACCATTAAGACTAATTTCCAGGTCATCACTGTGACCAAAGATCAGACCTTTGATGCGTTGCGACAGCAGATTTTCAGAATTTCAAGTCTGGGAATTGCAGGTTTTGACACCCCCATTTCAGGAAAGTTCCTGGAAGAAATGCCTGTTTCGCTTGAATCTTTAAAATCTGTTTTAAATTTAATTTCAACTGAAAAATCTCAAAATTCATCTTTAAAGAAAATTGTTTCGGAAATTGATCAGTCTAAACGGTTTTTAAATCTAAATAAAAATAAAAACACATTCAATTATCTTGAATTCATCAGCGTTCACCTCAACCGACTTTCTTCCCTTCTGCTTGATTTCAGAACACAAGAAAATATTCCGAATGTAGAAGTTCTGACTGCTTTACGGAAAAATGCCGGTAATTTTTACTCTAAAGATGCTTTCGATGTCAATGCTTTTGTTCCCGGAAAGCAGTATGAAATGTCTCCGGAAAAAGTACAGTTGGGCAAACAGCTTTTTAATGATAAAATTCTTTCTGAAAACAATACTAGAAGCTGTGCCACGTGTCACAACGCAGAAAAAGCATTCACCGACGGACTTGAAAAATCGATGTCGCTTGCCAACTCAAAATTGCAGAGAAATACGCCGTCATTGAATTACTCAGCATTTCAGCACGGTCAGTTCTGGGATATGCGGAAAGATGATCTGGAAGGGCAAAGCTCTGACGTGATTACGAATAAAGAAGAAATGCACGGCGATCTGCAGTCTATTATTTTGAAAATTAATCAGAATAAAAACTATCAGACCGCATTTAAAAAAATATTTAAATCTGACAAAGCCGAAGTCTGGCAGCTTCAGAATTTGCTTGCAAGCTACATCCGTTCTCTGGCGGCCTTCAATTCAGATTTTGATGAATATATGAGAGGAAATAAAAACGCCATGACCGAAAAGCAGAAGAAAGGTTTCAATCTGTTTATGGGAAAAGCACAATGCGCGATTTGTCATTTTCTACCGCTTTTCAACGGAACTGTTCCTCCCAACTATAAAAAAACGGAACAGGAAGTTTTGGGTGTAGCAGAAAATGCTTCGAACAAAAAGCTGGATTCAGATTTGGGAAGGGGAAAATTTCATGAAACCGTTGCTTTTCTTCAGAAATCATTTAAAACTCCAACCCTAAGAAATATCAGTAAAACTGCTCCTTACATGCACAACGGCGGTTACAAAACCTTGCAGGAAGTAATTGAATTTTACAACAACGGCGGCGGAAAAGGTTTTAATTTAAAAGTTGAAAACCAGACACTTTCTGATGCCAAACTGAATTTAACACAAAATGAGATCGATGAGATTATTGAGTTTCTGAATGCTTTGAACGATAAATAATCTATATTTTTTAGACACGAAATTTCTTCTAATGGAAAATAATGAACAGGTCGCTCCTACGAAGCTTCGCAAATCGCATCCCAATTTTACTATTAACAGATCGTCGCTCTACGACTTTTCAATTCGTGTCTATTTTTTTATGATTATCCTTCACTTATAAAACCTTACAGCTTGTTTGTCTTTCCGTAGGAATCTCAACACACAAAACAATTCAGTTTAGATTCCTACGGATGACAAAAATGACTGCTGATTTTGCATTATTTGAAAAAGGATAATCGTTATATTTTTTATTAAAAAAAAATTCAAAATTCAGCAAATAAAAACCCCGCAGTTTTTTTAAAAAAAGTTCAGCAGCATCTAAAAAACTCTTTACTTAAAAAAAACACCTAACAAATTCATTATTTTGTGAAATTAATAATCAGAATTCCTTTTTGGATTCTGTTTTTTATTATCTTTTCAAAAATTTTAAAAATCATTAAAATGAGAAAACTCCTATTTATTTTTGCTGTTGCGTTCATGCTTGTCAGCTGTAAAAAATCAACCGCTACAAGAACTGAAGAATTTGTGAAAATGTACAACAACACCAGCGACATGATGGTGAGAAGTGCAGGTTTTAAATCTACAAAAGCAACATCTACTCCGACAGGTGATGTGGATATTGAAATTAAAACCACTTACGCAGATACCGATGTGGAAGCCGAACTGATGAAAAATGCTATTCCCGATATCATCGGACAGGCAATTCAGGCTGAGCCGTCAGGAAAGGAACTTTTGGCGGAAGGTGTGAAATTTAACCTTAAAGTTTACAGTGCAAATGATGTGATGATGTCTGCTCAAACCATCGACAAAAACACAAAAAAAGGCAACATCGATCTTGAAGCCATTGCCAAAGGCGACAAACCGGACAGCTCACAGCTGAATGAAATTCTGAAAGTTTTCAGCAAAAGTTTACCGATTGTAGACAAAGCTTCAGGTGTAAAAATTGTTGCCATCAAAGCTGATGCAGAGAACAATATTATATATTCTGCAGAAGTTCCCGATCAGTATGCTGATGCACTTGCAACCGACGCAGCAACGCAGGTGATGAAAGACGAAATGATGAGATCTCCGGATGTAAGACAGATATTCGCTCAGACCAGCGCTATCGGTGTAAATAACATTAAATATGTTTACAGCGACAGCAAAGGCAAAAAATTAAATGAAATCACCATCAAAAGATCTGACGTAAAATAATGAATAACAGTTCTGCATGGAAAACCGTTCTTACGGTTGCACTTTGCCTTATCAGTATTATCCGCATTGCAATTACGTGTAATAAAAGTTCGCAGAGTTCGTATTCTGACACCTCTTACAACGATGTGAGTGCTTTGATGAGCCGGAATTATGAGAGACAGACGAAAGCTGCAGACGATACAGCTTCCAACAACCTTTTTTATGAAAGTTATGACAGCATCAGCCAACTCAGCGATTTTGAAAAGGAAAACTACAGCGTCATAAAACTTAAAAAAGATTCTATGATTCTGCTGGATGTTTCGTCTAAAATCAAGGTTGAATCAGGTGCTTATTTTCAGAAAAATTATGATGATACGCTCAGTCTGGCGATTAAAAAGCCTGATAACACGAGTATTTTCATGCATTCCTACGATACTGCTGATGATTTGATGACGAATTTTAAATCTGTAAAAAGGAAACTTAATGTTCAGGATCTCAAAATAAAACTTGACGATAAAGATTCGAAATTTGTCTCTTACAGTTTTGAAAACAGAGGAAAGAAAACAAATGGCTATGCGCTTTTAACATCAGACAAAGGTCATTTTACGGCTCTGGAAATTGAAAGCAACAGGCTGTCAAAAGACGATCTTGAAATAAAAGCTTTCTCCTTAATAACTGAACTTACACAATAAAAAAAACTCCCGAAAATTTTAAATTTCGGGAGTTTTGTTTTTATTAAAATTATCCTTTTAAAATCTTATCCGGCGTAATCGGTAAGTTCCTGAAACGTTTTCCAGTTGCATTGAAGATGGCGTTGGCAATCGCTGCTGCCGAACCGATAATTCCCACTTCGCCCAAACCTTTGGCGCCGCTGGCGTTGAGATTAAAATCGGGTTTGTTGATAAAATCAACTTCGATGATGGGGACATCTGCGTTCACAGAGAAATGGTATCCTGCGAGATCATCTGCTACCAAGGCACCGATGCGTTTATCAATCGTCATTTCTTCCATTAACGCCATTCCGGTTCCACCAACAACGGCACCGATCACCTGATTTTTTGCGGGCTTTTCACTGACTATTTTTCCACCGTCAACAACGCTTACGAAACGGTCGATTTTCACTTTTCCGGTCAGTTCATGTACTTTTACACGACAGAAATGTGCTGCTCCGGATGCAAATGCAAATTTTTTCTGAAGATCACCCGGTTGGGTAGTTTCTTCGACTTCAATCACCGTGAGTTGATTATCACTGAAAATTTTCTGAAAACTTACTGATGTTGATTTATTTTTAATCTGAACGACCGAATCTGTAAGCGTAATATCTGAAGATTTTAAATTTTTGAATTCAGGATTGGTCTTTGAAGCGTAATTAATCAGATTGCTTTTCAAAGTTTCAGCAATTGCATTTGAAGATGCGCTGATAGACGAAAGTCCTCGGCTTCCTCCCTGACTTGGAGCCTGCGGAAGAGTGGATTTTCCGAGATCAATTTTAATTTTGTTTAAAGGAATTCCGGTCACTTCATGAACGATATTTCGCATCGAAGTTCCCGTTCCGGTTCCGATATCGGTCATGGCGGTTTTTACAGTCACGTTTCCGTTCACATCCATTGTCAGTCCGGCACTTGCCTTACCTCCGCCGGCGGTCCACATCCCGACACCCATTCCATAACCTACAAGCCAGTCGCCTTCTTTTTTCTGTCTTGGTTTCAAGTCTCTCTGGTTCCAGCCGATTTTCGCGGCTCCTTTTTCCATACATTCTCTGACAAAATTAGTAGACCAGTCTTTTCCGGTTTCAGGATCTTTAACGTCGGATAAATTCTGAAGTCTGACAGCCAGAGGATCTTTATTCATTTTAAAACAAAGTTCATCGATAGCAGATTCCAGGGCAAAAGCTCCGGTGCATTCGCCCGGACCACGCATCCACGTTGGCGTAGACATGTTAAGCGGTACCGTTGCCATCTGAGTTTTTAAATTCTCAAAACCATAGGCCAGACGGCTAATTCTGGTAATATTTTCAAGAAAATTTTCGTAAAGTGAAGTTGTATTTTTGCTGTCGTGAATTAAACCTGTAAATTTTCCTGATGCATCAGCTCCCAGTTTGATTTTCTGCCACGACTCCGGACGGTAGCCGACCAGACAGGACATTTGAGTTCGCGTGAGCATCAGTTTAACGGGCTTATTAATTTTTTTCGCAGCCATGATCGCTAAAACAGTATTCGGCCAGACTCTCAGTCCTGAACCAAAACCGCCGCCCATAAATTCTGTGATCACTTCGATATTTTTAGGCTGGAGATCAAAAAGTTTCCCCACCGTATTCTGAACACCGTTCACGCCCTGATTCTTATCGTACAATTTTAGCCTGTCATTTCCGTTCCAGATGGCGATTGTTGCGTGCATTTCCATGGGATGATGCACCTCGCCTTCGATGTGATATTCCTGTTCGACATTAAAAGCTGAAGAATTCCAGTTTTCGGTATTTCCTCTTTCTTTCCCATCATTTTTTAAAGGAATTGAAGGATGTGTATTTTTAAAATCAACATTTGCCTTTGTCTGCTGGTATGACGTTTTCACTAAAGATGCGGCATACTGAGCTTCCTCCAGCGTTTTTGCAATCACAACGGCCACAGGCTGACCTTTAAAATAAATCGTATCTGTATGCAAAACCGGAAGACCGATTTTACTTTCTTTAATTTTCTGTTCTGATGCCAATCCGGGAACAACAGGTTTATCGGTATGTGTTAAAATCCCGAGAACGCCATCTGCAAGCATTGCATCTGCTGTATCAATGCCCGTAATTTTTCCCGATGCAACCGTACTTCCGACAATAACGGCGTAGGTTACATTTTCAGTTTTATATTCTGAGGAGTATTTGCCACGGCCGGTCACTTTAAACAAAGCTTCGGCGCGACCTTCCTTTCCTATATTGAAATCTAAATCATTATCAAAAAATGCCATATCTATTCTTTTTTTAAGGATTTAAACTATTTTGAAGTGCTGTAATCATCGCTCCGCGGAGCATTTCTTTTTTAAAACCATTATTGGAAAGTGGTTTCAAATCTTTTATTGCCAAATCTGCTGCAGCTGAAAAATTTTCTGCTGTGGGCATCTTCCCTTTCAGAAAATTTTCAGATTCATACCAACGCCACGGCTTATGAGCCACGCCACCCGACGCCAGACGGGAATCTTTAATTTTTCCGTTTTCCAGATCCAAAGCGGCGGCAACAGAAACCAGAGCAAATGCGTAAGAAGAGCGGTCTCTAAGTTTGACATAAGCATTGTTTTTACCAAAATTATTCTTCGGAATTTCAATAGCTTCAATGATGGAATTCTGAGCAAGATTGGTATCTAAATTCGGTGTATTTCCGGGAAGTCGGTGGAAGTTTTTAAACTCAATTTCTTCTTTTTTATTTTTAGAATTTCTTGTAATAACTGTTGCATCCAAAGCTGCAAGAGAAATACAGAAATCTGAAGGATGTACGGCTACGCAATCATCACTGTACCCAATCACGGCATTCATTCTGTTTTCACCTTCCTTTGCACTGCATCCCGAGCCCGGTTTTCTTTTGTTGCACGGCGTTGTAATATCATAAAAATAAGGACATCTTGTCCGCTGAAGCATATTTCCGGCACACGAAGCCATGTTTCTGATTTGAGGTGATGCTCCGGCTAAAATCGCCTTGGAAATCAGGGAATATTCTTTTAAAACATCAGCGTTTTTAGCCACTGACGAGTTTTTTGACATCGCTCCGATCCGCAGTTTCTTTTTATCTGCCTCAACAGTTGCAGATAGAACTGAATTGACATCAATAATATAATCCGGCTCCTCGATGTTTTTCTTCATTAAATCGACCAGATTGGTTCCGCCTGCGATAAATTTTGCCTTGTCATTCTTCTGCGAAACCGTTTTGGCAATATCATCTTTTCTGAAAAATTCAAATGGTCTCATCCTGCTACTTTTTGTATAGATTCTACAATTCCGTTATAAGCTCCGCATCGGCAGAGATTTCCGCTCATAAACTCTTTGATCACTTCTACCGAACCGGTATGACCCTCTTTCACACACGCTACCGCTGACATAATCTGACCCGGCGTGCAATAGCCACACTGAAAACCGTCACATTCAATAAAAGCCTTCTGCATCGGATGAAGATTTTCTCCGTTGGCAAGTCCTTCAATCGTTGTGATTTCTTTTTGCTGTGCTGTACAGGCCAGAGTAAGACAACTTAAAACTCTTTCACCGTTGATATGCACTGTACAAGCGCCGCATTGCCCATGATCACAGCCTTTTTTGGTTCCGGTAAGATCAAGATTTTCACGGAGCATATCTAAAACTGTAGTTCTTGTATCTAAATTAAGGTCGAAGTTCTGACCGTTAACTTTCATTTTCAACGGAAGAACTTTCTTCGGTGTTACGAAAAGGTTCCGCACTTTTTCGCCCGCTGCTTTGAGATGAACGGGAATTGCCGACCAGAAAACGAGCAATCCTGAAGTCATCAGGAAATTCCGGCGGCTGATTGAAGGTATTTTCATAGCTATATTTGATTTTTGATGAGAAACAATTGTTCTAAATTACGTTTTTTATTAAGGTAAAACATCTTCCTTTTTTAATTTAGAACTATATAAAATAAGTGTTTCATCGGTTTTTAAATACATTCATCACTTCAGCTTCGAAAAGACCGCTGTCATTGTTTCGCTGTCAATTTGATTCATATCGATAAGTTTCAATGATTTGACCATTTTTAAAGTGGATGTTTTATAAAATTTAAAATGGGGTGTCTGCAGATGAAACTGATACGACTCCTGATCATCATAGATTTCTAAAATCCTGATCTGAGCAGGATTTTTCTGTTCGTACATCGGGAAAATGGCAATTACACCTTTCTCTAAATTTACTGAGGCAGAAGCTTCTTCTTTCAGAATTGATCTGTATTCTTCTGAAAACCCGGGAACAATTTCTATTTCCGAAATGCGGATCATCATCTTATTTCCGACAACCGGAACAGTAGGTTTTCCGATGATTTTCCGTACTGTATTTGCCTGAGTTTTGCTCACTGATTCCTGTATCAAATCTGCCAGTTGTTCTAATTGATTATCCGTAATGCCGGTATTTTTTCCAATTCCGATATGTGATTGCAATTGAGATTCTACTCCATTTAAAGAAGCCAGAGCGGAAATTGTCACCAATTCTCTTTGCTGATAATTTAAAACATCACTCACAAAAATATCGGCAAACAAATGCTCTTTTAAAAATGCATCGATTCGCGGCGCAAATTCTCCGAATCCCGGTGCTGGTTTGGATTGTGGCGTTTTTGTAAGTGTCTCCAGTGTTTTTCTGCCTTGTTCATACTTTTCTTCAACATTATTTTCTACAATAATTTTCTTTCCTTCTATATCATTAATTCCCTTGGTTTTTCTTTCGTCGAGAACAGTTTTAAAAGTATTAATAGCATTCAAACTTCTCGGAAAACCGCAGTAAGCATACAATTGTACCAAAGCTTCTTTGATTTCATTAATCGTTAAACCCGAATCTAAACCTACATTCAACTGCACTTTCAGATTTTCAAGATTTCCAATAGCCGTTAATGAAGAAATCTTTACCAGACTTTGTTCTTTAGTATTTAAATTTTGAGTGGCTGTATTTTGCTGTGCATTCATTTTTGTAAAACTTAATGTGAGAACAAAAAGAATTATCCATTGAAAAAACTTGTTTTTGCTCATCATAGAAAATTATTTTTTGTCAGCTTCAGCGTATTCTTCATCTGAAACCGCTTCCAGCCATGTATTTTGATTAGTTTGAGGATTTCCGGTCGTAGCCAAATGCGAAAACCAACTATTTGCAGTTGCGCCGTGCCAATGTTCAACATTCGGAGCAATTTCTACAATATCTCCAGATTTCAAACGACGGGCAGGTTTTCCTCTTTCCTGATATAATCCTTCGCCACCAACCACAATCAACAATTGTCCGCCGGTGTGACTGTGCCAATTATTTCTACAGCCAGGCTCGAAAGTAACATTAGAAAGTGGAATATTCAAATCTTTATTGCCCGTCAGTGGCGCCAAATAAGATTTACCAATAAAATATTGTGCAAAAGCTGTGTTTTCTTCACCAGTCGGAAAATCACTTATTTTTGGAATGTCTGTTTTCATTTTATTTTGATTTTTTGTCTGTTGTGCGAAAGCAAATTGCCCGAACACAAGCAGAATTATGGTTAAAAAATATTTCATTTTCACTACTTCTTGTTATTAAACAAAGTTCCGTCCATTCCAGCATATCATCGTTATACTGATTACGGAATTGCCTACCATTTTTACTGATTTCATTCAAAACAAAAAAAGGTCTACCTGCAAAATGCAAATAAACCTCTGTAAATTTTATTGAAATTATCTTATTTCTTTTCTGATTCAGGCAAATCTCTCCAGGAATAATTTTTCTGAACAATTTTCCAAAAACCTTCTTAATTTGATATAGGGAAGGTTTTATTTTTAAATCAAATCTGCTTTTACAAAATCAATCTTGTCGTTTTTAAAAACAAAATCAAAACTACCGCCAATTTTACCTTCCGGAAAATCTCCAGTAAATTCTACTTCCAAATAAGCCGAATCTTCTCTGATTTCCAATTTCCTCAATTCAGTCTGAGTTCTGTAACCGATAAAATAATTTACGAAATAATCTTTTATTCCGCTGTGACCAATGAATTTTTTTCCAACTGAAGGGTCATCCAAAACAGCGTTTTGATTGTAAAACTCAAGATATTTTTCGGTGTTGTAACTGTTGCCGACTGCAATCCACTCTTTGATAAACGTTTCTATATTCATTTTAAATTTAGTTATGATAAAAACCTTGCTTAAATTGCACAGGGGTCTGATTGGTTTTATTTTTAAATAATTTATTCAAAGACTGCGGATGCTCAAAACCAAGCTGATAAGCGATTTCTGCAACCGAAAGTTGGGTTGCTGTAAGATAATCTTTTGCTTTTTCAATCAGTTTTTCGTGAATGAGCTGTTGTGCATTCTGCCCTGTCAAAGACCGAAGCATATCACTTAAATACCGTGGTGAAAGACTGAGTTCGGTTGCGAGAAACTCAACGGTTGGCAACCCTTGATTCAAGCCGTTTTCTTTATCAAAATAGACATTTAAAAGTTCTTCAATTTTCGAAAGTAAGTCATTATTCACTGCTTTTCTGGTAATGAATTGTCTGTTGTAAAAACGGTTGCTGTAATTGAGCAAAACCTCGACGTGAGAAATGATAACATCCTGGCTGAAATCGTCAATCGTATTATTCAATTCTTCCTTAATATTCTCAAAAACTGAAAATATCGTTTGCTTTTCTTTGTCCGATAAAAATAAAGCTTCGTTGGCAGAATATGAAAAGAAACCAAAGCTTTTAATATGGGTTGCCAATGAATAATTTCTGAAAAAATCAGGATGAATCAGCAAAGTCAAACCCTCGTATTCCATATCATCGGCACTCGTGGAAATGAGCTGATTGGTCGCGGTAAAAACCATTCCGCCTTCGTCGAAATCATAATAACCTTGTCCATATCCAATTTTGCCTTTCCTAGTTTTTTTGTAAGAAATTTTATAAAAATTGAACAGAAAATGTTGATTCAATAAGTCACTTTCCACAATCATATTGGTATTGTCAGTGAGGCTTATCAAAGGATGAACAGGCTTTCCGAAACCCAACATCTCGTGAAGTCTTGAGATAGAATCTACTTTTATCGGATTATTCATTTCTTCATTTTTTAATTGATTAAATCACCAAATGCCATCTGTTTCATTTCCTGAACGGCAGCTTCGGAACCGATTTCCAAACGACGGTTGTACAGCTGATTGGCAAATTCTCCCGTCACATATCGCAATTGATTTTTTCCGTCTGTGGCAGCTTCGTATACCACATCAGCTATCCATCCTACCGGTTCAAAATTATCAGGGTTCATCAGTTCAAATAATTTCTTCATACCATCTTCATAAGCCGGATGACTGGCAACGGCTAATGATTCTCCTGCAAAATTAGTTTTAATTCCGCCCGGCGCAATAGTTTTGATGCCAACATTATGCAACGCTAATTCAAACGACATACTTTCGCTCCAGCCTTCTAAAGCCCATTTTGTGGCGTGGTAAAGCGAATCCAAAGGGAAAGTCAGAAGTCCGCCAATCGATGTCGTCGTGATAAATAATCCGTTTCTGTTTTTTCTGAAATAAGGAATAAAAGCCTGAGTTACACGAATCACGCTCAGTAAATTGGTGTCCAGCTGTTTGACGATTTGTTCGTCTGTCAACGCTTCCAAAGCACCAATCAAGCCGTAACCTGCATTATTAAAAACCACATCAATGGGATGAAGTTCGATGGCCTTTTTTACGGTATCCTGAATCTGCTGTAAATTGGTAACATCTAAGGGAAGAAGTGTTACATTTTCCAGCGTCGAAAGCTCAGTTTCATTTTGTGGATTCCGCATCGTTGCGATGACGTTCCAGCCTTTCGACTGGAATAATTTCGCCGTAGCTTTTCCTAATCCTGATGATGCGCCTGTGATAAAAATTGTTTTTTGCATTGTAAATTTTCTTTAAATTTTATAATACAAATGTCTGCAGATGCGCGACCGGAAATGTTGCCAAATTGAGTTTCATTGTATCCAAAATGACGGGCGATAACCTTATAATTTTCTGTTATGAAAAATCATCCATCTCTAATTTCTTTATCCGTGAAGCTATAGCTCCTTTTGTACGACCGAAATGTTTCGCCAGATCATTTCCGCTGATGCCTTCTGAATAAAGTTCCATCAGTTCCTGATCAAGTTCTGATGTCCAGGGTTGGTACGCGCCTTTATGTTTTTCCCTTACCTGGTCGACTGTATATGATTTTTCAGTTTTATTCCCGTCCTTCGGAATGTCTTTTATAATTTGAATTTGTGAAGACTCATAAAAACCGACAGGCATCAAAGATTCGGGAATGTGTAGCTTATTTTTGGTTCGTGTTACCGCCACATACAGAAGATTGATTTCTTCATTGAGTTTTGTAGCGTTGATTTCCTGACCCTTTTTCTCTTTCGTCTGTTTCTCCAGTTTTTCTTCAGAAATAAAATCATTCACCAGCCGCACACTGTCATACTCCATTCCCTTGCAGCGGTGAACGGTAGAAAAGATCATCTCTGCTTTTTCTTTCTGATCGCCATCGACGTGTTTGTCCTTGATGGTTTTAATGATATTCGGAATTTTATTCCCGTATTCTTTTACAATTTCGACCATCATCCCGAGTTGAAGATCTTCTGTTTTACTGATATAATCTTCCAGTTCTTTCATATTTTTCATCGCTTTGATGAGTTTATCTTTAATGAACGTCCGTTTGTCATTCTTTAAATTTAAAACATCATATAAAGAAGCTCCCTCATCTGCATACGTGTAAGAATTGATATTTCCCTCGAAGTAGATATGTTTTACATTCTTTTTCTCAGTAACGTATTCGATGGCTTTTAACAATAATCCGAGATTGGTTCTTGCAAGAATAGCCTTGGTTTTTATTTCTTCAACCCGTCCATTACCAGTTATTGTTATGGTTTGATGCTGATTGATGTGTTTTTTAAATTTTAAAACTTCCATCGCCAGATTCGCAATATCCTGTCCGAAGCGGAAACTTGTTGAAAGATGATGCGTTTCAAAATCAGCCTTTTCCAGAGAGTTAACTGCAAAACGCCACCCATAAATCTGTTGATGTGTATCTCCTACAATTACTTTGGTTGCATTTTGTTTTAAAAATACATCCAACATCGCTGACGAAGCATCCTGACCTTCATCAAAAAGAATATAATCAAAAGGCAGTTTCGGATTTAAAATCTGAAATTTTTTAAGATAAAAATCATGGGTGATTTCAATTTCGCCTTTATCCATTTTACTCAATAACATTCGGGTCTGCGTGAGAATATACTGGTAAAATGTACTGACGAAAATTCTCGCATTGGGATCTGTAATGGTATCAAGATAATTTAGATCCTGAACTTTCAGTTTATCACTGTTGCAGAAATAAGTGATGAATTTGTTGATGTGATTGGCAATAATATACTCGGTGTGTTTTTCACCATTACCCTGCAGATTGAGGAGTTCAACGATTTCATTGGTTTTGTAACCCAGCGCTTTGATTTTATAATTGCTTTGAAAAACAACATTTTTATAGGACAAAGAATGTGCCGTCTCAATAGTGACATTATGAAGTCCCCTTTCCTTAAATTTTTTCGCAGCTTCCAGTTTTACCGACTTGTTAAATGCCAGATAAAGAATCCTGCTGTTTTCAGGTCTCGTTCTGGCATATTCAATAACGGTCGTAGTTTTTCCGGAGCCGGCAACCGCATTGATTTTGATATTTCCTGTAGAATTAATGATGTTTTTCTGCTCCTGTGTCCACTCCATTATCTGTGTTTTTGGTTGAGAAATGTATAAAATTACAACAGGCAATTTAACACAGAAATTTTTCAATTGCAAAAATGATTTGTAATTTTAATCAGATACATATTGTTTTTGCGATATTTACAGCGTAAAAAAAACATAACATGAAAATCATAATCACGGGAGCAACAGGAATGGTTGGCGAAGGTGTTTTATTTGAATGCCTTGAAAATCCGAAAGTAGATGAAGTGCTGATTATCGGCAGAAGAACTTACGGACTGTCACATTCCAAACTGAAAGAACTCATTGTAAAAGATTTTTCCGAAATCAAAAAGCATTCAGATTTACTGGAAAAATATGATGGCTATTTCTTTTGTGCAGGTATCAGTTCGGTAGGCGAAAATGAAGAAAGTTTTACCAGAAAAACGTACGATTTTGTAGTTCCGTTTGCAGCTTCGCTCTCAGAAATTAAACCGGAAATGACTTTTATTTACGTTTCAGGAAGCGGTACCGACAGCAGCGAAAAAGGAAAAATAATGTGGGCAAGAGTGAAGGGACGTACAGAAAATGCGCTGATGAAACTGCCTTTCAAAGGTCAGTACAACTTCCGACCGGCGGTTATGACGGGAAGCAAAGGTCAGAAAAACATCAAGTTTACTTTTAAAATATTGATTCCACTGTTGTCACCATTTTTTTCTGCACCTACATTAAAACTTTCAGAAGTAGGGAAAGCAATGATTAATGCAGTATTGAAAGGATATTCAAAACAAATTTTGGAGGCAAAAGACATTAAAGAATTATCAAAATAATGAAGCGCTTTCTGAAAATATTAAAATGGACGGTCATCGTTTTACTGTCGTTAATCATCCTTCTCATCATCGCCACTTATTTTTATATGAAACAGCCTCAGTTCGGCGCGTTACCGGAAGGTGAGCGACTTGAATTGGTGAAGAAATCAAAAAATTTCAGAGATGGGACCTTTCATAATCTTGTAGAAAAACCGACCATCACAAAAGGATACAGCATGTGGACTGAAGGCTGGAATTCACTGACCAAAACCTATCCTGAAACGGAGCCAACCACTGCTCTGCCTTCGGTTAAGACAGATTTGAAATCGCTTCCGGCAGACGAGAATGTGTTGGTTTGGTTTGGGCATTCTTCTTTCTTTTTGCAGTTGGATGGTGTAAAAATTCTGGTTGATCCGATTTTCAGCGGTAGAGCATCGCCAACTCCATGGGGCGTAAAAGCGTACAAAGGCAGCGACATTTATTCTGCGGACGACATGCCCGAAATCGATTACATGCTGCTCTCACACGATCATTATGACCATTTGGATTATGAAACCGTAAAAGCATTACAGCCGAAAGTGAAATTTGCAATTTGTGGTCTTGGAGCCGGAGCACATTATGAAAAATGGGGCTACACACAAAAACAGATTCTGGAAAAAGACTGGGGTGAAACTGTAGCCGTAAAATCGGAATTCAATATTATTGCAGAAAATACACATCACGGTGGCGGTCGTGGATTTTCACCTGATAAAGCATTGTGGCTGTCATTTTACATTCAGTCTCCCAAGATGAATATTTATTACAGTGGCGATGGCGGTTACAGTGACCGTTTCAAAACGGTTGTAGCAAAATATCCGCAGATAGATTGGGCGATTATGGAATGCGGACAGTACAACAAAGCATGGCAATCTGTACACGAGCTGCCGGAAGAAATGGCGCTGGCAACAACAGAATTAAAAGCAAAAAACCTCCTGCCTGTGCATCATTCCAAATTTACTCTGGCGCGACATCCGTGGAAAGAACCGTTGGAAAAAATGACAAAACTCTCAGCTGGAAAACCTTACAGACTGGCAACCCCGATGATTGGAGAAAAAGTGTTGCTGGACGACCGTTCTCAGGTATTTAAACAATGGTGGAAAGATGTAAAATAATTGATTCAAAAGTATCTGTCAGGCAAAAAAATGCACGAATTTGTTTTGAATTCGTGCATTTTTCATGAGATATTTTCTCTGTTTTACAACATTTCCAACAGATCCTGCTTCGATAAATTTCTGAAAACAGAATGATCTGTCGTAATCAAATCATTCGCCAGTTCTTTTTTCGACTGCTGCAATTTCATTATTTTTTCTTCGACTGTATTTGGACAGATTAACCGTACAGCAATGACGTTTTTCTTCTGTCCGATGCGGTAACAGCGGTCGATCGCCTGATTTTCTACCGCTGGATTCCACCATGGATCGACGAGGTAAACGTAGTCGGCTTCTGTTAAATTCAAACCTGTTCCTCCCGCCTTCAGACTTATTAAAAATACCCTGACATTTTCATTTTCCTGAAATTCATTGACTTTGGCGGCTCTGTTTTTTGTCTGTCCCGTAAGATATTCAAATGAAATATTTCTTTCTAAAAGTTCCGCTTTTATCAAGTCAAGCATGGAGACAAATTGTGAGAAAACGAGAATTTTGTGCTGGGCAGATTTGTTTTCAATCTGCTCCATCAGAACTTCGATTTTTGCCGAACTTTCACCAAACTGTTCTTCATCTTTGAGCAATACCGGAGAATCACAAATCTGTCTCAGTTTGGTCAGTCCAGTCAGAACGTGCATGCTGTCTTTGGCGATTTCCTCTTCATCTTTTGCCGAAATATATTCGCGCAGTTCCTTTTCGTAGGCATTGTAAATCCGCCTTTGTTCCTCTCCCATTTCGCAGTAAATCACCATTTCCGTTTTGTCGGGAAGCTCTGTTGCGACCTGCTTCTTCGTCCTTCTGAGAATGAATGGTTTTATTTTTTTCTGTAAATCTTTTGCTCTTTTGGTGTATTCAAACTTGTCGATCGGTGTGGAATAAATATCTCTGAAATATTCCTTACTGCCCAATAAACCAGGAATGGCAAAGGATAGCTGTCCGTAAAGATCAAAAGTATTGTTTTCAATCGGTGTACCTGTGAGAACGATTTTGTTTCGTGATTTTAATAATCTTGCAGCTCTGTACCGTTCAGAGTTTGGGTTTTTAATGGCCTGAGATTCATCCAGAAAGATATAATTGAAGTTGAATTCTTTTAAAAACCGGATATCGGAAAGCAGCATTCCATAAGAGGTCAGCACTATTTCGTGACCTGCAAACAGACTTGTGTTTTTAATTCTGTTGGACCCGTAATGCGTCATTATTTTGAGTGAAGGAGCAAATTTTTCTACTTCCGCCTGCCAATTGAACAGTAAAGAAGTTGGCACTACAACAAGATTGGTGTTTTCAGAACGTTTTTTATTTTGTGAAAGAATAAATGCGATAATCTGCAAAGTCTTTCCCAATCCCATATCGTCGGCTAGACAACCTCCAAAATTGAAATTATCCAAATGATTCAGCCAGTCGAGCCCCTGTTTTTGGTAGTCGCGCAGCGTGGCATTTAATTCTGCCGGAACTTCACTTTCGGGGATGTTTTGATCTTCAAAAAATGCTTTGTTGTACGAATCAATTTCCTCAGTAACTTCTTTGCTTAAAACGTCCTGCTCAAAAAGGTTTTTGACATCAGAAAAATTACTTTTTGGCAACCGCAGAAGTTCGTCATAGATTTCACCTGACTGAAAATAACGGTTCAGTTTTTTCATCCATTCTTCAGGCAAAATCCCGTTGGTTCCGTCATCGAGTTGCACAAATTTGTTTTTATTCCGGATGGATTTATGCAGTTGTTTTAATGATGCCGTTTGATTCCCGAATTTCACATTGACTTCAGTATTAAACCAGTTGATTCCGCTTACAACCTGGATGGAAACAACAGCTTTATTGGGATTGAGTTTATTCTTTTTTAAATCATTGAAACCTAAAATAATGATTCCTTCATTCCGCCAATTTTCAAAAGTTTCCAAAAACCATTCTTCATCCAGAAATTTATTTTTGTGCAGATAAAAATACTCGTATTGCTCGATCTGTTCGGCAAATTCGGGATGTTGCTGCATGATGGCCGCCGTGAATTTTATTTCTTCTCTGTCGTCTCTTTCAACCTTAAAAATATTGCCATTCTGATCGGTATCAAAAATCTGTTTTCTTGAAAAAACGGGTACTTCCACCTGACCATATTTCATCACAGGCGTGATTGAAATATAATCATTCTGGTCTGCGAGATAGATAATTTTTTCAATCTTTTCATCAAAGGATTTTTCTTCCAGTTGCTTTTTGGTAGCGGGTTTTATATAAGAGTAATTGATTTTAATCTGCTTTTCCAGGCTGGAAAGAATGCTGTCTTTAAATTCTTCAAATTTTGAAGAATGCACCAGCAAAATCTCTCTGTTGGATTTGAAAAACTCAAGTACACGGAGCATATCCAGATTGGTGATCAGGTTTAAAGTGTTTTCGTGGAAAAGAAAGTACTGAAACTGAATTTTAAGATTCCTGAATGGCTGCAAAACATCATTCAGCCACAGCCCGCCGGTGATTTCAAAGAAGGGTTCTTTTTTGAAAACTGAAAGCTCGATATCGACATTTAATGGTTTAATATTAACCGGAACAATAGATTTAGCAGAAACGTTTTCCGATATGTTTTTGTCATGATAAAAAACGGGCAGATTAAGCGGATTTTTCACCACGATTTTTAAAGCTTCAAGATCGGCTTCATTTTTTTCTTCGTTGAGATTATTTTCAAATTTTGAAACTGCGGTAAAGAATTTTGCTTCATTAACAGTTTCAGCTTTCCAGATTAAACCTGAAGGGTCGATTGAGGTTACCGGATTTTTAATTTTTCCGGACTGTGTAGTTTCTGATTCAAAAAGTTCAATACTGAACCGGTCATCGTATTTATGTTTTTTTATCAGCAGAAACATTTTCTTTGACTCCTGAGCAGTTTTAACTTCGTGAAAGTCCTGTGTGTTTTTTGGCAATAATTTCTGCTTTAGTTCATCAGCATTCAATTTGATCAGCTCTTTAATTTTAGGCTCAATGCGTAGAGATTGATTGACGTGTTCCAATTGAAAGAAGTCGTCAAGACTGGGTTCATTTTCCAGGCCGTAATCTTTTGCGAAGTCTTCTAATTTCTTTCTTCTCAATTTTTCATCAAAAAATACACGCAAATCCTGTCGTTCAATAATGGTATATAAAACCTGAGCCTGGTGTGTACACATTCTGGTTTTCGGCGCATCGCACGGACAGTCTACAATCAGCGAACTTCCAATTAAATTTACCGCAACGCTGGGGAAATCAAGGTTAGCTGAAGGTTTAAAAAAAACACCGGAATTGATTTCAATAAAATAAGGCTGAATGTCTTTTAAATTTTCTTTTTCAATACCAACCCTTTCTGAACAGTGCTTTTGCAGATCAAAAACTGAAAAACCTGAGAGGTTGATCTGATCGAAAACATATTGATTTTTCTGGTGTTGCATGTCGTTATTCAGAGAAGTTGATGTTGTAATATGACTGATGTATCAGGAAACTGTGTATCTAATCAGAATTTTTAATGATGCTAAATTAATGAAAAAGCCTGAAACATCTGTTCTGCGTAAGGGATAGATGCGGCATCCTTTTTTGTTTTTGGAATGGGTTGCGGATTGGCAAAACAAAAAAGATAAAGAGGATAGCCCGACCCGCTTGCATTTGGTGTGGGGAACGCTGGCAGGGTTTGAAACCCTGCCAGCGTTGTGGAATGGCAATGCAAAGGGATACGCCCAAATAAACTGTTTTATTTCTAATATTGATGTGTCAACAACTTTCTTTTTACAGTCCTCCTGTTGGAAGTACCTCATTAATATCAGCTTACTAAAACTTTGAAATTAATTAACAATATTTAACATTCAATTCCTGTAACAAATATTCCCCGTCGGGTGTCTTATGGGTAAGATTATAAACTTTTAATGAAAAAACTAATAACACCGATCGCTTTACTGATAGGTAGTCTTGCCTTTTCTCAGGAAAAAAAAGACAGTGCAGATGCAAAAGTGAATGAAATAAAGGAGGTTACATTTGTTGCAAAAAAGCCGACTGTAGAATCAAAGGTTGACCGTACGGTTTTTAATGTTGCCAACAGCTCGATTCTCGCGGGTAACACCACGTGGGATGTTTTGAGAATGACGCCTTTGGTAAGTGTTGATAACAACGATGCCCTGAAAGCCGAAGGTGAATCTGTAACGGTCTACATCAACGACAGAAAATCTGTATTTACAGGCAAGGAACTTAAGGAATATCTGAAGACAATTCCGGCAGACAATCTGATGAAAATTGAAGTCATCACCAGCCCTTCCGCAAGATATGACGCCACCGGATCTGTGATTAATATTGTTTTGAAAAAACGGGACGATGAAGGTCTGAAAGGAAGTGTAACGCTGAATAACAGACAGAATACGCAAAATTCTCAGTACACCAATTTTAATCTGAATTACCACAGAAAAAATTTCACTCAGACTTTGGTGGGAAGCTACAGCGACAACACATGGGTGCAGGGAAACTCTTTTGTGAACACAATCAACGAAAATAATATAATTACCCAAGGCTCGACGCAAAATATTTACAGAGGCAAAAATCCTTCTGTATCTTCGACTTCGGAATATGAAATCAACGATAAAAATACTGTCGGTGTTATTCTGGAATATTATCAGGGCAAAGGCGACAATACTTCAGAGCTTGAATCTACGCAGTCTAAGAACGGAAATTTTGATTATCTGAGAAACCAGAGTCAGAGTTCCAACAGCATGAACAGGACTTTGGGGAGCAATGTTTTCTATAAATATTATGATAAAGAAAAAAACAGAATTCTCGACATCAATCTTGGAAGCAACTACAACGGACAATCTGAAAACAGTTATTTTCTGAGAAATACAGTGTTTACAGACAAGACCGCAATTCAGGAAATCGGTGGAATTTCTGATGTTGAAAACCGAAATTATTACCTGAAAGTTGACTACACCCAACCTATCGGAAAAGAAGGCGGAAATTTTGAAATCGGTGGTAAAATAGATTTTAACAACAATGTAATTCCCAACACACTCTACGGAACTCTGCCCGAAGGATTAAGAACCAGAGATGTATTTCATTACGAAGACAACATCAGCTCGCTGTACGCCAATTATTCGAAAACATTTTTTAAGAAACTGGAGACGAGAATTGGTTTAAGATATGAATACATCGATTTCAAGCTTCGTCAGGACGTTGCCGGAACTTCGAGAAGGGATTCTTACGGAACTTTTTTACCGAATTTTTTGGTGAAATACTCTTTTTCAGAAAATTATGATTTAAGTTTAACCTACAACAGAAATCTCTGGAGACCTTGGTATGCAGAATTCAACCCGTTTCTGCAACCCGGAACCGACGGATTTTTCACGAGAGGAAATATGAATCTTCTGCCCAACCCAAGCGACAGGCTTTACATGAAATTTGGATTTAAAAAGAAATATTTTCTCTCAGCCAGATACACCTTCATCAAGCAGGATTACTGGCAGGCTTATGTAACCGAAGGCGATAAAATTATCTCGGAACCTACCAATTTTCTTGGGAAAGTACACAAGTACAGTCTTTATGCAAATACCAACCAGACATTTCTAAAAAACAAACTGACTGTAAATCTCGGTTTCGGATGGAACTATACAGACAATACCGATTTCAATGAAAGAAATGAACTGCGCGAGGCATCAGACTATCTGAGTTTCTGGTCAGGATCGACCAATCTTACCTATACCAATTTGTGGAATAAAAACATTAACCTCAGTGCTTGGGTAGAAGTTTCCAATCAGAACAGCGGAAATTCTGTCGCGAATGTGACGAATGTTTTCCATAATATTTCTGCCACAAAAATCTTCCCGAAAACACAGATGGAAGTCAGTTTACAGCTGATGAATATCTTTGGGAGACCAAATTTTGACTCTACGACGTACAGCCAAATCGGAAGCAACAGAAATATAACCAAATCAGACTGGCACGGAGTTTCACTTACTTTTGTGAAACGTTTTGGAAATCAGAAAGTAAAAGAAAACACCAAAACCGATGTTGAAAAAAACAGCGGTGGCGGAAAGTAGAAAAACAGCATTTAAAAAAATTTAAATACGTGACAAAACAAAAATCCTTTTAATTTTATTTGAAAGGATTTTTGCATTGTCTGTACACTGTTTTGATCTACTGTAGATATTTCGCCACTTTCTCCTCAATATCATCAAGGTTAAAAGGTTTGGCAACAAAATCATCTGCGCCGGCTTCCTTTGCAAGTTTGGCAATATCATTATTTGCCGTTACATAGATTACGGGAATGGCTTTAAAATCGGGATGATTTTTAAGTTTTTTTGTGGCTTCCACACCTCCGATATTCGGGATCCAATTGTCCATCAAAATAAGATCGGGACGGAAATTTTCTACTCTTTCCATGATGTCGTGCGAAGTTTCGGAAATCTCGACATCGTAACCGTTTTCCTCAAAAATGATGGTAACCACCTCAAGAATTGTAGTGTCATCATCAAATATTAAGATCTTCTTTTTGTTCATTTACTCTAAAAACTTGCTTAATTAATATATTATTTATCTCTCTCTATTTTCAAATTCCTCAGCAATTCTGCCAGTTCATCTGGGTTGAATACAAGGTCATATTCCACCTGCCCCAAAGCCATCCTGGGCATATAGTCCACCTCCGCGGTCTCAGGATTCTGAATCCACACTCTGCCTCCGTTGATCTTCACATATTTTAAACCTTCCACACCATCAGAATTGGCTCCTGAAAGCAGCACCGCTGCAAGATTTAAACCAAAAATTTCGGCTGCAGATCTGAAAGTTACATCTATAGACGGGCGCGAATAATTCATCTTTTCTGAACTGTCTAAAGATACGGATTTTGTATCTTCAAAAAGCAGGTGATAATCTGCCGGTGCAATATAGATTTTATTGGGCAGAAGATCTGTTTTATCTTCTATTTCAATGACTTCAATCTCTGTAAACTGTTGCAGCAAAACCGGAAGTACACTCGTGGAATACGGTTTTCTGTGCACCACGATTACCACAGGGAAATTCAGACTGAAATCTATCTTTTTAAGCATTTCCATAATCACATGAAGGCTTCCGGCAGATCCGCCGATAAGTACCAATCCATATTCATAATTCATGCTCTGATTCATCTTAGTGATGTTCTGTTTTTTTCCAGATTTTCTGTTCGCTCACGGTTTCATAGGATTTTTTAAGATTTGAAAATCTCAAAGTTTCTTTTGAACCTAAAGCAAGATAGCCTAAATTCTCTAAACTGTCATCAAAAAGTTTAAAAACTCTTTCCTGCAGATCTTTTTCAAAATAAATCAAAACATTTCTGCAGATAATCAACTGAAAACTATTGAACGAACTGTCGGACACCAGATTGTGAGTTGACAGAATCAGCTTTTTCTGAAGGCTCTTATCAAACTGTACGCTGTCGTAATTGGCAGTGTAGTATTCCGAAAAGTCTCTTTTGCCGCCTGAAAGCATATAATTTTCTGAGTACTGCTTCATTTGATGCATTGGAAAAACGCCAGATCTTGCCTGCTCTAAAACGGATGGATTTAGATCTGTACCATAAATCAGACATTTCTCGTAAAGTCCGGCCTCTTTCAGTAAAATCGCCATCGAATAGGCCTCCTCCCCCGTTGAACAGCCTGCCACCCAGATTCTTATGAGTGGAAAAGTTCCCAGATGCGGCAAAATCTGCTCTCTCAGTTCTTTAAAAAACAGAGGATCACGAAACATTTCTGTGACGTTCACTGTAATTTCTTCCACAAACCGTTTCAGATATTCGGGTTCGGTGATGATGGTGTACCGGAGTTCTGCAAAGCTGGTAAATTTATCGATCAGGCACAATCTGTTGATCCGTCTTTTGAAAGATGCTCGGCTGTATCTGGAAAAATCGTAGCCGTAAAGATCATAAACATCCCGGATGAGATATTCTACTTCTTCGTCTTTTACAATACTCGGCTCCAGCATCAGGCTAATTTTTGAATTGCTTTTAATAAAAGTTCCACGTTAATCGGTTTTGTGATGTAGTCTTTTGCTCCGGCATCCAGACATTTCTCGCGATCACCCGTCATCGCCTGAGCGGTTACGGCAATTACCGGAATATCTGATATTTCAGGGGTTTCTGAGATTATTTTTAAAGCCTGATATCCGTCTTTCTCCGGCATCATCATATCCATTAAAACTACGGAAATATCTTTATTTTCTTTAATTACTGACAGTGCTTCATCTACCATTGACGCATCCAGAACTTCAAAACCTTTAGATTTTAAAGTAAGTTTCAGAGCGAAAATATTTCGCGGATCGTCATCTACAATTAAGATTTTCTTCTTCATCCCAATATTAATTTTCGTAAAGCCAAACCCTTAAAAGAGACAACAACTGATCGAGATCCACAGGTTTTGAAATATAGTCTGAAGCACCGGCATCAATACATTTCTGACGGTCGCCCACCATAGATTTAGCCGTCACAGCAATAATCGGCAGCTTAGAATATTTTTGATTCTTTCTGATTTCTCTGATGGTTTCGTAACCGTCCATTTCAGGCATCATCATATCCATCAAAACCACATCTATATCTGCATTCACCGCCATCTGTTCCATCGCCTGTTTACCATCCATTGCGACCACAACTTCCACCTGGTATTTTTCCAAGGCTTTGCTTAACGAGAAGATATTTCTTGCATCATCGTCGGTGATCAGAATCTTTTTTCCATTTAAAACTTCTGAAAGTGATCCCAGATTTTTACCCGAAGAATAATTTTCTTTTGAATTTTTCTCTTTAACCAAATGAAGGAAAAGCCCCACCTCATCCAAGATTCTCTGGTAAGAATGGGCCGTTTTTACCACGATAGAATCTGCATATTCTCTTATTTTGAGTTCTTCTCCGGCAGAAAGACTTCTTTCGGTGAAAATAATAATAGGAAGATTTTCTAAGCCTTCGTAACTCTTAATTTCTTCAATGATCTGATATTCATTTCCTTTTGATGCTCCAACATCCAGAATTACACAGTCTGTATCTTTCTGCGTAAGTGCTTTTACACTATCTTCCACATTGGTTTCTACGGAAAGTGTTATGTTGAAATTGCTCAGAAAATAAGAAAGTGCTGAAGCATGTTTTGCATTTTCTTCTACAATAAGAACTTTTGGAGATTTCTTTAAAGCATCCTCAAGTTTCCTGAAAACTTCAGTCATCTGATCCAGGGCAACCGGTTTTGAGATAAAATCAATTGCGCCTTTCATCAGACTTTCTTTTTTCACCTGCAGGACAGACATCATGTGAACAGGAATATTTTTTACCGATGAATCAGATTTCAGCTGTTCCATCGCCTGCCAGCCGTCCATTACCGGAAGCTGTACATCCAGAAGTATGGCAACAGGACTGTATTTTCTGGCTGCCTCGAGAGCATGGTCACCCCGTACAACTGCTACTGCTTTGTAACCGTTTCTCCTTGAATATTTTAATAATGCCTTGGCAAAATTGGTATCGTCTTCCACAATCAGGATTACCTTATCGTCTTCCTGAATGTTGTTTCTGTCGTCTTCGATTTCGTCTGGAATATTGTGTACCGGTTGGGTAATTACTTTAACGGCATCTTCTGATCCTTCCGCAAGATTGATAATCTCTTCCACATCGGTATGAATTACATCCAGAATTTCTTTTTCTACAGTCTGCGGATTTTTTTTAACAGTGTTTTTCAGCGGAATAATCAGGCTGAATTCACTTCCAACATTCTGCTCACTTTCAAGAACCAGTTCTCCTCCCAAAAGCTTTGCAATTTCACGGCTGATGGAGAGCCCAAGACCTGTACCTCCGAATTTTCTTCTGGTAGAACCGTCGGCCTGCTGGAAGGCTTCAAAAATAACTGCCTGTTTGTCTTTGGGAATTCCAATTCCTGAATCTTTAACTTTAAAAATGATGAAATCTTTCTTTTTCTGATCAGGAAGTATTTCTAAATCGATTTTTCCTTCAGAAGTAAATTTTAAAGCATTCGAAAGAAGATTTCTTAAAACCTGATCGAGCCTCATTCTGTCTGTGACAATCTGCCCCGAAGTTTTATCTGAAATGTTGATGTTAAACTCCAGGCCTTTTTCACGGATAAGCGGCTGGAACATTTTTCTCATGTCCTCTGCCACATCACTGATCTGTACAGGTAGATATTCAAGATCCATTTTTCCGGATTCTATTTTGGCCAAATCAAGAATTTCATCGATAAGCTGCAGAAGACTTGTTCCCGAACTCTGAATTACCTTCGCCGATTCCACCTGATCATCATTGAGATTTTCTTCAGAATTCTCAGCCATTAATCTTGACAAAAGAAGTATCGAATTCAGCGGAGTTCTCAATTCGTGAGACATATTTGCCAAAAATTCTGACTTATATTTTGTACTCAGCGCAAGTTCTTCCGCCTTTTTCTGAATTTCAATATTTCTTTCAGCAATCAGATGATTTTTTTCCTCAAGGCTTTTTGATCTTTCCTCCAATTCGGCATTGATCTGCATCAGCTCTTCCTGCTGTACCTTGAGCTCTTCTTCAGAGGCCTGAAGTTTTTGAGTTTGTGCTTCAAGTTCTGTATTCAAAGATTCAAGTTCAGAATGCTGCACCTGCAGTTCTTCAGCCTGAGTCTGGGTTTCCTCCAAAAGACGCTGTTCTTTTTCGCGGCCTCTGGCTGCATTAATGGCAACAGCAATGTTTGAAGCACTTTCTGTAAAATACTGAAGACTGTTTTCATTAAAATTTTCTGCGGATGAAAGCTCAAGCACCCCATAAATCTGCCTTCCGGACATGATTGGCAGCAATGCTATACTTTTAATTTTAAGTTCGCTTCCTGCAAATGTCGCTGTAAAACTGTCATCATTTAAATCATGATAAACTTTTACCTTTTTCTGCAGAAAAGTCTGGCCAATCATCCCTTCGCCGGATTCAAATATGGGTTTCATATTTTTTTCACGGCCGAATGCATGTGAAAGTTTTAAAACTCCGTCTTCCAGAAGATAAATAGCACCATTAATACAGTTTCCATAATTGATCAGCTGATTTAGAGATTCCTGAGAAACGTCTCTCAGGGTTTTATTTCCTACGAGAGATTCATTAAGCGCAACAAGACCTTTCTGTCTCCAGTCGCTTGCGTTGATCACCTCAAAAGAAGTTTTCAAAGAATCTGTCATGTTATTGAGAGATTCTACAAGGTCACCCAAATCATCCTGAGAATTATCTGATGCCTTTTGGCTGTAATCTCCCTGTGCTACCCTGTTTGCAACTTCTTTTATCGCATTTACCCTTCTTGAAATCTCGTGATCCTTGGTTTTTAGCTGACGCTCGAGCTTTTCTCTTCTTAAAAGATCATTTTTAAGTTTAAAATAGAAGAAAATAGTGACCACAACGGCAGCGAGTGTAGAAAAAAGGATAAAAATTACTGTTGTAGTGGTAGAAGTATTCAGATTTCTGTCTTTTCTGGTCAGAACACCTTCTTCGTATTTTACAAATTCCCGCACGATCTGCCGGCAGTTGTCCATATCTTCTTTTCCGGAAAGCATTTCTGCTTCAGACATAACAATTCCGTTTTTCCGGCGGTCTACAAACTGTTTCAGTTTACTGATTCTGCTGTTGACATTATCTTCAAGCGCTGCAATTCTTTTTTGCTGACTTACATCTGTAACTTCCTGTGCCGAAGCATTTTCCATAGCCTTAGGAAGGGCAACCATACTCAAATTGTACGGTTCCAGAAAACTGGTTTTTCCTGTGAGCTGATAACCTCTGTTGCCGGTTTCGGCATCCAGAAGCGCAATCATCACATCTTTCATTGCCGTGATGGCACGCTTACTTTTTGAAAGTTCTTCTCTGTTGTTGATCTGACGCTGATAGCTGAAAAACGATGCCACGGAACTTAAGATCAATACTAAAAGTGAAAAACCCACTCCGTACTGTAAATTTCTCAGGAATTTTTTAGCCATAAAATTAATTTAAAGGAAGTGTAAAATAAAACGTTGAACCTTCACCTACAATACTTGAAAGACCGATATTGCCATGATGCTGCTTGATGATTTCTGCACAGATGTACAACCCGATTCCCATACCCTGAAACTGTACTGAGGATTCTTCTACCCTGTAAAATTTCCGGAAAACAGCATCCTGCTTGAAATCCGGGATACCGATTCCGAAATCTGTGACGCTCACTTTCACCTCATCATCATCTGCAAATGTGCTGATGATAATCTGGTTGTTCTTAGGCGAATATTTGATGGCATTGGTTAAAAAATTGATGATGACCTGCTCGATTCTTACCTCATCAAAAAGAAAAGTCTGACCCGGTCTTTTACCGTGCCAGTCAATTTTTAAGTCAAGATGATCATGGGTCTGAATAATGGTATCGATCGCATTCTGAATAACGCTTTCCAGATTACCGGATTTTCTGTTGATTTTCAGTTTTCCGTTATCGATTTTGGAAACATCGAGTAGATCGGTGATGAGATTATTGAGTTTATCAATCTGATCCTGAGTGCGGCTGAGATAACCTGCTTCAGCACATTCCGGTGCCAGTCTGAGCTTACGTACCAGTAACTGAATGTAAGCTTTTATACTGGTGAGCGGAGTTTTAAGCTCATGACTTGCAATACTTAAGAACTCATCTTTTTCTTTTTCCACCTTTTTCTGATCTTCAATATCAGTAAAGGTTCCTACCCAGTTTTTTACAACTTCGCCTTCAAGAACCGGAGACATTTTTAGCAAATGATACCTGAAATCGCCCGAATGCAGGTTTTTGATTCTTGCTTCAAGCTCAAAGGCCTTCTTCTTTTTTCTGAACCGCTCAAATTCTTCATGAATATTAAGGTCGTCGACATGAGTTTCAGGAAATTCAGTTTCTTTGTCTGAATATTGATACCATTTTCCGTTCACAAAATCTACGTCTCCGTTTTGGTTTAAAGTAAATGCAATCTGTGGCAGCGCTTCAAGCATGAGATGGAAGTGATCAATCCTGGATTTCATACTCACCTGCATTTCGCGGCGGCCTTTTATCTCGAGCTCGAGGCTCTGCTGGTTTTTTTTGAGTGCAATGCTCTGCTCCTGAAGATTGTTGAAGGTTTTCACTTTCAGCATCAGGATTTCAGGATCCACAGGCTTGGTAACGTAATCGATTCCACCGGAGGCATAGCCTTTTGCAATGAATCTTTTATCGGTATTAACTGCGGAGAGAAATATAATGGGAATTTCTTTGGTTTTACTGTATCCGGAAAGGGTTTCTGCCACCTCAAAACCATCCATATCAGGCATCTGAACATCAAGGATGATAAGAGAATATGTTTTTTTTAAAGCTTTGGTGAGGGCCTCTTCTCCTGATGACGCCGTATCAACAGGAAAATCCTGAGATTGAAGCAGTCTTTTCAGTGAGAAAAGATTATTTTCATTATCATCTACGATTAAGATCATGAGTATTAATTCTGATTGGAATGTTTGGCTTGCTCATCAAAAATAGTGCTAAAAATCGGAATAACACCAACTTTTTTACCGCCGGAGAAACTTGTGGTACCCTGTTCACCACCCAAATATTTTAGGTTGAGCGGTTTGAAGTTTAATTTTAAAAAATTTAATTCACGATATTATTTTTGATCTGCTATGATATTTAGTGATTTTATTTTAACAGAGATTTTATTACATAATCAGTTATGAACAACACGTGAAATTCAAATTCATTTGATATTAAAAATTATCAAACTGGAAATCACATCATGTTTATATTTTCCATTTTTAACTTTCATTCACAAAAATTTATAATTTAAAAGACTCGAAATCTAATCGATATGCTTAATTTTGAGGCTGATTTAGTATGAAAAGTTTTTTCACGTTTCTTTCCTTATGCATGATGATTTTTGGTTTTTCTCAATCGAAGAGCAAAACTGCAAACTCTGAAAACGAAAAAATTCAGGAAATTGAAACCATAATTCTGGAAAATAAAAGTGATCCAAAAGCACTTGAAATCTTGAGGAAAGCAGACCGGCTTTATTATTCTAATTCTCCCCGCAGCCTCGATTCTTACAGTTATAAAGCCTACGAAAAAGTTTCTCTTGATATTGATCA
>NZ_LMQH01000011.1:191831-223918 GCF_001424105.1 Chryseobacterium sp. Leaf394 | reverse complement strand
AAAAAAAAGCGGGATTCGCTGAGTGATATTTCGGCAAGACAGATTTTTGCAAGGAGTAAACTTTTCCTCTGGGAACGCGCACAGGAATTTAAATATTCCAAAAGATTCGGCGAAAAAATAAACATTTTAGACAACAGAATATCAGGTTTGAAACAACCGATCAATGAACTGATCACACTTCAGAGCAACAGAAACAAAATTCCGCATCAGATTACTCAGGAAAACCGCAGTCTCTACCATTTTTTTCT
Organism: Chryseobacterium sp. Leaf394; assembly: GCF_001424105.1. Classification (GTDB taxonomy): domain Bacteria; phylum Bacteroidota; class Bacteroidia; order Flavobacteriales; family Weeksellaceae; genus Chryseobacterium. Next base: position 223,670 of record NZ_LMQH01000011.1, on the reverse strand, counting down.
TTCAGATACGATTGTAATGGATGGCAGGAAAACTTTTGTCATCAATTTCAGGGAAGTCAGTTACAGGAAACCCGTTAAAAAAAGGAAATTTACAGGAACCGTTTACATTGATACCGAAACTTTCGGCATCAAAAAAATTGAGAGTCTGAGCAGGGAAAAGGACGAAAGCAGGGTCTCAAGTACATGGATTTACTACAATTCCAAATGGTTTTTGGCTGAAGAAAGAGTGAAGATGGAAATGAGCAGAATGGTGATGGAAGAAGATGCCGAGCAGGAAAACGATCAGGCAAAACGTCCACAGAAAAAGATCAGGAAAAGCTTTGGAACATACGCTTATCTTTATGCTGAATATTTCGATTTTCAGTCTCCGGTTGAGGAGCACAAGAGTGACTTCAAAGGATATACTTTCAATCTTAAAAATGCCGACGGAAAAACACTTGATCAATACCGGACAAGACCTTTGAGTGACCGCGAAATGCGGACCTACAAAACCATAGACAGTCTTGGGAGGATTTACAGAATCGACAGTAAGGCAAAATTTGCTACCGGTTTGATCAACGGACAGATCAGAATTAAAAGTCTGGATTTTGATGTGGGCGAGCTCGTCAACTACAACCTTTATGAAGGACTGAGAGTCGGTTTAAAAACCAAAGTCAACGAAAATTTCGATGCCTACGTTTCGCCGGACTATTACATCGCCTACGGTTTTAAAGATGATTCGTGGAAATACGGTTTGGGGATTGATTTTAAAACAACATTAGAAAAAAATTCGTTTTTCAGAATAGAATATACCGACGATGTTTTTGCCTCAGGAGAATTTCACCGCCGGCTCTGGAATTTCAAAATGCGGATGATGAACTATGGAAACAATATCAATAACGATAAATATTATCATTACAAAGGTGTTTCTCTTTCTTATTTAAACGATGTTTCCAATGGTTTGACTTTGGCTTTTGCGGCAAGAAGAAATTTTGAGGAAGCTCAGTTTGATTATAATTTCAGAAATGAAGGTGCCGGATTTCATAATTTTAACACACTTTTCACACTTAAATATTCGCCAAATTCTACGAATATTATGACGCCGCAGGGCAAATCTATTGTGGAACAGAGAAATCCTGAGCTGTATTTTAATTTTGAAAAAAGTTTCAGTGCTTTTGGCGGAGATTTTAATTACACCCGATTTGATGCGCTTTTTATTCACAATTTCAAAACTTTAATCGGTACCACCGGCTTCAGACTCTACGGAGGAATGGTTTTTGGCGACGCTCCGATCTGGAAAAACTTTACGATGAACGGGATGGCTTCCAACAGCCGTGACCTTAATTTTAACCTTACTTCTTTCCTTGGTTTTGCAACACTGGAGGGTGGAAAATATTACAACGACAGATTTATCGCCTACTATTTTACTCATCAGCTGCCATGGTATTTTAAAAGTTTTGGGCAGAATGTTTCAAGTGTAGATTTGGTTTTAAGAGGAACGCTCGGTGCGATGAAAAGACCGCAAAATCATCAGTTTGATTACCAGCAGCTCGACAAACTCTATCAGGAAGTTGGCCTGGAATGGAATAATTTTCTTTCAAGCTATTTCAACTTAGGACTTTTTTACCGTGTTGGATATTATACAACAGGAAATTTCAAGGAAAATTTCGCTCTTCAGTTCAAACTGAAACTTTTGCAATTTTAAATTTAAACAGAAATATTTAGCTTTGCACTCAGTAAATATTTTATGAAATCAATCGAAATAAAGGCCGACCTGTTTTTTGAAACGTTAAAACTAAGAGATGTTTCCATGTGGGAAATTTTTGCGCAGATGATCGACGGTGAAGAAAAAGAAATTATTTTTTTAAACGAAGACGACACTATTCTCTTCAACTATATTTTACCTGTAAATAAAGAGAAACTGGATGAAGACCGTAAAGAATTTTCGAAACAGTTTACTGAAAAACTTTCACATTTAAACTGAAAATTCCGTAAGGAAATTTTAAACGTATTTCTTGGCATTGTTTTTTCTTAGGCAAAAGGTATGTCTTTCAGCAGAAAGATTTACTTAAACACCTTCAAAAAATTTATGCAAAAAATCTTTATTTTCATGTTTGCTGTAATCTGTGCGTCTTTGCATTCGCAGTCTAAGATTATCGTTAAAAATGCAGCAAACCAACAGCCTGTTTCAGGTGCGACCGTGAAATGTGGCAGAACTGTTTTAGGAAAAACCAACGCATCGGGCGAACTTGAATTTAAAACCAAATGCAAAAAAGCCGACGTTTCTGCTGCCGGTTTTTATGAAGATGAAGTCGTGGTAGACAAGGTGATGGAAATCTTTCTAAGCACCGAAGACCCCAAAACAAAAACCATACAGGAAGTTACTCTCGATAACAAAAGTGACCCTGAAGCTCTGCGTATTTTACGTGAAGTGAACAACAGGTACAGAGAAAATTCACCTCAGAGCCTTCCATCCTACTCTTTCAAATCGTATGAGAAAATCTCTCTCGACATTGATGAAGACAGCATAAAAGCCTACAATTCATTTATCACAAGAAGAATAGATTCGTTACAGAGCCTTCCGGAAACACCGATGAAAGCGGATGATAAAAAAGATTCTCTGGAATCTGTAAACATCATGAAACTGGTAGGAAGCAGCAAAATGTTTTTGTGGGAACGTGCCTCAGAATTTTTGTATTCTGAAAAACATGGCGAAAAAATAAATATTCTCGACAACAAAGTTTCGGGAATGAAAGAACCGATCTATGAGTTGATTGCCTTCCGTTCCAACCGGAGCGATATTCCAAAGGAGATAAAAGAAGAAAACAGAAATCTTTATCGTTTTTTCCTGACCGATTCTATTGAAATTGACGGTAGACAGAATTACGTGATCAGATTCCGTGAGGTCGGATACAAAAAAATTCAGAACAACAGAAAATTCAACGGTTATATCTATGTTGATAAAGAATCTTATGCCTTAAAGAAAATTGAAAGTAATTCTAAAGTAAAAAGCGACGGTACCATCACAAGCATCTGGAAACCAATCGAAGGAAAATGGTTTTTGGTAAAAGAGGATTTCAAACTTAAAATGGGCTCTGCCGCCTTCAACCTCGACGGAAATAAGGACGAAAAAGAAACCGAAGAAAATAAAAAACTCAAAAAGAAATTCGGAACTTACGCGTTTGCAACAGCAGATTATTTCGATTTTAAAACCAATCCGGAAACCAATCCTAAAAATTTTAAAGGATACAGTATAAGCGTAGAAAATACGGATGGCAGCACGATAAATCAATATAGAACGGAAGAACTTTCTGACCGTGAGGAAACGACCTACACCAAAATCGACAGCCTCAGTAATAAATACAAACTGAATCAAAAAGCAAAAGCTCTTGCTGGTTTAGTCAGAGGAAAACTCCGTTTGGGAATGGTAGATTTTGATCTTTCAAGAATCATCGGATACAATAAATACGAGCATTTCAGATTGGGAGCAGGAGCAAAACTGAATGAGAGATTCAATAAATACATTTCTCCTGATGCCTATTTTGCCTATGGAATTTATGATAAAGATTTTAAGTTCGGTGCTGGTGTCGACATCAGAACAACGCTTGAGAAAAACTCTTTTTTCAGAGTGGAATATTTTGATGATGTGATGGCAGCAGGACGCTTTTCAGAAAATCTGTGGAATTTCAGAATGAAACTGATGAACTCGGGAGTAGCCATCAACAACAACGTTTTCAACGGTTACAGAGGTTTCAAAGTAAGTTATGAAAATGATCTTACCAACGGATTAACTTTAAACGTTTCAGCAAAGAGAACGACCGAAGAAGCACTTTTCGATTATAATTATAACAATATGGGAAGGGAATTTGATTTCGCCTCCTCAACAATTACTTTAAAATATTCCCCGAACTCTAAAAACATCATGACTTCGCAGGGAAAATACACATACGATCAGCAGTTTCCGGAGTTTTATTTCAACTATGAACAGGGCTACAAAAGTTTAGGCGGAGATTTCAATTTCAGCAGATTAGATGCTTTGATTTCTCATAATTTCAAAACGAAAATCGGAGTTACAGGCGTTCGTCTTTATGGTGGATTGATTATGGGAGACGCCCCGATCTGGAAAAATTTTACAATGAACGGATTGGCCAACGGCAGAACCGGTTTTAATTTTAACCTTACTTCTTACATCGGATTTGCGACAATGGAAGGCGGAAAATATTACAGTGATAAATTTGTCGGAACCTATATTACACACAGAATTCCTTGGTATTTTAAAAGTATCGGAAAAAATGTTTCAAGTTTTGATCTGATCTACCGTGGAATCATCGGCGACATGAAAAATCCTGAATTGCACCAGTTTGAATTTCAAAAACTCGATCACTTGTACAACGAAGTAGGCTTGGAATGGAATAATTTCCTTTCTTCACAATTCAATTTAGGGTTTTTCTACCGTGTAGGACATTACAACACGCCAGGATTTAAAGATAATTTTGCAGTACAGTTTAAGTTTAAAATTTTAGGATTCTAAGATATGAGTAATGAGTAATTGGCAATGAGTAATATGAAGCCTCTCTAAATTTATTTTTGAGGGGTTTTTTATTTGAAACATTGAGATCAGGAAGTTTTTAAGATGGATCAAAGATTTGCAGACAAATTTTTAGGGTGTTTTCTTACTGAATATTTTAAATATTTCACTCAAAAAATCTTAACCATCTAAATTTCTTAATGGTTCAATTTTCCTGGATTCTGAAAAATCTCAACCGTTTTTCTCGCTTCAGCGACATCGTGTACACGCAGAATTTTCGCATCCTTTTTCAACACTTTTAAATGTAATTTTTGGGTTTCTTCATTGATGTCCGAAGGAGATTTCCCCAAAGGTTTATAGATAAAAGATTTTCTGGAAATACCGATGAGTAAAGGAAATTTTTGAAAACCTAAATACTGTACTTCGTTAATCATTTTCATCTGATCCTCCACCGTTTTTCCAAAACCAAAACCTGGGTCGAGAATAATATCTTTCACGCCCATACTTAGAAGTTCTGCAGTTTTTTCTGAAAAATACTGATTGACCGAAAGTGTAATATCCTGAAATTTAATTTTATCATGCATCGTTTCATAAGACGGATTGACGTGCATTAGAATATACGGTAGTCCGCTTTCTGCAACGGTTCTGAACATTTCAGAATCAAACTGTCCTCCCGAAATATCATTAACAATATCAATTCCTTCATTGAAACCAAATTTTACTGTTTCTGCATAAAATGTATCCAGAGAAATCAAGGCTTCCGGAAATTCTTTTTTAATGGAAGAAATAATTTTTCCCAAACGTTTTATCTCTTCATCAGAACTTAAAAATTCAGCATTAGGGCGTGTAGACTGTGGCCCAATATCAACGATTTCTGCACCATCAGCAAACATCTTTTCTGCATGTTTAAGGGCAGAAATTTCATTATTAAATATCCCTCCATCTGAGAAAGAATCAGGTGTGAGATTCAGAATTCCCATGATTTTGGGTGAAGATAAATCAACAAGTCTTCCATTGCAGTTTATGGAGTGAAATTGCGATTGAGAAGTAAAAATTGAGCTTTGTTCAGGCAAGCTGTTTTGGGACATTCGGTTGCAGTATTTTAACCTCACAAAATTAAATCAAAAGTTGATTATTCTGAGAAAAAATTATACTGATGTCATAACTTTTATATGCTGTCATTCCGTCTCAAGTCCGGTTTAAAAAGACAAAAATGTGTATATTTGAAAGATTAAGAAAATGTATGTCAAAAACTTCAGAACAATTTGGTCTTATCATCAGTGAATGCCGAGATCTTTTCAGCAAAAAAATGCACGATTACGGTGCCGCGTGGAGAGTTTTACGACCGAGTTCAATCACCGATCAGATTTATATTAAAGTCAACAGAATCCGCACTTTACAGATGACGGATGTTAAGATGATTGACGAAAGTGAGGAAGGAGAATTCATTGCGATTGTCAACTACTCTATCATCGGATTAATTCAGCTTGAGAAAGGCCTTTCAAATGATTTTAATGAAAACCCTGATGAAATTTTAAATCTTTATGATAAATATTCTGCTGAAGCCCAGGCTTTAATGGAAAAGAAAAACCACGATTACGGCGAGGCATGGAGAGATATGAGAATTTCATCGATCACCGATTTAATTTACCAGAAAGTTTTAAGAACCAAACAGATAGAAGACAATCAGGGAAAAACTATTGTTTCCGAAGGTCTGGATGCCAACTATTTTGACATGCTGAATTACGCTGTTTTCTGCCTGATAAAATTTGCTGAAAAAGAACAAAAATCTGAAACCAAAACAATTTGATATGATTAAAGGTTTACTGCGCATCATCATTGCCATCATTTTCATCGCTTCCGGATTTGTGAAAGCCGTCGATCTGGTCGGTTTTTCTTTTAAAATGGAAGAATATTTTGAACCTCCGGTTTTTAACATGCCTTTTCTGGAAAAATTTGCTTTGCTTTTTTCTATAATTATGGTGGTTCTGGAGCTTTGGCTTGGACTGATGCTTTTGCTGAAACTCAAACTTAAATTCACGCTTTCTGCACTGATTGCACTGTGTGTTTTCTTCGGATTTCTGACTTTTTATTCCGCTTATTTCAATGTCGTAACCGATTGTGGATGTTTTGGAGATGCCATTAAATTTACGCCCTGGCAGAGTTTTATCAAAGACATTGTACTTCTGGCAGGATTGATTATTCTGTTTATTCTTTACAGCAAAGAATTCCAAAAGACCGATGAATACAGCGACAGACAACCGACACGTTCTTATGCCAAAATAAAATACACTGTTCTTGGCGTATGCTCTCTGATTCTGATTTATTTTATGACGGTGGGAATTATTAAGGAGCCACTGATTGACTTCAGGGATTATAAAATAGGTACGGATCTGAATGCCGAAAAGAAAAAAATCGCTGCAAACCCTTTTGAATACAAGACTTTCTATTCAATGAAAAACGAAAAAACAAAGGAGGTAAGAAAAGTCAATCAGGACGATTACATCAAGCAGACCGAGTATTGGGCAGAAAATACTCCATGGAAAATTGAGGAAGATAAAAATGAATCTGTTTTGGTGAAAGAAGGTTACAAATCTGAAATAGCAAAATTCAAGGTAGAAAATACTGAAGGCGGTGAGGTTACAGACGAAATTCTGAACGCTCCCGAGGCAGTTATTATTTTTTCTTACCATCCCCATGATGTTTCTCCGGAACTTCTGAAGCAGGTGGAAGCGAAAGTAAATTTGAATAAAAATGCTGTAAAATACGGAGTGTCTACCATCCCGACAACCTTTAAAACAGTCAAAAATGCCATGATGGATGAGACTGCCATTAAGACCATCGCCAGAAGCAATCCTTTCGTTTTAACCTTAAAAAACGGAAAAATAATCGACAAGCAACCTGCAAAAGACTACATAAAATAGCAGCAGACTGATCAATTTTAAATCCTGAATTTTAAATCTTAAATAATTATAGCATGCAGAAATCAAATAAATCAATCGCCGGATATCACCTTTTAATGATTCTTTCATCTGTTGACGGCGAATTTGCTCCCGAGGAAGGAATGCTCGTTCAGCAATATCTGGCTGACGAATTTCCATTCAAAATGAATCTGGATAACGAGCTGGAAACCATCGCTCTCCTTCAGCCTGAAGAGTGGAAAGATCATTTTGAATTCCACGGAAGATGTTTTCTTGAGGATTCTACTGAAAAGGAGCGTCTGAATTTCATTCAATTTGCTAAAACATTAATTAAAGCGGATGATGTGGTGACCGATGAAGAGCATACTTTCTATGTGCTTTTGAAAAACCTTTGGAATTTGAATTAGAAGGCCTCACGCAGATTGAAATTCCCAAAAACTTTCTTACTCCAGCACTTATGTAAGGAAAATTTTTGGGTAATTATCGCTTAACCAAACAATTAAAATTTATTCTAAACCCTAATAGAAAAATATAAAATAATGAGACGAAAAATAGTTGCAGGAAACTGGAAAATGAACAAAAACGTAATTGAGGCTCAACAGCTGATGACCCAATTACTGGAATACACCATGAGCAACAAAGCCAACTGTGAAGTTTGGATTGCGCCACCGGCATTGTATCTGATGATGGCAAAAGACGTTTTTGAAAACGACGAAATCGGAGTTTTTGCCCAAGACATCAGCACGCACGAAAGCGGCGCTTACACAGGAGAAATCTCTGTCGACATGCTTGAATCCATCGACGCTGACGGAACTTTAATCGGTCATTCTGAAAGAAGACAATACCACGGTGAAAACGACGAGAGTTGTAACAAAAAAGTGAAATTAGCTTTGGATAAAGGCTTAATTCCTGTTTACTGTAACGGAGAAACTCTGGAGCAGAGAAAAGCAGGACAGCATTTTGACGTTGTAAAAACACAGACCGAAACGGCTTTGTTTACGCTGTCAGCAGAAGAAATTAAAAAAGTAGTGATCGCCTATGAACCGGTTTGGGCAATCGGAACCGGCGAAACAGCTACTCCGGAGCAGGCTCAGGAAATCCACGCTCACATCAGAAGTAGTATTGCAGAAAAGTACGGACAGGAAGTTGCTGACGAAGTGTCAATCCTTTATGGTGGTTCTGTAAAACCTGATAATGCTAAAGAAATTTTCTCTCAACCTGACATCGACGGCGGACTGATCGGCGGTGCAGCTTTGAAGGTGGAAGATTTTTCTAAAATTATTGAAGGATTTAATTAATTTGAAAATTTGGCGGGGAGTCAATTTGAAAATAAAAAAAAGGGACGTAATATCAAATTACATCCCTTTTTTAGTATCTGGTCAATTTTTAAATTGACACATTTTTCGAATTACCGAATTACAACTCTTTTTTCGATCTCTGTAAAACTTCATCTACCATTCCAAAATCTTTGGCTTCAGTAGAAGTCATCCAGTAATCTCTGTCTGATGCTTTTTCAACCCACTCATAAGTCTGTCCTGAATGCTCAGAAATGATATCGTATAATTCTTTTTTAAGCTTCAGCATCTCTCTTAAATTGATTTCCATATCAGAAGCTACACCCTGTGCACCACCGCTTGGCTGGTGAATCATCACTCTTGAGTGTTTCAAAGCTGAACGTTTTCCTTTTTCTCCGGCTACCAGAAGTACAGCTCCCATTGAAGCAGCAATTCCTGTACAGATGGTTGCTACGTCTGGCTTAATGATTTGCATCGTGTCATAAATTCCCAAACCTGCATAAACGCTTCCACCAGGAGAATTGATGTAAATCTGAATATCCTTTGCAGAATCTGAACTTTCAAGGAACAAAAGCTGAGCAGTAACAATATTGGCTACCTGATCATCAATGCCTGTCCCAAGGAAGATAATTCTGTCCATCATTAAACGGGAGAATACATCCATTTGTGCCACATTCAGTCTTCTTTCTTCCATGATATACGGCGTAAGGTTGGTAGGCCCATACATTCCCATATACTGATCGGTCGCAAGACCGCTGTTTCCTAAGTGTTTTACAGAGAAATCTCTGAACTCTTTTTTAATATCCATAGGTAATTAAATTATCTTTTCCTTTTGAGTGACTAATTTCGTTCCAAACAAATGTAAGGACATTATGGCAGAAACACGAAAAATTTAAGCAGAAAAAATGTTCTTAATAGTGGTGATAAGAATTTAAAATGAAGTGCATTGCTATTTATTTGAAAGTCCTTAATCGTACCAATACACCTTTTTAACAACGTAGCCTGCTTTAGCAAAAGCCTTTACGAGATTATTCCCGATATGCTCGTTGTTATTGAAATGCAGATAGGTAAAAAAAGTTTCGCTGTTGGTGCTGCGGGTTTGCTGATTGTTATCTTTGTCAACACTTTTCGATTTGATCTGCACATCTCCCCCATCCGAATTCAAAATTATATTGATGTCTTTCCCGATACTGGAAATTTTTGACAGATGTACTTCCTGCCTTTCAGTATACAAACGAAATCCATTTTGTTTTTTGATTTCCACACTTAGAATTTTATTTTTATCGATAGAAAATTCTTTCGTGAGCGTGACGGTATCGCCATCAAAATGAGGATAGGTAAACTGATTTTTCAGCTCATTCTTAAGTTCGTTATTAAGGATTTTTACAATTTCTTTTTCCTGAGCAAAGCAGAATGAACCGACAAAAAGGAATAAAATTAAATATTGTTTCATGGTTTTAAGTTTTAAAATTACAGTTGTAATTTATTTAAAACGAAACAAATACAGCAATAGTATTTAAGCATGAAAATTGCTGAAGCAAGAAATCAGTCACGAAAATTTACTTCCCGATTTGTTTCATCAGTTCAAAACAAAGTTGGTCGATATTGCCCATTTTAGGATTGAAAGCTGAAACATTTGACAGAATAACAACCGCTGTTTTTCCTGCAGTATCGATTGTCATCGATGATGAATATCCCGCTGTTCCGCCATTGTGCCAGAAAAGATCACTGCCGTTCTGAGATTTTAAAATATGCCAGCCCAAACCCATTTTCATTTTTTCGCTGACTGTAAATGTGGGCGTTCTCGTCAGAGTAAGATCAGTATTTTTCAAGTCAAACTGTGCTGTGGCAAACTTTGAAAGATCTTCAGTTGTTGATAAAATTCCGCCACCACCGAAAAGGACATCAAAATCCCAGTTAGAAACCTCTTGCCCATCAGCATTTAAACCTTTAACCAATTTTGAACCTAAATTCTTTGAGCTGGTGAACGAATTATTCATTTTAAATCTGTCAAAAATTCTTTTCTGAAGAAGTTCTGTAAAGCCGGTTTTTTGCGACACAGCTAAGGTATGCCCAAGCAAACCTGCTCCCAGATTGGAATAATCATATTTTTTCTCGGAATTATTTTTAAGATTTAAACCATTTTTAAGATAATCGTAAAGCTGCTCACTTCCATAATTTTTGTACGGATTTGAGATATCAGAAAGGTTAATATTTTCAGGAAGCCGTGGCAAACCTGAAGTGTGATTGGCTAGAGTTTCAAACGTAATTTTCACATTATTTTTAAACGGAAACGGATAAAACCTGTTGACTTCATCATTGAGTTTCACTTTTTTATCAGCAACGAGAGAAGCCAGAACTGTGGAAGTAAAAACTTTCGTCAGCGAACCGATTTCAAAAACTTTATTTTGATTTTCTGATGCTTTAACGGCTTTATCTGATTTTAAAATTCCGTAATAATTTGTTTTTCCATCTTTAATGACAGCAATTGAAACCTGAGTATTTTCGGGAAAATCTTTCGTTTTTGAAAAAATCAAATCTGAAATTTCTTTATGATAAGTATTCAGTGCATTATTGATTTCACTTTTCGTCGCTGATTGTTTCTCAGTCACAGGCTGAATCAAAAGCCCACTTACTTTGTTATCGGCATCGAGTGAGAGATGAATTTCCAGTGTTGCTCTCTCAAAATTGGTGTTGTAGATCGCAGTTGTACCTTCTTTAGTTGAAAGTTTTGTCGAAGTGATTTGTCCGGCCTGAGACTTTAGACCTTCAAGAAACTGTTTTGTACTTTCGAGTGGCAGAGCTTTCTGCATTTCAGGCGAAAAAGAGTTGAAAACCGACTCGTAATTTCCAGAATTATACTGAGTCTGAAAATTTTTAATCGCCGTAGAATGATGATCTGTCTGAGCAAACAAAATATTTGATGTGAACATCAGAACAAGTAAGAAAAACAGTTTTTTCATGGAGAATTATTTGAATAACTTAAAAGTCAAAGATAAAATTATTTTAACGTGAGTTTGATTAATAATTCTAAAATATTTGATTTTTCAGTTTCAATCAAACCTTTGTAATCGGCGACCACTCCAGTTTTGTTGCCAACTGCCTTGAAAACTCTGTGAGCATCATGATCTTTTTTATGGAATCAAAATACGCTGTAGGATTATTTTCACGGTGGTTTTCGAGATCGGCGGTCATTTTTCTGATGAGGAGATGAATGTAATAATATTTGTGAATGAGAATATTGGCTTCCACTTCCGCAGCAAGATGATCACCAATCGCAGGCGGGAAAATATTTCGGGTCGACCAATCGCTCAGATCATCAGGAGAAAGGAGTGCATCGGCCACTTTCAGTGTAATATCTTCATCCATCAACGTGATAAAGAAATTTCCGGCACGTATTTCCTCATTTTCAATTCCGATTTTGATGTCTTCGATGATTTTCTGATTGGTTGGTATCTGAAATTCATAATTCTCATCTTCAAAGTGATGGAGAATTTCTTCAATGACGGTGATTTCGTATTTCTCAAGATTGGCATCCTGTCTTTCTAAAACCATGTCGCCAAACATCAGCATTGTATCAATCAGTTTATTTTCCTGATGAATAATATTAAACTGTACCGAATCTTCAAGCTCTGCCTGTTGGGGAACGATTTCCAGTTTTGCAGGTTTCTGCTGTTCTTTTGGCTGGTGTTGGGTCTGATTTTGCGTGATCTGCTTCTGAATATCGAGCTCATTAAAAAGACTCTGCTCCGAAAGCCCGAATTTATTTGAAACCTCTTTCAGATAGACCTCCTTTTTCAGAGCATTCTGTACAAACGAAACTGATTTTACAATGTTCCGGATGGCTTCAGCCTTTTTTATAGGATCTGTTCCGGCATCTTTAAGAAGAATTTCAGCTTTAAAATCAATGAAATCTGTCGCTTCGTTTTCTATAAATTTCTCAACGTAATTCTGAGGATGTTTCCGGGCAAAAGAATCGGGGTCGTCGCCCTCGGGAAAGAGCAGAACACGGATGTTCATGCCTTCCGCCAGAAGCATATCGATACTCCTGAAACTGGCTTTAATTCCCGCGTTATCACCGTCAAACAAAATCGTTACGTTTTCAGTAAGTCTTTTGATCAGTTTAATTTGCTCAGTTGTCAGAGAAGTTCCGGAACTCGCCACCACATTTTCAATTCCAGAAAGATGAAGTGAAATCACATCCATATACCCTTCCACCAATAGACAGACATTTTTTCTGGAAATCGCCTGTTTGCTTTGGTTTAAGCCATAAAGAACATTTGATTTATGATAAATTTCTGTCTCCGGAGAGTTGAGATATTTGGCGGTTTTAATATTGTTCTTAAGAATTCTGGCTCCGAAACCTAAAACCCTTCCCGAAAAACTGTGAATTGGAAACATCACTCTTTCACGGAAACGGTCGATACCTGCCGGAGAATTTTCAGGAAAAATAGAAAGTCCGGATTTCTCTAAAATTTCTTTGGAATAGCCTTTCTCAATCGCATATTCGGTAAATGAATTTTTCTTTTCCGGAGAATATCCCAGCTGAAATTTTCTGATGATGTCATCCTTCAGCTCACGTTCTCTGAAATATGACAGACCAATAGATCTTCCCTCCTCATTTTCCCACAAAATATTCTGGAAATAATCGTTGGCAATTTCATGAATTTTATAAAGAATATCTCTTTCCGTCTGTGCAATTTTGGCTTCCTCGGAGAATTCCTGACGGTCTTCTTCTATTTCAATTGCATATTTTTTGGCTGCATGACGAAGTGCTTCCGGATACGTAAAATTTTCGATTTCCATTAGAAAAGAAATCGCTGTACCTCCTTTCCCAGTCGAGAAATCTTTCCAGATCTGCTTGCTTGGAGATACAACAAAACTCGGCGATTTTTCTTCATGAAACGGGCTCAACCCTTTAAAATTGGATCCCGCCCTCTTCAGCTGCACATATTCGCCCACAATCTCCTCTACCCGGATTGTGGAAAATATTTTATCTATCGTTTGCTTGGAAATCACGTCTTAATTCTGAGAAAGTTATTTTACTAAGTTCAAATTAATAGCAGTTTTGTAGATCAAAAAACTTATTAAGGCTACAAAGATATACATATAGTTGCTATTTTTATAATGACGAATTTTAAGAAATTAATTTACAGGATTTAAAATCTTTAAACCAAATATTTCTTTTTTAAATTTACCTCAGCAAATTAAATTAATAATGAAAAAAATCCTTTCTATAACGCTGTTTCTACTATCATTCGTTACATTTTACAGTCAGGAAATTGTTCCGCTGTGGGGAGAACAGATTCCCAATCAGAAAGTAAGTCAAGAAAAGGAAACTTCAGTTGAAAGAACGATTGTGTGGATTGAAAATATTCAGAAACCGACGTTGGAAGTGTATTTGCCATCGAAGAAAATTGCGACCGGTAAAGCTGTGGTTATCTGTCCGGGAGGCGGTTATCGGGGTTTAGCGTATGATGGAGAAGGGACAGATATTGCCAAATGGTTTAATTCTAAAGGTATTGCTGCATTTGTTTTAAAGTACAGAGTTCCGGCTTCAAAATCATTGATTATTCCACATGAAGCGCCGCTGCAAGACGCAAAAAGAGCGATAAGACTGGTAAGAAACAACGCCAAAAAATGGAATATTTCAGAAAACCAAATTGGAATTATGGGATTTTCAGCAGGCGGCCATCTTGCTTCCACTTTAGGAACTCATTTTGAAAGTGAAGACAAATTTCCAAAATCAGAAATAGAAAACATCAGCGCAAGACCGGATTTTATGATTTTGATCTACCCGGTTATCACAATGGAAGCTTTTGGGCATCAGGGTTCGAGAGAAAATCTCTTAGGTACAAAACCCAGTCAGGAATTGGTAAATTATTATTCAAATGAGCTTCAGGTAACGGGTAAAACTCCTCCCACATTTTTAGTGCACTGTTCCGACGACAAAACAGTTCCCGTGAAAAACAGCATTGTTTTTTACGAATCACTGCAAAAAGAAAAAGTAGAAACTGAAATGCATATTTTCCCAAAAGGTGGTCACGGTTTTGGTCTTGCCATCGGAAAAGGACATCTTGAAAACTGGACTGATAATCTCTACAGATGGATATTGAGCTTAAAGTAAAAAGTTAAAATCAGGTAAAATGTCACTCTGTAAAAAGTTTTGAAAGAGCAAAACGTTTACTAATTTTACAGCCTCAAATAAATTGCATGCATTTCGAGATCAGAAATTTAGAACAATGGCAGGATGTGGTGAAGGAAATTTTGCCACAACTGAAACATAATATCCTTTTGCTGAAAGGAAACTTAGGAGCCGGAAAAACAACATTTACACAAGTCCTCCTGAAAAATTTAGGAAGTCAGGACGAGGTCAACTCTCCTACTTATTCGATTGTAAACGAGTACAGTTCGCCGAAAGGAAAAGTTTTTCATTTTGATCTTTACCGTTTGAAAAACATCGGAGAAGTGTATGACATCGGCATCGAAGAATACCTCGACAATTCTTTTCTCTGCATCATAGAATGGCCGGAAGTTTATGAAGAGGAGCTCGACGGACTCGGCTACCACACCATGGAAATTGATAATAACGGAGAAACAAGAGAAATTACTTTCGAATAACTAAGTACTTCAAGTTTTACAATGTTTTGAAATTTAAAAGATGGTTTGAAAAAGCAGATAGCAAAAAGCTAATTGCTATCAGCGACTTAATCTGTATATTTGCCTCGTGAAACCGATTGATTTTTAAAATATTTTCAGTCAAAATCCACCTTAAAAAATGAGCACCACCAATATTTTTACTCCGTTTACCGAAGAAGAACTGATGCCGAAAGAAGAAAAACTTGAAGTCATCAAAAAAGGTAAACAGTTCAGTATAGGAATTCCCAAAGAGACCTGCCTCAACGAAAGGCGTACTTGCATCACACCCGATGCTGTGCAGGTTTTGGTAGAACATGGCCATGAGATCATCATAGAATCCGGTGCCGGACAGGGATCTTTTTTCACCGATCTTCAGTACTCTGAGTCGGGAGCGAGAATTACCGATGATCCCAAGGAGGCATTTGGGCAGGATTTAGTTTTAAAAATTAATCCGCCTACAGACGAAGAAATAGATTACTTCAAGCCTCATACTTATCTGGTTTCTGCTTTACAGATTAACCTCAGAGATAAAGATTACTTCTGCAGACTGGCTCAGAAAAAAATCAATGCCATCGCTTTTGAATTTATTTTCGACGAGTACAACCAACTAGCCCTGGTGAGATTAATTGGGGAAATTGCAGGTACAGTTTCTATTTTATATGCATCAGAATTGCTCGCTCTTTCCAACGGTTTGATGTTGGGAGGAATTACCGGAGTAAGACCCACAGAAGTAGTCATCATCGGAGCAGGAATCGTAGGTGAATTTGCGACAAAAGCAGCAATCGGACTTGGAGCCAGCGTCAGGGTTTTTGATAATTCACTTTCAAAATTAAGAAGACTTCACACTTTGGTAGACAGCAGAGTTCCAACCTCGATCATCGATCCCAAGGAACTTAAAAAAGCACTCAGACGTGCCGACGTGGTTATCGGAGCACTTCCAAGAATGAATTCGAACCCGATTGTAACGGAAGAAATGGTTTCAAAAATGAAAAAAGGAACTGTGATCATTGACATCACCATCGATAACGGTAAAGTGATTGAAACTTCAGAACTGACCACAATGGAAGATCCTTACATCATCAAGCACGGTGTAATTCACTGCGGACTGCCGAATCTGACGTCAAAAATGCCGAGAACGACTACCAAGGCGATTTCCAATTTCTTCCTGTCTTACCTTTTAAACTACGACGAAGAAGGCGGTTTCGAAAATATGCTCCTCAGAAAAAACGAAATGAAACAAAGCCTTTACATGTATAAAGGCCGCCATACCAAAAAAGTGATTTGCGACCGTTTTGGTCTTACTTATCATGATATCAATCTTTTACTTTTCTAAATGAGAAAAATCAAATTTTTTGCATTCGGGCTTATTCCCGGACTGATCATTGTATTTTTTGTACTCAATAAAAAAGGCGCAAGCTGCAGCGGATACCTGCCCAACAGCCGCGTAATCGCCGAAACTTTATCTAAAGATTTTAAATATTCTGAAACTTTCAAAACTGAAATGGAAGCTTTAAATGTGAATGAAAAATTCTTAAAAGACAGCATCATTACTTTAGGAAAAATTGATTTTGACCGCAGCAAGGCTCAGCAAAAGCCCTGCCCGAGTTATCTGATGACCTATCCTGAGAAAAATCCGAGATACGAAATTACGTTTGAGAAGTGTGAGGAAAATGCTGTTTTAAATTCTTTGAAAAAGCTCAGGTAAATTATCTGAAATTTGTTTTAAATTATGGACGGCAACCTCTATCTCATTCAGGATTATCTGATTTTTATCGGAGTTTTTGCCATTTTCATTTTTTTAACGGCTTCCATTTATCTTTTCAGTCGAAATCAAAGGCTGAAAAATAAGAATATAAAACTTTCTGAAAGCAACAAACTGATTCAAAACAGATTGAATGAAGTTCAACTGGAACATATCGGAACAAAACTGAATCCGCACCTGTTTAAAAATATTTTGAATTCAGTTCAGTCTCATGCGTATCAAACCTACATGTCGCTTGATAAACTTGCAAATGTTCTGGATTATATTCTCTACGAAAGCAACAATAAATTTGTAAGTCCTAAAGAAGAACTGAGTTTTGCTTTAAGCCTTATCGAAATTAATAAAATCAAGGTCAATCCGCTTTTTGATTTCAGAATTAAATCTAAAATTGATAAATCTGATTCTGTATTTGAAGAGAAAGTTTTTGCCCCGCTGATTTCTGTCGATTTAATTGAAAATGCCTTTAAACACACCGATTTTTTAGCTCAGGACTCTTTTATTTCAATTCAGCTGGAGCTCAGTGACGGAATATTTTCAATGAAGGTCACCAACAAAGCTTCCCTTAAAAATGTGCTGCACAAAGACCACAGCGGATTCGGAAGTCAGTCGCTCGATCAGAGATTGAAGATGATCTACAATAATTTCTACACGCTGCAGAAAAACTCAAAAAACGGTATCTTCACGGCAGAATTAACAATCAATTTAGGCGAATTCTATGATAAAATGCGTTATTCTTGATGACGAACTGCTGGCGATCAGCTACCTGAAACTTCTCTGCGAACAGATAGAAAACGTGGAAGTTGTAAAAGTTTTCAACGATCCCAAAATTTTCCTCAGTGAAATAGAAAACATCGACTGCAATCTCTGCATTTTAGATATTGAAATGCCCGGAATGACTGGTTTACAGGTTGCCGAACTTATTTCAGGTTCAAAAAAAATCATCTTTACCACTGCTTACAAAGAATACGCAGCCGAAGCTTTTGATCTGAATGTCGTAGATTATGTAAGAAAGCCCATTAAAAAAGAAAGATTGATTCAGGCATTTGAGAAAGCAGCATATCTTTTGGCAACAACCCACAGAAAAGAATTTATAGAGTGGAACACAAACATCGGCAAGTCCACCATTTTCACTGAGCAGATTGCTTACATTAAAACTTCGGAAATCGACAGCCGCGACAAAGATATTATTCTGAAAGACGGAACTGTGATTGTTCTGAAAAATCTAAATTTCAAATCACTTCTCGAGATGCTTCCGTCAAAAGATTTCGCGCAGGTCAACAAAAAAGAGATCATCGCATTGTCATCTGTCAAAGTTTTATCCACCAACGAGATTATCACTACAATTTCTACTGAATCTGATCAGTTTTTAAAGCTTCAGATTGGCGAAACATACAGAAATTCTCTGATGGAAATGTTTGGGAAGTAAGGTCTTTTCAAATCTTCCTCTTTTCACTGCAGAATCCTGCGTCTTTATTACATCGGTATTTCAGAAAACAATTGCTGCCACTACTTTTGTGCCTTGATTAAATGAAATATCATGAAAAAAATTCTTTTAGGAACAGGAATTTGTATTTCCAGCCTGTGCTTATGTCAGGAAAAAGATTCCAGTATAAAAGGTTCCTTTTTTGACGGAATTGCCGTTGCCGGTTATGTCGACCACGGAGCTTTCTTAAATTTTACAGGTCCGAATGTCAGTTTTACACAGCACAATTTAAAATTAATGCTGGGAATGCTTCCCTCTTTGCGGATTAAAGAAGACCGCTCATACGGAACAAAAAACAGTGCTGTGATGCCGACTCTGGGAGCAGGATTTGCTGTGGTTTATAAAAAATTAGCACTGCAGATTCCTTTTTATTACAACGCCAAAACCTCAACAGCAAACGGCAGCTGGAAAATGGGTGTAGGACTGGGATACAGATTCAGATAAGTTTCATTACATTATTTTTAGTATTCATTACATTTCAAAAAAAACAGGTTCAAACATCCGTTTATTCTTAAGAAATTTACACTTTAATAAAAATGACTGAATGATCATGGGAAAATATAGAAATATTATTTTTTATGTTGCAACGATTGTCTTTTTCTCGGCATTGATGTACTGGTTTTTCGTAGAAGGAAAAACCCTCGAAATAGGAGAAAATATTCCACCTGCAAAAGTCACCGGCGACACGATGTGGGAAACATTTACCGACTCTTTTTTATCAAACCTTCACCATCCGCTTGCACTTCTGCTTACACAGATTGTAACGATTATCATTGTTGCCAAACTGTTCGGATGGATTTGTATTAAACTTAAACAGCCTTCGGTAATCGGAGAAATGATTGCGGGTATTGTTCTGGGGCCGTCTCTCTTCGGAATGTATTTTCCAGAGCTTTCAGGCTTTATTTTCCCGAAAGAATCTTTAGGAAACTTACAGTTTTTAAGCCAGATAGGTTTGATTCTCTTCATGTACATTGTCGGAATGGAGCTCGATTTGAGTGTTCTCAGAAAAAAAGCGCACGATGCGGTAGTTATCAGTCACGCCAGTATCATTATTCCTTTTGCTTTAGGTGTCGGGCTTTCTTATTTTATCTACAAGGAATTTGCTCCGGAGGGAATTCAGTTCAGTTCCTTTGCCCTTTTTATAGCGATTGCGATGAGCATAACCGCCTTTCCCGTACTGGCAAGGATTGTACAGGAAAGAAATCTTCATAAAACAAAAATAGGAACCGTTGTAATCACCTGTGCTGCGGCAGACGACATTACGGCGTGGTGTATTCTGGCAGCGGTAATTGCGGTAGTAAAAGCAGGATCTTTCTCAGGGTCGATTTTCGTGATTATCATGGCAGTTGTGTACGTTTTCATTATGATCAAAGCGGTAAGACCTTTCCTGCACAGGATTGCAGAATCTCAAAAAGGAAAAGGATTTATCAACAAAGGTCTGGTGGCTGTGTTTTTCCTTATCTTAATTATTTCTGCATATGCAACAGAAGTTATTGGAATTCACGCATTATTCGGAGCATTTATGGCGGGTGCGATTATGCCTGAAAATGTAAAATTCAGAAATCTTTTCATTGAAAAAATTGAGGATGTCGCCCTGGTTTTACTTCTTCCGTTATTCTTTGTATTTACCGGTTTAAGAACACAGATTGGATTATTAAATGATCCACACCTCTGGAAAATCGGCGGATTTATTATTCTGACTGCCGTGGTCGGTAAATTTGTCGGAAGTGCGCTCACAGCGAAATTCCTAAAACTGAGCTGGAAAGACAGCCTTACCATCGGTGCTCTTATGAATACGAGAGGTTTAACGGAATTAATCGTTTTAAATATCGGTTACGACCTAGGTGTTTTGGGGCCTGAACTGTTTGCAATGCTCGTCATCATGGCATTATTTACCACATTTATGACAGGGCCATGTCTCGACCTTATTAATTATTTATTTAAAGGAAAAAAATCTTCACTTGAGGAGGAAGATGACGAAGATAACGATGCGAAATACAGAGTTCTCTTATCATTTGAAACACCTGAATCAGGAAGCACACTTTTAAAACTTGCCGATAATCTGACCAATAAAATGAATGGCAACAAAAGCATCACCGCCATGAACATTGCTCCGGTAGACGAACTGCACGCTTTTGACATTGAAGATTTTGAGAAAGAACAATTTAAAAATGTGATTGAAACTTCAGAAGAACTTTCGCTGGAAGTGACGACACTTTTTAAAGCTTCCACAGATCTGGAAAATGATCTGACCAACATTTCAAACAAAGGAAATTATGATCTTCTTTTGATTATGCTTGGGAAATCGATGTACGAAGGCAGTTTGTTGGGAAGACTTTTAGGATTTACTACAAAAATCATTAACCCTGAAAAATTACTGAATACCGTAAAAGGAAAGAGCAATATTTTCAACAATTCGCCATTTGACGATTCTACTTTGCAGATTTTGGATAACACCAATATTCCGGTAGGCGTTTTGGTCGACAGAAAGTTTTCATCTGCTGACAGGGTTTTTATTCCGATATTTAATTTAAGCGATTTTTATCTGCTTGAATACGCCAAGAGATTGATTAATAATAACAATTCTCAGATTATTATTCTCGACGTTGCGGGACAGATCAGAAATAATATTGAGGTGAAAGAACTCATCAGAAGCATCGAGCAGGTTGCTCCAAACCACATCACTTTATATAACGAAAAACAGATTGAAAAGGAATTTCTGCAGGCTCAGAATCTGATGCTGATCAGCAAGAAAAGCTGGCGCGGACTCATCGATTCGAAAAGCCTCTGGTTATCTGATATTCCTTCCACTCTGATTATTTCGAATCCTTAATTTTAGTTTCATATTTTCATAGAAAAGCATTCTTTAAAATTTAAAAGAATGCTTTTTTTTTATTTTAAAAACGTTGAAAACTTTAGAGAATATTCACCTCTCTTTCCAGTTCAATTCCAAACTTTTCCTTTACCGAATTGATAATCAGTGTTGAAAAATCGAAAATTTCTTTCCCTGAAGCATTTCCTGTTGCGTTGACAATCACCAGTGCCTGAAGTTTGTGAGATGCCACATTCCCAATCTGCTTTCCTTTCCAGCCACATTGCTCGATGAGCCAACCCGCGGGAACTTTCACAAAATCTCCATTCGGATAGCCCTGAATATTTTCAAATTTTAATTTTAAATCTTCAAACTGAGCCAGAGGAATTGTAGGATTTTTAAAGAAACTTCCGGCATTTCCCAGTTCTTTAGGATCAGGAAGTTTGCTCTGACGGATATTGATCACCGCTATAGAAACATCCTGGATGGTTGGATTTAAAATCCCAAGATTTTCAAGTTCAGTTTTAATGGCTCCGTATTCGGTTTTAATGGCGTGATTTTGTATAGTTAATTTAAAAGTTACTTCCAGAATTACGTATTTCCCCTTCCCTTCCTGCTTAAATATAGAATCTCTGTAACCGAATCTGCATTTTTCAAGATCAAAAGTTTCCAGTTGGCGGGTTTCAAGGTTTAAAACTTTACAGCTTACAAAAGTATCCTTGATTTCAGTTCCGTAAGCACCAATATTCTGCATCGGGGATGTTCCCACATTTCCCGGAATAAGCGAAAGATTTTCGAGTCCGCCATAGTTTTTACCCAAACAGTATAAGACGAATTCGTGCCAGTTTTCGCCAGACTGAGCCGTGACCATCACTTCATTTTCATTTAAAACCTCTTCAGAAATTCCTTTTAAATTTAATTTAATAACCAAACCGTCATAATCTCTGGTGAACAGAATATTACTGCCGCCACCGAGAAATAAAGGTTGGAGCGTTGGAGGGTTTGAGGATTTGAGGGTTGGAGAGTTGGAGCGTTGGAGGGTTTCGATTAATTCTTCTGCAGAATTTACTTCCACGAAATATCTTGCTTTAGCTTCTACACCAAAAGTTGTGAAAGGTTTTAAAGAAAAATTTTCTTTCATAATGGTTGAAATTCTTTAGGAATTATTTTTTTTAACTGTGTTTTAAAATTTTCGAGCTGGCGGTAATTGTATTCGTCATTGTAGGCATTCACAAAAACATAAGAAGTGCGGCTGGTTTTGATTTGAAAAGTTTCATCAGCGCCATCCTGAGCCTGAATACTTTCAGAACTTTTGATCAAAGATAGCTGATTGACATTCAGTTTTCCGAAAAGTTCCGCTTTGAACTTATCGGACAGTGCTTTTTTCCAGGTCTTATGAAGGTTTTTTGAGGTATTTCCGAGCGACAAAACCACGGAATCCTGAGTTACTCTGATGGTTTTATAATTTCCGCCTTTACCTCCAACTCTTGAAAAAACAATGTACTCAACTCTTTCGTCTACTGTATTTTTCTTCTCAGATTTTGACGTTTCTGAGCATGAAAAAATCAGCAGTAAAAGCAGAGGAAAGAAAGATTTCAAACCAAATATTTTTATTGCTGACATGTATTTTTAAATCAAAAAATTATTTTTCGAGATTGTATTTTTCCAGTGCATCTCTGAGGATTTCTGCACTTCTGCGGAGATCCTGCTCTTTAAGAACATAAGCAATTCTCACCTGCTTTTTACCTAATTCGGGATCAGAATAAAAACCGCCTGCAGGAGCCACCATAATTGTTTCGCCTTTGTTGGTATATTTTTCAAGAAGCCACTGTGCAAAAACCTCAGTATCATCTACAGGAAGCTCAGCTACACAGTAAAAAGCACCTTTCGGTTTTGGACAGATTACTCCCGGAATAGCGTTTAACTGCTCTACCAAAACATTTCTTCTGTGTGTGTATTCTTCTCTCACTGCTCTGATGTAAGCACCGTCATTTTGATGAGCTGCTGCTGCTGCAATCTGACCCAACAGAACCGGACTCAATCTTGCCTGAGCAAAAAGCATTGCCGCATCGTGAATTTTCTTGGAACGTGTAACCAGACAACCGATTCTCACCCCACACATTGAATAACGCTTGGATTCTGAATCGATGATGATGCAGTTTTCTGCCAGTTCAGGAAATTCGAGCATTGATATCTGCTGTTTTCCATCGTAAACATATTCTCTGTAAACTTCGTCAGAAATAATTACGATATCATATTTTACAGCAATTTCTGCAAGCTGCTGAAGTTCTTCACGGGTGTAAAGATAACCGGTAGGATTTCCAGGGTTACAGATGACAATTGCTCTCGTTTTTGCAGTAATTTTTCTTTCAAATTCTTCAATCGGAGGAAGTGCAAAACCAGTATCAATTGTGGATGGAACTGCAACTACATTCACATTAAAAGTGCTTGTAAAACCATTGTAATTTGCATAGTATGGCTCAGGAATAATCACCTCATCGCCATCATCACAAAGTGTTGAGATGGCAAAATTTAAAGCTTCCGAACCACCGTTGGTCACTATGAAATTATCCGTGGTAAGATCAGTAAAATCAAGGGTGTGATAATAATCTCTCAGAGCTGTTCTGTATTCTAAATTACCTTCAGAAAGTGCATATTCCAGTACTTTGAGATCGATATTCTTTAACGCATTCAGTGCTGTTTGCGGCGTCTCGATATCAGGCTGGCCGATGTTTAAGTGATATACTTTTGTACCGTTTTGTTTTGCTTTCTGGGCAAATGGAACAAGCTTTCTAACCGGTGACGCCGGCATATTCTGAGCTCTGTGGGAGATGTTTGGCATTATAAGGATTTTGTATCCGCAAAAATAGCAAATTATTTTGTCATGCTTTAAAATTTAATTACGAAAGAAGCAAATACAATGCTTTACATAGAATTTATGACAAATATGTTAATAGTTCTTTATACCAAAGTATTTTCACAATGCAATTGGTTACACATTATCTATAATCTACCGTTATTGAAAAATCTTTTAAAAATATTTAAAATTAAAACTCTTTGTATTGATTTATTTCATAGTTTTACAACAAACTTAATAAACTGTATTATATGAACAAATTTCAACCCACTCGTGTGCTGGGTGTCTTGGGTATTGCAGTAAGCTCCCTTGCGTTTGCACAAAATTATCAGACCATGCCGATTGCTTCAGGCTTTAATGAAGATGTAATTGCTAACGGAACAGGACCTGCACTCAGCTCTACCTCTGCAATCCTTGATGGTGATTCCTTTGCTTTTGTGGCAAGAGATTTCCTGGCTACGGCGACAAGCACTCCAATCACTTACGGAGTTCCAACCAACGGAATTATAAATTCTGTAGTAACTTCTACACCAGGGCTAAGCTATCAGTTAGCTGATCTCAATTCTCCGAATTCTTTAAAACTGTCTAATGCAAATTTAACTGGAACTGTAACTTTTGCAACTCCTAAGCAGGCAATTAAACTTTATATGCTTTCTACCAGCGGAAGTGCATTATCAACCCTTACAATAACGGTTAATTTTTCTGATGGAACCACCCAGCAAGCTACAGGAGTTTCAATACCTGACTGGTATAACGGAAGTAACTTTGCCATCCAGGGTCTCGGTAGAATCAACAGAACCACCAATGATCTGGAGCCTGCTGGCGGAACCAATCCCAGAATGTATCAGTCGGCTATCAATATTGATGCTGCCAATCAGACAAAGTTCATACAAAGTGTAACGATTACAAAAACTAACACAACAGTAAACGGTTATCCAAATATCTTTGCATTTTCTGCTGACGCCTATTCTGACTGTGCTCCACCAGTTTTACAGACACCAAGTGCGATTACAGTAAACTCTGCATTAGTTTCATGGGCAGCAGCAAGCAACGGTGTAACCTACGATATTTACCACAGTACATCAAACACTGCTCCTACAAGCGCAACCACTCCAACTTACTCTGGTGTAAGCGGTTTAAGCAACACAATTGGAGGTTTAAATTCTAATACCATATATTATTACTGGGTTAGAGCCAACTGCGCTACCGCAACAAGTCAAAGTGCATGGTCATTTGTAGGAAATTTCAAAACTGCATGCTCAGTTTTTACGGCTCCATATACAGAAAACTTTGATACCACTTCTACGGGATCATCCTCTAACCCTAATGCTCCATCATGTTGGGCATATACCGAAAATAGTGGTTTTGCAGGTTCAGGATATGTAACTACTTCCACTCCTGTATCATCACCAAATATCTATTTACTAACCAATTCCACTGCTACCACAGGAAATCAGATGTTGGTTTCACCACAAACAACTGCATTATCTGATGGAACTAAAAGAGTTAAATTTTTCGCAAGAGGTGGTGCAGCAAATTACTCAGTACAGATTGGTACAATGACTAATCCATCAGACGCTTCTACATTTACTGCTTTTAATACAACTAACCTTACCACTACAAATACGCAATACACTGTAAATATTCCGACTGGAGGGACAGAATATTTAGCCTTCAGACATAATCTTGGAGGAACAAGCAGAAGTATTTATCTGGATAATATTACTGTAGAAGCTATTCCTACTTGCCCTGAATCAGTTGCTTTAGCAATAACTGGTGCTACTGCCAACTCAATCAGTCTTTCATGGACAGATACCGGCACTACCCCAGCCAATAATTATGATGTTTATTACAGCACTACCAATGTTGCCCCAACTGCTTCAACAGTTTTAAACGCAACAAACTCTGTAACATCTACAACAACCAGCGTAACTGTTCCTAACCTTTCTAATCTTTACATGTACTACTTTTGGGTAAGAACTCACTGTAGTGCTACAGATCAGAGCCCTTGGTTTGGAAGTGTAAACACAATTACACAATACTGTAAACCAGCTACCGGTAACCAAAACTCGTGGATTTCAGCATTCAGCTCAACTGGTGCAGCAACCAATATGAATTATTCATCTGCATCAGCCGTTGCGGGAACGGGCGGATATCAGAATTTAGCAGCTACATCCAACACTATTGTTGCTGACACCAATACCACTGTTCCAATCTCTATTACAGTTGGAGGTCCTACTTGCGGATCAGCAATATGGGTAGACTGGAATAATGACGGTACATTCAGCACTGCTGAGAGAGTTTTTGTAACCAATGATTATATCACTTCTACAACAGGTAATATCGTAATTCCGGCGGGTACAGCCTATGGTAATTACCGTTTGAGAATTATGTGTGATTTTAATTCTACCGCTCCTTCAAATCCTTGCACAGGCACAAATAGAGGTGAGTATTTAGATTTTACTTTACAAGTTGCAAATCTTCTTTCTACTACAGAAACGTCTTTAGCTAAAAAAGAAATTAAAGTTTCTCCAAACCCATTCACAGATGTAGTCAATATCTCAGAATTTAAAGATATTAGATCTATCAAAGTGAGCGATGTATCAGGAAGAACGCTTAAAACAATTGAGAATCCTGAAGCACAGATCAACTTAGGTGATTTGAGTGGAGGATTATACTTACTTAATCTACAGTTCAAAGACGGATCACAAAAAAGCGTGAAAATCATTAAAAAATAGAATTATTTTTGAATTATTATTATCAGAACGGTTGTGCATTTTTTGTACAGCCGTTTTTATTTTTAGATTTATCTGAATTTTTGTTAATTTGAAAAAAAATATCAGTCATGCAAATTCCGGCAGAATCTTTAGAAGAATATCTATCAAAACTTCCTGAGGAAAGACAGGAAGTCTTCAGAAAATTATATGTCACCATCAGAGAAAATCTTCCTAAAGGTTTTGAAGAAACCTTTAGTGGCGGAATGATCAACTGGAATGTTCCTTTGGAAACATTTCCTTCGGGATATCACTGCACTCCGGGAAAGCCTCTTCCGTTCATCAGCCTCGCATCGCAGAAAAATTTCATTGCGCTGTATCACATGGGAATGTACGCCAGTCCTGAAATTCTGAATTGGTTTACAGAAGAATTCCCGAAATATTCAAAGAGAAAACTGGATATGGGAAAATCGTGTGTAAGGTTTAAAAATATGAATGAAATTCCTTTTGAACTGATTGGTGAACTGAGCAAAAAAATGAATTTACAAAACTGGATCGAGCTCTATGAGAAAAATCTTCAACGTTAGGCTTTTTGCTTTTTTAATTATTATTTTATCGCTCAGCAGCTGCGCATCAGGTATTAAATCTGATTTAAAAAACGGCGACCTTCTTTTTGTAACGGCAAAAAATTCCGGATTATCGGGAGCTATTAATAATGTCACACAGAAAAAAGAAACCGAAAAATATGACCATATCGGAATTTTAGAGATTAAAAACGGGCAATATTCTGTTCTTCATGCTTCGCCAAATCTAGGTTCTAACAGACAGAATCTGAATGATTTCATTAACGATCAGAAAAAAGATCAGCAAAACATTGTAGTCTACCGTTTGAAACCTGAATTTCAGGAAAAGATTCCAAATGCGTTGGCGATGGCAGATTTGATGTTGGGAAAGCCATATAATTTTAATTATATTTTAGATGAAAACTCTTACTACTGTTCAGATTTTATTGAAAGAGCTTTCAGGGAAAACCAAATTTTTAAACTTGAACCGATGACATTCATCGATCCTAAAACCCGAAAAACGAATGAGTTCTGGCAGGATTTTTACAACAAAAAAAATCTGAAAGTCCCCGAAGGTGAATTGGGCTGTAATCCCAACGGACTCGCCGGTTCAGATAAATTAATCAGAATTAAAGTTCTTTAAATGTTTTATTAAGGTATAATACTGCGGACTTATTCTCGCTGATTGTGCAGAAATTCTTTATAATAAATCCGCTAAATCTGTGTAGTCTGCGGGAATAGAAGAAGACTTAGAACATATTCAATACGAAAGAAATCCATCACGGGTTTCTTTTTTTGTTAAAGTTTAGAAATTATTAGTCTACAAATTTGGTGGACTAATATTTTTTTATATTTTTGCTAAGTATTTAAAACAAAATAAAACTTTATGTACAAAGGAATTGAGTCATTCACCTAAAAAAATCACCAAAACATGATTACACGAAATCTGCAGTCTTTATCCCAAAAACCGGGCATCAGCAAAAAAGAAATTGTTCTTGAAGTGGAACTGAACGGGAAAATGAAATTTGATCATCTCCTCAACGTGATCTGCAACCAGATGGGGATGTGTTACAGGGTTTTGAACGCAGATGTGGAATATGTAAACGGCACCGATTTCGGCTCTTTTCAGCTTTACCTGAATACGACGACGGAAGAATTTCAAAATCTGGAATACTTCCTCAACAAAAATAAATTACTGAATACCAATGTAGAGTACATCTGCAGAAGATATTCCTAATTGAATTCCATATAATTTGATTGAAGCGCTCGTCATCCATTTGTATGAGCGCTTTTTTTTGCTTTTTGATATTGATAAATTGAAAAGTTCAATTTTATTAATAAAACTATTCAAATCTCATTCAAATCCCGCACTCCATTGCCAATCATTCAACAGAATTTCGGTAATAATAAAATCGTCAGGATATTCGTCAAAGCCAACTTTTTGTTGAAGAAAATTCACAACATCATTTGCCATTTTTTTGTCAGAAAAAACTCCTATTTCTCTCTCATCATCCAAAAATGAATGAATTGTATAAACATGACTTACTTTAAAAACCGTTTTTAAATTCAGCTTTGTAACTACCTGACTATAACTTGGAATAAAATCATCTTCGGGTAAATAATCCCGTCCAATTTCACCAACAATTTCTGTGAAGCCATATTGCCAATTAATTTTATTAAGTCCTATTTTTTTCACATGGAAATCGTGAGGATAATCTGAAAATCCTCGAAAAAACAATAATCTTTGCTTTTCTTTTTCGATTTCAGAGAGATCATCAAAATATCCTAAAAACTTACTGTCACGGTGGTTATCGTCTGTATAAATATGTTCGAGAGCGTAAACAAAATAGTCCATAACTAAAACCAAAGATTTGTAAAATACTCTGCAAAAAGCTTTAATCCAAGTTCTACTTTTTCATTAATTTCTTCAAAATCCAGATGTTTAAATTTTTCGGGATCAACGTGATATTCAAAAGGAATAATCATTTTACTTAAGATCTCAGTCCAATATTTTTCTTTTTCTGCAAAAGATGTTTGGTTAGAAAAATGCTCAACATTTGAAAAATCAGGGATTGAAGGTGCATTTTTACTATCTACTTTTTCTTTAAATTCTTTTAATCTTGGATAAATAAAATCTGAAAGCGTATACTTCAGATCATAAAGTTCTCCTTTTGTCATTATGTTCAAATTAAAAACCACCGTAAATATACAGTGGTTTTCAATTTTATAATAAAAATATTATTTCGCTTTAAAAGAATTACCGTTCCAAAGATAAGTTTTCGAAGAACGTTTGAATTTCTCACGGTCTTTTTCATCCTTTTCCATCTCCTCCATTTTGTAAATGAAAGCGTTGGGAATTCCGCCTTTATCGTTAGGGAAAATGAATTCTTCTGTGTGATAATACACATCTGCATCACCTACATTCGTCAATTGAGGAAGAGCAACGAGTTTTTCACCTTTTACCAGTACATACTGATCGTAGCTGGCTATTCCACAAGCTTCGCCGGAGACTGTCGCTTTTAAAGTCAACTCTATATTTTTCAGACGGTGACTGCTTTCAATATTAAACATTCCGAAGCTTAAACTTTCGCCTAAACCCGTTTCAAATGAGACCTCATCAACCAAATGATTGTCTTTCAATAACTTTACAGATGCATAATTCTGAGGAAACGAACCGTCAGATTCCGTATTTTTTCTGCTCACCGTTTTCGTTAAACCAAAAAGAAAATCATAACCTTTTTTGCTTCTGAAACCAACCGCAAGATTTCCTCCCCAGATAAATCCTTCGTAATTCTGATTGTCTTTCTGATAAGATATTTTGTACCAATTGGCAATTCTTTCACCCAATTTCAGAATTTTTTCTTCTTTTTTCAAAATCACGATCTGCTGATTGGTTTTCAGCGAATCCAAGATCTGAGAATTTACATCAGGAAATTGTCTCACTCTCGTGTGATCAGTAAAAATTTTCTGCGTTTTGTTGTCTTCAAAATGAAAAACACCGTTGGCATAAACATCATTTTCCTGAGCGGAAATGATTTGGATAAAACAAAAGAAAAGTGTGGCGAGGAAGAGTTTCATTTTGTGAGGTTGAAGTGAAGGTTGAGGCCGAAAATAAATAGTCAGTGACGAGTTTGAAGAAAAAAGTTTGTATCAATTCTTTGTAAAATGCTTCGGCAGGCTCAGCATGACAGTGCTTGAGACAAAAATTTTATTTTGTATAGTCACGCTGAGCGGAGTCGAAAGTTTTTTTTCTTTAAGCTAATAGAAATTTAATGATTTTTCAGATTAAAATTTTTATTTTGATCTTCCTAAAACTTTATTTTTCAAGAAGAAGGCTTACCCATTCTTCACGTTGCAGCTTCTTTTTCAATTCCAGATTATTCTCTTTGCAAACTTCAAGAATATCATCCACATCAAAGAAACACAAGCCTGAAAGCAACAATTTTCCACCTTCGTTCAACACATTAACGTAGGTTGGAATGTCTGAAATTAAAATATTTCGGTTGATGTTGGCCAAAATAATATCGTAGTTTTCTTCTCCTAAATTATCGGCAGTTCCCAGTTCGATATCCAGCTCTACTCCATTTCTTACTGCGTTTTCTTTGGAATTTTCAACTGACCATTCGTCGATATCGATGGCTTTTGTGTCACCGGCACCGATTTGTTTTGCATAGATAGCCAGAACTGAAGTTCCGCAACCCATATCAAGGACTTTTTTGTCTTTAAAATCAATATCCATCATCTGCTGAATCATCAGATGCGTGGTCGGATGATGTCCCGTTCCGAAAGACATTTTTGGCTGAATAATGATCTCGTGCATCCCTTCCACAGACTCGTGAAATTCTGCTCTGATCAATACTTTATCATCTATATTGATGGGTTCGAAATTCTTTTCCCACTCTTCATTCCAGTTGATGTTGGGCATTTCTGTGAAAGTATATTCAATCTTCACTTCCTCATTCTGAAAAAGAGGCAAAGCTTGAAGGTCTTCTTCTTTGAATAAATCTTTCTGAATATATCCTAAAATACCATGAATTTCTTCTGTGAAACTGTCGAAACCGATCTCAATCAGTTCAGCCATCAATATATCTCCCCAAGGTTGAAGTGGTTGTATTTTGAAATCGAATTCTAAATAATTTTGCATGTGAGTAATTTGCTGCAAAAATAGGGAATTTGATTTGAGATTTCAGGTTTGAAATTTGAAATTAGTGTGCGGGGTGCGGGATTCGATATTTGAGGTTAAGGCTGCGGCTGAGGTTTAAGTTGAGCTTGGGAACATTTTAATA
>NZ_LMQH01000011.1:189338-191786 GCF_001424105.1 Chryseobacterium sp. Leaf394 | reverse complement strand
AAACATTAAATGCTTATATTTTTCAAAATAACTCTTAATTCCGGCATTAGTCAATAACTCAATTATTTTAGCCTTCTATTTCTTAATAAATTTGATTGTTTGGTTATTCGCTCCGTCATTTATTTTGGCATTATAGACGCCTGGAATAAGTTCAGAAATATCAATCGCAATTTTATTGCTGTTATGCGACGAAGTTCTTAAAATTTTACCATCAAGATTATAAATTTCTACAGACCTAACCAATGTTTTTCCCTCAATATGAAGAAAGTCTGACACAGGATTAGGATAGATTTTAGATGTATATTTTGGAGTTTCAACAGTTGATAATACCCCTGTGGAAATATTCGCAGTGTAATCGGTCCATGTTCCGTACCCATAGGCTCCACAAGCAGACTGCGCAGGATTACCATCCCCTGAATTGGCAAGCCTGTTCCAAATTCTCATACGGTAATTCCCAGATATAACCGTTGACGGAATACTGAAACTGCCAGAGTAAGTAGGATCATAAACTGCAATATAATTAGGCAGGACAAGTGATTCTCCGGCGTCATCAAAATCTCCGTCTTTATTAAAATCAATTGCCATTCCGCAGCCAACCCAACCAATAGTTGTAACATTAATTGTGTATTGAGATCCCGCGGTAAGGTTTACGCTTACTGATGTTCTGTCTTTCCCGGTATCGCATGTACCGTCTGTGAAAGCATTGTCAAAATTTGCCTGTGGAATTGCCACCTGGGTTATTCTCCAATTTGAGCAACCGTTTACATAAGTAGGCTGGCAGTAAGTCTGTGAATTGAATAAACCGGCTAATGTAGTGGTAAGCAGTGCACAAAGAGTTTTTGCTAATAGATAGTTTTGTTTCATATATAGTAAAATAAATTTTTTGCGAAATTAAATAATTTTTCCGAATAAAATAGACATAACCTCTTTCATAATCTATTACATTTACATTATATCTAAAATATAGATCTGTATTTTGAGAGTATTAAATCTACTCAGCAGACACAATCCCAAGTTGAGGTAATTATTGTTTTCTCAGTTGCTGCAAAACTAAAATCTTATCCGAAAAGTTTATTCAGTATATATACCGAATTTCCGCCGCACAAAGTCTCACGACTTTGAGCAACCTCACTTTCATAAGATTTTTATCTAAATTAAAACATTGTTTAACGGCTTGTCAATCGAAACAAAAAAAACCACAGCAAAAGCCATGGTTTTATTTATTTTGAATTAAAAAATCTACTTCGAAGCTTCATCCAAAATCTGCAGATCTTCACTATCCAGATTTAATTTTGGTGCAGCAAATAAAGTTTCAAGCTGATTTTTACTTGTCGCACTTACGATAGGTGCTGTGATGAGCGGATTGGCCAGCAGCCAGGCCAGAGAAACCGTTGCCGGACTAGAATTGTGTTTTGCACTCACCTCATCCAAAGCCTTGAGAACTGCTTTTCCTTTGTCATCAAAATATTTTCTTACTCCTTCGCCACGGGTTGTTTTTGCGAAATCTTCCTCACTGCGGTATTTGCCTGTGAGAAAACCTGCTGCGAGTGACCAATAGGTAAAAACGCTCAGGTCAAAATCTTTGACCAACTGCTCATATTCACTTTCAAATTTTTCTCTTTCTACCAGATTGTAGTGAGGCTGGAGAGCGACGTATTTCGGGAGACCGTTTTTCTCGGCAGCTTCGAAAGATTCTTTCAGTCTTTCCGGAGAAACATTGGAAGCAGCGATGTAGCGTACTTTTCCGGCTTTGATGACTTCGTCATACGCTTCCAGAGTTTCTTCCACCGGCGTTTTGTTGTCGTCAAAATGAGTGTAGTACAAATCGATATGATCGGTCTGAAGGCGCTGCAAAGATTCATCTACCGATTTCAGAATATGTCTTTTGCTGATATCGAAGCCATGTTCCTTTGTTTCAGATCCGACTTTCGTGGCGATCACAAGATCGTTTCTGTTGTTTCGTTCTTTCATCCATTTTCCGATGATTTCTTCGGACTGTCCGCCCTTTCCGTTGACCCACCACGAATAAGTATCTGCTGTGTCAATGAAATTAAAACCGGCATCGGTAAACTGATCAAGAATATCAAAAGACTCTTTTTCATTGAGCGTCCATCCAAAGACATTTCCTCCAAAATTGATCGGTGCCACAGAGAGGTCTGTGTTTTTGATTGTTTTTTTCTGCATAATTTTGATTGAGTGTTTGAGTGTAAAGGTAAGAATGAATGTGAGAACACTCAAAAAAAAGACCATTGATAAAGGGTTTTGGAGTGATAGATAATAACGTTTACTGCTGAGCTTACGTTTAAACATAACACCGAGGGCACGGAGTTTCTTTACCTGCTATCTTTTTTTAAGTTTCACAAGGCCGTAAAATTGTAGAAGACCACAAAGATTTAGAATAATATTTTAATATCAATTTTATGATATAAATTAAAACTCACAATATTT
>NZ_LMQH01000011.1:165419-189324 GCF_001424105.1 Chryseobacterium sp. Leaf394 | reverse complement strand
GTTTAAATTTCATCAAAATTAATTTCCCCCGACCCTAAAGGGAGTTAATTTTGATGAAATTTTGAAGGCATTTTTCCACCCTTTAGGGTTGGGGGGAGAGAAAAATGCCTTGAAAATTTGTTTTTTAATCATTTTTAAACAGGCTCTTAATAAAAAAAATAGCGGACAAACTGCCCGCTACTACTTTAAATAACTCAAGTCTGAAAAATCAAAATCTTAAATTTTAAATTTTAAACATTGAATCTTAAACCTTGAATCTTAAATTTAAAATCTCTACGGATTTGTAGAGAAAATAGAACCGTTTGCGATCAGCGCTCTCCTGTTCATTTTCAAAATATCTCTTACCCATTCTGCGAAGTCTTCCGGCTGAAGCACTTTGTCGGGATTACCGTCTGTTAAGCCACCTTCGATAGACATGTCAGAAGCGATTGTGCTCGGCGTAAGGGTTACCACGCGGATGTTTTGCTTTCTCCATTCTGCCATCATCGACTGAGACAGAGAAACTACTGCCGCCTTGGATGCTGCGTAGGCCGACATATTCGGTCCACCTTTCAAACCTGCTGTTGATGCTACATTGATGATATCGCCCTCTCCTTTTGCTTTCATGAAAGGTTGAACTGCTTTTGCTGCGTAATACACTCCGAACAGATTTGTTTTTATCACCTGTTCCCAAACTTCGGAAGACATTTCTGCGATGCTGCCGAAATCTCCAATTCCTGCATTGTTGATTAGAATATCAACACCTCCCAACTGCTCTGCGATCTGTTCGATTCCTGCTTTCACATGAATTTCATTATCTATACTGAAAACTGCGTACGTTGAATTCACACCCAGTTTCTGGATTTCGTCGACAGTCATTTTAAGGTTTTCTTCGTTTCTTCCGGTAATACCTACATTCACACCTTCACAGGCAAGGATTAAAGCAACCGCTTTCCCAAGACCTCTTCCACCACCTGTAACAATGGCATTTTTTCCTTTTAAATTCATTATCTAATTTTTGAAGGTACAAATTTACAAAACCTAAATTTTAAACACGTGTTTATGTTTTTGATTTAATAAAAATGTGTTATGTTGAAATTCTATCTGATTGTTTTTAACGCGATGAACACCATGATTTTTGCTTGAATCTCTGCATATTTTCGATCATATGTTCGTTCAACTCAGCAGGAATTATTTTTTAATGGAAAGAAAAACAGAATCAACTGTAATGAATTTAAGACAGTAAAGGCTAAACTTAATGTGGAAAGACGACGACTAAAAGCACATTTGTTGTTAGCTCAATAAGTCTTCGACAGGCTCAGACTGACACTGCTGAATGATAATTCTTCAAAGTTTTTGATTTAGCTTATCAAAATCCCGGGGTGTTAAGGCAATTTTTTAGAAAGGAAAAATTTAAGGACTAAAAGCAAACTTTTTTTAGTTAACTGAAATATTGAGTATCTCTTACAAAACTTTATAGTCTTAATGAAATATCTAATATTAGAACTAAAACTTTTCCTCTTTTAAACATCAAAACCGGCAACATTTCTGAGGCCGGTTTTGACTGAAGTATAGTAAAAAAATGAAATCGTTTAAGGAATCAGAACAGAATTCTGAACCTCAAACTCTTCCGTTGCGGTAAATTCGTTTCCGTACATATCGTGGGCTTTTACCTCAACTTTATGCTTTCCAAGGGTTAATTTATTTCCAAATCCACCTGTCCAGATGTGCTTGGATTGCTCAGGGTTTGAAGGTCTTCTTCCTGCGAAAAGTATATCTGTAGCATCCCATTTGAAAACCGACTGTGCAAAATTAGGGTCGATGGTTTCGCTGTATTCCATTTCTTCCCATTTTCCACCGTCGATTCTGTATTCTACTTTGTCTTTTCTGCTTCCCATAAAGAAATTTGCCAAAACTTTAGCCGAAGTTTTTGACGGATAAGGAATCACTTTCGGAACGTATAGCTGAATCTGATAATCTTCGGGTTTTCCTGCTGTTTTGTATTTAACTTTATATTGATTGTCTTTGAAACTGATGAATGAATAACCCTTCGCAGTTCCGTCTCTCATGGTTGAAGTCGGCAAACCTATTTCGTCTGAAGTTCCTGACCACCAGTCGCCGCAGGTCGTTCCGACGTTGTATTCGTGCAGATCTTTAGCGCCGGTCCAGCCCTGGGCTTTTCCGTAAAAAATCTGCTGCTGAATGTGCGTGTGAGCCGACAGCATCAGTGCATTTTTGAAAGGTACCAAAGCATCAAACAGTTTCTGACGGTCTGCGTTTCTGAAATTATCTTCATTGTTATGATCCAGAGGAATATGGAACGAAACCACAATCAGTTTGTCTTTGTCAACAAGTTTCAGGTCATTCTGAATAAACTGAATCTGATCTTCTCTGAAACCTCCCCAATATCCTTTTCCATCTCTTGGATCTGGGTACAAAATATCATCCAACACCATAAAATGGACATTTCCGTAGTTGAAAGAATAGTTTGCAGGACCGAAATTGGCTTCAAAAGTTTCGTCTGAAAGCACATCTTCTTTCGCATCATAATTCATATCGTGATTACCCATTACGTTGTACCAGGGCAGACCAATTTCTTTCATAATGTCTGCATAAGGCTTTTGAAGACTTAAATCATCGCCCACCAAATCTCCCAGACTTATCCCGAAAACTGCATTTTTCTTGGTTGATTTCACCTCATTCACAATAGCTCTTTTGAAATAATCCAACTGCTTTTCTGTGTAAGGCTGCGGATCTCCGAAAACTAAAATGTCGAAATTTTTGCTTTCATTTTGTTTAAACAAACCAAAATTTAATTCTTTCGGAAGCGTTCCCGTAGGTGCAGTTCCTTTGTATTTAAAATCTGCGGGTGAACCTTTTGGTTTGTACTGATAATAATATTGAGGAAGATTATTTTGGTTTAAACCCATCATGTAACCGGACGGTTTAATCACGAAAATGGTTTGTCCTTCTGAAACTGGCAGACTGTATTTCCCGTTTTTATCCGTTAAAACAACCTGAGCTCCGTTGGATACGGCTACATTTTCAATTCCCTTTTCTTTGTTTTCTTTTTTCTGATTTTTGTTTGCGTCTTCATAAACAAATCCTGAAACTGAAGTCTGCGCCAAAGCCATTGAAGAAATCAGCAATGCCGGAATTATATATTTTAAATTCATTTTAATTTTAATTAAATTTTAGATAGAAAGTTATTTGTTCCACCACATTTTTGTATTGATATTGTCGCCGCCCATGGCCTGACTCGCTGCTACGTAATTGTCGTAATTCAGCACCTTTGTTGTGGTAGGATACATCATTCTCTGAGGCATCTGCCCGTTGTTAAATAATCCACCGTTGTTCGGAAGCACAGGGAATCCCGTTCTTCTCTGCTCGTACCACTGCTGCTGATCTACAAAGAAAAGCCCGACATATTTCTGAAGCATTATTCTTTCTAAAGTTCCGTTATACGCTACTTTCGGATTCGCAAAATAGGTTGCAGGAACTGTAGCTCCCCATTGTTCCAACGTAGCTTTTACGCCGTTTTCGTAGAAAGCCTGTGCATTTCCGGTGATAATTCCTTTAAATGATAATTCTGAAAGGATAAACTGCAGTTCCGCGTAAGGCATTACAAGAATCTTAAGTGGTGCTTTTGCAAGATTCTGATTCAGGTTTGATGGCTGATAATTGAAAGTAGTTCCCGAAGCGTAACCGGACGGGGCACCTTTGTATCCGATATTGGCATTGGCAGGAATAGATTTTGCCTGAGTGAAAAACATGCTTAATCTAGGGTCATTATTGTCTGCCAAAGTCTGCGTGAAAAATTCCCCGGAAGCTCTGTATGCTGTGAAATCCTGAGGTCTTGCGACAGGAGGCATCAGAGGCGCTACACCAGAGATATCAAGCGTTACTCCGTCTGCATTGTTCTGAAATACAGGGTAAACTGTAGGATTATTAACTATTTCCGCTATTCTTTCGTGTACATTGAGTTCACCATTTCTTTTTAAAGCTCTTGTTAAAAGTCTTAATGATAAAGAATTACAGAATTTTTTCCATTTTATGATTCCGGCAGCATTAGAGTTGGCCTGAAAGAAAAGATCTGTTTCACTCAAAGTTTTGGTGGTATCGAAAAGAGCGTTTGCAGCTTTGAG
Organism: Chryseobacterium sp. Leaf394; assembly: GCF_001424105.1. GTDB lineage: Bacteria > Bacteroidota > Bacteroidia > Flavobacteriales > Weeksellaceae > Chryseobacterium. Next base: position 185,200 of record NZ_LMQH01000011.1, on the reverse strand, counting down.
ATCATTCAAAAGGATAGTGTAAATATCTTTCTGTGTATCGTACTTCGGTCTCATTATATTTTCTTCAAGCTGCAGCGCTTCCGTCATTGGAACATCGCCGAAGCTGTCGGTAAGATTGGCCATGATCCAAGCATTCAATACTTTTGAAATGGCGAGATAATTGGCATTGTTCTCTTTTTCAGCGGCAACTTTAAGCTCCTGAACCTGTTTCAGCCATTTATAGCTCGTGTTCCAGTATCCGTTTCCTGTAGTTTCAGTCATGTAATAACGGCTTATGGTATTTCCTTCGCTCGGAAAATCCAGTGCAACCTGCATGATATCGAAAGTGAAATCGTCTGATCTGTTGTAGCCGTAAGATGCCATGGCATACTGCACCGGTGCAAGCAAACTTCCCACCGACGGAGTCTTTGTTCTGCTGGTATCTGTATTTATTTCTTCGAAGGTTCTGTCGCAGGAGTTTAAACTCATCACCGACAGAATCAGAGCTGTAGATAAAATTATTTTTTTCATAATGCTGATCTTAGAATTTTAAATTAAGTTGAAAACCTACCGTTCTTGCAGAAGGCAACTGCCCTATTTCTGCTCCCGGCGTAATGGTAGAATCGTTGAGGGATGCCACTTCCGGATCAAACATTGGGAAGTCTGTCCACATCCACAGGTTTTTACCGAAAACAGCGATTGTAAGTTCTGTAAGTTTTAAAGGTGCGATCACGTCTCTTGGAAAAGTATAGGCAATTCTGGCGTCGCGCAATTTCACAAAAGAAGTATCAAAAGTATTGGTTTCAATGTTGGCTCTTCTGTAATAGTCTCCGTAGTAAGCGGCAAGACCGACAGGTTTTGTATTTGCACTGTAGGTTCCATCTGCGTTGAGTACTACCCCCTGCCCGACGATCATTCCATCCGGGTTTTCTCTGCCCATCAAAGTGTGGCCGAGCTTACCCTGTTCAGACATTTTATGATGCGTCTGTGAATAAGCTACACCACCGTACTGACCGTCGAATGAGAAGCTTACGGTAAAGTTTTTGATTTTAAAATCATTCTGAAGTCCGGCTCTCCATTTTGGGAAGGCATTTCCTACTTTTTGTACTTTATCCGGTCTTGCAGGAAGTCCTGTGGCAGCATCATAGACAACCTGTCCGTCAGCATTTCTCACCAGTTTAAAACCGTAAAGATCTCCTAATGAGCCACCGACTACTGCATTGTAATATAAAACTCCTGCAACGGTAGAAATGGTATATCCTTTTTCTCCGGCATATTCGTCCGGTAGAGACAGAATTTTATTCCTGTTCATAGACCAGTTGGCAGCAACATTCCAGCTGAAGTTTTGAGATTTTACCGGGATGCCGCTCATACTCATTTCAATTCCTCTGTTTCTCGCCTTACCGGCATTGATGATTCTGCTGGAAAAACCTGTTTCTATAGGAACTGTCACCGGAATGATCTGATTTTCTGTATCGTTCTGATAGAAGGTAAGATTATAGCTCAATCTGTTTTTCAGGAAAGCAAAATCCATCCCCGCTTCAACGTTGGTATTTTTTTCAGATTCAAGATTTGGATTAGGATAAACATCAGGAGTAAGAAATGAACCTATAAAATCAGTGGGTGCATAATATTTATCAAGCTGATAAGGCTGACCGGAAATTCCAACTTTCGCCCATGAAGCTCTCAGTTTCCAGTAGTTCACATTTGGGCTCGTCAGTTTAAATATATCTGAAAGAATAAAACTTGTACTCACAGAAGGATAAAAGAATGATCTGTTATCTCTGGAAAGTGTACTGCTCCAGTCATTTCTTCCCGTAACATCTACAAAGATTTTATTGTCATAATTTGCACTTACCAAACCATACACACTGTTCATCTGCTGATCACTCGGTCTGGGAACCCTGTAAAGTGGAGAAATAGCATTCAACAGGCTGTAATCTCCGGCTATTTTAAGACCTTCGGCACGGTAATCATTAGCAACATATTCGTTGTAACGGATGCTTCCTCCGGCATTGGCAGAAATATTAAATTTGTTGAAATCTTTTTTGTAGGTTACAAGTAAATCGTTATTAAATTCATTATTTTTAATGTACTGCTCACGGTAAAATCCTTTAAGATAATTGGCAGAACTGTAAGGTCTTTTTGTGGTCCGCATTTCATCGAGCAACTCCACACCAGAACGGTACATCACACTGAAATTCTTATTAAAATCATATGTCGCCGTGATGTTACCGGTGATCATCTTCTTCTCAACACCATTCAGCATTTTGTAAGCGATAAGATATGGATTATCAATAAATGAACTGAACGGATGAATCTGATCAATATCTTCCTGTCCCGGCTTCCAGATTGGCTCGTACCATTTGAGATCCACATTCGGATTCTGGAAAATCATGAAATAGGAAATCGACTGGTTGTTGTATCCCGTTGCCGGAAGGTTGTCACTTTTGGTATTGGCGTAATTGAATTTTGTTGAAATTCTGAATTTGTCTGAAAGTTTATGATCAAATGAAAAAGCTGCATTGAAACGGTCAAAACCTGTATTCGGCATCATCCATTCATTGGCAAGATAGGTAAGTGATGCTCTGTAGCTTGTTTTTTCTGTACTGCTTTCGATTGCGACATTGTTGGTAGAGGTGGTTCCGGTCTGCCAGAAACCTTTGATGTTATCTTCGTAAGGTCTCCACAATTGTCTAGTGGCACTTTGCCCACCCGTTGCAGGATCATACTGAAAATAATACTGGCCATTAAACTTTGGTCCGAAAGCACTGCTTGTTCCACCCGTATTTACACCGTCTGCAGAAGCCTGATAGGAATAAAAAAACTGTCCGGCAGTATTTTTTGCCAGCGTTCCCTGACCGTACTCATACTGATAATCCGGCCATTTGAGAACCGAATCAAAACTGTAAGTAGAGTTATAAGAAACATTGATCTTACCGCTTTTATTTTTCCCGGATTTTGTAGTAACCATCAAAGCTCCGTTGGCTGCTCTTGAACCATACAAAGCTGCTGCTGATGCACCTTTCAGAATGGTTACAGATTCTATATCGTCAGGATTGATGCTGTTGAGTCCGTTTCCTAAATCAACCGGTAAGTCGCCCCCGGTTCCTGCGCCATAAGCTGCCGTTCCGGTTCCCGTCGTTGAATTGCTCAAAGGAACACCGTCTACCACGATAAGTGCGTAGTTACCATCCAGGCTGAAAGATTTTTCACCTCTCAAAGTAATTCTTGATGAGCCGAGAGGTCCGGCATTGGTTCCCTGGACTTTCAGCCCGGCAACACGACCTTCCATACCCTGAGCCCAGTTGTTGTTCTGTATATTTTCAAAAACTTCCGAGTTTACTTTTTCAGCAACATAGCCAAGAGATTTATCCTGTCTCTTAATCCCCAAAGCTGTTACTACAACTTCTTCTATAGATTTTACACTGTCTTTTTTTGCATTTTCCTGAGCCGCTACATTGATGCTGATCATTCCTAAGAGCGATAACATTACAACTTTCTGAGTAGTTTTACGCATATCCAATTTTTGTTTGCGCAAAATTAGAAAGCTATGATGAGCATAAGTTTAATAACGTTTTAACATATTTTAAAGGATTTCTGAACACCATATTAATTTATGATTAACGGAAACAGACAAGGTTTTAAAAGACAGCAGTTTAGAAAAATGAATATTCTTTAATGCAAATTGTCGCCTTATTTGCCCTATCTTTATTGTCTTTTACCGAGAAAATAAAAGATACCACACACGTACCTCAAAGTATTTAAGATTGATTTTTTTTAAGTATTTCAGACAAAAAAAATCTGCCCTTAATGAGGCAGATTGGTATTAAATTTAAATAGTCCTTTTATTTTTACTTTAGTTTATCAGGGATATTGGTCGTTACGAAATCTATTCCCTGCTCTTTCAGATCTTCGAAAATAATAAGTTCGTTTACCGTCCATGAATTGGTAATTAAACCTAAAGCTTTCGCCTCGGAAATCCATGTAGGATTTTTCTGGAAAACGCTGTAGTGATAATCCAGTCCGTCTAAGCCATGTTCTTTGATCTGTTGTGGCGATAGTTCTCCGTTCAGATACTGAACTTTAAATTCCGGAGCCAGTTTTTTAATCTGCCTGCAGATATTTAAACTGAATGAAATGTATTCGCACTGATGCTCAAGTTTCATTTCACGGATCATTCTGATGGTTTTTTCCACCATTTCATTTTCGAGTTCTGGTGTTTTGGCAGGTTTAATTTCTACAATTAATTTTAAGGATTTATCCAGCTTTCCTGCTCTCAGATAATCTTTCAGTGTCGGGTATTTTTCACCATTCGAAAGTTTAACTTTTGAAAGTTCTTTAAAATCAGTTTCCGAAATTTCCATTTTACCGTGATGCTCGTCGTGGTTGATAACCAAAATGCCGTCTTTAGACATTCTCACATCGAATTCGGAACCGTAAATCTTCAAACCCTGTGCATTCTGCAAAGCTTTAATAGAATTTTCGGTGGTAGGCGGATTGGTTTGGAAGTAACCTCTGTGGGCAATAATTCTGGTCTGTGCGTTCATAAAAACTGTCGTTAAAACTGCAAACCCTAAGATAAACTTTTTCATATGTAGATACTACTTTTTTTTAAAGGTTTTATGTTATCGCCCTATCGTCATCGATTGTTTGCGACAAAAATGTTCTCGTGGCGATTTCATAATTTAAATAATCTTCGTCATAAAAAATTTCAGCTCTCGATTTTTACTGAATTCTATGATACAATATGCAAATTTAAAAAGACATTCTCAACTGAGCTTTAAAAAGCTTTAAACATTTATTGAATTTAATCTTAATTTTAATCCGTAAAATATGCTCAAGACTTATTATTTTTGTCGGAAATAAACTCAGGTCATGTCCGAAAACATTCAGCAAAAGATAGAACAGCTCCGCAAAGAACTCAACCAGCATAATGAAAATTATTATCTGATGGATGAGCCCAGCATTTCTGACCTTGAATTTGATTTATTATTAAAAGAACTTCAGGATTTGGAGGCCAAATATCCCGAATTTCACGATGACAATTCTCCGACTGTCCGTGTGGGTGGCGGTGTGACAAAAATTTTTCCGACCGTTCAGCATCAGTTCAGAATGTATTCTCTGGATAATTCTTACGATTATGATGACTTGGCAGACTGGGAAAAGCGCATCATTAAAACCATCGATGAGCCTGTGGAATTTGTAGCTGAATTAAAATATGACGGTGCTTCGATTTCTATTTTGTATGAAAACGGAAAGCTGGTTCAGGCAGTGACGCGTGGCGACGGTTTTCAGGGTGACGAAATTACTTCGAACGTGAAAACCATATCAGATATTCCGGTAAAACTGAACGGCGATTTTCCTGAACGTTTTTTTATGCGTGGAGAAATTTATCTGACAAGAAAAAACTTTGATAAAATCAACAAACAGCGTGAAGAAGAAGGCCTTGACCTTTTTATGAACCCAAGAAATACAGCCAGCGGAAGTCTGAAAATGCAGGACAGTGCCGAGGTAAGAAAACGCAGATTGTCTTCAGTTTTGTATCAGTTTGTTTCGCAGGAAGTTCCGGCGGAAACCCATTGGGAACTCCTTCATCACGCTCACGACTGGGGATTCACAATTTCAGAACAAGCAAAACTCTGCAAAAATTTAGATGAAATAAAAGAATTCATCAGCTTTTGGGATAAGGAAAGGCATAATCTTCCATTTGAAATTGACGGAATTGTTTTGAAAGTCAACTCATTAAAACAGCAGAGACAACTCGGTTACACAGCAAAATCTCCACGTTGGGCGATGGCTTATAAATTTAAAGCTGAAAAAGTTGAAACTGAGCTTGAAAAAGTGACTTATCAGGTCGGAAGAACGGGAGCGATTACGCCTGTCGCAAATCTGAAACCGGTTTTATTAGCAGGAACGACTGTCAAACGGGCTTCTCTTCACAATGAAGACATTATTAAAAAACTCGGTCTGCACGAGCACGATTTTGTGTATGTGGAAAAAGGCGGTGAGATTATTCCTAAAATTGTCGGCGTTAACGAGGAGAAAAGAACTTCTGACAGCAAAGAAATCGAGTACATCAAAAACTGTCCGGAATGCGGAACTGAACTGATAAAACTTGAAGACCAGGCTATTCATTTTTGTCCGAATGATTTGCACTGTCCGCCTCAGGTGGTCGGGAGAATGATTCATTACGTTTCCCGAAAGGCTTTGAATATTGATAATCTGGGAAGTGAAACCATCGAACAGCTTTATAATGCCCGATTAATTGAAAATCCTGCAGATTTTTATGCTTTAACGAAAGAACAGATTCTTCCCCTGGAAAGAATGGCGGAAAAATCGGCTCAGAATATTATCGACGGCATTGAAAAATCAAAAGAAATTCCATTTGAAAAAGTACTGTTTGGAATTGGTATCAAACACGTTGGAGAAACGGTTGCGAAGAAATTGGTGAAAAATTTCAACACGATTGATGATTTGAAAAAAGCGACTGCAGAAGAACTGTGTCAGGTGGAAGATATCGGGATGAAAATCGCGGTGAGCATCGTTGATTTTTTCAGTAATCCTGAAAACATTTTGATGTTGGAACGGTTAAAATCTTACGGGGTTCAGCTGGAAAAAGGCGAAAATACAAATGAAGTTTTATCCAACGCTTTAGAAGGAAAAACTTTTCTCTTTACCGGAAAATTATCATTATTTACAAGGGAATCTGCTGAAGAAATGGTGGAAAAACATGGCGGAAAAAATATTTCTGCGGTTTCTAAAAATCTGAATTATCTGGTGGTTGGAGAAAAAGCAGGGAGCAAATTGAAAAAAGCACAGGATATTGGGACGATTGAGATTCTTGATGAGCAGGAATTTTTGGATTTGATTGGATAGGGTAATAAAATGATTACAGCAAATAAAAAATATAAAATAGCATCGATAATATATTCTGTGATTCTATTTTTTACTTTCTTTTTTCTACTGGTCATAATTTTTGCAAGTGGTCATAGAATTAATCTCGGAGCTGAATATTATTTAACAGGCTTTTATTTAATTGTAAATTCTTTTCTTTTACTTAAATTTCCAAAAATTCATAATCATAAAGCCAAATTATCAATAGGTTACTTTCTAATTACAATTCTAATCATCAACTTATTTTTTTCACTTTATTTTGTCTATGATTTATTTAGTGAAAGCTTAATTTCCAGCTTTTACTTTTTCCTAATTGTAATTTTTATGGCTTTCTTAACCTATTCAATAATTATAATTAATGAAATACTGATGATGTTAAAAATATTGAAGTTTGACGAAAGTTAAAACTAGATAGAAAACTCATAGCCCCGATGGGAACGGCATCCTTTTTTGTCTTATGCGAAAATTTGATTTTGATAACAAAACTTCTGAGACAAAAAAGATACAGTGGACAGCGGGAAACAGCTCCAAATAAGAAATGTCAAGTTGATAATCGATGTAGTCGAACAGCTCCTAAAAAACAAAACTCTCAGATTTGGGTTTCTGAGAGTTTTCTATTTAATTATGATTTTTCTTCAGCCATTCCAAACGACGCTGGTCAGGAAGATGTTTGACCGAGAAGTTTTCAAAAGTAGCCTTGAAGCCGTTTCCATCCGGACTTGCCGCCATAAATCCGACTTGTACAGGTGTGTTGTCCTGCAGATAGGCATTTCTCATCATCACATATTCTTTGTCGTCGAATGAATAGAAAATCTCGACCGCATCGAGTCTTCGTACTGCTTTTATCCAGACAAATGGTGGCGTTTTTTCTAAAACGATAACGCTCCAGTCGCTGGTTTTGTGCGTCACGACGGTACTGAGATTGAATTTCCCGTCCACGAATTCTACGCCGGCTTTGATGTAATTTTGTTCGTCGATTCTCAGCATCAGTCCCATTTGGTCGAAGCGGGCTTTGTAATCGCCCGTGATTTTCACTTTGGTTTCGAATTCTCCGCCGTAGGTTGAGTAATAAAATGGCGCATCGTCCACTGTGAAACCGTAGTGTGAAATCCGCCAGTAGTCACTTTGTGGCGTGACGTTCATTATCAGTTTTTTGTCTTTGATTTCCCAGTGAGAAGGTTCGTTGAACCAAGTCATTTTTTCAAGAGATTGGGCTTTCAGTCCTGAGAACAAATTCAGAAATATAATGGAGGACAGTATTATTTTTTTCATCTTGATTGATTTATAGTTCGCGAATGACTTTGCACGGATTTCCGACCGCTAAAACATTGGCAGGAATATCTTTTGTCACCACACTTCCCGCTCCTATCACCGTATTGTCACCAATCGTAACTCCGGGGAGAATGCTGCATCCCGCGCCAATCCAGACATTATTTCCAACCGTAATTGGATATGCGTATTCTAAAGCTTTGTTGCGTTGCTCTACATCGAATGGATGACCAGCTGTGTAGAATCCGCAGTTGGGTGCAATCATCACGTTGTCTCCGAAAGTGACTTTTGCACAATCAAGAATCACGACGTTGACGTTGGTGTAGAAGTTCTCGCCAATCTCAATATTGTAACCATAGTCGCAATAAAACGGCTGTTCGATATGAAAGCTGTCTGTGGTCTTACCAAAGAGTTTTTTAATTAAAGCTTTTCGCTGCTCAATTTTTGAAGGCTGAAGGTGATTGTATTCAAAACAGAGGTCTTTGGCGATATTTCTTTCTTTGATGAGATGTTTGTCTGACGCGTCATAGATTTCTCCGCTCAGCATTTTTTCTTTTTCGTTCAGATTATTCATTGTATTTTTACTTTGATAAAGGGCAAATTTACAAGCTTAAAAATTGCAAACCAATACTGATAAATAACCATTTCTTAAATGAAAGCCATCCAATCCGACCTCAACGAAAAACTCCTCCAACAGGAATTCTCTTCCACTTTTGAAAGCGAAAAGCTACAGCTTCAAAAATGTCAGGAAATTGCACAGCATTTTGTGAATTTAGAGAACGGCATTGCAGTTCTCAGTGACCTTCAAAATAATAGAAGTTATGTTTATTCAGGGAAGTTGGCGGATGCACTAGGCATTTTTCAGGAAGAAAGTACGCAGGAAATTGAGAGCATTTGGGAGGAAGAACTTTTTGCGAAATTAAATGCTGAAGATGTTTTGCAGAAGCATTTGCTGGAACTTCAGTTTTTTCAGTTCATCAAGACCATTCCGTTTGAGGAGCACAAAGATTATTGTGTGGTGAGCAGGTTGAGAATTGCTGACAATCCCAATCAGCAAACGCTTTTGCACAAGATGTTCTACTTCACCAATCCTGATGATAAAAATGTGGAACTGGCGCTTTGCCTTTACCATTTTGATTTCCTGAATTCGTCTCTTCACCACGGGATGATCATCAACACCGCGAATAGTTCGGTCATTCATCAGACAGAGGCCGGGAATTCTGCGTTTCTATCGGGTCGGGAGAAGGAAATTTTGAAGATGATCCAGGATGGGAAAAGAAGTAAGGAGATCGCGGAGTTGCTTTTCATCAGCATCAATACCGTGAATCGGCATCGGCAGAATATTCTGGAGAAACTGCGGGTGAGAAGTACTGTAGAAGCCTGCTCAATGGCAACAAGATTGAAGTGGATATAATTGTAAATTCTACAGATTTATTGTACATTTAATCTTATAAAACACAATTTCAATGGATTTCCTGAAAGACCACTCCATCCAAAACGAACTCGTGCTGATCTTCATTTCGGTGTTTCTCGGCCTCTGCATCGGTGCAGAAAGGGAATACAGGAATAAATCTGCGGGTTTGCGAACCTTTATTCTGGTCTGTTTTGGTTCGTGTCTGTTCACTATTCTTTCCATAAAAATTGGAATTAAGGATCCAGACCGTCTTGCCGCCAACATCATTACAGGGATCGGATTTTTGGGTGCCGGCGTTATTTTTAAAGGTGATAATAAAATTGACGGCATCACAACCGCTACAACAATCTGGGCAACAGCTTCAGTGGGAATGGCGATGGGCGCCGGCTACGTCTATCTTTCGCTGTTGGGAACTGTTTTGATTTTACTGATTTTAAGTTCGCTCAGCTATTTTCAGAATTTCATAGACCGGAATCACAAACTTCGTGAGTATAAAATTATGGTTTTAAAAAAAGAAGATCTCAATTATTGTGAAAGTTTATTTAAAAAATACAATCTTAAATTCACTGTCGTAAAACAGGCTTTTTCAAGGGAGACCACCACCACAAGCTGGTTGCTGACAGGTAAAAGTAAAAACCACGAAATGCTGATTAAGCAAATGATGCAGGACGAAAAAATAAATTCTTTTCAGTTTTAAATCAGGTTATTTTTTCTGTTCAAATTATTCTGACCTTTTTCTAAGTTAGATTTTGAAGATTAAACAAAAAACGGCTGTGAAAAATTTCAACTGAAATTTAAAAAGTAACGAATATTTTTGCAAATTTAAATCAGAAGAATTATTTTTGCGTCACTAATATCCCTTATTTATCAGCCTTTCATGGAAAAATTGCTCAGTATTTACAAGACTATCGACGGTTTGTCTCATGAAGAAGCTCAATATCATGTGAGTAAATTTAAAAAAATCATTTATCCAAAGAAAAAGCTGATTTTAAAGGAGGGTTCAACTGAAGATTATCTTTATTTTATTGATTTCGGCATCATCAGGTTTTTCGTTAATAAAACCCATCCTACAGAACCTTCAAGGCAAATCACGTTCTCTTTCATTGCCGAAAATATGTTTGGAAGTGCCTACGATTCCTTTATTACCCGAACGCCCTGTTCCTACAACGTAGAGACGGTGCAGGAAACAACGGTTTACAGAATTCATTTTGATGATTTGCAGGAACTGTACGCAAGATCTCCTGTGGGAAATTATATGGGAAGAATTTCAGCCGAAAATCTCTACGTAAGAAAAACCCAGCGCGAAATTTCTTTATTGGTAAACAGTGCGGAAGAGCGGTATTTAAATTTAGTCAAAACCTACCCGAATTTTATATCAGACATTCCGCTAAAGCATATTGCCTCTTATATCGGCATTACTCCGCAGGCGCTAAGCCGCATCAGAAAGCGGATTGCGTTAACTTAGGTTCATTTTATTTTACTTAAATATTTCATTATTTTGTGACGTCTAAAATATGATGAAAAGTGTGGAAGCTAAATTCTGAGACTGTTCCCGCTGTTGAAGTATTTTGTAATTTTTATGGTCTAAAAACACACAGACAATGCAAAAACCCTTTGGAATAAAATTCGGAAGGGTTTTTCTTTTTCAGGAAAATTTTAAATGCGTAAATTAGGCAAAAAATTTTCCTAATGATAAAACGTAATATTCTGATTGCCTCTGCATTCTTCAGTTTCTCTCTGGGATTTGCTCAGCAATACGGTGGAATGTGGATCCCGACTGAGCTGAACGAGAAAGAAATGAAGGATCTGGGTATGAAAATTTCTGCCAAAGATATATTTAACACTCAAAAGCCAAGCATCAAAGACGCTGTGGTACAATTCAACGGTGGATGTACTGCCGAAATCATTTCTCCAAAAGGCCTTTTACTCACCAATCACCACTGTGGATACAGCCAGATTCAGTCTCATTCTACAGTTCAGAATGATCTTTTATCTAATGGTTTCTGGGCAAAAAACAGCAATGAAGAATTGGCCAACCCTGGAGTTACCGTAGATTTCATCATTGATATTAAAGACGTAACAAAAGAAATTCTTGAGGGAAATCCTTATCTGGATGTAGCAACAATCAATGCGAATATTCAGAAAGTCCAGTCGACGACTAAAACCGAATCCGGACAGAAGGTTATGGTGAGACCGATGTATTACGGAAATAAATATTATGCTTTCGTCATAGATACTTTTAAGGATATCCGTTTGGTGGGAGCACCGCCACAAAGCATCGGGAAATTCGGTTCAGATACCGACAACTGGGTTTGGCCTAGACATACCGGAGACTTTTCTATGTTCAGAATTTACGCTGATAAAAACAACAGACCTGCAGAATATTCAAAGGACAATGTGCCATATGTGCCGAAACATTACCTTCCGGTTTCTATAAAAGATAAAAAAGAGAACGATTTTACTTTTGTGTATGGTTTTCCGGGTAGAACAACAGAATATCTTCCGTCAATTGCAGTTGACAAAATCATGAAAGACACCGACCCTGCGAGAATTGCAGGGCGTGATGTAGCTTTGAAAACTTTAGACGAAAAAATGCGTGCTGATGATGCAACCCGTATCAAATACGCTTCTAAATACGCTTCTGTAGCCAATTACTGGAAAAAGTGGATCGGTGAAGTGGAAGGTTTAAAAAAATCTAATGCTGTTCAGAAAAAAGCAGCTTACGAGCAGACTTTAACCGCGAAAAATCCTGACATTAAGACAACTCTTGATCAGCTGAATCAGCTGTACAACGAGCAGGCGCCTTACGCTCTGAACAACGCGTATTACACTGAAACCATCAGGAATGCGGAAACGTTAACTCTTGCCAACCTTTATTCAAGCTATATTACAGCAGTAGAATCAGGGAAAATGGATGAGAAAACGACCGCTTCTTTCAAAAACAGATTATCATCATTCTATAAAGATTACAGTGCTGAACTTGACGCAAAAGTGACTGCTAAACTTTTGGCTCTGTATGCCAACAAAACGGCTCCCCAGTTTTTACCTGCAGGTTTTGACAGGTATAAAAATGAGGCTCAAAACCTTCAGACTATTGAGAGTTTATCTAAAAATTCTGTAATCACAGGGAGATCTGAAGTGAACGGAGCAAGCCTTTCAGCAGATATCGATAAAGCTTTTTCGAATCCTGACAAATTGATTAAAGCGATCAAAAAAGATGAAATGTACATTCTATTCAACAGTTTAAAGGATACTTATACTAAATCTGCAGACATTCAGTACACTTCATTACAGGCTAAAATTGATGCTTTGCAGAAGAAATTCATGGCTCAGCAGATGGAAACAGATAAGGACAGAAAATTCTTCCCTGATGCCAATTCTACCATGAGAGTGACGTACGGAAAAATAAAAGGATCAAGCCCGAGAGATGCTGTTTCGTATGATTTCCAGACGCATTTGGCTGGTGTTGTAGAGAAATATGTTCCCGGAGATTATGAGTTTGATGTTCCGCAAAAACTTCTTGACCTTTACAACAAAAAGGATTACGGAGTTTACAAAGACAAATCTGGAGATGTTCCTGTAGGATTTACCGCTACCAACCACACGACGGGAGGAAATTCGGGTTCACCGGCACTGGATGCTCACGGAAATCTTGTGGGCTTGAATTTCGACAGACAGTGGGAAGGAACGATGAGCGACATCAATTACGACCCAAGATTCAGCAGAAACATTATGGTTGACACGAAATATATCCTTTTCATCATTGATAAATTCGCCGATTCTAAATGGCTGATTGACGAAATGAAAATTGTAAAGTAATTTTTCTTACATAAAACTTTAGAATCTGCTCAAAACATTGCTTTTGAGCAGATTCTTTTTTATTTTTGTTTCGATATGATCAAAAATAGATTCATCCGTACTTTGGCTTATTTTGAAAATGAAAATTTTGCGAAGAATTTCCCATTAGACTATTGTCTGCCTCTGTATCACAATGTTTCTAATGAATATCTTCCGCATCTTAAGCATGTTGTCAATTACAAAAATGAGAAGGAATTTGAAGCAGATCTCGACTGTCTTTCAAAACATTTTCAATGGGTGACTTTTGATGAGTTTAAAGATTATTTAAAAGGAAATTTTAAACCTAAAAGAAAACTCGCATTACTCACTTTTGATGATGGATACAGAGAATTCCTTGAAGTGGCAGTTCCTATTTTAGAACGGAAAGGAATTTATGCCATCAACTTTGTAAATCCTGCTTTTGTAGATAACAGAGAACTGATGTTCCGCTGCAAAGCAAGTTTATTAAAAGAAAAATTCAATACTGTACATTTTGATTCCGGTTCAGTTTTAAAATTAAAATATCAGGAAAGCAAAACTCTTGATGATCTTTCAAAACAGTTTGAAGTTGATTTTAATGAATTTCTTAAGGAAAAAAAACCATATCTCACTTTAGATCAGTTGCACCAAATAAAAAATAAAGGATTCGGGATTTCTTCACATGGCTGGAATCATCCGCTTTACCATGAAACAACGATTTCTGAACAGCTTGAAAATACTGACCGAAGCTGCCGTTTTATGAAGGAAAATAATTTTCACTATGAAAGTTTTGCTTTTCCGTTTACAGATTTTGGAGTTGAAAAAGCTTTTTTTGATGAACTTTTTAAAAACGAAGATATCGTCTGTACTTTCGGAACTGCGGGGATTAAGCTGGATTCTGTTTCAAAAAATTTCCAGAGAATTCCGATGGAAACCGGTGAAAATGCTGAAACAATTTTAAAAAAAGAAATTTCTTATTTCAGGCTGAAAAAATACCTTAACAAAAACTATATCCAGAGAAAATGATCGAGCTGAAAACTCTTAATAAACAGTCGTTACAGGAATATATTTCCTCAGGCAAATACCGTTCTGACGTTTTTATTCCCATCACCAAACACCGTGCAGAATCGCAGATTAAAAATCCAAAAGCAGATGAAGATCAGACTCTCATGATTTTAGCTTACGAAGGCGAAAAGCTGGCAGGTTATTTAGGTTGCCTTCCTGACTTCTTTCTCATCAATGACAAAAAATTGAGGTATGCATGGCTGAGCACTCTGTTTATAAGCGATGACTTCCGTGGAAAAAGAATTGCCCAGCAACTTCTGGAGAAAGCTTTCGAAGTGTACAACGGCAATATAGTCATCACAGAATTTACTCCGGCAGCAGAGAGTCTTTATAATAAAATTAAAGTTTTCAAGTATATTCCGCCAAAAACGGGTAAAAGATTTTATCTCAAAACAGATTTTCAAAAGATAATTCCTGCAAAAAAACCTCAACTGAAAGGTCTGAAACCTATTTTTAAATTTTCGGATCTTATTTTCAACAGTTTAATATCATTAAAAAACTCCTTTCAGGAAAAACCTGATTTTAAATTTGAGATTTTAAATGAAATTGATGATCAAAGTAAAGTTTTTATAGCTCAGTTTCCTGCCAACAGAACTGCCGACGAGATGAACTGGTTTGTTCAGAATCCCTGTGTTTTGGAAGGTGAAACTCCTGACCCTTCATATCTGTTTTCAAGTTATTCTAAAAAGTTTCAGTATTACTGGATTAAAATTTATAATGCTGAAAATCAATTAGAAACAGGTGCTCTGATACTTTTAAGAGACGGTACTGTGAAAATCCCTTACCTCTTTTCAAAAAACAATCTCACAAATTTCACGGAATTTCTAGCCTACTTTTCGGTAAAAAATAAGGTTAAGCTCATCGTAAGCTACCAGAATGAACTGAACAATGAAATTGAAAACAGCAGAAGCTTCCCTAAAATTCACAGCAGAAATGCAGAAAGAAGATATATGTTTCACGAAAGACTGATCAGTCATTTACCGGCGAATTTCGCTCCCAATTTTCAGGACGGAGATGGTGATTGCGCTTTAACCTGATTCAGTTTTTAATACATTTAAAATGTAAGAGATTGATTTTCAAATTAAAAAAAGTAGTTTTAATATTTTTTTTGTAATTTAGGCTTATCCTTCACTTAAAAATCAATCTTATGAAAACAAAATTACTCTTAGCAGGCGGTTTATTTCTGTTTTGCTTTTTGCCATGGTCAGCACAGTCTGTAATTCTTGCTGTAAATTCCACTTCCAAAACCATCGCTCAGCTAGATGCAACATACGGAACCGTTTTAAACGCCAATTTCATCAACCTTTCATCCCTGAGTCCGGGAACAATAAAAGGCATCATCCGTGTGCAGGATAAAATCTGGATTTCTGACCAGACCGACAATGTGATTTACATCTGCAATCTCGATGGCAGCTACTTTTCTACAATCCCTTCTTCAGTGGGTTTAAGCAACATCCGCGGGCTGAATGTGGTGAATAATGAAGTTTGGGTCACAAATGCAGGAGCAGCCAACGGAGCAACTGCCAATTCCATACGCAGAATAAGTTTTGCGGGTACATCTTTGGGAGTTTATCCTACGCTCGGCTCCCCTTTTGACGCGCTCGACACAGGAAGCGGGACAGCTTACATCACATCTTTTGATTCGGCAGGAATTCAAACAATGAATTATGCCGGAACGGTCACAGGAAATTTTGTAAACTCCGGAGTTTTCACAGGAATTCAGCAGATCACAAAATTACAGAACGGAAATTATCTGATTGCCGTTTTTTCCAATAACAGCAGCGCAGGGAACAATGCCGGCGTGTATCATCTTTCAGCTGCAAACGGCAGTATTCTAAATTCTTACACAGTGGGAGGAGCAAGAGGCATAGCTCAGATGGGAAATGGAAATTATCTCTACACGACAGGCAGCGGAGTTTTCAGTTTAAATCCTACAACCGGGGCAACCGCGTCGCTGATAGCCGGAAGTTATCAATATTTAAAGGCATTAGATCTAACCTTAAGTGTCAGCGAAACCACAAAAGAAATTTCCGCTAAAGTTTACCCAAATCCTACTGCCGGAACTGTACATATCTCAGCTGGAAATGAAATCGAATTTATAGAGATTTACTCTCTGAACGGACAACTTTTAAAAACCCAAAAAGCAAACCGTGAGAAAAAAGTCAGCGTTGATATCTCGGAACTTACAGCAAATACTTATCTTTTGAAAATTAAAACAACTACTGGTGAGAAAACAGTAAAAATTATCAGGAAGTAATTCTCATTTCATCTTACTTAAAAAAAAGTAAAGGCGACAGTTGATCACTGTCGCCTTTTCAGTTTTAAAATATCCAAAGATTAATGTCCGAAAATATCTTTTAAATCAAGCTCTTTAAATGTTCCCATTTTTGAAACAGCCTCCATATTCAGGTTTTCTCTTTTTCCGATTAAAGCTGTGTTGAAATTTAAAGTTTTGACATGTGAATTATAAAATTCTTTCATCTCATTGAAATCAAGACCTTTGATCTGACTGTAAATATCTTTTCTGATGTCATAATCTACACCCAGTTTCTGAAGTCTCAGCGTATTGAAGAAAATATTGGTTCTCGTAATTCTCGTGGAAGCGATCTGCTTCAGAGCCGCACTTCGGGCATTTTCAAACTGCACCGGAACTTCAGGGAGTTCAGCCATCAATTCAGACATCGTGTCAACTGCAATCTGAAGTTTGTCAGGCTGCGTTCCTATGTACGAAGTCACATAATCAGGATGTGCAAGTTCAGAATTCGGAGAATAAGAAACGTATGCTGAATAAGCGAGACTTTTGCTTTCACGAATTTCCTGAAAAACAATGGACGACAGTCCACGGCCAAAGTATTCATTAAAAATATTAATCTTACCAAAATTTTCAAGATCTACGCTCTTCCCTCTTGCTATTTTACTCATTTCCATCTGAACCATGTCGTAATTCATAAAATAAACATTTCCTCCGGTTTCCGGCTCGGGATATTCTCTTTTCAAAGGTATCTGCTGCGTTTCTTCGGTAATATAATTCTCAATATAATTTTTAAAACTGATATAATCTTTACCGTAGAAAAAAATCTGATAAGGATAATTGAAAATGTTTTTGATGCGTGCCGTGAATTCTTCCACCGAAGCATTCAAAAGTTCTTCTTTAGAAATCACATCTGTGAATCTTGAGTAAGCACCCAGTTTTGTATAATTGGTGAGTGCCTGCATGATTCTGTTTTTGTCTTTCTTTACAGCAATTCTGTTTTCTAAAACCGTTTCAGCAAACTGACTGTAAATTTCCTGATCCGGCTGTACGTTCTGCATCCAGTGCTGCAGCAGCTGAATTCCCTTTTCTATATTTTCCTCGAGCCCTGTGAGTGAAATTGTCAGCTGATCCTGAGAAGTTTTAAAATCATTGCTGATACCTATTTTATAAAATTCCTTTTTCAGATCATCCGGTGAAAAACGGTCTGTCCCTAAATATTGTAAAACCTGAGTTGACAGTCCTAAATCTCTGTCGTGATCGCTCCCTACAGGAAAGATGAAGTGAACCTGTGCAATTTCGTTGTATTTATTTTTAACGAAACTGATTTTCTTAGACGCAACGGTATCAGTAAGGATTTCTTTTTTATAATCAATAAATTCAGGCTGAATGTCTTCTGTTTTATCTTCCAGAATTTCTGTAAGAAAATCCGACTGCTCATCTCTGTTTATTTTTACGGCGGTAATTCCTGGGTTTTCAACTCTCAGAAGCTGTTCGTTGGTACCTTTTTCTTTATAAATAATAACATAATTATCTTTAAAAAATTCCTGAGCGAAAGTAACGACATCTGCTTTGGTAATAGCGGCGTAGTCATTCATTTCGTTAAGTTCCTGTTCCCAGGTTCTTCCTTTTATAAAGGTGTCATAAAGATTGGTGGCCAGGCCTTCGGCAGTTTCAAGGGCTTTCATTCTCTGAAGTTTGAAGTCGCTGATGATTGCAGGAAGCATCCAATCGGGAAACTCTCCTTTTTTAATCAATCCGATCTGCTCAAGCATCATTTCTTTTGCTTCGTCTAAAGTTTGGGATTCTTTTGGAACACCTACGAGTGAGAAGTAGCCGTATTCTTTTAAACCTAATGAATACGCCTGTGCCCAAAGCAGTTTCTGGGTCTGATTGATATTCAGATCCAATAAACCTGCCTCACCTCTGTTACTCAGAATATTAACAACCACGTCTGCCAGAATCGCTTCTTTTGTACCGTAACTGTCTGTACGCCACGCCAGCTGAACCCTTGGCGTAGTGGGACTTGCAACTCTTCTTTCGATAATTTCAGTAATAGGATTTTCTACAATTTTGTTTTTTGCAGGAAGCTCACGATAAGGAATATTTCCAAAATACTGGTCGATGAGCTGTATGGTTTTGTCGAAATCTAAATCACCAACCAAAACAAAAGCATAATTATTGGGAACGTAATATTCTTCAAAATATTTATGAATAGCCTTCATTGAAGGATTCCGCAGATGCTCCGCCTTTCCGAGTGTCGTTTGCTGACCGTTTGGGTGGGTAGGAAAAAGCGCATCCATCAGTTCATAGTTTACCAACCGCGAATCATTGTCCTGTGCTCTGTTGAATTCTTCGTAAACCGATTCCAGTTCGGTATGAAAAAGTCTCAAAACCATTCCTGAAAAACGTTCTCTTTCCACTTTGAGCCATTTTTCAAGCTCATTGGCAGGAATTATATTTTTGTAAACAGTTTCGTCAAACCATGTGTGAGCATTAGTTCCGGAGGCTCCGAGCGAAGAAATTGCCTTGTCGTATTCGTTGGCGATGGCAAATTTGCTGGCTTCCTGAGAAACCTCATCAATTTTGCGGTAAATTTCTTTTTTGATTTCGGGATCTTTTTCCGCCTTGTGTTTTTCATATAGGCCGGAAATTTCGTCTAAAAGTATTTTTTCGTCCTCCCAGTTTTGTGTCCCGATTTTTGAAGTGCCTTTAAACATCATGTGTTCAAGGTAATGTGCCAATCCGGTATTATCTGAAGGATCATTATTGCTTCCCGTTTTCACAGGGATAAAGGTCTGGATTCTCGGAGCATCAAAATTCTGCGCCAGAAACACCTGAAGTCCGTTTTTCAATGTATATATTCTGACTTTGTTTTCGTCATGACTTACCGTTGTGTAAGGAAAATCAGAAGACAAAGCAGCATCTTTTATTTCTTTATGTATAATCGTATTCATTAAATTCTTATCGATAGATTAATACAAATTTACCTAAAAAATAGCAACATTAATAGATAAAGTTTTTTAAACATCTCAAAAACAATTGGTAAATTCTATTTAAAACGTATTTCATTTACATTCGATTATTCAT
>NZ_LMQH01000011.1:157534-165404 GCF_001424105.1 Chryseobacterium sp. Leaf394 | reverse complement strand
AAAAAAAGCTTTCAGCAAATGAAACTGAAGATATTCTCAACATTCTGAAAACAAGAATACTAGATGACAGATTTAATTTAAAAAACTCAGACTGGAAATCAGTGGAAGAGAAACTTCTTGCCAATCCTGAAAAACTGTGGAGTCTAGCTCAAATGGAAAAAACAGGCGGTGAACCCGATCTGGTGGAAGCTGAAGAAGAGCTTGTATTCTTTGACTGCTCCAAAGAAAGTCCTGCAGGAAGAAGAAGTTTCTGCTACGACCATGAAGCCCTTTTAGCAAGAAAAGAAAATAAACCACAGGATTCTGCGGTAAATGCAGCTCAGGAAATGGGCATCGAACTGTTGGACGAACAGCAGTACCGACACCTGCAAACGCTGGGAAAATTTGATGAGAAAACTTCCAGCTGGATTAAGACGCCATCTGAAATACGCCAATTGGGTGGTTCACTGTTCTGTGACCGCAGATACGATTTCGTATTTCTCTACCATAACGGTGTACAGTCTTATTACGCATCAAGAGGATTCAGAGGTTGTGTGAAAATTTAAAAGAAAAAAGCTGCGTTTTGCAACGCAGCCCCAACTAAAAACTAAAGCTTATAAATTATTATTTAAAAACTTTATCTAAAAAAACATTTCTTTTTTTCATTTCAAAAACAAGCCATCCAATTCAATTTTTCTGCCAAAAATGGCAAAAATGATATTGTGTCTTTAGAATTCCTCTGAGAATAAACTTGTTGATGCAAAAATAATTCGACAGGAGTTTAGTTTATTTGCAAAAAATTACAAATATTTTGTGATTTTAAACATATAATTTACAGAAATTTAACCTTATTTTTTTACTATATCTGAAACATAATCATATAAATTTAATTTTAATTTCATAAAAAGTACCCATTCCCCACCAATTATTTTTAATTATAATTTCAAACTTACAATTGTCATATACGACAATTTCGCTGTATTGGTTTACATAAATCGAACTTCGTGATAAATTCTTCGCTCTGCAATAATTCAGGTTTTTGGAAGACATCAAGTATTATTATACCTTTGAGTTTTTAAAAGTGATATTTATGAATGTACAGATTTTAGATTTTTGGGTAGGAAATTTCAGAACTGAAAAAGATTTTTTCAACTTTACAGAGGAAGACGAAAATTACTACATCGAGGAAGAATCTGATGAGACCTATATTTCAAAATTTGCCGAGTCGCAGGACACCGTTTGGTTTGATCAGGATTTGATGGAATATGGTTTTGAACAGAGCATCCAGCACTTTTCTGAATATTCTTTTGCCGAACAGTGGCTTCCGGTTTTATACAACAGAATCAATGAAATGAATCTTAAATTTGACATTAACTCGCTTGTATTTGTAAGCCAGGGACAGATTCCGCAACCGAAATCTGTGGAAAATGATGAGTTTTCTCTGGTATATGTGGGTGGAATTGAGTTTGAGTATTAAAATGATAGTATCATTTGATAGTATCATTTTAGTTTAAAGTTTTAAGATGCCTAAAATTTCCTCATGCATAAACTTACCTCCAGGATAATCTGCTGTATAATCTAGGTTTAACCAAAATCCACCACTTGCATCTTCGTGATAATGTATAACATCTTTATCAATTTCATTTTTAAAAAGTTTTTGACTAATAATATAATTTACGTTTTCTAATGATTTTTTGTCCTCAATATATAATTCTGGATATAAATGTCCGTCTGTACTTACCAACCGGACTTTACCTCCTATTGATTTTATAGCTGCTGCAATTGCAATTGAGTAATCATCACAATCCCCCGAAAATCTTTTTCTTGAAAATGTTTCACTAGCTTTTGCATAGTATTCCTCACCTTGGGGATCATTTACATAGTTCCAATTTTCTCTAATTTTTTTAAAGACAGCGAAAAATTGAATCAAATTGCAATAATCTCTGTATTCTTTACAACTAAATTTATCATCTTCTGTAGATGTTAAAGCAAAATCTCGAACAATAGGATTTGAATAGTCAACCGCTGCAATAATTTCGTTCTTATCTTTAAATGGTTTTAATTTAGAAAAAACTGATTCTTGTAATTCAGGACCATTATTAATCGCAATTATGTAAGATTTATAATCCAAAAAAAGTTTTGAAAATCCATATTTATTTTGAACAGATCCATATGTCAAAAATATCAATATTGCACAGACAGTAATTAGGATAAGGTTGGTAAACTTCTTAAAAACTACTCCCAATAAAAAAGTAATAATTAGAAATAGCAATAATTTTTCGTATTTATAATATCCTTCTACAATCGGCAAAAATTGATTTAATATAATTGATATTGGAAAAGCGATTATTAAAGTTAAAAGATAAATCACTACACTTGAAATTGTTTTTTTACTTTTACTTTGATCAAGCTTTTTGTATACTGATCTATCATCAAATTCTAATTGGATACGACATGTTTTGCAAGTAAACGATACGTGCTTTCCTTTTGGAACCCTCATCTTACTTTGACATTCCGGACACTGAATAATTATTTTCTCTTCCATCTTTTAATGCGCTTCCAGCCAGTTCTTCCCTACTCCAACTTCCACTAACAAAGGAACCTGCGTTTCAATCGCATTTTCCATTTCGGTTTTAATGATATGTTTTGCAACTTCTACCTCATCAACCGGAGCTTCAAAAATAAGTTCGTCATGTACCTGAAGAAGCATTTTCGTCTGCAATTTTTCCTTTTCCAGTTCTTTCTGAATTTTTATCATCGCCATTTTCACAACATCGGCAGCGCTTCCCTGAATAGGAGCATTCACGGCATTTCTCTCAGCATGAGCGCGAACTACAAAATTTCCGGAATTGATGTCTTTCAGATGACGTTTTCTTCCTAAAATTGTTTCTACATAACCCTGATCACGGGCAATCTGTACCTGCGAAGCCATGTAAGCTTTTAATTTTGGATAGGTTTCGTAATAGGCTTCGATCATCTGCTTTGCTTCCGATCTCGATAATCCGGTTTGTTCTGCCAAAGCAAAGGCGCCCTGACCGTATAGAATTCCGAAGTTGACCGTTTTTGCCTGTCCACGCTGCGTTTTAGAAACTTCTTCCAAAGGAATATTAAACAGTTTTGCAGCTGTGGAAGCGTGAATATCTTCACCATCCTGAAACGCTTTGATCATATTGTCTTCACCCGAAATTTCGGCGATCAGACGCAATTCAATCTGAGAATAATCGGCAGAGATAATTTTCTTTCCTTCACCTGAAACAAACGCTCCACGGATTTGCTGACCTCTCAACGTACGGATCGGAATATTCTGCAAATTCGGGTTTACACTCGCCAAACGACCTGTTGCAGCCGTTGTCTGTGAGAAATTAGTATGCACACGGTTATCATCTATATCAATCTGCGAAGGCAATGCATCTACATAGGTTGATTTTAATTTCTGATACGTTCGGTATTCTAAAATATGCTGTATGATCTCATGCTTGGAAGATAATTTCTGAAGAATATCTTCCGATGTAGCGTATTGTCCAGTCTTTGTCTTTTTTGCTTTGGGGTCGAGCTGCATTTTTTCAAACAGAACCTCGCCCAACTGCCGCGGAGAGTTCATATTAAATTCTTCGCCGGAAATTTCAAATATTTTTGATTCTAACTGTCTTAAATCATTTTCAAGGTCGATACTTTCCTGAGCCAGCCATTTCTCGTCTAAAGAAATTCCTTCGAGTTCCATTTTAGCCAACACTTCCATCAAAGGCATTTCGATGTTGTAGAAAAGATCTTCGAGATTTTCTTTCTTTAACTGTGGCGCAAACAGTTCATACAGCTGGAAAGTTACATCAGCATCTTCTGCCGCGTAATCAGTTTGCGTTCTCAAATCAGCATCTCTGAAACTGCCCTGATTTTTTCCCTTCTTACCGATAATGGTTTCAATGGAAACGGGTTTATAATTTAAATATACTTCTGAAAGATAATCCATACCGTGTCTTCCGTCAGGATTGAGAAGATAATGCGCAATCATCGTGTCAAACATGGCTCCTTTCACGGTCATGTTGTACTGTTTCAGAACTTTGTAATCGTATTTTAAGTTGTGAGCAATTTTTATTAAATCTTCCTTTTCAAAAAACGGTCTGAAAATCTCAAGCGTCTGCAAAACTTCGCCCTGATCTGCTGAAAGCGGCACGTAATAGGCCAATCCTTTTTTGTAAGAGAAACTCATTCCCACCAGTTCGGCTTCCAGTTCATTCAAAGAAGTGGTTTCCGTGTCAAAGCAGACTGCTCTCTGCTTTAAAAGATTCTGAACTAATATTTTCTGAGCCTTCGGATTATCAACAAACTGATACAGATGATCGTTTTCTGTGATGGTTTCTTTGGTAGAAGTTGCCTGATCGAGTTCTTCGAAACTGGCAAAAAGGTCGAGCTGTCCGACATTTCTCGCAACCTTCTGCTGAGGCGTTTCGGAAGTTGAAACTTCGGTTTCGCTGATAATTACCCCATCTTTCTCAACCGTTGTGGTTTTTACAGTAACGGTTTCGGCCGGTGCGAATGCTCTGTACAGATTTTCGTAGAGTCTTCTGAATTCAATTTCGTCAAAAATTTCTTTTACTTTTTCAAAATCAGGCGTTTCAAGATCGTATTGTTCCTGATGAAATTCCACTGGCGCATCACAAATGATTGTTGCCAACTTTTTAGATAAAATTCCACGCTCGGCAGAAGCCTCCACTTTTTCTTTGAGTTTACCTTTTAGTTTATCTGTATTGGCTAAAAGATTTTCAATACTTCCAAATTCCTGAAGAAATTTCATTGCGGTTTTTTCACCAACGCCCTGCAATCCCGGAATATTATCAGACGCATCTCCCATCATCGCCAAATAGTCGATCACCTGTTTCGGATTTTCAACACCATATCTTGCTTTAACTTCATCTACTCCTAAAATATTTACATCTCCACCCCTAAAACCTGGTCGGTAAAGCTTAATTTTATCCGTAACCAATTGTGCAAAATCTTTGTCTCCGCTTACAATATAACTTGTATAATTTTGCTTTTCTGCTTTACATGCTATAGTACCAATTACATCATCAGCCTCATAGCCTTTAATTCCTAAACTAGGAACATGCATAGCATCCAAAATTCGATGAATATAGGGAATTGCCAATGTAATAGCTTCAGGTGTTTCACTTCGATGTGCTTTATATTCAGCATAATCGTTGGTCCGGATACTTGCCTCTCCGACATCAAAAATCACTGCTAAATGCGTAGGTTTTTCTCTTCTAATCAGTTCAATCAAAGAATTCATAAAACCAAAAATGGCTGTTGTTTCCATTCCTGAAGACGTGTATCTCTGATTGTTAGTCATTGCATGAAATCCTCTGTAAATCATTGCATAAGCATCGATGAGAAAAAGCCTTTTGTCCTGTGTTGCGTCCATATCTTGAATAATGAACAAATATAAGAAAATGGGATTGTCTGGAAAATGTTTGAGGATTTAAAAAGAGATATTTTGACTTTGATCCGCCGTCATTTTTTTGAAGTTTCTTCTTACGATGAGTATTCTATGAGAAATTGTTCATAGGTAATAATTATGTCCTAAATTGGTCAAGCGATAAATAGGTATATTTATTCTTTGATGGAAATCGCCATGTCTTCCATATTATTTTTTAATACTGTGCTGATATAATTTCCTTTTTTTCTATCTATACTTGCTGTTGCAAAAGTCATTGGTGATTTATATTTAACCCCTTTAAAATCAGGACTAGTGAGAACCGGCATCATATAAAATGCATTCTTTTCATTATCAATATCCATAAACCATTTACCACCAATATACTTTCGAAATGTTTCACCAATATATATAGTCAATAAATCAAATATTGTAGGATCTTTTATTAACTGATCTTCACTCTTATAAGTTTTTAAAATCCATCCCTCTAATTCATCTAATGATTTGATACTGTAATTCAGATTAAGATTATTTTCTTGAGCAAACCCTTCTGTGAATAAATCCATTTTATCATCAATATCAAATATCCAATCTTGGAAGTTTTCTTTTGTATATAGCATATTTAATTTATTTTATGGTTTATGTGAAACTTTAATACCTGCAGCTTTTAATTCATCAAGTAATGGTTGGCTTGCACCACCATCAATTCTCCACTCAATATCCCACCCATCTCTAACTAACTGCTTATCTCTTTTTATTTCGTACATTAATTCTTCTGTCCTAGAGAAATAATTTCCAGACTTCACCTCAATTCCTTTTTGTTTTTTTACATCAGCAATATCTAACCTACGATTTACAGTGTTTCCGTCTAATTCAACTTCTACTGTAACTTCTCGTTTACCCCATCCTACTTTTTCATGATAAGCATCTGCTGCCGCATTTCCTTTATTAGCATTCTGAATAGCAACATCATATTTTTTACTCCAATCATCATAATCTAATTCACCACCTCTAGCTTGGTAATCTTCCCATCTTTGAGCTTTATGCTCTGGAGTACCAGCCTCCAATTTATACCCATTATGCACCAAAATTCCATCCTCAGTCACATAATAATTCTCATTATCCTTAATATCAAAATTATAAACTTTTTCGTAATGAGGCAAGGTTTCTATGCTGATAATTGTAGTGTAATCTCCACCTTTTAAATGTAGCAAATCTCCTGCTTTCAGGTTTCCAGCTTCTATCCATTCATCATTGCAGAAAAATCTACATTACATTTGTGTATTAAAAAAGCAACCAATCTTTATGGTTGCTTTTTTTTGTTTAAATATAACTATAGAAGTTTGTACAGAATAATGTTACCTTATATTCTGAATTTTGTAAGTTATTGAACCAAAAACTTTTATGATTTTATGTAAATCACGCTATTACAAAATAGTTTCCATGATAAAGCAATTTATTCCAATATATACTATCCATTTAATAGTTCTTGCCACTCTTCAAAAGAAAGAGGAGGTAAACCTTGTTTCTCTCTCTGCTCATTTTTAATTTTTACTGAAATTGGTGTAATCTTCACTCTACTATTCTTCTTTGCAATTTCAATCTCTTGTTGAGAAGGAAGTTCAGGTAAAATTAATTGGTTTGTATATTCTTCTATACTTTCAGCAACCTTTTTCGGCCATTTATCAACTCCCTCAAGTCCCCAATCATCAGTTTCATGAAACCAATAATAAAGCTCGTCAGACTTCTTGTTCATACACAATAAATCTCCGCCATCTATACTTCCTACAGGAAAAATTTCATCAGGCATTCTATTTACATACGTCTCGTAATTCTCTGATAAACTTTGGTATTTATCTTCTGATATTCCAAAAAAATAATTTAGATTAAATTCAAGGTTATTTTTTTTATAGAATGTTTTAACGGGCTTACAGACATTATAATCCAGTATGAGTTGCTTGAAGCTTATAGGAAGTTCCAAATCATATCTCAATTCAAAATCCTTAATTTTTCCAATCAAGACCTCTTTGTCTAATTCTACTAATGTTAATAATTTAGTCATATTATTTATTTTAAGGCAAAGTTCCATCTCTTAGACCAGAGGCTCCTCCGGTATGTGGAAAATTACCGTAAATTGATTTAGGAACTAATTGCATTGTTAATCCATCTTCGACATGATGCCAAACATATCCTGCTGGAGTTTCCGTGTAACCTGCAGCTGCATTAGCTAAAGCTTCATCATGTGAATACTTTCCATTCATACCTGTTACTGGACTAACTTCATCAATTGCATGTGGAGAAAAATCTGGATAACCTGCAGAATTATAAGTGACAGAATCTCCGTTAATATCTGTATAAGTTATAATACCATCAGGATGATTGATTGTTTGGGAATGATCAATTTTTTTGTTTGTAGATGAAGGGCTTCTTGGTTTACACCCATTATGCACCAAAGTTCCATCC
>NZ_LMQH01000011.1:156357-157521 GCF_001424105.1 Chryseobacterium sp. Leaf394 | reverse complement strand
TTTCGTAATGGGGCAAGGTTTCTATGCTGATAATCGTAGTATAATCTCCACCTTTTAAATGTATGAAATACTAAGCTTTGTATGGTTAATCATAAAAAAAGCCTATCTTTTGAGATAGGCTTTCTTATCTTGTGAAAAATCAAATGTCGTAAGTAGATTACGCAAGCGTTATATTCATTGATGCTTTTACTCTTTTTCTATTAATACATCATTTTTTTAATGGCTAGATTCGTTATACAACTTAATAGCTTTGTTTTATTTTCAATATAAAAAATTTATGAGAAAATAAAAATGTGAGAGCTTTATTAAAGAATTTCACTGCTTTCAACAGGCGTATTTGATTTTACTATATTCCCCATATCGTCATAAAAGTTATATCGCTCAAATTGACAATCTTTTAATTCATAATTTTCTCCATTACTGACTGCGAAATGTTCTCCGTTTTTTATTTGTGCAGTTTCCACATCGAGCAAAGCAGCTCCTTTTATAATCTGCTGTCTCCATCCAATTATATCTTTTGAATATGATAATCCATAAAATCTTTTTTCATCTGGGGTGATTATGATAAAATTTTCACTCAAAACACCACCGTTTTTAGGAATCAATGGTGTATTAGCAGCTGCTATTGCATTAACAAAATTATCTTTATTAATTTTTCCAATATTGCTTTTAATGTGAATATATCTATATTCTCTAAGTTCAGATTCTTCTTTCCCAGGAAGATATATCTTCTCTACTTTCATAATTTAAGGCGTTATTTCAAATTTTACATTAGTGATGCCATTTTGACTAAAAACTTGTGAATAATGATCAGCTAAATCTTGGCTATTTGTATGATATATTACTTCATCAAATGCATTAGAATATTTTTTTGCCTGACTAAGCATTTTGTTTTGCTCTGTAATTGCCCAAGGCTTTGTATCAAGAGGATTTCTCAAAGATTTGTTCCAATCTTCCACAAATTTTGCTTCAATAGCTACTGTTTTACCATTTATATTAACAACATTATCTGCAACACCGTTAACTAATTGCCCATCTACTACCGCAGAGTACTGTCGTGAATTAAAATTTGCAGCGCCTCCATATAAATCCTGAATATCATCCTCATATTGTTGTGCTTTATCTATGGCTCTATATCGCCCATTATGCACCAGGATCCCATCT
>NZ_LMQH01000011.1:116121-156336 GCF_001424105.1 Chryseobacterium sp. Leaf394 | reverse complement strand
TTTCGTAATGGGGCAAGGTTTCTATGCTGATAATCGTAGTATAATCTCCACCTTTTAAATGTAGCAAATCTCCTGCTTTCAGGTTTCCCGCTTCTATCCATTCATCATTGCAGAAGAAACGGTGCTCGGGAGTGACACGTACAAACTCTCCCGTAGGTAACTCCAAAGAGAGCATTTGTTTGGTAAATCTTTCGTGTTTTACTAAAATTGGTTTGTATTCCTGCTTTTTATTTCCTTCATTATAGGTAAGTACAAAATCTCCCTCATATAAATCTTCAATATTGGCTAATCCATTTTGGGTATGAACTTTTGTTCCTGCAGGAAAGCATACCAATGTTGCACCTTTTGCTGCAAAAATTCCTAATATAAGACTTACTCCACTCTCCTGTAATTTTTCAATGGCGCTTTTATCGCTGCTCCAAATGTTGTACTGCTCATAGTATGCTCCTCCAATTCCCAGTCCACGCATGGTTTTACAGAAGAGTGAGGCATTTTTAAAACCTTTAAAAGTAAACTGCTCAATTAATTCTTTTCTTGCCGTATTGGCAAACTGTTTACCAAATTCACGCCCGAAAGTCATAGCAGTTTGTCGTGCTCCCGTTACTCCGGCTGCTGTGGTGGCTCCAGCGGCACCTCCCACCATTCCTACAGCTCCACGACCGGCAAGAAATCCGAAAGCGAAATTGGCTACGTGACCAAGATTGGTAAGTGCAGCACTTCCCCAAGCTTCCCATGCAGTTTCTTTTGGTGTAATCATTCCTCCTTCTGCAGGGCACATCATGATTGACGATAATGTCAGCGCTTTTTTATCCTGTATTGAAAATTGCTTGGCTGTTTCTGTCCAAACTCTTGTGGCTGCTGCTGCTTTACATTTCAGAGCTCCTATCGCAACTGCTGCTAAGATAGCTGCTGCAATAATTGCCGCAACCAGCCATCCCGGACCGGGAATCATTGCACAGATTCCGACCGCTATTCCCGCAACTGCTCCTGCAATAAATGCTGTTTTGCCAAGACAGATAAAGTTGTTTCCTTTCAGGGTATCCAACTCTGTGGCTGCTTTATCACCACTGAACGTAACGAAATCCTGGCTTGTGACCTTCATCTTTTTAGGAGACATACCTTTGTCACAGACAACGTAGTGTTTTTCGGTAAGATATTGTTCGTCTGCCATACTGTTAGAATTCTAATTTCGTATCCATATAACAATGATAATAGAAGAACTCGCCAAGCTGTTCTGTGATTGTAAAATCAGACTTCAGCAAGATTCTGTCATCATATAAGTACTTTCCTTTTACTTTGTAATCGGGATGCATGTAACTGTCTTTTGCAAACTCCCGTAACCTTCGGATCATTTTATCATCTCTGATCATCATGCCATCAACATTCCATTCGCTCATCTGCTGCTCATTCAGTTTTTCATTAACCGAAATGTTTACGGGAATGACAACGCCGGCTCCAAATCTGTCCATATCTTCTCTTTTCTGGTAGCTTTTACTGCCTTCGGCAAGGGGCTCTTTCCCAAAAATATAGAAGAACTGGTACAGAAAGTGGATGTATCTTATGCTTTTGATTTCCATTTCTTCATTGGTGAGCTCATACTCTTTGGCTCTGATTATTTCGTAGGCCTCGATTGGATGAGCATTGGTAAGCCAGTCTTTTACTTCTTTCCATTTATCACGAATCATTTCACCATTATAAATCTTTGCAATCTCACCTTTCCTGTTAACGCCCACTTCAAGGGTGCTGTAGATACTGCATACTTTATTGGTCATTTCAGCAATTTGTACGATTAATGGATCTTCGTACATTTCAAGATTATATTCGTTTTCGGTAATTTCAAAAATGTGATAATCTTCATTAGGATCTTTTCCTTTGTAAGTAACTGAAGTTTTAATATTAATTTTATAATTACTGTCTAAACTGTGAACTTTAGTTTTTCCACTAATATCTGTGTTATATAAATATGCTTTTCCTACTTCCATCAGAATTTACTTATTAATATTGACTTTACTTCCGTTAATCTGCACCTCAGTACTTCCTGTTACTTTTACATTTTTCCCTCCGACTGTCGTTTCATTAGTTGCGGAAAGATTGATCGACTGCGTTGCATCTACTTTAATTTCCTTACCATTAATTGTAATTTTACCTGTTTTGTCAATAACAATGGTGCTGGCACCTACAATAATTTTAAATTCTGTACTTGCAGTCAGCGAAACCTTTCCTGATTTATCCATTTGAAGAACAGAATTTCCACCCACATCAATCATGCTTGTATTTCCAGCTTTTAAGGTATTGTCATTCGCAACATTAACAGAATTATTATTTCCTACAGTTACAGTTTTATCATTATTTGTATTCGTTGTCGCATTTCCAGCACCGTCAAATTTCATATTGGCACCGCCCTGATCTGTAAGGAAAACTGAACCTGCACCATCATCCAGTTCCAGTTTGTTTCCGCTTCGGCTGCTCAAACTTTTAATATTATTCCCTGCGCCACCGCCACCGCCAACTCCGCCATGAAACATTCCGCCCATCACGAAAGGTCTGTCAGGATGCTGATGAACAAAATTTACAACTACCTGATCTCCCACTTCAGGGATCGCCATGAATCCTCTGTTTTTACTTACCTTATCACTTCCTCCGGCGTCAGGAGTCATCACTCTGATAAACTCTGAAGTATCGGAGCCGCTTTGCCAGTCAAACTGAATCTGAACTCTTCCCTGGTTCATAGGATCTGTATTGGAAATTACTTTGGCAAACTGAGCTTCTGCTTTAGGACTTTCAAATTCAGGTCTCGGTATGTACCCGCTGTCGGCTGCGATAGCTTCGAAAGCACCTGTGTAATAACCTCTTGCATCTACCTCGTGGCTAACATCGGTAATCAGTAATTTGGTAAAGTAAGTGGTTTCGTTGCTGTCGTTTTTACGCATTTCTATATCAGCGGCACAGCCAGGATATAGAAACGGAACTGTGGTAGTACCCGAGGTTATGAATACATCGGATGCCTTGCTTCCTGCTGTTCCTTTTTGGGAAGCATCAATATCTGTAAAAGATGCTGCTTTTATCGGAGCCACTCTGAGAGAAGGTGTGGTAAAAGTTTTTTGCGAAATATCATACGCTCTCTTTGCGATATCCGAAGCATGTGAGATGTTAGAATTTCCTGTCGTCAGTTTTTCATTTTTGCTGCTGTTGTATCCATAAAATGAAGGATTTACATGCTGGGCTTTCATTTTAATGCTCACGTCGGTAACGCTGCTGCCATAAATAAGTTTTACGGGTTGTTCCTGAGGTGGAAGTTTACCGAAATGAAGCACTTCACCATCGTAGAAAAACTGCTCACCATAGGCTTCAGCTATTCTTGCAAGGTAATTGTAATGCGTTTCTTCGTACTGTGAACTGTAGGAAATATCTCCGTACTGAGCGTCAACTCTGAAGTCAAATTTATTTGAGCTAAAGGCTTCTTTAATCACCTGGTCAGCAATCCTGTTTAGACTGATTGCCTGTGCGCCACCAAAACTCTGTATATGCGGAGCGGCGTCCAAAAGCACTGTCGGACTGTAACCCTTCAACACCACATTTCCCAGACTGCCTTTTTCCTGACTGAAACCAACTTCTGTGATTACTCCTACAAAATTTCTTTCAGGACCGCCTTCTACATCTTTATACTTAAAAATTACTGTAAGTCTTTTGCCCAAAAAATTTTGTGCTTCCTCAAGCTGATAGTTCTCTACATTTCCTAAACTGTCATGAGCAAGCGTAAGACTGAAGTGATGATGTTTCACTGCACTTTGCTGTAGGGTAAAATGTTTGAAATGGGCAATTGTTTTACCTTCAATTACAACTTCGAGTTTTACAACTCTGTTGATTCCTAAAATCTGACTTGCAGCTATAGAACCTGCATTTAAAATTTTAGATGTCGGCTGATCTGACCATAACTTATCATTGACAACTGCTCTGTTTTCAGGCTGAATCTGCTGATTCATAAACATCCCTGATGCTCCAGTTGCTGTAGCCATCGTGGTCTGAGCCTGAGTAAATTTCTGACTTACCTTATGGGCTTTACCTCCGGCCTGCTGTAGTTTCTCACTGGTCTTACCAATTGCCTGGTTTGTCACAGTTTCTTTCACATTCTTCAACGCCGAAGAGGGTTCTACGCCTTTTGGAACTGATGTTTTTGTAGATTTATTGTCCTTGAACATAACTGATTCTATTTGTGATTTATTTTGATGCCGATGTAAATGGTGATTCTGGAATAATCTGACAGACAATAAACGGTTTACTGAAACACCAATTTATTCTTAATCCACCTTTAACCAAAGAATAGCCTACTTATGTAAGCATGCTATTCTACTGATTTTCGATTTTAGTAACTGAGTTCTGCGATTTCAGACAGAAGGCCAAAGCCCTTCGTAAGCAGAATTACCGTAGTTTATTTTTTCTGCAGTGATTACAAAACTCACATACATTGAATTTTCATCGGTGCCTTCAAAAGCAACTTCATGCTGAATAACGTAGCCGTTCTCCCAGTTTAAAGTAATTAATGTTCCTTCTTCATGAGATTTATTGAAAGTAATTTCACCCGTTGTTGGTTTATATTTGCCGTTGAGTAAAGACTCAAGAATATCAGATTTTTCTGTGGCTTCCACAGTAATTTTGATGATAGCATTAGAAGGATCTGATGCCACACGTCCGGAAACGTCTGTAGATCTTGATACGCTGTAATTCAGTTTTAATAACTTCTGTCCTTCTCCTCCGTTGAATTTTAAGATTCCTCTTGAATTGAGTGCCATATTTATTATTTTTTTCAGATTAATATAATGTTTATATTGCTGTTGGTACCTCAAAGATAAAGCCATATGATCAAAATAAAAGCATAGAAAGCATATTTTTGATAAATTGTAGTAGAACTACGACTCAAAATCACAAAAACTGTTAAAGAGTTTTTATCAGCAATTTCACATTCAAAATAAAAAGGCCACCGAATAATTCGGCAGCCTTCTTCCCTTAATAACTATAAAAACTGATGATTCTATTTAAGCTGACGGCCAAAGACCTGTGTAAGCAGAATTTCCGTAGTTGATGGATTCTGCACTCACAACAAAACTGATGTACATTGAGTTCTCGTCTGTTCCGTCAAAGTCTACTTCATGCTGAATAACGTAACCGTTTTCCCAGCTTAAAGTAATTAAAGTACCTTCTTCATGAGACTTGTTGAAAGTGATTTCACCAGTTGTTGGCTTATACTTTCCGTTCAGTAAAGACTCCAGGATGTCAGATTTTTCTGTAGCTTCTACAGTTACTCTGATTAATGCGTTGGAAGGATCTGATGCTACTCGACCAGAAACGTCTGTAGATCTTGATACGCTGTAGTTCAGCTTTAATAATTTTTGTCCTTCGCCTCCGTTGAATTTTAAGATTCCTCTTGAATTAAGTGCCATA
The DNA here is from genome assembly GCF_001424105.1 of Chryseobacterium sp. Leaf394. Taxonomy (GTDB): domain Bacteria; phylum Bacteroidota; class Bacteroidia; order Flavobacteriales; family Weeksellaceae; genus Chryseobacterium. The sequence continues at coordinate 150,897 of NZ_LMQH01000011.1, read as the reverse complement.
ATGTAAATTTTTAGAAATTAATATTTTGTGATCTGTTGTTTTTTGTATTCCAAAGATAGAACCACATTTTAAAAAATAAACCCTAAAAATCAATTATTTGAAATTTTGTAGTAGTTCTACGATTTTGTGTAGTAGTTCTACGACAATCAATTCAGGATTTAAAATTTGAGATTCAAAGTTTCATTTGAGCTTTAAAATCTGTTGAATAGGAGGTTCCAAATTCCTCAGAAAGCATTTTAAAATGGTAGTTTTCGATGATTCCCGTTTCTGAATTAAGTTTATATTCTGCCATATAATTCACCTCCGGAATTGGATCAGCCATTTCAGCGTGAATAATGATATTTTCATTCTGGAAACCTTTCTGAATGATGTTGACAGGTTCATCCTGCAATACAATGTGATACTTTGAAATTCCGTTTGTAAATTTTCTTCTGAACGGTGCAAAATACGTTTTCAGAAACCAGTCTGTTTTCATTTTATCTTTAAAATTTTCAGAATTCAGGACGTTCCATTCAAATTTATCAAGGTAAATTTTTGAATATTGATCCGGAAACTGATCTTCCAGGAACGTTTTTTTATCGGAAAAATTTTTTCTTATTTTTTCAGAAAGTCTTACATCCAACAAAACTCCCTCTTCTGAAACCACTATTTCCAGAGGATTCAGAGATTCGATACAAGCGGTTGCGATCGTTGACATTTTTGTCTGCGAACGGTCTTTTATTTCGGTTTTTGTAAAAGAAAAGTGATGAGAATTCCCGATTTTTTCTTTCCAGATCAATTCAACAACATAAGAAAACTCTGAATCTGTTTTTTTGCCATCAACCTCTGAACTCTGCGCGACAGAAATTTTATATTTTACATTAAGATTTTCAGGTTTAAATCGAATTACCGGATTTTGTTCCGGAAGTTTAGATGGTGCATCATTTTTAGAATTGTAAAACTGAATTTTAGCAAGATTGGGAATCAGAAGTTTTTTTCCCGAAACTAAATTTTCATGTATAAAATCAAACGCCGTGCAATGGGAATTGTGATATTCTTTCAGATAAACCGGATTTTCAAGTTTAATGTTTTTCGAAATGCTTTCCAGTGTCTCACCTGGCAAAATAAAATGAATAATCATGCCTTAATTTTCAGAATTGATGTGTAAAAACAGGCAACAAATCTTGAACCTTTTTTTTATAATTTATTTCTTTATTAAAAGATAATTTTCTTTCTCTCCTACCACTTTTTCGATGTAATTGCTTTTCAGAAAATATTTATTTTCCTTTTTATGAATGATAAAGGTATAATCTTTTTGGTTTTTTAATGACAAAATAATTTCTGATTCATTTTGATTTAGAATAATCAATTCTTCTGAAATTTGCTCGATATAGGAATCTAATTTGAATGTTGCCGATTCCCGTTTCAGGTTAATATAAATCATTCCCCAACCTCTGAGATCACCGGACTCTTCTTTCATTCTGAGAAAATTGCAGGAATAATTTCCGAACCAGTCAAATTGTTTTTTTACACTCAATTTTGTTTTTTGCCGGATAAGCGCAGAATCTTTCAAGCTTATTGCCGGACTATCGGTAGCAGCATGATAAGATGATACTTCGGTTATTTCCAGCTTTTTGGCTTTGGGTTTTTCACAGGAATTGAAAATCATCAAAAGAAATATTGGGTAAAATCTGTGTAGTTTCATAATGTATTTAATCAAAATTGTAGATTATCCGTCTTTTTACATTTTGATCTTTTTTCATCAGGTGAATTTCTGTAATTCCTCCTTCATACAGCATTTCGATATCTATTTTATTCTGACTGAGCCTGTATGTGATTTCAACAATTCCTTTTTTACCGATTTTCTGTGAATAATTGCCTGCAGGAAGTTTTTTCAGAAGAAATTCTGCATCCGTAACCAATGATTTTTTAATGATCTCATCATAAGCATCTTCCAGTGAAATGTTGCGAATTAAACATTCTTCACCTTTCATCATCACCCCTTTAATTTCCTGACACTCAATGCTGGATTTGAGGGCAGTTTCTGTCTGTGAATCTTTTTCAGTCAGACCACAGATTTTTCTGTAGTTATATTTTTTCAGAATATTTTCATCAAAACTCAACTCTACCGGGTCTTGGGGATCAGCAGTGATATCTAAAAGTCTCTCCTCACCGGGCAAAAAATGAAGCCATGCAACCGTATTTTCAGTAATTCTACCACCCTGACTGTTTTTCACATAGATCTCTAAAACGACCTTCGAATCTGAAACATTTTCAATTCTGATAAAAATGTCCTGGTAATTTTTCAGTGCCGCAAGATTACTTGAACGTGTAATTTTTTTAAAAAACCCTTCACAATCTACAACAGATTCTTCGTTTACATCGTTTTTAGTATCAAAATTTTCTATCTTTTTTACAGCATTTGGAATTTCTGTTTTATCAGGTGTTTTCTGGCAACTCAATACCAAAAGTGTAAAAAATATTATCAGGATAAATTTCATGTAGGTCTTTTAAATTTTATCATTTTATTGCATCACTGAAATTCTATCTAAGTACAAAAGTATCATATAACTTTTTTGAATTATTAATTGTTTTTTGAGGTTTTGGTTCTTTACGGAGTCTCTTTCATTTATATCTTTTACTTCCAAATTACTATTTTTCTTACATCCAATGACAAGATATAATAAAGGTAAAATGATGATCTTTTAATAACCTGCATCTTTAGAAATAACCATTTCAGCAAGCTTGTTATTTAAATTTCAGTTTTTGTAAAAAATCAGCTGTAACTTTATCAAAAAGTATTCTACCGAAATCTTTTGCAGTCCAAATCCGATCAGGTATTTTTCTTTTGTGATTTGCTTTATCAAAGTAAGTTTCTCCATATTTGTGCAACAAGATTTCATCATTTTTTACTACAAATGATATATAAGCATTAACAACAACGTTGTTATCGTAACAGGTTTGTGATTCTATTGTGAAAAAATTATCTTTAAAAATTATGTTCCCAAAACCTTCGGAAATACAATTGCCATCCATTGGCGGAATAATATTTTTATTTTCCGTCCAGACTTCAAATCCCTTAGATGTTCCTCTATAAATTTTGAAAGGTAAACCAAAATGCTCCTGATCAAAAGTATTTTTTTCACCCTCATTTCTAAATATTTCTATCTTATCCATTATTCCGTCTCCATCTATATCATAATCAAATTTCTGTAAAAACGAACTTGGTATCTTTCCCGCTGATGCAGTTTCTTTTTTCACTGCTGATATCAGATCAGAAAGGTTCATTTTTTTTATGGGATTAAGCTTCTTTAAAACAAAATCGGGTTGGGTGCTTTCACCTTTAAAAAAGAGAAATGGTAATTCTTTTTGATTTTCTGGAATTGTATGATTGTCTTCTCTCTGATAACTATTGTTTAATGATACCGTCAAAGAATATTGACTGTCAAGTAAAACATTTTTAATATCTTTAGGATACGCCCAAAACATTTTATCCTCATTTTCTGTATCAACAAATGCAGGATTGACATATATTTGAGCAACTTGTTCTTTACCTATAATTTTGTAAATAACATAATCTACACCATCTTCATAACCAGTTGCTCTTACAATCTCTTTTTTCCCGTCATTATCTAAATCAACAAGCCATTTGTAATTTATTGAAGTCCAGGGATAATCAAACTTATATACCAGATCTTTATTTTTGAACCAGTATTCATAGTATAATTTTTCATTTTTATCCGTAGTAGTAATGATCATTTCATCATTCTCATCATTATCAAAATTGAGAAATTCTCTTTTTTCAATCTTTTGATTTTCGGGAATTTTACTCCACAAATTATTACTTCTATTTTTTTTTATATTCTGAGCTGAAGTCTTATTTTCATTGCAGGATATGATGAAAATTGTTGCTATAGTGAGATATAAAAATTTAAAATTCATATTAGTAGCTAATCTTTTTTATCATCATCATTTGCAACCACGTTCGGGCCTCCAAATTTATACGTAAACGTTCCATCCTCTCTGACCTTGGTTAATTTATCTTTCCATTGTGTAAGTTCTTCCGCCGTTTTCTGTCTCAAATGAATCGGTATCTTCACAAGACCATTTTCAATTGTTCCCGTAAATTCTGTTTTTTCAATTCCGGGAACTTCACCTGATAGGCTTCCCCCCAATCCCACAGTTCCAGATTATTCCACCAGTCCCGTACAGAATCTGCAATTCCCTTTTCCTCTTTTTGGGATTGTGGTTTTTCGGCTGAAAGAGAGTTATGTGGCGAGGATATTTGGGTATTTACCGAAGAGGGGTTATGATAAAGGATTTATTTCGGGGATTAGCGAAATGTCTTTATTTTGCATATTTCACAAAAATTCCTTTATCTGAAATTTTATATTTTGAATCCCATATCTTTATATTGTTATAATCCTTCCTTTCAGATTTACTGATTGTAATCGTATAATCAGAATTAATTACAAAATCAAAAAAATATCTTTTATCATTCTCAGGATATCCGTCTTCTGTGTAGCATATTTTAAGAGAGTCAATTATCCTTGTATTTTTATCTAAAGTAAAAAGAGTGTAGAAAGGATCATCACTCAAGTCGTTTTTCGCAAGAATAACCGACGAGTTTTTATAATCCGGGAGATTGTATGTGTAATTATAATTTGCATACTTATTACTTTCTACCCAATTTAAATTGTCCAGCCCTGTATAAGATAATGGAAAATTTTTTTTCGTATCTGCAGATGAAACCGCAGATTTTTCCCGTTTCAGTTTGCACAGTTCAGGAGCATAAAACTCTCCTTTCGGAGACACAAGTACCTTCCAGCTGATCGTACTATTGTCAATTACTGAGATTTCAAATTTACCCTGATCTTTTGAAGATCCGAAAAAACTGTAGAAAGTTCCGGTAAACTTTCCATTAATCAGTTTACCTTTCAAATTGTATCTGGTCTCATTTTCACAATCTATTTTTGCTCCACTGTTAGCTATTGCACAATACTGACCGCTTATATCTTCTCCATCCTGCTTAATTGCAACCGTAAACTGAAGTGTTGGAATATCAGAGTTTTGCGATTTTTCCGTAAAAATCCAATTTCCCGATATATTTTTATTTTCGTGTACCTGAGCCTCCAATTTCTCCTCCGCCGGAGTAGTCTGTATTTTTGAAGCTTTCGTATTTTCTGTGCAACTTAAAAGTGTAATTAAAATTACGGCTAATAGTTTTTTCATAATTTATGGTTTAAATTCTAAACAATCATCCACACGATTCAGCCATCCCTGTAAGAAAACCTGTTGACTGTTCTTTTTACCGTCTGTAAAAGTGAGATCGGTATAATATTGTTTTCTGATTTCGGCTATTCGTTGCAGTAACTTATCCTGATCTTCCACATTATTAATGGCATCAATTGTTAATGAGCCTATGTTTCCGTCATCATCTATATCCTGAGCAAATTCATTTTTTAGCAATCTCTGAACCTGTTTTGCTGCACCACCGGAAGTAATCGTCCAATCATAAATCATGAGGCTGACTCTTTCATCTTCAACTCTGCAGAAACCTTTAGGTTCCCAATATCTCTTTCTGTAAATTTTTGTAGCCTGCTCATCGGTAATAGCTTTGAGATTATCCAATGTAGGTTCAATATTTAAATCTTCCTTTGCATACCTTTGCCATGTGGCAAATGTTATTCCTTTATTGGTAGCACCTCCTTTATCTGCCTTATGATCCACAAAACCTCCTTCATGTCGTAAGATAATTGGCGCTACCTTGGCAAATTTATCCTCACAATTTCCTGCTTCCGCCTTTGTTTCAGCAGGTTTTACAGGAGCGCTAAATCCTTTAAGACAGTTGCATGTATTTTGAAATCCTGATTCTATTGCCAACTCTACAATACTTTTTCCTCTTACATTTTCCTGTGTCTTTACAAAATACTTATCATCTAAATACGTATTTTGAAATTCTCTTACGTCCATGTGAATCCAGCTCCAGGTCTGCCCCGATCCGAGACCAAAAGGTTCAAGTGAGTAATTGTTTTGTCCATCTACCCACTGATATTTGCTGTTGAGGTATTTTGTAAAAAAATTATCTCTAAGTTCTACTAACAAAGCAACGTTGGATTGACTTTTCCCGGTAATTGCTCTACCATTTTTTGAAAATTGCAGATCAACAGCTTTACCCATATGGTTTGTGCTGGTTCTACCCTTAAGTGTATTGTGTTCCCAACATCTGTATCCTGCTGTGATGCCATAATATTTATACACAGCCTGTGTGCTCAAATAGAATTTCAGGGCACTCACTCCCCACAGTAAACTTCGGTGAATTCCCGGTCTTTCGTATTTATGATATCTTTCTATGTGATTTCTATTGGAATACTCTCCATTGTATCGTCCCTTCCCAAATCCTGAACATTTATTTGTAATAGCTCTTTCATTTTTGCATAAGCATAAATAATTGCTGATATTTTCTGTCCATTTTGTCGTGAAATCATCGATAGCCAGCAACACATTTCCACATACTTTACCTGTTTCAGGAACTTTCATATAATCTTTTTGGAACTGCTTGATCATTTTTTCTGTCCGTTCGGTAAACTCATCAGTAGGAATATTACCCCCAAAACCAGCAAGTCTGATATTAATTTCTCTGATTAGTTCATTTTTATCACCTATCTTAATACAATATCTCTCTCCACAATTCTGCTGACCTGCAGGGGGTTGATTTACTATACTTACTGTTCTTCCGCCATTTGCAGTAGTTGTTGCAGGTTTCTGAGGTTCAATAATTCCTCTTGCTTCGGCCCAGTCCCAAAGTTCAAGGTTATTCCACCAGTTGCGTACGTTAGCCATAATTCCCATTTCTTCTTTTTGGGATTGTGGTTTTTCGGCTGCAGGAGAATTCTGAGCCCGTGGCGGAGTATTTCCATTATGAGTTGGTTGTGAAGGTTGATTATTAGTTGTTGGTCTTGGGTGTGGTCTTGGCGGCGTACCCTGAGGATTATTGATATGAATATTATCCGTAGCATGTTTTCTGTGTGAAAAATATTCTACAGTCACATAAAACTCCAGTTGCCGGGGATCAGTTTCACCCTGCATGGCTTTTTGCATTAAAGCTCTTGTAAGCATAAACTCTGCAGTAGCTGTTCCTTCCCTGTTCACAGTTGCCTCTTTAGATTCAATCAGAAGATTTTGAGAATTATGACCTTCATTATCCGCATCATCTTCCCAAAGACTGAACTTCAGTTTCTGACCTCCCAGATTTGTAGTTTGAGCACTTGCAATCAGTTTCTCGGTGTAACTGAAAACAGTTCCGGGCGTATCGTCCACATATTTCAGTTCAACTCTACTGATTCTCGGAATGGCTGCTGGTTGCGGATTGATTTCCAGAGTTGTAGCACCACTTCCTTCCGGTTCATGCAGATAAGCTTCAATTCTGAAAGTATGACGGTGTGCGACTTCGCCGAATGTGAATGTTCCCACACCGGTCTTCTTAATATTCGTGGTGGTAAATCTGCCGTTTTCTCTTTTTTTAAACAGTTCCCAGGTGACATGAGCGGCATTCCTTTGATTTTGTGGGGTTGCGGGATACCAATCTGCAATTGTATAAGTAGTAGCTTCTCCAACTTTTGGTGAAGCATTTCCTGCAATTTTTGAAACTCCTTTTTTTGACATGGTGAATAGAGATTTTGATTAGTAAGCGTCTATTTCACTTTCAGAAACAGTTTCTTTATAGTCATTCATATCCACCAAAGGATTGATGTGCTGTGTTTTTTTTGCATCAGCATTTTTCACATTAGTTTTACTCATTTCGCCCCGCTGTCCGTGGTCTTTAATGGTTATTTTCCCTCCTGTAGTGCATTGTAATTCAGAAATTTCGGTGACTGCTTTCTTACCCATAACCAAAACTTTATCATAGGTTTTCTGCCATTTTCCTGCCGGAGCATAGGCACAGGGTAGATATCCGCCTGAGCTTGGCTTTAATTTACATTTGCCGAAACTCGGTCCTGAAGGATTAAACTGAAGATCGTCTTCTGTAACAGCAAGATAATCAGCTTCACCCGCAGAGTCATTCCAATAATGTTTTTGGTGTACACTTACGATATGTTGCGGGAAAAGATCTCCCTGGTCACACTGACATGTTCCCTTCTGGACAACGAAATGTTTGCCATCATGGGATGATGATTGAGTAGACATATTTTGCGAAATTTGGTACTCAAAGATAAATAAAAGTTATTTAACATAAAAAAAACGGAAACAAAAATTTCCGTTTTAACATATTATTATTGAATCAGATACAATTTTCAGTGCTTACTATATTTTGGCTCTGCTGTTGGAAGCATTGTTGGCGTAAAATATTCATTCAACCAGTAAAAAGTCTGCCCATTATGCTGAATTTTCACTGCAGGATTATTTCTGTTCGCAAGCATTCTGTCTGAAAGATCTTTATAATGCTTGAAATAAGTTTTTGCTGTAGCAGGATCAATAATATCAGATTTCCTCCACGCTTTAAGTTTATACTTCGCCATTATTTCCTCTTCAGTAAGGTCAAATCCTGTAGAAATTCCTACTGCATAAGCCATTGGCTGCTCATTGATGTCAACATCTTTCGCAAATTCAAGGGTTGGATTGTATTTTTTGAGCAGTTTTATATATTCCTTTATGGCTCTCGACTGTTTAAAATCTGTACGTGCTGCTCCTGTATTTTCATAAACTTCCTGATAGAAGTTTTTCAATTGATCATATTCCTTGTCTGAAATTAAAATTCCTTTTTCCAGGCCCTGTTTGTAATCTCTTAATTCCTTTGGAATATACCCTTTCGCCAAAAACGGGTTTCCATAATTGATGAGCTGAGCTGCGATTCCGTAAGGTACAGGGTTTGTTAGTCCCGGATATAAATATTTGTATTTAAAATCTACATCAGTATGTCCTGCTCCTACAGAAGAATGGAAATTTTTATGAAGAGACTCATCAATAATTTCGTTATCCAGACTAACCTGTGCAATAAGGCTGTCTACAGATTTCTTTAAAAATCCTGGCGCTGCTACATCTCCTTTTTTAGGAAAAATCACAAATCCCTGAGACATGCTCTGTTTCGGAAAGTCTAATGAATAAAATCCTTCATCACCTTCAACGAGATTAAAATTATTTTTGGTTAAAACATCTTTTTGGTCAACAATTTTCTGCTTTTTAAGCTCAGCTGAATTTTTAGCAGTATTGGTTACAATATTCTCAGACATCAGAACAAAATCATTATAAGTATCTGCCGATCTTGCATTGCTCTGGAACATGATAAGACGGGCCTGAGCCTGAGTTAAAGAATTGATAACATCATACATATTGCCGCTACGGCTCGCTGAAGAACCGATTGTAACAACAAGATTGGTCTCATCGGGAACCGAGGACAGCATATTTCCAGCAGCTGCAAGGCCTTCTGCAAGTGGCTGATTGGTATTGCTTCCCGGACAATTCATTTCATTCATTTTATCTTCGATAAACTTTGTAATGATATTGTAATCTGCTGCAAGAACAGAAGGAGCAACATTATCACCACATGAATTGTTTTTATACAAAACTGCAGCGTATTTTACTTCATTGAAATAAGATGATTTTTCAAATCTCAACTGAAGATCCTGCAATAGCGATTTCACAATCGGAGCATATGACGCATTGGAAGGACTTACATCCAGCACAAAAACGATGTTGAGTTTTTTGCTTTTTTCTGTGATTTCTTTATAACGGTCGAAGTAAATAGGTTCACCTAAAACATTATACACATAATTTTTGCTGTAATCTAGAATATTGGTGAAATATTTTGTTTTGTATTGAGGTGTTTCGGTACCGCTTAAAGTTAAGTTTACCGGGAAAATATTTTCAAGCGGAGGTCTTTTGTTGACATCTGTAAGCAAAACAGCTGTTCTGTTTTCGGTCGTATTTACGCCTGGAGCTCCCTCATGTATTCCCAAAGCTGATTCTTTTACACCAGCTGTATTTTTCATTTTTACTGCAGATCTTTCACCCCACGATGAAATCACGTTAGATGCCACCCATCCGTAGAGACCACTGCTAATGCTGTCTATTTCCAGAGAAGGTTTTTTTCCGACAAGAAATCTTTTGTTATTTTCTGCCTGCTTATATACATAAACAATCTGTCCGTTTGGAATTTTAACATTTGCTGCCTCAGTAAGCGCCGGAGAATTGAAAACCAGAATGGAATCATTCTTATAATACCTTTCAGATGCAAGAATCACTTCGCTGTTGCTCGGCAGTACTGCTACCTTTACGGGATATCCTGTTTTTTCGCTTTTGAGTGAAGAAGTCCAGAGAAGAAGTTCAGACTCAGGAATCCAGCCGTAGGTTTTTACCGATTTGGGAGCTACCTTTTTAGTCATGAGTGCGTCAGAATTGTATTCTGCGACTTTAAGCATTCCGTTTCGCTTTTTCAGAACCATCAATGGCTCCAGAAACTTTACATCTTTATAAGACTTTTCATCATTTTTATCAATGTAAGCCGTATTTCTTGAACGGTCTGAAATAACAATCCAAGGGACTGATTTTTTAGGAAAACCATTCACTACAGGATTATTGTCAACCTGACCATATCTTTCGGGATCGGGAGTTTTTGCAGAGGGAAGTTTTACATTGCACGATGTGAGCAGTATACCTAAACCCGCGTAACATGCGGCAAGAGGAAGTTTATTTTTCATCTTAATGATCTTTATGTTTGGAGCAAAACCGAAGCAGTTTTACTTTTTATTATTTGGATTGGTTGATTTCTACTTTAGTAACACAGTTTTGTGCATCATCAAAATTAAGTTTTACAGTTTGAATCACATTGTTTTTGTCAAACTGCAGACCGGCGCAGTACAGATAAAAATTGTTGATTTTACTTTCGTTAACACTCACTGTGGTATTCTCGTTATTGCATAAATATTTATTCAGCAAATAATTATAATTCAGATTAAAACTGTTTCCGTTGGCAATCTGCTGAAGACGGTATTTAAAATCGTTATCCATCTTTTGATAATTATCTTCAATTTTCAGTTCTGCATCATCCAGTTGATCATAAGCAGGTAAAATTGTAATAGCATGCTGGATTGGGGCTGTATTTTCATCCGTGGAAAGTGTTACAACATAATTTCCAGGTTTTGAATAAGTAAAATATGCGAGTTTGTCTTTTGAATCGATATTTCCTGTCTGCCCAAATCTCCAGGTAAACTGTTTTGCATCTGAAACCGCTTTAAACTGTACATTTTCAAACTGCCGCGCCTGTGAGACTGCGTCGATTCTTGTAAACGGAGTAATACTGTCATTTTTGACGGTTTGCTGCTGAGAAACTAAAATTCCGTAGTTTTTAGAATATTTATTGTCAATAACTAATGTAACCTGATAATAGCCCGGTTTACTGTAAAAATGTACTCCTTTAGACTTGTCTGAAGTACTTCCGTCACCAAAATCCCATCTTTTTGTTTTTGCGAAAGCGGTTTTGTCTACAAAGAACAAACTATCTTTTACATTCACCGTTTTAGGATATACTTCTGCAACAATATCATCAGCAGAATTTATCGTCTTCTTTTGGAACCACAATGCAATCAGTGCCGCTACAAGCAATGTAGCAATAACACCGATAATAATGTTTGTTCTGTTTTTCTGAAAATAGTTCATAATAAATTTTTATAATATAGTTTGTGTTTGATTATTTGCGATTGTTGTAAGAATTTCTGCGGTCTATGAGCTGATCTTTATTTTTCTGAAAACCAATAGTACACTCTTCATACTCTTTCTCATATTTTATCACATTTTCTTTTTTCTTGGCAAGCCACTTTTTGTCTTCAAGAAACATCTTGTAGAATTCAGCAATCACAGGATATCCTACTTTCCTGTCATCATTAATACTTGCGTTTTCAAAAGAATTTTTAATGGTGCTGATATCATAGTCAATCTGACTTTCTTTCACCGGATCTGGATTTTCTTCTGAAAGGGAAGCTATTTTTGCAAAAGTACTGTCTACAATGGGCTGCGTGATTTTCTGCTGAATATCAAATTTATTTTTCTGCTCTAAAGTCTGCACCTTCAGCATATCTGTTTCAGAAAAAGGTGATCTGAAATTATTTAAAAAAATAATACCCAGGAGTATGAGCGCCAGAAGAAGCATTAAAATTAAGTATAAAAACTGATAGCGTTTTTCCTGTTTTGATAATGTAATGTGAGCCTGCATAGTGTAATTTTAAAAAATTAACGTCTTCGTCCTGAAAAAACTCGTGAAGGATCTTTTCTTAAAGCACCAAGAATCTGCTGGTCTTTATTCTGACAGTTATTTAAAAGTCTGAGAATAGACTGCTCATCGGTATTGGCCGTAATTATCTGGTTTTTAAGCAAAAGCATATTATCCACTTTTTTTAAAAGAACATTGTAGTGTTTGAAATTTGTTGCGCTGTCTTCGCCTATTATTGCTTTTGCTTCACGCATTTTTCGCATAACAGATTCACGAAGATAAAAATCGTTTTCCACCTGGTTTGATCCCAGCAGAGACATATTGTACTGAATACTGTCTAAAGAAATTTTAAGCAGGAGGTTTTTATTGAGAAGCTCTTCATATTTCCCTACTTCTTTGGCAATACCGGCGCGTTGCGTATCATAACTTTTGAAAAAGAAGTAGACTGCTGTGAAAGAAACAGCAGAGAGAACAATGAATGAAGTAACAAATCGCCAGATCCCTGTGCGAACGTCACTTCTGTTTAATTTTTTATCATTATAAACAGACATATTATGTGTTTGGTTTTTTTGGTAGCTGAAAATTATAAAAAAAAATCATACTCACAAAAAAAAACAGTATTAATTATTGTATTTATGGATGAATCATCTGTTTAAATGTTTTTAATAAAGTTTTTTTTACACATTTCGGAGAATTTTCTTAATTTGTACGCACCAAACCTCACAAACATTAAATGAATAAAATTATCAACAGCACCGTTCGGTTTTCTATTGCGGACAGTGATTATTATTTCAAAAAAATAATGATAAAATCACTGTTAGACAATCCGTTTTACATGTTACTGAACGACTGCAACAATGGTCACGAACTTATCAACAGGATTTACCGACGTCAGGAAGACGTATTCGTCATTGAACTTTTCATGCCCGTTCTGAGTGGCCTGGAAGCCATTAAAATTATCCGGAAAAACAATACAGAAACGCCGATTATCACTTATTCGGGAATATATCAGGAAGATATTGCTGAGATTCTGTCTGAAATTCCAAATGTTTATTACTGTCAGAAAAACAGCCTTATCATCAGAGATATCATCAAAGGAATGACCAAGGCAGATAGTTTCGACTACATCAAATATACCGAACAGTGGAAGCAGCAACCTTTGTCTGTTCAAGAGTACATGACAAGGCAGAAAAACAGTCAGGATGAGCTTTCACCAGCAGAAATACAGCTGATGAAATTCTGCTATGAAGGCTTCAGCAACAAAGAAATTGGTGAACAGCTGAACCTCAGCACCCGTACAATTGACACCTACATCAACAGACTCACCGAAAAACTGGGGCTTAAAACGAAATTACACCTCATCCGATTCTGCGTAGAGAACGGATATTACAACAGCAGCATGTAATATTTAAAGATTATTTCACACTCACTTCACCTGATATTCATCTCCAAAAACTAAAAATATTTTTTACTAATTTGCTAATATTCAATTTTTTTAACTAAATTTGCACACCTAAAATTTAAAATTACACAGGAAATGACAAAGGCAGAATTGGTAAACACCATCTCAAATAAATTGGGAACAGAAAAGAATGAAACACAGAAAGTTGTAGAGGCGTTTATGCAAGAAATCAGAACTTCTATGTACAATGGTGATAATGTTTACTTAAGAGGTTTTGGATCATTCATCGTTAAAACCAGAGCAGCAAAAACGGGAAGAAACATCTCTAAGAACACTGCAATTGAAATACCTGCACACAATATTCCTGCTTTCAAGCCATCAAAATCTTTTGTGGAGAAAGTGAAAACTAAAGTTGCAGTGAAATAAATTAAAAGAATATTAACTAGTTATTAAAAAATTAAAATTATGCCAAGCGGAAAGAAAAGAAAGAGACACAAGGTTGCTACACACAAGAGAAAGAAAAGAAGAAGAGCGAACAGACATAAGAAGAAATAATCTCAACTGAGATTTTATAATATAATAATATAGTTGGTGTTTTTTAATTATTTAATGATCACTAACTATATTTTTATTTATACAAAGTGTGATTCGGAGGAATTTTGACAAATCTCTATAAAGATTTTCTGAAAATATATCAGGAATATCAGTATTTTTAAAAATTATGATGATACAACGAATTTCCTCAATCTAAAAAAATTATCTTACAACAAAATGAAGACAGAACTGCTAGTTTCGCATGAAGACGATTTCACAAAAATTGCATTGCTGGAAGACGGAAAACTCTGCGAACTTCATGAGGAAGAAGACAAAAATGACTTTGTAGTAGGCGACCTGTTCATCGGAAAAGTAAAAAAACTGGCTCCGAATCTCAATGCAGCATTTGTAAATATCGGTTACGAAAAAGATGCATTTCTGCATTACCAGGATCTTGGGCCACAGTTTCTCACTTACAAAAAATTCCTGAAAGACAGTATTTCAAAAAAACAAAGCTCTTCAAGCCTGAAGAATTTTGAATTACAACCGGAAATCGACAAAAACGGAATCGTAGATAAGGTACTCGCAAAAGACGACATCGTAATTCTGCAGATTACCAAAGAGCCAATTTCTACAAAAGGACCGCGAATTTCTACGCAGGTATCGCTTACAGGACGTTTTTTGGTACTTATCCCTTTCGACAACAAAATTTCTGTTTCCAAGAAAATTCGTACTACGGAAGAAAAAGACCGTCTGAAAACACTTATCGACAGCATTAAACCTGAAGGTTTCGGTGTGATCATCCGTACTGTAGCTGAAGGAAAAAAAGTAGCCGACCTGCACAACGACATGAATCAGCTGGTTCAGAAATGGGAAAGCACTTTTAAAAATATTCAGAAAAACAAAGTACCTTCAAAAATACTCAGCGAAGACGACAAAGCTTCATCGATTCTGAGAGATAACTTCAATCAGGATTTTGTGAACATCATCTGTGATGACGAGCAGATGGTTTCAGAAATGAAAGCTTACCTTGAAGTGATTGCTCCGGAACGTAAAAACATTGTGCAGTATCACGGTTCACACATCCCGCTTTTAGAATACTATAATGTAGAGAAGCAGATGAAACAGAGCTTCGGGAAACACGTAAATATCCCAAGCTCGAAAGGTGCATATCTCGTTATTGAACATACAGAAGCACTACACGTAGTAGACGTAAATTCCGGAAACAACATCAGCCTGGGAAGCACTGCCAACCGCGAGCACGCTCTGAATGTAAATAAGATGGCTGCCACAGAAATTGCAAGACAGCTGAGACTGCGTGACATGGGAGGCATCATCGTTGTCGATTTTATCGATATGACGAATCCCGAGCACAGAAAAGATCTGTACGAGCATTTCCGTAATGAAATGAGCAGGGACAAAGCCCGCCACAAAATTCTTCCTCCAAGTAAATTTGGACTCATCCAGATTACAAGACAGAGAAACCGCCCCGAAAAACAAATTGAAACCAGCGAAGAAAACCCGAATAAAGACGGCGAAATCGTTGCACCAATCGTAATCGTTGAGAAAATGGGCGACACTCTCAGAACGATTTTACAGAAAGAAAAAGGAAAACTTTTCCTTCACGTACATCCATTTGTTGAGGCTTACCTCACGAAAGGAATTAAAAGTATACAGATGAAATGGTTCATCAAATACAAAAAATGGGTAACTATTATCCCAAGAGACTCTTTTAAATACCTTGAATATAAGGTTTACAATTCTAAAAAGGAAGAGCTCGCAAGTTATACCAACTAAGCAAAATTCAAACCTCTGTTTCGACAGGGGTTTTTTCATGTTTTATTTTGAAAAAATTCACAAATTAATAAAGGTAAAATTGTTTAAAAAAAATCACGAAAATATCTCAGATCCGGTTTGAGGGATATATTTTGTGAAAGTTTTAAATGAAAAATATATAGTGAACGCAATAATATAATTAAAATTTAAATTTTTTCACTCCCAGCAGTGTAATAATTTATCATTTCAAGTAATCATAGTTTTGATAATAAGCTGGATCTCCAGATGGTAGTGAGAGCCCTTTACATCGATAAGTTAGTGAAAAATATTTTAATTATTATGACTGTTTAAATTTTAAAAAATCCCCCAAAAAGGTTATTTTTCTATAAAATATTTAGCAAATATTTGATAATTAAATAATTTTTATTACTTTTAAAAACTTCTAACGCACACCTAGATGAAATCAAATTTAATTATTTTTGATCAGCCTGCAATCTACGCAGAAGGTCTTTCTAAACTTCTCTCTCAAACACAGTTTATTGAACAGATTCAGGTATGCAGCTGCCCGGTGAACCTTCAGGAATATCTGAAAACTGGTGGGTTTGATCTGCTGATGTTCAGCTCAAATATGATGATGCTTTCTGAAATCTATCAGACTGCTGAAGAAATGAAACGGAATAATCCCAACCTGAAAATTATTATTATCGGCAACGATTATGACGTGACTTCTATCCGCAAACTTTTTAACAAAGGTATTACTGCATATTTGGATAAAAGGAGCAGTTTTGACGAGTTTACAGACTGTCTGCAGGCTCTTTCCTCCGGAGAAATTTTTCTTTGCAGCCAAGCCAAGGAAAAGATGATCAGTTTCGTAAGCAACGGCAGAAATTTTGAAGCTGTTCAGGTCAAAGATTCACTTACCAAAAGGGAAACTGAAATCTTAAAACTCATCTGCGAAGGTCTCAGCAGCAAAGATATTTCTGTAAAGCTTTTCATAAGCATCAATACCGTAGAAACACACAGGAAAAAGATTTTAACTAAACTGAATGTAAGAAATTCGGTGGGCATCGTAAAATACGCACTTGAAAATAATATTATTGAATAAGGACATCACTTTTTTCATTATCAAAAATTAAGAAAGTCAAAACCATCCCGGTTTTGACTTTCTTTTTAAAAGTATAAAAAAGTATCTCTTTCTACTCCCAATCCGGCATTTCTGCATTGGTAAACAAAACTGCCCGCGGGTAATTTCCGTTGGTGGCCGTGAGTGTAATTTTTATCACATTTTTCGCAGAAACATTATCGTTGGAAGTATTTACAAGGATCACGTCTGCATCATTCGGAGAAAATCGTGGGTCAAGGTCGTTGGTACCATTGGTCTTTTGGCTCATGGCAGAAATATCCTGCTGCGTATTGTTATCCAGATCATAAATAAAAATTCTGGAATCCAGCTGTCTGTACTGAATGTTTTCAAATCCCGCCACATCGCGTGTATACAGAAGTTTCTTGCTGTCTGCTGAGAAGTTCAGACCTCCTGCCCCACCGTTTACGCCGCTCAGAACGCTTTTAGTAACTGTTCCTGACATATCAATGATAAATATTTTCACACCGTAACCGCTGAGATTATTGGTTTTCAGGGCGATTCTGCTTCCGTCATAGCTCCAGTCGCATTCAGAGATTAGACTTCCGTCTGAAGTAGCATAAATCTGAGTAAGCCCGGTTCCGTCTGAATTGATTCTGTACAGTTTATCAAAATTAGCGTAAATCAGCTGACTTCCTACTTTGTTCCAGGAGAAATCAATTTCTGCATTGCTGAAACCTGTTGCCGGAAGAGTTGTTACCTGCATCATATCTGAACCATCCCTTTTCGAAGTGAAAATTTGAAAATTTCCGCCAACATTCCTCAGAAATGCCACTTTATTGGCATCATTATTCAGTCGTGGTCTGAAAGAATTTTGTGAGCTTGTGGTCAGGTTAAAATTCACATTGGTTTCATTCGCAGAAACAATGTAGTAATTTCCGTTGCTGTCTTTTTTCACATAATGAAATCTGTTCGTAGGTGTTACAACAGTCTTAAACTGCCTTGTCTCACTGAAAACTTTAGCATTAACGCCGTCTGAAACTGCAACCTGCCAGAAATATGTGTTGTTGTACTGGAGATTGGTAACGTTGTAGTTTTTGGTTTTAATTCCGTTAATATTCTGAACAACAGTATTATTGGCATTTTTTAAAATTAAATCAAATTTCAGGCTGTCATTTTCAGGATCGGTTGCTGTCCACGATAAATTGAGTGACAATGGCTGCTCGACAGAATTATCTGCCGGACTCACCAAAACCGGAATTGATGGTGAAGAATTTAAACTTGAGTCATCAGACATCTCAAAAACCACAGTAACGGTCTGTCCGTCATTTTTCAGATTAATTCCCTGATAATTAGCAACATAGCCACTGTACTCAGCTTTCACAGAATAATCTCCTACAGGAGCATCGGTAATGGTAAAACTTCCGTCTGTACCCGTAAAAACAGTCGTTGTGGAAGGGCTTGTGGAAATTTTCACATTGGCAATAGGGGTGTTGGTTCCCTTTTTCACCACAGTTCCTTTAATACTTCCCGTTGTGTTTTCACCTATAAGGTCTTCGCTGCAGCTCACCATAAAACCGAGCATCAGCACCAAAATATATT
Organism: Chryseobacterium sp. Leaf394; assembly: GCF_001424105.1. GTDB lineage: Bacteria > Bacteroidota > Bacteroidia > Flavobacteriales > Weeksellaceae > Chryseobacterium. The sequence continues at coordinate 132,318 of NZ_LMQH01000011.1, read as the reverse complement.
TAAGTATGTTTTTCATGGGTTTGTTGTTTTTAAAGGTTTTGCAGATTTTCGGTTGAGATAAACATTTAATCCCAAACCAATTCTTACGCTTTGATCTTTTCTAGTACCCTGTACTTTAAAATCCCAGTCGTCATTGAAGCCAAGATCATACTGTGCGTTTAAACGCAAGGCAAAAGTCCTGTTGATGAGATATTCCAGACCTCCGCCAAACTGAGATTTAAAATAATTTTTATCACTGTAAAATACGGAGCCTACACCACCAAAGACGTAAGGTGTAAATTTACTTTTCGGCAGAACCATATATTCTACATTCGCATCAAGCGCAATTGCGCGTCGCCAGAAAATATTTTTGTTTTCAAAAATGAAATAGCTTGCGTTTCCGTCAATATTAAAATGGTCGCTTATGAAATATTTCAAGCCTCCTTTTATACCTGGATGCATCTTAGGATTTACATAGTCACCGCGAATCTGGGTTCCTTCTGCTAATCCGTACATCGAAATTTTTGCACGCTGATTGTCTGCCAGTTTTTTACCTAAAACATTCATGTCGTTGTCGGTCTGCTCAGCATTATAATCAGTAATCAGTTTGGTAAATTTATTCGGATCCTGAACTGTACTTCCCCAGATATTGTCTCTCACGCCTTCTACGATCAGACCGTAAACTGCTTTTTCAATGGCTTCTGTTACAGCAAGATGTACAGGTTCGTTTTGAGTGATTCCTACCTCAGCTTCCATTAATCTTTCCGTATCCACATACCGGAAAAAACTTCCGCTGATGGCGGTAGAAAGGATGGTCTTTGATGTATAAACCGTTTTAAGAATTTCTCCGGTTTGAGTGGAAACCGCGCGAAGATATACCGTAATTCTGTCCTGACGGTAATTGGTAGACGCCCCAATACCGAAGTATCTTGCTCCCAAACCACCTGTAACCACGTTGGTGTCGTAAGAAATTACACCTCCTTCAAGGATAATTCCAGCATACAGAAGTGGCGGAAGATTTCCTGATTCATTGATCTGGTTGGGCATGTATTCTTTTCTGGTAGACCTGATGATTTGTCTTTCATTTAAAAGATTTCCGATATTTTCTCTTTCAATGGGTCTGAACCAACGGCTGTCTTCCAGAGCTTTGATGAGAATGGTTGTTGTTCCCTGCGGAATAGCTGTACTCCAGTTGGCTCCGTTATCAGCAGCTTTGTACTGACCTGTCTGATCACGGAATTTATAAACTCCCACTACCACTTTATCATTAGGCATAGGAAGGTTTTTAATTTTTGAAGTAAAGTTGGTTGTTTCTCCTAATGTAGATTTTTCGCTGTGAGAAGGATAATTCAGTAACGAATTGCAACCTACCAGTACCAGAAAAAACACAGGTAATGCTACCCAAAATTTTGGATATTTATATGTCTTGTTCATGGTATATTAGTTTTGTCCCGGAATTATAATTTCAGACTGCTCGCCTGTTCCGGTGTTGAGAATTTTAATTAAAAGTCCACCGTTGGCCTGCGTTACTTCCAGATACATTGACCCGAAAACATAAGTCCCCGGTTTCAGTTCGCCCTCACCAAACTGATTGCCAAAAAGTTTTGTTGAAAGCTGACTTAAAAGCTGTCTGTTTAAACTGTCTGTAAAATTTGAAAGTGAATTTGAATTGGAAGAAAATGACGAAGAACCTGAATTGTTATCAAACTGGTTCTGTGCAGCTGCCGAACTCAGAAGCCATTGGTAATTGAATGTATCGCCGCCAAAAGCGGGATTTATGGGTTTGTAAACCAGCTGTTGTGCTTTTAGGGTAAAGCCAAACGCTGTTAGAAATAATATTGTAGTAGTATAAAAGAGTTTCATTTTTTAAAGTTTTTAGGTTGAACTTCTTAACAATTCATTCTTTGGAAGAATCATTTCTTTGAGAATCTCTAAAGTAGTCTGAGCTTCCTGATTCATCGCCTCTTCATCCGGAGATGTGTTGAATAGATAAATCTCCTGCTCATTGTACAGTACAGAAATTCTGGTACTTTGTCCTAATCCTGGGATCTCAATGATTTTTACAGTTCCGGGAAATTTCTCATCGGTCTGCAGATACTTCATGTAAAACTGATCGTAATAGTATTTGCCGTTTCTGCTTCGGGTATCGTCTATGGTAAGCCCAGAGAGCTCGATATCGTTTTCAGATATTGCTTTTGTACTGTTTTGAGCAATTTTTTCAGGCCGTATCTCTAAACTGTCTTTAGAAATCACCTTATCGCTTTCTTCGTCTTTGATAAAAAGAAAAACCTTGAGAACATCGCGTCTGTCGAGATTGGTTTTCACCTCAGAAAGTTTTAAAGTTTCTTTTGGTTTTATGACAAATTTGCCTTCCTGTTTATTGGTAGAAGTGTTGCCTGAGGCTCCTTTTTTTATTGATAGCAGAATATAATTTATTGGGTAATGGAAATCTGATTGATTTTCTGCTGTAGCAATAATATTGTAAAGACCGTCTGCGCTTTCTGTAATTATTTTGGCCTGGAGGCCTTTCTCAGGTTTTGTTTGTGAGAAAAAATTACAGTAAAAAAGTATTGAGATTATCCATAGAAATTTAATTTTCATTATTAATAATTTCTGATAAAAATAATCATGTTACTGTCCTGGATATTGATTTTCATTTTCTCTGAGATGCTGTTGCTGCCCACCATATCCACGTAGTTTTTGTTGCCTACAGAGTTAATGGTTGCCGTACTGGGTTTATTGGAAGTATTAATGAAAACGGTTTTGTTCTCATTCCCGATTTGGCTAATAGAAACCTTTTTCGGATTAAGATCATAAATCTGAACTTCATTGTTATTCCCAATCTGCACAACATTGGAGTTGAAGCCTGTTGTCGCATTCACAGTTGAATTGGCACTTCCAAACAGCTGCAGTACATTCTGGGAGTTCAACTCTTCGAATGATATATTTTTCTGTGCCTTTAAGAAAGTACAGAAAAAAAGCAGTATTGATATGTAAGCCAGTTTTTTCATTTCAAAAAATAGTATAATGTATAGGAGATTGCTCTCCTATACATTTGAAGAAACTCTAGTTAGATTGTGTTACTACAATAGAATTTCCACTACCTTGCTGTGAACCCCAGTGTGTTTGTGTTGCACCGGTTTGTGAAACATTACTGAAATTATTATATCCATCTTGCATTGCAGTGGCTTTGTTTCCAATACCATCCTGAGCAATTCTAAGATCGTTGTTTCCTGTTCCTTGTTGCGTACCGCCAATAGTATGATTTGATCCAGTTTGATCCAATTTCGCATAGTTGGCATCTGCAAACTGATTGATTTTAATCTCGTTACCAGCTCCGTTTTTCTGAGTAGCAAACTGTCTGCTTCCGCTACCGTAATTTTGTTTACCGCTAATTAAACTTCCATTTACATTGTCCTGAGTATGCTCAGTCCAGTGATTGTTTCCAGCCTGTGCAATTTCGGCTTTATTTGAATCTCCATCTTGTTTTTGGATAGAGGTATTCATATTTCCTTTCTGATTGGCGCTAACAATGTTTAAGTTACCATCTTGTTTTTGGTCTATTTTGTTGTATGTTGCAGCAACTCCGCTACTTTCTTGCATACCTGTAGCCGTATTTTTATATCCATCTTGTACTTGATCAATCAATTGACCAGTCATAGCATTACCAGCGAACGTGTTCATTCCCTTCTGTGTTGCAGTAGCAGTGTTTACAGTACCTGTCTGACTTTGATTAACTTTCGACCCAATTCCAATTCTATTGTGCTGTGTAGCAGTCAATACGTTATCAGATCCAGACTGAATTTGCATAATTTCAGCGTTACCTGCCCAGTTTTGTGTAGCTTTAGTTATGTTTGCATTTCCACCTTGAGTTTGAGTAACTTTAGAATTAGATGCCCATGCTGTAACACTAGATCCATCTCCCTGAACTGTTTTAGCATCGTTGCCAGAACCGCTTTGCTGTGTAATATTCGTGTTTGAAGCTCCTGTTTGCTTCACATCACCAATGTTATTCGTACTTTGCGTATAAGTATTCTTGTTAAAGCTTCCTCCTTGTACAACATTTAATGTGTTACCTCCCGCACTCTGCGTGTTTGTGTTTTCATTCGATTGAGCATACGTCATGCTCACTGCTAATAGTGCAAATGCACCGGTTACTAATTTTTTCATTTTTTTTAATTTTTATGGTTTTAAACTTCTACAAATCTACTTTTCTACAAAATGCAAAAAATCATGTCTAAACGGTAAATTTTAAAAATCACGGATTCAGTTACTTTATCTAAAGGTTTTGGTTACATCACAGTCATGGAAAACCGTTATATTTTTTACCGTAGAAATACGGTACGTTATTTGAAAAACATTTTTCCGGATTTTCTATCTTATATTATTATTTTTACCCTATGAAAAGTTTCGGAAAAGACCTTTTAAATAAAATTAAACAGGCAAAGCTCAGTGGCGAATTTGCTCATGGTATTTTTTCGCCTCCTTCACGCCCTGTATTTACCTATGAGCAGGTTTTAGAGAAAAATCCAAAATTTGCTGCTGTCAATATTGTTATTTATCTGAAAAATGATGAATGGTATTTTCCGCTGATTCAGCGCACAGAAAATAAAAGAGACCGGCACAGCGGACAGATATCTCTCCCCGGAGGAAAAAGAGAAGAACTCGACAGAGATTTTGCCGATACAGCCATCCGCGAAACTTCCGAAGAAATCGGTCTCGAAAAACCTTACGTAAGAATCATTCGTGAAATGTCACCCATCTACATTCCTCCAAGTAATTTTTATGTCTATCCTTTCATCTCCTACTCCAAAAGAAATCCTGAATTTATCCTTGAGGAAAGTGAAGCTGTGGAAGTTATAGAATTCCCTATTACCTCTTTTTTAAATTTACCGGATACACCCGAGATGATGTCTCTCGAATCTGCCGGAGGAAAAGAAGTTCCGGTAATTAATTTTAACGGATACATCATTTGGGGAGCAACTGCGATGATCCTCAGTGAATTCAGCCAATTGCTGAAAAAAATGTAACTTTGCACAATCGTTTTTACTGAAGCATGGCCAAAAAAAATATATTTACCGATGCATTCGGAACTCCTTACTTTTTGAAAAGGATGATTATTATTATACTCGGTATCGTTTCTTACAGACGGTTCAACGGCTTTAATAAACTGAAAATCACCGGAACCGAGCATTTGGTGGATCTTCCGGATTCCAATGTACTTTTTGTATCCAACCATCAGACGTATTTTGCTGATGTGGCTGCTATGTATCATGCATTCTGTGCAGTGAACAATGGCTATCTTAACAGTATCAAAAACCCCATTTATCTTCTTAATCCTAAAATCGATTTCTATTATGTAGCTGCCGAAGAAACGATGAATAAAGGAATTTTACCTAAAATTTTCAAAGTTGCCGGAGCTGTTACCGTAAAAAGAACCTGGAGAGCTGAGGGAAAAAATGTAAACCGGATGGTAGACCTTACCGAGGTAGACAATATTATGAAAGCCCTGCAAAATGGCTGGGTAGCGACATTTCCTCAAGGTACCACCGCTGCTTTCGCACAGGGAAGACGTGGAACTGCCAAACTGGTAAAAAACCAGAGACCGATTGTAATTCCAATTAAAATAAATGGCTTCAGAAGAGCGTTTGATAAAAAAGGACTCCGCGTAAAGGTAACCGGAGTAAAACCAACCATGGAATTTAAACCGCCACTTGATATTGATTATGACAAAGAAAATTCTCACGATATTCTTCTCAAAATCATGACCGCTATTGAGCAAACTGAAGATTTTAATATACTTCATACCTATGACGAAGAGCTTAAAGCTAAAAAATCACAGGAAAAAAATTCTTAAAACTAAAAACAAATGAAAAAATTTACCGCATTTTTTCTTATCATAACCTTCCTGATCTCTTGCAATACGCAGAAAGCGTTTTCAGAATTTGACTACAGCTATTCTAAAACCGGAGGTTATGCTCCAATGTATGAAAACCTTCTCATTAAAGGAAATAAGGTTTATTACTCTCTTGATTCAAACGAAAAAAAAGCAAAAAAAAGATTCAAACTTTCTGATGCAGATCTGCAGAATGTAGAAAAAGTTCTTGCAGACAATCAGTTCAGAAAAATCATGGAAGACCGCAAAAAAATCTACGACAGAGCTTCGGTAACGGTGACCATAAAAAAAGGAGACAACGCCGGAAGCAAATCAGACGCAAGCCTGATCATGGCAGTTGACCAGAAAAAGTGGGAAAATATTGTAGAAGTTTTCCAGAAAATCATCGACAACAACGTAAATAACACAAAATAATTTTGAAAACCCATTTCATTGCCATTGGAGGAAGTGCGATGCATAATCTAGCGATCGCTCTTAAAGACAAAGGATATCAGGTAACCGGTTCAGATGATGCCATTTTTGAGCCTTCAAGATCAAGACTTGAAAACAAAGGCATTTTACCAGAGGAACTTGGTTGGTTTGCAGACAGAATACATTCAGATATCGATGCTGTAATTCTGGGAATGCACGCCCATAACGACAATCCCGAACTGGCAAAAGCAAAGGAGTTAGGTTTAAAAATATATTCGTACCCCGAATTTCTGTACGAACAGTCAAAAAACAAAACAAGAGTCGTAATTGCAGGATCTCACGGGAAAACCACGATTACATCAATGATTCTTCATGTTCTCAATTTTCATCAGAAAGATGTGGATTACATGGTCGGTGCTCAGCTTGAAGGTTTCGACTGTATGGTCAAGCTCACGGAGGATAACGATTTCATGGTTTTGGAAGGTGACGAATATCTTTCCTCTCCTATCGATTTACGTTCAAAATTTTTACTGTATCAGCCAAATATTGCTTTGTTGAGTGGTATTGCATGGGATCATATCAATGTTTTTAAAACTTTTGATGATTATATTGATCAGTTCCGAAAGTTCGTGGCGAGTATTACACCTGGAGGAGTTTTGGTGTACAATGAAGAAGATCCTGAAGTTGTAAAAGTGGTTGAAAGTGCTGAAAATTATTTCAGAAAAATGCCATACAGAACTCCGGAATATGAAATCAGCAACGGTAATGTTCTTCTGAAGACCGAATTGATGGGTGATGTACCGCTTTCTGTTTTCGGAGCTCACAATTTACTGAATCTTGAAGGCGCAAGACATATCTGTCACACTTTAGGGATTATGGATGAAGAATTTTATGAAGCGATAATGAGTTTCAAAGGTGCCTCAAAACGTCTTGAAAAAATAGAGAGAAACGATGGCGGAACGCTTTATAAAGATTTTGCCCACGCACCCAGCAAAGTGAAGGCCGCAGTGAAGGCATTCTGTGAGCAGTTCAAAAATAAAAAGAAACATGCGTTTCTCGAGCTGCATACCTATTCAAGCTTAAATCCTGTATTTTTAGAGCAGTACGACCATGCGATGGACGGACCGGAAGAATCTGTCGTTTTCTATTCTGAAGACGCTCTGAAAATCAAAAGAATGGAAGCCATTTCACCTGATCTGATCAGGGAAAAGTTTAAAAATGAAAACTTAAAAGTATTCACCAATGCCGAAGATCTTCATGAATACTGGAGCACTTTAGACAAGACAGACGGCGTATTTCTAATGATGAGTTCAGGAAATTTCGGCGGCTTAGATTTAAGTAAATAATTTTTTTTTAAATACAAAGATTAAATCCTTTTCAAATTCAGAAAAGGATTTTTTTGTTATAAAGATTCGCAGTTTTTAATGAAATTTTTCAAAATAACCTCAGTAGAATCTTCACTGTAATTTTGAATGGATTGTCCAAGCCAGAGATTAACAAATTCAGCATTTTTAGCTTCTTTTGCAGCTGTTCTCAAAACTCCTGTCAGTTTATTTTGATAAGGATACGGCAAAATATAAGATGATTCATCCAGCGTCTTTGTAAATGTATTTTGAATGCCTCTTGCAAACCTTCCGGAAAAAGATTTGGTTAAGATAATTTCGTTTTCTTTTACCTTAAACAAACGCTGTTTTTCAAAATCCTGTAAAGCACTTTCTTTAGAAGCCAAAAGCATACTTCCAATTTGAAATCCGCTGGCACCAAGATCTTTTGCAGCTTTTAAAGTCTGAGCATTGTAAATTCCACCAGCGTAAATCAAAGGAACTTTCACGGAATCAAAAACCTGTGAAAGCAAAGATAATCCGCCAATCTGCGGAATATTTTCGTCAGTAAAACTTCCCCGGTGACCGCCCGCTTCCCATCCCTGAACACAAATGATGTCGATTCCTGAATTTTCGAGTTGTACAGCTTCTTCAACGGAGGTACATGTCCCGATCAGCAGAACGTCATTGTTTTTTAATTTAAGAATACTTTCGGCATCAGGATTTCCAAAGGTGAAACTTAAAATTTTACATTTTTCAGCTATAACAGCGTCGATCTGTTCATGATAACTGTTGATTTTTATATCCTCAAAGTCCGGCAGATCGACATGAATTTTATTCCGCAGCGCAAGATCTTCAAGGAAATTTTTGGTTTCAGAAAAATCACTTTTAAGTTTTTCAGTAATTTCCGGAATTTTGTGAAGAAAAATATTGACAGCAAAATCTCTGTTCGTCAGTTTTTTCGTTTTATGAATCTGTTCCGATGATTTCTCAGCCGGTAAATCTGCCAAAGCCAAAGAACCGAGGCATCCTGAATTATTCGCAGCAGCCACCATTTTCGGAGTACTTACTCCAAACATCGGCGCCTGAATTATGGGAAACTGAACACGCAGTTTTCTACTGAGGTCGTTTTTTAAATGCATAAAAAATCGGTTTCAGTAAAATTAAAAATTTTAAGCCAGACCGACTTTTATTTAAGATTAATTTTGTGAAGATTCCACAACACGGTTACGTTCTTTTGCAAGCATCACAATAGATAGTCCGCCCATGATCAGCATTAAGAACAACTGAAGTGGTAGAGAAATAAACGAGTAAGTAATTCCCAATTCGCCACCCGCATCACCATTTTTGCCCATAGCAAGAAAAAGTGTCATAAAACCGTATTTCATAGCGAGATTAAAAGCTCCGATGCCACCACTTGCCGGAACGATCATTCCCAAGGTACCGACAACGATGATGAAAAAACCATCAGCAAAAGTAAAATCTGAAGTTTCGGGAAGTGCAAAGCAAACTAAATATGCCGCAAAATAATAGGAAACCCAAATGGCAAGCGTATAAAAGATAAATTTACCTTTCTTCTCCAGTTTGGATATGGAAGCAATGCCTTCCCAGATTCCTTTTGCAAAATTGATGAGCTGTGCTTTTTTAAATTTTATCAGATAGACAACAAGAGACACAATAAGAACAGCAACAAAAATTTTGACAGCCATATAAAAGAATGCAAAATCCTGAATTCCAATCTTCATTAAAAACTCTTCAAAACCGGTGGGAACATGTTTTTCTGTCGAAGTTTCTTTTTTAGCAGTGACGTAATTATAAAAAGAAATAATTGCATCAAATTTAAAAATCACCGTCAGAACCAAAAAACCCATCATGCAGACAAGATCAATTACTCTTTCCAAAATAATTGTTCCCACAGATTTGCTTACCGGAACATTTTCAACGCCGTACAAAGCAGTAGCACGGGCGACCTCACCGCTTCTCGGAATGGTAAGATTCATGAGATAACCAAATGAAATACTCCACAAAGCGTTCGAACTGGAAATTTTATGCCCCATCGGTTCCAGCAGCAGATTCCACCGGACAGCACGGAACCAATACGCAAGCAGTCCGAAAACACCTGCAAATGCTACCCACCAATAATTGGCTTTCGACAGGGATTTTTGAATAACCTTAAAATCAAGTCCTTTTGTGGCGTACCATAAAAAAAACGCAGCAAAAGCAAGGGAAATAAGGATCGTTAAAAAACTTTTTACGGGATCTTTTTTCTTCTCGTCCATTACATTTTAGGTAAGAAGATTTGTTTTCTCGTCCGGAAAAACAATTTTCGGCTGAAAATCTCTCGCTTCTTCAGGGCTCATCTGTGCATAAGCAATAATAATAATGATGTCGTCACGCTGCACTTTTCGGGCAGCCGGGCCATTCAGACAAACTTCTCCGGATTTTCTTTTACCTTTGATCACGTAGGTGTCAAAACGTTCACCGTTGTTCACATTCACGATGTAAACCCGCTCTCCCACTACCAATCCTGCAGCATCTATAAGATCTTCATCGATGGTAATACTTCCGATATAATTAAGGTCTGAAGCCGTAACTCTTACCCTGTGAATTTTAGATTTGAAAACTTCTATAAACATGGCACAAATTTATTAATAATTTTCCAAAATGCAGCTGATTAAAATCTTACAAACAGCTTAATTTCATGTATATCACAATTAATAATTTTCAATTGATAATTAGGTTATTTTAGCAGATTTTCAATCATATTTTGATATTCATTAACGAATTATGCAAATTTAGGATTTAATAAAATTAAAATAAAACTGATTAATAATCGTAAAACATTATGTTTAGGGCATTTGGCACAATTTTAGCCACTGTAAATGCGTATTTTTCGCAGGTTTTCAAATTCACAGATTTTAATGATTTGTAAAGTTTTATGAAAATTTCAATAACTTTTATCAAAAAATTTGCACAATATGAAAATTATGCTAAATTTGCCTTTATAACAAACTAACTTTTAATATTACAAATTATGAACAAGTCTGAATTAATCGACGCAATTGCAAAGGATGCAGGAATTACTAAAGTTGCAGCAAAAGCTGCTTTAGAATCTTTTATGTCTAACGTAACTTCTACTTTACAGCAGAAAGACGGAAAAATCTCTTTAGTAGGATTCGGTACTTTCTCTGTAGCTGAAAGAGCTGCAAGACAAGGTATTAACCCTGCTACTAAGATGCCAATCAAAATCGCTGCTAAGAAAGTAGCTAAATTTAAAGCAGGTGCTGAGCTTGCTACTGCTGTTGCAGGTGATAAGAAAAAGAAGAAATAATCATACGGTTATAAAAAACTAAACCTCATCGGCTGATGAGGTTTTTTTTATGTCCAAAGACGTGAAATTTAAGGAGCCAGACGTGAAATTTCCCAATCCAAATCTCCCAAACTGTAAATAATACGGTCGTGCAGACGGTTGGGTCTTCCCTGCCAGAATTCAATTTCATATGGCTTGGCAACATAACCGCCCCAGTTTTCAGGTCTCGGGATTTCTTTATTTTCATATTCTTCTTCAAGCGATTTTAATTTTTCCTCAAGATATTCACGGTTCGGAATCTTTTCACTTTGAGGAGACACCACAGCCCCGAGCTGACTTCCCTTAGGCCTGGAATGGAAATAGCCGTCACTCAGATTTTCAGTTATTCTTTCCAGATTGGCTTTAATAATAATCTGCCTTTCCAGTGAAGGCCAGAAAAAATGAAGGCATGCCTGATGCGTTTTTTCTATAGATTTTCCTTTTCTGCTGTCGTAATTGGTATAAAATACGAATCCTTCGTGACTGTAAGATTTCAAAAGTACCATTCTAGTGCGCGGGCAACCGTCCTCCTCGACCGTTGAAACAGCCATTGCGTTGGATTCTGATACCGCAGGATTCTCTGAAGCCTCCAAAAACCAGTCTCTGAACTGCTCGAAAGGATTTTGTTTAATCTCATTTTCAATAAGTTGTAATTTTTCGTAAATTTTTCTCCTGTCGTGCAGATTTTCCATAAAGAATTTTTATTACATTTGAGTATGAATTACTCTTACAAAGGTAAAATATTAATCTCTACACCTGATATATCGGGCGATATTTTTTCCCGGTCTGTAGTGCTCATAATTGACCATGATGAGAGTGGAAGTTTTGGGCTTATACTCAATAAGAAAAACACCAAAATAAGCACCAGATTCAAAAGCCTTTTTGAATTTAAAATTGATGTCTATGATGGTGGACCTGTAGAGAATGACAAGGTTTTCTTCATTATTAAAGGTGAAAAAATTACAGAAAATTACTCCGAAATCACACCTGATTTTTACCTCACAGAAGATGTGGAAAAAGTAATCGCAGCCGTAATGACCAACCAGGTGCATGTAAACGATCTGAAAATATTTTCTGGATATTCCGGATGGATGGCAGGGCAGCTGGAAGATGAGATTTCCCGTAAAGTCTGGACGGTAGTGGATGTTTATAATCTGGATTACACGCTTCCAAACGACCAGACGTTGTGGAAATCGATCATGCAAAACCTTGGCGGTGAATTTCTCCTTTGGGCCAATTCACCTGAAGATATTTCAATGAATTAAAGACCTTAAAAAGCTGAAATTCATATATTAACAAATTTTTAAGTAACCTTTAACGCAGTTTTAAGAAAGATTTCACGTTATTTGGATAAATAAATTCTTACCAGAATGAAAACACTTAAACTTTTTGGCTGTGCACTTTTTGCAGCATCTTTTTTATCTTTTACCCCTTTAAACAAAAAAATAATCGTGATCGATGCCGGTCATGGAGGTGATGATTTCGGAGCTCAGCACAGCGGTTTCACAGAGAAAGAAATTGTAATGAATATTGCCCGAGAGATTAAAAGTCACAACAGTAACGATTCTGAATACGAAATTGTTTTAACAAGAGATTCAGACACAAATTCTCCATTGAGCATACGTACCGAGATCATTAACAGCATGAATCCTGTTGCTGTGATTTCTCTTCATGTCAACAGCAGCCCAAAACCTGAGTCTGACAAACAGGGACCTGAGATTTATACCCAGTCTTCGGAAGGTTCAAAAAAATTAGCAAAAATTATCTCAAAAAATCTTGGCGAATGTAGAATTGAAGAAAAAAATCTTCATATCTTAAGGGAATCAAATTCTCCTGCAGTATTAGTGGAGCTGGGCTTCATCAACAGTACAAAAGACAGAAAATATCTGACCAGCGCAGAAGGTCAGAAAGATGTTGCAGCTAAGTTTGAAAAGATTTTCAGCGAATTATAGATTAAAAATACAAATCTGACCAGCTCAGAAAAAAACCCGGTAAAGGACTTGAAACGTTGTTTACCGGGTTTGTCAATTTCAGAAACTTTCTTTCCATTCCTGCACAAGAGCTGTAAATCTTGTGTTGGTAAAAGTTTTATTCCGGATCTTTCCTACAGAGAAAATTCCCTTTTCATCGGAAATCAGGAGGATTTCTTCAGCTTTTTGAGATTCAAAGGCGATCATTTCACTCTCCTGAATCGTAACCAGTTTTTTCTTATCTAAAAAAGTCACAAAGTTTTCGAGCAAGGGCGAAATGTACGCTCCTTCTGTATGTTTTGGAATTTTTATGGTGTTTTCTTCTAAAAAAAGAAGATTGCCTAAAGCAGTCCGTGCAATTCTCTTATTTGGATTCAGGAATATCACATCATCCAGATCATTTTCTTCGGCATAAATGCTTCCGTAAATATTTTCTGGAGAATGTACTCTGATATTGCTTAACAGATTGGTGTTGACATTGATTTCCTTGATCAGATCCAACTCCAGATTTCTTTCATGAATATCAAGAACATCCGCAACCTCTGTCACTTCAAAAAAGTAGGATACCGTTGATTTGGAAAGCGTGATTCCGTCAGTATTTCTGTAAGCCAGGAAGTTGATAATTCCATTTTCTACCGACTTTCCCTGAATAATTTCAGTATTAAACAGATTCTGAAAAAACTCCAGAGTATAACTCAACGGAATATTAAGACGCATTTTCCGCATAGAAGCCATTAAAAAGAAATAGCATTCTTCATCCATGATCAGTTGAGCGTTTCTGATAAAAAAAGAAACTTTTACGGCATCACCCAAAGTAAAAGCTCTGTTGGCCTCTTCCACCGCACCGGAAGTAAAAATATAATTTTTCAATTTTTCTGAATTTAGCTAAAAAAATAATGAACGATAAATCGTTCATCAGTTTTATCCATTGATATTTTATTCTTAAGCAGCGCCTAATTTTATTCTTAGATTTTCGATCAGATTTTCCCAGTACAAAGCGTTCTCTTCTTCATCTCCATCTTCACAGAAATCTGTAATATTCAGAGCGAGATCTTCTGTAATATCATCGATTGTAATCGTCATTTCAAAGAAATTTTTGGTTCCCTCATCTTCCTCCCATCTGAAACGCACGAAACCTTCAGGCTTATATCTGATCAGTGTAGCCTTTTCAGCAGGACCACCGCCCCAGCTGAAAAAGAAATCGTCTCCTTTCTCTACAACATCCTCCGCAAACCATTCTGACAAACCCTCTGCTGTAGCCAGATATTCGTATAAAATCTCTGACAGACAGTGCATTGGAAACTCATAATGGACTTTATTTTTCGCCATATATTCTCTGTTTTAATCGTGTCGCAATATATAAATTAATTTTTTTATTTAACAAAACAGAGGTTACTTTTTTATAAAAGGTTTATGATTTTTGTCATAAGACTTTGCAAAGCTTTTATTAACGGTTAATTTTCATTTAAAGCTTCCAGAATCACAGCACACCCTTCCCGGATTTCGTCCTCAGAAATAGTCAGTGGAGGGGAAATTCTCATGTATTCGTTACGGTACAGCTGCCAGAAAACAATCAGTCCTTTTTCCATACACTTTTTGGCGATGTGGATGGTGAAATCGGGTGAGCCTAAATTTACAGCGAGCATCAGGCCTTTACCGTTGATGTTTTTAATTTTAGGATGAATTAATAGTTCCCTGAAAAGTTTTTCTTTGGCATCTGTTTCATTCATCAAACCACTGTCCAGAACTTCCTGTAAAGTGGCATGGCTTGAAGCTGCAATCAGAGGATTTCCACCGAATGTGGTAATGTGACCCAATTTCGGGGAATGAGACAGTGTTTCCATCATTTCTTTTGAACTCATAAATGCACCTACAGGAACGCCCCCGCCCATGCCTTTTCCCATCACGAGAATATCGGGAACAATTCCGTAATGTTCGAAGGCAAACAGTTTTCCTGTTCTGCCAAAGCCAGGCTGAATTTCATCTAAAATTAAAAGAGCTCCCACTTCTTCGCATCGTTTTTTAAGATTTCTGAAATAGTTCTCCGAAGGCATCAGAAAACCTGCTGCTCCCTGAATGGTTTCGGCAATAACGCACGCCGTTTTCTCAGTAATCTTTGGAAAATCTGCTTCATTATTAAACTCAATAAAGTTCACCATTGGCAGCAATGGTCTGAATTCTCTCTTATGATATTCGTTGCCCGCTACAGAAAGTGCACCGTGGGTATTGCCGTGGTAAGCGTCTTTCATGGAAATGATTTCTTCTCTTCCGGTATATCTTTTGGCTAATTTTAAAGCTCCGTCAATGGCTTCTGCACCACTGTTCACCAAATAAGTAACTTCCAGAGGATCGGGAACAGATTCTGCCAGAAGCTGACACAATGCAACAGGTTTTTCCTGAGCATATTCTCCATAAACCATGACGTGAAGGTATTTTTCTGCCTGCTCTTTAATAGCATCAACAATTTTCTGATGCGAATGCCCTAAAGTATTGGCAGAAACTCCGGCAACAAAATCAAGATATTTTCTGCCGTCAGTTCCGTAAATGTAACTTCCCACTGCTTTTTCAACTTCAAAACCTGCGGCAAACTGCGTCGTCTGTGCCTGATATTTAAAAAATTCCTTTTGCATGATTTCCTTTAAAAATGATTTGGCAAAGATAATAAGAATGAGTTGAAAAACTGTTTTAATGAAAATGGTCTTTATAAACTAAAGCTACGAAATAGAGAAAATTCGGAGAGCGAGGAGTGCGGAAATTTTAGAAATTAGTTAAAATAGTGCGGACACAAACGTGACGCATGTGATGGTAAGAACATCTCGCTCGTACCGTTTGCCATAAGAATAAAACTATGTGTTATTTTTTTTATACTGAAAACTTCCTAAAAATCTAACATTGTCTTTGAAAACAATTTTTTTTTCAGATTCAAAATCATACAGTAGAATAATTGAATTATCGTCTTTAAAGTCCATTTCGGAAAGTTTACCTGAAAAACTATTGTAATATGAGGCATTATTTAGCTTATCTAACTCTATTTTTTCAATAAAAAAAGCTGACTCTTGAAATTGGTTATCTATAAATCAATATTGAAATCCTCCATAAATTTAGAACTTGAATCTCCCTCCTCATCATAGATTTCCTTAATATAATAATGAAATTTTTCTTCATTCTCGAAACTCCCTACCCAAATTGATACAATATTTTCTTTTTCCATGTTCATTTATTTAGCAAAAATTTCCTTTAGCAAAACTGCGCTCCAATACTGCTACTCTT
>NZ_LMQH01000011.1:109632-116095 GCF_001424105.1 Chryseobacterium sp. Leaf394 | reverse complement strand
AAAAAAAAATCAGAGCCAAAAGCTCTGATTTTCTATTTTTATTTACGTACTCTTTTTGGTTTTTTTGCTTCCTCTTTGGCTTTGGCGTCATCAATAATCTTTTGAGACTGATCGTAGAGCGTGGTATCCGATTCGTATTTTATTTCTTCGTAATTCGGGGTGTCGACGAGAATATCCTGCCACTTCCGTATCCGGTCTTTGGTGTTCCAGTTGAAGTCGGGGAATTTCCGTTTGGAAGGTTCAATCATACTCATCGGGTAAGTGTCATCTGTTGCACCGATGTTGCAGGATAGAATCTGCAGTTGCTGCTCCTCAAACAAAGCACCAATAATTCCGCATGACGACAGATTAATCCCAATTCTTACCGGCTTTTTTGTTACTGAATCTACATCATCCACATAAGCAATGGACTGTGCATTTCCAATCACTCTTACTTCTTTTATTTTTCCCTCTTCATAAAAAACAGACATTAGTTTGCCTTTTACCTGATTAAATTCGTCTTTCATATTCAGAGAATCTGCTTTGCTTATGGCTAAAGCATTTCCAATGACTTTTAAAGAATCTATATTCTCAGTGGAAGTATTAAAATAAGCTTCTACCTTATCCCCCGTTACCTGTTTCTGATCGCTCCACAGAATTGGATCCGTGTACATGTGCATAATGCCGTCGGTTTCATTGAAAGCGATGGAATCTGCTCTGCCCTGCGCATTGGATTTATAAATTCTTGCCTTTTTAAATGCTCTCAGAAAACTTTTCTTTTTGGTAGCATCCGCAGTATCCGGCTTTTGATAAGACAGGATTTTCTCTGAAGCGAAGTAGATGGAATCTTTCTCTAAAATCTTAACTGCATACGGACTTTTCGTCATCACTGCAGAATCTTTTTTCTCATAAATCTCACCGTAGCCTCCTTTTATGTATCTTTTTTCTAAAGGATCATCCAGTGTCACATTTCCGGTTCCTGTTCCGAAGCCAGTATTCTGATTGAAGTATAACGCATCACCGGTAAGAATTTTATCATTGTAATAAATCCTGGAATTTTTTGTGAGAAAAGATTCCTTGGTATTCATATTATGCGTTCCCTTGTCGGTAATGATTTTGTTTTTCGGATTCTTTTTGTTGGTAATTACCGTATAACCGTTGATGGTCACGATATTGGTATTCTGATTCTGCACTACATTGTCGCCTTCCAGAATATATTCGCGGTCTTCAATCTTCACCCGTCCGGTAAGATCTATGGTTCGGGAATCTAAAAAGTAAGTAGCCACCTTGGAATAGGTAACGCTTTTACCATCGTTAATAGTTCCTCCACTGTTGTAGTAAGCCTGATTTCCGAGGCGGTCGTAATAAAGTGT
The DNA here is from genome assembly GCF_001424105.1 of Chryseobacterium sp. Leaf394. Lineage (GTDB taxonomy): Bacteria > Bacteroidota > Bacteroidia > Flavobacteriales > Weeksellaceae > Chryseobacterium. The sequence continues at coordinate 114,743 of NZ_LMQH01000011.1, read as the reverse complement.
TTCGGTTTTGATGATGGTACCTTTGGGATCGTTCAGCACAACATTTTTTCTGGCAACACCCTTTTGTGTGTTCCCGTCGTACTCCATTTCTGAAGAGGTGATCACTGAACCGTCGGGATTTTCAAGTCTGGCGTTACCAATTGCTCTGGCAAAGTTTTCTTCCTCGTACATGACGATAATATCAGCACTGAGAACAGATCCCTGATGCTCAACCTTTACGTTGCCTTTCAGTGTCTGGTTGCCGTCATATATTTTAGGATCTTTTATGATCTCATCTGCATTGATGATTTTCACCTTTTTGCCCGGGCCGGCAGGTGTTTTTGCTGATTTGTTTTGTAAAAAAGGATCTTTTTGTACAGGTTTGGGTTTTTCCTGTGCGTTAAAAAAAGCAACAAGGAAAACGAACAAAAAACAGAATATCTTCATTAATTAATCATTCTTAGTACCGTAAAAATACAGCGAATGCGAATCAATTTTTACGCCAAATGCACTTTCTATCCCTTCCTTAATAGCCTGAATACGAGGGTCGCAGAATTCTATAATCTCCTGAATTTCTTTATCTGAATCTTTTTTGTAGATCACCAAATGGTCATGCTGCTTGTCGAAATAAGATTTTTCGTATGAAGACGATGTCAAAGTTTTTTCGCCAAACTGATGCTTACGGATAAGCCCTGCATCAAGGAAGATTTCGATCGTATTGTAGATGGTTGCCTTTGAAACATGGTATTTTTTCTGCATCATCAGAAGGTATAAATCATCTACATTGAAGTGATGATCCATACTGTAGATTTCCTCTAAAATCGTGTAGCGTTCAGGGGTGTTTCTGAAGCCTTTTTCCAATAAATAGTTACGTAAAACGTCTTTTATCAGGGTTATATTTTTTTCTTTCTGTAAAGTATCCATTAATCAATTTATACTACAAATTTATCGATTTTTTATTGAATATAAAATTCTGCTGTATTTCAGAAAGAGATTTTAAGAATCGTTGCGTTCGAACTTCGCCTGCTGAATTCGGTTTGCACTGGATACCGCCTCTTCTGTAAGGGGTGCAGACTCTACCACCACGTTATGCGAAGTAACCCCCCATGATTTAAAGTCGTCACTACCTATATACTTCACAAAATTATAGATATTGAGAGTGATTTTGTTTTTTACAGTTAACAGTATATCATTAATATAGGTATTGTCAATAATGACATATTTAAGATCTGGCGGAATGTTGTAAGCTCTTAAAGACGGATGACTGCTTCGAGAAGGAATAGTGCCATCAGCCATCAGATCCTTTAAAACCATATTAAAATAGTCGTTGATTCTTCTGTCTTTTTTAAAACCAAGGAGGAAATTTACTTTAAAGATCGTTCCCGGCAGAATTTCATCAACAGTATATTTAAAAGTATATGGATCTTCCTGATTGACAATACTTAAAATGAAATAGTGATCCGCTCTCTTAGGCTGTTTTTTGATGATGGAATAGATGATTTTTGATTCCACTTCATCATTTCTTTTTGCTCTTGAAAGATATGCTAAATTGGTGCAATATTTCGGAATGGTATTATCCAGTTTCATATCCTTAATAACACCTACATATTTACTGATTTTCACATATTGGGTAAAGGTTGCCTTCAGTAGTCGGCCGTTGTACCATGCGTACATACAGACTGCGATGAAACCTCCTAACACCATGGTCAGCCAGCCTCCGTCCAGAAATTTAATTACATTGGCGTAGAAAAAGCCTGATTCAAGGAAAAGATAAATTACAGCAAAACCAATGATGAAAATTCTGTTGACACGGCTTCTGCTCAGCCAGTAAATCAGCAATATCGTTGTCATCAGCATTGTTATCGTAATCGTCAAACCATAGGCTGCTTCCATTTTGCCGGATTCTTTGAAGAAAATAACCACTCCAAAACACAGTGCCATCAATCCCCAGTTAATTCTCGGTATATACATTTGCCCTTTTACACCAGAAGGATATTCAATATGTTGATTAGGCCAGAATGAGATGGACATTGCCTCAGAAAACATTGTAAATGAACCTGTAATTACTGCCTGACTTGCTATAATTGCAGCTAAGGTTGCCAGAATTACTCCCGGCAAAACTGCCCATTCCGGCATAATACCGAAAAACGGATTCACACCGGTGAAGACCTGTTTGTAATTGGTAAGAAGCCATGCTCCCTGACCCAGATAATTTAAAATCAACATCAGTTTTACAAAGATCCAGCTTACTCTGATGTTTTTTGCACCGCAGTGTCCCAAATCAGAATACAAGGCCTCGGCTCCCGTTGTACAGAGGAACACAGCTCCCATGATGACGATAGCTTCAGGTGAATGCGTAATCAGGTTGTAGGCATAAATAGGATTGAATGCTTTCAGTATCTCCAGATGATCAAGAATATGCACCGATCCAAAAGCTCCTAACGCAAGAAACCAGAGAATCATAATCGGACCGAAGAGTTTACCGATGGAGGCCGTACCGAATTGCTGTACAAAAAATACAACAAATAAGATAATGATTGTGATGGCAACAACCGGCGTTTCGGGATTGTAAATCTTCAGACCTTCAATTGCTGACATCACGGTTAATGACGGTGTAATGACACTGTCTGCAACCAAAGTGGATGCACCGATAATTGCTACAACATAGAGCCATTTCTTTTTGAGTTTCTTGACTAAAGAATACAAAGCCAAAATTCCACCTTCTCCTTTGTTGTCTGCCCGTAAGGCAATAATAACATATTTGATTGTGGTCTGAAGGGTCAGCGTCCAGATGATACAAGAAATAGCACCTTCGATGTATGCATCAAAAGGCATTTTGGAATCTTTTCCGGCACTTACAATCGCTTTCATAACGTACAAAGGCGAGGTCCCGATATCTCCGAAAACAATACCTAAAGACACTAAAACTCCAACAAAAGAAAGTTTTTTAAGGTCAAAATGATGACCACCTTCTGCAACTTCAGACATATCTGGAAATATTAAAATTTAAGGGGCAAATTTATATTAAAATAATAACCCTGCGAACTTTTACCGATGAATAGAATAAATGAAAAAACTTCCTTTCGGAAGTTTTTTTCTATAATCGTTTCAATATTTTACTTAACGTACATTGCATTTTTGATTTCCTCTTTCACTTTTTCAAGTTTCGGGAACCATTCTGCAAACAATGCTGATGAGTAAGGTGCAGGAGCATCAGGAGTAGTAATTCTTTTGATTGGCGCATCCAAATAATCGAATGCTTTCTGCTGAACCATGTAAGTGATCTCTGAAGAAACTGAACCAAACGGCCATGCCTCCTCCAAAATTACAAGTCTGTTCGTTTTCTTAACTGAAGTTAAAATAGTTTCGAAATCTAAAGGACGAACTGTAATCAAGTCGATTACTTCCACAGAAATACCTTCTTTAGCCATATCTTCAGCTGCCTGAAGAGCTAATTTCATGATTTTTCCGAAAGAAACCAAAGTTACGTCTGTACCTTCTCTTTTGATATCTGCTTTTCCTATTGGCAAATAATATTCTTCTTCTGGAATTTCCATTTTATCTCCATACATCTGCTCAGATTCCATGAAGATTACAGGATCGTTGTCCTGAATTGCAGATTTTAATAATCCTTTCGCATCATAAGGATTTGAAGGAACAACTACTTTAAGTCCAGGAATATTTGCATACCAGTTTTCGAATGCCTGAGAGTGCGTTGCTCCCAACTGACCTGCAGAAGCTGTAGGACCACGGAAAACGATTGGACAGTTCCACTGGCCACCGCTCATCTGACGGATTTTTGCAGCGTTGTTGATGATCTGATCGATCCCCACCAGTGCAAAGTTGAAAGTCATATATTCTACAATCGGGCGGTTACCATTCATTGCTGCACCCACCGCGATACCTGTGAAACCAAGTTCTGCAATTGGTGTATCGATTACACGCTTAGCACCAAACTCATCCAACATTCCTTTTGAAGCTTTGTATGCACCATTGTATTCTGCCACTTCCTCACCCATCAAAAAGATAGACTCGTCTTTGCGCATTTCCTCGCTCATTGCCTGTGCAATCACCTCACGAAAAGTATATTCTGCCATAGTAATTTTAAAAATTTAGATACAAAAATAAGATTTTTATTTATTAATCGAAAAAAAAGGCTTCTTTCAATATTAATTTTTAGAAAATAATTATCTGAAAAACTTCCATTTTGGGATAATTGCCAGCATTCCGAAGCCTGTAAAGAGAAAAAGATTGGTAACGTCGGAGTACAAAAATGTCGACAGATAATAATTGTGCATAAAGAAATGCAGCAGCAGCATTACCGGAAATAGAAATATTCCGATTTTTCTGTAGAAAAAGATCAGGACAATTCCTAAAATCATCAAAGCGTCAACCGAGAAGATCAGGTAGAAATATCCTTCCGGAATATTTAAAGTTTTATGCTGAAGATATTCATCAAAATCGAGCCCGATTCCCATAAAAGTAAACAGCAGCAACGAAGCCAATGCTAAAATAAAACCCCAGCCTTTTTTCGGGTCTTCGTCGAAATAACTGTATTCTTTATATTCCTTTTCCATGGTGCAAAAATAAAAGAACTTATGAAAAAAAATCATAAGTTCCTCAGAATATTTATATCGTAAAAAAAATTAAATCGTGATCGCGTTGATCAATCTGTTTTTGTCGCTAAGGAATTCTTCCATAGAGATCATACTCTCAGTTCTCATAACATCCTGAATATCATCAATCTGATAGATTATTCTTTTTGCATCGTCTGTATTTTTTGCTCTTACTTTACAGAAGATATTGTATTTACCTGAGATAACGCTCGCTTCAATAACATTCGGGATTGTAGATAATTCTTTCAAAACCTCCTGAGTGCGGTTTGATTTCGTCAATAAAATACCGATGAAAGCTGTGAAATGATAATCTAATTTACCATAATCGATGCTTAGAGATGATCCTAAAATAATACCTGCATCTTCCATTTTCTTTACTCTTACGTGAATTGTTCCTGCAGATACATCCATCTGTTTTGCAATTTCCGTAAAGGGCATTCTTGTGTTTTCTACTAAGAAGTCAAGAATTTTCTTGTCTATTTCGTCCAGTTGATAGTTCATAATAGTGAAATTATA
>NZ_LMQH01000011.1:87767-109595 GCF_001424105.1 Chryseobacterium sp. Leaf394 | reverse complement strand
AAAAAAAATATCAAATATTAACTATAATTAACAGCTATGATAAAAATCATTATGACTTTACGATTATTTATTAGTTGAAATTACGGAATCTGTTTTTATAGAGTCTCTCTTCGGAGTCTGTTTTTTATCTTTTTTCTTCTTTTTAAAGAAAGAATTGAAACTTTTACTCCAGACAACACCTCCACCATAGGCCTGATTTGCAGAACCATTGGTAATTACTGTTCCGTTACCCATTCCAATGTTGGTAGGTTTTGAATATCCTCTCAGAATCAGCGTTCCGTCATTCTTTTTTGAAATATCATACTCAATTGAGCCTTCGCCGGACAGGTAATTCTGGGTTGTTCCCTCGGTCTGATTTAAAGGAATCCCAAGACCTGTTTTAACCTCTATTCTAGGTGAAAGGGCAAAACTTAAACCTGCGTTGGCACGGTCTCCGGTATTTGACCCCAAATCACCTCTCACGTAATTTAAATCAATCTGAAACTCACTGCTCATCGTATTGATGATAGATCCAAGCTGTTTTAAAGCAAGATTATAGCCGGATGATTCCGCCAAACCTGCTGCATCCAGCGATACGGTGCTGCTGCTTGTATTAAAACTGTTTAAAAGGAGAATTGATCCGAACTGCAAAACGTCTTCACCTTCGGCCTGATTAATTCTTGTTGCCAAAGCCTCCTTCACCTGGCTGGAAACATCCAAAGCCGTTACTCCCAATTTTACATCTGGATCATTTAAAGTATTAGTAATTTTAGCCTGTAGCAGAACATTGATAGGTCCAACGCCAATGTTAAGGTATTGTCCGGCATTTGAAACCGTTCTCACATAATTGGCGGTGATATCCAGAGTCGGCGTCATGGCATTGCCATCCCAGCTGATGCTGCTGCCTTTCTGAATCTGGAACGTTCTGTTCAGAATTGCTTTTGATACGAAGGTTCCGTTTTCAACAATGTAATCTCCACTTAATTCTATATTTCCCGCGCGGCTCATTCTGAATCTCAGATCATCAGCTACACCTTTTACATTAATATTTCCAACGTCATCTCCCACCAGAACATTTACGTTTGTACCTTTATCAACATCCAGCGTAAAATCGATATCCATGTTGGCCCCGGTTTTTTTCTTTTCTTCCAAAACTACAAGTCCGCTTTTATTTTCCTGAAGGAATCTAAGCATTTTAAACTCTTCCACATTGGATGTAGAAGCTGAATTGAAAGTGAAATTACTTCCGTTCAGCGCTTTCATATTCGGAGTTGAAAGGCTTAAAGCAGAAACAGGTCCATCAACGAAAAGTTCGCCCTGACCGTAAACTCTACCCCAGAACAGATCGTAGTCTTTCTGAGTGGTATCGAGCATTAATAAATTATCTGCTCTCATCAGTAAGGAAATCCCCATCGAAGACAGTGTTTCAAATCTGATCAATCCTGAAATTGTTCCTTTTGAATTGGCTCTTCCGTCGTGCACACCGATGTTGTTGAGAATCGCGAGACCTTTAGTTAGATCAATCGTTGTATTGTCAAATGTATAATCTACTCCGGTGAAAAGAAGTTTTAAACCAAAATCTTTCAGTGCAATATTTCCACTGTAATCGAGGTTTTTCATTGTTCCGTTGATCTTCAGATCGCCGGTTGCTTTGCCCCGCATATTACCGAAAACCGTCTGTACAAACTGCTGTGCGAAGGAAAGATCAAACTCATCGAGCTCAGCGTTGAGATCGATCGTTGGAGTAGCTGTATTGTTACTAACAGTTCCTGTAAGATGAAGATTGTTATTCCCGATAATCCCTGCAGAAGTCACTTTTACATCAACATCGTAAACGTTAAGCGAAAAACTGTTGGTCGCAGAAATGGTGATATCGCCCATATCATTTCCGTTCATCATAATATCATCAACCGTAAGATCCACCAATGGCTGAAGCGTGCTCTGATCCATCCTGATCTTCACATTTCCGTTCGCCAGACCTTTGATATCCATGGTATTTCCGTTTGGAGTCATTTCAAGGATCTTTCCAATGGCAAAATTGCTCACTTCGGCATCAAGATAGAAATCTTTTGCTGACTTAAAAGTTGCTTCATTCACCTGTAACGAACTTTCGTCAGAATATATTCTCAGATTCCGTATTTCAAAATCGGCTGTCTTCTTCCGGTACGTGATGGAATGATCAAGCGCAGGATTGGTATCAATAGCCCATTTCACATTATTAAAATTAACTTCTGTAGGCTCAAACCTGAAAACGTAATCTCCAAACTCATTGCTCGACTGGTTAAAATTAACCGTGTAATTTTTCAGATTTTCATCCTCTTCGTCCTGTGGACTGCCGTGTTTAAAGCTTGCAGCAATTTTTAACTGAGTATTATTGTCATTCTGCCCTGTAAGTATAATATCTTTAAGAATATTCTGATTGTACTGAAGCCTGTTTATTTTGGCATAAATCTGCTGATCCAGACTTGCTGTATTAATTCTCACCTTTATACTGTCGACCATCGCACTGTCGCGGGTTATTACAAGACGGTCATTAATTTTATAATTGGGATTTGCTTCTGCCAAGGCACGGTCAGCATCCGTAATTTCCTGCTGTTTCGTCATGATGTATCTCATTGAAGCCGCATCCAGATCAAGAACTAAATTATTAGAATCTCCGTCATATTCTGCAACAACTTTTGCACCCTGTGAAAGTTGAAGATCAGGCATAAATAAAGCAACCAAACCCTGTTCAATATCGAAATTCAGATTAAATTTCTGTCCGCGGTACAGTTTTCTCGGAGTCGGACCTACAAGAATTTTTGCCAGACCGTTTTGCACCATTCCCGAAAGATCAGCAAGATTAAACTTCCCTGAAATCTGTCCGTCTACAGCTCCGGGAGCGTTTACATCAATAATTCTGTTACCGCCTTCCACTCTTGTGTTGATTTTCGCATGGGGAATGTGATACTGGTTGCCGGCATTGGCAAAATAAACGTTGTCTACACTCACATCCAAACCTAAATCATTGAGATCAGACATCGCCATCTTTCCATTGATTTTTCCGCTGACGATCTGTCTGCCCGCCTGTCCGGTAAAATAATTCAAATTTAAAGAATTGATATCTGCATCTACATCGGCAGAAATTCTTGATGTACTGAAATCAATCAAACCTTTTACTGTCGCTTTTACTTCTTCATCGTTCACGGTGATGAGACCGTTGTATTTTCTGTGATCAAGCAGACCGTCAAGATTGAGATTATTGATTTCCTTATCCATAATTTCGATGCTTGAAATCTGAGATTTTGTAGAAATTCTCATGGTGTTCACATCGAAACTCTGCCCGTTAACGTCGAATCTTCCCGAGATCAATCCTACAGCTTTATTTTTTGTAATGACTGATGTATTCAGATCTTTTACGACTGCTAAACCGGAATATTTCGGCATTGGCGAACTATATTCCCTTAACGAAAAATTCGTAATCTGTGCCTGTCCGATTCCTGTAATAAGGTTTCCTGAAGACACAAAAACCTCTTTCGGATTTACCCTTGCGCTACCATTGTATTTTAATTTACCGAAATCATCTGCAAAATTCTTCATTTTAGCAGAGATGAATTTAGGCATCATCGCTTTTAAGTCTTTATAAGTAAAATCCGCTGAAAGAGCTTTTGTTTCTATTAAAAAATTGCCTTTCAACAAATTTTTTACCTCCATTTTTTTGGTCGCAATGTTGACTGACGGATTTCTGATCAGGAAATTATCAAGCGTAAAATTATTCAGCGGACCGGTCATTTTACCTGAGACATTAAAAGGGATAAAATTATCCCAGTTGGTTACAAAATAGCTGATATCGTAGCCGCTGATTTGACTTCCGAGCTTCATATCCATTTCCCACTTTACCTTATCGGCAAAATCAGCCCACGAGCCGTCATGTAAATTAAATTTAATGTCGCCCTGCAGAAGTGAATGATCTGTATTAAAAGTTAAATCCTTCAGCAAAAGAAAATCTTTGGTCATCGCAAAGTCTGTGGAAAAAGTTTCTACAAAGTGAGCTTTCCCCCATCTTTTTGTGGTAAAAGTAAAATTATTGATTGTTGCGGCAATGTTCACTCCGTTTACTTTTACTTTTGGCGCAATGAGATTGACATTGGTTGCCGTAAGCCATTTCCCTGGTTCGCCGGGAGAATTCTGATTGACAATTGAAACTTTAGAATCTAAAATTTCGAGTCGGGAGTTTAACTGAAATGGTGGTTTTGACGGATCGGCTTTTTTTCCGCTGTCGAAAAGCTTTGTAAATCTGATGAAATTTGAAATACTGTCGCCTTTGTACGTAATCACTTTTATATCAGCATCAATCAATCTTAATCCGTTAAAACTTAATGAATTGTGTTTTCCGATATTGGTTGCGAGAGAAAACCAATCTGAATTTGCTTTGAATTCCCGTGCTTTTATAAAATCAACATCTTTATAATCCTTGATTCTAAGCCCTTTGATGGTAACGTCACCGAAGAAATCTACTTCAACGCTTTCTGTAGACATTTTGGCTTTAAAATCTCTGTTCACAATCTGCAAAGCCTGATCTGCAGCCCATCTTTTGGTCACTGGCAGATTGATGGCAATAAAAACAAGAACCACGATAGAGAGAACTGACCAAAAAAGAATCAATAATAATTTTGCCCACCAAGAATAGCTTACCACATCTTTGGCAGCCTGCTTTCCTAATTCCTGAGCGGTATCTATAGGATGTCTGATGGCATCGGCAGCAAAATCTGAAGCTTCTTTCACCGACTCCTGAACATTTTCTACGGTTTTCTGTACCTGATCTCCCAGATTTTCACTTACCGTTTTTTTGTTCTTATTTTCGTTATTATTCTCTAACTTTGCCATTATAATGAGCGACTCTATTATTTTAGGTATCGAATCGTCTTGTGACGACACTTCTGCAGCGATTATCAAAGGAAATACCATTCTCTCCAACATCGCGGCCAATCAGGAAATTCATAATGAATATGGCGGTGTGGTTCCGGAACTGGCTTCCAGGGCACATCAGCAAAACATTATTCCTGTTGTTGAAAAATCTTTCGTCAAAGCAAATATACAACAAAATGCAATTTCTGCGATAGGTTTCACAAGGGGTCCCGGACTTTTGGGTTCACTGCTTGTGGGCACATCATTCGCAAAGTCTCTGGCTATGAGCCTTAACGTACCTTTGATAGAGGTTAATCATCTTCAGGCACATATTTTGGCACATTTCATCGACGATGCAAATCCTGTGCCTCCTACATTTCCGTTTTTATGTCTGACCGTAAGTGGTGGTCACACCATGATTGTGCTTGTAAAAGATTATTTTGATATGGAAATTATCGGAAAATCTATAGACGATGCTGCCGGAGAGGCTTTTGATAAAATAGGTAAAATATTAAACCTTGATTATCCCGCAGGACCAATTATCGATAAATTAGCTAAAGAAGGAAATCCTGACACCTTTCAGTTTAACAAACCGCGGCTTGAAAATTATGATTATTCTTTCAGTGGAGTGAAAACTTCTGTTCTTTATTTTATACAGAAAGAAGTTAAGAAAAATCCTGATTTCATTAAAGAAAACCTGAATGACATCTGTGCCTCTGTACAGAAATGCATTGTTGAAATTTTGATGAATAAATTGCAAAAGGCTTCTAAAGATTTAAATATAAAAGACGTTGCGATTGCGGGTGGAGTTTCAGCCAACTCTGAACTGAGAAAAGTGATGCAGAACAACAAAGAAAAACTTGGCTGGAATATTTACATTCCAAAATTTGAATATACCACAGATAATGCAGCGATGATTGCTATGGTCGCTCAATTGAAATTTGAAAGAGGAGAATTTACCGATTTAAGGACGACGGCAACCTCGAAATATGATTTGTAGTTTTTTACTGCACAAGGTTTAAGGAAATGTTTGAAATATTGTGAATAAAAAATTTACAGTATTTAATTTACAGTTCAAACTTATTTACATTTTTAATTTTACAATTAAAGTTTAGGCTTTAAAATAAACATAACATCAACAGATGAAAATATTACTTGAAGAAAAAGTACTGGGAACTCAATCTAAAAAGAATTCGAAATATTATTGGGTTTTGGAAACCATTACAGGAAAAAATGATGCTTCGGCAGAATTTGATGAAGATGATTTTCAAATGATAAGTTCAGAGACCGGTTTTATTCAGAATGTAAAGGAAGAAGTGATTGAGAAAATCAATGCTGAAAACGTTTTTAGCTTTTCGTACGAACCGAACGAAGGTGATTATCTATCTATTAAAAATAATCTCAGAAAAAACGAATATCTGAATCTGATTTTCATGAATAATGTTTGGGTGGAAGAAATTTACATGTGTTCCTACAGAGACTGCGAAGGCGATGTTTACACAACTATAAAAACCGGAGTAGCATTTTTGAGTGAGAATGAGATTTATTTTTAGGTATTAATTCAATTTACGGAGCCGTTTATTGAAAAGGACTTCGACAGGCTCAGTCTGACAACGGTTAATCAGCTTTTGATAAGGAAGATATTCAATTAAAATATAATTTAAGCATATTATAAATTATTTCATTTATGAAACTTTTTTTTGGCGAAATAAGCAACGGAAAAGCAATCATCAACGACGAAGAACAGCAGCATATTGTAAAGGTTCTCCGCATGAAAACGGGTGAAGAAATTCACGTGACCGATGGCAAAGGTAATTTGGCAGGCGGCAGACTGGTCATTGAAGGTAAAAAGGCAGGAATTGAAGTTGATGAAATTAAAATGAAAACTCCTGATTTCAGTCCGAAACTTCATATTGCGATTGCGCCAACTAAAAACATCGACCGGATAGAATTTTTCGTTGAAAAAGCAGTTGAAATGGGAATTTCTGAAATTACCATTCTTCAGACTGAAAAAACGGAGCGCAAAAATCTCAACATCGATAAAATCAGAAAGCAGGCAATCGCAGCTTCAAAGCAGAGTTTAAGATTTCATTTTCCGATCATTAATGATTTAATTAAATTACCTGATTTTTTGAAAAATATTGATTCTGAAACCACTTTTGTCGCACACTGCAACGAAAATCTGGAGAGAATTAATTTAAATGAAATTCCAAAATTGGAAAACTATACTTTTCTGATCGGGCCTGAAGGCGATTTTTCGGATAAGGAAATTTTATTTTTGGCCGAGAAGGGAATTAGAGCAGTTTCTCTCGGAAATCAACGTCTGAGAACGGAAACGGCGGGTGTCTTTGTCGCTGCATGGAATTATAATAAGATGTTTTAATCTTCTTCACCCTCAACTTCAAAGTGTGTTTTTATAAACTTTCCTTTTTTGAACTGATATGTTGAATAGTAAAAAGTCGTAGGACCAGCGTGGTAACTGGACGTAATTTCTTTACTCTTTAGATTTGCAACAGGATTTATTATTTTACTGAATGACGGTGAAAATATGTATTTGCCTGATTTTTCATCGAAAAGCCATAAGTAATACGATTGGTCAACCATCCCTACCCACTTGATCAGTTTAAAATCTTTAGAACCGTCAAAATTCCAGTCTTCATCACATGAAAAACTCACTTCATAATCATGCAAAACCAATGTAGAATCTTTTTCAGTCTCTAACTTTTGAAATAATTTCCCACTCTTTAAGACTTCTATTTTTGGGAAATTGATCAGTCCACTTTTCTGTTCTTCGCAGAAAACTTTGTATTCAAAACCATTTCCTTTTTTTGAAACTGTATATTTTCTGACAATTTGAGACCTTTTGATCTCTTCTTCCTCCTGAATTTTCAAAATTTCCTCGTCAGACAGTTTGACTATTTTTTCTTTTGCAATTTCTCGAGAATCTATTTTAATAACAGGCTCAACAGTTTTGGATTTCTCATCTTTCTGACAGGAAAAAATCAAAAGTAAAGCAATCAACAAAACTGTATTTTTCATCAAATGAATTTATGTATTTTCTTTCAAAACCTTATTATAAATCTGTTGTCCACTCTTAATGGAATTTACAGCCCAGCGGATTTTCATCTGCAGCAGTTTTTCTTCGTTTAATTTATAATCAATATTCGATTTTATGAGTTTCTGTTTCAGTTCATACATACAGATCGAAGCAGCAACCGACACATTAAAACTTCTTGTAAAACCATACATTGGAATGGCTAAAGTTTCGTCTGCAAAATCAAGAATTTCTTCGGTAACGCCCTGCATTTCGGTTCCGAAAACCAAGGCAATTGGTTCGGTAATTTCGTAGTCAGGGAGAAATTTTGCGTTCTTTTCTAATGAAACTGCGACCATTTTGTAGCCGCGGTCTTTGATATTCTGAAAAGACTCCATATTTCTGGGCAGTTTTTCTACTTCCACCCATGTGTCTGCACCTTTTGTAACTCTTAAGTTGGGTTCAAAACTGTATTCTTCCTGCAGGGCAACGACTTTATGAAAACCACATGCCTCAACAGAACGCACAATCGCAGCCGCGTTTCTGAACTGATAAATATCTTCAATCACCGGAAGGATAAAATCTGAACTTTCCGGTGCGAAATGTTCGATTTTGGAAAGTCTTTCTTCTGTGAGGAAATTTTTGAGGTAATCGTAAATCTGCTGGTCTTTCATCCGGCAAAAATAATAATTTTTTTGAGGCAAAACGAGACATAGAAGTGTGGAATATGTTGGGACATGAAATGCTTTTAATTGTAGAAAACACCGTTGATTAACAAAAAAATCTGCGCCCCGGCTTGAGTGGAGCTCTTTTTGTGAGGAGGTACGACGAGCAAAAAAGCGGGAACGGAAGACGGATACAGGCGCCCAAAACAAAAATAATATCTTAAAAAAACGTATTTTTGAATCTATGAAAAGAAAAGTACTGTTGATCTACACCGGCGGAACCATTGGGATGGAAAAAGACTACGAATCAGGAAGTCTCAGAGCGTTTGATTTCGGAAACATCTTTGAAAAAATGCCTGAAATGAAGCTGATGGAATGTGAGGTTTTTGTGCATCCTTTCGCCAAACCTCTGGATTCTTCGGATATGGGACCAACAGAATGGAAAATTATAGCCAATTATATTCTGAATAACTATACAAAATATGATGGCTTTTTGATTCTCCATGGAACGGACACCATGTCTTACACCGCATCAGCACTGAGTTTTATGCTGAAAGGCTTAACAAAACCTGTGATTTTGACTGGATCTCAGCTTCCGATCGGAGATCTGAGAACTGATGCCAAGGAAAACCTTCTCACAAGTCTATACTACGCAAGTCTCTATGAAGAAAACGAGGCAGTCATTCAGGAAGTTGCGATTTATTTTGAATATAAACTTCTTCGGGGAAACCGTACTCTGAAATATTCTGCTGAATTTTTTGATGCTTACTCAAGTCCAAACTACCCTATTCTGGGGCAATCTGGGGTGCATCTAAACATTGATAAAGATAATCTATGGAGAACTTATTCAAAATCTGAGTTTTATGTGGATGATCATATTTGTGAGGATATTTTATTCTGGAGGATTTTCCCGGGCATGAATCTGAATCATTTCAAGGAAATTCCGAAAATGAAAGTTATGATTCTGCAGGTATTCGGTTCAGGAACCATTTTCAGCAGCTCGAAAACTTTTGAAACACTTCAGCAGATAAGAAATAACGGGACTGAAATAGTGGTTGTAAGCCAGTGTATTTCTGGTGGAATTTCATTCGGGAAATATGAAAACAGTAATATTTTTGCAAAAATAGGTGCCATAAGCGGTAAAGATATGACTGCAGAAGCTGCGATTACCAAAGCGATGCATGTATTGAACAATCCAAAATATGAGGGAAGTTTTGCTGAAAATTTTTCGAAGAATATTTGTGGTGAAATAAGTGAATTGGGAAATTAAGCTTTTGTTAATTCAATAAAATACTGTACTTTTGCAGTCTTCAAACTAGAGAGGTGTCCGAGTGGTTGAAGGAGCTACCCTGGAAAGGTAGTATGCGGGTAACTGTATCGAGGGTTCGAATCCCTTCCTCTCTGCTGAAACCGTCTGTTAACAGGCGGTTTTTTTGTGTTTATACTCCAGATCAGAATATCACATTCGCATAATATTTTAGTATTATTATAAATTATTCGTTATTTTAATAAAAATTAACATTTATCAGCATAAATTGTTGTATTTTTGCATCACACTAAATCTACTAAATAAACACAATATGTCAACAAAACTATTCATCATCATGACGGCTGTCGTCTTATACAGCTGTACTGCGCCATCAAAGGATCCGGACATCCAGATTCCGAAACAGGAGACTGAATCACATGAAGAAATTGTTTTTCATGATTATACAGATCAACTCGGTGAAAAACTTTCTGTAGGAACTCACAAAGAAAACAAAGCTAAAACCGTAAAATACAACGGAACAGTTTACATTCTCGAAAAAGATTTTGAAAGCAACACCTATTCTACTTCTGACAACCAATATCAGTTTACTGAAAACAATAAGGAAGTTACTTTTCTGAAAAAGAACTACAATATGGTTCTATTTACTTCAAAGAAAATTACAAATCAGGCTACCACGCAGATGCAGTAATCAGGTTTTCATTAGAAATTTAAGGTAAAAATCTTTCCAGCGAAATTTCTGCAGGCAACGGCACCTCATTTTCAATAAAATCGTAAAGATGTTTTGAGAAGAAACTTCCGTTGAGTATTCCGCGTGCACCTAAACCGTTGAAAACATAGAAATCCCTGTGGCTCTTGTGTCTGCCGACAATTGGTCTTCTGTCTTTGACGGTTGGTCTGAAACCAAAGCTGATATCTTTCACTTCAAAATCAAAAGGATAAATTTCAGCCAAGCCACTGACAAGTTGCTCTACCGCGGAATCATCAATTTTAGAATGGAGCTGATCCCTGTCGTAAGTTCCGCCGTAGAAATACAGTCCGTTATTTAAGGGAAAAAGAAAATGTTTTTTCTTGATAGTGACGCTTGTTTTTAAATCATTCTGAAGCCGAACTTTGATATGGTGACCCTTATTTGGGATTACGGGAATATCTCTGAAAAAAGGGTTTTCTGTAACTCCCATTCCCTCGCAGAACAATATATTTTTAAATTTAAATTCTTTGTAAGTATTTTCAACGGGATTGATTTGACTGTAATCAAGTTTTTCTTTGACTAAATAATTTTTTGATTCTAAATAAGCAAATATATCGCTGAAAAAGGAGGCTACATCAAGACGCGCAGACTGGCTAACGCTGCCTGTTCCAAAAGGATTTCTCACATCTTCCAACTGAGCAAATTCTGTATTCAGAAAATTCTGTAATTCTTCAGACGAAGATTTCTTTAACCAGAGATTTTTTTCATTTTCATCATGGAAAATACGGTGAATAGGCTGTTCTATTAAATAATTTTTATCAGTATAGCTGGCGATTTCAGACAATACAATTTTTAAATAATCAATCTGTTCCTGTGCCTTCCAAAAGGTTGTAAATTTTTTGAGAACAACCGGATTAATAATTCCGGCAGAAACCTGGGAAGCTCCTTTGCGACTTTCTGAGAACAACCTAAAAGATTTGCCTTCCCTGATCAGATGATGAGCAAAAAAAAGCGCCGCGTATCCGTCGCCGACGATGATGTAATCTACATTTTCCATAATAAAAAAACCTGAGTAAAAGTACTCAGGTTTTTTATAAATATCAAGTGGATTCTTAATAATTCCACATATCATTTTCCATTTGAAGAATCTGTTCTTTGATTCTTTGGCTTTCAGCTAACTGCTCTTCTGCATTTTGAGGAATGTACTCTTCAATCTTTCCATCTCCTGTTCCAGTAGAAGATTTGTAAATTATTGAAGAAAATCTTCTTGCATTGATTACATCATCAAAAGAAATATCTGCTGAAGAGTTTTTCTTGTTGTAGACATAATTGTTTGCTAAAATATCTCTAGCTTTTGGATAGTAAACCCAAAATAAATCTATTAACTCATCCTTACCAGCAATTGCTTTTCCTTCAGCATCATAAACACCTTGAACCGCAGGATCAGGACCCATTGCTGCAATACCTAACGGTCTGTACTTCATTTGTCCATCTCTTCTGTCAATGAACCACATACCCATAATTTTCAACATCTTAACCTTATCGGTTGTAGTTTGAAAAAAGTCGGTATATTCCTTTTTCTCCTGCTCAGTAAGTGGTCTACCAGATTGTAAAATGTCGATCGCAGCGTCATTTAACACTACCTTCTCTAATCTCTTTCTGATTCCTTCAGCAGATAACTTAGTAGTAAAATCTTCGTCATCATAAACTTCTTCAATCTGACCATTTAAAGCTGCATCTAATAAAATCTGATACAAAGATCTTGTATTTTTAGATAGTAAGCCGTTAGGGTTATCGTAATAGAATGGCTGATTAATCTTATCATTAAGATCTATAATCTCCCAAACCATCATACTTTTTAAGATATCTTTTTCATCAACAAATCCGTATTCCAAAGGAGCAACTTTATTGCTGATTACAGTATCCCCAACTTTTCTCATGTTATCTGCTCTCATCTGTCTGAATTCATCAGGAGATGAAGCATTTAGAATAGTCTGAGAAAAAACAAACCCAGAGGCTAAAACTAAAAGACTGCTAATATATTTTTTCATAATAGTTGTTTTAAATTATGGAACATGAATTATGATTGGAGTAATTCTCTTGATAGGACCTTCCAATCCCTGAGCTGTTGCTTTAATCTCAATAATTGAAACATCATCTCCTGATCTAACATTTTTCAATAATCCAGCTGCATCACTTAGCGAATTACCTTTCACTAACATTGCTGCTCTCCCAGGAACTCTAACCATGAATTCAGTTACAGTAAACGTAACAGGGAAATCAAAGTCTGGAATTGCTGCCTGAACTGATTGGTTCTGAATTGAAGTAGCCGGCATTGTTAATACATTCTGTCCTCTCATTTGCCCTTGTGGCGGCGGTACATTTTTAATTCTATATTCAAATACCTGAGAAACACTCTGACCACTCGGATTCGTTCCAGACAATGTTAATTTAACTGTATTACCTGCCTGAGGTTTTACAATCCATTTACCAGCACCTGTATTTCTAACAAGTGCTCCAGGAGCAGATAATGAAAGTTTGGAATTATCAGCACCTAAGATAGATCCAGATACTGGGTTTTCTAAACCTCTATACATTACATTCATCTTATCAGCAGACAGTAATAATCCTTTTTCAAGTTTTACTTCCTGAGGACCTGCAATTACATTATATGTATGGTTGAAAGGGTGTGTAGTTACTTTACCTTCAGAATCAGTTAATGAAATTACACCTGAAAATTCTCTTTTACCAATACCTCCAGTGTTCAGTGGTAAATAACCTTTACCGTTCTCCTGTCTGCTTACGCCTGAGATTCTGATTTTATCACTGTTAGAATAAGATCCTAACATTACTACAGCTTCAGCTTTACCACCGGCAACGATGTCTGTAGGTGCAGAAACGATAGCTTCGTACTGATTAAACTTGATGCTTGCATCCACTTTCTCAGAAAGCATCATTGCCAATGCATCAGACTGTACGTTTCTCGCATCATTCTGAATAATTTCTAAATTCGAGATCGCTGCAATAAGCGGCTGGTGATAGAATTTATTCTGGAACCAGGTTTTTCCATTTGGAGATTTACCCTGAGGATAATCTGTAATAATAGATTTGTTTGCTCTGTTTACTACGTCTACCAATTGAGGATTTTTTCCAAAAGTTGTATTGATGTAATTTCTTACGTCATCCATTTTAGCTTTAAGATCTGCCGCACCTTTAGATGTTGAGTTCTCATCACCTTCCTTGAAGAAAAATTCTGTAGTGGCCTCATTGTTGTTCAGTGCAGAGAAGTTTTCGCTTACATCCATATCCTTTCCGGTTTTAGGATCTTTATCGAAAAATTCAGATTTCTTTTTTAAATCTACCTTTACAGTTTCAGCAAACTGAACTAAGTCGTCGATTTTCGTTTTAAGAACACGGTATTGCTTCAAAGGTTCTGCATACGTATCCGGTACCTGCATTGCTTTTGCTTCAAGTGTCTTTTCAAAAATCTTTTCATTTTTGCTTTCTGTCAAGCTTCTTGTTTCGTTAAGAGCTCGTGTAGAATCATAATATGATCTGATGATTTCAACATCAATGTTTAGGGCCATCATTGCGATGAACACCAAATACATTAGGTTGATCATCTTCTGACGTGGAGTCTGTTTTCCTTTTGCCATTATCTTTTCTTTAGTTTTTGATTAAATTAATGGTTAAGGATTATGACTTCATAGCAGTTAACATACCACCATAAACTCTGTTTAAGCTGTTTAGGTTGGTTGTTAAACCTTGTAATTCTTGGTTAAACTTCTCAGACTGCTCTGCTGATTTCTGCATATCATCAACATACTTTTTAGCAAATTCAGATTGTCTGTGACCGTTTTCTAACTGCATTGCATAAAGAGCATTCATGCTTTCCATGTGTGTAGCAGCTTTGTTTAACTGGTCGTTGTATTTGTGAGTAGAAGCAGAAACGTCAACAGTTTGATTGATTTGATCTACAGAACTTGAGAATTTATCGATTCCTGTTCTTAATCTGTCGAATAACTGCACGTCTAATTTTGCATCCTGAAGCATCTTGTCTAATTTACCAGATAAAGAATTTTCTAGTTCTGCAAAATGATCTACTGTATTTTTAGAAGAAACATTTGAGTGTAAAGGATTTGGGTTTGCATGCTTGTCCAACAGTTCTGGATAAACATTTTCCCAGTGGTAAGATTCTTCAGCTGCTGGTGGATCGAAAGCGAAGATAATGAAGATAATCGCTTCAGTAACCAATCCAACAGTAAGTGCGATATTACCATTAATAGGTCCCAGAGTAATGTGAGTAATTTTTAGCCAAGCTCCAAGAATTACAATTGCCGCACCGAATGAATAGAAGAAATTCATCCACGCATCTTTAGTCTTAAACATATACGTTAGTTTTTTTTAAAATGAGTTGTTAATAAAATGATATAAAATAAATGGTAATATTATCTGTTTACTCTTTTAGCTTTTACTGCAGCTTCCGGAATATCCTGTACTGTTCTGAAACCGATGTAGCTTCTTGCAGAATCTTTTCTTTCCCAGTCTCTGGCACCGTTCATCAACATGTAACCTACGTCTTTCCAAGAACCACCTCTTACAGATTTTTTCACTTCAGTTCTGTCTTTAGTAGAAGGATTTAATGTAGAAGAGAATGTGTAAGATGAGTTGTTGTACGGAGAATCTGTCCATTCAGAAACGTTACCGGCCATATCAAATAAACCAAAACCGTTCTTTTTGAATTTCTTTACAGGAGCTGTGTAAGTGTAAGTACCTTTCACATCATCTTCCATATAGTTACCTCTTTTTGGTTTGAAGTTTGCAAGATAGCATCCTCTGTCATCCATTAAATAAGGACCACCCCAAGGATAAGTTGCGTTTTGCATACCTCCTCTCGCAGCATATTCCCATTCGAATTCATTTGGAAGTCTGAATCTGATTGGCGCCTGCTTTCTTCTTTTTAAGCTTTCGTTATAATCAGATTTTAATTTAGATCTGAAGTTACAGTAAGCTCTTGCCTGATCCCAGGTAACTCCTACTACAGGATAATCTTTATAAGCTTTGTGCCAGAAGTACTGCTCAAACAAAGGCTCATTATACGTAAAGTGGAAATCTTTTTTCCAAACAGTAGTATCAGGATAGATTGCGATGCTTTCGCTTCTCAGGAAGTTTGCACCTCTCTGATCTTCAGCAACAGCAGCATCCATATCTCCCCATCTGTATGTATATTTTAATTTACTAACATCCAAAAGTCTCTCGCTACCTACTCTTGAAGAAGCCGGTAAATACATTGACTCAAGAACTTCAGCATATTCTACATCTGGATATTTAGAAGTACTCCAGTGCAAAGGAATTTTCCAGTCTAATCTTTTAGTACCATCAAAACCGTCATCTCTTCCACCAGCACCGTCAAGATATTCCTGATACGGAGTAAGGTTTTCTTCTTTTTTAGCAAGATAGGCATAGTCTCCGATGCTCTGACCTCTGCCACCACCGTCACCACCTTCACCGGCAGCTTCAGCAAGCATCGTTCTAGCGATAGAATCTCTTACATAATTAATGAATACTCTGTATTCAGCATTTGTAGTTTCAGCTTCATCCATAAAGAATGAAGATACTGTAACAGTCTTTAGAGGTGCTTTCTCAGGATTGTCTGTTAAGTCCTTATCAGACATACCAGCAATAAATGAACCTCCGGGAATAGCTACCATACCGTATGGTCTTTCCGCTACAAATGACGATGTTTTTTCTCTAGGTATCAATTCTCCTTTTGTTCCTGGCTTCCCAACAGAAGAAGTTCCACCACCTGAACAAGATACCGATGCTACCGACGCAGACACTAATAAAAGAAATATCCTTTTCATGTTAATTTTTATAATTAAGCCGTAAATATATAATTTTTTTAAGAAACTTTTAAGATTTTTTTTAGAATAACGAAAAAAAACTAAAGTTATTTTATTTCCTAGTCATTTTTTTACTCTACAGTAACAGATTTTGCCAAATTTCTTGGCTGATCTACATTTGCCCCCCTGTAAACTGCGATATAATAAGCAAGCAACTGTAAAGGAACAGACGCCACTACAGGAGAAAAACATTCAGATGTTTCAGGAATTTCAATCACATAATCTGCCATAGCACTTACCTGAGTATCTCCTTTATTAACAACAGCAACTACTTTACCTTTTCTTGCTTTAATTTCCTGAACGTTACTTACAATTTTATCGTAATGACCTTTTTTAGGGGCGATGATAACGATTGGCATGTTTTCATCAATTAAAGCGATAGGACCGTGTTTCATTTCAGCTGCAGGGTATCCTTCAGCGTGAATGTAAGAAATCTCTTTTAGTTTTAAAGCTCCTTCCAATGCTGCAGGATAATTGTAACCTCTTCCTAAATACAGGAAGTTTGTAGCATTGATAAAGTCTTTAGCGATTTCCTGAGTTAATTCATGAGTTGCAGTAAGAACCTCTTCTACTTTTTTAGGAATAGCATCCAGTTCTGCAATAAGATTCATGAATTCTGCATTCCCTAAATTACCGTTATGTTTTCCAAGCTTTAAAGCGATCATGCTTAAAATAGTAAGCTGAGCTGTAAAAGCTTTCGTGGAAGCTACACCGATCTCCGGACCAGCGTGTGTATAAGATCCTGCATCAGTAATTCTTGCGATAGAAGAATCTACCACATTACAGATACCATATATAAATGCACCTCTTTCTTTAGCTAATTTTAAGGCAGCCATCGTATCTGCAGTTTCTCCAGATTGAGAAATAGCAATTACAACGTCTTTATCTGTAATAATTGGGTTTCTGTATCTGAATTCTGATGCGTATTCTACTTCAACTGGGATTCTTGCGAATTCTTCAATTAAATATTCACCAATCAAACCTGCGTGCCAAGAAGTACCGCAAGCGATGATGATGATTCTGTTTGCATTTTTGAATTTCTCGATATGATCCCAGATTCCAGCCATCTTGATGATTCCTTCATCTACAAGAAGTCGACCTCTCATCGTATCGTGAATTGATTTTGGCTGTTCGAAAATTTCTTTCAGCATAAAATGCTCATAGCCACCTTTCTCAATCTGCTCTAAGCTCAACTTCAGTTCCTGAATTTCAGGCTGAATTTTAGAATTCTCAACTATTGTTCTGATGTCTACACCTTTTTCAAGAGAGATAATTGCCATGTGACCCTCTTCAAGATAAATGGCTTCTTTCGTAAATTCTACAAAAGGAGAAGCATCTGAAGCAATGAAATATTCTTTATCTCCTATTCCAATAGCCAATGGTGAACCTAATCTTCCAACTACCAGAACTCCCGGATAATCTTCATGCATTACTGTAATTGCATACGCTCCGTAGACTTCATTTAATGCGAATCTTACTGCTGTTGGAAAATCTGTTTCCGCATTAAGATCCATAAAATACTGGATTAGGTTTACCAAAACTTCAGTATCTGTTTCAGACTGAAAAGTAAATCCTTTATCGGTAAGCATTATTTTTATAGTATCATAATTTTCAATAATACCGTTATGAATAATTGCTATTTTTCCGTTGTTTGATAAATGGGGATGTGAATTTCTGTCACTCGGTACGCCGTGTGTCGCCCATCGTGTATGACCCATTCCTATTTTTGCAGTTCCTTTCAGCTGACTTGCAATTCCTTCTAAATCATCAACTTTACCTTTGGTTTTTTGCACTTCCAGACTGTGATCTGCTTTTTCAAGTACAATTCCGGCACTGTCATATCCTCTGTATTCAAGTCTTCTGAGGCCGTTGATTACAATTTCGTAAGCATCCTGAAAACCTGTATATCCTACAATTCCGCACATAAATTATATATTGTGTTTTTTATTTAAATTATTTTGATCCGTAAACTAATATCAATTGCGCTTTATCTTTATTTGCAGAATCAGATCCAACAAAGACTATCCTTTCCCGCGCAAAAGGTCTTGTAGTTAAATTATAGCCAGCTAATGCCACACCATCAGATGCCCGTAAAAATTGCGCAATATCGATTTTTAAATATTTATCCGCATATCCTTTACCTCCTTCAACGATATCTTTCAGAGACTGTGTTACTGTAAAATCATAATAAGCATTTTTTTTATCTAAATTAAAAGCTTTTAAATACGCAAAATTCGGTGCTCCGCTCAACGCGGTTATATCTGTTGTAAATGCTGTTGTAACTTTACCATTGTTATCTTTATCTTTCTGAACGATAGTCAATTCACTTGGTTTCAAAAGGGAATTTTCCCAGGTTTGAGAATCTACATATAGTCTTACTTTTGCAGTAACAATAGCAGTCTTATTATTTTGATATTTAGTTTTTAAATCTTCGATTACTTCTGGCTTAAATTTAATTCCAATTGAAGGACCTCCCATTCCCTGTGCATATAGTTTTTTATGACCATTTGTCGCATCAGCAGTAATTTCTGCATCAAAACCTGCAGGCCTTGTGTAATTTACTAAAGATGAATGCGCATTTCCTGAACCTAAAGTAAAATTAAATGTATTTCTAGTTGCTGTTGTCGTACCATTCTCAGTCTTATCATATTTATAATACATAATCACCTGAGTTCCGGCATCGTTAGGATTGATTGAAAATAAATAACCGTCATTCTCCTGAACAGAAACTTTCAAACCTCTGAAATATCTGATGAAGTTTGACATATCCTTAAGTTCAGACTGACCTTTCTTCGCAATAATTTTATTCTGGAAGAACGTTTTATCTAAAGGAATTCTAATATCATTAGTTGATGTGAAAACCTGCTCGTTATTTGCATCTTTTGTAATAGTAACAGATTTTGCAAAGCCGTTAAATACTTTTGATCCCAGTTCAACACCAGCTGCAAAATCTTTATTTGAAAAGACGCTATCTGTATAACTTCCCATAAATTCAGTAACTTCATGAACTTTTAGAGTAAGCGGCGTAATATTACCTGCAGTCTTTGTCTTGCCGTACTTGCTTACTGGTATGGTTTTCAATTCTAACTTAGCATCAGCATTTCCGTCAGGATATACATAGCTTTCGTTCGTAGTTGTTACAAGTGAATCTGAACTTTGTGGTACATTTGGTTTTAAGACCATAACAACCGAATCTACAACCGCGTTAGTACCAAAATCCGGATCATAAGCAGCCATTCTGATTTGTGTAAAATATGACGCCTTTTGCCTACCAAACTGCGGTTCATCGAAAACACCAATTACTGCACTGCCCAAAGTAGAAAAATCCGCTCTCACAATATCATTATTGTCAATATTGTACGCGATAAGGTCATAAGAAACCTCATTTCCATTGGTACCATCTTCTAAAAAAAGCTGCTCACCCAAACTGTCGATTTCCGGTTCGCAATTATAAAGCACAGCACTCCCGATAACCATCAGAAACAATATGGCAAATGCTCTTTTAATATTATTGATCATTAAAATTATTTTAATATAAAGTTTTGATTGAATCTACATCAAGATATTCCGACTTTGCAGTGGAACTTTCGTTGAATGCTTTATCCAGATTTTCATTTAAAAATTCGTCACCTTTTACGATGCTGTCTACATAGCCCATGCTTTCGATAACAAAACTTTCAAAACTCGGACTTTCCAGTGATTTAAGGTCTGAAATATTATCAAACTTAAGTTTTTCAGAAACAGTAGAACTTAAAGCTGCATTTTTTTCATTGTACACAGAAAGTACAATTTTAGCATCTTTAAAATAAGTATCAGAACCGTAATAAGTTTTAAGGTAAACCGGAACAAAAGAAGCCATCCATCCATTGAGATGAATTACATCGGGAACCCAGTTAAGCTTTTTGATTGTTTCGATCACACCTCTTGCAAAGAAGATTGCACGCTCATCATTATCTTCAAAAGCAACTCCATCATCGTCAAAATAAGTCTGTTTTCTTTTGAAATATTCTTCGTTATCTATAAAATAAACCTGAAGCCTTTCGCCAGGCAGAGAAGCTACCTTAATGATAAGAGGCTGATCCAGATCATTGATAATAATATTCATTCCGGAAAGGCGGATCACCTCATGCAGTTGAAATTTCCTTTCACTTATCTGTCCAAATCTCGGCATAAAAACTCTTACATCATTGCCTTCATTGTGCATTTTAAGCGCCATTTTGTTTACCACCGAAGCTAAATTTGTATCTTCCTGATAAGGGTACATCTCTGTGGTAATGTACAGTATTTTCTGATTGGGCATAAATTCTTTTCTATATTTTAAAAATGCTATAAGGTGCAAAATTACGAAAAAACATTCAACATTATTTTAATTAACATTTTTTTACGATAAAAGAACCCATATCTCTAAAACAAATTATCCTGATTACGTCATTATTTATTATTTTTGAATAAACTATTAAAGTAATATGGAAGTTTTAAAAAGCAGAAAAATTCTTCAGGATTTTATAGAAAGACAAAGGGAAATGGGCAAAAAGATAGGTTTTGCGCCGACAATGGGAGCTTTGCACGACGGGCACCTTTCATTATATAAAGAAGCACGTAAAGATAACGATCTTGTGATCTCATCTATATTTGTAAATCCCACCCAATTTAATAATCAGGATGATCTGGCAAAATATCCACGTGATGTGGACAGAGATCTTCATATATTAAAAAATTCAGGTTTGGTAGATGCTGTTTATATACCTGAAGTTTCAGATATTTATCCTGAGCAGGCGAAAAGTAAAAACTATGATTTTGGCGGACTGGAAAATGAAATGGAAGGAAAATCGCGTCCCGGTCATTTTGACGGTGTGGGAACTGTGGTGGAAGAATTATTTAAGCAGGTAAAACCAGACTGCGCATATTTTGGGGAAAAAGATTTCCAGCAACTGGCGATCATCAAAAAAATGGTTGAAATGCAGAATCTTCCGGTAAAAATAATTGGTGTTCCCACCCACAGAGCAGATAACGGATTGGCTTTAAGCTCAAGAAACCAAAGACTTTCTGAGACAAGAAGAGATGCCTCAAAAGTAATTTTTGAAACACTTACAAAAGTAAAAACCTGGTTTAAGGAAGATTCTTATCCTGTCATTAAAGATAAGGTAAAAGATGTTTTTGATGACCAGCAAAATATGCAGCTTGAATATTTTCTTATTGCTGAAGAAAAGACCTTAAAAGAAGCAGAGTTTTTTTATAATGACAGAAAATACAGAGCATTTATCGTTGTGATTGTAGATGGTGTAAGGTTAATTGATAATTTACCAATGTAGCATAAAAAATCAAAGGCTTCTGGAAAGAAGCCTTTGAAACACCAAATCACAAAATATTAATATGAAAAAAATTTACTTTTCAGTAAACTC
>NZ_LMQH01000011.1:67392-87759 GCF_001424105.1 Chryseobacterium sp. Leaf394 | reverse complement strand
CGAACCCAGGACCCATACATTAAAAGTGTATTGCTCTACCAGCTGAGCTACCGAGTCGGTCACGTAATATTAACGTCGTAAATATATAATTAATTTTATAAAACTTACAAGTTAACGTACATTTTTTTGCTTGTGCCTGCGACTGGACTCGAACCAGCACATCCTTAGGAAACCACCCCCTCAAGATGGCGTGTCTACCAATTTCACCACGCAGGCAAAAAAAATTACAGAAAAGTAATTCATTTTTGCTANCGAACCCAGGACCCATACATTAAAAGTGTATTGCTCTACCAGCTGAGCTACCGAGTCGGTCACTTTATTATCAAGTTTCACCGTTAAGTAATGTCCCTTGTTTTTAGTGGTGCAAAGATATAGCTTTTTTCGTTATCTCAAAACTTTTTTGCAAATTTGTTTAAAATAATTTCATGATAATTTCACTGGTCGGATACATGGGGAGCGGCAAATCTCACATTTCCAAAATCTTAAGCGACGAAATAAATTTTAAACTTTTAGACCTCGACAGAGAGATTTCTAAGCGTTTAAAAATGACAATACCCGAAATTTTTGAAAAAAAGGGAGAAATTTTCTTTAGAAAGACAGAAAGAGAAGTTTTGGAAGAAATTCTTGCAACTGAAGAAAACGTTGTATTGAGCCTTGGGGGCGGAACTCCGGCTTATTACAACAATATGGAAATTATAAATCTGAATTCTAAAAGCATTTTTCTGAAAGCAAATATCGGCACACTTGTCGCCAGACTTTCCAGGCAAAAAGAAAAAAGACCTCTGGTGGCGAAAATTTCGGAAGAAGATTTACCTGAGTTCATTGCAAAACATTTATTTGAACGTAATGCATTTTATTCCAAAGCGCAGTTTATGATCAGTACTGACGGCAAAAATCCGGAGAATATTGTTTCTGAAATAAAAGAAAAACTTTACCTGTGAGGTAAAGTTTTAATATAATTAGTCTTCATTTTTCTCGTCTGCATCAGATTCACCAAAGAAGTCGTCCCAATCTGTAAAATCAGGATCGATGTCGTTCCCGGAATAATCATCAATATCTCGCCGGTCTTTTTTTGTAGGCCTGCCCTCCCCTTTACCTCTGTAATAGTTTTGAGATTCACGGCGAAGCTTGAGCAATTCAATCTGTTCTTTATCGGTGATGTCTTTAATATGTAACGGAACCAGTTTGGCTCCCATTCTGCTTGTAGGGATTTGTAAAACTTTAATTTTGTAATCAATCTGATTTTTCCTGATCTGAATAATATCACCTTCTCTCACATCCCTTGAAGCCTTCACCACCGTGCCTCCAATGGTTACTCTGTTTTTTTTGATTTCATCTGCTGAGACTGTTCTTGTCTTATAAAACCGAATACTCCACAAAAATTTATCTATTCTCATATTTTTTTTTATACTTTTGTCGATAATTATTTGTAAAGTAAGTAAAGTTTTTAAAATGAAGAAAATATTTTTGTATGTACTCGCCGGATCACTTTGTTTTTCAGCATGTAAAAAAGACGATGAAGTAGAAACTTATAAAGAACCTGAGGATATTAATCTTCAGAATACCTATGACAATGAGGCAATTCAGAAGTTTATGGAAAATAACTATCTGGATGCAAAAGGAAACATCAAACCATTCAGCAGTACTGATACGGCTGATGATAACGAAACGAAACTGAGCGCATTAAACCCGCAGACAACACCTTCGGGAGCGATTTATATTATAAGAGCTACAGGACAACCTAATCCCGGAACTACAATCGGTGATACGGATGTGATGAGAATCATGATGAGAGCTAAAGCTTATTTAGCAGGAAATACTGACGGAAACACATCATTCCTTACAAATTCAAATTTTTCAGGATTTTCACCACTTGATGAAACAGGAAATCCGGTTTCAGACCCTATTTTTTATTATTCAAAAACTTCTACGCGAACAGCAAGCGGAAAACCTAAAAGCTTCTACGAAATGGAAGGTTTTCAGGAAGCTATCAGAAAATTTAAAGCTTTTGACCAGGCTGATTCAGAAAATTATAATCTTCAGGGGGTGATTATCGTTCCTTCTAAAGCAGCTTATGCACGGGATGAGCACTACAATTTCGGAACTCAGTATACTTCCCCATTCAGAAACACAACATTTATCTTTAATCTTCAGGTATATAAGTCTACTCCGAGAAATATGGCTACTCAGGATTAAAATTTCGAAAAAATCAAAAAGAAATCCGTCTCACATTCGAGGCGGATTTTTTTTATCTTATAATTTCAACAATATTTTTCTGTAATTTAAAACAGATTAATAAATAATTCTTATCTTAAAGGTCAATTAATTGTAAATTTTAGGGAATAATAGTTGTTTAATATTGAAAAAAGAAAAATATGAAAATTCCAGCATTACTTTTGGCGAGTTTAGTAACAGTAAGTGTTGCTGCTCAATCCTCAAAACCAGCCAAAAAAGTACAGAAAAAAGCTGTTAAAAAAGCAGTAAAAACCAAAGCTCCGGATACAGCAAAAACACAACCTACTGCCCAAAGAGATACTGTAAAAAACAGATGGGTTTGTGTAGCTTGCGGAATGGGATAATGAATAATAAACCTTTATTAGGAACCGCAATGATGGCGGAAACAGAATTTGTTTCTGCTGTTTTACCTTTATTGGAAAACAATGAGATTGATATTTTAGAATGGTCTTTTGATACATTCTATCATGCAGACGAGCCCAAATGGTTAAGCGGATTGCTGGATTTTTATTCTGAAAACAACCGTTTAATCGGTCATGGCGTTTACTACTCACTATTCGATGCAAAATGGACTGACAGACAGGAACACTGGATAGAAAAACTTAAAAGCGAGACCAAAAAGCGAAATTATAATCATATAACGGAGCATTTCGGTTTTATGAATACTGAAAATTTCCATCAGGGAATTCCGCTTCCGGTACCTCTGCATTCTAAAATTTTACAACTTGGGAAAGACAGGCTTCTGAGGCTTCAGGATGCCCTTGAAATCCCCATTGGGATTGAAAATCTGGCATTTTCATTTTCTGCGGATGATGTCAAAGAACAGGGTGAATTCCTGGAAAAACTGATAGAAGATATTGATGGCTTTTTAATTTTGGATCTTCATAATTTATATTGTCAGGCAGTTAATTTTAATATTGATATCCTGGAACTTGTGGCTATGTACCCTCTGGAAAAAGTCAGGGAGATACATCTTTCAGGTGGAAGCTGGGAAAACAGTTCTTATACTGAAGAAAAACGGATTCGTCGGGATACGCATGACGACAGTATCCCACGGGAAATACTGGAAGTTTTACCTAAAGTCCTGTCAGTTTGCCATCAATTGGAATATATAATTATTGAAAGACTGGGACATACTCTGACTGAGAAATCTGATACAACAAATTTCCTGAATGATTTTAAAAAAGTAAGACAAATAGTGAATGCTTCAGAAGTAAACTCTTTCTTGAAAAAAAACTGGAAGAAAAAAAATCAGATTACAGGAAAACCACTTGAAGATCTTTTGCTTTATGAAGATCAGACGAAGCTCACCAAACTTCTGTTTGATTCTGTTAATCCTGAAATCATTAAGAATTATCATTTTAACTATTTCGAAATAGAAAAATGGGATCTGGAAATGATTGACACAGCTTCAAAAATCATCAAAAAATGGAATCCCTATTAAATGCTTACAGGCTGATACAAAGGATTAAATTTCTAAAATTATATTCACAAAAAAATGCTTCGCCAAAAACGAAGCATTTTTTTATGATTAATATGAAGCCGAATCCCGCATGCCCCGACCTTAATGGAGCTCCTTTTGTAAGCGCAGGCAAAAGCGCAGGCACAAAGAAGCGGGAATCCTTCGACATAACTCAGGATAAATTCGGGCTGAAAGAGGCGCATCAAAACTTTTAATAACAATCATTTATTTTCTCACATTTCCTAAAATATCCGGGAAATAATGGTCTGAAAGATGCTCAAACTCATCACCCCGCATAAACATCGAGGCATCGACCTGTTCGTAAGATTCTCTTCCAGCTGCAGCGATTAATTCGTTACATGTGTGCAGCGTATTTTTGTGGAAATGATATACTCTCTCGGCTTTGTCTGTGACATCAAGACCTTTGATTAACATTTTGTCCTGCGTGGCAACACCCGTTGGGCAGTTATTGTTATTGCATCTCAACGCCTGGATGCAACCCAGAGAAAACATAAATCCTCTAGCATTGTTGCACATGTCTGCTCCCATGGCTACGGCTCTTAAGATATCCAAGCTTGTAAGCACTTTTCCGCTGGCGATGATTCTTAATTTTTCTCTTAAATCATAATTTTTAAGTGTTCTGTTGACAAAAATCAAAGCCGGTTCCAGGGGCATTCCTACTCCATCGGAAAACTCTGGTGGTGCGGCACCGGTTCCTCCTTCTGCTCCATCGACAGTGATAAAATCAGGATAAATTTCAAGTGCATTCATCTGAACGCAGATGTCTTCAAATTCTTTAGTATCACCAATGCACAGCTTGAAACCGACCGGTTTCCCACCAGACAGTTCTCGTAAATGCTGTACAAACTGCAGCAAACCTGCGGCATCAGAAAATGATGAATGTGATGGTGGTGAAACAATCGTCAAACCAGGTTGTACGTGACGGATTTTAGCAATCTCAGGTGTATTTTTCACTCCAGGTAAAACACCGCCGTGGCCGGGCTTTGCGCCTTGGGACAATTTAATTTCAATCATTTTCACATTGAGAAGTGTGGCATATCTGGTGAATAAATCCGGGTTAAAATTTCCTTCGTCATCCCTGCATCCGAAATATCCTGTACCGATCTGCCAGCACAAATCTCCACCTTCCATGTGATGCGGAGAAATCCCTCCTTCTCCTGTATTGTGATAAAAGTTTCCTTTTTTGGCTCCTCTGTTTAACGAAATCTGAGCTCTGTCGCTCAATGCACCAAAACTCATTGCTGAAATATTAAATAATGAGGCATTGTAGGGTTGCGTACACTGTTCACCACCCACCAAAACTCTCGGCAGTTCTTCCTTTGGAGATTTGGCATAGATGGAGTGTTTTATTCCTTCATATTTTCTGTGATTTACTTCCAGCTGCGTTCCGAAAGGTACTGTATCACTCAGATTTTTTGAACGTCTGTACACTGCAGACCGCTGATTTCTCGGAAAAGGTTTGCCATCCGTTTCTCTTTCAATAAAATACTGCTGCATCTCAGGAGAAATTCCTTCAAAAAAGTATCTGAAATAACCCAGAACAGGAAAGTTTCGTAGAATAGCGTGTTTGGTTTGGTAAGTATTGTAAACTCCAAGTGCATAAACTGCAGTTAAAAATATCGGAATCCAGTAATGGGCTTTGATGAGCAATGCGACAATCCATGTCACAATCACCAATACCAAACCCCAAGATAAAAACTTATCTCTCATAAGAATGTAGATTTTAAAATCGTTAAAGAATAAATTTAGTAGAATTAAAACAAACAGACTATGCTTTTGCTAAAAAACTTTCGAATGATGACCTGACAGAAACCGTGCCATCTGGCAAGATGTTTTCAAGTTTCAAAAACTCAATCTGATTAACACACGCAGCATCAAAATCTTTTTGTACCCTCACATAATTTTCTGTGAAGCCGTACATTTTTCCGTCTTTATTTTCGTGTTCCCAAAGCACAGGAAGCGTCTGTCCAAGCTGGGTTTGATAAAATGACATCTTCTTTTTTTCTGAAAGGATTCTCAGCATTTTGTTGCGTCTTTTTCTTTCAGGAATCGGAACTGCTCCGTCCATTTCTGCAGCTTCGGTATTTTCTCTTTCTGAATAGGTGAAAACGTGGAGATAACTTATGGGAAGCTCATTGAGGAAATTATAGGTTTCCATAAATAATTCTTCTGTCTCTCCAGGAAAGCCTACGATGACGTCTACGCCAATTGCGGCATTAGGCATGACTTCGCGGATTTTATTGACTCTGTCGCTGTATAATTTCGTAAGATAACGGCGTTTCATTTTTTTCAGCAAATCATCGCTACCGGATTGTAAAGGAATATGAAAATGGGGAACAAAACTTTTGCTTTTAGAAACCAGTTCGATGCTTTCATCCTTCAGAAGATTCGGTTCAATGGATGAGATACGGATTCTTTCGATGCCGTCAACCTGATCCAATTCTTTGATTAAATCTAAAAAAGTATGCTCGTGTCTTTTGTTTCCAAATTCGCCTTTTCCGTAATCGCCAATGTTGACACCGGTTAAAACAATTTCTTTGATATCTCTCGCTGCAATTTCCCTGGCATTTTGCAGAACATTTTCGATGGTGTCTGAACGGGAAATCCCTCTCGCTAAAGGAATGGTGCAATAAGTACATTTATAATCACAACCGTCCTGAACCTTCAGAAAAGCTCTGGTTCTGTCTCCAATTGAATAGCTCCCGATGAAAAAATCGGTTTCTTCTATTTCACATGAATGGACAACACCTTCGCTTTCAGACTTTTCCAAATCATCAAGATAGCTCAGAATGTTAAATTTTTCTTTGGCTCCAAGCACCAGATCAACTCCGGTAATCTGAGAAATCTCTTCAGGTTTCAGCTGAGCATAACAACCGACAATCACCACCAAACCTTCGGAATTGGCTTTCATGGCGCGTTTTACGTGAAGTTTACATTCACGGTCCGCATTTTCAGTAACCGAACAGGTATTGATTACATAAACATCTGCTCTGTCATCAAAACTCACCTTATCGTAACCTGCATCTGTCAGTTGACGGGCAATGGTAGATGTTTCTGCAAAATTTAATTTGCAGCCAAGGGTGTGAAATGCGGCAGTTCTGTGAATATGAGACATTTAGGATGATTAAAATTTGTGGGTGCAAAGATAATCAATTTAATATAAATTCTAAATCGATTGAATCTATTGTTTGTATTCATCACGGATTTCGGGACTGTTCAGATAGCAGACGGGCGAAGAATTTTGAATTTCGCTATCATCATTTCCCTGTAAATCTTTGATGCACTGTTCTCTGATATTCCAGATTTCATCTAAGCTACAATGGATATTTTGATCAGCAATCCACTTTTTAAGAAAATCTTTATGAAAGGATATCTTCTCATCAATAATTTCATCAAATTCTATTTCCTTTTCAATCAATAATTTAGATTTAAACTGAAGATAATCTGATTCAGGTTTGGTAAAATCAAAATATTCATCATCGATTTTCAGATAATTGTGAGCTTCCGGAATGTAATTCAGATTAAATTTTTCTAAAGTATTTTTAATTTTCCAAGTATATTCTGCATCCATTTTAAAGATTCCAAGAATCAGTTTTATTTCAGTATGACCGTTTTCCAGAGCAAGTTTTCGTAACGTCGCATGTTTCGTACTGCAGGTTCCGCCCAGATCATCAAATACACACAGGATATTATTTTTATCTGAATTTCTTTTATACGGCAGCTTTGAAATATATTGGCAGGCGTCATGAAAATCTGAGATACTTCTTTTTAGAAATTGTTCAGATATTATACCTCTGTTGATCCGTATTTTGAAATTTTCCATTGAAATAATTTTAATTTGGATAATTTAATCTAGTTCTATCTCCAAAATTTGGTAAATCCAATTTACTATTTTTCACGTATATTATGGTAAATTGCCGCCTATGAATTGTAAGATAAGCCATTTTATGCAGGACTTAAACTCCCTGAATATTGAAAAGCTCGAAAAATGGTTTACTGATGAAACTGTAATTTCTATTCCTCCAGCAAAGGAAATCTCAGGGAAAAGCAGAATTCTTGCCCTATTCAGAGCTATTTTCAGACGTTATGAGAAAATTGAATGGAGTGTTTCCGAAATTTTTAATCTTGGAAATGAAAAATATTTTTATCAAACCCACTCTTTAGGATACATGTATGGAAAAGGCATGTATAAGAATGAAATCTGTACAGTAATACAATTTTCCGACTGCGGAAAAATTCTTTATCTCTCAGATTATTTTAAAGACGTTAAAGTTTTCAAATAACAAAAGCCATTTCTTGCGAAATGGCTTTTATCAATCAATTATTTATAGTTATTCCCGGTTTTTCAATAAAATCCATCCTGAATATTTTACAGGAATATTGTTTTTCTTCGGCTCAGTCCAGGTAAATGAGAACCAGTAGTTTCCTGTGAGCACTTTTTTGTTTCCTGCAGTTCCGTCCCATCTGTAGTCATTGAATTTATCTGCTACAAAGAGCTGATTTCCATATCTGTCGTAAACGGTAAAGACAAGATTTGTTTTGTAAGCCAAAGCAGAATAGTCAACGTAATCGTTCAGTCCGTCACCGTTTGGTGTAATCGCGTTGACGATATTTGGAACTGTAATTTGGATTTCAACTTCCTCGCAGTCGTTGGCGTCTTTCACATAAACAGTCTGCTCGCCTCTTTTCACTCCTGTGAAGGTATTTGAATCCTGCCAGTTTGTGCCGTCCATAGAGTATTTATAAGGTGCTTTTCCGCCACTTACATTCACCACAACTTTCTGAAAAGAAATATCAATGCTTGTAATAACAGGCTGTTTATAAGGCAAAACGTTTACATTCTGAAGAGCAAAACAGTTTCCTGTCTGCAGAATTACCCAATAATTTCCAACCGGAAGACCAGAGACCACCTGAGTTGTATCGCCGGTACTCCACTGATAAGAAGTAAAACCGGGCCCCGCATCCAGTGTTGCACGGTCATCTATACAGATCACCTGATCTTTTAAAACAGTGGAATATTTTGGCGGAACTATTTTCAGCGTAATCTTTACAATAGTATAGCACCCCGCCAGATCCGAAACCCTTACATAAACCTCTCCGCTTGCTGAGATATATGCTGTAGCAGGAGAAATTTCATTGGTTCCTGCCTGAGCATTTGCCAGTGTAGCATAGTATTTTTTTATCGCTCCTGACTGAAGAGTGACGTCTGCAAGTTCAAGATTAAATGTGCCAAAATTAGGAGTTCCGGGATTTGAACAGACCTCAAGATTCCCGTCATAGGCAGAAATTGAACCCAGTTTAAATTTAAATTTACCAGTTTCCCTGCAATAATTGATAGGATTGGTCGGGTTGGTAGGATCCTGATAATGCACGCTGTAATAATATACAGTGGTTGTATTTACTGTAATAGGCGTCGTAATTGGACTTGCTCCCGATATAGCATCATTTTGATTATAATGATAAGAAACTACAAAATTGCTGTTCCCATTTAAAATTCCTGGGGTTAGTGAACTGAAATTGAAAACTGCAGGATTGATACAGATTAACACTTCTCTCGGATCAGATGGATTTGCCGCCGGAGTTCCTGGTGGCACAAGCGGAAACTGAAGTATAGCCGGATCTGTAAATGGTGATGCTAATGTAGCTGTGCCGCCCCATGTAAGTGTAAAAGGCGAAACATTTGTACTTGCTCCTCCCTGAAAATTATCAAGATATAAATAATAGGTTTCACCCGCAACAACATCCATGTACTTGCAGTAAGGCGTCAGAGATCCTCCTGCTGCACTGGTTATTGTGCTGGTCATATTTAAACCGGTATCAGGATTTACACCAATTACAGTTGCAGCGTTGCAGCGGATTGGGAAACCCAGACTTCCGCAAGTTGTATTGGGTCCGTACACAGCCCAGTCATAATCTACCGTTGGATCCACAGGATTGATCACAAACGTCAGAGTTCCGCTCGTGGCAATTTTAAATTTGTACCAGATAGAATTGTGCTCGCCTGTACTGAGACAGTCGCCTAAACTCTCGTCCACAGCTCCTATACCTGTCGGACTGTATGTAATTGTCGAATTTCCGCAAACACCTAATGCCGTGATGCAATCTCCCTGAGAATAATAGAAATTTGAAATGATGATTAATAGAAACAGTATAGTTTTTTTCATACCCCTGCGTATTAGTTCGTATCAAATTTAAACAAATATTTAAACCTTTACAAAAAAAGGATAAGGATTTTGAATTTAATTTGTTAATTTTTAATAAAACCAACGAATTTCTACGATTTTATACTCGTTATATTTCCGCAAAGATTTTCGAGATGAAAAATTTTGTGGAAAGGACTTTTTACCTCATCCAAGTGTTCTCTGTTTTGAATAAAAGTATATCTCGACGCCAGAGAATTCATATCTGAAACGATCACCAGCCAGCATTCATCAACAGAATTATCATAATACGGGAATTTTTCGTTTTTCTTTTCGATGAGCTCTAAAATTTTCTCAGAACACAATTCGTCAAAAAGATTAAGCGTATACTCGTGGGTAATAAAAACATTTCTGCGGTGGCTTGATTTTCTGATTTTTTTCACACAGCCAACCGGCTTTTTCTTGCGGATGCTTTTGTAAATATCTAAAATAATTTCCTGCTGAAACTGAGGGTTGTCTAATTTAAAATGTGTATTAAATTCCAAAAAATAAACACCACGATATTTCGTAGTGTCTTCCTGTTCCAATAATATTTCTGCCTGACGGAAAATTTTGTTGAGGCAGCTTTCTACCTTTTTCATTTCCAGATGATTGATTACTTCCGTGAGTTCTATTCCGATTTTTTTACCATTCAGTTTTGCGATAAAATCAGGGCTTTCACAGGTAAAATTTTCAAACTTCACATCAGGAAAATGGTGCATAAACGAATTGAGCAGCAAAATCTCGGCTTTCTTTTTGTACTTCTCACGGTCGTGCAGAGCAGAGGCGTCTATGCTGCGGTGATACTTTTCTATCGGCTTCTTTTTAAGATGTCTGTTGAGATGATAAAGACTCATATTTTTTACAAGATCTTCATCGGAAAAAGTCTTTTTCATGAGCTTAAATTTTAGCAGAATTACAAAACTGACTCAAGGGTAAACATTTTGATTATCAAAAATTTACAAGCTAAATGTAGTGATTTTTTTAATTGAAATGATTTTAAAATTTTAAATTATTAATTATTTAACAATCGATTTATTTCGATAATAATTACATTTGTTCAATATCTAAATATTTATTAATACAGAATGGATTTCAAAAACTTCAAAATACCTTACGCTGTCAACCAGCAATACACAAAAAAAGTCGCTTATTTTTCAATGGAATTTGCCATCGAGCAGGTTCTCAAAATATATTCCGGTGGTCTCGGGTTTTTGGCTGGCTCGCACATGAGAAGTGCCTATAATCTGAAGCAGGATCTTATAGGAATCGGAATTCTCTGGAAATTCGGTTATTACGATCAGGCACGAAATCACGATCAGACACTTCAGCCAACGTGGACGAAGAAAATGTACAGTTTTCTGGAAGATACAGGCATCAAATTTCAGATCGAAATTCACAGTGCACCGGTTTGGGTAAAGGTTTTTTATCTTGATCCTGAGACTTTTAATACAGCACCGATGTTCTTTCTGTCGACTGATGTTCCTGAAAATGACCACATCTCAAAAACCATTTCTCACAAACTGTATGACGCCAACGAATCTACAAAACTGGCTCAGTACATTCTCTTAGGAAAAGGTGGCGCAAGACTTCTGGAAGAAATGAATATCGAAAGAGATATCTATCATTTGAACGAAGCACACGGCTTGCCGGCAGCGTTTCATTTACTGAAAAAATTCAATGGAGATTTAAGTAAAGTGAAAGAAAAACTTGTTTTCACAACACATACTCCGGAAGAAGCCGGAAACGAAAAACACAACAGAAGACTTTGTCATGAGATGTCATACTTTTCCGGTTTAAGTCTTGAAGAAGTGAGCAAAATTGAGGGTTCTGATGATGAGAGATTCAATCACTCGCTGTGTGCACTGAAAATGGCAAAAGTTGCCAACGGTGTTTCGCAGCTTCACGGTGAGGTTTCGCGTGAAATGTGGAGTAAATACGATGGCATTTGTGAAATTAAATCAATCACCAACGCACAGGAATTCAAATACTGGAGCGACAAGCCTTTGTATAATGCAAAGGATGAAAATAATGAAACCATGTTTGACTACCGCAAAAAGCTTTTAAAAAAGAGACTTTTCAAGATTGTGGCAGACCAAACCGGAAATCTTTTTGATCCGAATATTTTCACCATTGTCTGGGCAAGAAGATTTGCAGGATACAAAAGAGCAGATTTGCTTTTACACGATAAATCAAGATTTTACAAACTATTAAATCATCCAAAATATCCAATTCAGATGATTTGGGCCGGAAAGCCTTATCCAATGGACTATTCTGCTATTTCTACCTTTAATTCTCTGGTAGAAGAAAGTAAAAACAATAAAAATATGGCGGTTTTAACCGGATATGAACTGGCTTTGAGTAAATCTTTAAAACAGGGTTCAGATTTATGGCTCAACAATCCGCGTGTACCGAGAGAAGCTTCCGGAACTTCAGGTATGACGGCTTCTATGAACGGAAGTGTCAACCTTTCTACAGACGACGGCTGGATTCCGGAATATGCGAAACACGGCGAAAACTCGTTCGTTGTTCCGAAAGCGGATTATGCCAACATGAGCATTTATGAGCAGGATAACTATGATTTAAACAAACTCTACGAAATCCTTGAAAAAGAAATTCTTCCGACGTACTACGACAGTCCTGATAAATGGAGAAAAATACAGTACAACGCCATGAATGACGTGAAAGATCAGTTCAATTCTGACCGTATGGCTGACGAATATTATAAAATGCTGTATAATCTTGAGGTTAAAGCTTAGGTTGAGGTTAAGGTTAAGAATAATGCTAACAAAATCTTATAAATAAATCAGCCCGAACGAAACGTTCGGGCTGATTTGCTTATGATAGATTGATTTTATGCCTGCGCTTTCGGTTTTGAAACTGCAATTTCATAAACATTGGCATGTTTCAAATATTTTGAACGCTCTCTTGACGTTACTGATTCAAACTGGTCATTTTTCAGAACCACAATTGGATCTTCAGCATTTTCAATTTCAAAATTGGCAAGGTATCTTTCATCCGGCGGAGACTGAGTCAGTTTAGCTTTTATCTTTTGAAGTTCATCAGCATACTGTTTAAAACCTTCATCTGATGAGTGGATAAATTTATATTCAGGACCTGCATCCACAAAATAATGTAATTTCTTTTCAATCAGATCTGCTTCGGATGTTTCCACGGGATTGTCGTTACCATCCTTGAAAGCCACTTCCATCAGTTTTCCGTTATTTTCTTTTGCGTAAAGTTCGGCAGCGGCGAAGTCTGCGAAGCCGGTATATAAGATTTCATTTGTAAGTTCGTAGCGGTTGAGTTTCTTCTCGTTATTCGTTTCCATAATTGTTTATTTAATGAAACGTCTACTCCAATTTTTTTGCCAAAACGAAGTTTTGATATTCATTCTCAAAAGATTTTATTAAAAATGTTATATTTGGAATCCTTTTATTTTAAAAATGAAAAAACTTATACTTACCCTCAGCATCGCTGCTGTTTTACAAAGTCTGAACGCTCAGGAAATTACTTTAGACAAAATATATTCAGGTTATTACCGCGGAAAAGGCATCGCCGGAATTGCCTCAATGAAAAACGGTGAAAATTATCTGGTTATTGAGCAGGGCGGAATCGCAAAATACTCTTATAAAACCTCTCAGAAAGAAGGGAATTTAGTAGACGGAAGTTTCGAAAGCTATGAATTTTCTGATGACGAATCTAAAATTCTGTTGCTGAAAGAAAGTCAGCCGATTTACAGACATTCTTTTTTAGGAAAATACGATATTAAAGATTTAAAATCAGGAAAAACCGTTAGTCTGAATGAAGGAAAAGCTGTTCAGGAGCCAAGATTTTCTCCTGATGCTACAAAAATTTCTTTTATTGTAGACAACAACCTGTTTTATCAGGATTTAAATTCAGGAAAAATCACTCAGATTACGCAGCATGGCGTAAAAAATAAAGTACTGAACGGTTTGGCAGACTGGGTTTATGAAGAGGAATTCGGGCACGCAAGATTATATGAATGGACTAAAAATTCACAAGATATTTTATTTGTAAAACTGGTGGAAACTGATGTTCCGGAAATTTACATTCCGATGTACGGGAAATCTCTTTACCCTACAGAAATGCGTTACAAATACCCAAAAGCAGGCGAAAAAAACTCAATTGCAACGGCGCATATCTATCAGTTGTCTGACGGGAAAAAAACCAAAGTAAACTTAGACAGTTTTAAAAATTATTACATTCCGAATGTAATTCAGACTTCAAATCCGGACGAAATTGTTTTGATTACTTCACAAAGAACTCAGAATGCATCGGATGTTTTAAAAGTCAACACAAAAACCGGACAGGCGACAAAACTGTTCACAGAAACCGATGACAAGTGGATCGACACAGACAATGTGACTTTGGAATTCATGGAAGACAATTCTTTTCTTTGGGCTTCTGAAAGAGATGGATTCAGACATTTGTACTGGTATGACAAAGACGGC
This sequence comes from Chryseobacterium sp. Leaf394, assembly GCF_001424105.1. Lineage (GTDB taxonomy): Bacteria > Bacteroidota > Bacteroidia > Flavobacteriales > Weeksellaceae > Chryseobacterium. The sequence continues at coordinate 73,387 of NZ_LMQH01000011.1, read as the reverse complement.
AAACTGAAAAAGCAGATTACCAAAGGAAACTGGGAAGTGACAGAATATTATGGATTTAATCCTAAAACCAAAGAAGTTTTCGTTCAGACAACTGAAAAAGGAAGCATCAATAAAGTGGTTTCCAAAATCAATATACAAAACGGAAAATCTCAGTTGATTTCGAATGCCGAAGGCAACAACGCTGCGAATTTCAGCAAAAACTATAATTATTTTATTGAAACCTCTTCCACCGTTGCAAAACCTTACACTTTTGTATTGAAAGATGGCAACGGAAAGCAACTGAAAGAACTTCAGAACAACGAAGCTCAGTTACAAAAACTGCAGCAGGATAATTTCACCGTAAAAGAATTCATTACGATTCCAAACGAAGCGGGAGATCAGATGAATGCATGGATTATTAAGCCTAAAAACTTTGATAAAAATAAAAAGTATCCTTTGTTTATGTACCAATATTCCGGTCCGGGCTCGCAGCAGGTTTCAAATTCATGGGATAATGGAAACACATTCTGGTTTGAAATGCTGGCTCAGAAAGGCTACATCATAGCATGTGTAGACGGACGTGGAACGGGTTACAAAGGAGCAAAATTTAAAAAAGTTACCTACAAAAACTTAGGAAAATACGAAATCGAAGATCAGATCACTGCTGCAAAATGGTTTGGAAATCAATCGTACATCGATAAATCAAGAATCGGAATTTTCGGATGGAGTTTTGGAGGATACATGGCGAGTTTAGCATTGACGAAAGGTGCTGACGTTTTTAAGACTGGAATTGCGGTGGCACCGGTGACAAACTGGAGATACTACGATTCTGTCTATACAGAAAGATTTTTACTGACACCTCAGGAAAATCCGGCGGGATACGATGATAATTCACCTACAACTTATGCGAATTTACTGAAAGGCAAATTCCTGTTAATCCACGGAACAGCCGATGACAACGTACACTTCCAGAATTCAATGGAATTTTCTGAAGCTTTGATTCAAAACAAAAAACAGTTTGAATTTATGGCTTATCCGGATAAAAACCACGGTATTTATGGCGGACAGACGAGACCGCAGCTCTATCAGAAAATGACAGATTTTATTTTGGAGAATCTGTAGGAAGTTGGAAGATGGAATATAAAAAAATCCGAATCTCAGATTGAGGTTCGGAATTTTTATTGCCTATCAATCCATTGATCGGGATTTCTTGAGGTGTGGAAAACAGAATATACTTCAATTAAATCTTTGCCTTCGTTATAACAATAATGAATTCCATAAGGGAATTTCTTTAGGAAGACTATTCTGTTTCTGTCATATTTAATTTCACATAAAAAAGGATTTCCTTTGATATAATTAATTTTTGAAAGAAATTCCTGAATAAATTGATTCGCAAGTTTTTTATTAATTTTTCTGTACCAATTGTTTATTTCTTTTAAATCCCGTTTTACAAAATGGCTGTAAATTAATTTAGTTGCCACTTTCCAAATCATTTAAATAGTTATCCATTTCAGATTCAGAAATCAAACTTTCAGGATGTTCCTGCGCATACTTCACTCTTCTTCTTACTTCATCTTTTTGCCATTCAGGAACTTCATACTCCACATCTTTATAATGTTTATACTTAAGAAAATCAATAAAATCATTGACCTGATGCAAAAATTCTTTAGGCAAAGTCTCCAAATTATTTTCAATATCTTTTATCGTAGTTTCCATTTAATCTTTTATTTACTCAAAGTTAATAAAATTCAAATATTATTTTAAAAAAATTATATTTGTGAAATTGTAAAAAATATACTCATGAAAACCAAACATCCAAAAGGATTACCCTTTTTGTTTTTCACAGAAATGTGGGAACGTTTCGGATATTATTTAATTCTTGGAATTTTTGTTCTCTACGTTATCGAACCTGCCGGTTTAAAAGGCGGTCTCGGTTTACCCGACAAAACTGCTGACGACATTTTCGGAACTTATATCGCATTAACTTATCTCACACCTTTTATCGGTGGATTTTTGGCAGACAGAGTTTTAGGATACATAAAATCAATTTATCTCGGCGGATTTTTAATGGCTGCAGGATACATTGGGATGGGCGTTTTTAAGGATCTGACTTTATTTTACTCTTCATTGGCATTAATTATTATCGGAAACGGATTTTTCAAGCCTACCATTTCCACTTTACTTGGAAATTTATATTCTGAAGAACCATACAAAGCTAATAAAGATTCGGGGTACAATATTTTCTACATGGGAATCAACATCGGTGCGTTTATCTGCAACCTTATTGCCGCTTTCATGCGAAATAAATACGGCTGGGGCGAAGCTTTTATCACTGCCGGTGTCGGAATGCTGATCGGAATGGTCATTTTCACCATCGGAAGAAAACATTATATCCACGCTGCTCAGATGAAGCCCGTACAGGAAGGTGATACCAAGCTTTCTGAAATTTTAATGAAGGTATTTTTGCCGGCAATTTTATTTGGAGTAGTTGGATGGTTTGTTCCAAGCAGTATTTTTGGAAGCGACAGTACGGACGCCTTTATTTTCGCCTGCGTTCCTGTAATTTATTTTTACGGTTCACTGTATTTCAAAGCTAAACCAAATGAAAAAGCAGCCATCGGAGCTCTTTTATCCGTATTTATGATCAGTATGTTTTTCTGGGCAGTTTTTAAACAAAACGGAACGGCACTGACAAGATGGGCCAATTATTACACTGACAGAAGCGTTTCCACTTCACTTGAAAAACCTTTGGAAGAAATCTACATGGTAGACGGGAAAGGTTATGAAACAAAGGAAGTTCCAGTTTATGATGACCAGTATCAATCTCAAAAAGACAAAGATGGAAAAGCCATCAAAGAACAGGGCAAGGATGTCTATTTTAAAAATATATCGCCGGAAAAAAGAGCTTCTTTAGAGCAAAATCCTGACAGCAAAATTTTCCTTTACAATACCGAATTATTTCAGTCTATTAATCCGTTTTGGGTGATAGCTTTAACTCCTGTCATCGTTGGATTCTGGGCATTTTTAAGAAAAAGAGGAAAAGAACCGCTGACTCCTACAAAAATCGTTCTGGGACTTTTCATTTCTGCACTTTCATGTCTGGTTATGGTTCTGGCAGTTTCAGCGGGAGAAAACGGTGCCGTAAAAGTTTCGCCATGGTGGCTGGTTGCGAGTTATGGAGTAATTACCGTGGGTGAACTTTGTCTTTCACCTATGGGACTTTCGTTTGTATCTAAACTTTCCCCAGCAAGACTTACTGCACTGATGATGGGTGGATTTTTCCTTGCCAATTCTGTGGGAAATAAGCTTTCCGGAATTTTAGCAAGCACATGGTACAGTTACGATAACAAGTCTAACTACTTTATGGTAAATTTCGGACTTTTGATATTTGCAACTGTCTTAGGGCTTCTCATGTTGAAAAGACTCAACAGAATCATGAAAGACAGCGGGCATTAAAATCTAATCAAACTAATATATCAGAAGCTGCAGAAATGATCTGCAGCTTTTTTGTTTAAAATAAAAATTAAAACTTGCCAAAAACCCAAAAAAAACTATATTTGTGGGTCTTAACAAAAATTTAACAAGTATATATGGATACAGCACAAAAGAAAGGTCATCCTAAAGGTCTTTACTTTCTATTTTTCACGGAAATGTGGGAGAGGTTCAGTTATTATGGAATGAGAGCCATCTTTATTCTGTTTATGACCAAAGTATTACTGATGAAAGATGCAGATGCATCTGAAATATACGGAAGTTATACAGGATTAGTTTATCTGACACCACTTTTAGGAGGGTATCTTTGTGATAAGTTTTTAGGAAACAGAAGAAGTATTGTGATTGGTGGTCTTCTGATGGCAATCGGTCAGTTCTTCATGTTTTTCAGTGCATCTGCCGGTACAAATGGCGGAATCACTTTAATGTGGATAGGTCTTACTTCCATCATCATCGGAAATGGCTTCTTCAAACCAAATATCTCTACAATGGTAGGACAGTTGTATCCTGCGAATGACAGAAGAATCGACAGTGCATTTACTATTTTCTATATGGGTATTAATCTGGGAGCATTTTTCTCACCTTTGGTTTGTGGCTCTATGGATTTCAAATGGGGTTTCCTAGCTGCAGGTGTAGGAATGTTGCTTGGTTTGGTAGCATTTATTTTTGGTCAGAAAAAGTATCTTATATCTGAAGAAGGAAAAGCGATAGGTCTACCTGTTAAAAAGCTTGATGCTAAAAGCATTGGTATGATCGTGGGCTCAATTGCAATCATATTTTTCATGTTGAACTTCAAGCAGATGTTTAAAAGTGACATTGATATAATCAGCTATTTCATCTACGGCGCTATGGTAGCAATGCCAATTCTTATCTTAACTGATAAAAGCCTTACAAAAGTTGAGATGCAGAGAATAATGGTTGTATTCATTTTGGCATTCTTCGTAATTTTCTTTTGGGGAGCTTTCGAACAGGCCGGAGCATCACTTACTTTATTTGCTGACCGTCAGACAGAGAGAAGTCTTTTTGGCTGGGAAATGCCTGCTTCATACTTTCAATCTGTTAATCCTTTGGCTGTTATTGCTTTAGCTCCATTATTCTCAATGATTTGGGGATTTTTATACATCAGAAAACTAGAACCTTCTTCTCCTAAAAAAATGGCTTTAGGTTTAGCCTTAGTTGCTTTAGGATATGTAGTTATTGCAATTGCTGTGAAAGGACTTGGAATAGATGATAAAGTTTCAATGTGGTGGCTTATTTCACTTTATATAATCCATACAATGGGGGAACTGTGTTTATCACCAATCGGATTATCAATGGTTTCAAAATTAGCACCGCTAAGACTTTCATCTCTACTGATGGGAACTTGGTTTCTTGCCAATGCTGCTGCAAATAAGTTTGCAGGAACTCTGAGTGCCCTAATACCTCCCACTGCTGGTGCTGAAGCCACGACAGGTCCGGTAGTAAATCCTTCATTTTTAGGATATCAGATTACCAATCTTTATGAATTCTTTATGGTCTTTATAATTATGACTGGTGCAGCTGCTGCAATTTTATTTGTGATGAGCTCATGGCTACAAAAAATGATGCATAATGATAAATTAGGCATGGCAGAAGAGATTGCAAAATAAATTCTTTTCTTAAACTATATAAAACCTCTGATTATTCAGAGGTTTTTTTTACATTCGTATTATGGAAGTTTCCAAATATTCTTTGTTTAACTACATAAAGGAAATAATCGCTCAAACACGCGAAAAGGTTTTCTGTATAGCCAATCCAACGCTTTTACTGTAGTTTTGAAAGAAGAAAAACTAGAACAGATCATCGATCAGAACACAGTCTGTTTTGAGCTTGATCAGAAAGATAAAAGATCAGAATCGTAAAAGATTTTAAAATTACTTATTACTCATTACCCTATGAACTTAACCCTCGACGAAATACAGAATTTCAAAGGAAAATATCCAAAACAGATCTGGTCACTCTTTTTCTCTGAAATGTGGGAACGATTCTGCTTCTACGGAATGCGTGGGATGTTGGTTTTCTTTATGATTTCGCAATTGAATTTTCATGAAAAAGAAGCCAATCTACAGTACGGTGCGACTCAGGCATTTGTGTATGCTTTTACATTTGTAGGAGGTCTTTTTGCCGATAAAATTTTAGGTTTCAGAAAATCACTTTTTTGGGGTGGCCTTTTAATGATTGTCGGAAGTTTAATTTTAGCCGTAGATCCTCACCAATTCTTCTTTTTAGGAATAGCTTTTACAGTTGTGGGAACTGGTTTTTTCAAACCCAATATTTCCTCGATGGTCGGACAACTATACAAACCAAACGACTCAAGAGCTGATGCCGGATTCTCGCTTTTCTACGCAGGAATAAACCTTGGAGCATTGCTCGGCGGATATTTATGCATCGCAATTGGTAAAGGAGAATTGTTTGGAAGCATCATCTCTGAAGGCATAAGATGGAATGTTGCATTCGGTTTGGCAGCAATCGTAATGGTCATCAGTCTGGTTAATTTTATATTTAC
>NZ_LMQH01000011.1:42642-67375 GCF_001424105.1 Chryseobacterium sp. Leaf394 | reverse complement strand
AAAAAAAAACACTTCAAAATTTATAATTGCTGCAATTCTTCTCTATTTGTTTATTGCAAGAATGTTAATCAGATTTTTAGACAGTACAGTATTTAAAACAGATGTTTTCAAAATCGGTGTTAGCCTTGCAATAATTACAGTAGTATACGCAGTAATTTCATATCTGATTTATCGGGGTGGAAAATTTTTAAAATACGCAGTCTATCTTATTTCTCTGGCATTAATCCCTGTCATAATGCTGATGGTTTCCGTTCCGGAATACACAGATTATTTTATGTGGACAGTAGGCCCGCTCACCTTGATTTATCTGTTCTACGAAATGTCAAAAGTGACCGCCGCCGAAAGAAATAAACTTTGGGCTGCTTTGATTTTCATTATATTTTCAATTATATTCTGGGGAATTTACGAGCAGAGTGGCGGTTCATTAAGCATTTTCGCTGCTAAAAATTTAAATAAAGACCTTTTAGGTTTAGACCCAAATGGTGTCAACAATTCCGGAGGAGCTTTCTTCATCATCTTCCTCGCACCACTCCTCGGATTACTGTGGATCTGGATGAGCAAAAAGAAAATAGAGCCAAACACTATTATTAAATTCGGACTCGGGTTTATCTTTTTAGGATTAGGGTTTTATGCACTTTTTGCGACAAGATTATTTGCTGATTTACAAGGGATTACTTCTTTAAATTTTTTCACCATAGCGCTTTTAATTATCACGTTAGGAGAATTATGCCTGTCGCCAATCGGTCTCTCGATTATGACTAAACTTTCTACTAAAAATCTTCAGGGAATGATGATGGGAATGTGGTTTCTTGCCTCCGCTTACGGACAGTATGTTGCCGGAATCATAGGTGCGGGACTGGCTGATGCTAAAGAGGGTTCCACCAATTATGATGCACTGATTACCTACACAGAAGGTTACAAACAACTCGGACTCTACGCCGTGATTGCCGGAGTGGTACTGATTTTGATATCTCCGTGGGTGAAAAAACTCATGCAGGAGGTTCGCTAATGATTTAATTTTAAATTAATTATGAAAAAAATATTTGCTCTGCTATTTATTATTCAATCCATCCTTACATTTTCACAGGTTAAATGGATGACCATTGAAGAGGCACTTGAGGCACAGAAAACGCAACCAAAAAAAATACTCATTGATTTTTACGCAGACTGGTGCGGTCCATGCAAAATCATGGATAAAAAAACCTACGGAAATGCCGTGATTTATGAAATCCTCAACACCAATTACTATCCTGTAAAATTCAACGCAGAAGATAAAAAAACAATAGAAGTTTTTGGGAGAAAATTTTCAAATGAAAACAGTTCTCAAAGAAAAGGCAGAAATTCACTTCATGAGTTTACCCAATTTATGAACGTAAATGCAGTTCCTACGACTGCTTTGCTGGATGAAACAGGTCGCCCGATTACAATGCTCCAGGGCGAACTGACTGCAAAAGAACTGGAACCTTATCTTGTTTTTATTTCAGGCGATCTTCATAAAAAATTTAAAACTCAGGGCGAGTGGGAAGATTATCAGCGAAAATTTAAGTCTAAAATAAAAGAGCAGTAGGCTTTTGGCGGATGGATGCTAGGTTTTGGCTATAAACGGCCACGAATGCAAAAATTAAATTTATTTTAGTTGATATCTTTGTAAATCCATTCAATTTAAAAAATCTGCCCGATCCGAATTATCTGCGGGAGTCAAAAACCAATCAAAGCTTTCAAACTGAAAGCTTTTTTTATTTATAAATTTTGACGAAATTCGTGCTTCAAAAAATTCAGTTCTGACTTTAGAAACTCCTATAGAATTCGTGAAAGGAATCGGTTCCGAACGCGCCAAGCTCATCAAAAATGTACTGGGAATTTCTGTTGTGGAAGATTTTCTGAACTTCTACCCTATCCGGTATCTGGATAAAAGCAAGATTTTCACGGTTTCAACGCTTCAGGAAAGCAATATTGAAGTTCAGCTGAAGGGACGGATAACTTCTGTTCAGGAAATTCAGACGGGGAAAATCAAGAGACTTTCTGCAAAATTCAATGATCATACCGGAACGATGGATCTCGTCTGGTTTCAGTATTCAAAATGGCTCAAAGAACAGCTTCCAGTAAATAAAGAAGTTTTTATTTTTGGTAAAATCAATGCTTTCAATAACCAGTTTTCGATGCCGCATCCGGAGATTGAGGCTGAAGAAAGCAAGGAAACTGACGCAAGGTTAAAACCTATTTATCCAAGCTCAGAAAAACTCAGCAAGCGGGGTTTAAATCAGAAATTCTTTCAGAATATATTGAAGAAAATCTGCAAGGAAATTCCAAATCTCATTCAGGAAAATCTTCCCGAATATATGATTCGGCATTACCAGTTTCTGTCGAGACAGCATACGTTTCTCAATATTCATTTCCCGAAAGATCAGCAGCATTTCGATAAAGCAGATAATCGTTTAAAATTTGAAGAATCATTCTTTTTCCAATTAGGTTTTGGCTTAAAAAAGGCACACCACAAAGCAAAATCACACGGAAATCCGTTTCCGATTGTTGGTGATTACTTCACAGGTTTCTACGAAAACCACCTCCCTTTTGAACTGACGAATGCACAAAAAAGAGTTTTAAAGGAAATCAGGTTCGATATGAAAAAGCCTATTCAAATGAACCGGCTTTTACAAGGTGATGTAGGTTCAGGAAAAACGATGGTTGCTCTTTTGACGATGCTGATTGCTCTCGACAATGGTTTTCAGAGTTGTCTGATGGCGCCGACCGAAATTCTTGCCCAACAACATTATAACGGAATTAAAGATTTACTAAAAGACACCAATATAAAGGTTAATATCCTCACCGGTTCCGTAAAAGCTTCTGCACGAAAAATCATCCACGAAGAACTGGAAAATGGCGAACTCACAATTTTGGTGGGAACTCACGCAGTTTTGGAAGACAAGGTGAAGTTTAAAAATCTCGGTTTGGCGATCATTGACGAACAACACAGATTTGGGGTTGCTCAAAGGGCAAAACTTTGGGCTAAAAACCGAATCCCGCCACACATTTTGGTAATGACGGCAACGCCGATCCCAAGGACTTTGGCAATGAGTTTTTACTCTGATTTGGATGTTTCTATAATTGACGAAATGCCGATTGGAAGGAAACCGATTATCACTGCTCATCGCAGAGAAAAAGACCGAACCTATGTCTACAATTTCTGTCATGAAGAAATCCGCAAGGGCAGACAAATCTACTTCGTTTATCCGCTGATCGAAGAGTCTGAAACACTGGATTACAAAAATCTAATGGAAGGCTTAGAAAACGTAATGGAAAATTTTTCAAATTACGATGTCACAATGCTTCACGGTAAAATGAAACCTGACGAAAAAGATGCAGCTATGAATTACTTCGCATCCGGACAATCACAAATCATGGTCGCTACAACGGTTATTGAAGTGGGTGTCAACGTTCCTAACGCGTCAGTGATGGTGATTGAAAGTTCAGAAAGGTTTGGATTATCACAGCTTCATCAGTTGCGTGGCCGCGTAGGAAGAGGTGGCGAGCAGAGCTACTGTATCCTGATGACTTCAGATAAATTATCGTCTGACAGCCGCACCAGAATTAAAACCATGACCGAAACCAACGATGGTTTCAAAATTTCTGAAGTCGATATGCAGCTGCGTGGTCCCGGCGATATATTGGGAACGCAGCAAAGCGGTGTGGTTGATTTCAAAAGACTTGATTTGGTGAATGACTCGGCAATTATTAAAAACACAAAAAATATGGTCGAAAAGATTCTTAAAGCCGATCCCCTGCTTTCAAGACCCGAGCATCAGATTATTAAAAATTACTATTTGCAGTATTACAAAGGGAAAAATAAGTGGAGTAAGATTTCGTAGTACTAAATTTTGGCTAAAGCCTATGAGATTCCAGATAATCTAAAACGGGCTAAAGCCCGTTTCTATTGATTTCACAGAATTATCTCCATCAGATAATCATCCATCACATATCCATTTCCAATATCGAAAACACCATCATCGTAGACTTGATAACCCTGAGATTCATAAAAGCTTTTTGCAGAATTGTATTTATTCACATTTAAAATAATTCTGTGATCACCACTTTCCTTTACTTTTACATTGAGAAATTCAAGCGTTTTTTTTCCTAAACCTTTCCCTTTGCTTTCCGGAACGAGATAAATTCTGTGCAGTTTTGTTGTCTGGTCTTCATAGTGATTTTCGTAGCCTAAAAATCCATCAAAAACATTTAAAACTTCATCCATAACAAGATAATAATGATAATTTGGATTTTTTAAATGCTCTGAAATTTCTGCTTCCGAGTACATCGTGTCGAGCATATACTTCATTTGTTCCTGGGAAAGAATATCGGCATAAGCGTTTTCCCATGACCTTTTTGCTAAATCTTGAATGAGGGGAATGTCTTTTTTTGTTGCTTTGATAAGATTCATTGCATTTTAGATTTACTTAAACACATCAGTCACAAAGATTTTTTATCAATTTTGAAAATATTTCAGATCACATTAGAGATAAAATCAAAGATTTTAAAACTAACGTTCTCTTTTAAACATCTAAATCAATAACTTCAAGCAACTTGTGTGTCAAAAATTTTTTAATAATGTTAGAACGTAAGCTTTTCAGTCTAAATACTTTAAATATTGACAACATTGACAAAGAAAATCAAAGATTTTCAAAACTTATGTGCTCTAAAATGTTTTCAAACAAGATAACTAAAAAACTGATGTGACTAATGTGTTAAACTATTTTAGATTAAAAAAGTGAAAAGCATCACACCTTTCACTTTTCATTATTTTTATGTTTAATGTTCAGCTTCACCTTTCACTTGAAAAGCAAAATTCACCATTCAATTTTTTAAATTTTCGCCATCTCGGCTTTTATCTTCGCATAAAGTCCTTCTGATGCAGGAACCAATGGAAGTCTCAGATAGTTTTTGATCAATCCTTTTTCAGCCAAAACCGCTTTAATTCCACAAGGATTTCCTTCTGCAAAAATCAGTCTTGTGATATCAACCAGTTTATTGTGAATTTCATAGGCTTCATCTACTTTTTTATCAAAAGCCAGCTGAACCATCGTTGAAAATTCTTTCGGATAACCCTGTCCAATCACAGAAATTACTCCTGCTCCACCCGCCAAAGTTACGGGAAGTGTAAATTCATCATCTCCCGAAACCAAATTGAAACCTTCAGGCTTTTTTCTCAAAATATCGAAGTACTGAAGAATGTTGGGTGCAGCTTCTTTAATTAAGAATAAATTCGGGAATTCTTTGGCCAGACGCAAAGTCGTTTCTGCCTCAACATTCTGTCCGGTTCTTGACGGAACGTTGTAAATGATGATATTTTTCCCGGTAGAAGCCAACATTTTATAATGCTGGTAAAGCCCTTCCTGATTGGGTTTGTTGTAATATGGAGACACTGATAAAACGGCTGTAAAATCAGATAAATCTGCTTCTTCGATCTGCTGTTTGACTTCAAGAGTATTGTTTCCGCCGATTCCTAAAACCAAAGGAAGACGTTTATTATTAACCTTAATGATGTGCTCAACCACCTGTTTCTTCTCGTCTGAAGAAAGTGTAGCAGCTTCCGCTGTAGTTCCTAAAACTACCAAATAGTTGGTTCCGTTTTCGATGTTGTACTCAATGAGTTTTGTCAAACTTTCGAAATCTACGGATAAATCTTCATTAAAGGGCGTTACCAAAGCAACACCTACTCCTTTTAAAATGCTCATCTGTTCGAATTATTTTCCCCAAATTTAATAATTTCATACAAGAATTTACAATATTTAATCCTGTTTTATTATACATATAATTATATTTGCATTATACTAAAGAAATTATGCAAAATAAATTCTTATTGATAGGAATTGCCCTGTTTTCGCTCACAGCCTGTAAAACGACTTCGTTGCAGGTGGCCAGTGTGCAGACGCAGAAGAATATTTCTATTAATCAGGACTTGAAGGCGGATGAAGATTTTGCTCAATTTATCGAGCCTTACACCGAGAAACTCAACAGAGAGATGAATCAGAAAATCTCCTACACTCAGGTTGATTTAACAAAAGAAGGCAACAACAGTAATCTCGGAAATCTTTTGGCAGATTATACTTTTGACGGAGCGAATATCTGGGCGAAAGCCAATTTGAATAAAAGTATTGATGCCGCACTGATCAACATCGGTGGAATACGTACAACGATCGGGAAAGGTGATATTCTTCTGAAAAATGTTTTTGAGGTGATGCCTTTTGAAAATGAAGTGATTATTGTCAAATTTAAAGGTTCAGATCTGCAGGGATTATTTGATTATTACGCTAAAAATCAGAAAAACAATCCTGTTTCTCATTTGTATATCGAAACGAATGACGGTACTCTTTCCAAAAGTTTAATCAACGGAAATTCAATTAATCCAAATCAGGATTATTATATTGCAACCTCAGATTATCTGGCTTTGGGCGGTGACAATATGAAGTTTTTTGCAATGGGAGAATCAATTCCTACAGGGATCAAACTGAGAGATTTGTTTATAGAATATTTTAAGAAAAATCAGCAGATCAATCCGAAGGAGGAAGTGCGATTAAATTTTATCGGGAAAAAGTAATGGATAGAAAAAGTTTTTTAAAAACGATAACAGGCGGAACTTTAGCGATGACTTTAGCTCCGAACTTAGTGATGGCGGAAGAATTAAATTTAAATTCTTTCTCTTCAGCCCATAAATTAACGATACTTCATACCAACGATCAACACAGCAGAATTGAACCATTCGATTCGAGCTACACGAGAAATCCCAATCAGGGCGGTTTTGCGAGAAGAGCAACTTTAATCCAGAAAATCAGAAGCGAGGAAAGCAATCTTTTACTTCTTGATTCAGGAGATATTTTTCAGGGAACACCGTATTTCAATTTTTTCGGAGGCGAGCTTGAATTTAAGCTGATGTCGATGATGAAATATGATGCTTCCACAATGGGAAATCACGATTTCGATAACGGCTTAGACGGATTTTTAAAGGTTTTGCCGAATGCAAAATTTCCTTTTATCTGTTCGAATTATGATTTTAAAAATACCATTTTAGACGGAAAAACTTCACAGTATAAAATTTTCAATAAAAACGGAATCAAAGTCGGAATTTTCGGAGTAGGAATCGAACTTGACGGATTGGTTGGAAAAAAACAGTATGGCGAAACCATTTGGACAAATCCAATCGATGTGGCGCAGCATTATTCCAATTTCCTGAAAAACGAAATGAAGTGTGACCTTGTGATTTGCCTTTCCCACATCGGCTACGATTACAGAGACGAGCCTGAAAAACTCAACGACAAAATTTTAGCTTCAAAAACAGAAAATATTGACTTAATTTTAGGCGGTCATACGCACACTTTCTTACCTGAACCGCAAACCTTTCAGAACAGACAGGGGAAAAACGTTTTGGTAAACCAGGTGGGTTGGGCAGGACTTCTTTTGGGAAGAATAGATTTCTTTTTTGATCAGAATAAAAATATTAAAACGGTTTCCTGGAATAATCAGGCAATTGACAGCAGTATAACAGCGTAATATGAAAAAACTTTTAATTTCTCTAGGCATTCTTGCGACTATGCAGCTGGCAGATGCTCAAAATATCACTTCAAAAAAGTGGGCAGATTTGTTTTCTTACAATAACGTCTTGGCCATGAAAGAAGATAACGGAAAAATAATTGCCGGTACAGAAAACGGAGTTTTTTATTACAATATTTCGAGTGGAGAGATTTCGAAGCTTTCTAAGGCTTCAGGTCTTCATGAAGTTAAAATTTCTGCATTCGATTATGATCCTCAATCCAAAATTGCTCTGGTAGGCTATCAAAGTGGTGCTTTAGACGTGATTGCTCCAGACGGCATCACATATATCGTTGATATTCCGCTTGCTACAGGTTATACAGGAAGCAAAAGAATCAATCATATTTCAATCACAGGTGATCAGGCAGTAATTTCTGTGGGTTACGGTGTTTCAATATTCAAACTTAAAAAGAAAGAATTTGCAGACTCGGCATTCTTTGTAACTGGTGGCGTTTTTGAAGCCAGCAATGAAGCAACAATTTTTGGGAATAAAGTGTATTCTGTAACAAATACCGGCCTTAAAAGTCATGAACTTAATACCACATTTCCTGTCTTTACAACCTGGACAACAGAACAGGTGGGAAATTTTAAAGAGATAGATTCTGAAGGAGTGCTTTCCTACTCCTCAGAAACCCTTGCTTATCTTTATAATAATGGAACCTCAACGCCAATTTCACAGACTTTTACCAGTATCAAAGATATTGTAACTGGCTCAAACAATATAGTTATTACAGACAACAGCAGAATTTACTCGTATGATTCCAGTGGAAATTTCCTTGGCAGTGCTTCGCCTGGAGAAGAGTGTAATACTGCGGTCAGATTATCCAATAAAGTTTATTTCGGTACGGTCTTATCTGGGATTAAAAATGAAGAAAATATCTCATTTAAACCTAGTGGTCCCTACTTTAATTATTCTTATAAAATAAGACTGTTCAACGAAAACGAAATTTTGGTTTCATCTGGTAGCCGTGATGACCGGTACAATGGTCCGTTAGTAAATCTCAGAAATCCGGGATTCTATTATTTCACAGGATCAGAATGGATTTACCCTTCTATTTTCAATGCTAATGACCGCCGTTATAATGTATTGGATGCTTTCGCCGATCCAACCAATACTTCAGAGGTCTTTTTTACAAATTACAGTGTAGCACCTGGTTCTGGAGCTTATAAGCTGAAATACAATGCTTCTTCTAAAGATTTTGATTTTGTGAAGTACTACGATTTGGGAGCACCTAATTTTTATGTACACCGTCCTGTAGGTTTTGTGGCAGACAGTCAAAACAATATCTATGTAAGTATTGCTTTTTCACAAGTTGGTCTTAACCCCGCAATCGCTCCTTACAGAAGAGATACAGATACGTTTACACTCAACAACATAAATCTTACAAGCAGTGCAGTACAGGCACCTGTACTGAATGATGGCCTGCTATGGGTAGCAATGCCCAGATCACAACATTTGATGGCTTATGATAACAAGGGAACAATTGATATTGCAGACGACACTACTTATATTTTAAATGCAGACAACAACGTTCCGGCGGAAACACTTTCTTTTGCTGTAGACAAATCCGGAGATGCGTGGATCGGCTCTGCAAAAGGATTGAGAATTCTACCTAATGCAAATACAGAAGTTAAAAATGATCCTCAACTTGAAAATATTGTCATTGAGCAAAATGGTATTGCGGAGGAACTTTTCAGAGATACTGAAATTCTTGCTATTGAAGTTGATGCTGCCAATCAAAAATGGCTATCAGTAGATGGCGGGGGAGTTTATTATTTATCGGCTGACGGACAACGGACTTTAAGACATTTTACCAGAGAAAACTCACCTTTACCTACTAATGCTGTTACTGACATTAAAGTGGATAAGAAAACTGGAAAAGTTTACTTTGTTACCTACGACGGAATAGTGACTTATCAGGGAGATGTTGCTGACGTAACCTCAAATTTCGGCAATGTTCTGGTTTACCCTAATCCAGTGGTATACAGTCAGTTTAAAGGAAATGTAATGATCAAAGGTCTGGCAGAAGTAGCCAATATAAGAATTACAGATGCTGCCGGGAATATCGTTCATTCAGCTCAGTCAAGAACAGGATATTACGAATGGAATCTTAATAATCAACGGGGTCAGAGAGTGGCCTCAGGAATTTATTTTGTACTGATGACCAATGAAGATGGAAGTGACAAGGCAACTGCTAAAATCGCTGTGGTTAATTAATATTCATGATTTCGCAGACAGGTTTTATACTCTCATTTTTAAAATACGGAGACAGTGATGCGATTCTGCATTGTTTTACTTTAGAAGAAGGCTTTCAGAGCTTTTTTCTAAAGTCTGTTTTAACACAGAAAAACAAGAAGAAGGCATTAATTCTACCATTGAGCATGCTCAGTTTTAACTGTAGGAAATCTAAACCGGGTGTAGAAATCAATTATGTGTTAAAATTTGAGCTTGAGCAGTCTTACGATTTTTACACTGATATAAAAGCAAATACCATCGTTTTTTTTGTTTCAGATTTTCTGAATCAGGTTTTGAAACATGAAAATTCCAATCCCAATATTTTTAGAGCAATCATCGAATTTAACCAAAATCTGGATGCCCGGAATTACAGAGCACATCTGGTTTTATTAATCCTTCTGCTTAAAATACAGGGAATTGCGCCACTTCAAAGCAGTTTCGAATATTTGGATCCGGAAACAGGAAACTTTAATTTAAATGGTACCCATCATCTTTTTACAAAAGAAATTTCATCCCTTTGGAAAAAGATCTCAACTTCCGAAAATCCTTATGAGATTAAAATAAAAACCTCAGACAGAAAGCAGTTGCTGGACAGTATTCTGGTGTATTACCATTATCATTTTACGGATTTCCGAATACCCAATTCGTTAGAAATTATTCAGCAGATTTACGAATAATAAACTTTATCCTCCTTTAGAAAAACTTTCTAAAACCGTCATTCCTCCGTCAACGAAAATGCTGGCACCGGTAATGTAATCCGCGAAATCACTGGCCAAAAATACCGCTAAATTACCTACATCTTCAGGCTGACCAATTCTGTCGTACGGAATCAGTTTTAATAAATCATCCATCGCTTCTTCAGTTCCCCAAGCCTCTTGATTAATCGGCGTCTGAATTGCTCCCGGACAGATAGAGTTAATCCGGATTTTCTTTGCTCCATACTCCTGCGCAAGAGACTGCATCAAAAGTTTCACACCACCCTTACTGGCAGCGTAGTTCACATGTCCCGCCCAGGGAATGACCTCATGTACCGAACTGATGTGAATGATCTTTCCGCAGGCAACAGATTTAGATAAATCAATTCCGCGTCTCAGAAATTCTTTGATGGCTTCACGGGCACAGAGAAACTGGCCTCTAAGGTTGACATTCATGACCGTGTCCCAATCTTCGACCGTCATTTCAGTAAATTCTGCATCTTTCTGAAGCCCGGCATTATTGACTAAAATATCAACTGTCCCATATTCAGAAATTGTTTTTTCAAACATGGCTTTTACTTCATCTTCTTTTGAAACATCGCACTGGAAAATCATTCCGTCACCGCCAGCGTTCTGAATTTCTTTTAAAATGTCTTCAGCGTCGTCTTTTGACCGTTCTGATGAATGATTGATAACCACTTTAGCTCCGGCAGCAGCCAAAGATTTTGCAATTCCGGTTCCGATACCGCTTGAAGCACCTGTAACGATGGCAATTTGATCTTTAAGAGAGATTTGCATAGAATATTTTTTTGGTATTATTCTAGAAGAAAGTTTTACGCCAAACTGGTATTAAAATATTTACTGTCTTAAAAAACTTTCAGTTCTCAGAAACTTTTTTGGTATAGTAAAAAGATATGTTTTACGAGTCTTTTATATCAAAACAGCGTTTCGCAGCTCAAGAGAATCATTCTGCACACTCCGGTTCGCGTTCCGTAGACCTCAGGAAGCATTCCGAAGACTCCGGGAGGGCTGCTTTTAAGCTTCGGAATGCTGCGTAACGGCTTATCAATAAGAAGCTGATGTTAATTCCTGGCTTTTGCGATTATAGGATATTTCAGATTTTTTAAATAAGATTCTGAATAAGTTAAATTTCGATTTAATTCCCAATATATCTGCTATCGTGATGCTTTTTTCTGCTCTGTAATTTTATTTTTCATTTAAAAAGTTTACCAAAAAAGATAGCTTTTCAGTTTAATCTAAAATTTTAGACATCACCAATTGCGGTCCGCTCCTTCCCTCCTTGATTTTTCCTGTTAAATGATATCCTGTTTTAAGATAAATTCCGAGCGCGGAAGTATTTCTTTCGTTTACTGATAAGACGATTTCTTTGCAGTCATGAAAATGTTCTGTTATGAAATAATCCAGTGAAATTATTACATTCAAACCAATTCCTTTACCTTGAAATTCAGGATTGATCGAAAGCGATCTCAATAAGACAGATTCAGGATTGGCTGTAAATTCAAATTTATCTCCCCCAAAATCCAAAACAAAAAAACCGACAATATGTTCACCTTCCAAAACCGTAACGGGATAAGCAAAAAAATCATCTTTTTGATTTCGTTCTTCAATTCTTTCCAAAGCCAGTTTCGGAAGTGCAGAATATTGAGACTGAATTTCATTTAAATCAAAATCCAGCTCAGAAAAATCTTCAGGTTTATAGAAATTTAAACTTACCATAATTTAATGATGATAAATATCTTCATACATCACTCCCGCTCTGATTTCCACTGAAAGTTTATTTTCTGCAGGCACAATCGGGCAATTGTAATCGTAAGCATTATAAGCGCAATACGGATGATAAGATTGGTTAAAATCAATCACAATTGTATCTCCTGTGGGAATTTCAAGGTCAATATATTTTCCGCCGCCGTAGGTTTCTTTGTTGTTTGTAAGGTCGCCAAATGGCAAAAAGAGATGGTTTTTATACGCCTCAGTTTTCATCAGATCTAAACTCTGGTAAATATTTAAAATGAAATCTTTTCCGTTCAATTTAAAATATGCCTTTCCAAATTCCTGATACTGCTTAGATTTCCCTGATGAAGTCGGCAAATCAAAGGGTTCCGGATTTTCGTTTTTCACAAACTTAGCTGTAACGCGGTACTTCAGATTGATTGGAAAGAAAGGATGCTTTTTAAAATTCTTAAAATTATCATCTCTTAAAGGTGTCTCTTTTGGATTTAGATATTCTTTATTTAAATTATTCTGAAACTTTTCAATGTCCTTTTTTTCTTTTTTCTGCGAAAATCCAGCAAAGGGAATTAGAAGTAAAATGAAATATAAAATGATCTTTTTAAACATTATTCTGAAATTTTAATTCTGTAAACATCTGAAGAATTTCTCTTGATTGATTTCACAAAAAAACCACCTTCTTCCGGGATGACCTCCTGGAAATCAAAACTTTTGCACTCTTTTGGCAGTCCCGAAAAAATTAAGGTAAACCAAAAATCTTTCATAAACGGTACCGGCGTCCAGTACGGAAAAAGTGAAATATTTTCTGCATGAATAAGCCCACTTCTGTGATCCGAATGATTATCGATAAGATAAGTAGTGCTCCAGATCCTGATCAGATTTCCCAAAAATGGTGAAGCAGGAAAACAGCAATGCACAATCACCTGTTTCTCCTCTTCTACTTTGGTTTTCAGAGACTCAAGCAATTCTGTTGCAATGATTGGTTTTACAATGACTTCCATTTTTGATGAGTAATGAGCAATAGGTAATGAGCAATTTACGCAATTCCCAACATTGCTTATTACTCATTACCCATTACTTATAGTTAATGTTTGAGTTGCAGTTTCTCTTTGCTGTAGGTACGGAGCATCGCAGTCATTTCAGGATTTTCAGAAAGTTTCGTTCCGTATGACGGAATTATTTCTTTCAGTTTATCATGCCATTCACCGTTCATTTTTTCAGGGAAGCATTTTTCGAGTACGTCGATCATGGCACTTACCGCAGTAGACGCACCCGGAGAAGCGCCGAGTAATGAGGCGATTGTTCCGCTTTTGTTGGTCACCACCTCTGTTCCGAATTCCAGTTTGCCACCAACTTTATCATCTTTTTTGATGATCTGAACTCGCTGTCCGGCCACTTTCAGTTCCCAGTCTTCTTCTTTGGCATCTTTCACAAACTCCCTCAAATGCTGAATTCTCTGGGCTTTATTCATCGCTACCTGCTGAATGAGATATTTTGTCAGCGGAAGATTGTGCCACCAAGCACCAAAGAGAGATCTGATATTTTTGGTATTTACACTTTCAGGAAGATCGAGATAGCTTCCTTCCTTCAAAAATTTAGTTGAAAATCCTGCGAAAGGACCAAAAAGCAAGGCCTTTTTACCATCAATAATTCTGAGATCCAAATGGGGAACCGACATTGGTGGTGCTCCCACTGGTGCCTGTGTATACACTTTAGCCTCGTGCTGTGCTACCAGTTCCGGATTGTGCGTCACAAGCCATTGTCCTGAAACCGGAAAACCTCCGTAGCCCGCACTTTCTTCAATATCTGAACTGTCGAGAAGCGGCAAGGCGTAACCACCTGCACCGATGAACACAAAATCTGCAGAAACTTCATGTTTAATGTTGTGAGTACGGTCTTTCACTTTCATTTTCCAGCCGTTTGCAATGGGGTCAATATCTTTCACTTCGGTGTACAGAAAAACTTCCACATTGGTATTTCTGATGAGATGGCGGCCCATTTTTCTGGTGAGTGTTCCGAAATTCACGTCAGTTCCGGCTTCCATTTTTGTGGCAGCTAAAACTTCAGACTGATTTCTTTTGCTCATGACCAAAGGAATCCATTCTCTCAGTTTATCATGATCTGTTGTAAACTCCATGCCTTCAAAAAGCACAGATTTAGACATATTTTCGAAACGTTTTTTCAGGTATTCAGAATCATCCTCACCAAAAACAAGACTCAGGTGCGGACATGAATTAACAAAATCCTGTGGTGTATCTATGTAATTTTTATTAACCAGAAAAGACCAGAACTGCTTGGAAACTTCGAACTGCTCTGCAATGCTCTCTGCTTTTGCAATATCAATACTTCCGTCAGCTTTTTGTGGGGTATAATTCAGTTCACAAAATGCGGAATGACCTGTTCCGGCATTGTTCCATGCAGCGGTACTTTCTTTTGCAAATCTGCCAAGTCTTTCAAAAATGGCAATATTTAAAGCCGGGTCGAGCTCGTGAAGAAGGGTTGCAAGAGTGGCACTCATAATCCCTCCGCCTATCATTACGACGTCATATTTCGGTTTTGGTGTTCTGCTGATCAGGGTGTGTGGCATTATTCTAAAATTTACTACGAATTTCGGGAAAAGTTTTTAAAATTTACACTCATTGCTTCATTAATAAACTGATAATACTCAGTAATAATAAGAACTGAATATCAAATTAATGATTAAAGTAAAATCAAAAAAATTGGTCAGATAAAAATTAAAATAAAAAAATGTTTATCTCAAAGATTTAAAAAAAGAGAATTGCAGCTGTTCTATAGAAGGCATTCGATTTATGATTATTATTTTAAATAAAAAAATCTCCCGGTAAAGGAGATTTTGATATTTTGATTAATTCAGTTTTGCGGTAAGTTTTCTGTACTGTTTTTCGGCGTTTTTACCTTCATACAGAATTCCATAAATGGTGTCGATAATAGGAAGTTTTAAACCCTTCTCACGCGCTGTCTGATAAATAGAATCAGCAGCATAGTATCCTTCTGCAACCATGTTCATCGACTGAATTGCAGATTTTACGGTATAACCTTTACCGATTAAATTTCCTAAGTTTCTGTTTCGGGAGAAAAGTGAATAAGCTGTAACGAGTAAATCTCCCAGGTAAGCACTTTCGTTCACGTCTCGTGGCGCTTCATAAATTGCTTCCAGGAATGTTTCCATCTCCCGGATCGCATTGGAAACGAAAACTGCAGTAAAGTTATCACCGTAGCCCAAACCACTTGCGATACCGGCTCCAATCGCGAAAATATTTTTAAGAATGGCACTGTATTCATTCCCTAAAATATCTTTGCTGGCACTGACTTTAATGAAGTCTGATGAGAAAATATCAAGTAATTTTTTTGAATTTTCCTCTTCAACGGTTGCTACGGTAAGATATGAAAGTCTCTCCATCGCAACTTCTTCTGCATGACAAGGCCCTGCAATCACAGCCTGATTTCTGAAACCTATTTTAAATTCATCTTTCAGATAATGTGCAACCACGTTATTCACTTTCGGAATAATTCCTTTGATAGCAGAAACGAAAATTTTGTCGCCGTACTCACAATTCAGTTTGTCCATAGAATCTGAAAGGTAAATTGAAGGCGTCGCCAGAACTACAATATCGCATGCAGAAACCATTTCGTTGATGTCTGTGGTCAGTTTTAAATTTTTTAAATTAAAATTAACCGCTGTAAGATAAGTCGGGTTGTGACCTCTAAGTTCGATTGCCCCTTTTACAAACTCATTTCTTACACACCAATGCACGGTTTTGCAGTTCTCAACCAACATTTTTACAATTGCCGTTGCAAAGCTTCCGCTTCCCAAAACGCCAACCGCCAGTTCTGTTTTTGGTTTTTTTGAGGTAGAATCTGATTTTGTTTTTTTCTTCGTCATAATGATACTGTGAACTGCAAATATATTAAAACCGTCAAATAATGAAAGACTGAAATGCAGATTATCAAAATCTTTGCTAAAATGTAATATGAAAAACAATTTTTTATTAAAATCTGCGTTTAGTAATGACAAAAAGCTGTTTTACAACTGAAATTTTCAATACAAATATTTTAAGTAAATTTGCACGCTTGTAGTGTAAGTAACTTTAATGAAGAAAAAATGAAGAATTTTCTAGCAAACAAGAAGAAAGTAACTGTTCTGATCGGTATACTTTCTGCTGCTGTTTTCGCTCAAAGCATTTTAATTGCCAAACTTTTTAATCAAAAAGATGACAAAACCTACGAGGTAAATCTTGTAAAAATAAATACCGAAAAAGACAGTGTAGATTACCTGAAAATGAAGACTGACCTCGGAATGGTCGACAAAACGGTAACCGAACTCAACTCATTTCTGAAAGCCAAAAACATCAGCAACGGACGGCTTGAGGTATTGGATCAGGACAGTATTTCCAATTCTGTTTATCTTTCTAAACAGGCCAACAGATACAGTGAATACCTGATGAATCTGCAGGAAAAACTACAGCAGGTTCCTCTGGGAATGCCATCTGAAGGCTATATTTCGTCAAATTTCGGCATCAGAAAAAACCCTATTCCATTTAAAAGAGTTCTGGCATCAGTTTCAGCGCCAAAAAGTGAAACTCCCGCTGCTGCACCAACGGTTTCCGCTCCGGAAGTGAAAGCTGTCCCGGTAGAAAAAATAATTGAAGTGACCGACAGCTACGGAAATAAGCGAGAAGTAAAAGTAATGGTAACCCCAAAAGCTCCCGTCGCAGCAAAAACAGCTGCGCCATCTGCTGCTCCTACCCAAAATACTGCTGTTAAAAGCCAACCGATGGAGAAAAATAATCCGCCTGCGGAAGCTGATCAGATGCAGTTTCACAAAGGTCTTGACATTGCAGTTCCGTTTGGATCCAATGTCATTGCTACGGCAGCCGGCACCGTAATTTTCTCAGGACAAAAGGGCGGATATGGAAATTGTGTGATTGTTTCTCATGGAAATGGTCTTGCAACACTTTACGGTCACTTATCGCAACTGGTTGCCAAAACCAATGACAAGGTAAAAGTGGGACAGGTAATCGCCAAGTCAGGAAATTCAGGAAGATCTACAGGGCCACACCTTCACTACGAAGTTCACAAAAACAATACACCGGTGAATCCTAAACTGTTTATGAATTTTTAGGATTGACAGTTATATTAAACTCATTTAATTAAGTTTAATTTTAAAATAAAAGATGCCACGAATTCACGGAAGTACTCATTTGATGAGAATTTTCTTCCTGAATTCGTGGCATTTTTTTTAATTACCTATATTTTCTTAAAAATTTCAACTGATTTAAATTGAAATTTTAAGTTTGTTCTCGTTTGAATCTACATTAAATCAGTACCCAGCTGTAAAACGCTCACGAATGTGATTATTCTGCTCCAATTCATCTACCAAAACAACAGCAACATCTTCTACTGAAAGCACACTTCTTCCCTCTTCATTGAAAACAGGATTTTCAAGGGCTGTTCTGTATTCTCCCAGTCTTACGCCTGCTGTTCCCTGATGCATTTCTATCGCAGGGCTGAAAAACGTCCAGTCGAGCACTGTGTTTTTCTTAATCACATCCAGATAATCTCTGGCCGCTGTTGCCCCAGGTTTAATGTCTGCAGGGAAATCCGTTCCGTCTACCAGCTGATTTCCGTCAATAAATAAACTTCCAGCACCGCCAACGGTAATAAATCTTTTTACACCTGAATTTTCAACTGCTTTTTCAATTGCGATAGAGCCATTCAGAAAATCATCATACAGATTAGGATTCGTCCAGCCCGGGTTGAAAGTGTTGATTACTGCATCATTTCCTTTTAAAGCTTCAGAAAGATCTTCCGAATTGTTGATGTCGATACTTTTTGATGACACATTCTCCAAAGCCGGAACTTTTGAAATATCTCTTGCCAAGGCTTCCACCTGATAACCTCTGTTGGATAATTCTTTTACCACATGTGCACCAACGAAACCTGTTGCGCCAATTACTGCTACTTTTTTGCTCATAATTTTAATATTTAAATTAAATTGTAATAAATTTTGTTACAATTAAAATCAAAAAATTTTATTTAAACTGATCTGCGAATTCTTTCAGGTTTTTATTTCCCAGAAAGTCAACGACGAGCTGATCTGTTTCTATAAATAAATTCTTTAAATTCTCATTAATATCTTTACCGATCGGACAAACAGGATTCGGATTCTGATTTTTTTTGCCTAAAACATCTGAATTTTTTACAGCACGGAAAATCTCTGAAATTTTAATTTTTTCAGGATCCGATGCAATCTGGCTCCCTCCTATTTTTCCCTGTCTGCTCACCACAAGATTGGAATCCCTTAAAATCCCCAACTCCTTCCGGACAATCACCGGATTGATGTTGATGCTACCTGCGATCCAGTCAGACGTCAGCCATTCCTCCGGAAATTTTGCCAGAAGAGTCATGATGTGTATCGCAGTTGCAAATCTTGTGTTGCTCATAATGTTGGCACAAAGGTAGTAAAATTTTAATTGTAACAAAATTAATTACATTTAAAAATGTAAGTTTATTATTTTATTCAGATATTATTTTGTTTCGATCTCAACAATTTTTTTTCCAGCCTTACCGAGATAATGGTTGATGATTGGCTCATAAATCTTATATCCGTCATCGACGTTGGTAAAAATCACCAATCCCTGCTTGCTATCAGGCAAAATAAATGCGATTGTATTTACTCCATTGTCTGAGCCACCGTGAGAAAGCGCAATCTCGTTATTTCCCAGATCATAAATTTCAAAACCAAGTCCGAAATATTTGTTTTTTTTGATTTCAACCTGTTTCGTTTTCATTGCTTCATGAACTTCCCGCGAAAGCAATTGACTGTTCATTACACCAATTAAAAATTTACTGTAATCTTCCACAGAAGTCATTAAATCATCAGCTCCGCTGGCGGTTTTATTTTTTACGATGTCAAAAGGTTTTCCGTTTGTGCCGTAACCGGTTACAATTCTTCCGCCCATTTTTTTCTCATTCCAGATATAACTGGTGTCGTTCATATTTAAAGGTTGAAAAACATTTTGCTTCGCTAATTCTTCCAGACTTTTATTAAACTTTTTCTCAACCGCTCTCCTTAAATATTCAAACCCTTCACCGGAATACTGATATTTCGTTCCCGGGTCGAATTCAAAACTGAGTTTCTTGTTATTTTTCATCCAACGCCAATTTGGAAAGCCGGTCTGATGGCTTAAAACTAATCTGGTGGTCAACTTTTTGTTTCGGGGATCATTCGCGATATCTGGATCTGTAAAATATTTGTAAAGTGGTTCATCCAAATTCCATTTTCCTAAACTTACCAAGCGCAAAACAGTCATTGTAGTGACAGGTTTCGTTAAAGAAGCTACATTGAAAAGACTGTTGTAGGGAGCTGTCGTTTTTCCATCCAAAGTTCCTAAAACTTTAATCTCTTTTAATTTTCCCTCTTCAATAACGCCCAATCCCAAGGTTGGAATATTAGTATCTTTCATTAACTGCTGAAGATTATCTGTAAGTTTTGCTTTTGCCGGATCCTTGTGGTCGTAGCTGAGAACATCGCTCATCACCCAATTTCCGTCTTTTTTTGTCCAGACCGATGTGAATTTTGCCTGACCACCCAGAACATCTTCTTTGTTTTTTTCACGGATGAAGAACTGATGCTCGCCAGTTTGTATTGCGCCATACAATTCGCCATTACTGTACAGAGGGAAAACTTCCAGACTGTTTTCAATCACTTTGCGAATTGGCTTTTTGTCCGGGGTTCCGCAGATGTTTTGCTTTGTCCTTTCCATAAACAGCTTCTTATCCTGAAAACCACCGTTATCGTGATAGAATTTCAGATTTTCATCCACTGTTTTTTCAAGATAGGCAATGTCGCAATTATTAAAACCGCGCTCAAAGAAAAGACTGTCCTGTTTTTTTAATTCCAGAAATAAAGGTGAATTTTTATCCGTCTGAGAATGTACAATTCCGGTAAAAAGGAATAAAATAAAAATGCTGATGCTATATTTCTTTGTCATTGAATAATTTTCGACAAAGATTCATTTTTTAAAAAATTAAATTCAAAAAAATAACCCGACAAAAACCCGACAATTAAGTATTCAATTTATATAATATTGAAATTCAGACAGTAACGGAGTTTCTGTTTTTTGTCAATTTCATATGCATTTCTCAAAATGATGAAAATATTCAAAAGTGTGAGGCCGATCATAGTCATCAATACAGATGCGGAACCGAGTTTCAGGAAAGCAATAATCATAAAAATGACAGGCGAAATAATGGCTAAAAATATCTGAAGCGAAATGATCTGTTTTACAACTGGAGATTTCTCTTTTGTAAAAATCATAATTAAAAGAGGCGGTAAAAAATTCGCAACCGGAAACCATGCAAAAGGAAGTGAAGAGAGATTGATGATTTTGATTAAAGTTGAGTTTAAAATTTCTATCTGTTCAACAATTAAGATGGGTTCTTCAACTAAAACTTCAGTCTCCGTTTGATTATTAGAATCATCTGAAATTAATAAATCTTTTTCTGCAACGTCGAGTGTTGAAGCCAGTGTTTTCAGTGTGTACCCTTTCGGCGCAGTTCCGGCTTCAATCCGCTGAATGGTTCTCACCGAAAGTCTGGACTTCTCAGCCAGTTCTTCCTGAGTGAAATTCTTCTCCTCCCTTATTTTTTTTAATGCCGACATTGATTAAGCTTTACGTGCGCAAATTTACAGATTCAAACATTTATTTAAACAAAAAATTACCCGCAAAACAGGTAATTTTAATTCTGATATTCAGACTGAATTTACTTAATATCCAATAACTCAACTTCAAAAATCAACGTAGAATTCGGTCCGATTTCTTTGCTGATTTCCTGCTCGCCGTAAGCAAGGTGCGGAGGAAGAATCAATCTCCATTTGCTTCCTACAGGCAAAAGTTGCAAAGCTTCAGTCCAGCCTTTGATCACTTTATTCAAAGGAAATGAAGCCGGAGTTCCTCTTTTCACAGAACTGTCGAACACTTTTCCGGTGATGGTTGTACCGTGGTAATGGCATTTTACAGTAGATCTAGGTCCTGGTTTTTCGCCGTCGCCTTCAGTGATGATTTCATACTGCAAACCGCTTGGCAATTCCACAACGGTTTCTCTTTTACCGTATTCTGCCATGTATTCCTGACCGTCTTTCAGGTTTTTTGCTGCCTGCTCTTTTTTACGCTTAAATAACATATCTGCTACTCCCATAATTATTTTTTTGCAAAGATAAGGATTTGGCGGGAAGTGGGAGTTTGGGTGTTTGAGAGTTTGAGAGTTTTGATGGGTTAGTGGATTAGTGAATTAGTGAATTAGCGGGTCAGATCTTTAGAGTTTGTGGCTTAAAACTATTCTTATTTTGTAAAAGGAATTTTAAGGTCGGATATTTTTAAAGAGACTGCTTCTCAACGCTTCTGTTTACAGCATACCAAACATTAAAAAACGTTTAATATTCTCGTAACGTAGAATTAAAAACTTGGCGTTATACTTGACTTTTCAAATTATGTTAAATCCCTTGAAATACAACAGGAACTTCGACAAGCTGTCTTACGACGAAAAAATACTACTTGACGAAGCCAAACAGAGCATCGCAGACTTCGTGGAGAGCTCGCCGGAAATCAGCGATGTCAATTTTGCAACGCGTAATGCTCATGCAAAAACCCATTCTGTATTGCAAGGTGTCTTAAAAATCAATCCCAACCTTTGTCCGGACATTAAATATCTTTTTGATAAAGAGCAATATGATATTGTTGCAAGAGTGTCGAACGCCAATATGAAAATCAGCAAAAAGCAGAAACAGATTCCGGCGTACGGTTTTGCTTTTAAAATTAAGGATGATGCAGGGCGCACAATTGCCAATTATCCTTTGGTCAATTTCCCTTTGTTTCCGGTAAATTCGCCATCTGTTTTTCTTAAACTGTTTACGAATATCAACAGGTTTTATTTAAAAAAAATAAAAACCTTTTTCCCGCTTCTAAGGAGTTTGTACAAGATTTTGCCGTCCTGTATTAGTAAAGATTTTGTTTCTGAAGTTTTTAAATTTATTAAAAAAAGAAACAATTTTATTCTTTCCCACGAGTTTTATTCGGTCGGAGCCTACAGGCTGGATGAAAAAATTGTTAAAATAAAAATTGTTCCGGTAAATGTTCCTACAAAATTTATTAGAAAAGGGAGTGACAGAAAAAAGATCCGAACCTATTTTAAAGATGCTGATTACAGTGCTGATGTTTTCATTCAGATATGCTTTGACCTGCAAAATCAACCGATCAACAAACTGAATGTTCACTGGAAAGATTCTCCGGATATTCTCTTAGGTCAGATTAATTTTGAAAAAAATTCGGTTTTGAATCCAAATAACTGTGAACAGGAACTTCTATCATTTAATCCATTTGAAAGTGCGGCGATCTTTCAGCCGGTTGGTAAAATTCAGAAACTGCGGGATGAAGCTTATAAAGTTTCGCTGCAGACGAGGAAGAAGATTAATAAGCTTTTGAAGTATAAGTGAAGTGAATTGTGAATTTTGCTTTGCAAGTGAATGGTCAATTTCTTACATAGAAAAAATGTTGAAGGTTTGAAAATAAAAAAAGGCTCTACAATTGTAAAGCCTTTCATTATTTATTATTCTGTAGTTTCTTTTTCGTCTTCCTTTTTATCAGGGAAAATGATGGAGAGTAATACCGAGATCACCAAAACTCCGCCTACAATTCCTAATGAAATTGGTGACGAAATGTGATACCACGGTGCAATCAACATTTTAACGCCGATGAAGGCTAAAATAATCGCCAGACCATAAGGCAGTTTGCTGAACATGTGAATGAAATTCGCCAGTAAAAAGTACAGTGATCTCAATCCTAAAATCGCAAAAATATTGGATGTATAAAGGATAAAAGGATCATTTGAAATCGCAAAAATCGCCGGGATAGAATCCACCGCAAACAATACGTCGGTAAACTCGATTACGGCTACCACAACTAAGAGTGGTGTTGCCATTCTGATTCCGTTTTGCACGGTAAAGAATTTGTCGCCGTCATAGTTATCAGAAACTTTCCAGAAACTTTTAATCAGTTTTGCTCCTGCAGTATCGCTGTAGTCTTCGTCATCATCATCGCCGCCGTCGCCCCATGATTTAATTCCCGCGTAAATCAGGAATAATCCGAAAAGCGTCATGACCACGTTGATTCTTACTGCGTGACCGAAAATATTCATTTCAGGTAAATACGTCAAATCAATTAACTCAACGCCTGCAAAAATAAAGATGGCTCTGAAGATTAAAGCTCCTATGATTCCCCAAAACAACACTTTGTGATGAAGGAATTTCGGCACTTTAAAGAAACCAAATACGAGGATGAAGACAAATAAATTATCCACGGAAAGTGCTTTCTCAATCCAGTAAGCAGCCTGATATTGTGTAAATTTTTCTACTGCCACAGCATGACTTCCTGCCGAACCGTCGGTATTGAAAACCCAATAAACAACTCCTGAAAAAATCATCGAAAGTGAAATCCAAACGACTGACCAGATGGTCGCCTCCTTTGAAGTCACCACGTGACTTTTTTTGTTGAAAACTCCTAAATCGAGGAGTAGCATGATAACGACCGTTACCGCAAATCCCCAAACCAGGCCAGGGTGAAGATCTAAAATGTTGTGTTGTTCCACTATATTTCTGTTATTATATGATAAAAGCAATAGCTGTAAAGATACAGGTATTGCTTAATTTATCAGTCTAAAATAATTAATTTCAGACAATTTGTTAGATGTTTTTATAGGTATTTTTGTTTTACCGTTTCAATCGTCTGCTCCAGTTTTTTATCGCTGGTAGGATCTCCAATGGCATTGAATTTCCACTCGTTATTTCTTTTGTAGAAAACACCCATTACCATGGCAACGTGACCGTTGAAAGACTTGTCATTGGCAATATCATATTTCGCAAAAACTTCTCTCACGTTCGTAGGAGTTCCTTCATAGATACGGATTGACGCAAAAGGAATCGTCCCAAAATCCTGACCTCTGTAGCTGTTTAAAACCAAAGCTACATGCTCAACATTAGAATCTAAATTGGCAAAATCAACAGTAATTACCTCATTATCCAGACCGTCATCGCCATTCACGTCACCGGTTAAATCATCGCCGCTGTGCTTTACAGAACCGTTTTTAGATTTTAAGTTCCCGAAATAGATTACTTCAGTAGCATTTTTGTTTGAATCGTATAAAATGCAGCTTCCATCTAAATCTACTGCTTCTTTTGAAACACCACCGAAGAAACTTTTCTTCTCGATTGCGCCCCAGTTGATCCCGACACAAGCCTGCGAAAGCGTTGTTCCGTTTTCTTTTGTAAGGTTTATTCTCTGACCTTTTTGTAAGTTAATTGCCATTATTTTTTGTTTGTTTTAGTTATATTTTTTTAAACAGTGAAAAAGTGAATTGTCAATAGTGAATTGTGAATTCAGTAATTAATATAAAA
>NZ_LMQH01000011.1:2549-42622 GCF_001424105.1 Chryseobacterium sp. Leaf394 | reverse complement strand
TACTTTTTACTTTTTACTTTTTACTTTTTACTTTTTACTTTTTACTTTTTACTTTTTACTTTTAATTATTTAAATTTAAATTCAACATCGCCCGAAGGATATTGGTTTCTTCGTTGACGTCGAAAATTTTGCTCATGATATCGATGCTCTCGAGATTTCTCAGGTAATCTTTTAAGACAGACTGTACATCTTCAGGAATGGTTTTCCTCCTCATTTCCATCGTCTCGGTCAGTTCATCGTTTTTCTCCATGAGCTGACTGATAATGGAACTCTGGTTGGATACGTTCTCAGAAATATCCAGAGCAGTCAATTCATCATCAATGAGGTACAGTTTTTTTTCATCCACATTAAAAATAAAATATTCATCACTCTGAAAAATCCTGAAAAGCTCATATTCATGCCTTTCAAACTTATATCCGCAGACAAAACGGACTTTAAAATTCTGAATATTCAGTTTCCCCAAAAGCTTTTTCTCAATACAGTAATCCTGATATTGGTAGAAAGGTGCAGATTGAGGTTTAAGCTTATCTTCGTCTGCTTTTGTACGGTAAAATTCAGTTCCGTACTTTTTGTGAAAGTATAAAACCTTGCTCCAGTTCAGCGTATTTTTTTCCTCAATCAACTCGTGATAGAGATTTTTGAGATGTTCAGAAAATACACCGCTGTAGATTTTTCTGTCCATTTCAAAACTGTCGGTTTTCTTCTCTTCAAAGTTGGAAATATAGCGTTTGTTGATGTTGATTTCATTAATCACAGCCAGCAAATCGTTTTCCTTTTTCTTCTTGATCTTGGTTAAAAGTTCAATCAGACTGTCGGTATACTGAAGATGAAAAAGTTCCAGTTTATTATAATCCAGCGTCTTGTTATTCTCAAAAAGATGATGAATAATGTCGGTTTTAATGTAGATTGCAATGATATCAACATTTTCAAAAAAATTAGAGAGAAGTTTAAGCCTTGTTAATCTTCTTGTACTCTGAGACATGATGTTTGCAACCTCTTCATTCACGCTATAAACCTGTTTTTACCCTCTGATATTTGCTTTTAATTCTGATTCTAAAGTCTGCAGATCCTGATCCAGTTTTCTTCTGCTTTCTGTTCCCTGCTTCTGAATCTGTTTTACTTCATTCAATGTGCTGATCAGTTTTGCAGTAGTTTCCTTTAATGTTTCAGCAGATACAATAGTCTGCTCGTTGGCTCTTGCCACATTGATGGAATTCTGACCCAAACGTTCTGCATTTTTTCTCAAAATTTCTTCTGTAGTAGACGAAACTTTCTGCTGAATTTCAATATTCTGCTGCTGTCTGTGCATCGCAACCGCCAAAGACAGCTGATTTTTCCAAACCGGCAAAGTGGTCGTTAAAATCGTCTGCGCTTTTTCGGCAATTGAAACGTTGTTATTCTGCACCAGTCTGATTTGTGGAAGCGACTGCATCATAATTAAGCGTACAACCTTTAAATCAGCCAGTCTTCTGTCTAATCTGTTGATGAAATCTCTTTTGTCAGCAATCTGGTAATCAGCAAAATTCTGAACGTTGTTTTCCATATCTGCCAGTTCTCCGGCTGCCTTTTCCATTCTCAGATTTCCTGCAATTACCAACTCTTCAATTGCTTTAATTGAATTGACATTGCTGTCGAAAATTGTCTGCAAAACGGCATTATCTTTCGTAGAAGTGATGATTCCCGCATTTACTTTATGAGAAATCTGATCAATATTGTTAGTGATCTTGTCGTACTTGGCAAAAAGATTATCCATCTGGTTCATTACCTTTTTCATGAAAGGAAGTCTGCTCAGGAAGCCTTTTACGCCACCGTTGTTGATTTCATCAACATCAACGTAATTTAATTCTATCAATAAATTATTGATCAACTCTCCCACTTCACCGGAATTTGACCTTCTTACGTTTCCTAAGAAACTGTCACTCTGATTGGCTAAAGTTTTCTGTAAATCTGAACCGAAATTCACTATAGAACCCGGATTGGATTCATCGATAGAATTTGCCATCAATTCATATTTCTGACGGTCTGCCGCCTGAATCTGATTTAAATTCACATTTCCATCTCTGTCAACCAAAACGGCCGGAGCTGAATTCTGTGCCGGCTGAGCGGGCTGTGCCGGAGGAATGGGCGTTGGCTCAAATGTTTTCAACGGTTCAATCGACCCTAGCGGATCTGTATTTTGATTATCCATAACTGATTATTGATACATTGATACAAATTTATTCAGGCCATCTCTCTGGCCGCTTCCTACTGCTTCGAATTTCCATTCTCCGTTTCTGTTGTAAATTCTCCCGAATTCTACAGCTGTTTCGATAGAGAAATCTTCATCCAGTTCATATTTTAAAATCTCCTCGTTGGTATCGGTATTGAAAATTCTGATGAAGGAATTTCTTACCTGCCCGAAGTTCTGTCTTCTCTCGTCTGCTTCGTGAATCGTCACTACCACTGTGATTTCTTTTACAGCATCATCAATTTTAGTCAGATCAATTTTAATCTGCTCATCATCACCATCGCCGTCACCAGTTAAATTATCACCAGAGTGAATCACTGCTTTATCCGGAGACTCAAGGTTGTTGTAAAAAACAAAATGGTTGTCTGAAACCAGTTTTTTGCTGTCATTCAGCAAAAATAACGAAGCATCCAAATCAAAAGATCCTCCTGTTGATGTATTGTTGGTGTCCCATCCTAAACCGATTGTGAATTTAGGTGCGTTGATGTTTTCTCTTTGTCCTTTCTGTAAGTTAATAGCCATAATTAAGTTCTGTTTGCGTTAAAGTGTTTATATTATTTTCGTATTCTTTTATTAAATGATAATTGTTGCTGATGGCCAGCTCCAGAAGATGATCCATCTGCTCTTTTTCTATTTTAGACGTAAGATAATCAAAATTACTTGAATTCAGCCCTAAAATATATTTTACAATTCTGGTATTGAACTGAAAACTCGGTTTCAGCATCACCTCAGCGATGTCGTGAACGTCTTTTACAGTATAATAATTGAAGAAATTTTCGATTTTCGGATCGATCTCAAAATTAGTGAGTTCTGCGTAATATAAAAACAGAAAATCTGCATTTACGCTGTATTCATCCAGGATTTTGTTGACTGTAAATTCGTGGCTTCCCGTGATTTTAATGTCATCAATAAAAATGCAGAGTTTGCCTTTCAGAAAATCCTTATCCAGATAGTAGGTATCGTTGGCAATCAGATTTTTACGGTCTTCAAAGCTCAGATTTCCATAATCTGTGGTATAGGTGTGATTTCTGTTGATTTTTGAAATAATACTTGAGCGTTTCCCTTTTTGAAACAAGTAAAAATCCAGCTGTTTTTTAAAATAAAAACACAGAAAATTCGAAGCCGTAGGAATCGCCATGTATGGACTCGGCAGCACAAGAATTTCCTGATCTGTATCTAAAATCTCCTGATGACCGGCCAGAAATCCTTCAAAAAGTTCTTTTGCAAATTTCTCGGCGTACGATTTATCACCATATTTAAAATAGCTGTATTCTGCCGGCGAGAAAGTAAATTCATGCGCAGAGTCTATTTTGTGTAAACTGTAGCGTGTGTTCATATTATAGTTGTGGTTTTAGTAAGTGGGCACTGAACCCAAAATCTTTTGCACCTTTGTAATCTGCGATGAGATTATCACCGATATGCAAAATCCGGTTCATTTGTAAATCCTGGTTTTTAATTAAATTTTTCACCTCCTGAAAAACGAGCGGATTGGGTTTTGAAACTTTCAGTTCATCAGAATAAATGTGGAAATCAATGTACTGATCAAGATTTTCTTTAATCAAAAATTTCCTCATCGTTCTGCCTTTGATGAAACCCGTGTTGCTTAGAATATTAATGGTTTTTCCCTGATTTTTAATTTCATCAAAAAACTGATGCAAATTTTCGAAAATCACAATAGGTTTGTATTCCAGAAAAAGCTCTTCACTCTTTTGGTAAAATTCATTTAATTTTTCTCTGTTCAACTGCTTCAGATCAACATTTAAAGAATTTAAAATTAATAAATAAATCTCGTAAGTATCCACATTTCCGCCAATAACTTCGTTGATGGTATTGCAGAGATCATCGTAATATTTTACAACCTTCGCAACCTCATCAACTGGTTTTTCCACTTCAAAATAGGAAGCAAAGAGCTCAACTCTTTTGGTTTTAAATTCGGGATGAGATTTAATCAGGGTAAGCCACAGATCAAAGGAAAAATGATCATGGTTCAGAATATCAATATCTGTTTTCAAAATGGTTTAAGTTAAATTGTTTTTAGCTTTTATTGAAAAAGATTTTTTATTAATAAAAATTCTTTTGTCATTATTTTGTGTTTTATTGTAAACTCAAAGATAAAATTTTTCTTTCAATCTGAATTTATTTTAAGATTATTTAAGATTTGATTTATCTTCAAAATCATTATTAAAATTTACCTGAAACATTTTGTGGTTAAAATACTCCCGATCGGGAATTTATCCCAGACAATTTAAATTGAATAGAATCACACTTTTAGTACATAATTAACATATAAATACCAATAAAAAGCCTTCATACTAAATAAATATTTAACAAAATTCCCTAAATGATGATATTAATATATTTTTAATCGGTATATTTGAAAAACCATTAAAAAAATTAATACTTATGAAAAGAATCTTTCTTCTCTCTTCAGTTCTGTTTTCTTTATTTTCAAACGCACAAACTCCCGGATACGTTCCTACTAACGGATTAGTTGCCTGGTGGGGTTTCAACGGCAGTGCAATCGATTCCAGCGGTAATTCAAACAACCTGACGGTAAATGGAGCAACCCTTACAGCAGACAGAGATGGTAATGCAAATGCAGCATATCTCTTTAACGGAACCAATGCCCATCTTACCAAGTCAACTCTTTCTTCCAATTTTGCACAGGGCGGATCATTCTCAATTTCATTCTGGATGAAAAAAACCGGAAATTCGGAAGGTGTTGCCATGATGAGCGGATCCAATACTTCAGGACAATTTATCTGGCTGTTGCAGTGTGACGGCACAAAAACAATCTTCGGCACCAACAAACAGGGGGAATCATGGACGTGGGCGAACGGACCCAACTATTCTACAACAGCATGGGAACATTACATCGCTGTTTATAACGCCCAGACCATGCAGCTTTATAAAAACGGAGCATTAACAGCAACTGTAAATAATGCTTACACCAATTCAACGTCAGCAGCTATGCCTTTCTACATCGGCCGGGCGATTGGCGGTGGAAATATTGCTGCAGCTATTGATGATGTGGGCATCTGGAACCGTGTGCTGACTCCTACAGAAATATCTCAAATCTACAGCAGTAATTTATCAACAGCAGAAGCAAAAGCTGCAAAATCGAATGTCAGCATCGCACCCAATCCTGCTGACGATATTTTATACGTCAACACTCCGTTGAAAGGGAAAAATGCTTACAAAATAATTGATGTAAACGGTAGAACTGTAATCTCAGGAGAGCTGAATGATTCAAAAACGATCAATATTTCAGCTTTAACCAAAGGTTCTTATTTCCTCGAAATTGAAGGTGTTTCCAATACAAAATTCATTAAAAAATAGATTATTTTTACTTATAAAAACTGTTCCGCTCAATCATCGGGACAGTTTTTTTTACTTCATCCTCTAACTTCCCTCTTCCCTATTTTGCAGGCATTACCTTATACGTTGGATCGTCCTGAACATTGATTTCAATAACAACTTCAGCATTTTTCAGCATTTTTCTGCAGTCTTCACTGAGGTGTTTCAAAACCAACTTCTTATTCAGCTGACTGTATTTTTTTGAAAGTTTATCCAGCGCATCAATAGCGCTCATATCCACTATCCTGCTGTCTTTAAAATTCACAACAACCTCATCAGGATCATTTTTAGGATCAAATTTGTCTGTGAATGCAGTGACAGAACCAAAAAACAAAGGTCCGGAAATCTCGTAATATTTCACTCCCAAATCATCAGTGTATATTCCCGCCCTGATTCTTTTGGCGTTATCCCACGCAAACACCAGAGCTGCAATAATAACGCCCACCAAAACAGCGAGAGCGAGATTGTGAAGCAGTATGGTAATTAACGCTACAGTCACTCCCACAAAAATATCAGACTTTGGCATCTTGTTGACAATCCTAATCGAAACCCACTGAAAGGTAGAAATCGCCACCATCATCATCACACCAACCAATGCTGCCATCGGAATCTTTTCTATAAAAGGAGCTCCAACCAAAATGATAATTAAGATCGTTAGCGAAGCAAAAATCCCTGAAAGTCTGGCTCTGGAACCGGCATTGAGATTTACCAAAGTCTGGGCAACCATGGCACAGCCGCCCATTCCACCGAAAAAACCGTTGGTGATATTGGCTAAGCCCTGAGCGACAGACTCTTTATTGGCACTGCCCTTGGAATCGGTAATTTCGTCAACCATTGAAAGCGTGAGCAGCGATTCAATCAATCCAACACCTGCCATAATCATGGCGTAAGGGAAAATAATCTGCAGTGTTTCCAGTGAAAACGGAATTTGAGGAATATGAAAACTGGGAAGATTTCCGCTGATATTGGCGATATCTGACACCGTTTTGGTGTTGATATTAAATCCCAGAACTAATGCAAAAACAACAATAATTGCTACCAGCGAAGCAGGAACTGCCTTCGTTATTTTAGGAAAGAAATAAACAATAGCAATTGTAAGCGCCGTCAGAGCCAGCATGATATACAGTGATGAACCTTGAAGCCATCCTGAAATTCCCTGAGCGTCAACGACCTTAAATTGCTCTACCTGAGCCATAAAAATAATGACCGCCAAACCATTTAGAAAACCATACATTACGGGTTGCGGAATTAATCTTACAAATTTCCCGAGTTTAAAAACGCCCACCAGCAACTGAAAAATACCAGCCAGAACTACGGTTGCAAAAAGATATTCCACACCGTGAGATTTGATGAGTGCAATTAATACAACGATTGTGGCTCCAGCTCCACCGGAAACCATTCCGGGACGGCCTCCTAAAACAGCTGTTACCAATCCCATCATAAAAGCCGCATACAAACCAATCAGCGGAGAAAGTCCGGCAAGAATTGCAAACGAAAGCGACTCGGGAATCATGGTCATGGCGACGGTAAAGCCAGCGAGAATTTCGTTTTTGTAATTTATTTTTTTCGAAAAATCGAACAGTTGGAGTGTATTTCTCATTGAAAAAGGTCAGAATTGCAAAAGGGATTTCAATAATTAAAAATTTAATTATTTTTTGGCAAAGATACTCAGTTGAAACTGAATTTTAATCATTTTCAAATCGCATTATTCCACGAAAAAAGACCGCAGCATTCTGCGGTCTTCAATCTTCATTTTGTGAATTTAATCTTTCTTCAAAACATCTTTAATCCCATCCAAACCTTCACTGAACTGAGCCAGCAAAGCCACAATCTGGGTCATCCTATCATTTTCACCCAGGCCTTTGATCATTTTATTTTTGACAAAAGTTTTTTTGATCTCTTCCCAACGTTTCTTTTCATCTTCAGAAATCAGATTCATCAGTTCCTTTAATTTCAGCATATTCGATTCTGCTCCGGTGGTCAGCGTCTGCGATTCGTTTTGATAATGATTTAAAACGATCTGCGTCACCTCATCTTCCTTTAAAATCGGCTGAATATTTGAAATCAATTTATTCATATTCCGATACGAACCCTGAAGTTTGAAGGACGGCTCGTTTCTGTAATCATCGGCCATTGCTGCAGAAGCGATGTACTGTTTATTGACTTTTAAAACGATATCTCTAACCTTCAAAGTATTTTCAAGAACCTTTCTGAAATCTGAAATTTCATTAGAACTGAAGTTTCCTGCCAGATCAACATTTGGAGAATTGGTTTGAATGCTGTTGTACAGACTGTAGAGATTTTCCATTTCCTGATTGGTCAGTCGGGTAAGATAATCGTTTGACATCAAGGCATTTTCAATTAAACTTAAATCAAATAATTCCGTTTTGCTCCCCGAAATTTCACCCAAATTATAAGTATCCGAACGGTTCGCCAACATATCCGGAATTTTAAATTTCTCGCCACTTTCCGTGTATGGATTTCCTGCCATAACGAGACAGAAACGTTTTGACCGCAAATCATAGGTTTTGCTTTCTCCGTTATAAATTCCTTCAATTTTCCTCTGTCCGTCAGCTAAAGAAATGAATTTCTGTAAAAACTCAGGATTGCAGTGCTGAATATCATCGAGGTACAACATCACGTTGTCGCCCATTTCTAAAGCTAAATTCAGTTTTTCCAATTCCTGTTTTGCGCCGGCATTCTTAGCCTCATTCGGATCTGTGGAAACGATATCGTGACCGATTGACGGACCGTTGATTTTCATAAAAACCAATCCCATTCGGTCTGCCATGTATTCCATCAACGTAGTTTTTCCGTAACCGGGAGGTGAAACGAGAAGCAACATTCCCATTCTGTCGGTGCGTTTGTCATTTCCTACCGTTCCCAATTGTTTGGCCAAATTTGCCCCGATCAAAGGAAAATACACATCATTAATCAATTTATTTCTTACGAATGAGCTCAAAACCTGAGATTTGAAGGTATCGATTTTCAGGCTTTTCTTCTTATCGCTCACCCATTTTGCTTTCAATTCCTGCAACTGTTTGTATTTCGGAACAACCACTTCATTGAAATTGGACAGGCGTGAACTGAATTCATAATAATTTAAATGATAATCAAGATCTTTTTCTAATGATTTCAAACCTTTCAAATCCGCTTCATATGTGACATGAAGAATATTTTCAGCGTTGAATTGCTGGGTTACAAAAAAGACCGCGGCTTCTTTTTTCACATCCTCTTCAAAATCTAT
The DNA here is from genome assembly GCF_001424105.1 of Chryseobacterium sp. Leaf394. GTDB lineage: Bacteria > Bacteroidota > Bacteroidia > Flavobacteriales > Weeksellaceae > Chryseobacterium. Next base: position 33,791 of record NZ_LMQH01000011.1, on the reverse strand, counting down.
TTCTGAATTGAGTAAGAATGCATTTAAAGCACTTTCTGCTATTGAAAAGCACGCTGATATATAATTTTTTAACGCATTCAGCTGATCGATGAACTCAAGATCCTCTCCTTTGTTCTTTAAATCTTTTAAAAATGATTCGGACAGCAAAGCCGCATTTTCAGAAACAACAAACGCTGATTTATTTTCTCTTTTTAAATAAATGGCAGCATTAAAATCACTGACCTCAGCAAAAAGATAATTACTTTGTGCAAAAGACCTGATCTCACTTGAAAGTTCGTCATTAAGATGTTTGAAACCCTTATCAGTTACAAAAGATTTAGAAATTAAATTAGCCGCTTCAAACTGTTTCTGATAATATTCTTTTCTTTCCTGATTCAAAAAAAACCAAAACAGTTGCGCCAAGGCTCTTTCAGATGGCGTAAACTGCATCAATCCCAATTCATTATGCATCTGCTGAAGTTTTGAAACAATCGTTAACGCATCTTCATCATGAATTCCTTTCACCAAACCTTCACCAAAATGCTCAGTCATAAACTGCTGGATTGCATTTCGGTTTTGTTTTTCAGTATTGATGTTTTTATTTTTTGAGAAAATGTTCCAGGCTAAATATTCAAAACGTTTTACCTGAGAATTTTCCGAAATATATTCCTGATTCCAGACGTCTTTGTAATCTGCAACCGCATCAAAATTCAGAGGTTCATAAAATCCGGTTCCGGTTAAATGGTAATAATACTGAGCATTTCTAAGCACCAAAGTCAGATCTAATTTCTGACGGTTGACCGCAAATTTATAATCACCCAAAGCGATCACATTGTCGCCGTCTGCGTAAATTTCTTTTTTATCCTTAAGCTTTCTGACTGCTTCCTGCTGCGAAGTTTTCAACAAGGTCTGAATTTCTTCTGCTTTGGCAGAATCTTCCATTTCCATCAGCTGTCGGGAAATATCACGAACCTTTTCCACCATAAGATCGGTCGCAAAGTAACCGTTGATCTCATTTTCAGCATCAAAGGATTCGGTCTTTGTCTTTACGGACTGTAAAATTCTTTTTGCTGAATCATATAAATTCTGCGTTCTCTTGTTACGAGATTCCGTAAGCTGAACTCTTTTGTTTTGAAAATGACCGTATGCTTCTTCTCTTTTCTCGCCGATTTTCTGGATAAACTCATCAAAATCAATGAACTTCGTTTCCATTTCTTCGAGCTGAATGGAAAGTTTGGTCAGATATTCATCGCATTTTTCCGGAGTTTGCGAAAGTTCGAGAAAATTAATCACCGACTGATCAAACAAGGTCATCTGCGCCTGAAAATCAGCGGACAATTCTTTACCGGAAATTTCTCTTTTTCGTTTTGATAATTCTAAACGCTCCTGATTTAATCTTGCAAAAATCACCGAGATGTTTTCAATAATCTGCGTGGATTGCGAAGTATCTTCAATTTTTAAATTATTGACAATATCCACCAAAAGCTCAAGCTGTGAAGACAAATTGGTGATTTCTTCTTCAATTGTTTTGGCGTCAATCGCTTTCTGCAAATTGATAATATTTTCTGAAATGGACTGCGCTCTGGTTTCGTAAGGTGACAGAGAATTTTCCTGAAGCAGAAAATTGACACAGGCACTGGAAAGTTCTTCTGACCTTGCTGCCAATGACTGATCTAAGGTATCGAGAATTTTAACATCGACATATTTCAGATCTCTCGCTCCGGTAATTTCGCCACGCAGCGCCCGGATTTGTGAAAGCATATCGATATATTCGGTCAGTTCAGAATAATGAATCCGTTTTGTATCATCCAGAATTTTTTCACAGGCAATTTTGATTTTCTCAACAGCTTCTGAGGTATTTTTCTTCTGTTCGACCACTTTTTCAAACTCGTTGATCGCGGAGTGGGCAATGCTTCGGATTTCCTTTAAAGGCTGATCAAGGTTTTCAACCTCATCATCACCAAGAAAATAATATGCATCTAAAATCGTTGTGGAAAGCTTGACAATATCGTCGTACAGCCCGCTGTAGGAATCTTCTTTGTTGAGTAAAGTAATCAGTTCCTGACTTTCTGCCATCACTCTCACGATATCTTTGTTCCCGATTTTGTAGATCAGCGTGTCGGATTTCTCAGTATTCGGAAGCAATTCTTTTGCGTACGGCGTTTGCCAGATTTGAGCTAAATGATGCTTCGTCGTTTCTACACTTTCTCTCAAATAAATCAGCTTTCCATCATTTAAAATGGAATATCCGCTGCAACGGATCGGCGTTTCGATGGTCTGCGTAATGATATTGTACGATATCAGCTGATAATTATTGGTTTTATCATCGTAGAAAACATACATAAAATTTTCACCGTTCGGTTCAGAAATCGTTTTCAGATAATGAAGACGGTTTGAATCCTGAGAAATTACTTTCAGACCTCCAGTCTGTAAAGCATATCCATTTGAGAATAAAACGCCCTGATTTTCCGGAAGCAAAACCGCCGAATGCTTCAAGGTATCAACACGCGAAACAATTTTTTCTTTATGATTGTAAATAAAATATCTTTCCGTTTCCTGATATGGTTTAATTTTAAATAAAACCAAATTATCAAGATCGCAGAAGTGAATTTCAGCATCATCCAGATTCTGATCTTTATGAATAACATCCTCAGAATAAATTCCTTTTCCCGTGTCGGTATTGTCCTCGATTTTAATGGTAATATCTCCACCGGTTGATTCCACAAAAACTTTATCTGCCAGAGAAACGTGAGGAAATTTCCCGCTTCGCTGCATATCCCGGGTAGCTTTCGTCCACGCAAAACCATGTTGTGACGGATACGTTACCTCCGAAGCACTTCTGGAATCCACATACACCAACTGATCTTCTTTGATCAGCCATTTGAAAGCCTTGATATCTGACGTACTTTCAGACAGCTGGAAAACCATGTACAGATAGTTTTCGGTAAAATGAAAACGTGCAAAGAAGGTGTTTCTGTAATATTTATACAAATTCTTGAACTCTTCAACGAAGATTTCATCATTGATCAGCGATAAATCACGAGGTTCAAAACGGTCGTTATTGATCGTGTAAATTGAGAAAACATCTGTAATATTAATTTCACTCTGCAAACCCAAATGCGCATTTGATCCGAAAATCAAAGTGTTTTTCAGCGAAAAAATATCTTTGGCGACGCAGTTGTGTTCGGTAGAAATTCTTTCATTCGCGATGAGTGAAAAATCGACGCCCCCGAAAATTTCTTTACGGTTTTCGTTCAGCTTCTGAAGCCTTTGAATGAGGTCGTTTTTCTGCTCATTCAGACGGCTTTGAATTATTTCGTATGTCCCTGAATTTAATTTTTCTGACATAGGTTTTTAATGTTTGGTGTTGGATGATAGGTGTTTGATGTTTCCATCATCCTGTTCATTTATTTTTTTAACCATTAAGGTTTATTAAGTAATTAAGAGTCATTAAGTTTAGCTTCGCTTTAAGTTTCATGCTCATAAAAAATCTATTGATTTCCTTAATTAACTTAACAGCTTAATAATCCTTAATGGTTTAATTTTTTAAAATTTACATTGAAAAAAAACTCTCAAAGTCATTGAAAAATTATACAATGAGAGTTTTACAATATAATTTTGATTTTAATTCAATTCTTTGATAATTCTATTGATAGGATTGCATCCTATCCTTTGTTAAGCCGTCCCGTTGGGACTTTTTAGTAAATTTAGAATAGCATTTTAGCTTTTATCTGATTGGCTTTTGTTCGATACCCAGGTTTTTTGCCATATCCATTGCTCTGGACAAGAGACCTTTTTCCTGTTGGTCGGCAACGCCGTTTAGTTTAAAGATCAGACTTGCGATGCTCATATTTTTGATGTCTTCGGAAGAAATATTGTATTTATCAACCATTCCCATTACTTTTCCGATAATATTTTCGCCGTCCCCTAAAAGATTTTCTTTGACCAAAGTTGCATTTTCGCTGTGGCTGATGAATTTATCTAAACCCTTACCGGCAGAAACCTGACGAACCACATTGTCAAAGAAGGTATTGTCACCACCCACGATATCAATTTTTGCAGATTTGAACGCTTCCGCCAAAACTCCAGCCTGAGCCTGTGCAATATCCTTCTGAATGGAGATCTGCGCCAATTCCACTTCTTTTTCTTTTGCCAAAGTCAGTCGGAATTCTTCGTGATCTTTTCCTGCATCATTCAGTTTTTTCATCGCTTCTGCTTTCTCGGTAATTCCGGCTGCTTCTGCAAACGCCTTTTCTTTGATTACTTCAGCCTGAGCAATTCCTTCTTTTCTTTCTGCTTCCGCTTTTTTCTCGATGACGATTGATTCAACGATCCCCTGTCTTTCGGCAGCATCAGCTTTGGCGTGAAGAACCTGAGCCTCAGACAAACCTACCGTTGCCTCTTCTTTCGCTTTCGCATCAGCGATAATTTTACGAGCTTCCGCTTCTTTTTCAGCCGCATCTCTTTTCGCCTGAGCTTCAATCACATATTTCTGAGCATCTTTTTCTGCAGATAATTTTCTTGATTCCGCTGCTCTTGTTTCCTGAATCAATTTCTTTTCTGCTTCCTGAGTTGCCAAAGTGATTTCAACCTGCTTGGTTCTGTCTGCTGTTTTGAAGGCTTCCAAATCTTTGATTGTCTGCTGCTCTTCAACCACCGTTTTCTCCATTGTCAAACGCTCACGGATAGCATCCTGAATATTTTTCTTCTCGAGTTCGATGGCTTTTTCTTTTTCAATCTGAGCAAGTGAAACAATTCTTTCTCTTTCAGTTGCTTCAAGCATTTTATCTTTCTGCACTCTTTCCGTTTCCACTAAATCGGCACGTTCTTTATTTTTGGAAGCGATCACGACCTGTCTCTGTTTATTTTCTTCAGCAATCTGCAATTTTTCTTCTGTAGCAATGCGCACAGTTTCATATTTCAGACGCTCTTCTTCATCGACTTTCAGAATTTCTGCATTTTCACGCGCTTTAATATTAGCTACTTCTCTTTTTTGAGATTCTTCTTTCTCAGCCAGCTGTTTTTCCAGTTCTAAAATTGCTTCACGGGCTTCCACATTCTGTTTTGTAATCGTTTTTTCTTCATCTCTTCGAACCTGATTGGCTTTGATATTTTGAGTAGCCGTCAGTTCGGTGATTTTCTTAATCCCTTCAGAATCTAAGATATTGTCTTTATCTAAATTCTCTATTTTGGTCTGCTCCAGATAATCGATCGCGCAGTCATCCAAAACATATCCGTTCAGATCGGTTCCGATAATATGTAAAATTTCCTGACGGAATTCGCTTCTGGCTTCGTAGAGTTCGATAAATTCAAACTTTTTACCAACCGTTTTCAGCGCTTCAGAAAATTTAGCCTCAAATAATTCTCTCAAAGTATTGATATCAGAAGCTCTCTGGCAACCAATGGTCTGACCGACATTTACAATATCATCTGCCGATTTATTCACTCTGATAAAGAAAGCCACCTGAATATCGGCTCTCATATTATCTTTACAGATCAAACCCGCTTTTCCTTCTCTGGCGATTTCCAGTTTCTTCACCGAAATATCCATCGATTCCATTCTGTGGATTACCGGAATTACGATTCCTGCATTGAAGAAAACTTTGGTTCCTCCATATCCTGTTCTTAAAATGACGATTCCCTGAACGGTCTTTTTATACATCGATAAAATCCAGAAAATCAATCCGAGAGACGCTATCACTGTGACAACAATCCCAACAATCAAAGGTGTATTCATATTTTATAGTTTATTTGTTTAATGTGTTTTTAATTTATTTAATGCAAAGAGCACAAAGATTTTCTTTACTATTGTTCTGCATATTTTCAGTTTGCAAAGGCGTTTGACTTTGTCGAATCTTCGATTTCCCTCAGCGAAGACACTGAACAATAAAATGATCAAAACTAATTAAAGAAGCAATTCTAAAATGTAGCTGAACATCAGCATAAATAAGGTGATCATTGTTTTACTTTTTAAAATTTTATTTCTTCTGCGACGTAATAAATTCTTTTCTCACGATCTTCGTCTACGATGTAAACGGTCGTTCCATGATTAATCACTTCACCATCTTTGCTTCTCACCATCAGAACCATCGGATCTTTTCCTACGAACACTTCCAGCATTCCGGTTTTATCTCCGTGGATGGTTGATTTCATTCTCCCCTGTCGGCCCAGAAAATCATGTGGAATTTCGCCCTTGTGATTAATTTCTCTGAAGAATGGATTTAATGGTTTTAAAATTAATTTCGTCAAGAGAATGCTGATGCAAAATATCGGAATGACCATTAAAGCCGACATCCAAATTTCAAAAGAGAAAAAAGATTCGAGATAAAATGAACCCAACCAGGTCAGTAAAAGTGAAAACGTGAGAAAATACGTGATCGGTACAATATCAAGATTCAGAAATTTCAAAAACTGAAGCCATCCCGAAGCATCATCCCCAACATGAACGTGACCATCCGGACTGTTGACATCAGTATCAATATCAGCATCCAGCCCGACATCTATATCCAGTCCGGTGATAATGGTAAAGAGCCAGTAAATGACCGATAAGATCAGCAACACAGATAAAACCGTGTTAACCGGAGAAAAAGCTGTATTTAAAAATTCCTGATCAATCATAATTCATTATTAATAGATTATTTATTTTGTAATAAATATTCAAATCTGATTAAATATTTAAAACATTCCAACTAAAAACCTCACCCAAACGCTTCATTTATACCGGATGTTCACAAATATAATAAAAATACATTAAAATGCAAATAATATTAGCAAAATAATTAAATTTAATCTTACATTTGCAAAAAAGATTAGAACTTATGAGTTTTTTCGGAGCTAATATTAAGACGATACGACACGCAAAAGGTTTAAGCCAGCAGGCATTCGCGGATTTATTTGAACTGAACCGAGGAGTTATCGGTGCGTATGAAGAAGGACGCTCAGAACCTAAAATCGCAACACTACTAACTGTTGTTCATTACTTTAATCTGGATTTGGATAAATTCCTGACTGTTCCTTTAACGGTTGATGATCTCAATAAGCCGGAAAATTTCGAAAAATTCCAACTCTCATTTAATTCAGATCTACCTTATCAGGAGAATAATTTTGACAACAACACTCAATATAACTCACTGCAAAAAGCATTGGCAAATATTGATTTAATCTATGAATTCAAAGAAAACACATCGGTTTTGTCAAATTATAAAATTGGGGATTTTTTGTTTTTAATGAAGTCAGATATGGTGGAAGAAAATCGTGAAACTTTGCTATGTATTGAGAATGGAAATCTGCAGTATCTAAGTTCCGTTTCAGAGCAGGAGCAACCTGAAAAAGAGGCATACAAAATCTCAGGTTATTTATCTTCTGAGCAAAAAAATATCCTCTCCAGCATTTTGGAAAGGATTGAGATTTTGGAAAGAAAATCAATTAAATAATCTGCACATCTATCATTCTTCAAAAAATTCCAAAATGGCTTTATTAAATTTTTCGGGCATATTTTTAGGAGCCTCATGATCTCCACCTTTGAAAATCAACATTTTCCCATTCGGAATCTTATCGGTGATGAGTCGGGTGTGTTTTTCCGGCATTACATCATGCTCACCAGCCATTACCAAAGTTGGAGCCTGTATTTTTTTCAAAGCATCCGGATTAATATTGGGCTCGGTAAGAAGCAACATTTTTAAACGGTAATCCATATTGTTTTCTGCTACGCCTCTTGCCTTCATTTCTTTAACCTGTTGATGGAGGATTTTATTGATTTCAGGATCTACTGAAGTTTCATTATTATACAAAACCGTTCCCATAATCGCCATTTTCTTTACTTTGTCAGGATATTCCATTCCTAAAATGACCGCAATATTTCCGCCATCGCTCCAGCCTAATACGTTGACATTTTTAAGATTCATTTTATTTAAAAATACATTTACATCATCCGCCATTAGTTCATACGTTAGCTTCGTATCGTCTGAAGATGAATTTCCCTGACCGCGACTGTCCAATCCTATCACCTGATACTTTTTGCTTAAAACTTCCAACTGATTATCAAAACTTGCCATCGAACTGTTGTTTCCGTGGATTAGCAAAAGCGGGTCGCCCTGTCCATAGATTTCATAGTATAATTTGACACCGTTGATATCAATCATTTTTCCGACTTCTTTGTTATTGCCAATACTTGGCTTAACATCTGCGTTTGAATTATCAATCAGCAATGACTGTTTTCCTGAAAAAGATTTAGCCGTCGAGATTGACATTACAGAACCTTTTTCCGCAGCATGGGATTGCCAAGGCATCAATGAACCTTCTTCAAAATCGCCGTTCTTCACAGGAATTTCGATTTTATCTTTACCATCCAAAACATACAATTTAAAATCATCAAGATAATAACTTCCTTTACCTGCTACAGAAACTCCGATCACAAGTCCCATCGCATTTTTATCGATTTTACCTTTCATTTCGTATGAGCTCCACTCTCCTTTTTTATAGTAAATTCCAGCATCGGGAGTGTGTGTAGGATCTTTCATTACTTTGCCTTTACTGTTCATCGGCACGGTGGTAAGTACAATCCACGAACTATTAGAAATCTCGTTGTTATAGAATATTTTCCCTTCCAGAATAAAGTTTTTACCTTGATATTTTTCAACATTCACTCCCTGATAAATCTGGTATAGCATCTGCCCTGAAAATTGAGCAAAAATTACGGAGAAAAGAAAAATGAATACATTTAAAATTAGTTTTAGCATAATTGATAAGATTTTACAAATAGATGACAGTATAGATACCCATTTAGTTACAGTTCAAGATAAAAAAAATATCACATATTAAAGATAAAATTTAACTGTAAGGCAAAATGAAATCTATCTATCATTCATTTTTAATAAAGGAATCGTAGATTTTAAATTTTAGAAAATCCGTTTTATAGTTTTGTCTAATTAAATTTTTAATAATGATAAAAGGACTTTACGAAACACACATCCAGGTAAGCAATTTAGAAAATTCAATACAGTTTTACACCGAAGTTTTAGGCTTAAAGTTGGCTCACAGGGACGAAACAAGACCTATCGCTTTTCTGTGGATTGGCGACCAGAAAGAATCTATGCTTGGTTTGTGGGAACAGAAAGAAAATTTGCAGACCAGACATTTTGCTTTTTCAGCAGATACAAATGACATTTTGAATTATTCAGTTGATTTTTTGAAAACTAAAAACTTACAACCTTACAACTTCATGAAGAACGGTTCAATTCAACCGATGGTTTTTGCGTGGATGCCGGCTTTAGCAATCTACTTTAACGATCCCGATGGAAATCAGCTGGAATTTATTTCGATCTTGGAAGGTGACGGAAAACCGGAATTGGGTGTGATTTCTTATGAGGAGTGGATGGAGAAAAGCAGGGAAATGATTTAAAGTCAATCTTTTTTAATCGGACCGAAGTCCTATTTTTTTAGGCCGTCCGTGGGGACTTTTTTTTCTTAAATAAAAACAAGGCGTTGATCGCTCAAAAATTTTTTCATAAATTATTGCCTGAAACCTTCTTCAAGCGACAATTGATGTTCTTGTTTCCGGAAACTTTGATATTGCCCATTCAAGAGAAATCATCTAATATTGCAGTAGAAAACAAAGAAATTCCAAAATTATTAAAATGATTAATTTATATCGAAAAACAGCCGTGATAGAGGGTATTTCATATCTGATTCTGCTTTTTATCGCGATGCCTTTGAAATATTTTTTCGACTTCCCTCACGCTGTAAAATATTTTGGATGGATTCACGGAGTTTTGTTTCTCGTCTTTTTTGTCTTTTTAATTTTGGCAGCCATCAAATACCGATGGAGCCTGATGAGAATTGCTCTTTATCTCGTTGCATCCGTTGTGCCAATCGTTCCGTTTGTGTTGGATAAAAAGCTGGCTGAGGAATACCCTAACTAGAATCATAAAAAAACCAGCTCACGATTGAACTGGTATTCTTTTATTTAAAAATTATTTAGCGAAAATCTCCTTCAGCTGAGAAACAATATTGCTGTTTCCGGAAACTGTGATGTCACCGATTTTATCGGCAATTTTCTCCATGTATTCCATTTCTTTCAGTTTCCACAAAACGTCGTTTTCCTCCATTAATTTTGCGGTGTTGAGCAAACTTCTTGTGGAAGCCGTTTCTTCACGACGCATAATGCTGTTGGCCTGCGCTTTTTTCTCGGCAATCAAAACCTGGTTCATGATTTCTTTCATTTCACCAGTTAAAATTACGTCCCGAATTCCCGCATCAGAAGCTTTCAAACCTAAGTCATTGGCTTTTGCTCCAAGATTTTCCAAAATTTCTCTGCCGACAGAATCTTTTTTAATCAGCAACTCGTCCAAGGTCAACGCTCCAACGAATTCACGCAACGCCAACTGCATCAAAATATACAGTTGTTTGTCGTATTCTTTGTTGTTCATCAAGGCTTTCACCACGTTTTCAACCTGATAACGTACATAAAAATTGATTCGCAACATCGCTTTATCTTTGGTCAGCAATTCCTGTCCGGCGATTTCCATTTGCTGCATTCTCGTATCCACAGTTTTCACTTCGACAGAAGTTTCGTTGTTCCAAAAATAGAATGTTCCGGCTTCCAAAACCTGGGTCAATTTACCGTCAATCAACAGCAAACCTTTGTATTGATTGGCGATGACAAACTTTCTGACATAACTTTTCAACTTGATATTCTCTAAAATTGTTTTAGCAACATTCTCGGTGATTTCAACTTTCGTTAAATCCACTTTTTGAAATTCCCTATTCACAATTTCTTTCCAGAAAGCGTATTGACCGACATTCAAAACTTCTTTAAAGATTCCGTTCTCGTAAACCAAAACGATTTCGCCGTCTTTCACATCTACAACTTCAATCATGGAAGCTAAATCTTTATTTTTCAGCAAAAGATTCAAATCGTCGCCGGCTCTGAACTGGGCTTTCATTTCAAAAATCTCTACAGATTTGTTTCCGAAAAGCCAGTAATTGCCTTCTTTCAAAATCTCGGTTAAGTTTCGGTTTTTAAAAACCAGACCGACCTGGTATGCTTTAATTTGTACATTTTTGATCATTATATTTGTTTTTAAAGTGTTATTAAATTCTATTGCATGACATTTTTCACTAATATTTCTTTTATAAGCTGCAAAATTTAAACGCAAAGACTTAATCAAGCTCTCTTTAACTAAAGTCTGCAAAGAGGAATCAATAAATTGATTTGATGAAGCGTGAAATTATTAAAGAAATTTCAAAAAAACTGATTTATTAGCTTCATCAATGAAGAATTCATTTGTCTTTGCTTGCTTTAATTTGTGCAGTTTTTAAATTAAATCTTTGCGTTTATTTTATTGTCATTTACTAAAAATTTTTAATTAAAAAAGGAAAATCCGAGTTTCTCTCATCCAAAAAATGGCGGAAGAAAAGTGGTCTAGAAAATATCAATTCTTATGAAAACATGATGTTTAACTTTCATTTCTAAATTTTAGATTTTGAGCGTAAACTTTATTAATGCAAAAGCAAAAAGAAGTGGTTCGCATTTAATCCTTATTTTAAAAATACAGGTTCAACAATCATTAGTTTATCAACCGAATTTTATTTTTCCAAAATCATCTTTTCCTGCAAGCTTTCTTAAATTGTTGATTCAACAACTGAAAAAACCTCAGAATTTTCCTCTGGGAGATGCTTTTTTAAAGAGAAAACAACAAAACTCGACTGTCGGAAAAAGATTTTAAGCCTGTTCCCATAAAAACTACATTAAAAGTGTAGTGCTCTAACCAACTGAGCTATCTCAAAACTGAATTGAGAGAGGGAGTCGAACCCTCGCATCCTAAGATTTCCATTGCTATACCATTTAGCTACCGTGTCCATTCACAGAGAGGACTCGAACCTCCATACAAAGAAATAGGGTAGAAATTTTTTGGCAAACTTCTGAAACCTTCAGATCAAGCTGAACAGAAAAGACTTATGTTTCTCAACAAATCCTTCTGCAATGGCGATATACCGAAACGCTCAACGTGACCTGTCTGATATTTTGACTGAAATCCATCGCTGAATTTTAGTATTAGTTCTAATTGATGATGCAAAGTAAAGATGCTATTGCGCAATCATTTTGCGCAGAAAGAAATTATTTTAATTTAATTTCTCGGGGCAAACGGTGGCGTCCATTTCTTTTTCTGCATCAAACTCTTCACTTCTTCATATGAAACCGGATAAAAATTGTGGCAGTCTACACCGACATCAAGGCTTAAACTCATCTCGTCATCAGGCAAAGTTCCGTGTGAATGACCATAGAGTTGCCAGGTTCCGCGATGTGAACCGTTCCAGGTTCGCATTGCGTAATGCAAAAGAATAATCTTCTGTTTGCCGTTGTTGTTCTCCGGTTCATCAACCCGCAATTCATGATAATCTCTTATCGATTCAAACCTTTTCGGATAAGTCAAGGTTGCTCCTTCATGATTGCCCTTGATCAGATGGATTTTACCGTTGAGGCGATCCAGAATTTCTTTTGTAAAATCCGGCTTGCCCAAACTGACATCGCCCAGATGGTAGACCGTATCATCTTTCCCTATTTTTTCATTCCAACGTTTGATGAGTTCTTCATTCATCTGTTCCAACGACTCAAACGGCCGTTCGGAAAATTTTATAATATTGGCATGACCGAAATGATGGTCTGCCGTAAAAAATATATTTGTTTTCATTTTTTTAATATTTGTTGCTGTGCAGGTTGCCGGAAGTTTTCTATTTGTAAAAACTTCCAACTAATATTTCTGCTGTCAGCGGGTCAATTTTTTGTAATTGTTTAATAAACTTTCAATGTTCTCCTTGCCTACAGGATTCATTGAGTGACTGAAAAACTTCGGTAATTCTGCATTATGATCCATACAATAATTTATTAACCATTTGGCACATTCGTAACCTGTCTTTTCAGGAATTTCGTGAGAATCTGATTCCAGGTAATCTTCGTCAGCAAGATCGTGATCAAAGGAAATAAATTCAGGAAGTCCCTCTTCTAAAATTGAACTTACAAATTGATGGTAATTCCGAGCGATTACCCAGTCGTCTCTGAGGAAAATATCTTGCTTTGTATAGTGATAAGCATCAATTGGATATCTCAGATCATCCAAAAAAAGTAGTCTTTTTGTCATTTCAATAATTTTATAGGTTGGAGGTCAGAAGCTGGATGCCAGAAATTTACATCATACTACCAAACTTCCCGCTTCCCTCTCTCATCTTCCTGCTTCTATACCATCATATCAGCACAATTGGAACTTGCGAAAGCAAAAGGTTTTGCTTTAAAAACATATCCCATTCCCAAAATATATCCCATTGCGTCTTTCAAAGCGACGTTGGATTTGAATTCGGGATCGGTATTGATATCGGCGTGAACTTCCATTTCGACATTATACATTTCCAAAACTGAACAGATGGCATAAGCGATTTCTACAGATTTGTTGACAGCATTGAGCATTCTCTCTTTGATGCTGATTTTCTGAAATTCTCTTTCCTTTCTGATAAAAGTAAACGCTCCTTTTCCTTCACGGATAAAGACAACTGCGGTTGCATAACTGATCTCATCGCCATAAACGTGGGAATCTGAACCCACACAAACTTTCAGTCGGTGTCCATTTGCCTGTTCGCGGATGATGGCCTCTTCTACCAAATTGGTGATCGTATTTCGGAAAATCTTTCCGGTCATGTTTTGCCATGTTTGTTGTTGCGTTTCCATTTTTTCTACATGTTTTAAATTTGTTTTGTTTAAAATTTCTATGAATAATTATTTTAATATCTGTACTCCGGCACCGTGCTTATTTTAACGCAAAGTCCGCAAAGATTTTTCACTACCGACTGCTATTAAAGTTCGCAAGGGCGTTTGACTTTGTCGAATCTTCGATTTCACTCAGCTAAGAACACAAAGCCTTTTCAATGATGACAGATAAATTTTGCTGATTCATCAGGACTCGAACCTGAACAACAAGAGTCAAAGTCTTGTGTGCTGCCAATTACACTATGAATCAATATGAAGAAAAATAAAGCCTGTCTTTAATTTTTAGTTTGATATAAGAACTTCTGCGCCCGACAAACTTTAATCTTTCTTCGGGATAATTATTCGTGAATTGTGAACTGTCAATTCGCTTCATTTGTCAATCATTATAAATTCACTTGCAAAGCAAAATTCACTATTGACTCTTCACTTTTTATTTGAGATGGTTATGGGAGTTGAACCCACTCAGTTTTCACAACGGTTTTGCAGACCGCCCCGACTCTCCCACTTCGGCGAACCATCAAATTTGATGAGTAATAAGAAATTGGTAATGAGTAATTTTATCATATCACTTATTGCACATTACTCATCACTCATCTCTAAAGTTTGTCTATTTTTTATTTGTGTTTTTGTAAAGAACTTCTGCGCTCGACAAACCTTTTCTTTTTCTCATTAAATATTGTGAATTCTCAATTTAAAATTCACTTACGAAGTAAAATTGACCATTCACTCATTCACATTTTTGTCTGGAAAGCAGGATTTGAACCTGCAACCTCCCGCGTCCAAGGCGGGTAAACAACCACCGTTATCTTTCCAGTTTGCAGATTCACTTCAAAATTCTTTTCCGAGAGACAGTCGGAGCGGGAATTTTTCCGTGAATCTTTATAATAAGTTGGAGTGAATTGTCAATACTTTATTCGCTTTGCTGTCAATTTTATATTCACTTACGAAGTAAAATTCACCATTGACCATTGACATTTCCTGTAATCCCAGAAAGAATCGAACTTTCAACCCCCAGTTTAAAAGACTGGTGCTCTAACCAATTGAGCTATGAGATTGTTTCTGTGAATAGTCAATGGTCAATTCGCTTTGCTGTCAATTTTATATTCACTCTACTTACGAAATTTTAAAATTCACTTGCGAAGCAAAATTCACGATTCACAATTGACCATTTTTCCATTCACCTTTTGGGTTTCTCCGGGGATCGAACCCTGTTTTCCGGTGCCACAAACCGGCGCTTTACCAAATAAGCTAAAGAAACCAAAAAAAAACGCCTCTTTTCAGGAGGCGCTCTATATTTTTCACGTGTCAGTTCATTAACTGACGCATTTATATAAACACCTTTTATACACGAATTCACAATCAAGAATACACGCAAGTCCCACCGGCATTTGTCCATGTTGTCTTGAATACTGATTAGATATGTTATGTAATTGTTTCATTATATTTCTGTTGTATAAAATTATTTTTTTGAAAACATTAAAAAACGTTTTGTTCTTAATTTTCGGTTGCAAAGTAAATATGAATTTTTTTAATTCACAAATTTATTTTTCAATTAACTAGTTGGAAATCAATTAATTATAATCTATTTTTAGAGTAGAGAGTTTCTGTCCGTAATAATTTACAGATACTTTAATTACCTAAATGACTGTCTCTCATCGGTTTATTAATCACTCTTATTTATCGTATTATATGTTCATATTGGATTAAAAAAATTTACTTTTTTGTTTATTTTTTTCCATTCTAAATAATTTCGTCCTTAAAAACACAAAAAACGCCCCGAATATCGAGGCGTTTCTGCAGTATTTTGATTAAATATTTACGGGTTTACAGTAAAAAATTCTCAAAGCAAGCGCATTTCGCCTCATTCCATATCATATATTCATATCCTAACAATCCCTTTATTGATGGGCTGTCGCATAGATTTAAACTGATATGTGCTCTTTGAATTGTCATAATTTTACTGGTGCAAAGATAAGTGTTTTTCTCTTAAAGTTGATTATTAAGTAGTTTCGAGCCTTGTATTTTCATTTTCAAAATTCAAAAATCGCTCTTATATTTTTAAATTTGTATAATATAATAACTTAGATTTTTACAGACTTATGCTAAATCGTTATTCAATTGTTATTCATCCTGATGATCCTATTCTAACACGTTTTAAAAGTTACAAGGATACTTTATTTAATAAAGTTGGAGATTTTAAAAGTCGAGATTCGAAAGCCCACATCACAATCTTAGAATTTGACGCGACCGAAAAAGAACTGGCTAACATTATAAAGAAAATCATCATGATAGCCCAAAGAGAATGCAGTTTTGACTCTGTATTTAACAATGTTATTTATTCAAAAACACTTCTTATTTTACCTGACACTACTGGGAATGAACATTTCAAAGGATTATTGAAAAGAGTCAGAGCAAGAATTAAAGGCATTAGTAATAAATCAGAAGCTCACTTGACAATTGGAAGAGAACTCAAACCTCATCAAATAGAAAATTCGATTGGCCTTTTTCCCGATGTCAATTTTAATTTTCATTGTAAACAATTTGCTTTAAGAATGTTAGATAGAAACGTTGGAGAATTTGAAATTAGACAAACCTTTCCTTTTTTAGGCGAAACTCTTATAAAAAGGGTGAACAATTATCTTTTGATTTTTAAAATAACTATAAAAGATTTAATTTACTTTCTCTTAAACAATAAATCATATTAATTTAAACTGAACAATCCCTTCCAAATTTTGCCTTCCAAATTTTAAATACTAACTTTGACGACTTGTCAGCAAAAAATGTCACATACAAAAACAGCACTGTTATCCGGTTTCTATCGGCTTTTTTGCTGTTTGTCTTTGTGCAGGCTAATTTTATTAAGGTGTTTCATCATCACAATTCAGAAACTGAGACTAGTTCTCAAATTGATTTCAAAAAAAATTCAGGAACGGACCATTTTAAAACTTTGGCTGAAAAATGTGATTTATGTGATTTTATCAAGCATCAGTCGCTGGATTTCCTTTCTGAAAACATTCAGCATTTATCTTTTTCAAAGCTGAAAACATTTAATTCAAAATCTTTTTTTGTTCTTGGCGAGAGCCGTGCATATCTTCTGTCGTGCACCAATAAAGGTCCGCCCGCTGTTTATTCTTTGGCTTAACGGTCAGAAATTTCAACAATTCAATTAAAAATTCAGACTCTTTCTTTGAGAAGGGGCAATCATCTATTTACATCAACCTATGTTACAAACTGTTTCACTTACAAAAAGTTACGGAGCTCATCTGGCGCTCAATCAATTAAATTTAAGCGTCAACGCAGGCGAAGTCTACTGTTTGCTCGGTCAGAATGGTGCCGGAAAAACCACGACTATCAATCTTATTTTGGGCTTTCTGGAACCGAGTTCTGGAGAGATATTATTCGACAATAAAAATATTAATGACAGCAAAGGCGACCGCAGAAAAAATATCGCTTATATTCCTGAAGTGGTGATGCTTTACGGGAATCTTACTGCCGTAGAAAATCTGAGCTATTTTTCAAAACTGGCAGGTTTTAATTTCACCAAAAACGAACTTGAAAATTTCCTGAATCAATGCGGATTACAGACCGATGCACACTATAAAAAACTCAGCGGTTTCAGCAAAGGTATGCGTCAGAAAGTGGGAATTGCCATCGCCGTGGCGAAAGATGCCCAACTGATTTTAATGGATGAACCTACCAGCGGATTAGACCCGAAAGCGACTGAA
Organism: Chryseobacterium sp. Leaf394; assembly: GCF_001424105.1. GTDB lineage: Bacteria > Bacteroidota > Bacteroidia > Flavobacteriales > Weeksellaceae > Chryseobacterium. The sequence continues at coordinate 16,328 of NZ_LMQH01000011.1, read as the reverse complement.
GAATTTACTCTTTTGGTGAAACAATTGGCAGATTCAGGTAAATCTGTTCTGATGGCGACTCACGATATTTTTAATGCCGTCAATGTCGGTACTCACATCGGAATTATGAAACGTGGCGAACTGATTCACACTTTGAAAGCCGACGAAATTACTGCGGCAGATTTGCAGAAACTGTATTTGCAGACCATTTAAACCCATTCGGATTCTAATTAATTAAAATCAAATGTCAAACAACATATTTATTATAGCCAGACAGACTTTCAGGATGGCTTATTCCAATAAGGCAACTTTTGCTTTTGCGGTTTTACTCAGCTTTTCGCTGCTTCTCGCCACTTTTGTCGGCTGGAAAAACTACAAGGTGCAAAACGAACAAAGACTTCAGTATAAAAAAGAAGTTCGAAAACAGTGGCTTGACAATCCCGACAAACATCCCCACAGAATGGCGCATTACGGCTATCTTGCCTTCAGGGAAAAACATGAACTCAGCTTTTTTGATTTTGGAATCGAAAGTTTCGCAGGCGTTTCTATTTTTCTGGAAGCTCATAAACAAAACAGCGTCAACTTCAGTGAAGCCAGTTTTTCCAACGGGATGCTCCGATTTGGTGAACTGAGTGTGGCCATGGTTTTACAAATTCTTTTTCCGCTGCTCATTATTTTTGTCGGATATAACTGTGTTTCGGCCGAACGGGAATCAGGAACTTTAAAAATTTTACTGTGTCAGAACACTACGTGGAAAGATTTACTTTGGGGCAAAACTTTTGGACTGCTCGCATTATCGCTTTCTATTTTTATTCCTTTAATTATTCTCACGATTATTTTACGGGGAATTCTTAGCAATTGGCAGCTTTCCGGCGATTCTGCAGTGAGACTTTTGCTTCTGATTGGCGGTTACATCATTTACTTCTTTGTCATCTCTGTGATTACGGCTTTGGTTTCTGCTTTATCGTCAGGCTCCAGACCTGCTTTGACGACTTTACTGGCCTCATGGATATTTTTCATTGTGATAATGCCCAGAATAACGCAGTCCATTGGAAATCAAATTTATCCTTCACCTTCTAAAATTTCCTTTTTGGCCCAAATTGCTGAAGATGTGAGCAAAGAAGGTGACAGCCACAATCCCGATGATCCGCATTATGCGAAAATAAAAGATTCTTTAATGAAAAAATACAATGTGGATGATGTGAAGAAGCTTCCATTCAATTACGGTGGTTTTATTATGGCTGAAGGTGAAAAAATTACTTCAGGTATTTACAGCCAACATCAGAAAGATTTAAATAAAACCTTTGAGAATCAAAACAGTATTACAAAACTGGGGAGTTTTCTCAATCCTTACTTGGCATTAAAAGAGGTTTCGATGATTCTGACAGCATCCGATTACAGTACATACACCGATTTTCAAAATCAGGCAGAACAGTACCGATACGGCTTGGCTCAAAAAATGAATCAGCTGCAGATCGAAAATATCAGCAACGAGAAACCCGGAGAACACGAAAAACCACACATGATCAGCCGCAACAATTGGGCTTCACAGAAAGATTTTGAATATCATTTTACGACAATCAATGAGGCTGTTTCTAAAAATTCAACAGCATTTTTGGCCCTGCTCTTTTGGCTTACCGTAAGCATTTTCGGAATTCAATTCTCGGTAAAACGTATCAAAACGATTTAAACATGAAACAGAACCTTTTTTTATTTGAACTCAAAATATTTTTCCGAAATACATCTTCGATCACTGCCATCGTTATTTTGCTTCTGGCTGGATTTATCGGCCTGTACTTTGGAAAAACTTTTATTGGACGTCAGGACAATGTTGTTCAGAAAGCCGTCGCATTGCAGAAAGAAAATACCGCAAAAAACTATGAACATTTTGGTGAAGACACCGGACTTTTCTTCTTTCACAACAAGTTTTCAGTGGCCAATACCGCAACAAAATGGGCTGCTTTTTCAAACGGACAGAGAGACATCAATCCTAACCTGATTTCGGTTACGATGCTTGGTTTGGAAGGACAGATCTATGACACCGACATCGCAAATCCCTCAAGCTTACTGATGGGAAATATCGATCTGGGATTTGTTTTCATTTTTCTGTTTCCATTGGTAATTATTGCATTGAGCTACAATATTCTGTCTTCTCAACAGGAAAATGGTGTATGGATTTTACTTAAATCTCAGACTTCAAAACCTCATCTTATTATCTGGAATAAATTATTGGTCAGAATTCTGGTGATTTTTGCAACTGCATTTATTCTAATGATTGCAGCGTTATTCTATCTGACTCTTGAATTGGACTCCATTTTCTTCTCCATTTTCGGATTGATTTTGCTTTATTTAATTTTTTGGTTTGCAGCTGTTTTCTTCATCATTTCATTTGGGAAAACATCCAATTTCAATGCATCATCTCTGATTGGTTTGTGGGTTGGTTTGGCCATTGTGGTTCCCGCTTCACTGAATCTTTACCTCACGGCAAAATATCCTGTTCCTGAAGCTCTGAAACATGTAATGGAACAGCGACAGGGCTATCACGAAAAATGGGATTTACCTAAAAACGTTACGATGGATCCGTTTTTTAAACATTATCCGCAATTCAGGCAGTTTCCTTTCGATGAAAAGAAAACATTCTCTTGGTTCTGGTACTACGGAATGCAGCAAATGGGTGATGATCAGGCCTTGGAAAGCAGAAAAGCAATGGAAAAGAAGCTAGAAAACCGTCAGCAATTTGCTTCCGTTGTTGCGCTGTTTTTCCCAACCATTCAGACACAGCTTTCGGTAAATTCACTGTCAGGTTCAGACTTGAGATCGCATTTGGATTTTCAGAATTTTGTGAGAGATTATCATGAAAAACTGAGGCTTCATTTCTATCCTGTAATTTTTCAGGAAAAGAAAGTTTCTTTAGCGGAAGTGGAAAAATTTGGTTTAAAACATTATGAAAATCCCGTTTCTTCTTTGAAAATGAAATCTGTGATTTCTCTTATACTCCTAGGTTTGATTTTATTGATAATTGGTAATTTAAATTTCAGAAGACTATTCTATTAATAATTTGGGGCGGATTTCTAAAATTTCCGCCCCAAATTATTTAAATTTTTACAGTAAATTTTCACTTTCATCATTAATTATTCTGAAAGACTCTTCAGGATCAGGCAGCAAACTTCCCTGATAATCATCCAAACTTTTGTGCTCCGAATTTGAAATATTTACTATTTTCCTTTGCATCTACTAAAGAAATGTTAGGGAAAATTTCTCTGATTTTCTTTATTGCAAATAGAGGAGAATTATAATTATCCATCACTTCACCTACAATTTCATAAGGATTTTCACCATCGTTAATAAGGTAAATGTATTTATTTGTATTATCCATCTTATGATATATTTATCCCTAAATCATGTTTATTACTGATAGCAACTTCAATAAACTTTAGCAAATTATTAATTCTAAATTCAATAAATTCTGCAGAATAATTTGTGACTAAACTTATTTCATTAATATTTTTCAAAATGGTCTGGCAATCTTTATAAGTTGTCTGAAGATTATCATTAATTATATAGAGATCACTTTCATTTAATTTCGGAATAATTATACATCCTAAATCTCTAAGCTTTTGATTACCCCAAAGTTCTTTTCGACAAATCTCAAAACCAAATAAGTCACTTTCTATTTCAATATTTGTGCTATTGAAAGTTTCAGATAAATACATAAATGATATTGTAAGACTCATATTAATTCAAAAACATTTTATTCCTCCCCGTTTTATACCTCGAAATATCTTTTAAAATCACCTCATCCTGCGGATTAAAATGCTTCAGTTCGTTGATGATGGTTGTATTGGTTTCCACTTTTTCAGCGATAATTTCGTAGGCGATATTCCGTGCGGTTTCCTGAAGTTTCTGATCTTTTTTAAATTCATGCTTTATCGCTTCCAGATAAATTAATTTCCTGTCTGATGGTGTTTTTTCATACAAAAACTGAATTTTTTCATTTAAAATTTCTAAATCAGAAATATTCACAAAATAATTGTTCAGACAGTTGAATGCGTCTTTATTTTCCTCCCAGCCCTGCAGTAAAATTTTCTGTGCAGCCTCCGGATCATCCATCTTTTTCCTTTGAATCAGTGAAGCTTTGACCATCTGGCTGTTGCCTACATAATCATCCACAACCATTTGATAGTAAGAATTGGCATTTTTATTATCATTGATGATTCTGTATAAATCACCTACTTTTTCCTTTTGCTCAAGTTGCTTGTACAGTTCAATAGACTTTTGATACTGTTTTGCTTTTTCATAACAGGATGCCGCTTGCGATTTATTTTTCAGCTTTTTAAGATAAACTACAGCAGCTTCGTTGTACAAACCTCCGTCTTCTAAAGTTTGTGCTCCGCGGTAATTATCCTGAAGCAAATTCATGTAGACTTTTGCGGCTCTGGTGTAGTCTTTTTCGTCAATGTATTTTTGGGCGAGATCTTCGTATTTATTTCTGATTCTGTCGAAAAGTGAAGTTTCGAGGTAAAAATTTCCGCCACCACTTCCACGTCTTCCTGACGCTTCGCCGGTTTTTTCTTTGTCCCTAAGACTAATCACAACCATCAGAATAATAAATGCCACGACAATAAAAATCGCCAGATTTCCGATCACACTCCAGAATGTTTTTTGGAATAACTCCGCAAATATTGCAACGATTTTAATGACAGCCAAAATCAGAACTGCCATAAAAAACTTCTCTGTAAACTTCTGCCTATTCATCGTCATCGGATTTTAAAATAGTTTTATCTTCCCTGAAAAGCCTGTAAAGCAGCAGTACAACGCAGATGATAAGCAGCCACACAAACCAGTTGTAGCCGAACATTGCGATAACGGGATAAAAAATATACACCAACAGAGCCACCAGAACAGTCATCAGAAAAATTTTGACTCCTGTCGGAACATTTTCGCCACCTGTGTCCAGCGATTTTTTCTGTACAAAAAATAAGTATCCAAATATTACAACGGTCATCGTTAAAATAAGTGCGATAATTTCTGTGAATGATACCGATTTTTTAGGTAAAGACAGTGGTTCCATCGTCTGAACAGAAGATGGTTCCTCAGGAATGGCACGTGGTGGAGGCACATACTCTTTTGTACCGTAGCGGTAACTGAGAGAATCGCGTACCGGAGCCTGCTGTCTCTCAACTATTTCCGCAATAAAGACTTTGTCGTAAGCTTTTGCAGAACCTAAGTCCTGCAGCGAATCTGTTATCTTTTCAGTTAAAACCTTTTCATTTTCGACTAAAAAATTATCAATTTTACCATTGTAAACATTTCTCAGTGAGTCTTCTGCTTTTTTTATTCTTTTCTGTATCGCCAGATATTCAAGCTGAATTTTCTCTACCGGCCGCCCTCCGTTTTTCACATATTCCTCATACAGTTTTTCACGTTTAGAACTCATCAGAAGCATCATTGCATCACTATTTTCTTTTCTGAGCTGATTTCTTCTGTCTCCATACATGGAATCGATTTTCATGTCGATATCTGTGACGCCAGACTGATACGCAATTGCAGGTGGAGGTGGCACCGGTGCACCTTCGATTATTGAAGCGTCGCTGGTGTGAACATTTTCAGACATTTCAGACGAACTTTCTTTTTCCAGATAAAAAAATACTCTTGCAAGCCCGATAACAATCAGAATAACATAAAAAACCCATCTGTAGTTTCCTGATTTGCCATCTTTTGATGTGCCGTCACCCCCTGAAGATGATCCGCCGCCGCCGAAAATTTTGCTGAACCAGTTTCCGAATTTGTACTGGCTGAAACCGTCACCTCTTGACGTTCCCATAATATCGAGCGGAACTCCCAATTCTACAGCACGTTCAGGATATTTCTCAATGTATTTTAAATATTTTTCGATCTCTTTTTTATTCCCTGCCATCACTTTTTTCATATCAAAAGGCAGGTCTTTCATCCATTCTTCTTCGGTCTGTGGCTTCTGAAGTGCGTCCAGTACTTTTTCATCATCCATTTCCACCATAAAACTTTTAATCTCAGCAGGAATTTCCACTCCATTTGATGGCTTGCGGATTTTATCAGCGCGCTGTTCCGGATTTTGAATTAAATCTATCCAGTCGATTTCTTCAATCAGTTTTACGAGTCCGAAATCGGGATGCATGATGATGTAATCTGCATTGGTAAGTTTCCAGTCTTCAGGATTTATTTTGGGATAGAAAACCGTGTTTTCAGGAATATATAGTTTATCATCAACACTCTGGAAATACGCATTTTTACCAATTTCCGCAGGTGCATGATGTTTAAAAATCAGAAAACAGCCATACAAAACATTCGGTTCATTCGACGGAATTGGATATGACAGAATTTCATTTAAATCTATCCCCAGAATTTCCATTTCCTGCAGCCACATCAATGGTGAGGAACCTTTTATTAAAAGTCCTTTTTTGGGATAAGTATTTTTCGGAAAAGGCTGTATTCTAAGTTCCATGTTCCCAAATTTGTTCTATAAAAGGCTCCAGATATTCACTGTACATTTCTTCCATTTTTCTTACTCTGAGAAGGCTTTTTTTAGGTAAATAATATTCGGAACCTCCAAAATCTTTTTCTGTTGCCATTGCCAGAAAACCGTTGTCAGAAGAAGGAATATAAAACTCCGGAATATTTTTGTTACTGCTTCTGAAAGTGAGCATGCCTCTCGTATCTGTAATGACCTCGCTGCCATCGGTAAAAGTAAATCTGTTTTTATTCTGCTGAGCAAAAATCTGCAACTGATGCCTGTTTCTGTACATCGTCAGAGAATTATCATACAGTTTATTGATTTCATTGTGAGAAATCACAAGATTTTCTTCAGCATTGATGCAGATACTTGTAAAATTACTCAGAATTTTAATTCCTGAGTGATTGAGCTTTTTCAGTTCAGCTTCTATTTTTATATTGCTTTTTGTAATTTCAATATTATTATCTACCGTTTCAACGTCCAAAGTTCCGTCGGGACTGAATTCAAGAATCTGCAGAGATTCGTTGTCCCGAAGATAGAATTTCTTATTAAAATAAATCAGTTCAAAACTGTGCGGAATATTTCTTCCTGTAAGACTGAGTTCCGAATATTCCTTCGTATTTAAATTAAGTTTAGACAGGAAGCGTTTTTCCGGCAGATATTGGGCGAGAATAAAATGCTGAGCTTTGTTTCTTGCCAGTGCAAACTGTCCTTTCGGTTTTACAGAAATATTTTCAATTAAAACTTCACAGCCTCTGTGAATATGGTAATATTCGTAATAATCTTTATTGTAATAGTTATCTGAAAGATAGGTTTTAAGCAACTGTTTCTTTGAACTTAAAACATAAAAATCACCTTCGTGCAGGAAGGCAGCTATCTTATTAACCGGAACCGGGAACAGAATTGGATAGTTCAAAGGAACGTCTGCTTTTTTGCTGTTGCCCGAATTTGTATTTAGCGATTTCTGCTTATATTTCGGAGGATTCGCCCACAGTTCCTGCAACGGAAGCATCATTTTCTGCACATGCTTTCTGGTTCCTTTGTGATGTTTGTAGAAATTCAGCTCGCCGTCTGCGGAGGTTGTTACCAGAAATTTCAGCTGATCCCGATTTTCATGGATGACTTTCTGAAGATTTTGATTATTTAAATTGTCCTGATGGGTGATGAAAAAAACTTCCAGATTTTTCTCGGTATGTTCTTCATCAAAAAACTTCTGCAAAGCCTGCGAAACTTCGAGAACCGGACTTACGTGATTCAGATTTTCAATCACCTCATCCACTTTATCCAGTTTAATGGGAACTGTATTTTGTCCCAAAGCAAAGACCTTGCATTCAGAATGTGCTTTCGGATGTTTTATAACCGCGATCGCTGATGCAAAAGCCAAAACTTTTGGCGTTCCCCAGTTTTTAAGCGAAGTATCGATGAGAATTATTCTTTCAAAAATATTTTCTTCAGGCGGAATTTCTCTCTGAATATACAACGCTTCGTTGTTGGCAACACGGTTCATGAAAACCTCATCGTCGTTGGCAAATTCAGACAAAAGCATTCTGCTGAAATCTCCTTTGTTGGTCATATCAGAAACCCCGCCAATCGGTTGTTCGCCGGGTGAAAGATGCCGCATAGGAATTCTGAGTCCGCTCCAGATTCTTTTAATTAAACTTCCCACCTGAAAAGTTTTTGGTTCTTCAATAAGTTCCTGAATAAAATCTTTATCGGTTTCTACGGTAGTTTCTTCTTCTACAACTTCGTCTTCCAGCTCGGGAATTTCGATAATTCCCTGCAAAGCTTTTTCAATAGATTCTGTAGTTGGGAATTTCTGATTGATATACGCAAGAGCATTAATATCCTTTCTGAAAACTTTACCTGTGAGTTCTAAAACGTTGGCAGACCTCTCAATAATATTAGGCCGTAAAACGTGATTATCACACAGTTCCCTGGATTTTGCTGATGTGAGACTCATCTTGTTTCCCGCAAATAATGCCTGCAAAAGAAAAACTCTGTTTCGCCCGGTTTTATATTTCCGGTCTAAAATCTCCAGTTTTTTAAGTAAAAAAACCGCTTCGTTGTAAGACGTTTCGATTTCCTCCCGCGATATGTGTTTTTTCAGTCCATCCGTAAGAGTTCTGAGCTGTTTGTATCCATCCTGAGTGGCGTACAAAACCAAAAGCAGAGCTCCAAACGGTGGCCATCCCTGCAACTGTAACTCTTTCAGAATTTCAATAATGTAAACGCGGTAGCCCACAACAGAGGCAACTGTCGGAAAATAAATAATGTTGTGGCTCGCCAGAGGGTGCAGATCGTCCTCAATATCGTTATCGGTCTGCCATTCCCAGAAATAATCTCTGTATGACTGAAAATATTCTTTTACATCCATTCCTTTGATTTTTCAGTGAGACGGAATGAGCTTACAGAAAGCTTCCGAAAATCTTCTTTACTGAGATGCAAAACACTTCCGTCTTCATTCCACAAAAGCCATTGTTCCCGAGTTGCGTTGTATTTTCTCTGGAGTAATGAACTCATGTTTTTAAATTCAAAATCAAAACCTGTCGGTAATAAATGACCGTCTTTTGACCAATATGTTTTTCCACGAAAACTCAGTAATGGGTTTCCCATAAAAAGTGCCTGATCATTAATGACAATCCATTCGGTTTTTTCAAGTTTAAATTTCGGCAGGGCAATAACCAAATCTTTAATATCCGAAATAACGCAAAGCAAAGCGGTTGCAGGCTGCTCGTCTTCGCTGGGTTTTAATTTCACTGTAATCTTTTCATCAATTCCAAAAAAGTTATTATTTGAAACAGGGAAATTGAGTTTTAAAGCTTTATCAATAACCGTCCAGAGCAAAGCCGTCCGCATTTTTTTTGTCGGCACCAGTGCGCCAGTCCGGAACAAAAGTCCGTTCCGCAATTCGTACAGCAGAAGATTCGGCAACTGCTGAATTTCCGGTGAACCAGCCTGTTCATCAGTAAAACCTTTCAGCCAGATGACTTCATCATCCGAAGCAATATGAATATTTTTCCAGTCACGGATTGAGCCTAAAAAATCTTCATCGGCTTTGGGAAGTTCTGCCCAGAATTCTTTTAAACCGTCTGAAGGATCTTTTGCCATAAACTTTCTATTTCCTGTTGGATATACTGTTTCTGCTCAGGATTTCTGATCCAGTCGCAACGTGTTTGCAGGTATCTTAATTTATCTTTGATCACATTCTGTTCCTCAAAACTCAAACTTCCGTTTTGCCACTGATCCATCAGAATTTTGACATCTTTCATTACTTCTTCCGGATTCGGAGCCTTGTTCTGCAAAGCCTGAGGGTGAGATTTGGAGTTATCATCTTTTTCGATGGTTCTGTTGATAATTCCTTCGAGAATTTCAATCTGCTCTTCGGTATCCCAGATGTGTTTCAGCACCCAAAGATCCGACAGGATGGCTTCATTTCTTCCGCAAATTAAAGCACTTGCTGCAATCAGGTTCTGTAATTTCACAGCACGACGGTCGGAAATCGCAATTCCTGTATTCCGGAGATTGATGATGGTATTTAAATATACTTCGTAGATCGGTTTTAAATCTACCGTTTTACAAAGCTGCTGAAGTTCTTTGATTTCATGGGCAAGAATTTCAGGACCTTCACTTTCTGAAATATTTTCCAGTCTTCTACCTGCCAAAAGCACTTGCTGCAGAAGATCAGGATTCACGTAATCTACGTTGATTCTGATGAGAAAACGGTCGAACAGTGCATTTAAAGCCTCATCTTCGGGAAGCACGTTGCTTGCTCCAACAAACATCAGTGCCGGAAGATTTCTGGTTTCTTTTCCTCTTTTGAAAATCTTCTCATTTAAAGCCATCAGCAAGGAATTCAGAATTGCAGAATTCGCATTGAAAATCTCATCAAGGAAAACCATCGACGCTTCGGGCATCATCCCGTCGGTATTGGTAAACAGCTCTCCTTCTTTAAGTTTTCTGATATCGAAAGGACCGAAAATCTCATTCGGTTCTGTGAAACGGGTTAAAAGATATTCGAAGTTTTTGCCGTCGGTTACGGTTTTGGCTAAAGTTCTCACGATGGCAGATTTTGCTGTTCCGGGAGGACCGTACAAAAAGGCATTTTCTCTTGCGAGAAGGCAGATTCCAAGTAAATCTACGACATCATTTTTGCCGACGAAGGTGTCTTTCACGAAGGCTAAAACTTTGTTTAATTTTTCTATATTTTGAGTCATTGATTTTATTTATTAAACGCAAGAGCGCAAAGATTTTTTTTACTATTGTTATACATATTTTTTTCAGAAAGACGTTTGACTATGTCGAATCTTCGATTTCACTCAGCTAAGAAATACAAAAATATTCATTATGATTTCACCCTTCAGGGCTTTTAATTCATTTACTAAATATTTCACAGGGCTTTATGCTGTGCTGTTAATATCGCCACTTTTTGGCTCTTCTGATTCTGTAGTAACCACTTGCAAATCTCTCCAGAAAACATCTTTGTACATTCCAAATTCTGCCGTCAAAAGTTGATTGATGTAGGGAATTTCGGCCAGTTTGTAAGCCTTTTTGTCAACAACTCTTTCGAGATATAGTTTTCTGTAGGTTTTATCTTTCAAACCTTCTTCCCAGATTATTTTTTCAGGATATACATCTGAACCGATGGCTGAATAATGAAACTGTGCTAAAATTTCATCCAGTATTTTCACCACCGGATCTGCAGCGTCTGCCACATGAAGTGCATCCCTGATTTGCGGTAAAAATCTTAAAGATAAGTCTGCCGATAAAACTGCTGAAACATCTTTTCTGCTTTCAAACCTTGGAATCAGTTTATTTACATCCTTTGCCGTGTCTTTTCTGATCAGATACAGCTGCGCACTGTGGTACAGAACTTTTCCAGCCCAAATAGCTGCATCTTTGTTGAAGGGAATTTCGTCTGACAGAAAATTGAGTCTTTCTTTTTCAAATTCGGATTCAAAATATGTGGCAGAATCCTCTTCTTCCTTTTTGGAAATTTCCTGAATGTCGGCAAAAATGGTCATGGTGCCTTCTTTTCGGAGCAGAAAGAGCGTATCTAAAAAAGGGGACTTATTTTCCATCATTAGACAAAAATAATGATATTTCTGAGATGATGAAATATTGATTTACAGAAAACTAAAATAATTTACAGACAATAAGTTTTAACAAAACAGAACAAAAAAAACAGATCAAAGATGTGATTTGTTTTGAAATATTAACCACATCAATTTTTAGTTTTAATTGTTTGCGTATATTTTAAAACACATAAGTTTTGAAAATCTTTGATTTTCTGTCTTGTGTACTAATCCATTAAAACATTAAGATAAACTAAGTTGTTAAGCTTTTTAAAGAAATATCTGAAAAATATTCATTAAGGTGGATGCATCTTTTCTCGTTTACTAAGTTGATTTCAACCTTAACCTTAACCTTAACCTTAACCTAATCTCTAATGCGCTCCCGATTTTGAGAAAAGATTGATAATTACTACACCCGCAACGATAAGTCCCATCCCAAAAATGGCAGGTAAATCTAAAGTTTGTTTGTACACAAAATATCCTACTAAAGAAATAAGAACGATTCCTACAGCAGACCAAATGGCATACGCAATGCCAATCGGAATTCCCTTCAAAGCAAATGTAAGCAGATAAAATGAGGCCGTCATTGCGACTACAAATACAATGGTTGGCAAAGGTTTTGTGAACTGCTCAGTTTTTTTCATAAAAGAAGTTCCGATGGTTTCACAGAGGATGGCGGCGGCGAGGAAGAGATAGTTTTTCAAGGGTTTGGAATTTAAAATTAATTCAAAGACGTTGTTTTTTTGCTCAACGATATCCTTCAAAATTAGTAAAAAAGAAATGCTGTAAAAAAATAAGTACTGAAAACTGTCAGATTAAATGATATCACTTTTCTGCAGAATTAATTTAACAAAGTGGTTGATAAAGCTGCAAAATGGCTGATGATGAAATAATTTTAAACAGAACAACCGCAGAGCTTAACACTTTGCGGTTGTTTTATCTGAAAACTCTGCTGGGAAGGACTATTTCAATAAATAGCCGATTGCACCACCATCAACCAGTAATTCGGTTCCCGTAATGAAACTTGCCTGATCAGAAGCTAAGAAAAGTACTGCCTTAGCAATCTCAGAGGGATCTCCCATTCTTCCCAATGCAACAGAATTGGCAAACTCATTCTGCATATCCAGACTTGGAACAGCTTTATCAAAACCTTCCGTTTTTGTAGGTCCCGGACTTACAATATTCACTCTGATTTTCCTTCCTGCCAGTTCATTTGCTGCAATTTGCGCAATTTTATTTACTGCACCTTTTGTCGCTGAATAGACACTTCCGTACATCTGCGCCGTTGTAGCGACTGTAGATGAATTAAAAACCACAGAAGAACCTTCAGTAAAATAAGGAATCATCTTTTGCAGAGTAAAATAATATCCTTTCACATTCGTATTAAACTGATTGTCAAAATCTTCTTCAGTGGTCTGTTCGATCGGTGTGAAAACAGCTGTTCCTGCATTCAGGAAAAGAACATCTACTTTATTTCCGCTTTCTGCAACAAGGTTTTCCAGTACCGAAATTCCTGATAAATTTGAAGTATCGGAAACTAATGTTTTGAGTTTCGGACTTGCTATCCTGTCTGCAGCATGCTGTAAATTCTCTGCACTTCTTCCAGTAATCAGAACGTTGGCGCCTGCTTCAATAAACGCTTTCGCTGTTGCAAATCCGATCCCTGTACTTCCACCTGTAATGACTACATTCTTGTCTTTAAAATTCATTGTAAAATATGTTTTGTTATTTCTGATGACAAATGTATAATCATTTGGTTACTTTTAGTAACTTTGTACCGAAAAATAACAGTAACAATTGTGTAACAAGGTAACATTATGGCGTGCAATACAGAAGATTTTACAAAAGAATACAAACAGGAAATGCGTGCAGTTCAGGATTCTATGGACGTTCTGCACGGTAAATGGAAAATTGCCGTGATCTCTTCAATATGCTATCACAACAAAAGACGGTTTTCGGATATCCTGAATGATATCGACGGAATTTCAAACAGAATGCTCAGCAAAGAACTGAAGGAGCTGGAAATCAATATGCTCATAAAACGGACGGTTTATCCAACCCAACCTGTCACTGTAGAATATTCTCTGACTGATCATGGAAATACTTTGAAAACAATCATCAACAATTTGAAAGACTGGGGAATACAGCATCGCAAAAAAATTGTGGAAGGATAAGTGGCAATCATTATTTTGCGAAATTAAGTACTGCAGAGCTTATGAATCTGAGTCTGTAATCAAC
>NZ_LMQH01000011.1:0-2529 GCF_001424105.1 Chryseobacterium sp. Leaf394 | reverse complement strand
AAAAAAAGCTTCGAGGTATGACTGTGGAAATCTTTATCATTCGCTGTTGCAAAATTATCAATTAGCACCAGACGCTAAAAGCAATACTCCAAAAACGAAGATCATAAAAATTAAACCTACAAAAGATATTGCTAAACCTGCAATTGCAAGTCCTCTTGGTGATTTAAAAATTCCTATAAATGAAAATAGAGCTCCCAAAGCCCAAACAAGCCATCCGATAAAAGGAACCCATCCCACAAATATTGCAATTATCGCTAATACAAAACCTGCAATTCCTATCCCATTAGTTTGTCTTTCATCCTGTCTGAGGTAAATGGTTTGCGTTTCTCTGCATTCGTTTGAAGGTTTCTCAAAATAATTTTCTGACATAATCATTAGTTTTATTAGAACGAAATTTACAAAAAAATCTATAATAATAAATTCTTAGTTAGCTATTTAAAAATTAAATGATTGAACGATGATTAGAATAAAAGATTTAATCAATTCTTCTCTCAAAATAAAGTTCCGGTAAAATGATTTTTATTTTCTGTTCTGCAATTTCCTTTCGGCAGTACACAATAAAGTTTATTTTGGCACTCTTCAGATGGTAATTTTTCATTCTCATATTTTCAATCTGTGTTGCAAACATTTTTGAGAATTTCAACGTTTCGGGGCTTTGCCATGGTGGGCAATCGAAGCTCAAAACTTCAATTTTGCACAAAAGTTGAACTGAAGAATAACTGTTGAACCTTGCAGTTTCGCCCCACTATTGCAAAGCCCTTGTTGTGCGATTGTGCTTGGCTTTTAATATTTGTAATCAATAAATCCAATAATATTTAGTCTTGCCAAAAACGTTACTCTTTAACTTTTCATATTCATTTTTGTCTGTTAAGTATAATTTGGTTGCGAAGCTTATTTTTCCATCGCTTTCTTCATCAATGTCAACTATCAAATTAACAACAAAATCTTTAGTAACCCATTCGTAATATTCTCCGTGTTCAAATGTTTCTACGATTATTTTAGGATTTCCATAGGTGTTTTGTAATTCATTTTTTAAATTATTGAAATTTTTTTTATTGTCTTTATATGCCCAAGAAGTTGCTCGTAAAGATTGAAAATATTTTTTTTCATTAGTTATCATATCCAATTTTTGAAATCTTATACTTCCAAATGTTGCCAAGGTATCTTTTGTGTCCATTCCCTTCATAAGGTATAATAGTAAATATTTGTCTTTGTCAATAAATAAAGTGTCTACATTTTCAACAAATTTATAGTCTTTCAAAAGCTCTTTAGAGAATGCTTCTTTCGTTTTTCCCTGAGAATAGAATTCTAATGATTTTTTATGAGTTTCAATTTGGTTTTTATAGAAATCATTAACATTAAATTTTACAGAAAACGTTTTTAAATCTATTTTACTGTTTCCTAATTCAGGATTTTGTCCACAAAATTGCATTGTGAAATTAAATACAAAAAAAAGTGTCAATATTATTTTTCCCATTTGGTCTATGTTCTTTCAATTTGTGCAGTAAGTATAGCATATCGCACAACGTTTCGGGGCTTGGCGATGGCGGGCAACCAAGCACAAATCTTAAATTTTGCACAAAAAGTTGAACCGAAGATCCGCCGCGGTGGATGAACTTTGCAGATCTTGTCCCGAAACTTCGGGATTCGCCCCACTATTGCAAAACCCCTGTTAGCGGTAGTGCTTTTTTATTCATAAAATCTTGCTAAGTCAAAACCCCTTTCTTCTGATAGTTCATAATAGCTTTTGTCTGGGTCGATTGCTATTTCTTTGTAAATTTCGGTTCTGATTTTAGGATGATGCAAAAGGTCTAAGTCTGTTAAACTCTCGTGGTAGTATTCGCCATCAATTAGGTTTTCTTTTCCTTGCAATGCTAAGCATATATCTACAAGTACAACTGGATAATCATAACTAGGTAAAATGCCTGGGTAAGTTATTGGGTTTTTAAAATTGAGCTCTCCCCGCATCAATCTATTTTCGTTGAATGCAGTTCCAACAACTTCGGGAAATTCAACTTTTTCGAAGTCAACTTTTTTAAAACCTGCCAAATTCCATATTGTTTTATCCTTATTAGTTACAAAATATCTGGGTATCAATACTTCAAGATTTTCAGGTAGTTCTGTACTATCATAAATACCTTTATACATTTCCACTAAATAGCAACCTCTATAACAATCAAAATAGTTGTCAAAATTATCTTTTTTAGATTTATAGACTTGCTCCTCAATATCAAATAAAATCCTCCCGAAAACAAACAATTCGTGATTTTCTACTTTGAAATAAAATATGTCTCAAACATTTAATTTCTTGCTCATCTTTTTCTGTTATAATTTAAGTTTTTGCTGTCGGTCACGCATTACCGCTAACGTTTTGGGGCTTTGCGATGGTGGGCAAAACGAAGCGGAAACTTTCAACTAAAATATAAATTTCTACCGAAGCACAAAACGTAAACTTTGTACTTTCAGCCGCTATTGCCAAACCTTTGTTAGCTGACGTTTTTTATTTCCTCTATTCTGTCAAACACATTA
>NZ_LMQH01000010.1:402460-402571 GCF_001424105.1 Chryseobacterium sp. Leaf394 | reverse complement strand
CAGTTTCGTCTCCGTATTTGCGAGTGCAAAAGTAATAAGTTATTTTCAATTGACCAAATGTTTCTGAAGAAAATTTTAAAGTTTTTTGATGACCTTAATTTTCCTTATTTC
>NZ_LMQH01000010.1:350031-402349 GCF_001424105.1 Chryseobacterium sp. Leaf394 | reverse complement strand
AACTTTTATTCATATTTATTTAACATAATTAAGCAACAGACTGATTGTGTGGAGAGAAAATGTGTTGGAGGGTTGGAGGGTGCGGGGTGAGATTTGAAATTTGATGTTTGAGATTCGGGATGCGGGGTACCGGGTGAGGGGGTGCGGTATAGAAGGATTGCGAGTTGGGGAATGCGCGGCGCAAGTAAGGGATGCGAGGTGCGGGATATATGGGGTTGAATGCCGGATGGTGTGTTTTATGTATTATTTTTCCACAGCCTGGTTAGTGAATTGGGCTGGTTGAATATGTANTGGGAATTTTTGAGCATCATTGTTTATTTTGTAAGGCTTTTCGGTGAAAATGACTGCGCATTGTATGATCTGAAAAAATACAGAATGAGTTTTCACGTCGCTTTTGTGGATGTTTTTAAGATGGCACTCCTACGGAGTGCAAAGATTTGAAGAATGTGTTTTTGCTACACAGATTTTACTCCTCCGGAGTAAGGTGGAGTTTTTATTTTGAAAGGTGTGGCCAATTGCTGACATTACTTGAGTGGATTCTGATTGGATGAAAAGTGTTTTTGACTGAACAGGTGCGAGTTCGTTTTTAAATAGTATCGGTGGTACGTCCGCAGCAGCAGATGGGATGATTTGAAATTTGAAGTTTGAGATTTAGCTTCGCTCAGTTCGGCTTTGCCTTGTGTGAGGTTTGAGATTTGAGATTCGGAGTGCAGAGTTCGGATGTGGAATGTGGAATGTGGGTACGGGCGGGACGCCCGCACCAGCGGTGAGAGCATTGAGAGTTTTACTTTGATGGTTTCATACTCGATTCATAAAAGTTGATTTTTGTGTGGAAGTAACCACCCCCGTCTAAAATCTGCGATTTTGACATCCCCTCCAGAGGATGGGAATGGTTCAAAGGGTATTGGAAATAAGGGAAGTTTGGTTTTTTACTGCTGGCCGCACTGAAAATGTAGTGAGAATTGATGGTTGAAACTTTTGAATTGACGTTTTGGCTTTCCGATTATAGTTTTTGCTGCTTTCTTTAATGAGATTATTGTAGATTAATTGCTTTTGGTGATTGCTTATTACTCATTGCTCATTACTTATCAAAATTCAACAGTTCTTAAAAAGCGGAATCGTAACTAGCCCCGATGGAAACGGCATCCTTTTGTGATGAGGAACGAAGAGCAAAAGATATAGTGGACAGCGGGTTCCCGGCTCCTGAAAATTATTGTGGGAGGATTGGAGAGTGAGAGGGAGAGAAAGTAAGAGAGTGTTTTAGGTTTTTTGGGATTTTTAGAATTTTCCCACGATATATTTATATGTATAATATCCGATGAGGCAGCCGATGGTGTCTGCGACGATATCTAGAGTTTCCATGGAGCGGCCGAGGTGCATCTCTTCCTGGAAGATTTCTGTCAGGAAGGCGTAAATGAGGATGATCTGAATATAATAAGCAAATTTTATTTTGGGGAAGGATGCTATGAGCAGAAAGCCCAATGCCGCGAAGATACTTAAGTGTAAGACTTTGTCTATGCCATTAAACATAAACCAATATTCATGGTTTTCCTGGCCCGGCCTGAGGAGCATAAAAGTAAGAAATGCCCAATAAATGGGCAAAATCTTATTAAATATGTTTCTGTAATTATCCAATGACAGCCTGATATTCTTCTGCAGTTAGCAATTCTGACTGATCTGCTCCTTCTGCAAGCTCAAGTTTGATGATCCATCCGTTTCCGTATGGGTCTGTGTTGAGAAGTTCCGGCTGATCTTCCAATTCAGCATTGAATTCGATTACTTTTCCGGCGATTGGAAGGAAAAGGTCTGATACTGTTTTTACTGCTTCTACACTTCCGAAAACGGCTTGCCCCTCAAGTTCTTCGTCTACTGTGTCAACGTCTACGTAAACGATGTCGCCTAACTCGCCCTGTGCGAAATCTGTAATTCCGATTGTAGCAACGTTTCCTTCAATCCTGATCCATTCGTGATCTTTGGTGTACTTTAGTTCTGCAGGTGTATTCATTTTTAATTTTTTATAACGACAAATTTAATTTAAAATTGGTGAATGGTCAAAAGAAAATTTAATTTTTGTTGGGATGCGGGTCTGAGGTTTGAGATTTGAGATTTGAGATTTGAGGAAGGTAATGGTTTTTACATTGAGAACATTTTAGTTGATTGATAATTTGGAGTTTTTTTTTAAAAAGTTTTTGATACAACAAAGTTCAGATATAACGGAAGAATAGAAATCTTCATTCAGCCATAATGGATACGTGAAATCTTACCACTTTATGTTCAAAAAAAATCCCCTTCAAAAAAATGAAAGGGATGGTGCATTTAAATTATTTTTAGAAACCTCCTGCGTCACCGAATGTGAAGGTGGCTCTGAGACCTGCTCTCACCGTAGAAAGTGGGAAGGCTGTCGATATTTTATACCTTGAAGTCATCTGTTCGTAGAATACCATTAGGTTTAAGTTTTGTGAAACATTGTAGTCTGCAGATAATTTGATATTCATTAAACGCTGTCCGCCGGTTACCTGAGAATCATCCAAAAGAATATTCATAATGCTGGTGCGGCTGTCCCGAAGTGAAATATCTCCTCTGATATTTAAATCTGCTCCCTTATTGTTTCTGCCTCCTCCTCCGGCATTTCCTAATCTGAAGTTTCTGACGATATAACCGAGACGAACCACATACTCTGTATTTGCATCTTCAGTTATGGTGTGATTTACCAGACCAAGCAACAACATTCTGTTTCTGTTGTACTGAATTCCGAACTGCATATTGTTTCTCATCGTAACATCTATTCCTACAAGCGGTGCAAATGATTCTACATAACCTACCTGTGAGAAAGTAAACGGATTGATGCGGTCTCCATTGATGTCGAAACTTCCCGGATTATTAAAGTAATCAATACTCGACTGTACTCCAGTTGCAGTGTAGGTCGCATTGTAGCTGTGCAGAATATCAAACTTGGTAAACTGACCGCTTATTACCGGAATATTTTTTAAACCAGACCAGGTGATTCGCCAGTTCGGGAACGGAAGTCCGGATTTTCTTGCATTTCCGATGAGTTTTGGTGCTTTACCTTCCACCGCTGCACGGAATGCAGGTATTAAAACATAAGCATTTGCGATACTGTATCCTGCGGCATAACCATCTGCTCCGGGAGCTCCGCCAAGCTGCTGCGAAATTGCCTGAGCGTTTTGTCTGATCGCGGCATATATGGCAACATTATCTTTAAATGAAGTTTTCACAAGACTCACAGAATTGGAATAACTGATCATATCTGTTGCAAATGTAAGATTCGGGTTGGCATTTCCGAAGCTGTCTCTGTAATTGAAGCCTGTCTGAGAAAAATTTCTGTTGTAGGTCTGAATTACATTAAAATCTATTCTGAAATCGTTTACCGGCATCATCTGGAGATTTGCCCGGAGATCCCGTGTAGACATCCTGACGTAAGGATCAACCATGAGATCCGAGTCACTCACCCATCCGTTTTCTATCACCGTTCTTCTGATGTCTGCCTGAGAACCGAGAAGGAAACCTACCGTAGGACCTCCCAAAGTCTGCCCTACTCCGTACCAGTTTGGTGCAGAAATAAGACCCGGAAGTACAGTTCCGTTATTTTCGGAATAGGTAACATCCAACTGTTTGAAGGAGGTCAGGAGAAACGCTGCGCCTTGCAGTGCCGTCAATTTATTTTTATACTTATACTTTTTGTAGGCATATCTTTTCTTCTCCCATGCCTGCGTGTAGGCAGTGTTCAGAGAATCTGTCTCTCTCTTTCTTTTTCCTAAAGTCTCTGTAATTCTTTTAAAATAGCTGAACTGACCAAAGAAACGCGGAAGATCTGCTGTAGCGTTTGCCTGAATTACATTGGTATTTTGACCTATTGAACCTAAACTTCCGTCAGGGCTGGATAATAACGCTGTAGATCTTGCATTCCAGTTATAGGTGAAACCGTAGCCAACCTCAGCATCAATAAATTCTAAATACGGAAGATACTGGAACGGCAGTTTGTAGTTCAACTGAACTCTGTGATTGTACAATACAGGTCTACCTGCACGGAATACATTTCCGAAAATAGAAGAGTTGTCCATCGTGTTAACATCCACCTGATCATTTAAAGTTCTTGTAGCTGAATTGATTTCCAGTTTTAAAGATTTGGTAAAATTAAATCCTAAACCATACTGCCAACCGAAATAGAAGTTTCTGTTTTTAATAGCTGCAAAATCATTTCCAGGATTTCCAGCAAGGATTGCTTCAATATTTCTGAATTCAAGTTCGTTGTAATTTCTGTCGATCTCGGTTCTGAATGACAATCTGGTCGGAATTGGGTTAAAATTAAATTCTTTCACCCACTTCAGATATTTATACGATTTTGCAGTATCACTGATCAGTTTATTGAAAGGCTTAATCACCCATGGCTTAAACTGATAATTGTAATCTACATACCCTCTCAGATACTGTCTGTAGTTTTTCTTGGTGTAAATATCTCTGTAATGATCGTCGTTGTAAACGGCAGTCACCGAAATATTTTCTACATCATAGAATTTTGGTTTTCTGTCCGGATTTACTCTTTCCTTGTGCATGTTGACCACGCCCAAACTTCTCTGCTGAGTGTAAGTACGCGCTACTTTTTTAAGCTCTTCCTTATTGGCAGCTTTGCTGAATTCCACATCGGTATCCAGAGGATTGTACTTAGGATCTTCGATGGTTTGTGAGTAAGAATAGTTGACAGGAATTTTGATTCCGGTTTTTTCAGGTAAGAATTTATCTGCGTTAATAGCCGTGTTGATGCTGAATGCGGATTGTGTTGCCTGACTTCTTTCGGCAGGTTTGGAATCTATATTTCCGAAACCTACTGATGAATAGGATGCACTTGTATTAACGGTTGCAAAATCTCCGAGGTTGAAATTTAAGCTTGCATTTCCGGCATATCCTCCATCATTTTCAATTTCAGAAAGACGGATTTCGTTGACCCAAAGAACTCTACCTCTGTCTGAAATTCTTGCTCCATTGTTTCTTACCCCAATCATGATCGTCGTGATATTGCCTAAGCTGGGACGACCTTTGATATAGATTTTCTTGTTATCATCTCCAAACTGGGTATCTGCTCTTCTTTCGACAATACTACCCGGAAAATTGCGGTCTCTTCTGATTTTTGCATCCACAAAATCCTGAACATTAAAGTCCATTTCATTCTCGAAAGGCCAGATTTCCATTGGTGTAGTGGCTGTATTAGGCGTATATTTCAGAGACGATTCATATTCATAATAGTTATCTGAAGCATCGCTACCAAAACGGATATAAAATTTTACGTCCGGATCCAATTCTGAATCTCTGGGATCATCAAGGTTCTGTGCGTGAACAAAAAGTCTCAGCTTTTTGTACCTTCTCATATCGAGCGTGGTATTTTTGAAAACACCTCTCGCCTCGTTGCCCATATTTCTTACTTTCAAATATAGAGAAGATTCGTTCTGTCTCTGTGCACCTGCATTTCCGCTTAACACCTGTCTGTCGATTCCCGGAGGCAAAACATAAGGAGGTTGGTTTAGTGCATTTTCTTCAATGTTAACGCTTCCAACTTCAAAATTATCATTCAGCGTTGGAGTTCCTGTTGTACCTTCCGTAGGTGAGTCAACTACTGTACTTGCAATCTGATTAGGATATTTTCTCCAGTCTGATCTTACAAGATCCATAGTTCCGAATCTTAATGTTGAAACGTTGTCGAAGCCTGTAAGTAACATTCTTGCGAAACGCACATTATTTAAGATAGATGCATCTTTGTCTCCACCTGCATTTGTTTCATTATATTTATTAACCGGAACTCTGAAAAGATACCATTTCACATCATCGGTCTGACCGTTCTGGAAGGTAGCCTGAACCGTTTTAACATCAACAATATTATTCTGACCTAAAGTAAGACTCGCCTGATCAAGGTTTACAACATATTCGTTGTAGTTTTCATTTTGATCCAAATTGTAATCTCTGTTGATATCTTCCGCATCAGGAGTTTGAGATGCTACCTCAAGAGAATTGCTCTGTGAATTTCCTTCCGGACCTCTGAAATATTTGTAACGCTGAACCAGTGAAGATGCTAAATTTCCTGTAAATCTCGTAGAAAGATAAAATACAAAATCATCTACAGCAGGGTCAGCTAAGTTGGTCACCGGATTCACAAATGTATTCCCGAATCTTGCAGCTTCCTGATCTGAACTTAAACCGTCATATCCTAAATCCTGCGCAGTTCTGTCTGTACCTTCAGTAGAGAAAGCATACAGAATTGGAGGTTGTTTTGGCTGAATACCCCAGTTTGAATTGGTGGTAGTTGACGGTGCAGATGGTACCGGAAGGCCGTTTTCATACTGCATCAAACCATCTTTCAGAATATCTTCGGAAACGTTTCCTAACTGCAATAATAATTTCGGTGCACCGCCCGGCTGACTCAAAGGTCTGTTGTCGGCATAAGGATCCATCAACCAGAACTCCACATACTCAATATTTGAATTGATAAAGTTGGAAACGCTGATCGGACGCATAATCCCCGCCCATCTTTCCTGAGTTGTTTCTGTATTCGGGTTTACGTTGTAAGGTCCTTTTTCGTTTGGATAGTAAGAAACGTCAAATGTATTGGTAAATGTCTGCTCACCCGCTACGAAATCTCTGTTATTGAAAATTTCAGAAAACTGAACTCTTCTGGACGCGTGATTTGAAACTGACTGTGCAGTAATTCCCTCAGGAGCTCTTCCGCCCACACCCCAGAATCTCGGGTCAATGTTGTACCACGAAAGTAAGCCTCTTCCGTAACCATTCGTAATATCATTGTTTGCTCCGGCTCCGCTGAAAAGTGGGTTGTCCTGATTCTTTTCCGGTTTTGAAGCTAAACTCCATGCAGTAGGTTCCTTTAAAGAAATCTTTGAAGTTGTCTGTTCAAAATCGTCAATGTATGACTGATCATTTGTCCCTTTATTAATGCCCGGAATGAGGTAAGCGCCTTCCATTCTGAAATTCAGATTTGACGGAGCTTCAGTGTTGATTCCAGGGATTTTATCTGTAAGTCTTGTAAGGAATGGCAACTGGTTGTTGTACAACATATTAACACCTGCCATAGTGTTATTAACCGCTTCCTGACCGTAATTTACCTTCTGAGTTAAAGGTGATTCGGAATAATTGACAACAGTTCCGCCAAAAATAAAGTTTTCGCTTACTCTTCTTTCTAAATTTAAGCCTAAAAACCTCTTACGCTGTGTATTAAAAGTAAGTTGATTTTCAAGTGAAATATTGATGGCCTGCCCAGACTGTTTTACATTTTCATTGATGATCGTTACAGATCCCAACATGTAATCCACGGTGTAATCCACACCTTCTGTAAGCTGAACTCCGTTTGCGGAAACTTTTACAGAACCCTGAGGAACATTTACCGCTCCGAGAGAAATTCCCTGTCCCTGCGCACCTTTGTAACGTCCTTCTAAAGTGTACCGCTGAGCAAGGTTACTGGCACTTGCCACCTGCTTTTGCTGAGAATAAAGATCTGAAAATACATACTGCGGATCATTGCTGCCCAAAACCGTCTGCATGTAACTTCCGAAAGGCTGTGCTTTGGTGAAAATCAGTTTCCCGAACTCAGGTCTGACGGTAATTCCACTCACGAAATCGAAGAGTCCGTCACCAAAACTGCCTCCGCCATTCGACTGAAGGTCACCATTCAGGTTGAGTCTGTCCCAGTTTAATAATTTTAATAAATTGATATCTGCAACAGCTGTACCCGGAAGATAATTTACTTTACCTCCCGTTTTCGGATCACGGTAGAGCACATTTAAGATAAATCCGTCCGGATCAATCTGAGCTGCGTCTAAAGCATAGATGTTTTTCATCATCAATTGCCACATCGGCGATGTAGTTTTCACCGTAGTATTAGGCTTCAGTAATTTGGTAACCAATACCGGACTTTCTTCTGAAAATTCCCCAACTTTATAAACCTGATTGGTTCCATTGACAGTGTATGAATACGACACAGCCAGCAATTGCTGGTCATTGAGTCTCTGATTTAATGAAATATACCCTAACTGCGGATGAAATGAGTATTCAGAAGTTGTTAATCTTCTAGCTTTTCTGTTGTAAATAAACTGTTCGCCATCACTGTATGCTTCTGCTCCACCTGTAGAATTGGGAAGAACCTGACCATTTACAGTATTGTAAGTCTGATCAGGATTTCTAAGACCCGGCCCTAAAGAGGTTACCGCGCCGTAGATATTGTTTTGGGTATTATCAGGAAGCCCTGAAGGACCATCCCCCAAATCTCTGATTCCGACAATACTTTTCTGATAAGATAAATTTGAATTCCCCTGATCCAAAACCCAGACTTCCATTCTTGAAATGTTGATCCTTGAGTTGATCTGAGGATAATTCAGCAAAGCATTATCATAATTATTAAGGAAATAATGCCCGATGTAATAATGCTGATTGTCTTCGTAATCGATGGCATTTACTTTAAAAGTATTCATCACGCCACCGCCCTGTACAACAATGTTTCTGGCCTCACCCTGCTGCTGAGACATTACAACCGTTCCAAACGTTTTTCCAAGCTGAAATTCAGATTTTATCCCGAAAAGTGACTCTGAACCACGGATTAAACTCGTAGAAAGTGGCATGTTGACATTACCAAATTCTATTCTTTTTATGATTTTATCTTCGCCTCCGGCACTGGGTTTGTTTACATCATTTAAACCTTTGGTCTGAAGATCTTTCCATGTTCCTTTTGACTGCCAAACGAGATTCATTCTGTTTTCGAATGCAAAACCGCTTTGGGTATCGTAATTGGCTTTTAACTGAAGATTTTCACCCACCTTTCCAATCAAACCCAATTGGATTCTCTGGTCAATATCGAAGGTGAAACTTGTTCTGTTTTGAGGTAAAATTAAAGGATTATCAATTTTCTGGTACAGGCCTGCGAAGTCAAAAGAAGCATATCCCGAAGGAATAATTTCGATTTTATTGCTTCCGAACATCGCTTCGAAAAGTCTGTTGTTAATGGTTAAAGACGGAATTAAACCTAACCTTTCTGCCTCCGCTTTATCTTTACGGAACATCAGACTGTATCGGTTTGATTTGTCCCTGTAATACTCCTTTGCCTGCTGGGCGTCCATAAACTCTTTGTAGTCCTGGGGCGACATTGCAGTTGGCGGACCGGTAACCGTATTTCCTACCTTTGGATAGACGAAATACATTCCGGTTTTGATATCGTAATAGGCTGCGTAGTAGGTAGGATCTTCTACCTGCCAGTCTTTTTTTATGGTAAAACCGGTAGGTTCCTGCTGTGCAAAAGTGCTGCCTGAAACCAACAGTAAAATGAAGACCGAAAATATATTGAGAAAATTAATCTTTTTCACCAACCCTTAAATATTTTTTAAAATTTGCTTCACGAGTTCTTCCGTTGTGATGTCTGCATTCTGCTTGATCATGCGGTCTGCGATCTTCTCGCTCATCCTTTTCGGAATTCCCAAAACTTCTAATGCTGATAACGCATCTTCCTTGGTTTTATTATTCACAACAGCCGAAATCTCTTCGCCTTCAACCTTGAATTTCTGCACCTTATCTTTGAGATCTACAATGATTCTTTCCGCAGTTTTTGCACCGATACCTTTCGCTTTTTGAATCAGAGCACTGTTCGCAGACAAAATTGCTGTTGCGATTTCTTCAAGATTTAATGTTGATAAAAGTATAAGTGCGGAAACGGCTCCTACCCCATTCACGCTGATAAGAAGATTAAACATTTCCTTCTCTAAACGGGTATGAAAACCAAAGAGCAAATGAGCATCCTCACGGATAATCTGCTGAATAAAAAGAAAAGATTCTTTGTTGTGAACCAGTTTTTGGGAAGTCATTAAACTTATGCCAACATAGTATCCAACACCCTGTACATTGAGTACGGCATAGGTGGGACTAAGTTCCTGAACGGCTCCCTGTAAAGAAAATATCATTATCAATTTTTATAACTCCCAAATATAGTAAATTAAACTAAGTAATACTTTCATCTCTGAAAGGAATGATTTTATTTGTTTTCTTTATTAAATTTTTCATAGAGAATCTAAAAATTTTATGAATGTGAAAATTAATTCATTTCACAAATTCGGTCGCATTAATTACATTTGCGAAAAACTTTGCAGACAAATGAGTTATTTCGTTGTTGACGTCGAGGCAGATGGCCCAATTCCCGGCGATTTTTCTATGGTTTCCTTCGGAGCCGTTTTGGTTGATGAAAATCTCAATCGCACATTTTATGGTAAAATAAAACCAATTTCTGAACAGTATATTCCAGAAGTTCTTTCCATATCAGGATTTAGTCGTGAGGAAACTTTAAAATTTGATGACCCTTTTGAAACGATGCTGAAATTTGAAGAATGGATAGCAAAAAATTCTAAAGGAAAACCTATTTTTATAAGTGACAACAATGGATTTGACTGGATGTTTATCTGTTGGTATTTCCATCATTTTTTAAAAAGAAACCCTTTCGGATATTCGTCAAGAAGAATTTCTGATTTATATTGCGGAATTGTGAAAGACACATTTGCCCAATGGAAACATTTAAGAAAAACCGAACACACTCATAATCCTGTAGATGATGCTCGGGGAAATGCAGAAGTTCTTTTATACATGAAAAATGAGCTTGAACTTAAAATTGATTTAAGATGAAAAAAGGCGAACAGAATTCCACAAATTCCGTTCGCCTTTTTTATAACTTTTACTGATAGGATTTCATCCTATCTTTTGGAACTTTTTATTTTTTAGCTTCTCTTCTCTGCGCATCCAAAACTGCAACAGTAGCCAGATTCACAATCTCATCTACACTTGAACGCATCTGTAAAACGTGAACAGGCTGTTTTAATCCCATCAGAATTGGCCCAATAACCTGTGCCACCTTCATTCCTCTGATGATTTTATATGACAGGTTTGCTGACTCAAGATTTGGGAAAATAAATGTATTTGCTGGAGTTGTCCCTAATTTTGAGAAAGGATAATCACTCAGATGATCAGAATTCATTGCAAAATCCGGCTGAATTTCTCCGTCAACAATCATTTTCGGGAATTTCTCGTGAAGAATGCTTACCGCTTTTGCTACTTTTTTCGAAGTATCAGAAATCGCAGCAAAATTTTCAAAACCTAACATTGCAATTCTCGGTTCGATAGCGAAAGATTTCACGGTATGTTCTGCCATTTTAGCAATATTTACCAAATCTTCAGCTGTAGGATTCTGATTGATGGATGTATCAGCGAAGAAAATAGGTTTCTTTTCAGACAGAATCATCATCATTGCCGCTACTTTTTCGACTCCTTTTTCTTTTTCGATCACTTCTAAAACAGGTCTTAAAGTTGACACATAGTTTTTAGAAAAGCCAATAATCAAACCGTCTGTGTCTCCGTGTTTCAGCATCAAAGGACCAAAATAATCTCTCTGGCGGACGTATCTTTTTGCTTTGTACTCGTTCATCCCTTTTCTCTGACGGAGTTTCCAAAGTGTTTCTCTGTATTTCCTTCTGTTTTCCTTCTGGTCGTCGTCACTCGGGTCGATAATCGGAACATCAATGTTGATTCCGAAACGCTCCATCTGTTCTTTGACGTATTTTTTATCTCCTAAAAGACTTGGATAAGCGATTCCTTCTTCATATAAAATTTGAGCCGCTTTCAGAACATTGTATTCTTCAGCATTTCCCAAAGTGATTCTTTTAGGATTTGCTTTTGCGCGGTTCTGCATCATTCTTACCAACTTCTCATCTCTTCCCATTCTGTCGAGAAGCTGAGTTTCGTATTCGTCAAAATCAGTAATCGTTTTTCTGGCAATTCCACTGTCGATCGCAGCTTTGGCAACAGCACTAGAAACTTTGGTAATTAATCTGTTATCGAAAGGTTTAGGAATGAAATATTCTCTCCCAAACTGTAAATTCTGAACGTTATACGCTAAAATTACTGCCTCAGGAACGGGTTCTTTCGCCAAATCAGCAATCGCATGAACCGCAGCCAGTTTCATTTCTTCATTAATTCCTTTAGCCTGCACATCCAAAGCACCACGGAAAATATACGGGAAACCGAGAACGTTGTTTACCTGATTAGGATAATCGCTTCTACCCGTTGCCATGATCACGTCTTTTCTGGTAGAAAGTGCTAAATCATAAGCGATTTCTGGATCAGGATTGGATAATGCGAAAACAATCGGGTTTTCAT
The DNA here is from genome assembly GCF_001424105.1 of Chryseobacterium sp. Leaf394. GTDB lineage: Bacteria > Bacteroidota > Bacteroidia > Flavobacteriales > Weeksellaceae > Chryseobacterium. Next base: position 390,145 of record NZ_LMQH01000010.1, on the reverse strand, counting down.
TCATGCTCAACAACATTTCAGGAGTCATCACGTTTCCTTTAGACAAACCGATGAATACGTCTGAACCTTTACAGGCATCTTCCAAAGTTTCGATATCAGTCTGAGCAATAAAATCTAATTTTTCAGGAGTAAGATTTTCTCTTTTGTGATTGATAACGCCTTTGCTGTCGCACATCAACACGTTTTCTCTTTTTAAACCTAAAGAAATATATAGATTGGTACAGGCAACAGCAGCAGCTCCTGCTCCATTCACTACCATCTTTACCTCATCGATATTTTTGTTGGCAATCTGAAGCGAATTAATTAATGCCGCCGCAGAAATAATCGCCGTCCCGTGCTGATCGTCGTGCATCAACGGAATATCCAGTTCTTCCTTTAATTTCTGTTCGATATAAAATGCTTCAGGAGCTTTGATATCTTCAAGGTTGATTCCTCCGAAAGTCGGGGCGATACCTTTTACAATCTGGATAAATTTATCGGGATCTTTTTCGTCAATTTCAATATCAAAAACATTGATGTCAGCGAAAATTTTAAATAAAAGTCCCTTTCCTTCCATTACCGGTTTAGAAGCTTCAGCACCGATGTCGCCCAAACCAAGAACTGCTGTTCCGTTTGAAATTACGGCAACCAAATTACCTTTTCCTGTATAATCGTAAACCGTTTCAGGATTTTTTTCAATTTCAAGACAGGGAATTGCCACTCCCGGAGAATAAGCCAGCGACAAATCTCTCTGTGATGAGTGCGGTTTTGACGGGATAACTTCAATTTTTCCCTTTGGTTCAGCTTTATGGTAATCTAACGCGGCCTGATTGAAATTTTTCTCGTCGCGATGGGTTTTATTTGACATAAATTAATTTTTTGATTATAATATATATTGAATGTGGTAGCTGACCAGACTCTCAATAGGTTTCTGTACAACGTGTCCCACATTTAATCCGAGCTCTGCAGCTGCAGAACGCAAAATATCTTCGTAATAATAAGCGATAGAGCCGATGAAATTAATCTCGGCATTTTTGGATTCTTCATAAGGAAGAACCTGATAATCGAAGAAATTTTTCATCTCTTCCAAAACCATGGTCTGGAAGTAGGGATGATTTTTTCTTTCGACAACGAATTTGTTGAAATCTGCCAGATAGGCATTTGGCCTTGTCTTGTGATACATATTCTGCAATGCCTCATCAATCGTCAACCCATAAGTTCCTTTGAATTCTGAATGTAAATCCTGAGGAAGTTTCTGCATGAAGAATCTTCGTACCAGCTGTTTTCCGATGGCACTTCCGCTTCCTTCGTCGCCCATGAGGTAACCCAGTGAAGGAAGTTTAATATTTAAATTTTCTCCGTCGAAATAACATGAGTTTGAACCTGTACCCAAAATACAGACAATTGTCGGTTTACCGTTGTAAGCAGCGTACGCAGCAGCGTAAAGATCTTCTTTTACAACAATCTCTGCATTGGTAAAAACTTTACCGATTTCCTGCTCAATAGTCTCGCAGTTTTGGCGGACACCACAACCTGAACCGTAGAAAAAAATTCTTGTAATCGAATTTTTAACTGATATCAGACTGTGATTTTTCTCAATCTCAGGTACAATAAGTTCTTTGCTGATAAAATTGGGGTTGAAACCAATAGTTTCGGTCTTTAAGAAAACATTTTTGAAGTCATCCAGGATTACCCAATCAGATTTAGTAGAACCACTATCAACAATAGCAACCATATTTTACAATTTCATTTAAGAGTGCTAAAATATGAATTTATCTTGAAAGAGCGGGGTAAAGAGTAATGACTTTATTCACAAAAACTAGGATTGCACCTCATTCTGTGATGTATTATACTGATGTAACCAATCTTCGATTTCGTCTTCGAGATAAGTGGTCTGGAGGATCATGGCGTCTAAAAAATCGTCCGGTACTGCCTCACCTTCAGCATTTTCGAGATTCCAAAGCTCTTCCGACATATTTTCATACTCAGAGTACACTCTTTTGAACCGCGAGTTCTGTCTTTCCAGATCTGCAATTTTCTTTTGCTGAAGCTGAAATTTTCTGTATTTGTTTTGACGTTCCATACAAATATATTGGTGTTTGATGTGAATTTGGTTTAGTGAAATAAGCTGTAAACAAGCACTACAAGATAGAAAAAACTCCAATCTCAATAGATTGAATATTAATTTATTATCAGGTATCAATTCTTCAGTTCTGAAAATTAAATTTAGAAATAATTTTCAATGGAGAAAAAAAATTAACATCTTTTTTTAGTGTTTAACATATAGTTATAACTTTGCAGTAATTGATCAATTTGATGAAAGATATCCTAATAAGGCAGAAACAGGTACTTTTTTTTATTATTGCCGGAGGCCTGAGTGCCGTGGTAGAGATTGGAAGTTTTAAGATTTTCAGTTCGTACTTACCTCAGCTCATTGCAGAAGAGAAAAATTTCCACGGAATACATTTTCCTTTGAGCAATATTTTCTCCACTTCATGCGGTATTATCACCAATTACTTCCTCAGCATCTGGTTTGTTTTTGAGCGTGGAAAACATTCCAAGAAAAAAGAATTTGTCTATTTCATGGCGGTTTCTGTAGTTTCTACTTTATTCAGTTTACTATTTTTTCAGATTTTCTACAGTTTTATATTTAAAGATAACATAGATATTATCATTTATACATTGAGTCCTGAAATACTGAGTAAAATTTCGGCGATTCTTCTGGTTTCCATTTTAAATTACTCCGTAAAGAAAAAAGTAATATTTAATGGATAGAATTAAAATGATCCTCAACTACCTTTGGCGGGGCTGGCTGATTATTCTGGCGTTTGTACTCACCATCATCTTCGGAATTCCTGTGTACATATTATCTTATAAAAAGAAAACTTACAAGTACGCTTACAAATTTATCCGACTGTGGTGCTACGGAATTTTCTACGGAATGGGTCTCCGCTACGAACTTATCAATCTCACCGATAAAAAAATCGACAAAAACCAGCAGTATGTAGTGATTTCAAATCACACTTCGATTATGGATATTATGCTTCCCTGCATTTTGTTTCCCAATCATCCGCTGTGCTATGTCGGTAAAAAAGAGCTTGAAAAAATCCCCATTTTCGGAACCATTTACAGACGAATCTGTGTGATGGTAGACCGCAGCAGCGCGAGAAGCCGTGCCGATGTTTACAGAAGATGTGCCGAAAAAATGGAAGAAGGCAACAGCATTGTCATCTTTCCTGAAGGCGGTGTTCCCGATGATACTTCTGTTGTTTTGGATGAATTTAAAGACGGCGCATTTACACTTTCATCAAAACACAATTCACCGATTGCTGTATTTACTTTTATAGGTTTAAAGGAAATTTTTCCGTTTGACAATTCGAAGGGACATCCCGGAAAAGTAAAAGTATATTTTAATGATATCCTCAAGCCTACAGCATCTCCCAAAGAATTAAAATTGTCCGCTTTTGAGACAATAAAAAAAACACTTACAGAATACAGTTAATTGCATAAATAAATTATATTTGTGTAATTAAAAATTCAAAATGGATTCAAACCCACAACAGACCAAATGGTCTCAATTTCTATCACTCATTGTAGTGTTCTTCTTCTGGGGCTTTGTAGCCGCAAGTAATGATATCCTGATTCCGGTATTTAAAAAATGGTTTGTACTTTCACAGGTACAGAGTCAGTTGGTAGCATGGGCATTTTATGTAGCTTACTTTATAGGTTCAGTAGTTTTCTTTTTAATTTCAATAAAAAGCGATATCCTTCAGAAGTTCGGATACAAAAAAACGCTGGCAGTAGGTCTTGTGCTCTCTTCTTTAGGCGCATTTCTATTTGTACCGGCAGCGGCATCGGCCAATTTCTGGTTCTTCCTTACCGCTTTGTTTATCGTAGGACTTGGTTTTTCTGTTCAGCAGATTGTTGCCAATCCACTGGCTATTAAAATGGGAAGTCCTCAGACAGGAGCTCACCGTTTAACGCTTGCCGGAGGTATCAACTCTTTGGGAACGACCATCGGGCCAATCCTCGTAGGAATCGCCCTTTTCGGGATGGGGAATGATAAGGAAACCGCATCTGCCGATAAGAATCTTTCTAAAATCGAAATCGTAAAAAACGAGTACATTACGCACAGAGATGAGCTTGTAAAGAATATTGTATCGCTCAAACAGGATTCAAAAGATGATCCTGCCGTTGTGGCAAAAGCTGTAAATACTGTTCAGCAGAATGTAGATGCTTTAGATACTGAAATAAACCAACTGAATAATATCTCTACAGCAAGCGATCTGCAGGTTGATGAATTTTCAGATAAACTAGGGAAGATCAAAGAAAAGACTTCTGCGATCAGCTATCCTGTGGAGTTTGTAAAGGAAAATCTGAAACTGGTGAAAGGACCGTTTATCGTTTTGGGAATTGCCTTTATTCTTGTTGCAGTCTTCATGCTTTTCTCAAAAATTGAAGATCCTGCAAAAGAAGAGGAAGAAAATATTGAAGAAGGAAGCTCAAAATTCAGCATTTTAAATTACCCTCAGCTGTATCTGGGAATGCTTGCTATCTTTATTTATGTTGGCGTGGAGGTTTCAATTATCAGTAATCTACCTGCCCTGCTTCATACCAAAGAATTTGGTGGCGTTTTGGAACATAATATCGCTCCATTCGTTTCTCTGTATTGGGGAAGTCTGATGATTGGAAGATGGAACGGAAGTATTAACGTTTTCAATATGTCTAAAACTACGGTTAACATTCTGAAATTTGTAGTTCCTTTTGTTGCGTTTACAATCATTATTATTGCCAATACATTAAGTGGTAAAGATGTTTCTTCATTCTATATCTACGGATTCTGGATTGTTGCATTTATCCTGATGAGTTTCTTAGGCGGCAAAAATGCCGGAAAAACACTGATGATCTTCGGTATTGCAGGCGTTTTGATGATGCTGATCGGCTTAATTTATCCTGACAAAGAGATTGCAAAATACTTCTTTATCTCTGGCGGACTTTTCTGTTCCATCATGTGGCCATCTATTTTTGACCTTGCAATTGCAGGATTAGGCAAAAACACTGGTAAAGCTTCTTCTTTCCTTGTCATGATGATTTTGGGTGGAGGTATCATTCCTTTACTTCAGGGCTACATCTGTGACTTCGACAAAGTAAACAAAGACGGAATTTTCGGAATTACATGGACGCATTTCTCTTATGTAATTCCTGTTTTATGTTTCGTATACCTTGCATTCTACGGATTTATCACTCCGAAGATTCTGAGAAAACAAGGTATTGTAATGGGCGAATCTGAATCTCATGGACACTAAAAATGTTCCACTCATAAAAACAAAAAGATTTTGGGCAGGTATTTTACTTGCCCAATTTATTTTGTTTTACATCTTTTCAAAGTCTGAATGCTGGATCAGTTTCTTTGATAAATTATATGACGTTCAGAAGAATTTTCATATCAGAATTTTCAGCTGGATACCTTTTTCTGCAGGTGATCTGTTTTATATTCTTATTGGAATTTTTTTGCTAATTCAGATCATCAATATCTTCAGAAAAGACAGAAGGAAAAAAGCACTGTTTAGGATTTTAATATTCTTAAATACCATCTACTTTACTTATCAGATCTTTTGGGGAATGATGTATTTCCAGACCCCGGTCATTAAAAAATTAGCATCGCAGGACAAACCTGATGTAGAAAAAGCAAAACTTTTAGCTTTAAAATACCTGAAGAAGGCAGGCGAAACCCGAAAATCCGCTTCAGAGGATAAAAACGGAGTTTTTGTGATTAAAAACAGGGAAGGTTTAGTACAGGAAATCATCCGTCGTCAGAGCTTTTTGCCTAACCAAATTATTTCAAAGAATACACTTACACAGATTTCTGTGAAGGAAAGCCTTTTCAGCAACATAATGAGTTACACAGGAATCTCTGGCTATTACAATCCTTTTACAGCTGAAAGTCAGTTTAATTCAAATCTTCCTCATTCCATTATTCCATTTACAATTGCCCACGAAACTTCCCATCAGTTGGGTTTTGCCCGCGAGCAGGAGGCAAATTTTGTTGCTTACCTTACCGGCATCAACTCAGACAATCCCGAACTTCGCTACAGTGCTGAATATTTTACATTGAAAAGTCTGTTGAGATACATTTATACTGAAGACGAAATTTTTGCTGAAAATCTCATCAGGCATTATTCACCTGCAATGAAAAGAGACCGTGCGTACGAAAGAAATTTTATGATAAGCCATGAAGGCAGGCTGGAAGATTTTTTCGGATTCACCAATGATCTTTTTCTGAAAAGCAACCGTCAGGAAGGCTCAGTTACCTATTCTTACTTCGTCAATCTTCTTCTGAACTACGAAAAATAAAAAAAAGAACCGTATCAGGCGATACGATTCTAAAAACACAAATGATGAAAAAAAATTTATTACCTTGACTTGTTCCCTCATTCAAGGTGATGTAAAAGTACGACAATAATTTAATTTCCAAAATACCTGCCACTCTTTTTTACAAAATTTAGTACAAATTTAACAAATACCACATCGTAATATACAGATTTTCACAACAATAAGAATTAACTGTACGTTAATAAAACGCTAATTATATTGTCAAAATTACCTGAAATAGAGACACATTGCTTCATTAAGAAAAATTATTTACTGCTATAATTATCAATCATTTGAGTAAAAAAAAACATGGATTCTGTTAAAAAAAGTTAAAACGCTAAATTTGTCGATCTGACAAACACTTAAAATTACTTTCAAACTACGGTTAATACTGAGTTTTCTGAAATAAAAACTTTAAATTTTACTGAAAGAATTTTACCATTTAATTAAAAATATGATTTTCAATCTGAAATTAGGACTCGTTTTACATTTCTTAAATTTTCTGTTATTTTTAAAGAAAGCAAACCAAGATTGAAAAAACATGTTTTTTAAAGTACCTGAAAGCAAAAGCCATAAAACTTGCAAAATTCAAGTTGGTATAGTAAATATTTTACAGATTGATTTTGAAGAACCGACAGTGCAGGATAATTATTGATTCTAATAATATTAGTTTGCAAAATAAAGTTTTACAGAAAAGGAAATTTTTCCTTCCAACTAAATATGTTTGTCATTATGAAAAAATTCACGCTGATTCTCCTCGCATTTCTACTGTCAATACCGCTTTCCGCTCAATACAAACCGTGGACTTCCGCAAAGCAGCCTTTAAAAGAAATCAAAGCTTTAAAGAAGAAAATCAAAGCTCCAAAATTCAGAAAAGCAGACTATCTGATAACGGATTTCGGTGCAGTAGGTGACGGAAAAACAAAAAATACGGAAGCGTTCAAAAAAGCAATTGAAAAATGCAGTAATGAAGGTGGCGGAAGAGTTGTGGTTCCAAACGGCGTTTTCTTAACCGGTGCAATTTATCTTGAATCTAATGTGAATCTTCATTTGACCGATGGTTCAACGATTCTGTTCAGTCAGGACAGCAACGACTACCCTATCGTCTTCACGCGTTGGGAAGGAATGGAATGTATGAATTATTCATCTTTGATTTATGCGTATGAAGAAGAAAATATCGCCGTAACCGGAAAAGGAACTTTGGATGGAAATTCAGATTTAGACAACTGGTGGTTCTGGTGTGGTGCTACAAAATATGGCTACAATACATCGCGTCCGGGAAGACAAAACCCTGCGAGAGCGAAACTTCACGAATATATGGCTAACAGAACGCCTGCCAGAGAAAGAATTTTTGGTGACGGATGGTATTTAAGACCGAATTTCGTTCAGCCTTACAAGTCTAAAAACTTTTATATGGCGGATGTTTTGGTGAAAAATTCTCCAATGTGGAATCTGAATCCTGTTTTGTGTGAAAATGTTTTGATTGAAAGAGTAAAAGTGATCAGCCACGGACCGAACAACGACGGTTTCGACCCTGAAGCCTGTAAAAATGTATGGATTAAAGATTCTTATTTTGACACCGGAGACGACTGTATCGCCATCAAATCAGGTAGAGACGAGGACGGAAGAGACATCGGAAGACCTGCCGAAAACCACATCATCGAAAACTGCGAAATGAAAGACGGGCACGGCGGTGTTGTGATTGGAAGTGAAATTGCAGGCGGTGCCAAAAACATTTACGCCATCGGAAACGTGATGGACAGCAAGAATCTTGACCGAGCTTTAAGAATTAAAACCAGCTCAAGCCGTGGCGGAACGATAGAAAATGTATTTTTCTACAACACAAAAGTGGGCGCTTACAAAGAGGCTGCTGTACGTTTCAACATGCATTATGAAAAGCCGGGAAATCACATTCCGACCATCAGAAATATTTGGGTTGAGAATTTAACCGTTGACAAAGGCGGAAAATACGCCGTATTTTCTGATGCTTACGAATCTTCGCCAGTAACCGATTTCACAATGATTAATGCAAAAATGGTTGGCGTTCAGATTCCTTACAAAGTGGATTATCTGAAAAATGTGACTTTAAAAAATGTAACCGTTAACGGACAGCCATTAACCGAGTTAAAACCATAAAATGCGAAGAAAAACCATTTTCGCCGGACTTTTGGTTTTGTCGGCATTCTCACTCTCCTATTCCCAGTCGAAACATTGGCAGAATAATGAGCGTGAGCTGCATTACAAAGAAGACAAAGGCGATTTTTTATTGGTCAACGGAAAGTACAGATTCAACCGGGCTTTGTATGGTGATAACCGTGCATCGAGGGTTGAAGCGGGAGATTTGCCGGAATTCGCACTGTATCTTCCGGGAATGGGCGGGAATCTTCAGTTCGTTATTCAGAAAGGAAATTCGGTTAAGAAATTAATTCAGGCTGATAAAGTTGAAACACGTTACCGACCGGGAACGATGTTGTATGAAATCAAAGACCCAATTCTTGGAAACGGAATTTTAAAACTGACCGTTTTGGCACAGGCTAAAGAAGAAGGTTTGGTTTTAAAAATGGAAACTTTAAATATAGATTCTTCCACAAAAATCTATGCAGTTTACGGCGGTGCGAGCGGAACGACTTTCAGCAGAAACGGCGACATCGGCGCAGACCCGGAATCCGGATTTTATCTGTTGCCTGAATATTGTCTGAACAATCAGTTTCAACTCAATAAAAATCAGTTTCAGCTCAATTATTTAAATAAGAAAAAAGAAACTCAAATCGTTAGCGGTAGTTTCTCAAATGTTAATTCGCTTCAACTGACGGATGCAAGGACCTTAGAAAATCTCGAAAAGTTTTCTCAAAATAAAAATGAAGGTTCTCCGATTGTTTACGCTTCCTATTCTTCGCAAAAAAATCCGGTTTACATTCAAGTTGCAAAAGGAAAATCAGCGAAACCCCTTTTGGATGAAGATTTGAAAAACATCTTCAATGAAGCGGAAAAATCCCGTTTGACATTAACGAACAGAATTCAGCTAAAAACTCCGGATGCGGATTTAAATAACTTCGGAGCCAATTTAGCGGTTGCGGCAGACGGAATTTGGGAAAGTCCCACATTTCTTCACGGCGCCGTTGCCTGGAGAATGCGGTTGAATGCGTGGCGTGGCGCTTACACAGCCGATGCATTGAACTGGCACGACAGAGCGAAAGAACATTTTGAAAGTTATGCCAATTCGCAGGTTTTGAAACCCGATTTTGCACCCGTCGAAATGGACACGATGCGACATCTTGCACGTCACGAAGAAAAAATGGGAACTTCTGTTTTTTCCAGCGGATACATTTCCAGAAATCCGAATGACAACACAAAACCGCATCACTACGATATGAATCTGGTGTTTTTCGACCAGATGTTTTCACATTTTAACTACACCGGAGACAAAAATTTCCTGAAAAAAATGTGGCCGACAATGGTTCGTCATATGGATTGGGAAAAACGGAATTTCAAACGTGGTGATTTGTATGATGCGTATGCTGCGATTTGGGCAAGTGATGCGCTTCAATATTCGGGTGGAAAAGTAACGCATACTTCGGCTTATAATTACAGAGCCAACCGTGAAATGGCAAAACTGGCGAAAATAATTGGAGAAAATCCTCAACCTTATGAACAGGAAGCAGATGCGATTTTAAAAGCAATGAAAAACCAGCTTTGGATAAAAGACAAAGGTTATTTTGCTGAATTTAAAGATGCCTTGGGTAATCAAATCGTTCACGACAAACCGGGAATCTGGTCGGTTTATCACGTTTCCGATGCGTTTATTCTGAATGAATTTGAGGATTATCAAAATTTACAATACATCAATCATCATACACCAAAAATTCCGGTGACGGTAAAAGGTGCTCAAAATAAAGATTATTACACATTATCAACGACCAACTGGCAACCATACGACTGGTCGATTAATAATGTAGCTTTGGCGGAAAATTTACAGACCGCTCTGGCGTATTGGCAAGCCGGAAGAACAGAAGATGCCTATCAACTTTGGAAGGGAAATCTGGTGGAGTCGATGTATTACGGCATCAGTCCGGGAAATTTTGAGCAGCTTTCTCATTACGATGCCTTTCGAGGTGAATTGTACCGAGATTTTGCCGACCCGATTGGTGTGGCTTCGAGGACTTTGACGGAAGGACTTTTCGGGGTTTATCCTAATTTACTGGAGAATAAAATCAGCATCAAACCAGGTTTCCCGAAAGACTGGAATTCTGCTGAATTAAAACTTCCCGATTGGGATTATCAGTTTACCAGAACTTCTAAGAAAACCGAATATTTATTTAAATCAAAATATCAGAATCCGGTGGCACTGGAAATGCAGATTCCTGTGAATTATTCCAACATCAAATCGGTGAAAGTGAACGGTAAAAAAGTGGAATGGAATATTAAACCCAATTCGATTTCACAACCATTTGTTCAGTTTGAAACGCCGAAGGGAAAAGATTTTAAAATTGAAATCAATTATTCCGGAGAAGAACTGAAAAACGAACAAACCGATTACGTCAATTATATTTCCGAAAATCTTCAGTTGAATTTTGATTCAAAAAAGAAAATTAAAAATATCTACGACCCGCAAGGACTAATCAAAAATTCCCCTCCTCTGGAGGGGTGGATTCGACCGAAGGGAGAAGACGGGGTGGTTAACCACAAGTTTGAACTTAAGCAAGAAGAGAGAAAAGGAACTTTTTTCGTTCAGGTCGAGCAAAACGGAACAATCTGGTGGCAACCGGTGAATGTTGACATCCGTTTTCCTTTGGAGACCAAATGGGTGAATAAACAACTTCAGATTCAATCCAAATCTTCCAATCCAATTAATGGAAAGCTATTTATAAACGGTTTAACTAAAACTTTTTCGATTCAAAAAAATCAAAATACAAATATTGAAATTCCAACGAATGTTTTAAGCAAAGGAACCAATTCAATCGTGCTTGATTACAACGGAATTAAACAGAATATCGAAATCACAGATTGGGAAATTGAAAACAAAGGTCAATTCAATTCCATTTATTTGGCTTCAAAATACAATGAAAAAGTAACCGAAATTTTCAATCAGAAATACCTTTCACCAAGACTGGAAGTTCCGACTTTACAGCTTCCGTGGCAGGGAATTGGAAACTGGTGTTATCCTTTAATTACCGCTCAAATTGATGACAGCGGATTGATGAGCAAAAGAAAAAATGGTAAAGTTGAATTTCTCGGAGTTCCATTTTTAATTGATAAAACCGATAAAAATATCGCATTTGTCAGTCAGTGGGATAATTATTCAGATGCTCTTGAAATTCCAATTTCAGGGAAAGGAAAGAAAATCTATTTTCTGATGGCTGGAACTACCAATCCAATGCAGTCACAGATTGTGAATGGAAAAATTACAGTTCAGTATGCTGACGGTTCGACAACAGAATTAGAACTGAAAAATCCGACGAACTGGTGGCCGATTGAGCAGGATTTGTTTGATGATAATTTTGCATTTGAAATTCCGGATGATAAAATTCCGTATCGCGTGAAACTGAAAACGGGCGAATTGTACAAAGGCGGAACTTTAAGCAAATATTCGAGTATCAAAGGGTTTACAGACCGTCAGGTGGATGGTGGTTCTGCCACAATTCTGGATTTGCCGATTGATGCGAGTAAAGAATTAAAGTCGATAAAACTCACAGCCGTGAGCAATGATGTGGTGATTGGAATGATGAGTGCGACGGTTTTGAAATAGGAGAAAATGCCACGAATACACGAATTAAAATATGCTTAAGACTATAAAATTACTCCCTTTAGGGTTGGGGAAATAATTTTGATGAAATTGGATAAGCTTTAGAAAATCATAAAAATATTCGTGAATTCGTGGCAGACAAAATAGAAATATCAGCTCAAGACTTCGACAAGCTCAGTCTGACAGCACGGTATAACATTTAGGATTAGGATTGTCAGGCTGAGCCTGTCGAAGCCTAAGTTGCAAGTTTTTAAAATATTAATTAAGATAAAATGAAAAAAATTACAATATATCTAGGGATTTTCCTAATGGGATTTTCTTCAGTGAATGCCCAGAAAATCGACCGGAAAAAGGTCGTTCAGCGACATAATATTGTCAACACAAAAGCCGATACGCTTTCCACTTTTACGGTTGGAAACGGGAAATTTGCCTACACGGTTGACATCACCGGAATGCAGTCGTTTCCTGAATATTACAAGAACGGTGTTTCTCTCGGGACGCAGTCTGAATGGGGCTGGAACAGCTTTCCGAACAAAGAGAATTATAAATTTGAGGAAACTTTAAAGCCTTATGATTTCAATAATGACGGGCGAAAAGCTTTGTACAGCGTCCAAATCAAAGAACCGGAAAGAAATAAAGGTGCTGTGGAATATTTCCGTGTGAACCAACACCGTTTGCAGTTGGGAAATATCGGCATTGAACTGACGAAAAAAGACGGTCAGAAAGCGAAAATTTCAGACCTGACCAACGTCAATCAGAAGATTGATTTGTGGACGGGAATCATCACCAGCGAATTTTCTCTGGAAGGAACTCCGGTGAAAGTATGGACCGCTTCTTTCCAAAATTCAGATAAAATTGGGGTGAAAATTGAATCTGATTTGGTAGCTAAAGGCAAGCTTAAAGTTTTTGCCAAATATCCGCATCCGTCGGGACAGTTTTTGGATGACGCCGCATTTTATGGAAGAGAAAATGAACATACCACGAAAATTGTTTCTTCACAGTCGACGCAGGGTTTGATTCAGCATACATTGCAAAGCACGGATTATTATACTCAATTGAATTTTACGGAAGGAAAACTTCGTGAGGCAGGAAAACACTACTTCGTTTACGAACCTTCTTCGAAAAACAAAACCGTAGAATTAAGTGTAGAGTTTTCGGCTAAAAGTCCGAAATCTAACAGAACTTTATTCGCTGATGCTGAAAAAGAAAGTACTTCAGGTTGGAAAAACTTCTGGGAAAGCGGTGCTGCCGTTGATTTTGAAGGAAGTACAGACCCGAGAGCCAATGAGCTTGAACGAAGAGTTGTGCTATCAGAATATTTAACGAAAGTTCAGTGTGGTGGGAACAATCCGCCTCAGGAAACAGGTTTGACATTCAACAGCTGGTACGGAAAACCGCACACGGAAATGCATTGGTGGCACGGCGTTCACTTTGCTTTGTGGGGAAGGCCAGAGATTTTGGAAAAGCAATTGGATTATTATTTCAGGTCATTTGATAAAGCCAAAAAACTAGCAGAAAGACAGGGCTATAAAGGCGTTCGCTGGATTAAAATGTCGGACAATGAAGGCAATGAAAGTCCGTCTTCTGTTGCAGCCTTTCTAATTTGGGAACAGCCTCATTTGATTTATATGACGGAACTTTTGTACCGCAACAGCAAAGACAAAAAGGTTCTTGAAAAATATAAAGATTTGATTTTTGCAACGGCCGATTTTATGGCTGATTTTGCGACTTATGACAAAGAGAAAAACCGTTACAACTTAGGGAAAGGCGTTATTCCGGCACAGGAAGTTTTCCCAGCGAAAGATACGTATAACCCGACTTATGAAGTGGCGTATTGGGATTGGTCGCTGAAAATCGCTCAAGAATGGAAAGAAAGATTGGGTCAGCCGAGGGATAAAAAATGGGATGATGTGATTAATAAACTGGCTCCGCTTCCGGTTCAGGACGGCGTTTATTTATCGACCGAATCTGCAAAAGATTCATTCACATTTCCAAAATGGATGACCGACCACCCAGCCGTTTTAGGTGCCTTGGGAATGGTTCCAGAATCTCCGAAACTGGATAAGAAAATAATGAAAAACACGCTGGATATCGTTTGGGAAAGATGGAACTGGGAGCATACCTGGGGTTGGGATTTCCCGATGACAGCAATGAACGCAGCAAGATTGGGTCTTCCAAATAAAGCTTTGGATGCTTTGTTTATGAACATTCAAACCAATACCTATCTGAAAAACGGACATAACTTCCAGGATAAGCGTCTTAGAATTTATCTTCCAGGAAATGGCGGTGTTTTGACAACCGTTGCAATGATGTTGGAAGGTTGGGACAGCTCTACTGGACAATTTCCAGGTTTCCCGAAAGACGGAAGCTGGAAAATAAAAGCGGAAGGTTTTAAAAAGATGCCTTAAAAAATTTCACATTCATATAGTTTCTAAAGTCTGTTCCGAAAGGGGCAGGCTTTTTTTGTTGGAGAGTTGGAGGGTTAGAGAGTTGTAGGGTTGTAGGGTGGAAAATATTCGAAACTTTCAGGGTTTTGAAAATCTTGCAGGTGGAAATGGGAATTTTACATAATTTTAATCAGATGACTTTTAATTTTATAATCTACTGATAATTAACAGTTTTAGACTATCAGCATTATAAAAAACATTCATGAATCTGTTACTTCAAATTTTTGTATCTTGTTTTCAGCTATTAATCGCTTTTGATTTTAGCTGTTTTTTAACTGAATTGCATTTCCTATCTGTAAAAAATCATGGCCGAAACATTAGAAATCAACATCAATGAAAACTCCAGAGTTCCGAAATACAAACAGATTGTAGATTCTATTCTGAACGGAATTGATGGAGGGCAAATAAAAATCGGAGAAAAAATTCCGTCAATCAATGAACTCAGCGAATCCTGCTTTCTCTCCCGGGATACCGTGGAAAAGGCTTACAAAGAACTTCGCAAAAGACAAATCATTGAATCTGTAAAGGGTAAAGGTTATTATATTTCCCGCATCAACAAGAACGACATCATTAATATTTTCTTTTTGATCAACAAGCCGAGTACGTATAAAATGATGATTTATAATTATTTCGTCAATGCAATCGGTACCAAAGGCAATGTGGAGATGTACATCTATCACTGCGACGAAACGCTTTTCATCAATGCACTAAAGAAAAATCTTGGTGGCTTTGATTATTATGTCGTGATGCCTCACTTCCGTGATGAACAGTCGAAACATACGAGTTCTACACAGGAAGTTTTAGATATTATCGAACAGATCCCGAAGAACAAACTCTTACTTTTAGACAATACAAAACCTAATATTTCTGGGGATTACGGATCAATTTTCCAGGATTTTGAGCATGATATTTATGATGCGCTGAAGGAAGGTTTAGATAAAATTAAAAAGTACGAAAAGATTATTTTGGTCTATCCAGATAAGTCCATTCATCCCTACCCTTTCCGTATTGTTCGTGGTTTTGAGCAGTTTTGCCGGGATTTTAAACTCGACTATGAAATTCTGGATGAAATCTATCCCGACATGGAACTGCAGGACAAAGATATTTTCATCACTATCCGTGAGCGCGATTTGGTGAATCTGGTGAAACAGATCCGTCAGAAAAATTTAAAACTGGGTGAAGACATCGGAATTATTTCCTACAACGAAACCCCTTTGAAAGAATTGCTGGGAATTACCGTAATTACGACTGATTTTAAGGCAATGGGAGAATCTGCTGCGTATATGATTTTGAAGAATAAAAAAGAGCAGGTGAATAATGTTTTTAAATTTATTCAGAGAGAATCGCTGTAGATGATTGATGGTTGATATAAATTATAAATGAATGTCGATTTTTAATCATAACGCTAAGATCAGCAGTCATTTTGTCATTCCGTAGGAATCTCAACACATCAAAATAAAGCAGTTCAGGGTCCTACTGAATGACAAACAAACCGTTCAAAACTAAGTTATTACTACTAACGGAAATTATATATTATACTTTAAAAGAATAAGATTCTAATTATTATCGGAATAAATTTAAATCTTTAAAAAAATATTTAATTAAATGATCAAGAAATTAATTTTTGCCATGAGTTTTTTAGTGGCAATCACTGTTTTCGGACAGAAAAAGAATGATATCCAATCTGTAACAAATGCAGCTGAAAAACTGAGATCAGCGATGATCAGCGGTGAAAAACCAGCATTGCAATCTTTAATTGTACCGGAACTGACTTACGGACATTCGGGTGGTCATATTGATGATGCCAAAGAATTTGTTGAAAAACTGGTCAGCAAAAAATCAGATTTTCTAACGATTGATATTACGAACCAAAATATACAAATCGTCGGAAATACTGCGATTGTCCGTCATCATTTTTATGCGACGACTGCTGATTTGGGAAAGGAGCCGGGTGATGTGACTTTGGATATTTTATTGGTCTGGACAAAGGTGAAAAACGACTGGAAATTGCTGGCGAGACAGGCGGTGAAATCGGAGAAGAAAAAGTAAAGAAAGAACCAAGTTGTTTTAGTGAGATTTAATGAAAAATTACACAACAGAAAAATATAAAATTAGTATTTACTCTGACACAACTTTTAGCGAAGGCTCGGCTGACAATATTAATCAATATGATTTTGCTTATTTAGACGAATCTGAATATCACCCTACAACAGTTTTTGGAATTAAAATTTTTAATGAAAACAGACTTATCAAAAGCGCAGCAATTGGTTCCGCTGGTGGATCAACAGGTATTCATGAAACTTCGACAATAATTGAACCCGACAGAATAATCATCTGTTGCTCCGATACTGTTTTTTGTTTATCAATTCCTGAATTAAGTTTATTGTGGCAAACGAAAGCTGATCAAGCAACTTGTTTTGAAATTTTTAAATGCAAAGATGATTATATTATTCATGGTGAACTTGAAATTTCAAGACTTGACAAAAACGGAAAAATTGTTTGGCAACAAGCTGGCAAAGACGTCCTTACTACATTGGATAGCTACGACACTTTTGTAATTACTGATGAATATATTTTGGCTACCGATTGGGAAAACAGAAAATATAAATTTGATTTTAACGGACAAATCATCCTCTAAAAAAATTGCGGAGTTCACAAATAATTCTTCGAGGCATCCATCGCCACAAAAACAAAATCCTTAGCCTCTCCATTCTCTTTATCAGGAGTAATCTGGAAAATTTTATTTCCATTAGACTCGCCAAGGTATTGGTAAACGCCGGTTCTGGGATTGTACCACCAGCATTTTTTCCTCTTACCACTGATTTTCGACAAATCGATCTGCATATTTCTTCCGTTGTAATTGTAGACGAGCAGATAATCTGCTCCGCGGGTAGCAATAAGTCTTTCGTAGCGCTCGCCCACTTCGCCTTTGATAATACTTTGATCAGGAATTCTTTCAAAATAAGGAAATTTCAACATTAGATTTTTTAAATACTGCATCTGCACAAAACCTGCGTCATTGAGACAGTTGTACCACGCACGCTGAGCTCCGTATGCAGGCGATAAACCTGGTCTGTAAAACTGCATAATAGAATTATGGCCGTACGTATGCCCAAAAGAACCGGCAAACACCGACCAATACGCATATCTTCTTACATCGTGATCTTTCCATCGTGGTTCGCTGGCATCATGAAGTCCCTGTGGAATGTCTTCGTAGGAAGGTTCGCCATCGATGATAGGTTTTAAAGGTTTCATCGAAAGTGCTTTTTCGGCATATCTCCAGTTATCTTCTTCGGTATCGGCAATTTTTTTCGCTTCACCGTCGCCTTTCCGCTGTCTATATCTTCTGTGACCGCTTTGGAACATATTAAAATCCAACCAACCGGCACTGTTAAACCAATCTGCTGAACTCGTAGCACCGAAAGGATGGTAGGTCATCAAATGGTTTTTGTCAACGGACTTTATGCTGTTGGCCAAAGCTTGCCAGACTTCTGTTTTGATGTCGCCTTTCATATCGCCTCCGATAAACCAAATGATATTGGGCGAATCTTTATACCGCTCTGCTAAAAACTGTCCGTACTTTTTTGCCTGATCTACATCCATTTTTCCTGCTTTTACCAATCCGCCCCAGATGCAGACCATGCCGATGTAAATTCCATTTTTCTCGGCTGTTTTTACAATGTAATCCATGTGATCCCAATATCCATATACCCCTTTCTGATTGATGTTGCTGAAATCAAAACCGTCAGTATTTGAAGGTTGACCGTATTTGTTGTAAGCAGGAACGGCATTGATGGTTTGAACCTGAACGACATTGAATCCGTTTTTTGCACATTGACTCAGATAAAAATCTACTTCATCCCGATCGGTACGTTCCGGCAGAAGCCATCCGGTTTCTCCTAACCAGAAAAATGGTTTTCCGTTTTTGTGCTGCAAATATCTGTTGTTAGAGCTGACCTGCAGAGCTCCATTTGACCATGGTAATTCCTGTTTTTTGTTTTGAGAAAAGGTAAATACTGAAAAAATAATGAGGAGAAATATGAGGAATTTTTTCATGAGAGTAATTTGGTTTTTAAATGATTTTGTTTTTGATTATCTTTTGATTTCATAACTGGATTTTATCACTAAGACCACTAAGTATTTCACTATGAAGTCAAGGCTTGTGAACCTTGTGAAAATCTTTGTGTTCCTTGTGGTAAAAAATATGTACGCAATAATTTTTCAAACATTACACAAATTGTTTTAACGCAAAGATTATTTTTAATGTTGCATTTTTTTAAGAAAGCTAAGGCAAATAAATTTGCTTCGCAAAGCTTGAAAACATTCTTTGAATATTGATTAAAAATAGTATTATAAAACAAAAAATACAATTCACCGAACTGTATTTTTTTTGCTATGATTATTCAAAATATTTTATTTTAACGCAAAGTGCACAAAGAATTTTTAAATATTATCTGCTTTTAAGTTACACAAAGCCGTTTCACTTATACAAGCTCACTAAGCTTCTCATTCATTACAAAATAAGGACATCTTTTGATTTGAAAATTGATGGTTCCCATTCTGTAAAACTGTATTTAGATAAAAGATGTTTTAATGAAACTTAAAAACTTCCAGTTTCCATCACTCAGCTTCCCGCTCAAATTACTTCACCCTAAACTTCTGCAATTGCTCTGGCGTATCACAGCAAACCTGCTCCATCACCTGTCTGAACTGCATTTTAAGCATTTCAATAATATGATCGCCACCTTTGTTGCCTAAAGCTCCGACGGCATACATAAACGTTCTTCCCATAAAGGTAAATTCGGCGCCACAGCTCAAAGCACGGGCAACATCCGGACCGGTTCTTACGCCGCTGTCCATCATGATTTTAATCTGACCTTTGTATTTTTCGCTGATCTCTTTTACTACAGCAATAGTAGATTCTCCTGCATCAAGCTGCCTTCCACCATGATTGGAAATAATCATTCCGTCAAAACCTAAACGAACTGCTTCAGCTGCATCTTCATCAGAAGCAACGCCTTTGATGACCAATTTTCCTTTCCACTTATCGCGAATGGCTTTGATTCTGTCTGAATTTAATCTGCCGGAAAAAGTAGAGTTCATGAACTGTCCCAGTTGTTTCACATTCATGTTTTTGTCCATGTATTTTTCCATTGTTTTAAAACTCGGAACGCCATGTTTTAAAATTTCAAGGCACCATTCTGGTCTTGCTAAGGCTTGCGAAACGTTTCTGAAATTCAGTTGTGGAGGCATCGCCAAACCGTTTCTAATCTCTTTTGCCCGGTAACCGAACGTAGGAACATCGGACAAAACACATAAAACGTCATAGCCGGAAGCTTCACAACGGTCAAGAATATCGTCACGCAACCATTCTTCTCTTGGATGATAGAGTTGATACCATGCTTTTCCTTCCGTTAATTCAGCAATTCTTTCGATACTGCTGGTTGTTACCGTACTTAAAATGAACGGAATATTATGTTTAAAAGCTGCTTTAGCTAAAATTTCCGGAGCATTCGGCCACATCAAACCCTGCAGACCAACCGGAGAAATTCCGAACGGTGCGGAATATTTTACTCCGAACAGTTCCGTTTCCATATTGGCCTCCGTGTAGCTGTTGTTTAAATATTGTGGACGAAGGAGAACATCTCTCAATTCACTTGTATTTCTGTCGCGGTTGATATTTTCGTTACAGCCGCCATCAAGATATTCGAAAGCGAATCGGGGCATTTTCTTTTTTGCTTTTTCGATCAGCAATTCGAGGGAAGCGTAGTTGGTATCAAATGGAAAGGACATAGTTTGTTGTTAGATGTTGGATGTTGGGTGATGGATGTTTAATGTTGATATTAAAAACTAAATTACTTTTTAATTACCGGCATCTGACTTCCAGCTTCCAACAAAAATTTATAAATTAAGGATTAAAGGCTGAAGCACTTTCATCTGATAATGCTGCTGTAAAAAAGTTTCGTCTATTTTTTTGTTTGAAATCACCATTGATGCACCCAAAGCCGATCCCAGCGGAGAGTGTGTTGACATCACATTGTAATGTTGGAAATGGTGAGACATCAGTTTCATAAAGACATCATTGTCTGTGAAACCTCCGTCAATGTAAATATTTTTTATTTCTGAATTTCCGATGGCGTTTGTGATCGTATGAATCTGCAGATCCATTAATTCAATCATTAGTTGGTGGTAGGCTTCTTCAAAGGTTGCGAATGAATTTAAATCTGTTGCAGTAATCATTTTACGTTTTAAAATAATCCCTTCAAAACGGAAATAAATGTTTTTATTTTTCATCAGACGCAGGTACAGATCCTGATCAAACTGCACTTCTCTATGGAAACCATATTCTTTTCCATAGTATGCACACAGTTTCTCAACCTGAATTTTGTACTCATTCCCCATGAAAAAACGGGATGCTTTCACACGTTTTCCGTCAATTCGCATGTAGTTCAGACAATTGTTTTCGATATCTTCATCCGTTAAACTTTCATCGTTGAATGGATTTAAAGAAATACTCCACGTTCCTGTTGAAAGCAAGAGAAAAGGTTCTTTTTTACTTAAAATATAAGGTAACAGTGCGGAAGAACTGTCGTGAATTCCAACGCCGATTTTTATTTTTTTATTTCTGTAAGACGTGTTGATGCTTGCAGAAGTCGGAACGATTGGTCCCAATAATGCATCAATTCCCTCTTCATAAACCCA
The DNA here is from genome assembly GCF_001424105.1 of Chryseobacterium sp. Leaf394. Taxonomy (GTDB): domain Bacteria; phylum Bacteroidota; class Bacteroidia; order Flavobacteriales; family Weeksellaceae; genus Chryseobacterium. The sequence continues at coordinate 368,902 of NZ_LMQH01000010.1, read as the reverse complement.
GTCGTGGTAATCTGCTTTGTCGTAATCCCAAAGGTTGGTATGACAGCCGATTGAGGTAAATTCCGAAACGCAAATTCCGGTGAATAAATATGATAAATACTGAGGTAAATGAAGACTGTAACGGATTTTTTTGAAAACTTCCGGATGTTTGTATTTTAACCAGAATAACTGCAGTCCTGAGTTCAGCATTCCGGTTTGTGGAGATGCAGTTTCGCGGGCAATTTTCAGTTTGCTACCATGTTTTTCGTAAAATAAATCAAGAATATCCTGATCCATCGGTTTGGTGTAATTGTACAGAGGCGTCAGAACATTTCCTTTCTGATCAAGGTGCACAAAACTTGCTCCGTAGGTGGAAAAATTGATGGCTTTTACTTCAAAATTTTCATCATCGAGAATAGCATTGAAGTTATCTTTGATCCAGTTTTGGAGTGCCGCAAGATCTTCTGTGGGATAACCATCTTCATCGGTGGTAAGGGGAAGTTCGGTGTATTCACGCACAACTTCTTTGTAATTTTTATCAAATAAAAAAAACTTTTTGTTGGTTTTTCCAATATCAAATACGATGGTTACCTTTTTTTTGGACATTCCTGAGATGAATTTAATGATTTATTATAAATGGGAATTAGTTTTTTCAAAATTTGATTTAGAATCAGTTTAAAAATTTTTTCTTTTAACGCAAAGAGCGCAAAGATTTTTTTAATTTTTCCTGCATATTTTTAGTTTGTCCCGAAGTTTCGGAATTCTACGTAGCAAGGAAACACGAATGTATAATTTTCAAAAACCATTAAAAAGTGTTTAGTGATTAAGCCTAAACACTTTTAACGGTAATAATTAAGGATATATAATTAAACTTTCGATTGCACCTGAAAGTAATTATCAAATTAAAACGGATCTTATAATCCGGTTGCTTTTGCCCAGCCTCTCTCAGAAATCAAGGTTTCTCTCACCTTTAAACTTCTGTAAGCAGCAATCGGGTCTAAAGCCGCGCCAGTCTGCAGTCTAGCCGCTTTCAACAATGGACGAACATCTGTTCTGTATGCATTCTGCAAAATATCCTGCGCCGCAACAACGTCATTATTAAGTTGTGCTTCTTTTAAGGCTTTCTGATCAACCAAAAGTGCCTGAGCATAAGCGATTAAGATGGCTTCCAAAGACTGTAATAAATCTTCCAGAGGATCTTTGATGTTGTGACTTGCGTCAATCATCCATGCCGGATAAGGATTATTTTTATTATTTTCCATTCCGTACACCAATTCATTGAAGATCAAGAATAAAGCATAAGGTTTGATAGAACCCACCGTCAAATCATCATCACCATATTTGCTGTCGTTGAAGTGGAAACCACCCAATTTACCTTTGTACATCAAGGTTGCAACAATCTGCTCGATATTCGTGTTTGGTAAATGATGACCGAGGTCAACCAATGTAAAAGCTCTTTCACCACAAGCGTTTGCCAGCATGAAAGAAGTTCCCCAATCCTGAATGGTTGTTGAGTAGAAATTGGGTTCGTAAGGTTTGTATTCGATGAACAGTTTCCAGTCTTCCGGCATTCCTGCGTAGATTTCTTTTAAGCTTTTTTCAGTGTTTGATAAAGCAGTCTGGAAGTTTAACTGTCCTGGAAAACTTGCTCCGTCAGCCAACCAAACGGTTAAGCTTTTTGAATCTAATTCTTTTCCGATTCTGATTACTTCTTTGTTGTGTTCAACAGCGTAAGCTCTTGAATCTTCGTTTACAGAATTTAAAGAACCGAATTTATATGAATGTTTTGCATCCGGCTGATCCTGAAATGTGTTTGAATTCATTGCATCAAAGATCAATCCGTGAGACGCCGCACTTTCTTTCAAAGCACTTACATCACTGGGAATATCCCATGGAATGTGTAGTGAAACGGCTCCAGCAGAATGAGTCAGTGCGTGAAGCAGTCCAACATCATCTAATTTCTGTTCTAAAACAGCAGGTTCGCCACCGTAAGAAAATCTTCCGAAACGGGTTCCGCCTGCGCCCAAAGCCCAGCTTGGAATTGCCACCTGAAAATCGGCGATTTTGTTAACGATTTCAGCAACGTCTGAACCTGATTTTGTTAATTTATCTGATAAATATGCGAAGTCTGAATTGAAATTTTCAACTTCGTTTTTGTTGTGTTGTTCAATGATATCTTTTCCTATAATCATATTTTAATTTTTTACCACAAAAGTCACAAAGCTTTTTTAATTTTAAAGCTAAAGTAATACTATTTAAAGTCCAAATAAGCAGGCTGTTTCTTTGTAAACAAATTTCCATCATTCTTTTTTGATCTTCTCAAAATTCGAATAATATCTCTAATAACTTTTGTGACTTTTGTGGTTAGATTTATTTATTATCTCGGGAAAGCATTCGCCATTCCGCCATCTACATTGATGATATTTCCTGTGGTTTTATCTAAAATTGCTACACAAGCGAAAACTCCGTTTGCAATGTCTTCAGGAAGGATAATTTCGTTTAATAAATTTCTTTTTGCGTAAAATGCAGGTAATTCTTCTACAGAAATTCCGTTGGCTTTTGCACGGCCTTCTGCCCATGAACCTTCCCAGATTTTGCTTCCAACGATTACGCCGTCAGGATTTACCACATTCACACGGATTTTATCTGCTGCCAATTCTGCTGCCAACAATCTTGTCATGTGTTGTTGCGCTGCCTTTGCAGTTCCGTAGGCTACGTTGTTTGGTCCGGCAACCAATCCGTTTTTACTGGCAATGCTTACGATGTCTCCACCTAAATTCTGCTTTTTCAAAACCTCAGCACCGCTTTTCGCCATTAAGAACTGACCTTTTACCAATACATTTTCCAGTAAATCCCAGTCTTTTGTAGTGGTGTCTTCCAAAGATTTAGAAATAGCCAAACCTGCAGAATGTACGATGATGTCTACTCCACCAAAAGCTAAGACAGCTTCTTTGAAAGCGTTCGCAATTGCCTCTTCGCTGGTCACATCACAAGTCACGGCTACAGCCTGATCTTTGCTGTATTTTGCAGTCACAGATTCTACTGCTTCCTGATTTAAATCTGTGTAAACAACAACTGCACCTTCCTGAACCATTTTGTCAGCAATGGCCTGCCCGATTCCGCCGCCTGCTCCAGTTACGATAGCAACCTTTCTTGACAATGGTTTTTCTTTAGGCATTCTCTGAAGCTTAGCTTCTTCCAATAACCAGTATTCTATGTCGAATGCTTCCTGTCTTGGTAGAGAAGTATATTCAGAAATAGCTTCTGCACCACGCATTACGTTGATTGCATTCACATAAAATTCGTTGGCAACACGGGTTGTCTGCTTATCTTTTGAGAAACTGAACATTCCAACTCCAGGATAAATGATGATCACCGGATTCGGGTCACGCATTGCAGGACTGTTTGGATGTTTACACGTTTCGTAATAGTCTTTGTATTCCTGTCTGTACTGTTCGAAAAGTGGATTTAATTTTTCTAAAATAGCTTTAGAATCGCTTAAATCTTCATTTTTATCTAAAGTCAACACTAAAGGCTGAATCTTTGTTCTTAAGAAGTGATCCGGACAAGAAGTTCCAAGCGGAGCCAGTCTTTCCAAATCATTACTGTTGATGTATTCCAAAACAACATCGCTGTCTGTGAAATGACCTACCATTCTGTTTTCAGAAGAGGCTAAACCTCTTAGCAAAGGCATGATCTGAGCAGCTTTGTTTTTACGTTCGTCAGCAGGAAGAGATTCTACTTTCTGTCCGCCAAAAACCTGTCCTTTTTCTTCGATTTTTTTAGCGATATACTCAGAAGCCATTTCGATTACTTCCAGACTGTTCATGTAAGATTCGTAAGAAGTTTCTCCCCATGTGAATAAACCGTGGCTACCTAAAACGATTCCTCTGATTCCAGGATTGTCGGCTAAACATTTTTCCAGCTGCAGACCTAAATCAAAACCAGGACGCTGCCATGGAACCCAGCCCATTGTATCTCCCCAGATTTCTTTGGTAATCGCTTCGCTGTCTTTAGCTGCAGCGACTGCAATTAGAGCATCCGGGTGAAGGTGGTCGATATGTTTAAATGGAAGTAAACCGTGAAGAGGCGTATCAATAGACGGAGCTTTGCTTTCAAGATCAAAAATACAGTGGTCGAATAAACCTACCATTCTGTCTTCGTCTGCCAGTCCTCCGTAAACATTTTTAAGATTTCTTAATCTTTCCGTATATAATCCGGCGATTCCTTTTCTTGTAAGTGTTCCGATGTCACCACCTGAACCTTTTACCCACATTACCTCAACTTCTTCGTTGGTTAATGGATCTTTTTCTATGGTTTTGCAACTTGTGTTACCACCACCATAATTGGTAATTCTAAGGTCTGCTCCTAATATGTTTGAACGGTATAAAAATAAAGCCACCTGGTCGTCGCCAAATGATGCCGCTTTTTCTTCATCCCATAAATAATCTACGTATTTAAATGTTTTTACGTTTTCCATTTGTTTTCTTTTTGTTTCTGAATTTTACCCAAATTTAGACTGTTATCTAATTTACAGCATCCCGTACTATACTGCTGAATGCTTGTTTTAGAAAATAATTAACATTTAATTTAAAAGCATTATAAATGTCAGTCAAAATCTTTTTGAGCGGTTGATAATTAATATTTTGTGATGATTTCTGTAAGAATTAAACAGTGAAGAAAAATTTAAGCGTTTTAAAAAAAATTCTGTGAGATTTAAGGTCATTTTTGTCGTTTTGTCACTAAGAAGAGACAGGTAATCGCTCTATGATCGGTATATGCTTCCCTTATGCCCGATGTATCATCATTAATAAATGAGAAAAACTGAAGCATGACATTCTGACAAAACTTTAAACAATTACTTAAAAGATGAATTTTTCTTAAAATAAAAAGCAGCCAAAGCGATAACTTGTTTATGGCGTAAGGCTGCTTTTAATTGCTTATTTAATACTGTTTAAATTAAACTTTTAGTATCCTGGCAACTGTGTAAGGTTCGGGTTATCAATCATCGGGTGACCTGCAGACTGATTTGCGAATGGCAACAATTCTGTTTTGTTCGGTACGAAACCGTAGAATAAGCCATCACCACCACCCTGAATCCAGTTTGGATAGGTTCCTCCATTTTCTGCTGAACCTGTAGGTTTTGTGTAGATGATGTTCCCAATTTGCAAGGTATTCACTGCTCCTGAACTGAATCCTACCGTTCTTCTGGCATTCGCATTAAATGTGCTTGTATACGCCTGGAACATGTTTGCCGGATACCAAAGATCGGTAGCTACTGTGGTCTGTCCGTTTGCAGTTGCAATATTTCTGAGCGCTGTCTGATAAGCTGCATAACCTGCTGAAGTTGTTGGAATTGCTGAAGCTGTAGCAATCTGTGCAGGATTTGTAAGGTCAATATAAGTGATCGCTAAGAAAGGATCTCCGTAAGCCTGAGCATCTTTACGATATTTATAAAGACGGATTGCCGGTGTATTGGCATAAGGACCTGTTTTGTCTGAAAGGTTTTTCATTGCCTGTCTCGTAGCCAGAATTTCGCTTTCGAGTTTATTCATTCTGATCAAATCTGTACGTAAAGTAAACTCGCCTGCAAATTCCCATTTACGCTCCTGAAGAAGTGCCTGATCATAAGCTGCCTGACCTGTTGGAATTGGCATTGAGCCGATACCTGCACGGTTTCTCACCTGTTGCAAAGCTGCGTTTCCTGCTGCCGTAGGACCATTGTTAAGATAGTTTTGAGTTTCTGCAAACATCAACAATACATCTGAGTACCTGATCAACGGGACATTCAGGTTACGTGAATCTGCTGCCTGGGGAGCCACACACCACGATATTCTGAACTTACCCGGCATGATACAGGAAAATGTAGTACCCACATCCACCCAAGTATCAGTGGCAGCACCTGCATTCAGGAAATAAATACTGTATGCGGTACATGAAACATCTCTACGTGTATCTCCTGCTGCAAAAGAAAGATAGTAGCTTGGCAACATAAACTGTAGTGCTTTACGTGATCCAAAGACACCACCACGGCTTCCAGGATGTGCATATACACCGAATCCCCCGTTAGTATTTGGACCGAACTGAGCAATCTGCCACATCACTTCCTGATTTAGGGTACTTAAATTTCTCTGGCAGAAATTAAACCATAAGCTTTCGAAACCACTTTTTCCTCCTGAAGCCTGCATCAATGAGTTCTGACCTCCATTGATTACAGCTAAACAGGCATCGTTTGCAATCTGATAAAGCTGCTGAACCCTGGCATTATCAGGACGGCGGGACATTGTTCCCGGTGTTGAAGTATTTAAAGGCCAACGAAGAGAATATCCACCTGCATACAGTGCGATTCTTGCTAAAAGAGCATTAGCAGCAGGTCTTGTTAATCTTTCAGTTGTAGGAAAACCAGCCTGTCCGAGAGTAGGCATTGTGGCAATAGACTCCTGAAGATCTGCGATGATGCGGTCATAAATTTCGTCACGTGAAGCACGTTTAGGGTATAAAGTGTTGGGATCGTTGGGATCCTGTTCTTCAAGAGGCGTCCAAACTGCCGGTACATCACCATATACTCTGATGAGATTATAGTAACAATATGCACGGATCGCTTTCGCTTCAGCAATTAAAGCATCACGTTTTGCACTCGGTTCCATTTTGCCTATTTTGCTGATAGCAATATTTGTTCTTTCAATCGACTGATACATTGTACCATAAATCCCGGTAAGGGTATTTGGGATAAATGCATCATACTGATAGTTTGCGATGTTGTATTTTGAATTGTTGGTAGAGCCATCTTCACTAGAGTGCGTTACAGTATCACCAGCACCTAACTGATAATACATTTCAGTAGGTACCAAACCGCGGTAGCATCCCTGTACAAACATATCTGCTGTGAGAAGACTTTCGAAAACAGTGTCGGTATCAACAGAATTATATGCAGGCTGCTCTAGGAAATCTTCGCTACATGAGTTGGTAATCTGTGTGGAAATCACCAAAGCAGGGATGATAACCAAACTTTTAATAAAAGTATATTTTTTCATGACTTTTTAATTTTAATAATTAGAACGTTAAATTTATTCCAAGAACATAGCTTCTTGATCTTGGATAAGCAGAACCGTCATACCCTGGTGTAACTGCTACGCCACTTGCAGCCGATACTTCCGGATCGAATCCTGAGTACCCTGTAATGGTAGCTAAGTTATTCAAAGTACAGTAAATACGTGCATTCGTTAACCCTACATGTTTAATAAATTCTCTGTCTAAACTGTATCCTAATGTCACCTGTGCAATTCTTAGATAAGAACCATCTTCCACATAGTAAGAAGAAGGATATGTAATGTTCTGAGAATTTACGGTACTTAAACTCCAGTTACGGGAAGCTTCATCAGGATTCAGCTCTTTCAACCGTGCTACATTATTGGTAATCTGGCCTGTGTTGGGATCAATAAGACGGTAGAAGTTGTTTGCAAATTCTGTAGGAATATTCTGATTTAAGGCGTAAGGGCTTAAACTGTGTTTTGTGGAATTGTAAATATCCCCACCAACACTGAATTTCATAAATATGCCAAGGTCAAAACCTTTGTATGAAAAGTTGTTTTGCATACCACCAAAGAAGTCTGGTGTACCATTTCCGATTTTCTGCATTTTTCTGGTGAACTGATCTCCCTTCTCATTATCTGCAGCAAATTTCATATCTCCCGGTTTTGCAGTTCCTGTAGCAGGTTTTACAACACCCGGCTTCAGAGTTCCGAACGTTCCGTCAGCATTTACTGTGAAATCATCGGTTGTATAGACTCCCTGATAAACATATCCGTACATGTCTCCCAATTGCTCTCCCACAGTGGCATAATAAGTAACCATACCCGTTCTGTTTCCACCGACACTGAATGTTCTGGTGTTTTGATTCTGCTCAAGGGAAAGTACTTTAGATTTGTTTGAAGAGATGTTAAAATCTGTTGACCATCTGAAACCTTCAGTTTTGAAGTTGATCGTGTTTAAAGTAAATTCCATCCCCTGATTGGTCATCGACCCGATGTTCTGATATTGTCTTGAATATCCCGAAGATACAGGAAGAAGACTGTGGAGAAGCATTCCGCTTACTTTATTGTCATATAATTCAGCTGTTAACCTTATTCTGTTGTTGAACATTGCCAAATCCATCCCTAAGTTGCTGTTCTGAGCTTCTTCCCAGATCAAATTGTTGTTTCCTAAGTTGGTTCCCGGAACATAAGCAGGATTTCCCGGTGTATTATTCATCGGATAATCTGTCTGCACTATATTGGTTACGAACAAATTACTGCCAATATCGTTATTTCCTGTAACCCCATATTCATATCTGAATTTTAAGTCGTTGATTACGTTGCCAATTTTGGAATCCTGCCAGAAATTTTCCTGAGAAACTCTCCATGCTGCTGCAAAAGATGGGAATAATCCCCATTTCTTGTTAGGTCCGAATTTAGAAGATCCGTCATAACGAAGTGTACCCGTTAACAAATACCTGTCATCATAGTTATAATTTACACGTCCGAAATAAGATAATAAACTGTTTGGAGTAGATCTGCCTGCCGATTTATCCTGTACAGTTGCATTATTGATATCATCTAATCCGAAATTCGGAACAGGGAATTTAATCAATCTCATGCTGTTGCTTTCAGATGCTGAATAAACCACTTCCTGACCAGCCAAAGCATTAATTTTGTGGTTCTCACCTAAAGTCGTGTTATAAGTAACGGTATTGGTAATCTGGTATCTGTAAGATTCACTGTTTCCGATACTACCGTTAATACCTGTATTTACCGGATCGGTAAGAAAGGCTCTTGAATTTTCATCTGAGAATGACTGAGATTTGCTGTTGCTGAACTGATACTGTCCCGCAGTTCTGAAGGTAAAGTTTTTGAGGAAATCAACTTCTAACCCAAGATTGGCAACAAATGCTCTTGAGCGACTGTTTTGAGTAGACGCTCTGGTTTCTACAAAAGGGTTTTCTGTATCATACCCTGAATCTAAACTTGTGTAATCAGGGAAAGTCTGTGTATTGAAGAGCTGATCATCAGTAAATAAAGTACCTCCAGTTATTGGCTGAAGAAGAATTTTTTTCATGCCGCTGTAAGCACCCCCACCATTTGTTGAATTAGACGTAAACATAGAACTGAAATCTACTCTCAAGCCTTTTTTCAATTCAGAATTAATGTTGGCTCTTAAGGAGTTTCTTGTTTCGCTGAAGTTCTGTAACAGACCGTCCTGCTTATTGTAGTTGTAACTTACAAAAGCCTGAGTTTTCTCGTTTCCTGTAGAGAAGTTAACGTTTTGGTTTTGAGTCATCCCCGTTCCCCCTAGCATTTTTTCCTGCCAGTCCAATGCTGCTGCATTGGCATAACGGTTTGAAATTCTATTGAATGCACCGGTATAAAATCCAGGTGTGTCTAATGCCAAACCATTATCATAAACGGCACTCCATGCAGTCATTTTATTCTGTAGCTGAGCAAATTCATACTGATATTTTACAAACTGCTCCGAATTACTCATCATATCAAGCCTTTTGGAAAGCATATCAAACATGATGAAGGAGTTGTAATTGATTACTGTTCTTCCTTTTTTACCGGTCTTTGTTTTAATAACAATAATACCGTTGGAACCACGGGCACCATAAATTGCAATAGCCGACGGACCCTTCAAAATATCAATACTTTCGATATCATTTGGGTTGATTACATTCAAAGCGTTATCAAGCTGGAAACCATCAACAATGTATAAAGGAGTTGTCCCCTGAGTAATTGATGCACCTCCACGAATAGTTACGTTGGCACCAGCACCGGGAGCGCCGCCTGCAGTAACGATATTCAGACCAGCTGCTCTACCCTGTAAAGCCTGTAGGGCATTCATTGCGGGAGTTGCTGCCAGTTCTTTCGCCGAAACTGAAGCTACAGAACCGGTAAGATCAGATTTTTTCACCTTTCCATATCCTATAACTACAACTTCCTCGATGTCTTTAGTATTGTCCTTTTGCACAGTATCGTTTACTGCCTGTTGTCCGAACATAAGACCTGATGCCAGCAAAAAGAGCGGCGCCATGAGTGGCTTAAAATTCTTGTGTTTAACTTTGATAGACATATATTAATTTTTATTTACATTGAATTATGCTTGAAAAGTACATTCTTACAAATGTTTTAGCATCCTGCCATATCCTGCATTATAAAATTCATAATTTTTCATAATAATTTATATATTATTCTATTAAAAAATGGATTTATTATTAATTTAATCATTAAATCGGAAGTATTATTTAAATTTGTAAAACTCATCACCCGACTGATATTTATCATGTTTTCTTCTGAACATTTTCAAATACTGGCACAAGACTTGATAAAAAAGGCAACCAAAAAATTTAGTCGCCTTTCAAAAAGCTAATTTGAACTCTACAATGACATTAACTGAATATGAAATTCATACTTAAAATTTACGTGGAAAATTAAATTTCTACTTTCTCGTAGAACTCAATTTCTACGATTCCAATGGAGCTTTTCTGTTTTTTTTCATCATTGATTTCTTTCTTTCCTGTAATTTCTACAACACTGCCAAACGCATCTTTTTCTGATGTTTTACCCACCAACTCTACTTTGACTGTTTTACCTTTTACAGGCTGCGATAGTGGGATTGAAAAATAGCCCAAACTTTTTGGTGTATTGCCTTGAAAGACTACTTTTTCATCAACTGATATTTTAATAGGATAACTTTTATTACGCCATGAAACCAATTTCATTTCAACTTCGCTAATAGCTGTTTCTTTCTTGAATGTATAAATTATAAAGGCGTTAGAAATGTCACCGTCACTGCTCCATTCACTCAGTTCGTTATCATCGAAACTCAATTTTGCTTTGTCTGAATTGCTTCCAGCTTCAGCATGTTCAATCTCAACCGATTTTCTTGAAACTTTAAATGAAGGATTCTCCGGTGTTTTTCCTCTTGATAAATTGGCAGGCAGAAAATCAGCACTGAAATATTTCGACAAACCGTCTTTTGCAGGATTATCAACAGATTTAAATTTAATTTCGTCTGAAACCAAACCTACTGCATTGGCCTTAAGTGAAATCTCGCCTTTTTGAAGTGTAGAACGGATTAAAACACGGTTGACACCTTGCTCAACAGGTAGTTTTTGAGAGAGAATATAATTATCTTTTCCTTTGGCAATACCTCCGCGCCACTCTGCCGGACCTTTTAATTCGAATGAAATTAAATGATCTGCCAACGGGCAACGATTTCCTTTTTCATCAACAACTTCTACCTCAATCAAAGCTAAATCTGAGGCATCCGCTTTAAAACCGTCTGCAGCATTCATTTTTTTTAATTTGATAGCGTATGGCTTTCCGGCAGTCTCTATTTTATCTCTACTCAACTCTTTATTCTGAATATCGTAACTCACCGCTTCAATCGTTCCCAGCAAGAATTTTACATTTTTAAAAGTAAACCAAAAACCATCTGTCTTCTCGCCAAAACCCTGTGATTTTCCGTTGATAAAAAGCTCAACTTTCTCACCACTTGAAACTGCAAAAATATCTTTCACGGTATTTTCAGGATAATTCCAGTGTCCCACCAAATGCGTACGGTAATTTTCGACATCTACCCAACCATCCCACATGACCTGATGGGCAAAAAAGCCGTCTTTCGGAAGGCGCATGGCATCTACTTCGCCGCTTCTTCTGTAATTTTCAACGCCACGGTAATGGGTATTGGTATCTGAAAAAATAATATTCACACCACCTGAGCTTACACGATTTCCCGTTCCGGGGCGAACCCGGTAATAGTCATACCATCTCGTCACCGTTTCTTTGGTAAATGTATCCTGATTTCTGTTGTAGACTTCAGCATCTTTGCGCGGTTCAACTTTGTTGGTAACTGTTGACCGGTAGACAGAATTTCCTTCTCCGTCTTTATGATAAGGATATGAATAGCTGTCCCAGTATTTTCTGAGGGCTTCATCTCTGCTGTACTCGGTTGCCCACATCGGAATTCGGGCCGATTTGTTGATGTAAAGCATTTCTCCACCATATTCAGCAGTTTTGCTGTCGAGCATTTCACGCGAACCAATGGCTCTTCCTCCGAAAGGATCGTACTGATCACGAATTGCTTTCATTTCTGCCATGTGCTCTTCTGAAATAGATTCGTTACCAGATTCATAAAAAACGATACTGGGATTATTTCTATTGTAGATAATAGCGTCCCGCATTAATGAAGTTCTCTGCTTCCAACGTCTGTCCTGTACATCTTTTTCTGCATCACCGGCGGGCATTGCCTGCATCAATCCTACACGGTCGCAGCTTTCTACATCCTGTTTCCATGGGGTAACGTGCATCCAGCGAACAAGGTTGGCATTGCTGTCGACCATCATTTTATTTGAAAAATCACTTAGCCATGCTGGAACCGACATTCCGACGGCAGGCCATTCGTTACTGGTACGCTGTGCATAACCTTTCATCTGAATCACCCGGTCATTGAGCCAAACCATTCCTTTATCAAACTTAGTTTTTCTGAAACCTGTTTTGGTCTTAACTCTGTCGACGAGTTTATTATCAACATATAGTTCAGTATAAACTGTATACAAATAACCGTATCCCCAGCTCCAGAATTCAATATTACTGAGTTGATCTTCTGCTGTAAGAATCTTTTTTTCTCCGGGTAAGATTTTAGTTTCAGTGCCTTTTACTGTTTTTACGGTTTTACCTTTCGGGTCTTTGATGACTGCTTCAAATCTGACATTTTTAACTTCTGAAAATTCATTTATAATTTCAGACTCTGCATGAATGACTGCCGATTTATTTTTAATATTAAAATCTTTTGCATAAATATAAGTTCCTACTGTTCCGAGATTTGAATATAACGGAAGCGTTTGGTAAACTTTTTCTTTAATATATAAATTGACATTTTTGGGAATACCTCCATAATTGGCATTGAAATTTTTATCATTCCACTGATATCTTTGTCCTGTGGCTTTTTCTTTATAATCCCAAGCATTATCAATCCTGGCAGTGAATATATTATCTTCATTTCCGAATTTTACCTGGTCAGAAATATCTAAACCAAATGCCATCACCCCATTTTCGTGACTTCCCACATGTTTGCCATTGATGAAAAATTCACCTGCAAAACGGATTCCTTCAAACTCCAGAAAAATCTTTTTTCCTTTGGCTTCTTTAGGCAGTTTGAAATGTTTTCTATATAAAACCACAGAGGTCGAAAGGCTGTCGATGGCTACCTTGAACGCCTCATCTTCGTTGAAAGCTCTGGGCAAGGTGATTTTTTTCCAGTCTGAGTCTTTTAAAGTAACTGATTCACCGTTTTTTACATCTCCGATATGCAAAAGCCACTGGCTGTTGAAATTGTATTTCTGAATCTCAGGATTGAATTTAATTTGAGCATCTAACTGCATGAATACAATCAAAACCAACAGGAATATGATTTTGAATCTGACTAAAAAATAATTCATATCGGAAGATTTTTATTATAATAACTGGATATTCTTTATTTATTCTAATGCTTAATTTAAGCAAAGGCAAACAGAGAATTTTAAGACATTGACGGACTGCGGACAATATTTTATCTGATATCAGAAAAGCTTCGCCGGATTCCTAATTCTAAACCGCGAAGTTCTGCCAGACCACGTAATCTGCCGATGGCACTGTATCCTGGATTTGATTTTTTTGTAAGATCATCCAACATCTGATGCCCGTGATCTGGTCTCATAGGAAGTTGAAAATCTGCTCTTTTATTTTGTATTCTTATCTTCTGTTCGGTCAGCAAAGCTTTCACAACGCTGTACATGTCGACATCACCATCCAGATGATCTGCTTCAAAAAAGTTGCCTGCCGCATCGCTTTTTGTTGCTCTCAGATGAACGAAATTAATTTTATCACCCAACCACTCAACCATTCCGGGGAGATCATTATCAGACCGCACGCCTAAAGATCCGGTACAGAAACATAATCCGTTGTAGATAGAATCTACGGTCTGAAGGATTTCAATAAGATCAGACTCTGTGCTTACAATTCTTGGTAAACCGAGAATCGGGAAAGGCGGATCGTCCGGATGAATTGCCATTTTGACTTCATTTTCAGCCGCTACGGGAATAATTTCTCTCAGGAATTCTTTCAAATTAATGCGCAATCCGGCTTCACCAATATCAGAATATTCATCAATTAAATCATTAAACTTATCCAGCTGATAACCTTCTTCAGCTCCCGGAAGACCGGCGATGATGTTGTTTGACAACCTGGTTTTTTCATCATCAGACATTTTACGGAATATTTCCTCAGCGTCAGTAAACTGTTGAGTTGTGTAACTCTTTGCTGCGTCTTTACGTTTTAAAATAAATAAATCAAAAGCTGCAAACTGAAGCTGATCAAAACGGAGCGCTTTGCTGCCATCGGGCATTTCAAATTCGAGGTCAGTGCGCGTCCAATCTAAGATTGGCATAAAATTATAGCAGACCGTTTTAATTCCACATTGTGCTAAATTTCGTAGCGACTGCTGATAGTTTTGAATATAAATTTTATATTGTCCTTTTCTTTTTTTGATGTCTTCATGTACGGGAACGCTTTCTACCACATCCCACGAGAGTCCGATGGCCTCTATGGTATTTTTTCTTTTCAGAATTTCTTCTACCGTCCAGATGTCACCGTTGGGAATATGATGAAGTGCAGTGACAACACCAGTTGCTCCGGCCATTTTAATGTATGAAAGCGGAACTGTATCGTGAGGACCAAACCATCTCCAGGTCTGCGTCATGCCCAGCTGTGAATTTTTGAAGTCCTCCATAAGTATCGAAGATATATTTTAGGAAATTATCATTCGTTTTTAAACAATAAGAATATATTTATTTTAAATAAAAAACCTCGGTTAAATCCGCGCTTTTCGGTGAATTGTCTTCATTGGTTTCCATTAAATCTTTCATGTAATCCCACCACTTCTGCATTATTGGCTGCAATGAAATGTTCTGATACCTAATTTCATCGTCATAATGCAGTACACCAAATAATATATTTGTTTCTTCATCCAAAAAAATTGAATAATTTGAAACTCCTGCATCTTTGAGCAAATTTTTAATTTCTGGCCATGTTTCTTCATGACGCTTTTTGTATTCAGCTTCAGCGCCTTTGTTGAGGAACATTTTAAATGCTTTCCTTGCCATTACCTTATTGAATTTCCGTATCCTACAATCAATATAGAAATAAACAGCACAAACATTCCCAGTGAAATGGTAGTGATTGTCTTTTTTGATACGCCTTTCCATTCCTTAATAATTACGCCCCAAAGATTCGCAATTAAAATAATGAATGCCATGTGTAAAATCCATGAGCTTGGGCCGTTCCCCATTTTGCTTTCTCCCATTCCGTAGAAGAAGAACTGTAAAAACCACATCGTTCCTGCCAACGCACAGAAAATGATATTTTTTACGACAGGAACACTCTTTTTGGTATAATCTGAATATGATTTATTTTTAAATGAAAGATAAAGACAACCGATCAGATTCGACAACATCCCGCCCCAAAGAACAACAACATACGTTACATTATTTTGAAAAAGAAATTCTCCCTGATTTGGATTTGCCAGTTTCCATGCTTCATTGGCAATATTCGCCATTGGTTTTCCAGCCTCCAGGCCGAAATTAAAACAGGCACTTAAAACTCCCGAAATGATTGCTACGATCAATCCTAAACCAAATTTGTATTCCGTTTTCACTTCCATTCCGTGAGGATCGATGGCATCGGTCTGAAGTTCTCTGTCTTTCATTACACCCGCTTTTCCGCTGATGATGATTCCGACAACGCAGACCAAAAGTCCTAAAAGAACCATTTTTCCCCACTCGCTGGAAAACATTAAACCGATATTGTCTTTTCCTGCTTCAGGATTAAATTCATAATAGATAGAAGGCAAAAGTGAACCGATTACCATCGTAAGCCCCAACATAATGCTGCTTCCCAATGCGACACCCAGATAACGAACTCCTAATCCATACATAAAACCACCAATTCCCCAAAGTGCCCCAAATAGAAATGTAAATCCTATAATAGCCGAACTTTCATTCTGAATGATTTCCCAAAAATCAGGAATCGTAAGAAATGCAGCCAACGGCGGAACGATAATCCAAGAGAAAGTTCCTCCAATCAACCAAAAAGTTTCCCATTGCCATCCTTTTACTTTTTTGTACGGCATATAAAAACTGCCCGAAGCAAAGCCTCCGAGGAAATGAAATAGTACTCCTAATAGTGCGTTCATAATTTTTCTGATTGATTGAATTTGAAAATTAGCAAGATGTAACCGATTGCGCGTCTTGTAGTGTCATGTATGATGATTTTGAAAAATAATAAAATTCACACGATTTACAAATTTTGGTTTAAGTTGTTGTTTTAATGAATTTTATCTATAATATTTTATTCTTAAAACTTTTAAAATTTGCCCTAAATATTGTGACATTCTGGAATTTAGATTAAAACTGAAAATTAATCAGAGCTCTTTTTATTGTTTAGAGTAAAAATCCATTTCAAAAATACGTTTGACTTCCAATTAATTTTTCATCCAAAAAACAAAAAACCTAACGGGTTTTGAAAACCCGTTAGGTTTGATCTATGGATGTTTGATGATGGGTGATTTCGTGTTAAAAAGATTAGTATTTTATTTTTAAAGACAGTTTTAGGGAAAGTTTAAAGCACGTTTGCAACATACAATCTACTTTAGGGGAAAGTTCATCACACGGGTGCGGCAAGGTTTCCCTCTTATGAGAAAGTTTATTCAATGCGTGCGATTAGGGTTTCTCATGATGAGAAAGTTTAAAGCACATGTGTACTGAACTTTCTCATAAAAAAACCTTCAAGGTTTTAGAAACCTTGAAGGTTTGAGCAGACTTATATTTTAAAGATCTGCAAAATCACCTTGATCTGCGCGAGCTAAAAACTACTTCAATTTATAAACTTCACTACCCGCAAGCAGGAAACATCCCAATCCGTAATCTTCAAAATCAGGAACTTTATCTACAGCTAAAGGTTGTCCATCTTTCGGCTCTTTTCCGGTTCCCTGAACCCAGCCTAAAAATCCGTTGGGCTGAACAGAATCTTTTACCATTGCGTTCCACGCTTTTACCAAAACAGGTAAATATGTACTTCTGTCGATTAATCCGTTATTCACACCGTACGCCATTCCGTAAACGAAAAGTGCAGTTCCTGTCGTTTCTTTTCCACCGAAATTGTTTGGATCATGTAAACTAACATTCCAGAAACCATCTTCCCTTTGGATAGGAATTAAGGCTGCTAACATATCTTTATAATCCTGCAGATATTCTTTATAATGAGGGTCAGATTTAGGCGTGTCTTGCAGCGTTTTTGCTAACGCTGCCACTACCCAGCCGTTTCCACGGCTCCAGTAACAATCTTCACCATTTGGCTCTTTGTAAGGCGGTACAAAATCCTTATCTCTCCACCAGATTTTATCTGCCTGATTGTACAAACCATTTCCGCCATGCTTGTATTTGGTGTAGGCATACATTTCGTAATTTCTGTCGAAATATTTTTGTTCGCCGGTAATTCTACCCAATTTAGTAAAGATTGGCATCGACATTTGAAGCGCATCAATCCACCACCAGTCATCTACTTTTTTAGTGGCAATCATGCTGTCCATCGCTGCTTTCACATTTTTAATTCTTTCAGGATGTTTTCTTCCGTCGATTTCGTAAAGGTCGAGGTAGGTTTGTCCGCAAGCCTGGTGATCGGCGTTTCGGGTGTATGTTCCACGCTGTAAATCCCATTTATGATTGTTTGCCCAAGACATTGCATAATCATAATATTCTTTCTTTGGATCTACAGAGTGAAGCGCCATCAAGCCCTCGTAGTATACCGCTCTAGTCCAGAGATTACTTGGCCAGACTTTCTTGCCAACGATGTCTTTTTTGGTATCCGGCCACTTGTCCATAAAGTATTGATTCGCTCTTCTTGAAACTTCCAAAACTTCTTTTTTGTTGGGAATTTCCACTTTGCTTGCAGAAGCATTCTTCTGTACCGAACAGGAAGTCAATCCTCCGATGATCAGTGCAAAAAAACCTGTTGTTAACAGTTTTTTCATAAGTATATATTTATTTTTATTTTCTTTTTAAATAATTCCTGAGTTCAAATTTCTCTAAATTCTCAATGCCTTTTGCTACCAGTTCTGCATTAAAAATTGCTCCAGCCTCATTAGTATGCGTATGGTCTTTTGGGAAGAAAGCTTTTACTTTTTCGGCTCCCATTTTTTCATATTTTTTGATGACCATTGTATTTAAATCTAAAAAATAAGCGCCGGTTTGTTGGGCAACTTCTTGTGACCAGATTGCGTACTGGTCTTTTTCAATTTTACCTTTCCCGTTAAATTTATTTCTCGGAATTGGCGAAACTATAATAGGAATTGCCCCTTTCGATTTCGCTTCATTCGCATACTTTCTCATGTAATGACCGTAAGTATAAACCGTTTCGTCCACTCTACGGATTGGGTTGTAGATATCTTTGGTTTCTTCTCCAATTCCTTTAATTGTTCCTCTGGCTCTCAGGGTATCTGCCAGTTCGCCACCATCATTATGACCAAACTGCATCAAAACATAATCTCCTTTTTTAATGGTTTTCATAATGGAATCCCACCGGCCTTCTGTGATAAAAGTTCTGCTGCTTCTGCCACCTTTCGCATGATTCTGAATCTCAATTTTTGTTGTATCCAAAAATAAATTCATAAAACTTCCCCAACCCCAAAGTGAGTCTGCACCTTTACCAGAACCATTCTGTACGGTCGAATCTCCTATGATGTAAAGAACAGGTTTATCCTGAAGTTTTTGAAATGACGCTCCGATAATTAAAATCAAAGCTAAGATTGACAGCATGAACTTTAT
>NZ_LMQH01000010.1:315422-350024 GCF_001424105.1 Chryseobacterium sp. Leaf394 | reverse complement strand
TTTTTTTTTTGTTTCACGAAGCCGCTTCGCTTAACTAAGGCTAATGTGAAAATCTTTGATTTTCGAAACTTATGTGCTCTTTTAATAAGTTGAATCACAGACTTAAAATAACTGATGTGTCCAAAATCTTTTGTGCCTGTTGTGGTTAAAAAACTTCCCTGCTAAGTCTATTTTATGGTTACAACATTCGGTTTAGGCATTTCCTTAATTGATTCATCCAAATAATAATCGGTATGCGGAGGCTGATTGTAGCCCACATTCTGCCATATAATACTCAAACGGTACTGCGGATTATGCATCAAAGTGTACAGTCTGTGTTTTGTCGGAATTGTTGTAGAAAAAATTCTCAATTCCTGATTATCGGCCGTTCTGTACATCACCTCTTCACGCCAGTCTCCGAATAAATCAGCCACCAAAGCCTGATTTTTCTTTGTTCCGTTATTCGATTCGCACTGGAAATTTTTAGCATCAAAAATCAGATTGGATTTTTCTTTTTTCCAGTCCCATTTTGACACGTTTGTTCCATCCAAAATTTCGCTTAAAAAATCCCCATCCCAGTAAATTCCCATATTCGCTGGTGGATTTTTATTGCTGATTTTTTTTCCTTTCGTGTTATAAACTCCTTTCAATCCAGCTCCGGCAGCCCACGATTCCGAACCGTCGTAACGAGGGTCAATATTCAAAGACAAACCCCGTCCCGGGCCTTGAAATTTACTGGATTCACTGTAAACAGTTGATGGTAATTTCCATAAAACTTTCCCGGTTTTGCCGTCCCTGAAATGTGCTCCCGCATCATCAAATCTTTCCTGAATATCAAAAATTTCCAATCCCGGATTGGATGGGTCTAAATCTCCAACGTGCAAAGCATCGCCGTGACCGAAACCTGTGCTGTTCAACACTTTTCCGTCATCATTTACAGTCATTGCCCCGAAAACAATTTCATCTTTTCCGTCGTTATCGACATCTGCAATACTGAGATTATGATTTCCCTGTCCGCGGTATTTTTTATTTTCTTCCGAACTTTCGGTATCAAAAAGCCAGCGCAGGCTGAGTTTTTTATCTTTATAATCCCAAGCTGCAATTGCCGTTCTTGTATAATATCCTCTCGACATAATCACACTCGGCGTTTTGCCGTCCAGATAAGCAACTGCTCCTAAAAATCTGTCGATTCTATTTCCTTTCGCATCGCCCCAGGTTTCGGTCATTTGTTCGTCGGTTGGATTTAAACTGCCGGCAAATCTTGGAACTTCATAATTCACGGTGTGAATTTCTGCTCCGGTTTCTCCGTCAAAAACCGTCATAAATTCCGGTCCGGATAGAATCATTCCGTTTTCGTTGACGTAATTTTTAGTAGGGTCGCCGATGTATTTTCCTTTTCCATCTCTGCTTCCGTCGGCAGTTTTCATTACGATTTCCGCTTTTCCATCCTGGTCTAAATCGTAGACTAAAAACTGCGTATAATGCGCTCCTTCTCTGATGTTTTTGCCTAAATTGATTTCCCACAAAAGCTTCCCGTCCAATTTATAAGCCTGAATAATCGGCGGGTCGGTTTCTCCTTTTTGGCTGTTGTCTTTCGACCTCCCTGTTTGATGAAGGATGATTTCGTATTTGCCATCTCCATCCAAATCTGCGACTGAAGCATCATTTGGCGTATAACCTTGTGGAGTTTTTAATGGAATTGAAAAATAAGGTTTTTGGTTGGCTACATAGTTTGCAGAATCAATATCAACTGATTTATCCTGTGTATTTGATTTGACGAAATAAGTGTAGTTTTTTGTTTTGTCTGCGGTTTTATCTAAAAAATTGGTTTCGTTAGAAAGTGGTTTTTCGTTCAGCTTTCTGGTTGAATTATTTTCAGTCCGGTACAAATCAAAATGGATATCCTGAGCTTCTATGCCGAGCAAACGCCAACTCACAAAAACACCTGAATCTGAAGGTATTGCCACGATTCCTCTTTTCAGATACTCCATTTGTCTTTGTGCTGACAAGAGTTCTGAAAAAAGAATTGCGCCTAAAATAAATTTGAATTTTACATTCATAATTCTGATTTTATAAGTTTTGGCTAATGGTTGCCGTTTTCCAAAGGTTGATTTTAATTGATTTTGCCCTTTCAGGGCTGTGTGAAATCTTCCTTTAATCTGTCATTGGGCTTCACCCAATGCTTTTGATATTGCCCTTTCAGGGCTGATTCACATCTGTCGTTCTTATCAATGGGCTACATCCAATACTATTGATTATGCCCTTTCAGGGTTTTTCAAAATTTAAAAGCAATTTTGAACGTTGAATCTCTCGCAGCCCGACTTGAGCGGAAATCCTTTTTTGCTTAGACTGCAAGTTCTATTTAAACTGAATCGTCTTGCAAAAAAGATTGGGAGCGGAAGGCGGAAATAGCTGCCCAAATAAATCTTCTCAAACAATTTTCAACCGATTGCACTTCACAAAAATTATTTCTTAGAAGTCTGCTTTAACAGCCACTTTACCCACTCTTCAGTTCCCTGATAATTGGTAAAATCTGCGGGTAACTTTTTGCCGTCGATGTACTCGTTGTAGCACCACGGGTCGCCTAGTGCGAAAACAGTTCCTTTGCCTATTTTTGCGATGGCTGCGATG
This sequence comes from Chryseobacterium sp. Leaf394, assembly GCF_001424105.1. Classification (GTDB taxonomy): domain Bacteria; phylum Bacteroidota; class Bacteroidia; order Flavobacteriales; family Weeksellaceae; genus Chryseobacterium. The sequence continues at coordinate 347,414 of NZ_LMQH01000010.1, read as the reverse complement.
TTTTTGCCTTCCGCAGAAAGCAATTCTTTCGCCGGACTTTTCACGGAAACCGTTGCCACTTCCTTCATATATAATTTCTGCTCAGAGAAAATTTCGTTTCCGGCTGGAACCATCACTTTTCCCTGCTCAAATTCTCTTTTCTGAACTCGGTTGTAGCTATCATCATTAAAGTGAATTCCAAATTCGCCAGCCAGTTTGTTGAAATGTTCGAATTCTGAATTACCGCTATCGTTGCTCATCAGAACCAAAACGCCTCCTTTTTTCACCCAATCTGTGAGGTTCTTGATGCTGGTCGGGTCAATCAGATTCGCCTTTCCGCCGTATGCTTCTTTGTCAATATCGGCATCTACAATGATGTAAATATTGGTGTTTTTTAAATCTTTTTTTGAAGGAGCTGTGGTCAAAGTGCTGATTTCTGCACCTTGTTTTGTGAAGATTTCGCCCAAAAGAGAAAACCCGCCGTTGCTGGTGTCGTTCCACGTGTAGTGCCACGATTCCAGAACTTTCGTTTCTTTATTTTCCTTTTTTTCGTTGTTGAAAAAGTTGTCTAAAACTACTTTCGGTTTCTGCTGAGCATTGGAAAAACTGAAGGTCAGCAAAGTTCCTAATGCGAATGTTTTTATGATATTTTTAGTCATAATTAATTTTTATTTTGAATAATGAATTGGAATTAATTGAATTTCTCCGTCCAGACCGGAAGGCTGAACTTTCCAGTTGGATGCGTCAAACGGCTTATAGTTAATATTCACAAAATTGATTTCGTGGTAATTTCGCCACTGGATTTTCTTCTGGTCCATATCACGGATTCGGTTCGCCATCAGGTTGCAGACTTCGATTTGGATGGTATTTTTTCCTTTGTTCAGATATTTTCCGATGTTGATTTCAAAAGGCAGACTCCAGACAATTCCGGCATCCTGACCGTTGACAATCACTTTTGCACTTTCGTAGAGTTTATCGAATTTCAGAAGATAGTCGTCTGCGTTTTTCTTTTTTAATTTTAAAGTCGTCGTGTACACTCCGGTTCCGGAAAAACTTTGGGTTGAAGCATCTTCCGTGAAGTTCGTCCAGGGTTCCAGCTTATTCAAAGTTTTGGTCTTCGGAAGTTCGGGACCGCCCTCTTTGAAAGCGAGTTGCCAAGGTTGATTTAAGAGAATCGGAGCATCGGTTTTTTCAGCGTAATACCAATTGGGAATCGAGGTATAAATATCTTCGGTATTTTTTATAATTAAAGATTCTCCTGATTTCAACTGAACTCTCACTGAATTATTCTGAGTCTCTGCAAGTCCATAATCTCCATTTTCAGGATTCATCAAAGTGACTTGCTTTCCGACAAAATTTAGGGGAATATTTTGATTGATTTCCTTTGAAGTATGGTTGACGATGTAATAATATTTTCCGCCGTCGAACTGTCTTCTCACGAATTTCAATCCTGTATCGGTCAATTTTTCTCTTTCAATTTTTAAATATTCCAAAGCTTTTGCAACATCAGAACTTAATAAAATTTTTCCTTTACCAACGTTAGCAAATTTCAAAGTTCCAGTCTGGTTTTGAAACGGAATCTGATTCCATAAAGATTTTAACTGCGTTCTTCTTTTTTCGACTTCAAAGTTTCCGGGAATATCTTTAGGTTCGTTTTGAAAGATAATTGATGCGCCGTTTTGAGCTAAATCCACTATGTTTTTTAAGGTAGATTCGGGCAAATACGTCAGTTCAGGAATAATTAAAACCTGATAAGCCGAGCCTTCCTTCGAAACCTGAATTTTCTGATTTTCCGACTTTGATTCAGCAATCATTTTATCCGAAATCATATCGAGAGAATACCCCATTTTACTGAGCTTATTCATATTTTCATACATCGGAGTCGGCACCAACCATTTTTCCACGTTATGAACTTTGAACGTCACATCCTTCCCCTTCGGACTCGCCCACTGGTCGTAAACTGGCCAGTACATCAGCAGTTCATTATCCGATTTTCCGCTTTGCAAAACAGATTGCGTACGTTCGATATATGAATTTAATCCTTTCAAATGCGGCCACAAACTGTTTTCAGGAACGAAATTTACCGACGCATAAAACAGCCATCCCGGAAACTGAACATCAGCCGGCGTATACGTCGTACCGTGGTAAAAAACGTGATTGATTCCCGATAAAAACACCTGCTCTACTTCCGGTTTCGCCTGTGACCACGAGGTTTTGAAATGCTCTGTCAGCCAGGTAAAAGTTTCATTGGAAGTTAATTTTTTGCCCGTAACATTCGCTGCCGAAGAAGCAAATTTCAACATATTAAAATCAGGCATATCTGATTTTTGAATATCCGCAGTATCTCTCTTCAAACCCGGAATTTCAAAAATCGAACTTCCGAAAGTTTCAGATTCGGGAATATCGACAGCTGCGTACAAATCCAACAAATTCCCTGGCGAACCGTGTGCCTGATTGGTATTTTTTGAGTTTTTTGAATGTGCCCAGTTGGTAAAATCTTTGGTGAAATTATTTAAAATCAATTCATTCAAAGTTTCTCTATAATCCGATTTTACCCTTCCTGCAATTTCATTTTCCTCGTTGCTCACGAGATATTTGATGAACGGACTTAAATCATATCCTCTTCTTTTTTTGAATTCATTTAAAAAATCCGGCGTCCAATCGGCGTTGTAAACTTCATAGCTGTCGTTGAAAAATGAACGAATTCCATAATTGGAATTTCCAAAAGCCTTGTCAAAAGTTTTCAGATAGTCCTTCGTTGCGTCCGGCGAAAAGTGGTCTAAAGTGTAACCTTCTCCACCCGGTGCAGCACGTTTTACTTTTTGTAAAGTTTTGCCAACGAAAACTGCGTAAACCGTCCATTTTCCTGAACCTGGTTTCCAGTTCAAAGTTCCGTCAGCATTGATTTTATCAGTTAAAACTACAGCTTCATTTTTTTCATTGTAAGCTGTAACAATATCGAGTTTTACTGTTTTTAAATTCTTCTGTTTCTCATCTTTCAGAACGATTTTATCTGAAAATTTTTCACCTGATGAAATCGCGTACGTCTGAACAATCATTTTTGTCGCCGCATCCTGTTCATCAACCTGCTGCCCGCCAATCGGCCAACCAGTTCCGACAGCCATATCAACACCCATATTCAGGCTTTTGGCTTTGTTGGTCGTAAACTGAAGCATCTTCATCCACTCCGGAGAAAGGTAAGTCAGGTATTGTTTTTCAAAACCTTTTGCTCCGTAAATTGGGACGATTTCAACACCTCCAAAACCTGCTTTATTTAAAGTAGTAAGTTGTTTATCCAATCCCTTTTCGTCGACGGCATTTCCCATCCACCACCAGCGGGTCCACGGTTTTGCGGTCTCGGTGGTTTTGGGCCACGGGTTTTGTGCGGAGATATTTCCGAGGGCAAAACAGATGAGGCTGAGACTGACTATATTTTTAATTTTCATTTTTGACTGTTTAATTAACCACAAAAGTCACAAAAGATTTTTGGACATATTAGTTATTTATAAGTGAATGATTCGACGGCTATAAAGAACACATAAGTTTTAAAAATCAAAGATTTTTTTTAATACGTTTATGATTTCGCCCTTTTAGGGCTTGTTTGCTATTTCTTTCACTTTATCATTGGGCTTCACCCAATGCTTTTGATAACGTCCTTTCAGGACTACTAATTTCATCAAAATTATTTCCCCAACCCTAAAAGGTGTAATTTTGATGAAATCTTCACAAAAATTTTGCTTCCTTTAGGGCTGGGGCAAACAAAATTTCTTTTCAAATCACTCTTAAATCCTAATTTCCATCAGGCTTCAAAGATTCCATAAAAACAGATTCCGGCCAGTGGAAGTCTTCAACTTTATCCGGTTTATTTGGGTTAAAATTTTTATAATTTTTTGAAATATATTTCTTTAAAGTTAAATTTTGGTCAACGATAGATTTCACAACACATTTTGCCAATTCATAAGCGCCATACGTATTGAAATGCGTATCATCAGCCAAAGCAGCCGGTTGGTTGGGATAAGAATTTGCAGGATAATGTACGAATGCTCTTTTTGCTTCTTCCGGTCCCATCGCTTCTAATAAGGTTTTGCTTAAAGCATTCAAATCGATTAAATCGACTTTTTCTTCCTTCGCAATTTCACGCATTGCATCAGGAAAATCATCTAAAGTATTGACGATTTTATTATTTCCATCAAAAACTCTGCGGTTCATTGAAGTAACCAAAATAGGAATTGCTCCTAACTCTTTGGCTTTCAAAATCCATTCTTTTAATCTTTTTCGATAACCCGATTTAATGCTGTTGCCCGCTTTCTGGTCGTTGTGCCCGAACTGAATGAACAGATAATCTCCTGGCTTTATTTTATTCCAGATTTTATCTATTCGGTGGCGGTCTTCAAAGGCTTTCAGAGTTTCACCGCTCTCGGCGTAGTTGGCAATCACGACTTCATTCGGGACGAAAAAATACGGCAACATCTGTCCCCACGACGCCCAAGGTTCGTACTGCGCATCTACAACCGTGGAATCGCCGGTCAGATAAATGGTTTTCGCCATTTTGTTAGGCTGAATGATGACCGAACAAACTTTTGGTGCTTTGTCATTGAATTCAATCGTCAGCAAATTGTCCCAATGCAGATATTTTCGTTCTCTCGGTTTCAGTTTTACAATTTCGATTTGAGCGCCTTCGTGATTTCGGATGATGCTGTCTTTGACGTGAACTGTGATTTGTTTTTCGAGGATTTCGCCTTTTTTCGTTTTAATGTCATTCAACATCAAACGGCGGTTTTCTACCCGCACAGTTGTTTCCGATTTCCCTTTCGTATCGCCAAGATTTAATGTAATAATATAATTTCCTTCAGGAATCACGACTGAAAAATAGAATGGTTTTTCGCTGGTTAGAAAATCTCCCGTTAAAGCATTTCCGCCATTATCAACAGATTTCAGACCTGAAATATCCATAAATCCGTAACCGATTTTCTTATCAAATTTTGAGGTTGACGTGATGGGAATAAATCCGTTTTCGGTTCTGTCTGTGCCAAAATCAAACTTGAAAGTCGTCTGTTGCGCAAACAAAAACGAACCTAAAAACAGCATCAAAAATTTTGTCCAGTTCTGCATCTTAATCTGTTAAAATATTTTCTTTCGGCATTGTAAACTGTTTATTTTCACCGCCCAAATCCGGCAGGCCAAAATAGAAATACAAAGTTCTTTTGAATGTTCCGTTCAGATGATTCGGTTCACTTTCCGGGCCTAAAGTCGCAGTGTCATTATTAATATTAAACGCCAAGGCTGTTCCCAACGGCGGAATTGCATCGAGAAAAGAAATATTTCCCGTCGGCAGTTTCGGATACCCTTCAGCTCCGTAAATTCCGTAAAAATCAAAGAGTCTGACGAACATTTTTTCTTCTTTCGTTCCGACTGTTATTTTTCCTTCTGCGGTATTCAACTGCAACCAAGAAATATCATCGAAATAACCTTTAAATTCAGGATAAATCCAAGGAGAAAAACCAGTTCTGGTTGAGTTCTTGAGATTTTGCCAAACGTTGTAAGTCTGTCCGTGAGTTCTATTTTTCCAAACATGATATGGACCTTTGCCGAGCCATTTTGCACCGATGACGTAATTTTCGGGATAGTCAAAACTTACGCCCGCAAACTGATAATCTCCGGCAAGCGAATATTCATAAATCAATTCTAAAATTCCGTTAGAATTCAATTTCCAAACGGCTTTTTTCCCGTCTTTGTATGAAATCTGAATGACTTGATTTTGTCCTTCTGCAAAAGTTTCTATGGAAGATAATTCCGTTTTTCCATTCAAGAAAACCGGTCCGTTTCGGAAGGTCATTTTCTTACCCTTTTTATCTAAAACTACATACTTTAATAATCCATCTTTTTTTCCAAATGAAAATTCTTTTTCGTCTGATTTTAAAACAAATAGGGAATCATTTTCGATAACTGAAACCGTAAAGTCTTTAATTAATGATTTCGAAAACTGTTTTGAAATTTCATCATTAGATTTTATTCTCCAAGTCCACGTGTAAATTTCTTTTCCAATAGAATCTGTTGCAGTTAGCATTAAAACTTCACTTTCTTTCCAGTTGGTTGGAAAATTTAATTTAATACTTCCTTTTTCAGTTGGTTTAATATTCGGAGATTGTACTTTACCATTTTGAACAACATCAAAACCAGATTCGGAAGAAAATGGTGTTTTAAATTTCACCAATTTCCATTCAAACTGACATTCATTTAAATTCGTAAAATGATATCGGTTTTCAACAGGAATTGTTCCATTAAAATCATCCGGCAACGTTTTCAAATCAATTTTTACCGGACTGTAAATTTCCCGAATCGCGTAAAAACTTCCTTCTTTTTCACGATGCGGACCCATCACTCCATCCGGAGCATTGATTGCGTTGACATCGATTTGATTATTAAAATCGGTTCGTACCAAACCTTCGTCTGCAAATGCCCAGAGAAAACCGCCCGCACCTTTTTTGGAATTCCAATGCAATTCCCAGTAATCGGCCAGAGAAGTTCCGCCACCGCCGTCATCCTGCGCGTGCAGAAATTCGGTCGGCATATAAATATTTTCTCCTTCGAGAATTTTTTTGGTGCTGTAATAATCTTCGTAATGATTACAGTCAATTCCGTTGAAAGCATTTCCAGGCTTATGATGCGCGTGAATAACAGGACGGTTGGACAGGTCATATTTTGCATATTCTGCATCCAAATCAAAATTATGTCCGCCTTCGTTTCCGTTGCTCCAAAAAATAATTGATGGATGATTCGCATCTCTTGTAACCATTTCTCTGACGAGCTTTTTGCCAACTTCAGCGCTGTATTTTTTTTGCCAGCCAGCCAATTCATCTAAAACATATAAACCTAAAGAATCACAAATCTGAAGAAAGGATTTATTCGGCGGATAATGGGCACAACGAACGGCATTCATATTCATTTCCTTGATGAGCTGAACGTCCATCAAATCGATATTTTTGTTAACCGCACGCCCAGTTTCAGGCCACCAAACGTGACGGTTGATGCCTTTCATTTTGATTTTGGTTCCGTTGACGTAAATGCCGTCGCCTTTTCGGATTTCAATTGTTCGGAAACCGAATTTTTCTTCGGTGTGGAAGATATTTTTTCTGTTTTTATTTAAACTGAATTTCGCCTTGTATAAATTAGGAGTTTCGGCCGTCCAGAGTTTAGGATTTTTAATCGAAAATTGAATCTGTTTTACAGTATCTCCTTTTTGAATTTGAACCTGAGATTCGCCAACGAGATTATTTGTAGCATCAAAAATTTCAATCTTTACATTGTTGACAGAATTGATTCCTTTTAAATGAATATTAGTACGGAAAGTCCCGTCTGCCTTGGCATCGATGGATGTTGTTGAAATATTTTCTTTGGGTGTGGCTTCTAAATAAACCGGTCTGAAAATTCCGCCTAAAACCCAATAATCTGCGAGACGTTCTGCGTTGTTGACTGATTTATCAGCCGACATTTTGGAAACTTTAATTTCTAAAATATTTTCTTTTCCAATTAGTATTTTGTCGGAAATATCATATTTAAATTCATAAAAAGCACCCTGATGAATTTCTCCGGCCAATTTTCCGTTGATTTTCACCTCGGTGTCGGTCATCGAACCTTCGAAAACGATGTTGATGCTTTTTCCCTTCCACGAATTCGGAACAGTAAATTTGTGTTTGTAAAGACCTGTTTCGTCGTTAAATTTAAAATTTTTGCCATAGGTCACGTAATCCCGCCCGTAGTTGTACGAGCCAAATCCCTGCTGTTCCCATTGTGACGGAACCCTAATTTTATCCCAACTTCCGGATTTTCTTCCGCCGGTTATCCAAAAATCCCATTCTTTGGTATGCTCAGAATCTGTCCCGCTCAGGAATTGGATTTCCTTAGATTGAGAATGCAGAAACTGTGAGCAAAAGCATAAAAGAACGAATATTTTGGAAAAAAAACTCATTTAGCAGAAATATCGGAATCGTCTTTTTTGTCGTAAGATTGCGTGAGAGAAGCGACTTGCGTCACATTGATATTTTTTTGCTTTAAATTCTGAATGTGATTGAGGTTTTGCATTTCAGGTTTTAAAGCTTTGATTTTGAAATTTTCAAATGTGAAATCTTTTAAGTCGAATAAATCTGATTTTTCAACAGAAAAAGCCGTTTCGCAACTGATGTCGATATTTTTTATCGTGATATTGTTCGCCAAACCTTTTCTCGGTCTTTCTTCACCTTTTAAATCAAAAAACTGGTTCCAGCCTTTAACATATAAGAAAGTTTTTACATTCCCTGTGATGTTTTCAACCGTAAGAAATTCGTAATGTTGAGGCGTGTCGGGACGCATTTTTAAATGTAATAATCTTGATGCATCTTTCACTTTAGAATTTCGCAGAATCACGTTATAATTGTGAATCGATTCACTTCCACAAGTCAAAACACTGTGGCAAAATCCGAAGCTGTTGTCTTCGATAAGGATGTTTCTGTTTTCGCCGTTGTTCGGGTCTTTATCAGACTTCGGTCCTTTTCCGCCTTTTAAAGCAATCGCGTCGTCATTGACTGACATATAACAATTTTTAATCAGGAAATTCGTACACGCATCGATGTCAACCGCGTCTGTACTTGGTGCTTTCACAGGTTCTTTCGGAGCGAGAATCGTCAGATTTAACAATTTGACGAAATCACTTTTATAATAATGGGTGCTCCAGAAAGGTGAATTTTTAATGGTAATTCCTTCTACCTGAACATTTTTTGAATTTGAAACGTAGATAATTCTAGGTCTCATTTCATCCATATTGGTGCATTTAGGATTCCACTCGCGTCTTTTCCAGAAAGATTTCCAGAAGCGAAGTCCGTTTCCGTCCAAAGTTCCTTTACCAGAAATCGTGAAACCGTCCAATCCGTCAGCATTAATTAAAGCCGGAAAATATTTTACCGTCTGACCTTCCATTCTTGTAGTAACAACTGGAAAGTCATTGATATCGTCGCTTCCCTTTAATTTTGCTCCACTTTCCAGATACAAATGTGTTCCCTGCTTGAAGAAAACCGAACTGATGAGAAAAGTACCTTTTGGCACCACCACAACGCCACCGCCATTTTTAGCTGCCAAATCAATCACTGCCTGAAGTTCTTTAGTCTGAAGAATTGTACTGTCGTTCTTCACGCCGTTGGCTGTAAGGATGTATTTTTTTCCTAGTTTGTTGATGTCTGTGGGTTTGTTATCTTTAAACCATTTGTCGATTTTGGTATTGTCTGGCCATTTGTCTTGGCTTTTCGCTAAGGGTGAAAAAAGAAAGACAATTAAAAAGGAGAACAGATGGATACTTTTATTTTTAAAAATCATAATCAATTTGCTGTAAAAATTTATATTTTCTGAGCATTAAAGCTAGTAAATAAAAATATACATTTTGAGAGCATGCAGTATCCTGCTCTTTCATGTCAAGGGCAAATGTGTGGTAATTTGATAAAGGGTGGAAAAAATAAAAAACCCCTTTAGAAAAGGGGTTCTTGTAGCGAAGACGGGAATTGAACCCGTGACCTCAGGGTTATGAATCCTGCGCTCTAACCAACTGAGCTACCTCGCCGTTTTGGTGGTGCAAATATAGAAAATATTTACAAACCTCCAAAATTATTTTAGCTTTAAATATTCCAAAACATCACCTACGTGATCTGGCTTACTGATAATCTTGTTATTAGCATCCAAAATAAAATAAGTGGGAGTTGCATGAATATTGTACTTTTCACCATAACTGCTGTTCCAGCCTTTCAATTCGGAATCATTGATCCAAGGGAATGCTGCTATTTTTTTTGTATAAGCGTCTTTATCCGTATCCATTGAAAGACCGATAACTTCTATACCTTTAGCTTTCATTTCCTGATATTTCGGTAACAACTGCGGAAGCTCGTTCTCACAATGCGAACAGGTAGAAGACCAAAAAACAATCACTTTTCTGTCTGCCTTCACATCTGCCAAAGACTTCATTTTAGTATTTGTAGCGGAATAAAAAGTATAGTTTGGGAAGGTAGCACCCATCTCAACATTTGCATTGGTTTTTAATGTTGCTGCCAATCGGTCGGTGATAGTACATTTCAGATTTTTAGCCTGCGTAAGGTATTTAGTTTTAAATTCCTTCATATCGTAGGCGTCAAAAATATCAATCAGTTCAGAGAGCACTACTTGTCCTCGTGGTGTTTCCACTTTAAGTCTTTCCAAAAGTTTGTCTACCGATGCAGTGACGTTATTATTTCCGCCAACATTCAAATAAGATACGAGAACAGGTCTCAGTAAAGAAGATGTTTCAAGCATGTCATTAGATTTATCAATAAAATTAATAATATCGTCCTGCTTTACATCTTTCGAGTTTTCTGCCACCAAAAACTTATTGTAATTGGTATTGTAGTAAGAGATAAACGGATGAGTAGAAAAATCAGAGGAAGTTTTATTTGAAAGTTTTGCAATCTCAGTATCTAAGGCTTTCCCAAAATCACTTGTACCTTTATAATATTCTTTAATCTGAACCAATGCGGGTAAAATCATTTCTTTCTTCTGAGATCCTTCCTGAATCGAATTCATCAAAGAGTTGGCTTCATCTAAGTAAACAATGTTCTTAACTTTATCACCTTCAGTTTCCAAAGTAATCTCTACATTTTTATTTTCCGAGATAAAATTAAAACTGTTATTGGTATTAGGCAAAGTTACCTTCATCATTCCGACATAGTTTTTTGGATACTTAAAAATCCAGACATTTTTCTTTGCCGTTTCTTTGGTGAAAATAATATCTTTTGAGCCATTGAGCGTATACAAAACAGCATCCTGTTCTTTAAAATTTGCCGGTGCTTTGATTGTTACCGTAAATTGAGCATTTATACTTAAAGCAGTAAAAAAAACTGCCGCTGCGAAAATCTTTTTCATAATGTAAAAATAAAAAAACTCCCTGATAAATCAGAGAGTTAGATATATTTTAATATAATTTTTAGATTTTTTGCGACTTGTATTTTTTAGCAAAAAATACGAGTAACATTACTGCTACAACAGCTAATACGTATACGTACATGTCAACTGGGATAGACTGAGCACCTGTGCCACCTGTTCCCTGACCTCCTCCTGGATCTACAGGCTCAGGAAGTCCTTCTTGTCCGTAAACGAGGGAAATTGCCATTAAGAAAAGTACTGACAAAACTTTATTAATATTTTTCATATTCAGTGTTATTTTAAGATTTTAGTATTTACAACTTCTCCATTATCAGCTACAATTCTAACTACATAAGAGTTTTTAACTGACCCATCCAATTTAATTACGAAATCAGTTTTTGTATCTACTGCCTTCTGTGAAATAACTAATTTACCGCTCATGTCATAAACCTGAATATCAGCCTTTCTCCAATTCGGATCAAATCTTACAATATAGTCTGTAATTGCAGGGTTGTATACTACCATAGTTCTTGAAGGTCTGGTACCTTCTTCCGTTCCTAAGGCCCCAAGACTAGGTGCACCATAAAATAAATCTGCTGTAGCACTTGTAATAGGAACCACAGAATCTTGTGTTATCTGCTGTAATGCTCCATTATAAGCCTTATAATAGAATCCAATACCGGATGACAGTACATTGGCACCGGCAGGAATCAATTCTGCGTTTTCTCTAATTTCAAATTTGTAAGATACTGCTGTATTAGTTGAGTTATAGTCATAATTACCTAACTTAACATTTTTACCAAGAAAGTTTGCCTCGTTAGCTTCATTGATGTAGAGAAAATATTTACTACTATAGTTTTGATCTATTCCTCCGGTTAAAGCTTCTTCAAACGTCACAATAATGTTACCGCCAGTACTAGCTGCCTGTACAGTTGTATTTGAGTCATCTTGATGGCCTGTAATAGAGTTGCCAGAAACTACATAGTAGGTTCTACCAACTTCGTTTCCTGCAGCATCTAATGCAATAACCCCTAATTGCTTAACGGTTGAAGCAGATGAACCATTTTTCGCAGCTGTTACGTTATAGCTCGTTCCATCTGCTCTCAGTGTATTCTTAAATCTTCTAAGATTATTAAAATTCAAAGTTTGAGGTGAGTTATCTCTCAGTTTGATAACAAATGCCTGCATCGGTTTAATCAAAAGGCCAATATCTCCAACCGGCACTGCACTTCCAGGTGTAATAGTAATCACCTTGGAATCTTTTGAGAATGTAGAACCGTTGCTTCTTGTAACAATTGTACCTGGATCATAACGTACGCCCCAAATATTTGTAATATTATTACCGTCATTTACTGCACCAGACTCTGCATACCCAATCTTAGACAAATCAAGATTTGTTAAAAAAGGATTTCCATATTGATACATGTTTTTCCCATAATTGGTACTCCATGCACCTGTACCGGCTGTAGTTTCAAGATTATCTTGTAGATAGGTATTGTATTTTTCTAAATACTGATTGGTTGCGTTTCCTCCTACACCAAAATTAATTCCATTTCCTGCACCAGATAGTGATCTACTGATAATTGGTTCTGTTGAAGATAAAATAGAAGAATATGGCACACCATTTATAGTATAAACTCTACCGTTTTCAGCCGAACCGAATCCAATTCTTGGCATACTAGCAGGCGGCTGTGCAACATCTAAATTGCCATTTTTAGAACCTAACATATAATAACCTGTAGGATCTGTCGTAGCAGTTGATAAATTGGTGTAGTGATCAGAAACCACTAACGTATTGTTGTATTTTAGAACCTCATTCTGAGTGAATCTTTGAGTTCCAAAGGTTTTAGCAAATTCTGTAGAAAGAGAACTTATAGCCTTCCCTGCAAATGGAAGTGCAATCTGTTGAAAATAACTTCCTCCCACAGCTCCATGCCTCACCGCTTTAAACTCTTTACTTACAACGGCAGTAATTTTCCCTTGTGTGAGTCCATTAATATAAAGCTGTCCGTAGGTTGAAGTGGCTGGGTTATTGGGATCATTCAAACGCACCACAATATTACTTCCATCAAGTTTTGGAGCAGATCCTGTGTTAATAGTTCTTACAACATCATTATTTGATTCACTACCTTCAATCATCATGTTACCATGAAGATCAATCATACCTGCACCTCGAGTTTGTAAGCCTCCTCCGTTATACACAAGAGTACCTTCACTTACATACATTTTAGCTGCATCATCCACGTGCAAAAGTACATTCTGCGCCTGAACAGAAAGACTTAAAGCCAAAATTCCAATAGTTAATAAATTTTTTTTCATTGTATATTATTTTATGTGTTAATACAATATTCAATTGCAAAGATAGAATAATTTTGCTTTAAAAAAAATAATATCAGGAGTTTAAGGGAAATTTTATATTATGTTAATATGATCTCATCCTGTTCCCCAACACTGAACATATAATCCTCCAGAACCTTTTCGGTGGTCCCCCGGAGACCTCTTGCACCTAGCCCTTTCTCCATTGTATCGTCTACAATTTTCTCGATCGCTGCGTCGGTGAATTCAAGTTTTGTACCATCCATTTTAAATAATTCAACAAACTGATTTACAATCGAATTTTTAGGTTCTGTCATAATCTGAATCATCGTTTCCTTCGTTAATTTTTCCAGATATGTGATGATCGGAAACCTCCCTAAAAGCTCAGGAATCAGACCAAAAGTACGCAGATCAATCGCATTAATATTTCTCAAAATATATTCATCTTCATCCACCTTGTTTATTTTTTCAGCACTGAAACCAATCGCCTGTTTATTCATTCTTCGTTCGATGATCTCCTTAATCCCGTCGAAAGCTCCCCCGGCAATGAATAATATATTCTGGGTATTGACCTGAATGTATTTCTGATCCGGATGCTTTCTTCCTCCCTGTGGCGGGACATTCACAATACTCCCTTCCAGAAGTTTCAGCAATCCCTGCTGTACTCCTTCACCGGAAACGTCTCTTGTAATGCTCGGATTATCAGATTTTCTTGCAATTTTGTCGATTTCATCGATAAAAACAATTCCTTTTTCAGCTTTTTCAACATCATAGTCGGCCACCATCAAAAGTCTTGAGAGTATGCTTTCAACATCTTCACCCACGTAACCAGCTTCTGTTAAAATAGTTGCATCAACGATACAGAAAGGTACATTTAATTCTTTCGCAATTGTTTTTGCCAAAAGTGTTTTTCCTGTTCCCGTTTCACCGATCATAATGATATTGGATTTCTCCAGTTCCACCTCATGGTTTTCTGTCTGTGCATGAAGCAGTCTTTTATAATGATTGTAAACCGCTATGGCAAGTTGTTTTTTTGCCTGATCCTGCCCGATAACATATTGATTGAGAAATTCTTTGATTTCTTTTGGCTTTTTTAAATCTTCCATACGTTCTGCCGGAGACAGTTCGGAGTCTGACGACGCGGTATCTTTTACAATAGAGTGCGCCTGCTCGATGCAGCTTTCGCAGATAAAACCATTCTGCCCGGAAACCAGCATCTGTACTTCATTTCTTTTTCTTCCACAGAAAGAACATTGGTTTGGATTCATTTTATATAGATATATTATGAAAGAAAATCGTAAAAATTTCTTTTTACGACTCTCTATATTAGTTAAGAATTAATAATTGAATTTTGAATTTCTGTATATTCTCCAGATGAAAGTTTCAGTCTTTCGTTTTTGAAGTTCATGTCTTCAACCTTATTTAAAGGTATCAGATGAATATGTGCGTGAGGAACTTCAAGACCCACTACTGCAACACCTACTCTAACGCAAGGAACTGCATTTTTAATCTGCTTAGCAACCTTTTGAGCAAATGCCCAAAGATTTTTGTATTCCTCACTTTCAAGATCAAAAATCAGATCAGTTTCTTTTTTAGGAATTACCAAAGTGTGACCTTTTACCAAAGGCATTGCATCCAGAAAGGCTATGAAATTTTCATCCTCAGCTATTTTATAAGCGGGAATTTCTCCGTTGATGATTTTTGTAAAAATGGAGCTCATTTTTCTAAGTTTTAAAAATGATAATTAGAGAGTAATATCTAAAACTTCAAAAGAAAGTTTATTCCCGTTTGGCAATACGATTTCCGCCGTTTCACCTATCACTTTCCCCAATAAGCCTTTTGCAATAGGTGTGTTTACAGAAATCTTGCCAGATTTCAGATCACTTTCGTTATCCGGAACCAATTTGAAGATCTGCTCTTTTTTAGTATCGTTGTTCAAAAGCTTTACAGTGGTAAGGATTGATACTTTTGAGGTATCCAACTGAGTTTCGTCAATCACTTTTGAAGTGGTAACGATATCTTTGAGTTTGGAAATTCTCATTTCAAGCATTCCCTGCGCTTCTTTTGCAGCGTCGTATTCTGCGTTTTCAGACAAATCTCCTTTATCTCTTGCCTCCGCAATCTGCTGAGTAATTTTCGGTCTTTCAATCTTTTCCAATTGCTCAAGCTCGGCTTTCATTTTATCCAATCCTTCCTTTGTTACATAGCTTGCCATAATTTTAAAATTTTGTTTTAGTATAAAAAAATAATCCGACATTTGTCGGACAATGTTTTTGCGTGTTAATCGTTATTGTTTTACAAATATATAAAAATTTCCATTTAAATGAAAAAAACTTTTTCGCTCATCATATTTTCAATATTTCTGATTTTCAGTAATTTAAGTCTGAATTCCTGTGGAAGTACCAATGATACTGTAAGCTGTTTTCCCAATGCTCCTGTGAATGTTTCTTTAAATCTGAATCTTCCTGCTTACTTCAATTTAACACAGCCCCAAGGCTGGATTTACGTAAATGAACAGCAATCCGGAACCCGCGGACTGATCATCGTACGCGGAGCCGGAAATACCTTTAAGGTTTACGACAGAAACGCTCCTCACCTATGCCCCGATACAGATACAACCCTTGAAGTAAAAGACAACATCAGCATCGTCTGCCCAAAAGACAACGCAACATGGATTCTACTTACAGGAAATCCTACTTCAGTCACTTCTTTACCTCCTAAAACTTACCTTTACAACTACGACGCATCTACTAATACTTTAAATGTTTATTTCTAAATGAAAGTTG
Organism: Chryseobacterium sp. Leaf394; assembly: GCF_001424105.1. Lineage (GTDB taxonomy): Bacteria > Bacteroidota > Bacteroidia > Flavobacteriales > Weeksellaceae > Chryseobacterium. The sequence continues at coordinate 331,419 of NZ_LMQH01000010.1, read as the reverse complement.
TCATTCAGAGAGTTTCCGAAGCCAGCGTAAAAGTGGATGACCAAACAGTCGGCGCTATAGAAAAAGGACTTATGCTTCTCATCGGGATTGATGAACAGGATAATTTCTTTGACGCTGACTGGCTGATACAGAAGATTCTCAACCTCAGAATCTTCTCTGATGCTGAAGGTAAAATGAACTTATCTGTAAAAGATGTAGAAGGTGAAATTTTATGCATCAGCCAATTTACTCTGATTGCTGACTACAAAAAGGGAAACAGACCTTCATTCATTAAAGCTTCAAAACCCGAAAAGGCGATTCCGCTCTTCGAATACTTCAAAAATGAAATATCAAAATCCGGACTTAAAACTGAAAGCGGGATTTTTGGAGCAGACATGAAAGTTTCCCTACTTAACGACGGACCCGTAACCATTCTAATGGATTCGATTACGAAAATTTAAAATTACTTCCATTTTCGGTGATTTCAAAAACGCGAAATTACTCCTGAACCCGTGAAAATAGTACAGTTTCCATAAGAAACCTATGATAGTTACAAAAGTGAACTATTACTGATTATATACCAATAACATTTTATCACAATATTAATCGTAACATAATAGCATATTTTTTGCATTGGTGTTATTAATTTTCACTAATTTAACACCACCTAAAAATTAAAACTTATGAAAAAATGTTATCTTTTGCTTACAGCATTTGTGTGCAGTTACGGCGTAAATGCACAGGTTGGAATTAATACCAGCACTCCACAGGCAACTTTAGATGTACAAAAAAGTACAGATACCACAAAACCAATCGGGATTATTCCGCCGCGCGTCACAGGTGACGAGTTGAAAGCACTCGCCCCTCTGTATGGACCTGCTCAAAATGGAGCTCTTGTCTATGTAACCCAACCGGTGAGTATTGTCAATGAGCCCAAAACATCAGGTGTCAACACACGGGGACTGTTTGTTTATGACGCAGTAGAGAATAATGGGGTTGGAAGCGGATCATGGCAGATTTTGCCTGACGGACCATCAACGCCGACAGGTGGTGGAACGGGAGATGGAGCGTATGCTTCAAAATTTGATGGAAATGTAGGTCTGTTAAATTTAGGTGTGGGACTTTTTAATAATAATTTCCTGTCCCTGCCTTTAAACACTGCAGCAAATGTACTTACCAACGAAATACTTTCTCCACAAGTAACAAATAACGAATATGTGGTTCCTTCTACAGGACTGTATCAGGTTAACTACAGCTACAGAACAGGTTCAGGTTTATCAGCATCACTCCTTTCGGGAGGAACGCCAGGTGTAGCCATTTTGAAGATTGCTCCAGACGGCACGCAAAGTCTTATAGACCGAAGAAATTTTGGTGGTGTCAATCTGTTAGATGTGACTGTTGCCTTTATACCATTGGTCGTCAGTATAACGCTTACGCAAGGTTCTATTAATCATATATACCAGCTTCAGACAGGTGACCGTCTTCGTTTCGGGGTCATCCAGGGAGGAGTTACGCTTGACTTGCTTGCTCAAAGATCAGCGGAAATCTCAGTATACAAAATCAAATAAAGCTCTTCGGAAAAATATACAAATGCTTTCTCAATTTATGGGAAAGCATTTTATTTTAGATATAAATTAAGAATTTCCACAATAATTATTAGTTTTGTACCCTATAAATTTTTAGAATAAAATAAAAAATGAAAAAACAAACCATCGCATTGTTTTGCGTAGCAATATTCAGCGTTTCCTGTGCTCAAAAGAAAGACAAACAGGCCACAGACAAATATACTGACGATCAGAAAGCCTCTTATTATATAGGATTGAACATTGCCCAAAATATGAAAAATGGAGGCATTAACGTTGATGCAGATCTTCTGGCTCAGGCGATAAAAGAGGAGATGGCAGGAAAACCTAAATTGTTACCTGCAGAAGAGATGGAGTCTTTCATGCAGACTTTTATGCAAAAGCAGAGCGAAAAAAAGATGTCGGAAGCCACGGCTAAAGCGGGTGAAAACAAGAAAAAGGGATTGGAATTTCTTGCGAAAAACAAGCAAAACGCAAAAGTGAAAACTACAGCTTCAGGACTGCAGTATGAAGTTGTAACTGAAGGTGATGGTAAGACAAAACCCAAAGCTACCGATGCTGTTGAAGTAAAATATACAGGAAAACTGATCGACGGAACCGTTTTCGATTCTACAGATAAGAATGGTGGCGCTCCGATAGAACTTAATCTGGGAAGCGTAATCAGAGGATGGACGGAAGGTATTCAGCTGATGAGCAAAGGATCTAAATACAGATTCTACATTCCTTCAGACTTGGCATATGGTGACCAGGGAGCAGGAGGTGCAATTCCGCCGGGAGCAACTATTATATTTGATGTGGAACTGGTCAATATCAAATAGTTTCTGACCAATCATATATAAAAATGTCTTTCAAGTATTTTGAAAGACATTTTTATATATGATTTTTTTATCTCACTGGTACACTGCTGAAATTGAGTGCTACTTTAAGCGTCATATCAGATGATGTCTGATTTTTCAATTCATAAACAGTTCTTACAGTTACCCCTGAACTTTTCACCACAGAATCCAAAAATCCTGTCTCGTTATTTAAATCCAGGTTTAGGATTGAAGATGTTGTAGCAATATTTGATCTTGAAGCCACGAGTCTTTCGCTGGTTCCGTCAGAGGAAATATAGATTTTTACAGATTTTAATGCACTTAAAGATCCGCCTGTAGGAGATGCCACAGAAATTTTTGCATCGGAAATTCTTACATCTTTGATCTGAGCATTATTGTTTCCTCCAAACCAGGTCTGAACATTGGTAGCTGTTGATGTTGATGAAACTTCTTTATCTGCAGGAACTCCGGTAGAAACTAAGACGTTTGTCGTATATGGAAACGTATTCTGTACAATAGATTGCACTGCACCACAACTTGTTAAAACTGCTGATGCTATTACTGCGGTTGAAAATATTTTTTTCATTTTAATCAAATTTCTGTTTCTGGCATCAGAAATTATACCAATCATTCTACCGTCACTGAAAAGTCTCCTGTGGTAATTCCGTCGGCCATATTGTTTTTGCCAATGATAAGCCACAGCTCTCCAGTTCCTTTCACCTCATGACTCAATTCTTTACCGAACGGCCCATCCATTGAGCCATCGGGCATTTTGATCTGATTGAATCTGATGTTTTGGTTCTTATCTTTCACTTTTATTGTGGCTGAAATATTTGATTTATTAAAGTTTGTGATTTTTAAAATCAGTTTATCATGATCTGGTGTAAACTTTTCTCCAATAGTAAACGGAAGCCTTTCTCCATCGGCCATTCTCACGATTACACGGTCTTTCTCCTCGCGCATCACACCATTTTCCAATACTTCCTTGGTTTTTGGCGCGTTGTTGATTACTGAATCCTTCATTTTTACTGCCGCAGAATCTTCAAGACTTAGATTTGCTGACTGTTCATCTACAATTACGGAGTCTTCAATCTGATTCACTGTTTGCTGTTTTTCTTTCTGACATGAATGCAGGAATACTATGGCAAATATTATCGGTACAAATTTCATATTACTTAGTTTTGGTGGTTTCATAGAACAAAATTTTTGAAAGAAAAGAATTCTGTTTTTGCTGTTCAGTTTTTACAGTAACCTCTTTCAAGAGTTTCTCGTCTTTCTTTTCTTCAGCATATTTAATCAATTGTTTTTCGCTGAAGCTGATGGAATGAAGATGAAAGTTGACGGCAAAATCACTTCGTTTGCTGTTTTGCATGGTGATAATTCCGCCCCAATTGATGAAAGAACATGCTAAAACTGTTCCATAAACAGCCCAAACCATTGAATTGAAAAGATATGCATTTGTTTTCTGCATGTGAATTTTTATAAAAGTAAGGATCAGACCGATCAGCGATAAAATGAGAAAAGCATACACTCCCATTTTTTTATATGTGAAACCCATATCAATGATGTACTCTGTATTTTTTACAAATGCCGAGATGATTAAAATGACATTTAAGAAGATCCATACTTTAGCCAGGATTTTTAAAGATTTAGCCTTCACGTCGAAGTTAAAACCACCTTTAAAGTACATCATAATAACCAAAATCGCCATGATGATTGATAAAATAACGGCATTTACTCTTTCGTGGGTTTCTTCGCCAAGCTGAATGGTTGTTTTCTCAACCTCTACAAACTGTTCATAATTAAAAGTAAAAATAAACACCGCCAACAAAATGTTGAGGCAAAAAAGTGAAATGACACCGCTCATTCTTTCAGAATTTAAATCTAAAAATGAATAGGTTGGCTTTTGAATTTTCGCGTCTTCACCGAACTCATTATCCAGAATATGGTTTTGTTTGTAAATCAGTTTCTCGACAGCAAAATTCCAGTAGTTGAAGGCGATGAAAAATCCTAAAACGGTAATAACAATCAGCTGCCAGATATTGATATCCCATTCGTAATTGCTGAAAAGATCTGCGAAATGCGAACTTCCGGCAGCATAGATCCCGAAAAAGATGGCCACTAAAATCAAAGGGATGAGGACAAAAGCGATGGCTTTCTGCAGCAAGCCTGAGGTATTGGTTTTTGGCAACCATTTGTCAAAGTTGAAAAACCGGCAGATAAAAGTAAAACCGTTGGTAACGAAAACCGGTATCAGCAGGAGAATTTTCATCTTCCTGTTTCTGGAGCGGTAAGCAAGTAGAAGATGCGAACTTAACACCGCAAGGAATGAGGCAAAATCTCCGTACCATGCAAATGCGATACTTGAAAGTATGCTGGTGACAAAAATAATAAGAAATTCTCTGGTTTTGTTTTGTTCAGGGGTTTTGTAAAGTGCTAAAACCGCATAGGCGATTCCTACAATTCCAAGATTGAGACCAATGTCTTCGTTGTAAAATACGATGACGAAAATTAGAGTCGTAAGAAATATATAGTGATGTGTTTTCATGAGGGTGAGGTTAGATGTTAGATGTTAGATGTTGGATGTCTGATGCTGGAGGAAGGATGTTAAAATAAAACCTGTGTTTCTTTTTGTCTGAAAAAATCTTTTACATTTTCGAAATTCTGCCAGAGAAGTTCTTCAAAATCAACATGGTGAAAGGCACGCATGGATTGTCCTTTTTGGTATGCGTTTCTGTAAATATTATAATATTCAGGCAGAATGATGCTTCCCAAAATTATTGCGGCCAAAAGATGAGCGTTGAGTTTTCCGTTTCCGAGGAGGAGGAACTGCATGGCAATCTCGTCTTCGAAATTGGTTCCGCAACCGGTGATGAGATGATGCACGTCGTGGTTTTCCATTTTCGGGATCATGGTGAAGCCATGTTTTTTGTAGAATTCGCCGAGTTTTCTGCCTAAGGAATCTTTTTCGAATTCTAAAAGCTGTTTTTCATTGAACTGCCACTGTCTTTTCTTCTTTTTGAAATATTTTCTGTAAAGTTTTTGTGTTTTGTCGTAAACGAAAAGCAGGAATTTTACGCGTAGTTTTTTCATAGTTTGATTTTTAATTAGTTGAAAAGGATTAGGATTAAGTAATAAATGATTCCAATTAAAAAATTAGAACAAAGAAGCAGGACGGATCTCACATGAACTTTTCCATTATTTTTATTTTTAAATATTTGTATAATTTCATCAAGCAGAAAAAATAAATTTGAAATGACGAGGATGAATAAAAACCAACATCCTATTGTGAATAGCAGATAAGAATTTGTCAATAAGAATATCACAAATATTAAAGTTTGCAGTAAAAGGCCAATCACAAATAAATTTTTGCTTTGATCTGTACACTTCAGTATTTTCATCATTTTAATAAAATTCTAAAAAGTAGGAAATTACAATCATCAGAGGAACTAAAAAAGGCAGGGAAACTGAAAACCAAAAGCAGAGATTAAAAAGATTAATTCTGAACTTATGAGAATTTTCTCTATTAAAATTAAAGTCATGGTTCGCACCTAAAAAATAGAATAAATTGGCAAAAACCATCATGACCACATAACCGATTCCCTGAAAGAATATTGTGAAAAGAGTAATTTCAAATTCGGGATCATGAGGCATAATAAGCGTTACGCACAAAATTACATACAGGATAAAAGCAGTTATTCCAGAAACCAGCAATCCGAAATTGTAGAGCAATCTTCTTTCACTCCACCATTCTTTAATCTGTGAGTTGGTGAGATTTGAATTTTCGGTTTCCATTGGGTAAGATTTTTCTTTGTTAAATGAATACATTTTGTTTGGAAGTTGAATTGCACGCGCCCCGACCTGAACGGAGCTCTTTTTGTAAGCGGTGGATAAAGCCAAGGCACAAAAAAGCGGGAGTGGAGGGCGGATAAAGGCGCCCAAAAAAATTATATAGAATTTAAAGTGAGTCCGATATAAGTGTAAAGAGCTGCGATTGGGATGTTGATGCAGAGAATTGCGGATGCAGAAAAACAGTTGGGAAGCTGGCTGCGCCGAAAAAAACCGTAAATCAATAATCCAAAAATAATCAGCAGATTGAGCGCCGACGCAAGATATAGCAAAACAAAACCGCAGAGCGCAAAATCAATATTTTTTGTAATGATATTCCCCAAAAGACAAATGTTGCCGAGAATGAAACAAAGCCAAAATGTGTAATTTCCAATATTTTTGATGGTTGAATTTTTCATAATTTTGATTTTTTTATTTTAAATATTTCCGTCATTTTCCAATTTAAAAACCGTAATCTCCGGCCGTACCATAAATCTTACCTGATAAGAATGCCCGATGGCGCGGTTGATGTAGAGCATTCTTCCATCCTGCAAATTGATTTCTCCAGAAACATATTTTCTGTTATTTACCGGAAGAATCGGAGTGATAATTCCCGGAATTCTGCACTGTCCACCGTGGGTGTGACCGCTTAAAATCCAGCCCTGATATCCGTTCCAAACGTCCTTGTCACAAACATCGGGATTGTGGCAGAGTACCAGATTCGCTTTTTCCGGATCGTAATCTTTCATGACTTTCATCGGATCAAAATTGGGCGACCACAGATCGTCGAAGCCGATAAAATTTAATCCGTGACTTTCTTTCTGGAGATTGTTGATCATTGTAACACCGTTATCTTCAAGAATTTGGCAGATGATTTCTGAAGTTCCGACATCCTTGAACTGTACTCCGTAATCATGATTTCCAAGAATTCCGAAAGTGCCCAGACTACCGTAGACCGCTTCTGCCATTACTTTTTTGAGGCTTTCATGATCTTCGGGAGTTCCGTGATTGACGAAATCTCCGGTGTAGACTACAAAATCGGGATTGAAATTTTTGGCTTTCTGAAAGGATTCGATGAGGAAATTCCAGTCGAAGCGGTCTCCGACGTGTAAATCTGAAATCTGCATCAGGATTTTCCCTTCAAGTTCAGACGGAAGGTTTTTTATGGGGAGTTTTCTTTCGACAAATTCCACCCAAAACGGTTCGATCTGCCATGAATATAAAAACGGAAGTGCGCCGACTGCGGAAAGCTGCAAAAGTCTTTTGAGAAAATGTTTTCGGGTCATGATGAAAGTTTTGAAATTATCTGCTATTTTCTAATTCGGATTTCAAGTCAATCTAATTTTATCTCATGACTCAATCTTCGCAATACGCTTCAACAAGCTCAGCGTGACATCTCTAATACTAACTGATTGATTTCACACCGTCAGGCTGAGTCTGTCGAAGCCTTTTTGTTTGCTATTAGAGCTTTAAATAAAACCAAATCAGCTCCCTGCGATCGGTGATCCGAAAAGACCCACCGCCATTTCAACCCAGATGATCATGAGGATAAGTATAATGACGATGGAAATGATGGTTTTTGCTCTTACTGAAAGTTTTGAACTCACAATCATGTAAATAAATGAAGCAGTACCGAAAAGTAAAATTGCGGCAATCAGAAAATCTGAACCCGTCCAGTTGAAGCCTTCCACAAAATGATTTGAAATGAAAGCTGCTACTATCAACAGAGATGGAATAGCGAAAATGAGTGCTGTTTTTTGTTGTTTTGTCATCATAATTTTTAATTTTAATTTATTAAAGTACTTTGTGTTTCAAAGTTAATTTTCAAAAAAATATAGATCTTATCTTCCTATTAATTTTTCCAGGGCATCTAAATGTTGTGTGAAAGCTGTTCTTCCGGACTGGGTTACACGGTAAGAAGTTTTCGGCTTTTTACCAACAAATTCCTTCTTCACTTCAATGTAATTGGCCTTTTCAAGGGCATTGCTGTGACTTGCCATATTTCCGTCTGTGATTTCCAGAAGGTTTTTCATTTCAGAAAAATCAACCCAGTCGTTGACCATAAGAACGGACATAATGCCCAATCTTACACGGCTTTCGAATTCTTTGTTGAGTTTTGAAATGTTAATCATTATATTTAATTCAGTTTAGTCTTTGATTCTTTTATGTTCCAGTTTGGAGACTTTGTTATCTTCAAAATTTACGATCAGTAAATGATCAACAAAGCCGAAACCATTACTCAGACCTCCATAATATTGCCAAAAATTGTTTTCGTGATCTCTGAATTCAGGATTTCCTAAAATTCTTTTGACTTCTATGGAATCTTTGTCTGACAGCAATCTGCGGCTGATCAGATCGTCCATCATCTCATACTTTGAATATTTACCTTCCGCTTCTGTCGCCGCTTTCCATTCATTTTCATCGAAATCCCTGCTTTTTTCTCTGCTCATCGTGAAGATGAGATAAAAGACAAATGCAAAATAAATCAAAGGAGAAAGAACTACAGTGACAATTCCACTTATCAAAAATTTCTTCTTTCTCTTTTTAAGTAATACGGCTGATATACTGAAAACAAAAACAGCAATAAAAAAGATGTAAAAGGCTACCATTTTACTTATATTTCTTATGCATAATCAAGCCATACACAATATGCAGCACACCAAATCCAACCGTCCATGCCACCAATCCCCAACCTAAAAACAGGAAGGAAAGTAATCCCAAAACAATCTGGCAATACCCTAGATATTTAATGTCTGTCAAAGTATATCTCTCGGCACTTACCAAAGCTAATCCGTAAAAAATCAATGTTGCCGGAGCAACCAGCACAAATAGGTGATGGTATAAAAGAATCAGACAGAATAAGCCGCCTGCTACCAATGGAGCAGCAAAGGTGAAGAGAAGTCTTTTTGTGGTGGCATCCCAAATTTTAAGTCCTTTCTTTTTGCTTTTGTTGGCTGTAAAAATGTATCCACTTAAAATCGCAACAACTAAAATGACTGCACCGATTACGACAAGTTCCTGCACCAAAGCTTTGCTGAAAATATTTCTGTCGCCATCAAAATAATCAATCCCCTCTCTCTGAAAAACAAAAAATACATACACTGCTCCGATAATAGCCGCCAAACCGGCAACTACACCAGACAAGCCACTCAGTGAAATAAAACGCGACGACCGCTCCATCATAGAACGGATGTGTGATAAGTCTTCGTGATAGTTTTTTGATTCCATATAAAAGAACTTTGAATTGCAAAGTTATATTTTATTTTTAAACCGCAAAATTTTTATTTAAATAATTTGTTCAAATTCTTATCTTTAAGAAAAACATAATTATGGATAAAGAAATTCTGCGGTCAGAAATTTTCAGGCAACTGGACGGCGTTGTCACTGCGCCCATCGTCGCTTCACTGCTGAAAAAAGAAATTATCGCCTTTATCATTCAACGTGAACAAATGGTTTTGAGTGAGCTTACCGACGAGTTCAAAGCCAACGAAGGATATCTTAACGTAGCTGTTCGGGCACTCGCATCACAGGGATTTTTGGATTACAGTGTCGATAATGAGAATGATATCATTACAGTTTCTGCAAATACAAAGACTCGATTTCTTCAGAAATACAGTTTACTTTATTTAAAAGTAATTCCATTTTTGAAGCATTCGACAGATATAAAAAATCAGATCAATGAAAGTTCATTTATTGAAGAATTTACGCAGTTAAGTGATTCCGTAAAAGATCACTTTGGGATCCTGCTATCTGATGATGTGGAAGAAAAATATGTTCAGGAGCAAATTTTAAAACACATCGAAGGCTGCATCATCGGTCCAGTGATTGTGTATCTCGGCATGACCGGAATGTTTCATAAATATTTTATGGAAACTTCTTTTCAGGCGGCAGAGTTTCATAAAAACTCAGAGAATTTTGAGGTGATTTTAGATTTCCTGACGTATTTAAACTGGTTTAAAAAAACAGGAGACAACTACAAATTTACTGACACCGGAATTTATTTTGCCAAAAGAGCGGCATCTTACGGCGTTACGGTTTCTTATCTTCCGTTGCTGAATAAAATGGATGATCTTCTGTTTGGAAATGCTTCAAAAATCAGAGAAATTTCTGAAGGTGAAGATGAAATTCATGTTGACCGTGCGATGAATGTGTGGGGAAGCGGCGGTTCGCATTCCAATTATTTTAAAGTGGCGAATGATTTTATTATTCAGATTTTTAATCAGGCTATCCATCTACAGCCGAAAGGTGTTTTGGATATGGGCTGCGGAAACGGTGCTTTTATTCAGCATATTTTTGAAACGATTGAAAGATATACGCTTCGAGGGAAAATGCTTGAAGAACATCCATTATTTCTGGTGGGTGCCGATTATAATCAAGCCGCTTTGAAAGTGACCAGAGCCAACCTCATCAACAATGATATCTGGGCAAAAGTAATCTGGGGCGACATCGGAAATCCGAAACAACTGGCTGATGATTTAAAACAAAATTATGAAATTGAACTATCAGATTTGTTGAATATCCGAACATTTCTTGACCACAACAGAGTCTGGAAAGCACCGGAAAATGATCAACCGCAAAGAATCAGCACTTCCACCGGAGCATTTGCCCACTGTGGAAAAAGACTGCCGAATAATTTAGTTGAAGAAAGCCTGAAAGAACATCTGGAACTTTGGCTGCCGTACATCCGAAAGAACGGATTGCTTATCATCGAGCTTCATGCTTTGGATTCGAAACTGACGGCTGAAAATTTAGGGAAAACTCCGGCAACGGCTTATGAAGCGACGCACGGTTTTTCTGATCGGTATATTCTGGAAGTGGATGTTTTTAAAAAGATTTGTCTGGAAACAGGACTGCAGATTGACAAAGAACTATTCAGGAAATTTCCGAATTCTGATTTGGCGACTGTTTCGATTAATTTACTAAAAAGCTGATTTTTTTTAACCACAAATCGAAGATTCGACAAAGTCAATATTCACAAAAGATCAGACGGAAAATTAGTGATGCAAAAGGGCAAAAAAGGTGGGCGAATACGAAAAACTTTACATCGAAATAATTAGAATTTAAATCTCACGCAGATTTTAGGGATTAAGCAGATTATTTCCACGCAATCGAATCTGCTAAATCTGAACGATCAGCGAGAATAAAAAAAAAGAAATGACATTTGAAACATTAGAAACAGACCGTCTCATCCTTCTGAAACTCGATTCAAAAAAAATGAAAGAGATTTTTGCAGTTAATGATGAGGATCAGATTAAAGAAGTTTTAGGCATTACGGATGAAGAAGAATTTGAACGGCAAAAAAGGATAAATCATTACGGTTACGAATCTTACAACCAAAAAATGCTGAGTTTTAAAATTGTGGAAAAGCAAAGTGGTAAAAAAATTGGCAACTGCAGTTTTCACACTTGGAATCCACAGCATCACCGTGCAGAAGTGGGATATGATCTTTTTTCGGACGAATTCAAACGGAAAGGTTATATGAAAGAAGCTTTGGGAAAGGTGCTTGAATATGGTTTTAAAGAAATGGATCTGAACCGGATTGAAGCCTTGATTGATGATGAAAACACACCTTCCAGGAAACTTCTGGAGCATTATGGATTTGTAAGAGAAGGCATTACGCGAGGTCATTATCTGGTAGACGGCATTTTTGAAGATTCAGTTCTGTATTCTCTTTTAAAATCTGAATACAAAAAGTAAAAAAAGCGTTGTTAAGTTTTAAATTTTTAACAACGCTTTATATCAATTACTTAGCTCTTAATCTTTCTTTGATCGCCCCAATATTTTTCTTGGCAGAATCTTCCAGAATCAAACTGGCACTCATGTGAATTCTGGCAGGCATCAGTTCGTTAAAATGCTCTGTTCCTTCCCACGACACTTTTTTAATTAAAGCCAAAGCATCTTCGCTTCTGGATGATAAAGTGTTTAGGAATTTCTCTAATTTAGAATCCATTTCTGCAATGGTTTCAGAAACTGAATGGTAAATATTGTGCTGTTCTGCCCACGCTGCAGATCTGAAATCTGCATCAATTGCCATTGCTGAAAACTGAGATTTCCCGATTTTTCTTTCAACATAAGGCCCGATTACAAATGGCCCGATTCCTAAATTGATTTCCGTTAAAGCCAGCGCAGAATCTTTGGTTGCAAAACAGTAATCTGCTCCGCAAGCCAAGCCTACTCCACCACCTGTCGTTTTTCCCTGAACTCTTACGACTACGATTTTTCCGCAATTTCTCATTGCATTTAAAACTTTTGCAAAGCCACCGAAAAATTTAGTGGAAGCTTCCAGTTCTTCAATTGCCAAGAGTTCATCGAAACTTGCTCCGGCACAGAATGCTTTTTCGCCTTGACTTTTTACGAGAATGGCTTTTACTTCATTTTTTCCTCCTTCTTCAAGAATTGTTTCAGCTAATTTTTCGAGGATCGCACCTGGAAGGGCATTGCTTTTTGCGGTACCGAAAGTGATTTCGGCAATACTGTTTTTAATTTCTGATGTTACAAAATCGCTCATTCGTTTCTCAATATGATTTAAACAAAAATACTAACAATTGTTCGGGTAAAAAAATCATTAGGTATAAATACTGAATCCGTGATTTGGTTATTTCTACGCTAAAAAATAATTATGTTAAGTTTTACCTTTGACCTAACAAACTAACCCAAAAAACTTATTATTATGGACGAAATGATGGCAACAATCAAGATGTTCGCTGGAACCTATGCACCGGCAAACTTTATGTTTTGCGACGGATCTTTACTTCAAATTATGCAGTATCAGGCTTTATTCTCATTGATTGGTACAACCTATGGCGGAGACGGTATGAGAACTTTTGCTTTACCCAATCTAAACGGAAGGTTACCCGTTGGAGCAGGAAATTCTACAACAGGAAAATCTGTACAGCTTGGAGAAGCAGCGGGAAATTATCAAAATACATTAACAGAAGCTAACTTACCAAGCTTCAGCGGATCCATAAAAGTGGCAAAAACAAATGCCAATTCTACCACTCCGTCGGCTTCATCTTCAATAGCAATCACTGGGACGCCGAACGGAAGAGATTTTAATCCCATCCCAAGCTATGTAGATGGAAACCCTGATACTTTAATCAGTGGACAGTCTGTATTTCATCAGGGGCAAAGTGCGCCAGTGAATAACATGCCACCTTATTTGGGAATGAATTATATTATCTGTGTGAATGGAATTTATCCACCAAGACCTTAAATAAATCTAAAACAAAACCGTCATGAAAAGAACAACTATTTTCTTAATCTGTAGTATGTTCATCTCTTTTCTGTCATTGGGACAGGCACCCACTACAGAGGTTTTTGAAACTGAAACACATCAGAGTACAAGTTTTACCGACAACAGTGTTGTTTTTAATATCATTTCACATAATGGGCTGTTCCGTAATTTTACCGCCACATCTGCATGGGGATGGAATGGAACCGGCGCAGACAACCGATTCATAGATAATACAGGAAGTATACCCGCGACCACATCACCGTCATTCAGCATCAAGACAAGTTCAAATTTATTTAAAGTAAACAGTTTCTGGATATTTTGCGGAGATCTTAATACAAATCCCAATACTACCGGAACGCTTACGGTAACGGGCAAACTGTCGGGTGTTGTAAAATTTTCCAACATAAAATCTTCCGGATTTGTAACATCGAATACGACGAGCAATGGTTATACCTTCATTAACATGGCTAATTTTATGGACCAGAATTACTCCAATATTGTCATCGATGAACTGATGATTACAGGCGCCGGAAATTTCCGATATCTGGGACTGGATGCCTTCACATGGGTGAAAGATAGTAATCTTGTTCTGTCCACCTCTGAAATGAAAACAAACAGGAACACGCAGGAGATTTATCCTAATCCTACTTCCGGACCTTTGATCATCACTACTCAAAAGAATGAAACATTTAAAATCTACAGCACATCCGGAAATCTGGTAAAGACTGTAGATGCACAGAAAGGTGAGAACAGAACAGATATTTCCGAACTTCCCAACGGAGTATACATTCTGAAATCTGAAACCTCATCTCAAAAGGTTATAAAAAAATAAAAAACCACCACGAAAACTCTTTTTTGAATGAAGATTATTTCAAACGATTCTAAAACATGATGAACAAAACTTCCCGGGCAACCGGGATTTTTTGGTTTTAAAAACCTCCTATCTTCTTCCGTACATTAAAATTCTTTTGAATGGATAAATAGCCGGAAATCTTTCAAATTTTTCAGCAATCCGAATTTTAAATTCTGTAGTAAAAATTTCCTGCTGTGTTTTATCCAGTATTTCTAAGTACGGAATCAAAGCCGAGCCGGAAATAAACTTAAATAACTCTTCTGCATCTTCCGCAATAATCGGGTAGACTTTTATAGAGATATTTAAATCTTTCAAACCTGCATCAAACATCATTTTTGCATATTCATCCAGACTCAAAACAGGAGAAATTCTGTTGAAGTTTTTTAATTGAGATTTAAACGGCTCTTCGGAAGCCAGCCGAATTAAGATTTTGTTTAAAATATTCTCATTCTGCACAGGCATCTGAATGGCAAACTGTCCGTTTTCACTTAATAAAGAAAGCAACAATGGAAATAATTTCTTATGATCATCAGACCATTGCAAAGCTGCATTGCTAAAAATCAAATCCCATTTTTCATCAGATTCATATAATTCTTCAATGGTTTTCTGTTTAAAACTTAAATTTTCGTTTTTAAATTCTAAAGATTTTTGAAGCATTTCAGCTGACGAATCGATTCCCAAAAACTGTGCATCAGGAAATCTTTCTGATAGAATTTTTGTTTGCTCGCCAGTTCCGCAGCCAATGTCGATGGCATTTTTAAGGTTTTTAGACGAAATTAAATTCATCAAATCAAAAAACGGCTGGTAGCGGATGTTTTTGAATTGGTTGTAGATGTCGGGATTCCAGGGCATAATTATTTTTTGTTAGTTTGTTTAGATATGTCTGATGGTAAAATTAATAGCGTTGGATTCATACAATCCTGTAATTTGACATCTGCAGTGGCGGACTCCGTAGGAGTCTTATCTGTGTAGATATAAATAAGGTTACTTAATAATCTTGGCGCAGTCCGGAGGACTGCTATCTGTGTAGATAATAGAATTTCATGGTGGATGGCGCAGTCCAGAGGACTGCTATTGTTGTTGCCTGTATTTAAAATTAAGGCAAATTTTTTATTGATATATTAATGTTTCGTCTCAAAGCTAACGTCTCAATCATAAAATTCAAATAAATATTCATCTTTAAACTCAATTTCAAAAGCATTTAGAAATTCAATATACTCTTCTCTGAAAGTTTTCTTTCTGTGATGTGCTTCCTGATTTAAAACATAATTAACCACCTTCTCCTTCTGACTTTTAGAATAAGAAAATGCACCGTAACCTTTCTGCCATGAAAAATAATTCAACGTTAATTTCTTTTCATTGATAAAATTTGTTGATTCCGTTTTGCTAACTTTCACTAAATCTGATATGGTGATTTGCAGATTTTTATAACTGAAGAAGATATGAATATGGTCGGGATTTGCATAAATCGCTAATACTTTTTGTCCTTTATTTATGAAAATTCCACAAATGTATTTTTCAACTTCTTCACGTATTGAACTTGTGATTTTGGTATCTCTACCCTTTGTGGCAAAAACCAACTGGACGTAAATTTGTGTGTAAGTGTTTGACATCTTTGTGCTTTTTTGATAGCGTCCCTACAGGACGCTGTATTGATTATCATTATTTTTCTACACAGATTACGTTCCTACGGAACGCTTTTTTT
>NZ_LMQH01000010.1:213670-315415 GCF_001424105.1 Chryseobacterium sp. Leaf394 | reverse complement strand
AAAAAAAAACAGTGTAACAAAAAATTGTTACACTGCTAAATTGTTACATTTCTACATTCAATTAAACCAGTCCAAACTGCTCAAAATGATGCGTAAAATGCTTTCTCTGGAAAAGCTCCATCATCTCTTTATTTAAATGCCCGAATCGTGGATTATAATGTTCCGCAAAAGGATTTTCCTTGAAATAGACGGTAAACTCTTTCAGTGTTTCTACGAGCTGAGTTTTAGCAGCATCCAGATTTTTATTTTTATTCTGTGGAACTTCACCTTCTTTCCATAAAGGGTATTGCGCTCCCGGACGGATCTTTTTATCGGTGTACAGCCAATCCTGAAGTTTTTCTAATTTTTCTTCCGGAATTTCATCAAAATCTTCCGGCTTCAGATCGCCGAAACCATTCCTTAAAACCTCTTCCAAATGTTCAACCATCAATTGTGGGGTGAAATCTCCGAAAATGGGTTGCGTATTTTCAGTTAAAGAATTTAATTTTTTCTGAATATTCTGAATTTTAAAATCAATAAACGGAGACTGTTTAGCAACCAACGTTAAAATCGTTGCGACGCAAACCACCTCATCTCTTTGGTTTACTACTTCAACCAACCATTTTACCACGCCTGAAGGAATATTTCTTCCTTTCACGCCTCGGTTGATTTTTTCTTTTGCCGTTAAATAAACGGTAATCGTATCTCCCGCATAAACCGGTTTGAAGAACGAACAGTTTTCCAATCCATAATTGGCGATAACAGGACCTTTTTTGCCTGAGACAAACAATCCGGCTGCTGCGGAAAGGATAAAATATCCGTGAGCCACCGTTTTATCGAAAATAGTTCCTGATAAACTTGTCGCATCTGTATGAGCGTAGAAATGATCCCACGAAACATTGGAGAAGTTCACAATATCTGCATCGGTTACTGTTCTTCCAGCTGTTTCCAGAGAATCACCAACCTCAACTTCTTCAAAGTACTTTTGGAAAGGATGTTTATCTGAATATTTTTTTTCAGCGCCTTGCTGATACACTTTTGTAATCGCCGTCAAAATATCTGGTGAACCCTGAATCGCCGTTTTTTGAAGGAAGAAATGAAGACCGTTCAGTCCACCCATTTCCTCGCCACCACCGGCTCTTCCCGGACCTCCGTGCATCAAAGTCGGAAGCGGAGAACCGTGACCTGTACTTTCTTTCGCATTATCGCGGTTCAAAACGAAAATCCTTCCGTGTTGAGAAGCCATTTTCCAAGAAGTTTCGGCTACGAATTTCTCATCGTGAGAAACGATTGAACCTACCAGACTTCCTTTTCCTCTTTTTGCCAAAGCAGCCGCTTCATCCGCATCTTTGTAAGGCATCAACGTAGAAACCGGACCGAAAGCCTCGACATCGTGAGAGATATTTTTGGTGAATGGTGAATCATTTAAGAACAATTTCGGAGACATAAATGCGCCACTGTCATAATCTGCATCTACAAGCTCATGCTTTCCGTCATAAATCAGTTCGTTTTCAGTTTTCAGAATATCTACCTTTCTTAAAACCTCGTCATATTGCTGTTTTCCAACCAAAGAACCCATTCTCGTTTCTCTGCTTAAAGGATTTCCAATTTTTGTCTGATCTAAAGCCTTAGACAGAGCATTCTGAACATCACCAATTAAGTTTTCAGGAACCAAAATTCTTCTGATCGCTGTACATTTCTGTCCGGCTTTAGTTGTCATTTCGGTACGAACTTCTTTGATGAACAAATCAAATTCCGGTGTTCCCGGTTTTGCATCCAATCCAAGGATTGAACAGTTCAGAGAATCGGCTTCCATGTTGAAACGAACAGAATTTCCTGAAACAGAAGATAGAGATTTTAATTTTCTACCTGTTGTTGCAGAACCTGTAAATAATACAGAATCTCCATCCTGAACGTAATCCAGAATATTTCCCGGCTCACCACAAACCAATTGAAGTGCCCCTTCTGGAAGAACTCCACTTTCAATCATATCCTGAAAAACAGCATTCGTTAAATAAGAACCGTAAGGCGAAGGTTTCACAATTGAAGGAACACCCGCCAACAAAGAAGTCGACAGTTTTTCCAACATTCCCCAAACAGGAAAATTATAGGCATTGATTTGTACAGAAACACCCTCACTTGGAGTTAAAATGTGAGTTCCTAAGAAAGTTCCGTTAGCAGAGATTTTCTGAGTTTCTCCATCTACCCAAAACGGTGTGTTCGGGAGCATTCTTTTTGCCAATCCTGAATACGTGAAAAATGTTCCAAAACCACCTTCAATATCAACCCATGAATCTGCGTGCGTTGCACCGGTTTTATAGGATAAATCGTAATATTTTTTCTTTCTTTCCAAAAGATACAGTGCTACTTTTTTCAACATTTCACCACGATCGTAGAATGTCATCGATGAAAGATTTTTATAGCCGACTGTTCTTCCGAAATCGAGAGCCTGTTCAAAATTCAGCCCTTCTGTATCTGAAATGGCAACCTGCTCTCCCGTCACAGCATTGTATAAAGGAATTCCATTTCCGGTGCCTTCAACCCATTCGCCGTGGATATAGTTTTTTAATTTTTCCATATAGATTTTTACTTTTTACTTGATTTTAATATTTTAGTTTTCAAAACTTTTCTAATGATCAGATAAGGAATAAATAATATTAACCAACTATCTAAAATAAATAGAAAGCCGAAAAAAATTGAATAAATATTTTCTTTTGTCTCAAACTTTTGAATAAATTCCTCAGATTCTGCGTGCTCATATAAATCTAAAAAATCCGGTGAAGTTTTAATTAAATAAAATCCAAAAAAATTAATTGCAATAAAAGCAATAATACTTATAATCCAGTAATTTTTTAGGATGCCATTCATTATCATTGAAATAAAATATTCTTATATTATTTTACAGTTTCAATAAATTCCAAAGTTTCATCAAATCTTTTGCTCCAGGGGAAAAAATACTGTACCACCATTGGAATATGTTTTTTATTGATGAAAACAGGTTTTACATTAGGTTGGAAAGGATGAAGCGCTTTCAAAAAATTCTCATTCGCCAGTTTGATTGAAGGATACGTTTTTTCACCTACATACATTAAAAAAGGCGGTGTCTTTTCATTGATAAAATAGATTGGAGATGCCTCTTTCCATTTTTGTGGATCCTTGCTCCATGTGATATCATAATTACTTTCTGATGTCGGTGGATTTTTTTCGAGATAATTCTTCATATCTATTCCCGCTGCATCAATTAAAATAATCCCCGAAACTGTATTTTCCAGAATCTGGTATTTCGGATTCATCACTGCAGAAGCCGCCAACTGACCGCCCGCTGAGTGTCCTGAAACAAATATTTTTCGGGAATCTCCGTTATATTTCTGAGCATTTTCTTTTGTAAATTGTATCGCTGCAGCTATTTCTCTGGTCATCTGGTCGACATCAGCATTCGGACTCAAAGTATAATCAGGAATAACGGCGATAATATTTTTCCGGGCAAAGTTTTTACCCATCAGAGTATAGGTTTTCTTATTTCCTGTATTCCAGTTTCCTCCGTGTACAAAAATTAAGACCGGATAATTATTTTCACCAACCTTCTTTGGTGTAAAAATATTGAGTTTAATATCAGTTCCTGCAGTGTTTTGACTGAATGGAATATCTTTATAGACAGCTGTAGATTTACAGCTACTTACAATCAAAACCATTATAAAAAATATGCAGAAACTAAATTTCATCTATAAAATATTATTTAAGTAAATCGGTTACTTCGGTTCCTGATACGGAAACAGTCTCACCAAACCTTCATAAAGACTTCTGTGAAGGATTGTTGCGTGATTATCTGATTCCATCATTTTATATTCTACCTTCCAGTTTTTCTTATTTGAATTTTGAAGAACAGTAAAGAAATCTTCTGCATCTTTTACCATTACTTTATGCTCACCTTTTCCTACAGAAATGTAAACAAATTTCTGGGTATCCTTAATTTTCGCTAATAATTGCGGTGCCTGTTTCAAAAGACTTTCATCATCCCACCACAAACTCGGGCTAATGATAAAATAGTTATTGAACATTTCAGGTTTTTTCAGTAAAATTTCTGTTGCTAAAAGTCCACCCAAAGATTGTCCGAAAATATAGGTTCTGTCAGTTTTAAACTGACTTTCGATGTAAGGTTTCAATTCTTTTTCAAGGAAACTAATGAATTTATCAGAATGTCCCGTTGTAGGATAATCTTTCTGCAAATCCTTTAAATCCGTATGAAAAGTGAAGTCTCTTTTTCTGTCAACATTTGCAATTCCAACCACAATCGTTTCCGGCATTGCGTACATCTGATTAAAGAACTGCACCAACCCTGTTACATGAATAAAATCTTCATTCATGCTCCCGTCCAAAAGATAAATGATAGGATAGGATTTTGTTTTATCGAAATTCTGCGGAAGATAGATATTCAGAGTTCTTTCTTCTTTTAATATTTCAGATTTTATGATTCTGATTTCCCCAATCGTCAATGGTTTCACAGTTCCATTCTGGGCAGAAACCGTGAATTGGAATGTAAATATAATGGCGGCGAAAAAGAGGAGTTTATTAATCATATTTAAATTGAGTGGTAAAAATTATTTCACATCATCCCAAATCCCATAATCAACAACCTTCGTAGGAATTTGCTGAACATATTCCGTAAAAGGTTTACACAGTTGAATGGCATCTCTTCCTTCTCTCGCCAATTCCTGATACAATTTTGTTCCTTCCGTTTTCCATTTAATCATTTCATCTGAAACATCACGGATAATTTTTGCCGGACTTCCAACGATCAATTTTCTCGCATCACATCTGAAATTTGCAGGAACAAAGGCTAATGCTCCGATAATACACTCATTACCGATTACTGCTTTATCCATGACTACAGCATTCATTCCAACCAGGCAATTTCTACCGATGTGTCCGGAATGAATAATCGCTCCGTGACCGATGTGAGCAGATTCTTCCAAAATGGTTTCAATTCCCGGGAAAACGTGAAGGGTACAGTTTTCCTGAACATTCGCACCGTCTTTCACAATAATTTTACCCCAGTCGCCACGAATCACCGCATTAGGACCGACATAAACGTCTTCGCCGATTTCCACATTTCCAATGATCACCGCCTGCGGATGAACGTAGGCAGATGGTTTTATGATGGGGCGAATGCCGTGGTATGAGTAGATATTCATAATTTTAATTTGAAAATTTGAGAATGAGTTAATTTGAAAATTGTGAGATATATTAATTTAAGAATTATAGCTGTTCTAAATAGCATTTTCAAATTCTCAAATTAGCACATTTTCAAATTAAACCTTTTCAATTACCATTGCATACCCCTGACCGACACCGATACAAAGAGTACATAACGCATATTTTTTATCTTGTTTCTGAAGTTCCAAAGCTGCAGAACCGATAATTCTTGCTCCCGAAACTCCAAGTGGATGACCGATAGCAATTGCGCCTCCGTTTGGATTCACTCTTGAATCATCATCTTTTAAACCTAAACTTCTGGTTACAGCCAAAGATTGAGCAGCAAAAGCTTCGTTCAATTCGATAACATCCATGTCGTCTAATGAAAGATTTAATCTTTTCAACAATTTCTGAGTCGCTTCAACCGGACCGATTCCCATAATTCTTGGCTCAACACCTGCAACGGATGATCCTAAGATTTTCGCTTTCGGTTTTAAACCATATTTTTTTACCGCTTCTTCGCTTGCTAAAATTAAAGCAGCAGCACCATCGTTCATTCCAGAAGCGTTTCCAGCAGTTACTGTTCCACCATCTTTCCTGAAAGCGGGACGAAGTTTTCCTAATCCTTCCATCGAAGAGGTTGGTTTGATAAATTCGTCTGTATCGAAGATTTTCGGTTCGCCTTTTCTCTGTGGAATTTCAACTTTTATAATTTCTTCCGCCAGTCTTCCGCTTTCCTGAGCTTTAGTCGCTTTTTGTTGAGACCACAGGGCAAATTTATCCTGATCTTCACGGCTGATGTTGTGCATTTCTGCCAAATTTTCAGCGGTGTCTCCCATCGTGTCTACACCGTACATTTCTTTCATTTTGGGATTCACAAATCTCCATCCGAAAGTCGTGTCAAACATCTGGCTGTCTCTCCCGAAAGCAGTACTTGGTTTTGACATCACATAAGGTGAACGCGTCATGTGCTCAACGCCACCTGCAATATAAATTTCACCTTCTCCTGAAGCGATCGAACGGAAGGCATTTGCCACCGCCGACATTCCTGAAGCGCATAGTCTGTTCACCGTTTCACCTCCGATTTTGTACGGAAGTCCTGCTAATAAAAGTCCCATTCTGGCAACATTTCTGTTATCTTCACCAGCCTGATTGGCACATCCGAAAATAACATCCTCAATTTCCTCAACAGGAACTTCAGGATTTCTTGCAACAATTTCTTTTAAGACGATTGCTGCCAAATCATCGGCACGAACTTCTGAAAGGCCACCGGATAGTTTTGAAATTGGTGTTCTGATGTAATCTACGATATATACGTTGTTCATTTTATTTAATTTGAAAATGTGTTAATTTGAAAATCTGAAAATGGTATAATTACTATTTAATTTAATGAATATTTGAAGCTTGTTTTCTTAATTTTAAAGCCTCTTTTAAAGAGAACGGTTTGTAAACGAAATCTTTTCCGAACAGATCTTTAGCATTTTCTTCAATTGTATTTTTAAATCCGGTCTCTTTGCGCAATTTATTAACATTCTTCTCATTTTTTATTGGCCAGATGAAGTTCACAAAATCTTCCTTTCCATTTTTATTAATGAAGAATTCTCCAGCTCCCTGAGTTCCATAAATTTGCTCCTTTCCACTGTTCATTAAGAATCTGTCTTCCATCATCGCAGCTAGAGTAAAGGGTATTTCTTTTTCTTTTCCCGCCTTTTTAATCATTGGTAAATATTTACCGATCTTATTTGAATGTTGGATGACATACCAAGCGGATTGATTTGTAGGTTCTCCAACGAGAGATTTTCCAGGATAGCCGTATTGAGAAATAATCTGTTCAATTTTCTGCATATTCAGACTGTCTATGTCCACGACTAATTGCCATTGTTTTTCCTCAAAATCCTTTTCATCGATATTTAATTCTTTGAGAATCTCACTTTTTTTCTCAGCAGTAATACCATGGTCGAATAATCTTCTGTAAGTTTGATCTAATCTAAGCATTTCATCTAACTCTTTCTTAAGGTTTTCATTAACCTGTTGTTTTTGAGCATTGACAAAACTTATTAAAAAAACTAAAATAAACGACGCAAAATATCTCATCAAATAAATTTAAAGTTCGACCACTTTTTTTCCGATCTTATAAACCGTTCCGACAAATTTTGCAACCAAATCATTGTTCTGGTTGCTAATCTTAATGTCGTAGATCGCTGTTTTTCTGGTATCGTTTACCAAAACACTTTCGGCTCTGAAAATATCACCTTCTCGTCCGGCTTTGGTGAAATTGATGGTCACGCTCAATGCGACAGCTGCATTTCCATCGTTGTTGGAGGAAAAAGCAAATGCTGAATCAGCGAAAGCGAAGGTTACTCCGCCGTGAACTGTTCCCAGGCCGTTGAGCATCTGTTTAGTGATTTCCATTTCAATTAAAGCGTAATTCTTTTTAATATCAATGATTTTGATTCCTAAAAATTGGGAGAAATAATCTTTCTCCATCATATAATCTACAACCTGTCTCGGATTCATTAATTGTTATTTATTTTTTAAATTTAACCACATCTCTCCATGAATAATCTCTGCCATCTAAAATAAAATACATTAAAAAAATGCCTGTGAAATAGATTGTAAAACCAATGATGTTAATACCATTTTCGTCCTCCCAGCCTACATAATACAGAAGAAGTTTGAGCAGAAAAAAAGCTATAACAAAGATCAAAGCTCTCATCAATGACTTCAGAAAATTCTTTAATGTAAAAATCCTTTTAAGCATCGTCCTTAAAATCCTACTTATTGTCTAAAATTTAATTTTTATTTAGTATCTGTCTGTTATTACCTCATATAATTCATCAGCCAGCTTGTCATATATACTCATCGTTTTCCCTAAAATTACCTGTTCAATAGTGAGATGATCTGCTGAATTTTCTGAGGCATCAAGAGCATTTAAATCTATTCCTTCTTCACAAGCAATCCGTTTAATGAGCTCTCTGTATTTCTCGTTGAATTTCCCTAACAAATCCAGCTTTTCTTCATCCTTGGCTGTCGGAAGTTCCTCAATAATATATTCTTTTTCGATGGAAAGTCTTGTTTCCAATTCGGCTTTGAAGCTGTTTAAATCCATCCAAAATTACTTTTTGTAAGTTTTCAATCAGTTTTTTTTGAACAACTTCATCAGTCTTTCACTGAAAAGACTTACGATGAACATTCCTGAAAAATATATTACTACAAATCCCCAACTGAACATTTTATCATCTTCCGTGGTTTTAAAACGATTGTCAGTTAAGTAAAATATACCTCCCACAAATACCGTCGAGAACAGTGCTACTGCGAAAGCTGAGAGTATTTTTTTCTGAGTCATACTTTTAATTTATAAATTGATCCAATTTGAAAATGAGAAATTAATTTGCAAATGAGCACATTTTCAAATTATCTGATTATCTAATTTAATTTTCGCAGCAATGGGCTTTGTCTGTATCTCTCTTCCTGATATTCTCCGTAAAGATTCTGTAGGGTTTCAGAGATTTTTTCATATCCTATTTCTTTTCCCCAAGCCAGCAATCCTTTTGGATAATTGACACCTTTCTGCATGGCTAATTCGAGATCTTCATCGTTGGCAATGCCTAATCTTTTGGCTTCAACTGCTTCATTGATGAGCATTGAAATAATTCTTAAAAATATTTGCTGATACAGTGCTTCGTCTTTCGTTGGTTCAGTTTTTACAGCTCCGTCAGCATAATCATAGAATCCTTTTCCTGTTTTTCTGCCATGAAGCTTGGCTTCAGACATTCTCTGCTGAAGAAGAGATGGCTTGTATTTTGGATCGTAGAAATACTCGTTGTAAACTGTTTTTGTTACAGAGAAATTGACATCAACACCAATTAAATCCATCAGCTCAAAAGGTCCCATTTTGAAGTTACCTAATGTTTTCATTGCGTCATCAACCTGTTCTACCGTTGCGATGTTTTCTTCAACAATTCTCAAACCTTCTCCGTAAAAAGGACGCGCAATTCTGTTAACGATAAATCCTGGGATATCTTTGGCAATCACAGAAACTTTACCCCAATCTTTCATGAGGCTGTACATTTTTTCAGCTAAAGATTTTTCTGTCAAAAGAGATGGAATAATTTCAACCAAGGGCATCAGAGGGGCCGGATTGAAAAAGTGAATTCCGATGAAACGCTCCGGTTTTTGCAGTTCTGCACCGAGAGAGGTAATGGAAATGGATGATGTATTGGAAGCAATCACACAGCTTTCAGAAACATGTTGCTCTAATTCTGTGAAAACTTTTGTTTTGATTTCTTTATTTTCGATGATGGCTTCGATGACGAGTTCGCAATCTTTGAAGTCCTTCAGTTCTGTAGCGATGGAAATATTAGATAAAATTTCAACCATTTTCTCCGATGAAATTTTCTGCTTGTCCACCAATTTGGTCAGTGTTTTTTCCAGACCTACGGTTGCCGTTTCTACCTGTTTTGCGTTGGCGTCATAGACCCAAACTTTGCATCCGTTGGTTGCGGCTACTTGTGCGATGCCAATTCCCATCGTTCCGGCACCGATAATTCCTACATTTCTCATGTTGTATAATGTAAAATGTATCATGTAAAAAGTATTTTAAAGTACGTTGTACATTTTACTTTCTTACATGATACAAGTTTTTTATTTTCCTTTATATTCAGGTTTTCTTTTTTGTAAAAAGGCCTGTACACCCTCTTTGAAGTCTTCTGTTTCTGCGGCTTCCTGTTGCAAATCGCCTTCCAATTCCAATTGATCTTTCAATGAATTATTGTAAGAAGCGGCGAAAGCTTTCTTGGTTAATTTTAAACCAATGGTCGGCATATTAGAAACTTTTTCTAAAATTTCCATTGATTTTGAATTAAATTCTTCTTCAGTGAAAACCTCAGCTACCAAACCGTATGATTTTGATTCTTCAGCAGATAGTTTTTTGCCTGTAAATGCTAAATAATTCGCCAATTGTCTTCCTAATAATTTAGGTAAGAAATACGTTCCGCCTGTATCCGGAATCAATCCGATATTGGAAAATGCCTGTGCAAAATAAGCTTTATCATTCGCTAAAACGAAGTCGCAAATCAATGCCAACATCGCACCGGCTCCTACTGCAGGACCGTTGACCAAAGCAACGACAGGTTTTTTGCAACGCGTAATTTCCAGTACTAAAGGGTTGTAATAGTCGGTCACAATTCTTCTGATAATATCGTCATCATGATGGTCATTTCCCTGAACGAAAGCATCGTCAAGATTCTGACCGGAACAGAATGCTCTTCCTCTTCCTGAAATCGCCACACATCTAACCGCTGGATCATTGCTGCATTCCTTTACAAAATCTTTCAGGTCTGCCAATGATGGCTTCGTTAAAGCATTCATTGTATCAGGCTGATTAAGGTAAGCGATTTTTAATTTTCCGTCAAAATGCGATTCAATATCGAGTTGTGTGTACATAGTATTAATTTTTATGATTAATGTAAATTTACAGATAAAAAATGTAGCAATGTATCAGTTTAGCAGTATAACAATATTTACTGCATTCAAAATTGTTACATTTTTACATTGCTGAATTGTTACATTAATTTAATGACATTTAAAATAATCAAACGGCTCCAGACAGTCTAAACATTGGTACGAAGCCTTACATAAAGTAGATCCGAATCTGCTGATCTGTTTTGAATTCATCGAGCCGCAGCGTGGACATTTCTTAGGTTTCCCGATATGGTTTTCGTCGGCTCCTTTTTCGGGAGGTGTAATTCCGTAAACACGGAGTTTTTCTCTCGCTTCATCCGTCAACCAGTCTGTTGTCCAGATTGGAAACATTTTGGTGACCACTTTAGCGTCCCAACCGTTTTCCTTCATGATCTTGATAATATCTTCCTCAATGGTAAACATAGCGGGACAGGCAGAATAAGTCGGCGTAATCGTCACTTCGCAAGAATTTTCGCTGGTAACTTTCGCTTCTCTTACAATACCCAATTCCACGATATTGATCACCGGAATTTCCGGATCGGGAACTAATTCTAATATTTCTAAAGGATTTTTCAATTTCAAATCTAACAATTTAACAGTGTATCAATGTAACAATCATCACTAGACTGTTAGATTGGTATATTGGTACATTTTTACTACCACGTACATCCCGGATATGCTCTCTGCATATACTGCAGTTCGCAAAGGATAAATCCAAAGTATTCTGTGTGATAACCTGTTCTTGATTTTGGCTGCATGAAAGGATTTGTTGGATATTCCAAACCGAAATCTGCAAAATCTTTGGTGGTAATCGCTACAAAATCTTCATACAAAGCATCAACATTCGGAGCGATGTTTAAAGCAATTAAATCATCCTCGCCTTCTGTTTTTGCAAATAAACCTTTGGTATATTCCCAGATATTTTCGATGGATCTTTCAAGACGCATTTTGCTTTCTTCAGTTCCCTGGCCGAAAATTTTCATCCATGACGCAGCGTGCGTGTAATGATATCTAACTTCTTTCAGAGATTTCTGAGCAATAGCCGATAGTTCTTCGTTTGTAGAATTTGACAAAGCTTCATACATCAATTTTTGATACACTGCGAAAACATACACTTTCAAAATCGTCTGAGCATAATCTTCGTTGGGAAGTTCTGTCCAGTGTGCATTCAGATATTCGTGCTCGTATCTCAGGAAAGCCAAATCATCTTCACTTTTACCGTTGTCGGCGACTCTCGAAGCGTACACGTAAAAGTTGTTGGCTTGTCCAAGCTCATCCAAAGCAATGTTCGTCAAAGCAATATCTTCCTCCAGATAAGGACCTTCACCGCACCACGCAGACAGACGCTGTCCCATGATGAAACTGTCGTCTGCTAGTTTTAATAAATAATTATATAATGGGTTCATTATTTTAGCTTTTGGCTTTTGGCGTCTAGCTTTTGGTCAATTGCCAGCAGCTAACAGCCATTCGCTGTTTTACATATTTTTCACATCGTTTGGAATGTCGTAGAATGTCGGGTGACGGTACAATTTGTCGTCTGCCGGATCAAAGAAAGCTTCTTTGTCGATTCCTTCTGAAGTCACAATATATTTACTTGGAACTACCCAAACCGAAGTTCCTTCTTTTCTTCTTGTATAAACGTCTCTTGCGTTCTGCAAAGCCATTTCTGCTGTTGGTGCCTGTACAATTCCAACGTGTTTGTGAGATAATCCCGGTTTAGTCTGAATAAACACTTCCCACATATCTAATTGACTCATTTATTTTTTATTTTAAATTCTAAATTTTAGATTAAATTATTTTTCTGAAACATATTTTATGAACGATTGACCATAATCTGTTATTAAAACTCTCTCAAATGGTCTTGTCCCTATTCCCCCAATTCCAGCATCGTATAAAAGAGATTTTGAAATTAAATCTTGTACCAAAAACAAATATTCTTTTTTATCAATATTATAATTTCCCTCTCCTAAAAACTTCTTCTCCAAATCTTCTTTTTTATCATCTAACTCTTTTCTTTCATGTGAATAAACATGATCTGCAAATCTTGAATTAGAAAATTCAGAGTTATCAATTTCTCTTGACCTTTCTACGATTTTTTGATAATCCTCAATATGTTTATCATGTAGAATCAATATCTCGAATTGTTTATCTGTTATCTTTGAAATAATATCTAAAAAAGATTCAATGTATTCTCTTCTTTCAGGAACTTCAATTTGTCTAACTAAAATTTGCTTAAATCTTTTTAATTTTTCATCACTTTCAGTTCTTGATATTTTTTCCAGTATTGTTTCAAAAATATCCCCAAATTCTTCAGAATTAATATACTCGCTATTAATCACATTTTCATTAATCGTTTCCAAATAATCTTTGAGATTCTGAACAAAATTATTAATTCTATCTTGTTTGATTCGCCCTCGATGCTCAAATAAAAACTCATTGAGTGGAGTACCAATGTAGGGTAAACTTTGAATTAAAATTTTTAAGCCTGTTATCTGAGTATATTTATCAATTTTCATTTATACATTAGTAGTTTGCTTTTCAGCAAAAGCTTTCGCCGCTTCTTTTACCCAAAGGTTCTCCTGCTGTGCTTTTACTTTGGTCTGCAGTCTTTTTTTGTTTGCAGGACCGTTTCCTTTTAAGATTTCCATAAATTCATCCCATGGAAGTTCTCCGAAATCATAATGCTGTCTTTCCTCGTTCCATTTTAAATCTTTATCCGGAACGGTTAAGCCTAAAAATTCAGCCTGAGAAACCGTAACGTCGATAAATCTCTGACGTAGACTGTCGTTGCTTTCTCTTTTGACTCTGTAGTTCATAGAGATTTTAGAGTTGGGCGAACTGTCATCATTCGGGCCAAACATCATTAAAGCCGGCCACCAGAAACGGTTTAACGAAGCCTGAGCCATTTCTTTCTGCTGTTTTGTACCACGGCAAAGTGCCATTAAAATCTCATACCCCTGTCTTTGGTGGAAAGATTCTTCCTTACAGATTTTCACCATCGCTCTTGAGTAAGGACCATAAGAATTCCCCATCAACATCACCTGATTCATAATCGCTGCACCATCAACCAACCAACCGATGGCACCGATATCGGCCCAGCTTAAAGTTGGGTAATTGAAAATACTTGAATATTTTGCTTTTCCTTCCAACATATCTTCGTAGGTAGCATCTCTGTCGGCTCTGATGGTTCCGTTTCCTAAAGTTTCGGTGGCAGAATAAAGGTATAACCCATGACCTGCCTCATCCTGAACTTTAGCCAAAAGCGCCATTTTTCTTCTCAGTGAAGGTGCTCTCGAAACCCAGTTAGCTTCTGGCAACATCCCGACAATCTCAGAATGTGCGTGCTGTGAAATCTGACGAACCAATAATTTTCTGTAATCATCAGGCATTACATCTTTTGGTTCTACTTTATTTTCGTCGTGTACGTATTGTACGAATTTTTCTAAGTCCATAATTTTTCCAATTTAACAATGTATCAGTCTAACAATGTACCAATGATTGTTACATTGGTAAATTAATATATTGTTACATTAATTTAATTAAACATCATAATTTAGCATCACCACATTCGTTGTCGGGTGACACTGGCAAGTCAGAACAAAACCTCTGGCTACTTCATCTTCGGTTAATGCGAAATTTTTCTCCATGAAAACTTCTCCTTCGAGAACTTCCGCTTTACACGTACAGCAAACTCCTCCTTTGCAGGCAAAAGGCACTGGAAGATTGTCTTTCAATGCTTTATCTAAGATACTCTCTTTTTTTGAATTCAAATGGAACGAATATTCATCATCATCGATAATCACCGTTACCATACTTTCAATATTGGCAATGGCCTTGAATTCATCACTCATTTCCGCAGAATCTTCTTCATCCGGAGCCGAGAAATATTCAAACAGAACCTGAATCGCCGGAACTTTTTTGTCTTTCTTTAAATAATCAGAAATCCCTTTAATCATTTCCGAAGGCCCACAAATAAAATAAGTAGCTTCCTTCACGTCGATGTCTGTATATCTTTCAAATAAATGATCCAGTTTTTCAGGAGAAATTCTTCCCTCAAAAATCGGGTCAGCATGTTTTTCACGGCTTACCAGATAAACTACTTTAAGTCTTCCGTTAAACTGCTCAACCAACTTATCAATCTCAGCTTTTTTCATCACATGATTCATGCTTCTGTTGCTGTAGAAAAGATATGCGTTGGAATTCGGTTCCTGGTAAAGACTTTCCTTCAAATTAGAAAGAATCGGACTAATTCCACTTCCTGCAGCCAATCCAACGTAGGTTTTTGTGTTGGTTGGATGATAAGAAGTATTAAAACCGCCCATCGGAGGCATCACTTCCAAAACCTCATCCATGTGCAGATGCTCATTGAAATATCCGGAAACTCTTCCGCCTTCCAAAAGCTTCACCAAAACTTCAAGCGTATTGCTTTTTTCGCTCGGTGCATTGCAGATAGAATAAGAACGGCGCTCTTCATTACCGTTAACCATCAGTTTAAAATTCAGATACTGCCCCTGTTTGAACCTGAATTTATCCTTCAGCTCCTCAGGAATTTCCAATGCTACATTCACCGCATCATTGGTATCTTTCTGAACTTTTACAGTTTTTAATTTATAAAATGAATTCATTTTGTCTTTAGTATTCTGTTAATTTTTCCACCTTCGCATTTCGGTAAGCTGTCCTGAGCATGAATTTTCACTTTAGTGGTAATTCCTACCCTCTTTTTTATTTCATTTTCGATGCTTTTCCCAAAATTTCCTGCGAAAATAAGATATTCATCTGAATTTATATTTAAATTTTCTGAGGTCACCAATTCATCATCAATTTCTACGTCGATGTCGAGTGCCACACACATCTGTTCTTTCTCAATCGGAGTCAAATAATAATTCGGAACCACACCTTTTACATGAGAAAAAGCTTCCTCAATCTGACTTGGGTAGACATTTACGCCTCTTACAATCAGCATATCATCGGCTCTGCCCAGAATCGGTTTCATTTTAACCATGGTTCGTTTGGCATTCTCGTCGTAGTACAGACTTGTAATATCATTCGTCCAGTAACGGAGAAGCGGCATCGCTTTTTTAGTTAAAGTAGTGATCACCAACACACCTTCTTCACCGTAAGGTAGCGGTTCTCTGGTAATAGGATCTAAAATTTCAGGATAAAAATGATCTTCCCAAATATAAGAGCCACCTTTTTCTTCAAAATCTTCCATCGAAACTCCGGGACCTATAATTTCACTTAAACCATAAATATTGGTTGCATGAACACCCAGTCTTTCCTCGATGTGATGTCTGATAATTTCCGTCCAGGGTTCTGAACCTAAAACGGCATATTTTAAACTGATTTCGTCTGCCGAGATTCCTCTATTGGCAAATTCATCAGCGATGGTTAGTGCGTAAGAAGGCGAGCAACAAAGAACTTCCGGCTGAAAATCGATAATGAGATCAACCTGTCTTGAAGTCATCCCTCCGGAGATTGGAAGAACACTCATTCCTAATTTTTCTGCACCATAATGAAGTCCAAGTCCTCCAGTGAAAATTCCGTAACCGTAAGCGTTATGTAACTGCATTCCCGGTTTTGCTCCGGCTGCATTTAATGATCTGGCCACCACTTCGCTGAAAAGATCAACGTCTTCTTCAGTATAGCCAACGACTGTCGGTTTTCCTGTTGTTCCGCTCGAACAGTGAATTCTCTGCAGTTCATTTTTCGGAACGGTAAAAAGTCCGAAAGGATAATTGTCTCTTAAATCCTGTTTGTAAGTGATAGGAAGTTTGGAAATATCTTCAATGGTCCTGATATCCTGATTTGAAATTCCTAATTCATCAAATTTTCCTTTATAAAAATCTGACTTCTCTTCAAGATAAACCACCAAATCCTTCAGTCTATCAGACTGAAGAGCTCTCAGCTGGTCAAGTTTTAAATATTCAACTGCAAAATCCATAAACTAACTAACATTTGTTAGGTAAAATTAAAAAGAAATTTTCAGATGACAAAAAAATAACTGACTTTTATCATATTTTGAATCATTCTAAATAATCAATTAAAATTTAGATTAAGGAATAGCGAATCCGTAATTTGCATACGACAATCTTCATTTTGCATACATTCAATTATTAATTTGTGCTGAATTTTGTATCAATAAAAATCAACAAAATGAAATTGAATCAGGTAAAATTAGGAAGTCAGGGATTAATCATCCCGAATATTGGTCTGGGATGCATGGGAATGACCGGTTTTGGAGATGCTGATATGTATGGCAAAACAGATGAGCAGGAAGCGATTGCAACCATTCACCGCTCTTTGGAACTGGGAGGAAACTTTCTCGACACGGCAGATCTGTACGGACCGTTTGCCAATGAACGGTTAATTGCAAAAGCCATTGAAGGGAATCGTGACAATTACATTCTTGCCACAAAATTCGGTTGGGAAATCGATGACAACGAACAGGTCACATGGAAAATCAACGGACAGAGAGATTATGTGAAAAAATCGGTTGACCGTTCGCTAAAAAATCTGAAAACTGATTACATCGACTTATATTATATGCACCGTCTTGATAAAAATGTTCCGGTGGAAGAAACGGTTGGTGCGATGAGTGATTTGGTGAAGGAAGGAAAAATCGGTTACATTGGTTTGTCGGAAGTTTCGTCTGAAACTGTGAGAAAAGCGCACGCAGTTCATCCAATCACAGCAGTTCAAAGTGAATATTCTCTTTTTGAAAGAACGGTTGAAGAAAAAGGCGTTATTAAAACTTTAAATGAACTGGGAATTGGTTTTGTGGCGTATTCTCCCTTGGGAAGAGGATTTTTATCCGGACAGATTCGTTCGATTGATGATTTGCCGGAAAACGATTTCAGAAGAGGAATTCCAAGATTTCAGGAACAGCATTTCCACAAAAATATTGAACTTGTGGAAGCGATTGAAAATCTGGCGAAGGAAAATGAAATTACTGCTTCACAACTGGCTTTGGCGTGGATTATCAGCAAAGGAATTGTTCCGATTCCGGGGACGAAACGCAGAAAATATCTTGAGCAGAATATTGAAGCCAGTAAAATTGTCTTAGGTGATTCTGATATTCAGAAGCTGGAAAGTATTGTACCTTTGGGAACGGATACGGGAGCCACTTACGATGAATTTGGGATGGGACTTTTGGATTATTGATTTATTCGTGGCGATTCGAAGATGTAAACCTCATAGGTTTTGAAAACCTATGAGGTTTGTTTAAAACGCAATACGATTGCAGCCCGACTTGAGCGGAAATCCTTTTTTGCCAGC
Source organism: Chryseobacterium sp. Leaf394 (assembly GCF_001424105.1). GTDB lineage: Bacteria > Bacteroidota > Bacteroidia > Flavobacteriales > Weeksellaceae > Chryseobacterium. The sequence continues at coordinate 297,505 of NZ_LMQH01000010.1, read as the reverse complement.
TTCTAAAGTTCAACTAAACTAAAATTGTCTGCAAAAAATATTGGGAGCGGAAGGCGGATGAAGCTGCCCAAATTTAACAAAGTAGTTAGGCAATCAAATAATTATTACCTTTAATATTTAGAATCTAAAGTTATGAACACCATGCAGTCTATCTCGGCATTTCACAGGTTACTTTCGCTTCCGGAACCGAAACATCCGATGGTGAGTGTTATCAATCTTTCTGAAAGCATTTTCATTGAAGATGAGGTCTGGAAAGGTTTTGTGAGCCGTTATTACTGCGTTGCACTGAAACGTAATGCGACGGGAAAAATAAAATATGGCCAGCAACATTACGATTATGACAAAGGTGTTCTTAGTTTTACGGCACCTAATCAGGTTCAGTATCTCGATTTGAAAACGATGGATTGTGAAAACACGGGTTATCTGTTGATTTTTCACGAAGATTTTCTTCTGAAACAGCCCTTGGCAACAACAATTTCATCGTATGGATTTTTCTCCTATGCCGTAAATGAAGCGCTGCACCTTTCTGAAGATGAAGAAAATGATCTGCTTGAAATTCTGAATAAAATTGATAAAGAATGTCAGCACATCGACCAGCATACGCAGGAAATTATCTTATCGCAGATTGAATTATTGTTGAATTATTCCAAACGTTTTTACGAAAGACAGTTTATCACCCGAAAAAGCGGAAGCCATCAGCTTTTGACGAAATTTGAAACGTTTCTGAATGATTATTTCGATAAAGAATCTTCAGAAAAAGGACTTTTAACGGTTCATCAAATTGCTGAAGCGATGAATCTGTCGCCGAATTATCTGAGTGATTTACTAAGAATCCAGACCGGACAAAACACACAGCAACACATCCATGAAAAGCTCATCAGCAAAGCAAAAGAGAAACTTTCAACCACCGAATTATCGGTGAGCGAAATTGCATATGAACTGGGATTTGAGCATTCGCAGTCTTTCAGTACGCTTTTTAAAAAGAAAACGAAAATGTCGCCGCTGGAATTTCGGCAGTCGTTTAATTAAAATGTAATTTAAAAATCTTTCGGCTACAGAAAAATACTTTTTGGATACACTGTTCATGTTGCGAAAACTGAACTTTGCATCATAAAATAATATTAAAATGAAAGTATTTGTTACAGGTGCCACAGGTTTCGTAGGAACTGCCGTGGTGCAGGAATTATTGGCTAATGGCCATCAGGTCTTAGGTCTGGCACGTTCGGAAGAATCAGCCAATAAATTGATTACTTCAGGAGCAGAAGCACACCGTGGCGATCTGAATGATTTTGAAATTTTGAAATCGGGAGCGGAAATTTCTGATGCCGTGATTCATTTAGGATTTGTGCATGACTTTGCAAGATTCGAGGAAATGTGCAGACTTGACGGTCAGGTCATCGAAGCTATTGGTGAGGCTTTGGTCGGAACAGAAAAACCATTTCTGATCACATCCGGAACTGCACTTTTTTCGAAAGATGGAATAACTACAGAAAAAGACTGTTCGGCAAACAATCCACATCCAAGAATAGCGACAGAAAATGCCGCTGATGCTGTCGCTGCAAAAGGCGTAAAAGTAGCAGTCGTGAGACTGTCGCCTTCTGTTCATGGTGAAGGTGATAAAATCGGTTTTGTGCCTTTAGCCATCAAAATTGCAAAAGAAAAGGGAATTTCTGCAGTCATTGATGACGGAAATAATTTTTGGCCAGCTGTTCACAGACTGGATGCTGCGAAACTGTACCGACTGGCTTTGGAAAAACCTTTTGAAACCGGAACAAGATATCATGCAGTGGCCGAGCAGGGAATTCCTTTTAAAATGATCGCAACAGAAATTGCGGAAAAACTGAATATTCCTGTTGTTTCTATTTCATCAGAGGAAGCAGCAGAACACTTCACCTGGTTTGCTCATTTTGCAAAACTGAATAACATGACTTCCAGCGAAGAAACCAAAAAATTATTGGATTGGAATCCGCAACATCCTACTTTACTGGAAGATATGAAAGGTTCTGCTTATTTTTCTGAGCGTCAGTAAATTGTATATTTAAACTGATTATATTTGAAACTGATTTCAATTTAATTCTAAACCTAAAAAGCTTATGTCTGAAAATCAACCGATAAGACTGAAAACGATTTCCGAATTTCATACTTTGAGAGGTTTACCAAAACCAAAACATCCGCTGATCAGTGTGATTAATTTTGATGATATGGAACAGACTGAAGCCGGCAGACAGAGTTTAATATTTGATTTTTACACCATTTCTGTAAAAAGAGATATGAACCATAAATACAGGTACGGACAGAAAGAATATGATTTTGATGAAGGCGTGATGTTTTGCATGGCGCCTCATCAGATTCTAAGCGTCACCAGAGAACGAGAAGGCAAAAATCCGTCGGGATGGATGCTGATGATTCATCCGGATTTTCTCTGGAACACGCCGATGGCAAGCGCAATCAGGAAGTATGAGTTTTTTGATTATTCTGTAAACGAAGCTTTATTTTTATCGGAAGATGAGGAAATAAAGACGCTGCAAATTATTGAAAACATAAAACAGGAATATCAATCAAACATCGATCAGTTCAGTCAGAATATCATTCTTTCTCAACTGGAAACGCTGTTGAATTATTCAGAACGCTTCTATCAGAGACAGTTTATCACCCGTCACAAAGCCAATCATCAGTTTCTGGAACAGTTGGAAATTCTATTAAATGATTATTTTAGCGCGGAAGATTTCCTGATGAAAGGATTGCCGAGTGTGCAGTATCTTTCTGAAAAACTCAATATGTCGCCTAAGTACATGCGCGGTCTACTGAAAACACTTACCGGACAAACTACACAGCAGCACATTCACGAAAAAGTGATCGATATTGCGAAAGAAAAACTGTCGACCACGCAACTTTCTGTAAGCGAAATTGCCTACGAACTCGGATTTGAGCATCCACAGTCTTTCAATAAACTTTTTAAAGCTAAAACGAATGTCTCGCCTTTGGAATTCAGAAAATCATTTTATTAAAGGAGATTATTTTTCAAAAACATCTTCTTTGAGATTCTTTTTATGAATTCTTCCCCACTCGGAAAGAGCCATAATCACACTCTTCAACGTCTTGCTGTAGTCTGTTGAAATATATTCTACAACCACCGGAGTCTGTTCTGAATGAACGATTCTTTTCACAAAACCATTCAGTTCCAAATCTTTCAATTCGTTTGAAAGTACTCTTGCCGATATTCCTGCAACGATTCTCTGAAGCTCATTGAACCTGATATTTCCATGCTCTTGAAGTGCTATAATAATTTTGAGTTTCCATTTTCCTCCAATAACATAGATGGCATCTTCTACAGACGAGAGACTTTGCGAACACCGCTGAGCAGTAAGAGGCTCTTCGAAATCAACACTATTTTCCATATAACTATTTTTTGACTAACCAAAAGGTTACTACTAACCTTTAGTTCACTACTAACTTTTGATAAGCAAATGTACATAATTTTGTAGAAGAATTTAAAATTTTAAAAATGAAACAAATTTTGCACATTATCTCAAGTCCGAGAATAGAAGTATCCGCCAGCAGAAAACTAGGAAATGCTGTATTGGAAAAAATTCAGGAAAAATATCCTGGCAGCATCGTCAGAGAGCGTGATCTCACAAAAAATCTCGTTCCTATTCTGGAAGATGTTCACATCAATTCGTTTTTCACTCCTGCAGAAAGCCGTTCGCCGGAGCAGGAAACCATCAATCAGTATTCAGAAGATTTGATTTCTGAATTGCAGGAAGCTGACATTATTGTAATAGAATCTCCAATGTATAATTTTTCAGTGCCTGCTGCATTGAGAGCGTATTTCGATTTCACTTCAAGAGCAGGATATACCTTTCAGTACAGCGAAAAAGGGCCTGAAGGTTTATTAAAAAATAAGAAACTTTATGTCGCTTTCACCTCAGGAAATATTTATTCTGAAGGTCCATATCAGGTTTATGATTCTAATGTTCCTTATGTGAAAAATGTTTTTGGATTTTATGGCGTTAATGATGTGAGTGTTTTCCGTGCAGAAGGTTTGTCAATTCCGGGAGTTATGGAGAATGCTTTAGAGAAAGGAATTCAAAGTATTGTGATTGATTAATTTTCAAATGATTATTAGATAATTTTCTCACGCAGATTGCGCTGATGAAGCAGATTTTAAATATTTATTATCTGCAGAATTTGCAAAATCCGCGTGAGATTTAAATTCTGTCTGAAGCCATTTGTTATTTAAATAAAAAAACGGACTAAAGCCCGTTTCTATGATTTTGTTTTGATGAATAAAAATTATTCAACTTCAAAAAGCAGTCGCTCCCCAAATTTTTCTTCATTGATTTTTCCGTTTTCGTAAACTAAATTTCCGTTGACAAATGTATGGGTAACTTTGGAATTGAAATTCATTCCTTCAAGCGGGCTCCAGCCACATTTGTACAGAATATTTTCTTTGTCAACCGTCCAGCTATCTTCCAGATCAACCAAAACCAAATCCGCTTTGTAACCTTCTCTGATAAAACCTCTCTTTTCAATTCTGAACAAAATTGCCGGGTTGTGACACATTTTTTCAACAATTCTTTCTAAAGAAATTTTTCCGTTTTTAAAATTTTCAAGCATCACGACCAAGGAATCCTGAACCAGAGGTGCTCCAGAAGGGCATTTTGTGTATACGTTCTGTTTTTCTTCCCAGGTGTGTGGCGCATGATCGGTGGCAATCACATCGATTCTGTCGTCCAGCAAAGCTTCCCAAAGTCCGTCTTTGTCTTTTTGCGTTTTTACCGCAGGATTCCATTTGATTAAACCACCTTTTGTATCGTAATCTTCATTGGTAAATGTCAGGTGATGCACACAAACTTCAGCTGTTATCTTTTTATCTTTTAAAGGAATATCATTTCTAAACAGAGACGTTTCTTTTGCCGTCGACAAATGGAAAACATGAAGTCTTGCTCCTGTTTTTTCTGCCAGCTCAATTGCTTTTGATGATGACTTGTAACAAGCCTCTTCGCTTCTGATCAAATGATGAAATTTTACGGGAATATCTTCGCCGAATTCGTCCAGATATTTCTGAGTATTTTCTCTGATGGTTGCTTCGTCCTCACAGTGAACGGCAATCAACATTTTCGTATTGCTGAAAATATTTTCCAGCGTTTCAGGATTATCAACCAGCATATTTCCTGTGGATGATCCTAAAAACAATTTGATTCCGGGAACATTTCTTGGGTTTGTCTTTAAAACTTCCTCCAAATTATCATTCGTTCCGCCCATCATAAAACCGTAGTTGGCAAATGATTTCTGGGACGCGATTTCGTATTTATCAGCCAATAATTCCTGTGTTACAGCATTCGGAACGGTGTTCGGCTGTTCGATAAAACTTGTCGTTCCGCCTGCGATTGCAGAGCGTGATTCAGATTCAATATCGCCTTTATGCGTCAGACCGGGTTCGCGGAAATGTACCTGATCGTCGATGATTCCAGGCAAAAGATATTTTCCAGAAGCGTCTATTATCTGGTCAACATTTTCTTCTGCAATATTTTTTGAAATTACTGAAATCAAATCATTTTCAATCAGAATATCACTTTGGAAAACAAGGTTTTCATTGACGATTTGAGCGTTTTTTATTAAAATTTTCATTATTACTTTTTAGATATAAAGATTTGTATTGCACAAATTTAATATTTTCAAAAGTGATTTTTAAGCATCAATCTGAAAATTATGATTTCTAATATTTACATTTGCATTTTAAAAACCAGAAATTGTATAAAAAATTATTTGGGCAAACAGCGGTTTATGGACTGAGTTCGGTCTTGGTAAGAATTTTCCCGTTCTTAGTTGCACCTATTATTACAAATGCGTATGGTCCGTCGGCTGCATCGCCTTTTGTAGACTGGTATTCAATCGCCGGAGTGATTACGGTTTTCCTTACACACGGAATGGAAACTTCATTTTTCCGTTTTGCACAGGAAAAGGAAATTGACAAGAAAACTTTAGTTTCTACGTGCTCGATGAGTATTTTGGCCATAGGTTTTATTTATTTAATTTTAGGATATACCTTCAGACAAGAGTTAGCGAACGCTTTTGAAACACCCGATCAGGTCAACTATCTGGTGATGTTTCTTTTCATTTTGACGTTTGATGCATTTTCAACCATTCCATCTGCGGTGTTAAGGCTTGAAGGAAAACCACTTCTGTACACAGCATCAAAGGTTATTGGTTCATTGGTTTACTTTTCATTAACTTATTTTTTTATTGTAATTCTTCCGGAATATCCTAACGGAATTTTAGGTTTAAAATATGACCCAGAAATTGGTGTAGGTTACGTTTTTATTGCAAATCTGGTTCAAAGCATAATCACTTTGGCAATTGTAGGAAAGGAGTTTGTGAATTTCAGTTTTAAAAAATTCAATTTTCCGCTTTGGAAAAGGATTATGAATTATTCCTGGCCAGTAATGGTTGCGGGATTGGCGGGAATTATTAATCAGACTTTAGACCGACAATTTTTAAAATATCTTTTACCTGAAAATGAGGCAAAACATCAAATCGGTGTCTATGGTTCGGTATATAAAATAGCAACTTTCATTACCGTTTTCAGACAGGCTTATCAATTAGGTATTGAGCCTTATTTTTTCTCAAGTTTTAAAGATAAAAACAATCATAAGACTTACGCGGTTTTAATGGATGTATTTGTGATTTGTAACTGCTTGATTTTTGCTGGTTTAATGGTCAATTTACAATGGATTTCCGAAAAATATTTAGGCGACCCGATGTATTTTGAAGGAATTGAAATCATTCCTTTCGTCATGCTCGGAGCTTTATTCTTAGGAATTTATCTCAATCTTTCCATCTGGTACAAATTATCTGACCAAACCAGAGTTGGGCTTTACATCTCTTTAATTGGAGCCGCAATTACAATTCTCATCAACTTCCTGTTCATTCCGAAGTACGGTTATTGGGCAAGTGCCATCGCCGCACTCACCACGTATGGAAGTATGATGGTAATTTCCTACCTTTGGGGCAGAATTCAGTATCCTATACATTATAACATAAAAAAAATAGGGATTTACATCATTTTTTCGGTGGCAATCTCAATGATCTCGTTTCACTTTTTCCGTACGAATTATTTTATCGGAAACGGTCTGTTTATCTTCTTTATCGGATTCCTGATATACAATGAGAGAACGATGATCAACAAAATTCTCAGAAAATCATAATTATACATTAAACTATATAAAAGATCAACACATGAAAATAATAGTTCCTATGGCAGGCCGTGGATCAAGACTGCGCCCGCATACACTCACCGTTCCAAAACCTCTTATACCTATTGCAGGAAAACCAATCGTACAGAGACTTGTAGAAGATATTGCCAAAGTGGCTGGTGAAGAAATCGAAGAAGTAGCATTTATCATCGGAGATTTCGGTCCTGAAATTGAAAGATCTCTTCTTAATATTGCAGAAAAATTGGGTGCAAAAGGCAGTATTTATCATCAGTTGGAACCATTGGGAACAGCTCATTCATTGAAATGTGCCGAAGCTTCAATGGAAGGAAATGTTGTGATTGCTTATGCCGATACTTTGTTCCGTGCAGATTTTATTTTAGATAAAAATGCTGACGGTGTAATCTGGGTAAAAAGCGTAGAAGATCCTTCCGCTTTTGGTGTTGTAAAATTAGACAACTACGGTTTCATTACAGATTTCGTGGAAAAACCACAGGAATTTGTATCTGATCTGGCGATTATTGGAATTTACTATTTTAATTCTGCTGAAAAACTGATGAGCGAAATCAATTATATCATGGATAATGATATTAAAAACGGTGGAGAATATCAGCTGACAACCGCGTTGGAAAACCTCAGAGCAAAAGGTGGAAAATTCAGCCTCGGGAAAGTGAATGACTGGATGGACTGTGGTAATAAAAATGCAACAGTAGAAACCAACTCAAAAATTTTGGAATATGAAAGAGAAGCAATGTCTCATTTCCCAATTTCAGCAAATATTGAAAATTCTTTAATCATTCAGCCTTGTTTTATTGGTGAAAACGTAAAAATTTCAAACTCTAAAATCGGGCCCGGCGTTTCTCTGGGAAACAATACTGAAGTGGTGAATTCAAATATTGAAAACTCTCTGATTCAGGAAAATACCAAAATCAACCACGGAAATCTTTCCAATTCAATGATTGGAAATTCTGCGCAATACTTTGGAGTTGCAAGAGAAATTTCTTTAGGTGATTTTTCTGTTTTGGATTTTTCCCCAAGTAAGTCATCTTAAATGAGTATCTTTAAATAAATAATTGCGGACCACACAAAATCTTTTGTGTGGTTTGGCGTTAATATTGCAAAGTTTTAGCAAATTTTTATATGAAAAAATGGATTCCTTTAGTCATTCTTACCTTGTTCATTTTCAGCTGTAAATCCAAAAAAGCGGTGAATGACAGTGCACAGAATTCAGACAGTCTCGTTATTAAAAATTCAGATCCGAATGAACCCATTGATGCCGGTTCAAATGTGGCAGACAGACTTAATTTCTACGAGAAAATTTATCTTCATGAAAAATTTGACTACCTGAAAATATCAAGCAAAATAACGGCTGATAATATTCGGGTGAGTCCGCTTGATGCTACAATCTATATTGAAACCGACAAAAAAATATGGTCGAATATTTCATTTTTAGTAATTCCTGCTGCCAGAGCACTCATAACTCCTGATGGAATTAAAGCAATGGACCGCTATAACAAAAACTACATCGATTCTGATTTTGAATATTTAAATAACCTATTGAATGTTAATTTTTTCGACTACAAAAATCTTGAAAAATTATTAATTGGACGTACATTTTTCACCATCAGCAACCGGAATTCAAAGATTACCAACAATATGCAGGGCTACCAGATGGAATCTGTTTCAAATCTGAAATTCACAACTGCAGGTGGCGAACGTGAATACAAGCTAAACCTACAATACTCAGAAGATTACAATTTAACAGACTTAAAACTGAAAGATGTGAAATCCGATGACGCAGTAGAAATCGTATATTCAAACTGGGAAACGCAGCCAAACAATGTGAAGCTTCCGAAGAATGTTAAAATAATTATAAAAGGAAGCAAAAACAGTCAGATTTTATTAGAAAATACGAATTTTGTTTTTTCGAGGATGGATACACCTTATTCTGTACCGTCTTCCTATAAGAAAATTGAAATCAAATGATCAAAAGAATCAGTCTCATTCTGAGCATTCTCATCTTCGGATTTGTAAGTGCACAGAAAAGCAAGGAACAACTGCAGAAAGAAAGTGCAGATCTGAAGAAGCAGATTGCTCAGATCAATTCACAACTGGCAAAAACCAGAAATGAATCTAAACTTTCTGTTTCCTATCTGACTAATGTAAACCAGAAACTGGCTCTAAGAGAGAAAGTTTACAACAATACTCAGAAAGAAAAAAAGTTTATTGAGAACGAAATATATCTCCGTCAGCTCGAAATCAACAGGCAGAATAAAGAACTTTCTGTTTTAAGAAAGAATTACGCTGAGGTTCTCATTAGAGCTTACAAAAATAAAGGAGTTCAGAACAAAGTAACATTTATACTGTCTTCAAAAAATATTGGTGAAGCACTGAGAAGGGTTCAGTATCTGAAAAGATATGCTGAATATCAGGACAAGAAAGCGGCAGAGATTACCAATGCAGCAGTTGAACTGAAAAAGTCTGTTGAATCTAAGAAAAGATCAGCTGATGCAAAGGAAAATCTATTAGTAAACCAGAAAAAAGATCTTTCAACCATTGAAGTTGAGAGAAAACAAAAGGAGCAGTTGGTAGCTGAATTTAAGAAAAATGAAGGTGTGCTTACCGCTGAACTAAAACAAAAACAGGTACGTTCTAAAGCACTTGAAGGTCAGATCAGATCAATCATTGCAGAAGAAATAAGAATAGCCAAGGCAGAGGAAGAATCCCGAAGAAAGGCTGAAGCTGAGAAGATACGTCTCGCCAAAATTGCAGCAGAAAGAGAAAAGGCGAGAATTGAAGCAGAAAACAAAGCACGTGCAGAAGCTCTGGAAAGAGAAAGAAAAATTGCCGAAGCCGAAGCAAAAAAAGCCAACGAATTAGCTGCTAAAAGAGAAGAAGAAGAAAGAAAACGTACCGCAGATGCTGCAAAAGCCGCGGCTAATGCTAGAGATGAAGAAAGAAGAGTGGCCGCTAAAAAAGCATCAGATGAAGCTAACGAAAAAGCGAGAGAGGCTGCAAATAAATTAAAAGTTGCAAGAGATGCGGAAGCTGCATTAGACAAGAAAAAAGAAGATGAAAAGAAAGTGGCTGAAACAAAAGCTTATACCAATTTTGGGGTTTCATCTGGTATCGCAGGAAACAATTTCGCTGAAAACCGAGGGAAAATAGGTTTCCCTGTCGATAAAGGTCAGATCACGCACAGATTTGGTATTCAGCAGCATCCTGTATTTAAAAATATCAAAGAAGAAAACAGTGGTATTAAAATTTCAGTACCGGCAGGTTCAAGAGCAAAAGCTGTTTTCCCTGGAAGTGTAAATTCTGTAATTGCCAATAACGACGGCACTAAAACAGTAATCGTAAAGCATGGATCGTACTTTACTATATATTCAAATCTTTCGAGTGTAAGTGTTTCGAAAGGACAGCAGGTATCGGCGGGATCGTCAGTTGGTGCAGTTGGTCAGGATTTTGATGGAGCTTATACACTTGACTTTCAGGTTTGGAACGGTACAACACCGGTAGATCCATTAGGTTGGATTTCGTATTAAAAAAAGATTAACTTTGTAAAAAATTTAGACATGTATACATTAACAATATTAACTCCATTTGCTGCCTGGCATTGGATTATCGTGATCCTGGTAGTTTTATTACTATTTGGAGGAAAAAAGATTCCGGAACTGATGAGAGGATTAGGATCTGGTATTAAAGAATTTAAGGATTCTGTAAAAGAAGAAGATAAAACTACCGAGGTTAAAAAAGAAAACCCTGCATCAAACAGCAGCAATACTACTGTAAACTAAATAGTTTTTCTGAATGAATTTTACCGAGACTGCCTGGAAAGTCTTCAATCAGAGTATTGAAGACTATCATGTTTTAGATAACGTAGATACCCCAATAAACAACCCATACGAACTCAACAGTTTGGAACGTATTTTGTATGCAAAGAACTGGATTGACACCGTTCAGTGGCATTTTGAAGATATCGTAAGAGATGAAAATATAGATCCTGCGGAAGCTTTAAAACTCAAAAGAAGGATCGATGCTTCAAATCAGCAGCGTACAGATTTAGTGGAATTTATAGACAGTTGGTTTTTAGATAAATATCAGGATATTTCTCCAAAAACTGATGCTAAAATCAATACTGAAACTCCTGCGTGGGCCGTAGACAGATTATCTATCTTAGCACTTAAGGTTTATCACATGGCTCTTGAAGCAAACAGAGAAACTGCATCTGAGGAGCATCGTGCAAACTGTCAGATAAAATTAGATGTGCTTCTTACTCAGAAAGTAGATTTGTCGGTTTCGATAGATCAGCTTCTTTTAGATATTGAGAACGGGAATGTTAAGATGAAAGTGTACAAACAGATGAAAATGTACAACGATGAGAGTCTTAACCCAATCCTTTATCAAAAGGAGCAAAAATGAAAAAAATCTTTTTATCTGTATTAATTATTATCGTTTTTGGATCCTGTGCAACTGAAAAAGGAAATACTTCTCCCGTAGCAGCAGGAATTACCGATAAAAAAGTGAATAATGGCGAAGATTTTTCAGTGAAAATTTCTGAAAACGCCAATGCTGCAGAAATCAGTAATCTATTGTCTACATTTCCTGTATTTTCTAAAAAAGACGTTAATGAAGAAGTCTCTGCGTTAAAATTCAGCCTTCAGAATTATCTCTATGCAATCGATGCCGGAAATATGAAAGCAAAAGACAAGCAGCTGAAGGGAATGCAGAAATCATATCGGAAAATTCAGAAACTTCGCAAGTCACTTACTACAGACGAAGACAATATCCTTAACAGATATTTGGTAAGGATTAAAACCAATGTTGCCGTGCTTGAAAATTCTGTAAACGGCATATCAAAATAAAATACTTTATACATGATAAAGATTCAGGCGGAAGCTAATGTTCCTACAGAACACGGGACTTTCCGGATGATTGCATTTGCAGAAAATGCTGATGACTGGATGCCGCACATGGCCATCATCGCCGATAAAACAAACCTCAATGAAGCCGTAAATGTAAGATTTCATTCCGAATGTATTACAGGTGAAGTTTTCCACTCTCAAAAATGCGAATGCGGACAGCAACTTGACGCTGCAATGAAATACATGCATGAAAATGGGGGCATCATAGTTTATCTCCGTCAGGAAGGTAGAAATATCGGAATCATTAATAAACTCCGCGCATACTCCCTTCAGGAAAAAGGACTGGATACGGTGCAGGCCAATTTAGAATTAGGACTTCCCGCAGACGACAGAAACTTTGGAGTGGCTATCGACATATTAAATAATCTCGGAGTAAAAAAAATCAATCTGTTAACCAACAATCCTGAGAAGGTAAGATTTGTACAGGAAAGCAACATAGAACTTAATTCAAGAGTTCCGCTTCAGATTCCGGCTAACGATAACAGCCGGGGATATCTTCAGACAAAAAAAGATTTCTTTGGCCATCTTCTTGATGACAATGACAGATAAAACAAAAGCTTCGGAAAGATTTCCCGAAGCTTTTTCATTATAAAAAATTGAAAAGATATTTTTTACTTCTTAAGACTGATTTTAGACTCGTCAATATTATAAAACTTTATTACACTATTGTAATCGTTGTAATCAACATTTGTTCCCTTGCCCGTCTTAGCCGGCACAAGCACAACTCTATATTTAGTCCCCGCATAAAAACTAGCATTTGAGTCTAAATTCAAAGTACCGCTTACAGTAATGGAAATATCAAATTTGCTAAAGTCGAAACCGTAATCTACTACATCATTATTAGCATTGTTAGTGTAGAAAGTATAAGGAAGTAATTTCCATATCGGTGAACCATTATTTGTTAAACCTGTCTGCATATAGATAAGAACTACATCTGATTCTACAAGAGGACCGTCAAACGCTCTGTTGAACTCATATAAATTTGAATTCACTCTAGTGAAAGTTGGTGATAAATCAAAAGCAACGGCATAGGTATCTTCGCTTGGTTGTACCACTACATCATCATTATTATCACAGCTCACTACAAAAAAACTTAGTAATGCGAATATGAAAATAGGGAATAATTTTTTCATTGTAAAAATTTTATATATTTTAATCATTCAAGGCAAATCAAATCTGATACCAAAAAATTTAAAAACTTTGTTAATGCTTATTATTTAGTTGTATTTTTGTCTTTATTCTATTTAAATATGAAAAAATTAGCAAACGTAGCAATCATCGTTTTATTAATTTTAAATGCAAATCTTCGCGCTCAGTATCAGCCAAAAAACTGGCCGAAAGCCGACATCAAAAAAGCGGAGAAATGGGTGGATGATAAATATAATTCTCTCTCCCAAAATGAAAAACTGGGACAGCTCTTCATCGTTGCGCTTTATACCAACAAAGGTGAAAATCACATAGATGAGATCAGAAATATCGTGAATAAAGAGCAGATTGGCGGTCTGATTCTGATGCAGGATGATGCGGCTAGAGAAATCAATCTCGTTAATGAATTTCAGCAAAAATCGAAGACGCCAATGATGATCGGCATGGATGCAGAATGGGGACTGTACCAGAGAATTACCACGGCTCACAAATACCCGTGGGCTATGACACTCGGCGCTATTCAGGATAAAGATCTGATTGAAAAAATGTCTGCCAAAATAGCAGAAGACTGTCACAGAATGGGGATCAACTGGGACTTTGCACCTGTTGTAGATGTCAATACCAACCCTAATAATCCAATCATCGGGAACAGAAGTTTTGGTTCAGAGGTGAAGAATGTGACTAAATCTGCCCTCGCCTACTCTAACGGTCTTCAAAACAACAACATTCTTGCTGCGATCAAACATTTCCCGGGTCATGGCGACACCAGCACAGATTCTCACCTTGATCTTCCCGTAGTTTCACATAAAATCGACAGGCTCAATGAAGTTGAAATTGCTCCTTTCAAAGCTTTAATGAATAAAAACATCGGCGGTGTGATGGTGGCTCACCTTTACGTTCCCGCTTTAGAATCAGGAAAAGGAATTCCGGCATCTGTTTCTAAAAATATTGTGACAGGATTACTTAAAGAAAAATTAGGTTACAAGGGTTTAATTATCACCGATGCTTTAAACATGGGTGCTGTTGCCAATAAATATAAACCGGGCGAACTGGATGCGATGGCATTCAAGGCAGGAAATGACATCATGCTTTTTTCCCAGGGTGTGGCAGAAGGAAAAAGACTCATTCAGAAAGCGATTGACAGTGGAGAAATTCCTCAGGCCCGCGTTGAGGAAAGCGTGAAGAAAATTCTACTGACTAAATATTTTTTAGGTTTAAACCAATACACTCCTAAAAATCCACAGAACATTAATTCTGATCTGAATAATGCTTCTCACACGGCAATAGTTCAGGAAATGTATGCGAATGCTTTGACTTTAATTAAAGACGAGAAGAAACTTTTACCATTAAAGGAAAACACATATTACGTACCTCTGGAAGAAGCATCATACCAAACTTTTGTCAATGAAATGGAAAGTTCTGTGATTTTCAAAAAAGCAAATGAAATTAAAACGATTCCGGCCGGCTCAACGGTTTTGGTTGGTTTTCATAAAGATAATTCTACGGCTTACAAACCTTACAAAATATCTGCAGAATCCAAAAGAATTCTGAATGAACTTTCAAAAAGGCACAACGTTATTTTAAATGTTTTCGGAAGTCCGTATGCTTTGAAAGATGTAGATTTATCTACAATTTCAACGGTTTTGGTGTCTTATGAAAACAACGAAGATTCAATGACAGCAACAGCAAATGCTTTGAAAGGAAAGACGAAAATTCATGGCAGACTGCCTGTTTTAGTCAATGACAACCTGAAGCCTGGATTGGGAATTGACCTTAAGGCAAAATCAAATTAAGTAATCCAAACTAAATTAATAAGTAAAAATGAAAATAGGCATACTTTGCTATCCTACCTACGGGGGAAGCGGAATTGTAGCGACAGAGCTCGGGATGTCTCTCGCCAACAAAGGTTACGAGGTACATTTCATCAGTTCTGCACTGCCTGCAAGATTAGATATTACCAATCCCAATATATTTTTTCACAAGGTAAATGTTCAGACTTATCCGCTCTTCCAGTATCAGCCTTATGATATTGCGTTGAGCTCGATGATTTACAGAGTTGTCAATCTCTACAAACTGGATTTGCTTCACGCTCATTACGCAATTCCTTACGCGTATGCTGCGTTTACGGCAAAACAAATGCTGAAGGAAGACAACAATGATATTCCTTTGGTAACAACACTTCACGGAACCGATATCACTTTGGTAGGTCAGCATCCGAGCTATAAGCACGCGGTAGAGTTTTCTATCAACCAGTCGGATGCGATCACTTCGGTTTCGGAAAGTTTAAAGAAAGACACGCTTCAGTTTTTCAGAATTAAAAAAGAAATTCAGGTGATTACCAATTTTATCGATAATTCTGAATTTGACGAATGCAATGAATGTCAGCGTACGCAATTTGCGAATCCGGATGAAAAAATTCTCATTCACGTCTCCAATCTAAGACCGGTAAAACGTGTGGAAGAGGTATTGCAGATCTTCAAAAGTGTGGAGAAAAAAGTAAAATCTAAACTTATCATCATCGGAGAAGGTCCTGATATGGAAAAAGTGAATCAGTTTCTGGAGCACAATCCTGAACTGATTTCAAAGATCAGACTTTTGGGTAAGGTAAATGATCTTTACAGAATTCTTCAGCTTTCGGATGTCTTTCTTCTGCCTTCTGAGCAGGAAAGTTTCGGTCTTGCCGCTCTCGAAGCAATGGCTGCAAACACACCTGTCATCAGCTCCAATGCGGGCGGAATTCCTGAGGTAAACATTCAGGGGGAAACAGGTTTCCTTGCTGAGATCGGAAATGTAGAAGCGATGAGCAATTACTGCATCAAGCTTCTGAGCAACGAGGAACTTTTAGCCCAGATGAAAATTAACGCCAAGCAACAGGCCATAAAGTTTGATCTGAAAAACATTCTCCCGATTTACGAAGAAATGTACAAAACGACGATTGAGAATTTCAGGGGTGAACTGACGAAAGTGTAAAATAAGAAAGGGCGGAAACGCTCTTTTTTTGTTTTCATTTAAAATTAAATTGACGTTATTAAGATACGCTTAGATGCAGAAGTTTCAGTCTAATAACTGAAAAATTCTGATGAGCAAATACCTTTTTTTCGGCAAACCTGTTGCAGGGGTGCAGGAGACTTTCAAGCCTTCCGGCAAGTTCGTTACTAGGGTGCGACAGGCTCTCCCGAAGCTCCGCAAGTCTGTTACGAGGGTGTTTGAAGCTTGCGGAAGCTCCGCAAACCTGTTGCAGGGGTGCAGGAAGTCTGTAACTGCTGTAATTTTTGTTTTTTTTCGTAAATTCAGTATCTGAATTTTTATGATTTGAAATAAAACCAGCCTACTGCATTTCTTACTTATCTTTCACATATTATATCAAAACTAAACACTTTATAAAATTAATACTATTTCTTATTTTGATTTTTTGCCACACTGCAATAAAAGACTGATCAGATGAAACCTTTTTATAAAGACTTTGCAAAAGGAGAAGAAAATTGGAGTTTCTATTTTGAATTATTTATTGTAGTTTTGAAAAAAAATACTTAAAATATTAATATTCAGTTAATATTTTTACATTTAATCAATTTAAAACACAAATTTACATGAAGAAAAACGTCAGTTTTTATTTTAGTTTACTGTTGATTTCAATACTTTTTTTCAGTTGTAGAACTGAGAATATAATTGATCAAACAGAAGAAGTACACAAGCAGAATCTCATTGTAAAAAGAATAAGCTTCGAAGAGCTTTATAAAGAAATCCCATCCTTTGCGGAAAAAGTAAAAAACCTGAACAGTACTTCTGCTAATAATCAAACATTATCAAAAATTTATACCGATGCAGAAAACGGTTTTTTTTAGATACAGATTTGGCTTATTATGTAGAAGATTTGGCGGGAAACAAAACCTATACTTTCAAAATTGAAAGACCGTCAGAAAGCAACAGCCTTTATCTGGAAAATTTAGTTTTGCATGATATGGGAAATTCTCAGTACAATGCATATATATCCAAATACGATCAAACATCCTTGCAAAACCCTTCATCTATCCCCATTGCAGAACTAAAAAATCATATAACAATCCGGCCGATAGGAAGCAAAAAACATGATGAAATTTTTGGACTTTACAATCCAAATCCTTGCTTTGCCACTACCATTACCGGGATAGAAACAAGCTATGTTGGGGGAACTACCTGCTCTGATCCCGGGATGCATCATACCAACCCGGCAGATTGCGATTGTGGAAGAGTTACTCTAAAAAATAACAATACACAAGTGAATAGAACACCTTGTAACTAATATCAATTATCATGAGAAAAATATTTTTATTTATAATACTTTTTATTTCACTTTCACAAAATGCAAAATCGCAAATAATTATTCCACCAGATCCATATACGGAATATGATCTAGCTTTAGGAATAGATTATCAAGCTGAAGATTTACGCTATTATAAAGATATCAATGGCACACTCAATCCCCTTATTGGAGTGTGGAAAAACAAGACAGGAAACAAAACTTTTAAAGTAACTCTTTGGAAAAAAGAGATGGTTTTATTTGGCAAAAATTATTTTTACATTGACAAAAATTTATGGTGATTATATGGTTATTGAAGATGAAGGACAACCAAATGAAACTGTACTTTTCAATTCAAAATTCCCATCAACTACTTATTCTAATCCTTCCTCACCAATGATTATGCTAATGGGTAGTTATCCTGAACTAAATGGAGTAATATTTGACAACTCTCGTTTTCATATTGACCCTAGTACTTGGAAAGGACTTTTAATACAAATTATAATGTTATCTGGCAATACGACTGTACAATGGAAAACAGCAGAAAGAAAGGGAATTAAAGGAGATAGTTATGTAAATCCCTATATTCCCACAGATATAATTCTTACGAAACAGTAAAGGCAATGTCTATTTAAAAGTACTTACTGAAAAGAAATATAAAAAACACCTACAAACCTAAAACAGCCAGATCAGGGCTGTTTTTTCATCAAAATTCTGTAAATTTATTCCACACAAATTCACAGACGATGACCGAAAAACTGCTTCAATACCTTTGGAATTTCAGGGTCTTTACCAATTTCGACTTTAAGGATACTGAAGGAAATCCTGTAGAGATCATAGATTTCGGAAGATGGAATACAGATTCCGGACCCGATTTTCTGATGGCGAAAATAGAAATTAACGGAGTGACCTTAGCCGGAAACATTGAACTCCACGTGCGATCATCAGACTGGATTTTTCATCAGCATGGCAAAGATCCCAACTATGACAACATTATTCTGCATGTCGTTTACCAGAATGACGCAGACATCGAAGAATTTAAATTTAAAAATATTCCCACGCTTGAGCTGATCAGCCATATCGACAGATCTGTTTTTGCGAAATATGAAAAACTGGAAAAAGAAAGTCAGTTTATTGCTTGTGAAGATTTGTTTGATCCTAAAAGAATTCCCGTTCATTTCTACGAAGAAAGCCTGCTGAAAAAACTGGAAGAAAAATCGGTTGAAATTGAAGAAGATCTGAAGAGATTTAAAAATAATTATGAAGCTGTTCTTTTTCTTAGACTCGCCTACTCTTTCGGTTTGAAAGTAAATGCCCAGATTTTTAAACAGATTGCTGAAAGCATTGATTTTACGGTCTTCAATAAAATTTGTCAAAACAAAACGCAGCTCGAGGCCTTACTTTTCGGAATATCGGGCTGGCTCGAAAAACCCGAAGACGCACAAATGCAGATCTGGAAAAGAGAATTTGATTTCCTGAAAACTAAATTCGGTTTATCAGACCTCATCATCCGACCGAAATTCCTGAGACTGCGACCACCCAACTTCCCTACATTGCGGCTTTCACAACTTGCTGATCTCTACAACAGACATCAAAACCTCTTTTCGAAGATTATTGACGCCAGAAATATGGATGAATTGATTGCTGTTTTTCAAGATATCAAAGCGTCAGACT
The DNA here is from genome assembly GCF_001424105.1 of Chryseobacterium sp. Leaf394. GTDB lineage: Bacteria > Bacteroidota > Bacteroidia > Flavobacteriales > Weeksellaceae > Chryseobacterium. Next base: position 278,267 of record NZ_LMQH01000010.1, on the reverse strand, counting down.
ATTGGGACAATCATTTTAATTTTGGAAAAATATCTCCGGTAAACCAGCCTAAAGTTTTAACTAAAGATTTCATTGACCTGATTATTTTGAATACAGTTTTACCTCTGAAATACACGTATCACAAATATCAAAATGAAGAAATTGCTGATGAAATTCTGGCATTTTACAAGGATATTGTTTCGGAGAAAAACTCCATTTTAGACGGCTGGAAAAATTTAGGTTTAAAAATAAAAAATGCTTTACAGAGTCAGGGTTTGATTTATCATTATAAAAACTACTGCACAGCAAAAAATTGCCTAAATTGCGCTATCGGTTTTAAAATATTAAAAGAGCAGTAAAATGTTGAACAACTTACGTCACAAAATGGAAAGAGAATGGTTTGGAGTACTCACAAGAATGGGTGCCAAGCTGGGAATTCCGGTTTCTAAACTCAGGGTTTTCTTTATCTACTCCACTTTTGCCACGGCAGGTTTCTTTTTTTTAATTTATCTCGGACTCGCATTCACTCTTTGGATAAAAGATATTTTTATAACGCGCCGACCGAGTGTTTTTGATCTTTAAAAATGGAATTCAATCAGATTATTTCACCCGACGATTACAGAATCAAACAGATTTACAGTTCGTACACCTCCTCTTTTCCGGAAGACGAAAGACGCGACTGGATGAAGTTTGTACAGCTTTTCACCCACTCCAACGTGAAGGTTTTTTCAGTTTTTAATGAAAGTGAAAACATCGGTTACGTGATCATTTGGGAACTTTCAGATTTTATCTTTGTAGAACATTTTGAAGTCTTTGCTGAGTTTAGAAATCAAAAAGCAGGTTCAAAAATCATTGATCTTTTAAAAGAAAATCATCCAAGAATTATTCTGGAGATAGAGCCGGAAAACTTGAATGAAGATTCCAAACGAAGATTTTCGTTTTATCAGAAAAACGGATTCAGCTTAATTGACGAAATGTACATTCAGCCAAGCTACGGCAACGGAAAAAAGAAACTTAACCTGTGGCTCTTGGCTAATTTCCAGCCTACAGATTTAGGTGAGACAACAAACGAAATTCATGATGTCGTTTATCATTAATATTCAAGATTATTAGTCTTTCTATATTCGCTAAATGCTGACATCAGATCATTGGAGATCCTTACTTTGTCAAACTTCTTCCGATACTTTTTTGAGAGCATAAAAATGTCTTCTGCATACAGAAGAAAGCGGTCAATTCCCTCATCTCCCATCCCGAATTTCCTGTAATAACTGAGGTCAATTTCCGACTTCAGTCTGGCGAGAAAATCTTTGGTTTCATAATAATTGGCCTTCGTAGTTTTTTTGCTGAAGAGTTTTCCGATGGCATCAGCAACTCCGATAAGATTTACCTGTCCTTCTTTAAAATCGTGCGGCTGAAACGATTTTGGTGTTGCATTTTCCGGTATGGCTTCGGTCATCGGCGATTTCATATACTCATCCATTTTAGAATTTAAAGCAGCAACTCTTTTGGAAACTCCAACATTTTGAGCATCTTTCTCAAGATTACCAGTTGGCTGGAATTTCAATTCTACTTCGGGGATGAGAATTTCGACGTGCCTCATTATCACGGTATTTTTCTCTGAGAAAGATTCTGCAGTTACTTTGAAGTCAAACCGATAGAACCCATCTTTCACAAACCGAATTTCGTCGTTGGGATTGGCTGTGATTGAGAAAAATCCATTTGCATCTGAAAAAACAGACTGGCTTTTATTAAAATTAAAAACCAAAACCTGCCCCTGCAAAGTTCCGTTTTCATCCAAAACAGTTCCTGAAACTGTATTTTGAGCTATTAGAAACGAAGAAATAAAGACAAAAATCAGCAGTAATTTTATTTTCATTTGGCAGTCGTTAATGGAGTTTTATAAGAAGTAATTCTCAGCAAAACGGCACTTTTGAATCTGTTCAGATCCGCGTCACTGGCGTATCCGTACTTTAAAATACGTTTTCTCTCAAAACCGCTGTTGAAAATATAGTAAATGAAATGCTGGATTTGAGAATTTTCAATCTTGAGTTCAGTGAAATAGTCATTTCCCAGAGCCTGAATCAAATAATTCATAAAATCGACATCATCCCATTTATCCTTGATTTTCCCAAAACTGAAAGTACCTTTTGTTACGGGCTGTACAAATTCCCCGGGTTTTGCTGCCAGAACTCTCGGATCCGATTTTTGGCTCATGTATTTCCCTAAGTCCGATTTTAATTTCTGAACCTTTGTCGGGGGATTATAATTTTTTATATCCATTGCAAGATCTCCCGTCAGCCGTTTTTTCAGAACAACTTCCTCAATGGCTACCGGAATTCGTTTGAGCGTAACATTTAAAGGAGATTTCAAATTTTCTGCACCTATTACGGTTTGGAAACGTTCGTAGCCCAGGATTATAAAACGAAGATTGTCGCCTTGCCTTCCGGATATCATAAAGTGTCCGTCATCATTCGTCAGTACTCTTTCGTCTGTACGGATGTTGATTACGGTGACGTTGGGCATTTCAGCATTTTCTTCAGAAACTGTTCTCCCAAAAATATATTCCTGAGCGTGGAAACTGAGGGAAAGGAGAAACGAAAAGAAAAAAAGTAATTTACATTTCACAGGCCATTGTTTTATTCAGCAAATCTAAAATATATTTAGGTTTAAAAATAAACTTTAACCTGCATTAACACGTTTTATCAAAACTTACCAATTTTTGATTCAGAATTGTTAAAATACCAGTGCCTACTGTTAAAAATCAAGCAGAAAATATATTAACTTGCAGTTTTAATTCTCTTTAAAAATGCAAAATTCATATACGGTAATCAATGCTTCTGCAGGTTCTGGGAAAACTTATGCTCTTGTGCAGAGGCTTCTGATGATCTGCCTGCGCTATCCCAATCAGCAGCAATCAATAAGAAACATTCTTGCTTTGACTTTTACCAACAAAGCTGCCAACGAGATGAAAGAAAGAATTCTTTCCTGGTTAGGAAGATTCACTGAAGAAAATTATGCAGAGAATTCAGATTTAAAAAATATTCAGACTGCTTTTGAAGCTGAAGGTTTGAAAATAGATATTCATGAACTTCATTACCGCTCCAAAAAGCTTTTGGATTACGTTCTTCACAACTACTCTACCTTGAATATCGGAACGATTGACCGGTTTAATTCGCGTCTCGTGAGAAGTTTTTCCTACGAATTGGGTTTAGCCAAAAATTTTAATCTTGAAATTGATCCTGAACCTTATTTAATTGAAGCTGTCGATAAAATGCTCGATCAGATCGGGGAAAACGATGTCATTTCCAATTCGTTTATGGACTATGTGGATTACAGTCTTGAAAATAATGAAAGGATTAATCTCAACAAAAATCTCTACGATTCTGCAAAAGAATTCGTGAAAGACATTCATTATGAGAATCTTCAGAAAAATAAAGATTTTGATAATGAAAAATATGAGGACATTAAAAATGGGCTTCGAAAAGAAATTTCAGCCAATAAAAAGAAGTCGCTTGAACTTGCTTTAAATTCTATTCAGCTTTTCAAAGAAAGAGCAATTGAACTTGAAGATTTTGCTCAGGGAAAAAATGGTTTGGGAGGATTTTTTGTAAAAGTTGCAGATTATTACCAGAAAAACAGAAAAGATTTTCCTTTTCCAACCAATGAAGAATCTGCCAGAAACACTTTCGCAAAAGGCGCTGCAGCAAAATCGAAGCATAAAGAACAGGATATTCTGGAAATTCTGGATCAGCTTTTAGAAAACCGTCTTCAGCTCATTAAAATCTTTATTGAAACCCAGAAAAAAGAAAAGATTCTTTCTGCACTTCTGCCTTTAAAAGTAAATAAAGACATTCAGGATGAGCTGAAAAAAATTGAGGAAGAAAACGATCTTGTTTTGCTTTCAAAATTTAATATTTTAATTAATGAAAATCTCAAAAGTGAGCCTTCGGCATTCATTTATGAAAAAGTAGGATCGCAGTTTCACCATTATTTCTTTGATGAATTTCAGGACACTTCTGAATTGCAGTGGCAGAATTTTCTGCCGTTGAGAGATCATGCAGTTTCGAGTGACAACACTTCTTTTACTTTGGTTGGCGATCCCAAACAAAGTATTTACCGTTTTCGCGGCGGTGAAAGTCAGTTGATGCTCGACATTATCAGCAAAAAAGAAATCACACCGAAAGAAGCATCACTTTTGGTTTTAAAAGACAACTGGCGGAGTGCAAAAAATATCGTTAATTTTAATAATGATCTGTACCGCTTTCATTCTCAAAATTTGAATGAAGAACATCAGAATATCTTCGGAAGTGATGGTGAGCAGAATCCAAAATCTTCGTTGGAAGGCCGCGTGAAAATAAACCTCATCGAAAATCTTACGAATGATGATTTTTACAGCGATACTTCCGAAAAAATGCAGAAAGACATTCAGGAAAGTCTGGATAACGGGTTTTCTTTTTCTGATATTACCATTCTGTGCCGTGGCAACTTTGATATTTTCAGTTATTCTCAGAAACTGGGAAATCTTACTGTGAATTACAAAGGCGAAACGACGAATATCAAAACCATTTCTGATAAAGGACTGACTCTTGATCTTTCGAATACGCTGAAAGCCGTCATCGAATTTCTGAGATGGCAGAGCAACAGGAAAAACAAGACGAGCCTGATTATGATGATGTATTTTCTGAGAAAATCGGGAAGAATTGTGATGGACGATTTCACTGTGGGCATGCAGGAAATCCTCAATATTTCTGACCATGATCTTATCGCGGAGCAAATCCAAAAAAAGTATGATGTCAAACTTCATCAGGATGATTTTCCGAAATTCAATCTCTATAATTTTGTTGAGTTTTACATCAATGAATTTTCTGTGGAAAATAAAGAAACCGATTTCCTTTTGAATTTCCTTGAAATGTTATTTAATTTTACTCAAAATGCCGGAGCCAGCATAAAAGAATTTCTGAAATACTGGGATGAGGAAGCTTCGAAACACACCATTCAGGCTTCTGATAATATTGATGCAATTCAGATTATGACAATCCACAAAGCCAAAGGTCTCGAATTTCCTATTGTTTTTATTCCGATGATCAATAAAAACCGGGATGCGGAATTTACCAATTGGTTTGATACCGGAGATCTGGACGTTTTACAGTCAGTCAACATCAGCCAGTTCAGCAAAAATCTGGAAGTGTATGATGAAGAAATCGGGATTTTTAATCAGGAAAATTCTTATAAAAATTTCGTCGACAGATTATGTTTACAATATGTTGCAACTACAAGACCTGTTGAGCAGTTGTTTTTCTATATTCAGAAAGCGAATAAAACATCCAATAATCTTGAGATTCTGGAATTTGTTCAGTCTAAAAACACGGAAAATGCTGACGAATTTGATCTATATCCTGCCGAACCTGAAATGCTGAAGAAAAAGGTTTTTCATAAAAAATCGACATTTAAAACTAAAAATATTACAGAACTTAAAAACCTTAATGAGAAAACAACTTCTATAAAAGTTGCGACGCCATCAAAAAATTATCAGACAAGAATTGAGAAAGTAAGGATCGGACTTTTTGTGCACGAACTTCTGTCGAAAATTAATACCAAAAAAGATATTTCAAAAGTGCTTGAGAAGTATATTCTTGAAGGGCAAATTACGCTGGAAGAGAAAATTGATATCGAAAAAAATCTTCTTCAGATTATAGAAAAACATCAGGAATTTTTTGATGAAAAATGGGAAGTGATCAACGAAAAAGACATTATGATCACTGAAAACGGTATTACAAAGATTTACCGTCCTGACCGGATTTTGAAATATAATAACGAATACGTTATTGTAGATTTTAAGACCGGAGAAGAAAGCGAAAAGAATGATCTGCAGATTGAAAATTACAAAAATGTTTTGGAAAATCTGGGGAGAAATGTTGTGAAAACACAGCTGATTTATATTTGATTTTAAACATTTTTAAAAAGTATTTTTAAAATTTATGAATAAGAAAACACACTTTTTAATCTTTATTTTTTCATTTATATCAATCTTTACTTTTTCTCAAAATTATCCTATCCAATTTGGTATAAAAGCTGGCTGGAATTATTCAGACGTTGATGCTATTGATGAATTAGGAGAGCCATCCGGCTATTTAAGCGGAATTATTGACGAAGCGTATGCTGGTTTTGTAGTTGAAAAACAGATTTCGGTAAAATCTTACATACAAATTACGCCAACAGTTTCATATACAGAATCGGTGACTTTTGTAGAACTACCGATTTATTATAAATATAATTTCTACAAAAAATTCTCATTACTCGCAGGGCCGAAACTGAATTATATTCCTGACGAGCAGTTCAATAATTTCTATTATTTCCGAAACAGATTTGGAATAAGCGCCGACATTGGTTTGGACTACAAACTATCAAAACACTTTACTATTGAAGGAACTTTTTCAAAGGGTTTCACAAAACAGTTTGATCAATTGCTTCTAACCTATTACGAAGCAAAACGGGATGTCTACAGAATTGGAATAACGTATTATTTTAATGGAAAATAATTTTTATAAAAGATTTCTGCTTGGAAATACTAAATCCCTGCTGAAATTTTAAAAATTATTTACGTTTACCACAAATTTTAGATGGAGAAATTAAATATTTTCATAATGCACTTACAACTCCAAAAACTTCTGAGCAGTGAAAATGCTGTTTAAACTCCCGTATTCAGATGGATCGAGTAATGCTTCACCGTGTTTTCCCTAAAAAAAACCGTTTTTTTACCTGAAAAAAAGTTCAGTGTTTTTACTCTGAAACTTTAGTGATTTTACTGACGTAATAGATTTTTTATTCTCTGAACTTTGTCATCAACAAAAAGGAGGAAACTGAAAATCCAGAAAAGAGTAAGTAAAAATTTAAAAAAACTATTTATCATGTCAAAGAACAACAAAAATCAGGAAAAAGAAGAATTTACAGGAAGATACCTTGTGGTACTACCTGAAAGCATGAACAATCAGAATGCTGTCTCACAAATGAATGAAATTGGGGGTCTTAATATTAAAAGCTCACTTGAATTTGAGAGTGAATTTTTTACTTCTGATGACCTTAATCAAACAGACGGAATCGTTTTAGACAAATTAGGCATTATTATTTTGAATGAAAAACCAAAACTCGACGGTGCCATCAGTGCGATGACGGAAAATAATATGATCGTAGAACGCGAAAGAATGGTATATGCCATCAATTCTATGGTTGACGAATCTACACAAAAATATGTTTCCGGCTACCGAGATGCTGTAAACCAACTGTCTGAAATGCTTCTGGGAAATGAGGAGGAAGAATACAGTGGAGAGGAAGAAAATCAGCTAGATGCAGAATCTGTTGGTTCCACATGGGGATTGAAGGCGACCAATGTAACTCCTACAACGATTTTAAAATACAATCCTTACAACGGAGCAGGAATAAAAGTTGCCGTTTTAGATACCGGTTTAGACTTTAATCATCCGGATTTTGCAGGAAGATCTGTTATTCATCAAAGTTTCATTTCGGGGGAAGCCACTCAGGATTTGCAGGGACACGGTACGCACTGTTCGGGTACAGCATGCGGCCCTCAAAGTTCGCCTTCTGCTTCTGAAAGATACGGGATTGCTTATGCCGCACAATTATACATAGGTAAAGTACTGAGCAATTCAGGATCCGGGCCTGATGCAGGGATTTTGGCCGGAATCAACTGGGCAATTGCCAACAGATGTGATATTGTAAGCATGTCTTTACGTGGACTGTATTCAGGAACAGGATTTTCTGCAGTATACGAAACCGCCGCAGCCAGAGCCTTGGCTCAAGGCACACTGATTATTGCTGCCGCAGGAAATGACTCTTCAAGACCAGGTTTGATAAAACAGGTAATGCATCCTGCAAACTGCCCATCAATAATGGCTGTAGGTGCAGTGGACATCAATATGAACATTGCGAATTTCTCTAACGGAGGATTGTATCCTACTTATGGTGCAGTAGATATCGTAGGTCCAGGTGTGGGAGTGTATTCTTCTACAAAACTTCCAGCAAGATATGCAACCTGGAACGGAACCAGTATGGCAACCCCTCACGTAGCAGGTATTGCTGCGCTTTGGGCTCAAGCCAGTGGCTTGAGAGGCATTAATCTTTGGAGAAAACTTACTTCAACAGCAAAAGCGCTATCGTTACCTGCCAGAGATGCAGGGGCTGGCCTTGTGCAGGCACCGACGAAAACAAGACTTATTATGAATCCGCCAATTAAATTTCCGATCAAAGAAATCCCACCTTTTGTAAATCCAAGATTTCCAATTGATCCTATCGGACCCATAGCAAAATAATATCATGGAAAAAAAATGGCTTATATCAGTAGAAGAGGGAACTCTGGACAAGGTGTCTGAAAACCTCAGAAAAAAAGAAGCGACCATTCTTCAGGTTTTAGATGCCATAGGAATTATCATCATCGATCCTGAAAAACTCAAAATGAAAGACATCAAAGATATTGACGGAGTTTTGAGTGTGGAAGAAGAGAGAGACAACAGCATTTAATCTCAATGCCTATTTAATGATTTGAATCAGCAGGAAATTTATTTTTCTGCTGATTTTTATAGAATCTGAATTCTTCTACGAATTAAAGTTTTAGTGACATATCAAGAAGAAAACATTGTGACTGACTACAATATTAAATAAATTTAGAATTTATACTAATCAATCAGATTACAGTTAAATTTTTTAAAAGTTTTTTCACAGCATTATTTTGTGTGAAAGTTGGGTAGTTTAGTCTGAATCTTTCAGTCAATACAGTATAATAAATCTTATTATCTTTAAATAGAAAAATCTTCGTGTATTTATTCCAATCTCCAGCATCTTCATAAAATATTGAAATGTTCAGATCGTTTCGAAATTCAAACCATCCTATTTCGTGAGAAATTTTCTTTAATTGGTTTTTGTTTTCCTGCTCTGTATTTTTTGTTTCAACAATTTTCAACCTCTTCTCAGTCACTTTTTTGAAAGCAATCAAAATAGTTAATAATGATGCAAAAATAAATACGCAGATAAAAAGTCTTTCATTTTCATTAAACGTTTGTTGACTGATCACTATAAAATAAGTCATATAACATAAAGCTAAAGCAATTAAGATATGAATGAAGGTATCAAATTTATCAAAGAATGACTCTTTCTAAATCAACCATTTTTTTTCAATGCTTCTCTCGAAATTGATTTGTGAAACAGATTTCATCGGTTTGTAAATTATTCTCAAATATACATAATCTTCTACTCAATAAGTACAAACGAATCCGACTCACCATTGTTATGAGACGGATTCATTAAAAAACTAAATATGAAAAAAAAAATTATTTTTCTGCAGGTCTGAAAACCAAACCTGTCTCTTCAAAATAATCCAGCGTAATTCTGTCGCCGTCATTTACGGTTCCTGCGAGGATTTCTTTTGATAATTTATTTAAAACTTCCTGCTGAATCACTCTTTTCAAAGGTCTTGCTCCAAAAACCGGATCGTAGCCTTTGTTGGTTAAATAATTCAAAGCGTCCTGTGTTGCAGTCATCATAATATTTCTCTTTGCAAGCATGTCATTGAAACCTCTCAACTGATACTGAACGATTTTTCCGATTTCTTTTTTTCGTAAAGGCTGGAACAACACCGTTTCATCAATCCTGTTAAGAAATTCCGGACGAAGCGTCTGTTTCAACAAATCAAAAACCTGAATTTTTGTTTTATCAACAATTTCATCCTGATTTTCCTCGGTAATATTTTCAAAATTCTCCTGAATAATATGCGAACCAAGATTTGAAGTCATAATGATAATTGCGTTCTTGAAATTCACGACACGACCTTTGTTATCGGTCAATCTTCCGTCATCCAAAACCTGCAGTAATGTATTGAAAACATCCGGATGCGCTTTTTCAATTTCATCCAAAAGCACAACTGAGTAAGGTCTTCTTCTCACCGCTTCCGTCAATTGTCCACCTTCATCGTAACCCACATATCCCGGAGGCGCACCAACCAAACGAGAAACGGAATGTCTTTCCTGATATTCACTCATATCAATTCTCGTCATATTGTTTTCATCATCGAATAAAAACTCAGCTAAAGCCTTTGCCAGCTCCGTTTTACCAACTCCTGTTGTTCCTAAAAATAAGAAACTCCCAATCGGTTTTTTCTCGTCGCTTAAACCCGCTCTGTTTCTTCTGATGGCATCTGCAACCGCTTCTATCGCCTCTTCCTGACCCACAACTCTGTGATGAAGTTCCGTTTCAAGGTGCAGTAATTTTTCTCTTTCAGACTGAAGAAGTTTGGTCACAGGAATTCCTGTCCATTTTCCAATCACTTCTGAAATATTGTCTGCAGTTACTTCTTCCTTAATCAATTCATTCTGATGGTTTTGCATCTCCAGTTCGAGTTTTTGCAAAGCATCTTCTTTCTCCTTGATTTTTCCGTACTGAATTTCAGCAACTTTCGCATAATCTCCAGCTCTGGAAGCTCTTTCTGCTTCGAGTTTCAGGGACTCAATATCTTTTTTAATGGAGGTTAAATCCTCAGACTTTTGTTTTTCTTTCAGCCATTTTGCATTGATTTCGTTTCTTTCTTCTGAAATTCTCGAAATATCTTCTTTTAAATGGTCGATTTTCGTCTGATTGCCTTCTCTCGAAATAGCCGCCAATTCAATTTCCATCTGCATCAGTTTTCTGTCGAGAACGTCCAGCTCTTCAGGCTTCGAATTGATTTCCATTCTCAGTTTAGCCGAAGCTTCATCAATCAAATCAATCGCCTTATCCGGTAAAAAACGGTCTGAAATATATCGCTGAGACATTTCCACTGCCGCAATAATCGCTTCGTCTTTGATTCTTACTTTGTGGTGCGCTTCATATTTATCTTTAATTCCACGCAAAATCGAAATTGCCGATTCGGTATCCGGTTCTTCCACCATCACTTTCTGGAAACGTCTTTCCAATGCTTTATCTTTTTCAAAATATTTTTGATATTCATTCAAAGTCGTTGCACCGATTGCTCTCAATTCTCCTCTTGCCAAAGCTGGTTTCAGGATATTTGCAGCATCCATTGCTCCTTCTCCACCGCCGGCTCCCACCAAAGTGTGGATTTCGTCAATGAAAAGAATAATTTGTCCGTCTGATTTAATAACTTCATTTACAACAGATTTCAACCTTTCTTCAAACTCACCTTTGTATTTTGCACCGGCAATCAAAGCGCCCATATCTAAAGAGTACAAAGTTTTATCCTGCAAATTTTCAGGAATATCACCGCTGATAATTCTGTGTGCAATTCCTTCTGCAATCGCCGTTTTACCGACACCTGGCTCACCGATTAGAATTGGATTGTTTTTAGTTCTTCTCGATAAAATCTGCAAAACCCTTCTGATTTCTTCATCACGTCCGATAACCGGGTCGAGTTTTCCTTCTGCTGCTAATTCATTAAAGTTTTTAGCATATTTATTTAAGGATTGATACGTCTCTTCCGAACTTGCAGAAGTGGCTTTCGAACCTTTTCTTAATTCTTTGATTCCGCCTTCCAGAAGGCTTTTGGTCACGCCCATATCTTTCAGTGTTTTCGAAACTTCAGAATTGGTTTCCAAAAGTGAAAGCCAAAGATGTTCAATGGTCACAAATTCATCGCCCATTTTTTTGGCAATATTCGGTGCATCCAACAAAACTTTGTTGGCTGAATTCGAAAGGTAGATGTTTCCTCCTTGTACTTTAGGAAGTCTTTCTAAATTTTCTCTGTTTCGCTCTCTTAACAAAGTGGCATCTGCTTCAGACTTCTTCAGTAAAAAAGGCGATATGTTTTCATCTACCTGAAAGATTCCTTCCAGTAAATGTTGTGGTTCGATCTGCTGATTGCCGAATTCCATTGCCACTTGCTGAGCGGCCTGGATGGCTTCCTGTGATTTTACGGTATATTGATTTATATTCATACTATTTATAATTGATGGTTAATAATTGATTTTAAAATTGTATCAAATTTTGTTCAACTTTAAAACTGAATTAAATGAATTCGTCTTTAAAAAACATTAAGAAGTTAAATTTTTGAGGTTTAAATTCTTAATGTTCGGTCAATCATTTAATTCTGAAACCATTAACGCAAAAAGTATTCAATTGTTGATTTTTTAAAAAATAAGGTCAAAATTTCCGAATTTAACATTTTTATCAATTGTAGAGAAGACAAAATTTCCGTTTTTGAGTAAATTTGATAGATTTAATTATGAAAATTAGTCTGTCAACGATTTTTAAATTTTATTTGAAAACGTAAAAGCTCACCGTTTGAAAATCATTAACAAAAAGAATAGATTTAATTTCAGAATATTTACTTTTGTAACCAATCATGGAATTGAGAGAAAAACAACAGAAAATACTGGAAGTAGCCATTGAACTTTTCAAGGAAAAAGGGTATCCGGCGAGTTCTGTACGGGATTTAGCAACAAAACTGAACATTAAGGCGGCGTCTCTGTACGCCCACATCCGTTCGAAAGAAGAAATTCTGGAGTGGATCTGTTTCGGGGTGGCTCAGGAATTCTTTGATGAACTGCAAGTTATAAAAACCACCAATCTTCCACCAAAAGAAAAACTCAATCTGTTTATCGACAAACATCTTTCAATTGTTCTAAAAAACCGCGACGTAACGCACATTTACTCCAATGAATGGAAACATCTGGAAGAACGGTTAAGCGAATTTGTCGCTCTCAGAAAAAATTATCAGCAGGAAGTTGAACAGTTGATTTCTGAAATCTATACCGCCGAAAACTGGGAACTGAAATCACCGACTTTCACTACTAGATTTATTCTGCACACTTTGAACAATTCTTATTTCTGGTTTAAAAGAAATATAGAATCCACCGACGAAATCAACGCGGAAATCAAGGAAAAACTGCTGTACGGCTTGCTTGGCAGAAACAGATAAATTATTTCTTAGCTTTTCCACTCATATAAAATGTCAGTTTCCCGCCATTCATAATATCTGAATGTTTTAAAGTAAAGTTTTTAATTTCCTTTCCGTCAAGAAGAATTTTCTGCACAAAAACATTTTTCGGACTTTGATTGATAGCTTTTATTTCAAAAGTTTTCCCGTTTTCTAAATTTAGAATTGCATTTTCGACAGCCGGACTTCCAATTGCATAATCTTCAGAACCCGGAGCAACAGGATAAAAGCCAAGTGAGCTCAAAATATACCAGGCACTCATCTGCCCTGCATCATCATTTCCGCCCAATCCATCGGGAGTTGCCTTGTACTGCATTTCCAGAATCTTTCTGATCTGCGCCTGAGTTTTCCATGGCTGAGCAGCCCAATTGTAAAGGTAAGCAACGTGATGTGCAGGTTCATTGCCGTGAACATAGCCTCCAATAATTCCTTCTCTCGTAATATCTTCTGTATCGGCGAAAAACTCGTCCGGCAAATGCATCGTGAACAGCTGATCCAATTTTGAAGCGAATTTTTTCTTTCCGCCCATCATATTGATCAATTCATCCGGATTTTGGGGAACGAAAAAACTGTAGTTCCACGAATTTCCTTCTATAAAGCCTTGCCCGTGTGTGCTTAAAGCATTAAAATCTTTTTTGAAACTTCCGTCTGCCAGTCGGGGACGCATAAATCCTATAGATTTGTCGTAATTATTTTTCCAGTTTTCAGAACGTTTGATAAACTGGTTATAAATTTCCGTTTCGCCCAAATGCTTTGCCAGTTGAGCAATTGCCCAGTCGTCATAGGCATACTCCAAAGTGTTTGATATTGAAGTTCCGCTTTTTTCTGCAGGAATGTAACCTTTGTCGATATAAAAACCAATTCCTTCGTAATCCCGCTTATTGGCAGTTTCCACGCAGGCCATCAACGCGGCTTTTGCATCGCCATCATAATTCCCTTTGATAACCGCGTCTGCAACCACGCTTACGCTGTGATAACCACTCATGCACCAGTTGTCGTTGGCATAATGCGACCAGATAGGCAACATTTTCATTGAAAACTGATTATAATGTGCCATCATCGATTTCACCATATCATTATTCCGTTTGGGTTGAATGATGTTGAAGAACGGATGCAGCGCACGGTAAGTATCCCAAATTGAGAACGTTGTGTAATTGATAAAACCTTCTGCCTTGTGAATATTTTGGTCTAAACCTCTGTATTCTCCATTGAAATCGGTATACGTCGTCGGGCTGATGAAGGTGTGATACATTGCCGTGTAAAAATTCGTTTTATCCTTTTCAGACCCCTGAACAATAATTTTATTTAATTCTTTATTCCAGATTTCCTGAGTTTGAGATTTTACTTGATCAAAGTTTAAATTTCCGGTTTCTTTTTCTAAATTTTCTAAGGCATTGCTCTGACTTACAGGAGAAATTGCGAGTTTTAATTCGACCGCTTCATTTTCACTGGTATCAAAATCGAAATACATTTTCAGATTTTTCCCAGCGATTTCAGGAAAGTTTTTTGTCTGGTCAAATTTTCTCCAGAATCCATTATAAACCTGCTTTCCATCGTAATTTTTCTGACCGTAAGATTTAAAGGGCTTTGAAAATTTCATTGCAAAATAAACAGTCCGCGTTCTTGCCCAACCATTGGTTTGTCGGTAGCCTGTGATGGTATTGCCGTTTTCAACCCGCACATAAGTCCAGACATTTTTGCCGTCGTAATTGTAAATTCCGGCCATTAAATCTAAAATAATATGCGACTGATCAGATTTTGGAAAAGTGTACCGGTGAACGCCGACCCTCGTAGTCGCCGTCAGTTCAGCTAAAATATTGTGATCATCGAGTTTTACTTTGTAATATCCAGCCTCAGCCTTTTCATTTTGATGTGAAAATCTGCTTCTGTAACCATTTTCGGGATTGGCTGCAGTTCCGGGATTGAGCTGTAATTTTCCAACCGTAGGCATAACCAGAAAGTCTCCAAGATCAGAATGTCCTGTTCCGCTGAAATGGGTCGAACTGAATCCCACAATTGTTTTGTCTTCATATCTGTAGCCAGCGCAGTATTTGTAGACTTCTCCGTTATATTTTCCATTTAAAGCATAAGAAATCGTATCGGTTTCCGGACTCAGCTGTACCGCTCCGAATGGTGCAGTTGCTCCGGGATAAGTGTGCCCCATTTTCACAGTTCCAATGAGTGGATTCACGTAGTGAATTAACTTTTCAGTTTTTTGAGCATTCAGATTTAAACTGAAAACTGAAAAAAAGATAAAAAGAAGAATCGTCGGCTTTCTCATGAAGTTTTATTAGAATCGTAAATTTAAATAAAAATCAGCCGTAAAATATTATGGATTAAATTTAAGTAAAATCAAATTTTAATTAAATTACTTTTCAGAAAAACGAAAACCTATTCCGTGAATATTTTCTATTGTAAGATGCTCTTCATCAGCCAAAACCTTACGCAGTCTTGATATAAAAACATCAAGACTTCTTCCCATAAAATAATCATCATCGCCCCAGATTGCTTTCAGGATATCTTGTCTTTTCAGTACAGTATTTTTGTTTCGGATGAAGAAAAAAAGAAGTTCAGATTCGCGCTGTGTAAGTGTAAGTGTATTTGAACCGTCATTTAATGTATAATTTTTAGGATCAAAACTGTATTTTCCGACCGTGAAATTCTCTGGAAGAGTTTCTGTTTTTTTGGAACGTTTCAGGAAAACTTCAATTTTCAGAATTAATTCTTCAATACTGAAGGGCTTTACCAGATAATCATCGGCTCCAATCTTTAAACCTTTGATGCGGTCTTCCTTTAAAGATTTCGCTGATGTAAAAATGATAGGAACCTCGGAATTTTTTTCGCGTATCTTTTCGGCAAGGTCAAAACCATTCATCTCAGGCATCATGATATCCAGCAGACAAATATCAAACTGCTCATTATGAAAAGCTTCAAGAGCAGATTTCCCGTTTGAAAAACGTTTTATTTCATAAAAATTTTCAAGGCTGTCCTGAATAAGAAAAGCAATAGTCTCATCATCTTCAGCGTATAAAATTTTAGATTTCTCCATTGCTCAAATTAATTAAAAGGGATGAATATTGTAGTTGTGATTCCGCTGTGGTGATTATTTTCAACTGAAATCTTCCAGTGATGCTGCTGCACTACTTTTTTTACATAAAACAATCCCAAACCAAAACCATTAACCTCATCACTCTTTTTGGAATTTACCCTGTAAAATTTATCAAAAATGTGAGGCATATTTTTCTGTGGAATTCCCATCCCGTTATCCTGAAACTTTAAATATAAGCCTTTTGAATCTTTTAAGGAAAAAATTTTGATCTCCGGATTTCCATCGCAGTATTTCAGAGAGTTGTCCAGAAGATTGTACACCACATTACTGAAGTGAAATTCATCGGCTTCAACAGTCAGATCATGATCAATTTTCAGCTCAGTTTTTATATTCTCATTCTTCTGTTTTATAACCATCAGAATATCTTCAATAAAACTGTAAAGATTTATTTTCGAAAGCTTTAAGTCAAATCCGGATGCATCATGTTTGGCAATATTGAGAATTTTCTCAACGTGACTGTTCAGTTTTAAACCCTGACTGCTAATAATCGAAGTATAGGTCTGAAGTTTCGGATTTTCCGCTACAGACTGCTGCTTATTTAGTGCTTCTGTTGCCAGAAGTATTGAAGACAGAGGCGTTTTAAACTCGTGCGTCATATTGTTGATGAAATCCCGCTGCAGTTCTGAGAATTTCTTCTGCTGAATAATGGTGTAAATCGAATAAACATAGACCAAAAGTATTATGATCAGGGCAAAAGTCAGTAAATACCAAAACCTCAGCGAGCTGATGAGATAGGTTGTTTTATCCGGAAAACGGATTGAAAAATAATAGGTAAGATTGTCATGTTTTGGAAAACTGATTTTCTTATGTTCCGAAGATTTCGTTTCAGGGCTGATGTATTTTCCGTACAACATTTTGTCGCTGTGACAATTGTAGACGGCATAAACATAATTGGTATTAATTTGAAGGCGTGTAAACTCTGTTTTCAGATAATATTCCAGAACATCCGGATGAAATTCGTTGTTGATGTTTACCACGTAGTAATCATTGGCAATATTCTGGATTGGGCTTTTGGTAAAAGACGCTTCAGCTCCTGAAAGCTTTTCTACAACTTCCAGAAGAGCAATATTTACGGTTTGATTAAACTTTTTATCTTCAAGACTGTAGGCCTGCCTGGTCCATAAAAGTTGGGCAATCAGAATACCTACAATGGCAACCAGACCAAGGCTGATGATGATATTTAGTTTCTTTATTTCCATTTACAGAAGCAATATTATCCAAAAATATCTATTTAATATTTATCATTAACAACTCATTAACAAAACTTTGAAAGTGATTAACAATAATTACCAAAATGTGTAGTAAATTTGTTACATCAAAAGTTTGAATCACATTCCTTAAATTTAATATTAACAATAAATATAATTTTATGAAAAAATTGAAAATCTCCGCTTTATTGGCAGTTTTAGCATTCTCAACTTTCTATGCTGAAGTTCTGCCTGTTGCAAATAATGCAATAGTGAACGCAATCGCTGACGCTGTAAAATGGAAAGCGGAAACGATTGACGTAGGAAATATTCCTCAGGGAACTCCAAAACTGATCAAATTTGAATTTACAAATACTTCAAAAGCACCGATCATCATTGAGAACGTTGCACCATCTTGCGGATGTACAACTGCCGATTATACTAAAACTCCAATTGCACCAGGCAAAAAAGGATTTGTAGCAGCAAATTACAATGCAGCCAGCCCCGGAGCTTTTATTAAAACGGTAACCGTTACAACCAGCGACAGCAAAACTCCTAAAACTCTTTCTTTCAAAGGAACTGTTGTAGCAAAATAAAAATGTTCTATATATAAAAGTGTTGACAGCTCTGTAATCTTTACAGGGCTGTCTTTGCATCTGCCGGTGAAATCCGGTAACAGCTATTCACCACATTATTTATCTGAAATTTTTAAACTTCATCCGCTCAATATTTATTATTTTTAAGAAAAATAAATTTATGAATCAATATACACAGCCGATGCTGCGCGAAGGTGCCCTGAAAGATAAAGTTGCCATCGTGACCGGCGGAGGCAGCGGCCTTGGTAAAGCAATGACCAAATATTTCCTTGAATTGGGAGCCAAAGTAGTGATTACCTCAAGAAATTTAGAAAAACTTCAGGTTACAGCACAGGAACTGGAAGAGCAGACCGGCGGAAAAGTTCTCTGTGTTGCATGCGATGTAAGAAACTGGGACGAAGTAGAAGCGATGAAAGATGCAGCATTAAAAGAATTTGGTAAAATTGATATTCTTCTAAACAACGCAGCCGGAAACTTTATTTCGCCCACCGAAAGACTCACTCATTCCGCATTTGATTCTATTTTGGATATTGTTTTAAAAGGAACAAAAAACTGTACGCTGTCAGTCGGAAAACACTGGATTAATTCTAAAACTTCGGGAACAGTTTTAAATATTGTAACAACTTATGCCTGGACAGGTTCTGCCTACGTGGTACCGTCTGCCTGTGCCAAAGCAGGCGTTCTCGCAATGACCAGAAGTTTAGCTGTTGAATGGGCTAAGTATGGAATCCGATTTAATGCTATTGCTCCGGGACCTTTCCCTACCAAAGGCGCTTGGGACAGGTTGCTGCCTGGTGATTTACAGGAAAAATTTGATATGAGAAAAAAAGTTCCGTTGAGAAGAGTTGGTGAGCATCAGGAACTCGCGAATCTTGCGGCTTATCTGGTTTCGGATTATTCGGCTTACATGAATGGTGAAGTGGTAACCATTGACGGTGGAGAATGGCTGCAGGGCGCAGGAGAATTTAATATGCTTGAAGATATTCCTCAGGAAATGTGGGATGCCCTGGAAGCCATGATTAAATCTAAAAAATCAAACTAAAACTATTTACAGCTATTTGTTCCGGGATCTGTAACGATTCCGGGATTTTTTTTACTTATCATTTTAAATTAAACCTTTCCAGATGAATTTTAAATTCCCTACTAAAATTTTTGTTGCTGCTGTTTTTGCAGTTTCAGCTCAGTTTTCGGCTCAGGAAACACCAAAAGAATCTCCAAAATATGATTTCGTTGAAGCTTTTAAACCATTTTTCTATCCGCAAACCGGAACAGAAACGAGGTCAGCGAGCGGCCAGCCTGGTCATGCCTACTGGCAAAACTCTGCAGACTACAAACTTGACATCAGCCTTGATGAAAAGAAAAACGAACTTACCGGAAGTGCAGAAATTACCTACACCAATAACAGTCCGGATCAATTAAGTTTTCTTTGGCTTCAGCTTGATCAGAATTTGTTTGCTAAAGATTCGAGAGGAAATTCTGTTGTGCCTTTATCGGGAAGCAGAAACGGTGCTAAAGGGGAAGTTTTTGAGGGTGGATATAAAATCAAATCTGTTACTTACGATGGCAAACCTGTAAAATATACAGTTACAGACACAAGAATGCAGATTGATCTGCCGCAGCACCTTGCAGCTAAAGGAGGAAAAGCAAAAATTAAAGTTGAATATTCTTTCGTTTCTCCAAAATACGGTTCAGACAGAATGGGAATTGAAGAAACCAAAAACGGAAACATTTATACAATCGCTCAATGGTATCCGAGAATGTGCGTTTATGATGACGTGATGGGCTGGAACACCCTACCTTACCTCGGAGCTTCAGAATTTTATCTTGAATATGGTGACATTACAGCCAACATTACCGTTCCTTCAAATCACTATGTTGTAGCTTCTGGAGAGCTTTTAAACTCAAAAGAAGTTTATTCTAAAGAAGAAAATGACCGTTGGGACAAGGCAAGAAACTCTGATAAGACAGTTATGATCAGAACTGAATCTGACATCAAAAAAAATCAGGCATCAGGAACTAAGACCTGGAAATTTAAAATCAGTCAGACGAGAGATTTCGCATGGGCATCTTCTGCAGCATTTGTTTTGGATGCGGCAAAAATCAATCTTCCAAGTGGTAAAAAATCGATAGCAATCTCTGCTTACCCTGCAGAAAGTGCCGGTGATAAAGCCTGGGGAAGATCTACAGAATACACCAAAGCTTCCATAGAACATTATTCTAAAAAATGGTATGAATACACCTATCCTGCAGCTACCAACGTTGCCGGAAATGAAGGTGGAATGGAATATCCCGGAATCGTTTTCTGCCACATGGATTCTAAAGGTGAAGATCTGTGGGGCGTTACAGACCACGAGTTTGGGCACAACTGGTTCCCGATGATTGTAGGTTCCAATGAAAGATTATTTGCATGGATGGATGAAGGTTTCAACACATTCATCAACGAACTTTCTACGGAAGCATTCAACAAAGGCGAATATTATCAAAAGAAAAATATTGCACAGATGGGCGCATTTCTGACGAGTGATAATATTGAACCGATTATGGTTGGTCCTGATAACATGAAAGAAAGAAACATCGGAACTCTAGCTTACTACAAACCGGGAATGGGGCTTGGAATTTTGCGTGAATCTGTCTTAGGCCCGGAAAAATTTGATAAGGCTTTTAGAACCTATATCGAGAGATGGGCATTCAAACACCCTACTCCATGGGATTTCTTCCATACGATGGAAAACATATCGGGCGAGGAACTCAACTGGTTCTGGAGAGGTTGGTTTATCAACAAATGGAAAGTTGATCAGGCAATTAAAACTGTTAAATATGTAAACGGAGACTTTAAAAACGGTGCACAGGTTACCGTTGAAAACTTAGGACAACTACCGATGCCTACAACAGTTCAGCTTAAATTTAAAGATGGCACAACCGATATGGTAAAACTTCCGGTAGAAGTATGGAAGAGAAATAACGAATGGACTTTCAAAGTGAATTCCACGAAGGAAATCAGCGAGGTGAAACTTGATCCTAATGGTGAAATTCCTGACGTCAACTCAAAAAACAATACGTGGAGCTCGGCTCAGGCAGCACCCATAGAGAAAATCAATCCTAAAGATTTTGTCGGTACATTCAGCAACAAACAGGTTCCGGTTAAAATAGTTCTAACCGAAAAAGACGGACAGCTTTTTGCTCAGGCAACAGGTCAACAGGCTTTTCCATTGGAATATTTGGGCGACAACAAGTTTTCTTTTGAGATGGCTCAGATCGAAATTGTTTTCAGTAAAGACAAAAAATCTTTCAACATTGCACAAGGCGGCACAGATGTGAAATTTACAAAAGAGTAACAGCGCATTCGCATGATCATATATAACTCCGGAAATATCCGGAGTTTTTATTTTTACAAATTTTAATCTTTCTAAATCTTAGTTGTAAGTATGTTTTGATTAGAACAACCGAATCTTTTTTTCTAAACGTCAGTATCTTTCTATCAAAACGTCCGTATCTTTTCATTAAAACATCCGTATCTTTCTAACAAAACGGACGGACGTTTTTTACACATTGCAAAAGGCCTTTAATCCAAAAGGATGAAGGATGATTTAATTTTTAAATAATATATTTTAAAAGTCAGATTTCGATGCTAAGTTTTATTTTTGTTTTAAATTTAAAATATGAAAAAATTAATAATACTGTTCTCCGTTCTGAGCTTTTCAATGGCATTTTGTCAGGATTTAAAAGTAATGTCATTTAATATCAGACTGAATGTTGAATCTGATCAGGACAATGCGTGGCCGAAAAGAAAAGAGGAAGCGCTGGCACTTCTAGAATATTATCACCCAGATGTTCTGGGCGTTCAGGAAGCCTTACCTGAACAGATGAAAGATATGAAAACAGGTTTAAAAAACTACGATTTTGTAGGAGTCGGTCGCGATGACGGTAAGGAAAAAGGAGAATTTTCAGCTATATTTTTTGATACGCAAAAACTTCAGATTGTAAAATCCGGAACTTTCTGGCTTTCTGAAACGCCGGAGAAACCGTCAAAAGGCTGGGATGCTGCACTCAACAGAATCTGTACTTACGCCATATTTAAAGATTTAAAATCTAAAAAAAAATTTCTGGCGATGAACATTCATTTTGATCATGTAGGAAATTTGGCGAGAGTAAAATCTTCAGAATTGATTTTGAAAAAGGCAAAAGATTTAAATCCTAAAAATCTTCCTTTAGTTTTGACCGGAGATTTCAATTTAACCGAAGATACTGAGCCTGTAAAAATATTATCTCAAAATCTGAAAGATACTTTTTACCATTCAGAAAAGAAACATTACGGTCCGAAGGGTACGTTTACCGGTTTTAATATCAATGAAGTTCCCAAAGACAGAATTGATTATATTTTTGTAAAAGGTTTTAAAATTAAATCTCACCGTCACATCAATGACAGACGTGAAAATCTGCTGTATCCGTCAGACCACTTTCCGGTTTTGTCTGAACTGAGTTTTTAAATAAAAAAAAGTTGCTTTCTTTGAGCAACTTTTTTTATGTTTCGGCAAAACCGTTTTTTATTGCAAATATGGCGAGGCCAACGCGGGTTTTCAGATCAAATTTTTCACAGAGTGCATCGCGGTAACTCTCAACAGTTCTCGGACTGCAGCCCATTTCGATAGCAATTTCTTTGTAACTCAATTCTGTAGCGGCATAACTCAGAAATTCCTTTTCACGCTCTGAAATTTTTGTTCCTTTGATGCTTTTCGTTTGACCTTTAGCATTTGAAAATATAATTTTCGAAGCCCAGTCAGGGTAATAAAATCCTTCTTTCGCTAATTCTGAAAGTGCATTTTCGAGATCTTTAGGATGTGAGTTTTTCAGAAGATAACCTTTGGCTCCGTTCTTAATCATTCTGATGACACTCTGGTCGTCATCCTGCATACTTAGTGCCATCACCTTTATTTCGGGATGATTTTCGGTAAGCCAAAGTGCGGTTTCAAAGCCATCCATGACCGGCATACTGATGTCAAGAAGGATGATCTCGGGAATTCTCCGGTTGGCAGCAAATTTATCGATGAGATCCTGACCGTTTTCTGCACAGTAAATAACTTCAAAATCTGCGAAATTATCGATAATTCCTTCCAGCGCTTTTGCGATCAGAGTATGATCGTCTACAAGAACAATTGTTTTTTTCATGGTTATTTGTTTAAAACAATTTTAAGCGAAGTTCCAATATTTTTTTCACTTGTCAAAGTAAAATCAGCACCAATGATTTTTGCACGGTTTTTCATATTGGTGAGTCCAATTCCATTGGATTTAATCTCGTCGGTATCGAAGCCTTTTCCGTCATCTTTAATAGAAAGCTCCCACTCTGTTTCTTCATCAGATTTTAGATTGATAAAAACATTTTTGCATTCAGAATGCTTCATACTGTTTTGGATAAACTCCTGAATAATTCTTAATACGACGCTTTTATGTTCAAAATTCAAATCTGAATCCTCAAAATTATGCTCAAATGAAACTTTGCATTTTTTCACAGCATTGGCAACACTGACCTCATCCCGAATCAGATCAGTAATTTTGATGCGGCTGATTTTATTATCGGTAAGTGATTTGGAAAGACTCCTGAGCTCATGAATCGACTGGTTTACAATCTCTGAAACCTGCTCAATCCTTTCGTTCACATCAGGGACTTTATTCTCGTGCAGAAGCTGTTGGGTATAAAGACTTACAAGGGTAAGTTTCTGCCCGATATTGTCATGCAGCTCACGCCCGATCTGACTCATGGTAGACTGCTGAATTTCAAGCTGGGTAGCCAGAAGTTCTTTCTGATGAATTTCATTTTTAATCTGAATTTCTGCGAGATACTCCTTCTTTCTCTGCTTGTATTTTCTAATGTAGACCATTATTGCAATAATAAATCCTAAAAAGAAAAAATTAAAAAGTATAACGGTAATTAAGAGCTCTGTTTTTTCCATACCTCAGCATTTTCTTTTCCTAAAATAAATGAAACCGCAAATAAAGTGTACATCACAATACCCGAAATCTGAAAGTAAATATAGTAAATACTGAATAAATCTTTAAGCTGAGCAAACACGCTCCAGAAAGAAAACAAAGGCAATGTTCCTATATAAAAAACAGTCACTCCCCAGTTGATATAAAAGAATCGGTTATCACTGAAATTCAGGATATTTGATGAATTTACCTGCCGGTAATATTCAAGAATAACGAGGTAAAGCAAAAACAGCGAGCCTAAAGTATAATTGAGGGAAAACACAATCTTCTTTGAATTGAACAGGATTTCATGTGGTATATACGAAAGAATATATAAAACTGAAAATGTATAAAAAAGTTTCGGCCTTTTAAACAATTTTGCGGCATATAGCCAATAGAAAAACAGGAACTGTGCAGGAATCACAAGATAATTGTAAAACTGAACTTTACCGTCTCTTGAAAATATATCTTGCTCTGCCAAGGTCTCGCTGAGGAAGATAAAGACAAGATATATGGCAAAATATTTCCAATACGTATTTTTCAACCTTGGAAGATACAGTAATGCCACCAAAGCTGCCAAGCCCTCGCTTCCGTAAAAAACATAATCTAAAATATGCCGAAAAAATTCCATGTACTGTTAATTTTAATATGATTCTCCATCACAATTATCTGGAGGCGCAAGACTGCCGTGATTTTGAGCCATTGCATTCACTGTAGCCAAAGCAAGTCTTCTGTCGTCAGTGCTTTCTAATGGATTAAAATCTCTGTGAATTGTCTGCCCAGATGAACTGTCTTTTTTGGTCGGAATCATAATGAGGGTATGGCATTTGTGATATTCTTTTTTAATATCTGCATCCTCACAATTCTCTGGATACGCCGCGTAATACATTCTTATTCCCAGATCTGCATCCGTAACCGATGAATCTGAACTTCCTGCCAAATTTTCTATATCAGCTATAAATTTTTTGAGCTTAGGCAGATCAAACCAAATCGAATGAGCATCTTTTACTCCCAGATTATCAGCTGTACATTGCAGCTGATTGGTTCTGTACTGTTCTACTGCGGCTTTAATAAAATCTGCACTCAGGCTGTTTGCGCCGCCTCTTTCTCTTCTGTCAAATTCTTGTCCCATAATGTTAATTAGTTTTCTACAAAAATGAAGAAAATTCAGTTACTAAAAAACAGTATTTTCCCTATTTCACTACCGTATTTTTACGGATATCATTTTTAAGTTAAATCCAGACAAAGAAAAACCCCGAAAAATGAATTTTCAGGGTTTAGAATATTTAATTTTAAAATCTTATGCTTTTGTGTCCGGAACAAATTTTCTTGTTGCCAGCTCCTGGTCAAAAAGGTATAAAGCTGAAGGGTTGTCGCAAACCATTTTGATTTTGGTTACATATTGTGAAGCACTTGCTTCCTCTTCTACCTGCTCGTTGATGAACCACTGAAGGAAAGATGTTGTAGCAAAATCTCCTTCGTCATTGGCATTTTTCACGATATTGAAAATACTTCTTGTTACTTTTTTTTCGTGCTCCAAAGCTTTTTCGAAGATATCTGTTGCATTAAGAAACTCGTGAGGAGGTTTTGCAATTTCGCCGATGATGATTTCTCCGCCTACGTCATTTAAATAGTCAAACATTTTGTCTGCGTGCATCAGTTCTTCTTTGCTCTGAACTCTGAAGTAATTGGCAATTCCGTCAAGATCTCTTGCAGAAAACCATGCAGACATTGAAAGATAATATTGAGCAGCATATTGCTCGTGTGCTATTTGTTCGTTTATAAGTTGTGCAATTTTTTCGCTTACCATAATTTTTAATTTATCATCAAATTTACGGAATATAAGGCGGTTGGTAAAACGATGAAAGAAATTTAATTTTAGATTAGATAAAAACTAGGCTTCAGATTTTCCTTCATCCGACTTTCTGATTTGAGTAAAAAAAAGAGCGGAAAATAAATTTTCCGCTCAAACCACACATTAAAAAATCAAATTATGAACTCACTATTTGGTAGGCTCCACTGCCGGTCTCATTGGCTTGTGGTGAGGTCTGTCGCCTTTTTTTCTGTCTTTCATTGCCATTTTTCGCTGTTCCATCTTTGCGTTTCTGTCGGCTTCCCATTTTTTGTACTGTTCAGGATTCAGAATGCTTTTCATTTCGTTATCCATTTGTGCTCTTTTGTCTTTCATCTCCTTCATCTTCGCCATTCTCATATCTTTATTTTTATCGAAATCAGCCTTTCTTTCTGCTCTTTTCTTGTCATGGAGTGCCTGAACTTTGGCAACCTGATCTTTAGATAAATTCAGATCTTTCTGCATTTTATCCAAATGATCCTTTTCTCTCTGTTGCATCTTCTGCTGCATTTCAGCTCTTTTAGCTTCTCTCTGTTCAGGTGTAGGTGCTTGCTGAGCCATTGCCAAACTTCCGAATCCTACTAATGCGATTGATAATATTAATTTTTTCATTTTATTAAAGGTTTAATTAATTGTTTTGTATTGGTTTGATATAGATTTTATTTAAAAGTTAAAAATTAATTTCATAAAAAATGTTAAATTTAATTATTAATAATTCACCCATAATTACAAATAAAAAGAGAGTAGGCAACAAAACCTACTCTCTACACCACTCAAATATAATATATGAAAACTAATTTCCTGCTAAACGGGTTCTGAACCCTCCACTTCTTTCTCCACCACCGGAATTTCCTCTTCCAGAAGGGCTTTCACTTCTCTGTGGCTTCGATTCTCCTCCATTTCTAAAACCTCCACCTGATCTAGGTGCACTGCTCTCGTTTCTTGGCGCACGGGTTTCATTTCTAAATCCTCCACTTCTCGGTGTGCTGCTTTCAGTTCTCGGCTGACTGCTTTCATTTCTGAATCCACCACCTCTCGGCTGGCTGTTCTCTGATCTCGGCTTACTGCTTTCATTTCTAAAACCGCCATTGCTTCGAGGTTGAGAATTGCTGTTGTCTCTGAAACCTCCATTTGAAGGTCTTGTTCCCGGGTTGTTATTATCTCTGAAACCACCGTTCGGATTTCTTGTCCCGCTGTTTCCTGCATTTCCTCTGAAACCTGATTCGGAATTATTTCTGAAGCCCGAACCTCTCACTACATTTAGTGTAGGATTTGCTGTTCTTCTGAATTCTGTTCTGTTAACTTTATAAATATTGATATTTACATTTCGGTATCGAGGCATCACTCTGAATCTTGGCGCATAATAACTTCTTCTGTAATTCTGGAAATAAACAATCGGCGCATTTCCTCTGTAATAGTTATTCTGGAAAACCATAAAAACTCTCGGTCCCATAATTCTTTCCAAAGCGTAGAATCTGTCGTAATACCATCTGTCCGGATTGTAACTGTAGAAATTATTCCATGTTGCAAAATTACTGTAGAGGCTGTTCAGATATAAAATCTGATCGATTTGCCATCTCGTTAATCTGTTCTGTCTGAAAAACACATTCCAGTTGATATTGGTAACTGAGTTTCTGTAATCGTTGTAATAGCTCTGATAATAATCCTGCGGATAGTAATCCTGCGGATAATTGTAGTAATAATCATCAGGGAAATAATTCTGATCGTCTTCATCACTGTAATATCCGTCAGAGTAACCATTATCTCCGTATCCGTAATTTGGATATTGCTGAGCCATCGACAAAGTCGCAAATCCCAAAGCAAATCCCAAAAGTATTTTTTTCATTTCTATAATCATTAATTGTTTATAATGTTTTGAATCTCTCAATTCTATCTTTTGGATATAGGAAAAAAAAAGAAGTTAAATCTTTCGATAAAACTTCTTTTAATTTAAATTTAAACAACTGATAATCAGTTGTTAAATTTATAATCTTCCACTGTCTTCAATCCAGTTTTTAATCTTTGAATTGAAGTTTTCTTCTTTATTGAGTTCTTCAATACCCACATGCATTCTGTATCTCCAGTAGTGCGGGAAAACAGCTGGATTATTAATTCTTTCATTATCAATCTTCGGATTTGAAAGTGATTCTTCCGTTGCCAAAAACTCCTGAATCGGGAATATTGCCAGCATAGAATCATTGTAAAGATGCTGCTTCATAATGATTTCAGCCAAGTAGGGTTCTAAGCTGTCGGGAGCCTTTCCGTATTGGTTGAGCTGCTCATTGAAGTACTTCTGTGTAAGTTCAGAATCCTCTTTCCACCACTGTCTCAGAGTAGAACTGTCGTGTGAAGAAGCTGTTACAACATTCATGTAATCCGCACGCTTGGGATTGTAAAAAGGTACATTTTCGGAAGGCATTCTCTGCACTTTTAAAGCCACAATTGCCAGCTCATCCATCACCACAGGCACACAGTCCGGAACAAGACCGAGATCTTCACCGCAGATCAGCATTTCTGTAGCATTCAGGATTACAGGAAGTTTTTCCATCGCTTTTTCGTACCATAAACCATCCTGTCTTTTGAAGAAATAGTCGTTATAAAGATGGTAGATCGTCCGTTTTTCCCAATCAGATAAATACTGGTAAGATTCTGTTTTATATACATTAAATCGTGGATGGTAAACCGTTTCTCGATCTTTTTCTTCCGTTAAAAAAAGAACATTTGCCGCCAGAGAAATTAACTGCTCGCCGATATCTACATTAGGTTTCTTCTTAAAATGATCTGACAGCTTTCTCTGAGTATCAAATTCAGGTTTAAAAGTGTACGTACCATCAGGATTATGATTCAGATATTCCAAAGCTCTGGTGTGGTTTTCACCAAAATATTTCCAGAGGATATGATCGTTAATATAAGGTTTGCAGTAACGGTCAAAATCAAACGGCAGATGAAGATTTCTGAATTCTTCCTCAGTTACAGGAACCGCAGGATAAAAATACCCCAAAATCCCCTGCGTTGCCGAAATCGGCATTCTCCAGATTCTGAAAAATCCAAGAATATGATCAATTCTCATCGCATCAAAATACTGCTCCAAAGCTTTGAATCTGTTTTTCCACCATTGGTAGCCGTCATTTTTCATCGCTTCCCAATTGTAGGTCGGAAATTCCCAGTTTTGACCTAAATCTGTAAACTGATCCGGCGGTGCTCCTGCCTGAAAATCCATTCCGAATAATTCAGGTTCTGTCCACGCTTCCACGGAATAACGGTAAATTCCGATCGGCAGATCTCCTTTAATGGAAATCCCCAGACCGTGCATGTAATCAACCGCATCTTTCAACTGCTTATGAAGCTGAAACTGCACCCATGAATGAAGCATAACCGCCTCGTAATCTTTATTTTTAGCCGTAAAAAGCTGAGAAATTTTACCTGCGATATACTTTTTATGCGTTTTCCACTCTCCGAAATTCGGGGTTTTGTATTTATCTCTTAAAACACAAAATGATGCATAAGGTACAAGCCAGCTTTCGTTATCTTTTATGAACTTTTTAAAATTTCTGTCCTTAAAAATCTTTTCTTTCTGCTCCTCAAAAACCGCTTTTATAAATTTCCATTTCCCGGAAATCATTTTTTCGTAATCGATGAGTTCTAGGGAATTCAATTCTTCTTTCTGAACACTGTATTCTTTAACTAAATCCTTCGGCAGAGCATAATCAAGTTTTTCCAAAGAAAGATATTGTGGATGCAGAGCGTAAACTGACACCGCTGCGTAAGGATAAGAATCTGTCCACGTGTAATTTGCCGTCGTATCGTTGATTGGTAATATCTGAATGATGCCTAAACCTGTTTCATTGTTCCAGTCAGCCAGTTTTTTCAAGTCCGGGAATTCACCTACACCGAAACCGTCTTCAGTTCTCAGTGAAAAAACCGGTACCGCAACACCGGCGTCATGGTACATCTGATAAGATTTAAACTTAAAATAATGATCCGAAACGATGTGCAGAACCTCTTTGTTTGAATTCGGGTAAACCAATCTGTTAGCCCCAGATTCTACATCGATGATTTTATTCTGCTCACTGTCAAAAATGCAGTATTTATACTCTACAGGATAATGTTCTGAAATTTCTACCGAAACTTCCCAAACGCCAAAATCGGTTTGAGAAAAAACGACTGCCCTGTTGTAATCCCAATTTCCAAGTGATTCTGAACTTCCGAAAAGTGCTATCTTCCAGTTAGGATGATAAACTGGTGCAGCAATTTTGAAAAGATGGGTATGTTTTTTTAGAATGCTGTTTTTTTCAGGTTTAAAACCTGTCAGCTTGTTTTTAAGAATCTTGTTGGTAAGATAATTTTCCGGAAAGTTTTTTTTGTTCCAGACATCAGAGATCACAAACTCTTTGTACGTGTGCGGAAATGATAGCTCATGATTAACTCCCTCTTCAGAAATAACGTTGCCCTGTTCATCTTTTACGCAATATTTGTATGAGATGTTTTTAGAAAAAAAATCAACTTCCGTTTTCCAGACACCAAATTCTGTTGTCTGCATCTGGTGATCGTGCTTCCCTTGATCATCGGAATTGATTGAAACAAATAAATTTTCTCCCTGTTTTGCAATATATCTTATACTAAAATATAATTTCATCTATCTATTTTTGGATAAAAATAGTGTTTTATAACGTAAAACAACTGATTTTCTGCATCAATTATTTATTAAAAAGCCCCTCAAATTAAAATTTGAGAGGCACACATATAAATGGCAAAATTGAAGCTATTTAGTTTTAAGAACTTTTTTCGAAGCAATTACTTTTCCTGAATTATCAAAAATACTTACGAGATAAGCACCTTGAGAAAGATTGGACAATTCAATTTTTTCATTAAGATTTCCGTCTTTCACAGAGATTTTTCTGCTCAAAACATTTTTACCTGAAAGATCAAAAATATCAACTTTTATATTTCCTTTGATTTTTGTCTGATTTAAATTGACGTAAATGAAATTCTCATCCACTCTTGTCGGATAGATTTCAGCATTGATTATCGGAGTAGTTTCAACTGCTTTTCTGTCATTCAGAAAATATTTGCTCGCCAGATCATAAATATGAAGATTGGTTTCTCCAGCCAACTGTTTTGCTTCCAGACTTTCGAAATTCACTTCAAATAAAGCATTACCTTTAGCACTTGCCACCACGATTTTACCTTTGGAATTTACTGCAGCACCATTAACTGAATAATTTTCAGGAAGACCAGAGACTTTACCTAAAAAGTAGGCTTCAAGATTTTTAGGAGACACTTTAAACACGTTGCCTGAAGCAGCAAAAACATAAAAATTACCTTCTGCATCCGAAATCATATCCCCACCAAAACCAGTCTCCATTGCTGTAAACGAGTTTTTACCATTGGAAGCGGCATCTTTCACAATACCTAAATCTAAAACAGAATACTGTCCGTTTTTCTTTGAAATCTGCAGCAATTGTGTTCCGGCATTATTCAGTGCATAAACAGCTCCATCGTAGCCTAAAGTCATTCTTGTAATGTGAGAATTAATGTCGCAGGATGTTACCTTTGCTACATTATTTTCAACCAAAGTAATTTGCTTTGTTTTCTGATTCAAAACGTAAATATTTGAAGAAAACATAGGCATATAAATCAGATTTTCCTGTGATAAATCTGTAGCGAGTGCAGCCAGATTCATCGCCTGAGAATTTCCGTAAGAAGCTTTATCTTCAGCAACTTTCGTTCTGGAATTTTGTGAAAACACTTCAGATTGCGAAACAGATGTGAAAATCTGTGTTCCTGAACCGCCATCCGTATTCATCGCACGGATGTCGTTGAACTCAATTCTTGGAGAATCTTTACCTGCCAGCGCAAAAAAGTCTTGCTGTGCATTGACTGTATTTCCGAGTACCAACAGAACAATAGGGAATAAAAGTTTTTTCATATTTTCAATATTTAAATTGTAATTGTTTTAGTCTTACTAAGTTAAACATTTTTTGAATTGGAAAGAATTTTTTTTTAGGTTGAGGCTAAGGTTAAGGTTGAGGTTGAGGTTGAGGTTGAGGCCATGATTGAGAATATTTCATTTGTTAATGGCACAAAAAATCCCGCAGATTTTAGAGCTCAGGCAACAAATTACTTTTTTAAATCTGCTGCATGCAAAAAATCTGCGGGAGATGTATTTAGGAGAAATCCTTTTAATTTAAAACATATGAAGTTCCGTCTCTTCCGTCTTTCAGTTCAATTCCTTCAGCTAAAAGTTTGTCTCTGATCTGGTCTGAAAGCTCAAAGTTTTTAGATTTTCTTGCCTGATTTCTCAGTTCGATTAAAACCTGTAACGTCTGATCCAGCTTTTCATTATTATTTTCTTCAATTGCCTGAAGACCCAGAACATCGAATATCAAAGCATTTAAAGTTGATTTTAAATCTGCTAAATCGTCGGTAGAAACTGTTTCTTTTTCCTCTTTTAAAGCAAAAATAAATTTCACAGCTTCAAATAAATGTGCAATCAAAACCGGAGAGTTGAAATCGTCTGTCAGAGCATCATACGCTTTGGCTTTCCATTCCTTCAGATTAAAACCAGATTCTTTTTGATCATTTGGCGTAATTGAATTTAAAACTTTTACCGCCTCCATCATTCTTGTGAAACCTTTTTCGCTGGCCAGCATTGCGTCATTGGAAATATCCAAAACACTTCTGTAGTGCGCCTGAAGAAAGCAGAAACGAACGATTGTAGGATGAAAAGGTTTTTCGAAAAAATCGTTTTCACCTGAAACCAACTGTTTAGGTAAAATATAATTTCCAGTTGACTTGCTCATACGCTGTGAATTCATGGTCAGCATGTTGGCGTGCATCCAGTAATTAACCGGTTCAACTTCATTGCAGGCTTTTCCCTGTGCGATTTCACATTCATGGTGTGGGAATTTTAAATCCATTCCACCTCCGTGGATATCGAATTTGTCGCCCAGATATTTCGTGCTCATCGCAGTACATTCAAGGTGCCATCCCGGAAAACCTTCTCCCCAGGGAGAATTCCAACGCATGATGTGAGCAGGAGAAGCTTTTTTCCACAAGGCAAAATCCTGTGGGTTTTTCTTTTCGCCCTGTCCGTCAAGATCTCTGGTGTTGGCAAAAAGTTCTTCAATATTACGTTTTGAAAGTTCACCGTAATTCAAACCTCTTTTGTTGTATTCTAAAACATCAAAATAAACTGAACCGTTGCTTTCGTAAGCAAAACCTTTTTCGATTAATTTCTGAGTCAGTTCGATTTGTTCAACAATGTGACCGGTTGCTGTAGGTTCAATATTTGGCGGCAGAAGATTGAACATTTCCAGAACTTTATGAAAATCGACTGTATATTTCTGCACGATTTCCATGGGTTCCAGTTTTTCAAGACGGGTCTGCTTCACGAAACGGTCGTTGTTGACGTCTCCATCGTCAGTTAAATGCCCAGCATCAGTAATATTTCTTACGTAACGAACTTTATATCCCAAATGCATTAAGCTTCGGTAAATAAAATCGAAAGAAAGAAAAGTTCGCACATTTCCCAAGTGCACATTGCTGTAAACCGTCGGTCCACAAACGTACATCCCGACATTATTTTCGTGGATTGGTGTGAATATTTCTTTTTCCGCTGTGAGCGAATTGTATATTTTTAATTGCATTATTTGATTTGAAATTTGAGGTTTGAAATTTGAAATTAATTCATTACAAATTAGCCACAACAAATAATGGTTGTGATGAAAATCTGGCTTGAAACTTTTCTAAATTTTATCATTGCTTATATTTATTACATTAGATTTTGAAGCTCCAATGTCGTCTCTTAAAATTAAAATATCTTGATAAAGTTCTGTTAAAACTCTATTTCCCCCTAGATCAGAATAATTAACTTCTGAATTTATAAGGGATGTAAGTTTTTCTTCGAATTTACTTAAACATCCAAACTCTTCTTCAAGATCAGCCAGATTTAAAGGATCCATTGGATTTAAATTCACTTTTTCTAATTCTTTTCTTCGGAAAATTTTGATTAACAGATCATAAACTTCAAAATCCTGAATTTCAATCTCTAAAGTTCCCTTTTCAAAATTATATTTAACTTCAATATAATCTTTAACTTTGGAGAAAATTTCAATGAAATTCTTTTCATTTTTTATCAAAACTACATTCTTGAAATAAGATATTTCATATCCATATCTTTCGGAAAGTAATCTGATATTTCTTTTTATAATCTGATTAATCATCGCATTTAATAATCCAGTTTCGCGTGGCTTCCTACATAATGCAGAAACTCCTGTCTGGTAATCGGATTGGTTCTGAAAATCCCGCTCAATTCTGCAGTAATGGTTGAACTTGCAGTATCCTTTATTCCTCTGCAGTTTACGCACAGGTGTTTTGCATCGATAATGCAGGCAACATTCTGAGTTCCTAAAGCATCTTTTAGGGCATCAACAATCTGCATCGTCAGTCTCTCCTGAACCTGTGGTCTTTTCGCATAGTAATCAACAATTCTGTTGATTTTTGAAAGTCCGATTACGTCACCACTTGAAATATACGCAACGTGTGCTCTTCCGATTATTGGCAGAAAGTGATGCTCGCAGAATGAGTAAACTGTGATGTCTTTTTCCACCAACATCTGGCGGTATTTGTATTTGTTTGAAAATGTAGAAATTCCGGGTTTGTTTTCAGGAAGTAATCCACCGAAAATTTCATTTACATACATTTTTGCAACTCTTTTGGGAGAATCTTTTAATGAATCATCGGTCATATCAAGACCAAGTGTTTCCATGATTTCTCCAAAAAGTTCAGTAATTTTTTCTATCTTTTCCTGTGGCGATTTCTCAAAGGCATCTTCACGAATCGGCGTATGCTCTTTCCCTGTGAAAATATCATCATCGTTATCGGTAAAATCAACCATTTTTATTTATTTTGCAACAAAAATACGGATAAAATTAATTCTACATTTTAATTTGCCCCAAATTTGAATTACCTTTCACCTTATATTAGCCTGAAAAATTATGATCATTGCAGAAGAAGTACTGAATAGCGCACAAAAAAAGGAATTTCTGGAGTTTCCAGCGAGACTTTATAAAGATGACAAAGCGTATATCCGGCCTTTAGACAAAGACATTGAAAGCGTTTTTGACAACAGCAAAAACAAGTGTTTTACGACTGGTGAATGCAAAAGATTTCTGTTTAAAAAAGATCATAAGACAGTTGGAAAAGTTGCTGTTTTTATCAATAAGCAATACATCGAAAAACAACCCACCGGCGGGATAGGATTTTTTGACTGCATTAATGATCAGGAGACTGCCAACTTCATATTTGACCACTGTAAAAACTGGCTTCAGCAGAGAGGTATAGAAGCGATGGATGGTTCAATAAATTTCGGGGAACGCGATAAATTTTGGGGTGTACTCATTGAAGGTTTTTCTGAA
This sequence comes from Chryseobacterium sp. Leaf394, assembly GCF_001424105.1. Classification (GTDB taxonomy): domain Bacteria; phylum Bacteroidota; class Bacteroidia; order Flavobacteriales; family Weeksellaceae; genus Chryseobacterium. Next base: position 243,224 of record NZ_LMQH01000010.1, on the reverse strand, counting down.
CCTCTGTACGGGATGAATTACAATTTCCCTTATTACAAAGATCTATTTGAGAATTACGGATTTCAAATCTATTATAACCAACTTTGCTTCAGCAGAAAAGCCCACGCTCCTACTTCAAGGATTTTCAATATTATGCACGCCAAGCATTCTAAAAACGAAAATTTTTCGTCTAAACGTGTGACCAGGGCCAATATGGATAAGTTTGCTGAAGATTTTTATACAATTTATAACAAATCATGGGAAAGCCACGGTGGCGGAAAGCAGATGACTCTGAATGACGTCAAAAAACTTTTCAACACGATGAAACCTGTAATGAATGAACATATTGCGTGGTTCGCTTATAAAAGTGGAAATCCGATTGCGATGTGGATCAATATTCCGGATCTGAATCAATGGTTTAAATATCTCAATGGGAAATTTGGATTTTTAGATAAGCTGAAGTTTCTTTATTACAAAACTTTTAAGCATAATTCCAAGTTCGTTGGTTTAATTTTTGGAGTTCTTCCGGAGTGGCAAAATAAAGGGGTTGAAGGTTACCTCATCGTAGAGGCGGCCAACCATTTCCGTGTGGCAACAAAATTTGAGGATTTTGAAATGCAGTGGATTGGGGATTTTAACCCAAAAATGCTGGGGCTTGCAAAACATCTGGAGACTGAAGTGACAAGAAAACTGGCGACTTACCGATATTTATTTGACCGCACAAAGGAGTTTGAAAAGCATCCGACAGTTTAAAATTTAAAAAAATCAAATCATGGAACCATTAGTTTTTGTTGTTATCTTATTTTTCATTTTTCTGTTGTCTATTCCTGCAATTATTTTTCTGGTTGCATACTTGGCGGCACAAAGCAGAAAGAAAAAACAGAAAATTCTCCTGGATGAAATTGGTACTCCGGAATATCATGCTTTTGTACGGTACAATATGGGAAATACGCAAAATGAGTTCTTTAAACTGAAAGCGTTTCAGGGAAGCGGAATGATTTATATTGAAGACCGTAAGATCATTTTCAGAGATACTTTAAATCAGAATCCGCATACGTTTAATCTGGATGAATCGTCAATAAGATGGGAAGATATCAATCTGGTGAATGGACTGTTGAAATGGTTTTCGGTGAGTGATGATACAAAAAAATACTTTTTTAATATCGACAGCGGAATGTTTATTTTTAATACCAATTCTTCAAAACCGACAACGAAAAGTGTTTTTGATCAATTGATTCAATATCAGACAGAATATAAACAATAAGGCTTCAGAAAATTTCTGAAGCCTTATCTTTTCACATTTACTAACTATTTAAAACAGCTCTCCAGCCACTTTTTTAATATTATCACTTTTACCCATCGAGTAAAAATGAAGTACGGGAACGCCAAAATCAAGCAATTCCTTGCATTGGCTAATGGCCCATTCCACGCCGATTTGTTTTACGGCCTCATTATTTTTCGCACTTTCCACGGCATTAATCAAATCTTCAGGCAAATCAATTTTGAAAACCTGTGGCAGTAATTTTAAATGCTTTTTAGTAGCAATCGGTTTAATTCCTGGAATGATTGGAACCGTGATTCCCATTTCACGGGCTTTGGTAACAAATTCGATGTACTTTTTATTGTCAAAAAACATTTGGGTGACGATATAATCTGCGCCGGCATCCACTTTTTGCTTGAGCCATTTCAGATCGTAATTCATTGACGGAGCTTCCATATGTTTTTCGGGATAACCGGCAACTCCGATGCAGAATTTGTTGTGTTCATCGCAAGCCTGATCGTCGTGAAGATACTTTCCTCTTCCCAAATTGTTGATCTGATTCACCAAATCCATAGCACTTGAGTGACCGCCGGGAGTGGCTTCAAAATATTGATGACCCTTCATCGCATCGCCACGAAGCGCCATAATATTGTCGATTCCCAAATACATACAGTCTACCAAAAGATATTCTGTTTCTTCTTTGGTAAAACCTCCGCAAAGCAAGTGTGGAACAGTATCTACATTGTATTTATGCTGAATTGCCGCACAAATTCCTAACGTACCGGGACGCATTCTCGTGATACGGCGTTCCATCAAACCGTTTCCTTTGTCAATATAAATATATTCTTCCCTTGAAGTCGTGACGTCGATAAATGGAGGCTTAAATTCCATTAACGGGTCGATATTTTTATATAAATCTTCAATCCCGATTCCCTTTTGAGGCGGAACCACTTCGAGGGAGAAAAGAGTTTTGCCGTTGGCGTTTTTTATGTGGTCTGTGATTTTCATTTATTATATTCTAGTTAAATTTCTATTATTTCATTATACTGCACAATTGCATCTATTAAAAGAGATTTTAGATCAGCATTAACAAAATCACCAGTAAACTCAAATCTTCCATGCTTAAAATTTATGCTAAACTTGTATGGGGTAACAAGGAGATTATTGTTGTTATCCTCATTTTTTTCCTTTTTGAAATCTATAAATAGGTATAGTTCTCCAACTACATTCTGGTATTTTGACAATTGATTAAATTCAACGTTTTGCACATATTTTATAAAATTATTCGAATCGCCAAAATACCGAATTATAGTCTTGAGTAGTATATATGTGCTTTTAAATAGAGAGAATATATTGATATATTTATGTTTAAATAATACATCGTAATTTTGAGAATTACTAAAATTATAAAAATTTGTCACACCTTTTCTTGAGAAATCGTCATTAAACAACTGTCTTGCAGAAATATAATTTTTTGAAATAGCATCTGATAGTATGTAGCCTAAAAAATCAATATTACCATTTCTATAAGCATCTTCTTTAAAATTTTCATTAAACCACTTTGCATAATCTTTATTCGAATATTCAAAAACTTCTAAAGAATAAAATTTATTTATGTATCCAAAAAAATCAACATGCTCTCCGTAAAAATGATGATAAATATGTTTAATATTATTTATATCACAAACTAAAATGACCTTCTCAAATCCAAATTTATTTTCACCCAATTTATCGTGTGCAGAGAAGATATTTAAGATTCTAAAGATGTGCTCAGGATCAATTCTATCTAAATCATCAATAACCAAAACAGGTTTCTTTTCAGTTCTCGTTTCAATATCTTTTATTAATTTATAAATGAGCTGAGAAACTGCATTATTTTCATAAAGAGAACCAATTTTTAATTCTTCTTTATCAAAAAAATTTTTAATAATTTTTAAATCTGGATCTGATTCCATTTCTTTTTTGAAATTATCAAAATCACCTTTGTTAATTTCAGAAATTTTTGAAAGTAATTTCCCAACATTTTTGATTATTGAATAAGATTTAGGTACTTGTTCTTCAATAACCGTTTCTCCTAATAAATCTATATTTGAAATAAAATCATTCAAAAATTTATTTGAGAAATATTGATAAACTAAATTTCCTATTGGAAAATCAAAATCTTCAAAGTCAATAATATTTTTTTCTAGAATCTGAAATAGTATGTCAAACTTTATCAATTCAAAAATATCTTGATTATTTGAAACTGAATAATTTACCGGATTTATAAAAATTGGAAAATACTCTTTTTCATATTTTTCGTCACTAAAAAATACATTCAAAAAATAAGATTTTCCAATTCCAAATTTTCCAGAGAAAACAATTCTATTATTTTTCTCAATATTTAAATGATTTTCAAATTTTTTAAAAACCTTTTCTATTAATTCTTTTCCCATAGTTTAAATTCCATCTGCTAAATTCGGGTTCAGCCATTTTCGGGCTTCCTGTAGAGAAATTCCTTTCCTTACAGAATATTCTTTCAGCTGATCTTCTGAAATTTTTCCTAAACCAAAATATTTGGCGTGCGGGCTTCCAAAATAATATCCTGAAACAGCTGCGGTCGGGAACATTGCTAAACTTTCAGTAAGATAAACTCCGATTTCTTCTTCTACCTTCAGCAAATCCCATATCGCATGTTTTTCCAAATGATCCGGACAGGCGGGATAGCCCGGTGCCGGACGAATTCCTTTGTATTTTTCGGCAATTAATTCTTCGTTGCTCAAATTTTCCTGATTGGCATAACCCCAATATTCTGTACGGACTTTTTTATGTAAAAATTCTGCATACGCCTCTGCAAAACGGTCGGCAATGGCTTTTACCATGATAGCATTATAATCGTCGTTGTCTTTTTCGTACTGATCAGACAGTTCATCAGTTCCGAAACCTGTACACACGCAGAAAGCGCCCATGTAATCAGTCTTTCCTGAACTTTTAGGTGCAATAAAATCACTCAGTGCGATATAATCTTTACCTTTTGATTTCTGAACCTGCTGTCTCAGCGTTAAAAACTTGACTTTTTCCTGATTATTTTCATCATAAATTAAAATGTCATCCGTCTCGGTTGAATTGGCTTTGAAAATTCCGAAGACCGCTTTGGCAACCAAAAGTTTTTCATCAACAATTTTCTTTAAAATTTTCTGACCGTCTGCAAACAGTTCTTTTGCCTGTTCACCCACAACTTTATCATCAAAAATATTCGGATATTTCCCGTGCAGATCCCAGCTTCTGAAAAACGGCGACCAGTCGATAAACGGAATCAATTCTTCCAAATCCTGATTTTCAAAAACCTGAATTCCCAAATTGTTAGGAGTGAAAATTTCTTCGTTTTCCCAATCGATTTTAAATTTATCTCTTCGGGCATCTTCGATGGTAACGTAATTTTTATCAACCTGTCTGTTTAGGAACTTTTCTCTAAAATCTGAATAGTCATTTTTCAAATCATCAACATATTCTTTATTACGATCTCCTAATAATGAACTCACCACGTTTACCGCTCTGGAAGCATCATTTACGTGAACTACGGCGTTTTTATATTTTAAATCAATCTTTACCGCAGTGTGCGCTTTCGAGGTTGTTGCACCACCGATTAATAAAGGGAAATTTAGGTTTTGTCTTTCCAGTTCTGAGGCGATGTAGACCATTTCATCCAAACTTGGCGTGATCAATCCACTCAAACCAATAACATCCACGTTGTGATCAATGGCTGCCTGAATAATTTTCTCGGCAGGAACCATTACGCCCAAATCGACAATGTCATAATTATTACAACCCAAAACCACACTCACAATATTTTTTCCGATATCGTGAACGTCGCCTTTCACGGTTGCCATCAGAATTTTCCCGTTAGGTTTCTGAGCCACATCTTTTTCAGCTTCAATGAATGGCTGCAGGTAGGCTACGGCTTTTTTCATTACCCTCGCAGACTTTACTACCTGTGGAAGAAACATTTTTCCGCTTCCGAATAAATCTCCGACAACGCCCATTCCGGTCATCAGATTAACTTCTATGACGTGGAGTGGCCTTTCAGACTGTAATCTGGCTTCCTCAACATCTTCTTCGATGAAACGGTCGATACCTTTAACCAAAGAATGTGTGATTCTGTCCTGCAAAGGATGAGTACGCCATTCGAGTTCTTCTACTTTTTCTTTTTTAACCGATTTATTCCGTTCAGAATAATCTAAAAGGCGCTCGGTAGCATCTTCTCTTTTGTCGAGAATTACATCTTCAACGAGTTCTAAAAGTTCCTTATTAATTTCATCATACACCTCAAGCATGGCTGGATTTACGATACCGATGTTCATCCCAGCCTGAATCGCATGATAAAGGAAAACTGAGTGCATCGCTTCACGCACCGTATCATTTCCACGGAACGAGAACGAAACGTTGGAAACACCTCCACTCACCGAGGCGTAAGGAAGATTTTGTCTTACCCAACGGGTTGCTTCAATGAAATCGATTGCGTTGCGACGGTGTTCATCCATTCCCGTTGCGACCGGAAATATATTTAAATCGAAAATAATATTTTCAGCAGGAAATTTAACCTCATCCACCAAAATATCGTAGGAACGTTTGGTAATTTCAAGTCTTCTTTCGTAATTATCAGCTTGTCCGACCTCATCGAATGCCATAACAATCACCGCAGCTCCATATCTTTTGATGGCTTTTGCGTGTTTTACGAACTCTTCTTTTCCTTCTTTTAAACTGATCGAATTCACCACACATTTCCCCTGAACAACCTGTAAACCAGCTTCCAGAATTTCCCATTTGGAAGAATCGACCATGATTGGGATTTTGGAAATATCCGGTTCGGAACCAATAAGATTCAGGAATTTAATCATGGAAGCTTTTCCGTCGATCAAACCGTCGTCAAAATTCACGTCAAGAATCTGAGCACCGCCATCTACCTGATCTCTTGCGATATCTAAGGCTTCAGAAAATTTCTCTTCTTTTATTAATCTTAAAAACTTTTTAGATCCGGCAACATTGGTTCTTTCACCAACGTTGATAAAATTTGATTCCGGAGTAATAATCAGTGGCTCAAGCCCCGACAATCTTAAATATTTCATGTTTTTTTTAATCTAACAATTGATCAGTTCAGTTTACCAATATTTGGAATCGCTAAATTGATTTGTTTTTAATTTAAATTTTTATCATCATTTTGAACACTAAGTTTTTTTAAATGCTTACTGTTTTGAGTTTTACAAAACCTTAACCTTTTAAAAGCACACTCAGTTCATTATCATCAACTGTCCTCAACATACAACTTTTATATTTTAAAAAATTTATTCTTCTAAAATAAAATAGGCGTTGTTTGCATTTTGCTTCAGCAAATCGACATGTTTGCACAAAGCGGTAAAAATTGGAAATCGTTTGTAGCCCAGATTATTTTCTTTGGCAAACTGCTCAATTTCCTCTGTGATTTCATTATAATACATATAGCTGTAGTTCGGGAAAAGATGATGGGCAACGTGAAAGTTGAAATTTCCCAACACATTTCTCACAAACCAGTTGTTCTCTTTTAAATCATTCGTCACCTCCAGCTGATGACGGATCCAGCTGAACGGAAGTCCGTTTTTTTCATCCAGTTTAGGAAAAGCATTGTCTGGTAGCGGATGCAGTGGCAACAGTACAAAAAGCGCAAAAACACTCGCTGCAATCACCTGTAAAAACCAGGCAGCCAAAGCCAAACCTATTGAAACTTTAAAAAATAAAACCGGAACGGCAATCTGATAGAAAAAGTAAAATAATTTGAAACTGATCATTTTAATTTTTTCCGAAACCGGAATTCTGCCCTGCGTTTTTAAAATCACTCTCTCTTTATCAAAAAAATCTCTGAAATCTCTGATAAACATCCAGTTGAACAAATATAAAGGATACACCAAAAAGAAAAAGAAGTGTTGGAATTTCTGAATTCCTTTAGCCTTAATCCATGGCACGATCAGTAAAAGTCCGCTCTGCTCGATGTCGGTATCCCAGCCATCAACGTTCGGGTAGGCGTGATGCGCTGCGATGTGCCGCTTCTTCCAGATGTAGGAATTAGCTCCGACAACATCGAAAATCTGCAAAACGAGACTGTTGAGTTTTTTATTTTTAAAGATATTGTTGTGCGCGGCTTCGTGAATTAAATTTAAATAAATTAAAACCAGAGAAATCCCCATCAAAACAAAACTCGAAATATAAACCCAAGGCCGATCTGCATTGAAAAGCGCAAACACATACAAACCAAAATAGACCAAAGGCAAAATAATGGCTTTGATCTGAATGTAAACATCTCTGTTTTGGGGAAGTGTTTCTACGCGCTGGTTCACTCTTTTTCTTAATTCATTAAACAGTTTGGTATCATCGGAATTTTTAAGGTAAAATGGCTTTTCCATAAGATCGTTGATTTGGATTTAAAAAAAGTTTTTATACTCGTTCTAAATTTTCAACAATCAAAAATCATACAAAATCTTTAACTTTTCTCGGCTCGTATTTGTCAACCAAATCGGCAATGGCTTTAATGTGTTCCGGCGTTGTACCACAGCATCCACCGATGATATTGATCAGTCCTTTTTCTACATATTCTTTAATCTGAGCAGCCATCTGATCTGGAGATTCATCGTACTGCCCAAAAGCATTCGGAAGACCCGCATTCGGATAAGCCGAAACGTGGAATTCTGAATTGTGCGCCAGTGTTTCCAAATACGGCGTTAACTGATTGGCTCCCAACGCACAGTTGAATCCAACACTCAGTAAATTCAAATGCGAAACTGAGATCAAAAATGCTTCTGCTGTCTGTCCGCTCAACGTTCTTCCAGAGGCATCTGTAATCGTTCCTGAAACCATGATTGGAATTTGAATTCCTCTTTCTTCCTGAATTTCGTCGATGGCAAATAATGCTGCTTTTGCATTCAGTGTGTCGAAGATTGTTTCTACCAAAAGAATATCTGAACCACCGTCCAACAATGCTTCTGACTGTTGTTTATATGCCAGTCTCAAATCTTCAAAAGTAATCGCACGGTAACCCGGATCGTTGACGTCCGGACTTAAGCTTGCAGTTCTGTTGGTCGGTCCGATAGAGCCAGCCACAAATCTTGGCTTATCAGGATTTTTAGCCGTAAACTCATCACAAACTTTTCTGGCGATTTTCGCAGATTCGTAGTTGAGTTCGTACACCAAATCTTCCATGTGATAATCTGCCATTGCGATGGTTGTTCCGGAAAATGTGTTGGTTTCCAGAATATCGGCTCCGGCGTCCAGGTATTTTCTGTGAACTTCCTCAATTGCGTGAGGCTGCGTCAAAGAAAGCAGGTCGTTGTTTCCTTTCACGGGATGTTCCCATTCTTTGAAACGCTCGCCGCGGTAATCCTCTTCTTCAAATTTGTACCGCTGAAGCATGGTTCCCATTGCTCCGTCGAGAATCAGGATTCTCTCGGAAAGGGCTTTGTATAGTTGTGCTGAATTTTTCATTTTTTTTAATACTAATTACACAAATTATATTCTAATTTCTCTAATTTTTGCGCTGAATCTCTTGCAGCCCGACTTGAACGGAGCTCTTTTTGCCGCAGCGCAGCGGAGGCAAAAAAGCGGGAGTGGAAGGCGGATACAGCTGCCCAAATCATCCTATCCTAACGCCTGCTTCAAATCGGCAATAATATCATCCACGTTTTCCAGACCTACCGAGCAGCGAACCAATCCCGCGGTGATTCCCACTTCATTTCTCTCTGCATCAGATAGCTTGGAGTGCGTTGTGGATGCCGGATGTGTCACAATGGTGCGGGTATCGCCCAGATTGGCAGACAGCGAGCACATTTTTATTTTATCTAAAAAGTTTCTGCCACCTTCAATACCGCCTTTGATTTCGAAAGCGACGACGTTTCCGCCCAACTTCATTTGCTTTTTGGCAATTTCATAGCTCGGATGCGATTTTAAAAACGGATATTTTACCAATTCAACATTCGGATGATTTTCTAAAAACTCTGCGACTTTCAATGCATTCTCGCAATGTCTTTCTACACGGATAGCCAGTGTTTCCAGGCTTTTGGACAAGACCCAGGCGTTGAATGGCGACATGGCTGGACCTGTATTTCTGGCAAAAAGATAAATCTCTCTGATTAAATCTTCTCTACCGACCGCCACTCCACCCAAAACACGACCCTGACCGTCAATCAGTTTCGTTGCTGAATGAACAACCAGATCAGCTCCGTATTTTATTGGCTGCTGAAGGTAAGGCGTCGCAAAACAGTTGTCTACAATGAAAATAAGATTGTGTTTTTTAGCAATCTGACCAAAATATTCTAAGTCTAAAATTTCTATTGCAGGATTGGTCGGTGTTTCCAGATACAGAATTTTTGTATTGGGTCTTATGTATTGCTCTACATTTTCAGAATCCTCAGCCTTAAAATAGGTCGTTTCAATATTCCATTTTGGGAAATATTTGGTAAACAAAGTATGAGTTGATCCAAAAACCGATTGGCAGCTCACGATGTGATCTCCTGCATTCAACAATGTTGCAAAGGTAGAGTAAATCGCAGCCATGCCGGTGGCAAATGCGTACCCAGCTTCTGCGCCTTCCATTTTTACAATTTTATCTGTAAATTCTGTAACGTTCGGATTTGAAAATCGGCTGTACAGATTTTTTGATTTCTCCTCAGCAAAACTCGCTCTCATATCTTCAGCATCTTCAAAAATAAAGCTTGACGTAAGATACAAAGGCGTAGAATGCTCGTCAAACTGAGTTCTTTCGGTTTGAGTTCTTATTGCGAGGGTTTCGAAATTTTCGTTTTCCATTTTATCTGATTTTGACTAATAGGATTGCATCCTATGCTTTATTAAATCGTCCCTTCGGGACTACTTACATTTATACTTTTTACTTTATACAATAAATTATTTTGTTTCACTCAATCTTAAAATATCACCAAATACGCCGCGGGCAGTCACTTTTGCTCCGGCTCCGGCTCCCATGATGACGATTGGGTTTTCACCATAACTTTCGGTATAGATTTCAAAAATTGAGTCTGAACCTTTTAACTGTCCTAAAGCAGAAGTTGCAGGAACAGAAATTAATTTCACATCCAGCTCACCTTTTTCTTTCTGTAAATCTCCATGCAGATCACCAACATATCTTAAAACATGATTGGGCTCCTGATTTTTCTTGATTTTGTCGTATTCTTCATCCAGTTCTTCTAGTCTTGAAAGGAATTCCTGTTTTGAAACTGAAAGCAGTGCTTCAGGAACTAAGTTTTGAATATTGATATCACTGAATTCATTAATTAAATCTAATTCTCTCGCCAAAATCAACAGTTTTCTGGCAACGTCGTTTCCTGATAAATCTTCCCTCGGATCCGGTTCTGTGAAGCCTTTTTCTAAAGCTTCATTTACGATGGTAGAAAATTTATCATCCCGCAAAGAAAAATTATTGAAAACATAACTCAATGTTCCAGAGAAAACCCCTTTAATTCTGGTAATATTTTCACCTGAAAGGTGTAAAAGTTTGATTGTATCAATTAATGGTAGACCTGCACCTACATTGGTTTCATAAAGATAACGCTTGTTATTTTTGTTCAACGTATATCTTAGTTTACGGTATTCTTCAATCGGAAGTGTATTGAAAATTTTGTTGGATGAGACCAAATCAAATCCATTTTCAGCCAAAGCCTGATAGTTTTTAACGAAGTCTACACTTGCTGTATTATCGACAACAATCAGATTTTCAAGCTGATTTTCTTTTGAGAAATTAATTAATTCATCAACATTTGAAGATTTTTCAGCTGCGAAAACCTCATCGCTCCACGTTTTATCAAATCCTTTTTTATTGAAAGCAATCTTTCTGGAATTGGCTACTGCTACAACTTTCAGGTGGATATTTTTTCTTCTTTTAATTTCTTCGGAAGAATGTAAGACCTGCTCGATTAAAGTTTTCCCAACATTTCCGTGACCGATTATGGCCAGGTGAACCGTTTTTGGTTTCTTGAAAATTTCCGATTCAATGATGTTTTTAGTTTTCTCATCCTGAGAAGAAGTCACCACAATATTGATACGCTTCTCGCTTGAGTTTTGATTCAAAAGTAACGGGAAAACATTGTTTCTCGCCAGTTCTGAAAGTATTTTATTTAAATCATCTGCCACAAAACCAATGACAGACACATTGTTGATGCTGTAAATCTGAGAAACTTTTCCTGATTTTCTTTCAGGAGCAAACTCCTCGATTAGGCAGGTTACTGCTTTTTCAGAGTCGTCTTCGTGTACAAGAATAGACAATCCGTTCTCAACGGCCTGCTGAGAAATCACTCCTACACTGATTCGCGCCAGGGTAAGCGCCTTAAAAACCCTTCCGTCAATCCCGATTTCGCCTAAGAAGTCTGCTCCTTCAAATTTGATGATTGATCTGTTTTTAAAAAATTTTATTTCGTTTGCATTCGCTTTCATCTACAAAATATTTTTTATGATATAATTTAACTGTTCGTATTCCATTAAAAAGGCGTCGTGCCCATGAATTGATTTGATCTCATGATAGAAAACATCGTCTTTTTGAGCTTTCAGCTTTGTAAAACACATTCGGATTTCAGAAGCCGGAAAAAAAAGATCGGTATCTACAGAGATCATGTGCATTCGTGCTTTGATTTTACCTAAATCTTTATCGTTTGCATTGATGTTCATCAGTAAATGGTTCATCAGCTGATAAGATTTTAAACTAAATCTTTCGGCAAGAGATTTTCCGTGATAATTCAGCCAGTCTTCTGATTCTAACTTTTGTTTGTCCTGATTATATGTATTTTGAAATCTGTCGTTTAACGATTGAGGTGTTCTGTAGCACAGCATCGCATGAATTCTTGCTTTCTGCAGTGGCTCATCATTTCCGTTTAACAAAAATTTCTGAACCAGACATTGGGCGTGTAACCAATCATGGGTTTTAGAATCACAGGCAATAGGAATAAAAAGCTCTGCCAGATCTGGATTTTTAGCCAGCATTTCCCAGCCAATTCCACCTCCCAGCGAGCCTCCGATAATAGCGTAAACGTTTTTAATATGTAAAATTTCAAGTCCTTTTAGAAAAATACTGGCTATATCTGAAGGCGTGAAATCTGACCAATCGTCAATTAAAAAATCATCATATCCGTTTCCGGGAATATTGAAACAGAGCACTGTATATTTATTGGTATCAATTACCTGATTTTCACCAATCAACTGTTTCCACCAACCTTTTTCTCCGGCTACGTTTGAATTTCCGGTTAATGCATGATTGATTAAAATGATAGGTGCAGAAAACAGGTCTTGCCCAAAAAGCTGATAGCTTAATGAGATATTGTATTCCTTGTGGGAATTGGTTTGATACGGAAAATTAATATGTTGCAGTTCTGTTTTCAATTCTATTATACTTTTTGATAATACAATTTGAAAATGCCATGAGAAATGGCTGAAAAGAACTTCAGTAAGTTATCTGTCCAAAAAATAAAAACTTTTGGTAGAACGTAGCACCTTCTTCGCTTGTGCAAAGGGTTGCTAAGGTTTCACAGGGTCTGTCCCTCAACCTTTCTTGATAACATTTTCAATATGTGAATGATCGAATGGTGCAAAGATATATCATTATTTTTAAATACTAAAATAATTTAATTTAACATTCGAAAATACCTTTAATAAAGCATTTATAAACTCTGTTAACAATAATTCAGATACTAAAAATTGGTTTTCTATCACAAAAAAATTAAATTCGTAAAGAAAAAGGAGCTTTATGAGTGTAGAAAAAGAAAGATTAGACAGTCACGACTGGCAAAACTGGGGGCCATACGTAAGCAACAGACAATGGGGAAATGTGCGTGAAGACTACAGCCCGAACGGTAACGCATGGACTTTCACCAACCACGATATTGCTGAAAGCTATACCTACCGGTGGGGCGAAGAAGGCATTGCGGGAATCTCCGATCACAAACAGCTGCTGTGTTTTGCCCTGTCTTTCTGGAACGGGAAAGACAAAATGGTAAAAGAGCGGTTTTTTGGGCTCAGCAATCCACAGGGGAATCATGGCGAAGATGTGAAAGAGCTTTTTTATTATCTCGACAATACGCCGACTCACAGCTACATGAAAATGCTGTACAAATATCCCATCAATGAATTTCCTTACGATGATATTCTGAATGAAAACGCAAGCCGCAGCAAAAAAGAACGTGAATATGAAATTATAGACACAGGAATTTTTGACAATGATGAATATTTTGACATTTTTATTGAATACTGTAAGGCCGGGAAAAATGATATCTTAGTAAGAGTAACCGTACATAACAGAAGTGCATTGGATGCACCTCTTACTGTATTGCCTACGCTTTGGTTCAGAAACAACTGGAAGTGGGGTTATAATGAATACAAAGGGCAGCTCAACTCTTACTCAAACAATCACATCAACATCTACCACGACAGTATTGGTATTAAGAAACTTTATACTAAATCTTCGGGCGAGACTCTTTTCTGCGAAAACGAAACCAACAGACCAAAAGTCTATGGTTGCCCGGAGAAAGAAAACACCTACTACAAAGACGGGATTAACAATTACATCACCAAAAAAGAAGCAACTGTTAATCCTGAAAAACGCGGTTCCAAGGCTGCAATCTCAATTAATAAGATTATCAAAGCCGGTGCATCTGAAGTTTTTGAGTTTAATCTTTCTTCGGAAGAGACAGACAGTCCTTTTGAAAATTTTGATCAGATTTTTGCAGAGAGAATAAGTGAAGCTGATGATTTTTATAAAAACATTCAGGAAGAAATTCTGAATGAAGATGAAAGAAACGTGCAGAGACAGGCTTTTGCAGGTCTTCTCTGGAACAAACAGTTCTATCACTACAACGTTGGAAAATGGCTGAAAGGAGATCCAAATTTTGAAGCTCCAAGAAATTTTAACGACTATGTAAGAAATGTGGAATGGGATCATCTTCACAACAAAGATATTATCTCCATGCCAGACAAATGGGAATATCCCTGGTATGCGACGTGGGATCTGGCATTCCACTGCGTTCCTTATGCTATTATTGACGCTAATTTTGCAAAAAATCAATTACTCTTACTGACCAAAGAATGGTACATGCATCCCAACGGACAGATGCCTGCCTATGAATGGAACCTGAGTGATGTAAATCCACCGGTTCACGCGTGGTCCTGCTTCAGAGTATTTAAAATTGATGAAAAACACAACGGGAAACCCGATCTCCTGTTTTTGGAAAAAGTATTCCAGAAGCTGCTTCTGAATTTCACGTGGTGGGTGAACCGTAAGGATAAAAACGGTAAAAATATTTTTGGCGGAGGATTTTTAGGCCTTGATAACATCGGTGCTTTCGACCGGAATATGGAACTCAGAGACGGCGAACATCTTGAGCAGGCAGATGGTACAAGCTGGATGGCAATGTATGCACTCAATATGATGAGAATGGCTATGGAACTGGCTCAGTATTATCAGGTTTATGAAGATATGGCGATTAAGTTCTTCGAACATTACCTCTACATTGCCGAGGCTATGGAAAATCTTGGTGAGGGCACAAAAGGTCTGTGGAACGAGGAAGACGGCTTTTTCTACGATGTTTTACAGTTACAGAACGGCGATTCAGTATCGCTGAGACTGAGAAGTATTGTGGGATTAATTCCTTTATTTGCCGTTGAAATTATTGATCATCATCTCCTTGAAAAAATGCCGAATTTCCAGGGAAGAATGGAATGGATTCTTAAAAACAAACCTGAACTCGCAAAACTGGTTTCTCACTGGGATGAAGAGGGCCATGGCCGTAAACACTTAATGAGCATTGTAAGAAGAACCAGACTGACCAAAGTGCTGAGCAGAATGCTTGACCAGAAAGAGTTTCTGAGCGATTACGGTATCCGCGCAATGTCGAAAGTTTATGAGGAAAATCCATTTATTTTTTCTGTACACGGCACCGAAAATGTAGTGTATTATACTCCTGCAGAAAGCGACAGCCGAATGTTTGGAGGAAACAGCAACTGGCGGGGACCGATTTGGTTTCCTATCAACTTTTTAATTGTGGAAAGTCTTCAGCGTTTTCATTTTTACTATGGCAACAGCCTGAAAGTGGAGTTCCCGACAGGAAGCGGAGAAAAGAAAAATCTTGACGAAGTGGCACAGGATATCAGCCACAGACTTTGCTCAATATTCCTTAAAGATGAAAATGGAAGAAGAGCGTTCAACGGAGATTACGACAAATTTAATTTTGATGAAAATTTCAAGGATTACATTACATTTTTTGAATATTTTCATGGCGACAACGGCCGTGGCGTGGGAGCTTCCCATCAGACAGGATGGACGGCTACCGTGGCAAAGCTTTTGAAACCGAGATTGAATTTTTAATTTAATCCCTCAAATTTTTTAAAAAAGTATTATGCATATCCTCTTTCATATTTTGAAGGAGGATTTTTTATGTTTAAACTTTAAACAAAAGTAATTTCATTTTCAATATTTATGTAGAGATAAAATGAGAGTTCAGCTTATTCTTTAAATAAAATACAATGAAATATGATTTACATTATTACTATAATAAATATAAACATTTTCCTATATTAGCATGATAAATCATACAATAAAAATTATGAAACTAAAACTACTATCTGTCACGGCTGTTGTTTTCGCCGGAATGTTTACCAACCTGTTTAACGCACAACAATATCAGACCATGCCCATTCAGGCTGGCTTCAATGCGGATGTTATTGCCAATGGTGTTGGTTCTTCAACTGCAAGCACCAACAATGATGTAGACGGCGTTAGTTACGCATTTCTTTCACGGGATTTTCAACTTACATCTGCAAGTACACCACTTACTTATGGACTTCCCGTTAACGGAACTATTACCTCTGCGGTAACTTCACCATCTGGACTAACCTTTCAATTGGCTTCCTACAGTGCAAACAATTCCTTAAGATTACAAAACGCGGGAGACAACGGAACATTTACCTTCACCACACCTAAAGCTGCAACGAATCTTTACATGCTTGCCACAGGTGGAAGTGGTGCCTGTACTGTGGATGTAACCGTAAATTTTGCTGATAATACTACACAGACATTTACATCAATAAGTATCTCTGACTGGTATGGGGGAAGCAATTTTGCGATTCAGGGAATTGGAAGAATTAAAAAAACTACTGATGCATTGGAGTCCAGCAGCAGCGACCCTAGACTCTATCAAATCCCTTTAGCTATTGATGCAGGAAATCAATCTAAAACTATTCAAAGCATTACGGTAACGAAAACAGGAACTGGCGGTATTCCTAATATTTTCGCTTTTTCAGCAGAAGTTTACAATTCCTGCGCTATGCCTACTAATTTAACAGCAACAGCTACAATTAATGCTGCATCGGTAAGCTGGACTGCACCTGCAAGCGCACCTTCTGCAGGATACCAGTATTATATGAGCACTGCTGCAACAGCTCCAACTGCCACTACAACTCCAACAGGAAGCGTTGCCGCAGGAACCACATCTACCACGCTTAATAATCTTACTATCGGACAGACCTATTATTTCTGGGTAAGATCTAACTGCGGAGGATCATCACAAAGTTACTGGGTTATGACTCAGTTTACACCAGGACAGATTTCAGCTACTTATACCGCAGGAGACATTAACACACAATATAACACGTCAGTAAGTACAGCAAGTACAACAAGTTGCCCAGGGAGCTTATCGCTTGCTATTCCTGCCGGCTTCAAAGTAAAATCTACTGATATTACATACACTATGACTACTGCAAGCAATGGCTGGATGAGTGAACAACGCAGTATATTGGTGTGCTCTACAAATGGAAATACCGAAGGCGCTGTATCCCCAGGAAGTGGTGGCAGTACTGGAACATTTTCTTATAACAGAACAGGCCTTGCGTTAGCAAATGATCTTACAGGAACGGTTAATTTTGAGCTACGTGCATGGAGAACGTATGGAGGATCAGGATGTTCTGCAGATTATAATAAGGTAGACAATAATACATGGAAAGTGACAGTTACCCTGGAAGCACTTCCACAACTGGCAACGGCCGAAACTCAAAATAAGACAAAAGAAATTTCTGCATATCCTAACCCTTTTCAGGATGTTTTGAATATTAAAAATCATGAAAACATCAGAAAAATAACAATCACTGATTTCTCAGGAATTGCTGTAAAAAGTATTGATAAACCATCTTCTTCAATTCAGTTATCTGATTTAAAAGCTGGCGTTTATATCCTTACTTCAATTTTGAATGATGGCTCTTCAAAGAGCATGAAAATTATTAAAAAATAGATTTTCTTACAAATGATAAAATCCGTTCTGCAAAACAGAACGGATTTTTTATGCTTAACTTTTTTTAAATTTTATAAAACTACCTTTTCTCCATTTACAAAAACTTCGTAGCTGATTTCCACATTCGGTTCGAGTGTTTTTGAGACAGAACAATATTTTTCAAAAGATAATTCCGAAGCTTTTAAGGCTTTTTTAGGATCGATATTTCCTTCCAGAAAGAATTTTACTACCATTGATTTAAAAGGTTTTGCATCGTCTACAGGAATTCTTTCACCTTCAACTTCAGCTTTGAAATCTGTAATTTCCTGTCTTTGTTTTTTTAAAATTGAAACTACATCAATTCCGCTGCAGCCGGCAACAGCCATCATCACGCTTTCCATGGGAGAAACGCCTTTTGCTCCAGGTTGTGAAGTGTTATCTAAAAGAATTGAATTTCCCTGCGCGTTGGTACATTCAAATAAAAAATCGTCGTTGATTCGGTTGAGGGTTATTTTCATGAGTAATGAGTAATGAGTAATGAGTGTAAAATTACAAAATCAATTTTGAAATTTTATACGTTCAAAAAAATCTCTTTAAGTTATCATATATCATCATCAAAATAATTCATACAAAGTATAGATAAATGATTAAAGTAGGAATCATATTATTGAAAATATGAACAGATAAACAGTATAAAAAGCCATATTTTATTCTTATGAAACCTGCAGTAAGTCCAAAAATCAGTTGTGGCAATATTACAAACAATAAACTAAAAATTTATCTAAACTTATTTCAAAATTTGATACATGTAAAAAAGCAAAAATTAGTGATGAAATATAAAATATAATTCTGAAATTATTTTCAAAAAAATAAGCCAGCATTCTTTCATATTTCTTAGAAGTAAAATAGAAGATGATTCCAATAAGAATTGAAATCATTATAGAGAATATAATTCTTATTAAATAATAATTTTCGCCGATAAATATGTCCCGATTTTTAAGGAAATTATTAATAATTAAAAAAAATAATCCAGCAGCAGTAAAAGACAAGTTACGCCTCGAGTAAATTAGGGATAGTCTAAAAACTATTTCTTCTATCAATGGTAAAAAGAAGCACGATAAAAAAATATAGCCAAAATTCAGATTAATATTATCATCTTTTCTTTGAGGTGTATCAATAAAATAATAAACAGCAATTGAAATAGAAGTACTTAAGATTAAATAAAATAAGTAAATAAATAATATCTCAAAAATTTTCTTGTGTACAGACTTTTGCGACTTTACTAAATAAGGCCTGTAAATAAACTTTAAATAATCAGTAAAAAAAGAAAACTTAATCTGATGCAGCATTGGTGAAATTATTGACAAAAGCTTTTTTTACTTTTATTTTAATTTTACAGAATTCCTCTCGCTTTAATCTCAAGATATTTATTAATCACTTCAATATTCAGATTTTCTGGAAGCGTGTAGACGGAGAAAATTCCGTATTTCCTGAGTTCCTGAATGATAAGTTTCTTTTCAAATTCGAATTTCTCGGCAATGATCTGGTCGTAGACTTCCTGAGTGTTTTCAGGCTTTTTGTTGATGAGCTGATGAAGTTCAGAATTTTTAAAGAAAACAACCACGAGAAGATGGTTTTTTGCAATTCCGCGGAGGTATTTCATCTGGCGGTTGAGACCGTCCAAAGTTTCAAAATTGGTAAAAAGCAAAACAAGACTTCTTTGGTTTAATGAAAATTTCACATCCTGATACAGCCTGTTGAAATCACTTTCAAAAAAATCGGTTTTTACATTGTACAAAGCTTCGGAAATCTTTCTGAGCTGACCAGATTTGTTATCTGCAGCAACTTTGTTTTCTGCTTTTTTAGAGAAAGTCATCATCCCCGCACGGTCACTTTTCTTTAAAATAATATGAGACAATGCCATTGATGCATTGATAGAATAATCGAGCAAACTCAATCCTTTGAAAGGCATTTTCATTGTCCTTCCTTTGTCAATGATCATGAAAATACGCTGCGATTTTTCATCCTGAAACTGATTTACCATCAGCCTGTTTGTTTTGGAAGTCGCTTTCCAGTTTACGGTACGGATGTCATCGCCCGGGACATATTCTTTGATCTGCTCAAATTCCATCGTGTGACCCAGCTTTCTGATTTTTTTTATTCCGCCCAACAGAACTTCATTCTGTAAAGCCATCAGCTCATACTTTCTCAGATGAATAAACGAAGGGTACGCCGCAAGCATCGCATCTTTCTGAAATCTAAATCTCCTGGCCACAAATCCCAACGGCGAAGATGCATAGACGTTGAGTGCTCCAAAACTGTACTCACCTCTTTCCTTTGGCTCCAAAATATATTGAAAATAAGCATTTTTTCCGCTTTCAATCTGTTTTCTGATTAAAAAGTCTCTCTTCTGAAACTGAAATGGTATTTCATCGATAACATTGACATTAACTTTAAAAATGTAACTATTTCGAAGGTCGATCTTCACGGGATTTTCATCGCCGTTGGAAAGTTTTTCAGGTAAAATTCTCTGTGCCGAAATATTTTCTTTTTTGCTGAATAAAAAAAGGTATTCTACCATAGCCGCAAGAAAAACGAGCAGCAGTAAAACATGCGCCACCATCATCATCCACGGAAAGAAGAATGCAAAAATATACACAATGCCTACCACAATGAGTGCAAGAAAAAAACGGGTATGGATGTAGAGATTTTTCATTAAAACTTATCTCGGAATTTCAATTCCTTCCAATATCTGTCTGATAATTTCGTCCGCAGTAAGGCCTTCCATTTCCCTTTCCGGAGAAACTATGACACGGTGTCTTAAAACAGCAAAACTCGCTTCTTTGATGTCTTCCGGAGTAACAAAATCTCTTCCACGCAAAGCGGCAAATGCCTTTGAAGCCGTAAGCAGTGCCAGACTCGCTCTCGGGGACGCTCCCAGATATAAAAACTGATTTTCTCTGGTATTTGAAATAATTTTAGCAATGTATTCTATCAGCTGAGATTCTACAACAATCTGTTTTACCAGATTCTGATAAGTTTTCAGCTGACTTGCTGTAAGAACTTTGTTAATTCCTTCGGTTTTGTCTTCAACACGGCTTTCGTGCTGGTTTTTGATGATGGTAATTTCCTGCTCAAGATTGGGATAACCTACATTGATTTTAAACAGAAAACGGTCCAGCTGAGCTTCCGGCAGACGGTAAGTTCCTTCATGCTCAATCGGGTTTTGGGTGGCGATGACGATGAAAGGTTCATCCATTTGATAACGGGTTCCGTCCATTGTGATCTGTCTTTCCTCCATCACCTCAAACAATGCAGACTGCGTTTTTGCGGGCGATCTGTTGATTTCATCAATCAAAACAAAACTTGAAAAAATGGGTCCTTTTTTAAATTCAAACTCAGTATTTTTAACATTGAAAACTGATGTTCCTAAAATATCTGAAGGCATCAGATCTGGTGTGAACTGAATTCTGCTGAAATCTACATCTATGGTTTTTGCCAGTAATTTTGCCGTTATGGTTTTTGCCACCCCCGGAACTCCCTCAATCAGGACATGACCGTTGGAGAGCAGTGCCGCGAGCAAATGTTCGATCATATCTTCCTGACCTACAATCACCTTTCCTATTTCAGATTTTACTTTTTGCAGGCTGTTTTTCAGATCGATCATATCGATTCTCAATTCAAAGCTGCTGTCTTCTTTCTGCAGGTTGATGCCTGTGCTTTCTGTATTTTGATTTTCAATGTTTTCCATTGTTTGTTTTTTTATTGTTTAAATTAAATCGAAGGATTTCAAATCCTGTAATTTAATTTTGTAATTATTTCAATATTTCATCCAGCAATTCATTCATTCTCACCAGATCTTCCTTCATTACTGACGCATACGGATCCTGAGCTTTCCTGATTAAAATGATTGCTTCATTTATTTTATCTTCACTTCTTCCTGTTTTCAGCTGAAGTTTTTTGGCAAATTCATCATCGGGATTCTGAGTATCTATCAGAAGATCCATCCGAACTTTATGAAGAAAATACTGTGCTTTTTTGGCCATCATCTCATGGAAATCGCCTTCCTGCATGTAGAGATTTCCGATGCTTTTCACAAAATCAACCGAAGAATTTTTTAACGGATCTATCACAGGAACGATTCTCTGTTTTCTTTTAGCGTTAAAGAAAATGAATAAAAGCATTCCGCCAAGCAAAAGCCACCACGCATATTTCAGAGCCGGATTGCTGAAAATAAACCTCATAAAAAACTGCGACTTTTCACTTTTTTTATCCGAAAACCAGAGCGTTTCTCTGTCCGGAAGATAAGAAAATACATCCTGTGCGTAATGTACATTTTCTCTTTTCATTAGATAATAATTGGTAAGAAAAAGAGGTTCTGAATGTACATAAAAATGACCTTTGCCAAACTTAGCTTTGATAAAACCAGCCTGATCATCCGATCCTTCAGATATAATTTTACCTAAAATTTCTATTTCAGGTTTAATAAATGTAAAACCACGGCCTCCCGGAAATTTGTCTATTTTAACAAAACTGTTTGAGAATTTTTTGTCTGTGAGTTTCAATACATTGCTTTCGGAATAAGAAAAGTTTGAAGTATAAAAACCAATGCTGTCTGAAATATCCTTTGGAATATGCTGATTGATAATCATAGCATCAGAACCTTTAGTCACTTCATCCATGATTTTCTTCCATGATTCATAATCAAGTTCAGACTCCAGAACGAAAATGTTATGAGGCTTTTCGTCTGAATTTTCATAATAATCATAAGGATTTTCCGAAATTTTCCTGAGTTTTTCTTTAAATAAAAATTTCGCCTCATTATCAAAAATATAAAGACCAAAAGGTGATTTCCTGGAGGTTTCAAAATTTTTGCGCCAGTCTGTAACTTCCTTTTTATTGATTTCAAGCAACGCTATGATCGCCAGAATGATGGCGAAAATTACAGCATATATTTTGAATGTCTTATTCATCTTTTAAATTCTGATTTACGGTTTGAATGACTGAAACTGCTCTTTAAATTTAAGGTAAGAATTGTGATCTACACCAAACTCGCCGTACCAGATGTAATCGAAAATCAAAGCCAGATCAGAGAATCGGTTCTTCTGATTTTCATCTTTTATTTCGTAGCTGTAATCTTTATTTGTTTTCTCGGGATTCCAGGAAATTATTTTTTTATCACTGAGTTTTTTCAGAATTAAAAGGAAATGATACCGCACCGCCAGACGGTATTCTGCAGAATTTTCAAACTTTGCGATGGTATCTGCAAAATTAATTTCATGAATATTTTCGTGCAGATCTTCCTCTTTAATGTCGACAGCTGAATTTTTCTTTCCAAAAAAGCCTATGTTTTTACCAATCAGAAATCTGATTAAAAAATAGATGATAAATCCTGCTAAAATAATAGCGAATATCCGGAGAAGAATTTTACCAAAACTGAAAGATGAATTCAGATTACTTCCGAAAATACTGTTAAAGAAACGGTCCACTTTCCGCATCAGTCTGTCCCAGAAAGATTCGCGGGGTTTTACAGTTTCATAATTGAAGTCTTCATCTGTGTATCTTGACGGAATATTTTCTTTAAATTTTCTGCTGTAAACAGTATTTTCTGTCTGTGGTCTTTCTTTAAGCAAAGAGTCTGAAGCCAGCATTCCATCAAAGGGACTTTCATCATCAATCATTTGCTCTACAGAATCAGTTTCCATGTAGACAGAATCGTAATCCTGCGCTTCTGCAAGATTTATAAGAATAAAAACGCTTAAAAATATTATGAGCTTATGCATTCAGACCAATGGTATCAATTTCTTCCATTTCCAGTTTCTGATGCAGATCTCTGCGGCTGTCGAAGTACAGCAAACCTGAATTTATGTAGAGAACATTCATTAATAAAGAAGACAAAATGATTGAAATCCCATAAATAACCATGATGACCGCACCAAAGCCTCCTGCAAAAGGATTCTGTTCAAAATTATTATCAGAAGTTGAAACAGCAAGTCTCATCATCAGAATAACCATCGGAATCGCTGTGAAAACGGATGTGATCACATAATACAAAACAAAAAGGATGATGGTAGATCCCCAATATTTCCAATATGGCGTTTTTTCTCTTCCGTTTGAATAGGAAAACTGAGATCTGATCGCATAACTCAGGCTTTCAAAGAAACCACGGTCGGTATAAACAAAATCGTAAACCAAAAATGTGATTGCGTTGAAAAGTGTAGGAACCACAAAAATCAATACAGGAATTCCAATAAAAACTAAAACCATGGCATACGAAAGAGCAATAAGCACGAATGCCGCTGGAATGACAAGAAGTATCAAGCCAAAATATAATTGAATAAGCTTTTTTGAATGTGTTTTCAGATCAGAAATGATATTTTCTACACTCACCTCTTTCTGCCCGCCAGCAATGCGTCTTACATAAAATACCGGATAGAGAAGATTCAGCATCATCAGAAAAGAATAGATGATCATAATAACAATTCCGGTAATGATTACCAACCCAAGATTATCTTCAAAATATCTTTCAAAATAATAGCTCTGACCTGAGAGATTTCCGTTGAAAAACTGTCCTAAAAATTCTTTAAAACCGAAATACATCACAAGTACCAAAAGAATGAGTACCATTCCGTTGATGAGAATAAAATTTCTAAAATAATTCTTCCCGTTTGATTTGAAGAATGCAAAACTGTCGGTGATAAAAGTTCCGAAGTCGCGTTTTTTATAGAATGTGATCATTCGCTAAGAGGTTTTGCTGTTTTGCAACATAGTTGGGATAAATAAGATAGTAGCCACCAATCAAAATAAGTGAACCTACAATGATAAGAAGATTTAAGGCCAAAGGCATATTCAAAGCGTGTCTGGTTACATAACCTTCGATAATTCCGGCACAGATGGTGAACGGCACCGTACTCAAAAATATTTTAAATGAATCTTTGAAACCTTTTTTAAGCGAGTTAAACCTCGAAAGTGTTTTGGGAAAAAGGATGGATGCTCCTAAAATC
This sequence comes from Chryseobacterium sp. Leaf394, assembly GCF_001424105.1. Taxonomy (GTDB): domain Bacteria; phylum Bacteroidota; class Bacteroidia; order Flavobacteriales; family Weeksellaceae; genus Chryseobacterium. The sequence continues at coordinate 218,721 of NZ_LMQH01000010.1, read as the reverse complement.
AATCCGCACATCGCCTCAATAATCATGGAGAAAATCTCAAAAGTACCATGAAGCCAGATTCCTTTTGCGCTGTCTGCCAAGGCTCCGTAATCATAGAAAAAATACTGAAAAGAGCCCAGCATTACGCAGTTGGAAAGATAAACAAACAGAGTTCCTACACCTGCAAAAAGACCAAAAAGATAAAGTTTTGCACCCACCTGAATATTATTAAACACAATTCCTATGGTGCTTCCCCAGGTTGAGCCGCTCTGGTAAACGCCCACTGCATTTTTGTTCTTAATATTTTCAACAGTCATATTTACATAATCTTCACCCAGAATTACATTGACAAATTCTTTATCATAAACCGCGGAAATCAGTCCAATACAGGTAAATAGGAGAAAAAAAGCAAAGGCATAACCAAGATATCTTCGGTACTGGTGCACAAGCAGAGGAACTTCAGTAGAAAAAAAGTAGAAAAGTCTGTTCTGCTCTACCCTTTTGGTCTTGTAAATCTTTTGATAGATCTGCGAAGAAAGGTGATTGAGATAAACCACCGTATTGCTTTTAGGGTAATAAGTCTGGGCAAAAGACAGGTCGTTGATGAGATTGATGTACAGAGATGAGAGCTCATCAGGATTTTTTTTCAATTTACCCTGAATAACCTCCTCTATTCCCAACCATTTTTCTTTATTTTGTTTGATGAAATAAACTTCTCTCATAATTGTAAAGCTAAAATAATAAAAATATGTCTCAAATTGCGATAAATACATCACAAAATGTTAATATTAATTTTAACATATCCAATATTGGTGAAAGATTTCTGGCATTTCTTATCGATGGCGCAATCCGGTTAGCATATCTTTTTCTGATATACTACTTTTTGTTTGATTTTTTTAACCTCAGCAGATACCTGATGGGGCTTGATTCATGGTCTCAGAGAGCGATTCAGCTTGTTGTAGCGTTTCCGGCATCTGTTTATCCTGTGGTTATGGAAAGTCTGATGGAAGGGCAGACCCCGGGAAAACGGGTGATGAAAATCAGAGTCGTGAAAATCGACGGTTACCAGGCAAGTTTCGGAGATTACCTTATCCGGTGGGTATTTAGAATTATCGATGTTACCTTTTTGGGAATTGTAGGTCTCATTTCTGCTATTGCAACCAAAAACAATCAGCGTTTGGGTGATATCGCAGCCGGAACTGCTGTGATTTCCTTAAAAAATAACATTAATATTTCCCACACCATTCTCGAGAAGCTTCAGGATGACTATATTCCGACATTCCCACAGGTGATTGCTTTAAGTGATAACGATATGAGAATTATTAAGGACAATTTCCTTAAAGCTTTAAAAATTGATGACAGACAGGTGATCACCAAACTTTCAGACAAAATAAAAAGCATTCTGAAACTCGAAATCGATCCTAAGCAAATGACGGAAAGACAGTTTATTGGCGTGGTGATCAAGGATTATAATTTTTACACCGGAAGAGAGAGTTAGTCAGTTTTTTGTCTTGAATTAAATCTATAATCAATTTTAAGTCAATCACAATTGATTTTCTCAGAACTTTCTCGGTTCAGTTTTTGTTGGTTCTCAGTTAAATTTAAAAGTATGACATTCACAAATAACAAAAGCGAAAACGGCGGCGTCATTACCTTAAACAATGAGATCAGCGAGGTGGGAAGACTCACTTACACCATTTTTCCTGAAGATAAAAAGCTGATTATTTCATTTGTTTTGGTTCACAGTCAGTTTGAAGGTCGCGGAATGGGGAAATTCCTGGTAGAAGAAGCTGTAAAATTTGCGAGGGAAAACAACTGGAGAGTTTATCCTCACTGTTCCTATGCGAGAGCGGTGATGAGAAGAATGAATGATGTGGAAGATATTTTACTTGAACGTTAAAACTTCGTTCACCAGAATATCTTCAATATTATCCGGGTAATTTACGTTTAAATGCTGCATTGAATTGACCCAGTTTTCAATTTCATCTTTCTTTAGATTTTTAGAATTGGGAATTCCGAACAAATCTAAAGCGGCTGCATTGCATTCCTGTTCGTATTGATTATGGATAGGAATTACGAAAAGTTTTTTATCTAAAAATAAAGCTTCTGCAGGAGTTTCAAAACCGGCGTTGCATAAGATGCCTTCGCAATTTTCGAATGCTTTTAAGTATTCCGTTTGGTCGATTGGGAAAACCTCAACATTTTTTTCTTTAAAATAAAGTTTGGAATATTTTGAAAATACTTTCCATTTTACCGGAATCTGACTTAGAATTTTAATAATATTTTCATCTGAAAAACTCGGTAGATAAACCAGGAAGAATCCTTTCTTTGAAGCATCAAGTTCACGGATTTTTTTTCTGATCACCGGAGTCTTGATTTGATTATGATAAGATTCAAAATGAAAACCTATTCTGTGTTCGCTCGGAACATAATATTTCAAAATCTTCTCTCCAAAAAAATCTTTTCTTTTAGGTTTTGGAGTTTCCGTAAAACTCATTGACGCCTGATGACTCAGTTCCAGAAAACGGATACCCTTTGTTTTGCATGCCCATCCGGTCAGCGGTTCGTAATCGTTAATAATCAAATCATATTTCGACAGGTCGAGAGATTTGACCGTATTAAAAGCCTTGAGATAATTATTTTCAAACAGAATTTTTGAGTAAGAAATTCCACCGGATTTATTGTATAAAAGTGAAATACCTTTATGCTGAAAATCAAGCTGAAAATCTGCTTTCAACTGAGACTGATGTCCGCTGATGAATGTTTCCACATGACCATATTTTTTAAGCAGTGGAACAATTTCCTGTGCTCTTGCCATGTGACCGTTTCCTGTTCCCTGAAAAGCGTACAAAATTTTCATATGTTGATTTTTAATGTCATTTGATGGTCATATGGTATCGCCACAGCTTCTTTTGTCTTTGTTTACAAATTATAATAGTGGCGGTTTCATATCACTTAAATTGAGTTACAATCTGCATCAACTGATCACTGTTCATCTCCTGAATTTCGTCTGTTTCGTCGTCTTTCAGATTATGTTTATGATCGTCATAATTAAATATGGACCATTTTCCTTCATTGTATTCCAGTGCTGAGAGATTTTCAATCCAGTCTCCGGAATTCAGGTAAAGGCACGCACCTTTTTTGTTCACCACCTCACGCATCTGAGGCTGATGAATGTGACCGCAAAGAACGTAGTCATAACCATTGTCGATAGCCAATTCCGAAGCAGTCAATTCAAAATCACCAATGTATTTCACGGCTTTTTTTACGTTGTTCTTAATTTTTTTTGAAAATGAATATTTCTCACGACCCATTTTCTCCAGAAACCAATTGACCATATTATTGATGACAATCAGCAGATCATAACCTTTACCACCAAGCTTGGCAATCCATTTTGAATGCTGTACGGAAGCGTCAAAAACGTCGCCGTGAAAGATCCATGTTTTTTTTCCGTCAAGATTTAAATGAAGTTTATTGCAAACCTTCAGTTTTCCGAGTTCAAAATCTGTAAACTTGCGGAACATCTCGTCGTGATTTCCGGTGATGTAGAATACATCGGTATTTTTTGTGGCCAAAGAAAGAAATTTCTTGATGACCTTTAGGTGTGGCTTGGGAAAATAAGACTTTTTAAACTGCCAGATATCGATGATATCTCCGTTTAAAACTAATGTTTTAGGTTGAACAGAATTCAGATATCTGAGCAACTCTTTGGCTTTACAACCATAAGTTCCCAAATGCACATCTGAAATGACAACCAGTTCAACGTTTCTTTTCATGAGCAGAGATTTTTTATCTCAGATCAAATGTGATCGCCATAACCGTAAGTATTTTGATTAACCACTGATGGCGATGTCACAATTGATTCTTATGCAAAGAAACCAATTGAAAATGAACTGTGTATGAATGCAATATTATTTTTCCTGCTGTCTGAAATTTGAGCCATAAAATAGCCACGAATTCACGAATAATTCAAGTTTACCTTTTAAAAAGGATGTTAAAAAAATTCGTGAATTCGTGGCAAAATATTTTAGCCGTCCAAAAATTGTCTGACTTATAAAGACTCCAACAATTCGTCGGTAATTTCCATATTGTGATAAACGTTTTGCACGTCATCATCTTCTTCAAAACGGTCAAGCATTTTCATATTTGCTTTAAACTGTTCCGCAGTTACTTCTTTTATATTGTTTGGGATTCTCTGAAGTTCTGCACTTTTAGCCTCGATTTTCAGTTCGTCAAGTTTATGAGATAAAGAACCAAAATCTTCGAAAGCAGTTGTAATCATCACTTCTTCATCATCTTTTTCTACATCTTCTGCTCCACCGTCAATCATTTCCATTTCAAAATCATCCCAATCCATTTTGATTTGATCTAAATTTATGGTGAAAATCCCTTTTCTGTCGAAAATAAATGCCAATTCTCCGTTCTTGCCAAGGTTTCCGTCAAACTTATTAAAGACTGCTCTTACATTGGCAACAGTTCTGGTCGTATTATTCGTCGTACATTCCACGAAAAATGCAACACCACCCTGCCCGTAACCTTCGTAATTGATTTCTTCATAGTTTTCGGCATCTGCACCACTGGCTTTTTTGATGGCTCTTTCTACATTATCCTTCGGCATGTTGGCACCTTTGGCATTCTGAATGCATCTTCTCAGCGCCGGATTGGCTTCAGGGTCGCTGCCTCCTGCTTTTACTGCTAAGGCAATGTCTTTACCAATTTTAGAAAAAGTTTTGGCCATTTTATCCCAACGAGCCATTTTCGAGGCTTTTCTATATTCAAATGCTCTTCCCATTTTATGTATTATATTTTGACAAAAATAATTAAAATCAACCACAAAAAAAATACCCCCAGATGTCTGGAGGTATTTATTATTTAGAAAAATTAATTATTTTCTTTTTTTAGCCGGAGCTTTTTTCTTAGCCGGAGCTTTTTTAGCAGGAGCAACTACATCTTCGTAGTCTTTCTTCTTGATAGAGTTCCACTCATTCATATCTGAAACCGCTCTTACTTTTACAACTCTGTCTTTTTGTCTCTCAGCATCAGAAGCTTTCTCAGAAACTGTTGCTTTAGAT
>NZ_LMQH01000010.1:213358-213665 GCF_001424105.1 Chryseobacterium sp. Leaf394 | reverse complement strand
TCACCAACACCTATAGATTTAAGAACGTCAGCATCTACACCTCTTGCATCTAAAGCAGCAACTCTTTCTCTAGATAATTTCAAGTTGTAAGCTTCTGCACCTTTAGCATCAGTTCTACCTTCTAATACATAATGCCCACCATCAGTTTTGATGATTCTTGCTGCATTATCTAAAGCAGGAGCTGACTCAGCTTTAATTGTAGCCTTGTTGAAATCGAAATACACGTTATTAAANTCACCAACACCTATAGATTTAAGAACGTCAGCATCTACACCTCTTGCATCTAAAGCAGCAACTACAGAAGCAG
>NZ_LMQH01000010.1:157920-213295 GCF_001424105.1 Chryseobacterium sp. Leaf394 | reverse complement strand
CTCTTTCTCAATCTCAATAATAGTTTGATCAACTGGCTTAGGACATCCGTTGTATTCTGGAAGACCTGGAACCGTAGGACAAGCATCATCTTTATCTAGGATACCGTCGTTATCCTGATCTGGCCAAGGACAACCGTTGTTTTCTGCAGGACCTGCAACTGAAGGACAAGCATCATCTTTGTCGATTACACCGTCACCGTCAGTATCTGGCCAAGGACAACCTCCGTTTTCAACTGGACCAGCAACATCTGGACACTGATCGTCTTTATCTGGAACACCGTCACCGTCAGTATCAGGACATCCCTGGAATTCTGGTAAACCTGGTGTATCCGGACACAAATCGTCTTTGTCTAAGATACCATCTTTATCTCTGTCTCTGTTACCGAATCTGAAGTTCAATGAAGCAGAAGCTTGCCAGAAGTTTGCTACAGTAGATTTATCACCTGGAGAAGCTACATAATCACCCTGTACTCCTAAACCGAAGTTTTTGGTAACCCAGAAGTTAACACCTGCACCCCCAGCAACCATGAAATGGTTCGCTTTTCCAGTTTCATTACCGTTTTCACCGTTATTGATTACCTCAGCAGGGTTACCGTTAATGAACGACTGTCTTGGGAAAGTTAAAGATGTGTAGTCATGTCTAAGGTAGTTAGCTCCTACTCTCAAGTAAGGGTCAAACCAAGATTCTTCATCCCAAAGAAGACCTGCTGCTTTAGCCTGGAAACCAAGACCTGTCATCAACATGAATTCTTTACCCATGTTGAATCTTTTGTTTTCAACATTACCAACCGTTGTCTGCCAGTCGATTACCAAACCTTTACCGATGTTTCTCGCAACAGTAAGTTTAGATAGTGGTGGTGTTACTGAGAAATTGTTCATGTTGAACATATTCTTTCCTACATTAGAAGCAGATAGCGTGTTACTGAAGTTACCACGCTGTGCGGTATGGTTTTCCGCATGAGCACCAACTCCGATCAACCACGGATTGTTGGTAGTCTGGGCGAAAACAGTAGAGGCAACAGTAAGTGCCAATGCTGAAATTCCTAATTTTAGATTTTTCATAGAATTAAATGATTAAATAATTGATATTGCAAAATAAATATAATTTTTCTTTATAAACAAAGTTTTGAGTATGATTTTTAACTTTTCTTTAATATTCTGTCGAGGTTTCTTTTGTTTTCTCTATCCTTAATAGACTCTCTTTTATCAAAGAGTTTTTTACCTCTTGCCAAAGCAATCTTTACTTTAGCTCTGCCTCTGTCATTGATGTAAAGCTTCAAAGGCACTATCGTATTTCCTGCATCTTTGAGCTTTTTTTCAAGCTTTGCCAATTCTTTTTTGTGCAACAGCAATTTCCGTTCCCTTTTTGTTTTATGATTATAGAAGGTTCCCAACTTGTATTCATCGATCATCATATTAATGATATACAATTCACCACCGATAAACTGACAGAAAGATTCTGTAATAGAAGCTTTTGACGAACGCAGTGACTTGATTTCAGTTCCCGTGAGGACCATTCCGGCTTCAAGTTCATCAAGGATTTCGTACTCGAATCTTGCCTTTCTGTTTAATATATTGACTGTCTTTTCAATTTTCATTCTTCAAATTTTTCAGTTGACTATACAAATTTGATGCACTTGCCCAACTTGTATACTATTATATAAGAAAATACCGAAATTCTTTTTGTATTTTTGTGCCCAAATTTACAAACTTATATGTTAACAGTATCTAACTTATCTTTACAATTCGGAAAGAGAGTACTTTTCGACGAAGTGAACATCATGTTTACGAAAGGTAACTGCTACGGAATCATTGGAGCAAATGGCGCAGGAAAATCTACGTTTCTAAAAATATTAACCGGAAAACAGGATCCTACTACAGGACACGTATCACTGGAGCCAGGCAAAAGGATGTCTGTTCTTGAGCAGGATCACTTTGCTTACGATCAATATAACGTTCTTGAGGCAGTTTTAAGAGGAAACAAAAAATTATTCGAGATAAAAGAAGAGATGGACGCCCTTTATGCAAAGGAAGACTTCTCAGACGAAGACGGAATCAAAGCTGGGGAACTCGGTGTTGTTTACGACGAAATGGGCGGTTGGAACTCAGAATCTGATGCACAGACCATGCTTTCAAACGTTGGCATCAAAGATGACATGCACTGGCAGATGATGAGTGAGCTTGAGAACAAAGACAAAGTAAAAGTTCTGTTGGCTCAGGCCCTTTTCGGAAATCCTGACGTATTGATTCTTGATGAACCTACCAATGACCTTGATATCGACACTATCGCATGGCTGGAAGATTTCCTTGCAGATTATGAAAACACAGTAATTGTAGTATCTCACGACCGTCACTTCCTCGACACAGTCTGTACACACATCGGCGATTTAGATTATGCTAAATTGAATCTTTACACAGGTAACTACTCTTTCTGGTATCAGGCTTCTCAGTTAGCTACAAGACAGAGAGCTCAGGCTAATAAAAAAGCGGAAGAAAAGAAGAAAGAACTTCAGGATTTCATCGCAAGATTCAGTTCAAACGTTGCGAAAGCTAAACAGGCTACTGCAAGAAAGAAAATGATCGATAAACTGAACATCGATGATATTAAACCATCTTCAAGAAGATATCCTGCCATTATTTTCGAAATGGAAAGAGAGGTCGGAGATCAGATTTTAGATATCAAAGGTTTAGAAAAAACAAAAGACGGCGAACTACTATTTTCAAATATCGACCTTAACCTTAAAAAAGGAGATAAAGTAGCTGTGATTTCTAAAAACTCTTTGGCTATCACAGAATTTTTTGAAATATTAGCAGGAAATAACCAGCCTGACAAAGGAACTGTTGCCTGGGGAGTTACTACAAACCAATCTCACATGCCTTTAGATAATACAGATTTCTTCCAGGAAGACATTAACCTGGTTGACTGGTTGAGACAGTTCACTAAAAATGATGAGGAGCGTCACGAAGAATTCATGAGAGGATTCTTGGGAAGAATGCTTTTCTCTGGTGATGAAGCGTTGAAATCCTGTAAAGTACTTTCAGGAGGTGAAAAGATGAGATGTATGTTCAGCAGAATGATGCTTCAGAAGGCGAATGTTTTGCTTCTTGATGAACCTACAAACCACTTGGATCTTGAAAGTATTACAACATTAAACAACTCTTTATCAAACTTTAAAGGTAATCTGTTGCTTTCATCTCATGACCACGAAATGCTTCAGACAGTCTGTAACAGAATCATCGAACTGACTCCAAAAGGAATCATCGACAGAGAAACAACTTACGACGAATATCTTGCTGATAAAAAGATTAAAGAATTAAGAGAAAAAATGTATTCTTAATCTGAGAATCGTATTCAATACAGAAAAGTCTTCAAATTCAGTTTTGAAGGCTTTTTTTATTTAACTTAGATTTCCAAAATTATCCAGAAATGACACAAAAATATTTTTCTTTACTCCTGCTGATGCTTTTTATCAGTTTATTTTCTCAGAAACAGGATTTGAGATATGTTTCGAAGCCTTATGTAGAACTTCAACATCCTGAATGGTCGAAAAACGCAACCATTTACGAAGTCAATATCAGACAGTATTCCAAAGAAGGAACCTTTAAAGCCTTTGAAAAAGATCTGCCGAGAATACAAAAACTTGGAATTGATATCATCTGGCTAATGCCGATTCATCCGATAGGCGTGGAAAAAAGAAAAGGCAGTTTGGGAAGCTATTATTCTGTGAAAGATTTCCGTGGAGTAAATCCGGAATTTGGAGATATGCAGGATTTTAAAAGACTGGTTGATAAAATTCACTCGATGGGAATGTACATTATTATCGACTGGGTCGGAAACCATTCTGCGTGGGATAATCCTTTATCAAAAGAGCATCCCGACTGGTATACGAAAACCAGAGAAGGAAATTTTCAGCCCACACCATGGTATGACTGGGATGATGTAATTGATTTTGATTATGAGAATCCTAAACTTCGGGAATACATGACGGAATCTCTGAAATTCTGGGTGACGGAAGCCAATATTGACGGTTACCGGGCAGATACTGCAGGATTTATTCCGGTAGATTTCTGGGATGAGGCAAGAAAACAACTGGATGCTATAAAACCTGTTTTTATGCTGGGCGAATGGGAATCGCGGGATTTATTAAAAAATGCGTTTGACATGGAATATTCGTGGAGTCTCTTTGAGAAAATGAAAGACGCAACAACAAGAAATAAAGGAATTGGAAATCTTGTGGAATATCTGGCGCACGACGTCAATACTTTCCCAAGAGATGCTTACAGAATGACGTTTGTAGAAAATCACGATATGAATTCCTGGAACGGAACGCCACAGAAAAACTTTGGGGCAGGTCTGGAAACTTCAATGGTTTTCGCAGCCGTGATCAATGGAATGCCGCTCGTTTACAACGGACAGGAAGCCGGCTTAGACCGGAGTTTAAACTTTTTTGAAAAAGACCCAATTGTCTGGAAGGAAAGTCCGTATTTCGGGATGTATCAGAAATTATTTAAATTAAAACATGAAAATCGTGCACTGTGGAATGGTAAATTGGGTGGCGAAATGATTCGTGTAGTAAATAGTAAGCAGGATAAGATTATTTCTTTCTACCGCGAAAGCTCTGGCGATGCGGTTTTACCCATTTTCAACTTTTCAGGAGAGGATGTTCCTGTAAATCTCGACACGAAGTATTATAAAGGAAAATATGTAGAACTTTTTTCCGGAAAAGTGTATAATTTAAACGATCAGACTCCGCTTAAAATGAAGCCATGGGAATATCTGGTTCTTGTGAAATCCAAATAAAAAACCGGTCTGCATGCAGACCGGTTTTTGTTTATTTTGTAAGTTTTGTTGTCGGAATAGAAACTGTTCCGGGATCTTTCCATAAACCGTCTTTCTCTGCTTTTTTCTTTATAGCTTCAGCTCTTTTGTTGCTGTCGGGATGAGAATTAAACATTTTCTGAAATTTAGACTGAGCCGTACCGCCTACTGAAAGCAAAGCCAGTTTTTTGAATGCCGTATAAGCTCCTACAACATTGTATTTATTAGATTTCATGAAGTCGTATGAGTAATCATCAGCCTGATTTTCCTGTTTTTTACTGTGTGAAGCATCAAGAAATGCATTGGCCATTTTCCCAACCTGACTTTCACTCAATGTCGCAACTGCATTGGAAGCCGAAGAGGCCGCATCCATTGCAGCAGCTTTCAGATATGCTGATTTCATGGCATCTTTGGTATCTTCATTTTTAACGTGACCAATTTCGTGACCGATTACAGCCAATAATTCATCATCCGTCATGATATCCATCAGCGACGAAAAAACACGTACGCTTCCGTCTGCGCAGGCAAAGGCGTTGATATCAGCGACTTTATAAACCTTGTAATTCAGGTTTAAGCCATCCTGAGATTTGTGTTTTGCGAAGAGCTTGTTTAATCTCACCGTGTAAGGATCTTTCGGGCCTGCAACCGGATTGTTTTTATCCATGTAGTCAACCGATTCTTTGGATAATCTGATGGCATCGGCGTTGGAAAAAGTCAGTGCCTGAGCACCTTTAGAGACAACTCCAGCCGCTTTTCCTAAATTGATTTTCTGTGCATTGACTGATCCTACTGCAGCCAGAATGGCCAGCGATAAAGTAATTTTTTTCATTTTAATGTTAATTTTTCTACAGCCAAGATAAGCATTTCAAAAAACCTGAACAATATTTCTTTTCATTTTTGAAAGCTAATAATTTTCCCTATTTTTGTGAAATGAGTCATAAATGGATTTTTAAACCCGAACCCGATGAAGAAGTTGTAGACGGATTGAGCTCGTCGCTTGGTTTCGGAACTTTTGAATCTAAAATCCTCGTTATGAGAGGAATTGACAACTATCAGAAGGCGAGAGAGTTTTTTAAGCCTAACCTCAACGACATTCACAATCCTTTTCTGATGGCAGATATGCAGAAAGCTGTCGAGAGAATTGCCACTGCAATAGAAAATGGAGAAAAAATAATGGTCTATGGCGATTATGATGTCGACGGAACTACAGCCGTTGCACTAATGTACCTTTATCTCAGAAAAATTGTTCACAAAAGCTATCTTGATTACTATATTCCCGACAGAAATTCTGAAGGCTACGGCATTTCAACTGAAGGAATCGATTTCGCCAAAGAAAATGGTTTTTCCTTAATTATCGCTTTAGACTGCGGAATTAAGGCTTTGGATATGATTGATTATGCCTCAGGCAAAAATATCGATTTCATTATCTGTGACCACCACTTGCCGGGCGACGAAATTCCGAATGCTGTTGCTGTTTTGGATCCTAAAAGAGCAGATTGCCGTTATCCTTACAAAGAACTTTCAGGATGTGGTGTTGGGTTTAAATTGTGTCAGGGATTAAATACAATTTACAAAATTCCGGAAGCGGAACTGTTTGAACTGACCGACCTTTTAGCTATTTCTATCGCTGCAGATATTGTTGCAATGAACGGTGAAAACAGAGTTCTGGCAAAACAGGGTTTAAAAGTTCTGAGAAAAACCCGAAATATGGGTTTAAGACTTTTAATTCCCGAAGAAAAATTATCACATTTTGAAATTTCGAATATTGTTTTTGAAATTGCTCCGAAAATAAATGCTGCAGGAAGGATTTCTCAGGGAAAAGCTGCTGTAGAGCTTATGGTATCAGATAACCTCAAGCACGCCCATCAGATTGTTTCAGATATTATGAATCTGAATGATGAGAGACGTGAACTCGATATGCATTCTACTGAATCTGCTCTGAAACAGATCATAGAATCCCAGCAGGAAACAAAATACACCACCATCGTTTACCATCCGGAATGGAACAAAGGCGTGATCGGAATTGTAGCTTCAAGACTTATTGAAACCTATTATAAACCGACTTTGGTTTTCACAGACGGAAATAATGGCGAAATGGTCGCTTCCGCAAGATCTGTATCTGATTTTGACGTTCACGAAGCGCTGGACATCTGCTCTGAATATTTCCTCAAATTTGGAGGACACCACGCCGCAGCAGGACTTTCTATGGAGAAAGACAGGTTTGAAGAATTTAAAATTAAATTTGAACAGACGGTAGCAGAAAAAATACAGGAACATCAGAAAGAGCCTTCTATCACAATAGATTCTGTAATGGAAATTGACGAGATCAACCGTGAATTTATCAACTTCCACAGAAAGCTGGCTCCATTTGGCCCTCACAATATGAAGCCGAATCTGGTTTTAAAAAATCAGAAAATCGCCGGCTACGTCAAAACAATGGGAAAAGACAACAGCCACCTGAAATTTTACATCAGACAGGAATCTACAGGCAGAAATATAGAATGTGTAGGCTTTAAACTTGGTCAACATGCAGATGATTTCCGAACTAAAAATTTCGATATAGCTTTTACGCTTGAAGAAAATCACTGGAAAGGAAATGTGACGCATTATTTAAATATCAGGGATGTGAAGTTTCATGAAGATTGAGGTTAAGGTTGAGGCTTAGGTTGAGGTGAGTTGTGGAAAATTGTAGATTTTAGAAAAACTTAAAAAATATACAAATGATTAACGATTTTACTGAAATGCCGGTGTGGCAGAAAGCGATGGACATTGCTGAAGAATGCTTTAATCTAACTGAAAATCTACCACGAAAAGAAGATTATGCTTTAACTTCGCAGTTAAGAAGATCTGCAGAAAGTATCTCGGCGAATATTGCTGAAGGATTTGGAAGGAGAACCAGCAAAGATAAAAGCCGATTTTATGATATTTCCCGAGGTTCTGCATTTGAGACTAAAAGTCATTTAATTTATGGCGTAAGAGTAAAATATTTTCAGGAATCCGAATATCAGAAAATCAAAAAATTAATTGAAGAAGTGATTCACGAACTGAATAAAATAACCAATTTCTTAAACAAAACGCAACCTTAACCTTTACCTTAACCTCAACCTTGAAAAAAATCGGTCTCTTTTTCGGTTCCTTTAATCCCATTCACATCGGGCATTTGATTCTGGCAAATTACATTCTGGAAAATTCGGATATGGATGAGCTTTGGTTTGTGGTGAGTCCGCAGAATCCTTTCAAAGAAAAAAAATCCCTTCTGAAAGATCATAACCGTCTTGATATGGTAGAAATGGCAATAAAAAATTACCCGAAAATGCGTGCCTCGAATGTCGAATTTTCTCTGCCAACCCCCAGTTATACGATTGATACATTAACTTATCTTAAAGAAAAGCATCCTGATTATTCTTTCAGTTTAATTATGGGCGAAGACAACCTCAACGGACTTCATAAGTGGAAAAATTCTGATGTTTTAATTAAAAATCATCACATCATCGTTTATCCAAGAGTATTTGAAGGTGAGAAAAAAGATTCAGAATACCTTCAGCACGAAAACATTTCGATGATTGAAGCACCCGTGATTGAACTTTCAGCTACCGAAATCAGAAATATGATCAAAGCTGGGAAAAGTGTGAGACCGATGCTTCCGCCGGAGGTTTTTGAGTATCTGGATGGAAGTAGTTTTTACAAGTGATGGATGATGGATGATGGATACTTAAAATTAAATCTTTTTCAGGTATGAAATTTTCACTGCTTTTATTTCTCTTATTTTTCAGTGACACTTTTTTTGGTCAGACAAAAATATTGACTGTAAAATGCGATTCGGTTTATGATAAAAAAGGATATTCAGTTTCTCTGGAATTTAATCCAAAGCAGACCGTTACAGATGATGATAAAACAAATGCTGTTTTTTCATTCTCGAAATTGAACAATGGCAAAAAAACAGTTATTCATCAGGAAAAGCTATTCAGTAAAAGTAAAAACATTGAATTTATAGACTTTAATGGTGACAGAATTAAAGATATTTTAGTTGAAAACACTTCAGATGCCCGAAGTAATTTAACGTATCATCTGTTTATTTTTGATATTAAAAATCAGAAACTTCAGAAGATTAGAGGTTTCAATCAAATTAAAAATCCAAATTACATTAAGAAATATAACCTCATCGATTGCTATGTTCTGTCTGGAAGAAACTGGACAAAATTTTATAAAATCAAAGGCAGTTCCATTTATGATTTTGGATATATTCTACAGGATGGTGAAGATGAAGAAGGAAAAGACCTTAACTATGATAAAAATTATCAGCAGACACTGACAAAAATCTTACAATCAGAAAACAATAAAAAATGAATTTTCTCGAAAATCTATTTTCAAAATATCCCAAGGAAAAGGTAATAAAATGGTTTAAACAAATCTGTCTGGCAGAAGCCATTTCATGGTTTTTCCTCTTTTCAGCAATGATCTGGATCCGTACCGAACCGGAGAATATTCTGGCGATTATTTACATCAGCACCATTGGAAGTATTCATGGTTTATTTTTTACTTTATACCTTGTATTTCTACCATCTATCCGGAAAATATTTGACTGGGACGATGAAGACAGTGTTTTTGCACTGATCTCAGCATTTTTTCCTTTTGCCACCATCTGGATTGACAAGAAGCTGGCAAGATTCGACAGGGAATAATTACATTTTTTTAAATATTTTCGGTCCAGTTGTAACAAAATTGATGTTGCGGTTGTCTAATCTTTATAAAGATAGATCACCGCAATATTTTTTTTTGCACTGACTGTCAATTGTTTAAATCTTTAAAAAATTTTAATCAACTACTTTGTATTGCATAATACTAAATTTATTATATATCTTTGCAATGTAAAATAATAACCAATACCTATAACCTAACCTACCCCATTATGAAAACCTCACTATTAATCGCAGCCATCTTTTTTTCAGGGCTCAGCATGGCTCAACAGAAAAAAACAGACTCGGCAAAAACAAAAGATATTGAAGCCGTTGTTATCACCAAACAGGTTTTCAAAAAACAGTCTGACCGTTTTGTGTACGACGTCGCCGCATCGCCGGTTGCCAAAGGAAATACTACCTTTGACCTTTTAAGACAGACTCCTCTCCTTTCCACGACTGATGATAAGACCCTTAAAATTGCCGGTAAAAACAATGCATTAATTTACATCAACGGCAGAAAATCGAATATGGATGCAGAGTCTCTGGCCCAGTTTCTGAAAAACACACCTGCTGAAAATATCCAGAAAATTGAAGTGATCACCATGCCGGGAAGTGAATTTCAGGTAGAATCCTCAGACGGAATCATCAACATTGTTCTGAAAAAGAAAATGAGCGACGGCCTGAACGGAAACATGAGAATGTCTAACTCTCAGAACAAATACAACGCAAGCTCGGCAAGTTTTTCCGCAAATTACAGAAAAGATAAACTGGGAATCAGCGCCAATCTTTATGGAGGCGACAATATTCAGGCGCAGGAATATGTTTTGAAAAACGGAACGTCAATTCTTCAGAATGAATCGGTGGGGACAGTAGATGATCCCAATCAGTACATCGGTGGCTATCTCAATTTCGACTATCAGCTTAATGAGAAAAGCAACCTCGCACTGTCCTGGAATACCAATGCCACCAAAAGCTACGGTTCTTCTGTAAATCTTCTCAACACCCTGAGAACATTTGATAATAACGGAACGCTTCTCGAAACCAAGTTTAATAAATCTGATAATCTTGAAAATGCCAGAAACTACAATAATTCTGTAAACCTGAATTATGAGCTTAAAACGGATTCACTGGGAAGTAAACTTAATCTGAATGCTGCCTACCTCAATTTCAGAAGATTCCAGAATTCGGATAACCGAACGCTTGTGCCTGCTGCAGACGGAAATTTTTCTCAGCTCAGACAACAGGTTTTGCAGGATATTCCCCAGGTCATCAATAATTTTTCAGCGATGGCCGATTATATTCAGAAGTTTAAAAAAGATCTCACTATTTCCGTCGGCGGTAATTTTAACAGGACCAAGACTGATAACGACACCAAAAACTTCTTCTATTTTTATGATACAGCGGGAAATTTCGACAATCTGAGACCCGACCTGAACCACTTTATTTATGATGAAAACATCTATGGGTTCTATCTTACTGCCGAGAAAAAGTTTTCAGATAAATTTTCAGGAAAAATCGGTGCGAGATATGAAATTACCAAAAGTATGGGCACATCTGAAATTCCCGAAAAGCCGATGCAGGTTTTTGAAAGAGATTACAATAATCTGCTTCCCTACCTGAGTTTTAACTACGCCATTAATGACAAAAATAACATCTCCTACTCGTTTTCGAGCCGAATGAGAAGACCTAGTTTCTGGGAGCTGAATCCTGTGAAAAACATTCTTACCGAAGACAACTACACGCAAAATAATCCCTTCGTGAAAGCCTCAACGACGTATAATCAGGAGCTTACTTACATGTTCAAAAATTCCTATTTTTTGATTTTAAATCATTCTCTTTTCAAAGATGTGATCACTCAGGTTCCTTTGCAAAGAAATATTGAAAGGGACGGGAAAACCTACCGTCAGCTGGCGTATATCAGAACCAACTTCGGCGACAAACAGGAAATGTCTGCAATGATCGGAATGCAGAAAACGTTTTTCAAAAAGGCTTTGACAACCAATTTCAATATCGGAATACAGCATAACATCAACGACGGAATGTTAAGTACAGATCCTACCACAGGAATTGTTTTTGACACCTACATCAATAAAAACAAATCTTCAAGCCTTATCATCCAAACCAACAATACGCTGGCTTTAGACAAAAAGAAAACATGGTTTCTCGGCGTAAATTATTTCTACGTAGACAAACAGCAGATTGAACTGGGAATGCTGAAAGATCTGATGAGTTTAGATCTGAGCCTCAAGAAAAACTGGAACGACTGGACTTTTGCCTTAAATGTAACCGATGTTCTCAGAACCAATATTGTTGAGATTGAAGATTTTCAGGATAATGGAAATTACAATTATGTAAAAAACGACCAGTTCAGAAGAGGCGGAACGCTCAGCATCACGTACAACTTTGGAAACCAAAAAGTGAAAAAAGTGAGAGATATCGAAGGTGCTTCAGATGCCATAAAGAGCAGAACGAGATAAAATTTCATTACTT
Source organism: Chryseobacterium sp. Leaf394 (assembly GCF_001424105.1). Taxonomy (GTDB): domain Bacteria; phylum Bacteroidota; class Bacteroidia; order Flavobacteriales; family Weeksellaceae; genus Chryseobacterium. Next base: position 201,307 of record NZ_LMQH01000010.1, on the reverse strand, counting down.
CATATTTCAATTATTATTGTTACAGGCTTGCCGGAAATGGCAGGCTTTTTTGTTGTCCGAAATAAAATGTGAATCATTAATTTTAATTTTAATAAAGTTAAATCGTAAAATCCATCAACAATTTTAGAATTATACACTTCAATAGCTCATCGTTTTTTTAATTTAGAGGAATGAATAAATTTGCTGTACTTCTATTACTTGCCATCACTCTTTTCTCATGTACTGAAAAAATAATTAAGTTTGAAAAAGGCATTTCATTTGAGCAACAGATCAACATTTCCTATGGTGACGATGCTGAACAGAAAATGGATCTGTATATTCCTGAAAAACGGGATTCAGTAAAAACAGTGTTTATTGTGATTCACGGTGGCGGATGGAAAGCGGGAAAGAAATCTGATCTTACCTATTTCACAACACAGATGATGAAAAAATTCCCACATTCTGCTTTCGCAAATATGAACTACCGGCTTGCTGACCAAACACAGTATGGACTTCCCAATCAGACCGAAGACATCAGAAAGGTGATTGATTATCTGGCAGGAATCGTTCCGGTAAAAACTAAATTTATTCTCCTCGGAAACAGTGCAGGCGGACACTTGTCTATGCTGTATTCTTATCGTTTTGACAAAGCAGAAAGGATAAAAGCTGTGGTAAATATTGTGGGTCCTTCAGATTTATCTGATCCCAATTTTAAAAATTATTCCGATTATTCATTCGTGGAAAATAGACTCGTTGATCCTTCATTTGTGCAAAATAATCTCAGCAAAGAGAAATTTGCCAGCCCTGTTGAATGGATTACCGAAAAATCTCCACCCACTATTTCTTTCTATGGAAATAATGATCTGGTGATTCCACTTTCGCAGAAAAAAATTTTAGATTCAGCTTTACATAAAAACAATGTTCTGAATGCATCTTACGAATTTCCCGGTGGACATCTGGACTGGGATAAAGATAAAGTCTCTCCTTTTGTCCTTGAAAAAACTGATGCTTTTCTGAAGCAGATTCAATAGAAAACGCCCTGAAAATTTCAAGGCGTTTATCTATTTTTTTTCTATTCTGCAGGATTCACAGCAATTTAAAATTCTGCTTAGATTCTACGGAATGACTAACTTGTTTTTGACTGTCATAAAAATCATTCCGACTTCACCACTTCCGTTCTCTCAGAAATTCCATTCGCATTGAACGCTTCGATCTGGAAATAATAAGAATCAACCCTATCGGCTCCGGTAAAGAAATATTCATTTTTTCCGTAAACCATAATGCTTCCGTACAATTTATCAGGAGATTTCCCCCAGTAAATAACATAACCGTCAGCTTCTAAATTCTGTTGCCACTTCATCCAAATGCTTCTTCTTTCACCATATTTTTTTGCATCAGCTCTTAATGGTACAAAATTCTGAACTTTTGCAGGCTTTGCTCCCGTTCCTTTTCCGAAGACTCTGAAACCGCTCAAAGCGAATTTTCCTGTCGGCATCTTCAGGTTTTCCATTTTTAAATATCTTGCTGAGGCAGGTTTTTCAAGTTCGATATAATCGTGAGGAACGTCTTTGGTATTTTTGCTTTTATCGACAATTACTTTCCATTTTTTACCGTCGTTTGAACCGTAGATTTTATACTGATGCATTTTGCCTTCGGTTTTTCCCATAAATTCTACATCCTGATCAGCATAATTAACCTGAATGGCATTAATGGTAGAAACCTCACCTAAATCCGTCTGAAACCATTCACCAGAATTTCCTGTTTTTGCACTCCAGTACGTTTTAATATCTTCATCCACCGCATTATTTGAATGATAACCACCTAAAGTTGAAGAAACCTGAACGGGTTTATTGTAATTCAGCAACATCCAATTGGTGAACAATCCTTTTGAGAAATCCTTGCCCTGAGCGAACTGCGGAAGTAAAGTCGGATAATCGCCGTAAGCGGTATTCGTGTACATCACATCATCCTTGTCGAAACCTGCAGGCCAAATCCCTAAACGTCTTTCAAAATTATTTTTAGTGGAAATAAAAATCGTTGAAATGTGCCACCAGTTTTTAAAATTATCTTCAAAAGTAGCTCCGTGCCCTGCCCCTCTCGCAAAACCGCCGGGCTTGTAGGAAAACGGATTGTGCTGTTGGTATTCATATCCTTCCAAAGGATTTTTTGAAACATAAACACCGTCAGAATATCCACTGAATTCCGTTGCCGGAGCACCGTACTGCATATAATATTTGTCTTTATACTTCGTCACCCAAGCTCCTTCCACAAAGGGCTGAAGGAAAACATTGTCATTGTATTCCCCGAATCTTTCCCAACCGTGATCTTCAGGTTTCAGTCTTAAAATCGGTTTTACAAAACCTTCGGACTGTAAATTTTTAACCTTCACCTCAGTTCCCAAAAGCGGCCATTCGTTGCTTGAGCCCCAGTAGAGATAGAGTTTGTTTTTATCTTCGTCATAATGAAAAGCAGGATCCCATGCGCCAACTTTCAGCGTATCCACCGCAATTTTCCAGTCGTCTACTGTAGGATTGGTAGATTTCCAGATTGGGAAATCAGATTCCCAGGTTGAGCCGTAAACGTATAGAGTATCTTTCATTGCCCAGACTGCGGGAGCGTTCAGATCGTGGGTATATTTGTTGTCTCTGAGGAATTTTCTTTTGACAAATTTCCAGTGGAGCATATTGTCGCTGTGCCAGTAGCCTTCCTGATTGGTTGAAAAAAGAAACAGTTTTTTCTGAAAATTAACGATCACCGGATCGGCTGTTGCGCGGTGTTTCCCCTGTTTTGAAAAAACTTCAAAAGGTGTATAACCATAATCGATGTTGATGGGGTTACAGAAGGTTTTCTGCTGGGCCTGAATGTAAAAGCCTAACAGAACCGCTAATAAAAAAATGTGTTTTTGCATTGGAATAATTTCTTGAAGACAAATTTAATTAAACATTTTGGGTTAAGTCTCAAGATGAGAAAATAATCGTGATATATAGCTAAAAGTAGGGAGAGAAATTCAAAATTTGAGGTGAGCACGAAGCGGTGGATTGGTAAAGAGGTGTAAAATTTTAATATTTTGTTGAAAAATAATATTACGAAATCATCTGTGAGCTAGTTGATTTTGTTTAAAAACTCTGTAAACCGTTTACAACAAAAGGTTTGTTAAATTAATAAAAAAGTTTTCCACATTTTACGGTGTAGTATTACAAAATATTCTAAATTTGACAAAAGAAAACCACCCCAAACTTGAGGTGGATAACTTAAAAAAAACCTAAAAAATTAGTTTTATTAACTCTGTTGCAAGCTTTGTTAATTCGACTATTGGTTTCAAAAGTTTAACTAGAAATTTTAGCTTGTTCATCGCTGCAAATTTTAATGTTAAACTGGATCAATATTAATCCAAGGACATGCAACTTGAATAAGACCTGCATATTCTTGGATTTATTGTTTTGTAAAGGTACTCTACTATATTTATTTTTGAAATAGCTAAAGCTTTTTTCTTTGAATTGCACACGGAAAAGTTTTCCACAATGACCCGAAACTTGCTTCAGTAAAGGATTACAAAGGTTTCGCAATTTTATTTGCAGTCCACCAAGCAATTACAACTTAAACACATTACACAAGCTATTCATAATCAGAATCATACAATTAAACATTGAAGATTTTTAAAATTTCATTACGAATTTATTTTTTAAAAAAATCCAACAGTTGCGGTACGAATTCTTTGTGTAGTCAGTCATCTTAGATATGATTTAATATAAAGTGATGTCAAACTAACCATTTTTAGGTTTACGCCAAATAAAACCATCTAATAAATAATGGGTAAGCTGAGGAACAACCAGTAAAGGAATTAACAATTGAAACCAAAATTCGGAAAGCTTAAAATCCCAGGATAAATGTTCACGCCAAACTAAAATCTCCCAAAGGAACTCTTCGAAAAAGGCGAATGTGAAAATGACAGCGATGAAAAGTAAAACTCCAAAAGTAGATTTAAAAACCGATAAATGATTTAACTGAGTCGGTTCTTTCTGCTTAATTTCTCTGATGTAGACTAATGCAACATAAGGAATTCCGTGCGAAATAACATTCAGAAGTGTAAAAACCACATCATTATTAAAGTAAACAATTCCAAAGTACCAGGACAGATAAGTCCCAATAATCAAAGCATTTTTAGGGAGATTAATTTGTTTGGTTTCACTGATTTCAATAACAGTTTTAAATATCCAGACTGAAAGGATAATGAAATATAAAATCCTGAGGAGAGGAACATAATCGGGTATATTCTCAAACCACTGAAATTCATTTTTAACAAACCAATTGAAATCTCTTTCTGTTTTAAACCAGTACAGCATCGGGAAAACTGTCGCTGAATAGATGGCTACTTCATCTGTTTTTTTGCTCCAGTTATTTCTTTCAGATCGGGCATAAATTCTCATGAAACCATACTGCTGTCTGATGAAATGAAAAACAGCAATCAACGCCAGAACCGACCAGAAAGTAAGACTTCCCAACTGGTATAATATTAATCCTAAAATCCAGCTCAGCAGAGGAATACCGTAGTATAGAAGTTTTCTTTTTTGAATTTCTGCTTTTACGAAATACGTTTTAAACAATGTTGAATAGACGTGTGCAACATCCACAAAAACAATCAGAAAAAGCCATGTGTAAAATGAATAATGATTTTCCAGTCCCTGAATCTGTTTCTGAAAAACGAAAATAACCAGTAAAATAATAAATGGTGGTGACAGAATGAACCAACCGTCTGTTTTCGCATTATGTATCCAAGGCTGTTTCATTGTATGTTATCGAATGGTTAAAAAAAGTTTCTATTGATCAAAATCACAACATTTCTTTTGCAGTTCTGATTCCCTGATAAAAGGCTTCCTCAAAAATTGAAATTCCTGATAAATCTGAATGTGCAAAGAAAATCCTGTTGTCAATAGACATTTTTGCTTTTTCGGTTTCTCTACCAAAAATCTGATTCGGAACTGGAGCAATCATCGCATGACCGATTTTGTGAAACTGTATTTCTACAATATATTCTTCGATTAAAGGATGTGCTTTTTTTAAATCTTCCAAAACCATATTCCGGAGCTGTTCTTCTTTCATAGAATACAGTTTCTTCCTTGCTTTTCTGCAATCGTCCGAAGAAAAACTTTTATAATAGGTGATGACTTTTTCGCCCGTAATCTGACCAATATTCTGATGCTGATCGTAAATGTATCCTAACCCTTCAGAACCGTAAATCACATTATCCCAGGCTAATTCTTCATCTCCGCCAAAATCATTTTTCAGCGTGATGGTGGTTAAAAGCCATGGAACATAACTGAAAGATTCCGTATTTCTATTTTTAAAAATTCTGCCGTTGACGAACTGAGGTGTTGCAAAAAGAACTTTTTCGGCAATAATCTTTTTTGTTTTATTCTGAACAGTATCGAAACTTAGAACCTCAACGTGATTCTCTTTTAACTGAACATCAAAAACTAAATTCTGAGTCATTTTTTTGCCCTCAACGTGTTTTGAAAAATGGGTAACCAATCTTGCATTTCCTTCAGGCCAGGTAAAAATCTGATCTTTATATTTTTTGCTCCAGTTATTTTTTCTTCCGGCGAAATAGTGAATTCCGGACCATGCCGAAACGTATTCAATACCTAATCCGTAATCATCTCTGCAGGAATAATCCAGAACCCAGAGCAGTTCTTCAGATTTAAAATCATTTCGACTCAGCCAATCCTTAAAAACGATTTTTTCAAGTTTTAAAACCTCTTCTTCCCTACCCGAATCCTCAACAGGAATGGCAAACCAATATTTATTCTGTTGATCTTTTTTCAAACGAAATTCATTCATCAATGCAAAAAACCGCTTCAGTTCATCCTGGACATCAGTGGAGATTCCTTTTTGAGGAACGAGATCATTTTGCCACGAATTTTTATAAAACAACCTTTCCTGCTGCGGAAAAGTCATTTGATATTCGTCTAAAATAGGCTCGCCTGTTTCATCTTCTCCCAAACATATTTTACATTCTTTCAGGAAGTCGATAATTTCTGTATTTTCTCTATTGGGTAAAGGCAAATAATGCGCTCCCATAGGAAATTTTGAAAACTTATTCTGTCCGCCGGAAGAGTTTCCACCGAGATGATTTTCCATTTCCAAAAGAAGATAGTTGCTTTCTTTATTCTGATTTAAAAACCGACAGGCCGAAAGACCAGAAATTCCTCCACCGACAATCAGATATTTAGTATGAATTTCTTCCGAAACCTCAGGAAAATCTTTGGCCCAGAGCCTGTGACCGAGAACATGATTGGTTCCTGTAATTTTAAGCAAAAAAGATTTGCCCTTCTTACCGCAATATTGCAGAAAAGGAAGAAAAAGGCTGCCTAAAACGATGGTTCTGAGGAAATCTTTTCTACTGTATTTTGCCCCACTCTTCATCAAAATAGCGTACTAAAATTTGATTATCCAAACGGTTGACTTCCACAGAATCTGCTTTCATATCTTTTGTGAAATAAGACATCTGCGGAAAGTTGTAGTCATAAAATTTAAGATTAGGAATCTTTCTGTAAATCTTGTTATTTATCGGTTCAAAAGATGCCATGGAAAATCCCCATTCTCCAAAAGACGGAACATAAGTGTGATAAGCGTTTGTAAAAGGAAAAATCTGATTCACCGTTTTTTCTATGCACCAAAAAGATTTCGGCGCAAAGTAAGGTGAAGTGGTCTGAACCACAATTTTTGTATCTGCAGTTGCTGCTTTTTCAAGCTCATGATAAAACTGTAATGAATAAAGTTTCCCTAAACTGTAATTGGACGGATCGGGAAAATCAATAATAATGACATCAAATTTTGCCTTGTTTTCTTTAATCCAGATATACGCATCTTTATTGATGACTTTCACTTTTTTATCAGACAATGAGCTCTGATTGAGTTGGCGCATTGTTTCATTGGTTTTAAAGAAATCCGTCATTTCACCGTCTAAATCTACGAGCGTGATATTTTTAACGTCCTTATATTTTAAAACTTCACGAACCGCAAAACCGTCACCTCCACCAAGAATTAAAACATGATCAATTTTCTTCGCCATTGACATTGCCGGATGAACCAAAGCTTCGTGATAACGGTATTCGTCGGTGGAAGAAAACTGAAGATTGTTGTTTAAATATAATCTGAACTCTTTATCATTTCTCGTTAAAACAATTCTCTGATAAGGCGAATTGTTGGTATAAACTACATTTTCACCATATAATTTCTCTTCAGAAAACGATAAAATTCTGTCTGAAAAAATGAATAATACCAAAAGCAAGAGGAAAGCTCCGATAGATTTTATTTTAAGCGAAAAAGGATTTTTTAAGTCTTTTTTCAAGTAAAAACATAAAAATATCGCAATCGAAATATTAATTAACCCGAAGAAAAGAGGTGTTTTAATAATTCCAAGGTTCGGAATCAAAATCAACGGAAATAAAATGGATGCCAGTAAAGCTCCTACATAATCGAAGGCAAAAACATTTGAAACTAAATCTTTAAACTGAACTTTATCTTTCAGAATGTTCATCAGCAAAGGGATTTCAAGCCCAACTAAACATCCCGTTGAAAAAACAAAAGTATATAAGGCCCATTCAAAATTTCCAATTGTATTGAATAACAGAAACAGAACGACAGAGCTTATTCCACCGACAATTCCGACCAGAATTTCAATTTCTATGAATTTATCTATTAAACTTCCTTTGATGAATTTCGCCAGATAAGAACCCACTCCCATCGAAAAAAGATAGACGCCGATAATGAAAGAAAACTGCTTCACAGAATCTCCCAAAAGATAGCTAGCCAATGCTCCCGCAACCAATTCGTAGATCAACCCGCAGGTGGCAATTACGAATACTGAAGACAGTAAAAGAAGTTCTAAAGACAGTCTTTTTTTATCCATGAACCGCCGAACCGATGATGATAGAAATCCCGATAATAAACGAACCGAAAATAATTGCTAACGCTACATTTTTGTTCTGTGCAATCTCATGCCACGTTTTTTCGGGAGTCAGTTTTTCGATGATAACGTAACAGACCAACAGAATAGCAATTCCTAAAAATGAATAAATTACTGAATTGATTACTGGTAAAAAGTTTATGTTTTCCATGATGTTTTATTTTTTATTTGTGATAATATCTGTAAAATCCGTGTGCTCTGCCTGTTCTGTGAGTTCTTGTTGTTCCGTCCCGGTACTTTTCTGTTTTTTCGCAGTCGCACAGTTGGTTTCCATCATACGTCAGGTAGGCGAATAGCCCCAGAAAAAAGCTCCCCAAAAGAAGAATGATAAAATGCTTCCTGATATAATTAATAATGTTTTCCATGATTTATGAACTTTGAGGATATGGTGAATTGGAACTGTTCTTCCATTTAGAAACATTGAAAAGATATCTTCCCCAGTAAATGATACTGAAAATGATGATCATTGTAATTATAATAATGATAAAATTCCAAAAAGAAACCGGGAGCCAGATTGCTTTTACAGTAACTGAATTATTGATGGGAGTTGTAGATAAATTAACCGCCTCGGCATTAATTAAAGAATCCAGTTTCTGATGGCCGAAAGATTCCCTTGCCAATTTTGAAACGGCCGAAGTGTCTTTCTCTAAAGCTTTTCCATCGCTGAAAGTTGTAATATTTCCTAAAGCTGTTTCGGTAACAGTCACTAATCCCGTTTTATCTCTGGATATTTCTACACGGGAATCCGGAGATCTTAAATGATCCAAAGGAGTGATTACAGAACCATCTTTTTCGGCAGAAACAGCAAAATGATATTTCCCGGATGTTACTCCACAAATATTAAAATCTGCAGACTTTTTTCCTTCGCTCCAGCTTTCTCCGTCTTCATAACCATGATATTCTTCAATATCTTTTGAAGCATACGTGATCTCATTCGTTTGCTCATTGACCAGACTCAACTGAAAATTTGCCCATGAATTATCTACGTCCGAATGCGACTCAATCCTCAATGGAGCAGCCCCGCCGGAAAGTGTAAAACTTTTGGAAATCATCTCCTTGTTTTTTACCTCTTCAAATTTTATAGCTTCCTGAAAAACCGTATTATTCGTTCTTGAGGTATATACATAAAACTGTAAAAGACAAATTAAAATTGCGGCAATTCCAAAAATATTGATCATCTGTTTAATATCGAAATAATAAGGCTGAACAATCCCTATTCCCGAATAATTGGGCATTTGAGAAATTCCGAAAGATTTTTTAACGGTAAATTTAGAAATATGTTTTCCAAAAAAATAGTGGTTCGTATTTCCAGACTGTTCCTGAGAAATTATTTCGGTTCCGTTGACGTATTCTTTGTATTTTGCCAATTTAAAACTCAGTTTGTCTTCGAAAAAACCGGTTGCAGAATCTATTGAACACGGCGTAGTTTCGTACCAACGGTAATTTTTTGTATTCAAAACAGCTATTCTGTCATTCTGTTCCTTTTTTACATCTTCAGAATGAACCGACTTCAAAAAAATCCAGTGACCATCACTTTCGCTGAGAAAAGCATCGTTATTTTTGTAATCTTTGAGGAAATATTCTCTCCAGAAAATATCTGAACCGTATTTTCTGACGATAATTGCGATGACGGTGTATTCAACATGTTCGATCACACCTTTCTGACCGACTTCCAAAACAACGTTTTCGGTTGGTTTTTTGACAACTTTTTGAGATGAATTTCTGTTTACATCAATAAGTTTACTGCAGGACTTACAAATATATTCTGTGATATTGAAAGTAAGCTCTGATTTATTTTCTGTATTACAAGAGGGACAAATGTAATGCATCTTTTTATCTGTAAATCTTGTGTTCCTGTAAAATTTCAGCACCAAAATACCTGATGACGCCGTCAGCAATCTGCTCGACTTTATCTGTATTGTCCTGTGTATAATTACAAAGAAAAACATCAAAAGTAAGCTGCTTAAACTCCGGCCAGGTATGAATGCAGAGGTGAGACTCTTTCAGACAGACTGCGGAGGTAAAGCTTTGGTTTTCAAAATTATGATTCGTGACACCCACAATTTCCACTTCTTTACTTTCTAAAATATTGGTTATATATTCCAGAAACTGCACACTGTCTAATAACAAATCTTCTAACTCTGTTTCCAAAGTTAGAAGAATGTGTAAACCTTTATTTGATAATGGCTTCAATTAAATAATTTTTGACAAATATATCATTTTTTCGGGAGAAAAACCTCAGCCAACATACAACGTGCGCTTCCACCCCCATTTACTTCAATGGTATTCAAATCTGAATAGATAATTTCGCAGTACTTTTCAATATTTGAAACCTGAGTTTCATTTAAAGACCTGTAAGCCGTCTGGCTCATCACCAAAAACTTTTTGCCGTCTTTATTCTGAACCTGAAGCATGTTTCCGGCGAACTGCTGCATCTGCGCTTCAGAGATTTCAATGATTTCCTTTCCTGAATTTCTGATGGTTTTGACAACATTGTTTCTTTCAGCTTCATCATCGATACAGTCAAGACAAATTACCACAAACTGATCGGCAACACACATCATTACGTTGGTATGGTAAATCGGAAGTCGCTCCTCTCCCACAGTTTGAAACGAATGGAAAACGACAGGAGTAAAATCATATTTTTCACAGAATTCTCTGAACAGATTTTCATCCAATCTTAAAGAAACTGAACCGTAAGCGATCTTTTTATCGTGGTCGAAAATCATGCTTCCCGTACCTTCCAGATAGTGACCGTGAATTTCCGGTAGTGACCAGTCGTCTGTTTCGGTTACTGTATAACCTTGGTTTTTGATGCTTTCGATGATGTCTTCACGACGCTCCACTCTTCTATTGGCAGCGAACATTGGGTATAAAACTACTTTTCCATCTTTATGAAAACTCACCCAATTGTTGGGAAAAATAGAATCCGGCGTGTGCGGCTCGATGGTGTCTTTGATGGTAATGACATTGATGCCTTTACTCTCCAGTTTTCCGACGAAATTTTTAAATTCCGCCAAAGCTTTAGACTGAATATCTGCGCCTTTCTGCTCTATCTGAAAGTAGTTGTTCTCTGCTGTTTCTGCGTTGTAGCCGAATGCTACTGGCTCTATCATTAATACTGTATCTGTTGTCTGCATTTTTTATGGGTTTTAAAAGGTTGGAGGGTTGGAGAGTCGGAGGGTTGGGGAGTTTGAGCGTGGGAGAGTTTGAGTGTAGGAGCGTGTGGGTGTGTCAGAAATAAGTGCTTTTGTTGTTTGACATTGATCAGAAAACCCTACAGCTCTCTGACCCTCAAACTCTAATACTCTCCCACTCTCAAACCCTACTTCTATCAATTCACATTCTATTTCTTTTCAAAATTGCACCATTTCTCCGAGTGTGCCATCATGATGACCAACATTCCTATTATTTGATTATACTTATTATTTAAATTATTAAATTTTTCCTGGCTGATATATTCACAGGCAAATGAGAATTGTAGCCAAGTCTGTGTTTCTCTTGCTTCGCCTTCAGAATCTGTAAGCTTTGCAACAAAAGATTTTTCATATTTTCTTTTTCCCCAAGCTTCGCTGATATTGGCAGAAACTGAGCGGGATGATCTTCTTATTTGATCTGTAAGTGAATAGCGCTCGTCTTTTGGAAGTGTTTTGCAAAGCTCATTGATTTCCATTGCTGCATCGAACGATTTTTGATAAACTTTTAAGTCCTGATGAAATTTAATTGTTGACATCTCTGTATTTTTTAATAAAAATAAAAAAAATACTTAAATCACTCCAACCCTAAAACTCTCAAATCCTCAAACCCTCAAACCCATCACTCTCTTACCAAAGGCATTGTAGAACATCTCAGCAAACCTCCCATTTTAGAAATTTCTCTGTATGGAATTTCCTCAACAGTTATTCCCCATTCGTTTCTGAGGTGGTCATTCATTCTTGTAAATGCTTTGTCTGAAACCACAACTTCCGGAGAGATTGAAAAAACATTGGGTACCATTTCAAACATTTCTTCGTCCGTAACATGGAAGCAATTTTCTTCCCCGAAAATATCGATGATTAAATTGTAATCGCTTTCGTCTACAAAACCGTTTTTGTAAATAATGCATTTGTCTTTGCCAATCGGGTTAAAAGTACAGTCCAAATGCAGAATTCCCTTGTAAGGCTCTCTGTCGTTTTTCTTCAGTTCAAGATCGATAATTCTCTTCTTTGGAAAGTACTCTTTCAGAATTTCGATAGCGTACTCATTAGTTCTGGCAGTTTTATAGCTTCTGTAGTCTTCACTGAAACACGTTCCGATGAAAAGGAAATCATTCCATACAATCACGTCGCCTCCTTCGATGTGGGCAGTTTCGGGAAGATTGATGATTTTCCGCCAAGCTACTTCTTCAAACACTGTTTTATAAGCTTCCTGCTCATCAGCTCTGTCGGCGATGACGTTAGAAATAATCATTTTATCATCAATGACGAAAGCAACATCTCTGGCAAAAACCTGGTTGTAGTCTTCAATAATATCAGGACGGAAAACCTGAACATCATACTTTTTGAGAACTGCTTCAAAAGCATTCATTTCACTGATGATATCTTCCTCCGTCGGGTAAATATTGTGTTCTATCGTGTGGTAAGATTTGGCATCGTAGCTTTCTTCCAGAGAGGGAACTCCACCCATCGATTTGGGCTGTCCCAAAACCACCGACCTCAGCCTTCCGGTTTCGTTTTTTATATTTAATTCCATAAACAATACTTCTGATGTATATGCTTTAACAAAGCATTTTTCATATAGCGTCTGCCACAAATATAATCAAACGGCTGTGATGTGGAAAGGTTTTTATTCCAGACATTCTGCCGGCTGATTCAATAGTTTTGAGTATCTCATATTCTTCAATAAAAACATCTTAAAAACCAATATTAAACAGATAAATATTGCCTGCTTTACGCAATTTTCACGCACAATATCTTTGTTAAATTTTTAATTACCCTCTCTCTGAATATTTCTGATATATTCTGAAGGAGTGCTCCCTGTCTGCTCTTTAAAAATCCTGTTGAAAGTAGATTGCTGAGAAAAACCCGCGTTGGTGTAGATATGTTCTATTGTAAATTTATGATGCAGATCATTTTTTAATTCATCCACTATCTGTGCAATTCTGTACTCGTTGATCAGTTGATTGAATTTTCTATCTCCGATATGATTGAGCGCCCTTGAAACATAAGTACTGTTTGAATTGACCATTTCTGCCAGCTTTCTGATGTTAAAATCCGCGTCCTGAAAAGGTTTGTCAACATTCAGGCAATTGATGATGCGGTCGTAAAGAATCTGGTATTTGTCTGGATTGGACTCCTCGGTTTCTGCTGTATTGAGTACTTTTTCCTCTTCAAGATTTATCTTTGGAATTTCAAGAAATTTCTGTTTCAGTTCTATTCTGAAGAATTCGTTTTTGTAGTAGAGTCCTAAAAATGAAAAGTAAATAGCAATTGTGTAAGTTAAATACTCCTGAAACTTCAATACAACTGGATCATAATATTTAAAATCAACTTTAATCGCAAAGTTGAACTGTGCAGCGATTTCTGTAATAAAATAAGAGAGAATAAGTAAGACTAACGTGAGGAAAAGTGATGTTCTGAATGAGAACAGGATCTGCGTCATGATGACTACAGGAATAAATAAAAAAAATATGGCACCTGATATATTTGACAGCAGAATACACATATAAAGTATGAATAACAGGAGAGCAAGAATGATGATTCTGAAAATGATCAGAAAATCAAACTTGGTTTTTGAAATCAGAAAACCTGTGTATGTGGTGAGAAAAAAAGCGAATATTAAAACTTCTTTTGCAACGATTACAACATTAGTTGTCAAAAGGCTGAGAAGTAAGTAGAAACCGAATACAGCTGCTATCGAATAAAAGAAAATCTTACCGAATTCTTTTTTCGCAGCAACCAATTCTTCATTTGTGTTGAACATAGTTACAGTGTGTTTTTTTGAAGAGGGCAAAAGTAAACGATTTCTAACAACAAATCAAATGGTTAAGATCACATTATGCCCAACAAACCGCTTAATTATCATAAAACTATAAAGTATTGAATAAATTATTTTCTGATTCAAACAATCACGAGGTGTCAATTGTAAGTTATTTAAAATAAAAATAAGTTATTTCGTAAAAATAAAATACGTAAATAACTGTTTATCAATCTATAAAACAGAAAACTCATTCAATAAACCAATTAACTCAACAACGAAAATATTCCAAGACTTAAAAACACAATATTTGTAATCGAAAACACACCCGAAAAATCAAATAATACTTCAGTCACAAACTGAAGTTTTTTGGGCTTACAAAAAATGATGATTACAATACAAAATCTTTTACGATTTAGGATACTGTTCCCAGCTGTAAAGAAAGGATCAATCTTTCTGATCTTTTTGCTGTGTCAGTCCTGTATTGTAGTCTTGGCAGGATCTCCTGATTCTGCAGATTCATTTTCAGATCATGATTCTTTAGCTTCGGTACAACCATCTTTTCAGGGTGAAATCACTCTTAAAGGCGGTGCATTATTAGTGGAAGATAATGACAGAACCTCCGTTTTGCATCCAAAAAAGATTAACGAAAAAAAACAGACCTTAAAACGGGAAGATGAATCCCATCAACCACAGGTTCCTGAGAAGGCTCAATCTGGAAAAGCTAAGCGCAGTGATATAAAACTAAGTCCGTCATCATCGTCGGGAGTTTCATTTTCAAATAGATATCAAACTGAGAGTCTAATCTTACAAAACAGTTCCGGAAAGGTAATTTTCTTGAAAACTGAAGACACCACTTCACTCATCTATAATTTTCCAATGGCGCGGAACAGAGTTTCAGGATCAACCAATGACTTTGAGCTCAGCTGTTCCGTAAATATCCACTGCGTGCGGCCTCCACCCAGCCTGTAATTCCATCAGTGAATACTTACGTTTTATAAGTCTTTATAAGAAGGACGTCCTGTATTCTCAAATTTCAGCTTTTCACATAAAAATGCCTGACAGATCAGATACAGATCTGTTACAGCAGTGATTAAATTTATTCTAAATACGATGAAAAAAAACAATATGATTAAAAATCTTACAACGTGGTGTTTAATGGCAGGCTTCTCTGTCTTCGCCGGCAGCAGTGCTTTTGCACAATCCACAATATCTTCTGTATCATGCTCCAACAACGGAACTTTCGAAGATGCTGCAGATGATTTTATGGTGTTTCAGCTCACGCCGGACGTTCCGTCCAATTATAGCGTCACAGCAACATTTGCCGGAAATCCCGCAACCGTTACCCTGATGAATAATGCTGCAGCCACAAATCTTAACAATAAGGTTCCTGCTTACTTCAAAATAGCAAACGGCGGCCTGGGAGCCGGAAATTTTACACTTACCATCACTCCAGTTTCAGATTATCCTGAAATTTTGACTATCGCCAATACAGGAACTTGCTCTTCAGCCTGCGCTACGTCTTCTACAAACAATGTGGTTACTCATTACTATGCAACTCCCTACACAACTACGGATCTTTCTAATGTGCAGTTACCACTGCCTAAATTTGATGCAGGAACTACAAGACAGCTTACAAAAGTAAAAGTAGATTATGGTGTGAATTATTTTGCAAGTTTAAGCATCCCAAACAACGGATCCGGACCGATGATGGCGAATTACCGTTCAACTTCATCTCCCACATTCAGTCTGGCAGGAAGCAACTACAATGGTAATTATACACTATTTCAAAATGCTTCTTATCCGGGTTTTGACCCAATCCCAGTTGGTGGTGTAAATCTTACGAATAATTTCAACGGCTTTTCCGGTTCAAATACTTATACCACGCCGTCTGAAATAAATAATTTTGTTGGAACCGGCACGCTACCATATAGCATGAGCACAACAAGTAGCTGGAGCGCAGGTGGTTTCGGCAGCAATATACAACAGACACTTGCATCTGTTTATTACAGGATAGAATATACTTACGACTGTATCATTCCACCTGCAACCTGTACGTCAGAAACGTCTATGCTCAATTCTTCTGCGGTAACAGTAACATCAAGCGCAGGAACAGGAGCGGCAAACGTTATCGATAACGATCTGACAGCAGGAAACTACTGGCAAACCAGTGGTGCCAACAATCACTTAACAATTGATTACGGACAAAACTACGTTCTCAATGGCTTTACTTACTACCCATCTACCAATGGAAATACGGCTTTAGCCTATACTGTGCAGACAAGCGCAGATGGCGTAAATTTCACAACCTCTGCTACCGGAAGCTTCCCCAGTTACAATACCACAACGCACCTGCAGGCAAAAGGAACTCCCACAACAGTAAGATTTTCAGGCCCTGTAAATGCGAGATATCTCCGAATGATTGTAGCTGCAGACGGTAAACGTGTAGCTGAAATCATCCCTATTGTCTGCGGAGTAACACCGCTCAACATGACATGCGCGGATGTAAACAAGATAAGCAGCGGAACAAATTCTTTAGGGAACGGAAAAAAAGCAGTAAGAAATCTTGACAACAACTGGACTGTCACTCACTTCCCTGCCGGTACGGCCTCTCCTGCCACAAGCCCATACAATTACAACAGTATTGCAAATTCACTATTCTACCCTGCTATAGTTGTAGGAAAGGCAATTAATACTCCTCCATTTGTATGGGCATCCAGTCCGTTCGGTAATTCTGAATGGATCTCGGCAACACAAAATGGTCAGGATATTAACAGTCAGGGATTGATAACCGGTGCAGATAATACGCTTCCAAATACTTATTTCTACAAGTATAAATTCAACATCAGTGATCCGTTACTGGCTGCCTCATTAAAATTGAGATTAGATTATTATGTTGATAACCAGATTGTACGGGTGTATGTAAACGGAGTTAATCAAAACATTAATTCGACAGACGCACAGGGTTATGCGGATGGTCACGAAAAATCAACTTTGCTTGACAGTGATTTCCAGGTTGGGACCAATGAGCTGGTTGTACAGATGTTTTCCACTCCAGGTTTTGCGGGATTACTTGTACAGGGAATACCTTCTTGCTACTGTCTGAAAGATCCTAATACTACAGGACTAGGAAGCGATACAAAACATGGCATCACCCTGCTCAACAGAGCAGGAGCAGAGGACGGAAACAACTGGCCAATGATCAGAAAATCAGCGCACACAGTTTTAGAATCCAACTCGAAAGGTTTTGTGCCTACAAGAATGACAACTGCAAATTTAAGTAATATCACAACTCCGGTAGAAGGAATGATGGTTTTTGATACTACAGTAAGTTGTCTGAAAATCTATGATGGAACTTCTTGGAAATGTTTTACAACACCTACCTGTCCTCAGTAAAAATATGTTAAAAAAACCTGACGGACTTTTAATAGCTGTCAGGTTTACAACTCCTTAATTAAAATCAAATGAAAAAAATATTTATAACAATGCTTTTTATATGGGCTACCTCCATGGGGGCCCAGGTGATTATTGGAGATGCTGCAGGCACAGCTCCGGCCAATAAAAAACAATCGGTACTGCTTGAGTTCGCCAACAGCGGCGACAAAGGAATAATCTTACCTTATGTAAGAACGCTTCCGGCTAACCCGGCTCCCGGAACTATTCTGTTGGACAGTACAGTTCTTACCTCTGCCAAGGTAAAATTATACAACGGCAGCTCCTGGGTAGTTTTAAGCGGAGACTCGGATATCAGTTCATCTTTGGTTAATCAACCTGCAACAGCAGATGGTATAAATGCAAAAGCCATTATCGGTAGTACAACGAGTGCTGCTGATGGTGTTTTGGTATTGGAATCGACGACGAAGGCTATGGTACTTCCTACAGTAACCAATATTGAAAATATCGTGAATCCAAGTCCCGGAATGATGGTCTACGTAAAGGGAAGTAAAAAATACCTTGCTTTTTTCGATGGCAGCAAATGGGCATTCTGGATTCCTTAAACTAATTTCAAATACCACCGGCGAATTCGCTACAGCAGTGTAATACAATATTCAGCGCCGGCGGTATTAATTTGAAAGATATTGAACCGAATAATTTTAATGTTGTAGACATCCTTAATTACATTTTCATCAGTATCTGATAGAACTTGTTTTAAATTGTGTTTAAAAGACAGATGGCAGAAAAGCGCAGCGCTCATACCCTTTCAAGTTTGCAACGGATTATTTAATATCTGCCTATGTTATCATCTTAGGTGTCTTCGGCCGGTACAGCTGGCCGAAGTTTTTTTTTAGAAAAGTTTACTCTCAGCTTTCATAAAATTAAGCTCTGACAGCACCAGAATAACCGTTATTATACCAAACACAAATGTAATAATAGCCATTGGGCAAGCTTTAAAATTCCGGTGAATCAGTAAGACAGGCTTATATAATAATTTGTGAATGTCTGATTATGGGAGATCTGAAAAGGTCTCCTTTTTTATGTTTAAATTTCAACTGAAAACTATTAGTATAATGAAATCTAAGACTGTAGCAATTTTTACAGATTAAAGAAAAAAAATCCCAAAGCAAAAACTTTGGGATTTTAAATTTATATGATAAACCAATATTATCTGTTTGTAATATCGATATAATCTCTTTTTTGAGCGCCCTGGTAAACCTGTCTTGGTCTTCCGATAGGGTCTCCTTTTAATCTCATTTCTTTCCACTGAGCGATCCATCCAGGAAGTCTTCCCAATGCGAACATTACTGTAAACATTTCTGTAGGAACTCCCAATGCTCTGTAGATAATTCCTGAATAGAAATCTACGTTTGGATATAGTTTTCTTTCGATGAAGTATTCGTCTTCAAGAGCTACTTTCTCTAACTGCATTGCAATATCAAGTGCTTTATCTTCAATTCCTAGAGCAGCTAATAAGTCATCAGCAGCTTTCTTGATGATTTTTGCTCTTGGATCGAAGTTTTTGTACACTCTGTGACCAAAGCCCATTAAACGGAAGCTGTCGTTCTTATCTTTTGCTTTAGCAACCCATTTGTTTACATCACCTCCGTCTTTTTCAATCAATTCAAGCATTTCGATAACTGCTTGGTTTGCACCACCGTGAAGTGGTCCCCAAAGAGCAGAAATACCGGCAGAAACTGATGCAAAAAGACCTGTGTGAGCAGAACCTACCATTCTTACAGTAGATGTAGAACAGTTTTGCTCGTGGTCAGCGTGAAGGATTAATAATTTATCTAAAGCTTCAGTTACCACAGGATTGATTTCAAACTCTTCATTTGGTAATCTGAATGCCATTTTGTAGAAGTTTTCTACATAGTTTAAGCTGTTATCTCCGTGGTTTAACGGTAAACCTAAAGTTTTTCTGTAGGTCCACGCACAAAGGTGAGCGAATTTAGCAATAAGAAGTTCAGCAGCTAGATCCATTTCTTCTTTAGACTGTACATTCACCGCTTTAGGGTTAAATGCCGTTAAAGCAGATGTCAATGTAGATAAAACTCCCATTGGGTGCGCAGAACGAGGGAAAGCATCGATGATTTTTTTCATCTCCTCTGCTACGAAGTTATATTTTTTGATATTACCGTTGAAGGTATTGAACTGCTCTTCAGTCGGTAATTCACCGTGTAACAAAAGGTACATTACTTCTGTAAAGTTTGACTTTTCAGCGATTTGCTCAATAGGATAACCTCTGTAGAACAATTCTCCCTGATCACCGTCAAGATACGTGATGTCGCTAAGCGTAGCACCCGTATTTTTGTATCCTAAATCTAAGGTAATAAGACCTGTCTGGTCTCTTAATTTTGAAATATCTATTCCTCTGTCTCCGATTGTACTATCTACGATAGGATATTCATACGAATTACCGTCGTAATTCAATATAACTTTGTTGTCTGACATTATTATAATATTTTATTTTAAATTTCTTAAAAATACACAAAAAAACAGCAACCAAAAAATAGTATTCTGTTTTTTTTAGATTTTATTATCTGTTAATTTTAAATGCGTCTAATCCAGGGAAATAAGCTGTATCACCCAAAGCTTCCTCAATTCTTAAAAGCTGGTTGTATTTCGCCATTCTGTCTGATCTTGAAGCAGAACCCGTTTTGATCTGACCACAGTTCATAGCAACCGCTAAATCAGCAATTGTAGAATCTTCAGTTTCACCTGATCTGTGAGACATTACTGATGTAAACTTGTTATGCTGAGCCATTTGTACAGCAGCCATTGTTTCAGAAAGAGAACCGATTTGGTTTACTTTAACCAAAATTGAATTTGCAATTCCTTCTTTCACACCTCTTGCCAGTCTCTCAACATTGGTTACGAATAAATCGTCACCAACCAACTGTACTCTGTCACCGATTTTATCAGTTAACATTTTCCAGCCTTCCCAGTCATTTTCCTGCATACCGTCTTCGATAGAGATGATTGGATATTTGTTTGCCAATTCAGCCAAATACGAAACCTGCTCGCTGCTTGAGAACTGAGCTGCATCCGGAGTCTGGAATTTTCTGTAATCGTAAACTCCGTCTTTGTAAAATTCTGAAGCTGCACAATCCAATGCAATCATTACATCATCACCAGGCTTATAACCTGCTTTTTCAATTGCCTGAAGCAAAGTATCCAAAGCATCTTCCGTTCCAGCAAAAGTTGGTGCAAAACCACCTTCGTCACCTACCGCAGTAGAAAGACCTCTTGAGTGAAGAATAGCTTTCAGGTTGTGGAAAATTTCAGTTCCTTTTCTCAAAGCATGAGAGAATGAATCTGCTTTTACCGGCATTACCATAAACTCCTGGAAAGCAATCGGCGCATCTGAGTGAGAACCACCGTTAATTACATTCATCATCGGAACAGGAAGTGTGTTTGCGTTTACACCACCTACGTATTTGTACAACGGCATTTTCAGTTCAGCAGCAGCAGCTTTTGCAGCAGCCAATGAAACACCAAGAATAGCATTTGCTCCTAAGCTTCCTTTATTGCTTGTACCGTCTAATTCAATCATGATCTGATCGATCAAATTCTGATCAAAAACCGGAAGACCTACCAACTCTGGAGAAATCACTTCTCTTACATTTTCTACAGCTTTTGAAACACCTTTCCCCATCCATTCAGAACCACCATCACGCAATTCCACTGCTTCATGCTCACCAGTAGATGCTCCGGAAGGAACGGCAGCACGACCCATCGCGCCACTTTCTGTAAATACATCAACTTCAACTGTAGGATTCCCTCTGGAATCTAAAATCTGTCTCGCTTCTATGTAAGAAATGTAACTCATTTTATTTATTTTTTATAGTTTCAGACAAATTTACTGAAATTTTAAATCTTTGAGTTACGGGAGTGTTATTTTGTGGTGGTTTTTTGAGTTAAATTTTAGTTAATGTTAAAAATTCAGCAATATCTGTTTTGATGTTACCTGTAAAAAAACAAAGAACCTTCCCATGAAAAATTCAAGAAAAGGCTCAATCATTAAGATTATTATTTAGCTATTCTTTTTTTACTGCATCAAAGTTGAAACTGACGTTGAGAAATCCGAAAAGGTTTCCTTTCTTAACGTCATACTTCAGTATAAGCGGAAGCCATACGTCTTTGTAAATTCTTATCCTGATATCCGTATTGGCGAAAAAATTTTCATTCTCATCAAGAATCATACTTTTCATCAGGTTTCTCCTAAATTCAAATGAGGGCTTCATTTCCAAGAAGGATTTTTCTTTGCTCAAAACTGCTATATTGAGTCCTAATTGGGAAATAAAATTTTTATTTGTTTCGGGGGTATCACTTACGAGATCTTTTGTGATAACGAAAGAGTTTCTAAAGTCTATCTCCATTTTTAAACGACTGGTCTTAATTCCACGTAAGTAGACAGTTTCTATTTTGTAATTGTCTAAAAATTTGGTATTATTACTGATGGAACCGTTGAATCCTATGAAAAAGTATGGCTGTCTTTCTATTTCTTCAATATCTTGTCTGCTGAGTTTCATAAACTTTTCTGGATAACTTTCGTAGTGATCTGATAAATATTTTCTGAAATCTTCTGGAAAATCTTTGAGGGGAATCATATTGATAACATTTTCATTGGATCTATACTTTTTTTCGATTTCCGATATTTTGTTTATTTTTATATCTGTTTCGGTATCTCCTGCTTCTATAAGATCATTACTGTACTTGGCCTTAGCATCCATCAGATCATTTATATATTGATCAAAAATCACTGAAGATTTTGAATTAAACAGCGTTTTTATGCTTCTATCTCTTTCATTGTATGCCCACCCTAAGCCATAATTAAATCCTTTGATACTATAATCATCCTTGAGTGAAAGACCTGCCTCTATCTGGAAGTTTCGCGCAAAGTTTTCTTTTTCGTAGTTATAATCAATCCAAAGTTCATTATTTGCCTGGGCTTTCAAGTTGAATAATGTGGTCTTCAATTCGAATCTCTGATCTTCTCCTCCCAAATCTTTTAGGGCCAATTGATAGTAATTCGTAATAACGTCTTTCCAATTAGCTGATTTTCTTTCTTCAACTTCTTCCAAAACGTCTTTCTTTGTTCTGTCTTCCACTAAGCTATCAACTTTTTTATTCTGGCAAAAAGCAGAACAGTATAAAAATAAGCAGATACCTATGATAATTTTAGTTTTCATCTTATCGTGTTTTAAAATAATAATCTGCTCCTATCTCATATGTGATTTCTTCGATAGGATTTTCCGTAGAAATATTATCTAAAAGATCTATCTCCGAATCATCATAAATGAGCTCAATTCTAACTTTTTTCTCCTCTGTGGCCGGCCCAGTTCCCTTGATGTACAGCATATACATTCCGTCTAAGTTTGTGAATTTCTTTTCAAAACTTTTTTCTTTTTTCTCAGCAGAAATTATGTCTCCTTTCTTGTGTAGCTTATAGGTAATTCCGTAATCTGCCAAACCTCCCGAGATGGTTACTTTTAATTTTAAAGTTTTCATGATTATTAGTATTTGTTTTATACATCAAATTTCTATTTAAAAACATCGCAAATCAATTACCCAAACGGGTACTTTAAGCACAAAAAAACAGCACCATTAAAATGATGCTGTTTTTAGATGTTTACGATTCTTGCTTACAAATCTATCTTGAAAAACAAATGAGTTCCATTCTCTGTCGTCACTTCGCATTGTCCTTTTTGTTCCTGCATTCTGCGTTTCATATTTCGGAGACCATTTCCTTCTGAGTTTGTTTCATGAAGACCGATACCATTATCAGAAATTTTCATCATGAATTCTTTATCTTTTTGGATAAACGATAATTTTAGTTGATTGGATTGACTGTGTTTATACGCATTGTTTAAGGCTTCTTTCAAACAGAGAAAAAGATTTCTTCTCTGTTCTGTTGTAATGACTGTTTCTGAATTTACATTTTGTTCTTCTGAAACCAATTGAATTTTTGTTTTCTTTAAAAAATTAAATGCATACATTTTAGCATACTCCACAAAACTTCCGATGGTATCATTTCCGGAGTTCAGACTCCAAAGCATTTCCCTCATGGAAAGGTTCATTTCTTCAGAGGTTTTTAAAAGTTCATCGATATCGCTGATCAGATCGCCGTTATCTGCTTTTTGCTTTAAAAATTCTGCCTGCAATTTTAATGCTGAAATACCTGCACCAAGATCGTCGTGCATATCGTGGGAAATGCGTTCACGTTCCTGTTCTATGAGTTTTTGTTTTTCTAATTCTTTTTGGAGGAGCTGGTTTTGATGTTCGGAATTTTGCTGCTTTTCTTTAAGATAGAGTATTTGCTTTTTATTATACATCATAATCACAAAGACAATAAATGCCACAAAAAGTAACATGATTAAAACTGCAATTATATATGCCAATTTCAATTTATCTAAATGACTCATATATGATAAGTAATTAAATTAGTATTTACTTTACTGAAAATATACCTTTTAAGAATATGCCATAACAAATGATTGTAATCCATTGATAAAAAAAATTAATATCTCGAAAAAAAGAATCATCGTTACTGGCAAAAAATATGGACGGTACAATTCGCATTAAAAAAATGGAACTCCACAATAGCAATCCTACACTAAACCAAAATTCTTGCTTATCGCTAATTGAAATTTCATTTACATTATTAATTTCTTGTCTCATCCACTCTAAAGCTAAAAAAACATAAATAAAACTTTGGATGACAGCCAATAAATTTTCTTGTCCGATTATCTTAACACTTAAAAAACAAATTGCAACAATAAAAATTAGTATGCAGACATTATGAACAGTTTTGAAGATTTTTTTATAATAAAATATAATATATAATATATAAAAATATTTTGTAAATTCATAAACGTTGCCATCTATGATACCACAATATATTAATGTTTCTGAAAGAAATACAACAACAAAATATATATACAAAAACCTATGCCTTGCTTTCTTTATATTAATAGAAAAAGCAAGACATAGAAAAATGACTACTAAATATAGTTCATGCATAGATTAACATCCTGGAGGCTTTAAACAAAAATCATCATAGTAAATTGTAGGTGCGGGAGAATCAATACTGTAAATTGCCATTATTAAAGTAAAATGGAACTTTTTACTTTTTCCCGTTGAATTAGTTTTCTGGTCACTTATAATGCCTGGAAATAAAGTTAAAGCAGAATCACCATTATTTGGAACATAACTTTTAAAAGTATCATATGGTATTATTATGTCTGTTGTATTGCCATAAGAGCTGTCACCTTGATGTTGGGGATCACTTCCTACAAGGTTCATCTTTATTCTATTCATCTTTGCATATATATTCTTCTTAAAGATACTATCTCTAATTATAAAATCTGACTCGGTAACTTTTGTTAATTTTGATACCTCAGTTATCACATACTTGTCTCCATCAGGAGACATATACAATATGTCTAACTTATTATCTGTACTACTTAAAATAAAGTGAAATGGATTTTTCCCATTTTTTACGTCTAGTTCGGTCGCAACTTTATCTTGGATTTTAAAGAAAAATGGATACTCGCCTTTATTTGTCAACGAGGGCGAAAGTTCTTTTACATATAAGTTAAAATAACTATCTGCTGATGTATCAGGTATATTTCTAAGTTGTTTCTTGATATTTGAGATTGTTAAGTATTGGATTAATACACTATCAATCCTATTTATAACAATTGCTGAATCACTAATATCACCATTATTGGTAGTGACGTTATTTTTCTTACAGGCTGTTAATAAGAACAACAACATGGTAGTTAGTATAACAGTTAATAATTTTCTTGTTCTCATAATTTCTAGTTTTTAAAATAGTTAAATTTATTAATAGCCTCCACTTTGTTATTGACGTGGAGTTTTCTGTAAATATTTCCGACGTGCTTTTTCACCGTGTCGATGCTGATGAAAATCTTGTCGGCTATCTCTTTGTATAAAAGGCCAGCTGAAAGCAGTTCGACAATTTCAGTTTCGCGTTTTGTGAGTTCTTCGCAATCGTTTTGATCAGTGTTTTTTCTTTCAAAATGACTCAGGACTTTTCGGGCAATTGAAAAACTCATTGGTGCGCCGCCACTGTAGACATCGCGAATGGAGGAAAGTATTTTATCCATGCTTTCACCTTTTACGAGATAGCCTGTAGCTCCGGCTTTCAGGGAACTGAAGACTTTTTCGTCATCTTCAAAGCTGGTACACATAATGAACTGTGTTTTGGGCAGGTCTTTTTTGATTTTTGAGATGACGTCGATGCCGAGCATATCCTGAAGCTGAATATCCATCATCACTACGTCTGGACTGTATAATGAGAGATCATCCAGGGCGTTTTTACCATTGAAAAACTGGGCAATCACTTTCATGTCGTCCTGATAATCGATTACCTTCTTCAACGCATTGTTGTAGTTTTTCTCGTCTTCTACTATGGCTATGGAAATACTCATGCTGCTAATATTTAAAGACAAATTTCGACAGAATCCGAAACAGGGGCAATTACACTTTCGGGTAATTTTAAAGTTTTGAGTTTCCGTGGAATGGTTTAGTTTTTGTTTCTTAAATTTAGTTAAAATTTAAACACAAAAAAGAGAATTAACAGAATTTTTTTAATTAAATAATATACTATGAAAAATATAGCTTTCGCAATCATTATTTTCTCAGCATTATTAGGCAGTTGCGGTAAAGAAGGAAATAAAAATATTCTAAAGACCGATAGCAACGGAACTGTTTTGGCCGATAACGGAAAAGAAGATGAGAATGTTTCTTACAATACCGGTGTAAACGGTAAAAAGATGATCAGAACCAATTATCTGTATAAAGCAACCGACGGCTCACAGGTAAAAGTTATTTTTGATTATGATCCGGGAACAAGTGATGTGGAAATAAGCAGCAACGGCAAGACTTTTAAACTTGACAAAATAAAATCAGACGGAAAGGTTACCACTTATGAAAAGGGCGATATGAAAGCCACTGTAAAAGGAGACAGTCTGATTCTTCATCAGGGAAGCAATGTTATTGNNNTTTTTTTTATATATCTGTAAGAATATTATTCTCCAGCTTTCTCTTCAGTAGAATCTGTTGATTCAGCCTTTGGCTCTTCAACTTTTTCTTCTGCTACAGGAGCAGCTTCAACAGCTACTTTTGCAGTAGTAGATCTTCTACTTCTTCTTGTCGTCTTTTTCTCCTCAGCATTAGGATTGTAAAGTTCGTTGAAATCAACAAGCTCGATAAGAGCCATGTCAGCAGCATCACCTTTTCTGAAACCAGTTTTGATGATTCTTGTGTAACCTCCGTTTCTTTCTGCGATTTTAGGAGCTACTGATCTGAAAAGTTCAGTAACAGCCTCTTTACTTTGAAGATATGAAAAAACAATTCTTCTATTGTGTGTAGTATCTTCTTTTGCCTTTGTTAACAGAGGCTCAACATATACTCTTAAAGCTTTCGCTTTAGCTACAGTAGTGTTGATTCTCTTATGCTCAATTAGAGAACAAGCCATATTAGAAAGTAAAGCGCTTCTGTGTGAAGACGTTCTTCCTAAGTGATTGAATTTTTTACCGTGTCTCATTATTATTTAATTATCAGCGTCTAATTTATATTTTGCAACGTCAAAACCGAAGTTAAGACCTTTTGAATGCACCAATTCTTCTAGTTCTGTCAAAGATTTTTTACCAAAATTTCTGAATTTCATCAAATCAGACTTACTGTAAGAAACCAATTCTCCAAGAGTTTCTACTTCAGCTGCTTTCAGACAGTTTAGGGCTCTTACAGAAAGATCCATATCTGCTAATTTAGACTTAAGTAACTGTCTTGTGTGAAGCGTTTCTTCATCGTATTGGATAGATGCTTTCACAGCTTCAGTCTCCAGAGTGATTCTCTCATCAGAGAACAACATGAAGTGATAAATTAATATCTTAGAAGCTTCAGTTAAAGCATTCTGAGGGCTGATAGAGCCATCAGTTTCTATATCTAATACAAGTTTTTCGTAGTCTGTTTTTTGCTCTACACGGTAATTTTCAATACTATACTGTACTTTCTTGATTGGTGTAAAGATTGAATCAATAGCAATGGTACCGATTGGTGCATTGTTTGATTTGTTTTGCTCTGAAGGAACATAACCTCTACCTTTATCAACATTGATAGTAATTTCGAAAGAAACATCAGAATTAAGGTTACAGATCACCAATTCCGGGTTTAAAACCTCGAAACCAGTCATTGATTTACCTAAATCTCCTGCTGTAATAACCGTTTGCCCCGAAACTTTAGCAACTACCTGCTCATTAGCCTGGTTTTCTGCTGAAGCTTTCAATCTCACCTGTTTAAGGTTAAGAATAATTTCGGTAACATCTTCGATTACTCCCGGAATAGTTGAAAATTCGTGCTCTACACCTTCTATTTTGATAGATGAAATAGCGTATCCTTCCAGAGAAGAAAGCAACACTCTTCTCAAAGCATTACCGATTGTAAGCCCGAAACCTGGTTCTAAAGGACGAAATTCGAATTGACCTTTAAATTCATCAGAGTTAAGTAGGATTACTTTATCGGGTTTTATGAATTGTAAAATTGCCATATTGTTGGGTTGAGCAAAAATTTGATTAAAAAATTATTTAGAGTAAAGTTCGACGATAAGCTGTTCCTTGATGTCTTCCGGAATCTGGATTCTTTCAGGAGCAGTGATGAAGGTACCTTCTTTCTTCTCATCGTTGAATTGTAACCACTCGTAGTTTGATTTAGCTGCCAAAGCGTCAGCTACAACTTCAAGAGATTTAGATTTTTCTCTAATAGCGATTACATCACCAGCTTTCACCAAATAAGATGGAATGTTCAGGATTTCACCATTCACAGTTACGTGTCTGTGTGAAGTCAACTGTCTAGCTCCTGATCTTGTTTTAGCAAAACCTAATCTGTAAACAACGTTATCAAGTCTTGATTCGCAAAGCTGTAACAGAACTTCACCTGTAACACCTTTACTTCTGTGTGCTTTTTCGAAAAGGTTGGCAAACTGTCTTTCTAAAATACCGTAAGTATATTTAGCTTTTTGCTTTTCCATTAACTGAACAGCATATTCAGATTTCTTTGCTCCTCTTCTTTTGTTAGGACCGTGTTGTCCTGGCGGTTGGTTTTTTCTTTTCTCGAAGTTTTTATCATCTCCGTAGATTGCAGCACCAAACTTTCTAGCAATCTTAGTTTTAGGTCCAATATATCTTGCCATAATGGGTAAATTCTAAAAATTAAACTCTTCTTCTTTTTGGTGGTCTGCATCCGTTGTGTGGCATAGGCGTCACATCAACGATTTCGCTTACTTCAATTCCTGAATTGTGAATAGATCTGATAGCAGATTCTCTACCTGCACCAGGACCTTTCACAAACACCTTTACTCTTCTTAAACCAGCTTCGTGAGCTACAGCAGAGCAATTTTCAGCTGCCATTTGAGCAGCAAAAGGAGTATTCTTTTTAGAACCTCTGAAACCCATTTTACCGGCAGAAGCCCAAGAGATCACCTCTCCGTTTTTATTTGTTAAAGAAATGATGATGTTATTGAAAGACGCCTGAATGTGCGCTTCACCAATAGCCTCAACTTTTACTTTTCTTTTTTTAACTACTTTAGTTTGTTTTGCCATAATTCCTAACGATTATTTACTAGCTTTTTTCTTGTTAGCAACAGTTTTTCTCTTTCCTTTACGTGTTCTAGAGTTGTTTTTCGTTCTCTGGCCTCTTAAAGGTAATCCAAGTCTGTGACGTATTCCTCGTTGGCATCCTATGTCCATTAATCGCTTAATGTTCAATTGCACTTCAGATCTAAGCTCTCCTTCTACTTTGATGTTTTCTGAGATATAATTTCTGATTGCAGCCAATTCATCGTCATTCCATTCGTTGACTTTTTTGTCTTCGCTGATACCGGCGTTCTTAAGGATTTCGGAAGATGTACTTCTTCCAACTCCGTAGATGTAAGTTAAACCGATAACTCCTCTTTTGTTTTTTGGTAAATCAATACCTGAAATTCTCGCCATAATTTAATGTTAACCTTGTCTTTGTTTAAATTTTGGGTTTTTCTTGTTGATTACAAACAGTACACCTTTTCTGCGTACGATTTTGCAATCAGCACTTCTTTTTTTAATTGATGCTCTAACTTTCATTTTGAAAATTTTTGTTTTTCTTTATTTACCAAATGGAATCTGCGATCTCATTTGAAATATTTATACTTTAACAATAGCCAAACGGAATATTGCATCCATTTGGCATTTGTTTAATATCTAAATGTAATTCTCCCTTTTGAAAGATCATAAGGAGACATTTCCAGTTTTACCTTATCACCAGGTAAGAGTTTAATATAGTGCATTCTCATCTTCCCTGAAATATGAGCAATAAGAATATGCCCGTTTTCCAGTTCTACACGAAACTGTGCATTGGATAGCGCTTCTGTAATCACACCGTCCTGTTCAATATGTTTTTGTTTTGCCATAAATTAATATCCGGTTGTTCTTGACAATTTAGACTGCATCAAGCCATCATAATGATGATTTAGCAGATAAGTATTGATCTGTTGAACAGTATCTAATATTACTCCCACCATGATTAACAGCGATGTACCACCGAAAAACAGGGCAAAAGCGTCTGTCTGAACAAAGCTTCCATGCACAATTGCCGGAAGGACTGCAAAGATAGCTAAAAATATTGAACCGGGCAAAGTAATTTTTGATAATATATCATCCAAATAATCAGCAGTCTCTTTCCCTGGTCTTACCTTTGGTACCAAACCACCCTGTCTCTTCAGATCATCGGCCATTTGGTTTACCGGAATTGTGATTGCTGTATAGAAAAATGAAAAGATAATAATCAATAACGCAAACAATACATTGTACTGCCAGCTGAATACATTTTTAAAACCTGCAAGGAAAGTATTAGACTCGTCTACTTTTGTAAGCAAACCAGGTACGAACATCAATGCCTGAGCAAAGATAATCGGCATTACACCGGCTGCGTTTACTTTCAACGGAATCCACTGTCTTGCACCCTGCATTAGATTTTTATTTACACCTCCTCTTGCCTGAGCTCTGCTTACATACTGAATAGGAATTTTTCTTACAGCCACCGATAATACAACAGCTAAAAGAACCACTATCATCCAGAATAGAACTTCAACCATGATCATGATAGAACCTAAACCTCCTTTACCGTTCTGAACAGCGATTTCCTGTACGAATGCTTCCGGTAATCTTGAAAGGATTCCCACCATAATAAGGATAGAAATACCGTTCCCGATACCTTTGTCGGTGATTTTCTCACCCAACCACATTGCAAATACGGAACCGCCTACCAGGATTACAATACTTGGTAACCAGAACATAATTGAATTAGGATCTACGAAATACGCAGACTGGAACTGAGCGTAAGGTAAGAACAACTGAGTGATCGAAGTTAAATAAGAAGGCGCCTGTACAAGACAAACTCCGATAGTTAACCATCTTGTGATCTGATTCAGTGTGTTTCTGCCAGACTCTCCGTCTTTCTGTAATTTCTGAAGATAAGGAATTGCCATCCCCATCAGCTGAACAATAATTGATGCAGAAATATAAGGCATGATACCTAACGCCATCACAGAAGCGTGGCTGAACGCCCCTCCTGTAAATGACGAAAGCAAGCCAAGGAGACCTGCTCCCTGCTTGTTTCCGCCTTGATTTTTATAATGCTCTAAGAGATCTCCTACTTCTGCAAGGTTGATCGCAGGTAAGGAGATGAAAGATGCGAATCTATACACAAGGATGATAAATAAAGTAAAGAGAATTTTTTCTCTTAACTCTTTTAAGCTCCAAATATTTTTGAGGGTCTGTATAAATTCTTTCATTAGTAATATTATAAGGTAATTGCTTTTCCTCCCGCTTTAGAGATCAACTCCTCAGCAGATTTAGTGAATTTGTCAGCAGAGATTGAAACCGCAGATTTCAATTCTCCTCTACCCATAATTTTCACTAATTCGTTTTTAGTAATTAAACCGTTTTCAATCAATACTTCTCTCGTGATCTCTCCAGTGATAGATTTGTTCTCGATTAAAGTTTGGATAGTATCAAGGTTAATTCCTCTAAACTCTTTTCTGTTTACATTTTTGAAACCGAATTTCGGTAATCTTCTCTGCAAAGGCATCTGTCCACCTTCGAAACCGATTTTCTGAGAATAACCAGCTCTTGCTTTCTGACCTTTGTGACCTTTTGTAGAAGTACCTCCTTTACCGGTACCCTGACCTCTACCAATTCTCTTTGAATTGAAAGTAGATCCTGCAGCTGGTTTTATGTTGTTTAAATTCATTGTATTAAAATTTGATATTTGAAATTTGATATTTGAAATTTTACAATTTCAAGTGAAAATAAGAAATTTGAACAGAGATCTGCATCTCAAATTTCAAACTTCTAATTTCAAATCAATTTATTTTTGAACTTCAAGTAAGTGACTCACTGCAGCGATCATTCCTAAGATAGAAGGCGTAGCTTCGTGCTCTACAACTTGGTGAAGTTTCTTAAATCCTAATGCTTCAAGCGTTCTCTTTTGGGTTTTTGTTCTACCAATAGCGCTTCTTACTTGCTTTACTTTAATTGTTGCCATTGTTTATTTATTAACCGTTAAACACTTTAGTTAGAGAAACCCCTCTCATTCTTGCGATCTCTTCTGGTCTTCTGATGTCTAACAACGCTTTGAAAGTTGCCTTTACTACGTTGTGAGGGTTTGAAGATCCTTTAGATTTTGAAAGGATATCGTGAATACCAGCAGATTCCAATACCGCTCTTACCGCACCACCGGCGATAAGTCCTGTACCGTGAGAAGCAGGTCTCATGAAGATATCAGCACCACCGTATCTTGCAGAAGTCTGGTGAGGAATCGTATGGTTCATTACAGGAACTTTTACTAAGTTTTTCTTAGCATCTTCTACAGCCTTAGCGATAGCAGAAGCAACTTCCTTGGATTTTCCTAAACCAAAACCGATAGTTCCAGCTTCGTCACCTACTACAACAATTGCAGAAAATCCGAAAGCTCTACCTCCTTTGGTTACTTTTGTTACTCTATTTACAGCAACGAGACGATCTTTAAGTTCTAATCCTCCCGGTTTTACTCTTTCTATATTATCTAGTCCTAACATATTTCCGAAATTTAATGATTAGAATTTAAGTCCACCTTCTCTCGCACCGTCAGCAAGAGCTTTCACTCTACCGTGGTATACGAAACCGTTTCTATCAAATACAATATTTTCAATTCCTGCAGCGATTGCTTTAGCAGCGATAGCTTTACCTACTGCGGCAGAAATTTCACTTTTTGTTCCGGTAGCTGCACCCTTCTCTCTTGAAGAAGCTGATGCTAAAGTTTTACCGTCTTTATCGTCGATTAACTGAGCGTAAATTTCCTTATTACTCTTGTATACAGATAATCTTGGCAAATCAGCAGATCCAGAGATTTTTCCTCTTACTCTTCTTTTGATTCTTATTCTTTTTTCTAATTTACTTAGTGCCATTTTCTTAAAATTTATTAAGCAGATTTACCAGCTTTACGTCTAACAATTTCTCCTACGAATCTTACACCTTTTCCTTTGTACGGTTCAGGTTTTCTGAAAGATCTGATCTTTGCAGCAACCATTCCTAAAAGTTGGTTGTCGTGAGAAGTTAAAGTAATAATTGGGTTTTTACCTTTTTCAGTCAATGTATCGATGATTACTTCCTTTGGAACTTCTAAAACGATACCGTGAGAGAATCCTAAAGCTAACTCAAGTTTTTGACCTGCGTGTGAAGCTCTGTATCCTACCCCTACCAGTTCTAATTTTTTTGTGAAACCTTCTGTAGTTCCCAAAACCATGTTGTTGATCAACGCGCGGTACAAACCGTGCAATGCTCTGTGTTGTTTAGCGTCAGATGGTCTGCTTACAGTAAGCTGACCGTCGTTTTGCTCAATAGTAACTCCACCAGTAAGCTCCTGAGAAAGTTCTCCTTTTGGACCTTTTACAGTTACTACACCTTCTTTCTCAGTGATTGTAACTCCTGCTGGAATTGTTATAATTGCTTTACCAATTCTTGACATTTTCCTTTGATTAAAAATTAATAAACATAGCAGATTACCTCACCGCCTACTTTTTCTTCTCTAGCTTTCTTATCAGTCATTACTCCTTTAGAAGTAGAGATGATAGAAATACCCAAACCGTTTAGTACTCTTGGAAGTTCACCTGAACCTTTGTACTGTCTCAAACCTGGTCTTGAAGCTCTTTGAATGCTCTTGATTGCCGGTTTGCTGGTTTGCTTGTCGTACTTCAAAGCGATTTTGATCGTTCCCTGAACAGCGCTCTCCTCAAACTTGTAGTTTAAGATATAACCCTGATCAAATAAGATCTTAGTAATCTCCTTTTTGATTTTCGATGCAGGAATTTCCACCACTTTGTGGCCTGCGCTTTGTGCGTTCCTTACTCTAGTCAGGAAATCTGAAATTGGATCTGTTACCATTTCTTTGTTTTAAATTATTGGTTAATGACAGTCAGTATTGAAAAGACTTGAAGATTAAAGACTGTATGGCTCCGAAAGTTTCTTCGCCAAATCTCTTTACCCTCAGTATCTTAACAACTTAATTGTCACTTTGATTTTTTTAATTTCATTTAATTCTAATAAACATAGCCAAAACGAAGATTAGTCCCCAGAGAAACAATAATTTCCCTGAGCGGGTGCAAAAGTACAAAAAAAATTAATACTATTTATTTTTTTTCTCTGACTCTAAGCGACTTAATTCTGTGCTCTATTTATTAAAATACAGCTGACTTATAAAATATAGAAGTCAGCTGTAAAAATTTTTATTGCTTACCAACTAGCTTTCTTAACCCCTGGGATAAGACCGTTGTTTGCCATTTCTCTGAAAGTTACTCTGGAAATACCGAACGTTCTCATGTATCCTCTTGGTCTGCCTGTCAGTTTACATCTGTTGTGTAATCTTACAGGAGAAGCATTTTTAGGCAATTTCTGAAGTCCTTCGTAATCACCAGCTTCTTTAAGAGCTTTTCTTTTCTCAGCGTATTTCGCTACAGTAGCTTCTCTTTTGCGCTCACGCGCTTTCATTGATTCTTTAGCCATTTCTTAGTTCTTTTTGAACGGTAAACCGAAGTGAGTTAATAATGCTTTAGCTTCTTTATCTGTTTTCGCTGTAGTAACGAAAGTGATGTCCATCCCCTGGATTTTTTTCACTTTGTCGATTACGATCTCAGGGAAAATGATTTGCTCAGTAATACCTAAGTTATAGTTTCCTCTACCATCGAAACCTTCAGCTTTGATACCAGAGAAATCTCTGATACGTGGTAAAGCGGAAGAAGTAAGTCTGTCTAAGAATTCGTACATTCTTGTAGCTCTAAGAGTAACCTTAGCACCTACAGGCATACCTTTTCTTAATTTGAAAGCAGCCTCATCTTTCTTAGAGATAGTACCAACAGCTTTCTGACCTGTGATGTTTGTAAGTTCTTCCACAGCATAATCGATGATTTTCTTATCTGCTGTAGCATCACCTAAACCTTGAGAGATAACAATTTTCTCTAATCTAGGTACCTGCATTACTGATTTGTAGCCAAATTCTTCCATCATTGCAGGAACAATTTTCTCTTTGTAAGCTACTATGGGTCTTGCTATATATTCCATGTGTTATTTAAAATTATAAAGTTTCACCCGTTTGCTTGTTGATTCTCACTTTCTTATCTCCGTCGATTTTGTAACCGATTTTGATAGCTTTACCGTCTTTACCAACTAAAGCTACGTTTGAGATATGAATTGAAGCTTCTTTTTCAGTAATTCCTCCTTGAGGATTAGAAGCTGAAGGCTTAACGTGTTTTTTAACGATGTTAAGACCTGCAACGATAACTCTAGGGTCTCTTCCTTCTTTTTTGATCACTTCAATAACTTCACCTGTTTTCCCTTTAAGATCTTTCTTTCCGGTAGTTACGATTACGTTATCTCCTCTTTTTATTTTTAACTTTGACATTTTTTTAAAATTTTAAATATTAAAGTACTTCAGGAGCTAATGAAATGATTTTCATATATTCTTTGTCTCTCAACTCACGGGCAACGGGTCCGAAAACACGTGTACCTCTCATTTCTCCTGCTGCGTTTAGCAATACACAAGCGTTGTCGTCGAATTTGATGTATGAACCATCTTTTCTTCTTACTGCTTTTTTAGTTCTTACTACTACAGCTTTAGATACCTGACCTTTTTTAGCGTTTCCTGATGGTGTAGAATCTTTGATTGTAACAACGATTTTATCACCAACTGAAGCATATCTTCTTCTGGTTCCTCCCAGAACTCTGATAACTAGTACTTCTTTTGCACCTGTATTATCAGCAACTTTTAATCTTGATTCTGTTTGTAACATTATTACTTAGCTTTTTCAATGATTCTTACTAATCTCCATCTCTTGCTCTTGCTCAAAGGTCTTGTTTCAGAAATAAGAACTGTATCTCCTTCGTTGCATTCGTTGTTTTCGTCGTGTGCAGTATATTTTTTCGTTTTCAAAACGAATTTACCGTACATCGGGTGCTTTACTCTTGTAGTTTCGCTAACAACAATAGTTTTTTCCATTTTATTGCTGGAAACCACTCCGATTCTTTCTTTTCTTAAATTTCTATCCATTGTAAAAAGGATTATTGTTTGTTAGTTAACTCCGTGTTTAGTCTAGCGATTGTCTTTCTCAAATCTTTGATTTGAATCGGGTTTTCAATCGGGCTGATTGCGTGAGCCAATTTCAGTTTTGAATATTGAGCTTTTGCTTCAGTTAATTGATTTTGAATATCACCCGCGCTTAAATTTTTAATATCAGCTTTTTTCATTGTATACAAAGATTAAAGAGGTTTAACAAAATCGTTAGCAACGATAAATTTAGTAACGATAGGTAATTTCTGAGCTGCAAGTCTAAGAGCTTCCTTAGCGATATCGTAAGGTACACCTCCAACTTCGAACATGATTTTACCTGGTTTTACTACAGCTACCCAATATTCCACGGCACCTTTACCTTTACCCATACGTACTTCGGCTGGTTTTTTGGTAATTGGTTTATCCGGGAAGATTTTGATCCATAGTTGACCTTCTCTCTTCATATATCTTGTAGCAGCGATACGCGCAGCTTCAATCTGTCTTGCCGTGATCCAAGCGCCTTCTGTAGCTTTGATCCCGAAAGTTCCATAAGCAAGTTGATTACCTCTCTGAGCAATCCCCTTCATTTTCATCTTATGTACTCTACGGAACTTGGTTCTTTTTGGTTGTAACATAATTTCTAAATTTTAGATTTTAGATTTTAGATTTTAGATGTTTTTTATTTTAAAAAAGTAACGGTAATTTAAAATGCAAAATTTCTAATCTAAAATTTTAATTATTATTGTTATTGTTGTTGTTTCTTCTAGGTCTTCTGTTGTCTCTGTCTCCACCGTTTCCACGGTTTTCTCTTCTGTCTCCAGACTGACCTCCTTTTTTCTGTTGTCCCACTAGAGGAGAAAGTTCTCTTTTACCGTAAACTTCGCCTTTCATGATCCAAACTTTCACACCTAATTTTCCGTACTGAGTCAATGCTTCACCGATGTGGTAATCGATATCTGCTCTGAAAGTAGACAATGGAATTCTTCCGTCTTTGAAAGATTCTGATCTTGCCATTTCAGCACCGTTCAATCTACCAGAGATCTGAACTTTGATACCTTCTGCACCCATTCTCATTGTACCTGCGATAGCCATCTTAACTGCTCTTCTGTAAGAGATTCTGTTTTCGATCTGCTTTGCAATGC
Organism: Chryseobacterium sp. Leaf394; assembly: GCF_001424105.1. GTDB lineage: Bacteria > Bacteroidota > Bacteroidia > Flavobacteriales > Weeksellaceae > Chryseobacterium. Next base: position 164,185 of record NZ_LMQH01000010.1, on the reverse strand, counting down.
TGTCTGCAACTAATACTGCATCAAGCTCAGGTCTTTTGATTTCGAAGATGTTGATCTGAATATCCTTTTTAGTCAATTTTTTCAACTCTTCTTTCAGTTTGTCAACCTCCTGTCCACCTTTCCCGATGATTAATCCCGGTCTGGCAGTAGTGATTGTAACTGTAACTAACTTTAATGTTCTTTCAATATAAATTCTTGAAATTCCACCTTTAGATAATCTAGCTTCAAGGTATCTTCTGATTTTGTAGTCTTCAGCGATTCTGTCTCCATAATTCTTTCCGCCAAACCAGTTAGAATCCCATCCTCTGATGATACCTAATCTGTTACCAATTGGATTTGTCTTCTGTCCCATACCTTGATTAATTTTCTTTTGTACCTAAGATTAGTGTAATGTGGTTTGATCTCTTTCTGATTCTATACCCTCTACCTTGTGGAGCAGGTCTAAGTCTCTTCAATTGTCTTGCACTGTCTACAAAAATTTCTTTAACGATAAGGTTTGCCTCTTCAATATCAGCACCTTCGTTTTTAGACTGCCAGTTTGCCATTGCAGAAAGTAAAACTTTCTCCAATTTGTTTGACGCGTCTTTTTTAGAATATTTTAGAATGCTTAAAGCTTTTTCAACCTCTACTCCTCTGATGATATCAGCTACTAATCTCATTTTTCTTGGAGAAGAAGGGCAATCGTTGTGTAACGCTTTCGCTACATCCTGATTAGTTAATTTACGTGCTAATGCACTTTCTCTTTTTCTTGATCCCATGATTATCTGCTACCTTTGTTTTTGTTACCACCATGACCTCTGAAAGATCTTGTTGGAGAAAATTCGCCTAACTTGTGACCTACCATGTTTTCTGTAACATATACAGGGATAAATGCTTTCCCGTTGTGCACAGCAATAGTTTGCCCTACGAAGTCCGGAGAGATCATCGATGCTCTAGACCAAGTTTTGATAACTGTTTTCTTATTAGCTTCTATATTTGTCTGAACCTTCTTATCTAAAGTATGATGAATGAATGGTCCTTTTTTAAGTGATCTTGCCATAATTATTTACGTTTAGATATGATATGACGGTTAGACGCTTTGTTTTTCTTTCTGGTTTTGTAACCTTTAGCAGGCATACCGTTTCTAGATCTTGGGTGACCTCCTGAAGAACGACCTTCACCACCTCCCATTGGGTGATCTACAGGGTTCATTACAACCGGTCTTGTTCTTGGTCTTCTACCTAACCATCTGCTTCTACCAGCCTTACCTGATACAGTTAACTGATGATCTCCGTTTGAAACAGATCCAACCATTGCATAACATTCAGTAAGGATCATTCTTGATTCTCCTGAAGGCAATTTCACGATTGCATATTTACCGTCTCTTGAAGTTAATTGAGCTGAAGAACCAGCACTTCTTGCTAAGATTGCACCTTGACCAGGCTTCATCTCGATACAAGAAATCACAGTTCCCAAAGGAATGTTTTTCAGTTTCATTGCGTTACCGATGTTCGGCTCTACGCTTTCTCCTGAAATGATCTTCTGATCTACTTTGATCCCGTTTGGAGCGATGATGTATCTCTTCTCTCCGTCTGCATATTCCACCAAAGCGATGAAAGCAGTTCTGTTTGGATCGTACTCTACAGTTTTTACCGTTGCTTCAACATCATGCTTGTTTCTTTTGAAGTCGATAATTCTGTATTTCTTTTTGTGTCCACCTCCGGTGTAACGCATGGTCATTTTACCAGTTTGGTTACGTCCACCTGACTTACTAATACCAACTGTAAGAGATTTCTCCGGTTTGTTGGTAGTAATTTCCTCAAAATTGTTTACAACTCTGAATCTCTGTCCTGGGGTGATAGGTTTTAATTTTCTAACAGACATTACTATTATTTATAATTAATAATTAATTTACAGCGAAAATATCGATAACGTCACCTTCTACAAGCTTGATTACCGCTTTTTTCAATTTGTTTGTCTTTCCTACTTGAAGACCTTTCTTAGTGTATTTCGAAGAAACCTTCGGAGCATAAATCATTGTGTTAATGTCTGCTACTTTTACACCGTAAGCCGCTTCCACAGCTTTTTTTATCTGGATCTTATTCGCCTTTGGGTTTACCAAGAAAGAATAAGTACCTCTTAAATCTGTAAGGTAATTAGCCTTTTCTGAGATAACTGGTTTAATAATTAGTGACATGATTTATTTCTTTAAATTTTCCTGGAATTTTTCTACTGCACCTTCTAAGAAAACGATCTCACCTGCATTCATAAGGTCATAAGAAGAAATTTCGTTGAATTTCATCACCTTAGTTTTAGGTAAATTTCTTGAAGATAAATACACATTCTTGTTTGTATCAGGAAGAATGAATAAAGACTTCTTGTCATTCAATGCCAAAGCATTCAATACTGTAACGAAATCTTTAGTTTTAGGAGCAGCAATGCTCAGTCCTTCAACAATTCTGATGCTGTTGTCTCTCATTTTCTGAGAAAGAACAGATTTTTTAGCTAATCTCTTAAGAGCTTTGTTCAATTTGAATCTGTAGTCTCTTGGCTTAGGACCGAATACTCTACCTCCACCTCTGAAAGTAGGAGATTTAATATCACCGTATCTGGCAGAACCAGATCCTTTTTGCTTCTTAAGTTTCTTAGTAGAAGCTGTAATTTCGCTTCTTTCTTTTGATTTATGAGTACCTTGACGCTGTGCAGCAAGATATTGTTTTACTTCTAAGTAAACCGCGTGCTTATTTGGCTCAATTCCGAATACTGTTTCGTCTAGAGTTACTTTTTTTCCGGTTTCTTTTCCTGATGTATTTAATACTACTAGTTCCATTTTCTGATAATTACATAAGAATTTTTAGCTCCCGGAACAGCACCTTTTACTACTAAAAGATTTTGTTCTTGATCCACTTTTAATACCTGAAGGTTTTGTACAGTTACCTGCTTACCTCCCATTCTTCCAGCCATTCTCATCCCCTTGAATACTCTTGAAGGATCTGATCCAGCACCGATAGAACCTGGAGCTCTAAGTCTGTTGTGCTGACCGTGAGTTGCCTGCATTACACCTCCAAAGCCATGTCTTTTAACAACACCCTGGAAACCTTTACCTTTTGAAGTTCCTGTAACGTCTACAAATTCACCTTCAGCGAATAAATCTACTTTTACTTCATCTCCTACGCTTACAGTATCAACGAATTCTCTGTAGAATTCTACCAACTTAGCTTTAGGAGCAGAACCAGCCTTTTTAAAATGGCCGGCTAACGCTTTACCAACGTTCTTTTCACTCTTGTCATCGAAACCTAACTGAACAGATTTGTATCCGTCCTTTTCAATGGTTCTGACCTGTAAAACCGAGCAAGGACCAGCCTGAATAACGGTACACGGCATATTTTTGCCGTTTTCGTCAAACAGAGAAGTCATCCCGATTTTTTTTCCAATAATACCTGACATTATTTATATAATATGTTATAAAATTTTCTTGTATCTATAATCATTTCCGGGTTCTCAAGTAATTTCCAAGTTTGAATTGGGCATACTCCTCCCCTAAAATGAGTGTGCAAATTTAGGAATAATTTTCAAATCACCAAACATTTATTACAAAATATTTTGATTTTTAGTGATTTACGTTTTTTAGTGAAAATTCAAAGAAAAAAAAGAGCCCTTATCAGAGTAATTGAATTTGTGGAAGCGGTGAAAACGGAGAGTGACTGACAGAAAATTTCAAAAACAATTATAAATTATTCGCTGCTAAGTATTTAAAACTTTTTTATGAATTACAATAAAAAACACTTACCCGGGAACGAATAAGTGTAGCAATTTTCATCATTTGTATCAGTAGAATCTACATGCGTAAAAAATAAACGTGGTTATTAGTTCATTAATTTTAGCAGGATTAACATCTTTTATTATATTTAATTTGTTTAAATTAAACTATCAAAGAAAGATATTCTACTCCTTTAAGCTGTTACAAAATTATGTTAACTTTACTGCCAGCGCAAAACTGTTGGGTGGACAAATGGGTGGACATTTAGTACAACTTTGATTTACAGCGTATTATATGTTGAAAATTATAATATTCGCCTGATCAAAGACTGATGTTCATGAGAATAAACGATGCCGGCAACAATAATGCTGATAAAAATAAAGGTATGACCAAAGCTTTAACTGTTCTGTTTTTCGTTATTCTCGGAGCCATCGCAAGTGGAAATACATTTGTGCATGACAGCTATTCACCCTCAGACAAAAAAGCAATTGAAAAAATTGCAGAAAACAGGAATGCTTTTTCAGATAAAAGCACGAAGGATTTTAAGTTATATCTCAACTCTGCAATTGCCGGCCATGGTCTTTCAGGCAAAAATGCAGAGACAGTGGTAAACAATGTTTTTTCTGCTTTGAAATATGCAGACGAAAAAGACAAACTTAATAATGTCAGCACCACTCTATTTGAAAATGCCCTCAGAATCTCCAAATCTGAAAAAAGATCAGATCTTACCATTTGGGTTTCGCTTAATTACGCGTTTTATTTTTACACTTACCGGAGGTACGAGAAATGCTTTCCCCTATTTATGTACTGTATCGAAGCTTTGGAAAAAGGTAATGATGAGCAGGTGATCCAGGTCAGCGAAACCTACAAAAAAATCGCCTATTTTCTTACAACAACCAACGATAATGAGAAAGCGGAAGAATTTTTAAAAAAAGCTCTTCAGTACGCAAATCCCGGAAAAGATGACGTAGCCGGCATCCTCAACAATCTCGGATTCTGCAGTCTGAAAAAGAAAAATTATAACGAAGCGGAAAACTATTTCAGAAAAACGCTCTCAACCGCTCAAAAAGCCAGTGACCACGTTCGTTATGCCAAAGCTCTCGGAAGTCTTGCAGATCTTGAACTGAAGCGTAAAAATTATGATAAAGCCATTACTCTACTTGAGAAGGATATTGCAATTTCGGAGAAACATCAGAGTGATCAGAATACAATGTTTGCTTTAAACTTATTAAGTAATGTATACTTTGAAAAAGGCGATATCAAAAATGCAGAAAAGCATCTTGAAGAAGCAAAGAAATATGCCACATCAAAATCTCATTTCAGAAGTTTCGAATATGAGATCAACGAAACGGTTTTGAAAATTGCCAAAATAAAAGGTGACGATCAGCAGGAACTCACGGCAAGACGAAGACTCGAAAAACTGAAAGATTCACTGATGGATTTTGATGCAAAAGAAACCGTGCTGCGGGTTGGCTGGGAGTCGCAAAAGAAGCAACTTCAAATGAAGGCTGAAATGGATGAAGCAGAACTGGAGAAAGAATCCTATTTAAAGATTTCCGCAATTGTGCTTTCCTGCATGCTGCTTATTCTTATGGTATTTATTATCCGGTCTTACCGCCACAAGATGACAAGTAAAAAAGGAGAGTACGAAAAAAAAGTGCTTACCCTGATGATTGAAAAAATAAAATCTGAAAATAAACTCAGCGAAACCCACAAAACACTGCAGTCTTACCAAGTGTATCTTTCTGAGAAAAACAAACAGATTGAAGAACTGGAAACGGAAATGCAAAATGTAAAAAACTCTTCCTATTCTGAACTTGAAGAAGAGTCCGGTAATCTGCAGAAACTTTTAGAATCCCATTTGATGACGGATGAAAACTGGAAAAACTTCAGAAATGCTTTCATCCAAAAATATCCTTCCCATTACAGGGAGCTCAACAGGCAGTTTCCCGACCTTACCGATTCGAATCTCCGGATCATTATTCTTATCAAATTAAATATGAACAACACCGAAATTTCCCGTCTTCTCGGTGTTACTATTGATGCTGTGAAAAAGGCCAAGCACAGACTAAGAAAGAAATATGAAAATGACCACGAAAGTCTTTTTGAGCAGATTTAAAAAAACTTTCCAGCCTGAAATTAACTTTTGTGGTTAAACCGATTTTTTGATTTAATCTTTTTTAGATTCATCAACAAAAACAAACTGGACATATTCACCTGAAACAAAAAACTCAGAGATAATTCTCTGAGCCTTATTTTATTTTCTGGAATAAACTGTTCTTAAAAAATCACCGTACGAACTTTCGAGCCCTACGAGATCTCCGGATTTTAAATTCAAACCTCCCACTCCCGATTCATCGGCCTTCACTTTTGAAGATGAAGCCTGAAAATAATAAGAAGAATTTTGGTCTTTCACCTGAAATTTAAGCGTTGATCCTAAAAGTTTTTTGGTAGAAATGGTATAAATCTCTCCTGCTATCACAGGAATTGAAAGATAGGAACGGGGCTCAAGTACATAATCTTTTC
>NZ_LMQH01000010.1:71566-157905 GCF_001424105.1 Chryseobacterium sp. Leaf394 | reverse complement strand
TTTTTTTCGGAGCAGCATCTTTATTCAGAAAATACAGATTCAATCTGTAATGCCCCGGATCAAACTTCGAAGGCGAACCATCAATGGTCTCAAAAGGTTTTACCGAATAAGAATTTGCACCGATTTCTTTTGCCTTTTTGTAAATAGAAGAAAATACTGCTGCATCATCAATGGAAAAGCCCCTTACTTCAATTTCTCCCAAATACTCAGCATTTTTACTGTTTTCTGAAAGTAAAGAAAAAGATTTATCAGTATTGTCATTTACCTTTTCCACCTTATTAAGAAGAACATTTTGGCTAAAAAAGATCTGCGAAATCAAGACGAAAAATATAATGTGAAATTTATTCATCGAATTAAAGTTAATTTTTAAGAATAGCAACTGCATCCTGAAGACTGTTTTCCCAGTGCTTAGGCTCGATGTTATAAATTTTTTCGATTTTATCTAAATTCATCGTGCTTCTTTTAGGTCTTTTGGCAGGAGTTGGATACTGTTCGGTTGTCAGTGAATTCAGCTTCACCGGAGATCCTGAAAATTCAGCGATCTTTTTTGCAAACTCAAACCAAGTCGTTTCCGGATAGTTTGAAAAATGAAAAATTCCGTAGGTTTTTGGTTCGGTTTCAATGATTTTTAAGATAGCTTCTGCCAAATCGTTTGCATTGGTCGGTTGCCCGAACTGATCACCCACAATTCCAAGCTCATCTTTTTGCGAAAATAAGTTGAGCATCGTTTTCACAAAATTCTTGTTGAACTCTGAGTAAAGCCATGAAGTTCGAAGAATAACTGTTTTAGGATTGTTCTCTAAAGCCAGCTCCTCACCTTCTCTCTTAGATGCTCCATAAACACCAATCGGGCTGGTAAAATCTTCTTCGGAATAATCTAAATTGGTTTCACCATCAAAAACGTAATCTGTTGAAACATGGATGAGTGTAGTTTTGTACTCCTTACATACTTCCGCAAGATTTCCTACTGCAACAGCGTTTACCGCGAAAGCTTTTTCTTCTTCTTTTTCCGCCAGATCAACCGCCGTGTATGCAGAAGCGTTGATGCAGAATTCAGGTTTATTGTCGTAGAAAAAATCATCGATTTGATCTTTATCTGTGATGTCTAAAGTTTTTGAATCTGTAAAAATAAATTCATACCTGCTTTCAAAATCGAAAGCGAGTTTTCTGATACAGTTTCCCAACTGTCCGTTTCCGCCAATAACTGCGATTTTTTTCATACTAAGAATTTTTTGCGTTTTGTGATCTTAAAAATTTTACTCTCGCCTGGAAATCTTTCTGCTCAAGATCAACAAAGAATTTACCGAAAGTTTCGATGATTTCCGGAGGATGTGTTTCTGATCTTCTGGTTTTCATATTAAAATAAATTACAGTTACCCACATTACAGCGTGAATAGTTTTCTCATCAGGACTTTTCATCAGAATTTCAACTTTTGCCGTACGCTCATTGATTTCTATGGTTTTACTGCTGATCACCACCTGATGATTGTAACGGACTTCTCTGAGATAAGCAATTTCGTTCTGAACTGTAATCCATGTACAGCCTGTTTTTTTGGTATATTCTTCATAGGTAAAGCCATAGTAGGTTTCTACATGATCTTCTCTGGCATTGAACATGTAATCCAGGTACTTCACATTATTCAGATGACCTATCGGATCACAGTCGCTGAATCTGACTTTTACCGTTGTTGAGACTTCTTTTTCCATGGCACAAAAATAAAAAAACCACCTTTAATAAAGAATAAAGGTGGTGATTATTATTTGGAATTAAAATAATTATTTAATAGCCAGTTCTTTTTTTACAGCGTCTGTGATATCTGCACCGTTTTTATAGACCAATGAAGTTGAATTTCCGTCTAAAACGAATTCGTAACCACCAGCTTTAGATACTTTCTCGATTGCTGTATTTAATTTTGCTTCGATTGGGTTGAAAGCAGTATCCTGCTTAGCCTGAAGATCTTTCTGAGCTTTTTGCTGCATTGCAGTAATCTCATCCTGAAGTTTCTTCATTTCGTCTCCTCTCGCTTTGTTCTCAGCTTCAGTTTTAGTCTGAGCTTCTTTCATATAAAGATCATACTTGGTCTGAGCTGCTTCCATTTTTTTCTTGATTTCAGCTTCTTTAGTATCTGCAAAAGCTTTAAGATCTGTATCCGCTTTCTTTTTTTCAGGCATTGCATTCAATACTCCGAATACATCTAAAGTAGCAACTTTTTGCGCTTTAGCCATTCCGAAAGAGGCCATCATCAATATCGCTGCAAATAATACACTTAATTTTTTCATAATAGGTAAATAGATAATTTTGTTTTTTTCTTTGATTGCAAAAATAGTAAAAAGTTAATTACTGCAATCAGAATTTATTTTTTGCTCTTTTTTTCTTTGTCTGTTCCTTTTAAAAGTATGTCTAAAACCTTATCGGTATAATCATATCTCTTCTGGAGGAAAATTACATTGTTGTCTGTTTTATCAAGAACCATGCCCAGCCCGTTTTTCTCAGACATTCTCTGAATGGCGGCCCAGATCTGATCCTGAAAAGGTGTCATCAGGTTGGCTCTCAGCTTGCTGATCTCTCCGGTAGATCCGAATCTTAAACTTGTGGTAGTCTTAATATTTTTTTCTAAATCTAAAACTTCCTTTTCACGAAGTCTCAGCTGATCGCCGATTAATAAAACTTTTTCGTTTTCAAAAGCTGATCTTTTCTTTTCATATTCAGACTGCTGACTTTGCAGTTCGTTCTGCCATGTATCAATCTGGGAGTTTAATCTTGCTTCAGCTTCTTTGTATTGCGGAAGCATTCCGAGAATATACTCTGTATCAACAACACCTATTTTCTGTGCATTTAAAAATGATGCAGAAAAAACGAATAGAAAAATAAAAGCTTTTAAAGATTTCATAATTATAAAGATTGGTTCATTAAGAAGTGTGTCTTCCAACCTGAAGGCTCTGTTCCCAATACTGTTTTATCGAAACCGTATGCGAAGTCAAAACCAATTAAACCGAAGGCTCCCATGTAGACTCTTACCCCTACACCCACGGATCTTTTGAGTGTAAAAGGATTGTAATTTGACCATGAGTTCCAAACGTTACCACCTTCAGCAAAAGTTAATGCATAAATCTTGGCTGTCTGGCTCATTGAGATTGGATATCTTAACTCTAACGTAAATCTGTTGTAAATAGTACCTCCACCTGTTGGCGTAATGTCATCTAATGTTCCACCGTAAGTAGAAGCATTTTCGTAACCTCTTAAAGGAATAAGTTCTCTACCGTCAAATCTACCTCCGAAAAGACCCGTACCACCAACGTAGAATCTTTCAAACGGCGGCGCTCCCAAAGCTTTGTCGTAACCATCCATGAAGCCCATTTCTGCGGAAGATCTAAGTACTAATTTCCCAAGAACTTCGTTGTAAACATCAGCTTTGAATTTGATTTTATAGAATTCCATCCACTTGTATTTCTCAACAGGAGTCATGGAAGAATAATTTTTAGCCTTAAATAATGAATATGGCGGCGTAAATTTACCTGACAATTCAATATTTGAACCCATTGTAGGGAAAATAGGATCTATCCCCGCCGAGTTTCTGCTTAAACCAATATTTAAACTTAAGTTATTTGCAGTACCGTACAATTCTGTTGAACTTCCGAATTCAAAAGGATAATTGCTGAAATTATACTTCTGGAACTGAAGACCTGTGTATAGTGAGAAATAATCATCCGGCCATCTTAAGAGTCTGTTTAGACCTACTGTTGCTGAGAAAATATTTAATTTCTGATCCGGACCGTTGAACTGGCTGTAATTTACCCTTGAATTGTTTAAACTTACTGAAAGTGCTGTCGGTTTTGTACCGAACAACCATGGCTCTGTAAATGAAATCCCGTAGTTCTGGAAATACTGCCCAGCCTGCGCCTGAATAGACAATGTCTGCCCATCACCCTGAGGTACAGGTCTGAAGTCTTTAAATTTAAGGAAGTTTCTCAGTGAGAAGTTATTAAATGTAAGACCTAAAGTACCGATGAAACTGTTACCACCGTAACCTGCCTGAAGCTGAACCTGTGAAGATCCTTTTTCAACAAGTTTCCAGTTTAAGTCAACCGTATTGTCCTGCTGATTTGGGTTAATATCCTGACCGATCTGCTGAGGATCGAAGAATGACATCCCCGCCAGATCGAAATATGTTCTTTTGATTTCAGATTTTTTGAAAAGCTCACCCGGTTTTGTTCTTAACGAACGAAGGATTACGTGGTCATGAGTGGTTGTATTCCCTTCCCAGGTTACACGGTTCCATGTTGCCTGCTCACCTTCATTGATACGGATTTCCAGATTTACGGCATCTCCGCTTACTGACTTTTCTACCGGCGTCACATTGGAGAAAAGGTAACCGTTGTTCATGTACATCGATTTGATGTCTGAATCATCTTCCTTACCACCATCTTCACCAACTTTTTTATTGAAACCTACCGCATCGTAGATATCACCTTTCTTATACCCCAGAAGTCTCTGAAGATATTCTGTAGGATAAACTGTATTTCCGGTAAAAGTAATATCACCGATGTAATATTTTTTACCTTCACTCAGTTTTACGTTGATTTCGTAATTATTTTTTTTGTTTCTCCATACAGAATCTGAGACAATTTTTGCATCTCTGTAACCCAAAGAGTTGTAGTAGTTCACAAGACCCTGTTTATCTTCCTGATACTTTTCTTCAATGAATTTGGATGATTTCAGGATACCTCCGATCCCGAATCTCTTCTGTTTGGTTTCTTTGAATGCTTTTTTTCTAAGTTTAGCATCGGTCACGTTATCGTTTCCTTCAAACTCGATATGGCTGATTTTGATTCTCTTGCCTTTATCGACATTAATCGTCCAGTCTACCATATTCGGATCGTTGGCATTTACTTTCTCCTGAATGCTGATGCTGGCGTCTGCAAAACCTTTCTTCACATAATCTTTGGGAAGGTTGGTTTTAAGACTTGAAACAAGGTTTTGGGTAATCTTTGTACCTGGCTTCAGGTTGTTGTCTTTCGCCAGTTTTTCGTTCTTGGATTTACCAATGCCTTTTCCTGCAAATTTAACTTCTCCAAGCTCTTTAAGATCCTGAAGATAAAATTTTAAAACTACAGTTTGCCCTTCAACACTCTCTACATACACCTCCACTTCAGAAAAAGACTGTGTATCCCAAAGCTTTTTGATCCCATTACTGATCTTTTGCCCCGGAATGTCTACAATCTCTCCTTTCGACAGACCTGTAAATCTCAAAATCTGAGCAGGTGTATATTTTTTTACCCCATCCACAACAATATCTTTCAGGGTATAAGCGCCCTGCTGATTATCTGCCAGTATGCTTGTATTCACAGCGGTACTGTCCTGTGGTGTTACTTGTCCATAAAAATGTGCAGAAGCCGCAAACATAATGATGGGTAATAATCTAAACTTCATTTTATCGTAGTCTTTCTTTTCTAAAAAATTTACTGGATATTGATTTGTTCTCCTGTGAGGCCATATCTTCTTTCTTTGTTCTGATAGTTTACAATACATTGAAAGAAAACATCTTTGGTAAAATCCGGCCAGAGAATATCGAGGAACTGCAGTTCTGCGTATGCGATTTGCCAAAGCAGGAAATTGCTGATGCGCACTTCACCGCTCGTTCTTATCAACAGATCTACAGGAGGGAAATTTTTTGTATATAAGTAATTTTCGAATAGTTGTTCGTTAATATCTTCAACTTCAATTTTTCCTTCTTTTACATCGTTACCGATTTTCCTTACAGCATTCAGGATTTCTTCCTGAGAACCATAGCTGATTGCCAGAATCAAATTGCCTTTGGTATTATCTTTGGTAAGATCTACTACATGGAGCAACTGATCTCTCACCAAAGACGAAAGCTTGTCTACATTTCCTATCACATGAAGACGCAGGCCTTTGGTAAAAATCTCCTCTGCTTCCAAAAGCAGTGTTTCGGTAAGAAGATTCATTAAGGTATTTACTTCCTCCTCAGGACGCTTCCAGTTTTCTGATGAAAACGTGTACAGCGTGAGGTAAGGAATATGAACTTCATTACATGCGTTAATTGCATTTCTTACAGCATCGATGGCATTTTTGTGGCCAAATGTTCTTTCTTCACCCCTTGACTTTGCCCATCTTCCATTACCATCCATGATGATAGCAACGTGCTGTGGTAATTTTTCGGGGTCTATTTTATCTTTAATCAACGACATAATTTAATTAATCACAATAACAAGGAGGTCTTCCGAATGAGTAGGTAAGACCAAGGCTGAAGGTATTCAACCAATCTCTTGATTCACCGTCACCTACATTTCTGGTTCTGATGAATTCTGCTTCTCTTTCTTTAGAAACAATAAAATAATTCCCTGTCTCAAGTAATGAACCTCCAGTATTTGGGCTCAAAATTTCTGCATTATAGCTTGAGTTCACATCTGTTCTCAGAACTTTACTGTGATCTAACTGATCTGTTACAGCAAGTCTGAAAGTTGCTTCTGCAAAAACTGCCCATCCGTGGTTGAATTTATATTTCAAACCGACACCAAACGGTACAATAGGTGCTATTTTTTTTCCTAAAGAATAATCAACAGTAGTTACAAAATCAAGCTCGTCAATCGGTGCCTGAGCTACTCCGTTGGCATCTCTTCTGTAATCGTGTCTCACAGTAGCTTTAGGAGCATCAAACATAATCCCTCCGAAACCGGCAAAAACATATGGACTCAACATACTCATCTGTTCATTGTTTACAGGGAAAAGGTTGTATTCAAAAAGCAAACTTGCTTCGTAGATATCATTTTTCCCAAATGAGTTACGGTTTCTTCTGTACTCTTCTTTTGCAGCCTTATCGCTGAACTGAACCTGATTGTAACCAACGTCTAATCTTACAGTCTGATAAGGGTTAAAATTAAATCTGTATAATAAACCACCATAAAAAGGAAATCCCCATTCAGAAGCTCTGTCTAAATCCAAAGGTTTTTGCAGGATATAATTTGTTTTACCAATATCGCCAACAAGATTACTCATCCCCAATCGAATTCCCAATTCGTTTCTTTGAGCTTTCACTGATACCATTACGCTAAAAATGGTTAGGAAGCTAAACAATAATTTTTTATTCATAAAAGAATACGGATTTATGGTTATTTTAAAATTTAATTTTTGCAAATATAAAACATTTTTATATTAATGATAATCTTAATGATTAGTTAAAAATAAACAAAAAAACATAATTAATATGTAACTAAACGGCAAAATGTTAAAAATATTCTTTTTATCCTATTTTGCACACATTTTTAGAAATTTTGAAGGCTATTTATTTTTTTTATAAAATCATTAAAATATTAAAATTTTTGTGAACCTTTTTTTTCTGAAAAACTGAAAGAAGGGTTCAATTTAAAAAAATAAAACCCTCAAAAAAGAGGGTATTACTCTATTTTTTGTTGAAAAAATCACGCAGTTTATTTCTTACCCTGATTAACAGTGGCTCTTTGTAGTTTTTGTCTTCATCAAAATAGCCGTAACCATAGCCATAACCGTAGCCGTAACCATAGCCATAACCCTGCTTGGTATTGTAATCGTTGTAGACAATTCCCAAATGCTTGATCTCGTTATCGTGGTATTTTTCTGTAATCATTTTGAGCATATATTTCTCTGTATACTCATGTCTCACTACATAAAGATTGGCATCAGAATGCTTCATCTGTTCAAATGAATCTGCAACCAAACCTACAGGAGGAGAATCAATAACAATGAAATCATACATGGTACGGAGTTCCTCAATAAACTGGATGTTTTTTTCGCTCATCAAAAGTTCAGAAGGATTCGGAGGTATGGGTCCGGACGTTGCCACATCCAGATTCGGAATTCTTGTTTTGTTGATAATTTTCTCAATTCCCACTTCACCAGTAAGGTAATTTGAGATACCAAATTTATTGTCAATATTAAAATCATTGAAAATTTTTGGCTTTCTAAGATCCATTCCCAACAATATCGTTTTTTTGTCACTCAGTCCCAATACTGAAGAAAGATTGATTGATACATAAGTTTTACCTTCACCACCAACAGATGATGTCACAAGAATGACTTTACTTTTGTCGTTCTCACCAGACAGGAATCTCATATTAGCCCTGATTCCCCTGAAGGATTCTGAAACTGACGATTTTGGCTGCTCCAGTACGGTAAGCATCGTATCTCCGTTGCCATTGTTCCCAATAACGCCCAAAAGTGGAATTTTTGTTACACTCAGAAGCTCTTTTATATTTCTGATTTTTGTATCTAAAAATGCTCCGACACCGATGAAAAATAATGGAAGTAACAACAGCCCACCCATAATCATCGACTTGGTCCCCTGTACGTTTGGTCCGATAGGTCCCTGTCCAAGATTTTTTGCAGGGTCGATTACTGAAATATCCGATTTATTGGTGGCAAGTCTCAGTTGGCTTTCATTCTGTCTTGACAGAATACTGTTGTACGTAGCTTCAATCATATTGTATCCACGTTCAGCATCCAAATATCTTCTCTGTTTTTCTGGGTAAGTGTCTAGATCCATATTGGCAGTGCCGATCTGCTGGTCAATCTTTGATATCTCAGAGGTGTAAACTGTATGGTAATTTCTCAGAGCACCATTTGAATTTACTCTGGCCTCACTGATGAGTCTGTTGATCTCCTTCATAGGCTCTGAATTGGGAGTATAAATTGCCGACATCTCCCTTCTTTTAGCATACAAAGCTTTCATTTCTGCCACAGATGCCTGGAAGAGACCATCTTCAAAACCTGCAGCGGAAGTACTGATCATTTTCTCAAAATTCTGTCCGTCAACACTGTTTCTGATGGTGTTGAGTGAGCTGAGTTTGCTTAAAAGATCGGCTTTTTTGGTTTCAAGTTCTTTTATTCTTTCCAGAGATTTTTCATCTCTGTTTTTGATATCGTAAAGTTTTTCTGAAGTCTTCAGATAGTTCATTACCTGAGCACTTGAATCTAATTTTTTTCTGATAGATTTCAGATTGTCTTCAAGATATTCTTTTGTATTTTCATCCAGAATATTTTTGTCTGCAAATCGTTTCTTCTGAAGTTCGGCAACAGATTTATTCAGGAAATTAACGGTACTGTTCAGATTATATCCTGTTTTGGTAATAATCATAATGGTATTGATTTCCTTGTCAAAATCTACAGCCATTGTACCAATAATGCCGTTTACAGCATCATTTACCGTAGAAAGTTCTACAATTATATTATCAAGTTTTATTGCCAGTGTTTTTGGGTTAGGCACTAATCTGAATCTGAGATTTGGCGTGGTATACCATTCATTAACTTTTACAGTTTTGTTTCCAGGCCTTGTATAGGCATCAACATTATGAAAACCTTCATACTCGTAGTTGTAAAGATTTGTGGACTCACCTTCTTCCGGAAGCTGAACTTCATATGTACCATTGGCTTTGGGCACTATAGTAATCGGATAATTTACCTGCTGGAAATGCTTTTTGTCTATTTCCACAAATACCGGCGAATCTTCCTTATCGAGGTAGGTCGCTTTAATAACACCTTTGGTTTTATAATTCACAAACAGGCCCAGCTCTTTCACCAAAAACTCATTGTGAGTACGTGAAAGTAACATTTTCTTTAAATAAATTCCATCCTGATTTCCCCCCTGTCCCCAGATGAAGTTGATGGATTGATTGGGTGTGAAATAACTTGCTGTATTATTTGAAACACTTAAAGAAAGATTTGAAGCAAAAATATTCTGAGCATAATATTTACCGTAAACATAGGCAATTCCGTAACCCAACATCAGCATAAGCACAAACCAGTACCAGTTTCTGATTACTCTTCTTATGAAATGCTCAATATCAAAAATCGCAAATGAACCTGTCTTTTCTTTAGGCTGAATCTTATCTGTCTTATTTTCTCTTTCCGGAATCATACTATAGATTTTTGATAAGTAAATAAACTGATAAAGCTGTAGTAAACACAGAAACCCCGCTTATAATTGTCTGCACAGGATCTTTCCCGAATCCGTTAAGACTTCTGCCTCTTGTGGTAAGAAAAATTTCATCACCATTCTGTACATAATAATAAGGCGAATTCATTACATCTTCTCGTGTAAGGTCTATTTTTGCTCTTTTAATTCCTTCAGGATACTTTCTGTGAATAACAATATTTTTTCTGTCGATTGTTCTGTTCAAACCTCCGTTGATTGAGATTGCTTCCGATAAAGTAAGTGTATTTTTCATTACGACTTTTTCACCTGTCATTCCGGTGGTTTCCACATCACCTAAAACGTAATAAGTAATTCCGGCAGTATTCAGACGAACCTCAGATTTGCCTTCCTGAAAATTTTCGTTCACTTTATCCTGAATATCTTTGGAGATATCTTCAACAGTTCTTCCTTCTGCTTTCACAAAACCGATTCCGAAAATATTTATATCTCCGTTGGAATCAACTTTCAGTCCGGTGAAATAAATCATAGCGTTACCACCGGTACCGGCACCTCCGGCCACAGTGATATTATTTACTGTGGAACCAGGCGCATACATTGTGCTGTAAAACTGAGCAGCATCACCTTTCGGAGTAGTTACAATATCCAGTTTTAAAATGTCATTTTTAGTAACTCTGTATACTGGAATATTATATGGGATCAGCCCTTCTTCATTGATTACCAGACTTTCGCTGGGCTGCATATATTTTACATCTTTCGGTGCAATACAAGATGACAAAAAGAATGGCAACAATATTAACAGGTAATAATTCAAATTTTTCATTACTGAATAAAAATTAATTTGCAAAAATAGAAATTTAAAGTTAAGGTTGTGTTTTTAGTTTTTGAACCTTTGTGACAATGTCCGGAAGGTAAGCGCCCAAAAACCCAAGAGACAAAACAACAATCAGCAGAAGATTCACATCAATATGTCTCAGAAAGTATGCGACAATAATGATCATAAGATAATAACACATGATATAAAAGCTCGATCTTCGGTGAGTAAGATTCATTCTGATCAGTTTATGATGAATATGATTCTTATCTGCCTCAAACGGTGATTTTTTATTAATACATCTGATGATGATGACATTAAGCGTATCTACAATTGGTAATATCAAAATCGCTACAGCAATTGCCGGTGCAGATTTCAAATGATAGCGGGGCATATTGGGGATTTCCTTGTCAATAAAGATATCAATAAAACAAACCGCTGTAAACGCCAGCAAAAATCCTAAAAGCATCGAACCCGTATCGCCCATAAATATCTTGGTAGAGCGGTAGTGAGAGAGATTATAATACAAAAACGCCAAAACAGACCCTATAATACATACCGACAGAATTACCAACGGATAATTATATTCTCCTAAACGGTAATAACTGATCCCGAAAAGTGCACTGCATAGCAGAGAATATCCTCCCGCCAAACCATCTATTCCATCTATCAGGTTGAAAGCATTAATTAAAATGATAAAGGTAACTACGGTAAAAATAACGCTGATAAAATAGTTAAGCTCGTAAACGCCAAAAATCCCAAACAGACTTCTGATACGCACATCCGAACCCATCACCAACACCACTGAAACCAAAATCTGAGCAATCAGTTTTTTGTAAGCTCTCATCACCATAATGTCATCCATTACACCAACGTAAAGAAGAATGATCAATGATGCAAAAAGAAATTTGTAGAGATCAAAAATTTCGTGGGCAAAAATAGAAGCACAAATTCCTATAGAATAGAAAATAGCAATTCCGCCAAGATTGGGTATTTTTCTGAGGTGCGAACTTCTCTGTCCGGGCTCGTCCATCAGATTTTTTCTGCGTGAAATTTTAATGATTGTAGGAACCGAAAAATAGGTAATGACAAATGAAAACACTAAAGCCAAGCCTACTTTCAGATAAAAAAAGGGAAGTCCTGTTTGCAATAAGAATAATTCAAAATTCCTCATTCCGGTTGTGTACAGCTTTTATAGCAGCAGAAAATTTTTACATAATTTTTTTTAAAACTCCGTAAAAACCGCTAAAATAAAGCAGATAATAAATTTTTTTTTTCAACGGCAAAGATAACAGATAATTTCTATCAAAACGATTGTAAATCAATATATCTTTAAATTTAACATTCCTTTCCTGCATGAAAATACTGAGTTTATTACTCATATTTTTAAATACATAGTCGTCTTTCACAAAAGCGAGATAGGCTAAAAAAGTGTAAACGCCTTCAAGAATCTGAAAGTTTTTAAGCTCATTTTTCTTAGATGAATATTTAGATAATTGAAAAGCATCTTCAACATCCAGCACGGCATTCAGAATATCGAGTCCTTTTTCGGTGTGTGTTTTTGAAATGGAATTGCTGCGTTCCAGATAATGATAATGATAATTCTGAGTCTGTGCCAGCGTTTTACATTCCAGTAAAAGTTGCGGGATAACCTGTATATCTTCGAAATGAACTCCTTTTTTAAATCTTTTATTCTGAAAAAGTTCTCTTCTAAACAGTTTGTTACACGCAAAATAACTCAGATCTGAAAAGACTGAAAAGTTGCTTTCCAGATCAATTTTTTCAGGCATATTCGGAATTTGAGTCAGTTTTTGGGTAATATTTCCTAATTCATCCACCTTTTGAATATTACAGATCACCATTTCTGCATCATGCTTTTCAGCAAGATTCAACATTTCCCCGAACATTGTTTCAGAAACATAGTCATCGCTGTCTACGAAACCGATATAATCTCCGGAAGCACGGTCGATTCCAAAGTTTCGTGCATCGCTTAAACCTCCGTTTTCTTTGGTAAAAGCTTTTATTTTTAAAGGAAATTCAATGGAAAAGCGATCAATAATTTGTTGTGAAGCATCGGTGCTTCCGTCGTTGACTACGACAATTTCAATATCCTGCAGAGTTTGGTTTACCAAAGACGTGAGGCATTTTTCCAGATATAATTCCACATTATAAACCGGAACAATTACCGAAACTCTATTTGTTTTTGAGTGATTTGTCATTATTAAATTTCTCTACCGACATTTCGCAGCTACGCAGCTTAAATGTTCAATTATAATGTCAATTGTTCAACCAACATTCCGCGACTTCGTCGCTTTGCATTCAGCTTTAAACTCTTGTAAACCTCGCGTTCAGCCAACCTTTCTTGGCATCATCAAAATCTTTTCGTGAGCAGGGAATGCAGTTTTCAATATTTTCATCATCACCAAAATACCATAAACTGCTGAAAGTATCACGTTTAAAAGCATACTGTCTGTCGTTGATCAATACATAGAAAAGTTCGTACTGTCTTTCCTTTGGATGAGATTTCTGGATGTTGATTCCTTCAATTAAATACCATATCATTTGCGCTAAAAGCTGATGGTTTAGCTGATTTTCAGAATAAATATTATAGTTGAAAATGCCGACAGATTTTAAATTTTCGCTTAAGCCAATTTCTTTCATGTAGGCACAGATTTCTCTTCTGTTTAAACCGTTGACCTGTGGATTAACAGAGAATGCATCACTGAAACTTTCTACCGCATCGCAATTAACCGTTACCAAATCTGCTTTTCTGAAAAAAGGTTCAGTTTTCTCAGTAGAATTCATCATTTCGGCCAAACGGACGATATCAAACTCCACTTCCTTGATGAGTTTTACAGAATCATTTTCATTGAGATGTTTCTGATATCCCAAATGGTGGTAATTTTTAATCGAGAAATTTTTAGACCCGAAAATCTTGCCTAAAAAAGTATGTTCGTTGATTTCCTCTCCTTGCTTTAAAGAAATTATATTGCTGATTTGAGTATAATTAATATTTTGCTGATGAAAATTCAATCCTGAAAATACGGAAAACGCAAAGTCATTTGAACCACCAATAATCACCGGAATTGCTCTTTTCTGATGACAAGCCGATAAAACTTCCTGCAGAATATAATGAGAATCTTCCACAGATTTTCCCGAAACCAAATCCCCCAAATCCACAACCGGAATATCAAAATCCAGTTGAGAAAGTTGGTAAAATTCCTTTCTGACAGCCGTAAAATCCTGCACTTCTGCTTCACCGCCCGCACCACGGTAATCTGAAACGAAAAGCAAAACGATACTGTCTTCTTTTATTTCTTTGGTAATTCTGCTTCCAATCTGCCAGTTTTCTGTTCTGAAATTGCGTGGCGAAATAATAAAATCTTCAAAATTCATACTTCAAGCTCCTTTAATAGCCTCAAAAATATTAAAATAAAATGATTTTTACGATTAAAAAACCATCAACAAAACTTCGTCGATGGTTCTACAGTAATAAATATTAAGAATTAAGTATGATAAAAATTAATGTTTCAAAATCTCAAAAACAAACGTAGTAGAAGTCTCATACTTCCCACCCTGCGTTGCTCCAAACAAAAACTGTGGTCTTTTGCCATCTCTACTCATCAGAATCATCGGCCTTTCCAGTCTTCCGAATCTTTTCAGATGTTTCGGTGGTTCAGCTTCAGTGATGTATTTTTTTAGATCGAAATAAGCAATTTCAGGTTTATTCCATTTAATACCATCTTTTGTGGTTAAATGCAAACCATATTCATGATTATAAAATCCCATATCTCTTGCGACCATGTGAAATTTGCCTTTCTGTTTCCATATAAAAGCATCTTCCAGCTGAGCATTATTGGGCATCGAAGAAAAATCAATCACCGGATTTTCAGAAACTTTTACATAAGGACCTTCAGGCTTCAGGGCTTTAGCCAAACCATATTTCCGGTTTCCGCGGACGGTTCCCTTTTGGGTTTCATATTCCCTGGTGTTCCAGGATTTGTAAAACAGCCAGTATCTTCCATCATCGCCTTTTACAAAAGCCGGATTGGTCGTACAGTGATCATCCCATTCGCCTTCTTTTCCTGGTAAAAGCAATGGCTGGTCAGGTCTTGTCCATTCTCCGTCAAGACTTTTTGAGGTTGCCAGACCAATTCTTTTCGTATTTGTTTTCCCGTTGGAATTCCCCATGAAAAACAAATAATACTGGTCATCAACTTTTTTGATTAAAGGATTATGACAGGTGGTCGCATCCCAAAAACCCTTCCCTCTCGGACTTAAAATCACTTCCTTATGTTCAAACTTTTCAAAAGGAGAATTGGCTTCTGCCCTGCAGATTTCTGAACCGTTGAGCCAGCCGCCCATGCCTTTTTCTTTCTTCCATCGGGAATAAAAGAGATGCACTTTCCCATCTTCACCCCAGATCGGAGACGAGCACCAAATGTAATAACCCTCGAGCTCGAGTGATCTGCCAATGGGTTTTAAATTAAAATAAGGTTTATCTTCAGAACGAAGCAAATCTGTAAATGACGAACCAAAAAACACAGCAGCCACACCTAAGCATGAAAGCTGTATAAATTCTTTACGTGAAAAGTTTTTCGGATCTTTCATATCATCAAATCTCTGCATTGCCAAATTACTCTGATTGGTTTGTCGGAGCATCCTGCACTTTAGGGGTGTTTGACATGATTAATTTTGAATAGTTTTGTTTAAGTTTAATATTTATAAATTAGTAATATGAAAACTGTAACAAAATCAATTGCTATAAGTCTTGTTTCTCTATTTACTTTAGCATTTTTTTTAATTGTCGGATTAGTTTTTTATGAAAGAAACTATTCAGCAAAATTTAAGAATACCTCTTTAAATATTACTCAAGATATATTTATAAAAACTTGGGGCAGACCCGATAAAATCAAGTATTGTAAAGATTGTAACGACAATCTGGTTTTATTTTATTACACACCACTTACCTACTACGCCTTTAACTTTGATAAAAAAACGAAATTGCTAATCAATAAATATCAGGATTAAATACAGTTCATTCAACTTTTAAAGACTTACCTCTTCATCTGCGTCACAGAATAAAAAAACCGCTCCACAGAATACATAGAAAGCTGACCGGCAGGACCATTGAGATTATACTCAAAACCATGCGTTCCCCAAGGAATTGTGAGCAAATAATTTTTTACATGATGTTTATCCAATTCTTTTTTCAGCATTTCACTTTGAATATGCCAAACGTGCGCATCTAGACAGCCGTGAGCAAGCAAAGTAGGCGTTGTATTGGCATTGACATGAAAAATTGGTGATTCGGCAATATATTTTTCAGGGACTTCTTCGGGTGTTCCTCCTAAAAAATCTCTCTGCACTTCTCTGGAATCCATGATCAAAGGATTATCCGGATTTTTATAGCTCCACGGCATATCGATGGCTCCATAAAATGCGGCAACCCCTTTTACGCCGCTTTCGTTTCCGGTGTAAGCCATCGTCAGAACAATGGATGCGCCTGCAGATCTTCCCATCAGAACAATGTTGGAGGTGTCAATTTTCAGTTCTTCAGCGTGTTGGCGAATCCATTTAAAAGCAGAATGCAAATCTTCCTGCTGAGCCGGACTTGGGAATTTCGGAGCCAACCGGTAATTAATCGTTGCTACCTGATAACCTGCATTGGCAAAATAATTATTGGCAGCTGCGATCTCACTGTTGTCTCCACGCTTCCACGAACCGCCATGAACGACTATTAAACACGGTCGTACACCAGAAATTGCGGAAGGCGTTAAATTTAAAGTCAGATCAACACCATCGGTTTTTGCATAATGATAGGTTTTAAAAGGAATATCTTTCGCCCCGTTTCCTGTAAACATTTGTAAAAAACTGTAGGGCTTCTTTTGGTGAAAACCTTTCATATCTGTATCTTTTACTCCAAATGATTGTTCAATATCTTCACTTAGATGACTCCCGACGTTATAAGCCCGCACAATTGGCGAACTGAGAATCACAAAAGTAATTCCGCCTAGAATAAGCGACAGTTTCTTGAATCTTTTGGAATACCAGCTCCAGACCAGCAATGCCAATACAGCCAGCATAAAAACCCATGGAAATTCGGGAACGGCAATACCTACATACCATGTGCTTTGACTTGGTACGGGAAAAAAATTCACTAAAGAAAGTATGAACAAAATGATAACGAGGATGAGACGGATCATAGTTATGGTTTGGAATTACATACGATTTAAGTGGAAGAGCAGTTTTATACTGAATGTAAATGATTTAATAAAAATCTAAAAAACATCAATTGAATTAAAATTACATCAAAATGGGTAGGAGCAGGTAATGTTGATTATTGGGAAATAGAAGATTCTACATTATTGTCAACTTCCTAATCTCTCCGCTGGTGCGCACAAGATGCAAGTAACAAAAAAGCACAGACCAAAAATCTGTGCTTTTATATTTTATAAAAGAGAATACTACTTTTTCGCTGCCGGCTTCTTCACCGCAGGTTTCTTAGCAGCAGTCGTTGCCTTTTTCGCAGGAGCTTTCTTCGCTGCAGGTTTTTTCTTTTCTGCGAAAGCTTTAGGATCCTGAGCGGTAATCCATTTTTTAACCTCATCGATGGAGATTTCTTTCAGGTCGTCTGCCTCGTATTTGGTGTCGTCTTTTTTCTTTGGAATTTTGTAGATATTTTTTCCGTGTTTCACGATTGGGCCCCATCTCGCGTTTTCAATGGAGATCTTTTCGGCTTCCCAATGTTGAATGTAACGGTTGGCTTCTTTTTCCAATTTCGCTTCCAC
The DNA here is from genome assembly GCF_001424105.1 of Chryseobacterium sp. Leaf394. Taxonomy (GTDB): domain Bacteria; phylum Bacteroidota; class Bacteroidia; order Flavobacteriales; family Weeksellaceae; genus Chryseobacterium. The sequence goes on along the minus strand of NZ_LMQH01000010.1, from coordinate 140,374 downwards.
CAATTCGTTAATGTCGCTTTGAGAAAGATTTTCAAAGTTATATCTCTTCGGAACATTGATGAAAATACTCTGGTATTTGATGAAAGGACCAAACCTTCCCGTTCCTTTTGTGATCGGCTCGCCTTTATAAGATGCAATCGGCGCATCTGCAAGTTTTTTTTCAGCAATAATCTCTTCTGCACGGGTCTGATCAATCGACAGCGGATCTTCTCCTTTCGGAATACTGATGTACGTTTCGCCCCACTTCACATATGGTCCGAATCTTCCGACACCAATTGTAACGGTTTGTCCTTCGAATTCATTAAGATCGAAAGGAAGTTTAAACAGTTCCAATGCATCTTCCAGAGTGATGGTAGCGATGTTTTGTCCTGACAGAAGTGATGCAAAAACCGGTTTTTCTTCATCATCCTGCTCCCCGATCTGAATCATAGGGCCGAATCTTCCGATTCTTGTCGTTACATTCTTGCCAGTTTTTGGATCTACACCCAAGAGACGTTCTCCGTTGGCACGGTCTGCATTTTCTTCAACATCTTCAATCCTCGGATGGAATTTTGAGTAGAAATCAGTCATCATTTCTTTCCATTTCTGGCCGCCATGTGCGATTTCGTCGAAACTTTCTTCTACTCTTGCGGTAAATCCGAAGTCTAAAATTTCGCTGAAATTATCAGTCAAAAAGTCGTTTACCACTTCACCGATGTCTGTAGGAACGAATTTATTTTTGTCGCCCCCGAATTTTTCGTCGAGAACTTCTTTTTTGATTTTGTCTTTTACCAGAGACATTTTCACGATCTCACGGGTCTGAGGTTCGATCTCTCTTTTGTCAACATATTCACGGTTCTGAATCGTCTGAATCGTCGGTGCATACGTCGATGGACGTCCGATTCCCAGTTCTTCAAGTTTTCTTACCAAACCGGCTTCAGTGTATCTCGCACTCGGTCTTGTGAATTTTTCTGTTGCGGTAATTTTTTTATAGTCTAAAACTTCGCCTACAGTAACTTTCGGCAATAGTTTTTCGTTGTTTTCTTCGTCGTCGTCTTCTGTTTTTACGATACCGTAAGCTCTCAGGAAACCATCAAATATAATCACTTCTCCCTGTGCTTCGAAATGCTGGGGAAGTTTTGCATTACCAATTTCGATCACGGTTTTTTCAATCTTGGCATTCGCCATCTGAGAAGCCAGTGTTCTTCTGTAAATTAACTGATATAATTTATTCAGCTGAACGTCACCAATCGTTTTTACAGAGAAATCTGTCGGGCGGATAGCTTCGTGAGCTTCTTGTGCAGAAGATGATTTGGTGGTATAGTTTCTTGGCGAAGAATATTCTTTGCCGTATTCTGATAAAATCTGAGTTTTTGCACCTTCAATGGCTTCCTGAGAAAGGTTCACAGAGTCTGTTCTCATGTAGGTAATATGACCTTCTTCGTACAGTCGCTGAGCAAGACGCATGGTGTTAGTAACATTGTATCCCAATCTTGAAGATGCTTCCTGCTGAAGTGTGGAAGTGGTAAAAGGTGCAGATGCAGAGCGGCTTCCAGGTTTTGTTTCAACGTTCAGAACTTTAAATTCAACTGTTTTTGCGAGTTCTAAAAACTTTTCTGCCTCTTCTTCTCTGTCGAAATCTTTTTTAAGCTTTGCAGCGATTTCCTGAGAGGTTTTATTTAAAAAGATCCCATCTAATTTAAAGCTTGCTTTAGAATTGAATGCACGGATTTCTTTTTCTCTTTCCACTACCAGACGTACAGCTACCGATTGCACTCTTCCTGCAGACAATCCCGGTTTTACTTTTTTCCAAAGTACGGGAGACATTTCGAAACCTACGATTCTGTCGAGAACTCTTCTGGCCTGCTGGGCATTTACTAAGTTCTGATTAATATCTCTGGGATTTTCGATTGCTTTAAGGATCGCATTTTTTGTAATCTCGTGGAAAACAATTCTCTTTCTGTTGTCTGGTTTCAGTTTTAATTCTTCGGCCAAATGCCATGCGATGGCTTCTCCTTCACGGTCTTCATCGGAAGCGAGCCAAACCATATCGGCTTTCTTCACAGCAGACTTCAGTTCTGTTACCAATTTCTTTTTGTCGGCAGAAACTTCGTAATCCGGACTGAATGTGGCCAAGTCTATTCCCATCCCTTTTTTAGGCAGATCACGGATGTGTCCGAAGCTGGACTTCACCTCATAATCGCTACCTAAATATTTTTGAATAGTTTTTGCTTTAGCCGGAGACTCGACGATTACTAAATTTTTCGACATTCCTGAAATTTTTGCAAAAGTAAGCCTTTTTTTATTAAAGCAGATTTACAGCATTTTATTTAACAGTTCCACAGGCGTAATAAAGACTCTGTACAGCAAACCTTCCCATGTAAAACCCCTACCCGACATCTCAACTCTGTACAGTAATGAAAAAAGGATTAAAAGAAGAATGATTCCATTTTTTAAATTTAAACCAAAACCTTTTGAAACCTCATCAGAATTGCGTTTGGGAAGATTTAAAGAAAAAAGAACGATCAGAAAAATCATGTGAATATAGAGCCATCTACCCCAGTCGATTGCGAGATAAAAAAGAGGCAAAGAGAATAAAAATGAAGCAATTAATAAAATAGACAGAAACTTTCGTCTCTTTTGAAACTTTAAATAAATCCCGATATGTATTACACTTATAAGGAAGCTGATCAGGTATAATCTGTAGTCATTGAAATGCTCTTCAATATATTTCCGCTCATCAAAATTCCAGAAAAATATTCCTTTGGTTAAAATTACACCACGGTCTTTCAGAATTTCCAGAGACTGACCTTCGTTGATATCTTTTCCGAGGAGAAAAATTAGTATTGCAGGAACGAGGGTTACGAGAATGTACTTAATATATTTTTGAAGTTCAAATTTTCCACTTTTTAAATACAATCCAATCAAAAAATAAGGAACGAAAAAGAGTGTTATTTCATGGAAAAACATGGCAGTCAGCAATCCTAAACAGATCAGATATTCTTTAAAACGGCTGAGTTTGTCCTGATCTAAAAGATTAATAAAAACAGCAAACAGGAAAAAGACTATAAATTCTTTTTTTCCGACGTAGTCAACACAGTTAAAAATCCCGATAAAACCTATGGACGACAGCAAAAGCGAGAGATAAAGTAAGTCCGGCTGTTTTCTCTGAATAATTTTAAAATAAGTATAAAAAAATCCACAAATAATGATGACTTGGAAAAAGTAAACTGCAAGATTTAATTTTAAACCTGTAAGATCCTGAATAAGAAAAAAGAAGCTTCCGGAAAGACCTCTCCTTTTGAAACCGCCATCCTGATAGTTGATGAGCCAGTCGCCAAGAATATATCCGTCGGAATTTCGGTTGTGTATAAAAGTAAAAACCACCGCAAAAACTGCGGTTGCCACAATTAATAAATTGATGGGCAATCTTACGGTAAAAATTTCTGCGGCTTTTTTCAAATATGTGGTTTTTGCAAAATAAAAGAACCGAAACCGTTTTGAATTTGCCTGTTCTTAAATTTGATTGTCAAAAATAGGAATTAAAGCGTATTCAAAAAACAATTTCGGTTCTGTTTTATGATGATTTAATTTAAATTGAGCAAAATTATTACCCAACCCTAAAGGGCGTTTTTTTGCTCAATTTTAAAGAATTTTTTCACCCAATACGATTTGGGGCAGAAAAACTCTTGTTATATATAACCTAGAACTTTTACTTCTTCATAATTTTTACAACAACTTCTGCATCATTGATTCTTACAAGATAAAAACCCTGGGTCAAATCTGAAACATTGGTCTGATTATTCTCAAATTTACCTTTTCTCACCATTTGCCCTGAAGCATTGTAGATCTGAAAATAGTAATCTTTTCTCACATCAGCCTTGATATAAAGAATATCCTGCACAGGATTTGGAAACAGAGAAATTTGATTTTGAACCTCTTTTTCTTCGATTTGTTTCTGAGTGAAAACGTTGGTAGCCTTGAAAGCACCTGCCTGCGTCACAGGAATCGCAGGAATTGGCCCCGCCTGATCTCCTGATGTATTGGTATTAACTTTCACACAACGGCAGTTCATTCCAAAATACGGATCATTGTTATCATGGAAAGCAATCATTCTGTTGGCACTTGAAGCAGCATCAAACAAGATATTGACAGGTCTGCCGAGATAGTTTGAATTTAAAGCTCCCGTCCAGACTCCCGGATACTGATAATTGTTGACATTAAAAGTTCCTGTCGCCGTTTGATTTGCTGTCACACTTCTGAAACCTCTCGATCCTGAATTCGGGAAATTACCGACATTGTAGGCAGGATTGTTGTAAATATAACCGATTGTTGTAGTTGTACTGTTTCTCACTCTTGTTCCCAGATAATCAGTAAGCACACTGTAACTTGTAGCTACTTTTTTGTCTTTTTTGTACCATGGCGAAATTCCGAAATCTCTGTTGGTGATAATTGCTGTGCCTGTTAAATCAGGAATTCTCCAACCTTCCGGACACGGATCATAAACCGATTTTTCACCACCTCTTCCCCAGCGGTCTGCAGCTAAATTGGGTTCATCTGAGATCCAGTCTGACCCGTTTGTATAATTCGGAACAGCAGAATTGTAAGGTGCAAAAGTACTTGGAATCATGTACACCAATGGATTTCTTACAGAATAAGATAAAATTTTAGCTAATTTTTCCGGAACAGTATCCTGAGTAACGACATTCGCGTTGCTTGCGTTTGAATAAGTGTTGTAAGGAACGATATAATTTCCTGAAAGATTATTGTAGTTCGCATAGCTAAGCGCCGTATAGGAAACAGTTCCGTTAGCAGCAACATTCCCCAGATAAATGCTGTAAGAAGCTCTATTGTCAGCGTGCTGAAACGGAGGAATAGGATCTTTTCTTCCCCACTGATACTGCATTCCGGTGGAAGCTCTGATTTGTGCAAGTTCAGTAGCGTTTGGAGTTAAAGGATTTGCCACGACAGGGAAAGCATCGGTAGCCCCAAGGTTTCTGTCCATAAATTCCGTTTTCAGAACATCACCTTTCTGAACATAATTGATGTAGTTGGGTGCGTTTGAATTTGGTGTTTCCGTAGCATAAGTGAAAGAAGAAATTGCACTGTCGGTCACCCAAATATGCCACGACCAATACACAGGATTGGCAATACTTCCGTTATGGAGAGTAATCACGGCATTTCCACTCTGGTTCGGATTGATATTAACCTGAATTTTTGTGTTCGAAAGATCCGCCATACCTGACGGAGATGGATTTGAAAGCGCGACAGAACCAATCAGTGCTGTGTTGGTAGACCACAGAACATTCGCTTTTAAACTGTTAAAACTTGCTGAATTCAGTATCGTCTTGTTATTCAGCAACTGACTTTGCACTGAAAACGCTTTAGATACAGGAATCTCAACCAAAGTTGACGTGGTATTTTTTACAATCTGATAAGTATTTGGATTTTTTAGACCTTCCGTATAATCTGTCGGCTCATCATAATATTCCGTTGGGTAATTGTAGTTATGAACAATATATCCCGGATCCTGAATGCATCTGCATGCGTTGGCATCAGAAGTTTTAGCGGTTGATGTCGGCATGTACCAATATCTTCCTTTCACGGTTGCATCGCCCGGATTGGGTGTATCTGACTGATATTTATCCGGAACCATAAACAAAGCTCTCGCAGAAACCGCCGGTGTAGCATCGGAAAGTCTTGTCATGGTTGCCGTCCACAAACCTACCTGATGCTGATCGGTGTACTGACCTTGTTGTGAATTAATCGCAAGCTGACCTGTTCCCGGGAAAGTTCCCATATTAAAACCACCCACCGAAGTCATGTCAAAACCTACATTCGGATATACTTTAAAGCCTGTCATGAATGCAGGAACTCCCGCATCCGATGGCTTTATAATATGATTTCCCGCACTTTCGAATGCTGTTTTACCTAAATTGGTACGAACGCCAAATGGCGAGAAATCTATTCTAACATCATCAACGTAGGTTGGAGATGCCAGATTGGCAACCAGCATCGACGGCAAACGCCATCCGTTCGGGCAGGGATCGAAAGGAGATTTTCTTCTGTACGGTTGAGCCGCGTCGTCTGCATTGTAATTTGTGCTTACATTTCCTTCTGCATTGTCGGACCAAAGATTTAATTTCGGTAAATCCTGACCCAAAATATCTGAAGATGCACCAAACCAATTGTACATCAGGTTGGCATTGTTATTATAATACGCCGGTCCGGAAAGATCATCTTTGTAAACATAAATTGGGCTTAAAGGATTATTGATTGAAAGCGCCATATTATTTTCCACAGTTGCTGTAGAAACAGGTGTGAAAAGCCTTAGGTTATCAAAATTGGTTGCATTGGTAAAGTTTTTCGCTCCTCTGTGACGCACTCTTCCAATACTTCCTGAAACCTCATAGAAATCATCACCTTTTAAAACCAAGGGCGGAATAGGATCTTTTCTTCCCCACTGATACAAAAGCCCACCGCTTCTGTTCCATTCACCGGCAGTGTTTGATGATGAAATAGCCCCCAGATTTCTGTCCATCCATTTCCATTCTCCGGCTGGGATCACTTCAGTACCACCACTTGCGGTTTCTCTCTTAACATTTTCAAAACTACGGTAGGTAGAGCCGTCAGTTGGATCATCTGTCACCCATATATGCCACGACCACGCGACTTTTCCATCTACTTTAAATGCAATAACTGCATTTCCTTTTTTACCTTTATTTACAGGAACCACGATTTTTGCTTCTTCCTTGCTACCTGACAGACGAAGTCTCGCTCCTCCACTCGTTTTGATCAAACCATGATTGTCTTCCCAAAGCAATTCTGCAGTTGTCTTACCGTCGTAATTGAAATTATCTTTGTTCAAATACTTGTAAAAAGTCCAGACAGCATAAGCTTTTTTAACAGGAATATAGATTCCGTCGTTCGTGGTGGAAGGATCGAAAATATAACTGTTTGGAGCTAAAAGCCATGGGTAGGTGTAAGCCCTGGCCGCATTCACATCGGGATCCATAGGGATTTTTGATGCGTTGACAAAATTATTTGCCGGCTGATCACTTTTTGCAAAATCCTGCTGCGCATACGTGTTGCAAAAACTTAAAAGTACAAAACCTGCTGAGGCAAGGCTCTGAAAAATAGATTTTTGTTTCATAATAATACTTAGATACAAATTTTAGTCTTTAGTTTTAAAGTTTCAATTGATTATATCAAAATAAGTTATAATAATCGTTTATGAGTGGACACATAAACACAAATTACATTTATAACTGACAATAATTTAACGATGGCAAAAATATGTATTTAAATTCACAATTTTGAAAACTGTGAATTAATTTTTCATTATGAATCAAAGATTTTTTTTGAAATACTGAAGATTTAAGGCAACAAATAGTTGTTGTAGCGCTCTATTGTGAAGTTTCCGTTAACAATATTTTTAAAGCTGGAGAATACAACAAAGTTGAAAATGAAAAGTGAAATGATAAAAGTGTAGATCAATCTCTTGGTCGCGTCACTTACCACATACATAGTATTTATGATGATAATATAGGAGAACCCAATAAATGCCCCCGCAAGACGCGACGAGAAAATAGGATTATTTCTGAATATAAAATACGCGCAAATACCGATTACCGCATAGTTTCTGTGGTATTCGTAGTAAGGATATTTCTCTTTCATCTGATTATCAAAAAAGAACAGAAAGAATGTGAGAACCGCCATCATTCCCTCAGGAACACCGATACCTCCGTTCAGACGGGTAACAGACTCATCAACATAACCATTGAAACCTTCCACAAGCATATTGTCTGAGGCTACACCTTCCAGAAAACTTCCGAAAATTCGGTAGACTTCAAAAGGAGAAAGAAAGATGGAAGTGATAATCGAACCCAGCATCACTGCTTTATTAATCGGAATTCTGGCAACCCAGTACATCGGCAGAAAAACGTAACAGACATTGTGAATACCTGCACCCAAATAAATAAACAGCAGATACATAAAGAGCTGCCTCGACTTTATAAAACGTATTGAATAGTACACTATAAATGACCCTAAACACTGACGTATCTGTCCACTTTCTCCGATAAAAAACCCAGGAATAAAAATAAAAAGAATAAATGTGAAGGGATAAAATGTATTTTCCTCTATATACTCAATTTTAAAATAAATCGTTATCGCAGCAATTACAAGCGTGAGAATGTAGAAAGGTGCATTAAAAACATTCAGCAGAACCTTATTAATCAAGACAAAGATCCACTCCAGCTCAAACGGATTGGGTGGTTCAAGATACAGTGCTTTATAAATAATACTCACATAATCGATCTGATCCGAAAACGCATAAATCCCGACATAACTTCCATAATCAGGACCTACAAACTTCCGCAGCCCCGCAATCAAAATCAGAAAAATCCCGAGATACCAGAGGTATTTTTTTTCAACCCTGCGGCCAAAAACTTCCTGCGCACTGAAAACCAGCAGCACAACAAAAACAATCAGGTAGTAAGGGTGAAATAAACTCATTTAAGCTTTATGAAAATTTATGTTTTGGGAAGAAATCACCAGTACTCCCAGCAAAAGAGGAAGCCAAAGTCTTGTTTCCCAAAACAGCCCGACAAAAGTAATCATTCCAAGATAAGGAACAGACAGGATGATAAAATTTTTGAAAGTATTCCGCTCTGCAACTCCGCAAAGCTGATAAATAAAGCATAAAACAACAGTACCGAAAACTAATCCCGCAAGATTAAACGGACTGCTGAAATTCTGAAGCAGATAAAATCCCTCTGCAACCGCACCTTCCTGAGGAATGATCATTCTGAGCCCGATATAAGGAATTACAAAAGCTAAAATTACAACAGCAATCTCTTTGTAAAAAGCAAAATTTTTAATACTGAACTTTCTGTAATCAAAAAATAAAGCCGCGAAAAATGCGATATTCAGACAGGCTGTTTCCCGTACAAATGTTGAAATAAAGATAATTCCGGCAAGAATAAATAAATCTCTATTCTGTCTCGATTTTGAATACTTTAAACTGAAAAAGACTCCTGCCAGAAAAAAGAATACAGCGATGGAATCACAGTTTGTCGGCACATACTGCACAATGACCATCAGAAATACACCTAAAAGATGAAGCAACTTTCTTAATCTCGGATCCGAGGCAAAAAGGTTGGGTTTAAACTTTAAAATTTTATCTAAAACCACTGACGAACACAGAAAAAAAACAAGATTGATCAGAAAAATACTGTGGTAAAAAGCTGTTCCGTTTTTTACGATAAACGGTTTTAAAGAAATCAGATTTGAATTGATAAAATCTGTCAGAAAAGTTGTGACATGAACGGTAAGAAAATTAGGAATCACACGGTAAGCATACACTGACGAAAACATAAAATCCGGAGCTTTCCCCATCGTTTTCAGTTTTACGTACGACGATTCGAAACCGTAATATGCCATGAAAAACAGCAAAAAAGGAAGTATTGCTGTAAAGAGGACCGAACTTATTTTTTCATCGTTGTTTTGCAACATACGCCGCCGAATGTAATGTTTTTGCTTCTGCTGACCGCTCGAGCGTTGCAAAAGTAGAATATTTTACTGATTATCAGCAAAACTTCGCCTATAAAGTTTTGACCTTAAGCCTAAAAAATTAAATTTGCAACTTGATTTAACAGGGCAATGCATCGCTTTTTCATCCAATTATATTATCTGATTTCCAAAAACCGGATTATTTCCATCGCAGTGGCTTTGGGAATTCTCATTGTCTGTGGATTTTTTGCTTCGAAAATAAATTTTGAAGAAGACATCAATCAGATTATTCCTAAAAATGAAAAATCAGATCTGACTGCTAAAGTTCTGAAGCAGCTGAACTTTTCAGACAAGATTATCGTTATCATCGAAAAAAAATCGAAGGACGAAAATTTTCAGCTTTCTGAAACAGCGGATGCTTTTTTAAATAAAATTGAACCTCTCCAAAAATATATCGGTTCGGTTCAGGGAAAAGTCAATGATAATGAAATCTCCGAAACTTTCGATTTTGTCAATCAGAATTTACCTTTGTTTTTAGATGAAAATGATTATTCTGAAATTGAAAGAAAAATCAATAAAGACAGCATTGCAAAACAGGTTGAGAACAATTATGTCTCTTTGGTTTCTCCCACAAGTCTTGTGACAAAAGAATTCATCAAAAAAGATCCTTTGGGAATCACTTTTCTCGGCATCAAAAAACTAAATGCTTTAAATATCAGCAAAGATTTTAAACTCGAAGATAATTACATCGTTTCAAAATACGGCAAAAACCTACTTCTTTTCATCGATCCTAAAAACAAAAGCAACGACACCAAAAACAATGAAGTTTTCGTCAACAGTTTAAATGAAATCAAAGACGATATCAATAAAAATTTCAAAGGAAAAACAGAAATAAGTTACTTTGGATCGCCGGTAATTGCGGTTGCCAATGCACAGCAGATTAAAAAAGATATCCAGAATACGGTGATTATTTCAATGACGGTTCTGCTGATCTTGCTGATTTATTATTTCAGGAATTTCTTCACGCCACTCATCGTTTTTCTGCCGACCGTTTTTGCGGTTTTTATTTCACTGATGATTCTGTATTTCATTAAAGATAAAATCTCGGCGATTTCACTCAGCGTCGGAGCAATTCTGATTGGAATTACAATTGATTACGCCCTTCATATTCTCACACATTACAAGCACAACAACAATATTGAAGAGCTTTACAAAGAGATCACCCAACCGATCATTCTCAGCAGTGCGACCACAGCAGTTTCTTTTCTATGTCTGGTTTTTGTGCGTTCAGAAGCATTGAAAGACCTCGGACTTTTCGCAGCGATTACGGTTTTTCTGTCTTCATTTGCCGCTTTAATCATTGTTCCGCAACTGTATCATCCGAAAGAAAAACCAGGAAAAGAAAGCACCAATTTCATCGATAAAATCGGAAATTACCCTTACGAGAAAAACAAACCTCTGATTATCGGATGTTCTGTTATGATTATTGCCTGTCTTTTCGGATTCCGTCATGTTGGTTTTAATGAAAATATTGGCGATTTAAATTACATTCCTAAAGATTTAAAAATCAGCGAATCCAAGCTTGAAAAACTGTCGGACATCACTTCAAAATCGATTTACACGATATCGTACGGAAATTCTGAAAGTGAAGCGTTAGCGAGAAATTCGAGACTAAGCCAATTTCTGGAAAAGGAGAAGCAGGAAGGTAAAATTTTAAGTTACAATTCTATTGGAAATGTTGTTTTGTCTGAAAAAGATCAGCAGAAAAAGGTAGATCAGTGGAACAGATTCTGGAATCAGGATAAAAAAAATCAGACGATTTCTGAATTGGTTAAAAACGGAAATGAATTTGGCTTTAATGCTTCGGCTTTTGATCAGTTTAATGAAAATTTAAATAAAACCTATTCCAGTTTAAGTTTAAAAGATTACCAAAAAATAAAGGCACTTCAAATCTCAGAGTTTCTGAGCAATGAGAACGGATTTTTCACAGTTTCAAATGTGGTAAAAGTGGATGAAACCAAAAGAGATACATTCATCAAAGACGTTGAAAAAAGCCACGAATCTTTGGCAATCGACCGTCAGCAGATGAATGAGAACTTTTTAGGTTTATTGAAAAGAGATTTCAATACTTTGATTAATTATTCACTTCTTGCAATCGTTCTAACAATTATTGTTTTCTTCAGAAATTTTGAACTGTCTCTGCTGACAATGTTTCCGATTGTTTTAACGGGAGTTGTAACTGCCGGAATTCTGTACTTTTTAGGTTTAGAATTAAATATTTTCAGTACCGTTGTCTGCACTTTGGTTTTTGGCGTTGGCGATGATTTCAGTATTTTCCTGACGAAAGCAATGCAAAAAGAGCATACGACTGGAAAAAATGAACTTCCGACCTATCGGATTTCTATTATTTTGGCGGTTTTCACTACAATTTTATCCATCGGTTCCTTGATTTTTGCCAAACATCCGGCATTGCATTCATTAGCCTTGGTCGCTTTGATCGGAATGTTTTCAGTGATTGTCATTACTTCCACATTATATCCGTTCTGGTTCCGGTTTTTAATTATCAACAGAGCTAAAAAAGGCTTGTCGCCAATTACTTTGAGACTGCTTTTAAATTCTGTCATCTCTTTTATTTACTATGGTTTAGGCGGATTGATTTTCTCTGCCATCGGAAGTATTTTCGTGAAAAGATCGAAAGGAAAAACTTTGGAATTCATCAAATTGATTTTAGCAAAATTCCTTGTTTCTGTTTTATACACCAATCCTTTTGTCAGAAAAAAAATCATTAGAAATCCTGATGAAAACTTTTCTGAACCTGCAGTAATCATCGCCAATCACACTTCATTTCTCGATACACTGGTCATGGGAATGGTCAGCCACAAAATTGTTTATCTTGTGAACGACTGGGTGTATAATTCTCCGGTTTTTGGGAAAATTGTGCGGGCTTTAGGCTTCTATCCTGTTTCTCAGGGCATTGAAAACGGCATGGAGCAATTGAGAGAAAAGATTGCGCAGGGATATTCGCTGGTTGTATTTCCTGAATCTGAACGTTCATACAATAACGACGTCAAAAGATTTCACAAAGGTGCTTTTTACATTGCGGAACAGTTTAATTTGGATATCGTTCCGATTTACATTCACGGAAATTCTGAAGTACAGCCGAAAGGAGATTTTATTATTTTTGACGGAAGCATTACGGTAAAAGTAGGCGACAGAATCCGTAAAGAAGATTTGAGTTTTGGAAAAGATTATTCTGAGAGAACGAAAAAAATCAATGCGTATTTCAGAAATGAATTTGCGAAACTGAGAAATGAGCTTGAGGATGAGAATTATTTTAAAAAGAAATTACTTTTAAGCTTTTTATATAAAGAAAATGAAGTTGTAAAACCTGCAAAGGAAGATTTCGATAAAAATAAATCGGTCTATTTTGAACTGAACAAACACATCCCGAGTGACGCTACCGTATTTCACATTGCCGATGATTTTGGGCAGAAAGATGCTTTACTCACACTTCAGCAAGCGGGACGCAGAATTTTCAGTTTAATCGGTGATTCAGAAAAAAGAGCTGTAGCAAAAAACAGTTATCTTGTTCACAAAAGAAAATTGAATTACATTGATAATCAGACACAAATAAACAAAAAGATCGATATACTTTTAATTTCTGACGAAAAATATCATCTTACTGATATCAAAGATTTTCCGGAGACCATTATTCTGCTGAATATTAAAAATCAGACTTTTGAAAACGCAAATTATAAACAATTGTTTAATTCAGAAGCAATAAAAATTTTTAGGCACGAATAATAAATCTGAAAATCTTATTTTTGTAAACCATAAAATAGATTAATGCAAAAAAATATACTTGTCTTATATTACACTCAGACCGGACAGCTGGAAGATATTGTAAAAAATATTGCCCAACCCTTTGAAGATAAAAAAGACGAATATAAAGTAACTTACTACAACATTCAGCTGAAAAAAGATTTTCCTTTTCCGTGGCCGTCTGATGTTTTTTTCAATACCTTTCCGGAATCTTACCTTCAGATTCCAAGTGAAATTCTGCCACCGCCTGAGGAGGTTTTAAATACAAAATTTGATCTGATTCTTTTTGGCTATCAGGTTTGGTATTTAACGCCGTCTATTCCTGTAATATCATTTTTAAAAAGTGGATTTGCAGAAAATATCCTGAAAGGCACGCCAGTTGTTACCATCTCCGGAACCCGAAATATGTGGATGCTTTCTCAGGAAAAACTGAAGGTTTATCTGAAAAATTTAGACGTAAAATTAGTCGGAAACATTGCATTAGTCGACCGAAGAGATAATTATACAAGTGTTTTAACGATCCTTCGCTGGATGACCACCGGACAGAAAGAAAAATCCGGAATCCTTCCTGCGGCAGGCGTTTCAGACGAAGAAATAAACGGAGCTGGGAAATACGGGAAGATCATTGAACAGCATTTCCGCAACAGCGATTTCGTAAATCTGCAGCCCGAACTGGTAAAAAACGGAGCTGTAGAAATCAGAGCTTTCCTTGTGAGAGTAGAAAAAGTTGGGAACAAAATTTTCACGGTGTGGTCTAACCTTATCATGAAGAAAAAAGAAAAACGCCCGATGCTGATCAAGTTTTTTAAAGTATATTTAATGGCAGCAATCTGGATCATTTCACCCATTGTTTTGATTTTTCATATCTTGCTTGCACCTATTTTGTGGAACAAAAGACAAAAACAGAAAAAATATTTACAAGGAATTAATTTAAAATAGAAATGTACGACGTATTCATAACAAAAGCTTCAACATACTTGCCAAATGAGCCGGTTTCTAATGATGAAATGGAAAGCTATCTTGGCTTAGTCAACAATACTCCTTCTAAGGCGAGAGCTTTAATTCTGAGGAATAATAAAATTACAACCAGATACTATGCTTTAGACAAAAACGGAAAACCTACACATACCAATGCGCAGATTACTGCAAATGCTGTGGAGGGACTTTTTGACGAACATTTCAAGAAAGAAGACATGGAGCTTCTCTCATGCGGAACCACTTCAGCAGACCAGATTCAGCCTTCACACGCTTCTATGGTTCATGGTGAACTGAATATCGGTAAATCGGTTGAAATCAATACCTCTACCGGACTGTGTAATTCCGGAATGAATGCGTTCAACTATGCCTTTCTGAATGTTAAAGCTGGTGTAAAAAATAACGCCATCTGTGTAGGTTCAGAAAGATTTTCTGCATGGATGACAGCTGATAAGTTCAATCACGAAGCGGAAAACCTTAAACTTTTGGAGGAAAAACCTATTGTTGCTTTCAAAAGAGAATTTCTGAGATGGATGCTTTCGGACGGAGCCGGAGCTTTTTTGCTTGAAAACAAACCGAGAGAAAACGAAATTTCTTTAAAAGTAGAATGGATGGATTTCTATTCTTACGCGCACGAAATTGAAGCTTGTATGTATTCAGGATGCGAAAAGCAGGAAGACGGAAGCCTGAAATCATGGGCAGAATATCCTGCTGAAGAATGGCTGAACCAATCTATTTTTGCATTAAAACAGGATACAAAACTTTTAGATAAATATATTTTAGTAAAAGGAGCAGAAAGCTTAAGAGCATCTTTTACCAAACACGATCTTGATCCTGATTCCATCGATCATGTATTAGCACACATTTCTTCAGGTTACTTCAAAGAAGGATTAAAAGAAGAATTTGCCAATGTCGGACTTGATTTCCCTTGGGAAAAATGGTTTTACAACCTTTCTGAAGTTGGAAATATCGGTGCCGGATCTATCTTTATTGCTGTTGAGCAGCTGATGAATTCCGGTAAACTGAAAAAAGGAGAAAGAATCATGCTTTGCATCCCTGAAAGTGGAAGATTTGCTTACTCCTGTGCCCTGTTAACGGTTTGCTAATGAGAATTTCTTTACCAATCAACGACAAAAATTTTGTTGAAAGTTTAATTCCGCAAAAATTTCCTTTTGTGATGGTGAGTGGAATTTCAGAATATTCTGAGGAGCATCTGGTTTCAGGATTTGAAATTAAAGAAGACAATATTTTTGTTCACGAAGGCGTTTTTCAGGCTTCAGGTCTAATTGAACATCAGGCTCAAAGCGTTGCTCTTCATACAGGATATAAATTTTATCTTCTCGGAAAAGAAGCACCTACAGGCTACATCGGAGCCATCAAAACATTTGAAGCTGAAACTTTACCGAAATTGGGTGACCATTTAATTTCTGAAGTAAAGATTATCAATGAAATGATGGGCGTAACGTTGGTGGAAATCATTACTAAAATCAACGGTCAGATCATTGCAAAATCTGAGATGAAAACCGTTGTAAAATAGTTGTAAAGAGCCAAGGAAAAAGTAAAAAGAGCCAAGTGATCAGTCTGGTTTGTTTTACAGAAGTTTTTAAAACTCGTAATATCCTAGGAAATTGCAAAGATTTAAATTAGCACAATACAAACCTAACGGGCTTTTAAAACCTGTTAGGTTTTAAACATAAAAAAATGGAGTTAAAGGAAGACAACCTCATCAACATTCATCATTTTCTGCCGCATCGCGCACCCATGCTGATGGCAGATTATATTCTGGAGCTTACTCCGGACAAGGTTGTGACTTCTTTTGATATCAAATCTGACAACATTTTTGTTCACAACAACCATTTTGTGGAAGCCGGACTGATCGAGCATTCTGCACAAACCTCCTCTTCAATTCTCGGACAGAGTTTTTTTAAAGGTCCTGATGTAGAAACGAAGGTGATCGGTTTCATTACCAATATCAAAAAAATTGAAATTTTTGATTTGCCTGAGGTTGGCGACACCATTATTTCCAAAGCAACCCTAATTTCTCAGTATGAAAACATCTGTCAGATTTTCTGTGAGACTTTTATGGGTGAAAAGCTGTTGATCCGTACGGAGATCAGCTTGTTTATTCAGGAGATTGAATAGTTTAATTCATGAAAAACTTTATTGTTTTTTGTATTACTGTCACGTGTTTTGCGTTATACTCAGTTGCGCATTACTCGTTTCTGCTTTACATCAATCCACACATGATGCCCTGGCAACAGTTTGAAACTAATGGAACTTTAGTTTATTCAAATTCGGGCTTCAGATTGTTTACTGTCAGTATTTTGAAATCATTCGCTTTCAGTATTCCATTTTCTTTACTATTCATGATCAGATTAAACTTTAAGTTCAAAAAATTATCCAGCGCTATCAGAGCTTCAATAATTCTAAATGCCCTCGTGTTTTTAACTGTTTTGCTGTTTTCTGTGATTGCCATTTCATTTTCGAATATTTATTTTGAGCATTTCGCCAGCTTTCCAAATACTATTGCCAATCGTTATCCTGGTTATTTGGCTGATACAGTTCATTTATCTTTGATTTCAGGTCTCACAATTTCCTTCATAGCTCTATCACTTTATCCGGATAAAGTTTTAAACAGAGTTTTTAAATTTATTTAAAGATTTTATTTAATTATTGCAGAACATCTTCCGGATGGAATTAAACAGACACCCTTTGAAATAGCGTTTATATTGATTAAATTCTCAATATATTTGGAAAAAATAAAAGTATGAATGTAAAAGTAAGGTTCTATTCCTACGACATCGAATTTGAGTTTAAAAACTATGTTGAATTTCCTGTAGTACCTGCAGTTGGCGATGAGGTTAATCTTATTTCATTCTTTAAGTCTGAGACTTCTGAAAGATTAGAATATGTAAAAAAAATGGAAGATCTCAGTCTGTACGAAAATGCTTTGGTTACTGAGCGTACCTGGTGCAGAGATCTAGAAAAAGATGAGGTGTATTTATTGATTCACTTAAAGTATAAGAGGAGAAAGTAAGAACTGCTTCAATTTCCTAGTTACAACATAGCTGCCCAATTTTGAGCAGCTTTTGTTTTTATATTTAAAACTTGCTTATGTAAGCTTTAACGATATTTTTTATCATTGATCGATATTCAGGCTAGCCAAAAGCTTTCTGCTTGTAAGCCGGACTTTCTCCCATAAATCGTGTTTCAAATGGTGCGTGTAGAATAATTTTTTAATATCAATTTCTTCAATTAAATCTTTCAGCTCAGTAAACAGAATTTTGATCTCTTCATTATCTGAATAATTTTCAATCATAAATGAAGCATCTTCAAAATCCAAAAGAAGTTCTTCTGTATGAGCATATTGATCATCTTTAAATAAATTGTGTATGTATTTTTCCTGCTCAGACGAATCTCTTGAAAGACTTGTAAGCGATTGTATCAGTAAATTATCATTCATCAGTTATTAAATAAAATTCAAATTAAATAAAAAAAGTGAGACATTTCTGCCTCACTTCAAACAATTTATATTAATGAAAATTAATATCCAAAGATTTCTTCCAGGGTAACTTCTTTGAACTCACCCATTTTGTTGATTGATTCCATATTCAGGTTTTCTTTTTTCCCGATGATGGCGGTGTTGTACTTCAACGGTTTAATTTCTTTGTTGTAGAAACTTGTCAGTTGAGGCAACGTCAGATTTTGAATTTCATTATAGTAATCTTTTCTGATATCGTAATCTACGCCAAGTTTTTTCAATGCCAGTTGGTTGTAGAAAATATTGGTTCTGTTGATTCTGTTTGATGCAATCTGCTTCAATGCTGAACCTTTAGAATTCTCAAACTGCGCCGGGATCTGAGGAAAATCTGCCATCAAATCATTCATTGCGTTTACTGCAAGAGGTAATTTGTTTGCCTGAGTTCCGATGTAGTTGGTCACATAGTTAGGATGATCTTTTTCAGAAGCCGTTCCATAAGAAACGTAAGCAGAATACGCCAATGACTTACTCTCTCTGATTTCCTGAAAAACGATAGAAGACAGTCCACGCCCGAAGTACTCGTTAAATACATTTGATTTTCCGAAGTCTGCAAGGTTTACATTGCTTCCTTTTGCCACTTTCGCCATTTCCATCTGCACCATATCATAAGCTGTGAAATATACTTTGCCTTCAGTTGCCGGCTCTGCATATACCTTAGCTTTCGCAGGCTGCAGTTTGGTGTCTGCAATAAATGGTTTCACTGCTTTTTCAAGACTTTTCTGATCTTCTCCGTATAAGAAAACTTCGTAAGGATATTGGTTTAAAGTCTTGATTTTAGACATCAGATCGTTAACGTTGATACTTTCCAGACGTTGTTTTGTGATAATATCAGTCATTCTGGAATCCTTTCCATATTTAGCATAATTGGAAAGTGCTGCCATAATTCTTGCTTTATCTTTTTTGGCCACTTCTCTGGATTCCAAGATTGTTTTTACCGTCTGGTCATAAATTGCTTTGTCAGCTTTTACGTTGGTAATCCAGTGGTTCAACAGTTCTACTCCTTTCTTCATATTGCTTTCCAGCCCGCTCAGATAGATGATCGTCTGGTCATTTGAAGTTCTGAAACCGTTGGAGATTCCTAATTTATAGAATTCTTCTTTTAACTGTTCAGGAGTATATTTATCGGTTCCTAAATATTGTAAAACGCTTACCCCAAGGCTCAGTTCTTTATCATTATCTGTTCCGAAAGGGAAAATATAGTTGACCTGAGCTACTTTGTTATATTTGTTTTCAACGAAACTTATTTTCTTGTCTTTGATCTGCGAAGTGGCGATGGCAGTTTTGTAGTCAATAAACTGAGGTTTGATGTCTCCTGCTTTTGTTGCCAGTAGGTCTTTAAGGAAAGGCGACTGCGCTTCTCTGTTCAGTTTAATTGGTGTGATGGCAGGGTTCTGTACGCGAACCAATTTATCATTCACTCCTTTTTCTTTATAAACAACTACATAATTGTCTTTGAAAAACTCGTTGGCAAATTTTACAATATCTGCTTTGGTAATTTTTTCATAATCATTGATCTCGTCTAATTCCTGCTGCCAGGTTCTTTCGTTGATGTAAGCATTGTAAAGCGTTGTTGCCAAACCGTCGGCAGTTTCCCAGCCTTTCATACGCTGTACTTTCATATCGTTGACGATGGCTTTCAGCATCCAATCCGGGAACTGACCTTTTTTAACTAAATCTAACTGCCCAAGCAATAATTTTTTAGCCTCATCAAAGCTTTGCCCATCTTTCGGTACAACATACATTGTAAATGCACCATAAGTTTTGTAAGGTGATTCGTATGCTCCTGCGCTCAGCACTTTCTGTTTTTGGCTGATGTTTAAATCGATCAAACCAGCATCACCGCTGTTACTCAGAATTTCAGCAACCATGCTGGCCATTCTTGCATCTTTGGTTCCGTATGAATCAGATCTCCAGGCCATAGTCATTCTTGGTGCAGACGGACTTTTTACAGTTCTGCTTACCACCTGCGTCATTGGCTCCTCAGAAACCATTTTCTTCATCGGAAGTTCTTTGTATTTGAATGACCCGAAGTATTGGTCAACTAATTTTATCGTTTTGTCGAAATCCAAATCTCCTACCAAAACTACTGCCATGTTGTTAGGTACATAGTACGTATCAAAATACTTATGAATAGCTACCATTGAAGGACTTTTCAAATGCTCTGACGTACCGATTGTCGTTTGCTGACCGTTCGGATGCTTAGGGAAAAGCGCCTCCATTAAAGTATAATTTACCAAACGGCTGTCGTTATCCTGAGCTCTGTTAAATTCCTCATAAACCGCTTCCAGTTCTGTATGGAAAAGTCTTAAAACCAATTCTGAGAAACGTTCTTTTTCAACTTTAAGCCACTTCTCCAACTCATTAGCCGGAATATTGTTTTTGTAAACCGTTTCGTCTAACCAGGTGTGAGCATTAGTTCCCGTGGCTCCCAAAGAAGAAATTGCTTTGTCATATTCATTGGCAATTGCAAATTTTGAAGCTTCCTGAGAAACATCATCGATTTTCTTATAGAGTGCTTTTTTCTTTTCAGGATCTTTTTCTGCTTTATGCTGTTCGTAAAGGTCAGAAATCTGCTGCAGCAAAACCTTCTCCTTTGCCCAGTCCTGAGTTCCCAGGTGAGAAGTTCCTTTGAAAACCATGTGCTCAAGGTAGTGCGCCAATCCTGTATTGTCGCCCGGATCGTTATTTGAACCTGTTCTTACCGGAACATAGGTCTGGATTCTCGGAGCATCGTCGTTTTTTGCGAGATAAACTTTTAATCCGTTTTTTAAAGTATAGACTCTCACTCCCGCCTGATCATTTTTCACAGTTTCATACGTATAACCCTGACCGTCAGTCACTGTCTGCGTATCAAATTTCTGCGCCATTGCGTTGATCATGAAAAAGAATGAAAGAGAAATAAAAACTTTCTTCATAGTTGAATTTATTAAATCATTTTAATTGGTAAAATTAGTCCAAAAATTAAAGTTTTTGTTACAGTCTTTAACTTTATATAAATAAATAACTACAAACAGAAACAATCTTTATAAAATCCAGGACATTATCATCTGGACATTCCATTATCTTATGTCCTGCATTTTTATTATTTTAGCACATCGAAAAATCAGTACAACAGATGCTTGAAATATCATCTGAATTTAACATTAATCTTCCCGGATGAAAAAACAAGACATTCCACAAGACGAAAGTAATTTGCAGTCAGCAAATATGACCGAAATGTTATATGTGACTGATGAAAATAACAATTATACCACAGCACAAAGCATCGGTTGGGAAGCTAAAAAAGCGGCCTTAGATGAATCTATGGCACTCATTAACGAAAGAATTGAAGAAGCGAAACAAAATGTGGCGAATAATGTCGTGAGCCCCATCATCTATTTTATGGAACTCAATAAAATGGATTTGCAGGTTCTCGCGGCATACGTCGGAAAGTGGCAATGGACAGTCAAACGACACGCAAAACCGAATATATTTAAAAAACTCAGCGATTCTACTTTGAAAAAATACGCCGACACGTTCGGAATTTCAGTAGATGAATTAAAAAACTTCAATGGTAAATAAACCTTTTAGGTTTCAAAAAACTGTAAGGTTTAATAAAATCCAGACTTATAATGAAGATCAATTTCGAACACCACCAGACAGCCCACTGCGAAAACGGTGTTGCCTCCAATCTATTACTCAACAAAGGATTAAAACTCAGCGAACCCATGATTTTCGGAATCGGTTCCGGATTGTTTTTCGTGTATCTGCCGTTTCTAAAAGTGAACTTTGCGCCGGGTTTCAGTTACCGACCAATGCCGGGAGCTATTTTCAGTAAAGCGGCAAAAAGACTGGGCATCAAAATCAAAAGAATTAAATTTTCAAACCCGAAGGAAGCGCAGGCTGCTTTGGAGAAAAATTTAGAACAAAACATTCCGACAGGTTTACAAGTTGGTGTTTTCAACCTAACATATTTCCCTGAAGAATATAAATTCCATTTCAACGCCCACAATCTTGTGGTTTACGGAAAAGAGGACGGAAAATTCCTCATCAGCGACCCTGTGATGGATTTCGCAACCACGTTGACCGAGGCTGAACTTGAAAAAGTTCGGTACGCAAAAGGTGCACTTGCTCCGAAAGGTCATATGTACTTTCCAACGCACATTCCAGAGAATGTTCATCTGGAAGAAGCTATCAAAAAAGGAATTAAAGACACCTGCAAAAACATGTTGGCTCCCGTTCCATTAATTGGCGTAAAAGCAATGCGTTGGGTGGCGAAAAGCATCCCGAAATGGGCTGACAAAAAAGGTACGAAAGTGACCAACCATTACCTCGGACAACTCATCAGAATGCAGGAAGAAATCGGAACCGGCGGTGGCGGATTTAGGTTTATTTATGGTGCTTTTTTGCAGGAGGCCTCAGTGATTCTTAAAAATGAAGAATTGAAAGAATTATCTAAAGAAATTACTGCAATCGGTGACCTTTGGAGAGACTTTGCCGTGGATATTGCAAGAGTTTACAAAAATAGAAATTCGAAAAGCGATATTTATAATCAGCTTTCAAAATCGATGTTGCATATCGCAGATTTGGAGGAGGCATTTTACAAGAAATTGAGAAAAGCGATTCGTTAACAAAGAAATGAACTCAAGCATGATATTTAAATTTTTAACTCCAATTTTTATCCTCTTTTTTGCAACTTATTCTTCTGCGCAATCGGAAAAATTAGATTATAAAAATTTGTTGATTGGAAAATGGGAATATAATATTGCTTATGATACAATTGCAGTTGTAGATGATGGAAAAAATCGTTCTGAAAATTTCTTTTTTACTGATATGAAGATATCAAAAGATAAAATAAAAATTTCAGATTACAATGAAAAATTGGATGGACATTGGGAACTAAAAAACTATAATCAACTTTTCATTTATCTTAAAAATAAAAAAGTTTTAAAATACTCTATAACAACGCTAGATAACGAAAATATTGAGTTACAAATTTTTGGGTTTCCAATTCCCACTTTAGGATTTAAAAGGAAATAGAGCTATAAAATTCAGAAATCGGATGTCAAACCCCATCATCGAAATAAAAAACCTCTACAAGAAATACAAAAACTCGGAAGATTTTTCGGTTAATGATATTTCTTTGAACATCGATAAAAACGAAATCTACGGAATTCTCGGTCCCAACGGAGCGGGGAAAACCACTTTGATTTCTATGCTTTCAGGTTTGATTAAACCGACCTCAGGAAGTTTTACCATCAATGGTTTGTCGCCTAAAAAAGACAATTCGAAAATCAAACAAATCATCGGCGTTGTTCCTCAGGAATATGCGCTCTATCCGACTTTAACGGCGAAAGAAAATCTTTTGTTCTTCGGAAGTCTGTATGGTTTGAAACACGATTATCTTCACAAAGCCATTGATGAAGCTTTGGAATTAATGGGCTTAACGAAATTTGCCAATAAAAAAGTCGACCAGTTTTCAGGCGGAATGAAACGCCGTTGCAATCTGATTGCAGGAACGCTTCACAACCCAAAAGTTCTATTTCTGGACGAGCCGACTGTTGGCGTTGATGTTCAATCCAAAAAAGCCATTATCGATTATCTTTTAGATTTAAATAAAAAAGGAACGTGCATCATTTATACCTCGCATCACTTATCTGAAGCTGAGGAATTCTGTACAAAAATCGCCATCATCGACCACGGAAAAATCCACGCAACGGGAACACCGGAAGAATTGGTAGAAAGAGTTGCCAATGCGGAAAACCTGGAGGATGTTTTCATTTCATTAACCGGAAAAGAATTGAGAGATGTTGTATAAATTGTGGAGAAGTTTCATCAAGGAAATTCAGTTATTGAAGCGAGATTCGGGCGGAATTGTTATCATCTTTCTGATGCCGTTGCTTTTGATTATTACAATTACTTTAATTCAGGATTCGACATTTAAAAATCTGGAAGGTTCGAAAATCCCGATTATTTTCATCGATAACGATAAATCTGAAGTTTCGAAAGTCATCAAAAAAGAACTCGAAACCAGCAAAACATTTGAACTCGTCACCGACTACAACGAAAAATCGGCTGAGAAAGCTGTGTTCACGGGAGATTATCAGATGGCCATCGTCATTCCAAAAAATCTGACGAAAGATTTAAATTCAAATATCGATTCCAAAGTTCAGACCGTCGTTAGTTCGTTTGGTTTGGAAACCGATTCGACCACGACAAAAGCTGTTGCTTCAAAGGCAAAAGACATTCATCTCTATTTCGACCCCGCTACCAACGCAGGTTTCAAAAATTCTGTGATGAATGCCATCAACAAAATGGTTTTCGAAATCGAGAATAAAAAAATCTACAAAGCCTTCCAGGACCAACTCGGAACAACGGAAGACCTTGAAAATAAAAGCCTGATTACTTTCAAAGAAATCACACCAAACAAAGGCAACGAAGAAGTGATGCCAAATTCCGTGCAACACAACGTTCCTGCGTGGGCGCTGTTCGCGATTTTCTTTATTGTGGTGCCACTGTCGATTAATTTAGTCAAAGAAAAAAGTCAGGGAACGAGCGTAAGAGTTCGCGTGAGCCCGACGCCGTATTACATTCACATTTTAGGAAAAACATTCACCTATCTCATCATTTGCGTCATCCAGTTTTTGCTGATGGTTGCAGTGGGAATCTGGCTTTTCCCGCTAATGGATTTACCTCAGTTTGATGTTTCAGGAAAAATGTTTCATCTGCTTATTGTGACTCTTTTTGCAGGATTGGCAGCGATTGGATTTGGAGTTTTAATTGGAACCGTTTCAGATACTCAGGAACAGTCGGCGCCGTTTGGAGCGACTTCGGTTGTAGTTTTGGCGGCGATTGGCGGAATTTGGGTTCCGGTTTTCCTGATGCCTGAATTTATGCAGAAAATTGCGCAATTTTCCCCGATGAACTGGGGCCTGAATGCCTATTACGATATTATTTTAAGAAACAGTGGCATTAGCGAAATTGCCAAAGAACTGATTTTCTTATTTTTATTTTATATTGCGATGGTCAGCATTTCTTTATTGTATGAGAGGAAACAAAATAGTGTTTGATTCAACATTGTAAAGATTTTTAGGAGCCGGGAACCTGCTGTCCACTATATCTTTTTTGTCATTGCGAACGAAGTGAAGTTATCAATTGAACTTATCAGCAATCGCAATGACAAAAAAGGATGCCGTTCCCATCAGGGCTAGGGATTTCGTGGAAAATTCACGTTTTGTCAACCCTAACCAAAAGTCAAAATTTTGGCAAAGTTGAAAGTAGAATATAAATGAACCAACAAAACATATTTTGATTATAATTGGTGACCTTTGTCAAAACCTTTGTGCCCATTGTGGTTAAAAAAAGAAAACAAAATGCAGTCTAAAAATTTAACCTGTACCGAAGAAGTACGCGTCCGGTTCAACGAGACAGACCCGCTGGGAATCGTCTGGCACGGGCATTACATCGTGTATTTTGAAGACGGAAGAGAGGCTTTCGGAAGACAGCACGGTTTGACCTATCTCGACATTCAGAAAGCTGGATTTATAACGCCGATTGTGAAAAGCACTTGCGAGCATTTTCTCCCTTTGAAATATGGCGAAACCTTCAATATTGTAACGACTTTCGTAAATTCTGTTTCGGCGAAATTGATTTATAAATACGAGATTTTCAATCAGCAAAATCAATTGGTTTGCAGTGGAGAAACCATTCAGGTTTTTCTGGATTCTGAAAATAATTTATGCCTGTACAATCCCGAGTTTTTTCAGGCCTGGAAAGATAAAATGGGATTATAGTTGGCGATTGGCTATTAGCTTTAGGCTTTTTAAAATATGAATCGAAAATTTCATAAATGAACAAAGAAATTTACATTACAGATTACAACTGCGTCACGCCTTTGGGTTTTGATGTGAAATCAAACTGGGAAGCACTTTTGGAAGGAAAATCTGGAGTGGCTTTGCATAAAATTATCGACAATCACGAAGCTTTCTTTGTTTCTAAAATTGATTCTGAGAAACTAGAAGAGAAATTTAATAAACACTTCGACAATCAGGATTTCACAAGACTTGAAAAAATGTTTTTGTTGAGTCTGAAACCTTTGGTAGAAAGACATTCGATTTCAGATGACACTGCTTTTATTCTTTCAACAACAAAAGGGAATATCGGTTTATTAAAAAACGAAAACACTTTGCCGGAAGGCGTTTATCTTTCAAAATTAGCTCAAAAACTCGCAGATTTTTTTGGATTTAAAACCAAACCGATTGTCGTTTCCAATGCCTGTGTTTCCGGAGTGATGGCGATTTCTGTGGCGAAAAATATGATTCAGGCAGGACAATATAAAGATGCTTTTGTGGTCGCCGGAGATGAGATTTCCGAGTTTGTGATTTCGGGTTTCAATTCTTTTCAGGCAATCGGAAGCGAACCCTGCAAACCTTACGACAAAAACCGCAACGGAATTAATCTGGGCGAAGCAACTGCAAGTGTTTACATCACTTCAGAATTAAATCAGTACGAAAAATTTAAGTTTAAAGTTCTGGGCGACTCAGCGATTAACGATGCGAATCACATTTCCGGACCATCGAGAACCGGCGACGGACTTTTTGCGAGCGTACAAAATGCAATGAAAGAAGCAAAAGTTTCTGCAGAACAAATCGATTTCATTTCCGCCCACGGAACGGCAACCCTTTACAACGACGAGATGGAAGCCATCGCTTTCAACCGTATGGATTTGCAAAATGTTCCACTGAACAGTATGAAGGGTTATTACGGACATTGTCTCGGAGCTTCAGGACTTTTGGAAAGCATTATTTCTATGGAATCGGCTTTGAAAAACACTTTAATTCCATCCAAAAACTTCGAAGAAATGGGTATTTCTCAGGATTTGAATATTATAAAAGAAAATCAGTCTGCAGACATCAAATATATCTTGAAAACCGCTTCGGGTTTTGGAGGTTGTAATGCGGTAGTGGTTTTGGAGAAATGCTAATAAACCAAAGAACGCTTTCAAAATTTCGAAAACGTTCTTTGGTTTATTTTAGTTCATTAGCAATCATTATTTTTTCATTTATAGTATTATGCCAAAGTAAACCGGTTGGAGCATGATAATAATTGTCTGAAGAAATTTTAGGTTTTAATCTGAAGTAAAAATCATAAGATCCTCCTACAATTCCTTTATCGGGAATATATAAAAAACGGTCAATACCACGATGCTCATTATATCCGTCATGAGCCCACCAACCGTCAAATGTCCAAAATTGATATGCTTTATTGCCTTTAACGGAATATTCTTTTGATAAATAGTTTCTAAAACCGTAAGAATTACTTAAATCTTTTCCGAGAATACCTTCCCGGACATCCATTATAAAAATTTGATTAGGAAATTGTTTTTTAAAACTCTTTTCCATCTGTTTTATGGTAACTTTATTCTCTTGCGTATTGATTGTTCCATAGGTCGTAACCATTGGGGATTTTAAAGCTGAGATACTAAAAAACTCTGTTAAGCATTGTTTAGAGACATAATACATACCATTTTCTTTTCTTAAAAATTTATATTCTAAGGTCTTTTTTTCAGGAGTATTATCCAATCCCCAATTATCATAAAGCTTTTGCAGATCATCTTTAGAAAAAATCTTTTCTCTCACTTCATCATAATCTATCAGCATCCAATTATTACCTCTTTCATTCATTCCAGGAAGTATGATTTCATCGAGATCTGGTAATACAGATAATAGTAATATATTATTTTTAGATATATAGATGTTATACATATTAATATTTTTTTTAATATTATATATATCTTTAGTGTCTAAAGTGTATTCTTGTACCTTAAAGTCTCTCTTTAAATCATCAAGAAAAAAAAACTCTTGAGCATGTAAAACTGATGATGAATAAAAACTGATTAAAAGCAATGTTAATTTTAAAAAAAATCTCATAAGTATTAATTTAAGAGCATTTAGTACATTGGTGATCCCTTGCTGTAGTATTTCTTACGTTACTGTTTAAACTTCCTGCTCTGGCGTTAATATGATTATACCTGCTCTGGCCATTGCGACAACTACATCTTGAGGCAAACTGGTATTAGATGCTGAAAGTATATTTTGCAGTATGGTTAAAAAAGATACCATTGTTCATGACCGTCAACACAACCAAAAAAAACATAGTGATATTGCAAAAAGAAAAATGAATTTATTTTTTTTATATTAAGTATTTAAATTCAAAGATAATTTAAAATCATTTATAAGTGATAATTAATTTTTTTTAAGTATCTCAAATGAGGAACAGATCTTGGAACATAAAATTATTCGTACTTTTAAATAATTAAAGTTTAGAAAATGGAATCTGCAGAAATAAAAAAGAAAATTCACGATTTTGTCGATATTGCCGATAAAAGAATTTTAAATATTTTCATACGAATTATTGAAGCTGAAGAGCAGGAAGATAATTATCCTGCGGTTTTGAGCTCAATTTATAATCAAATTGAAAAAGAACTCCAAAAACACTTAAACGTAAAAACAGATTCTCAAACTTGGGAAGAGGTAAAAGAAAGATTAATGCAGAAGTTTAATCAATGAAGAAAACACATATCTGCAACATAGAAAGCTCAAAAATAATCCTCGACGACCAAATTATTTTTGAATCCGAAACCGAAAATTTCTCAGACTTTGCAAAAGAAGCTTACAAAACTTTAGAACTGAACTATCCAAAATTTCATAAGATGGATAATCTCAGCAAACTCGCTTTTCTGGCATCCGAAATGATTTTGAAAAACGATGACCACAGCAATACTGCTTTGGTTTTTGCCAACAAATCCTCAAGCCTCGACACCGATTTCAAATATCAGGAAAGCATTAATTCCGAGGAAAATTATTTCCCGAGTCCTGCCGTTTTTGTGTACACTTTACCGAATATTTGCGTCGGTGAAATAAGCATTAAACATAAAATGCAGACCGAAAATGCTTTTTTCGTTTTAGATGAATTTGATGAAAAATTTTTGAATTCATACGCGGCACAGATTCTGCAATCAGGGAAAGCTGAAAAAGTCTTGTGTGGCTGGGTCGAACTATATCAGGAAAGTTATAAAGCTTTTGTATATTTGCTAACTACGTAATTTAACAATATAACAGTATAACAATGTAGCACTACTTCAGTTCCAATTGGTAAACTGATACATTGATACATTGGTAAATTTTTGAAAAATGGAAGATTTAAAATTAGAATTAAAAAACAAAATCATAGAAGTTCTTAATCTTGAGGACGTTGCAGTAGAAGAAATCAAAGATACTGACCCACTTTTCGGTGGCGGTCTTGGTTTGGATTCTATCGACGCTTTGGAATTAATCGTACTTCTAGACAAAGACTACGGAATCAAATTATCAGACCCGAAAAAAGGAAAAGAAATCTTCCAATCCATCGAAGTGATGGCAAAATACATCGAAGAAAACAGAACAAAATAATTCAATCTAACAATGTATCAATCTAGCAATGTACCAATATTGTTACACTGTTAAATTGATACATTGGTACATTATAAAGGGATGAGTCAAAAAATTGCCATTACAGGGATGGGCATCATTTCCTCCATTGGTAACAATGTCGGGGAAAATTTTATTTCGCTTATGACCGGTAAACACGGCATTTCAGACATCGAACTGTTTGAAACACGCCACGCCGGAAGCATCAAAACAGGCGAGATAAAATTGTCTAATGAAGAACTTGTGCAGAAACTTCAGCTGGATGAAGATAACAATGTCACAAGAACCGCTTTGTTGGGAATGGTGGCCGCAAAAGAAGCGGTAGAAAGCGCCGGAATTTCGGATATCAACGACTACAAAACCGGACTCATATCCTCCACCAGCGTGGGCGGAATGGACATCACCGAAAAGTATTTCTACACCTACGAAGATTTCCCTGAAAAGCAAAAATACATCGACGCTCACGATGCCGGAAATTCATCTTTGGCGATTGCAGAAATGTTGGGACTGAAAGGAATGGTTTCTACCATCAGCACAGCCTGTTCGTCTGCAGCCAATGCAATTATGATGGGCGCAAAACTCATCAAAAACGGCGTTCTTGACCGAGTGATTGTCGGCGGAACAGATTCACTTTCGAAGTTTACTTTGAATGGTTTTAATACGCTGATGATTCTCACAGATTCTTACAACACGCCTTTCGACAACGACAGAAAAGGTCTGAACCTGGGCGAAGCAGCCGCTTTCCTGATTTTGGAATCTGATGAAATTGTCAAAAAAGAAAACAAAAAAGTGCTCGCTTATCTTTCTGGTTATGGAAATGCCAACGATGCACACCACCAAACCGCATCCTCGGAAAACGGACAAGGCGCTTTTTTAGCAATGGAAAAAGCTTTGAAAGTTTCAGGTTTAAAAAAAGAAAACATCGATTACATCAACGTTCACGGAACGGCGACTCCGAATAATGATTTGTCTGAAGGTATTGCGATGATTCGGATTTTTGGTGAAAACCAGGTTCCGGAATTCAGTTCTACTAAGGCGTTTACTGGCCATACTTTGGCGGCAGCGGCGGGAATTGAAGCGGTTTATTCAATTTTGGCGATGCAGAACAATTTGATTTTTCCAAATTTAAATTTCAAAACTAAAATGGAAGAATTTGATTTGACGCCGGTTACCGAACTGAAAGAGAAAAATATCAATCACGTACTTTCCAATTCATTTGGATTTGGCGGAAACTGTTCAACTTTAATTTTTTCTAAATAATGAGTGCAGTTTACATCAACAGTGTCGCCTGCATCTCGGTTCAGGACACTTTAAACGAAAATTTTTTCGACACTTTAAAACCTGAAAATTCAGTTCAGATTTTAAAAGCCGTCGAGCCCAATTATAAAGAATTCATTCCGCCAGCGATGAGCAGAAGAATGTCTAAAACAGTAAAAATGAGTTCCGTAGCTTCCACAAAAGCGTTACAGGAAGCAGGAATTGAAAAACCCGATTCCATTATTGTCGGAACCGGAATGGGCTGTTCTCAGGATTCTGAAAAGTTCCTGAAAAATGTTTTGGAAAACAATGAAGAATTTCTGACGCCAACTTTTTTCATCCAATCGACACACAATACAGTTTCCGGGCAAATTGCTCTGGGATTGCAATGTCACGGCTATAATTTCACATACGTCAACAGTTCATCTTCACTCGAATTTTCAATGCTGGATGCGAAACTTCAGATTTTGGATGGTGAGGCAGAAAATGTTCTTGTCGGTTCAACAGATGAACAAACGGACAGAACGATGGAGCTCTATAAATTGAGCAATTCCATTAAAAAAGAAGAAAATCTTCCGGTTGATTATTTAAATTCAACGACGGAAGGTGTGATTTGGGGCGAAGGCTCAAGCTTTTTTGTTTTAGGAAAAGACAAAACTGAAGCTTCTTATGCACAATTAAAAGATATTCAAATTGTTAACTCATTAGAACTTAATGAAATTCAACCATTCATTGAAGATTTTTTAATTAAGAATAATTTGAAAAATGAAGAGATTGATGCTGTTATTTTAGGTTTCAGCGGAGATTCAGAATCGGATGATTATTACAAAAATGCATCGCAATTGTTTCCAAATTCTTCATTACTTTATTATAAACACTTGAGTGGAGAATTCAATACAGCAAGCGGTTTTTCTACATTTATGGCCTGTCAGATTCTGAAAAATCAGGTGATTCCGGAAGTGATGAAAATTAATGATATGAAAAAAGAAAGCATTCAAAATATTCTTCTCTACAATCATTTGGGAGGAATTGACCACAGTTTGGTTTTGCTGGAGAAAGCATAAAAAAACAACAGATAAAACTGTTCAAATAAAAAACACAAAAACAAAGGTGAAATGTCACACAGAATTTACATTTACAATGCATCAAATCCATCGGATGCCAGTGAAAGTGATGTGATGATGGTAGAATGGGGCTATGACGTCCCTCTGCTTCTTCAAAGTCTCTTCACGGGTGAAGGTTTTGTTGCAGGAAATATTTACAATGACCACACAGAGCCTGATAATTTCGGGCTTTATTTTGATGCTCAAGCTGGTATTGAAAATTTTAAAAAGCTCTATGAGTTTTTAGAAAATTCAAATCTAATTGACGATTTCGAAAAATTTTCGGAGGCCAAAGAGAATTTATTCAATTATCTTGACAAGCTGAAGCAACCCTATTTCCATATCGATGCATGGGATGTTTTCAATATGAACGATATCTCGCATGAGGAACAGGCACAGCAACTTTTAAAAGATATTCAACATAATAATAACGTTTTTCATCAGGCTATAGAAGCTAATGATGCGACTTTGCTGGATGCCAAGCAATTCACCACTGAATCAATTTTAGGATTTAGCAATTTCAGGGAACTTTTGAATTATGTAGACTACGATTACGGTTGGAAACATATCTGGCAGGAACATATCGAGCCAAATCAAGTGGAAATTTTCGAAGAAAATGAACTTTGGGGACTTAAAGATGAAAATGGAAATGTACTAATTCAGCCGTTTTACGACGCATTTTATGCGTATGATTACTATACAGACCTTGCCGTAGTTGTGAAAAACGAAAAGTATGGCTATGTAGATAAGCGAGGTGAAGAGATTATTCCCTTAATTTTTGATGATGCGTACGATTTCGAAATTTATCAGACAGCCATTGTAAAGACGGGCGAAAAATTTGGACTGATAAACTTGAAAGGTAAAGTTGTTCTCGAGCCTTTGTATGAAGAAATGATTTTTTTGGAAAATGACGGCAACAACGAAATTTTCACTGCAAAACTCAACGACAAATACGGCCTGATTACATCTAACGGCGAAGTGAAAATTGATTTTATATCCGACAATCCGTTTGAATCTAAAACGAGTTATTTTAACACAAAAGTAAACGGGCAAAAGGCGCACAAAATCTTCACCAGAAATTTTGTCTACGTTGGGGATTATCCTGAAAATGCACTTGAAGGATTGAGCTATAATCATATTTTGGTAAAGCCTCACAAAAACCAGCAGAAACACAAAATATTTGGTTCAAAAGGAAATCTTTTGGTGGATGACTTTGATAAAATCGTTAGAACAGACTATCTTCCCGAAGCTTTGGTCATCCTTAAGAACAAAAAGAAAGCTCTTTTACATCTCGCCACAGGTGACTTACGTTTAGATTTCGAATATGACCAGATTTCGGAGATGGTAATCCTGAGCAATAGTTTGGACTCAGATAAAATCCTTAAGGTAGAAAAAGATGGTTTGCTTGGTGTAATAAATTCTGGCGTTCCAGATGTATGGATTGTTGAAATGGAAAATTACAATGACGCTCTGTTTTTATCTAAAAATATTTATGCTTTAAGAAGAGGCGATTTCTGGGCTCTAAAATATTTGAATGAAGATGAGCCATTAACTTTTGAATATGATTTAATTTGCAGAAAGCCTTTATATGATAGCGTTGCATATGCATTTTATGGCAATAATGTTTATGTTGTAAAAGAAGATGGTTTGGAGTTTGCAAATGCTTACGAGGTTTTGGAGGATGTAAAAGACGATTATTCAATATATTATTTTGATGCGTATGCAAAAAAGAAATTGTCTGAATACGTGAAAAGAGAAATTGGCGAACAGCCAGATTAACTGATAATTTAAAAATGAAGCACTACCCATTTATCATCTTCTATCTTTTCCTGAATGCCTTTGTTTACGCATTTCAGGGAACAGTTTGGGTATATATCTTTTGTTTCATCCTTTTTTCAGCAGTTGTTATCTGGGGTTCGTTTGACATTCAGTTGGGATATTTTGTTAACAGTTTCACTCATAAGCGGACAAAAATCAAAGAAGTCGCCTTGACTTTTGATGATGGACCGACAGAATTTACTCCGAAATTTTTAGATGTTTTAAAAGAAAATAACATCAAAGCTACCTTTTTCTGCATCGGAAAACAGATTAAAAAATATCCTGAAACGTTCCAAAGAATCGTTGCAGAAGGCCATACAGTGGGCAATCACACTTTTTCACATTCAAATAATACCGGATTTTTATCGACTTCAAAAATGATTGAGGAAATTAAAAAATGTGATGATGTAATGTTGAAAATTGGCAATATTAAAACCAATTTGTACCGTCCTCCTTTTGGAGTGACCAATCCGAATATTGCAAAAGCCATTACGAAAACCGCGAAAAAAAGCATCGGCTGGAATGTCCGTTCACTGGACACGGTGATTCCGGATGAGAAGAAAATTTTAAAGAAAGTAACCAAAAATTTAAAAAAAGGAAGCATAATCCTGCTTCACGACACTTCTGAGAAAACGTACAATGTTTTGGTTGATTTATTGTTATTTTTGGAGCGTGAAAAATATTCAACTTTCACGATTGATTCAATCATTAAATCGGAAAAATAATGTTTAAAAATATAGCTTTCTTCGCCTTTTTATTAATTTCAGGTTTTGTTTTTGCCCAAACTACGGCAATGACGGGTGCCGAATCCAAAGCATTTGTGACAAAAATTTCTGCTGAAACAAGGGAAATTAAAACCTTGCAAAGTGATTTCGTTCAGACAAAAAAAATGGATTTTTTAGATAAAAACATTGTTACGCAGGGACGAATGTCTTTAAAATCGCCAAATACACTAAGCTGGAAATACACAAAACCCTATCAATACAGCATTATCTTTAAGGAAAACAAAATTTTCATCAACGACCAAGGGAAAAAATCGTCGGTAGATGCAAAGAGTAAAACGTTTGAAAAAATCAATAAACTGATTGTCGGAAGTTCAAACGGAAAAATGTTCAGCGACCCTGAATTTTCTGTGGTTTATATGAAAAATTCAAATTCAAATATCGCGAAATTTACCCCGAAATCTGCGCAGTTGCTGAAGTACATTAAGCAAATCGAACTTCATTTTCCTAAAAATCAGTCGACAGTTTCTCAGGTAAATATGACCGAGGCTTCAGGAGATACTACAAATATTGTTTTTAAAAACACCAAAATCAATGCGCCGATTCCTGCTTCTGAGTTTTCTTTATAGCTCATTTTTGTTGCTGATGTTTTCGTGCAAAACGTATCAGCTGACAGATGCAAAACCAATTTCAAACTCCGAAAAAGAAGTTGAAAATCTGTACTTTTCTTCAAACGAAGATTATGTTTACAAATGCCAAATGGAAGTTTACGGCAACGACATCAGCGGAATTCTTATCATTAAAAAAATCTCTGAAACCACACACAGGGTTGTGATGACCTCAGATTTTGGAAACAAAATGATTGATTTTGAAATCTCTGAAAATGATTTTAAACTGAATTATGTTTTAGAAGATTTAAACAAAAAAATGGTAATCAATTTTCTGAAAAATGATTTTCAGGAATTATTAAGACAAAAATATCCTGTTGCCGAAAGTTTTGAAAATGAAAACTCAAATATTTTCAGATCAGAATTAAACAGGAAAAATTACTATCTGTATTTTAACAAAGAAAATTCTCTTCTCACGCAAATTGTTTACACCAGGAACAGAAAGGAAAAGATCAATTTTAGTTTTGAAGCTAAAAAACCTACTTTTGCAGAGACGATTCATCTTAAACACAAAGATTTTAAGATCGATATCAAACTATTTCAAATAACCGAAACAGAATAAAATGCAGACCATACTTACAGATTTTTACACTTTAGAAAGCTCTGAAAAATTAGAAAACGGAAGTTTTTCAGCAAATATTAAACTGAATAAAGATCACAATATTTTTAACGGCCACTTCCCAGGAAATCCCGTTACACCAGGCGTTTGTATGATGCAGATCGTGAAAGAGCTTACAGAGGAATTTACAGGAAAGAAATTATTTTTGAAATCTGCATCCAACGTGAAATTTATGGCGATTATCAATCCGTTTGAGACGCCGGATCTTACAATGCAGCTTGACATCAAGGAAATTGAAAACGAAGTGAAGGTAAAAAATACAACTGCTTTTGGCGAGACTATTGCATTAAAACTGTCTGTTAATTATACTAAAATTTAATATATGGAATCGCTTATCCGGCGATTCCAAGTGACATTTAAATACAAAATTCCACATGAAATTTTTACTTTCTTTTATAACAGTACTGTTTTTATTTTTCCAGAGCGGTGATTTGGATGCCCTGAGAAATGCGTATTCAAAAGCCAATTCTTCAAACGAAGGCGCAAAAAACTTCATCGAATTAGCAGATAAAAGTTCATCTTCAGACGCATTAACAAAAGGTTATAAAGCTGCTGCAGAAATTCTGGAAGCCAAGGTGACGACCGAAAAAAACAAAAGAAAATCTTTCGTAAAATCTGGAGCTACAGAATTAGAAAGTGTGATAAAATCTAATCCAAATAACGTTGAATTGCGGTTAATCAGAATGAGTGTTCAGGAAAACATTCCGAAAATCGTTGGCTATTCAAAGAATTTAAAAGAAGATAAAGCATACATTCTAAGCAACTATTCAAAGCAGAATACTGCTCTGAAAACGTACATCAAAAAGTTCGCAATGCAGTCTAAAACCATGACCGCAACCGAAAAAAATTCGTTGAAATAAATGACACTTTCTGAAGTACAGAATGCGATTGACGAAAGGAAAATCTGCGTTTTAATTCCGACTTATAACAACGAAAAAACGCTGACAAGAGTTATTGACGGCGTTCTGGAATATACGCAAAACATCATCGTTGTCAACGACGGTTCTACCGATTCCACTTCAGAAATTCTAATAACCTACCCTCAGATTACCGTTCTCAATTTACCCGAAAATAAAGGCAAAGGAAACGGACTGAAAATAGGTTTCAGAAAAGCAAAAGAGCTCGGTTTCAATCATGCTATCACCATTGATTCAGACGGGCAGCATTACCCAAATGATATTCCCGTTTTTGTGAAAGCTTTGCTTGCGGAAAATGAAGATGTTCTGCTCATCGGCAACCGGAATATGTCGCAGGACGGCATTCCAAAGAAAAGCAGTTTCGGAAACCGTTTTTCCAACTTCTGGTTTTGGTTTGAGACCGGAATCAAGCTTGAAGACACGCAATCCGGCTATCGTTTATATCCTTTACACAGAATTCCGAAGAAATATTTCACTCCAAAATTTGAGTTCGAAATCGAAATCATTGTCCGGACAGCCTGGCGTCATGTTCCCGTGAAAAACGTTCCGATAAAAGTGCTTTACGACCCGGCAGAAAGGGTTTCACACTTCAGACCGTTCAAAGATTTCACGCGGATCAGTATTCTAAACACGGTGTTGGTCACCATCACGCTGTTTTACATTATTCCAAGAAATTTCATCCGGAATTTCAGAAAAAAAAGTTTTAAAAGATTCATTAAAGAAGACGTTTTGGAAAGCGATGGCACCAACCGCACCAAGGCATTTTCAATCGCACTGGGCGTTTTTGTGGGCTTCTCGCCATTCTGGGGATTTCACACTTTGCTGGTCATTTCCCTTTCCGTGCTTTTTAAACTCAATAAAGTTCTTGCATTCATCGCATCCAACGTGAGTTTGCCTCCATTTATTCCGTTTATTATTGTTGCTTCCCTGTTTTTGGGTTCGCCTTTCGTTGCGGGAGAAAGTGATATTTTCAATCAGGAATGGAATTTCGAACTAGTAAAAAATCACTTTTTACAGTATATCATCGGAAGCATGATTTTAGCAATTTCCATGTCAGCTATTTCGTGGATTGCCACGTTTTTGTTTTTGAATAAAGTCAGTCCAGAGAATAATTAAAATAATTTGGGCAGCTGTATCCGCCTTCCACTCCCAATCTTTTTTGCTTCACTTTCTTGCTAATTGAAATATACCACAAGCAAAAAAGGATTTCCGTTCAATTCGGGCTGCAAAGACGTTTTGTCTTTTTTTTCAATATTTTGAACAACCAAAACTCAATAAAATATTTCAGTTTTATATCAATTTTTCTTCCCGTGCTCTTCCATCTAACACAGCCACGAAGTGGATGAAACCCATAGAAACGAAGAATAAAGGAATAGAACCACGAATTTTTAAATTTAAAAAGCTCTTGGTGAAATCGAGCAACCGAATTAGGCGAAGACAATCCAAGGATTACAAATAAGACAACAACAGAACCACGAAGTGGTTCAATTTGAATAGCCGTGGGTGAAACCCATGGATGAAAACAACACAGAAACTGAAGCACGAAGTGGTTCAACTAATCATTTCAATCTCCTCACCGTTTTCCTCAAAAATTCCTCAACATTCTCTCTGTCCGGAACCGTTGTGATCTCCTTCGTCAAAGCTTTTTCAAATTCAGTTTTAGCCTTTGAATATTCTCTTTGTTTAAAATAATATTTCCCGGCCTGATAATAAACCAACCAGAAATCAGGATTCAAAGACTGATAATTTGGAATAAAATCATCCGTTAAAACGACATCATCACCATCAATTGCATGCTGAACTTCACCGTTGGCAAACTTAAATTCTTCATAATCCTTAAATTCTTTAGACTCAATAAACGGATCTTTGGCAATATTCAATTCTGATTTGGCAAAGTCGCCATCTTTCAATCTCTGATCAGAGAAAATTTCATTTAAATCATAACATATAAATTCCCCGAGCTGATACGGACTTGAAGACACCCAAACCAATCTTCTCTCAGGCGAAAAAATCACAGCATGATGCGCCAGAAGCTGATTAATGGCTTTCTCATTTCCATAACCAATACTTTTGTCTTCTAAACCGGATTTGTCCCTTAAAATCGAAGCTATTTTCTCAGGATTGAGTTTTTTATTCGTTTGTAAAAGCTCCTGAAGCTTTTCGTAACGGTATTCTGAATGACTTTCTACAATATGCTTCTGATTTCTTTTATCATTTTTATAAGCATCAGACTGAAAATGATTCGTGCAGAAAACCTTACTGGAATTCGCCACATCATAAACACCGAAATTCTTAGGTGAAACTTCAATAATGACTGCCTTTTTATCATTCGCGCTTCCAACCAAGATAGATTCGGACACAAAAACCTTTCGTTTCTTGGCAATCGCAATCGCCTCTTCTATATTTTTAGCATACTGCAAAATCTCTCTTGTCACCAAAGAAATCGGTGTTTTTGCCGTTAATGGAATTTTAGATTTCCCTGCATTGATCGTCACAGTAATTCCTTCCTTATTCATTCCGGAAACCACGCCAATCATCCCGGGCCAACTCACACTCATGTACGGAATTCCAGTTTCCGGTTCTACAAATTCGATGAGTTTATTTTTAGCAAAATCATCACCGACATAGAAATCGAAGTTTCTTCCAATCAGCAAATCGCCGTCTTCTGTATTTTCGTTCCAAACGGCAAGCGAAGTACAGCCAACGACCATCAGATCCTGCATGGCGTGGCCGATGTCGTGCGCACCATGCAGATACATTGCTCTTCTGAATTTCGGAGAGATATAATCATATCTGTCTGATGAATACTGGGATAATCCGTACAATTCTGCCTGAAAATCATCTCTCACATTGAGATACATTTTTCGGTTGTACCATTTCAGGAAACCGCGCAGAAGGTTTTGTTTAAACTTTGAAGGAACAAATGTTTTCACTTTCGAAAAGAAAATCTCTTCCTGCTTCTGCATCAGATTTTGCGTTAAAGCACCATTGTTATAGCCCAACTGTAAAGGATTTCCTTTGATATACAATTCCCAAAGCTGCTGTCTGTTTTTGGTCAAATAATTTTGATGAAACGAAAAAGTAGAATCGTTGATTTTCTCAACTTTAGGGATTTCCAACGCATACTGTTCGACTTCAGGAATATGTTTTACAGACTTTTTTGTGCCACACGAAATCAGAGTAAAAATGAGAAAAATAAAAAATAAATGTCTACTTTTCATCGGATTGATTTAAAATTTTAGACAGACGTTCATCGATCAAATCCTTCCCCAAGATCTCAGCACAGGTGTTGAATGCACCAATGGTACAGCCTAAAATTCCGTGCATATTCACTGATTGTCCAGTGAGGAAAAGATTATCTATTTTAGTTCTTGGAGAAACCATTGTTTTTAAGGGATTTTCTGAGCTTTTGATGTAGCCGTACATATTTCCCTCAAAACTTCCGATATAATCGCGGTATGACAATGGAGAAGATGTATAAATATTTTTAATCGAAGCTCTGAGATTGGGTATTTTATTTTCCAAAGCCTGAATCATTTTTTCAGCTTTTTCAAGCTTAAATTTGTCATACAGTTCAGCTCTTTCCTGTTGGTTGGCTATCGTATTGAACGTATTTTCCCATTCTTTCACCTCTGCAAAATCCATGTATGAAATTGCCGTTAAGCTTTCCGCAAATTCGGGATGATGCTTTGAAGGGGTGGAAGACAGCATATACGTTTCCGGCCAGTTTTCTTTTTTATATTGAAAAGCTTTCCAAACTAAATCTTTAGATGAAAAGTGATACACATTGTAATTGAAATTGGAAATAGCATTTGGTTTTAAAACCAGATATACACTGAAACATGATGAAACCGGCTCCCAACTTAAGATTCTGTTCAGAAAAGATTTTTTCAGTCTACTTTCTCCAATCAATTTTATGGCAGAACGAATCTCAATATTTGATATAAACTGAGTGGCAGAATATTCTTTTCCCGATGTTGTTTTTACGGATGTCAAAGTATTGTTTTCATTAAAGACAAATTCAGAAACTTCAGAATGTTTGTGAACTTCTCCTCCGTATTCCCTTAATTTTTTGATCAGCAATTTTGAAATCTGGCTACCGCCTTTTACACATTTATAAGCACTTTGAATATAGGAATTGACCGTCAGCGCATGAACGTAAAATGGCGTATCCTCAGAATCTCCGGCATACAGAAAGTTGGAGCCGAGCAATACTGCCTGAAGTTTTTCATTGGAAGTTATAGACTCAATGAATCTTTTAGTGTTGAGATGCAGAATCTCTTCGTTGTAATTGTTTTGTCCGACCACATTGTATCTCGGAAAATAATTGCAGACCCTCTGAATTTCCTCGCAGTAATTCTCCAGATTTTCTTTCTCTTCAGGGAAATATTCTGAAAGTTGTTTTACGAAATTATTGTAACCCTGTGCATGTGGATACTCGATTTCATCATCTCCAAAAGTGATTTTATCGTAACCGTTTTCATCCATTTTTTCAAGTTGGAGGTCATCGATAATTTCTAAATACGAAAAAAAGTGATGAAGGTTTTGCCCTTTCGATAATCCACCCAGATAGTGAACTCCGGTATCGAAAATGAGTTTGTCCCTTGAAAATGTCTGGAGATTTCCGCCATATTGGTTGTTTTTTTCGAGAACGCAGACTTTAAAGCCTTCTTTCGCCAAGATAAGCGCCGAAACAAGACCGCCTAAACCGCTGCCGATGACCAATATGTCGTAGTTTTTTTTCAAATTTTGATTATTGTTTTTAACGGCAAAAGGTACAAAAGTTTATCAAATTGGTTAGAATAAAATGTGCTTATTTAATTGCTAAGTACGCTAAGATTTTTTCTAAATCTTCCTGCAAATTTTCCGTTCGGAAGGACTTCCTACTCAAGAAAAGATAAAATTTGACTGTTTATAATCAAACCTCATAGGTTTTGGAAACCTATGAGGTTTAAGCCAGCGAATTTCAAAACAGACCCATAGACACAAATTGGATTCTACTTGACTCTTTTAACTTTTTATTTGTCTCTTTTAAAACACCGAATTGCCCGCAGCCCGACTTGAGTGGAGCTCTTTTTGTAAGCCTTGGGAAAGCTATGGCACAAAAAAGCGGGAACGGAAGGCGGAAAAGCTGCCCAAATAAAAATTAGCAGTTGGATATCAAATAAGAAATCAATCTACATCATCCCAGAAATCGAAGTAATTGAACCACTGCAATGGATATTTTTTGATCATCGATTCGAGATTTTGGGTATAGGAATTGAGAAGTCCCTGAGCATCGCGTTTTTTGACCTGTTGAGCCACTCTTGCATATAAATGGTAATGGAGATTTTTTTCTTTCATCACATAAACGTAAACCACGGGAACGCCCAAACGTGAGGCAATGAGAAACGGTCCGGCCGGAAATTTTGCACTTTTTCCGAGTAAGTCTGCTTCAAGAAATTTTGAACCTTCAAAATAACGGTCACCTGTGAAGCAAATGAGTTCGTTTTTGGACAATGCTTCGTTGATGTCGAAAATATGCGACATATCATCTTTAACGTAGATGAATTTGATGTTGCTCTGCTTTACAGAAACGCTTTTGAGGTATTCTTTGATTACCGTAACTTCCTGATCTGTGGTAACTAAATTAATCTGACAGTCAAAGTCGATGTCGGCAAAAAAATGTTCGGCAATTTCGAAATTCCCGATGTGGGCACTGATAAGAACGCCGCCTTCTTTTTCGGCTAAAAGGTTTCTGAGATTTTCAATTCCGTCGAATTCGTAAGTGTATTTTTCACGTAAGCCTGCTGAAATTGCGGTTTTGTCGATTAAGGTCTGACCAAACGTAAAGTAACTTTTATAAATGGAAACTTTCGATTTCCAAGAGCTGAAAGTAAGGCGTTTTCTGAAGTAATACGAAATGTAAAGATTGCTCTTTTTTTCGAACAGAAAATAGTACGAAGCCACAAAATAAAGCACAAAGTATGAACTGCGGACACCGATATTTCTAATGCACCAGACGAAGATTCTGTATCCTAAGATGGTGCCTTTAGACTTGCCTTTCCACTTGTTCATAATACTAATTTAACAATGTAGCAGTGTAACAATATAACAATACCTTACAAATTGGTAAACTGATACATTGGTAGATTGTTACATTATTTTTATTGCTATATTTTTTGAGTAATTCTATTTTCGATTGTCGAGTAGAAATCGTTGAAAGTGATGATATCTTTAAAATCGGCTTCACCTAATTTCACGCCAAAATTGGATTCGATGACCACCACCAAATCAATATAATCTAAACTGTCTAAACCCAAAGTTTTCTTGAAGTGGGCATCATTGCTGATCTCATCGCCATCTACCTCAAACTCATTGATTAAAAAATCATTAGCAATGGCAACAATTTTTTCTCTTTCCATGTTTTTTATTCAAATTTTTTAACGATCAATGCGGAATTGGTTCCCCCAAACCCGAAAGAATTCGACAAAAATACGTCAATTTTTTGATTTTTAGTTTCGGAGATTAAATTTATCCTTTTTGCGTCTTCGTCAGGATTTTCCAGATTGATGTTCGGAGCCACAAAATCGTTCTGCATCATCAGAATGGAGTAAATCACTTCACTCGCCCCTGCCATCCAGCATTCGTGACCGGTCATCGATTTGGTCGAGCTTACCGGAACTTCACTTCCGAAAATTTC
Organism: Chryseobacterium sp. Leaf394; assembly: GCF_001424105.1. Lineage (GTDB taxonomy): Bacteria > Bacteroidota > Bacteroidia > Flavobacteriales > Weeksellaceae > Chryseobacterium. The sequence continues at coordinate 97,311 of NZ_LMQH01000010.1, read as the reverse complement.
GTGAATTGCTTTTGCTTCGTTGGAGTCGCCGATGGGTGTAGAAGTCGCATGGGCATTGATGTAGTCGATATCTTTTACTTCCAGACCGGACTGTTTCAAAGCACGGTTCATTGCCAAAGCGGGACCATCGATATTTGGAGTAGAGATATGTCCGCCATTTGAAGAAAAGCCATAACCAACGATTTCTGCGATGATGTTGGCACCTCTTTTTTGAGCTGATTCTAAACTTTCCACAATCAAAGATGCTGCTCCGCCACTTGGAATTAAGCCATCTCTTCCCGAGTCAAAAGGTCTTGAAGCTTTGGTTGGCTCGTCTTCTCTCACTGAAAAAACGCCCAAACCATCGAAGCTCGCCATTGAATATTTATTAGTTTCCTGAGCACCGCCACAAACGATGATGTCCTGAAAACCGTTTTTGATCATCATATACGCCAATCCCAAAGAATGAGAACCGCTTGCACAAGCCGCGCTGATGGTTAAATTGATTCCTCTTAATTTAAAAATAGTAGAAAGATTCATCGTCACTGTAGAGTTCATCGATTTGAAAATCGCTCCTGAACCCATCAAAGTGGTATCTTTTTTCTCTCTTGCGATGTCGATCGATTCTACGACAGCTTTAGAAACGCTGTCGTTTCCGTATAAAATTCCGACTTCGTTTTGGTCTAAGAAGTCCTGATCGATATTGGCCTGTTGTAAAGCATCGAGTGTTGCAATGTAGGCATACTCGCTTTCTTCACCCATGCTTACGCGCTGGCGTCTGTTAAGAAGATTTTTAAGATCGGGCTTGGGAACCACGCCGCTAAGACCTGATCTGAAGCCAAATTCTTTTCTCTCATCCACTAAAACAATTCCGGATTTACCTTGATACAGGGATTCTTTCACTTCTTCCAAAGAAGTTCCGATGCAAGAATAAATTCCCATTCCGGTAATGACTACCCTATTTTCCATCTTTTTAAATTTAACAATGTATCAGTTTAGCAATGTAACAATTTTAAATATTGGTAAACTGGTAAATTGCTACACTGTTACATTATTTTTATGAATAAATTCCTCCGTTAATATTAATAATTTCTCCTGTGATATAGGAAGATTTTTTTGAGGCTAAAAATGCGACCAAATCTGCCACCTCTTCCGCTTCCCCAAATCGGTTGGCTGGAATCATCGCTTTCAATTCGTCTTCATTGAAATCCTGCGTCATATCGGTTTTGATGAAACCTGGAGCGACTGCATTCACGGTGATATTTCTTTTCGCAACTTCCTGAGCAAGAGCTTTTGTCACTCCGACCAAAGCGCCTTTTGCCGCTGAATAATTGGTTTGTCCGGCCGTTCCTTTTACTCCCGAAACGGAAACCATATTAATAATTCTGCCGTATTTGTTTCTCAATAATTTCTGAATGAAGAAATTGGTAACGTTGTAAAAACCATTTAAACTCGTGTTAATCACTGAGTTCCAGTCTTCACTTGGCATCCACATGAATAATCCGTCTCTTGTAATTCCTGCATTATTAACGATAACCTCAACGATAGATTTTGGATTATTTTCCTGCCATTCGTTTAAAACTTTCTTAGTTTCCTCAGCATTTCCTACATCGAATTTAAGAATTTCTCCTGTAGAACCCAACTCTTCGATTTTCGCTAAAGTTTCCTTTGCTGCAGCTTCATTGGAAGTGTAGTTGATGAGAATATGATAATTTTTTTCTTCTGCCAGTTTTATACAGATCGCTCTGCCGATACCCCGGGAACCACCTGTTATGATTGCACATTTCATGTATATGTCTTAGTTTGTGAATAAATTTACAATAGGTTTCTGCCTACTTTTATTAAATCATCCCTTTGGAAATTTAGAAATGTTATCTGTATTTTTTTTCCGTGGGGTTTATTTGATATTGAACCCCTTCAGGGTTCTGATTTTATTACCGATTTCGTTTCCATAGGTTTGCACCTATGATTATTGATTTTGAACCCTTTCAGGGTTCTGATTCGTTAACGATTAGTTCCAAAGGTTTCCACCTACGGCTATTGATATTGAACCCTTCGGGTTCGCAGTTTGCAATATTTATTTGTGCGGACGGTCTCTATTTTTTAAGATAGTCTTTTACCTTTTGCAAATATGGATACATCACCATATCATCTGAAAATGCCGGAATCAATTGTCTGATATCATCGTACAGTTCTTTCGTTTTCGATGAAACTTTATCCTGATAGCCACAATATTCTATTGCCTGAACAACTGTAATCGCTTCGATTGCCAATACTTCAAAAGCATTTTCAATCACCTTTCTGCAAATTACCGCAGCATTTGTCCCCATGCTTACAATATCCTGATTATCATTATTATTAGGAATACTGTGCACATACATCGGGTTCGAAAGCATCTGGCTTTCCGCAGTTGTCGAAGTTGCCGTGAACTGAACGCCCTGCATCCCGAAATTGAAACCTAATTTACCTAAATTTACAAAAGGAGGCAAAATTTCGTTGATTTTTGAATTTAAAAGATAATTCAGCTGTCTTTCTGCCAACATCGTCAGTTTTGTAACGACGATTTTAAGCTTATCCATTTCCAGAGAAATGTAATCTCCGTGGAAGTTTCCGCCATGGTAAACGTGTTGATCTGCTACGTTGATGATCGGGTTGTCGTTTGCGGAGTTGATTTCGTTTTCTAAAACTTTCTCTGTAAATTCCAGTGTATCTAAAACAGGTCCAAGAATTTGCGGAATACATCTCAAAGAATAATATTCCTGCACTTTTTCTTTGAAAACTTTTTCCTGCTCTTCAAAATGAGTGTATAAGTGGTCAGCTCTTTTTCTGATCAATTTGCTGTCAGACAAATGAGCACGCATTTTTTCAGCAATTTTCTGCTGTCCGGCATGAAGTTTCGTTCCGTTCAATACTTCTGAAAAATGATCATCGTAAGCCTGAACAATTTCATTAATTGCACAGGATAATTTTAATGAAATTTCAGTTAACTGATTGGCCTTGTAAGCATTAACAATACCAATTCCAGACATCACTGAAGTTCCGTTCATTAAGGCTAAGCCTTCACGAATTTCAACCTGAATCGGCTCTAAACTTTCAATTTCAAAAACATCTTTGGTTGATTTTCTTTCGCCTTTATAGAAAACTTCGCCTTCACCGATTAGTACTAAAGCTAAGTGAGCCAGCTGAACCAAATCACCGCTTGCTCCTACTCCGCCATGTTCAAAAATCAGCGGCGTAATATCTCTGTTTATTAATTCTTTAAGTAAATTAACAACAGATTCGTGAACACCAGAATTTCCTAGTGACAATGTGTTTAATCTTGCCAACATACAGGCTTTCACCTCATCTGCCGGAAGCGGATTCCCGATACCTGAAGAGTGACTTCTGATTAAATTATACTGCAACTGATGCGTATCTTCATCGCTGATTTTGAATTGTGCCATCGGCCCAAAACCGGTATTCACACCATAAATTACTTTATTTTTTGAAAATTCTTTAAGAAAAGAAAAACTTTCATTCACCCTCTGGAGAAGTGATGGATCTAATTCTATGCTTTCGTTTTCAATTATAATTCTCTGAAAATCTCTCAGTTCTAAAAAGTTATTTATTTTCATCAATTAAAAGTAATAGATATAATTTTGTAAAATATAATTAATTGTCACTAATTTTGCGCAAAGATAAAAGTTTTATTAAACAAATGGACAAAGAAATTGTTGATGTTTTAGTAATTGGAGCTGGGCCTTCCGGATGCGTATCTTCTGCTTATCTGAAGAAGAATAACATCAATGTGAAGGTGGTCGAAAAGACAAAATTTCCGCGGCTTGTTGTGGGTGAAAGCCTTATTCCGCGAGTGATGGATCATTTTGACGAAGCCGGATTGTTTCCTGCACTCGACAAAATGGGCTTCGAAAAAAAACTAGGCGCACGTTTTATGCGTGGCAATGAAGTCTGCATCTTTGATTTCAGCAACAAATTCGGGGAAGGCTGGGACTGGACCTGGCAGGTCCCGAGAGCTGATTTCGACAATACTTTGGCTCAGGAAGTCATCAATAAAGGCGTTGATCTTGAATTTGAAACCGAAGTGATTGGCATTGAATTTAACGGAACCGATTCTATCACCACCGTAAAAAACAAAGACGGAAAAACGAAAGAAATCCATGCGAAATTCGTGATCGATTCCAGCGGTTACGGAAGAGTTTTGCCAAGACTTTTAGATTTAGAAAAACCCTCAAAACTTTCTCCGCACTCAGCAATTTTTGCTCATGTGGAAGACATCAACAGAGAAGAAGGCGAGGAAGGAACTTTAATTTCTTTTGATATTATTGAAACGGAAGTCTGGCTTTGGGTAATTCCTTTTTCCAATGGAAATACGAGTGTAGGAATTGTCGGACCCACTGAATATATTGACAAATTATCTGAAAACGGCGATGCTGCGGAGGCCTTGAGAAAAGCAATTTCTCTGTCGGATTATTATGTTAAACGTTTCGGAGATGTAGAATTTTTATTTGAGCCGAGACATTTGAAAGATTATTCATGCTCAGTTAAAAAATTATACGGAGACGGATTTGCCTTGACGGGTAATGCTTCAGAATTTTTAGATCCTGTTTTCTCGTCAGGAATGGCATTTGCCACAGAAGGCGGAATGACGGCAGCAAAATTGGCAATCCGACAGTTGAACGGTGAAAAAGTTGACTGGCAGACAGAATTTGCAGATTACATTTTATACGGCGTCAACGTTTTTACAACATACGTGAAAGAATGGTATACCGGAAATCTTCAGGAATTATTTTTCCACCAGCCTGAAAATCCTGATGTGAAAAGGAAAATTTGTGCAGTCCTCGCTGGATATGTTTGGAATAAGAAAAATACTTTTGTGAGGATACACGATACGGCAATTGTCAACTTGGCCAATTTCATTAAAACAGAAAAAGAAAAAGCATAAAAAAACGGTCTGAAAATTTTCAGACCGTTTTGTTTTATTTTAAAGCTTTCTTCAGTTCTTTTCCGAACTCTTTTCCCGTTTTTTCGTAGGCTGCTGAAATTCTTCCGTACTCCATTCCGTAATCGACTTTACTACCAGTACCTTCAATTTTATCGCCTTTTAATGTTGCTAAAACATTTGAAGGATTTGCCGTTTCCACGATTGTAATTTCTGCAGACAATTTTCCAGGTTGCGTGACGAAACCTTGCCATCCGGCATACATCCATTTTGGATGAATGATTAATGTGTATTTTGTTTCAACATTTTGGGCAAATTTAATCTTCTTTGATTTATTTAATCCTTCAATAAATTTTTCCGTCCAAATAGTTTCTACATGCTGTTCCCAAGTATCAATCCAGGTTTTCCATGCAGCTTCGCCTTTTTTGGCTACCGTTTCTTTATGTCTTCTGTCCAGATATTCAGTTTCTGTAAAATTTTCAGCCTGAAAAAGTGGACTCCCGTAATTACGTTCAACATTCACTTCGGTCTGACCTTTCAGAAAACTCAGGTTTCCTGATTCGATCGTTAATTTATCTTGAGCGAGAATTGCCGTGCTCACTGTAACGCACAGAAAGAAAAATATTTTTTTCATAGTTTAAAATTAAGATCGCAAATATAATATGTGAAAAGAAAATTCACTTTAACTGAACGACAATATTTCCAACTTATTTGAATAACATTTAAAATTTATCTTAAATCTAAAAAATTAATCGGTTTTCTGCTGTTCGGATTAAAAACTGTTTTCGACAAAACATCAAAATCAACAATTTCAATTTTTGGGCTTACTCTTAATTTTGCTCTGAAATGATCACGAACTTCGCCTTCAAAACTTTCGTCTTCTCTTTCGGTGCTGAGTTTAATGATAATTTCATCTAAACCAATTTCATTCGATTGAATTACAATCTGGTAACACAAAATTCCGTCAAAATCATTCAGAATATCATTCATTGCAGGCGGATATAAAGTTGTGCCTTTATATTTAATCATCTGCTGTTTTCTGCCGACAACGGGACCGAGTCTCATCGTATTTCTGCCACATTCACAAGGTTCATAATGCGCTTTAACTAAATCTCCCGTTTTAAATCTTAACAGAGGCAAAGCTTCGACGCCTAAAGTAGTAATCGTCAGTTCGCCGCTTTCACCCTCTTTCACAGGATTCCCTTCGTCATCAAGAATTTCTGTTATAATCAATTCCGGATGCTGATGACCGCCGATCTGAAATTCACATTCTGTAAAAGCGGTGCTCATTTCGGTAGATGCATAAGTGGAAAATAATTTAATGTTCCACTTTTCCTTTATCTTCTGCGAAAGAATATTATCTGAAAAATCCTGATTTTTAATGCTTTCACCAATGCAAACCGCACCGATAACGCTTGAATTTTTGTAATCAATCCCATGTTTTTCAGCATAGTCAATCATTTTTAAAAGAAATGAAGGTACCGTGATCAAATATTTTGGTTTATATCTGAAGATCGAATCCCATTGCAGTTCCGGAATTCCGGGTCCCATTCTGATGACACTTGCTCCCATTTTCCGTAGACCCAAAAGGTAGGCAAGACCGGCGATAAATCTTTTGTCAATGGTCGTAATCATCTGCACCACGTCACCTTTCTGAATTCCTGCGCAGGCAAGAGATATCGCTTCGTTGTACGCTATTCTTTCCATATCATTTTCAGAAAGACCGAAAGTTACAGGATCACCCAACGTTCCTGAAGTTGTGCTGTAATCAACGATCTGAGTTTGGGAAACACAGAAAAAATCATCATTATTCTGCTGAATATCATTCTTCGATGTCGTCGGGATTTTCCGCAAATCTTCCAAAGTCTGAATATCAGAAATCGGGATATTATTTTCTTTAAATAACTTCTGATAAAATGGTGAATTTGCCTCCAAATATTTCAAAAGCTCCTGAAGTTTTTCTTCCTGAAAATTTTTGATGTCCTGAATGCCTGATTTTTCGATGAGTGGGAAGAGTTCCAATAGTTTAAATTTAGATGACAAATTTATTTAAATTTAAATTAAAAGCTGGATGGAAAGTTTCATCCCCACAGATCGCACCAATTTTCACAGATGATTGTTTTAAAATCTCAAAAGTCTCCGTAATCCGCAAGATCTGCGAGAGAATATAGGTTTTGGCTAAAGCCAATTCCATTTGATAATTTTGAAAGCGGGCCAAAGCCCGCTCCTATTGATATACAACAAGATGTTTAAATCATTACGTGCGAAAATTCACATTTAACCATTCACAATTCACTGCTTTCACCCTCACAATTTTCGCAAACTTTTCAATAAACCCAATCAAAATAAAACATATATTATAAACCGACAAAAATCACTAAATTTGCCAACTTGATTAATCAACGAAATTGAGAAATTACAATGAGCCAATTTAAAGAATATAAAAACCTCAACCTGATAGACGTAGCCGAGAATGTTGCGGAATTCTGGAAAGCCCATAAAACCTTTGAAAAAAGTGTTGAAACCCGTGAAGGAAATCCTGAATTTGTGTTTTATGAAGGTCCGCCTTCAGCAAACGGAATGCCCGGAATTCACCACGTTATGGCAAGAGCGTTGAAAGATATTTTCTGTCGTTATCAGACTCAAAACGGGAAACAGGTTTTCCGTAAAGCAGGTTGGGACACGCACGGACTTCCTGTGGAATTAGGAGTTGAAAAAGAACTCGGAATTACGAAAGAAGATATTGGCAAAAAAATTTCGATTGAAGATTACAATCAAGCCTGTCGTGAAGCAGTAATGCGTTACACGGATGTCTGGAATCACCTGACCGAAAAAATCGGTTATTGGGTAGATTTGGAAGATCCATACATCACGTACAAATCAAAATACATGGAAACCGTTTGGTGGTTGTTGAAGCAATTGTACAGCAAAGATTTGTTGTATAAAGGCTACACGATCCAGCCTTACTCTCCAAAAGCAGGTACCGGACTTTCTTCTCACGAAGTAAACCAGCCGGGAGCTTACCGCGACGTTACCGATACGACGATTGTTGCACAGTTCAAGACACTTCTGGAAACATTACCTTCATTTTTACAGGGTTTTGGAGATGTACATTTCTTAGCCTGGACGACAACGCCTTGGACCTTACCTTCAAACACTGCGTTGACAGTAGGACCGAAAATCGATTATGTTTTAGTAAAAACATTTAATCAATATACTTTTGAGCCGATCAATATTGTTTTGGCTAAAGCTCTAACCGGAAAACAGTTCGGTAAAAAATTCGTTGAGGGAACTGACGAAGATTTCGCCAATTACACTTCATCAAGCAAAACCATCCCTTTCCAAATTCTTGGAGAATTCAAAGGTGCTGATTTGGTTGGAATTAAATATGAGCAATTATTGCCATACACTTTACCTTACCAAAATCCTGAAAATGCGTTCAGAGTAATTTCAGGAGACTTCGTTACGACAGAAGACGGTACAGGAATCGTTCACACGGCGCCAACTTTTGGTGCTGATGATGCGAAAGTGGCTAAAGAAGCAACGCCTGAAGTTCCGCCAATGTTGGTTTTAAATGAATTCGGAAATCCGGTTCCGTTGGTTGATTTGCAGGGGAAATTCACTTCGCAGATGGGAGATTTTGCAGGTAAATATGTGAAAAACGAATATTACGATGCGGGAACAGCACCAGAAAAGTCCGTTGATGTAGAAATCGCTATCCGTTTAAAAGAAGAAAATAAGGCTTTTAAAGTTGAAAAATATGTTCACAGTTATCCACACAGTTGGAGAACTGATGAGCCGCTTTTATATTATCCGCTGGATTCATGGTTTGTGAAAATGACGGCGGTAAAAGACCGTTTGGTAGATTTAAACAAAGAAATCAACTGGAAACCAAAAGCTACAGGAGAAGGACGTTTCGGAAATTGGCTTGAAAATGTCAACGACTGGAATCTTTCCCGTTCAAGATACTGGGGAATTCCGTTGCCGATCTGGAGAACAGATCCTTCCACAGGCTCAGCACAGGAAGAAATCATCATTGGTTCTGTTGAAGAATTATACAACGAAATCGAGAAATCTATCGCAGCTGGATTCATGACAGAAAATCCGTTCAAAGGATTTGAAATCGGAAATATGTCTGAAGAAAACTATTCTTTGGTTGATCTTCACAAAAACATCGTTGACAAGATTGTTTTGGTTTCAGAATCAGGAAAAGCAATGAACCGTGAGAGCGACCTGATCGACGTTTGGTTTGACTCAGGATCTATGCCTTACGCTCAGTTGCATTATCCGTTTGAAAACAAAGAATTAATTGACAACAATAAAGCGTTCCCTGCAGATTTTATCGCTGAAGGCGTTGATCAGACCCGTGGATGGTTCTACACACTTCATGCAATCGGAACAGCAGTTTTTGACTCGGTTGCTTATAAAAATGTAATGAGTAACGGACTTGTTTTGGATAAAAACGGTCTGAAAATGTCAAAATCTAAAGGAAATGCGGTTGACCCATTTGAAACTTTAGCGGTTTACGGACCGGATGCTACACGTTGGTACATGGTTTCGAATGCCAATCCTTGGGAAAACCTGAAATTTGATATCGAAGGAATTGACGAAGTGAGAAGAAAATTCTTTGGAACGCTTTACAACACCTATTCATTCTTCACTTTATATGCAAATGTTGACGGATTTAAATATGCTGAAAAAGATATTGAAAACCGTCCGGAAATCGACCGTTGGATTTTATCTGAATTGAATCTTTTAATTAAAGAAGTTAAAGCATTCTACGAAGATTACGAGCCGACAAGAGTGGCAAGATCCATCAGCAATTTTGTGAATGATAACTTAAGTAACTGGTACGTAAGACTGTGCAGAAGACGTTTCTGGAAAGGAGATTATTCTGATGACAAAATCTCTGCTTACCAGACTTTATATACCTGTCTTGAAACTGTTGCCAAATTATCTGCGCCAATCGCTCCGTTCTTTATGGATCAGTTGTATCAGGATCTGAATGCTGCTACCGGAAAGGAAACTTTTGAATCAGTTCACCTGACAGATTTCCCTGTTGCTGATGAAAGTTTAATCGATCAGGATCTGGTTGAGAAGACGCATTTAGCACAGAATATTACGAGTATGGTTTTCTCTCTGAGAAAGAAGGAGAACGTAAAAGTACGTCAGCCTTTACAGAAAGTTTTGATTCCTGTTTTGGATAAGAAAACTGAGGAGCAGATTTTAGCGGTTTCAGAATTAATTAAACAGGAAGTTAATGTTAAAGAATTACAGTTAATCAATGCTGAAGAAGCATCTCATTTAATTGTAAAACAGATCAAACCGAACTTCAAAACTTTGGGCTCAAGACTTGGAAAAGACATGAAAGTGGTTGGGAATGAGATTTCTAATTTCACACCAGAGCAAATTTCAGCTTTAGAAAAAGAAGGAAAAATGGAAATCCAGGGATATGAAATTACAACTGCTGATGTAGAAATTTCAACGAAAGATATTCCGGGATGGACGGTAACTTCTGATGGAAAAACCACTGTGGCATTAGATTTGACATTGACAGAAGAATTAAAATCTGAAGGTGTTGCAAGAGAACTGATCAACAGAATCCAGAACATCAGAAAAGAAAAAGATTTTGATCTTACAGACAGAATTAGAATTTCTGTTGAAGAAAGTTCGATATTTATCAGTGACATACGCAAAAATGAAGCTTATATTTCAGATGAAGTATTGTCGGATAAACTAGAAGTTGTATCTTCACTCTCAAATTTTAACGAAATCGAAATAGATGACGTTAAATTTAAGATAAATGTTGAAAAAATTTAACGTTTAGTTATTGTTTTTCAAATTCCATTTCATAATTTTATTAAAAAAGAAAAAGAACCATGTCAGACGAAAGAGTACGTTACAGCGATGCTGATTTACAGGAATTTAAGGCAATCATCAAAGATAAAATAGAGAAGGCTGAAAATGATTTAAAACTGATCAGAGAAAGTTTCATCAACGACCAGAATAATGGAACTGATGACACATCTCCTACCTTTAAGGCTTTTGAAGAAGGAGCAGAGACTCTGAGCAAGGAGCAGAACTCAATTTTAGCAGGAAGACAGGAGAAGTTTGTCCGCGACCTGAAGAATGCCCTTATACGAATTGAAAACAAAACTTATGGCGTTTGCAGAGTAACAGGAAAACTGATTCCTAAGCCGAGACTTTTGGCTGTTCCGCACGCGACATTGAGCATTGAAGCTAAAAATATGCAGAAATAATATTTTTTATCTTATTTTTGTAAATAATTAATTTGGGTTTATATGATGTTTTTAAAACATTATGTAAACCTATTTTTTAGTTATATCTATGAGTGAATATTTGATTTTAGGAATCATCCTTGTGGCAGCTTTATGGTTTTTTAACCGCGATCGGATCAAAAACAGATTCTATCCGGACAAGCCTAAAAATCTGACCATCGATCAGCAATTCAATTCAGATAAACGGGACAGGGAAAAGGAAATCGACCGACTTCTCAGCAAAATGGGAAAGAATGGCATCAACGACCTGTCCGCAAAAGACAGAAAACGGCTAGACGAACTGTCGAAGCATTAATATTAAAACATAAACGTTGTAAAAGCTTTAATTTAAGCTGAAACCTCAACGCAAATAAAGTAAAATGGAAGCACTAATTGTACACCCAAAAAACCAGATGGAGCTGAATGCGCTGAAAAGCGTAATGAAAGACATGGGAATCCGATACGAAAAATTTCACACCAGAGGTGCAAAAACTCAGAATTTTGAGCCGAGAATCACCGCACCGAAAAAGGAAAAGCCTGCAAGAAATTTTAAAGATAAACCCAAGACTGACCAATAATGAAGAAGATAGTACTTATCACTTTTCTTATATTGTTGATTGATCAGGCATCAAAAATTTATATTAAAACCAACTTTAATCTTAACGACAGTGTTGCCGTTTTTCCGGGATTTAAATTAACTTTTGTTGAAAATCCGGGAATGGCTTATGGTTTTCATTTTGGCGGAATGCTCGGGAAATATTTTCTGGTAATCGTCCGCGTTTTCCTGATTGGCGGAATGATTTATCTGTTTAGCAAATGGCTTAAAAGAGGTGAATCAAACTATCTGATCATCCCAATGTCCATGATTTTTGCCGGTGCCATCGGAAACTTAATTGACGGTATGTTTTACGGATTAATTTTCGACAGTGGAATGGTTTACGACGAAAACATCAAACAATGGATTGGTTACGGAGGAGTTTCGAAACTCGTTCCTTTTGGTCAGGGTTACTCTACTTTTATGAAAGGTTGTGTGGTCGACATGCTACACTTCCCGCTGGTAGACTGGCATGTTCCTGAAAGCTGGCCTTTAATTGGCGGAAGACACCTTGAATTCTTTAAATACATTTTTAATGTTGCAGATTCTGCTATTACTGTTGGCGGTGCACTTTTAATAATTTTCAGAAAAAAAGCGTTCCCGAACGGGCTTGAGTTTTAAAATAATTCATACTTTTATGAAACCTACAAAAGGTTCAAACTGTATGAAAAAAATGATAAAAAATACAATCAAAATATTCCTGCTGCTTTTTGTGGTGGGAATTATTTTTGTGATCTGGTCCAACTTTACCATTAAAGATCAGACGGAAAATTTCGTCACTTCAGATCTTTCTAAACTTCCGAGCGAAAAAACCGGACTTCTTCTTGGAACCAGCAAAACACTTTCGAACGGAAATCCCAATGCATACTTTTTTAACAGAATAAAGGCCGCCGCAGACTTATATAAATCCGGGAAGGTTCAAAACATAATTGTGAGCGGAGACAATTCTCAGAAAGATTATAATGAACCGGAAGAGATGAAAAACGAACTCATCAAAGCCGGAGTTCCTGCAGAAAGAATCTTTGAGGATTTTGCAGGTTTCAGAACTCTGGATTCTGTGTTGAGAGCAAAAGAAATTTTCGGACAGAATTCTTACATCATCATTTCACAGAAATTTCATAATGAAAGAGCTGTTTATTTAGCACGAAAAAACGGAATTAAAGCATTCGGTTATAATGCTGCAGATGTCAATAAATATGCAGGTTTTAAAACCAATGCACGAGAAAAACTGGCAAGAGCAAAGGTGTTCTGGGATTTTATGTTTGGGGTGGAACCGAAATTTGGTGGAGAGAAAATTCTGATACCTTAGTTTTATAAATTACTGTAAAACTGAAATAATGAGCGTCTTAACCTATCATTTAGTAAAAACAAATTATATTTCTGCGCTAAAAATTCTTTTGTTTCCACCAAAACCAAGGCAAATTTCGGGGTTGATTCATGCAGAAATAATGACAGCGATGACGCTTGGCTGGCCTATTCTTTCACCTTCACGAATGCTGATCCGGCAGATCGCCGTTTTTGCTCAATGGGAAAATGAAAGTGATATTGAAAATTTTTTAACTGAAAATGAATTAGGAAAAATCCTTGCGAAAGGTTGGCATACGAGGCTAACTTTTATGCGAAAATGGGGCAAGTTTAATAAGTTTGAAATTCCGGACGAAACTTTAGAATTTGAAAACCCGGATTTTCCAGTTGTCGCAGTAACAATTGCCCGAATGAAATTTCTGGAAATTCCAAGATTTATCCGCTGGGGAAGACCGGTTGAGAAATTGGTTCGCGACCATCCCGCAACAACTCTATCGTTAGCTTCCATCAAATTTCCAAATACCGTTTCCACTTTTTCAGTTTGGAATACACAGAAAGAAATGACCAATATGGTGCACGGACACAGCAAAGTTCCACAACCTGAAAGACATACCAACGCGATGAAAGAAAGAGACCGAAAAGATTTTCATTTCGAATTTACAACATTGCGTTTCAAACCTATTTCGGAATTTGGAGAATGGAACGGACGAAGAAATATTATCCCAAATCTTAAACAGCATTAAGATGAGATTTGCTTATCCGATGCAGAAATTCCAGGATTGGGTAACTCAGCAATGGGTAATCTTGCGTGGAAAGAAAATTAACCCCGAAGATTTTCCGTGGCTGATAGGTCCGTTTGGAAATTTGGATGCAATTGGTAAAGATTATATCCATCAGTTTGCGCAAAAGCAAAACTTAATTATTCAAAAAGACTCAGAATCAAAAGGCATTATTCCCTCAATGCAGAAACTGAATTTGTCTGAAACTGAATTCGAAAATCTATCTGAAAGCGTCATTCAATTCTATGAAAACACAGACGGTCACCATTTACAATTTTCTGTACAGTGGAATCCTTTTTTCAAATTTTTCGGGATTTTACTTAATAAACTGTTCAGCAACAGAATCAATCAGCTGAATATTCCGACGAAAAATATTGATGACTCTGAAACTTTAAAAAGCGAGATCATCAATCTTGCCGATCCTGTAACCCATGAAATCAAATACACATTTTGGTTCCGTTCGATTCAATCTACCGGACAGGTTATTTATTCCGGCGTGTACGGAATCAGCACTTTGCCTTCCGGTAAAACCTGTGTGAAAGCTGTTTTTCCTTTACCGAATGGGAATGCAACGGTGTCAATGATTCCAGGTGTTGGAGAAAATGGTGAATTGATTTTAGATTCTTCGGGCGAAAAATTTGGAGACGCCGGATTTTATTTTCTGCTGAAAGATTCTAAGGGAGAATACTGGTCGCAGTTCATCAGTTCATTTAGAGACCGTTTAGTTATCGGTCCAGAAAATGATATCATCTCAGCCGAACAGACCTTGACGCTTTGGCGTCTTAGAGTTCTTACTTTTAATTATAAGATTGAAAGGAAAAAGTAAATCAATACGCCTTTCTAAACTCACTCGGCGTTTCCGCTGTCTGTTTCTTAAAGAAATTTACAAAATGTGCAGATTCTTTAAAATTCAGTTTGAAAGCAATTTCTTTTACGGAAAAATCGGTTTGCTGAAGCAATGTTTTGGCGTTGTGAATCAGCTTGGCATCCAAATGTTCTTTAGCCGATTTTCCGGTTTCTGCCTTTAATTTAGAACTTAGATAATTGGGATGCACTGCGAGTTTAGAAGCGAAATACGAAATGTTATAATTTATATTTTCTTCGTGCTGCGAATCTTCGTGAAGTAAGGTCAGGAAACGGTTGCTCAGAGAATCTATTTTTTTCGATTCACTATTTTCTTCCTCATTTTTTAAAGAGTACTGATTGTACAGACGCTTTATTTTCATAAAAAAAATAAGAATTGCCGATGCCATTATTTCCAGTGAGTCATTCTTTTCCTCCATCTGAAACTCATCATAAATATAGTTAAACACTTTCACCAAATCTGTCATTTCATCATCGGCAATCACAATAGGAGTTGATTGATCTGCCTGAAAATATTCAAATACTGAAATGAAATGTTTCAGTTTCAGATGCTTGTCAATAAAATAGTCATTAATAATCACGGTGTATTCCAGGATGTTGTCATCAACCATTTCGCAGGAAACAATCTGATTGGGTGGGGAGATGAAGATTGCAGGCGCTTTCAGGTTCTCTTTCCATTGACCAATTCTCATCACACCTTCTCCTTTCAAAAGTAATTTGATGGCGTAAGAATTATGCTTAAAAGGTGGAACAACGAGTGATGGGTGTGTCCAAAGTTTATCCATCATATCCACATAGAGACCTTCATACTTAGATGGCGACATATTGACAGCACTGAAAAACTCATCAAATGTCTTGAAATACGGAACTTCATTTTCCATAAAATTGTTTTTGTAAATTTATAAAATACTCAATAAAATAAAAATATGAACATATATCTATCACTCATATTTGCAAAAAACACAATCAGCTTTTATTTAGCCAATATTTTTTCTAATTTATTTAATCTCATTTTTAAATTTTCAATTTCAATTTTCTGTTTAGTGACGGTTTCATTTTGCTCGAAAATATACAGATATAATTCCTCTATTTTCTCAAGATTAATTTCCGCAGATCTGTTTAAAACAATTCCACCTTGCTTTTCAATATCTGCCGCAGAAGGTACACCGGGAAGATGTTTATTAATCTTTATAAAATCTTTTACTTCATCAAGTTCCATTCTTTTATAATCGGGCTTCAGAACAGAATATCCGTCAAAATATTTTTGGAAAACATAGTCTGGCGTAATCGTTCCTGATGCAAGTATGTTTCCGATGACATGAAGCTTTTGGGTTGGATTCGTTGTTCCGAGTCCTAAAAATCCAACATCACGTGAAAATCTCGCCCATTCTGTATAATTAGTTGGCGACGTGTATTTCCCAAATGAAATATGCCCCAAAACCGAACCTTTTCCAGAAGTGTAAATCCTCGTACCAGGAGAGCTTCCGGCTCCTGAAACAGGGAAAAAGCCACTTTGCGTCATGCCGTACTTTTCTCCTGCCGGATCATCAAATACCCTCCCAACACCATAGTTGGAATCACCTTCAAATTGTATAGAGCCATTCACATTTAATTTTGCGATAGCATCTACACCTCCAATTCCTACATTTGCTGTACCTGCGAAATTAAGCCATTTATCAGCCATATTTACCGTTCTGTTTGATGCAAGCGTTCCATTATTTGTATAAATATTGGAATTGGCAAGGGTAACGGGATTACTGCTTACTCCATTGACCGTTGTGGTTAATTGGTTTGAAGAATTGAGAGTGTTACTTACAGCATTTACAGCGTTTGTCGTTGAAGAGATACCGTTAACTGTGGATGTAATAGTATTAATCGGATTGGTAATCTCATTTGTAGTGATACCGCTTCCGGTTGAAGACTGAAAGGTAACCCATTTTGCTAAAACAGCATCATAATAATAGTAACCAGCTTTTGTTATTTCTACAGTTTTTGCTGTTGTGGGAGAAGCTGCAGAAGTTGCGTATACAAAAGCTGCATTTTGATTTGGTCGGTATAAACCGTCTTTGGACTTTAGCTCGTTTCCGGACAGTCTTGGTGCGATAATTCCATCGATCTTAGATAAATCTGCAGACCTTGCTGTAACATCCAGAGTGGCCTTAGGATCTGTGGTGTCAATTCCTACTTGGGAATAAATGGTCACAAACGAAAAGGAAAAAATGGTAATAAAAATTTTTGTCATTAATTTGTTTTATTTTGCAAATTTCCCAAAATCAAAATCCCAGATCATTGCAATAATCACATCAAGAATTGCAAATTTTAAAGGTGATCAATTCTCGGATGAATAATATTCATTTAAATTTTGCCTATTTTTGCACAAACAATTTAAAATTAAATGTCAAGAATTCTTACCGGCATACAGGCCACCGGAACGCCGCACCTTGGAAACCTTTTGGGTGCAATTATTCCTGCAATTGAGCTTTCAAAGCAGGCAGGAAACGAATCATTTTTATTTATTGCGAATCTGCATTCACTGACGCAGATTAAAGATGCAAAAGAACTAAAAAACAACACCTATGAAATTGCTGCAGCTTGGCTTGCCTGCGGACTGGATACTGAAAAAACATTCTTTTACAGACAGAGCGATATCCCTGAAACCTGTGAACTTTCCTGGCATTTATCATGTTTTTTTCCTTACCAGAGATTGACTTTAGCACATTCGTTTAAAGATAAAGCAGACCGTTTGCAGGACGTTAATGCAGGTTTGTTTACTTATCCGATTCTGATGGCTGCAGATATTTTACTATATGACGCAGAAATCGTTCCTGTAGGAAAAGATCAGCTTCAGCATTTGGAGATTGCCCGTGATGTAGCATCAAGATTTAATAATCAGATGGGTGAAGTGTTGGTTTTGCCTCAGGCTGAACTGCAGGAAGACACCAAATACGTTCCCGGTGTGGATGGTCACAAAATGTCAAAATCGAGAGGAAACATTATCAATATTTTCTTACCTGAAAAAGAACTGAAAAAACAGGTGATGAGTATCGAAAGTGATTCAAAAACACTGGAAGAACCGAAAGATCCTTCGACTGATAAGACTTTTGCAATTTACGAACTGATTGCAACTCCTGAACAGACTAAAGAACTGAGAGCGAAATATTTAGCCGGAAATTTCGGTTACGGTCATGCTAAAAAAGAGCTTTTGGACTTAATTCTGGTTAGATTTGAAAAAGAGAGAGAATTGTTTTCTTACTACATGAACAATCTTGATGAGCTGGAAGCTAAACTTCAGGAAGGGGCTTTGAAAACGAGAGCAATTGCTACTGAAACCATTAAAAGAGTAAGAGAAAGTTTGGGAATTTAATTCAAGCAATTTCTATAGAGATACAATTTCGGCGACACCTCGATGTCGCCGAATTTTTTATAAATAATCCTTTATCTGCAGAAGATGTTTAATTACTTTTAAATTTTCCTGCTGTGGGTTTTCATTTAAAACATCGAAGAAAATGCAGTCTATCCCAAACTGTTGCGATCCGATAATATCTGCGATCCAGTCGTCGCCTATCAGAATACTTTCTTCTTTTGCAGCTTTGGCTAAACCTAATGAATACTCAAAAATCTCTGGATTTGGTTTTCTAACTCCCACAGAATCTGCGCTGGTAATAGTTTGAAAATAATGATCAATTCCTGATAGAATACATTTTCTTTCAGTTACTTCCTGAAAGCCGTTTGAAATAATGTAAAGTGTGTAATTTTTAGATTTTAGATATTCCAGAATTACATCCGCACTTTCTACAAGATGATTGTAATTTAAAATTTTATCTAAAAAATGTTCTTCAAAATACATAGACAATTCCAGGTCATCAATTCTGAAATGGTTGAAAGTATCGTAAAATCTATGTTTTCTCAGATATTCTTTATCAATTTCGCCGTCCCGAATTTGCTCCCAAAGTCTCTCATTGATTTCATGATACTTTGAGTGAAATTCTTCAAAATCGATATTATAATTTAAAGTAATTTCTTCCTTTTCAAAAAGATCTTTAATGGTAAGATAGGCGTTTTTGCGGTGATCCCAAAGCGTATTGTCGAGGTCAAAAAAAATGTGCTGAATTTTCATACAGCACAAATTTACTACTTTTTAATTTTTTGAAAGATGAAAGTGCGAATCCTTCACTTTGATAACTTCAAGATTTTTTGAGAAACTAAGCAAAAAATCAATAGTTTGCTTTTTTGGTTTCAAACTTTTGGATTTTAAAGAATCGTTATTTTTCATAGGCGAAAATTATTATTTCTTTAAAAACGAAAATTGTTCCAAATTATTATCTTGTGAGAATAATATTCTTTTCTTCCATTATTTTTCTGAGATTAATCAATGCATAACGCACTCGTCCAAGCGTTGTGTTGATGCTCATGTTGGTATGCTCAGCAATTTCTTTAAAACTTAAACCGTCAAAAAATCTGAGTTTAATCACTTCCTGCTGATTTTCAGGTAAAAACTGAAGCATTTTTATTAAATCTTCCTGAATCTGAAGACTTACCAACTGGTCTTCAATATTTTCTGAAGGTTCTCTGATCAAATCAAATATTGAAAATTCATCATTGTCAAAAGTAGTTTCAGAAACTTTCACATTCTTTGATTTTGCACGAAAATGATCGATAATTAAATTCTGAGCGATTCTTTTTGCCCAGAGAATGAATTTGCCTTCTTCGTTATAACGTCCCTCTTTCAGCATCACGATGATTTTCATGAAGGTATCCTGAAAAATATCATTGGCAAGATCTTCATCATTAATCTTGTAAAGAATAAATGTGAAAAGATCACGCTGATGTCTGTAGATAAGGGTAGATAAGGCTTCTTCGTTTCCGGTCTGATAAAGGGTAATCAGGTTGCTATCTGTAGGTTTCATAACTTTTCTCTTCTCTATAATTGTTATTTTGCAGATACCTTACACCAGAAAAATCTGGCTTATTTTTGGGGTTGCATGCAATTTTCAGAGTAAAGTCTTTTCTATAGCTTTGAATTATGCTGTAAATATAAATAAATTTTTAATAAATGTTAAACTTTTAACAATTAACATTAAAAAAAATTAAATATATCTACTTAAACATATCATAAATAGCCACTGTTGGAATATTTAATGTGAAATTAATATTTAAACCTTTCATTTCTTTACCGTTCAGTCTGGCATCTGCAACAGGAAATGCATACCCTCCGGTAAGGTCAACAATTCCGAACAAACTGAAACCTACCTTGGGAGCAACATATTTATTTGTGCCTTCGGCTCCTAAAATGAAGTAATAAGAATGGTAAAAATCTACATCTTTCTGAAAGTTTAAAAGTACATCTGCCTGCAGTTTGGGCATAATCGCGAATTTAGAATTGGCTGATCCCATCAGTGCTGAAGCACCTAATCTGTAAATCACATCATCATTTTTTAGAAACATCAGCTTACCTCCTACTTCACCAAAACTTGGATTTTGATAGACATATCCTACATTGATCATTTTATGAACCGTGTACTGTGCCTGAGCAAAAATGCCAGTCATGAAAATAAAAAGGACAGTGATTGCAGATCGCATATTCATTATAAAATATTTAGATGTAAAAATAAAAAAAACTGCTTTAGCATTTTCATGTTAAAGCAGTTTCTATACCGAAAAGAAGAATTATAAACCGAAAGCCGATTTAATCTCTTCTACTTTGTCTAATTTTTCCCATGTGAAGAATTCCAGACCTTCAAGTGTAAGTTCATTTTTGTGACCTTTGTTGAAAGTTTTATCAGCAACATAATGCTCTCTTCCCATGTGACCGTAAGAAGCAGTTTCCTGATAGATAGGGTTTCTCAGCTTTAGATTCTGCTCGATTGCGTAAGGTCGAAGGTCAAATACTGTAGAAACTTTTTTAGCAATTTCACCGTCTGTCAAATTTACTTTTGATGTACCATAAGTTGTGATAAAAAGACCACAAGGTTCAGCAACACCGATTGCGTAAGAAACCTGCACCAAAACTTCATCTGCAACACCTGCAGCCACTAAGTTTTTAGCGATATGTCTTGTAGCATAAGCAGCACTTCTGTCTACTTTTGAAGGATCTTTTCCTGAGAATGCACCACCACCGTGAGCACCTTTTCCACCGTAAGTATCAACGATGATTTTTCTTCCCGTCAGACCTGTATCTCCGTGAGGACCACCGATTACGAATTTTCCTGTTGGGTTAATGTGATATTTAATCTGCTCGTTGAATAAAGCTTTGATTTCCTCAGTCTGTAAAGCAACAACTCTC
This sequence comes from Chryseobacterium sp. Leaf394, assembly GCF_001424105.1. Classification (GTDB taxonomy): domain Bacteria; phylum Bacteroidota; class Bacteroidia; order Flavobacteriales; family Weeksellaceae; genus Chryseobacterium. The sequence continues at coordinate 76,289 of NZ_LMQH01000010.1, read as the reverse complement.
GGGATCAGAATATTTTTGATGTCTTCTCTGATTTTGTTCAGCATCTCTTCTTCAGCTCCGAAATCATCGTGCTGAGTAGAAACTACGATAGAATCTATTCTTACCGGCTTGTGATCGTCAGAATATTCAATGGTTACCTGAGATTTAGCATCAGGACGAAGGTATTTAATTTCAGAATCCTCTCTTCTCAAAGCAGAAAGTTCTTTCAGAATCGTGTGAGCTAAATCTAAAGCCAAAGGCATATAGTTCGCGGTTTCATTGGTAGCATAACCAAACATCATTCCCTGGTCACCAGCTCCCTGTGCATTTGCTTTTGCTTCAAAAGACTCATCATTTACCGCTCTGTCAACACCTTGGTTGATATCCGGCGACTGCTCATGGATTGCAGAAATAACTCCACAAGAATCTCCGTTGAACATATATTCACCTTTTGTATAACCAATTCCGTTGATCACCTCTCTTGCGATAGTCTGTACATCAAGATAAGCATCAGATTTTACTTCTCCAGCCAAAACAACCTGTCCTGTTGTAACCAAAGTCTCACACGCAACCTTCGAGGCTTTGTCGTAAGCTAAAAAGTTGTCGATTAACGCGTCGGAAATCTGGTCTGCGATTTTATCCGGATGGCCTTCTGAAACTGATTCAGATGTAAATAAATAAGACATATTATTCTTTTGTTTTTTTAATTTAAAATTAAGAGGATAAAAAATGAATAATTGCCGGAAATAGCTTAAATAGAATACTGTTTTAGCATATTTTTAGAGAGGTTGCAATCAGGTCAAATTTTTCCTCGTTATCAAACGTCTGCAAATGTAAGCACTATTTTTCTAATACTCAAAACTTTTGACTTTGAAAATAAATGAAAAAAATCAGACTTTTATCTGATTTCTAATTCTATTGCGGTTTAATACTCACATAATCTTTAGGATTTTCGTAGTAATTAAGTTTATCTTTCAGTGATTTTTTGATTGAATTTCCCAACTCATCAATAATTTTTTGTTTGAAAGTCGGTTTGTAATAAATAATACTGATTTCACGGTAAGGGAAAGGTTTTTTGAACTTAAACACCTTCGTTTTCTGATCTTCAGACAGCTGATTCAATGCCAGCTCAGGCAAAATACTGATTCCTCCTACTTTGTCAACCATGTGCACCAAGGTCTGAATATTCGAAGCCAGGAAATCTAAATTCTTAGGCTTTAAAGTATTTTCCTTTAAATGACAGATGTTTTCAAACTGATTTCTCAGACAGTTTCCCTCCTCCAAAAGCCAAACTTTTTCAGTATTCATTTCTTCGGGAACGATGAATGTATTTTTCTTATTGGCTTCAGTATCTGAACTGTAAATCATCAGTTCTTCATTGAAGAGAAAATCTTTGTAAAATTCATTGGCATTATCATAAGGTGTAGAAATAATTCCTGCATCCAGTTCGCCAGATTTCAAAGCTTTAATGATGTTTTCAGTAGTCATTTCCTTTACATTCATCTGGATTTTAGGATTTTCCTGAAGAAAATGGAAAATTTCAGTCGGCAGAATGAACGAGGAAACGGTAGGAATAATCCCTAAATTTATCGTACCTCCTAAAATATTATTTAATAAATTAGCCTTGTTTTTAAGCTCATTTACACCTTCAATAATGACTTTGGCTTGGTCTATAATTTGCAGTCCAACGTCGGTTGTTCGGATCGGATGCGTGGTTCTGTCGAAAATTTTCACATCCAGCTCATCCTCAAACTTCTGAATCATGGCGCTTAAGGTCGGTTGGGTAATAAAGCAGGCCTGCGCAGCTTTACCAAAATGTTTGTACTTATCTACTGCGATAAGATATTCCAATTGCTGAATGTTCATTCGATTAATATTATCTATTACAAAGATATGACGTTTTTGGTTTAGTAAATTAAAAATTCATCTAAATTTGAATTTGAAAAATGAAATAATAACTACAAATCATAAATAAATGGATACCAAAAAGTTAACCACAGGAAACGGAGCCCCTTATTTTGAGCATCAGGACTCGCAGACTGTAGGAGCGAGAGGCCCGGTTCTGCTTCAGGACTTTATACTGCAGGAAAACCTTGCCCACTTCGTAAGAGAAAGAATTCCTGAAAGAATTGTACATGCCAAAGGCAGTGGTGCTTACGGGAAATTTACTGTGACACACGACATTTCAAAATATACCAAAGCGAAACTTTTTTCTCAGGTAGGAAACTCATGTAAAATGTTTGCTCGGTTTTCTACCGTGGGTGGCGAAAAAGGAAGTGCTGATACAGCAAGAGATCCAAGAGGTTTTGCCTTAAAATTTTATACTGAAGACGGAAATTGGGATTTGGTTGGAAACAACACGCCTGTTTTTTTCATCAAAGACGCTAAAAAATTTCCGGACTTTATTCACACTCAAAAGAGAGTTCCTAAAACAAATCTTAAAAGTGCCACAATGATGTGGGATTTCTGGAGCTTAAACCCTGAATCTCTGCATCAGGTTCTTATTCTGATGTCAGACCGCGGAACACCTTATGGGTTCAGGCACATGCACGGTTTCGGATCGCATACATTTTCGATGATTAATGCAAATAATGAGAGAACCTGGGTGAAATTTCATCTTTTAACAAAACAGGGTATTAAAAATTTCTCTAATGAAGAAGCTGTAAAAATGGCAGGTGAAAATCCCGATTTTGCACAGGAAGACCTTTGCAACGCTATTGACAACGGAGATTTCCCAAAATGGACAATGTACATTCAAACCATGACGGAAGCTCAGGCCAACGAATTCCGCTGGAATCCTTTTGACATTACCAAAGTTTGGTCGCATGATGATTTTCCTTTAATCGAAGTTGGGGAAATGGAACTGAACGAAATTCCGGTAAATTATTTTGCCCACGTTGAGCAGTCGACCTTTTCGCCGAGCAATCTGGTGAACGGTATCAGTTTTTCACCCGACAAAATGCTTCAGGGAAGACTTTTCTCTTATCCCGATGCACACAGATACCGCGTTGGTGTAAACGCACATCATCTTGAAGTCAACCGCTGTCCTTTCGCAGTAAATAATTATCAGCGCGACGGTTTCATGGCAGATTCAAGCCATTATCAGGATAAACCGAATTATCATCCCAACAGTTTTGATGACATCCAGCCGGATTCAGCTTATAAAAACTTTGAGTATGAACTGGACAGCAATCATGTAGCCAACTACAACCGCAACGAAAATGACGATGATCACTACACTCAGCCAGGTCTTCTTTACACCAAAGCAATGAAGCAGGAAGACCGTGACAGACTGGTTCATAACATTATCGAAAGTATGAAAGGTATTGACGGATCTAAAAAAGACGAGATCATCAACCGACAGCTTTGTCACTTTTTCAGAGCCAATATTGAGCTCGGAATGAAGGTGGCTTCAGGCTTGCAAATCAGCATTGACGGCAACATGATGAATCATAATAAATAGTTTACGTTTCAAAATAAACTGTTAAAAGTGGAAAAAAATTACATTTTTCCACTTTTTTATTAAAAAAATTTATAATTTGCGTATTGCTAAATGATTAGAGTCAAAATGAAGTTCGAAAATATTATTGTAGAGAAAGAAGATAAAATTTCGGTAATTACGATCAACAGACCAACGAGTCTTAACGCACTGAATGCCAAAACAATTCAGGAACTGAGTGAGGCTTTTGAAAGCCTTGATAAAGATGAGGAAGTACGTGTAGTTATCATCACAGGAAGTGGCGAAAAGTCTTTCGTAGCAGGAGCAGACATCAAAGAATTCACAGATTTTGGACAAAAAGAGGCAGAAGAACTGGCAAGAAATGGTCATACTTCTCTTTTCAACAAAATAGAAAATCTTTCAAAGCCTGTAATTGCTGCAGTCAATGGTTTTGCGTTAGGCGGTGGCCTGGAACTTGCAATGGCATGCCACATCAGATACGCATCAGAAAATGCAAAGCTCGGACTGCCGGAGGTTACTTTGGGTTTAATTCCCGGTTACGGAGGCACACAGAGACTTCCGAAATTGGTGGGAAAAGGTTTGGCCAATGAAATGATTTTTTCAGCAAAAATGATCCCTGCAACAAGGGCAAAAGAAATAGGTCTTGTGAATGAGGTCTATCCTGTGGAAGAATTATTAACTAAAACGAAAGAACTTGCGACAACGATTGCCAACAACTCGCCAATGGCGATTGCAAAAGCAATAAGCGCTGTAAATCTTTCAGATACAGAGAAAGGATTTGATACCGAAATTCAATATTTCGGAGAAGTTTTTGAGTTGGATGACAAAAAAGAAGGGGTAGCTGCCTTTCTTGAGAAAAGAAAACCCAACTTTTAAACTTAGAATTACTTAATTTATTTCAAGAAACGATGCAGATGTACAGTAAGTTTGATAAAGCTTATCTAAAAATGGCTCAGGAATGGGCAAAACTTTCTTACTGTGAGAGAAAACAGGTAGGAGCAATAATTGTAAAAGACAGAATGATCATCTCTGATGGCTACAACGGTACGCCTTCCGGATTTGAAAACTGCTGTGAGGATGAAAACGGAAAAACACACTGGTATGTTTTGCATGCCGAAGCCAATGCCATCCTTAAGCTCGCGGGGTCTACACAATCAGCAAAAGGTTCTACACTTTATCTTACACTTTCGCCTTGTAAAGAATGCAGCAAGCTTATTTTACAAGCCGGAATAGAGAAACTGGTGTACATCAACGCATACTCAGATGATGAGGGAATTGCGTTTT
>NZ_LMQH01000010.1:55878-71537 GCF_001424105.1 Chryseobacterium sp. Leaf394 | reverse complement strand
AATTAAAAAACACACAAATGACTTGGGAAGAAAAAATTAAGGATTTTGAAATATTTCTTCGTTTTGAAAGAAATTTTTCAGAAAACACGCTCGACGCCTACGTGCGCGACATTAAAAAATTAAAAGATTATTCTGAAGAATCTTTGGAAAATACAGGCCCTGACAGAATCACCTATGAAAATCTGCAGGAATATATTTTCAGACTCAGCAAGCAGAAATTCAGTGAAAGATCACAGGCAAGATGGATATCGTCTATCAAAGCGTTTTTCAGATATTTACTGGAAGATGAAGTAAGAGAAGACAATCCTTCTGCTTTACTGGAAGGTCCAAAACTGGGACTTTATCTGCCCGACACATTAAGTCTTACAGACATCAACAAAATTATCGATGCTATAGAAATTTCATCCAAAACAGGAAAAAGAAATCACTGCATTATTGAAGTATTGTACGGATGCGGACTTCGTGTTTCTGAGCTGATTGACATTAAAATTTCTAATATTAATTTTAAGGAAAACTACATTAAAATAAATGGCAAGGGTGACAAAACGAGATTCGTTCCTTTGGCTCATTACACCGCAGATCTGATCAAAGATTATATCTACGAAGTACGATCTGAATATAAGGTAGCTAAAAAACATGAAGACACCTTGTTTCTGAACAGTCGCGGCACTTCAATGTCAAGAGTGATCGTGTTCCTTATTATTAAAGAACTTACTGATAAGGCCGGAGTGAGCAAGAAAATTTCACCGCACACCTTCAGACATTCTTTTGCAACACATTTGCTTCAGAATGGAGCCGATCTCAGGTTTATCCAGGAAATGCTGGGTCATTCAAGCATTACATCAACCGAAGTTTACACTCATCTGAAAAATGAAGAATTACGCGATGTGATTTTGAATTATCATCCGAGAAATGCTAATATTGCACAATGAAAAATCTAACTTTCTGCCCAAACTGTGGCAATCAAACACTTCTATGGGATCAGGAAAAAAAATGGAGCTGCACACAATGCAGCTTCGTTCTTTACAATAATGTAGCAGGTGCAGTTGCCGTGGTTATTCGCTGTGGTGATGAGATATTTCTGACAAGAAGAAATCAGGATCCTAAAAAAGGAAAACTTGATATGGCGGGTGGATTTACCGATCCTAAAGAATCTGCAGAAAATACGTGCAGAAGAGAATTATTCGAGGAACTGAAACTCGATATTCATATTTCAAATCTAAAGTATCTGGCGAGTCTTCCAAACGTTTATCAGTACAAAGAAATTGATTACAACACGATTGATCTTTTCTTTGAATACAATGTAGCAGAAAAGTTTGAAGTCGACCTGGAAATCTCTGAAATTTCTGATACTGTGTGGATTCCTTTAAATGAAATCAATCCCGATGATATCGCTTTTGATTCTCAGAAAAAATTCCTTGAAACGTATATCAAAAACTTTTAATTAAAACTTACCGGCTTTTAAAACAGACTCAAAATAATTGGTGAGTATTTTTTGCTGTGCCGCTGTAAGATTGGCCTCAGCATGATAAACACTGTATCCTGGAAGAGGCATGGTTTTGTTTTGAATGGTCTGAACAGACTTTTGGAGCATACTTTTTTTCAAATCAGCATTGTAGGATTTCCAGACTGAAAAATTGAGATGTCTTCTGCCGTCGTTTACGTGAGATTTAATTGACCATGAAATAGGCGCAATCTGTGCATATTTCGGATAAACGGTTTCGTCGGAATGACAGTCGTAGCAGGCATTTTTAATCAATACAGCAACTTCAGCAGGAGTGTTTTCCGTGGTTACAAAATTGAGCTTCTGATCAACAGGTTTATTGACTTTATCCACAGGAATAAACTGAATCAAAGCAAAACCTACCAAAACCCAGAAGAAAACTTTTTTGGCTGTTTTCATTATCTTCTGTTCTGAAGATTCATATTGTTGTCACTCCGCATCGTTCCTCCGGATTGCAAAGGATTTACCGGATTATTTTGCTGCTCTTTTTCAACAGGTGCTGCTGGTTTTATTGCTTCAAGATCCAGTGTTTTGGTATCTTTCAAATCCCAGTTTTCAATAGAATCCCACAACGGGCGCGAAAGAGCCAGTTTGTAGTAAACAAAAGCATCTTCTGCAAAAGTTTCGTTACTGAAATCGGCAGGATCCCAGAATTTGTTTTCATTGTTGTCTACCAGAATTCTTACGATATATTCCGCGGGTTTTACGATATCAAACTTAACCTCAGCGCCGGAAGTGTATTTCTGATAAATCACTTTTTCTCCTGAATCCATCAGCTGAATCCAGTATTTTGTAACAGGAGCATTGGTAAGTTTAAAGGTCAGACTTCCGTAATTTTCTATTTTATCTGCTTCAAAATCAAATCTTTTTGAATCTGCATTTTTTTCATAATAGGATAAAACGGTCGTCTTGGGAACGGTGAGTGAATATTTTTTACCTTCTTTAAAATCAGAATTAATCAGAATTTCATAAGGGTTTGTTTCTGAAATTTTTGCAGTGAAGTTTTGCGAAATACTGTCCGTTTTTAAAGTCCATTTTTCTGGCTGAATTTTATCAATAATGTAATTGGATGTAATTTTAAAATCGGTTTTTGGAGCCAGAAGGTTGCCGCCGATTCCGTTCTCTAATGACATTTTATTTTTCGTGTTGTACTTATAAAACAGCGATGCATTAAAGAGTGAATCTTTGATAACTCCCGCATCGTAAGTAAACTTCAGATTTTCTGTAGTGCCCTGACCGATTTCATTTTTCATGGCATCAAACCAGATTTTAAGCGTATCAGATTTTGGTTTATGAGTAACTTTAAAATCCTTCATTTTCTCATTCAGCGGATTTACCTTTACAGAATCGGGGTTGCCTTCAAATGTCATTAGAATTCCGCCGGGCATTTCTTTCATTTCAAGATATTTCACAGACTTTTTGGAAGGATACATTCTTAAATTTAAACCTGAAATAGACTTATCTATTATTACTTCTTCTTTCTGAAAAGCAATTTTTTCTTTACCGGGATCGTAAACCGAATTGGTATTTTCGTCCTCAAAAGCGATAATTTTATATCTTCCCGGCGAAAGATAATTCAGTTCGTAATATCCGTCGTCGTCTACTCTTGAGATGTAGTAAGGTTTTTCGCGGTAGTTCATAGTATCTGAAACTTTATACAGACCTACAACTTTCTTATTTTCTGAAGTGGCCGTTTTCCGGATGGCCATACCGTCTTTTACTTCACCGGAAATGTAGAGATCATCAAGCTTTTCACCGGTTGAGAAGGCGAAATTGTAGTATCTCAGAATATTGGATTCATTATTATCCGCAATGGAATTTCCAAAGTTAAAATTGTAAGTGGTATTGGCCTGCAAGGTATCTGACCACTGAATTAACAGCGACGTATTGGCAATATTGGAGGGAAGAATTCTTTTGATGCTTTTGATGGGCGGAGAAATAATCAGATTTTTATTGATGTCTTTCAGCGTGATGTATTCGTCAAAATCTATTCTTAATTCCTTAATATTTCTTGAAACATTAATTCTTGTACTGTCAATATTAGAACCGATTACACTTGGTGCAATAGTATCTTTAGAGCCACCAATTGGCGAGCCGACTCTTGCACAGGAATGCAAAAGAAGAAGCACCGTTAAAAATAAAAAAATTCTTTTCATGAATATATTTGCGCAAAAATACTCATTATTCTCCGAAAACTTCAGTTCCTGTTTTCAGAGAGTCCTGATTTTCATTCATTATGTGATGTAGCTTGTCTTTTTGTGGCGGAAAATCTTCGAAAAGACCAGCTAAAGCGAGTGCCGAATAAACTCTTCCTGAATACTTATTTCCGATTGCGACAATCGTCACTTTAGATTTCAGCAAATGGGCAAAAACCGAATTCGTTCCGTGCCACCAGCCGTTGTGGTAGGTCAGTTTTTCACCGTTATCAAAAATTTTCATTCTGAAACCTAAACCGTAATTGTTCTGTCCGGCCTTTTCATTGCTGTAAGGTTCAAAAATCATGTTTTTCAATTCAGGCTTAAGAAAATCTTTCGAAAACATGGCTTTTGAAAAATTATAAAGATCTCTCGGTGTTGTGTAGACATTTTTGTCCCCATAAATTAAATCAAGACGGTCCAGAGGATATAGTCTGTTTCCGCCAAAATAAAAAGATTGCGAAGCGGTAGGAATATCCTTCTCTTCAAAAATATAGGAATGCTCCATTTTCAAAGGGGCGAAAACCATTTCTTTCATCGCTTTCGGGAAAGGCGTATTGGTTGCTTTTTCAATCAGCAAAGCAAGAAGGGCGTAGTTGGTATTGCAGTACATGAAGCCGGTGTCGGTGTCTCTTGCCAGCTCGGGTTTGTACTTAATCAGCATGTTGAGCACATCCTGATTGGTGATATAATTTTTTGAAAGTTCTGCCGGTGCAGGTTTTATTTTATCGATGAAATATTCGTATTTCGGAAGTCCGCTTCTCTGATCCAATAAGGTTTGTATGGTCACGTTCGGATAGGGAAACCCTGGAAAATGAGCCGTTAAATGATCTGTCAGTTTAAGTTTTCCGGCTTCGATCAGTTTAAGCACAGCCATTGCCGTCATTGTTTTTGAAACGGAAGCCACGTGAAGTGGAGTATCTTTACTGATCGGGTTTTGATTTCCCTCCCTTGCAAAGCCTCTGTAACCTTCGAAAAGAATTTCGTCTCCCTTGGCTACCAGAATTCCACCACTCAGATTGCCTCTGTCCCAGACTTTGTCATAATACCCTTTGATGTATTGAATAGTGGCATCTTTCCCTGAAAGGTAGGAATCTTCTTTGTTGAAAACCTCATCTAAATTAACATTGCTGAAATTGGGAAGATTGGAAGTGTAAGCCTGCGCCTCATCGTGTTTTTCGGATTTATTTTTACATGAAATACTCAAGAGAAAGACGGTTGCCGCCAGTACCAGTTTAAACTTCTTCATAGCCAATTAAAAAATGAACGGCAATTTAATAAAACCAAAAAGAATGACTGAATGCGTTATGTAAATTATGAATTATTTAACATAATTGAAAAGGAAATCCGCTTCGGTTAGGAAGCTGGAATTATTATATCTAAGTTTTTGATTTTGTTTGATTTTTTTTTAGTTTAAAATTAAGTTTGTGGTAGTATTGTAAGCAGAGCTATTTTTGGCCTTTAAGACTGACCACACGGATTCTTACGGGAACGGGACCTTATAATTTTATTTTCTTCATATTTAAAATTTTTATGTCTTACTAAAATAAAAAACTCATTACAATAGTGATTTTGATTGCTTTTTTTCGCGATTTCATTCGCAATAAAGAATTAAAACATCCCGCAAACCCTTGTCATTACTCAGAAAATCACAAACTGCATTCATTAGATTTTATTCTTCATTCAGAAGCTTTCGGGCGTCATTCCGAAGCCTTCGGGAGGGCATCCCTTTGGCTACGGACAGCAGATTCTTGTTTACGGAATCATTCCTGAGTTTTTTTCAACCGCTGAAGGTTTCAATCTGAATTTTGATTAATTACAAGAAGAGAAAATAAGGATAAGCCTTAATCCTGATTTGCACAATATTTATAAAAAAAACTATGTTTTAATTGCTATTTTTGAGTAATTGATTTACTCTTTGTGTGCTTTGAAAACAGGATTGTTTTTTTTAAGAAGACCACACGAAAGGATTCGTGCGGCGCCTGGGGAAACCCGCTGAAATATTGTAATCAATCATGTGCGAAGGTAAGAATTGATGATGAGTGAAGTTGGTTCAATTTCAAAAATTTAAGTATATTTATTTTGTATCAGAAGCTGTCTCAAAGTCAGGATACTTTGCGAAGCGTGTTCTATTACAGAATCATTTTTAGACAGAAATTCGGGCGTAATTTTTAAATATTATCGTCAAGGTGTTTATAATCCTATAGAGACTTATTATGAATCAAATGATAAATCAATATTAATTATAAAATAAATTATGAAATCTACATTCAAAACTATACTTTTTCTAATTATAACTTTAAATATCTTAATTTCTTGTCTGACAAAAAAAAAGGTTGATTTAGACCAATATTATAAAGTAACCAAAATAGATTCAATAAACAATTTTTACATTATTTATATAAAAGGCGGTGATGCACGATATAAAATCGTTTCTAAAAAAGAGTCTGAATCTTATTGCAACCAAATAAAAGTGAGAAAAGGTTATTCTGAATTTATATTAGAAAAACTGATAATGAATGAACGTTATTATCCAACTGTTCATCCAGAAATTTTAAATAAGCAAGACTTCGTTCCGAATTGCATAAAAATGGATGATGGAAAAACAGAAGTTTGCAGGGATACCGGAATGGATAATATTTATAGAACACCTAATTTAAAAGGCTTATGCTATAAAAAACTTCCTGAAAAGAAGCAGGATAGATATTTTTTACCATCTCTAAAGATAGAGAAATGACCATTTTGGAAATGTCACTCGCTGCTCCACGAATCCTTTCGTGTGGCGAGTTGAGGTTGTTGAAGTTGGTTCGATTACTAAACTTTCAGTAGCTTTATGATGGAGCGGAAGCTGTCTCAAAGTCGGGAGATTTTGCGAAGTAGGTAACCAAAACAATAGTTATTATATTACTTCAATGTTGCGAGTAATCCTTTACTAGATGGTCAGCCAGCAACCAAATTATTTTATAATGCCTAAATAAATTTTATGATGAAAAAAATTATTATTATACTCTGTGGTTTAATTTTATTAGTAAGTTGTGAAGCGAGTAACAGGGAAGACTATCACCAATTGATTACCATAGTAAACAAAACTAATAAGACTTTTTACATTGATTGGTCAACACAATATCCTGATGTCAATGCTTATAAAAGCAAACCTAATCCGGCGCTTAATGGATTCAGTAAAGTAAGTGCAAATGAAACAACTGATCAGGTTTTTGCTTCGAAATCCTCGTACGAAAGTATTTTTAAATATAGAATACCTTCGGGTGTAATGATGATTTATGTTTTTGACGGATCAACATTAGAAACGCAAGGTTGGGATTATATTAAAAACAACAATTTGGTTTATAAAAGATATGATCTTACTTTACAGGATCTTAATAATATGAATTGGACTTTAACGATTGATTGAGATTGATATCTATCCCTGCTGGTCATCTGTAAGAAAATGGTTATGTTTAAAGTCGGGAGACTTTGCGAAGCGGGGAATTAATTTTTTACTGGCAAGATGATACAGTAACAATAATAAAAAATTAGTTATTTCAAAATGAAAAGACTTTTGTTCATAGCAGTATTTAGCACCATTAATCTTTTATTTGCCCAAAAAAAAGAAAATCTTCAATCACTAATTGATATGCAAAAACACGAATTTTTTGAAATTACAGAAAAGTATCATAATGTTATTAGGACTGAGGATACATTTATCTATAAGGATAAATCAGATTCTAAATATTCTCATTATATCAAATCCAAATATGATTCTTTAGTCCAACAGAAATACGCTAATTCTTTAGTTTTAAAAAACAGTATAGTTAAAATTCCTGTTGAGAATGGAGAATTTTATATAGCAAAATTTTCTAATTTAAAAATTGGTAATTACGAATTCTATAGATATAAGGGAAACGAGCTTTTGACTGAGGAAAAATTTATTTCGTTGAATAGAATCTATGAAAGACAAGATTTAAAGGAACTTTTGACCTATAGTTTTTGTGATGATGGAAATTGCAAATATGTATATGATGTTAAAAAATACAGCTCAATAAATTCTGAGAAAGAATTGTTAGATATTAAGCATGTAATTTTAATAGATAGACAAGGGCGAATTTTCGAACAATTCTATGACAGAGACTTTCCTTTGGATGAAAAAAAAATATTGAAGATACTTTCACTAAATTTTAAAACACAAGTTTTCAATTTAATGAAAGGTCAAATCTACCAACGTGATCATAGTTCTGCCATCAAAGTATTTGAAGAAAAAGATGTAGAATATGAAAATAAAATTATAACTGCAAAAATTATTGATAAAGAGAAAGCAATATCAGGTTTTTATAATAGTTTGCCAGACCTAAAGTCTAGGGCAGAGCGCGCCGTAAGTTTCGGTAAAGCATATGATGATTTTAACATACCGTATTGTAAAGTTATAATAGACATAAGTATGCGTAGTTGGGAATTTACGATGGATCCTCGAAGCGGGGATATTAAAGATGTAAAGTATTACTTACTATCAGAGTGATTTTTATAACACCACTTTCCATAAAAAAGTTAAATTTTATGCTAACACAAAATATAAAAAAATATTTATCCCAAATTATCTAATTTAATCCCTTTGCCTAACGAATCCTTTCGGGTGGCGAGTTGAGTTGAAGTTGGTTCGATTACTAAATTTTCAGTAGCTTTATGATGGAGCGGAAGCTGTCTCAAGTCGGGAGATTTTGCGAAGCGCGACAGCATTATTTAAGTGATTTTTTTTAAGTACGGCAACTATTTGTATTTTTTTGACTTTTTGCTACTCAACATTTTTTTTATTAATGTCGGTATATATGATATAAACATTAACAACAACAAGTCATACAATAAATTAAAAAAGAAAAAGCCCACTTTTCTGCATTCAATGCACTTACCGTAAAATCGACGATAAAATATGAATGGTAAACCAATTTCATCATATCCATCAACATTTGCATCGTCTTTTTTGAAAAGGAAACATAATAATGGCCACAGTATGAAAACGTAAAAAAAACTATTGGAGTAAAACTTCATATAATAACGTTTATTTAAATTTCCTTTTTTATATTCAGAAACTCCAATCTGTATTTGTTTTCTGTTTATTATTGCTAAACTTTTTATCAAGATACACCCCCCGCTTCTACACTAATCACTTCGTCTGGCTTTTCTTGTAAAAACCACTTCTACAATTATATGAATTTTAATGAAGGTTCATTTTTTATTATAATGCTAAAATCAAAGATTCAACAAAGTCAATGAAAAACAAAAGAATGACTCGAGAATCAATTAAAAAATCCCGCCACAATCTTATCCACAATCACCTGCGCCAGTTTTTCCTTGCTCTGATGCGTCCATCCGGCTATATGCGGTGTGACAATAGTTTTTTCAGAATTTAAAAGAAAATTTAAATCTTCATTTCTAGATTCTAATTTTTCAAAAGAAGCCTTTTCGTATTCCAAAACATCAAGGCAGGCGCCTTTCACTTTTCCTGATTTTAAAGCTTCAACTAAATATTTCGTTTCAACATTCTTCCCTCTTGCAGTATTGACGAAATAGAAACTGTTTTTCATTTCAGCGATGAACTTTTCATCAATTAAATAATGCGTTTGTTCATTTAAAGGAATGTGAAGGCTTACGACCTCAGCTTTTTCTTTTAACTCTTCCAGACTGACCTGAGTGGCAAATTCATCTGAAAGATTGGGAAGAATATCGTGAAAAATCACCCTGCATCCAAACCCCGAAAGTCTTTTGGCAGTGGCTTTTCCCATATTTCCGTAGCCAATTAACCCAACGGTTTTTCCAAGCAGTTCGTCGCCACGGTTTTCTTCACGCAGCCAAATTCCGTTTTTTACTTCCTGAGAAGCGATGAACAGACGATTCATTAAAATGAGAAGCATCCCAACGACATGTTCTGCTACAGAATCACGGTTTCCTTCGGGTGAATTGATGAGTTTAATTCCTAATTTTTCAGCCACGGGAATATCAATATTTTCCATCCCCGCTCCTACTCTGGCGATAAATTTCAGATTTCTGCCATGCTCCAGAAAGTTTTTATCCATAGGAATTCTGCTGCGGATAATGACACCGTCATAGTTTTGAATTTTAGCACAGACCTCATCGTACGGCGAGGTAAAATCTTCTTCAAGAATACAGTTTTTGGCTAAAAGCTGTTTGGTAATTAAAGGGTGGTTTTTGTCTAAAAGTAAGATTCTCATCATCTCAGATTACATTTAAAAATAAACGGAAGATAATTCTTCCGTCGTTATTTATACATCAATTTCTCCTGCGAATAATTTTTTCAGTTCCACAGAATCTGTTGGCTTCATTCTGCCCGAGAGAATCAGTGAGAGCTCTTTTCTTCTTAAAGCGGCAGCGTGTCGTTCTATTTCGATATCGGTTTCAGGTTCCATGTCCGGAATCGGGATGGGCCTGTTGAATTCGTCTACAGCCACAAATGTGTAAATTCCTTTGTTGGTCTGGATTTTTTTATGATTAATCGGATCATCCAACCAAACATCCACATAAATTTCCATTGAAGTTGAAAATGCGCGTGAAACTTTAGATTCCATTACCACGATTCCGCCTTCAGGGATTGGGTGATCGAATGATACGTGATTTACAGATGCCGTTACTACTCTCCTCTCGCAGTGTCTTGTTGCAGAGATGGATGCACATCTGTCCATTCTTGCAAGTAACTCGCCTCCAAAAAGGTTTCTCAGTTGGTTGGTGTCGTTAGGAAGAACGATATTCGTCATCACCGTAAGAGATTCTGACGCCTTTTTTATTTTTGCCATTTAGATTTTCTTTTTTTAGGATACCATTTTCTTGGTGTATGTTTGCGGATGGAGTCCTTTTTCAGGGAATCGGTTTTTAAAGAATCTGCTTTGAAAGCTGCTCTTTTAAGAGAATCAGCGATTTTAATCTGAGCAGAATCCAGTTGTACGGGAACCGTTTTTTCGATACGCTTCGTTTTGGTCTGTGCGGAGAGACTGTCGAAAGATTGATTGCCAAACAGCAGTTCTTTCTGGGCAATTCCAAGATAGATCAAGCCCGCAACCGGGATTGCGACAAGGAAAATCCACAAAATAGATTTGCTGAATTTATAATCTTTTTCTTTTGTGCTGGCTTCAATTAATTTTTCACCATTGCTGATATCTGAAAAACGGATCTCTTCCAAACCATAAAAATCCGGATGATCTGAGGCTAATCTTTTACCGAAAAACGCAATCCCATTGTCGCCCTGCTCGATCTGTCCGAAGTTTTGGATTTCAAGAGAATGGTCTGCCTGAAGTTTTTTCTTCCAGAAATCGGTCTGAATCTGGAGTTCATTCTTAGCAGCCTCAAAAGTAATTCCTTTTTGGGAAGCGATGTAGCTGATGAGGTCATCAGACTCTGCCAGATAATCTACTTTAAAAGCAATCTGGCTGGATGGCGGAAGAATGCTGCCGTTTTCAGGATTGAGCTTTGCCTTTGAATTTTCGAGGTAAAACACACCAAATCCTGCTACGGTAACGCTTCCGTGCTTCTTCAGATATTCTAAAATGTATGCTGAAATATTCATTTGGCGACAAATTTATGACTTTTTCGTGACTTTTTTGAGTTTTAAATAAAATGAAAAAGACCGCCGAAGCGGTCTCTCAAATTAATTCTAAATTACTTAGAAACTATAAAAAATGATTTGGTGTGTTTTACTGAATTTTCCAGCTGATTCCGAACATAAAGTTGATTCCGGCCTGTGAAAAGTATACGGGGCCGTTGTAAACATAGCCATTGTTGACATATTTCTGATCCAGAATATTGTTGATTAAAAGCTTCAGAGCCACTTCCTGTTTTTTGATCTTAAAATCGTACTGCGCGTTGAAATCGGTCAGCAGATAATCGTTAAGCTGTAAATCCTGAGTTTGGGTATTGTCTAAATATTGCTTACCGACATACTGATTGGTCAGCATAAACTGGAAATTCTTTACCGGACTGTACTTCAATGTTAAATTGGCAATTAAGTTAGGAGAAAAAGAAATTTCGGTGTCTCCCAGATTCTGAACTCCTGTTTCGTCCTCAATTCTGAAATCTAAATTCTGATTTTGGCTGGCACTAACGTTGGCAGAAATTTCAAACTTTTTTGAAACTTTTGCCAAAGCACCAATTTCAATCCCACGTCTGTAACTTTTACCTGAATTGGTTCTGATAAATTCACCGATATTGCTGATCTGCCCGTTTAAAACCAACTGATTCAGGTAATACATATAATAAAGGTTGGCTGTAAAAGCTACTTTCCCAAAATGCTTTTCAAATCCCGCTTCAAAGTCGTGGAGTTTTTCAGATTTCACATCGTTATCTGAAATTAAATCATCACGATTCGGTTCGCGCTGTGCATGAGCGTAGGAAACAAAAACTTTTCCGCCACCGATTTTATAATTTACACCGGCTTTAGGATTGAAGAACAGCCAGTTTTTATTGAGATTTGCACCTTCAAAATCTCCTTCCTGAAGAATTTTTGTGTCGTAATCAATATTTCTCAATTGAAGATCTCCGAAGAATTCAAAATTATTTACCGTTACCAAGGCTTTGGCAAAACCTGCAACTTCATTTTTCACCGAACGGTTTCGGTAATATTCAGATTCTACAATCTGCGGATTGAAAACATCAGTTACATTTCCATAATGTCTTCCATAATATTGATTTCCGACAACGCCAAAATTTAGATCTAAATTGTCAAATTTCCCGTACAATGTAGAAACAACTCCGTAGAAATCATTATTCAGCCATTTTTTTCTGATAAAATCTGAATATTCTTCGCCATTAATATCCGGAAGATTGTATCTCGCAAAAGGATCGCCCTGTTTGTAGTTTTCGTAGTAACCACGGCCTTTTGTGTAATGAAGCGTCGTCTCAAGACTCCAGTTTTCATTTAAACCCTGTTCCCAAAGTAACTGATAGTGATTTTGTCGGTAATTATCGGTTTCGTTATCATAAAACCCTACGATATTTTCCCAGTTGGCGTCATATATTGCACCTGAAAAATTATATCTTGGATTGGTTTCCCATGTTTTTCTGTCTACTCCATTCCATGCCTGATAGGTTTTTTCTTTTCCACCAAAGGTCATCAGACGCAGCTTCGTCATTCCTTCTTCAAACAATGCTGTGAAATTATACGAATGCAGATCAGAAGAAGCACGGTCGATAAAACCATCGGAATGGATATGAGAATATCTACCCATCAAAGAAAGACGGTCTTTCCAGAACTTCCCAGAACCTATTTCTGCGGAATATTTGTAGGTATTGAACGAACCATAACTGTCATCGGTTTTAAAATAAAACTTCTCTTCAGGTTCTTTAGAAATAATATTAATGCTTGCTCCAAACGCCGAAACTCCGTTATTGGAAGTTCCCACACCACGCTGAATAACGACCTGAGATGCCGAACTCGTCAGATCCGGAACATTCACAAAAAAAGTTCCCTGACTTTCGGAATCATTAAACGGAACACCGTTCATCATCACGTTAATTCCTCTTCCAGCAACTCCACGAATCCTGAAACCCGTGTATCCAACGCCATTCCCGGCATCTGAAGTAGAAATAACTGAAGTCTGATTTTTCAGCAACATCGGAAGATCCTGCCCGAGGTTTTTACTGTCAAGATCTCTCTGAACACTGATAATTTCTTTTGCAACAGGAAGTCGCCTGGTAAAGCTCACAGCTTCGATTTCCCTCACAGCAACGGTGTCTGCGGTCTGAGCATTAAGAAAATTGGCGGCTACGGTAAGCCCTAAAAAAATAAATCCTTTCATTCTTATAAATTTTTAAAATTTAAATGAATAAAAGGGGCGATTATGAATAAGTAATGAGTGATTGGTAATAAGTAATATTTAATGATTGCTCATTACCTATTATTCATTGCTCATTTTTAAGTTCCCTAAACAGCATTACCTGTTCCAGGTTCATTGGGTATAATCTCAGCTCCGGTTGGGGCACCCCTTAAATTTCATCGGCAAAAGTAATACTTTTTTGGATAATCTTTAAAATTATTTTTTACTTGTAAGATTTGTTGTGAATATCGATGTAGTAATAGTTGACATCGTCTTTGGTGACTTCAAACATTTTGCCCAGTTTCCAGCTGTAGTTTCTTTTAATATCTCTGTATTCAAAAGGGATTACAATTTGGTTTTTAGTATCAATGATTCCGAATTTATCGTTGCTGGCAGCGATAATCATAGGGTTTGCCACGTCATTGGTTTCCATTACAAAAAGAAAATCGTAGGAAGGATAAATTGTGAACTGCTTCTTATCAGCAGGATTTACAAACCTTCCGTCTTCTATCAAACCGTACTTTCCATTCAGACGGTAGGCGTGGAAACGTGCTTTTTTATATTCAGCCTTGCAGACGCCTAAATCGGCAGGTTTATAGGTATAGACAATTTTTCCGGACATGTTAATACGGTAGGAAACTCCACCTTTATCGACTGTTGCATAGTTTTTTGAACCAAATTTTTTCACCTTTTCATTTGGTGAGTACAGGAGATTACAGTCTTCACCGAAGAACAGGGCAATATGGTATTCAGGCTGAATAATGAATTTCCCGTTCTGGTTTACATACCCAAATTTTCCGTCTTTTTTCTGAGGAATAAGTACAGGAACCTCCTCATCAAGAACAATTACATCTTTAGGCAAAACATCATCAGAAACAGAACTGCGGACTGCTGTTTTTTTAACCGGAACCTTTGATAACGGTTTGGTTTTTAAAGTTTTGGATTGAGAACTTAAAAACAAACTAAATAGTGTAAATGCCAATAAGGTCATCTTGAAAGGAATTTTAGGAGTCATCATGTAGTTTTATCTTTCAAAAATAGTAAAATAGAATTTATAAAATGTATATTTATAAAGAATCTAAATAGCGATGCTTTAATAAAATATTTAAAATTCGTAAATTTGACAGCATTTTTAAATGTTTGATAATTTTTAATAAAACATTTTACAGAAAGCCTTTCGAGCACTTCGCATGATTAGAGCTGACCAAAACGCTTGTTTTATAAAATTGAAGATGATTCTTTTCTGTCAATTTAATTTAAAATTTTATCTCACATTACAACTGACTGATTTTTAGCTGAATCACGCAGTTTCAAAAAATTCAAAAAAAATATTTGCAGTTTCAAAAACTGTAAACATCTAAAATAAAGATTGAAAAGACTTCTAGAATTATGAATATTTATCAGGATTACATCCAGGAAATCGAGGAAAGAAAAACACAGGGGCTTCACCCAAAACCAATTGACGGCGCAGATTTACTGAGCGCAATTATTGAGCAGATCAAAGATACAGCAAACGAATACAGAGCTGATTCTCTTAAATTTTTCATCTACAACACTTTGCCTGGTACAACAAGTGCTGCAGGTGTGAAAGCTAAATTTTTGAAAGAAATTATTCTTGGTGAATCCGCAGTTGCAGAAATCACTCCTACTTATGCTTTTGAATTGCTGTCTCACATGAAAGGTGGACCTTCAATCGGGGTTTTACTTGATTTGGCTTTAGGAAATGACGAAGCAACTGCAAAACAGGCTGCTGAAGTTCTTAAAACTCAGGTTTACTTGTACGATGCTGACACAGCCCGTTTAAAAGAATCTTACGAAGCTGGAAATGTAATCGCCAAAGATATTTTGGAAAGCTATGCAAAGGCAGAATTTTTCACTAAACTTCCTGAAGTTGCAGAAGAAATTAAAGTGGTAACGTTTATCGCTGGTGAAGGTGATATTTCAACCGATTTACTTTCTCCCGGAAACCAGGCTCACTCGCGTTCAGACAGAGAACTTCACGGAAAATGCATGATCACTCCTGAAGCTCAGGAAGAAATCAAGGCTTTACAGGCTCAGCATCCTGATGCAAGTGTAATGCTGATCGCAGAAAAAGGAACGATGGGTGTTGGTTCTTCCCGTATGTCTGGTGTAAACAACGTTGCACTT
>NZ_LMQH01000010.1:33815-55863 GCF_001424105.1 Chryseobacterium sp. Leaf394 | reverse complement strand
ATTTCTCCAATCTTCCTTACGACAGTTGACGTAACAGGAGGTATCGGAATCGACCTTCAGAACTGGGTTAAAAAAACAGACGAAAACGGAAATCCCGTACGTAACGAAAACGGTGACATTGTTTTAGAAGAAAAATATTCTGTCGCTACAGGAACTGTTTTGACCATCAATACAAAAGAAAAGAAATTATACAACGGAGAAACTGAACTGAAAGATATTTCAAAATCATTTACTCCTCAAAAATTAGAGTTTATAAAGGCTGGTGGTTCTTACGCTATCGTTTTCGGTAAAAAAATCCAGACTTTCGCTGCAAAAACTTTAGGAATTACAGCTCCAACGGTTTTTGCTCCTTCAAAAGAAATTTCAATCGAAGGGCAGGGTCTTACTGCTGTTGAAAAAATCTTCAACAGAAATGCAGTTGGGGTTACTGACGGTAAATTATTACACGCAGGATCAGACGTTCGTGTAGAAGTCAACATTGTTGGTTCTCAGGATACAACAGGTTTAATGACTGCACAGGAATTGGAATCTATGGCAGCAACAGTGATTTCTCCAATTGTAGACGGAGCTTATCAGTCGGGTTGTCACACTGCTTCAGTTTGGGATAAAAAAGCGCAGGCCAATATCCCTAAATTAATGAAATTCATGAACGAATTCGGTGTCATCACAGCACGTGACCCGAAAGGTGAATACCACGCGATGACAGACGTTATTCACAAAGTTCTAAATGATATTACGGTTGACGAATGGGCAATCATCATCGGAGGTGACTCTCACACAAGAATGTCTAAAGGTGTTGCTTTCGGAGCTGATTCCGGAACTGTAGCATTGGCTTTGGCAACAGGTGAAGCATCAATGCCGATTCCTGAATCTGTGAAAGTGACTTTCAAAGGAGACATGAAGGAGCATATGGATTTCCGTGATGTTGTTCACGCAACTCAGGCTCAGATGTTAAAGCAGTTTGATGGAGAAAATGTTTTTCAGGGTAGAATTATTGAGGTTCACATCGGAACACTTCCGGCTGACCAGGCATTTACATTCACAGACTGGACTGCAGAAATGAAGGCAAAAGCATCTATCTGTATTTCTGAAGACGATACTTTGATCGAGTCACTGGAAATTGCGAAAAGCAGAATTCAGATTATGATCGACAAAGGAATGGATAATCACAATCAGGTTCTTCAGGGCTTAATTGATAAAGCAAACAAGAGAATCGAGGAAATCAGAACGGGTGACAAACCAGCTTTGACTCCGGATTCCAATGCAAAATATTACGCAGAAGTTGTGGTTGACCTGGACATCATCGTTGAGCCAATGATTGCTGACCCGGATGTAAACAACGACGACGTTTCCAAAAGATATACGCACGACACCATCAGAGACCTTACTTTCTACGGAGGTGAGAAAAAAGTTGACCTTGGTTTTGTAGGTTCATGTATGGTTCACAAAGGTGACCTGAAAATCGTTTCTCAGATGTTGAAAAACATCGAAAAGAAAAACGGTAAAGTGGAATTCAACGCGCCATTGGTAGTGGCAGCGCCTACTTACAATATCATCGACGAGTTAAAAGCTGAAGGAGACTGGGAATTTTTAGAAAAATATTCCGGTTTTGAATTCAACGACAATGCTCCAAAAGGTGAAGCACGTACTCAGTATGAAAACATGATGTACCTTGAGCGTCCGGGATGTAACCTTTGTATGGGTAACCAGGAAAAAGCTGAAAAAGGAGACACTGTTTTGGCAACTTCTACAAGATTGTTCCAGGGAAGAGTGGTTGAAGATTCTGAACGTAAAAAAGGTGAATCTTTATTAGCTTCTACACCGGTTGTTGTACTGTCTGCGATCATTGGAAGAATTCCAAGCATTGAAGAGTACAAAGCAGCAGTTGAAGGTATTGATTTGACGACTTTCGTTCCTTCTATCAAGGAATTGGTGACTGTTGGTCATTAATAGATTTTACATTAAAGTCGAAAAAATCCTTTAATTTTAATAAAAAAGAAAGATTCTAGCCCTTCAGGACTAGAATTTTTCTTTTTTTTATAGAATCAATCATATTATCAAGATCTGGCAATAAATTATTTTCTATTCTTTTATCAATTTGATATTTGATGTTCCTTTTTCAGACTGAACCGTAACAATGTATACGCCCGTACCCGAGGAGCTAACTTCAGTTTGGTTTTTTCCTTTTCCAGAGCCTACTTTCACACCTAACATGTTATGAATGGCATAAGTAAACACTCCTTCAGCCTTAATTGTGAAAGTTTGACCAGCAGGATTCGGATAAATCACAGCATCAGCTGATTGCACATTCTGAGATGAATTTGCTCCCGCAGTAACTACATTTGGCTTTGTTTGTGCTGCCATATCAACTCCTAAGTAAAAACTTGGATGTGGAGGCTGATTGTAAGCCGAATTTTGCCAGGCAATTGCCAGTCTATATTGGGGATCATGCATCAAAGTATATAATTTATGGGTAGTAGGTATATTGGTTGTATAAATCCTGATGGAAGTATTGTCATTTTTACGAAATATCACCTCTTCTCTCCAATCTCCAAAAAGATCGGCACTTAAACATGGGGTAGCTTTTGTGGTGTTGTTTGATGAATATCCTGTAGCAGTAAGTATATTAACTGTTTTCCCATTAATATAATCCCATTTATCTATTTTATTCGAATCTAATAATTCACGGTTCAAATCTCCATCCCACCAGATAGAAAAATTTTGTGTCGGTTTTTTATTGCTGATTAGATTTCCTTTACAATCCATTAAATAGTTTACGCCATTTGCACTTCCAAAACATTCATTACCTTTGTAACGTGGGTCAATATCTGCAGCATTACAACGTCCTATGTCCCCAGTTGAAGGTATTCCCCATAATGTAGCTCCTGTTTTTGCATCTAAAAAAACCAAACCTTTCGTTTTATATTTAGCAGGTTCTTCTAAACACTGCCATATTTCCATTCCAGGACGATCCGGATCCATATCAGTCATATGTAAAGCATCCCCATGACCTAAAGTATTAGCAAATAACAAAGTACCATCATCATCAATAGCACTGGAACCGTTAATTATTTCGTCTTTGCCATCACCATCAACATCGCCTACAGTCATTTGATGATTCCCCATGCCTGCTGCTGCAGAATTTCCAGACGTACTGCTGTCAAAAATCCATCGTTGCGAAAGCTTACCGTTTCTCCAGTCCCAAGCCACACGTACGAGTCTTGTGTAATAACCACGTCCCATTATTAGACTGGGTTTAGATCCGTCAAGATAAGCGACAGCGGCAAGAAAACGTTCAGAACGGCCTCCATAACTATCTCCCCAAGAAGGTACGCTACCGCGTACAGGCAAATAATCGGTTGTAGCCATTGCTTTTCCTGTTTCACCATTAAAAATAGTTAGAAATTCAGGACCTGATATAACTGCACCATAAGTACTTGTTGATGTTGTACTTCCGTTTGGATTTCTGTAATCTGCTGCTGCATTTCCAATAACCACTCCAGTTCCATCTATGGTTCCGTCCGATGTCCTGCAAGCCAATTCTGCTTTACCATCCGAATCCAAATCATACACCATAAACTGGGTATAATGAGCACCAGCACGGATGTTTTTTCCTAAATCGATTCTCCATAAACGTGTTCCGTCTAAGCGATAGCAGTCAATATAAACGTTGCCCGTAAAACCGGGCTGTGAATTGTCTTTTGAATTGGTTGGATCCCATTTAACGAAAATTTCGTACTGTCCATCTCCGTCTACGTCACCCACACTGCAGTCATTTATTTCATAAGTATAAGACCCGCTTACAGTAGTTCCTCCGGGAGGAATCTGCATTGCAATGTCTAAATATGGATTTGCCCATACAGTAGCAGGCTCTGAAGCTGGTTGTTCTACACCATTAATAATGGCACGAACGGTGTAAATTCCGTTGGTCGTAATATCGTGATTAAAATTTGTAGTGGTTGTAAAAGGGCTTCCCGTTACTTTTACATTATTAAAATATAGATTATAGCTTGTATTTGTTTCTTCGGTTCCCAACATTCTCCAACCTACATAAACCTGATTAGCGTTTAATCGCATTGCAACTAAACCTCGATTGAGTTTTTCAACTGTGCGTTGTGCGTTCATTTGTGAGATAAGTCCGAAGAGTAATAAAAATAAGATGCCCGATTTCCTGATTATATCGGCCAAAGCAATTCTAAGATTGACATACAGTTTTAGTTTTTCTTTGTTCATGATTTTAATATTTGTTGGTTGATTTTAGTGAAAATAGATTAAAGCCAATACAATTCATTAATAAGTGATTACAATGGTATGTAAAGCTACTTCAAAAATTATTTTTATTTACAATCAAAAAACAAAAAATTAACAAAAAATATAACTATATTACAATAATTTATAGCTCATCATTGAATTATCATCAATAAAAAGAAGAAAACAATAATATTTACATATGAGCAAAACAGCCACAATAAAAGACTTTTACAGTTTAAATACCTATCTAAAATATCTTTCATGTCATTCTTTATCTTAAAAAAATGACATGAAAGATATACCTTAATTACTAGGGAAAGTTTTCTTTTTTAGAACGGTTCTATTTAAGCTTATCAAGAATTATTTTGATATAAATTAACGAGTAAGGTTTAATTTTTTCTTAACTTGATTGTTACAAATAATTACAATCATTCATCCTATTTTATGCCTTTAATTAGATTGAAGGAACAGAATTTGTTACTATTATTTGGGATGATTTTCTGCATTATCATTAAGAAAATGGCAGAAAATAATTATTGAAAATAAAAAAATTAAAATAGATATGACATTCGACATTGACATGATCAAAAAAGTGTACGAACGCTATCCTGAAAGAATTGCAGCAGCAAGAGAGATTACAGGAAAGCCGTTGACACTTTCAGAAAAAATTCTTTACACCCACCTGTGGGAAGGAAACGCAACAAAAGAACATGAAAGAGGAAATTCCTACGTGGATTTCGCTCCGGACAGAGTGGCCATGCAGGATGCAACCGCTCAGATGGCTCTTTTACAGTTTATGCAGGCAGGAAAAGCCAAAGTTGCCGTGCCTTCAACTGCTCACGCAGATCACCTGATTCAGGCGAGAGTGGGTGCAGAATCAGATTTACAGGAAGGAATCAATAAAAACTCTGAGGTTTTCAACTTCTTAGGCTCGGTCTGTGATAAATACGGAATCGGTTTCTGGAAACCTGGGGCCGGAATTATTCACCAGGTTGTTTTAGAAAACTACGCTTTCCCTGGAGGAATGATGATTGGAACAGACTCTCATACGGTTAACGCAGGCGGATTAGGAATGGTTGCCATCGGAGTTGGTGGTGCAGATGCCGTTGACGTTATGGCCGGAATGGCTTGGGAATTAAAAATGCCAAAATTAATCGGTGTAAAATTAACCGGTAAAATGTCTGGCTGGACCTCAGCAAAAGACGTTATCCTAAAAGTTGCCGGAATTCTTACCGTAAAAGGTGGAACCGGATGCATCGTAGAATATTTCGGTGATGGTGCAATTTCTTTATCCGCAACAGGGAAAGGAACAATCTGTAACATGGGTGCTGAAATCGGTGCCACTACTTCGACTTTCGGATATGATGATTCGATGAGAAGATATCTGGCTTCTACCGGAAGACAGGATGTTGTAGATGCTGCAGACCAAGTTGCGGAACATTTAACGGGTGATGCTGAAGTGTATGCAAACCCTGAACAATATTTCGATCAGGTGATTGAAATTAACCTTTCAGAATTGGCTCCTCACTTGAACGGACCGTTTACACCAGATTTAGCAACCCCGGTTTCTGAATTTAAAGCAAAAGCAGAAGCCAACGGATGGCCAATTGAAGTGGAATGGGCATTGATTGGATCGTGTACCAACTCTTCATACGAAGATTTGTCAAGGGCAGCTTCAATCGTTGAAGATGCAGTGGCAAAAGGTGTAAAACCAAAAGCTATTTTAGGAATCAACCCAGGTTCTGAGCAGGTGAAATTTACCGCAGAAAGAGATGGATTTTTAGATTCTTTCAGAAAATTTGAAAATGCCAGAATCTTTACCAATGCCTGTGGACCTTGTATCGGACAGTGGGACAGAGAGGGTGCTGATAAAGGTGAGAAAAACTCAATCATTCACTCTTTCAACAGAAACTTTGCAAAAAGAGCCGATGGGAACCCAAATACGCACGCATTCGTAGCTTCACCGGAAATGGTAGCAGCTATCGCAATTTCGGGAAGATTAGATTTCAATCCGATTACAGATACTTTAACTGCTGAAAACGGTGAACAGATAAAATTAAATGAGCCAAGCGGTTCGGAATTACCTTCAAAAGGTTTTGCCGTTGATGACAATGGTTACCAGGCGCCTTCAGAAGATGGTTCTACTGTTGAAGTAAAGGTTAGTCCAACTTCAGACAGACTTCAGTTACTGGAAGAATTCCCGGCTTGGGATGGTAAAAACATAACCGGAGCGAGAGTTTTAATCAAAGCTTTCGGAAAATGTACGACTGATCACATTTCTATGGCCGGACCGTGGTTGAAATACAGAGGACACTTAGATAATATCTCAAACAACATGTTGATCGGCGCTGTAAATGCGTACAACATGGAAACCAACAAAGTAAAAAACCAATTGGATGGTGCTTACGGCGAAGTTCCTGCTGTACAGAGAGCGTACAAAGCTGCAGGAATTCCTTCGATTGTTGTGGGAGATCAAAACTATGGTGAAGGTTCTTCAAGAGAGCACGCAGCGATGGAGCCGAGACATCTTGGTGTAAAAGCTGTTCTGGTAAAATCATTTGCAAGAATCCATGAAACCAACCTGAAAAAACAGGGAATGTTGGGATTGACTTTTGCTGATGAAACAGATTACGATAAAATTCAGGAAGATGACGTGGTTAACTTCTTAGATTTAGATCAATTTGCTCCAGGGAAACAGCTGACTTTAGAATTCATTCACACTGATGGAACTAAAGATACTGTTTTGGCTAATCATACATACAACGATCAGCAGATTGATTGGTTTAAGGCAGGTTCTGCTTTGAATTTGATTAAGCAACAGGAAAATTAAAATTTCTTTTAAGATAATGAGAGCAACTTCAAAACTGGAGTTGCTTTTTTATTTCAACTTTTCCAGCATATTTGATTTATACATATCACCGATGGGAACCTCATGTCCGGAATTAAGAATAATCTTTTTTGAACCTACACTTTTGATCTCATTTAAATTTAAGATAAACGATTTGTGAATCCTTGTAAAATTTGCAGGAAGTTGATTTTCAAGAGATTTTAAAGTATCCAAAACTATATATTCCTGAGTCTCAGTTTTGATGTTCACGTAATCTTTGATGCTTTCTACATAAAGAATTTCATCAAAATTGATCCGGTGTTTTTGACCAGATGATTTTACAAAGAAGTGACTGACTTCTTTAGCTGCATCCAAAGGAAAACGTTCCTGAACTTTCAGAATACTTTGATTAAAACGGCCGAAAGAGATTGGTTTTAAAAGATAGTCGACAACGTTGTGCTCATAGCCTTCCAAAGCATATTCTGAATACGCAGTGGTGAGAATATATTTCATTTTGTCACTGACAATTTTCATAAAGTTGATTCCGTTGAGTTCGGGCATTTGAATATCCAAAAACACAAGATCAACTTCATTTCTCTGAATAAATTCTAAAGCTTCAACAGGATTCTCTGACGAGAAAACAAGGTCTAAAAGAGGAATTTTCTCAACGTAACTCCCGAGAAGCGCAACGGCAAGCGGCTCGTCATCAACAATAATGCACTTAATTTTTTTCATTCAAATCAATCTTTAAATCTACTGTAAAATCAATATCTGTTTCTGTAATTTTCAGCTCATATTTTTTGGGATACAATATTTCAAGACGCTTTTTCACATTTTCAATTCCGATTCCGGAAATCTCATCTTTCATTTTTTCACTTTTGAAGTTGAAGAGATAGAAATGCAGAATTTTATTTTCATCCGAAATCTTCATCTCAAAACCTTTATTTCTAAAATCTCCGTGCTTGAAAGCATTTTCAACGAACGGAACTAAAATCATCGGTGAAATTTTGAGTTCCGGATCATTCAGTATTTTTTCAACATTCAATAATTCAGGATTTTTAATTCTCAATTTTTCAAGTTCAATCAAACTGTCGAGGTAGCCAATTTCTTTATCTAAAGTAATGAAATCATTTTCAAGATCTTTGGTTGTGTATCTTAATAATTGCCCCAGCTGCTCAATTGCCGGCAATGCTTTCTCTGAATTCTGATAAACCAAAGCATAGATATTATTCAGAGAATTAAATATAAAATGCGGATTAATCTGTGTTTTTAAAGCCTGTAATTCTGCAGTTTTCTTCGCTTCAGTCAATTCCGATTTTTCTTTTTCCGCATTGATAAAATATTTGAAAAACCAAAATGCTGTACTTATAAAAATCGTCGTGCTGCTGTAGAAAACATTATCAAAAAAATAATAGAAAATATTGGTGTCCGCCGGATAATTTCTGATATTAAAAATTGCTGGGAAAAGCCACTGTTCAATAGAATACCGTATCCCGACAAAGCAACTTACGCTGATAAAAAAAGCAAAAACAGAACGGTAAATTTTATCGGCATGGAAAAACGTTGGAACAACAAGGAAATAATTTACATAAAAACATATGAAGCTAGCCACGAAAAACGTAATATCGAGAATGACAGAGCTGATTCCATAGGCGATTCCAGGGAGGACGACAGAACCAATGAGGTAAATTACCCAGAAAAATATATGCAGATAAATAAATTTTTCAATTTTCATAAAGCAAATTTAAAATTTCATTTAAAACTGCCACTCCCGATTCTACAAACCCATCGGTTTTTCGGATGAAATTTATTTTAACTGAATAAATTGACTCTTCCTCTAAAAGCTGTTTCATAAAAAATAAATGACCATTAGTTTTGAATAAATTTAAAATTAAAACTCATGAATTTCAACAAACTTCTTATCCCTTTATTACTTTTGTTGGCTGCGAAAATATTTGCTCAGAAAACGCCGTACGACAAACTTACTATTTATAAAACAAAATTTGATGATGCTGTCCCCGTACTAAATGTCGCCACCTTTCACATGGGACAAACTCCGGATGCAAACAGCACCGAATTTAATGAACATGATTTAAAAAACCAGCTCGAAATAAAGAAAGTTGCGAAACTTCTGGCTGAGTTTAAACCGACAATTATTGTGATCGAAGATTTACCGCAAAATGACAGTCTGAGAAATATGTATTATCAGGAATATGTAAAAAATCCAAAACTGAAGTTTGAAAATCCTGATGAACGCGAACTTTTGGCTTACGAAGTTGGAAGATTGAGTGGCTCAAAAAAGATTTTTGGAATTGATTTTAAAGAAAATTACAACTATAAAATCGGGTATTTCGTTCCCAATAAGATGGATAAAAATACAAATGATGCGTACTGGAAATTATCAGCAGAAAACGACAGAAAAAATCCTGAGGATGGAATCCCTTTCTATGATTTGTTTAAGCTCAATAATCATCCTCAGTATTTGGAAAGTTTAATTAATTTCAACGCAGACATGCTGACGTATATTTCAACCAAGGGAAAATCTGAAGGTGCTGATGAAGCCGCGAAATTCTATCACAGAAACCTTGTAATGTTTTCTAATTTAAACCAAATTCCAATCAGTAAAAATGAAAGAATATTTATTTTAATGGGTGGAGCGCACACTGCATTCTTTATGGATTTTTTGAAGAGAAGTCCGAAATACAAACTGGAAAATACCTTTGATTACTTAAAATAAGCGGTCTATTCCAGTTCATCAAACAGCGTATTCAAAGATTCCGAATACGTGGGATGCGAAAAAATGAAAGTCTGTAAATCTTTAGCAGGAATATTTCCGGTCATCGCCATTTGAATGATAGATGCCATTTCTCCTCCTTCGGTGCCGATGATCGCAGCTCCCAAAATCTTACCGCTGTCCTGATCTACGACTGCTTTCCAGATACCTTGTATTTCTGCGGATTCCAGTCCACGTGTAATTCTTTTACCTTCAATTTTGATGACCGAAAAATTTAGTTTCTTCTCTGTTGCCTCTTTTTCAGACAAGCCTACTCTGCCGACCTGCGGATCTGTAAAGACTGTGTACGGAATGATTCTTCCTTCTGTAGAACCCGTTTTTTCATCCAAAATATTATCACTTACAATCACGTAATCATTGTAAGCGATATGGGTAAACTGCGGACCGCCTTTAATGTCTCCAAGTGCGTAGACCCCATCAACATTGGTTTCCAGTTTAGAATTTACTTTGATATATCCTTTTTCGTCTGCTTTTATGCCGGCATTTTCGAGCTTCAAACTGTCTGCATTGGATTTTCTGCCGGGGACGATCAACAAATGCGTTCCTTTGATCTGCTTCTGCTGATGATCTTTGGAAAAAGTTAAAGTAATTTCTTGACCGTTCTGCTCCACTTTTTCAATCTCAGCATTAAGATGAAAATTCAGTCCTTCCTCTTCCAGTATTTCCTGCAGACTGGCTGCAATATCTTCATCTTCGTTAGACATGATCTGACTTGCTTTATCAACGATAACTACTTCACTTCCGAAACGGCTGTACATCTGACCCAATTCCAGACCGATGTAACCGCTGCCAATCACGATTAATTTTTCGGGAATTTCACGAAGTTCAAGAATTCCTGTAGAATCGTACCATTTTACATTGTTTAAGCTATCAATTTCAAGAGTTGCGGGTCTGCATCCGGCGTTGATGAAGATGTGAGGCGCTGTAAATTCAACAGTTTCGCCATTTTCCTGTTGCACAGAAATTGTTTTTTCTCCGCTGAAAGATGCCGTTCCAAATATCAGGTCAAGATTCCCGGCTTCCTCTAAATTTTTCTTCACGCCTTTTCTGGAATCTTCGACAATTTTTTCCTTCCTTTTCTGAGTGGCTTCAAAATCTATTGATACTTCGGGAACTGCAATCCCATGTTTTTCTGACGTCTTTATCGTGTGCATTACTTTAGCCGAGGCTATTAAGATTTTACTTGGCGTGCATCCCACATTTACGCAGACACCACCCAGCATCTCTTCAGACTTTTCTATTAAAACTGTTTTCCAGCCGGCTGCAGATAATTTTATAGCAAGAGGATTTCCTGCCTGTCCGGAACCGATAATGATGGCGTCTTTTTGTATCATTTTAATTGATATTTTATTTTTAAATATTGGGATATTCTTAATCGGTTTCAATTTCTATTCCTTTGTTTACGAAATGACAAAATTTGAGGACCTATTTATTTAAATTAAAAAATTTAGCTATCAAAAAATTTAATTATTCAACCATCAGAATGATTTAATCTGAAGCGATCTTTTAAGTCTCATTCTCAAAATGATTAGATAGAACAAAATTTTCCTTTTCCAAAACGCATTTTGTAACATATCTTGTTTTTTTGCGTCTAACCAGATATTATAAAAACATCCATGAAAAAAACGCTTATTACCCTCTTATTTTTAGGAAGTATCTTTGCTTTTGCCCAGGAAAAACCGACAGAGGCTCCCAAGGAAAAACAAATTGATGGCGTAACCATCACCAAAACAAAAAAGGCAATTGAGCAGAAAGCCGACCGTACGATTTTCGATTTTTCTGAGCAGGCACATCTCAACAACGGATCTGTGATGGAAGGCGTGAAAAAACTTCCGGGTTTGGTAGCTTCCGAAATGGTAGGAATGATGTATCAGGGAAAACCGCTTGAAGTCTATATGGACGGAAGACCGCTGAACATTTCAAGCAACGAACTTACCGCTTTTCTTGAAGGAATGCCCGCCAACTCAGTAGACAGAATCGAAGTGATTACACAGCCGGGCGCAGAGTTTCCTGCGACTTCTGGTGGAGCGATTATGAATATCATCACCAGCAAATCTGCAAAAAATTATCTGACTGCCGTCTACAACGGAGGTTACCGTTTTTCAAATTACGACAGATACAGAAGCAGATTTAACAATTCGATTGCTTTAAACTCGAGAAACAAATGGTTCGGATGGCAGGTGAATCTCGGACAGTATTACCGTGAAAGCCTTTCAGATTCACAATTTGATGTGCTTACGAAAAATCACAGCAGCTCTGTAGGAAGAACATATTATGTGAATTCTGCCTTCACCTTTGAACTTGGAAAAGACAGATTACTGGTCAACTACGACGTGAGCCACAACAATAATAATTCAGACATCAGAACAGATGTTTTTCTGAACGGAACCAACACAACAGATTATTTAAGCAATTCTGAAGGTTTGAGACAGGAAGTTTCAGCAACATATCAGAAAAAATTTGACGATAAAAACAAAAAACTTGATTTTAAATTCACTTTCAACGACAGCGATTCTGAATTCAGTCAGAGAAACGCTGGCAATTTATCATTTTTAGATCTTGAGAACTCTTCACAGTTTAATCTTTATAATTTTAAAGTAGACTATTCTCAGCCACTTAAAATTTTAGATGAAGGAAAAGTGAGTTTTGGAGGACTATATGATCAGCAGAATTTTGAAACCCAAAACAGAAATATCGTCAATCTCGATTACACAAGACAGACACTTGCAGGATATCTGGAATTTCAGGCGACTTTGAAAAAATTTGATTTCATTGCCGGAGCAAGAGCCGAAAACTACGACATCAGTGGAATTACGAGAGCTTTTGACAATCAGAATACTTTGGTTCAGAAAGATCTGACTCCATTTAAAAAGTTTAAAGTTTTTCCGAATGCGAGTATTCAGTATAATTTAATGAAGCAGCTGTTTGTGAATTTGAATTACAACAAAAAAATTACGCTTCCGAGTGTTTCTGTTTTAAATCCTAACAACACCACTTTAGGAACAAGTGTGGTAACAAGCAGCGGAAACCCTGATTTGCAGCCAACAATCTATGACAATGCTGAATTTAAAATCAGTGCCTTCGATTACGCTTTCATCAGCTACAACACGAGTTGGGTGAAAGATCAGATTGTGCAGAGAATTACGCGTACCAACAATTTGATCAGCAACGAGCAGGTACAGATCAACAGTCTGAGAACGCACAGTTTTAATTTTGGAATGCCAATTCCGTTTATGCTTTTCAATACGCCTTTCAGCGAGTTGATGAAATTTAATGTAAATCCTGATAAGATGAACCTGCTTTACCTGTATGCCGGCTATCAGATTCAGGAGATCCCTGATTTTAAGACAAGGGGTTTCTGGGTTTACAGTGTGATGGGACAGTTTATTCTTCCAAAAGACATCAGACTGCAGGCGAACTACAATATTCTGACTCCAAAAGGGAATTTCTATTATTTCGAAATTGCAAAACCTCTGAATAATGCATTTGATATCACCGTTTCAAAAAAATTCATGAGCGACCGTCTTAATCTTTCGGTATACGCGAGGGATATTTTCAACCAGAATAAAAGTGTAATTCTTGCCCGCTCGGCAGGAGGAACAGTTTTAACTTCAAATAAATTTGACAGCAGAAGTTTCGGAATCACGGTAAATTATAAAATACCTACCAAAAACAAACTGGCAAAAGAAGATCCCAACATGATAAAAAATACCAGCCAGGGCGAAAGCAATGGTGGAATTTTGCAGCAGGGACAGTGAGATGAGTGATGAGTGATGAGTACGTTTTTTTCCAGATAACAGTTATCAATAAATTTATAAAACCGGATCTTAAAACAAGAACCGGTTTTTTGTTTTGGAATAAGTCTCAGCATTGATTTTCAGACATAAAAAAACCGGAGAAGATTTCCCCGGCTTTTTATGAAATTTTAATATTCAAATTACTTTTTAATCGTCTTAATGGTCTGTACTGTACCATCATTCATTTCGAGAACTAAAATATACATTCCTGAAGGCAGTTCTGATAATCTAAGTTCAGCTTCCGGTTTTGAAATAGTACGCAAAACTTTACCTGAAACATCAGAAACCTTCACGTTTTTCACCTTTGAAGCATCTGACAGGTAAATTACGTCTGAAAAAGGATTAGGCTAAACTTTTAATTTATTTTCAGCATTAGTTTCTGATGTTGAAAGACATCCACCATCTACGGTAGCCATCACTTCAGTTCTAGGCGATTCACAAGTAGTAGTTACTTGCCAATCATAAAAATAATAGTATGAAGTGGAGGTGGTATTACCAGAACAGCAATTGCCATTGGTAATAGAGAATTTACCCGGCATTGTAAGCGGATAAGCTCCCCATGATGCACCAGACTCTCTGATAAGCCCTGTCACACCACCAGATTTTGTTAGCATCATTAATTTATAGTTTGTACCTGGTGTAATAGCGAAATTTAGTGGTACATAAGTTTTTACATAAGGTGATGCAGTACCGGTTAAGTTCACAGTAATACTCTGAATGGTAGTCGCGGGTGATACACCTCCATTCTGCAGAGCAATTGTAACCGTTCCAGCGCCTGTTCCAGTTGGATATACGTATACGCCTGCAATTGTAAATGAAGATACAGCATCAAAAAACAATCCAGCTTCCAATGTGTAACCATCATTAGAAATAGCATCGGGAAGTGCAGCACCCACGACAATTGGTGTAGACGATCCAACATAGAAAGCAGTTGATGTAGATAATTGCGGCGTAGTATAAGAAGTACCCGTTCCCACTACATTACCCCCATTCATCGCATCATACCACGTAAGAGTAGCTCCTGATTCGGTGCTTGCAGTAAGTACAGCAGAGTTATTGGAGCATACAGTTGCTGCTGTTGTCGATAATATCGCTGCCGGCTGACAGAGTGTTCTGAAGAATACAATCTGAGTAGACCATGCACTAAAATCTGTAGCAGAACATCTTGACCGTACCCATACATAATATTTTGTGAGCGGTAGCAAAGCGCCAGTAGGTGTACTTAAAGTGGAAATACCAGTTAAAGAAGGTGGCGTTGAAGCCGTAGGCATCACATCAGAGGTACTGTAATAAATATCGTAGCCCGCAGCAGGTGGCGTAACAGAAGCTGCCCAACCTATAACTGCTGATGAAGGACCAACATTACTAACACTAATTCCTGAAGGGCCAATACATGAGGGTTTAGCTTCCCAATAGAAATCATCTAAAAAATGACCAGCCGTAGAAACCCCTCCATTTCTAATAGCCAATCTTGCGTTTGCAGGTACAGAATTTGAGACGATTACTTTATACTCTGCATCTTGAGCTAAGTAGCTAGTGCTTGTTATATTTACAGTCTGAATGTTTACAAAAGTAGAAGCATCGGTAGCACTTGTAACATATCCAATGTCTAATGATCCAGAAGTTGTTGTTGCCCTTGCTTTGAATCTCAACCAATGTGTTCCAGCATTAACGTTACTAAATTCTGGCAAAACAGCAATTGTTGTATTTGCTGCGCTTGAAGTTATCTGATAAAGGTTTCTGGTTCCCGAAGCCGGAGTTGTAGAACTAATCGTCTGTGCAGTGTTGGAGCTTCCAACTATTCTTGCCCAGCAATCAGGAACGATATTTCCTGTTGGATAAGTGTCAAAATTTTCATGCCAATCTGTAATTGGTGCACAAATGGTTTTTGCAGTACCTGCTGTAGACCATTCACTTTTATCACTTGCACTACAAACTGACCTTACCCACACAAAATAAGCTGAAGATGCGTTCAGTGATGGTATCGTTACAGAAGTAGAAGTAATATTTGAAATCGATGCTGCTGTGGATGCAGTAGGTACAGTACCTGTCATGTTATAATATAGCTCATAACCATTTGATGGAGCCACTACAGGTGCCACCCACTGTATGTCAGCAGTATTAGCTGTACTTGCTGGATTTGAAACACTTCCAGGTCTCAAACAACTTGGAGGGATCCATACGTAAGAAAGACCAGCGGAGGGCATACCTGGAGTAGACGCTGAAGTATTAAATGACTGCGTATTTGCAACTGCTGTACCTTGTGTAGACGTATCAAATAGAATAGTTGTATCATTTAGCCTGTTATTAAAATCGGAAGTGTTAGCTCCTCTTAAACCAATTTGTACAGTACCGGAAATCGCAGTTGATCCTACCAGAAAACTTCCCGAATTATAGATTACACTCACAACATTTGAAGTTTCTTTTAATCTTACTTGAAAAGAAAATGAGTAAACATTTGTAACGGCTGTTGAACTATTCGGTCTGAAATTCTTCCATTGAATCACCAATTCTCTATTTGGCGCTGTACCAATGGTTTCGTAGCTTATTAATCCAGATGATCCTGAAACATCAAAATAACTGCTTATATCCCTTCCGAAGGCTGAAACTGCACCTTCGTAAGTAGCAGTATTGGAAATCGGAGTCGTATTTGTTGTAGCTGGTGCCGTACTACCAAAGGTAATAAATCCGTTGGTTGAGACGTTGGCATTTGTATAAATTATCCCATTAAATATAAAATTAAATGGAATAGTTAAGGGATATACAGCAGAATTTAAATTTGTTGCAGATGTGTTTCCTGTCGCTGGTGCTAAGGTAGTTCCGGTAATTTCAGTGTAAGTTCCGTTGTTTTGCGAAAAAGTGTAAGAATTCACCTGAGCAGTTACTTTCTGCAAAAATACGAGAAAGAGTAGTAAGAGGGTGTAATATCCTTTCTGTCTGTTACCAAAGAGATTGTAGAAGTTTTTCATTTTTAGTGGTTTTAGAATTACCACTAATATAACAAAATTCCTATGTAATGTATTATGATTTAAATAATATTTAAAATTATTAACTATTATTCAATAGAAATTGGAAATATATAAAAACTTAATCATTCTTCACAAGCCCTCCAAACCGCATCATTCTGCGGAACCGGAGCAATGATTTCCAATTCTTCTTTCGTAACGGGATGTGTAAAATTTAATTTTCTTGCATGAAGATTAATTCCTCCATCTGGATTTGAACGAGGAGCTCCATATTTCAGATCTCCCTTAATGGGAACGCCTGTTTTTGAAAGCTGGGCACGGATTTGATGATGCCTTCCTGTCTCAAGATCAATTTCCAGCAGAAGATAATTATCTAAAGTTTTGATGATATTGTAAGTGAGAATTGCTTCTTTAGCACCTTCAGTAGCTTTCGGAAAAACAATAGCTTTGTTGTTTTTCTCGTTTTTCTGTAAATAATGAACCAATCTCTGGCTTTGTGGAATCATCTCTTTAGCCACGACTGCCCAATACGTTTTTTTGACCTCCCGGTTTTTAACCATTTGTGTCAATCTTGATAAAGCTTTCGATGTTTTAGCATAAATGACCAATCCTGAAGTTGGCCTGTCGATACGGTGAACCAGACCCAGAAAAACATTTCCGGGTTTGTTATCTCTTTTTTTAATAAAATCTTTTATTAATTCCAGCAAAGACAAATCACCGGTTTTATCACCCTGTACGAGCTGTCCCACTTTTTTATTGATGACTAAAAGATGGTTGTCTTCGTAAACAATCTGCTCCTCCATAAATTACCTTCCCTGATAAGATCTGTTTGAAAAACTGATGATAATCCCCGCCAGCAAACCAATGGTTTTAATATAATTAAATGACGAATCATAAGGTAAAAACGCACCCACAATACACAGTCCTGCCGCAGCATACATCGGATATACAAAATTCCTGTTGCCCACAAATGGTGCCTGAAGAATAAAACTAATCCCTACCAAAACGTAAAAAAGCCTTTTAGAAAGAAAAAGATTGATGTTTTCCGGGAAAATATGAAACCAGCCCACAAGCAGGCAAAGCAACGCTGCGATTGATAAAACGCCCTGAGCCGTCTGAAGATTATTACCTCTCATTAATAACTTTCATTTTGGTTAGGAAAATCTGCAGACTTCACATCTTTCACATACTGCGAAACCGCACCCGTGATTTCAGTGTACAAATCAAGATATCTTCTGAGGAATTTTGGTGAAAAACCTTTGTTCATTCCTACCATATCGTGATACACAAGAACCTGTCCGTCACAGTGAGACCCCGCACCGATTCCAATAGTTGGAATTGAAATGCTTTCTGTCACTCTTTTAGCCAGATCCGCAGGAATTTTTTCAAGCACGACACCGAAGCAACCTAATTCTTCCAACAATTTTGCATCACTGATCAGCTTTTCAGCCTCTGCCTCTTCTTTTGCCCTCACTTTATAAGTTCCGAACTGATATATCGACTGTGGAGTTAATCCCAAATGTCCCATAATCGGAATTCCGGCATTGATGATTTTCTTAATTGATTTGGAAATTTCCTTTCCACCTTCAATTTTTATGGCGTGTGCACCACCCTCTTTCATCATTCTTACAGCAGATTCCAAAGCCAGGTCGGGATTACTTTGGTATGTTCCGAAAGGTAAATCCGCAATCACCAAAGCCCTCTCAACTCCTCTCACCACACTTTGGGTGTGATAAATCATGTGATCTAATGTAATAGGAAGCGTAGTTTCAAAACCCGCCATCACGTTGGCTGCAGAGTCACCGATAAGGATGGTATCTACTCCACCGGCATCTACCATTTTTGCAGTGGTAAAATCGTACGCAGTGAGCATTGTAATTTTTTCCTTATCGAATTTCATTTTTCGCAAGGTTTCCGTTGTAACTCTTTTAATTTCAGAATGAACAGACATAAATGGTGTGATTATTTAAAGTTAAAAAAGTCGGCTGAAGCCGACTTGTGTTTGGTATTTTCTATAAAACTACGTGCCCGAGTTTCATGAGTTTGTCGTGATTGAGAATTTTGATATTCCTGCCATCTACTTCGATGAGCTGATCTCCTTTAAATTCGGAAATCAATCTGATGGCACTTTCTGTTGCGGTACCGATGATGTTGGCAATCTCTTCTCTCGTCAATGAGATTTTGATAAAACCTTCAGGATCTGTTCCTAATTTCTGTTCAAGTAAAATTAGAATTTCCGCAAGTCTTTCTCTGACGGTTTTCTGGGCTAAAAAAGTAATAGTGTTTGAAGACTCTCCCAATTCGTAGGAGATTTTCTGAAGCATTACAAAAGATAACTGTGAGTCAACTTCCAAAAGATGCATAAAAACATCAGACGGAAGAAAAGTACATTCAATATCTGTCATGGCTTCTGCTTTTGCCTGAAAATTTTCACCACAAAGCAAAGCACGGTAACCGATAAGGTCACCTTCTTTAATAAATCTTAAAATCTGATCTTTTCCGAAAGCTCCGGATTTTGATAATTTTGCGGCTCCACTTTCGATGACGTAAATACCTTTAGGAATTTCTCCGTCCTCAAAAATGATATCGTGTTTTTGAAATGTAAATTTCTTTTTGGCATTGAAATATTTCTCGTAATCTTTCTCTGAAAGCCTTTCTTTGAAAGACTGATCATTAAAAACTTTGGCAAACCTTTCTTCAATGACAACTTGTTGTTCCTGCGACATTCTAATATGACATTTATCACAAAAATAGAACTTTTTAAATCGATAAACAAAAAAAATTGTTATAATTTTGTAAGCCAATAATTTATGAAGGTGAGCGACAACTGTTTTCATTGTGGTCAGGAGATAGAAAAGGAGCGTATTTTATTCGACGAAAAGCTCTTTTGCTGTGCAGGATGCAAGTCTGTTTTTGAAATTCTGAACACCAACAATCTTGGTAATTTTTACGAACTCAATAAAAAAGCAGGAATCAGACCTGATGAAAATTCATCACAGTTCGATTATCTTGACACACCTGAAATTTTTGAAAGAATAGCTGATTTTTCTGAGGGAAACACAAGCCTTGTCACATTCAGAATTCCTGTTATTCACTGCTCTTCATGCATCTGGCTTTTGGAAAGCCTTCATACACTCAATAAAGACATTCATTATTCTCAGGTTAACTTTACGAGAAAGACCCTGCAGGTTTCATTCAATCATAACGAATTAAAATTAAGCGATTTAGCTAAATTTTTAACGAATTTGGGTTACAAACCTGCCATCAATCTCGAAACTGCCGAAAAAAATGAAGATCATTTAGATAAATCGTTACTTGTAAAACTGGCAATTGCCGGATTCGCCTTCGGAAACGGAATGTTTTTAGCCTTTCCCGAATATATCGGCGGCGAAGATTACTGGATGGATCATTACAAAGGATTATTCAGGTTTTTAATGTTTCTGCTTTCCATTCCTGTGGTATTTTATTCAGCTTCAGATTATTACAAATCAGCATGGTACGGTTTAAAAAATAAAATCGTCAACATCGATGTTCCGATTGTGTTGGGAATTTTCGTTTTGTTCGGACGAAGTGTTTACGAAGTAGCCACCGACTACGGACCTGGATATTTTGACACCTTATGCGGACTTCTGTTCTTCATGCTTTTAGGTAAAATTTTCCAGAAAAGAACTTACAGCTCCCTTTCCTATGACAGAGATTACAAATCTTTTTATCCGATTGCAGTTACCAAAGTGGATTTCAATGGAAAGCAGGATAATATTTTACTTTCTGAAATAAAAATCGGCGACAGAATCTTAGTTAGAAATCACGAAATCATTCCCGTGGATGCAATCTTAATTAGTGGAAACGGAAATATAGACAACAGTTTTATCACCGGCGAAAGTGAAAGCATCAGCAAAAATCCCGGCGACAAAATTTTTGCAGGAGGAAAACAAATCGGGTCTTCTCTTGAGCTTGAAG
Source organism: Chryseobacterium sp. Leaf394 (assembly GCF_001424105.1). GTDB lineage: Bacteria > Bacteroidota > Bacteroidia > Flavobacteriales > Weeksellaceae > Chryseobacterium. Next base: position 35,268 of record NZ_LMQH01000010.1, on the reverse strand, counting down.
TGATTAAAAATGTGGATCAAAGTTACCTCACCCAACTTTGGAACAAGGAAGCTTTCAAAAAACATGAAACAGGGCTTGATACTTTAATCAACAACATCAGTAAGTATTTTACTTTCATCATCTTAGGAATTGCACTAGTTGCCGGAATTTACTGGTATTTTATTGATCTTGAGACCATGTTTCAGGTGATTTCAGCTGTCTTGATTATTGCCTGTCCGTGCGCATTGGCACTTTCTTCTCCTTTTACGTTTGGGCACATTATGAGAATTTTAGGCAGAAATAAATTCTACGTAAAAGACACTCTGACAATTGAGAAAATAGCGAAAGTCAACACTTTGGTTTTTGATAAAACAGGAACCATAACCCACAGAAAAAAATCAAACATAAAATACGAAGGTTCTGAAATTCCTGAATTTGATTTACTCAATATCAAAAGTTTGGTAAAAAATTCAAATCACCCACTTTCAAAATCACTGTATGAATTTCTGACTATTCAGGATGAGTATTTCCCTGTTGAAAACTTTGAAGAAATTTCCGGGAAAGGATACGAAGCAGATATCAGAAGTAATACTTATAAAATTGGTTCTGCAAAATATAATAATCAGGAGTCTAAAAATCTTGAAACCGCGGTTTACATCAGCAAGAACGGACAGTATCTCGGAAAATTTATTTTTAAAAATGAATACCGGGAAAACCTGACTCATCTGTTCAAAAAACTGTTTAATTATAAGATTTTTATTCTGAGCGGAGACAATTCGTCTGAAGAAAAACAGCTTCAGGAAATCATCCCGAATTACAGTTCGATGGCATTCAATCAGAATCCGGAAGACAAGCTGAGCTATATTAAAAACCTTCAGGATAAGGGCTTAAAAGTAATCATGCTTGGTGATGGTTTAAATGATGCAGGAGCTCTTAAACAAAGCAATGTTGGAATTGCGATATCCGACGACAGCAACAGCTTTACGCCCTCTTCGGATGTGATTATGAACGGTGAAAAAGTTTCCCAGTTAGACAATTTCCTGAATGTCTGTAAAGGCTCAATCACGATTGTAAAACTTACTTTTCTGATAAGCTTTCTGTACAATGTTGTGGGACTAACCTTTGCGGTAACCGGAAATATGAGTCCGCTTTTTGCAGCTTTAATTATGCCGGCGAGTTCCATTACCGTGATTTCATTTACGACAATTTCGACATGGATTCTGGGAAGAAAATACTTTCAAAAACAGGCTTAAACAGGCTTATTTAGATTGGTTTTAAATTAGCGAAAGCCCGTATTTCGTGATTAATCTCATTATTTTTCCTTAAATTTGAACCCCGAAAAAGGGTTAATTTTGTAGCAAATGGATATTCTGTATTTAATGATCCTTTGCAGTGTTTCTTTGGCTGCAGTTTTCCTGGTAGTGTTCATCATATATGCCAGAAAAGGACAGTTTGAAGATGACGAATCGCCCGC
>NZ_LMQH01000010.1:0-33800 GCF_001424105.1 Chryseobacterium sp. Leaf394 | reverse complement strand
AAAAAAAGAGAAAGAGGAAATTAAAAGTAAATTTGAAGATAAAAGTGAATAGTTAATATGGAGACACAAAAGTTTAGTTATGACAACAATATTGTCCGTGCATTCCTTTACGCAACCATAGTTTTTGGAATTATTGGTTTTACGTTTGGATTAACGGCAGCATTGATGCTTTTCTATCCTGAGCTTCCTGAGTTTTTGTTTGGTACTGATGATACAACCATCAACAGTCTGGCGTCAGGAAATATTCAGGGTTTAATGAATACGCAGGGTGCATTTGGTTTTGGAAGAATCAGAATGCTGCACACCACCACGGTGATCTTTGCCTTTGTCTGTAACATTGTTTATGTAGGGGTTTATTACTCTACTCAGAGATTATTAAAGACAAGAATGTACAGCGACACGCTTTCATGGATTCATTTCTGGACGTGGCAGCTGATGATTGTAGCAGCTTTTATCACGTTCTTTATGGGGATCAACACTTCAAAAGAATATGCTGAACATGAGTGGCCTATTGACATTCTTACAGGAATTTCATGGCTTATCTTCGGGGTCAATATGATTATGACCATCAAAAAAAGAAGAGTACGTCACCTTTATGTAGCAATATGGTTCTATCTGGGAACATGGATTGCTGTTCTTATGCTCCACATCTTCAATAATCTTGAAGTTCCTTTATCTTTTTCAGGATGGAAATCCTACTCCGCTTATGCAGGAGTGAAAGATGCTATCGTACAGTGGTGGTATGGTCACAACGCGGTTGCATTTATCCTTACAACGCCTGTACTTGGTTTGATGTATTACTTCCTACCAAAAGCAGCAGACAGACCTGTATTCTCGTATAAACTTTCGATTATTCACTTCTGGTCATTGATTTTCGTATACATCTGGGCTGGTCCTCACCACCTTCAGTATACAGCATTACCGGCTTGGGCACAGGCAGTGGGAACAGGTTTCTCTATTATGCTTATTGCACCGTCTTGGGGAGGAATGTTGAACGGTCTTCTTACACTAAGAGGAGCGTGGGATAAAGTAAGAGAAAATCCTATTCTTAAATTCTTTGTGGTTGCAGTTACCTGCTACGGTATGGCAACTTTTGAAGGACCTTTACTGGCAACAAAAAATATCAATAAAATCGGTCACTTTACCGACTGGGTAATTGGTCACGTTCACTTAGGAGCATTGGGATGGAATGGTTTCATGGCATTCGGTGTAATCTACTATTTGGTACCAATTCTTTGGAGAACTAAAATGTACTCTGTAAAAATGGCCAACTGGCATTTCTGGTTAGGTACTTTGGGTATTATTTTCTATGCTGTACCTATGTATATCGCAGGATTTACACAAGGTTTAATGTGGAAGCAGTTCAACCCGGACGGAACTTTACTGTGGAAAAACTGGTTAGATACCGTTACCGCAATTATCCCTTATTACAAATTAAGATTCTTAGGAGGTTTATTCTATCTTTCAGGAGGTCTGTTGATGGTTGTGAATGTTTACATGACTGTAAAAAAAGGATCTTTCCAGAAAGAAGTTCCTGCAGAAGCTCCGGCTTTGGCAAATATCAGCAACAAGAGAAAAGAAGGAGAAGGTTTCCACCTTTGGTTGGAAAGAATGCCGATGTTACTTACGGTATTGTCATTGGTTACTATTTCAATCGGAAGTATGATAGAAATTATTCCTACTTTATCACTTAAGAAAAGTGTACCGACAATTTCTGCGGTGAAACCTTATTCACCACTTGAACTTGAAGGTAGAGATTTATACATCCGTGAAGGTTGTAATGCATGTCACTCGCAGATGGTAAGACCATTCAGAGATGAGATTGTAAGATTTAACGGTAAAAACGGACAGTATTCTAAAGCAGGGGAATTCGTTTACGACAGACCTTTCCTTTGGGGATCAAAAAGAACAGGACCGGATTTGCACAGAGAAGGTGGTAAAAACCCAAGTTCTTGGCACTACAAACACATGTACAACCCAAGATCTACATCAGCAGGTTCTATTATGCCGCGTTACCCTTGGTTGATCTCAAACAATTTAGACAGATCTAAAATGGTTGATAAAATCAGATTTATGAAAGGTACTTACGATGTTCCTTATACAAAAGCTCAGATTGACTCTGCAGATAAATGGGCAGACAACCAGGCAGCAAAAATTGTAAGCGACATCTTTGTAGAAGCTCCGGATTTGAAGGAAGCCTATGCAAAAAGACCAAAAGGTGAGCTTGAGAAAAAAGAAATCGTTGCTTTAATCTCCTATTTACAGAGATTGGGTACTGATATCAAAACGACAGAAGTAAAAACAGCAAGTAATAACTAAACATTAAAATTTAAGATGATTCCTCAGAATTTTAAAGACATCTTATCCAACACGGACAACGTGGGTCTATACCAGACTTTGGCTTTGATCCTTTTTATTCTGTTTTTCGTTTCTCTGATTATTTACGTTTTCAGTAAACCTAAAAAATACTACAGAGAAGAAGAGCACGCACCGCTTGAGGATGACGATGATGATTTTAATCTAAAAAATTAAACAATTTATTATGAAACAAAGAACGCCAGTTTTTGTAAATATTGCTATAATAATCGGCCTGCTTATTATCTTCTATTATCTGTTCGTTCAGAGTTATGCTTTCTTTAAGTCGCCGTATTTCTGGGGTACTGTAGTGATTGGATCTATCATGGCTTACATCCACAGTGCGATTGGTGATTTGGTAGAAAACAATAAGTTTAAGAAACTTTCAAACGAAGAAAAAGCAGCTTACCTTGCTGAAAAAAAGGTTCCTTACTTCCAGAGATTATATGCAGCTGCATTCAAAAAGCAGTCTGACACTCAGGAGAAAGACATTCTTATCGACCACGGTTTCGACGGAATTATGGAGCTTGATAATCAGTTACCAAAATGGTGGGTAGGTTTATTCTGGTTTGGAACTGCATTTATGGTGCTTTACATTTCAGCGTATGCATTCACAGATTTTGCAAGCCCGCTAAAAGAATATGAAGTTGAATACAGAGAGCAGGAAGCTAGCATTGCAAAATTTATGGCAGATCAGCCACCAATTACGATAGAAAGCGCAGAATTTTCTGAAGATAACATTGCAGCAGGTGAAGAGGTTTTCAAAACCAACTGTGTATCTTGTCACTCAGAAGGTGGTAAAGGAGGTATCGGACCTAACTTAACTGACAACTTCTGGCATAACCAACCTGAGAAAACATTATTCAAAAACGTATTTCACGTAGTTGAAAACGGTGTTACCGGTACTGCGATGCAGGCGTGGGGTAAAAATGGTGTTCTTTCAGGAAACGAAATCCAGAATGTTGCTGCTTACGTATATTCTATTAACCAAATGAAAAAGCCTATTACTCCGGCAGAAGGTGGTGCACCTCCTTACGGTGATGAAGCTAAATGGGAAAAGAAATAGAAGCAGAAGTTAACCGAAAAATATAAAATGAAACATAATTTGTTATTAATTTAAAACTTAAATAAAATAGCAAATTATGTTTTTCTTTTTTTAAAATACAAAGCAAATGTCAGATACAGAAGATATAGACGTACGCGGCGGACAGGGGCAGGTAGTTGATCCCGAAACTTACAGGGACTCCATTGGAACGATGGAACAGTCCGGAAAAAGAAAATGGGTCTTTCCCCGAAAGCCAAAAGGAAAATATACCAATTACAGAAATTTTGTAAGTTATCTTTTACTGGTAATCTATTTTGCAGTTCCGTTTATAAAAATCAACGGAAATCCTTTTTTGCTTTTTAACGTCATCGACAGAGAATTCTACATCGTTGGTCAGCCGTTTTTCCCTCAGGATTTTTTCATCCTTACACTTGGAGCTATTGTCTCGCTTATTTTCATTATCATTTTTACCATAGCATTCGGAAGAATTTTCTGCGGGTGGATTTGCCCTCAGACAATTTTTATGGAATCTGTTTTCCGTAAAATTGAATACTGGATCGAGGGAGACAGAAACAGGCAGATGAAGCTCGACAGACAGGAGTGGAACAGCGAAAAAATCATGAAGCGAAGCCTGAAGTGGTCGGTTTACGTTGTCATTTCTCTCATCATCACCCACATCATGTTTATGTACATTGTGGGCTATGAGGAAGTTTTGGATATCGTCTCTCAGGGACCATTTACACATCTGACGAATTTTGTGGTGATGATTCTTTTCACAGCTGCTTTCTATTTCGTTTTCGCATGGTTCAGAGAGCAGGTCTGTACACTCGTCTGTCCTTACGGAAGATTGCAGGGAGTTTTAATCGATAAAGATACCATCAATGTTTTTTACGATTTTAAAAGAGGTGAAAACCACGCAAAATGGAGAAAAGGTGAAGACCGCAAGGCAGCAGGTAAAGGCGACTGTATCGATTGTCACCAGTGTGTTGTAGTTTGTCCTACGGGAATCGACATCCGTGATGGGCAGCAGCTGGAATGTGTAAACTGTACAGCCTGTATCGATGCCTGCGATGAAGTTATGGAAAAAGTAGGTCTTCCAAAAGGCCTTATCCGATACGCCTCTGAAAATGAGATTGAAAATAATACGGAATTTAAATTCACCGGCAGAATGAAAGGTTTTGCAATCGTTCTGGTGCTTTTAGTAGGCTTTCTTGGATTCCTGCTATACAACCGCGGTGAAATGGAAGCTAAATTCATCAAACCTGCAGGCAGCACTTTTTTCGTAAGAGACGGAAAGATCAGCAATACGTACAACTATACCTTTCTCAACAAAACCAATGATAAAAAGATTGTTACAATAAAAGTAATTGATCCTGCGCATGCAGAAATCACTTTCAGCGTGTCACAGAAAATCACTGTAGACAGAGACAAAATATCTAAGGGTACCATCAATATCAGCTTCCCTGAAAACGAAATGAAACTTTCTAAACAGAACATCACCATCGGTGTTTATGATATGAAAGGAAATTTAATCGATTCGTATCAGACTTATTTCGAGGGACCATTTAAATTACAGTTTTAAAAATTAAAAAATGAAAAATCTAAGTTGGGGACACGGCGTAATGATCGCACTTCTCGCATTTATAATATTCATACTTTCCATGCTTTTCTTATTTCCAAACGGGCAGCAGAATTCTGAAATGGTTTCAGACAACTATTATGAAGAAGAACTGCTGTATCAGCAGGTTATTGATGCCAAAGGAAGAGCCGATAAACTGGTCAACAAACCAGTTTACAGCCAAAACTCAAACGGTATCACGATCAAATTTCCTGCAGACTACAGCAACGGAAATGCAAGAATAAAATATGTCTTAAACAGAACTGACGATAAAAATCTTGACGTAAAAAAAGATGCGGTTCTGGATGAGAATAAATCATTTACAATTCCTGCGAATCTGTTGAAATTTGGAAGTTACACCCTGCGTTTAACATGGGTAAAAAATAAAACAGAATACAGAATCGATTACGATGTAGCATGGAAATAGCATTAATCATATCAGCTTTGGGGCTCGGCTTTGCATCGGGATTTCACTGCATTGGTATGTGCGGTCCTATTGCCCTTTCCATGGGGCTTACAAAAAAGCAGGCGAGCAACTATTATCTTCAGAATCTCACCTATCAGTTTGGAAGAATATTTACGTATTCTCTTTTAGGCGCGTTGTTGGGAATTATCGGTCAGGGATTTGAATTTGCCGGATTTCAGAAGTACCTCACAATCGCAGTTGGAATTTTACTGATCATCATGGCGTTATTTTCCTTTGGCGGAAAAGATTTTGCCTCAAAAATTCCATTTATTTCTAAATTTCTCTACAAGGTTAAATTTAATCTAGGAAAACTTCTGCAGAAAGCAGACTACCGCTCCAGATTCACGACGGGATTACTGAACGGTCTTCTTCCGTGTGGAATGGTCTACATGGCGCTCACAGCAAGCCTTGCGAGTGGCGGAATCTGGCAGAGTGCAACCTTTATGGCCATTTTCGGATTGGGTACACTCCCTTTTATGTTCACGGTTGTTTTGGTCGGAAATTTAATGAACCAGAGTTTCAGACTGAAGGTTCTGAAAATTATTCCGGTTGTGATGATTGTTCTCGGTGGATTGTTTATTCTCCGTGGATTGGAATTGGGCATTCCGTACATCTCCCCTCCCGCTGAAGCGATGAAGGTTTCACCCGATCATGACATCAACTGTCACAACACAGATCCTAATCACAGGCATAACCCTGCGACCTGTCATTAAATTAAATTTAATACTCGCTTTAGGATAAATAAAAGTATTCAACGTTCCCCCTTTTTATTTTCTGTTTCTTTAATTAAAAATCATTTTACAGAAAGGTGAAACACTGTTATTTTGATTTAAAATCATTTTACATTTAGTCCAAACAGATCTGTTTCAATTCAAAATCATTTTACAATCAGTCCAAACAGGTGTGTTTCAATTAAAAATCATTTTACAGAGAGGTGAAACACTGTTGTTTTAACTCAAAATCATTTTACATTTAGTTCAGACAAGGTTGTTCGTGATTAAATGCAGGCGAATCTTAACCAAAACAGATTTGTCTGAATCTGAAGCAGGTCAGATTTAGTAAAATTGGAGTGATTTATTTTTTCTGATTCAGTTTAAATTAAATTTAAATATCACTTTTAAGCTAACGCTACATCAGAAGTCTTTCTGAAGGAATCTCAATATTGAATATTCAGAATTTATAATTTCTCCAGAACAACAGAAATTCAGGTAAAACTAAATTATGATCTGTAACGGATATTTAATCTCATAAAAAGCATTGGAGAAAAATTGTCTAAATAAATTTTAAGCGAACTGAAATTTTATTCAGAGGAAATTGAAATTTTATTAAAACAAAACTACAGTTTCTACAATTTTATTTATTTTTGTCGCCTAAGAAAATAAAACACATGTTACGCAAAATTATTTCAGCATCTGCAATCTGCAGTATGTCATTCATTACCGCACAGGTGGGGATTAACAATTCAGACCCAAAATCTACATTAGACATTTCAAAAAGTACAGTTTCAGTTGTTAACGGATTACTTATCCCAAGACTGACCAGCGCAGAAGTTTTGGCGATGCCGGTTTCAGCAGCACAGAACAGCATGATGGTCTATCTTACCACCACTGTACCGTCGGCAAACCGAACGGGAGCTTACATCAATATGGATTCTCCGGCGCATTATTATTACAGCAGCACAGGGAATGTCTGGTTAAAATTTATAGATACCAATACAAAACCTACGGGTCTGGAAAGAATTTCTGCATCAGCAACCAGTTACGGATGGAGACTGATTGGTGCAACCCCGGCCAACTACGGAACATTGGGTAATTACGCTACAGACCTCTCCTGGAATCCTACCAATTTGTCAGAAACTTTTCCATATGTAGGAACCTATGCTGCTGCCTTAGCCTCAACCTCACTTACGTCAGCCGACATGGGAGCTTTAGGACAGGGTTCGTTTGTGACAGGTGCATTCAATTCAGCTAAAGGTGGTTTTTCCACATTATTGGGTGCATCAAACAAGTCTTCAACCAACGCACATTTTGCGGTGGCTTTGGGTGGTTTAAACACAGTTACAGGATTAGGATCTGTGAGCATTGGTTCTCAGAATCTTTCTACCAATACCTCAGCTATTTCTATAGGATTGAACAACACTGCATCCGGTGAATCAAGTATAGCGATGGGAATTGCTTCTGAGGCGACCAATCAAAACGCTATAGCATTGGGTCAGGGAGCCAAATCTTCAGGTACAGGATCTGTAGCAATTGGTTCAGCTTCAAATTCTTCAGGCACCAATTCTTTTGCTTTAGGAGCCGATACCAAAGCCAGCGGAAATTATTCTTTTGCCATGGGAAATAACAGTGAAGCCACAAATACATCTTCACTCGCGATAGGTTATCAAAACAAAGCTACAGGAGAATATGCTACCGCACTGGGACTGGGCACAACTGCCGGGAACCAGGGCAATACGGTAATTGGTGAATTTAATGCCGGCGATGCAAGCCCTGAGCCCAACTCATCACTTGACCGAAACAAAAAACTCTTTGTTGTGGGTAACGGGACAAGCAACACCAACAGATCAGATGCTTTTTCAGTACTCCGAAACGGAAAAGTTGGAGTTAATGCTTCTGATTTTCACATCTTATCTCAGGCCAGTGATGCCGTTTTACAGGTAAATGGAAATACAAAAACAAAAGGTCTTGTAGCCAGTTTCAGATTCGGAAATACCATCAATGCAGATGATTATACTGTAGTTTTAAGCGGTAATGTCACCCTTCCTACTTCCAGTGCTGCGAATGCAGGAAGAATACTTAATATCTGCAGTGACGGAAATTCCAGGACGCTGAGTGGAACCATTCAGGATTCGAGTGGTTCATACTCTTCGGTAGGTTTAGGAACTGGCGGTGGCGGAAGATGTTTTACGTTACAGTCTGTGGGCGACGGAAGATGGTGGATTATTGGAAGAAATTAATTTTACTGTTTTTCTATCACTTTTTCAAACAAAAAATGCCGTTCCAGATTATTGAAACGGCATTTTTTCTTACTTCAATTTAAGAAAATTTCTTAAAGACCAGCGTTGCATTATGCCCTCCAAAACCAAAGGCATTGCTCAGCGCAAAATTAATATCTTTCTCTTTAGCTTCCCCAAAAACAATGTTCACATCGGTAGGGATATTCTCATCAATTTTATGAAGATTAATCGTAGGCGGAATAATTCCGTTCTCAATGGCTTTGATGGAAAGAATGGCTTCTGCCGCTCCGGCTGCTCCCAACAAATGACCTGTCATCGATTTTGTAGCGCTGACATCCAGATTTTTACTTCCTTTAAATAACTTGCTGATCGCTTTTAGTTCAAGCAGATCTCCCATAGGAGTTGATGTTGCATGTGGATTTAAATAATCAATATCTTCCACGTTGACACCTGCTTCGGCTATTGCAAGTTGCATTGCCTTTATCGCTCCAACACCGTCCGGATGTGGTGCTGTCATGTGATAGGCATCGGCAGTCATTGCTGCTCCGGCTAATTCTGCGTAGATTTTTGCGCCTCTTGCTATGGCGTGTTCATACTCTTCCAGCACCAAAGCTCCGGCACCCTCTCCCATTACAAAACCATCACGGTCGGCATCGTAAGGCCGGCTCGCGGTGGCAAAATCATCGTTTCTTGTAGACATCGCTTTCATAATAGAAAAACCTCCGACAGATGCAGGAGTAATGGCCGCCTCAGAACCGCCACTGATAATCGCTTTTGCTTTTCCCAGACGGATGTAGTTAAATGCATCCATGATCGCAGTATTTCCTGTTGCACAGGCAGAGATGGTTGTATAATTGATTCCCTGAAGTCCAAATTTCATGGAAATCATTCCTGAAGCCATGTTGGCAATAAACTTAGGAACAAAGAACGGATTGAAACGCGGTGTTCCGTCGCCTTTTGTGAATTCCATAACTTCGCTTTCGAAAGTCCACATGCCGCCCTGTCCGGTTCCCCAGATCACACCGGTGTCGAAAGGATCCATTTTTTCCAGCTCCAGACCTGAATCTTTGATGGCTTCAGCTGATGAATACATGGCATATTGCGAAAAGAGATCGCTTCTTTTTATTTCGTTATGATTTAAATAAACTTTCGGATCAAAATTCTTAACCTCACAGGCAAAATTCAGTTTAAATTTTTCGGTATCGAAGTGTGTGATTCTGTTGGCTCCGCTCACTCCGTTGACGCTGTTTTCCCAGAATTCGGCTACATTATTTCCCAATGGCGTTACTGCGCCCAATCCTGTAATGACAACTCTTTTCATATCTTGAATAGTAATTTTTTATTTTTTTAATATCAGATTGAATTTTTAGGCTGATATTTTATTTTAACTGTTGATTTTAAACAAATTAGAAGTTCCTCTGGCAATCAATCTTGTTTTGTCCTGATTCCAGACCTCGCATGCTGCGTTGACGAACTGTTTTCCTCTTTTAATGATTTTCGTTTCGGCTACAATAATATCATTTTCTTTCGCAGTGGAAAAATAATCGATGCTGTTATTGATGGTGACGATGAAGTTTTTCTCGTTCAGAGAAAACATTGTCGCTCCAATAATGTCGTCAATAATTGCGGCTGTAATTCCACCGTGCATATTTCCCATAGGATTCAGCCACTCTTCTCTCACGGTATATTGAAATTCAATCCTGCCTTCTTCTGCAGACACAACTACAGGATTCAGCCAGCGCATAAAAGGTGATGGTGACGCCGTAAATTCTTTCCCTACAAATGATTGTAATGCCTTTAATTTGTCCATAAAATAACTGTTTTTATAAAGGATTCAGTTTGATTTCTCTGTTAATGATATCTAAAATTCTGTCTAAAGCAAGATTTAAATATTTTTCATCTCCTGTCGTTTTAGACAATAAAATCCCACCTTCGGTAAGCATAATGATGAGAGATGAATATTCTTCAGCATTAATTTCGTTTCTGAATTCATTGCTTTCCTGTCCTGCTTTAATTATGTCAGAAACAGTTTCGGCCCAAAGCTCAAATGATAATTTAACCTGATTTTTTAATGCCGGAAAAGTATCGTCCGATTCGGTTGCAGCATTCATCAGGGGACATCCGCCATTTTTAAAGACAGAAAGCCAGTTTTTTCTGTAAAAGGACACAAAAGCACATAACTTATCCGTCATCGATGGAAATTCTTCGCTGAAAGATCTTAATAAATTTTTTCTCTGGACGCCGGAATTGTATTTATAAACCTCAAGTGCAACCTCATCTTTATTTTCAAAATTTCCGTAAATGCTACCTTTGGTTAAACCTGTCGCTTCGGTAATGTCAGATAGAGACGTGGAAATATAACCCTTGGTATTAAACAAAGTGGCTGTTTTCTCGATGATAAACTGTCTGGTTTTTTCCGCTTTTGACATGATAAAATCAAATTCTAAAGCAAAGATAGTAAAAATATACCGATTGGTATATTTAAATTTAAAATTACCGTTGTTATAAATTATGTTTTGGCTAAAGACGATTTGCTTGTTAAAAAAGAAAAACGGGCTAAAGCCCGTTCCAATTGATATACATACATTAATTTTTAATATCCTAATTGCTTAAAGTAGCGTTCAAAGTAATTTCAAAGCTGAAAGCCTGACTTACAGGACATCCCTCTTCCGCAATCTTCGCATATTTCTGAAAATCCTCTTCAGAAATTCCGGGAACTTTTGCGGTTAAAGTTAATTCAGATTTTGTGATTTTTCCGGCTGCGGGGTCCAGAGTGATAACAGATTTCGTAGTCAGTTCATCTGGAGTAAAACCTGCCTGCGTCAATTCTGCACTTAGTTTCATGGTGAAACATCCTGCGTGAGCGGCTGCCAGTAATTCTTCAGGATTTGTACCTACTCCTTCCTCAAAACGGCTTCCAAAAGAGTATTGCGTTTGGTTTAAGGTGGTGCTTTGCGTTGTGATGTGACCTTTTCCTTCTTTTACTGTACCGTTCCAAACGGCTGTTGCGTTTCGTTTCATATTAAATTATTTGATGTTAAAAATTTGATTAAAGATACAAAATTGGAACCATGAATTTACGACCGGGTTTAAAACTTAGAAAAGAATTATTTAAAGCATAAGTCACAAAGTTTTCATTTTAAATGTTTGAGAATATCTAGAACACATTAGTTTGAAAATCAAAGATTTTCAAAGTGAATAATCATTCTGAGAGTTTGGCAAATACAAAAAAAACGGACAATTATAAATTACCCGTTTCAATTTTTATCTTTGGAAACATTAGAAGCTTACATCAAACCCAACGTAAAAATTGGCTTTCATAATCGGCGCATACACCATTCCGCCATCAAAATAATTTCCGAAGGGATTTCTAAAATCCACAATCGCATTTTTCTGATGATAAGAAGTCAGGTTTTCTCCACCCAGATACGCTCTTATTCTTTTATTGAAATTTCTAGAAATCTGTGCGTTTAAAATCGCATAAGATTCTGAGAATTGAGGAATTTGAAACTCAGCAGGATTTGTTGATGTATTTGGAAGTCTTTGTTTTCCAACGAGATTCAGTGTCGTATCAAAACTCCAGAATCCTTCGTTTTTATTTTTATTGGTAGCGTACGCCAGATTCACAAAACCTCTGTGCTTTGCCATAAACGGAACCTGTCTTCTGCCGTCAAGGTAATCTGCCTGAACATAGTAGTATTTGTAAGCCAGTCTTACATCAAAGTTTTTGAAAGGCGTAAAATCCCACTGCGTCTGGAAAGAATTGGCGAAGGATTTTCCATTTAAATTATAGAAAACCAATTGCTGAGGCGACCTGTCAAGATCTACCAAAACCTGATCCTGAAAATCTGTTCTGAAAAAATCTGCAACAATTGTTGATTTCTTACCGAAAAGTTTAAATTCCTGCTGAAGACTCGCTCCGTAGTTCCAGGCGATTTCAGGCTTTAAACCGTAAATATTTCCGCCATTTTGCATGATCTGAACACTTCTGTTAGAAGCAAAATACTGCTGATTTTCTGCAAATACAGAAGCTGTTCTGAAACCCCTTCCTGCAGATAATCTTAAAATCGTTTTCGGAGTAAAATCATATTTAAAATTTAATCTCGGTGTGAACTGAGTTCCGGCCAGATTATGAAAATCAACACGCGCTCCGGCAACCAAGGTGTATTTTGTACCTGTCAGTGTATATTCACCGAATGCTCCGGGCACCATTTCGTTTCTTTTAAAATCATCAGTCAGATAATTTTCTCTGTAAACATCATACATAAAACTTGCTCCCGCTTTGTATTTGTGATTGGTATTTCCAATGATGCTCTCAAAAATTAGATTCGAGTAATAAGTCTGTTGCTGACCGGAATAATTTCTAAGTCCAAAAAAACTATCCTGCTGGTGATAGACGTATTGGTTCATCCATCCTAAACTTTGGTAAGGTTTTCCTTTAAAAACATAACCCGTTTTATTCCAAACCTGAAATCTTGATATATCAATTCCGACACCGTACAGCGACTGCTGATTTTGTGGAAGTTTCCTGTCAAATCCAATCTGTCCGGCAGTTCTTTCATCCCGAACAAAGTTAATTCCGAAATGCGAACCAAAACCCGAGTGACCTAAATCATTATAATTGAGCAAATAAGCCGCGTTGATCTGTGTTCCTTTCGGCCGGTCCAGAAATGTATCTTCATTCATGTCGGTATCTCCGAAGGTTCCGTTTCCGTGAAGAAGAAAAGTCTGCGTCCAGTGCTCGTTGATAGGTTCTACATGCGTGATATTTGCTTCAGCTCTTCCGTTGAAATCGGCAAAAAGATTGAGTGCTGTTTCTGATTTTTCAGAATGCTTGATCAGTTCGGTATTGATCTGTCCGGTAATGCTTTCGTATCCGTTCGTCACCGTACTTCCACCTTTTGTAAGCTGAATACTTTCAATCCATCTTCCGGGAATCAGATTTAAGCCGTAAGCAGATGCAATTCCACGGATTTCGGGCAGTAATTCTTTGGTTAAACTGGTATATTTCTGGTCTAAACCCAGCATTTTAAGCTGTTTTGTTCCTGTTACAGCATTGCTGAAGGATACATCAACGGTAGCATTGGTTTCAAAACTTTCTGACAAATTACAGCAGGCAGCTTTCAAAAGTTCTTTAGAGTCGATATTAAAAGTGAGTCCTGCTTCCTTTTTACTCAAAGAAGTTGCTGCTTTTGTAGCTGTAACCGTAACTCCATCGATTGTTTTTTCATTGTGAGCGTGACCGTCGTGTTCGTCATTTGCCTCATCTGCGTGCTGACTTTTCTTCTCACCTTCATCGGTATGCACTTTAGGATTGGCTTCACCAAAAGGAATTTCACGGTCGTAAAGACAGCAAGACGGTAATTTGCTGTACACGTTTTCAGTAGTTTTGTACCTCTCGTTGTCATGGCCCACCTCAGCAATCTTCATCAGAATTTTGTCAGCGGATGTTTTTTTATCATTAAACTGAAGCTGAACAGTTTGTTTTTCAGCGTTCCATTCAGCAGAATCGGCACCGGCATCCTTTGCTGCTTTTTCAATTCTTGCTTTACACGATCCACAGTTTCCTTTCACGAAAAACTCATTTTCATTTTTAGAATGTCCGTGATCTTCCACTAAGTCAGAATGTGGTTTTGAATCTCTCTGATAATGACAACAGCCGGGTAGATTTTTGTAGGAATCGTCTGTGGCTTTGTATTTTTCGTTGTCGTGACCGGCTTCTGCAACTTTAAGTAAAATTTGATCAGATGAAACATTTTCATTTGTTTCAAAAGTCAATGTCTGTGAATCGATAGAATAAACCGCTGTTTTGGCTCCGGTTTTTTTGGCTGTAGATTCAATCCTTTCTTTACACATTTCGCAGTTTCCTTTGACCTGAAACTGGTTTTTAGAAAGACTTTGAGCTGAGAGGAAAGTTGTAAATAATATGAATGCGCCAAGGATTACCCTGGTAATATATAATTTCATTTGTTTAAAATTTAGATAATTTAATTAATGTAACAATTAGCAATGTAACAGTGTAACAATCAACTAAAGACTGATAGACAGATCATTGCTTCACTTAAAAAATTATCCAAGTTTTGGCGGTTGCCAGATTTCTTCTAAACTGTTTGAAATAAAAGGATCAGCGTATTGAAACTGAATTTTTTGAATCGTTGAAAATGTAGGAATATCCCAAAAATTACTTTTCGCAAATGAATTTTCTACGAAAGTGTGACAGGTCATACAGAACGAACAGCAGTCGTCATTGCAGGACTGATGGTCTTTTTTATTGTCTTTGGAATCGTGAGCGTCATGAATTTTTTCACAACATGATTCGGTTTTAGACTCTGTTTTGCAGCAGTTTTCCTGTGAAGCCTGCGCATAAAAATTATCTTTAGGAATCAGAAAAATTCCTAAACAGAAGATAATCAATATGAGCTGTATTGGTTTCACAGGGCAAATCTACAAAAATTATTACAAAGGAGCACCCACCTGCTTCGCACAGTCATGCCAAGGCTGACCGTGAGCCGGATTGGTAGCCGGTTTTGGACCTGTATTAGCCACGACTGGCTGAGGAGCCGGAGCCGGTTGTGGTGACTGAACCGGTGCAGTATTCTGTGACGTTGCGGCGGCGGCTGGTTTTGAACTTAATGGTTCGCCAACAGGGATATCGCATCTGTGACCCGGCTGACCATGAGGAGGATTCATACCCGGAGCGGTCTTGGCAACTTTTCCGTTATTGTCAATAGCAATTTTACCTGGACTTACAGAATTCGGATCGATGTTGATGGCCTGTCCTGCATTTACATTGATATTCTGACCTGAAGGCGCAGCGTTTTGAGCCGGAGCTGAGTTTAAAGGCTGACCGACAGGAATTTCACAACGGTGACCTGGCTGACCGTGCTCAGGATTCAACATACCGGGAGGCGCAGATACCTGCTGCATACCCTGAGGAACCGCGGAATTGCTGGCTATTCCTGCCTGATTCATTAGCGAAGCTTTAGGTGCGTTATTCAGTCCCGCTGTTGGTTGCTGTACCCCGTTTTCGTCTTTGATGTATGTCGGCTTCTCATCTTTTTTGCACGAAACAGCCAAAAATGTTACTGAAAATAATGCTAAAAATATATTTTTCATAATCAGATATCTATTGTTTTAGAAGATTAAGATATAAATCCTCTGAAAAACAAAATTAGCAAAACATTTCGAAATGCTTTGCCAATTTAATTTTAAAGTTATCTAAAAATCTCTTAGTTCTTTACCAAAAGTCTGAAACCTTCACCGTGAACATTGATAATTTCCAAACCATCATCATCTTTCAGAAGTTTTCTCAGTTTAGCAATATAAACATCCATACTTCTTGCGGTAAAGTAATTTTCCTTTTTCCAGATTTTTCTTAAAGCCAAATCTCTCGGCATAAAGTCGTTTCTGTGGAGACAAAGTAATTTTAAAAGTTCGTTTTCTTTCGGAGAAAGCTTGTATTCGTTATCGCCAACTCTCAATTGTCTCAACATAGAATCGAAGAAGATATTGCTGATCTTAAACTGCTCCTGTTCTTCATTTTCGAGCGTAGAACTTCTCTGCAGAATCGCTTTAATTTTATACAAAAGCAATTCAGTATCAAATGGTTTTGTAATATAATCGTCTGCTCCCAATTGATAACCTTTCAGAATATCCTCACGCATATTTCTTGCCGTCAGGAAAATAATAGGTGTGTTTTTGTCGATCTTCTTCACGTCTTCAGCCAATGAGAAACCATCTTTTTTAGGCATCATCACGTCGAAAATACAGATATCGAATTCGTTTTCTGTAAATTCCTTTAAACCTTGCTCACCATCGATTGCCAAAGTTACCTCGAAGTTGTTGATGGTAAGATAATCTTTCAGTACAGCGCCAAAACTCTGGTCGTCTTCTACTAATAATATTCGGTTGCTCATATTTTATTTTTTGTTTATTTTAAATTTTAGAATTAAGCCATTGGAAGTTTGATAATAAATGTACTTCCCTCTCCTTTATGTGAATCTACAATGACCTGACCTTTGTGAAGCTCAACTATCTTTTTTACATAGGAAAGTCCAAGACCCTGACCTTTCACATTGTGAATATTTCCGGTTTCTTCACGGAAAAATTTCTCAAATATTTTTAATTTATTCTGCGTTTCCATTCCCATTCCTTTATCTGATATTTCAATAACGTACAGATTGCCTTCGTTTCTTGTTTTCACAAAGATTTCAGGAGTGTCCGGAGAATATTTATTGGCATTATCCAGGAGATTGACGAGCATATTTGAAATGTGAAATTCATCAATTCTAAAAATATATTTAGTCGCATTGAACTCCTGCTGTAAGCTTCCGTTCCGCTGCGAAACGATCAGATTGAATGATTCTGTAGTTGCTTTTATCAGTTCCCTCACATTGGTTTCTTTCAGGAAAAGTTTCACTTCATTCCGCTCCAGTTTAGACATGTTTAAAACATTCTCTACCTGCTTTTTCATCCTGAGATTCTCCTGCTTTATCAGTGAAGAATAGTACCTCACTTTTTCAGGATTGGTGGCGATTTTATCATTTGCCAGCGAGTCTGTAGCTACAGAAATAGTAGCCAACGGTGTTTTAAACTCATGCGACATGTTGTTGATGAAATCAGTTTTTACCTCGGCGAGTTTTTTCTGACGCATCATATAATTAATGGAGATAATATAAATCCCTAAAATAGTAAGAAGCGACAGGAAAGTTCCCAAAAGCATCGGCCAGTTGTTCATCGCAAGAGATACTTCTTTCTTTGGGAAGACCAAAGCTAAAGTATAAAGCGTTCTGTCGTCATTATCTGTAAATAAAGGATAGGAATAGCTGTTGCTTTCTTTTTTATTTTTAAAAATCTGCGTCTCAAGTTTTGTCGGCTTATTGTTTTTATCCATCACACCAAATCCATATTCGGCGGTGATGCCTTTCATTTTAAGTTCCTTTGAAATTACGGAATCGAGCGTTTTCTGATCTACTCTTTTGTTGATAGGAAGATTATTGCCCTTTACCTTCACAAATTCCTTCATTTTGTAATCGCCGTTTTCAATATCCTGATTGATGTCGGCCGTGAGTGCTTCTCTTTTTGAAGTATCTCTTTTAATTCGGTACGCAGCATCATCGCTGTATAATTTCGTAAGATTCAGTGTGTCTCCTTTTTTCGAGAGTGGCAACTGTACTTTTTCAACCAGTGTTTTGGAATAAATAATCTGTCTTTGGCTCCCGGAGTCTTCTACCTGCTGAATCGTCGTCAAAGTAGGCTGATCTTTATTTGCTAAAACATTGTCTCTAAATCCTTTGTAATCTTCATTTAAAATTTTATCTACCTCAAGGTCAGAAACAGTTTTTGCCGAATTCTCCAGTACAGCATATACTTTATTCGAAAAATCCTGCTCCAACGCAGTGTAATACCTCTTCAGCCAGTAAAACTGAAGGGTAACAAAGACGATAAGGGAAATGGTCATGAAGACCGAAATAATGGGAATAAATTTATTATTCATTACATAGCAGCGTTAAGAATGTTAAAAGTAAACATTTTAAGACTTTATAAACAAAATACAAGCCATTATATTGTATAATTTATCTTAAAATTATAAGTTTTAACATTTAATTATAAATCTGAGATTAAAATAAGATTAAAAAGTGGTAAGAAAGTTGGTGTTTATTCTCAGTTAAAAAATTAAAACGATGAGTACTGATATTATTTTTAATAAAGATTTTGACGAGAAAACAGTGTATGTATCAAAAATCTACGATGCCGACGTCAAAACCGTGTGGAATCATTTTACCAAAAGTGAATTACTGGATCTCTGGTGGGCACCAAAACCATGGAAATGTGAAACGAAAAGTCAGGAGTTTAGAGAAGGAGGAATATGGCTGTACTCGATGGTAGGCCCTGAGGGTGAAAGGCATTATTCGCAGGTAAAGTACGGTGAGATAACAGAAAACCGGAGCTTCGATGGTGTGGATTCTTTCTGCGATGAAAATGGAAATCTGAACCCTGATTTTCCGGAAGCGAAATGGCTCATCGGTTTTACGGGAGTGGAAGAAGGTACGAAAGTGACCGTCAACATTCATTTTCCCTCAGAAGAAGATATGAAAAAACAGGTAGAAATGGGTTTTGAGGAAGGATTTAAAACAGGATTAAATCAGCTCGAAGAAATTCTTTCAATTTAGAAATTTAAAAATGAGATAATTTGAAAATAAAAAATGGAGCGTAATTTTTACCCTCCATTTTTTTTGCCTGCGAAATTTTCAAATTAAAACAATATCAAATTTCAAATCAACTCCTCATCCTGAAAATACTGAATGATCGCTTTTTTCATTAAAAGCTGCTGTTCATTGGCTCTCAGTTCAGGAAGAGGCTCCAACTCCTCCCAGTGTGGATATCCGTCGTCATCGTAATGCGAAAATTTATAGTATCCAAAAGGTTCCAGCAATCTGCAGACTGCAATATGAATGAGATTTACTTTGTCATCCTTCGTATATTTCTGCTGTCCGCTTCCCAGTTCCTGCAAACCAATAAGAAATAAGTAAGTTTCTATGGGCGCATCTTTTTCGGTATCAAAAGTTTCTACAAAAAACTGCTGTATTTTACCCCAATATTCTGCTTCGTTCACCATCTTATCTGTTTTCTAATTTTAAAATAAAAGCATATTCCAGTGCATCTTCTTTAAGTGACTCAAATCTTCCGCTTGCGCCGCCGTGGCCTGCACTCATATCTGTTTTGAAGACCAGAATATTTTCATCGGTCTTTAACTCTCTTAATTTCGCTGTCCATTTCGCAGGTTCCCAGTACTGAACCTGAGAATCGTGAAAACCTGTGGTAATCAACATATTCGGATAAGATTTAGCTTCCACATTATCGTATGGCGAATAGTCTTTCATATAATGATAATACTCTTCATCATTAGGATTTCCCCATTCATCATATTCTCCTGTGGTTAAAGGTATTGTTTCATCCAACATTGTGCTGACAACATCTACAAAAGGCACCTGCGCAACGATACCATTGAATAAAGCTGGCTCATAGTTTACTACCGCTCCCACCAGCAAACCGCCGGCGCTTCCGCCCATAGCGTATAAATGTTTTGAAGATGTATAATTTTCATGAATTAAATGCTTCGCAGCATCGATAAAATCGAAAAATGTGTTTTTTTTCTCCAGCATCTTCCCTTCTTCATACCACTCTCTTCCTAAATATTCTCCTCCTCGAATGTGGGCGATGGCATAAATAAATCCACGATCCAGAATCGATAATCTTACATTAGAAAAACTAGCGTCTACGGTGTGCCCATAGCTTCCGTAACCATATAAAAGCAACGGTGTATCGGCAGACTTTTTCGTGTCTTTATGATAAACCAAAGAAATCGGAACTTCCGCTTCTCCGTCCCTGGAAGCTGCCCAGATTCTCTCGGAAATATAATTTTCAGGATTAAATTTCCCTCCCAAAACCTCCTGTTGCTTCAGAAGCACAGTGGTTTTTTCCTTCATATTATATTCATAAGTCGAACCTGGCTGAGTAAGAGAAGTATAACCATAACGTAAAACTTCCGTTTCAAATTCAAGATTGGTTCCGATGTACGCGGTATAAGTTGGATCTGAAAACGGCAGATAATAAGATTCCTGAGTCTTTTCGTCAATAATTTTAATCTGTAAAAGCCCTTCTTCACGCTCTTCAATGACAAGATAGTTTTTAAAAATCTCAAAACCTTCAAGCAAAACTTCCGGACGGTGCGGAATGACATCAACCCAGTTATCCATGCTGCAATTGTTAATTTTGGTCTTTACAATTTTAAAATTGGTTGAATCATCTGCATTGGTAATGATGTAAAATTCATCTTCATAATGCTCTACTGAATATTCCAGATCATCGATTCTTGGCTGAATAATAATCCAGTCTGCAAAAACGTCATTTGAAGGTATGAATCTGTGCTCATCTGAAATTGTGCTTGAACTCGCGATGAAAATGTATTCTAGAGATTTAGTTTTAAAAACATTCACATCAAAAGTTTCATCTTCCTCATGAAAAATCAACACGTCTTCTGAAGAATCAGTTCCCAATTCATGTCTGTAAACCTGAAATGCTCTTAAACTGTCATCTTTTCTGGTGTAGAAAACATGCTCGTTGTCATTTGCCCACACAGCTTTTCCGGTTGTATTTTCTATTGTGTCTGCAAGAATTTCACCTGTTTTTAAATTTTTAAAATTAATGGTATAAATCCTTCTGCTTACACTGTCTGTTGAAAAAGAAGCCAACTCATTATCCGGAGAAACCGCAACGCTTCCTACTTCAAAATAATCATGACCTTCTGCTAAAACATTGACATCCAGAAGAATTTCCTCGGGATTTTCTAAACTCTGATATTTTCTGCAGAAAATAGGATATTCTTTTCCCTCTTCATAGCGTACGATATACCAATACCCGTTGAACAGATATGGTAAAGACTCATCGTCTTTTTTATAGCGCGCCTTCATTTCTTCGAAAAGCTCTTCCTGAAACGCTTCTGTATCTTTCATCACAAAATCTGCGTAGGCATTTTCTTCTTCAAGATATTGTACAACTTCGGGATTTTCTCTTTCGTTCATCCAGAAATAGTTATCTACCCTTCGGTCACCATGTATTTCCAGTATTTTTTCTATTTTTTTTGCCTGTGGAGCTTTCATTCTGATTTTTTAAATGTGATTTAATATGAAAAATCTTCAATATTAAATTTCGTTCAAATTTAATTAAAAAAAAGCCATCTTTCTTTTGCTTGAAAGACGGCTGTGGTATTTTTTAAGACTTCGCTTTTTACTTGTGAAGCGCTTTAATATATTTTTCGAGAGCCATCGTCATCGATGGGTTTTCTTTTGTAGGAGCCATAAGATCCACTTTCAAACCTGCTTCTTCGGCAGCCGCTGAAGTGGTTGGTCCAAAAACGCCGATTTTCGTTTCGCCCTGTACAAAATCCGGGAAATTCTGCTGAAGAGATTTTATCCCTTGCGGACTGAAGAAAATCAACATATCGTAATTCTTGATGTTGATATCGGTAAGGTCACTGCAAACAGTTCTGTACATTACAGCTCTTGTCCAGTCGATATTGGCTGCATCTAAAGTTTTAGGAATTTCCGGGCCCAAAACATCTGATGAAGGCAAAAGATACTTTTCTGAAGGAAATTTCTTGAAAAGTGGTGCAAGATCTGCGAAATTCTTTTCACCAAAACTGATTTTTCTCTTTCTGTAAACAATATGTTTCTGAAGATAGTTGGCAATTGCCTCAGACTGGCAGATGTAACGCATTGTATCAGGTACACTGAATCTTAATTCTTCAGCTAATCTGAAATAATGATCAATTGCATTTTTACTGGTGAAAATAATCCCCGTATACTGAGTAAGATCAATCTTTTGGGTTCTTAATTCTTTGTTATCTACTCCTGCGACATGAATAAAAGGACGGAAATCAATCTTAATCTTTTCCTTTTTCGCAATTTCTAAATACGGAGAAGACTCGCTGGGCGCTGGTTGGGATACCAAAATAGACTTTATTCTCATCTTGTAGTTTTATTAGAAAAATAAAAGTTTCCATAGCATCAAAAGAGGTGCTATTTGGAGGGTGCAAATATACAAAAATTTATAATACCATTTCTGCGGAAGTATATTATTTTTATGAAACATATAAAACAACACCTTGAAAATGAACACTAAAGAAAATGATACCACATAAATTTCAAACATCTTATTCTTCTCTACGGGATAATAGTAATGCCCGATACACAGCATCATCAGAAGGATGCTGATCACAAACTGCATTTTGGTGGAAGTAAAATAAAAAATATTCCACTTTTTACCGTCTCCGATACTGTGGTAGAAAAGAAAACTCAAACTTGTTCTTGCAAAATAAAAAAGAGAAACTACAGCCAGAGTATATCCGAATTTATTTAAATGATACCCGAAAATCTGATTTTCAGTGATCAGTCTTGGGATTACCGGAACGTATTGGGATATTAAAGCCGACATTACAAATACAAAAACCACCGAAGTAATGATCCAGTTCGGAAGATTATTGCTGGAGTCGAAATATTTCTGAAAAAGAAAATCTTTCAGATTAGCCTCCCTTTCAATTACATTCATCATAAATATATACAGAAAGATGCAGCCGATCAATATAAAAATCACCCAATCATTATTCTCAGGAATTCTTACAGGGTCGTTAAATGTCTTTGATAGTGGCAAAGGATATTTTTTTGCAAAATTATAGATTATTTTGTATAAAATAGAAAGTCTAAAAAAACTATCTTTGCAAACTGAAATGAAAAAACTCGTTATCATCCCAACATACAACGAAAAGGAAAATATTGAAAAGATAATTTCCGCTGTTTTTGCGTTGGAAGATGAGTTTCATGTTTTGGTGGTAGACGATTCCTCACCAGATGGCACCGCTGATATTGTAAAAGAATTGCAGAAAAAATTTCCTCACACACTTCATATATCTGTCAGAAAAGTGAAGGACGGTTTGGGAAAAGCCTACATTCACGGTTTTAAATGGGCAATCCAGAATCAGTACGACTATATTTTTGAGATGGATGCCGATTTCTCTCATAATCCTGAAGATTTGCCTAAACTTTTCGAAGCCTGCAAATATGCAGATATGGCCATCGGTTCACGCTATTCCAAAGGGGTAAATGTGGTGAACTGGCCGATGGGAAGAGTGCTTCTGTCTTACTTTGCATCAAAATACGTACGTTTCGTTTTAGGTTTGCCAATTCATGATACGACAGCTGGATTTGTATGTTTTTCAAGAAAAGTTTTGGAAGATATCGGTTTGGATAACGTAAAACTGAAAGGATATGGCTTTCAGATCGAAATGAAATTCAGAACTTTGAAGAAAGGTTTTAAAATTGTTGAAGTTCCTATTATCTTCACCAACAGAATTCTGGGAGAAAGTAAAATGAATGGCGGAATCATTCATGAGGCCGTTTTCGGAGTTTTAAATTTAAAATGGAAATCCATCATCGGCAGATTATGAAATTGCCATGACAAAACCTGTTTCACAAACACGACTGAAGATATGGCAATAACATGTGACCATCAAAAAAATTAAATCTACA
The DNA here is from genome assembly GCF_001424105.1 of Chryseobacterium sp. Leaf394. Classification (GTDB taxonomy): domain Bacteria; phylum Bacteroidota; class Bacteroidia; order Flavobacteriales; family Weeksellaceae; genus Chryseobacterium. The sequence continues at coordinate 10,274 of NZ_LMQH01000010.1, read as the reverse complement.
CATGAAAAAAATATTTTGTTTTTTAATTTTTCTCATTCTCTTTTCATGTAAAGAATATCTCGACAGGCCTAAAAACCTGATCGACAAAGACACGATGGCAGAAGTGATGGCAGAGATGGCAATCAACGATCAGGTAAGTTTTATGTATCAGGGGAAAAATCTTGAGAGCGGAACCCGCTTCATCCTTAAAAATTACAATATAAAAGCTGATGATTTTGTGGAAAGCTACAAATATTATGTAGTCAGCCAAAAAATGAAAGGCATTGTAGAAGACGCACAGAAAATCTTACTTGAAAAAGATCCGAAAGCTGAAAAACATGTACAGGATAAACTCAAATCCAATCAGAACGTCCCTTCTTTCGCAAGATGATTTCACGAAATTTCACATTTCATTCTTCAAAATTATTTAGATTTAAAAAATATAAATGAGTTTCTTTAGTATAGAAAAAACCTCTCAGGGAAAAGCAAGAGCAGGCGAACTGAATACCGCACACGGAAAGGTTCAGACTCCTATTTTTATGCCGGTTGGAACTGTTGCCAGCGTAAAAACAGTGCATCAGAGAGAATTAAAAGAAGATATAAAAGCACAGATCATCCTCGGAAATACCTATCACCTTTATCTCCGCCCGGGAATGGAAGTGATGCAGGAAGCCGGTGGTCTACACAAATTTATGAACTGGGATCTTCCTATTCTTACGGATTCAGGTGGATTTCAGGTTTTTTCGCTTTCGGGGACAAGAAAAATGTCGGAGGAAGGCGTAAAATTCAAATCTCACATTGACGGAAGCGTTCATCTGTTCACTCCCGAAAAATCTATGGAGATCCAGAGACAGATCGGAGCAGATATTTTTATGGCTTTCGACGAATGCGTCGCATATCCGGAAGAATACAATCAGGTGAAACAATCGATGGAAATGACGCACCGCTGGCTGAAAAGATGCATGGACTGGAATGAAAAAAATCCCGAACTGTACGGTCATAAACAGACATTTTTCCCTATCGTTCAGGGTTCAACATTTTCTGATTTAAGAAAAATTTCTGCGGAAGTGATTTCAGAAGCCGGAGCTGAAGGAAATGCCATCGGCGGACTTTCCGTTGGCGAGCCGGAAGAAGAAATGTACAGAATTACCGATGAGGTAACCGATATTTTACCGAAAGAAAAACCGAGATACCTGATGGGCGTCGGCACACCATGGAATATTCTGGAATCTATCGGTTTGGGAATTGACATGATGGACTGCGTAATGCCAACCAGAAATGCCAGAAACGCAATGCTTTTCACGTGGCAAGGCGTTATGAATATGAAAAACGAAAAGTGGAAGAAAGATTTTTCTCCGCTGGACGAGTTTGGGACAAGTTTTGTTGATCGTGAGTATTCTAAAGCTTACGTGAGACATCTATTTGTTTCAAAAGAATATCTTGCAAAGCAGATTGCATCTGTTCACAACCTTGCGTTTTATCTGGATTTAGTAAAAGTCGCGAGAGAACATATTTTAGCAGGAGATTTCTATGAGTGGAAAAATTCTGTAATGCCTGTTTTAAGACAAAGACTTTAAAAATTATAATTGATGCTGAAAATTGTAGACAGATATATCGTCAGAAAATACCTTGGGACATTCAGTTTCATGCTTATTTTGCTGTCTATAGTTGTTTTGGTAATTGATGTTCAGCAAAAAATTCCAAGAATTGAAAACGCGACGGCAATTGATCCGAAACTGAATCTCACCTATTTTCTGATTCATTTTTACCCGTTCTGGATCATCAATCTTGTGGTGACATTCCTTGCAATCCTCGTTTTTATCTCAGTAATTTATTTTACTTCAAGGATGGCCAACAACACAGAAATTGTTGCCATCATCAGCAGTGGAGCAAGTTTCCACAGGTTTGCAAAGCCTTATCTTCTCACCTCTTTATTCATTGCACTTATATCGCTTACGGTAAATCATCTCGTTTTACCTTGGGCCAATATGAAGAAAAATGAGCTGGAAGCATACACCTATAATGCCGCAAAAAAAGATAAAATCCTGGGTACAGCTCCGGTTTCAGCGCAGTTGAGTCAAACCGAATATATTTTCGTGAATTCCTGGAATAAGAAAGACAACCGCGGCTATGGCTTTGCCTATCAAAAATTCGATAAAAACAGGAAACTTCTTTATGAACTGAAATCCAACGACGTGCTTTGGGACGTCAAAAAGAAACAGTTTGTACTGAACAATTACATGGAGAAAACCATCCACAAAAACGACACTCAGAAACTCGCCAATGGCTATGAAATAAGAAAAAATTATGGGCAGGCTCCCGAAGAACTTTTCCCGAATCAGCTTTTGGGACAAAATAAACCTACGCCGGAACTTTTAGATTTCATCAACCGTGAAAAGCAAAAAGGAAACAGCAACTTAAATTCCCATTTAAACGAGCTTCATCAAAGGACTTCGATGCCGGTGGCTATTGTTCTGCTTACGTTTTTAGCGTTGTCCTTAGCTTCACAAAAGAAAAGAGGTGGTTTGGGAATCAACCTTGCTATCGGGATTTCTCTGGCATTCGTTTTTGTATTTTCATTTGAGGCCTTAAAGGTCGTTTCAGAAAACAAAGCCATTTCTCCGGCACTGGCGATGTGGCTGCCTAATATTGCTTTTTTCCCGGTGACCCTTTATCTGTATTTAAAACGCGCAAATCAGTAAAGAAGTTTTATTTCTTTGTGATAAAAAGTCTTCATTCCTTCTTCAAATTCAATATGAATCTCACCATTTTCATCGGCAGAACGGATGATGCCATTTTGTCTGAATCCATCTTTTTCAAAAACTGAAATTTCATCTTTTTTAAAAAGATTTTCATTAAATCTTTTTAAAATTTCAACCTCAGAAGGAATAGATCTCAGATTTTGAGTTATAAAAACATGGAAATCCTCAGCAAATTTCTTAAGCTCAAACTGAACCGTGGTTTGCGTCAGAAGTGAACCTGCATTGGAAATCTCATCAAATTTCTCCTGCAAAACATTGATCCCGATCCCGATTATAAAATATTGATTTTCATTAATTTTCTTTTTTTCCAGAAGAATACCGGAAACTTTTTTGTTGTGAAGGATGATATCGTTCGGCCACTTTATTTTCACTGCCTGATCAGTCAGTTTGGCAATAAACTCCCGAACCAGAACTGCGGTATAATAATTGAATAAAAAATGAGAGACTTTCACAGACTCACAATCAACTGCAAGACTGTAAGCCAGATTTTTTCCGGCCACCGATTCCCAGAGATTTCCATACTGCCCGCGACCTTTCGTTTGATTAAAAGTGTGCACGGCAATAAAATTTGAATCAGGATAAAGTAAAAACGAAGCTACTTCGTCATTAGTAGAAGAGCAATGATCGAGATAAATGAGGTCGTCCATTTAAGAAAAATTTATGACTAATTGGACGGCTAAAGTAAGTCTAAAGTAAAAGAAAAACAATAAATTTGCAGATTATAGTATTTTTTAATGAGCAACACGACAGAAAAACAACAATTAATAGATAAAATAGTAGAAGCTATTCAGGATGTGAAAGGAGAAGATGTAATGATCTTTGACCTCACAAAAATCGAGAATTCGGTAGCGGAAACTTTTATTATATGCAGCGGAAATTCCAACACTCAGGTATCGGCTTTAGCAGGATCAATCGAGAAAAAAGTTCGTAACGACCTCCAAGACAGACCTTGGCACGTGGAAGGTACAGAAAACGCAATGTGGGTTTTGGTGGACTACGTAAGCGTAGTAGTACATATTTTCCAGAAAGAAACCCGTGAATATTACGATATCGAAGAACTTTGGGGAGACGCTGTGATTACCAGAGTTGAAAACGCAATCTAAATTTTTAAAAGCAATAAATGAATAATAAAGGATTTAACTGGTTTTTTCCTATAGCCATTATCGCGCTTTTGCTGTTCTTTGCTTCCAATTTTTTATCGGAAGGAAACAGCAAAACCATCAACGAAGACACGTTCTTCAGAGAGATGCAGGCAGGGAAAGTTCAGAAAGTTGAAATTAACAAACAGACTGAAAAGGCTGATGTATTTTTAACCAAAGAAGCAAAAACACAGACGGTAGAAAAGAAAGACAACAACCCATTCTCAAGCCCTTTGGGAATGTCTGCAAAACCGGATTATGTTGTAAAATATGGAGATTTAAAGCTGTTCCTTGAGAAATTTGACGCGTTAAAAGGTCAGAATCCAGCATTAAAAACCACTAAGGATTACGCTGAAGGAGAGAGCCCGTTTGCGGGAATTCTGATCAACGTTTTGATTTGGGTAACTGTTTTAGGTTTATTTTACTTCATTCTTTTCAGAAAGATGGGTGGCGGAGGCGGCCCTGGCGGACAGATTTTCTCTATTGGGAAATCAAGAGCCAAGCTTTTTGACGAGAAAGAAAAAATTCAGACTACATTTAAAGATGTGGCAGGTCTTGAAGGAGCCAAAGAAGAAGTACAGGAAGTGGTAGATTTCCTTAAAAATTCTGAAAAGTACACAAAACTGGGAGGTAAAATTCCTAAAGGTGTTCTTTTGGTTGGCCCTCCGGGAACCGGTAAAACATTATTGGCAAAAGCCGTTGCAGGTGAAGCCAAAGTGCCTTTCTTCTCACTTTCCGGTTCAGATTTCGTGGAAATGTTTGTAGGAGTTGGTGCATCAAGAGTAAGAGACCTTTTTGCTCAGGCGAAAGCCAAATCTCCGGCGATTATCTTCATTGATGAGATTGATGCCATCGGTAGAGCAAGAGGTAAAAACAACTTCTCCGGCGGAAACGACGAAAGAGAGAATACACTGAATCAGCTTTTAACTGAAATGGATGGTTTTGGAACAGACGTGAACGTTATCGTAATGGCTGCAACCAACAGAGCTGATATTTTAGACAAAGCTTTAATGAGAGCAGGACGTTTTGACCGTTCGGTTTATGTAGATCTTCCTGAACTGCACGAAAGAAAAGAGATTTTTGATGTGCATTTAAGTAAAATAAAACTGGATGAAAATGTAGACCGTGAATTTCTTGCCAAGCAGACCCCTGGTTTCAGTGGAGCAGATATTGCAAATGTTTGTAATGAAGCCGCGCTGATCGCAGCAAGAAACAGCCACACTTCAGTTACAAAACAGGATTTCCTGGATGCTGTAGACAGAATTATTGGAGGTCTTGAGAAGAAAAACATGGCCATCAAGCCATCTGAAAAAAGAAGAGTAGCTTATCACGAAGCCGGTCACGCAACGATCTCTTGGTTAGTAGAACACGCTTCACCGCTTTTAAAAGTAACCATTGTTCCGAGAGGAAGATCTTTGGGTGCTGCATGGTATCTACCTGAAGAAAGACAGTTAACAACAACTGAGCAGATGCTTGATGAAATGTGTGCTACACTTGGAGGAAGAGCTGCAGAGCAGGTAATATTCAACAATATTTCTACAGGTGCACTTTCTGACCTTGAAACAGTAACGAAAAGAGCTCAGGCAATGGTAACCATCTACGGATTGAGCCCGAATATCGGTAATATTTCTTACTACGACAGCACAGGTCAGTCTGAATACAGTTTTGGGAAACCATATTCTGAGCAGACAGCAAGCAAAATTGACCACGAGATAAAATCAATTATCGAAAATCAATATGACAGAGCTGTACAGATTCTTACTGACAATAAAGACAAACTGGACGCTTTGGCCAACAAACTTCTGGAAAAAGAAGTGATTTTCAGAGAAGATCTTGAGGATGTTTTCGGAAAAAGAGCGTGGGATCCGGAACTGACTGAGAAACCAGTAACGAATACCATCGCAAATGCGAAAGAGCCTTCAGAAGAAATTCTGATCAAAGATAAAGAGGAAGACAGTGAAACTCAGGCACCTGAAAGCCCGACACAGCTGTAAGATTCTTTTAAATAAATTTTATGAAAACCCGGCAGTTCAAAACTGCTGGGTTTTTTAACATTTATGCGTATATTTCTCATTAGTTCTATATTAATTTTTTACTTTTGTACTAAGTTGACTAAAAATAAATTAAGTTGAGTTTATTCAAGAAAATTGTAAGCAAACTTACCAATCAGCCTGAAAATGATGAAAAGCAGAGTTTGGAAAAACTTGGAGATTCGCTGAAAAACGCAGATCTCGATTACAAGTTTGCACAGCTTTTCACTCACTCGGGTGGATTTTTCAATTATTGCGCAGACGAAGCCGAAGCATTACAGACTCTTAATCAGATTGTGAAGATTGAGGGAGTCAACAATATTTTCTGTTGTGACAAAGACCTTCAAAATTTCCTCAATGTAGTAAAGACCAACTTTACTCCGGAATTACAGCATGCCAACGATGCCGCTTTTATTACCTGCGAATACCTGATTGCTTTCGATGGCAGAATCATGCTTTCTGCAAACAACATCCTTCATTATCATTCTTCCAAACTTCCGGAGAAAATCATCATCATGGCCAATGTATCACAGATCGTGAGCAATCTGAATGACGCCATGGGAAAAATCAAAAGAAACGGAAACATAAAAAACCTCACCTCCATCAGCGGCGGTCAGAATAAACTGGATGCAACCGCTCCAAACAATAAACTTTTCCTGCTTCTTCTGGAAGACTAAGCAGAACTGTAAACTCAGAAAATTTTGGACAAAAACCTTATTCAGAGAACCCTCTCGGGTATTATTTATATCGCAATCATTATTTTGTGTACCACGCCTTTCGGTGCACAGCTCATCAACAGCATTTCTCCTGAACTTGTAAAGCAACATTATCTGTACTACGGTTTAATTACTTTACTTTTAACTGTCGGAACCTGGGAATGCATTAAAATCATGAAATTTGGAAACGGCTACGAAAAGTGGATTGTCTTTCCTGTAGTCGCTGTTATCTATTATATCTTTTCTAAAAGATATTTTCAGCACGGCTTTTATTTCGATTTCCGTATTCAGGATATTCTTGCTGTTGCAGCAGTAGGAATTGCAGCCTTAACCCTGTTTAAATTTGCAACCGAACTGTATATTGACAGCGGGAAACTGATCTTTACCGTTATCTACGTTGCGTTACCATTTTCCCTTGCACTCGGACTTCCCAAATATTCTGTTTACGAGCAGACTTTTTCGCTGGAAGTGATCTTTCTCTTTATCCTCATCTGGAGCAGTGATACCTTTGCATACATCGCAGGAAGGCTTTTCGGAAAACATAAAATGGCTCCCAAAATATCACCAAAGAAAACATGGGAAGGATACATCGGAGGAGTGGTTTTAACTTTGATACTCTCCTATTTCGTTGAGCAGTATCAGCCGGAATTGAGAGGAAACTGGATGGTTGTCGGTTTTCTGGTGGCTCTTTTTGCTCCGCTCGGGGATTTGGTTGAAAGCCAGCTTAAAAGAACATTCGGCGTGAAAGACAGCGGAAATATCATCCCCGGTCATGGAGGAGTATTAGACAGACTCGACAGTTTTTTAATCTGCGCGCCTGTTGTATATTTGTACTTTATTATTGAAAAATTTATTTAAAACTAAACCTTCGCCACTGAGCTTACAACGCCTGGCGATTTTTTAAAAATCTGAATATGAAATTACATAAGGAATCCAAAGGCACAATCGCAGTAGCCAGTATCTTATTTATTGCTGTGGCGAGTGTTTCGATATACTTTCTTGAAATGTGGTCTTTGATGATCATCGTACCTCTTCTGATTATTTACGGACTGGTATTTTGGTTTTTCAGAGTTCCAAACCGTGATATTCAGGATCATGTAGAAAATGTGATCGCCCCTGTGGACGGCAAAGTGGTAATGATCAAAGAAGTGGTAGAAACAGAGTTTATCAAAGAAGCTTCCATTCAGATTTCTATATTTATGTCACCTCTGAATGTACACATCTGCCGTTTCCCGGTTTCAGGAAATGTAATTTATAAGAAATACCATCCGGGGAAATATCTTGTTGCATGGCACGAAAAGTCTTCAACGGAAAACGAAAGAACAACCGTTGCCGTGGAAAGTTTAACAAAACATAAAGTGGTTTTCAGACAGATTGCAGGATATGTTGCGAGAAGAATTGTTTTCTACTGTAACGAAGGCGATTCCGCAAAAGCTGGTCATGAATTTGGTTTCATTAAATTCGGTTCAAGAATGGATATTTTCCTTCCTTTAGACACTGAAATCATCTGCAAAATCGGTGACAAAACGAAAGGAGGAATTGATGTGATTGCGAAGATGAGAGATTAGGGAATAAATGATAATTGATGATTGATAAATTATTCAATTTATATAAATAGAATCAGGGTCTACAGGCTCTGATTTTTTTTGCTTTACAGTTGGTTAAAGTTTTATTTAAATATAATTCAAACTTAGGTTCAAACTATATGATTATTAATTATAAAATATTTTTGAAAATATATTGCTATTTTAATACTCATTCAATACTTAATGTAACAATTATTTCATTTAAAATCGTAGTTTTGATTTCAAATCAAAAATCTGATAATTAATGAAAAAACTTCTACTCGCTTTTCTGGCCTTCGCCGGAATTTCTCAAACCCATGCTCAAACCACAATCAATGTCTTCTCATCTATTGTTTTTTATGATGGTTACGCTGCAAATGTTTCCAACGCGGTTCCTGCCAATACCATCCGTCTTGCCAATTACAGATACGCCCGAAAACTTTCAGATACAGAACTGAATACTTTCCAGAATAAAATTCAGATGAACGTAAGCATCGGTGCACTCTGCGATAATTACGACAGAATCGGGGGCGTTCATATTGCTTTCGTCCCGAAAAATCAGGCTACCTATACCCTGAGCGATACGGGAGTAAAACGTTTTGAAATCGGGAGATACATCACTCCCTTTATGAACAAAAACATTTCCCCGACTTCCGTTCCGTACACTTACGAAGTCGATAATCTCTATACTGTTTTCAGCGATCTTAATTTGAGAGCTGCCTATGATATTTATGTGGAACTCGACGTTTTTGGTGTTCCATACGCTGCCAATACTCAGGTTGCCGGGTGTGCCAACAGGAACGACGTGTTCGCAGGAACGCTCAACTTCGTGACATCCAACAATCCTTCCACCATAAATACCTACAACAATATTCTTCCTCTGCTGGATTCTAATGAACTCAACAATTACAACAATACAGACCAGCCAGGGCAAACGGTAAGACTGGTTAATTTTAACCTCAACCAAGCTACTAATAATGCTAAGTTTTTCATTATCACTTCGCCTCACGGTGCCGGCAATAATGGAGAAGAATATATCAGAAGACAGAATTTTGTTTCACTTGATAACGCACAGGTGCTCACCTTCACTCCGGGCGGTAAATCATGCGAACCTTACAGACAGTACAACACGCAGGGGAATGGCATCTATGGAACAAGCGTACAGTCCACAGCCTGGTGGACAAGCTGGAACAACTGGTGCCCGGGAGATGCTGTGCCGATCAGAAGTTTTACCACTCCTACCCTTTCTGCGGGAAGTCATACTTTGAAATATGAAGTTCCCACCGCTGTTTTCTACGGACAGGACGGCAGAATTGTGCTTTCAATTTATATGCAAAGTACCAATCAGATATTATCTGTAAAAGAAGTTTCTACAGTGGATGTTTCAATCTATCCCAATCCAACGGCCGATTATGTGAACATTAAATCTGAAAAGAAAGTGAAAAATATTTCCATCTATTCTTTAGACGGAAGAAAACTGAATGAAACAGGAGATTCCAAAGTCGATCTTACATCCTATTCTTCAGGAACATACTTGCTGGATATTTCTTTAGAAGGAGGAACGCAGTTTAAGCATAAGGTGATCAGGAAGTAAATGCGTGATGATGGATGTCAGTCGCTGGGTGCTGGCTGAGGAGGCGATTGATGTTTATGCTATGTTCCGACAAAACAAAACAAAAAAATCAGAGTTTTGAGGCTCTGATTTTTTTATGCTTTTTCATATGGTTTGTATTAATGTGTAAGGATTTTTGCTGACACCAATAAATCAAATGTAAAAAATTTTTACTGAGGTTGAGGAAAAATTTTAATTAAAGAAAAAAATTTGAGCACCCGTAATGGCTATAATTCTTAAAATCACTTAAGTGGGGAAATTTTACTCTTTTTATTAATTGAAATTTGCTGCTGCTGATTATTTACTTATTTTTAATGCATTATAGTTTGGATTGACGCAATGCGTCAATCCAGCGGCTTTGCGCAATGCGTGAAGATGAAAGTTACAGGCAATTTTAGACCGACAACAAACACTTAAACAGTATATGGGATTAGATATGCGACCAATGGGGAAACCCAAACCAGGATTTGA
>NZ_LMQH01000009.1 GCF_001424105.1 Chryseobacterium sp. Leaf394 | reverse complement strand
TCTGATTTTAGCATTTGGATCTCCGAACATATCAATTGTAATAGGTTCTTTAATCAGCTTGTCAAGTGGGGGCGGTGTCGGAATGCATCCTCCCTGGTTGTACTGTGCAAAAGTGAAGCTGCTGATAAGCAGCATAAATAAGCCGGCAAATTTTAATAGTTTTTTCATGGTTGATTTAAAATTATTGATTGTGTGATCTTTAGTATTAGTTTTATAATAATCCGGAGGTGTACAGTAAGCGATGAGCCTCCGGATATATTTTTTATAGTTTTATTTTATTCGTATTAATTTTTTTTAAAAATGGTCATTAAAAGTATAGTGAGAAAGACTAATCCACTGATTAGGGAGGCTGTCATTTTCCAGTTCCAAGTGGAATCATAATTTTTATAGAATATAAATCCACAAAATATTGAGATGGCTGTTAATGGAACTAACGATACGTTCTTTACGAGATTCATATTTTTATGTTTTGTATTAACATCCTGCTGCAGCTCCTACTGCTCCACCGAAAATTCCTCCTACGATAGCTCCTGCCGCTGTACCAAAACCTGGTATTACACTACCTGCTGCCGCACCTTGTAAAGCTCCTGTTCCTGCACCACCAATAATTGATAAAGCACATTTCCATCTTGGACCCAACTTTCCTGCAGCATTCTGCTGATTGTAATAATCTGATGCTTCAATAATCTGAACCTGATAATGCCATAGGATTAATGAATTGATTTCATTTTTATCTTTGCTTTTTCCAAGTTGTGCAAGAATATTATTTTTCAATTGAGTTAAATCTGCTGATGCGTTTGTCATCTGGACTGCTTTTGCATAGAATGCTGTTGATTTTACATCCTTTACATAGGTTGTGAAGTCTGCTGGAATCTTATCATTGCTTGCGTACTGATCAATTGCATTATTAAATTCTAACAAATACATATTCATTGCTTTTCCATCAAGCTGCCCAGCAATGGATTGATTGTACTGATTGGTCTTAATAGGATGAAGAACTAATTTATCCAAAGGCGGTTCAAGAGGAAAACAGTCTGTTTGCGCAGATACGAAACTGCTGATTAATAAAATAAGTGCTCCGAAGACCTGTAATAATTTTTTCATGGTAATTTTTAATTTTAAGTTGTAATTTATTGATTGTTGTTTTTGAATTTTCTGATTAACATCCTTAGAGATTATTTTGATTTAAGGATAGTTGATAATTGTTTTTTTGTAGAAATGCTGTCAAAATTTCATTTTTTATAATATTTAGAGTTAATACTTTTTTTAATTGCTGATCTTACGGGATCAGTCTTTCGTCTTTATGTTTTAAATCTTACGGGATTAGAA
>NZ_LMQH01000008.1 GCF_001424105.1 Chryseobacterium sp. Leaf394 | reverse complement strand
TGTTGCAGGATTCTGGCTCCAGCCGTAAAGTGTGCTGTCGTAATTCTGGCAGTTTAAACCGGAATTCTGAAACATTCCATACGCGGAAGTCAGTGATGAAAGATTCCAGTTGCCAAGATTTTGATTGAAAGCCGTTGCTCCGGTAAACATGTTGTTCATGTTGCTTACCTGTGAAGTATTCCAGCTGCCGATATTCTGATTGAATGCAGTGGCATTTTGAAACATGTTGTGCATAGTGATGACATTGGAGGTGTTCCAGCTGGCAAGAGATTGGTTGAAGACTGTTGCATTCAGAAACATCCCGTGCATTGCACTGGCACCTGAGGTATTCCAGTTTCCGATGGGTTGGTTAAATGCTTTTGCGCTAAGAAACATGTAGCTCATCTGCCACACACCAGACACGTCCCAGTTTGTAAGAGGTTGATTAAAAGCCCACGCATTGGCAAACATAAATTCCATCTCATCAACATTGGAAACATTCCAGTTTCCGATAGGCTGATTAAAACTTCGCGCATTATTGAACATGGCATCCATGGCAGTTACCAGAGAAGTATCCCAGTTTCCTATGGGTTGATTGAAATTCTGACACATCAGAAACATGCCACCCATATTCTGTACATTACCGGTACTCCAGTTTCCTATAGGCTGATTGAACAGCATACATCCGGAGAATGTTCCAGCAAGACTGGTAACTGAAGAGATATTCCAGTTATTTATAGAATTATTACCTGTCATTGAGGAGCAACCGGAAAACATTGATGACATATCTGTAACTTCACTGAGGTTGGGACTGTCTGTAGCTGTCATGTTCAGATTGAGACATCCCTCAAATGCATTTACCATTGAAGACCAGGCAATATTACCCCACTGATTAATCTCTATAATTTTAGAATTGTCTCCCATAAGGCTGTTTGTATTGGTTCCAGGATCACTTTCTCTAAATGCAATACGGTGGAAATTACCATTGCCATTGCTTACTTTTACGACATACGTGGCATTGGCAGGAACAGGATTCAGTGGTACACCAAAATCCAGCAGAACCTGGGTTTGGGACGTTACGTTATTGAGTGTAGAATGATGTGCCGGATATCCGGATTCTTCCCAGTAAATTGTAAAATCCGTTCCACGGAAAGGTGCCCATGCCTGTGTGGCAGACGATGGGAATGGTGGATTGTTAGGAAGA
>NZ_LMQH01000007.1:1656-5023 GCF_001424105.1 Chryseobacterium sp. Leaf394 | reverse complement strand
TTTACTTTTTTTATACTCGAAGTCCATTTATACAATATTTTTGCAGAATTACCGCTAACGTTTTGGGGCTTTGCGTTCGGGCGGGAAATCGAAGCACAAAAATTGATATTACTACTAATGTTCAATTGAAAAACTGCCATTGAATTTTGCACTTCAGCCCGCCTGACGCAAAACCCATGTTAGCGGTAGTTTTTATTTGTGAATTTCTGTAATTCCTTCATACAATTTATCTTTCCATTCACTTAATAAATTATGTAATTTTAGAATAGTTTTTTCTTCATTATTGATGAATAGTTTTTCACCCATAAGATATGAACTCATATTTACAGAATGAGTTTCTCCATTATGATTAAAGTAGATAGAACTATGCGAAACATCATCGGGCACATATTTTCCATTAAAAGTTGTGTAAAGTTCTTTTAATTCTATTTTTTTAATCTCATTTATCTCGTTTATAGTTTCAATAATATTTTCAGGTATTAAATTACTTTTATTGATTGAGTATAATCTTTTTAGGACTGGATATTTATACCAAACAAGTTTAATCTCGAAAGACAAATCTTTGTGAACTAATAATGTGATATTTCTTGGGATTTCACATAAACTAGCGGAATAATTATGTACCAACAAATATTCTTCCTTTAAAGTTTTATCAGTATTCAAATATTCGTCTCTAAAATTGTCGATATTTAATGACATATGGTTGTTTTAAAATTACCGCTAACGTTTCGGGGCTTGGCGTTCGGGCGGGATTTTCAGCCGAAAATTCCGAGCGAGCGACAAAGCGTAAATTTACTAAAAAATGTCAAACGGAAACGTTCACCCCGCCTGACGCCAAGCCCTTGTTAGCGGTTCGGGCTTTTTCTCTCACTAATATGTTTTGATTATTTGTCAGCACGTTTATAATGAAGTTGTGTTAACCCTGTATCAAATGATTTTGCACTTATAAACTCAAGTTGCTGTTCAGGTCTGCCGTCTTTAAATAATCTCGTGCCGTTACCGACTAAAACAGGAATAACTGAAATGATAAATTCGTCTATCAAGTCCTGTTGTAAAAGTTCATTGACAATTTCTGCTCCACCGTCACAATAAATGTTTTTTCCGTTTTCAGATTTTAATCGTCGCACCAACTCTGTCAAGTTTCCTGAGTAAAAAGTAGTTCTACCAACACTTGGTCTTTCAGTTCTCGTAATTACATACACGTCTCGCTGTCCGTTGTCGTAATGAGAAGAACCAATTTCTTTAAGCACATAATCATAGGTTTTTCTACCAAGAATTATTGTGTCAATGTTTGCCGTAAATTCTGCATAGCCGTAATCTTCTCCTTCCTTTTCAACCAATTTCAGAAAACTTAAGTCGTCGTTTGGTTTTGCAATGTAGCCGTCTAAACTTGTCGCTATGAAAAGTGATAATTTTCTCATTGTCGTCTATTTTTTATTTGTCTGTTTTATTTGTTGTGTCGTCTTTTAGCCTGACCGCTAACGTTTCGGGGCTTTGTGATGGTGGGCAATCGAAGCACAAATCTTCAACTTTGCACAAAAGTTGAACCGAAGAACAACTGTTGAATTTTGAAGTTTCGCCCCACTATTGCAAAACCCTTGTTAGCGGCTGCCTTTTTAGTCTACAATTTTATATCGTTTGTTTTTTCCAAACTCCAATTCAGGATGATATGCGTTTAAAAGTTTAGGAACTGTTTTATTTTTTATTGCAATTTGTCTATCTAACCAGTTTTCATAAAATGTAAGAATGTCTACATTTAATGAATAATAGCCACTTGCATTGTATATTCCACATTCTGCCCAAATTTGACCTGCATTTAATCCCTTGATAACAATTCTAAAAAAGTCTCCACTTCCATATTCACAAATCGGTAATGTTCCTGAAAGTAAAAATGTATTTTGATATTTATCTAATACCTCTTGAATACTTTTCTTATATCTGTCGTCATTTTCAAATCGCCAAAGATGCTTTTCATAGTCATCCTCTTCATCGTAAAAGTCTCCAAAATGCAAATCGTCTGTCAGAATAAAATCGGTGTTTAAATCAACTTGCCATTCTATATTGTCCGATATAGATTTTTCGATAGAATATATACCGTAATAGGGTTCATTTTTGTGTAGTGTGTCGGAATGTCCACCATTTTGGATTTCGGTCAAGTACAATTTATAACTGTCTGGCAATGTTATTTCTAATTCCTTCTCAATTTTCAAAACCTCTTGATTAGAAAGGACTGGTTAAAATTCTAAGTCTAGTACTGCTGCTTTATCTTTAATTCTTTTAAGTTGTTTTTGGTACATAGTCTGTATTTAAGGTTGCCGCTAACGTTTTGGGGCTTTGCGATGGTGGGGCAATAGAAGCACAAAACTTCAATTTTGCACAAAAGTTGAATCGAAGAACTGCCGTTGAACTTTGCAGTTTCGCCCCACTATTACAAAACCCTTGTTGTGTGATGTATTATTTGTTAATTGTAATTTCTTTTCCACCAACATTAAAATACATTTTTCTGTCAGTGAACCAATCTTTGATTTCTTCAAATATTTCTCTCTTACATCCTATCTGATTAAGTTTTGGAAGAGTTTTTAAGATATCATAATTATTGCTATTGCAATCTATGTCCCAAATACATTTTAATTTTTTTAACTCTTTTAGAAAATTTAGATTTTCAATTTCATTACCCCGAATATCAATTAACTTAAGATTTTTAAGATTTGATATTGTTTCTAAGTCAACTGATTTCTTGCAATAGAATGCATAGAGCTCAGACAGTTTGTTTATGCTCTCTAATGGCGTCCAGTCATCAATTTCTGTTTCTGATATATTAAGTTCTGTGAGTAACGGTAGACGAACCAATGGTTCAATATTTCTAATCTTTGTTTTACTAATCTGCAGTTTCTTTAATTGCTTTAGGGAAGTTATCCAATCCAAATTTTTAATGTCTGTATTTGCTAAACCTAACTCCTTTAAATTCAAACATTTAATTAAATTTTTATAGTCAATGTTTTTCCAGCCAGACAAAAACAACGTTTCTAAATTTGGAAAATGTAATAATGGCTCTAAGTTTGGGTGCTGGCTTAAAGACAATATTTTCACTCTATTAAATTCTTCAAATGATGTTGGGATTTTGCCTCGTAACGAATAATCATTGCCTAACCCGTGAGATACATCAGCTTGCCAAAGTTGGCTTAAGCCATTCCAATAATTTTCAAAGTCAATGTTTTTCATTTTAATCACAAATGTTAGGGAAATATAGCACACAACGTTTTGGGGCTTTGCGATGGTGGGGCAATAGAAGCACAAGTCTTCAATTTTGCACAAAAGTTGAACCGAAGACAACTGTTGAACTTTGCAGTTTCGCCCCACTATTGCA
>NZ_LMQH01000007.1:0-1636 GCF_001424105.1 Chryseobacterium sp. Leaf394 | reverse complement strand
AAAAAAAAATCGTCCATTATTTTCAATTCCAAATTCGCCTAAGCTTAATTTTTTTGCAATTAATTTGTCTTCAATAACTAGTATTTCGTCTGTTAATTCAGTATTTACTTCTCCGAAATTTACTTCAATAGCTGAAAATTGTATAAAATGCTTATCCGTTTCAAAAGCTATTTCAATTGGAACAAAATATTTACCTAAAAATGCTTTATGCCAATAAATTTTTGCATCAATTATTGTATCATTTAGAAACTTTGAAGGATAATTTTTTTGGTTTTTATTTTCAATAAATTCAAATTCAGTAATATTTCCTTTTTTTAAATTTAAGCCATTATAATGTGTTGCAAAAAAGTAATTTCCTAAGTAATATTTTTCGTTATTTAATATTATTTCAACGCCATTTAGTAAGCTTTTACCGTAAATATTTTCCTGTTCATTGTAATCAATATCTTCATCATCTAAAAAGAAAATTAGTTGATTAATTTGTTTTCCAATAAAGCTATTTGTTAAATCAAAAATATTTTGATATTCATTGATTTCCTCTTGATTCCACGTTGTTGTCATAAAATATCGCCTAACGTTTTTCGGCTTGGCGATGTGGCGGATTTTTAGCACAAAAGTTCAATAGAATTACTGCTGTTGAGCATTGCACAAATGTTTCTTAGAAGCACTTCAGCCGCCATATTGCCAAACCGATGTTAGCGGCTGCTTTTTTGTTCTATTTTACAATTTTACCTACTCCTGTCAAAGGTTCTTTTTCTTCAACAGTCATAGATGTTTTATGTGTCAATAACCACCAGTCTTCAAATCCTAAATTTTCATCTTTTTCTCCGTTATTCAATTCTATTATACTTTTCCAAGCGTTGCAATATGATATGAAATTGTCCATAAATGCAACTCTGTATTTGAATGGTGTTATTTCTGCAAAATGAAATCTAATGCCTTTTTCTTGTGATAAGG
The DNA here is from genome assembly GCF_001424105.1 of Chryseobacterium sp. Leaf394. Classification (GTDB taxonomy): domain Bacteria; phylum Bacteroidota; class Bacteroidia; order Flavobacteriales; family Weeksellaceae; genus Chryseobacterium. Next base: position 679 of record NZ_LMQH01000007.1, on the reverse strand, counting down.
AAAGAATAACTTGTTCATCATCAGTTGTCAAGAAGGCAAAAGCCTGAAAATTGTCAGGAAGTCCTAATCTGAAAGTCTTTTCATCCACAAGTTTCAAAGTCTTCAATAAGTCTGCCGTAATAAATGACCAATAATCTTTTGTCAATGAATATATAATTGTCCATTTCTCAGCAATTGTTGATGTTCTAAATGTTTTGTCATCGTCACAAGGAAGCCACATTGCAAACTCAACGTTTTTTAATTCATCCCATTCAATTGATTTTTTAATTGAATGTTGAAAGTTAAGAATTATGTCTCCACGAGAACCGTCTAGCTTGTCCTCTGGCTTTGCTTCTTGTGAACTTTCCTTTGTCTGTCCACCAAATAGTTTTTTAAATATGCTGATTTTTTGTCGGTTCTTAAAGTTGCCGCTAACGTTTCGGGGCTTTGCGATGGTGGGGCAATCGAAGCACAAAACTTCAATTTTTCACAAATGTTGAACCGAAGAACAACTATTGAACTTTGCAGTTTCGCCCCACTATTGCAAAACCCTTGTTAGCGGTAGTTCTTATATTTTTATAATGTTTAAAAAGTTAGATTTATTTTTAATTACCTTGTTCTTAAATGATTTGTATAGATGATATTGATTCAAATTGTTTTGAGTTATAATTATAGGATTAGAATTTTCAATATTTAATTT
>NZ_LMQH01000006.1:3555-106178 GCF_001424105.1 Chryseobacterium sp. Leaf394 | reverse complement strand
GACAAGCTGATTAAAGAACCTATTACAATTGATATGTTCGGAGATCCAAATGCTAAAATCAGAAGTGAAGAGATGGCACAGACATTATTAAGTTTTCAGCAAAACCTTTTTAAATATTCAACTGGAGGAACTGTTCCACAAAACCTGATTGATACCGTTGAGAATTCTACTCAGACTGCTTATTATCAATTACCTCAGTCTTTAGTGGATAAATCATCTTCAATTAGAGACTTACGCTCTAAAATCAGAACAGCATTGAAAACTGAGAAAAATGCTAATCTGATTGAATTTTATGTAGGTTGGGAATATCAACTTCAAATTGTAGAAAACTCAGGTCTAAACTATCAATCTGCACGATTTGGATGGGGTTGCATTAGTTCTATTTTGGGAGGTGTTGCTGTCGGAGCTGGTATTGGAGCTGGTGTCGGAACCGTTATACCTGCTATTGGTACAACTGCAGGTGCTGTTGCCGGAGGTATAATCGGAGGAACTATTGCTGGAATTAAAAACTGTAAATAATCAAAAGGAATGCATTCTATAATTTTTTTACAACTGTATATAAACGAATTTTTTCATTAACCATATAAAACTAATTATCATGAAATTATTATTTATTCTGTTAGCAGCACAAACCTCTGCTGTTGTCTTTACTGATAACTATCAGGAAATTTGGAACCTCAAAACTATTCTAAGCTTAAGCGGCCTCGTCGGATTCTCTGGAACCTTAATTAGCCTAATGCTTAACTATAAAAACTAGATAAGTATGAAAACTAAAAATATCGCTGTTGCGTTTCTACTCGCAGGTTCATCAATGACTTCTGCACAAGGTTTATCAAGCTTAGATAAAGGTTTAGTGATTGGAAACTTGTTAATCCAAGGATACCAGGCTATTAAAGGAAGCTCGACTAAAAAAGCTCCTGATCCTAATTCTAAAACAGTAGACAGCTTCTGTTTTAAAAATAAAATGGAGGAAAAGATTTTCATAAAACTCTCTGCTAAAGTTGAAGATGAGTCGATTGCTAAAGATTTAGTGATACAAAAGGATGGTAAAGAATGTACTTATAATCTTCCTAAAGCTGTATATCAGTATGAAATCCAGCTATCAAGCAAGGATGTCTATAAAAAAGGTGAATATAATGTAATGGAGGAAACTCTGATGACTATCAACCATGACTAAATAAATGTTTCTCCACTTTCCTGTGGAGAAATATTTTATTAATTTTAACAAAACTTTGACTATGAGAGAATTTACAGAAAAAGATCATATTGAGCTGGCTCAGAAGATAGAAGAATTTAAAGCCCAGAATTTTCAAACAATTAAACAGCCTCATATCACCATAGGTTATCAGGGAGATATTGAATCTACTAACTATGCAAATCAAATAGCAAACAGGCTTACTGAAAATGGAAATAATATCGAAAGCATTATACTTTTTAGTTCGGGAAATGCTGATGATCATTATTCAATATCAGCGGCTCCAGATAACTCTATATTAGTTGAGATATTTGCGGAAAAATAAGTGTCAGACCTAACAAATTGTTAGGTCTTTTATTGTCAGAATCATCTATTTTGAACATATTACCATTATTATGCTAAAGATTAATTATGTGAATAAATTATTTTAAAAATTTTTAGTTATCCTTACTCCAAAATTGGATACAAGCTTCATAAGCAGTTTGTATCGTAAATTTTGTGTAAATTATAATTAATTAAAGTGGTGAAGGTATGATTGCAGTTCAATATTTTTTTCTCAAACATTTTTTATTATTTTTTAAATAAGATTGTCCCAGGCTGATAGTGCTTTTTGTTTGTGAATTTCTGAAATGTTTACATATTTTCTGAAATTCTTTTCATCTTTATGGTTAGATATAGATCGTACAACTCTTTCGGGAATTCCTAAAATTAAACTATTAGTGATGAATGTTTTACGTCCGCAGTGTGAGCTGATAAGTTCATGCTTTTTAAATGTTTGGCTGATTCTTTTTGCTCCAATGAATCTTGTCAGTTCAATTTCCTGTGTAAGTCCAATCTTTTCACAGCAAATCTGTATTTTTTCATTTAGCTTTTGCGAAGTCAGCCGGGGGATAGGGTAGTAAATAGTATTTCTGTATTTTTCAATAAGTTCTTTTGCATGTTTAATTAAATAGACGTGATGATTAACTGTTTTTGTTTTCTTTACTGTGAAATTTAGATAATCATCTTCAATATTTGCATGCTGCAGAGAATAAACATCGCTATGGCGCTGTCCGGTAAATGCCAGCAGACACCACATGTCTCGTGCTCTATCTAGCGCAAGATTATCAAATTTATGATGGTATAATTTCATTAATTCTTCTGAAGTAAGATAAATTACCTCAACATCCTCTTCTTTACTTTTCAATTTTTTGAAATTTAATGAGCTGTGATAGCCTCTTTCATATGCCCAATTTAAAAATGCTTTCAGACTTTTAACAATCTTAGCATAATAATTATTTAAAGTTTTTCGAGTATTAAAACAATAGTCCATAAAACTTTCTTCAAATCTGAAATCACAAGTATCTAGCCTCAAGGTATAATTAGCATGAAGCTCAAAAGCAGTTAAGAAATTTTTCACCGAATTATACTTAGTTATAGTAGAGCTGGTTTTTGTTAACTTAGATACTTTAACAAATTCATCGTAGGCATCAAAAAAGCTAATGGTGACCTTAACGTCGCCCTCGTCGAATTTTTCGTTAAAAATTGATGCTTGAAATGGAATTCCGTTGTATTCAAAATAGGTGAATATTTTCTCAACTTTCTGAATGATGTCGGCAATATTTTTATTTGATTTCTGATATTCTTTGTAATTGGTATTAAACTTTGAATTAGGGTTGTTGATTTTATTATTTTCACTATCCCAGTCTTCAAGTTTTGTTTTTGCTTCAACACTTTTCCTGATTCTAGTTTTGGCATTCATCACTACCAGACGGATCGGAACCATTCCATCTTTATTAATTTTTTCTTTTCTGAGTTCGAAATAATACTTCATCTTAATATGCTTTAATTGGGGGGGGCAAAATAGGGGGCAGAAATCAAATTAAAACATATTAAAGTACATTAAAGTGAATTAATATATATAGTAATAATTTGATTATCAGTTGATAAAAGTATATTAAATCTTATTAAAATCCAAATTTTGCCCAGGTGGGACCACAATAAAACCCTTGAATATTAGTATATTCAAGGGTCTTTAATTTTATAACAAAAAGCTGTCGGACTATCTTCGGGTATTAAAATTTTAAAAAAATCATTTTAAAAACGGATTATACTGTTTCTCAAATCCAATCGTAGTAGGATTTCCGTGACCAGAAAAAACCTGCGTTTCTTTGTCCAGAATTAAGAGTTTGGTTTTGATTCCTTCAATTAACTGTTCGTAATTTCCCTTGTATAGATCAGTTCTACCAATACTTCCTTCAAACAAAACATCCCCTGAAATCATAAATTTTTGTGTTTCATTATGATAAACAACACTGCCTGGCGAATGTCCCGGAACGTGATAGATTTTAAATTTTTCTCCGTCAAAATCCAATTCGTCTCCTTCGTTGATGTATTCTAAATCAACATTAATGTGATCTAGCTCAAACCCGAATCTCATTCCGCTGATTTGGAACATATCTAAAACTTCTTTGTCGTCCTGATGCATGGTTACCGGAGCTTTATAGGTGTCAAATGCCCACTGCAGATCTAAAATATGATCAATATGAGCATGGGTCAGAATTATTTTTTCAATTGTCAGTTCATTCTGATTGATGAAATCTTTAATAGCCTGGGTTTCCTGCTCATTCATATTTCCCGGATCGATGAGCCAGGCATTTTTGTTTTTATTGTAAAGTATGTAGGTGTTTTCACTCGCAAAGTTGCATACGAAGGCCTGTATTTGAAACATATTCTGAATATTTTTTTATCAAAAATACGATATTCTGCAGAGATTCGTTATCTTCGTCATAATGAAAACGTTGCAGATATTTTTATTCAGTTTAGGTTCTCTGGCTTTCGGACAGAACATTCAAAGTATTCAGTTGTTTAATCCTCAGACCAATGACGAAACACCGGTTATCAATATGGATCAGCAGTTGGTTTTAACTTTTGATGACCTGACCAACTCCAGCACTATTTTCCGATACACGCTGAAACATTATGACAGAAACTGGCAGGATGATAATTTATTCTTTACCGAAATTGCCACAGGAACGATGAATGCTTTGCTCGATCAATTCGAGTATTCTTTCAATACACTTCAGCCTTATACCCATTATAAACTTACATTTCCAAACGATAAAATCAGGCCTAAAATTTCCGGTAATTTTGAAATTATCGTGTACAAAGATTCTGCAGATAAGCCTTTATTTAAAAGGAGATTCAGTATTTCTGAAAATGGTGTAAACCTGGCTTTAAATATCACCAGAGTTTCTGATGCGAGAAAACCCAATATCAACCAGAGAGTAGAAGTGCAGGCAACTTCCAAGGGTGGAGATATTTCCTCCAATGTCAATTCGATGACTATGAATGTTGTTCAGAACAACAATCCGCATATGGTGGTATACAATCAGAAACCGAGTTCAACGATGGGAAATCAGCTTTTGTTTCAGCAGATGAATCTAACTTTTCCGGGGAATAATGAATTCTATTATTTTGACAATAAAAATATCAGAATGCCGGCAGATATGGTGCGTGCCACGGAAATTATCGACAATGTGAATCAGTCTTATCTACATCCGGTGTGGGCATATCCATTGGATTATCAGTATCAGCCGGACGTGAACGGTGCGTGGTATTTCAGGAGAAATGACATGGGGATTGAGCGGAATGCTGAGCGTGAAGCGGACTACGCAGTTGTTCATTTTTCTCTGGATTCTGAACCTATGGACAAAGAACTTTATATTTTAGGAGGTTTTAATAATTTTAAACCTTCAAAAGAAAATATGATGACTTACGATACCGAAAAGAAAAAATACATTGCTAAAATTTTCCTGAAACAGGGATTCTATAATTATATTCTTGCAACGAAAGAGGCAGATGGAAGCATGAATTTTGGTGAAATCAACGGGAATTTCTGGCAGACCGAAAATCTTTATCAGGCATTTCTTTACTACAGACCCTTTGGAAGAAACTATGACGGACTTATTGGTTACGGAGAATTCAGAACACCGGTAAAATGAAAAAACCAAAACCCTACAGTTCGAGTGTAAGGTTTTGGCGATCAACTGTCTTATGAAGACTCACAGAAAAATAAAATATAATATGTCAAATAAACAAAGTTTCTTTTTTTTAGGGTCTTTACTCTTTAAAGACCGCTGTTATCAGTAGGCTGTCATTATCTTCAATAATGTAATGAATATTGACCGGAAGGCTGTCGGTTTTAAAAACCTGCATCTCCATGTTTTTAATATCAATATGCTCTGAATTTTCTACAATCTGCTGTACAGAATCTTTCAGTACATCCAGAAAAAATTTATCATTATTTTCCTTTTCAGCATTAAACACACGCATCAGCATCCGGATGTCATTTTTTGCGATTGATGACAGAAGTATTTTCATGGCTTAAGCGCAAATCTGCTCCAGTTCGGCAACATTATCAAAGAAATCAAGTTTGGTAGCAGGATTTTCAGAATGAAACTGAATTCTGTACGAAACTTCGTCCATCTGAAACTGCGGAATATCTGCCAGCACCTGTGTTTCTACCTTGTCAAGAATTTTTGAAAGAGCTTCCAGAAGATCCGGACTCAAAACCTCGATTTTCTTTTTTAAAATTTCAATAGTAGCCTCCATCATTTCTAATTTTTAAAGTGTCATTTTGTCTTTGATGAGGTAAAGGTATGAAAAATATCCAATAAACAAAACAATACCCCTAATTTTTTATGGGTATTGTTAAAATATTTTAATTTTTATATTGATTCAGTGTTTAATTTATGGGGGGGGGAATGATTTTTTTTCGATTATTTTGGGGTTATACCTTGTAAAATTCATTTAATCTCTCTTCACAAAGTGTTTTTACAACATTTACCCATCGGTCTTCATCATTAAGGCACGGAATGTAATGGAAATTCTCACCACCACCATGTTCAAACTGATGTTTACCTTCTACAGAAATCTCTTCCAGAGTTTCAAGACAATCCGCAACAAAGGCCGGACAGACGATAGCTAAATTTTTCACACCCTTTTTTCCTACCGTTTCAAGCGTTTCATCAGTATAGGGCTCCATCCATTTATCTTTCCCCAGGCGGGATTGGAAAGTTACCATCACCTTGTCTTTTGGTAGTCCCAATTTTTTGATCACCGAATTGGTTACATCAAAACACTGATGACGGTAGCAAAACTGATGACTCGGGTTGCTTTCACGCGAGCAGCAGTCGTTGAGATTACAGGTATTGGTGGGATCTGTCTTATATATATGTCTCTCCGGAACTCCGTGATAGGAGAACTGCAGCGCATCAAAATTTTCAGGAAGTTTTTCTTTAATGCTCTCTGCAAGACAGTCGATGTAAATATCTCTGTTGTAAAATGGCTGAATATAATTGATTCTCACCTGCGGAAAAGATTTTTTTCTCACTTCCTCAGCTTTCTCGATAACCGTTTCTGTTGTACTCATCGCATATTGCGGATACAGTGGAAAAAGCACAATATCCGTTACACCCTGATCTACGAGTTTCTGAATTCCTGCTTCAATACTAGGTTGGGCATATCTCATCCCGATCTCTACCGGAACATCCACTAATTTCTGAAGTTTTTTCTGAAGCTGCTGTGTGATGACGATCAAAGGCGAACCTTGGTCTGTCCAGACTGTTTTGTAAGCCTCGGCAGATTTTGCAGGTCTAGTATTGAGAATAATTCCTTTTACCAGAAGTGCACGGAAAAACCAGCGGTAGTCGATCACGCGTTCATCCATTAAAAATTCATCAAGATATTCTTTTACATCCGGAACAGATGTTGACCTTGGCGAACCGAGGTTGACTAATAAAATTCCCTTCATAATTATGAGTAATGGGTAATAAGTAACGAGTAATTTACATTTTGCTTATTACTCATTGCTCATTACTTATCTGTTTATCCGTTTACGGCTTCTACTCTTTCTACCAGTTCAGGTACGAATTGTTTTAAAATATTTTCGATTCCTCCTTTTAAAGTTGCAGTGGAACTTGGACAGCCCGAGCACGCACCCTGTAACAACATTCTGGCTGTTTTTGTAGATCCGTCGTATTCCATTAAAGAAATTTTCCCACCATCATTTTCTACTGCCGGGGCAACATATTCATTTAAAATATCAGAAATCTTCTGCTCGTCATCGGTGTAATCTCTGTTGATAATTTTCTCAACAGGATTTTCATGCTTCTGTGCTTCAATTGTTGAAATTTCACCACCACTCTGAAGGTATTCTGCAATATAGCCGCGAACCGCCATCATCACCTGATGCCATTCAACGGAATTATCTCTTGTCACCGCTACGAAATTGTCAGAAATGAAAACTTCATTTGCAAAATCAAATTCAGTGAAAATTGCCTGAGCCAAAGGTACGCCCTGAGCCTGATCCCTGGATTTTACTTCCACGAAACCATCCATCAAAAGCTGGCTTGAAACAAATTTCATCACGTTAGGATTAGGCGTCATTTCAGCGTAGATCTGATACATTTCCTTTTTCTTCTGCAGGTAAATTCTCGGGTTGGCCAACAATTCATCTTCTATTACATTTTTCAGGCTTTCAGCTACGTGTTCCCATTCTACGGTATCCTGTTTTGCAACTGCTATAAAATTGGCTGTAATAAAAATTCTTTCCACAAAAGGATAATTGAAAAGTTCCTGCGCCAAAGGAATTTCTGAAACATCAGAATCTCTGTCCAGCTCCAGAGAACCCGGAATTAAGTTGTAGTCGGCTACAAATTTCATCACTTTCGGGTTTTCGGTTGGTTCTATAAGTATGGTATGCATTTTTTAATTAAATTTGAATGTACAAAAATACGGATTTTAGAATGGAGACAAGGATAACCGGAGTTAGATTTTTGCTATCACTGTAATTTACCACTGTAGTTTTTAAATCTAATTTTCAAATTAACTCATTTTCAAATTTTCACATTAAATTATGGCTTTAATAAAAGAACTTTTAGGTAAAACACCGCAAATCGGGGCGAATACTTTTTTAGCAGAAACCGCAACCATCATCGGAGATGTTACCATGGGAACAGATTGCAGCATCTGGTACAATGCAGTGATTCGTGGGGATGTACATTATATTAAAATGGGCAACAAAGTCAACATTCAGGATAATGTAATGCTGCACTGCACTTACGAGAAGCATCCTCTAAATATCGGCAACAACGTATCCATCGGTCACAATGCAATTGTTCATGGCTGCACCATCCAGGACAACGTTCTTATAGGAATGGGTTCGATTGTAATGGATAATTGTCTGGTAGAAGAAAACTCAATTGTGGGAGCAGGATCTGTGGTAACGCAGGGAACTCACATTAAATCCGGAGAAGTGTGGGGCGGCGTTCCGGCAAGAAAATTAAAGGACATTAATTCCCAGCTTCTGGAAGGTGAAGTAAACAGAATAGCAGATAATTATGTGAAATATTCTTCGTGGTATAAGGAGGAGTGATGAGTTGAAGGGTTGGAGAGTCTGAGGATTGTAGGGCTTCAGAGTCTGAGGGCTTCATTTATTTCTGATAATTTGACTTAAAAACAAAAACGACTTTTGAAAACATTTTCAAAGTCGTTTTTTTTGTAAAAATTCAGTTAGTGAACCACTTCGTGGTAATTGTGAATATTGTTTGTTATTTTCCGTAGGTTTCACCCACGGCTATGGATATTAAACCACTTCGAGGTTTTTGAGTATTGAAAAGTTGTATTTGATGAAAACTAATTTAAAATTCAAACTTATTCTTTACACTTATCTTTTCTTTTTGTTTTTTCCTGGTCTCTTTAAATAAACCTGGGTTCTTTTTACTTTTTCCTTGTTTCTTTTCCCCTAAGGATACACAAGCATTGCTTTCCCACCTTCGCATCTGATGGAAACCGGTTCTGCCGGAAGCATACAGTCTGAGGTAAGGTTATACTTTTTGTTGTGATCAATCATTCTGTTTTTGAAATTTTCAATTTTTGCAAGAATAGATTCCTCATTTTTTTTCGGATAAGCGATATACGAATACGGTCCTCCGCAAGCTTTTGCGCCAATTGGAGAGAATGCCCACTTTTTAGGATCTGTACATTTTTCTTTGGCAATTTCTGCGTCTATCGCTGATTTTAAAATATCAAGCTGTGCCTGATCATATTTTCTGCTATCGGCATCAGCAGGTCTTTCGGCGATATCTTTTGGCAGTGTTTCCGGATCCGGAGCGGCAGTTTTGCATGCTGTGATCATCAGAGAAAATATGCAGACAGAAATTATTTTTACTAAACTCATTTTCATTATATCATTTTTTTAAACGAAATCAAAGTGTATGCCTTCGCAACATTTTTGTAATTTTGAACACGATGAAAGATCATTTTTTTGAATTAATTGAGCATACCAACCGAAGTGTATTTTTAACCGGTAAAGCAGGAACCGGAAAGACCACCTTCCTGAACGATTTTGTAAAACGCACCCGCAAAAAACACATCGTTGTGGCACCCACAGGCATCGCCGCTATCAACGCCGGCGGAGTTACCGTGCATTCTATGTTCGGACTTCCGCTCAGAACTTTTCTGCCGACCACCGACAGAATCGATACCAATCTTGCCAATAATATTTTTGATCTTCAACAACATTTCAAATATAGAAAAGATAAATTAAAACTCCTGCGTGAAGTAGAAGTAATCATTATTGATGAGGTTTCAATGCTCAGAGCCGATGTTCTGGATATGATGGACCATTCACTGCGTTTTATAAGAAGAAATGTGCAGCCTTTCGGAGGTGTACAAATGCTTTTCATCGGAGATTTATACCAGCTTCCACCTGTGGTGAGAGATGAATATGTCTTAAAAATGTTTTACAGTTCACCGTTTTTCTTCGACAGTTTAGCCATCAAACAGATTCCGTTACTTACAATTGAACTGACAAAGGTTTACAGACAGACCGACGAAGATTTTCTTGAAATTTTAAATGCGATCCGCGACGGCGATGTTGCCAGTATTAATTTTGAAGAGCTCAACAAAAGATACGATCCGCTTTTTGATTCCGGAGATCAGCCTTATGTTTACCTGTGTTCGCACAACAAAATGGCCGATGACATCAATCAGGAAAAACTCCAGGAATTAAAACACGACGGCACAACCTATGAAGCCAAACTTTTTGGTGAATTTAAAGAAAATCAGTTTCCGAATGAGCAGTTTTTAGATTTAAAAATTGGCGCTCAGGTCATGTTTATCCGAAACGATATTTCTGGTGAGAAAAAATATTACAACGGAAAATTAGGTGAAATTTCTTCTCTGGATGAAAAGGAAATCAAGGTTGTTTTAGAAGGTTCTGAACGTGAAATTACTGTAAAAAGAGAAGTCTGGGAACAGAAAAAATATTTTCTCGACAGCGAAAAAAATATCAAGGAAGAAGTTTTGGGAAGTTTTGAGCAGTTTCCGATCAAGCTGGCGTGGGCGGTTACCATTCATAAAAGTCAGGGTTTAACTTTTGATAAAGTAATTATTGATGCAGGAAAAAGTTTTACGGCAGGACAGGTGTATGTTGCACTTTCACGTTGCCGTACTTTGGAGGGAATTGTTTTAAAATCAAAAATTACTCCTGAAGTTATTTTTAAAGATAACCGGATTTTAAAATTCCAGGGAGATACGCACGCAAATGATCAGGTGGAAACCATAATTAACAGGGAAAAATACGATTACAGCATCAGAAAAGTGCTCAGAACACTCGACTGCCATTGGTTTCTGAAAGAAGTGGAAGACTGGAACAACCGCTCGATTGTTACCAAAAGTATTGATCATTTAAAAGCAAAAAAACTGTATCAGGAACTGAAACACGATACCCTGAATCTCGTCAGAATTTTTGATAAACTCGACCGTATTTTAAATCAGAAAATCAACAGCTTCATCGCCGGAGAAGAAGAATGGGCTGAAATTGAAAGTAAAACCAAAGGCGCCGTCAATTTCTTTTTTACAGAAACAAGGAATAAAATTTTTGATCCGATGAAGGATTTTTATTCTGAAATTAAAGGAGCGAAAGGCCTGAAACAATACAATGACGACCTAAGGAACTGGCTTGAAGATACTGAAGAGTACCTCAATAGTTTAAGGGAAATTCATCTTTTGGAAACTAAACTTTTAGATGAAAAAAATAACAAAGAAGTGACAATGCAGATTGCGAAAGTTCCTTCTCAGGTTTTAACTTTCCAATTATTTGAACAGGGAAAAACCATCTCCCAGATTGCCATGGAGAGAGGTTTGGTAAAGGAAACCGTCATCGGACATCTCGCCAAATATGCAGAACAGGGTCTGTTAGATATCTCCAGAGTCATCACTTCAGACAAAATCAAAATTTTTGAAGACGAGTTTTATAAAAAACCTCACGAAACCCTCAATGAGTGGAAGAATGCGCTGCCGTCGGATTTTGAATTTAATGAAATCAGAATTTTAATCAATCATTTTAATTTTAAAAAAGGAGTCTGAACAAACATTAAATGAAATACGACTTTTTTTTATATTATTGGATAATTCAAATAAAAAAATGAGCAGTTGATTTAGGGTAACTGCTCATTGAGTATAAAAAAGTAATACTCAAGGAAACCGATTTTTAAAATATATCGTTACAACAAAATCAATTGAAAGACTGTCTGAATTCCAGTGGACTCTTTAAAGTTTTGTTTTTAAATAATTTACTGAAGGATTGAGAATGCTCGAATCCCAGTTCGTAAGCGATTTCACTCACAGAGAGATCGGTAGAAGACAGTTTTTCCTTTGCCCTTTCAATCAGTTTGTAATGAATATATTGTTTCGCATTTTTCCCGATCAGGGCACGGAGAAGATCACTTAAATAACCTGCAGAAATATTGAGTTTTTCTGAAATATACTGTACGGTTGGTACACCCAGTTCGAGTGCTCTGCTGTTTTCAAAATATTCTTCAAGAATTTCTTCTGTTTTTTCGAGGACATCATTATTGACGGTCTTTCTGGTGATAAACTGTCGCTTATAAAAACGGTTCGCATACTGCAGAAGCAATTCAATCTGTGCAAGAATAACATCCTGACTGAATTCATCAATTCTGTCATTGAGTTCATTACTTATAAATTTGAAAACCGAGATCACCGTTTCTTTTTCAGTTTCAGACAAATGCAGAGCTTCATTTACCGAGTAAGAGAAATAGGCATACTGCTTTATTTTTTTTGCCATAGGCGAACCCAGCAGATAATCAGGGTGAATCAGGAAGACATAATACTCAGCATTACCGCTGTATTCGGTACTTCCCACAAGTTGATTGGGTGCGAGAAACATCATGCTGCCTTCATCAAAATCATAGTAATCCTGTCCGTAGCGCATTCTTCCTTTATTTTTCATGACAAGGGTAATCTTGTAAAAGTTCAGCACATCATACACCGGAAATTGTGACACATCGAAACAGCTTTCTTTTTCGATATGCGTAAGGCTGATGAGCGGATGCTTTGGTTTCGGAATACCACAGGCATCGTGAATTTCGTTGATCGACTGAAACCGGATGAGATTCTTCTCTTTTTTCATAATTTAAATTTAGCAAAAAAACCTGCAAAACCATGAGGCAATGCAGGTCATAGATTTATACTATTACCAAGGGAATACTTCCTGTCCTGGACCGGTGAATAATCCTGAGATGCCGTCTTTTTCCAGAGCCACACGCACAGGTTCTTTTGAGCCTTCTTCCACAGTATCTGTTCCCTCAAAATTGTTGAGTGCCGTTGCAGTAAAGCCCGGACTCACTGCACTGATTTTGATATTGGTATTTTCAAGTTCAAGTGCAAAAGCTACCGTAATCGCGTTCATTGCTGCTTTTGAAGCCCCGTACACTACGTCGTAAGCTGATCTGTAAGGATTTTCAGGATTCATATTTAAAGTGAGCGAACCCAAACCGCTGGAAACATTCACGATTCTTGCATTGTCAGCATTTTTTAATAATGGCAGGAACGCCTGAGTAACTGATACTACACCGAAAACATTGGTATCCCAAACGGTTCGCATTTCTTCCATCGGTGCTATGCTCGGTTTGTTAGCAGCCAACACTTCCTGCATTGTACGGCCCGGTTTTCCGGCGTGTGAAATTCCCGCGTTGTTCACCAGAAGATCCAGTTTGCCATGCTCTTCAAGAATCTTTGTCGCGGCGTCATCGATGGTTTGTTGCTTTGTAACATCGAGTTCTATGGCCACGGCATTTTCGCCTAAACTTTCAGCAGCGGACTTTGCTCTGTCAATATTTCTTGATGCAATGTAAACAAGATAATGATCTTCAACCAATGCTTTGGCAATTTGAAATCCAACCCCTGTATTGGCACCGGTAACGAGTGCAATTAATTTTTGATCTGAGTGCATATTTTTAAATTTTTAATTATTGAATGATGCAAAGGTCATTATTCGTACAGTTTACCATGTATCCTAAGCAGGAAATTATGTAGCCAAATTGAGGACGGAAATTTTTTTTAATTAAAATGAAAGCTTGAAGTTGTTTCAATTTAAATTTAAAAATGATGTACATGCAAAATATTCCCTAAAACCAGTCCAGTATCGAAGATTTAAAATGATTCACAGGTCATTATAATTTTATTTAATTCCATGAAAAAAGCCGTCGTGTGGACGGCTCTCTATTTTTAAAAGAAAATTTTTACTTCCATTTAATATTACATCCCATACTTGGTCTTTGAATTTCTTCCTGAGGCTCGCCTGAAAGAAGATTTTCGAAAGCAATAATTAAATCTTCGCCTGTAATATCTTTATTGTTTCCAGGTCTCGAGTCGTCCATTTGACCTCTGTAAATTAAATCTAATTTATCATCAAAGAAAAAGAAATCCGGTGTGCAGGCTGCATTGTATGCTTTTGCAACGGCCTGACTTTCGTCAAAAAGATATGGAAAATCAAATTTTCTGTCGATCTGAAATTCAATCATATTTTCGGGAGAATCAGCAGGATATTTTTCTACGTTGTTTGAATTGATGGCTATAAATTCGATCCCTTTATCATTATAATCTTCATAGAGTTCATTCAGCTTATCGATGATGTGAAGCACGAAAGGGCAGTGGTTACACATAAAAATGACCAAAGTTCCTTTTTCACCTTTCAAATCTTCAAGATTTTCTGTTTCGTTGAGTTTGGAAGGATTTGGGAGCTCGAAATAAGGTGCTTTTGTACCTAATGCCAACATATTTGAAGGAGTATCCATTTCTTTATATTTTCAAGCAAAGATAGAGAATTCTTTCAGTTATTGTTAAAAGATAATCTAATTGAGTCAGACTATTTAAACTATCTGTTTTTACAATAATAAAAAAATAACGTCTTCCAATGTCCAATCCACAAGCATTTTACGAATTTAATATATTGTAAAAGTTTCGGTAAAAGTTAAATTAAACAAAATAGTTTGGTTGGTATAGTTAAATGTTTGTAGTTTTGCTAACACTGTTAGTAAAATAAAATCATGGGTTTACATGAACGTCGTCAAAGAGAAAAGGAATCTATCCGTGCAAATATTTTGCAGGCTGCTTTCACTTTGGCTAAAACTGACGGTTGGGCTTCACTTTCGATCCGTAAAATTGCGGATGCTATTGAGTACAGTGCGCCAGTTGTGTATGATCACTTTGAAAACAAAGAAGCTATTCTTTATGAAATTTCTATCAACGGTTTTCATTGCCTGCAAATAGAACTATTAAAAGCGAAGGAAAAGCATGAAACTCCGGAAGATCAGTTGACGGCAATCGTTGACGCGTACTGGAATTTTGCATTTAAAAATAAAGAATATTATCAATTGATGTTTGGTTTGGGAATGCAGTGCAGCGGGAAAGGGATGATGAAAGAAGAATTTTCATCGTTTCAGGACATGTTGTATGACTGTACTTTTGAGATCATTCAAAAGAAAGGTTCAAATCCTGATAATGCGTGTCACTCATCGCACGCTTTGTTTTCCGCAGTACACGGATTGATCTCAATTATGATGATGAGAAATGATGATATTCCTTCTACAATGAATAAAACAACTTTAGACGAAACCGTTTCGGCTTTTATTAAATCTTTATAAAATTTTTTTGAACCATAGGTTAACACTGTTAGGAAAATTAACGAGAGATTTTAAATAATTTAAATTAAAATAAACTAAAACTTTAAAAAAATGAAATACGATTTTTTTACATTATTTCTAGCCATTTTCTTCCCTTATCATTAACAGCGTTAATAAAAATAACAATGTTAATATTCTCAATCTAAAAATTAAAATTAAATACGTAATCATGAACGCAACAAAATAATCCCACCATAAATTCTGTTATTTTTTTACTCTGTACTTAACACTGTTAGAAATAATAACACTATTTGATACAAAAACTACATACTTAATCTTACACATCATTAAAAAATAAAACTTACAATGAAAACAACTGCAAAAGCAAAATTGATTGTACTTATATCAAGTATCATTCTTTTACAGAGTTGCACCAAAGCAGCAGAAGGCAACAATGCTGCTCCACCCGCTCCGGCATTGCCGGTATTTACCGTAACATCAGCTCCAGCCACAATTTATCAGGAATTCCCGACCGCCTTGGAAGGAAAAAACAATGTTGAAATCAGATCACAGGTTGACGGATATTTAGATAAAATCTACGTAGAAGAAGGTGCTTACGTAAGAGCCGGACAGCCTTTATTTAAAATAGATTCAAGAGCTTACGGTGAGCAGATGAATATGGCCAATGCCAATCTACAGGTTGCCAATGCCAACATTCAAAAAGCGAAAGTGGAAGTAGACAGACTTCAGCCGTTAGTTGCTGCAAAAGTAGTTTCTGATGTACAGCTGAGAACTGCAAAAGCCAATTACGCAGCAGCCGTTGCTGCTGGATCACAGGCAAAAGCCTCAGTTGGTGGCGCCAGAATCAACGTTGGATTTACCACAGTTACAGCACCTGTCAGCGGTTACATCGGGAGAATTCCTCACAAAAAAGGAAGCTTAATTTCACGAACAGATGCTGATCCGTTGACCATGTTATCAGACATCAGTGAAATCTACGCATACTTTTCGTTAAGTGAATTGGATTTCATAGGTTTCCAGAAGAAATATGCCGGAGCAACGTTAAGCGAAAAACTGAAAAATATGCCTATGGTAGATTTGGTCATCGCCGACAACAGCACCTATCCCGAAAAAGGAAAAATGAGTATTGTGGATGGACAGTTTGACAAAACCACAGGAGCCATCAGCGTTCGCGCAGTTTTCCCAAATCCGAACGGAACCTTGAGAACAGGAAATACAGGAAGAGTCCGGATGCCACAGTTATTTGCCAATACGCTTGTGATTCCGCAGGAAGCTACTTTTGAAATACAGGATAAAATCTACGTTTACGTTGTTGGAAAAGATAAAAAAGTAACCGGAAAACCAATCACCATCTCAGGAAAAACAGACAGCTACTATTTTATTTCTGAAGGACTGGTTGCAGGCGACCAAATTGTGTTCACAGGAATCGGTGCGTTGAAAGATGGTGTGACCATTCACCCGAAAGCGATTTCTTCTGATAGTTTACTTAAAGCAAAACCATTGTAAAACAGCTTTTTGCTTCTGGCTTTCAATTCAATATTTAATAATATTATTTCTGAAGCAGTATTTTTTTAGCCAGTGGCCAAAAGCTAATCGCTATTAGCAACCTAAAATTAAACTTCTTATGTTAAAAAAATTCATAGATAGACCGGTACTTTCTACGGTTATCTCCATTATACTATTGCTTTTGGGAGCGATGTCGGTTTTTAACCTGCCGATAACGCTGTTTCCCGATATTGCACCGCCGAGCGTTCAGGTGACGGCATTTTATCCGGGAGCGAATGCAGAAGTTGTAGCCCGCTCCGTGGCTGTTCCCATTGAGGAAGCGGTGAACGGTGTTGAGAACATGACGTACATGACCTCAAATTCTAGTAACGACGGATCCATGACTTTGAGTGTGTTTTTCAAACAGGGTTCAGATCCCGATAACGCAGCGGTGAATGTTCAGAACCGTGTTTCCAAAGCGATGAGTCAGCTTCCACAAGAGGTTGTACAGGCGGGAATTTCCACGCAGAAAGTTCAGAACAGTATGATTATGTTTATGGGATTATCAAGTGACGATCCTAAACAATATGACGAACTTTTCTTACAGAATTATCTGAAAATCAACGTAATTCCGCAGATACAACGTATTCCGGGAGTTGCTCAGGCTCAGGTTTTCGGAACGAGAGATTATTCCATGAGACTTTGGCTGAAGCCAGACCGTTTGGCAGCCAACAATCTTTCTCCACAGGAAGTTTTGGCAGCAGTAAAAGATCATAACTTAGAAGCTGCTCCTGGTCGTTTGGGACAGGGAAGCAAGGAAACTTACGAATATATCTTAAAGTATAAAGGTAAATTAAACAAAAATGCAGACTATGAAAACATCGCCATCAAGTCGAATAGTGACGGTTCGTTTTTAAGATTAAAAGATGTTGCGAGAGTAGAATTTGGTTCTTACACGTACACGGCAGCCAACAGAATGGACGGTAAACCTGTCGCAGGTTTTGCCATTTTACAGACAGCAGGTTCCAACGCAAATGAAATTTTAACTGCAATTGAAAAGCAGATTGAAGAAATGAAAACTACCTTACCTAAAGGAGTTGAGCCTATCATCATGTACAATTCAAAAGACTTTTTGGATGCATCAATTCATCAGGTTGTGGAAACCCTGTTCATCGCATTTATACTTGTTTTTATTGTAGTGTATATTTTCCTTCAGGATTTCAGATCTACTTTAATTCCTGCGATCGCTGTTCCGGTGGCGATTGTAGGTACATTTTTCTTCCTGCAGATGTTTGGTTTCAGTATCAATATGTTGACTTTGTTTGCATTGGTTTTAGCCATCGGGATTGTAGTGGATGATGCAATTGTCGTCGTGGAAGCCGTCCATTCAAAAATGGAACAGACAGGAATGCCGGTCGAACAGGCAACCACAAACTCAATGAGTGAAATTTCGGGAGCGATTATTTCGATTACGCTGGTAATGTGTGCGGTGTTTATTCCGGTTGGTTTTATGCAGGGTCCGGCGGGAGTTTTTTACAGACAGTTTGCCTTTACTTTGGTAATCGCGATTCTGATTTCAGCGGTTAATGCATTGACATTGAGTCCGGCGTTATGTGCTTTATTATTAAATGATCCTCAGGGAGAACACGGTGAACATGGTCAGAAAAAAGGTTTTGGAGCGAAGTTTTTCAACGCTTTCAACAAAAGCTTTAATAACATGACCAGAAAATACATTTACAGCCTTAAATTTTTAATTAAAAATAAATGGGTTGCCGTTACAGGTCTGGCTTTGATCACAGCGGCAAGTGTTTTCTTAATCAATAAAGCTCCGACAGGATTTATTCCAACAGAAGATCAGGGATTTGTTCTGTATGCCGTAAATACGCCTCCCGGAAGTTCACTGGACAGAACCCACAGAGCGACTGAACAGATTGATAAAATCATCAATGGTGAGAAATCCAAAAACCACCTTTGGGTAGCCGACGGAATGAACTTTATCAGTAATTCTAATGCTTCTCCTTATGCTGCAGGTTTTATTAAGCTTAAAGATTTTGAAGACCGTGGCGAAGTGAAAGATCCCGATCAGATAGCAGCAGCCTTGACAGGAAAAGTAGCTCAGGTAAAAGATGCCAACGCATTCTTTTTCAACTTCCCGACAGTACAGGGTTTTGGTAACGTTTCAGGGTTTGAATTTATGCTACAGGATAAAACGAACGGTTCTTTTGAACAGCTGGGAACCACCACTCAGACTTTTATCGGAGAATTAATGAAACGTCCGGAAATTGCTTTTGCGTTCACGACGTACGCAGCAGGAAATCCTCAGTACACGATTGATGTGGATACCGATAAAGCCAATCAATTAGGCGTTTCCGTAACAGAATTGATGCAGACGATGCAGATTTATTATGGAAGCAGCTTCGTTTCAGATTTCAACAGATTCGGGAAATACTATAGAGTAATGGCTCAGGCAGATATTGCTTACCGTAACGATGCAGATTCAATGGAAGGAATTTATGTTAAAAATAAAACCGGAGAAATGGTTCCTGTAAAGACTTTGGTGACTTTAAAAAGAACTTTCGGGCCGGAAACGGTGTCAAGAAACAACTTATTCAACGCCGTGACGATTAACGGAACTCCGAAACCTGGTTACAGTACCGGTGACGCGATCAAAGCAGTAGAAGAAGTTGCCCAAAAATCACTTCCTCGTGGATACGGTTATGAATGGACAGGAATTACCCGTGAAGAAATCAAAACCGGCGGACAGACTGCTTTTGTATTTATGCTAAGTATCTTGTTTGTGTATTTCTTGCTGGCTGCTCAGTATGAAAGTTATATCCTTCCTTTTGCGGTTATTTTAACCATTCCTACAGGGATTTTCGGAGTATTTGCTTTCACAGGATTGGCTGGAATTGATAATAACATTTACGTTCAGGTCGGTTTGATTATGCTCGTCGGATTGTTAGCGAAAAATGCAATTCTGATTGTCGAGTTTGCCGTTCAAAGAAGAAAAGCAGGAAAATCACTGATTGAATCTGCTCTACAGGCTTCAAGATTACGTTTAAGACCAATTCTGATGACTTCATTTGCTTTCATCATCGGTATGCTTCCATTGGTTTGGACGCAAGGTGCCGCAGCAAAAGGAAATCACTCCATTGGAATCAGTACCGTTGGCGGAATGTTTACAGGAGTTGTTTTCGGGATTTTTATTATTCCGGTGATGTATGTGATCTTCCAGTATTTACATGAAAAAATGCCGAGCAGAAAGACTAAAAGACTTCAAAGACAAAAACTGGAAGAAGAACTTTTAGCATCAGCACATTAATAATAAATGATTAACAAAACTTTGAGATTTTTTTACCACAAAAGTCACAAAAGATTTACACACCTTTTATTTAAGTTAAAATGTTTGAAAATAAAAGAACATATAAGTTTTCTTAAAACATAAACATCTGTGAAAATCTGTGAAATCTGTGGGAAAGTAAAAGCAAAATAATTTCTCCTACTAAAGACAGTTTTGCTTACCACTCAAAGTTTTGTGATCAATTTAAATATCCTATTTATGAAACGAGTAAAAAATATAATCATCGCTTTTGGGATTGCATTAGGTGCAGTTTCCTGCGTGCCGAAACTGGCCTATCAGGAAACCAAACCCGAACTTCCCGAAACTTTCAAATATACCGCAACCGCCGACACAGCAAGTGTTGCCAACCTTCAGTGGAAACAGTTTTTCAATGATCCGATTTTACAGGATTTGATTGAAAAAGGAATTAAAAATAATTACGATTTACAGATTGCCTTGAAACAGGTCGCTTCCTCACAGGAAAGGCTGAAGCAGGCAAAATATCTTCAGTATCCTGATATTGGTTTCGGAGTTTCTGCGCAGATTTCAAAACCTTCTAAGAACAGCATGAACGGGCAGAGTTTAAATTTATTTTTAGGTCAGAGTCATGTTGAAGATTATAATGCAGCATTTAATTTATCCTGGGAAGCAGATATTTGGGGTAAAATTAAAAATCAGCAGGAAGTTTCAAAAATGCAGTATCTGCAGACTTATGAAGCGACAAAAGCAATTCAGACACAGGTTGTTGCAGCAATTGCTCAGGGTTATTACAATCTGTTGATGCTCGACAAACAACTGCAGATTGCGAAATCAAATTTAGAGTTAAGCACCAACACGCTTTCTCTCACAGAAAAATTATGGCAGAGCGGTGATACGACTTCATTGGGAGTTCAGCAGGCAACCGCTCAGAAGCAGTCGACAGAACTTTTGATCACTCAACTGGAACAGAATATTGCGATTCAGGAAAATGCGCTGAGTATTTTGGTGGGTGAAAATCCAGATAAAGTAGACAGAACCATTGAAATGTCTGATACGTCTTTACCACAGGATATTTCCGCGGGACTTCCTGCAGCAATGGTGAGCCGCCGTCCGGATGTCCGTCAGCAGGAATTGGTTTTATTGGAATCCAATTCAATCGTAGGAATTGCTCAGGCAAATATGTATCCTTCATTGAAAATCACGGCTGCCGGTGGTGTAAATTCTTTTAAAATTGACAACTGGTTTTCAATTCCGGCTTCACTGTTCGGTTCTGTTTTAGGTGGATTGACTCAGCCGATTTTCCAGAAAAGACAGTTAAAAACAGATTTAAATGTTGCTAAAATTCAGAGAGAGAAAAATGTTTTGGCGTTCCGTCAGTCTGTTCTGAATGCAGTAGGCGAAGTTTCTGATGCATTGGTTTCCAACGAAAGTTTAAAAGTTCAGGAACAGAAAGCCAGCGAACAGGTGACAACGTTGAAAAATGGAATCAAAAGTGCCGAAATGTTGTACAAAGGCGGAATGGCCAATTACCTGGAAGTGATTACCGCTCAGGGAAATTCTCTGCAGGCTGAACTGAATCTCGCGTCGGTAAAAAGACAGAGATTGAGCAGCATTGTAGATTTATACCGGGCTCTAGGTGGCGGATGGAAGTAGTAAATTAATTATATTGTTTGAAGTGCGGTCTTTAGGGATCGCATTTTTTTGTTTTATTAATTTTAAAAATTCCTTTTTTCATTCAGAGCATAGACTGAAGGTCTACGAACGGAGTTCTGAAGTGAAGCGTAGAATCTAAACTGTATTTGAAGAAATTTATTTTACAAAATCTCTGGTGAGATTCCTGCGGAATGACAAAGTGTATGTGCTTTTTATTATTTCAAAGTTTCCTTATTAATATATTCAGTCAAATCCTCAAAATCTTTTTCTGAATAACCTACTTGTATATAATGAATATTCTCTTCCTTTCTATACCAGGTCAACTGGCGTTTCGCAAATCTTCTCGAGTTTTTCTTAATTTCAGAAACTGCAAAATCAAAATCCCATTCTCCGTCAAAGTATTTAAAAAGCTCCGAATAACCAACCGTATTCAGTGACGCCAGATTTCTTCCTTCCTGCGATTTTCTTAATTCATCAAGATTTTTTGCCTCATCGAGCAAGCCATTTTCCATCATTTTATCAACACGCAGATTAATTCTTTCGTAAACCGTTTCCCGGGGCGCTTCAATACCGATTCTTATCGTTTGGAAATTTCTTGGATTTTTGTCATGAGAAATATTTTCAGAATATGTTTTTCCGGTTTGCCAAATAACATCAATCGCCCGCAGCAGCCTTCTCTGATTGTGAATATCTACATTTTCGTAATATTCAGGATCTAAATCTTTCAGCATTTCCTGAAGTTTTTCAATTCCTTGAGTTTTCCAGATGGCTTCCAGTTTTTCCTGATTTTCTTCGTTAGCTTCAGGCAAATCATTTAAGCCTTCAATGACCGCTTTTTCATACATCATGCTTCCGCCAACCATAATAATGATGTCGTATTTTTCAAAAAGCCGATCCAATAATTCCAGAGAATCATGCTCAAACTGACCGATAGAATAATAATCTTTTACCGAAAGCTGACCGATGAAATGATGTTTTGCCTGCAAAAGTTCATCTTCCGAAGGTGCAGCCGTTCCGATTTTCATTTCACTGAAAAACTGTCGGGAATCACAGGAAATAATTTCTGTATTAAAATGCTTTGCAAGCTCAATAGCAAGTTTGGTTTTGCCAATTCCGGTGGTGCCTACAACTGAAATCAGGGTTTTCATGGAATGATGGATGTTTGATGATAGATGTCTGAGTATGATGAATAATTTGCAGCATGAATCTCAAATTTCAAACCTCAAATTTCGAATCAATTTTTAAATGTGCTAAATTAAATGTTTATCTTTGTACGACAATAAAAAACTATGATTTTATCAATGACCGGCTTCGGTAGAGCCGAAGGTGTTTTTGAAGGAAAAAAAATTTCGATCGATATTAAATCACTGAACAGCAAGAGCTTTGATTTAAACATCAAAATTCCTTTGCGTTACAAAGAAAAAGAATTTGAAGTAAGAAAAATTCTGAACGATAGAATCATCCGCGGAAAGGTAGATTGCTATATCAATATTGAGAATCTTGAAGAAACGAATGATGTAAAAATCAACAGAAGTCTGATCGATTCTTATATGAATGAACTTAAGAATATCGCTTCAGACGGACCGGATTTTGAGTACCTGAAAATGGCAGTAAGACTTCCTGATGCCATCACTTCAAGACCGGATGAATTGACTGAAGGTGAATGGGAAGCTTTAGCAAAAATTGTATATAATGCCGTAGATAAATTCCAGGATTTCAGAAAAACTGAAGGGAAAATTCTTCATGAAGAGCTGGAAAGAAACATCAAAAATATTGATAAATCTCTGGCAGAAGTTGTTCCTTACGAGCAGGTAAGAATTGATGCTGTGAAAGAACGTTACATGAAAACTTTAAAAGAGTTTGAGAACGTTGACGAAACAAGATTCTATCAGGAAATGGCTTATTTTACTGAAAAATTAGACATTCAGGAAGAAAAGGTTAGACTTTCCCAGCATTTGAAATACTATTCTGAAGTAATGGAAAATGAAGATTTTAACGGAAAAAAATTAGGTTTTATTTCACAGGAAATCGGAAGAGAAATCAACACTTTAGGTTCAAAAGCCAATCACGCTGAAATTCAGAAATTAGTCGTGATGATGAAAGATGATTTGGAAAAAATTAAAGAGCAAACGCTTAATGTATTATAAATGATAGTTGATAAATGATCATTGATTAAATAGCAATTAAGTTTTTAATCAATCATCATGCATCAATTATCAATCATTATTTATGGATAGAGTTATCATATTTTCAGCGCCGTCGGGAAGCGGGAAAACAACATTGGTAAAGCATTCTCTGGAAGCGATTCCGGAACTGGAGTTTTCCATTTCTTGTACGACGAGACAGCCGAGAGGAAGTGAAATTCACGCTGTTGATTATCACTTTATTTCGCCGGATGAATTCAGACAGAAAATTGCTGAAGAAGCTTTTGTGGAATTTGAAGAAGTGTACACCGATAAATATTACGGAACTCTGAAATCTGAGGTCGAAAAAATCTGGAATCAGGGAAAAGTTGTTATTTTTGATGTAGACGTAAAGGGCGGAATTTCATTAAAAAAATATTTTGGTGACAATGCATTATCCATTTTCATTGAACCACCTTCGATTGCCGAGTTGGAACGGAGATTGATTTCAAGAAACACCGATGATGCCGAAACCATAAAAACCCGCGTAGAAAAAGCCGAAGAAGAGCTTACCTACGCAATAGAATTTGACCAGATCGTCATCAACAGCGATTTGAGTGAAGCAAAAAGAGAAATAGAAAGTTTAATAAAAAGTTTTATCGGAAAGTAAAGGCTGGAAGTTGGAAGCGGGATGATTGAAGTAAGGTTTTATTTAAAAGCCATTCATTTCAAACGATTTCAATTCTAAATTTATTTTCGATAAAATAAAAACACAGGTCGACATGAGTACCGAAACATTAGAAAGAGCTAAATCAGCCATTCCTGTAAGAGGATTTTTAGATATTAAAGACCTTATTATTCCGGAAGGAGAGGAGTTGGTAAAGGCGATTTTACAACTGAAAGAAGAAAAAAACGCCGTTATTCTGGCGCATTATTACCAACCGGGACCTATTCAGGATATTGCTGATTTCCTTGGAGATTCTCTTCAGCTGGCAAGACAGGCAAAAGATACCGATGCCGACATGATTGTATTCTGCGGAGTACATTTTATGGCTGAAGCTGCAAAAATTCTGAATCCAACGAAGAAAGTTGTTCTTCCAGATACAATGGCGGGATGCTCTTTGGCAGACGGATGTTCAGGAGAAGGATTGAGAAAAATGCGTGAGCAGCATCCAAACGCTTTGATTGCAACGTACATCAACTGTAACGCCGAAACAAAAGCAGAAAGCGACATCATTGTAACGAGTTCAAACGCTGAAACAATTATTGAAAATCTTCCGACTGACAGACCAATTATTTTCGCACCGGATAAAAATTTAGGAAGATATTTATCTCAAAAAACGGGTCGTGATATGATTCTTTGGGACGGAAGCTGCATCGTACACGAAGCTTTCTCGATGGAAAGAATTGCGCAGCAGTTGGCAGATAATCCAGATGCAAAACTAATTGCGCACCCTGAAAGTGAAGAAGCTGTTTTAAAGCTGGCTCACTTCATCGGTTCGACGTCTGCTTTGTTGAATTTTGTTGAAAAAGATGACTGTCAGAAATTCATTATTGCGACTGAAGAAGGAATTCTTCACGAAATGAGAAAACGTGCTCCACACAAAGAACTGATTCCTGCTTTGGTTTTTGACGAAAGCTGTAACTGCTCAGAATGTTTTTACATGAAGAGAAACACAATGGAAAAACTGTACCTGTGCATGAAATATGAACTTCCGGAAATCATCATCGAAGAAGAGCTTCGGTTGAGAGCACTGAAGCCAATTGAGGCAATGCTCGATCTTTCGAAAAGCATTAAATAAATTTCAAAGCGGGTTTTTTTACCCGCTTTTTTACTTTAATTAACTTCCACAATGAAAAAAGCTATGAAAGCTATTGATATCACTAAAGAAATCTTACCTATAGAATTAGATTCTCTCTTTGATACAGTGAAGTACGAAAACTATGGGATTTTTAAAATTGACAAAGTTGTATTTGAAAATAACTTAATTGAGTTTTACTTCACAATAAAAATTTTAGAGGAATTATTAGATGAAGGAGAAGAAAATTATCAGTGGAAATTAAAAATAACAGACTGTAAAGATTATCATATTGAAGACTCGACTAATGTTGAGGCTTCTATATCTGTTTTTTCAGAACACGTTCTTTTATCTCATTATCAAAAGTCTTGGAAAGAACTTTTTTTCAAACAGGAAGGTACAAATTTGAATCAATTATTTGTAGATTTATATAATCTTCATCATTTCGATTTTGAGTATTTTATTGTTCCTGAAAAATATTTAGCTAATGATAAATTATCTTTCTTAGTAAACAGTGAAAGCGGATTATTTGCTCGCGGTCCCGAAGATATTTTAGATTTATATTTTAATCTCCTTTTAAAATATGGTAAAGAGCCTTACTATTTTCAAAACAATATAAAAATGGATGATAAAAAAAAGGATGAATTGAAAATTGTATTTCTGGGAAATAATTATTTTATTGGTAAACAATTAGAATTTCAAAAACTATGAGCAAAATATTCTTAGAAGACGTTAAAATCTACGCTTACCACGGCGTTCTTCCCGAAGAAAACATTATCGGGACATACTATATTTTAAATGCAGAAATCCACACCGATTTGTGGGATGCCGCAGTTTCTGATGATTTGAATGACACGATCAGCTATGCGGACATTAATCAGATTATTCATGATGAAATGAAGGTTAAATCTAAATTACTTGAGCATGTTGCCGGAAGAATTATCATGAAAATCAGCGAAAGATTCAATCAGATTTCTTACATTAAACTGAGAATTACCAAAACCAGTCCGCCAATGAAGGGTGAAATGAAAGGCGCGAGCATTGAGCTGGAGAAAAGCTTTTTATTAGGTGGTTCTGCGGAGAAAGTTTAATTTAAATTTACAAAGTTGAAACGGATTTTTGCTATAATTTTAATACTGATTTTCGTATTTTCATACAGTCAGGAAAATCAGCAGATTTACACATTTCCAAAAGTGAAATCGAGCATCACGATGCCTGTGAGAATACCGCTGGCTGAGGTAAGTAAGATGGTGAATGCTTCGGTCAAAGATTTGATTTTCGAAGACAATTCCTATACAGACAACAATGATGATCAGTTTAAAATTAAAGTCTGGAAAACAAGGCCCATCCGTTTGGTAGGTGATGTCAACAAAAAGATATTCATTGAAGTTCCGTTAAAAATCTGGGCTGAGAAGGGAATTGGAACGCTTGGTGTTTACACCTATCAGCAGACGACTTTTGAAACCGTAATGTACTTTGTAGCTTCAATGGATTTTAAAACCAACTGGACGGTCGCCACAAATACCAAACCCAACGGTTTTAAATGGGTGGTAAAACCCGTTCTGGATTTCGGAAAAATTAAAATCCCGATTACAGGTCTCGTGGAAAAAAGTCTGGTAAAGCAGCAGGCAGAATTCTGCAAAACAATTGATGCGCAGATGGCTTCACAGCTCAATTTTCAGCAATATGCAGTGTTAGCGTGGAACTCATTTTCGCAACCGTTTAAAATTTCTGATGAATATGATACGTGGCTGAAAATAACGCCCGTGAATGTGAACATCAATCCACTGAAATTTTACGGCGACGCCATTGACACCACGATAGGAATTGATATTTTTTCTGAAACATACACCGGCGTAAAACCTGAATCCTCCCAACCTGTACGCACTGCGATGAACTTCAGTTTTGTACCACTTCTGAATGAAAGTTTTGTACTTCAGACCACAGCCAATATCCCTTTTTCTGAAGCTGCGGAAATCGCTGAAAAAACTTTTCTGAATAAGGAGTTCGATGTTCGTGGGTCTAAAGTGAAAATTAATGATATCAATGTTTATGGTGAAGGAAACAGAATTGTGATTGAAGTGCAGACGGAAGGTTATGTAAACGGAAAATCCTTCATTTCGGGAATTCCTGTCTATGACAAAACGAAAAAGAAAATTGTACTTTCCCAGACGAAATTTAAACTTAAAACAACCAATATCATCCAAAAAACAGCTTCAGTAATGTTTCAGGGGAAGATTGTGAAAATGATTGAAGATGAATACGGTATTCCAACTTCAGAAATGGAAGTTTCCTCTCAGAAAAGCATTGAAGAAGCCTTTAATAAAGAATACTACAAAGGTTTGAAAATGAATGGAAAAGTTTTTAAATTAGAACCGTCAGACATACTGGTTAATAATTCGGGATTGACTGCCGTAATCGATATTCAGGCAGGTTTGAGGCTGATGCTCAATGCTTTTTAAAAACAAACTATGAGAAAACATTTAAAAATAATAGAAATAAACCGCGCAACCGGCGGGCAGAGATTTGCTAATTACCTGATTGATCTTCTGGCACTCTTTGCCGTAAATTTCGTCATTTCTATGGCATCTATGTTTCTGTACGAAATGACCAGTGCCTACTTCTTTTATTTTTATAACAATGGAGGGATGGTTTGGGAATTTCTCAGCGGCTACGTTATTTCAACGGTGTACTATTTCATATGGGAATATTTCAGCAATGGCAGAACTTTGGGTAAAATCGTTACAGGAACACGTGCTGTAAGTATTGATGGCGAAGATGCTTCAACCACGCAGATATTGTACAGGAGTTTGTGCAGGCTGATCCCGTTCAATGCCTTTTCTTTTCTGGGAGAAAACGGATGGCACGATACTTTAAGCCAGACAAGAGTAATCGACATTAAAAAATATCTTGCTGATAGACAGATAAAAGAAGAAATTGAAGCCATCGGAACAAAAGAAATTGCATGAAAATTTTGGCAGACAATCTAATTTTTCTATATTTGCACACCTGAAAATGGTAAAAACGGTGCTTTGGCCGAGCGGCTAGGCAGTGGTCTGCAACACCATCTACAGCGGTTCGAATCCGCTAGGCACCTCGCAACAAAACCCTGATTCATATAATGTTTCAGGGTTTTTTATTTTTAAAAGGAGTGAATTCAGATAGAATTATTTTTGTAATTTAAAATACTTTAATTTTAAAACTGAATTCAGATTTAATTTAAAACCTAAAAACAATGTCAGAAAATAAACCACAGGTCTTTTACGCCGAAACGGTTTCCGAATGGCGGAAATGGTTAGAAAAAAATCATGTTTCGGAAGATTCTGTATGGCTGGTTTTTCATAAAAAAGGCTCTGATAAAAAGTCAATTTCGTGGAGTGAATCTGTGGATGTCGCCTTGTGTTTTGGGTGGATAGACAGTAAGAAAATTAAAGTTGACGATACTACTTCCCACCAGTTTTTCAGCAAAAGAAAGGCAAAAAGTACATGGTCGAAAATTAATAAACAGAAGATAGAAAAGCTCATTGAAAATAATCTGATGACTCCTGCAGGATTTAAATCGATAGAAATTGCAAAAGAGAACGGCTCGTGGACGAGTTTGGATGAGGTGGAAGAACTCATTGTTCCTGATGATCTTGCTGTAGCTCTGAACAGTTTCGGCGGTGCCAGAGAATATTTTGAAAGTTTAAGCAAATCAGTCAGAAAAATGATGCTGTACTGGGTGATCAGTGCCAAACGGCCGGAAACCAGACAGGGCAGAATCGGGCAGATTGCAGAAGCTTCTTCGCTTAGAGTTAAACCAAAACAATTTCTATAGTTACAAAATTAAACTTAAAAACCCAGTTTTAAATACCACATTTACTGTATTCCATAATTTAGGGCATTCTTTTTGTCTTTGTGATTTTACCAATCAAAAAATCAATTATATGGAACTTCAGAAAAGCCTTCTACAGAATATAGGGCAGTGTCTCGCATCAGCTGGTGAGACGGTGGCCGTTGCAGAAAGTGTTACCGCCGGTTTTTTACAGTTTTCGTTTTCACAGATTGATGATTCGTCTAGTATTTTTAAAGGCGGATTGACTGTTTATGATAAAACGCAGAAAGAAAAGGTAATGAAATTAGGTCAGGACCGGATTACCGGCGAAGAGCTTGTTTCAGGTGAAATTGCCGAAGAAATGGCATTAAAAATCTCAGAAATTTTCGATACAGACTGGGGAATAGGAATTACAGGATATTCCCAACCTTCAGAATTTTCAGACTTTAAAACATTTGCCTACTTCAGTTTCGCTTACAAAGGTGAGATTATTCTCACAAAAATTTTAGAGCTTCATCCACGTACGGAAGCAGTAAACGCCCAGCTTTACTATACAGAATTTCTTTTAGGATGTCTGAAATGCGAGCTCAATAAAATTGCACTGCAGACGCACGTTGGATAATGAAGTGATTTTTAAATCACAAGGATTTTATTTATAATGGATGAAAATATATTAGGTCTTATCGCAGGAGCGCTTACAAGCATAGCTGCGCTTCCACAACTTTTAAAAGTTCTGAAAACAAAAAATACCAAAGATCTTTCTGCAATGATGCTGGTTATTTTGATTTCAGGACTTTCACTTTGGGTATGGTATGGTTTCATCAATGATGAGCTGCCAATCATTTTATCTAACGCTTTCGCTGTTCTTCTCAATATGATATTGCTTTTCTGTAAACTTACTTTTAAAAAGTAAATTTTTTAAAGTCTCCTTTTGCATGCTATTTGTTTAAACATAATAAGAATATCACAATCAAATTATTATGAAAAATCAAATAGAAGATAGAAGTCTCGAAGGAAAAACGGTAGTAATTACCGGAGGAACCAGCGGAGTAGGACGGGCGACCGCGGAGGCATTTGCACTCGAAGGCTGCAATGTTGTAATCGCTGCCAGAGGAGAGAAAGGTCTGGAAGATACCACTGCCTTACTCCGTGATCTGGGTGCTGTAACCTTGGCTGTAAAAACCGATGTTTCGGTAGCGGATGACGTTAAAAATCTTGCCGAACAGGCACTTCAGTTTAACGGCAGAATCGACATCTGGATCAACAATGCAGGTGTAATGGCAACCGGTAAGTTTGAAGATATGTCTGCAGAAGCCGTTGACCAGGTTATAAAAACCAACCTCCTTGGTTATCTTCACGGAGCTCATACTATTTTACCCATTTTCAAAAAACAGACTGACGGAATTTTAATCAATAATATTTCAATAGGCGGATGGATTCCTACTCCTTACGGAACAGCGTATTCTGCCTCAAAATACGGAATCAGAGGTATGGCAGATGCTCTGCAGGGAGAAGTTTCAGATTTTCCGAATATTCATGTCTGCTCTTTATATCCTGGGATGCAGAAATCTACCGGAAATTCACATTCAGCAAAATTTTCCGGACTTGATTTTAAAGTTCCTCCCGGTGCATCAGATCCAAGAGATACAGCACAACTGATAGTGAAAACCGCCAAAAACCCGAAAAAATCTGTCATGCCCGATTTCTCAACGGTAATGATGAAAGGTTTTTATAAAATTTTGCCGGGTGTTTTTACAAATCTAAGTTCAGGAGTTTTAAGACTAATGATGCAACCGGACAAAAACAAAGAGTCCAACGGGAATATCTTTATACCATCTCCTGGTCCATCAAGAATTTACGGCGAAACAGTATTGCCGGAAATTACCAGAAAAACGAAAATGATAGCGGTGGGAGCTCTGGCTGCCGGAGCAATATACCTTCTTCTGAAAAGAAAAAAGAATTCTTAAGAATTAACAGTTAAGCGTTAAAAAGATCACAAGTTTTAAAGAATTGTCTGAAAACATCTGTAACACAAAATTTTGATTATCTCTTAACCTTAACTTTAACCTAACCTTAACCTTAACCTCAAAACAAAAACAAAACAGCCCGCAAAATATTTGCGGGCTGTTTCTGAAGTATAGAAATTAGTAAAATAAAGTTAGTAACCTTCGTTCTGAACCAGATATCCCGGTGAACTTGATGCGCCGTCAATTGCTGACTGCGGAATTGGGAATAACCTTTTTCTCGGATCTGTATTGGTTTTTGAAGTATAAGAATCTTCATAATGACCAAAACGGATCATGTCTGTTCTTCTTGAAAATTCCCAGTAAAATTCAAAACCTCTTTCTCTGTATAAAGTATTTAAATTGATGGAAGGCAACGGCTGAGGAGTCACGGAAGGTCTTGCCGTTCTTGATGCTCTTACTAAGTTTACGTCTGCCAAAGCCGCTCCTGCATTTCCTTTTCTCAACTGAGCTTCTGCTCTCATCAGATAAATATCGGCCAGACGTAAAAGAACGATGTCTGCATTTCCTCTGTTTCTTCCGGTATCTGAAGTTCTGCTAAACTGGTATTTGGCAACTCGGTATCCGTCTGCATAATCTTTATGAGTAGGATCTTCCAGATCTACTTCCAAAACATGGTTTACGTATTTGGTGAAGCCGTCTCTCTGCTCAATCATCGGATAGATTCTGTACTGTCCGCTCGCCCCCGTCTGGAATGGCTGTCCGTTAGCCGGATTTCTCAGTCCCCACTGAATCCCTCTCTGAATTCCTCTGTTGATTTCGTATGTAGAACCATTCACCAAAAAGTAATGATTGGCATCATTAGCAGGTGTAATTCCTGTTAAATCCTTTTTATCAGCAGGAACTGTAAAGTTTTCCTTATAAAATCTTGCATCAGCCTGTGCCGGATCTACACTTCCATTCGCCTGAACCCATGTCTGGTAAAATTCTGGAGTAATCGCCGGGCCGTCTGTTCCGTTTGCTTTAGGGAAAGCTGCCAGCGGGTACTGACTTCCGGAAAGTGACCAATATCCCAGTCTGTTGTGAGATGTAGTCAAGTCCTGACGCTGATCGATGGCAAAAATCAGTTCTTTGTTTGAATGGTTGTTATCATCGAAGATGGCAAAGTATTCCGGTGACAGAGTGAATGTACCGGTGTTAATTACTTTATTGGTGTATTCAATCACTTTGTCCATATCCGCTGATGCAAAAGCAGGAGTTCCGTAAGGATCTCTGTAAACGGCTGCGTTAAGATAAAGTTGAGCTAAGAATCCATTAACTGCCGCCTGAGAAACTCTTCCGGGACCTTTTGTGTTGTCAAGATCATTCACAACGGCAAGAAATTCACTTTCAATGTACGAAATAGCTTCCTGTTTTCTTAGGATTACAGATGGCTGGCTGGCAGCATCTTTTTTAAAGGCGATTCCCCAGTTATCAAGCATCAGCATATTGTAATATGCTCTTAAAGCTCTCATTTCAGATAAGCCTTTTGCAGCTTCAGGATTGGTGGATGCCAGTGGCTGTAATCTTTCGATTGCAGTGACAGTTCGGGAAAGCATTAGTGTGAAAGCATTCCATGTATCTCTAACCACTACGTTAGTGGTTGTCGTATTGTGTTGTTTGAGTTCGATGTATTTTCCGCCATCGTACCAGTCATTTCCACTTCCTCTTGGAGGCAGAATTCCCTGATCTGAACTGATTAACTGAAGACCGTAATTTTTAGTATGGGTAAATGCATCCGGAAGCGGCCCGTAAGCTGGTGCCATTACTCCCATAGTGAGATTTTC
Organism: Chryseobacterium sp. Leaf394; assembly: GCF_001424105.1. Taxonomy (GTDB): domain Bacteria; phylum Bacteroidota; class Bacteroidia; order Flavobacteriales; family Weeksellaceae; genus Chryseobacterium. Next base: position 73,006 of record NZ_LMQH01000006.1, on the reverse strand, counting down.
TGTGGTTGCATCCAGCGATTCGTCGATGATTTCTTCTGAAAGGTCTGTACATCCTGTTGCTACAAGCGCTCCAAGACTCAATATTGTGATTAAAAATTTATTTTTCATAAGTTTAATTTTAAATATGAATTAAAATGCTACGTTTACACCAAATACAAAACTTCTGGCTCTTGGATAAGTGGCGTAGTCAATTCCGAAAGACTGAATTCCTCCCTGTGAAATACCAGTGTTGATTTCAGGATCAAAACCTGAATATTTTGTGATGACAAACAAATTCTGAGCAGTTACCGTAAATCTGATATTTCTAATATGTTCTCCGATTCCGATGATTTTAGGATCTAAACTGTATCCCAAAGTGGCGTTGTTTAATCTGAAGAAATCTCCTTTTTCCAGATATCTTGTAGAGATTACGTTGGTGTTATTGGCACTTTCGTTCGGAAACTGGGTTGCTGCATCTGTTGTATTTTGTGAAAGGCCTAATCTTCCTCTTGTAAAAAGAGTAGAAGCTGTATTGTTGTAAATCATATTTCCTGCAACACCGTTAAAATTTAATCCTAAGTCAAAATTTCTGTAGGCTGCCTTGAGGCTGATGTTGTAAGTAAAGTCCGGCAAAGCACTTCCCGCTGCGATTCTGTCGTTGTCGGTTATCTGTCCGTCGCCGTCTACATCTCTGAAAATATTTGTTCCGCTGGCATTCAGTCCCTGGAAATCTCTTACATAGAAAGTTCCGATGGGCTGACCGTTGATGTATCCGTTGATCACTGCATTGGTCGTTCCCGGACCCTGTGCTTCTCCGGTTGAAATCACTTTGTAAGGTGAATCTCTCACCTCATTTTTAATGAAAGACATATTTCCTCCGATACTGTAAGTGAAATCTCTGTTACGGTTGCTGTCGTAGTTCAGCGCAAATTCAAGACCTGTGTTGTTGATGGTCATGTCCGGAATGTTTTTCCACATGGTCTCTGCCGGTTCAATTGGGTCTTCGGGACTGATCTCCAAAAGAATATTGTTTGAAACTTTTTTAAAGAAATCAACGCTTCCCGATAATCTGTTATTCAGAAATCCGAAATCTAAACCGATGTTGGTCTGCGTGGTAACTTCCCACTGAAGATCAGGATTATTGGCTCTCACAAGGTAGATTCCTACCGGATAATTTCCGCTGTCGTCCATGGGATACGTTGCCTGTCCGCTTCCGTCTGATGCAGATTTGTAGCTTCTCTGTGTGATTTTACTTGGGATTTCCTGATTTCCTGTCTTACCCCAACTCGCTCTCAGCTTTAAGTTACTGATGGCATCTATATCAGCAATAAAATTCTCTTTACCTATATTCCAACCGGCTGCTACAGAAGGGAAATATCCATAACGGTTATTTTCACCGAATTTTGATGATCCGTCTGCTCTTAAAGTCGCGGTTAAAAGATATTTGTCATCAAATCCATAATTTACCCTTCCAAACCATGACTGAAGTTCATTTCTGTTGGCCAGAGAAGAAGAAGTCGTGTTGTTTTTATTGGCTGCACCGATTTGATATTGTGGCTCAATTCCATTGTTTGGAAATACTGAGTAATCCCAGCTTCTCGCTACCAGAAATAATCTTTGATATGAATGTCCTGCTAAAAAATTAAAATCATGACGGTTAATTTTAAATTTATAAGTTAAAGTGTTTTCAATCAGTGTGTTGTTATTTGAAAAATAGTTTAAGTTTAATGTACCAACTTCTAAAGGAATCGCATGCGGTGTATTCTGTACAACACGGTCAGCGGAAGAGTAGTCAATCCCTAAATTCATTTTATAGGTTAAACCTTTTATAATTTCAACCGATGGCGATACGTTGGCTAAAATCCTGTTGTTGTTGGTAAAATCCTTGTAAATCTGCTGACGGATGAGTGGGTTGAAGGCTCCGTTATTGAAAACCGTTGTTGGAGAACCGTTTGTGAAAGCCGGATATGTCGGGTTTAAGGTAAGCATCGTTGAAACCATGCTCGTCACACTCGGTCTGTTATTTTCTGTTCGTGTTCCGTTGAGGTTAAAATCAATATTTACTCTTCCGTCGAATGCTTTTTGTGAAACATTTACACGTCCGGAATATCTTCTCAGGTTACTGTTGTACAGAATACCTTCCTGATTTTCATATCCTAAAGCAGCATAGTAATTTGAGTTATCGGTTGCTCCGGCGGCTGAGAAATTTACATTTTCGGAAATTGCAGTTCTCGTAAGTTCCTCCTGCCAATCGGTGTTTCCACCCATGTCATCTACTTTGGCACCCATTGCAGCAACTTGCCGTCTGAATTCATCAGCACCAAAAATATCCATCTTATTGGCAAGCTTTGAAACCGTAAGATTAGAAGAAAGATTCATCTGCGTTCTTCCTTTTTTACCTTTCTTGGTCGTGATTACGATAACTCCGTTGGCACCACGTGCTCCATAGATTGCTGCTGCAGAAGCATCTTTCAGCACATCCATTGATGCAATATCATCCGGATTGATGAAGTTCATCGGGTTGTTGGCAACGCCCGTATTGCTGTTATCAATCACAAAACCGTCGATTACGTAAAGTGGAGTAGTTCCTGAACGCAAACTTCCGACACCTCTTATGACGATATTCTGATTGGCACCAGGCTCGCCGCTCACGTTGGCAACATTTACACCGGCTACTTTTCCCTGAAGCAGCTGTCCTACATTGGCAACCATTCCTTTGTTGAAATCTTCTGCCTTCACAGAACCAACGGCTCCGGTAACATCAGACTTTTTCTGAGAACCGTAACCAATCATTACAATCTCTTCTATGTCTGTCTGCTTGCTGTCACTTTTAATTGTGTCAGACTCTTTTTTCTGTGCAAATGTTAGGCTTACACAGCTCATCAAAACAGTCGGCACAAGGTAAATACGCTTCATTCCTTTTTATTTTGGTGCAAAATTAGGGTCAATAAAACCCGATTTCCGTTAATTTACCGTTAAGAAACTGATTTTTAGAATTAATAAAATGTGAATTTTATTGCGAAAAATTAAATTTCAGTAAACTTAATGTTAAATCGTTTTGTTTAAAACATTGTGTGTGAGATAATAGCCTGTTAACATTGATATAATTGGATTTTACACCTGCGATTCCGTTGCTTATAATCTGTAATTTTGCCCGTTGTTTTTGAAAATAATTAATTATCAAAATTATAATCAATATGAATTATCATTGTAAAAACCTTAATTTAAAGGCGCTGACGGCTGTTTTTATGCTTCTAATTGAATCATTATTCACCGCTCAGACTCAAAAACCGATCAATGTCATTTTTATGATTGGTGAAGGAATGGGTGTATCGCAGGTGACTTCAGCATTTTATTTCGGAGAAGGAAAACCCAATTTTCAGAATTTCAAATTTGTCGGTCTGTCGGAGACATCAAGTACCAGTGACAGAATTACGGACTCTGCAGCGGGAGCAACCGCTTTGTCCACCGGTAAGAAAACATATAAAAGAGCGATTGGTGTAGATAAAGATTCTCTAGCAATACCGACAATATTGGAACAGCTTCAGGATAAAGGCTACAAAACAGGACTTGTAAGTTTAACGAGCCTTACCCATGCAACGCCGGCTGCCTATTACGCACACATCAAAGACCGCGACTGGCACGAGGATATTGCTTTGGATTTCATAAAATCTGATGTTGATTTCGCTGCTGGCGGAGGTTTGAAGTTTTTCAATAAAAGAAAAGATCAGAAAAATCTGTTGAACGATTTACTGAAGAAGCAGTACAGAATTGATACGGTTTCCCTTTCAAAGCCTGTTATCGGGAAGCGGAATTTATATCTTTTGGCAGAAGACGAATTGCCTAATAAAATTCAGGGACGGAAAGATTTTCTCCCGGAAGCTACGCAAACCGCTTTAGAATATTTTTCAGCCGAAAAGAAACCATTTTTTCTGATGGTGGAAGGATCGTTCATCGATTGGGGCGGTCATGCAACCAACGCTGAAATGATGGTGAAGGAAGTTCTGGATTTTGACAAAACCATCGGCGTTGTGATGGAATTCATTAAGAAAAATCCAAACACTTTATTGGTAGTAACAGCCGATCACGAAACGGGTGGCGCGAGTATCGGGAAATTTATGGAAAAAGATACTGCCACAGGAAAAAAGAAAGAAGTAAAAGATAAAGTACAGATCAATTTTATAGACAATCAGCACACTGCCGCTTTGGTTCCTGTTTTTGCGATGGGAAAAGGGGAAGAACTGTTTTCCGGAGTGTATCCAAACAATACCATTTACCACAAATTAGTGGAAGCTTTAAAAAAATCTGGCGTAGCTGTAAAATAATTTTTAATGACCACTTGAGAAAACCTTGTCAGGATTAATGATCAGTAAAAAAAACCTTAATAAGGTTTGATGGTGTAGCTGAAAAAGTACCCGATAAAAGATACTGTTTAATTTTTTTTAATCCAAAACAGAGATTTTACTTCGACAAAGCGATGACGAAGCGACGACGAAGGAACAGCAAACCGATTCCCGGCCAAAAAACCTTCAGTTTTTACAGCTGTTTAATTTTTTAAATAATCTCAGCCTTAACCTTAACCTTACTCTTAACCTCAACCTAACAAAAATGTTTCCAACCCTAAAAAAAATAAGTTTAGCAATAGCTGTTTCAGCAGCAAGTTTAGCTTTTTCCCAGAATTATTCAGCGCATTCTCACAACGATTACGAACAGAAAGTACCGTTCTGGTATGCTTTAGGATCGGGTGCAAAGTCGATTGAAGCCGATGTTTATCTTGTAAATAATGACTTGTTTGTTTCACATGAACAGAAAAATATTCAGAAAGAAAGAACTTTCGGTAATCTGTATTTAAAATCAATTGAAAAAGCCCTTGATTTAGGAATTATTAAAGATCAGCCGATTCAGATTTTAATTGATCTGAAAACCGATGCGGAACCGACTTTAGATAAAATCGTTGCTGAAATTTCAAAATATCCCAAAATTACGGCTCAGAAAAATATCAGCTTTGTGATTTCAGGAAATCAGCCGAAACCTGCTAAATTTAATTTATATCCTGACTTTATCAAATTCGATTATCAGTCTCTGGAAAATCTTACTCCTCACCAATGGGAAAAGGTTGGACTTTTAAGTTTAAATTTTAAAAAATACTCAGTCTGGAACGGGAAAGGTGGTTTGACTGAAGATGACCTGCCAAAAGTAAGTGAAGTCATCAAAAAAGCAAAATCATTTGGCAAGCCTTTCAGATTCTGGGCGATTCCGGATGGGAAAACGTCGTGGGAATTTTTCGCACACCACGGTGTTGATTTTATCAATACAGACCATCCGAAGGAGTGCGCAGAATATTTAAGTAAATTAGAGCAGCGGACTTTTAAAAATACAGTGTTCAGCGAAGTTTATCAGCCAAAATTTGGTTATGAAAATAAAAAGACTCCGGTAAAAAATGTCATTTTATTAATTGGTGACGGCAATGGTTTATCCCAGATTTCATCTTCTGTTTTAGCCAATAAAGGTCAGCTGACTTTAACCCAACTGAAAAATATCGGTTTAATTAAAACGACTGCAACCGACAATTTCACCACAGATTCCGCGGCGGGAGCAACCGCTTTTGCAACAGGGAAGAAGACAAAAAACAGATTTATCGGTGTAAATTCTGATGGCAAACCGATACCGAATATGACGGAAGTTCTGTCTGGAAAAGGCTTCAGCACAGGAATTATTACCACCGACGAAATTGTTGGTGCCACACCATCAGCCTTTTATGCCCATCAGAAAGACCGCGGCATGGAAAAAGAAATTGCGCAGGATTTAACAAAATCGAAACTTACATTTTTTGCAGCAGGTGGAAAATCAAAAGTTTCAGGTTTAAATCATTTTAAACTGGCAAATAATGCGGTAGAAGTGGGAGAAAGTAAGGCCGAAAGCCTAGCCTACTATTTTTCTGAAAACGGAGTTTCACAGGTTTTAAAAGGCCGTGGAAATCTCCTCGCAGAAACGGTGGAAAATGGTCTGAAGTTCTTAAAAAACAAGAAAAAACCATTTTTTATGATGGTGGAAGCAGCGCAGATTGACAGCGGCGGTCACAGCAATACGACAGGCACGATTGTGACAGAAGGAATTGACTTCGACAGAGCCATTACAAAAGCAATTCAGTTTGCAGATGAAAACCCGGGAACGCTGGTGGTAATTACCGCAGATCACGAAACGGGCGGTTTCAGCATTCCGCATGGTGATATGGAAAAAGGTACGGTGGAAGGAGATTTCACTACGGATGACCATTCTGCCACCTTGATTCCAGTGTTCTCGTACGGTGCTGGTTCTGAAAACTTCACGGGAGTTTATGAAAACAATGAGATTTTTCATAAAATTTTGAAGTCTTTGAAACTGCAGTAAATTACTCGCGCAGATTGAGCAAATTGAGACAGTTGTAAAAAATTGCTCAATCTGCTGAATCTGCGTGATATTTCTATTCGTTAAATTAAATAAATACCGGTTTGAAAATATTTTTTAAATTTCTGTTCTCCATCTTATTTCTAAGTCATTTTGTGATTTCGGCCCAACAAAAACCTGTGCAGATCGCTTTCCTGGCTGATGTGCATTTTCAGGATCTGTACGGTGAATTTTCGGATTCAGATTTTAAAGGAATTGAAAATCCGGGAACGGGAAAGAAAACCATTCTGAGAACGATGGATTCTCAGCTGCATTCGACAAGAATTTTTAATGAAAATCATTTCGCTTTTCTTGCGGCTTTAGATGATATTGCGAAAAGAAAGATCAAAATCATTGCACTTCCCGGAGATTTTACAGATGACGGACAAGCCTATAATCTCCGTGGTTTAAAGAAAATTTTAGACGGATATCAGGAGAAATATGGGATGAGGTTTTTTATTACCACCGGAAATCACGATCCGGTCGGTCCGTTTTTGAAACAGGGAGGGAAATCTGATTTTATGGATGAAAACGGAGGTGAACTTTCAATTGTAAGTGATGAAAATTTAATTAAAAATAAAAACTCAAAATCGATTGTGACCAAAGATATTGCGATGTCGGGATATCTGGAAATTTTGAACAGCATGAATGATTTCGGATTTGCACCTTCTGGAAAAGATATTTTTTGGCAAACGCCATTCAGCAAAGTTTTGTATGAACAGTTTAGTTTTAAAAATGCTTTAAAAGATTCGGAGTATCAAAACAGAATGTATGAAGTGAGTTCCGATTTTTCTGTTCCTGATCTTTCTTATATGGTCGAACCCACTGATGGAATTTGGTTGATGGCCATCGATGGAAATACTTATATTCCAAAAAATATTGAAGGTAATCCTGATGATGAAAATAATTACAGCGGAGCATCTATCGGCTACAATAACGTTTTAAGCAATAAAAAACATCTGTTTTCATGGGTTGAAAAGATGGTGAATGAAGCGAAAAAGCATAACAAAACATTGATTGCTTTCACCCATTATCCAATTCTGGATTTTAATGATGATGCCAATTCTGAAATCAAGCAACTTTTAGGAAATGAAAAGTGGCAAATCGACAGAGTTCCGAATGATGAGGTTGCAGAATTGTTTGCAAAAGCGGGTTTGAAGCTACATTTTGCAGGTCATATGCACATTAACGATACCGGAGTTAAAAAGTTTGAAAACGGGAAAATGCTGGTCAATATTCAGGTGCCTTCTCTGGCGGCGTATATTCCGGGATATAAAATTCTGACAGTGAAATCTGAGGATGAATGTGAAGTGGAAACCGTTTCCGTCAAAAATGTTCCGAGATTTGATGAACTGTTTCCGTTATATGAAAAGGAATCTGAAAATTTAAAAGCCAAAAATTCAAAAGAAATTTGGAATAAGGAGATTTTAAAAACAAAAAATTACAGGGATTTCACATTATTTCATCTGAAGGAATTGGTGCGGTTGCGTTTCGTGCCGTCCGATTGGCCGAAAGATTTCATTGAAAAAGCTTCAAAGCTTTCGGGAAAAGATTTATTAAAATTAAGTTTAGGAAACTCTAAAGACTTAAGTAAATTCAACATAAAATGTTTTGAAAAATGGAAGTTTGAAGATGCACTTTTAAACCTTTACCAATTTCAGTCTGCAGATGAACTGGCAAAAAAAGATATTCCGAAAAAAAGACTGTCTCAGTACAGAATTTTGGAAGAGAATTTTAAAATTCTGGAAACGGATGATGAATTTTTGAATCAGCTTAAATTGTTTTTCGCCATTTTAGAAAAGCTGTCTACGGGAGATGTTGCTGATCATTTTAAGATTGATTTTAAGAGAGGAGAGATCGTAAAATTAAAATAATTATTTCTTCGTATAATTTCTTTTTTCATAAGTTTCATAAAATCAAGCAAGTTGACCTTTATCAGATTCGGTTTCACAAATAAGACAAAAAAGGTCCTCCCTTAAAACACGGTTAAGTCTGTAATCGAGAATTGCTCTGATTTCAAGATCAAAATCATGTTCGGCAACAGATTTCATTGGCTCTGATTTTTTTTCAGGTAAAATCATTTTGCTTTTAATATTGTTTGATTCAGTTTTTGCAGTGTCTCTCTGCGAAGCCGTTGCGGCAGAATCTATTTTAAGCTGGTTTTCCAATGCCTGGTTTTGTGCAAACATAAAATGGCAGCTAACCAGAAATATAATTTGTAAAAATTGTTTCATCGATGACTATTTGTGAAACTAAGGTAAGAAAAATCTGGACTGATTTTCTCCTGTTTGTGATTTTTATGAAAAATAATTTATGATTAAGAGCCTGTTTAAATTTCATCAGAATTAATTTGCTCCGACCCTTCCTTCGACAAGCTCAGGATGACATAGGAGTTAATTTTGATGAAATTTTCAAGGCATTTTTCCACCCTTTAGGGTTGGGGGAAAAAAATGACTTGAAAATTTGTTTTTTAATCATTTTTAAATAGGCTCTGAGAATTTACAATTTTTTAAAACGATACGGAATCTTCACAATATCTATCACTTTCTGTCCCTGATTGTTTTTTCCGGCAGTCCATTTTATATCCTGAGTCGATTTTGTGGCGGCGGCTTTTACTTCTTTATTAAAAATTTCATTTTTTCCGTAGGTAGAAATATTAAGAACGTTACCCTCTTGGTCTATCTTTAAAATGATCTCAGTACTTAAATTACTACCTGCATTTTTCAGATTATTTTTGTTGATATTCTGGTCAATCTTCTTCAAAAATGCCTTGTTTCCATCCGGAAATTGTGCAGGAAAAGTTACCCTCGGCGGTGGCGGAACGGATTGATCCTGCGGTTGGGAAGATTGGTAGCGGTGTGATATTTTTTGTGAAAAACTGATGGAGAATATTGAGAGGGCTAAAAGTGATAATGCTTTTTTCATTTTTTATTATTTACAAAATTCTGCAATGCTGTTTTGCGTTGTAATTCCTAATTTTTCTGCCATTTTAAAGTCTTTACAAGCCTCATCATTCAAATTCAGTTGGTGCTCAAAAGTTGCTTTATAAAAATATGCCATTCCATATTTTGGATTGATTTCAATAGACTTTTTTAGCGAAGATATTGCATCCAATGGCTTATTTAAATAAGATTGACAAATTGCTTTTGAATAATATGTTGTAGAATTTTTTTTATCATAAATTAATGCCTTATCGAAGTATATTAGTGCCGATTCAAAATCTGCTTTCTGAGATTTTATATTCCCTAAGTATAGATAGCCCATTGAGAAATTGGGCATTAATTCTGTGACTTCTCTAAAATCCTTTTCGGAATTGTCGTAGTCTCCAACAACGTAATAGATAGAACCTCGACCAAAGAGTGCTAATTTGAATTTTGCATCTATTTCAATTGCTTTTGTGTAGTTTTCTATTGCCTTTTCATATTTTCCTTCGACACTGTAAGTATAACCAAGTCCATAAAATGCATTTGCGTTTTTTGAATCAGCTTTTATCGATTTTTCAAATTCCTTCTTAGCATTTTCAAAATCAGACGCTAAGACGTAATTATTAGCTCTGATAAAAGAATCATCGCAAGGTTGCTGTGTTTTTTGAGTACAGCTGATAATCGAAAAAATAATAATAAGAATTTTATAAGTTTTTGTCATTTTAGATATATTTTAAATTATTGGAAGCAGGAAAATTCTATTTTTAAATTATAATGTGAGCAAATCTATCACCCCAAAACAATTCTCCCGTCAACCTCCTTCAGCATCCCTTTCTCAATCAGATCTTCCACACAAAACTTCACCACCGCATCAATCTGTGAGCCCACTTTCGAAAAACCAAAAGTCTTGCAAACCGCACGCACTAATTCTTCTTTATTCAGACTCAAACTCGAATGCATCAGTTCCATCATCGCCACAGAAATTTCTTCAGGCGCGATCTCGTCGATCAGCCTTTTTTCCGTGGAATTATCTCTGTAAAAATCAAGTTTTTGAGGCTGTGAATTTTCACTCCAGTAAAATTTCTGATAACTTTCCGTAGTTTGAATGTTCGGAATGGTAGCTAAAGTTTCCAACAGATAGGTATTCAGTTTTCCGCCAGCTCTTGACGTATTCCAAAGCTTGAGAATCTTTCTGAACAAAGCATTCTGGCTGATTGGTGATTCCGTATCAATAATGGTTTTAATCTGACTTAAAAGAATTGGTCTGTTTTCAAAATAATAAATCGATTCCGAGTTGGCATTGACTGCAGGACTTAAATCCGCCGCAACGTACGGAATTATTTTAGTAGGCTTTTCCGCTTCCGAAACTTCGCTCAGATAGACTTTTTCAGAAGTTTTCAGTTCGGTGATTTCTTCCTTTTTTTCTTTAACCTGCGTTTTGATTTTTTCCAGTTCAGCCTCAATTCTTTCAATAATTTTCTCCTTATTCTTAATCCAGTCCAATGTCCAGATTCTGAAAACATTCCAGCCCAAACCTTTCAGTACATTCGGCACAAGCAATTCGCGGTCATTGGTGGTGTGGATATTAAAATAATTCTCACTGTCTAACAAAATCGCCAGAAGATATTCGCTTTCGTTTTCAGGATCGATTATTCCGATGTCGATTTTATATTCTGAAGTTCCGATGTTGGTTTTGATTTTCAAACCGTGCTCTTCAAGGGTTTTCGCAATAGAATTCACCATCAGTTTCTGTTGACTGACGGTTTGATTTGAATTTTGATACACTAAACCTTTTTCAGAAAAATTCAGGAAGTTTTTTAATCCCAAAACGCCTTCCGAACCCGTTCTGTTCATGTCGATCTGGTCGCCTTTTAACGAAGAAAAAACTTTCATTTCGTAGCGTGCTCTTGTCACAGCAACATTCAGTCTTCTCCAGCCACCATCGCGGTTGAGCGGGCCGAAATTCATAGAAACTTTTCCGTCTTCATCGGGACCGTAGCCAATCGAAAAGAGAATAATATCTCTTTCATCACCCTGTACATTTTCAAGATTTTTAATGAAAATAGGTTCTTCAGAATTGATGGTAAACTCTTCCAAATGCGGATTTTCCTGAAATAATTTCTGCAGCAAATCTTCTATTAAACCTTGCTGAGTCTGACTGAAAGTTACCACTCCAATCGATTTTTTATTTTTATTTTCGAGATGAATCCGGATGTATTCTATAATCGCTTCCGCCTCATTTTTGTTGGTTCTTGTTTTTCCTTTGTCGTAAAATCCGTCAATAAATTCAAACGTTACTTTTCGGTTTAAATCATCCGGAGACGGGAAGGTGAGGAGTTTATTGTCATAAAAATGAGCATTCGAGAACGAAATTAAACTTTCATGCTTACTTCGGTAATGTCGCAACAGATAATTCGAAGGAATTGAAAGTGCGAGACAGTCATCGAGAATACTTTCCAGATCTTCGAGCTCAAAATTTTCTTCATCCACTTTTTGGGAAGCAAAGAAACTCGTGGGCGGCATCTGCTTCGGGTCGCCCACAATAATCGCCTGTTTTGCCCTTGCCAAAGCACTTACTGCCTCAGAAGTCGGCAACTGCGACGCTTCATCGAAAATTACCAGATCAAAATGCTCTTCATTCACATCAAAATACTGCGCTACCGAAATCGGACTCATCAACATACACGGTTTCAGCCGCGGGATTAAAGTTGGAATCTGGTCAAATAATTTTCTGATGGATAAACCTCTACCTTTGTTCCGGATTGCTTTCTGCAAAATCCCGATTTCTGAGCTCTGAACGGCTTCCTGAGAAAAATTCGGGATGCGGTCGCTGAGCTTCATCGTCAGCTGGTTTTTCGTCAGTTCAGTAAATTCTTTATGCAGATTTTTATACTGCTGAATCTGAGATTCATAAATATTGGCATCAAAACCGTTCAAAGTTCCCGAGCTGTAAATGGTTTTAATGAATAAATTCAGATGAATGATTTTTTCAAATTCGAGTTCCAAAGATTCCGTGTCAAGCCAGCCTTTTTCAAGGAAATCGATGAACCAGGTGAGGTTCAAATCCTTCGCTTTCTCTTTTAAGCCATTAAAATTAATCCAGTCTTCCAGCTGATTAATATTCTGAACAACGGTCTGCAGATCAGCATCGCCAGGAATTTCTTCTACATATTCCAAGAGATTATTTTCGGCATCGTGGAGCTCTTTCAGCTTTTCAACATTTTCAGAAATGTTCTGACTGTTATTCTGTTTTAAAGAAAAATCTTTCAGCCATTCCGGGAAATTTCTGATGGATATTTTTTGGGCTAAATCTTTCGCATTTTCAATGGTTTTTAAATCTTTTTCAATCGCCGAAATATCAAATGCACTTCCATTAAAATAAAGATTCGTCACCGGTGAAAGCGCGTTGTAATGGAGATTGGAAAGTTGATTTTTAAGCTGCTGATAATTTTCAAGCTTCTCAAAAAGTCCGTCAATCTGCACATCAGATTCTATTCCTGATTTGGCGTAACCGTTCAGCTGTTGCTTGACTTTCCTCTGTTTAAACCATTTTGGAATAAACCAGGTATGTTTCGCCTGATTCCACAACAGTTTTAATGAAGCAAAATCAATATTTAAGATGGAAGAATTAAAATTGGAAGTGATTTGACTTTCAGTTTGTTGAAACTGCGTCTGTTGCGCCATCCAGTTTTTAAATAAATTCAGCTGACCTTCATTAAAAACCAGATCAATCAACCCTGATTTTACCGGATTATCTTTTAAAAACTCAAGTAGTTCCACACTATCCGCATTCGAAACTTCCTCGAGCTGAAACAGTATTTTAATCTGCGTAGCCGCATTTTTCTTTTCATTAAACTGAGAAATTGCCGACAGAATCAGGTTTTTATTTTCAAACTGATGGCTCGATGTTTTGATCGGTCGCAAAGAATGAAGCGAAGGCTGCCCAACCTTTTGCACAATCGAAGCGAATGGAATCAACCAGTCTTTCCACTGATTCCAGTTGAAAACATCAGCACTTTCCAGAGGAAAATTGATGTGAAAACGTTCGTCTGCTTTTACGTGATTGGTTTCCAGAAAGGCAATCGTATCAAATAAACTCCAGCCAATCGGGAATTTCTGATGCAGATCATTCACATATTTTCCGAGTTCTTTTCTGCGCTCGTCAAGGCGTTTTGCCTCTTCGTGATAATCAGCGTTGATTTTATATTTCGGAACTTCCAGTGTTCTTTCAAACTGTTTCAGAACATCCGATTTCTTCGATTTATTGGAATGCAGTTCGAGACAGAATGCGCCCAGACCAATATTTTCCAGACGGTTGTGAACCACATCCAAAGCGGCTTTTTTGGCAGCCACGAAAAGCACTTTTTTATCATTCGACAAAGCGTCGGCGATGATGTTGGTAATCGTCTGTGATTTTCCGGTTCCGGGAGGCCCGTGGAGAATGAAACTTTTGTTGAGGTTGGCATTTTTTACGGCATTCAACTGAGAATTGTCCGTTGAAATCGGCAAAACCAATTCAGAAGCAGAGATGTTTTCCAGACTTTCCACATCATTTTCCACGCTTTCCAAAGTTCCGGTCAGGCGGCCGTCGATCAGACTTTTTACAATCGAAGATTTCTGAATTTCTTCTGAATACTTTGAAATATCCTGCCAAAGAATCAATTTATTGAAAGAAAAAATACCCAAAACCAACTGCTCCAGAACATCCCAACCTTCAAGATTGAGAACGGCATTTCGGATAATCGCCAAAACTTTCGGAACATCAACTCCCGATTCGTCCATCGGAAGATTTTCGAGGCTGTTGATGTTGAGTTTGAATTCCTGTTTTAAATATTCAAGCAGCGTAATGTTGATCATGGTTTCCTCCTCACGGCTTCGAAGCGTAAATTTAGAATTCACTGACTTCCGCGACAGTTCCACGGGAATTAATAAAATAGGAGCGAGCCTCGGAATGTCTTTATTTTTAGGTTCAAACCATTTCAGCAATCCGATTCCCAGATAGAGTGTACTTTTTCCGTTTTCTTCTTCGGCAAGTTTGGCGCTTCGGTAAAGGTTCGTGAGAATATTGTCGAGGTCGTCCTGATGATAATACGTTAAAAGTCGGTTGTATTTGAACTCATCTTCCGCCAGTTTGAAAAGCGGTTGCGATTGATGCAGAGGTTCGCCGTACAGACTGTATTTTCTCAGCACCGCCTGATTGTTATCGGAATGAATCGTGAATGATTTTCCGTCTGCTAAGCTGTCTTCGAGCACATTTATTTTCGTGTCAATCAGCTGAAGCATACTTTTGGTAAAGCGAAGATTCAGAAGATTGTTTCTGAGCGAAAGATCGAGCAGTTTTCTTTCCCAGACTTTCTGTTTGGTTAAATTTGAAAAATCGGTCAGCTCGAGATCGTCGTACTGCGTTCCCAAATTAAAATCCTGATCGAGCTCAGTTGAATGTGGAATTGAACTGAAATCCTGACTCTGAATTGTTTCATTTTTAAGAAGTGGGAGCGGAGAGATTCCTGCTGATCTTGCGTTTTTAATATCCAGTGACAACAGAAATTTCGATGAATCCATCAGCTGGGTCTCCGCAGAGTTCATGGCATCTTTGAATGAAATTTGAGTCCCTCTGCATAAACTGGTTGATTCGATTAAAGCAATTTCTTTAATTCCCGAAGCAATTCTTTTGGAAATCGCCGCCTGATCAAAATTGACGATTCCGTCGAAACGATGATCATCCAACCAGACTCCAACAAAGGCATGACCTTCCGTTACAACGATGATCGGATTGAGATCAATCGCCTCCAGACACGCTGCGAAAAGCAGTGAAATATCAATGCAGTTCCCGAATTTTGTTTCCAAAACGGTGTCTACAAGCCTGATTCTTTGTCCGTTCTTTTCAAAGCTTGGCGGCATTGAGCTGTAAATCAAATCCAGATTTTGAATAGATTTATAAATCGCCGAAACCATTTGTAAAACTCTTTCCTTACTTTTCTGCTGATAGCCCTCAAACGACGGCGTGAGTTTATTTCTCGCTAAAATATCAATGGCATCCGCTTTCAGTTTATACAAAGAAGTGTTGTTGGAAAGAACGTAAGAGGCCAGAAGTTGCGGATACGACTGCAGTCCACCAAAATAATCCATCGGCAAAACTTCTATGCTGAAACTCTTTTCAAAAATAGATTCACCGTCTTTAAAAACCTGAATTTTAATCTGATCTAAATCTTTTTCCGTCAGTCTCTTCAGCAAATTATTATTAAAAACAAAGTTGAAAAGGGAGATTTTATACAGCGCATTCGCCTTAATTTTATCGATATAAACATCGTATTTTTCAAACAAACCTAATGAAGAACTGATCTGAAGATTGAGGTTTTCAAAATCCTCAGTCACGTCTCTGAAGGCAATGCTCTGTAGAAAAGGATATTGGTTCAGGCAAAAAGTATAGTTGAAATAAGGGCTGTGCTGTATCTGTAAGTCAAACGGAATAATCTGATTCATAAATGTATTTTGTGATCACTCTCTTTTTCGGGAGATAATGCAATTTAGAAATAAAAGGGGTAATCACAAAATGGTTTGCCGTAAAGAGAAAAATTAAGACTTAAAATTGTTTTTTTAAGCAGTAAATTCTGTTTTTTCTAAGATTTTTCAAGAAACGAATTAATAATTTTTTCTAATTTGGTTCGATCATCATTGCCAATTTCAGATTCTGTATCGTTTAATACTTCTATTAAAATATTGTACTCGCAAAAATCTTTTATTTTATTTCTTTTTAAAATTTTAAAAATGATATTATTGATTTCTGCAGTTAATATTTCAATTTTAGGAAGATTGTTAGCTATTAGTTTACTATTTAAGGCTTCTGTTTGACCTTTTGTCAAATATTTTATTTGACTTAAATTATCCATTAATCCTACTTTTAATGCTTTATGTGCTCGTACACTACTTTCAGTTTCCCATTTGGTAAGTATTTTTATAGGAGATATTTCATCAGAAAATTCAATACCCATCAAACTTGAATTAAACTCCCAAAGCACTTCTAAAATTGCTTTATATTTGTAGTAATTATTTTTATTTATCTCTAACATTTAGAAGTTTTTTCATTACAAAATTATTAATTTTATTTACTTAAAAACCACATCCAGCGCCAGATAACTCACATCATACGGGTGATTTCCTCCCACCAGATTATTCATATACTTAATACTAAATTTCAGGGTAGTAATTTTTATTTAAGATTATTCCAGATATTTTTTTATCTCATCCTCAATCTGATCCAGCTCGCCTAGTTTTCTGGCTACAATTTTTCCGTTGCGGTCAATCAATATCTGAAGAGGGTATCCTGAGGCGTTGAGTTTTTTCGGAAATTCTTTTTTTACATCGAAATAGTTTTTCCATTCAACATTGTTTTTTCTCAAAATTTCAGTTGCTTTTTCCATGCTTTCTTTTTTATTCTCGTCGGCCACACTTATAAAGTTAATTCCTTTCTCTTTAAATTTCTTATGAAGTTCAACGAGTTTTGGAAGATCCTCGATGCAAGGTTTGCACGTGATAGACCAATAATCAACCAGCGTCAATGTATGTTTGGAAAAGTTATCCTTAGAAATTTCTAAAGTCTTATCGAAGATTACATCGGGAAAATTTCCACCAACACCAGTCGAATTTTCAATATCAATAATCTTTTTAAATTCTGTATAGCTTGAGTTTTTCTTCAATTCTTTAGAGAATAGAGCTAATGATGCAAGATAAGATTTGTTAAACTGATATCTCGAAAAATCACTTACTATTTCCCAAAATGCAACAATAGAGTTAGGGTTTTTCCTGATATAATTTTGCAGAAATTGGTGTTTGGCTTCAATATCATTTGGATCATTATTTTGAAAAATTTTTAATTTGCTGTCAAAGTCTGATAACTGTTTTTTTAATGCAGCGTATTCCTTATTAGCAGGTGTTTCTGTGTCTAAGAATAAGGTGATATGTTCTTTTCTGCTGATTGAAATTTTCATGTCGCCTTTCTCCATGAAAAAAGGTTTTGTCATATAACCACCATTAATTTTGGGATCGTAATAAGAAATTTCAAATGGCTGCGGATATTTAATTATCCCTTCAACATTGTTCTCGGAGTTTATTTTAATTTTTACAGATTTATATTTTTGATCAAAAATGACTTGTTGATCTGAACTGACATCATAATTGTAAATTTTATTAATGTTTCCCGTACTCGTTAAAGGTTGTATGAATAGCGAATCTTTATCGAATTCGGGCGCATTTATTCTTAAATTGAAATTGCTCTGCGCAGACACAAATCCCGTAATAAATATGCTGTAGATTACAAAACATTTTTTCATTTGTTTTTTGTTTTTTTTGTTTTCTCAAAAATAGGTTTTTTGTGAATTCGAAATATAATTTTATTAATTTGTGGCTTGAAGGTAAATTCTACATATATTAAGTACAGTAACGACTGAATCTCAAAATAGAACAACCTACAGACTTGCTATTTCTTCTTTTTTCCACTAAAAACCATATCCAGCGCCAGATAACTCACGTCATACGGGTGATTTCCTCCCACCAGGTTATTCATATAACCAATATCAAAAGTCACAGCGGAATTTTTTGGGGTGACGGAGTAATAAGCGAGAAAACGGCTTTCATGGTATTTCAAATCGCTCCATTCTTTTGACACAAAATCTTTTTCGGTGGAAAATAACTGCTCGGAACTGATAATTACTTTTTTGGTGGCATCTTCATTCAGGTCAACACTCAATTGCAGTCGCAACCGGCTTCTTAAAGCAAAAGTTTCAGCATCTTCCAGACTTTTCGGGGCGAAAAATTTTCTGAATTCCTGTCTGAAAGTGGGTGTTATTTTAAATTTTGAACCTTTAAAAGCATAAGACAGTCTTCCATACAGCCTTATTTCCTGCTGGTCAACCGTTTGATTCGTTGCAGCCATTTTTTCTTTCTGATCCCTCAGACTTAATGCGAACGAATACTTCCAGTTGCTTTTAAATGTTCTGTAAAACTCCTGATTAAGAACCCAAATTGAAGATTTTTGCACAGGATTAAGCAACGTTTCACCCGTTCTTCCCATTGCGACGTAGCTCATGGATTCCCATTTTTTATTGATTTTTTTCTTTATTCCCAAAGCAAACCAGCCCGCCGATTTTGCATGTCCTAATCCCGGCGGACTGATTTGTGCAGAAATATGCAAGACAATGCCTATTAAAGCACTGAGAACCAAAAATTTCTTCATTTTAATCTGCTCTCTTCTCTAAAATTCTTCCCTGCGCGTCAAAAACCACTTTCCATTCCTGAGAAATATTTTTCAGTTCGACATGGTAAATTACTTTTCTGCCTTCCGTAATTTTCTTAAGATCATCGGTTCTGTAGCCTGCAAAAGATTTGTTGATCGAGGCCAATACAGCTTTCGGAAGATTACCTTTAGAAATTTCTTCCTCGTGTCTCACCAGTTTTCCGTCTCTTGAATACAGAACTTTGTGGTCGTCGCCTAAAAATCCTGTTTCAAATTCCACTTCATATAGATTTCCTTTAATTTCCCAGTCGGTATCTGCGGCTTTTGGAAAACTCTTCTGAAAGTTGTTGAGAATCACGGAAGGAACTTCATTCTGATGAATATCCTGCGCTGAAATGTGGGTTAAACTTAAACCAAAAATGCTGATGGCTGCAATTAAATTTTTCATAACGTAAATTTTTTATAATGCTAATTTCCGACACGATTCTGGAAACAATTGGGAATATTTTTTAATTTTTTAAACCATTAAGATTTGTTAAGGAGTTAAAATGGTTTAAGGGAAATAAATTTCTTGAGATTCAACTTTATTTTCTCTCACAGATTAAATGTTTTTGAATGTTTCTTCTGAGTAAAATCTGGGTGTTTTTTTGAAATACTTTAAAGTTTTTAGATCCGAAAACTATTGAAAGCCGGAAATTCAGAACAGAATTGAATATCTTTGAAAAGATTGTTTTAATAATTTAAAAATGAAAATATTTTCACCACTCATCGCTGCCGTCTTCATCATGCTGTTTCAGCAAAAAATGTATGCTCAGAAAGTTGAACAAGCAAAAGTGCCTGGTAATTACACCATCGAAAATTGCGTCAACGAATTTGATTTAGCTCAGGCAAAAAAAACAAATTCCGGTTATCAGTATTGGTTCGCCGACAAAAAGTTTACTGAAGAAAACACCTTAAAGATGAGTATTGTAGAGCCCGGAAAATCTACACATGCACCACATCGTCATCCTGAAGAAGAATTTTTTTATATTTTGGAAGGAAAAGCTTCGTTTTATCTCAACGGAAAAACCGTCGAAGTCGGCCCGAATACCAGTTTGTACTGTCCGCCCAACTCAGAGCATGGAATCAGCAATGCTGGAGATAAAGATTTGAAATATCTGGTGATTAAAAAGGATTTGCGGTAATTTTAAAACCTTTTTATTTGAAAAAAAATATCATACAGATGAAACAGATTGAGCAGAAAAATTAAAAATCTGCGGGAATTTTTAAAAAAAATTAACGATGATCCACAATTTTTACTTTTAAAAGTACTCTGTATTTCTTGTTTAAGTCAACGCCTTTGTATAACTTAAAAACGATCATAATTGGAAATTCTCTGTTTGACTTTGCGTTAAATTAAATTTTATAACTAATCACGGATGTTCAAAAAATTTGATCAAAGATGAATTCCTGCTTTAGAAAGTTTAAGAAATTCAGCGGATTGCGTTGTCAATAGCAATAAAAATTACAACTTTAATCAAGGCTCATATACCAATCTGAAAAACGAAGACATATTTTCTTTATCGTGAGAAACAGGAATTCCCGTTACGATTCCTACCGCAAAATGAGAATCCAGTTTGATTTTGATTTGTGGACGGAGCGTGACAAACATTTTTCCGTGGGTGATTTCTTTATTCACTTCCATCCCGATGAAATGACCGGAGTTGGGTAGCGAATACATCACGGAAGTATTGATCTGCCAGTCGACCAGAGTTCCTTTTTCGCCCAGTTCATGCTGAATCATCGGATAGGTATAAACCAAAGTGTGTATGTTTGAACCCCATTTTTTCGCTGCCACAAAAAACGGACTGTACACCAAGGCGGTAATGAATTTTCCTCTGCCGTAATTTTTAAAATCTGTGAACTCCAGAACCTGCGTGTAGCCCAAAGCCATCGAAGTCTGAGATTTTTCCGAAACAAAAAACGTGTACTGCGCAGAAAGCCTGATTCCGTCTAATCGGTTTCCCGGAATCTGTTCTCTGGCTGAATTGTTTTTCGGAGTGAAAAAAGAAAAATCGGTTTCCACCTCAAGACCTAATCTGTTGACCGGCGCAAATTCGTATTCGGCTAAATATCCGTTTTCTCTGTAATCAGTTCCGCTTGAAAAATCGGCTCCAAGATTAAATTCTTTTTCGCCTTTTCTGGCTCCGAGATCCCGCACCAAATCCTGAAAAATAGGTTCTGCATGAGAAACTTTTACAGGTTTAGACTGTGCTTGTGCAAATGATGAGATGCATCCTAAAATACTTAAAATTCCTGTGAATATAATTCGTTCCGTAGTTTTCATACTGCAAATCAACAGTACGAATCGGGAAAAATTTGGGAAGAAATCTGGAAAGAACTGGGAATTTAGATTTTCATAATTATTTCAGAAAAACTTTTCATTGCCTCGGTTTGATACGCTTCTTTCAGCTGCATTAAAACAGCCTTGCGTTCAGCCTTATTTTCTGTGATCGGAATCGTCACCAGATTTTGTCTGTCATTTACTGTAGAATCGGCAAGTATGGTGTGAAAAATTCCGTTTTCGACAATCTCTATCAAAGTAGGAATGTCATTGATTTTCATTTTTACGTTGGGAGAAATATGATTTTGTTTAAATAAATCCATGACATAATGTGTGGTGCTGAAACCGTCAAAAGGCATTGCCAAAGGGAGTTCAGCAATGGTTTTAAGATTGATTTTTTTCAGTTTTGAAAATTCAGAATTTGTAGAAGTTACGAACATCATTTCAGAAACAAATAGATTCTGATACGTGAAATTTTCTGCCGGATGAGCTTCCTGATAACTTAAAACCAGATCAAGTTCAGCATCGCTTAATTTTTTCAGCAGAATATCGGTAGTTTCAAAAAGGATTTCAAGATTGATCTGAGGATAATTCTGAATGAAATTTTTCACAGCAGGAACCAGTATCGAACGAAGTCCATACGAAACACCAATCATAAGACTTCCGCGTGAGAGTTTTTTTAGATCATTCATCGCCAGTAAAGATTCTTCAGAGCTCCGAATCGATTTTTTGGCAAACTCAGCGAAAACATTTCCGGCTTCGGTAAGCTGAATTCTTTTCCCGATTCTATTGAAAAGCGGCGTATCAATTTCCATTTCCAACTGTTTAATCTGTTGGGAAAGCGTACTTTGACTGATGTGCATCGCATTCGCAGCTTCCGTAAAGTTCATCAGCTCTTTGGCTTTGAGGAAATATTTCAGTTGACGGAGTTCCATTCGTAAATCGGTTTTATAGATTGATGTTATCGAAATAAAGCGTTTTACAAATTTAAAAATTATACTGAACTTTGCTTTATCAAAATAATTTAAACAGCAAATGGACAAAGCGGAAAAAAATACAAAACGGTTATGGGCGATCCAGATCTGTATTTTTCTTTCGGGTTTGTCGGTCTTTTCACAGCTCTATTTATTTCAGCCTCTGCTTCCCAATGTCGCTTCAGAATTCAAGACTTCCGTTGGTGACAGTTCGCTGTTGGTCTCTTCATCGACGATAGGAATGGCTACCGGACTGTTGTTTTTTTCATTTAAAGCTGATGCATTTTCAAGGAAAAAACTCATGCTGTTCTCTTTACTCAGTTCTGCATTTTTAACTTTAATTTCCTCATACGTCCATCAACTTGAAATCCTTGTTTTTCTCGGTGTTTTAAAAGGTTTTGTTATTTCGGGAGTGTCGGCAGTCGCTCTGGCGTACATCACTGAAGAAGTCTCAACCTCAGTGTTGGGTTTGACCTTGAGCATGTATCTGAGCGGAAATATTATCGGAGGTATGAGCGGAAGAATTTTTGCAACCTTACTGGCAGGAGAAGTGGGATGGCGCGACGCTGTTTTAATCATCGGCATTGAAAGTCTTTTTCTGGCTTTGGTTTTCTGGAAATTTTTCCCTGAATCTCAATTTTTCAGACCACAGAGACAGCGTCTGGCTTTAAAAATGCGACAGATGAAAACGTTTTTTTCTGATCCTGATTTTTTAAGTTTATACTTCATCGCTGCTTTGCTGATGGGATCTTTTGTGAGTGTTTACAATTATCTGAGCTTCAGATTGGAACAGCCACCATTTTCGCTTAATCATGTTTTTATCGCATTCATTTTTTTAATGTACACGGTAGGTGTGCTCGGAACGATGCTTTCAGGAAGATGGTCTGTAAAATACAGTCAGCCGACGATTCTTAAAACTTCAGTATTGACCATGATTATCGGAGTTTTCTGTCTGTTTTCGACCAATGTCTGGATCGTTATTGTAGGCTTGGGATTATTCACCTTCATGTTTTTTGCAGCACACACGATGGCAAGCAGAATGGTAGCTGTAAAAGCAAAGGCGGGAAAAACTGCGGCAACGTCAATTTACTGGCTGTTTTATTACTTCGGATCCAGTGTGTTGGGAAGTGGCAGCGGTTATTTTCTACATGCCACATCATGGTTTTGGTTTGTCGGATTGCTCAGTCTGGCAGTTGCAGTATCATTTATTTTAACCTTAAAAACCCAGACAATTAAATCTTAAATTATGAAAGTGATCGCATTGAAAGAAGGAAATTTTTCTGTCAACAAAGAAAAAGAATTTGTGTTTCTGGATGAATCTTCGAAAGGGATTAAAATGTCCATTCAGCCATTTTTGGTGATGACTGGAACTGAAAATATTTTGCTGGATGCTGGTTTGGGATGGCTTGAAAATCATCAGCCTAAAATTTTTGCCAATCTTTCAGAACACGAAATTCAGCCTTCTCAAATCGATAAAATCTTACTTTCACATCTGCATAAAGATCATATTTCAGGTCTGGTCAACACTTCCGCCGAAGAGTGGACTTTAAATTTTCCTGATGCTGAAATTTATATCCAACAGAGAGAATATGAATTTGCTTTAAGTAAAAAAGGCAGTTTATCTTTCGATTTTGAAATTCTTGATTTTATTATTAAAAATGCTGAAATTATCTGGATGAATGAAGATTCCGGAAATATTTCCACTGAGATTACGTTTCAGGTAACCGGCGGACATTCGCCTTTTCATCAGGTTTTCTGGATTAAAAATGAAGAAGAAATTTATTTTTTTGGAGCAGATAATCTTCCGCAATCGGCTTATTTGAAATATCATTTGGCTTACAAAACGGATTTTGACGGTAAAACGGCTAAAGATCAGCGGATAGAATGGGAGATTCTCGCGATAAAAGAACACTGGAAAGTGCTGCTATATCACGATCTCGAACAATCTATTTTGGAATTTTAATACATTTAAATTTAAAACCTGACTTGGAATTCGTGCATTCCATCTTTAAAATCATACGAAACTGAGAAATCATAAAGTTCAGCAATCGCCTGTACAATCGCCAGTCCGAGACCGCTTCCGGACTGATGTTGCTCTGATTTCTGGAATCGGGTAAATATTTTTTCGGAATCCAGAGACTTTTCAATTCCGGTATTCGAAACGATCAGTTTTTTCGCTTCAATTTTCACTTCCACTTTTCCTGATTTGATATTGTGGAAAATAGCATTTCGCAATAAATTGGAAACGACAATATTGATCAATGCGGCATCGGCTTGGACGAAAAGTTCGGTGTTTTGTGAAAATTGAATTTCGACCTGTTTAAATTCGGCAATGTCCTGAAGATCTTCAATATTTCTTCCGACAATTGTATTGACTTTAATTTCCTGATTGTCAAAAAACTGTTTGTTTTCAATTTTGGTAAGCAGAAGAAGCGATTTGTTGAGGCGAACCAGTCTTTCGATGATTTCCATAATTTCTGCAATCTTTTCCGCCTGATTTTCGGTGAGATTCTCTTTTTCAATCAACAGTTCAAGCCTGCTGATGGCGATGGCTAAAGGGGTTTGAAGTTCGTGTGAAGCGTTTCCGATAAACTCTTTCTGTTGCTCATAACTTTTTTCACTGTACTGCAAAAGAGTCGTGACCGCGTCCTGCAAATCGCTGAATTCTTTGGTTTTGGTTTCAACTTTAGGATAAGCTTTGCTGATTCCCAGACGATAATTTTTCAGTTCATGCAGAAGTTCATAAAAAGGCTTCCAAAGCCGCTGCAATACAAGATTGTTAATCACCAAAATGCTGAAAATCAAAAGAACATACAATCCTGCAGCGTCCCAAAGCAGTTCTTTTACAAGATCATCTTCTTCAACCATATTGTTGAAAATTTTAAGCTCGTAGAATTTTCCGTTTTGCTCAAAAACAGTCGTTAGAATTCTTACCGGTTCCAGTTCCGGTGCTTCGTCGTCAGCGTCCTGAGCATAAATTTCGGTGTCTTTGTACGTATCTTTAAAGTTTAATGCCTGGCTTTTGCTTATCGGATTTACAGAAAAGAAACCTTCGTCAAAAGTTTTCTGTTGCAAAATAGTGGGATCTTTTTCTGCTTTAAAAACGATTTGTCTTTTATAATTTTCGAGCTCTTCATCTACGCTGTCTTTGATTTCATCAAGCATATTAAAATAGAAAACCACCGACCATAAACTTACGATCAGCAGAAGCCAGCTCATGAGATGAAGTATAGATTTGTTGAGCAGTTTCATTTTTCTGTCAATTTGTAACCGATTCCGTAGACTGCTTCAATTTCGATCTCGGCATTGGATTGCTGCAGTTTCTTTCTCAAATTTTTAATCTGATAATAAATAAAATCAAAATTATCTGCCTGATCGATGTGATCGCCCCAAACATGCTCTGCCAAAGCCGTTTTCGTCACCAAGCGTTTTTTATTGAGCAGAAAAAAATGGAGAATATCAAATTCTTTCCGGTTCAGCGTGATCAGCTCTCCATTTACGGAAAAGCTGCGTTCGGTAAGATCCATTTCGATATTGCCCAGCTCAATAGTATTTTTGCCGTCCTGATTTTTTCTGCGGAGAACAGCTTTTATTCTGGCGTTGAGTTCGGCATTGTGAAAGGGTTTGGTTAGATAATCATCTGCACCAAGTTCCAGTCCGGCAAGTTTATCATCAAGAGAATCTTTTGCCGAAATAATGATGACATTTTCCGATTTACCCAAGTCTTTCAGCTGCTGAAGAAGTTGCAGTCCATTTCCTCCCGGAAGCATGATGTCGAGCAGGATACAGTCGTAACTGTACAGCGCGATTTTTTCGCTTGCGGACTGATAATTTTCGGCAGTCTCTATCAGAAACTGTTCCTGAATCAGAGAATCATGAATTGATTTCAAAAGTTCTTTTTCGTCTTCTACAACAAGGATTTTCATGAAGCAAATGTAGAGAATGATTCTGGAAAGAGGTGGGAATTTTCTTTTAAACTGATTTCAAGGCCGATTGATTCATCGCATCCAACCTTCAATAATATAATTTTTCTGTTTAATTTTATATTCAGAACTGCTGTTGGGATGATACCAAAGTTCAATTCTCGCTCCGTACTGATCATCCCACGACCCTTCGTAAATTGTAAAATCTCCGGTGTAGATTTTTGTATCTGGCTTTTCGACAACAATTTTTGAATGCTCTGTAATCCTATTTTCAGATAATCTGTCGTTTGAAGTTATTTCAAATGCTTTAATATAAAAATATCCCGATTCTTTAGGTTGATGATTAGTGTAGAAATTATAAATTCCAGGCTGTGAAAGTTCTGCTAGCCTAAAATCGTTTTGCTTTAAGTCTTTTTGTGTCAATTCTTTTTCAGCAGGAATTTCAAATTTTATATTTTTTGGAATTACTTTATTAGCGCCATAGAAATCGGGTGGTGAAAATGCAAGATACATTGATACTGAAAAAAACAGAAACGCAGATACCATAATTTGAGGAAAAAGAAAGTACCATTTTTTTATTACAATTTGCACAACGGCAGAAATAAAATTTCCTAAAATATTTAAGTAGAAAATAGCCAGAGACAAATCAATTATTTCATCTTTTTTAAGAATCATTCCTAACTGGAAAATGAGGTAAGGGATTAAGTAAAATAGTATTGGTATGTACCAAGTGATAAAATATTTTTTCAGGATTTTCATTAAATTTGATTTTGGTCAGTTGAAATAAAAAGAATTAATGTAGAGGTTAAACTTATTTTTACTAAAGTCCGTACATAGTAATAATTTAGTTTTACCGCTTTGTCTGTCATTCCATAGGAATCTAAACCCTTTTGCTTTCTGAGTGTTGAGTTTCCTACGGAATGACAAAACGACGCTGATTTTAGCGCTATATGTAAAAATACGTTAATTAAATTTTTGAATTTCTGCGATAAACTTTTTAATCTCCACCGATTTCTGCGTTCCAATCAAAAGTTTCTTTCCATCTTTAAAAACAAGCTGTAATCCCAAATCACCAGAAACAGTATACGCTTTTCCTCTTCCGAAAGATACAATTCGTAATCCCCAGCCACCATAATCCATCAATGGCGAATATTCTCTGATGTAAGCTTTCTCTATAGATTTCCAAGGGAAATATTTGAACTGAAAATGAAATGGGAAAAGGCGAACTCTGATTCCTAAAGCATCTATTTTAGTTTCTAATTTAATAATGAAAAACAAAAGGAAAATTAAAATGGGAATGGCTAAAAAAATAATCAATTCCGTAGTAGAGAAAAATTCAGCATTACCGATTGAATTGTATGCGGAAAATCCGAGCACAAAAACGATAATCAGCCAAAGCCACCACTGCCTGAAACGTTGGATTCCGTAAAATTCGGGATTGTCTTTCATTGGAATTAATCAATATTTAAAAATAAGAAATTTTTAATTTATATCGCAATTTAAGTTCACACAGATTAGACAAATTAAGCAGATTTTAATAATTCAGTTTAATATTAAACATTTTATAATGGTCGGATGAAATAAAAATTTTCACTGAGAAAACATACAGAGAAATTTGAAGTAACTTTTTAAGAAACATTTAAGGTTTAAAATTCATCCATTATTCAGAATATATTTACTTTTGATAAAACTACATTTTATGTTCGGACAAAATATATCAAAACTGAGTTTAAGTTGTGCAATCGTTTGCATTACTGCAAATTTTATGAATGCACAGACCTCAATTCAGGTAAAAAATACTCAGGATTTTGCAAGAAATGAAATCGTTTCTGTTTCAGCGAAGCAGTTGAAAGCATTTTTAGGGAAAAATAAAGCGGAAGATTTAAGAATAAAAGATGCCCAAAACCAATATCTTCCCATTCAGTGGATTGATAATGACGGCGACGGGAAAAATGATGAACTTCTTTTTCAGGCGAAATTAGACGCAAAGAAAACAAATTCATATACGATTTTAGCAGATGCCAACACGCCGGTTCCTGAAAGTCAGGTAACCACGTATTCCAGACTGGTTCCGGAAAGGGTGGATGACTACACTTGGGAAAACGACAGGGTGGCGTTCAGAGTGTATGGCCCAAAAGGTCAGGCTGAAGCTTTGGCAAAAGTAAAGGGGAGCACACTTTCCAGTGGAGTCGATATCTGGTTTAAAAGAACCGAAAAATCCGTCATCAATGAATGGTACAAAGGCTATCTGACAGATCCGATGTATTATCACAAAGACACGAGAGGCGAAGGCTACGATCCATATCACGTTGGAGACAGCCGTGGAACGGGCGGAATCGGGATTTGGAAAGATGAAAAACTGCAGGTTTCTCAGAATTTTGTGACTTCAAAAACTATTGCAGAAGGTCCGTTGAGAACGGTTTTTGAACTGACCTACGCACCGTGGAGCGAGTTTGGAGTGAAAGAGACAAAAAGAATTTCTCTTGATTTGGGTTCCAATTTTTCTAAGTTCGAATCGACTTTTGAAACTGAAAAACCTGTTCCGAATTACACGGTCGGAATTTCTCTTCATAAAAACGAAGGCGAATCTAGACTGAATGACAAAAATGGGTACTATCTGCACTGGGAAAAAATCGATGATGCCTTTGTGGGCGAAGGAATTGTGGTAGATCCGAAAATTGTTCAGAAATCTGTAGCTTTCAAATCTGAAACTCCGGATCAGAGTAATTTGCTGGTTGTAACGAAACCCCAGAAAAAGCTAACCTATTATGCAGGATTTGCATGGCATAAAAGCGGGCAGATTCAGACACAGAAAGATTGGGAAAATCTTTTGGATATGCAGGCTAAAATAGTTGCCAATCCGTTAGTAATTACGATTAAATAATTAAAATAATAATGAATTTAAAATTCAAAATAGCATCATTCTGTTTAATAACAGCCACATTTTCTGCTCAGGTAAAAGATACTTTGGCCGAAAAAATGATGGTCTATCAGCTTCCGAACGGTGGTTGGGGAAAACATATGAGCAATAAAAAAGAGGTGGATTATAAGAAAAAGATTGATCCTAAACTTTTAAAAATCATTAAAGCCGGAGACAACAATCTTGCAACAATTGATAACAACGCGACCTCGAAAGAGATTAACGGTTTGATTAACGCATACAGCACCACAAAAAATCCCGCATATCTGAAATCAGCAGAAAAAGGAATTGAATATTTGCTTTCGATGCAGTACGAAAATGGAGGTTTCCCGCAGTACTTCCCGAACTCTGCGATTTATAGGAAGCAGGTGACCTACAACGACAATGCGATGATTAATGTATTGACGATTCTGTACAATATTTCTGAAGGAAAAGAAGGCTTTGATGCGGTGAGTTCTCAGTTGAAAGAAAAGTCGAAAGTGGCTTTACAAAAAGGAATTGCATGCGTTTTGAAAACTCAGGTTCTGCAAAATGGAAAATTATCCATCTGGGCAGATCAGTATAATGAAGTTACTTTAGTTCCTGAAAAAGCCAGAGCTTTTGAACCGATGTCACTGGCCACAGGAGAATCGGTGAACATTGTGAAATTTCTGATGTTGCAGCCTGTAACGCCCGAAATTGAGAAGTCAATCAGATCAGCTGTTCAGTGGTTTAAAGAAAGCAAAATTGACGGTTATACCTACAATGTTTCGAGAGAAAGTGATAAGGCCATCCGTACGTTGAGCAAGAAAGAAGGTTCGGCAGTATGGGCAAGATTTTATGATATTCCAACCAATAAACCGGTTTTCGGAGACCGTGATGGAAGTGTAAAATTCAATTATGAAGAGGTTTCAGAAGAGCGCAGAATGGGCTACAGCTGGTACAATGAAGCGGGAACAAAACTGATTGAAAATGAGTTTCCAAAATGGCTGAAGCGAAATAAATTGACGCAATAGATCAAAGTAAACCTCATAGGTTTTCAAAACCTATGAGGTTTGATAGAAATAAAAATCCTGAAGCAAATATGCGTCAGGATTTTTTATGTAATTGTCGATAGCAAATTTTGACATTAAATAAAAGTTCAAAAGGGAAGAGAAATAAAATATTTAATTCCCCACAGACTCCGCAGATTTACACAGATTTTTTTGCGCAACCATCTGTGAAGATATGTAAAATCCGTGGGAAAATCATTTCGCTAAAATCCACAAAAATTCAAGTATCAAAAATTCGCGCATTCGTGGCAGACTACTTCAGCCACTCCCAACGTTTCGCCCAATCCAGAAGAATATCATTTTTCCATTTTGAGATCGTTTTCCCGCCCTGAAATTTCCCTTCATACAGTTTCGGATCAGACTGATCAGAAAACCACGTATTTCCTAATGGAATATCGGTAGGATTTTCCTTTCCCGGCCAAAGATTGACAATATTCAATTTTCCTTCATGACCGTTCAGTTCAGGAATTTCTGAGACAAATTTGTAACTCAAAACTTCTGCACCTTTCGGGACATATTTCAAAGCATAGTTTCCGTCACCAAGATAAGAACCCGACCATTTCTGAACATCTTTTTTGTGCATCGTTTCCATATGAAAAGGTGCCGCGACAGTATTTTCATTTAAAACCGGACCTTTAAAACGAAACTCTATTAACGAACAAAAAGCGATGTCCTCAGAACTTCCTTTGGCTCCGTCAACGATAACCTGCGCACTTCGGTTGATTTTTTCAAAACTTCCGCCCCAGCTTTCTCCGGTAGGATCATTGGGGTTGCCATGCATCAGGTAAAAGAGGGTAGGACTGTCGCCCATTTTGATCTCGCCTTTATAATAATTTTTGAAATCTTTCCCCATCGCTCCACAACCTTTGATGTATTGGTCATAATAATCAGTGCTTTTCAGAATCTTAGGATCATCATTTTTTGAGAAAAAAGCATAATACGTCGAATTAGCTTCAATAAACCAAAGATCAGGAAAGTTCTTTGCGATGTAAGAATAGGAATTGGCACTCCATTTTTTGTTGGGTCCGCCAATCCAGTAGATTTTAATCTTATTCTGAATATCGGGTGCATCGTGCAAAGCCTGAGCGACATCTTCCAATCCGCCCCAAACCAAAACCCAAAGCGGCTGAGCTGATTTTTTTCTGGCAGATTTGATAATCCATTCTGAACCTTCGGTAGGTTTTAAATATCCTTCGTAAGGCGCATTTCCACGCAATCCCTGTTTAGAAACGGAGCGCAGATATTTTGGTGTAGGGAAACCTGAACTGTGTTTTTTTAGTTTTGGAAGATCTTTCTCGTACAGACCAATCATTTTTAAAATTTCATCTTTGCTTCCGTTTCCGAAAGACGGCGAAGAAACCAACCCTTCAATATTAAATTTATCCGCATACATCAGCAAATGAATCATCGACTGATTGTCATCGGGATCAGTTCCGCCAATGTCTGTACTGATCAGGATTCTTGGTTTTAAATCCGAAGATTTTTGAGCTTTTAAGCTTGTGATGCCAAAAATTATCAGTAAAAAATAAATAGTTTTTATCATAATTCAAATTAAATTTTATTTGAAAGAAATTTTGTCTGAATCCTGCACTGATTCCATAGATTTTCACAGATCTTTTGCGTAAATATCTGTGAAAATCCGCGAAATCTGTGCGAATCTACTTCACTTCAAAACTATAAACTCCGCCTTTTTCAGTTTTAAAATCAAACGTTTCTGTTTCCGGAACTGCAAAACCTTTCGGTTCAGCTTTAGCTGATTTTAAGGGCGTTTTAATTACATCCACCTGATAATATTCGTTATTATTAGTTCCTTTTGCTGAAATGAAAGTGGTTTTAGATTTTAAATTTAAATTTTTCGCCACTCTGATTCTTGCATTTCCGCCTAAACTGGATTTTACAACTAATTTCGTTAGCTTAGAATTTTTCCATTCCATATCGATTTCAAAACCACCTCTGGCTTTCAAACCTTTTACAGAACCGTTTGGCAAAGCATCGGGGAGTGCAGGCAACAGATAAATGTATCCATCATAACTTTGCAACAGCATTTCTGCAATTCCCGAAGTGCAGCCAAAATTACCATCGATTTGAAATGGCGGATGTGCATCCAATAGATTCGGATAGGTTCCTCCGGACTGGCCTTTATTTTCCATCGGAGCAGGAGTTAACTGATCTGAAATCAATTTAAAAGCACGGTTTCCGTCTAGTAATCTTGCCCACCAGTTCACTTTCCAGCCCATCGACCAGCCAGTGGATTTGTCGCCACGGTAGATCATTGAGTTTTTTGCAGCCTCAGCCAGCTCAACATTTCTCAACGGTGAGATCTGTCCCGACGGAAACAGTCCGTACAAATGAGAAATATGTCTGTGTTTGTCATCAGTTCTGTCCATATCAGTCAGCCATTCCTGCAACTGACCGTGTTGCCCGATCTGCATGGGCGGAAGTTTTGACAAAGCCGATTTCACTTCATCCAAAAGATTTTTATCCTGATTTAAAATTTTTGAAGCATTGATAAAATTATTAAACACATCAAAAACCAACTGATTATCCATCGTGGTTCCCGCAGTGATGCTTACATTTTTAAAATATTTATTTTCCGGCGACATCGATGGGGAAACCACCAGATATTTTTTTGAAGGATCCTGTTGGAGGACGTCTAAATAAAACAAAGCGCAACCCTTTAAAGCTTCATAATTTTTCTTTAGAAATTCTTTGTCTCCGGTGTACAGGTAGTGATTCCAGACGTGTTGGGTAAGCCACGCTCCGCCCATCGGCCACATTCCGTAGAAACCGCCGTCCACGATTCCCGTGATTCGCCACAGATCGGTGTTGTGATGCATGTTCCAGCCTCTTGCTTTGTACATTTCTTTGGCAGATTCCTGTCCGGTAACCGACAGATCCTGAATCATATCAAACAGAGGCTCATGCATTTCGCTGAGGTTGGTATTTTCTGCCGGCCAGTAATTCATTTCGGTATTGATGTTGACCGTGTATTTGCTGTCCCAGGCAGGATTCAGCTGATAATTCCAGATTCCCTGAAGATTGGCGGGCTGTGTTCCCTGTTGCGATGAGGAAATCAAAAGGTAACGGCCAAACTGAAAATACAAAGCTACCAAATCCGGATCCTGTGAATTTCCAAATTCTTGAATTCTGATATCCGTTGTTTTATTTGAATGTTCCGTTTTTCCTAAATCTAGACTTACCCGTTTAAAATATTTTTGATAGTTGGAGATATGAGCCTTTAACTCAGTATCATATTTTTTACTTAGAGCTTTACTTAAATATTCTGAAACTCTCACATCAGGATTTCCGGAAAGATCATTGTATTTTTTAAAATTGGTTGCAATTGAAACATAAATGACCACTTCATCGGCTCCTGAGATCTGCAGCTGATCTTTTGTTGAGGTCAGTTTGCCACCTTTTAAAACAGGAAATGCGACGGTTTTAAAATTAATTTTCCCGATCTTATTGTCTACCGAACCACTCGTTCCATTGATGACCAATTGATTTTTCTCGATGAAAATTGAATTGATTTTGTGTGGAGTAGAGGCGTTGATATTGAAATTTAAACTTCCTTTTTTGCTGGAAGTCAGTTTAATCATGATCACGTTATCGGCAAAAGAAGAGAGGGTTTCACGTTTAAAAGTTACGCCGTTTACTTCGTAAGAAACTGTGCTGATTGCTTTTTCAATATCTAAAGTCCGTTGGTAATTCGTAAAATTCTCATGGCCTTTAAAATCCAGATACAAATCACCCATCGTCTGGTACGGCATTCCGTAATTCAAATCTTTCGGCGCCTGTCTCGGATAGGTTTTGTTGGTTAAATCCTGTGCTTTTTCAAACTGACTTTCATTGATCAAACGACGGACTTTCTGAATGCTGTCGAATGTGTTTTTCGGAACATTATTTCCAGGTTCTCCTGCCCAGATGGTTTCTTCATTCAACTGAAGATGCTCCTGCACTGCACCACCGAAAACCATTGCACCTAACTTTCCGTTACCGATGGGTAAAGCTTCGTTCCAGTTTTCTGCGGGTTTGCTGTAAGTTAATTTTAAATTTTGCTGAGCAAAAGTTGAGACAGAGATCAACGTTCCGCAAGCCAGTAAGATTATTTTATGTTGAATCAGTTTTAGCATTTTAAAGATGTTTTAGTGAAATAAATTTTAAAATTTAAATGCAGATGTTTTTCTCAGTAGGTAAAAACTCAGCGGTTACTTTGTCATTCCGTAGGAATCTAAACTGTTTTATTCCTGCATGTTGAGATTCCTACGGAATGACAAACGCGCTGAAAAAAAACTGGCGAATATCTATTTTAAGTATGATAAACTATCCTGATACATTGTCAATCTTCATCAGCGATTTATCGTAATCTCTATTCTTAAAATAGAATGTTTATAATCTAAATCTACGTTTTAAATATTACTCATTACCCATCACTTATTACCCATATTCCCCAACCAGTCCGCGCAAATTTTCTTCCAGTTATCCGTCAGTTCAGTTTTATTGGAAATTCCGATGTTATGCTCACCTTCCGGAAAGATGAACATGGCTCCTTTTACTTTATTTTTAATCATTGCCTCGTAGTATAAAATTGAGTTGATAACGGGTACGGCATTGTCATTTTGAGCATGAAATAAAATGGTCGGCGGAGTTTTTTCACTCACGCGATTCTGCATAGAATATTCTTTAATCTTTTCATCGGTAGCATTTTCTCCTAAAAGATTGTCGCGACTTCCTTTGTGAGCAAATTCGCCTAAATCGATGACGGGCGAAACCAAAATTGCAAAGTTGGGAACGGTTGAAATGCTTGTCCAATCTCCTTTCAATTCAGTATAATCGGTTGAGATATTGCTTACCATTGCTGCCAGATGGCCTCCTGCTGAAGTTCCCAAAACTCCGATCTGGTCAGGTGCAATTCCATAATGAGCTGCATTTTTTCTGATCAATTTTATTGCAGCCTGAATATCCTGCAAAGGTCCGATTTCTCTCTGCTTTAAATCAGGAGAAGTCGGTAAACGGTAGTTTAAAACAAATGCTGAAATTCCTAAAGTGTTGAGCCATTTTGCATAAGAATATCCTCCTAAATCATAGGTCAAATGTTTGTAACCACCACCTGGAATGACGATGATGGCCATTTTTTTTCTTTCCTCTTTGGCGGGAAGAAAAGCGAACAGCTCAGCTTCCTGAATTTGGGTAATCCGGCCTTCTTTTTCTTCAATGATGTTTAATTTTAAACCTTTGGAATTAGGCATTTCACCTTTCGGCCAGACGGTTATTTTTTGCTGGGCAGAAATTTGAATTCCAATAAAAATGCTGAAGATAAGGATGAAGTTTTTCATTGTTATTTTTTTAAAAATCCGCAATTGATTATAATCTTTAATTTAACGCAAAGCCAAACAAAGAATTTAAAATGATGACCGTTTCTTAAGTTACACAAAGGCGTAAGCTTAACAAAGAAATACAGTGTTCTTCATGATGACAAGTTGTGGACATTCGTTTTTTTTAATCTGAATTATTGTCGGTTAAAGACAAATTTTGTTTTGATGACAAATCTGCAGCCCGACTTGAACGGAGCTCTTTTTGCGAGGAGGAACGACGAACAAAAAAGCGGGAGTGGAAGGCGGAATAGCTGCCCAAATCAACTTCTCATAAATCTATTTTTAAATTACTCACTACTTATTACCAATACTCAAAAGCCAGTCTGCACACAGTTTTTTCCAGTTTTCATTGATCGGGTCTTTATCGGTTACAAAAAACCGGTGGCCACCTTTCGGGAAAATAAACATGGCACCTTTCACTTTATTTTTCGTCATCGCCTTGAAATACAAAATGCTGTTCATCGGCGGAACGGCCGTATCATCCTGATTGTGAAACAAAATCGTTGGCGGTGTTTTATCGGTTACCACATTCTGCATGGAAAATTCCGCAATTTTCTCTGGAGAAACGTTTTCGCCCAGCAAACTGTTGCGGCTTCCTTTGTGAGCATATTCGCCCAGATCAATGACCGGACAAAAAAGAATGGCAAAATTCGGAATGGTAGAAATGCTTTCCCAATCGCCTTTTAATTCTGTGTAATCTTTAGAAATATTGCTGGCCATTGTCGCCAAATGTCCGCCTGCTGAGGTTCCGACAACGCCCACCTGATCGGGAGAAATTCCCCACTGATTTGAATTTTTTCTGATGTATTTGATGGCAGCCTGAAGATCCTGCAAAGGCGCAATTTCTTTTTGAATTAAATCGGGTGAAGTAGGTAGTCTGTAATTTAAAACAAAAGCCGAAATCCCCAAAGTGTTCATCCATTTTGCAATTTGAAAAGCACCTTCATCATAAGTCAGTTTTGAATATCCACCGCCGGGAATGATGATGACGGACTTCTGATTTCTCTCCTTCACGGGAGGCAAAAATGCAAAAAGTTCAGCTTCTTTCAGTTCTGCCAGTTCTTTTTTCTTTTTGGTCTTTGATGCTAAAATTTTTGAATTGGGCATTTCACCTTTAGGCCAAAACGATATTTTTTCCTGTGCGGAAAACTGAGTGAAAAGGAAAATAATGATTAAAAAAAATACTTTTTTCATTGGCGTTAAATAAGAAACCTCATAGGTTTTCGAAACCTATGAGGTTTAATTTTATAAAATTTAATCTTTCAGAAAATCCTCTCTAAACGGTGTAAATGCATCTATCAACTGACCAGCTTCCAGACATTTTACACCATGGAAAATATTGGGTTGTGCAAAAAATCCGTCACCTTTCTGCAGGATTTTGGTTTCGCCGTCTACGCTTACTTCAAACTTTCCTTCAGCCACATACGTGATTTGAGAATGAAAATGCTGATGTACAGCTCCAATAGCATCTTTTTCAAATTTAACGATGACCATCATGACCTGAGAGTTGTATCCCACAAACTGTCTGGAAACACCGGCTCCCAAATCTTCCCATTCGGTATTGCCATCGAAAAATGGTTCTTTTTTGAAATTCATATTGTGATTTTTGAATTTTTGTAATTACTTAAACATAAACTTTGTCATTCCGTAGGAATCTATACATTTGAATCTTCTGTGATTCCACGCTACACTCCGTTTCGCTCTGGATGACAAACTGAGTGTTGATTTCTCTCACAGACTTTGCAGATTGAGCAGATTATTTTCTACAAATCAATCTGTGAAAATCTGTGCGATCTGTGGGATATTATTTAATATATTTCTCCAGACCTGTCTTTAAGTTTTTTAAAGACTTTGTAGCCAGTTTGGCAACCGTTTCTGCTCCCAGTTTTGATAAATGCGTATCATCCGCTTTATCTTTGTCGTAATATGCATTTTCACCTGCCTTGAAATGAAGGTGCAATAATTTTGACTTTTCCGGACCTGCAGCGATTTCCATCTGTTCGGTCAGTAACTGCATGTCTACAAACGCGACTTTCATATCATTCGCCACCATTCTTACCACCAAAGGATAATCGGTGTGCGTATCAATTAAAACCCCATTTTCGTTGAAGTTTCTTCTGGTAATTGAAGTCATCAGAATGGGCGTTGCACCTTTTGCACGGGTTTCATTCACATACCTTTCCAAATTGGCTCTGTACTGAGTATGTGGATTGGTAAATTTCGTTGAATCTTTCAGTTTCTGATCATTATGACCGAACTGAATAATCACGAAATCACCTTTTTTCAATTGCTTTTCAACTTTGTCCCAGCGGCCTTCTGTTCTGAAACTTTTTGAGCTTCTGCCATTCATTGCATGATTTTGAAGCTCAATATTTGGAGTTAAAAATTGTCCTAAAACCTGTCCCCAACCGTGTTCCGGATTTTTTTCGGGATTGTCTTTATTAGACATCGTGGAGTCGCCAATTAAAAATAAGGTTGGTTTTTTCTGAGCTGTCGATAATGCTGAAATTATGATGCTTAGGACTAAAAGTATTTTTTTCATTTTTAAAATTTTTATTTAATGTGAAAAATTTTAAACCGCAAAAGAGTCAAAAGAAATAATTAAAAATAAGACTGTCAAAAGTTTACAAAATGTAAAAGTTTCATTTTGCAAACTTTTGATTATCTATCATTCTCAAACGTCTTTTGTTTCTTTTGCGGTAAAATAACTTTTCATTCTATGGTTTTATTATTGTGAAATGCTTCGACAGGCTCAGCATGACATCGCTAATACTAACTGTTATATTTAAATGGCTTTGAGATTGCTCATTACCAATTACTTATTACTCATATCCGGATTCCAGTCTCCGAAAATGTTTTTGATCGTGTATTTTTTTGCTTCTTTTTTTGTCAGCTGATGCGACCAGGCTACACGGTTTTCGGTTTTTCCGCCTTCGCCTTTGCTTTTGTATTCTGCGTAGTAGGCAGTTTTGTCTTTGTCCGGGAACATTTTGTCGCCTTTCCACGGGTTCCAGCCTTCAGGAAGGATGTGGTTGCCCATTTCGGTATTGATGAAAACGGTTCTTGCGTAAGATCTCCACGGTCTTCCCAAAAATACTTTGTTGATGCCTTCTTTGGCAATTAATTTACAGTCAAAAAATACATGTCCAAAACTTTTAGACTGATCAGTTGATGCCGCCGTAATATAAGAATTGGCTAAACTTTTTATCGTACAGTTTTTGAAAACCACGGTTGCCGAACCGAAAATAAAGTCGGTAGTTCCTTCAATGAAACAATTTTCATAGTATTGTCTGCTGTGATTTCCACCGGTATAAACAGTGTCCTGACATCCCAAAATATTGGAATTTTTAATTATAAAACGGTCACCTTCCACATGAAGCGCAACGGCTTGTCCCTGATTGCATGAAGCATTTTTTATAGTCAGATTTGAAATTTTAACATCATCTGACATCACCAACAAAGTGTATGAATTGAAAGTCGTCATTTTCTCATTCAAAGCATCCAGTTTTCCTGAATAATCATCATTGGAGATAATCGTATTTTCTTTGCTGTCGCCCTGTAAAGTGATTTTATGTTTTGAAGATGGGATGACGATCTTCTCATTGTACGTTCCAGCTTTTATTTTAACCAAAGCTTCACCAGGACCTAAATCTCGGATCGATGTAATTGCTTTTTGAATAGAAGTGAATTGTCCGCTGCCATCTTTTGCAACGGTCACTGTGATGTAAGGATCAGTTCCGGCCAATAAAAAATTGGTGATAGAAACGAAGAGTATTAAAAATATTTTTTTCATTGAAAAATTATTTTAAATGTATGTTTTTTAACGCAAAGTTTTAATTTATTATAAGTAATTTTTAAAGAGCAAAGGATGCGAAGAAGTCGCTTAAGCTTGAAAATAACCGTGAGCTTACAATCAATTTATTGATTATTTTTTGCTCCTTAAAATTATATTATCACTAGATTAAATCTTTGCGTTTTAATTTTGCCTTAACCTTAACCTTAACCTTAACCTAAATCTATTTCAAAGTTTTATCTAAAAACTCCAGCGTCAGATTTAAAGTTTCTGTAAACCAAGGTTCGGCAGACCAGAAGGAGTGTGGAGTGTCTTTGATTTCGTGAAATTCTGTGAAAGTTCCGTAGCTTTTCAGTTTTTTCATCATATCATCTCTTCCAGCGTGAAAACGGGGTTGCGAAGAATTGATAAATAGAGTAGGAGGTGTTTTTTTATCCACGAATTCCAATGGGGAAGCATCTTTCCAGATTTCAGGATTATCTTTGTGAGCGTAACCCAACCAAAAAGCATCGTAAGTTCCTTCTTTACCCGATTCTTCATGAATAAATGAAACGACACCATCTACATTCACAATCGCTTTTATCTTTCCCTTAGATTTTACTCCAACCAAAGTCGCAATCTGGGCACCCGCTGATTCGCCTAAAATTGCGACCTTTTTGGTGTCTACAGAATATTTCTTTTTGTTTTTCTTTAAATATTCAATGGCATTGTTTACATCATCAATCGCTGCGGGATATTTTGCAACTTCGCTCAATCGGTAACCGACTGCAATAGCAACATATCCTTTTGCGGCCAATTCCTGAGCCATGTATTTTTCATTTTCCTTGCTTCCTGAAATCCAGCCACCACCATGAACCATTGCGATTGCAGGATGTTTATTGAATTTATCAAGAGGGTAGTAGATGTCGGCTTTCAGGGAAAGTCCGTTAATGTTGGCATATTCTATATCTTTATCGATCCCGATGTTGGGCGGAACCGGTCTGTTCAAAGGCGTGATGAACGGATGTTTCTTTTTAAGTTTTTCGTATGTTGCTTCGTTTGTGTAAGGAGTAGCATTCGGCTTTGTCTGACCGAATGCTGTTGCTCCTACAAAAAAAACAAAAAGAAAATATAGTTTGTGAAAACTCATTTTTAAATTAATTTGGTTTTGTTCAACCGCAACTTTTTAGTTTAACCACAAAAGTCACAAAAGATTCTCGCAATTTTTAAGTTTAAAACTTTGAAAATACAAGTTCAAAAAAGCTTGTGTTTCAATTTCACCAAAAATCTGTTGACACATTAGAAAACTTGAAGTTTTTTAACTTTGAAAATATTTAAGATACATGAAATTGAAAAATTAAAATTCTCTTCTATATTGAATCTTAAATTTTAAATCTTGAATTCAAAAACCCGAATCCAGAATCTCAAATCTCAAACGTCAAATCTTAAATTATTTAACCGCATTCTTCGCAATCTCTTTCGAGATGCTCAGCTGCTCACCTTTTACATCTTTTGGAAGTTTTACCGATGTGGTTTTTGCTCCTAAAACTTTGATGGTTGGTTTTTGACTTGATTCCAGCTGAAGGGAAGAAAGATCAACGTTTTTACTGTTATAGATCGTAGCTCCAGTTCCTTCTGAATATTTCAGTTTTACGTTTTTCAGCTGAATTCCGTCTGCGTCTACGATGCTTAGTCCTTTTTTAGTTTCGAACTGAGAATCTTCAATCACGATATTTTTAAGGTTCATTTCTGCCAATCCAAATAAAGTAATCGCTTCGTCAGAATTCGTTGCTGTGATATTTTTAAAGTAAATATTTCTGAAAACAGGCGTTTCCTCAGTCACCGGATATGTTTTTTCCGGAGCTTTGTTTCCTTCCGCTTTTTGTCCGTCCTCCAAAACCGGAGAAGCACCTTCGTAGAACATATTAAAACCAATCGTCTGCGTCGGAATGTTGATCATATCGATGTTTTTGATATAAATATTTTCAACTACACCACCTCGTCCACGGGTTGTTTTGAAACGCAGACCGATGTCTGTTCCGATGAACGTACAGTCTGAAACATGCATATTTCTTGCTCCACCAGACATTTCACTTCCGATTACGAAACCACCGTGACCGTGATACACCATATTGTTTTTGATGATTACGTTTTCAGTAGGCATTCCTCTTTTTCTACCGTCTTCATTTTTCCCGGATTTAATACAAATCGCATCATCACCCACGTCGAAAGTATTGTCGTAGATCAGAACATTTTTACATGATTCCAAATCTACACCGTCACCGTTTTGAGAATACCAAGGGTTTCTAACGGTAAGATTTCTTAAAATTAAATTTGAAGTCATGAGTGGGTGAAGGTTCCATGCCGGAGAATTCTGGAAAGTCGGGCCATCCAAAAGTACCTGATCGCAACCTACGATGCTCACCATTACCGGACGTAGGAAATCTTTCACAGATTCCAGTTCAGATTTGTTGATTTTATCGGGAACGTTGAAACTTGAGCTGCCTTCAAATCCTTTTTTATAGCTTTCTGAAGGGTACCAGGTTTTTCCATCTTTAGAAACGATTCCGCCTGATGCAACGAATTTTTTCCATTCCACTTCAGATAATTTCGATTTTTTCACGGCTCTCCATGCATCACCGCTTCCGTCGATCACACCTTTTCCTGTAATCGCAATATTTTTCGCATTTCTCGCAGAAATCGGAGACTGGCAACGGATGGTATTTAAACCTTCAAAACTCACGTCTACCAAAGGATAATCGCTCTTGTCTGTGCTGAAAATAATCATCGCACCGTCTTCTACATGAAGGTTGATGTTGCTCTGCAAAACGATGGGTCCGGTTAACCAAAGCCCTCTTGGAACCACCAGTTTACCGCCACCTTTTTTTACCAAAGCGTCGATTGCCTTTTTGAAAGCTTCTGTATTTTTCACACTTCCCCCTGCAACACCACCGAAATCTTTGATCGATACGGTATTTGCTGCGAAAGAAGTTTCTGCCACTTTAGGCATTTTAAACTCAATTCCTTTATAAATATCTGTATTCTGAGCGTAGAACTGTCCCGAAAACATCATTGCCGCGACAAGACCTATTATTTTGAATGACTTCTTCATTATTTCTTTATTATTTAGTTTTAATTATATTTTTAAATTCTGTGAACACCATCTGTGCGACCACTTTTGCTCCTTCCGGCTGAAAATGGGTATTGTCTTTATTGCCTTTAGGATACGCTTCATACACGCCTTCAGGAAGATTCATAAAATAATGACTGCTCGCATAATCCTGACCTTTTTTGGTGAAAAAATCCATGGATATTTTGTTTAAATCGATATATGGAACATTCATTTCCTTCGCAATATCGATTGGAGCCTGCCAATATTCTCCATGAATATTTTCCAGTTTGCCATCTTTCCATGGAAAGTTTCTTGCAACCGGAGTGATGATGATGGGTTTGCCGCCTTTCTGAATGGTTTGAGCAACGAATAATCTTAAAAATTCTTTGTACCCTTCGATATTTACGTAACGTTCTGTATGTTTTTCTGAACCGTCGTTGTGACCGAACTGCATCATCACGTAATCGCCGGGTTTTAAGTTTTCATAGACATATCTCCATCTTCCTTCCTGGAAAAATGTTCTTGTGCTTCTTCCGCCATGCGCACGGTCGATGATTTTTACTGAATCTTTTAATGAGGTTAAACTTTTCAAACTGTCTTTCACAAAAAACGGCTGAAAAACCTGTCCCCATCCTGTAACAGGATAACGAACTTTCATGTAATCTTTGCCAGGCTCATAATTTCCCGTGTAATCGGCCATTGTAGAATCGCCGACGAGGAAAATGCGGGTGACTTTTTTATCGGATTTATTTTTAGCAACTGCATTTTGCGACTGACATGACGACAGAAGAAATGCGGCAACTAAAAATAAAAAGATATGATTGAATGTTTTGTTCATTATTGAAATTATTAAGCACAAATTTTTTAAACCTTTGATTTCATAAACCTAACGGGTTTTCAAA
The DNA here is from genome assembly GCF_001424105.1 of Chryseobacterium sp. Leaf394. Classification (GTDB taxonomy): domain Bacteria; phylum Bacteroidota; class Bacteroidia; order Flavobacteriales; family Weeksellaceae; genus Chryseobacterium. Next base: position 30,113 of record NZ_LMQH01000006.1, on the reverse strand, counting down.
ACCCGTTAGGTTTCGTAGCCTTTTTACTCCCGCAGACTCAGCAAATCAGACAGAATTTTCTGTAAAATTTATCTGTGAAAATCCGTGAGATTTGTGGGAAATATCTAATTTTTTGTTATTCTAAAATATTCAAAATCTGCGTACCCACCACGGTTTGCTTTCTGTGTGCTTACAGAATATAACCCTACTTTCGCACCAATCCATTTTCCTGGTTTTGCCTGAAACGGTTCGCCCACTTTAATGAAATTTTTACCATTTTCGCTGTAGCTGAACGTGCAAATTCCATTCGGTTCGCTGACGTTTACTTTAAAATACGCTTCGTTTCCTTTTAATTTGGTTTCAAATAAAACTTTTTCCTCACCACCTTTTTCAGCCTTTTCAGCTTTTCTCAACTGAACATAATATCCATCGGTTTTATTGGTAATAACAAGGGATGCGTGATCCATTCCCATAACCAAAAGACCGGCAGTTTTTCCTTCTTTAGCATCTTCGGGTGTCAATTTAACTTTGGTTGACGCCACAAAATTCGGAGCCGGAAATTTTTGAGTCAAAAGATTCGGAACATTCCAAAGGTTTTTATCGTTTTCGCCCATTTTCATGGAGAATAATCTCAGGAATTTCTGTCCGGGAAGTTTGGATGACCAAACGATGTTTTCGTTGGCACTCCATTGCCACTGCAAACCTAATTTTTCACCATCAAACTCATCCGTTTCAGCCGGAGTTACGACTGGATAGGTTTTCCCAACGTTTGGTTTTTTATACGTTAAAACCGGTTCGCCAATTCCGTTTTTATCGTTGTCGATTCCCATTACAGGCCAGTCTTTTTCCCATTTCATCGGCTGCAAATGCACGATTCTTCCTCCTGCATCCACGTCCTGAAAATGGTAGAACCAGTCTTCACCGGAAGGTGTATCTACCCAAGCTCCCTGATGCGGACCGTTTATTTTTGTTTTGCCCTGCTCAAGAACAATTTTCTCTTCGTAAGGACCGTAGATATTTTTTGATCTTAAAACCAACTGCCAACCTGTAGCCACACCTCCCGCCGGAGCGAAAACGTAGTAATAGCCGTTTCTTTTATACATTTTTGGACCTTCAACCGTCGGATGAGCATCGTGACCGTCGAAAATATGAACGCCTTTATCCAAAACTTTTGTTCCTTCAGGATTCATTTTGTTTAAAGATAAAATACTTTTTACACCGGCTCGGCTTCCTGCCCAACCATGAACCAAATAGGCCTGTCCGTCTTCATCCCAGAACGGGCAGGAATCGATTAAACCTTTTCCTTCCATGACCAAAACGGGTTCGTCCCATTTTCCAAGAGGATCTTTGGTTTTTACCATATAAATTCCGAAATCCGGGTCGCCCCAGTAAATGTAGAATTCCCCTTTGTGGAAACGGATACTTGGTGCCCAAACTGCATCACCTCTTCTCGGAACGGAGAAATGCTCTTTCGGTAAAACATCCTGGATTGCATAGTTGACCAATTTCCAGTTGACCATATCTTTTGAATGGAGAATAGGCAATCCCGGAGCTTCGTTGAAACTTGAAGCGGTCATATAATAATCATCGCCAACGCGCGTAACGTCTGGATCTGAATAATCTGCGTATAAGATCGGGTTTCTGAAGTTTTTCCCCTGATCGGCAGTCCAGACTTCTGAAACGTAGGGTTTTTCCTGTGCATTCAAGTATGTTGATGCAATGGAAAATGCGGTGATTGAAAGTATATTTAAAATTTTGTTTGTCATAAAATCAGATTTTTGATCTGTTTAGATTTTTAATCCCGAAATTTTGGGACAAAGATTTTTTTAAAGTTGCTCTGCATACTTTTAGTTCGCAAAAGCGTTCTGCTTAGCAAAGGCTTTATGTTTTTAAAATAATATTTTAACCATTAAGTTTTTATTAAGAAGTTTAGAAAAATTAAGCTGAGCTTCGCTTTAAGCAAGTAGCTTAATAAAATCTCAGATTTAAGCCTTAATAAATCTTAACTTCTTAAATCTCCTTAATGGTTTAATGGTTTTAAAAATTATTTTTCAAATTCCAAACTTGCCAAAATAAATGGTCCCGTTCCTTTTCCGTCATTCGAACGGATCTCTTCATTCACGTAATATTCGTAAGAACCGTCTCTGTAAGGTTTTCCTCCCAGACCGGCAACAGCACAACATTTATTTAAATTTACAACGCCATTTTCATCAACTGTAATCAGATTTTTGATAATTCCGTCATAGCCTTTTTTAGCGGCAGCTTTGTATGATTTTGGCAGGTAACCTTTGTTCACAGATTTAATCATGGTGTAAACAAACATCGCTGAAGCAGTCGCTTCTTCATAATTTTTGTTTGCCAATGGCTTATCTAAAACCTGATACCAAAGCCCTGATTTTTTGTCCTGATATTTGATAACCGCGTCAGAATAAGATTTAATGTAAGAAATAATTCTCGCTCTTCCCGGATGATCCTTAGGTAAATAATCCAAAACGTCTACCATTGCCATTCCGTACCAACCCATGGCTCTTCCCCAGAAATTTGGTGAAAGTCCGGTTTGTTTATCTGCCCATGCCTGTTCTTTGCTCTCATCCCAGGCGTGATACAGCAATCCTGTTTTTTTGTCTAAAAGATTTTTCTGAACTGAGTCGAACTGCATAACAATATCATCGTAAGCTTTCGTTGCATCTGCACCTTTTGTAAAATCTTTCGTATAATGCGTGTAGAAAGGCATTCCCATGTACAAACCATCTAACCAAACCTGGTAAGGATAGATTTTTTTGTGCCAGAAAGAACCTTCATTCGTTCTTGGCTGTCCGTCGATTTGAAGACGAAGCGTTTGAAGTGCCTTCAGGTATTTGTCTTTTTTCTCTTTTTCGTAAAGATAAAGCAATACGTTTCCACTGTTCAGCATGTCGATGTTGTACTTGTCAAGATCGTAAGTAACGATTGTACCGTCGTCCTTGATCAAAGTTTCGCCGAAACCGCTGATGTAGTCGTAGTATTCTTTTTTACCTGTTTTGATGTAAAGCTGCTCAGCTCCATCCAACACAATTGCTGATGGATACGTCCATTTCGGGCTTTTGCTGAAATCGAGCATCCAAGCTTCAGGGAAACGCTGCATTTCAGAAAGCATCATTCTTTCAGACCATTTCAGGTTTGTAGGAACTACTTTTCCTGATTTTGCAGTTTGGGTTGTCGCTTTGGCAGCCGTTGCTGTTTTTGTCTGTGCACAGGCAAGGAACATTCCCGAACCTAAAACCGCAACAGCGTATATTTTTAATTTTTGATTAATAAAACTCATTGTAAGTCAATTTTAAAGTTGATTGTTATTATCTAAAATTTCTAATTTTTTATCTAAATCTCTGTAGAATTCTTCTTCAGTTTTTATTCCGTTCGGTTCCTGTGACCAGGCTCCCATAAAGTAATACGAAACATTTTTGGTCTTTTTAAAAACCACAACGTGAGTCGATTTGGTTTTTACAATTTTATCTAAATTTCCGATAGGGTAGAAGATCACCATTCCCAGATTATCTTCTTTTTTAGCCAAAGTCTGCGTTCCGTATGTTGCAATGTAGCCCCATTTTTTGTTTTTACTGACCGCCTCTTTCATGGGAATATCTTTAAAAGCGACAATTCCGGTACATAATCCTGAAACTGTTTCATTTAAATTTAAATCAACCTTCACAAAACGGTCTCTGTTGAAAATTGTCAGCTTCGACTGAAGGTCAACTGCCTTTCCCCACGTTTTCCAGCCTTTGTAATCGATGGTTGCGAAAGATTTATCGCTGTCATTGACAACTTTTGCGGTGGTGTTTTTTAAGGTTTTAAAAGTTTCTACAAAATCATTCTGATCATCATATCTTCCGTAAGAACCGACTCCGATGGTACGGCCTGATTTCAAAATATCCTGTCCCCAGGGTGCGTCGTGATGATAGGTTTCAAAGCCATCCTGTCCGACATCCGGCAACACCAGAGTATTCACTTTTTTCCCGAAAATATCTGTAGCATTTCTCCAGTCAAGGTATAATCTGTAACCGATCTGATTGTTTTCCAAACCGATTCCTTCGTATCTGATGTAGTAAGAATGGTCGGTATGTTCGGCCGGAAGTTGTAACTCATTGATGTTTTTGAAAGTTCCGCCGATGTACTCGTTGCCCTCCCATTTTCCGCCGTCTTTTATTGATAATTCTGCGTAGGAAAAAGGAGCTTTCGGGTTTTTGCGGATTTTCTCAATCACATTTTTCTGAGCGAACGATGAACCGCTTGCGAAGACAGCTCCCGCCAGAAGTATTTTGAATAGTTTTGATTTTATCTGTACTGACATTATTTTTTATTTTAGATAACCTTCAAGTCTGAAAGTTCAGTGACTACCACTGATTTTCGGTTATTTTTTTCACGAGGTCGTTCATATACACCTCGATATTATCATAGTTTTTATCTAAATCTTTTCCGTTGGCATTGGCCGTTTTCGGATCAAGATTATTTTTGATTTCCCAATCATCGGGCATTCCGTCGTTGTCTGAATCAAGAGGTGCTTTTCCGGCTTTTAAATCAGGAAATCCGCCTACATCTTCCTGAGAATCGATGATTCCATTATCACTTCCGTGCGAACCTTTGTGAGAGAACGTTCCTTTTTTTACATGTTCCAAAACACGTAAATCTACAGCATCTCTCACCAAACTTGCGCCCCCGATTTTTAATATTTTTTCGTAAGCCTCCTTAGGAGAATCAGTTTTTACGTTATTCTGAATATCGTGAGGCTGATTGATTTTAATTGAATTTTTATCAGCATCCGTCAACTTATACGCAGGTTTCATTTGATTAAAAACGCCTAAATTCCAATTGTCTGCGGTAACTTCCGGACTTCCCTCCACAACATTTCCGCTGATGTAATATTTCCCCCAGATATTGTAAACCTCAGTTCCTTCTTTTTCATTTTTATCAATTGCTACAATTCTCTTGTTGGTCATTGTCGCAGGACCCGGTTTGTAGTAATTGTTGACCATATTTACATTCATTCCTTCACCTCCGTAGACATTATTGTGACCCCAGTTGTAAATGACATTATTTCTGAAATCGGTCAGATCGGTCAGCGCAAATTTACTTCCCGCATATTCTCCCAATCTTGGATTTCTGCTGTCGTGGTTTGCGTAGATATTATGATGAAAAGATGCGAATTTTCCACCGGCAATTCCGCCATAGCCGTGAGCGCCTTTTTGGTGGGCAGAGTTTCTAAGGCTTTCTGTAATTACACACCACTGAAGCGTCGTATTTTCGTTGACGTAGATTGAAACCGTTTCGTCTGTTGACCAGCTCATCGAACAGTGATCAACGATTAAATTTTTTATAAATCTTGCCCCTAAAGCATCACCTTCATACTTTTTCTTATCACCCATTCTGAAACGCATGTAGCGGATAATCACATTGTCTGCTGCCACAAAAGTTTCGTAGTTGGCAACGGTAATTCCGTCTCCGGGAGCGGTTTGTCCGGCAATCGTAACGTCGCCTTCTTTTATTCTTAATGGGGATTCAAGGGAAATCGTTCCTGCAGTTCTGAAAACAATATATCTCGGACCTTTTTGTTCTAAAGCGTGTCTTAACGTACCTTCCGAACCGTCATCTGTCAGTTTAGTAATGAATAAAACCTTTCCACCACGTCCGCCGGTTGTAAATCTTCCAAAACCTTCAGCACCGGGGAAACTGATAAGCTTTCCTGAAACCACTGTTTCGGAATTGGCTGACGTCTTTACCTGACTGGTGCAGCTTTGTGAAGATAAAATTCCCAAAAGGAAGAGTGAAGAAAAAGCGTATTTCATTGAAAACTTTTTGAGATTATTGAGCGGCTTTTTTGTAGTTCCAGTTGTCTTTTCCGGAAAGAATATTTTTGGCAGTATATTTTTTACTTTGTTCTTTTGTCAGTTGGTGTGACCATGAAACGCGTTTCTCAGCGTTAGCTCCTGAACCTTTAGAATTGTATTCTGCGTAGAAAGTAGTCTTCTCTGCATCAGGTTTAGACCAGTTGTGCCAACCTTCAGGTTTTATTGTGGAATCGATTGCACAATTGATATAAACTGTCTTTGCAAATGGTCTCCACGGACGACCCAAATATACAGAATTTGCGTCGGCATCGCCTGTTAAATTACAGTTAATAAATACATATCCAAACTCATTTCCTTCAATTGTGGAGGCGGCTGTAACGTAGGATGCATTTTTTTTAGAGTAGACAGTACAGTTTTCAAAAACGGCGGTTCCGGCTCCGAAAATATAGTCAGTCGTACCTTCGATGTAGCAGTTTTTAAAATAGTTTCTGGAAATTTTAGTTTTATCCGGATTGTCCTGAGCACCTTTAGTATAAAGTGTATCCTGAAATCCTAAGAATTTGCAGTTTTCAAAAGCTATTCTGTCGCCTGTCGTTAAAACGGCAACGGCCTGTCCAACTGGTCCTGCATCGTTTTGAAACGTAATATTTTTAGCTGAGAAATCATCAGAGAAAATAAAAATGCTTGATGAACCTGTGGTCCCAATGTTTTTACCTTCAGCATTCTGCTTTGACGCATGATCGCCGTAAACTAAAATAGTATTTTCTGCATTTTCTCCAATCAGAGTGATTGGACTTTTTGCAGGATCTACTGTGATTTTTTCTCTGTAAGTTCCGGGTTTAATGATAATTTTTGTCCTGTTCTTTGTATTATTTTCAACAGAATTTACCGCTTCCTGAATGGTTTTGAAATCTCCTTTTCCGTCTTTCGAAACCACGATTGTTCTGTCGGAAGTTTTGAAAGAAAAAACAATTAGAAGAATTACAAATGCTGAAATTGCTGTGAGAAAATTTTTGAAAATCGCTGACATAAAATTTTTCTTTAGGAAAAATACAGACTTGCTCCCGTGAAGGAGAAAGTCTGTATTAAAATCAATTTAATATGAATGTGTATTTTTACTAGTAGCCATAATCCTGAGTAAGATTGTAGTTATTCTGAATGTATTCAAAATAAATAGGCAATAATTCTCTTTTGTTAACCTGGAAATACTGTGCGTATCCTGAAGCTGGATTATCTACATAGGTAGCAGTAATTCCTGATCTCCATGCAATAGATTTGTAACCTGCAGGAGTAGTGGCAGACTGGTTTGGAAGGTAAAATACCGCACTTTTATCTGTTCCTGTAGTATACACATCGATTGCAGCGATATTCTGCTGAGCCGTTTTAGTAGGATCGTAAACAGAATTTTTATAATAAATATTCAAAGGTACGTTAGCATAAGCTCCTGTGCCGTTGATAAATGCTGTAAGTTTCGCTTTTGTTTCAGCAATTTTAGTTGCTAATAAATTCCAACGGATCAAATCATATTTTCTGATTCCTTCTGAACCTAATTCTAATAATCTTTCCTGTACAACAGCGTTGAAGAATCCTACTTTATCAGAAGGAATTGCACCTACCTGACCAAGATTTCCTGCGTAAGCTCTGTTTCTTACTGCTAATAAAGCATTTTTTGCTTCCTGAGAAGGAGCTCCGTTGATTTCGTTGTCTGCTTCAGCAAACATCAGCATTACATCTGAAAGACGGAGTAAAGGCCAGTCAACAGCTAACGTCTGAGAAGGACCTGTAATACTTGTCCATGATTTTCTGTATTTAGAATCTGTCCATGCATTGGAAGCAGCCAATTCCGCTTGATTTGCAGCGTTAATGGTAAAGATTCCAACATTCATGTCTCTTCTTAAGTCAAATTTTGAAAACTCGTAGAAGTAAGTTGGAAGTGCATTAATACCTCCACCACCTTTCCATACAGAATTATCGTGATGCTTTAAGCCATTGTAATATCCGATTTTAGAGTCTGTTCTTACTCCACCTCCAAATGCTCCCACTGCAAAAATAACTTCATTGGTTGCATCCTGAGCATTGGTATGTAAAGCTCTGAAAACACTTTCATAGCTAGGGTTGAGACTATGTTCGCCAGAATGATTCATGATGTCTTTACATTCAGTTAAAGCAATCTGATAATATTTTTGAGGGTTTGACCCCTGAGCCATAATCTGCGGGTTTCTTCTAAGAGAATATCCTGCTCTTGCCAAAGCAATCCTTGCTCTTAAACCTTTTACAAATCCTTTAGAAATCCTGTTACTCGTTGTACCACCTTCAGACCTCCATGGAACTAATGTTGCTGCTTTTTCAAGATCGTTAATCATTTGATCATAAATGATATCGCGGTCTGTCTTAGGCTGGTTCTGTTCAGGTAATTCAGATGCAGGTACTAAATAAAATGGCACGTCGCCCCAGTTTCTGATTAATTCGTAATAATACTGAGCTCTAAGCGTTAGTGCCTCACCCAGGTATCTGTTCATTAGAGCTTTTTCCTGTGCAGATCCTGTCTGCATGACAGGAGATAGTGGAATATTTTTCAGAACAAGGTTAGCACGCTCAATTCCTGTATATAATTTCCCAAACGGATTGTTGAGTTCTGTATTGGTTGCACAAGCTCCGAAAGTTGCAACACCTCTTCTGTCGTTACAGTTGTAGTTTCCTGAGGTTCTGAAGTCGTCTCCAGACTGAGGAAGAATGAGAGATAATCTCTGTCCGTACCCATCATCACCACCTAATTGAGCATACACACCAATTAATGCTGAAAAAGTATCGTCTGTACTGTCAAACTGTTGCGCTTCAGATATACTTGAAAGGTTTTCCGGATCAAGGAAATCGTTACAGGAATTAGTAAAGAAAAGTGCTCCAACGAGGCAACTTGCAAATAATATTGATTTTGTTTTTTTCATGATAATAAATTTTAGAAAGTGATATCTACACCTGTTACAAAGAATCTGCTGCGTGGGTAAGCTGAATAATCAACTCCCGGAGTCAGAGGATTTCTTCTCGTACTTGCTTCAGGATCGTATCCAGAGTATTTCGTAAGAACGAAAACGTTGTTTACTGTTGCATACAGTCTGAAGTTTTTAACACCTACTGCCTCAAGGGAACCTTTAGGTAATGTGAAACCTAAAGTTACGTTATTTAATCTTAAGAAAGATCCGTCTTCGATTCCGTAAGAGTGTAAGATGTACTGTCCACTTGGAGGTGTCCACATTGTTGTGTTAGCGTTTAATGCTGCCAAAGCAGTAGGATCATTCACTTTCACCCCATTGTTGTCAAACCATCTCCATCTGTCTGCCACTTCTGCAGCCATGTTGTTGTCTCTGTAAAGATATTGAGTTGTATTTTCTATCTTATTGGCATTGTACACTTTGTTTCCTACAGAGAAGTTGAAGAACAAACTCATATCAAAGTTTTTGTATCTGAAAGTTTGGTTAAAACCTCCAAAAAACTTCGGCTGGGCGCTTCCTAATTCCTGTCTGTCTGCATCAGTAATCTGTCCGTCGCCATTTAAATCTTTTAATTTAAGATCTCCAGGCTGCACAGCTCTTGCTCCCAAAGCGATTGCGCTTGTACTTGGTACACCTGCTTTCAATGTATAAACCTGAGTTGCGGCATTGTAATCAAAATCGCTCACTTCGTATCTTCCTTCAGTTACATATCCGTAATATGTTCCTACAGCGCTTCCCACTTTTGCGATAAAGTCAAATCCGCCGATACCTCCAGATTGAACAAGATAATAATCCTGTCCTGGACGTACACCGCTTCCTAAACTTAAAATTTTATTTTTGTTTGCAGAAAGGTTGATGTCTGTTTTCCACGTGAAATCTTCTTTGTTGACGATAGCTCCACCCAAAGTAAATTCTAAACCTCTGTTTTGAGTTTTACCTGAATTCTGGAACTGGTTAGCATATCCCGGGAAAGGAACTTTAGCCAAAACCAACAGATCTTTTGTGTCGGTAATATATCCGTCTACACTACCATATAATCTGCCGTTGAAAAATCCGAAGTCAATACCCGCATTTTTAGATACCGTAGCTTCCCATTTCACATTAGGGTTTGCCTGTGTAGTGGAGATTCCGGCTCCCGGAGTTACAGAAGTTCCGAAAACATATCCGTTATTTGCACCGATGTTGTAGAAATTAGCCCAAAGGTAAGATGTAATTCTGTTGTTACCCGAAAGACCGTAACCAACACGAAGTTTCAATTCTTCAAGCCATGAAACATCTTTTAAGAATTTCTCTTCGTTAACTTTCCAGGCCAATGAAGCTGCCGGGAAATATCCCCACTGATTTCCTTTCATGAAAACGTTAGATCCATCAGCTCTTACAGACGCGGTAAGAATATATTTATTATCAAAAATATAGTTTACACGTCCGAAAAATGAAGCTAAACGGTCAGGAGGCAAAGCTGCTGTTCTTGCCGCATCCTGAATTAAACCAGCCGGTGGTGTTGCTGCAGCAATGTTAGAAAATGCTTCTTGCGGAAGAATAGACTTTGGAAACCATTTTACATAAGTATTACTCGTTTCTCCGTCAGTCTGAATTATTTCCTGACCCAGCAAAACATCCAGTTTATGTCTGCCAAATTTTTTGGTGTAATTTAAGGTATTTGTATTGGTAATTCTTCTCGATTGGGATCTGTCTAGCTGTACAATCGGCATATCAGCATTAGCTCTTGCCTGTGATGTTACCGTACCCCAAAACTGATTGGTGATAATATCTCTCTGTACATAACCAATAACACTTCGGAACGTGAAGTCTTTTGAAATGTTCCAGTTGATGTAACCGTTTAATAATAAGTCATTTGAGCGGTTGGTTCTAACTTCGTTCTGATTTAGAATTAAAGGATTAACCAAGTTAGTATTGGTTGCGTAATCTGGGTCAAAATCATCAACAGGAATATTAGATCCTCCTTCGAAAGGCTGGTATCTCACGGCATTTCTTAATCTGTTGTTACTCTGAGAACCGGTGCTTGAAGTACCTACACCATCTATTAAAGATCTGCTGTATCTTGCATTAAAACCAAACTTTAATTTCTTGCTGATATCATAATCGTACTTAAAGTTAACCATACTTCTCTTGAATCCAGAGTTGAGCATGATCCCATCTTCGTCCACATGATTTAATGTTAAAGCAAAAGCCGATTTTTCTGAACCACCATTTACAGTAAGGTTATGTGTAAAATTAAAAGCTTCACGACCGAATAATTCATCCTGCCAATCTCTTCTTTTAACGTTGCTGTATTTATTATACAGCTCATTATAAGTTCCATATCTGGTTGCAAAAGCCAAAACATCAGCTGCCACGCCATTTTTGTTGTACAATTCGTACTGATACATTACAAATTCATAAGGATCAAGAACATCTAATGTGTTCATGATTTTTCTCACACCTGTAAATCCGTTGTAATTAATTGAGGTTGTAGCTCTTTTTTTACCACTTTTCGTAGTAATCAAAACTACACCATTTGCTCCTCTTGATCCGTAGATTGATGTAGATGAAGCATCTTTCAGAACTTCGATTGATTCAATTTCTTTCGGAGTCAAAAGAGACATTGCATTATCCATCTGCACACCGTCTACAATGTAAAGCGGTGCATTACTTCCTGTAATAGAAGTTCCACCTCTTACTTTGATATCCACTTCTGCACCCGGGGAGCCTTCACTCGCCTGCACCTGAACCCCTGCCAGTCTACCCTGAATTGCTTCTGCAGCACTGTTTACAGGCATATCTTTCAGAGCTTCAGCTTTTACAGATGATACAGCGTTGGTAACATCTTTTTTAGAGACTTTGGAATAACCTACCAAAACTACTTCGTCGATAGTTTTCTCCTTATCTTTTTCCTGCGCCATAGCGAGCATAGGCAAAAGAAAAGCGGAAAGATATAACCACTTTATCTGTTGAACTTTTTTATTCATTATATATCCTTAAATTTTAATTACTGTATTCTTCTGTTGTCGTTTTTTTTAAGAAAAAAGCAAGTACTAATATCGTTCAGTGGTAAATTTTCTATGTAAAAATTACGCTCTCCGGTGTGCAATCGATTGCGTAACTTTTTTTGGACATAGAAATTCCTGGCTCCTAAACTAATATTATTTTCCAATACGCAAAAGAAATTGATAAAATTAATTGTTAATTTAATTGTTTAATTACTTAACTGATACAGAACAATTGTTAGGTTTTTATATTTAAAATACTAATTTTCAGTTGTTTATATGGTGGTTTAATTTTGACAAATAGTGGATAACTTTTTTAAAAATTTTATGTGTTTAACTAAAATTTAGGTGGTTTTTATGGTAATTTAACTACATTTTTCAGCTATCAAAATTCCCCAAATGTGTACGCAACATTAAATATTTGTCAATTTAAGATGATTTTTGTCACGTTTTTGCTTGAAGTTTTGATATGAATTTAGCAGATAAATCGTGCCAATCAATTACAGCAGGGTTCTCATGAAAAACATGCGATTTGTCATGTTGTTTTTGGACGGGTTTTTGGCACGATATTATCTCATTCTGGAGATTGCAATCCTTTTCCGGTAAAATTATTCTTTCTAAAAGTTTCTTTTTTAGCTAAATTCAAAATAATTAAACATTATAATGTATTGATTATAAATAGATTACGAATTAATATTAATTTTTTGTTACGCAATTAAAATTTAATTTTATATTTAACACCAAGTATTTCTATCGGTAAAAATGTGTAGTTTTATGCAATCGATTACACATTAAAAATTAATGGTTCAAAAACCCATAAAAAATTCAAAATTAAGAGTATGACAAAATCAGAATTTCGTTACGCCCATCATCCTGAAGATGTAAAAAAATATACAACTGAAGACCTGAGAAGGGAGTTTCTAATCAATGATTTATTTAATGAAGATCAAATCAATGTAGTGTATTCTATGTACGACAGAATGATCGTAGGTGGTGCAATGCCTGTAAAAAGCGCATTGAAACTTGAACCTACAGATGATCTGAAGGCAGAAAACTTTCTTGACAGAAGAGAATTGGGAATCATCAACGTAGGCGCTGCCGGAAAGGTAACTGTTGACGGAGAGGTTTTCGAACTTGGAAATAAGGAAGCTTTATATATAGGAAAAGGCGCAAAAGATGTTGTTTTTGAAAACGGAAATGAAGGTCAGACTTTATTCTATTTCAATTCTGCACCTGCGCACCACACTTTCCCTACAAAGAAAATCACTAAAAATGAAGCCGAAATTGTAGAATTAGGTGAAGCAAAATACGCCAACAGACGTACTATAAACAAACTAATCGTCAACAGCGTATTGGAAACCTGCCAGCTACAGATGGGAATGACCGAGCTGCACGAAGGAAGTGTTTGGAACACCATGCCTTCTCACACGCATACCCGAAGAATGGAAGCTTATTTTTATTTTGATCTTGAAGAAGGGCAGGCGGTAAGTCATTTTCTTGGCCAGCCAAACGAGACCCGTCATATCTTTATGAAAAACAATGAAGCAGTCTTGTCTCCGGAATGGTCTATTCACTCAGGAGTTGGTACTTCCAACTACACTTTTATCTGGGGAATGGCAGGAGAAAATATGGATTATGGCGACATGGACGCTGTTAAAACTAACGAACTAAAGTAATTTTTTCTACATGAATTTATTCGATTTATCCGGAAAAGTAGCCGTTGTAACCGGCGGTACTCACGGATTAGGAATGGCAATGGCTGAAGGTCTTGCCTCTGCAGGTGCTGAGCTGGCAATCACAAGTACAACTCCCTCAAAATTAGATGAAGCCTTAGAATATTATCGCAGTAAAGGATATAATGCTACAGGTTATCTTTTTGATGTGACAGACGAGCTAGAAGCCGCTCAGAAAGTAGCTTTAATGCTTGCTACACATGGGAAAATAGACATCTTAGTCAATAATGCAGGAATCATCAAACGTGTTCCGGCTTTAGAGATGGATGTTGCAGACTTTAGAAAAGTAATCGATGTAGATCTTACCGGTCCTTTCATTATGTCTCAACTGGTTGGGAAACACATGATCAAAAGACAGTCCGGTAAAATCATCAATATTTGCTCAATGATGAGTGAGCTTGGCCGTGATAATGTAGTAGCGTATGCTTCTGCAAAAGGCGGTTTAAAAATGCTGACCAAAAATTTAGCAACAGAATGGGCAAAACACAATATTCAGGTGAACGGTATCGGTCCCGGATATTTTGCGACAACCCAAACAGAACCTATCAGAGTAGACGGGCATCCGTTTAACGATTTTATCATCAGCAGAACTCCGGAAGGTAGATGGGGAAACCCGGAAGATCTTGCAGGAACGGCTATTTTCTTAGCTTCAGACGCAAGTAAATTTGTCAACGGACACATTATTTATGTGGATGGAGGTATTTTGGCGACCATCGGAAAACCTGCTAATGAATAACACAAGAATTTTACAGAAATGAAATCTTTTATTACAGATAACTTTTTATTACAAAATAAATACGCGGAAGAATTATACTTCAATTTCGCAGAAAAACAGCCGATCATCGATTATCACAATCACTTGATTCCAAAAGATATCGCTGAAGATACGGTTTTCGAAAATATTTCTAAAGTCTGGATTGCTGGCGATCACTACAAATGGCGTGCAATGCGTACGATGGGTGTGAACGAAAAATTCATCACAGGCGACGCTTCAGACAAAGAAAAATTCGAGGCTTGGGCAAAAACGGTTCCTTACACATTAAGAAATCCTCTGTACCACTGGACACATTTAGAATTAAAGCGTTATTTCGGAATTGATGAATTATTGAACGAAAAAAATGCATCAGATATTTACGACAACATCACGGCACAGCTTCAGACTCCTGAAAAGTCAACAAGAGGTTTGCTGAAAATGATGAACGTAGAATCTTTGTGCACCACAGAAGATCCGATTGATGTTTTAAATTACCATCAGGATTTGGCGAAAAGTAATTTCAGCATTAAAGTAAGTACAGCTTTCCGTCCGGATAAAGCGATCTTAATTGAAAACCACAACTTCGCAGATTATATTTCCAAATTGGGCGAGTCGGCAGGAATTGAAATCAATTCTTACCAGACTTTGTGCGATGCTTTATTAAAAAGAGTAGAATATTTCCACGAAAACGGATGCAGACTCTGCGACCACGGACTGAACAATATTTCTTTCGAGGAAGCTTCAGAAGCTGAAGTGAGCGCAATTTTCAATGATAAAATTTCAGGAAAAGTAATCGCTGAAAAGCAGGTGAATCAGTTCAAAACTGCTATTTTATTATTCTTAGGCGAAACGTATCATAAATTCGGATGGGTTCAGCAGTTCCACTTGGGAGCTTTGAGAAACAACAACGAAAGAATGCACAGAATCTTAGGTCCTGATACAGGCTGGGATTCTATCGGTGATTTCGTTCAGGCTGAAACTTTGTCTAAATTGTTAAATGCTTTAGACGGAAAAGATAAACTGACCAAAACAATTCTATATAACTTAAATCCTGCCGACAATGAAATTTTCGCGACTATGATCGGGAATTTTAATGACGGCAGTATCAAAGGAAAGGTACAGTTCGGTTCTGGATGGTGGTTTTTGGATCAGAAAGACGGAATGATCAAGCAGATGAATGCCCTTTCAAATATGGGATTAATCAGCTGTTTCGTAGGAATGTTGACAGATTCCAGAAGTTTCTTATCTTACCCGAGACACGAATATTTCAGAAGAGTATTGTGTAATCTTTTCGGAGAAGAAATGAAAAACGGCGAATTGCCGGATGACATGGAACTGATCGGGAAAACCATTTCCGATATCTGTTATCATAATGCTAAAAATTATTTCGATTTTTAAATTTCGAATTAAATAATAAAATTGAACCATTAAGGATAATTAAGGAGTTAAGGTTTTTTAAGCATAAAATATTAGATTTTATTAAGCAGACTGCTTAAAGCGAAGCTAAACTTATCTATTCTCAACTCCTTAATAAATCTTAATGGTTTAAAAAAAGTAAATTTTTAATATTTAAAAGGTCAAACGTGCAGAAAAATCTTTGATTTTTAAACTTACGTGATCTTTATATTTTCAATATTTTAAACTTCAAAAAAATAAAGCAATAAAAACTTTTGTGCTTTTTGTGGTTTAAAAAGAAGTCAATTAAAAGTTATGGGTAAAATACTTACTTTCGGTGAAGTAATCATGAGGCTTTCACCTCCCGGGAACAAAACGATGAAACAGAGTCACGAGATGGAATTCTTTTTCGGCGGAACTGAGCTCAACGTAGCTTCCTCACTGGCAACAATGGGTTGCGACGTGACGCACATCAGTAATGTTTCTGATGATTTTGTGGGAGAATCTGCACTGTCTTTCATCAAAAGTTTTGGGATCGACACGACTTTCATCAATAAAAACGAACATCCTTTAGGTTTATATTTCCTTGAAGTAGGTGCATCCGTTCGTGCGAGCAGAATCGCGTACAACAGACTGAACGGTTCTTTTGCCAACATCAAACCGGAACAGGTTGACTGGAAAAAAGCTTTGGAAGGTTGTGATTATTTTCACTGGACAGGCATTAGTCCCGGAATTTCAGAAGGCGCTTACGAAACTTTGAAAGAAGGTTTGTTGACTGCAAGAGAAATGGGAATCGAAGTGACCACCGATCCGGCTTACCGTTCCAATCTTTGGAAATATGGTAAAAATGGAAATGAGGTTCTAAAGGAATTGGTTTCTTACTCAACGATTTTCATTGGTGGTGTGAATGAGATCAATGAAATTCTGGGAACTCAGTTTTCATCAGACCAAAAAGGTTTCATGGAAGCTTGTGAAGAATTAAAAAAACAGTGTCCATCCATTCATAAAATTTTTGACAAAATAAGAATCGGCGTTACGGCAAGTTCTCAGCAGACGCAGGGAAGAGCTTTGATTGACGGAAATTATTTTGAAACCAAATTTTTAGAAATAGACAACGTTGTCGACAGAATAGGAACGGGAGATGCCTTTGCTGCAGGTCTTATTTATGGTTTATTAAATTTCGATGACGAAAAAGCATTGAATTTTGCCAACGCAGCCTGTGCCATCAAACACACCATTTTAGGCGACATCAATTACTGTAGCGCAGAAGATATTCTCGAAGTAATGGCTGGAAATTCCGGAGGACGCATCAAAAGGTAGCTTTTGCTTTTGGCTTCTCGCTTTTGGCAATTGGCTTATTGCAACAACTAAAACATTGTGGACTTAGCTGAGTGAAATCGAAGATTAGACGTAGTCAACGCCTTTGCGAACTTAAAAATATACATCAGGTTTTAAAAGAAATCTTTGCGCTCTTTGCGTTAAAAAAGAAGTGCTGAATTTACAGCATACCAAAGGATGGATAAAACCCCATCAAAGATTATTTTCAACAAAATAATTAAAACAAAATGACAAAAATTCAATTGGTTACAAACACCATCATCAATCAGGGAGCTTTGCCTCTGTATTACAATGCTGATGAAACGGTAACTTTAGAAATATTAAGATCGCTTTACAAAGCAGGAATCCGTGCGGTAGAATATACCAGCCGTGGGGAAGCCGCGTTGAGCAATTTCACAAAAATGGTAGAAGTTCGTAATGCAGAAATGCCTGAAATGCTTCTCGGAATAGGAACCATTAAAAATGTACAGCAAGCTGAAGAATATTACAAAGCAGGAGCGGATTTCTTTATCAGTCCTGGTTTTGTGGCTGAAGTTGCAGCATTTTTAATTCCGAAAGACTTGTTGTACAGCCCGGGTTGTATGACTCCGACTGAAATTATTGAGGCTGAAACGGCTGGGGTAACTTTCATTAAATTATTCCCGGGAAATGCTTTGGGACCAGGATTTATGAGTGCCATCAAGGATGTTTTCCCGAATCTGAAATTTATGCCGACCGGTGGTGTTGATACCACGAAGGAAAGCATTGAAAGCTGGTTTAAGGCCGGAGTTTCTGCAGTAGGAATGGGAAGCAAGCTGGTAAGCAAAGAATTGATGCTTGCGAAAGACTATGCGACAATAGAAATTGAAACCAAAAAAGTGCTGGATATCATTCAGACTTTAAAATAAATACATTGACTATGAGTTCAGTTAAATCTATTAAGCCGACACAATACAGGTGGACGATCTGTCTTCTTTTATTTCTCGCAACAACGATCAATTATCTGGATCGTCAGGTTTTATCTTTGACGTGGAAAGATTTTATCGCACCGGAATTTCACTGGAATAACAACGATTACGGAAATATCACGGCATTATTCTCCATATTTTATGCGGTGGGAATGCTTTTCGCAGGAAAATTCGTGGACTGGATGGATACCAAAAAAGGTTTCCTTTGGGCAATCGGAGTTTGGTCGATCGGTGCCGTTTTACACGCATTCTGTGGAATCGCAACTTCAGGAATCCTTACAGGAAACTGGATGGCAGGTTTTCATGGATCTAAAGAATTAATCGGAACCGTTTCTAATACTGGGGCAATCATCAGCACGAGTGTAACTTTATTCATATTTGCACGTTTCGTACTGGCAATCGGTGAGGCGGGAAATTTCCCGGCAGCAATCAAAACTACAGCAGAATATTTCCCTAAAAAAGACAGAGCATTCTCTACAAGTATCTGGAACGCAGGAGCAACAGTTGGAGCTTTGGCAGCACCGCTTACCATCCCGTTTATTGCGAAGTCAATGGGTTGGGAATGGGCATTTATCATCATCGGTGCGTTAGGATTTGTATGGATGGGACTTTGGGTATTCGTATACAAAAAGCCACATTTACACAAGAGAGTTAACGAGCACGAATTAACGTATATCAATCAGGATCAGGACGATCTTCCGAATGAAGACACTTCAGTTCCGGAAAAAGTATTCACGTTCAAAGAATGTTTCAGCTACAGACAGACCTGGGCTTTTGCTTTCGGAAAGTTCATGACAGACGGCGTTTGGTGGTTCTTTTTATTTTGGACTCCGGCTTACTTAAGTTCGGTTTACGGAATGGATTCCACTCAAAGTGCACTGCCATTATTCGTGTTGTACATGATCACTTTGCTGTCGATTGTCGGTGGATGGCTTCCAAAATATTTTGTTGAAAAATTAGGAATGAACGCCTACACAGGAAGAATGAAAGCGATGTTGATTTTCGCATTTTTCCCTCTGTTAGCACTTTTAGCACAACCTTTAGGAACAATTACCTATTGGATTCCGGTTTTAATTATCGGAGTTGCAGGAGCAGCGCACCAGGCATGGTCAGCAAACATCTTCTCAACCGTAGGAGATATGTTCCCTAAAAAAGCCATCGCAACCATCACAGGAATTGGCGGAATGGCAGGCGGAATCGGATCGTTTATCATCAATAAATCTTCAGGAGTTCTATTCGATCACGCTCACAAAGCCTGGTCAACCGTAGACGGAGTTCCTTTATTGGAAAAATATCCTCAATACGTCAACGATCGTTTGCCGGATGGATTCTTTGAGCAGTTGGAAAAGTCAGGAGCCGTAGTTTCAGACGGTATAGACAAAGGATACATGATTATTTTCTCCATCTGTGCAGTAGCTTATCTGATCGCATGGACAGTAATGAAAATGTTGGTTCCTAAATATAAAGTGATCAGTAAGTAGAAATAAGATTTAAACCATTAAGGAGAATTAAGAAGTTAAGAAAGATTAAGAATTTGCAGGCAAATTGAAGTTCAATCTTAAGAAATTTATTTCTCTTAACTAGCCTTAACTCCTTAATAAATCTTAATGGTTCAAAAAAAACTTTGAGTTCTTAGCTAAGTGAAACGCCTTTGCGAACTTAAAAATATACATCAAGCATTAAAAAAAATCTTAGCGGACTTTGCGTTTAAAAACAGTATTCCGCATAAGGATTTAGCAGAATTAAAAACACAATTTAATTCAAATTAGAAAAATGGAAAATCAGACAAAACAACAGTTAAACCGTCAAAACAGCGGTATAGATACAAAATTACCAATCAAAATCGTACAGTTCGGGGGAGGAAACTTCATGCGCGGATTCACAGATTATGTGATTGATAAATTAAATAAAGAAGCAGATTTCAACGCAGGAATTGTAAACATTCAGCCGACACCCAACGGTTCAGTTCACAAGCTTGAAGAACAGGGGAATCTTTACACTTTATTTTCAAGAGGAATTAAAAAAGGAGAAATCATTGACGAGAAATGTGTGATTTCAGCGATTCAGAAGTCAATCAATCCTTATGCAGATTATAACAGCTTTTTAGAGTTAGCGAAAGAAGAAGATCTTGAATTTGTTTTTTCAAATACAACCGAAACAGGAATTGCTTACGACGAGACTGAAAATTCGTATGAAGGACCGCACAAAAATTTCCCTGCGAAAGTGGCGGTTTTACTTCACGAAAGATATAAGCATTTCAATGGAGCGGCAGACAAAGGTTTAAGAATTATTCCCTGCGAGCTGATTGAAGAAAATGCTATCGTTTTAAAAGGTATTATTTTAAAATATGCCCAACTTTGGAATTTAGAAGAAGGTTTTGCGCAATGGGTTGAACAGAGCAATCACTTCCACAATACACTGGTTGACAGAATTGTCCCGGGTTATCCGAAAGATGATGCGGCGACGTATGAAGACCAGTTGGATTATGAAGATCCGATGATGGTGGTTTCTGAAACATTCCTTTTGTGGGTGATTCAGGGAGGTGAAGATTTAAAACAGAGAATTCCATTCGATAAAATCAACGAACAGATTTTGGTGGTGGATGATATTCAGCCTTACCGTTTGAGAAAAGTAAGAATCCTGAATGGCGGACATACCTTGATGTTGGCTCCGGCCATTTTAGCAGGAAAAGAAATCGTAAAAGAAGCAATCGATGATCAGTTTATCGGAACTTTTTTAAGCGAATCGATATTTAATGAAGTCAATCAGACTTTAGGTTTAGATGAAACTGAACTGAAAGAATTTGCGGAAGAAGTGTTCGACAGATTCAGAAATCCTTTCATTAAGCACCATTTGGCGAGTATTGCTTTATATTTTGTTTCTAAATTTAAAGTGAGAGTCGTTCCGAGTTTGTTGACTTATGTTGAAAGAAATAACAGACTGCCACTGAACTTAACGTTCTCTCTGGCAAGTTTAATCAGATTCTATCAGGGAAGTTTTGGTGAAAAATCTCTTCCTCTGAATGACGAAGAAGCGATCGTAAACAGATTCAAGGAAATCTGGAAAAACGAAGATTATGAAGTAGTTTCAGAACAGGCATTAAGCGAAAAACTGTTTTGGGATACAGACCTTACACAGGTAGAAGGCCTGAAATCCGCAGTAGCAAAAGCATTGTACGAAATCGACCACAATGATATGGAAACTGCCTACAAAAATTTTATTCAATTTTATTCTTAAACAATCATGCAGAAGAAAGTACTGAAAGTAAATCCCAAAGATAACGTTATTGTAGCGTTGATGGATTTGCCTGCCGGAGAATCGGTACATTTAGACGGTACAGATTATACGATTCTTAAAGATATTAAAGCAAAACATAAATTCGCTGCCGTAGATTTTGAGGACGGCGACCATATTTTAATGTATGGCGTAATCGTTGGGAAAGCCAACCAATCCATCAGTCAGGGCGAAGTGATTACCACCGAAAACGTAAAGCACCAGAGTGCAAAAGTGGTCGGCAAAACCGATACTTTGGGCTGGACGCCACCCAATGTTGACAAGTGGAAAGACCGTACGTTCATGGGTTACCACCGTGAAGACGGGCAGGTAGGTACAGAAAACGTCTGGCTGTTTTTCCCGTTGGTATTCTGCGAAAACAAGAATATCGAAACACTGAAAGATATTTTTGAAAAAGAACTGCTTCACGATAAAGCCAGCAAACACCAATTGTTACTTCGTTCTTTACTGAATGGCGGTACAACTGCAGATGTTGCGGTGGAAGAGGAAGAACCGGATACGAGAATATTTAAAAATATCGACGTAAGATTCATCACACATCAAGGTGGTTGTGGCGGAATCCGTCAGGATGCTGAAGCATTGGGAAGACTGTTCGCAGGATATGTCAACAACCCGAATGTTGCGGGAGCTACGGTACTCAGCTTAGGGTGTCAGAATCTTCAGGTTCAGATTTTCATGGATTCACTGCACGCACTGGCTCCAGATAATAAAAAACCAATCGTCGTTTACGAACAGCAAAAATCGGGTACCATCGATGAAATGCTGACCGGCGTGATTAAAGATTCATACGAAGGCATTAAAAAAGCCAACGAAATAGAGAGAAAACCGGCATCCATCACCAAACTGAACATTGGTTTGGAATGTGGTGGCTCAGACGGTTTCTCAGGAATTTCTGCGAACCCTGTTTTGGGGGAAGTTTCAGATATTATGGCTGCAGTTGGCGGAACAACCATGTTGGCCGAGTTCCCTGAATTGTGTGGAGTAGAGCAGGAGTTGGTCAACCGTTGCATCAACGATGAAGACGGTGTGAAGTTCCTGAAACTGATGAAAGATTTTGAAGCCTCTGTAGTTGCTGCAGGATCAGGATTTGATATGAATCCGTCTCCCGGAAATATCAAGGATGGTTTAATTACCGATGCCATGAAATCTGCCGGAGCATCCAAAAAAGGTGGAGCTGCACCAATCGTAGAAGTTCTCGATTTTACAGAATACGCCACAAAACCAGGTCTGAATCTTCTGTGTACTCCCGGAAATGATGCCGAATGTACTACGGCTTTAGTAGGTTCAGGTGCAACGGTGGTACTTTTTACCACAGGTCTTGGAACACCGATGGGAAATCCTATTTCGCCTGTTGTGAAGATTTCTTCCAACACGGTTTTGGCAGAAAAAATGTCAGACATTATTGATTTCAATGCAGGTACCGTAATCAGCGGAGAAAAAACAATTCCCGAAGCTGCAGACGAACTTCTGGAACTCATCATCAACGTAGCCAGCGGCGAAGTAAAAACCAAGGCTGACGTTCTTAATCAGAATGATTTCATTCCATGGAGACGCGGTGTCTCTCTGTAATGGGTTAATTATATTAAATATTAGGGTTGAAAATGCTTCTTGCTTCGGTGAGGAGCATTTTCTTTTTTTGAGTATCGGGAATTTACAAATTTCTAAAATTTGATATTTATGGTTTATTTACCAATACTTTTTAGGAAAATAGACATTTGATGAAGGATATCTAATACTTCGTCAAAACTTAATGTAAGATATTCTTTATCATTATACTGTCCAGTTACGAAAGCACCAATATCGTTAAACACGGTTATTATCCCTGGCGAATATTCAAAGCCAATATCAAATCCATCATTTCCATCTTCATCACTAAATATTCCAGCCTTACACTGGTTAGTCCATTTTATATCTTCTTTTAAATCTTCTGAATACCAGTTCTTACCACTTAACAATTCAAGTGATTTATGTTTTTTTTCAAATGGTTTAATATAAAGCCAATTAGATTCTCGATCGTATTCAAATTTTAATTTTATCATGAGTTTTTTTATTATTAAATTGAATTAAATCAAGAAAGAATTTATTACATTGAGAATTCTATGGAGATGCGGCGTCTCACTATAATGAGTTAATTATATTAAATATTAGGGTTGAAAATGCTTCTTGCTTCGGTAGGGAGCATTTTCTTTTTTATTGATAGCGCGGATTTGCAATCCGTGCTTATTTCCTACGTACAATAATTAGCTTTAACATTTTGATAGCGTTACAGTACTGCAAAGTCACGGATTGCAAATCCGCGACATCGTATAGAATTAAATTAATCTAAACTCATTGCAAATAAATGGGTGAAATTTTCCCATATATTAAGTTCATTTTTTCTAAATAACTCCACACATTCTGATCCTTTTAAATTACTTTCTCCAAAATTGTTTTGATATGTCACTTTAATGATTAATAAATCTCTGTCCAAAGTAATGATGGGTTTAGAAAATCTGAAGTGTGTATCTCTTTTTTGAAGAATTTGACTTTTTGGAATAAACTCAATATTTAATTGTTTCTTATAATTTTCGGCATCCCAAGAAACTGCATTTTGTTTAAAATTGAATTGATCATTAAGGAAAATCTTTTCCTCCTCATTTTTTGAAAGATATTTCAATATTTGATTTTTTGTGAAATCATCATATTCTTCGATTTCTAATTGATAAATGTTTGTGGTGCGATGAATATTTAAAATTTTAGAGATGAAATTAATAATGGTTTCATTTACTTCATTATTTGTAATTTGTGTAGAATACATAATTTTAAAGAAGATTTATAATAATGACGATAAAAATTTGATTTTAAATATTTAGACGTTGTTATTCATTAAAATAATAAAATAAACAATAATAGGCAATTTTGAATTTCAAATCGATATTTCGATTTACAACTTGATGTCGCGGATTTGCAATCCGTGACTACAACGCACAACAATCAGCCGATAGCGCGGATTTGCAATCTGTGCTTATTTCCTACTTGTAATTAGTAGCTTTAACATTTTGATAACATTTCATTAAGCGTAAAGTCAAGGATTGCAAATTTGCGACATCGGGTACTACAGGCCACATATAACGTTTCTGAGCATTTTCTTTTTTAATAAACTAGCGTTTGTTTTTCATATTATCAAAAAATATTTTATTTAATATTTGTATAGACAATTGCCCATAAAGTATTTTTGCTAACTCAATAGAAATATCTTTGTCTTTATTTTTATAAGAAATTTTTAATGATTCATATCCATTAGTTTTTATAGTAATTTCTAATAAATTTTCATTTACAGTAGAAACGTAATTGATATTATATTTTCTGCAAATATTTAAAAATTGTTCAAAAAAATAAAGTTCTTTTGAATTCGTTAATTCTTTTTCGATAATATTAACTACGGTTGAATTATTACCTTCATTTTGCTGAATCTCTAAAATCTCATTTTTAAATATACTTCTATTAATATTTGGATTAAAATTAGTCATTTATAAATTTATTTGATCTATTCATTCATCAGGCCAAATCCGTCTGGAACTTTTTTGGAATTTATTCTGTTGTATGGCAAAATATAAATCGTTTTAATAATATTTGAATTTGCGTCTATTAAATTATATTCATCAATTGGGGCACTGACGATACTACATTTCATCGAACCGGTTCTTTCCCAAGTATACTGAGAAGAACCTGGTTTTATATAGATTAATCTATTTAAATATTTTCTGGATTCAGAAACACTTGTTAACAGAATAGGATTGTCTTTTGAGTAACCATATTCACCTACATGATTAGGTAGTTCATCATTGTCAGTACCTTCTTCTTCTTTAATCTTTTTTACCATGGCTTCCATTCTTGCCATAAAATATGTCGAACTTGTTTCTTCTGATGATTCTTTTTTATTTTTCCTGAAAAAATTAAATATTCCCATTATATTATGGATATTTTATTAGCTTATTTATTTTGAAAATCAAATACAATAATAGTCTCACGTAAGTCGTCGATCCAATTATATTTTAATAAAAATACTAAAATAAAGAATGACAGCAAATTTTGCATTTATATTCTACTTATTATTCAGAAAATTACAAAATGTTTCATTCCGATGTCGCGGATTTGCAACCGTGACGACAACACACAACAAATCACCCCATAAAAACCACAAAAACATCTAAAGCATTATCTAATTCTGCATAATTTCTGGCACTGCTGAAATAGTAATGCTCCGCTTCTGCCACTATTTTCTGTTTTACGGGATTTTGATGAATATAATTGATCTTCTCTATAATCCATTTATTTGAAAAAACTTCTTCAGCATGGTAGCCATCTTGCCAAACTTTAAACTTTTGTTCTCTGGATAAATGTTCACAGGATTTTTGAAAGTATTGCAGCATCCATTCTTTTCTGCTTTCAGGCTCAGACTGTATGGTTTCAATTATCTTTTTTGAAGTAAATTTTTTAAAATCTCTCATGATTTCAGATACTGTGTATGTACCGTCTGCCCGACAAAATAAATGAAGATGATTTGACATTAAGCAGTATGCAAAAATTGAAAGGCCTTTTTGATTTTGACAGTATTTTAAAGAATCTATGATTACCATTTTTTGCGATAACCTTGTGAATACATCAACCCAGCCTACCGTTGTAATTGTAATAAAGTACGCTTGATCGATATCTAAAGCTTTGTATTTTGTAGACATCTGTGTTTTTATTTAAAAGTACAAAATTTTATAATTGAAAAAGTCACGGATTGCAAATCCGCGACATCGGATTGCAAATCCGCAACATCGGTAATAGATTTATCTTCAAAACTACAAACTTCTCGATACGATTTTTTTCAAAAATCTACTCGAAGTGACGGGAGTATGTTAAAATGTAAAACGGCATTATAATAATTTATAGAAAATACATAAGGCTGAAATTTTCACTTCAGCCCCGCATGGTAAAACATNNNNTTTTCCGTCAGCAATTTTAAAATGAAATTTCAAAATCAGAGGACTTCCCGGAAATGATCCTGCAATTTTTGCAGACAGTATATCTTCTTTTTCATCATAATCTACCGGCTCCAACGTATCTTGATATTCTTTATTGGATTTGTCTATCCACTGTTCGATTTCGTTCCTGCCTGTATGCGTTTTACCTTCGTCAAAAACTGTGGCTGTATCTGCAAAACACTGGGCAAAGGCAGAACTTTCAAAGCTGTTCTTCGCTTTTACTAATTCTTCAATTACTTTTGGTAATATCATATTTTCGGTTTTAAAAGTGATAAAATATTGATACTTGTAATGATATTAAAAACAG
>NZ_LMQH01000006.1:0-3539 GCF_001424105.1 Chryseobacterium sp. Leaf394 | reverse complement strand
TTTTCCGTCAGCAATTTTAAAATGAAATTTCAAAATCAGAGGACTTCCCGGAAATGATCCTGCTATTTTTGCCGACAGTATATCTTCTTTCTCATCATAATCTACCGGCTCCATTGTGGCCTTGTTTTCTTTGTTTGATTTGTCGATCCACTTTTCAATTTCTGCCTTGCCGATGTGCGTTTTGCCTTCATCAGATACCTGGGCATCTTCGGCGAAACAGTCTGCATAGGCAGCACTGTTAAATTCGTTCTGAGTCTTTACTAAATCTGAGATGATGTTTGGTAATTGCATTGTATTTTATTTTTAAAATGATTAAATAGTTGGTACAGTACCGCCGTCGATGACATATTCGGTTCCTGTTAAATAGCCGGCTCTCGGAGATACAAGAAAACCTACAAATTCGGCAACCTCTCTCGGTTCGGAAGGTCTGCCAAAAGGAATTCCGCCCAGCGCATCCATCACGCCCTGCTGCGCTTGTTCTACAGTGCTGTTTGCGTTTCTTGCGATTTCGCCCAGCCAGTCTTTCGATGCTGTTGTATTAATCCATCCGGGTGAAACAGCCAAAACACGGACACCCTTTGGAGTTACTTCATTCGACAGACTTTTACTGTAATTTCTCAATGCTGCTTTTGAAGCGGCGTAAGGCAAAGTAGAATCGTATAAAGGAAGCTTACCCTGAATGGAAGCAATGTGGATAATAACGCCACTTTTTCGCTCAATCATTTGAGGCAAAAATCCACGGTCCAGTCTTACTGGAGCAAGCAAATTAGCCTTTAAAGTAGATTCCCAGTCCTCATCCGATAATGCATTAAAGCCACCGGCAGGTGTTGTTGATGAGCCGAGGTTGTTGATCAGAATATCCAGCCGGCCATACGCAGACATGATTTCACTGATTACCTTCTGTGTTCCTTCCGCAGTACTCAGATCAGCAGCAATGAAATGCAGATTGCTGTTTTCTTCTTCCGGTGCATTTCTTGCCGAAATGATTACTGTCGCGCCGGCCTGCAATAGTCTTTCTGCAATCGCTTTTCCGGTTCCTTTTGTACCTCCAGTTACCAGTGCAATTTGGCCTGATAACTCATTGTTGAAATTAAACTGTTCCATTTTTATAATTATTTATAGGACAAAATTGGGCTATAAAAACAGTTTGTACAAGTACGGAATTACGATTCAGATAGGGATAAATTATTCCCCTATTGTGCAAATCGGAACATACGTTTAAATTTGCTTTATGTATGAGAGAAAAATAATCCCGAACTTAAATTGCGGTCTTGACCTGATCGGTGAAGTACTTTACGGCAAATGGAAAATACGTCTGCTCTGGTTTATAGATCAGGGACATCAACGGCCGAGTGAATTACAGCGCAAAATCCCTGATGCCACGCGTAGAGTATTAAATATACAGTTGAAAGAACTGGAAGATCACGAATTGATTACCAAGAAAATTTACCCTGTAGTGCCGCCCAAAGTAGAGTACAGTCTTACTGAACTGGGAAAAAGCGTTATACCTATAATTTTGCAATTGGGAATTTGGGGTGATCAAAACGAAACGCATTTACGCACCGTTATTTTAAAGCGCCTGAACGCAGAAAGCGAGTTGCTTCGTTTGGAAGAGTAGGGAAGGATGCGTGTTGTATAATTATATAATTTACAGGGATATTTTTACAGCTTATCAATTACTCAACTAAGTGCTGCACAGCAAATATCAAAAGATTGTAAGAATAATCCGATGTCGCGGATTTGCAATCCGTGACGGCAACACAAAAAAAATCCCCCATAAAAACCACAAAAACATCTAAAGCATTATCTTATTCTGCGTAATTTCTGACAATTCTGAAATAGTAATGCTCAGATTGCAAATCTGAGACCTAAGAGTTTACTGTATTACCGATGTCGCGGATTTGCAATCCGTGACAACAACACACAACAAATCATCCCATAAAAATCACAAAAACATCTAAAGCATTATCTAATTCTGCATAATTTCTGACAATTCTGAAATAGTAATGCTCAGATTGCAAATCTGAGACCTAAAAGTTTATTGTATTACCCGATGTCGCGGATTTGCAATCCGTGACAACAACACACAACAAATTATATCATAAAAACCACAAAAACATCTAAAGCATTAATTCTGCATAATTTCTGACAATTCTGAAATAATAATGCTCAGGTTGCAAATTGGAGACCTATGAGTCTACTGTATTTATCTCTTTATAATTTTTTTAGTTACCGTACCCTTTTCTGTTTCTATTGATAAGAAATAGTTACCAGCGGATAATCCTTCAAAATCCACTTTATGATCTGCCAATTTCACGGGGATTTTTTTGCCGTTACCATCATAGAGAGCGATCTGCCGTATCTTATCTTTGCTTGTCACTTCTAAAAAACGGGTAGTTGGATTGGGGAAGACTTTAATTTCTGAAGAATCATATACCACCTCATGCGTTCCCATTATCATTCCTTCAATAGAAAATGCAGCACCAGTATTTGGGATAACCTGCCAGGTCGGGTAGGCTGCACCACCTGTTAGATTAGATATTCTTGCGTAGTCCGGTGCTGCCGTCGGGGATAGCCACCAGTTGAATTTCTGTGGTGAAGTTAAAATCATCGAGTCCAGATTAATTCGGGGTACGAAGAAAAGCCAGTATTTTGTATTACCCTGCAAAACTGCTGTACCGGGAAGTGCTGATATATCCACAGAAAACGTATAGATATACTGTGCGGTATGTATAATATTGTATCCTTGTGTACTGTTGTTAATGTCTAAAGAAATTACAGGGATTCCTGTCTGAAGAAGGGGATTGCCGGACGGAGCTCCATTATTGTCGCTGTATATATAAAGTATCATCCCTTTCACCATTGCAGGAAGATTATCTGAAATTTGAGAACCGTATAGATTGATTGTGGTTATTTCGCTTGTTTGGGTTAAAGTAAAACTACTTGCCATGCTTATCATATCTCCATTATTGGCAAGATAGGAGCTGAAACCAGCTGCTCCACTATAATTAGGAACTGTATGGGAGTAGATCACAGATTGCGCCTTAGTTTGTAAGAAGAAAGACAGGATAAGGAGGATGTAAATTTTTTTCATAGATACTGATTTATTAGTGTGATTAATGTTTTCTGAGTCGTTCTGCAGAAAACAAGTGCTTTTAAAATATTCTCAGTGAGTGGAGAATAAATTAATTTTATCACTTATGATTTGATATCACAATTTAAGGAAAAATAGAAATTGAAATGATGTTTTTTGCGGATACTTTAAAAATAATTTAATATAATATTGTTTATGTTGAAAATTTGAAATGAAATATGAGGATTCAAATGTTTGTTGTGATAGAAATTGTAGTTTCACTATCTGAAGTTTCAAATCTGAAGTAAGTAAATAGTTACAGGTAAAGAAACCTTTGATAGGTTTGTAATACTTAAACACCTAACTCGAAGATTACTGTAGAAATATCTTTTTTCAGGAGCCAGGAACCCGCTGTCCACTATATCTTTTTTGCGGCTGCCTCCATTTCATTCCGTCAGCCACAAAA
>NZ_LMQH01000005.1:7675-8510 GCF_001424105.1 Chryseobacterium sp. Leaf394 | reverse complement strand
GACAAGCTGATTAAAGAACCTATTACAATTGATATGTTCGGAGATCCAAATGCTAAAATCAGAGCACAGGACATGTCTCAATATTTGGTCGATTTTAATACAGAATTTCTCAAATATGCCAAATCGGGAAGTAATCCTCCACAGCAGGTTATTGATATTATTCATAATTCTCAGCAAACTGCTTACTATGAGATTCCCAAATCGATTGTTGAAAAATCAACTAGTTTGGATGGCTTGCGGAAAGATTTAAGAAGTGCTTTAAAGAGAGAAACCAATCCCGAAATTATCCAATCTTATGTTCTTTTAGATTACCAAATTCAAATTATCCAAAATTCTCCATATGCAGCAAGTTTTGCAAGAGGTAACTGGAAGTGTCTATTTGCTGTTGCTGCAGGGGCAACGTTAGGGGCGACAGTTGGTACATTGGGAGGTCCAGCCGGTACTTTAGCAGGAGCAGCGGCAGGTGGAGCAGCAGGGGCGTATTTAGGATGTAAATAGTTCTTAAAGAGATGGCAACTGTATTATTAATCAAATATTCATCAGAATTTTTTCATTAAGTGTTAATTTTAAAAAATAAATCATGAAACTATTAATTCCACTTTTAACGGCACAACTATCTGCTGTTATGTTAGCTGAGCATCATCAAAATCTCTGGGACACTCAGTCAATAACAAGTCTTGTAGGTTTAGTATCAACCTCTGGATACCTAATATGTAAAATGCTTACTTATAAAAGTTAGGCAGTAATCTTAAATTATAAGTATTAGAAATACTGCTAAAAAACTAAAATAGTATTATAATCACTATTGTATAAAAAGAGCATAACTCTATATTAT
>NZ_LMQH01000005.1:309-7633 GCF_001424105.1 Chryseobacterium sp. Leaf394 | reverse complement strand
TAATTTAAAGTTACAGTATAATTAAATCTGATACTTAGGAGATATTTATTGTTTTATCCTCAAGTAGAGATACAAAAGATATCATTGTTATCAAAGAACCAACTGAAATGCAATATGTAATACGTACACAAAGGATTACAGTTTAATTGAAAACTTCATCATACAAGAAATTGAAGTTAGTAAATTTAGAGTTATGGAATGACTTATGAATTATACCCTTCAATCCCGTTACATTCTTCTTTGATCATTAAGGGATCAATCATTACTGATTGTTAACAAAGAAGTTATTATGTTTCCACCAATTTCCACCATCGCTTCAGAAAGCATAAAAATGTGATATCGGATTAACGGATCACCAAACCGAATCATGTTTGAGTTGCAGACTTTGCTTTTATTGGAAACATAAGAATCATAGTAATTTAACCTGAGTTCGGTTTAAGCAAGATTTAAAAATAGTTGACCGTCATTTACTTTTTTCAAGTTAAGTGACGGTTTTTTTTGGAAAGAAGCAATATGCTGTTAGTTCTCCTAAAATGTTCATTACAAAATTGTTTACACTTCGATGTCTTGTGTGCTCAACTTGACAGTGATTTTTAAGTTCATCATTTATAGTTTCAATAATGGCTCTTT
Organism: Chryseobacterium sp. Leaf394; assembly: GCF_001424105.1. Classification (GTDB taxonomy): domain Bacteria; phylum Bacteroidota; class Bacteroidia; order Flavobacteriales; family Weeksellaceae; genus Chryseobacterium. The sequence continues at coordinate 7,003 of NZ_LMQH01000005.1, read as the reverse complement.
TTCTCAGCAAAATCTTATCTTCCATTGTCATTATATGATTTTTCATATTCTTTCTGAGTTTGGTGAAAAGTTGAATGCCATCTGCAAAAAGCATCTCCCACAAAGCTTTGGAAAGATATCCTTTATCGGCAAACAATTTTCCAAACAGTTGCTCGGTCATCTTCTTGATATGTTTTGGATTTCGGTCATCCACATTTCCTTTTGTCAGATAAAAGGACAGAAGCTCTCCCTTTTCATTGCATGCCAAATGCAGTTTAAAACCGTAAAACCAGCCCATTGAAGACTTTCCGCGTTCTGCCAAACCTTTGAAAACTTTATGATTATGTATCCTTTGGTTTCTGCAGACTTTCAAAGTCGTACTGTCCATAAAGCTGATTCCAGTGCATTTTCGCAGACATTTTTCTTTTAAAAACAAGACAAAAATAACAAAACATCTTTGTTGAAGCTCGATAAACTGTTGTAGGAAAGGCTGTTTGGAAATAGATCTTTCCAGTATCCACAGACTATTTCCCGGTAATAGTGTTTAAATGTCTTGTGAGCACCCAAATGAAAACCTATCATGATGGTGATAATTTCAGAATCAGACATTTTCGAATTTCTGTTTCTTCTCTTCTTATTATCTCCAAGTGCTTCTAGCTTCAATCTTTTAATTTGTACATCAAACTCTTTACAAAAATCGTCAATTTGTACAAAAATATTTGTAATTTGGTCTTGCGAATCCATAGCAATAATCCGTTTAAATATTTGAATGTCAGAAACTTACATATACGAATTATTGCTATTTTTTGCAAATTATATCCCTGTTATTATCCCGAACTCAGGTTAATTTAAGTCTTATAACTGATACTAATGCCAAGAAAATCGTAAGACAGCACGTTACAACCAATTTGAATACGGAAAGCAGTTTGATAGCCTTAAGGAAACTTTGAAAAACAAAAAGTCAATTTAGAACCTTTGATACGTTATTCTGACAGAAGTCTTCAATATCGCTCGAATGAATACCAAAAACTATTGGAAAAAACTTGTTAAATGTCGCATGTTGATCTCTGACCTACATAATATGCAACATAGAGCATTAATTACATTTTGAAACAATATTTTATTGATAAATCCGATCCGGAAACAACATTGAGAAGACAGCTTGTAATCAATCGATTCAAATCCATATTAAAAAGACTTTAGTATTCCAATCATCATCTAACACTGAATCAAATTCACAAACAGAAAAATACTGGAAATAAAAACCTATGAGAATTAAAAAACCGAAACAAAACGTTTTTGCTTAGGTCTTCTCAATTATTTTGACCCATATCATTTTCAGATTTCAGGAAACGACAAAAATATATTTACCTAATTATAATGAAGACCATAATATCTTATCCTATTAAATTTAATTATCAAGATTCTAGTACTTGCTCCTCTGACTATGATATTTTATTTTTTACAGGTTATATAATTTAGAAGTATGCAAACCTGCAAGTTTAATAAGGAGTTATATTTAGTTTTGTAATTCCCTAATCGAGTAATTAAACAGTTCTACCGACTAAAAATTGGTTTTCATCGAGACCTTTTGTTTTTAGTTGCTATTCTTAACATTTTTACAGTAATAAAACTATAATAACTGTGAAAACTCAACAAAAAAATCAAAAATCTAAACTATTAATTAACAAAAAAGTAATTAACAACTTCTCTAAAGCAAAGAGTTTTGATGGACTTCCAACGAGTCCGCCTACTACTAGCACTATGACTACAATGACAGGCATGTAATAAAATACTTTAATTTATACTTAAATACCTAACAGAGAGAATAATTCATCTTTCTTATTAGCGGCAATAGCGATAGACTTACCATTTATTAATTCTACCATATTGCCGCTTATTGATTTAATAGAAGTTATTTTAACTATGAAAGATCTTTGTACTCTGGAAAATACAGGCTCCTTTAAAATAATTTCCATAGATTTTAAGGTTGCTAAGGTAGTATGAGACTCGGTATTTGTAACGATTTTTAAATAATCTCCTAAAGCCTCAACATATACAATATCATTCAGTATTATCTTAATTAGTTTTCCGCCAGCTTTTACAAAGATATGATCTGGTTGGTTTTTGTTTGATAGTATAATATCTCTTTTTGCAGATACCTCTATTCGCTGTTTAGCTCTATTAATGGCAATTACAAAACGATTATATGCAACAGGTTTAACCAGAAAGTCTACTACACCATTTTCAAATCCATCGATAGCAAAATCTCTATGAGCGGTGATAAATATAATAGCCGGTTGTTTTGTTAATGATTTTATAAGATCTATACCATTAATTGTGGGCATATTAATATCAGTAATTATCAAGTCAACTGAATGGCTGTTCAAATAAGTTATGGCTTTTAGCGGATCCTCAAAAGAATCCTCTAATTCAAGAAAAGGAATAGTTTTTACGTAATTAATAATAATCTCTTTTCCCAGCGGTTCGTCGTCAATTACGATACAGCTTAATTTTTCATTTATCATACTGTAAGTCTATAGTTAAAGATACATTATAGTTCATATCATTTTCTGTTATTACAAGATCATAAGAATCTTTATATAGAAGCTCCAATCTTTTTTTAATGTTTTTAATACCTATACCACCTAATTTCTTACTTCTTGGAGTTTTATCACTTTTACTATTTTCCAATAAAAAACGAAATGAACTATTTATAATTTCGATCTTAATCCTAATGAAATTTTCAGAAGCATTACCTAATCCGTATTTAAAGGAATTTTCTATTAATGCAAAAGTTAGCAAAGGAGCAATCTGCAAAGCTAATTTTTCATCAGAAATTGAAATATCCAAAGATATTTCTTTTTCGGCAGAATGTCTCATTTTTTCTAAGTAGAAGTAGTTTTTAATAAATTCTATTTCTTTTTCTAAAGAAACTTTTTCTGTGTTAGATTCATAAAGTGTGTAGGACATGATTTCAGAGATCATTATAATAGCATCTGGAGCAGTTGGATCTTTCTTTATGACAAGACCATACAGATTGTTCAAAGTATTAAATAAAAAGTGGGGATTTAATTGAGCTTTCAGAAAATCTTTTTCTATGTTGACATTTTCAAGTTGTAAACTTAAATTTTGCTTCTGATAGTATATGGCTTGACTGAATAAACGGGTTATATTAAAAAGTATTTTAACAAAGAACGGTGGTGAAAGGGAAAAAATAATAATTGTTGCACTGCCCAAAATCGATTTATAGGATATTACATCTTTATAACTTCTTTGTGCATATTGTTTAATCATCCCCTTAAAAGGACCGTCTTTCACATCGAATTCTAAAAGATCTAAGAGATAAAACTGAATATGATTGGTCGTACTCCATATGTAGAGAGATAAGGGTGTGCAAAGGATCATTAATATGATTCCCCATCTTTCTTTTGTAAAAATTATGGGAAAGATAAAATAAAAATATAAATAGAATAATATCGCGTTATTTATGGTAGTTCGAATTGTCAACACCGCACTCTCTTTGAATGGAAGCTGTACTTCTATATTATAGTAGAAACCGAGCAGAGCTGTAAAAAACAGCCACATTATGCAGTGAAGAAAAATTCTTAGAGATGGAGTGTATAAATTATTAAAATCAATATTTGAAATTTTATTAAGTAAAGGACCCCTTTCAAAAGCTTCATTTCTCATATTAATGACTAATTATTTAAAGTTTTCTCATATTGTTTGAAAGCAAATATGTAGGTCATAAATTCTAAAGCACGCTGTTCTGCACTGAACCATCGATTTAAACTCATATGAATATAGTTTGAAAGGTTTTTTTCAGACAACTTTAATTCGCTTATCATACTATTTCGATCTTTAAACTGCATTCTCATCTCTGCACTCTTTAAAAAAAATTCCAAATCTTCTTTGAGATCTCGATATTTATGGTGAAGATGACTTTTAAATTCGCTACTGAATTCCTGAGAAAATGATTCAATCATTTTTTTGCAGAAGTCCAGCCTTTTCTGAATAGAAAAATTAAACGCGGAAAACCAGAAATCAATATTTAATACGGATGTAAATAATTTATGTTCGTCGGAGATCTCTGGATTTTGTCTTAGCAAATTTAGTATTGTCAGGCTATCATGAAAAAATACTTTCTCTGCATCAACAATTTCTTCTGCTCCATATCTTTCAATTTCCCGTGAATAAGTATCAATTTGTATTTTCCATATCAAATCATTCTCAAAGCAAGTGTTTAATGTTTGGTAAAATATACTTGTAACATCACCATAAGAATTTATATCTCTTAATTTTATTCTGATTCTCAAATGATAATGAGGGTCATTATATCTGATAAAGAAGATTGAATTTGCAATTTCTTTCTCCAATAAATCATCGATTAGTGGACATACATAATCATATAAAATGTTATCTGAAATATTTGAATTACAAAAGATTTTTAGGTAAAACCACTCACCTCCTGGAGGAAAATCTCTTCGAATTTCAGGATTTTCATATATTAATTCTCGCCTTTTTCTTACAGAGTCAATTTTTGTATCTTTCAGAATCATAATAATCTGTTCGTTTGGTGCTAAAGTTTTACTATGTGTTGCAAGATCTTCACATAATTGAAGGAGTTTATTTTTTTTTATTTCTTCTAAGAGTAAAAGTAAATACGAATCATTTGAAGTGTCTATAAATAATTCGTTGTCACCCTGAACCAAAACTACATATTTAGCGACTTCCCATTTCTTTAAAAAGAATTTAAGCTCGTCAAGTTTATTATCAGAATTCTTAATCAAGGAGATATCTTTTTCAAAAATTATCCATGTTGCTCTGTGGACGATAATGTTATAATAGGATATTCGTGGAATATAACGTTTACTTCGTTCCGAATAATCAATACTAAAATTTAGATTGGCTTCATGCTGATGCTGCAAAGATGAGAGAAATCGGTAATAGTTGTTTTCATTACTATTAAAATTATGAGCATTTGACAGTCTCGGATTTATTTTTTTATTCAATCTTTTCGAATGTAAAATTATTTCCTCATCCGCTACTGAGACAAGTATGTCCTGCAACAATATTTGATTTTCAGCTGTATTGCTGCTCTCATTATAGATTGGTATCTCGAATTCTGAAAGTTTTGGCCTTCTTGCAATATTTGCTGTCCGTGCATCTGGAGCATAGATTAGTTCAGCATTTATACTGTCATCATCAGATAAACTTTCTATAGCAGCGATTTCCTTACAAAGATATTCTATATTTCTATCGCTTGACGCAAACCTGCCCAATAAAGAACATGAATTTGCATAACTAATATTTTGTAAAAAGAAAAAATCATCCCCTGGAATTCCCATAACAGATAAAGTTTTATTTTGAGATACTTTAGTTTGTAAGTGATTTAATTCAATTTTTTCTAATCTTAATATTTGATCTCCACTCTGTTCAATGCTATCAAAAATATCATGCAGATGAGCAGAAACTACCATTTTTTTTATCGAGTCGTCTCTCTTGGATAAATGACCTGCTATTAGCTTATTATTGTTTAGATTACCAATTTCAGGAGAGGAAGGAAATCCTATTCCAAATTCATTATCCAGTACATATGTCAGAGGAACTTGTCTAGATTCATATCTGGTTTTGAAAGTTTGCTTGAATGTTTCTAAATCAGATTGAATAGCAGATTTGCCTCCCAATTTTTTTAAAATTAAAGTGAGATTGTTAATATTTCTAATTGTTTTTCTGTCCAGACGGTAATTGCTTTCATCAGATTGTATCAAATCAACATGTAGTATATGTTTTTCACTGATTCCTAGACAGAGAAGCAGATTTTTCACTTCATTTATCTTATCTATTGGAATATAGTCTATTGGAGTAGATTCCACTATTTTGATACAATTATCAATTTTATTACATATATTAAAGTATGATTCTGCCTCTGATATATTGTAATCAACAAGCTTATTTACAACTTTCTTTAAGTTGCCAAAATTATCACCTGTTAACATTATTTGTAATTCGCTTACTAAAAATTTAATCTCAATCAGTTCATTCAGAAAACTGTCAACTTCGTCGTGATCAAAATCATCAATGAATAAATTATATATTACCTCATAATCAGTAAAGGTATTAATTCCTGTTAATTTTTCTAAGTATTCGTTCTTTTCTAAGGAAGATAGTTGAAACCTTTCTAAGTCAATTTTGTCGACTGGTTCCTGATATCTGAACTGACCAGGAATATTGGAGACAGTGTTATTTATTTTATATTTAAGATGATACTTGAGTTGATAGTTATTCTCAATATGCATTTTTAATTGATCGAAGAGCCCCATATCGATATTAGCTTTTCTAGCCTTGTCGATACAATTATTTTCAGATTCATTTAGACTTCGAATAGCTACGCCGGCAAGCGTGCCATATGGAGTACATCTGGTCGCAGAACGGATACAATATTTTTTAAGAGTATTAAACAATTTACTGATCTTTTCCTGTTTTAAAATACCATTCTTATAATTGTTTATCATCTCATATAAATCAGGAGAACTCCAATATAGAGAGGCTACAAAATTATTGTTGTTTAGAAATTCTTTTACAACATCATCAATTATTTTTGTTCGATTATTGTCAAAAAGCAATTCTTTGGGCAATAACGGTTTCCTTACAATATATTTCTCAAAGGGCTCGTACCTCATATTATACTGATTTATTGTTTTTAAAAATG
>NZ_LMQH01000005.1:0-270 GCF_001424105.1 Chryseobacterium sp. Leaf394 | reverse complement strand
CGAGGTTTCCTGATATACTTTTGACATATAAAATTAGAACAAACAAATCAGAAACTATGAAAACTGTATTTAAATTTTTGATCAAAAGTCATTATCTCATATACAGGATAGTAAATGATTCTCCGTGAGATAACTTTAAAAAATAACCCTAAAAACTAAAACTTATAAAAAAAAGACTTACTCCGTAAGGTCAGCAAACAAAAAAACTAATAACCTGACTTAAAGACAGTCATTAAAAGTCTTTCTTTTGGTTTTAATCTTTTCGCTATC
>NZ_LMQH01000004.1:261029-332559 GCF_001424105.1 Chryseobacterium sp. Leaf394 | reverse complement strand
AGGTTAAGGTTAAGGTTAAGGTTAAGGTTAAGGTTAAGGTTAAGGTTAAGGTGGGATTTGAGGGATGCGGCTTATAGGTTCAGGCAATTATGATAAGCCAATATCATATACCGGTCTGGTATAAAGGCAAAAAATGCTGATCAGGCTTACTCAAGTATAAATCATCATTTATCAATCATAATTTATCAATTATTACCTATTGCTCATTACTGATTACTAATTACTCATTACCAATTATTCTGGCTATAAGTTTGTTTTAGATACGCTTTTCCGGCATACAAAATCCCATAGCCCTGATAGCNTTCTAAATTTTTATAAAGAGCCGGCGACAAAAAAGATACAGCGGATAGCAGGAAAAAGCTCCTGAAAATTAAGGATTTCTTTCTGGCAGGTGTTTGCCCTACAGAAAATATTTTATCTGAGTGTTAGAGTGCGCTGATTGTAAAAACGATGTTTGCCTGATAAGCTGCTGAAGGTACTGTGACGGATATGCCTGAAAGCCTTACCTGGACAGGAATATTTGAATAGGTGCCTCCTGCTAAAAGACCATAGATTCTGAGAATCATAAAACTTGTTGATGCCGCCTGATTGACTGTTGTATATTCGTTTAATGTATTGCCTTCTATCACGCAGTTGTTGCATGGTGAACCGTTCCCCGTTCTGCGGACTGCGAGTGCCAGATTACTGTTCCAGTTTACGTTGTTTTGGCTGACGGAAATCCGTACGGCGTTTGAAAGAAGACCTATTGGAATAGTTCCTGTAATAGTAATCTGTGCGGGATTAATGCTTTCCGTACTGCCTACATAATTGTTACCGGCTTCAGTGATTGCAGTAACCGGAGCCGTCCAGTCACTTCCGCCCACGGTGATTGCTTGGGCAGCCATGGTGGATGCCGTAGCAACCATAGATAGTATGATTAATTTTTTGCAGAAAAAATATTTTAGTTCAGACATAATTTCATTTTTAATCACTGATCGTGTACGTTACCAATACCGATGTACTGCCTGCGGTGATATTGGCATAATTTCCGGTGGCTGCAGTGAGCGTTAACTGATGACCGTTGCTGGTTCCGTTTCCTGTGAAAGCACCTCTTATTCCTGAAATGATTATAATGGGACTGGTAGTGAGTGTTACTGCTGTGAGTGCACTAGAGGTTCCTAAGACTCCGCCACCTGTTCCGGAAGCGTTGGCTACCGATAATCTGATATTTATCCCCGGAATTGTCTGGCTTACAAATGCGGTTACAGTTCTTGCGGTACCTGCTGCAGTGACTGCCGATGTGTAATTGAGCCATTTTGATGTATTGGGCGTGGGCGCACTGACAGGATTCCCTGCTTCTGTAGGAGCTGTGAAATTCAGATTGATATTAACTCCGTGCGGCTCTACATCCAGCAGTGCTACTGTGGGTAAAGTTATGTTTACAGCCCGGCTTTGTGCAGATAAGCCATAACTTAAATTCAACATGATGAAAATTATTATTTTTAAACCACGCTTCATTTTCCTGTTTTACTACCGTTATAACTCACTTTGACGGGCTCTTGCTGGTACCTGATTTCCTTTTGCTGTCTGGTGATATTTACAGCTATATTTTTCTTCTCACCAGATCTTAGGGTAAATTCAAATTTGTCTGTCGCTATTTTATATCTTTTGTCCATTCCGTCGCGGTAGATTTTTACAGTCCAGTCTCCGGGACGGAGGTAGGTAAAATCAAATTTGTCGTTAACTGATACGATTTTTCTGAAAATCTGATCTCCCTGTGAAGCCTCAACAATAACACTTTCCTGTTTCTTTTTTTCTCTCGCTGTGCTCAGTTGCGCAAAACGTACGCTGTTTTCTTTTTCTTCCTGATGAAGTATGACATCACCCTGAATTAATGCTGCATTTGTTATTCCAAAGTTGAGAATATTCTCTTTGTCAGTGAGATTTACTTCTGCAGGCATACGGATATCAGTAATATTATTTAACCCTAAAGTAGACCTGTCGATTTCGATGGTGTAATCTTTAGGTGCAACATTTTTAAAAATGTAATTACCGTCTTTATCACTTATGGAAATGTAGTTTCCCATAAATAATCTTATACCTTCTACCTTTTCAATACCTAAATTTGATATGTTTCCGGACAGTGTGACGTACTCTGCAATCTTTTTAACCGGTGCATTGATGTTGACAGAATATTTTAATGAAACAATAAAATCTCTGTTGCCCGTCTGCCCCCGCTGTAATGTATAGCGACCCGAGAGATCAATAAAATGATTTCTGAATATCTGCTGATGATAAACGGCTTCAAAAAGATTCCGGTCTGTGAAAAAATCTTCGGGGATATAATTGTTTTGATAGAATATGCTTAAAAAGTCTGTTGAAGAAAAACGGCTGATTATTCTTGCGCCATAGTAAATCTGCTTTTGATTTTGATTAAGATAGCGTGAGTTTTCAGCATAGCTTCCATAGAGACTGAATGAAGTTTTGAATTTTTCAAAACCTAAATTGACGGAATAAAGTCTGGACTGACCAGATATTCCATTTAAATAATTCTCGGTCGTTCCCAGCTGAGCTTCTGTACCGATATTGAAAATTCCAATTTGCTGGTTGATACTGGCTCTGATAAAAGATTCATTATAATCAAACCTTCTTATTTCCAGACGGTCCTGGTATCTTTGAAAACCTCCCAAAAGCATTAATTTACCTTTTTGGGCATATTTAAATTCCAGTCCTGCCTGAAGATATTTCTGATAGGGAGCGACTCCAAATAAGGTATCTCTTTTGAAGTTGGTGGCGTCCTGCTTGTAGTTTCCTACTATGGTAAGTCTTTCTAATACGCGATATTGAAGATTTGCCGTCATAGAATTGGTATTGGTAAAGTACCCGGAGAAATCTGAAGATGCCTTTAAGTAAATCAATCCTGCTGTAATTTTATTAAAATTTCCCTGTAACTGTGCCATGTAGGCAAAACCGTCTGTAAAATTATTTTTACTGTAAGCCAATTCTCCCTGTGCATCTATTAACTTTAATATTTTAGTTTTCCCCGTGATGTAGGGAAGGTGAGTATTCAGGCCTTCTCTCTGTGTGCGGGGAATTTTGTATAAATATCCGGCCTTCACATCGCTTTCATTATTGATATGATAGGTAGAGTACACATTATACTCGTCTTTAATGTCTCTGAAAAATCTTGGATGATTGTAAAATCCACCAACAGAAATCTTTTTGAATCTGTAATTCAGTTCGGCACCTCTGCCATATCTCGCAAATTCGGTCAGCAAAGATGAAGAATAACCTTTGTCTCCCAAATGTGCTGAAAAATTTTTGTTTTTATAGTTCACAAAATATTCTTCATAAGGTGTGAAAGCATTAAATTCTACCGGATTTTTTGTGATCGCGTGAAACTGTATGACGTCTGAATTATCTTTACTTAAACTGCCAATTCCAGACAGCTCTCCCTGAAATCCATCTCTGTAATCTCCTCTGTTGCTTTGCCCGATATAGTTCACAGAAGCAACGACAGGAAGCCTGTGATAAATATCTTCATCCGTAGGTTTTACCGGAATTATTTTTACATTATTGTACGCCGTTGTTTTTTCGACGGGAGTATTTTCTGTAGTTGCATTCAGATAAATATTCTGATAGGCTACAGTTCCCACATCCGGATTTGTATATTGGGTTAAGCCAATAGTTCTGCTCTCACCGGGGTGAAGGATAATCACGGAATCTCCTTCTATAAAACTGCTTTTTTCGGTGGAAAGAAATAGTTTTTCAGTCATATTACCGTTGTTTTTAGCAATGACAGTAGCCTTAATTGTTTCTCCGGCTTTCACATATTCGGGAAAATCTCCTTTCGTCAGTGTCAAATTTCTTTTTCCGGAAATTTCGAGTGCAGTTTTCTTTGTGATTTGTTCCCCCGTGGAGATGTCTTTAATATGTAAGTAAATTAAACAAGAACCTTTCGGAGTATCAGATGAAATTCTGACAGGTACAATATGGATGTAGCTTTGCCACGGCAGAACGGTGATTTCATTTTTGCTCAGAATGGGTTTTATACTTTCATTGGAAGTTTCCACCCTGAGCTCGAAGGTCTTTGGCTGAGCAGATGGGTTTTCTATTTTAAATGATACAGAAGTAGTAGTTCCCGGCTGTAAAATTTGATCTTCATAGATATCTACTTTCTCAATATTCTGTGAAAGGAAAATTACAGGGAATAAAATTAAAATATATAGAAAGCAATTTTTAATCATTCTTTACTTCGAGGCTGACATTGAGGGCGAAAGCATTTTCGTCTTCGTCAGTGGCCAGAATTACGGCGGAGTAATTGCCGGGATTTATTTTGCTGATATCAATAGGAAACATTTTGGAAGTTCCGGGAAGAAGTCCCATCACCATGCTTGTAAAATCACCCACTTTGACACCATTCCTGTCATAAATTTCGGCCGTGACTTTTGGTTTACAAAACAGATTTCCGTTGTTGGCGACAGCAATTTTCAGGGTTTTCAAAGCGCCTTCACTTTCAATTTTTACACTTTCGAATTTCAGTTCAGGCTTTGCGTTTTCAGAATCGAAATCGGTAATGATCTGTATGGCGTATCTTACAATTGAGCTGATATTTACGCCGGGTCTGTTATCCAGAGGATTGATTTTATCAACAGGTTCTACCATAATGGCACTCCAGTAGCTTCCGGATTCAGATAAATTTTTTGGAACTGCAATTTCGTATCTGATGGTTGTTTTTTCTTTACCTTTCAGAGTTAAAAGATTGGTATTGATTTTTACCCATGATGAATTAGATCTTTTTACAGTAGCCGGAGCAGTATAAAATATATTCCCATCAGCATTGTAGCTTAGATCCTGAAAAAATACTTTAACATCCTGAGGTGCCGATCCGGTGTTTTCAATTTCAATACTGCCTTTGTAAACCTGTCCTTTTTCGACTTTATAACTGTGGGTAAGTCCATTGAGAACCACGATGCCAGCTTTCGCACATTGTAAACTCACGGCAAAAAAGATAAATACAAGAAACTGTTTTATCATTTCTAAAAGTTTTAGGAGTTAATAAAAAGGAGAAACATGGAAAGTTTCTCCTTCATATCAGATTTTTTAGTTGTCAGAAATCGTATACGTTACAGTCGCAGTCGCAGTGCTTGCCACTAAGTCTGCATAATTCGCTGTAGAACCTACAGCATTTCCATAATTTACATTGTATGTAAGATTATGACCGTTGGTTGCACCATTTCCAGTAAATGCACTTCCAATACCGGTAAGAATATTCTGATCTGCGGCAGTAAGTGTCAGCTGAGCAGAAGGAATTCCAAATGTTCCGGAACCAACTCCTGCCTTTGCAGCAGCAGTAACTTTGATATCAACTCCGGGAATAAGTGCATTTAATTTCACAGAAACCGCTCTCACGTTATCCGGAGCTGTAGCTGCTTTAATGGAAGAGTAGTTAAGCCAGAGACTTGTATTGTCTGCCGGTGGCGTGATTGGTAAACCCGCTTCTGTAGGAGCTTCAAATCCCATCGTAATGTTTTTGGTTGCCGAAGGTTCAATATCAAGCAACGCCACTTCAGGGATTCCAATTCCGATGGTATGGCTGTCGGTTTTTGTATCAACCTGTGCATTGGCAGTAACAGATAAAGCAATAAATGCTAATGATAAAACAGGTAAGGTAATATTCTTCATGTTTCCGAATTTAAATTGTTTTTTTTGCAAAACTATAAAAAATTCAAACCTGAATGAGTTTTTTCACTTGATTTTTATCATTCTTATTGTTTCATAATCAGTAAGTTAGTTGTATTTGTTATTTTGTTTAAAAATAATTTTAATCACAGGTTTGTGTTTATATAAATATTATATTTAATAATTTTTAAATCAATTAATTTTAAGAATGATTTTTAATAAATTGATGAATCGGTAAATATAAAGAATTATGTTTGGGAATTAGTAATTTATAATAACTCTAAATTGAGAATAATTTTAGAATCTGCTTAATATTCCCCAGTGAATTTTAATGTCATTAAATTTGAACGGATTGCCGAATTCATTACCATTTGAAAGCTGAAAACTCATCAATCCGATAGGGATGAAGAAGTTGAAACCAAGGCCAACACTGTACAGTTTTGGTTTTACAGCCAGAGATTTATTATTGAGCTGACCGTACTGACCGAAAACATCAAAAAATGCCTGATTGCCGATGAGATAGCGGTATTCCAGACCACCGTAGTAAAAGAAATCTGCCGTCAGCGAGTTCTCGTTAAAGCCCCGTAATGAGTTCCATCCACCGAAACGGTAGAGTTCATTGGCTGTGAAGTCAACCTTGGAGTCGAGCATAGCGCCTTCTCCTTTGATGTTGAGGAAGTGGTTTCCGTTGATATGATAATTGTATTCACCAAAAAAGTAAAACTGATTTTGTGGTGATTTTATATTCTCTCTGGTATAAGTTGTCGTAAGATAATCGTAGCCGAAATTTATCCTGCTCTTGTACAGAAAAAGGTCGATGTCGCTCGGCTCAGTCATTTCAAAATAAATTCCCAGACCTTTTTTGTTGTAGTCTTTTCCCTGCACATAAAGGCTGTCCAGAATGGTTGAATTTTCAAATGTTCCCCTTAAACCGATTTTCTGGCGATTGTTGATATGATAATAAAATGCAGGTAAAGCTTTCACATTGGCAAACGTAGAATCCTGGCGGAAAATATTCACCTTCATGTTCATTCCCACATTGGAATTAAACAGATACGGTATATCAGTCTGGAGATCGAAATTCTGGCCTTTATCGGGGTTTCTCTGCCAATAAAGATTAATGGTTTCAAAACCGTTGAACATGTTTTTAAAGTTCACGTTAAGCGTACCGTTTAAGGTAAATTTCTCGGTCTTGTCATTTCCAAAACCAATTACTCCATCAAAAGTATTTGTTTTTTTCTTCTCCAAAAAAAGATAGATCTGCGTGGAATCTTTTGTAAATAAAGTTTGCGGCTGCCTCTCAAGCGATAAAAAAGGATGTCCCTGAAACTGTTTGTTAATGGCGATAAGGTTTTTGTCATCGTAATTTTTACCTTTAAACTCCTTGTTTAAATTTTTCACAAAACGCTTCGGAACTCTCGTATAACCTTTCATTACAAAGCCGTCAACCGTACGTTTATCGTTTTTATTAATGTCAAGTTCCACTACTGGATAACCGTTTTTCTTGGTTTTCACTGTAGATTTTAAACGGCTGAAGGCAAAACCGTCATCAATATAAGCTTTGTTAATTTTGTTCTTTGTAGAATCTAAATTTTTAGTGAAAAACTCTTTCTCAGTTTTCAGTTTTTTGACGATGGAGTCTGAAAGCGAAACATAAGTTATATTGTAATTTTTGCCTTTGTCAAAGAAAATTTCTGTACTGTCACCTTTGATTTTAACCTCTTTCAGTTCTGTGAAAAAGTAGTTGCTCTGCGCCAGTGAATCGAGAAATTTTACCGCTGTCGCAGAATCTTTTACCTTTTTTCGGATCTTAGTTTCAGTGTCAATCAGAAAATACTGTTTTTTCTGCGCTTGTGCTAAAACGCAGATCAGGACAAAGAATATGTTCAGAACTAATTTCAAATCTCAAACTTCAAACTACAAATCTTACAATTTATTGTATTTCTTCATCAGATTCTCATACGTTCCCTGTGGCAGAATCCATTTCAGAGGAACACCGATTTTCTGGCCGAATTTACCGAAATAATAATGAGCTTTCCACTTCTTTTTAGTTAAAAGTTGGTCGATGTACTCAGCAACTTCCAGAGGCTCGGTTCCGTCGCCAACGTGGGAATTCATCAAAGCATACACTTTGTCAAAAACATTTTTGTAAGGTTCAGTCACTTTTGTTTTGACGCGGTTTTCTGCAATGTTGGTTTTTATGTCACCTAGATGTAGTGAACAGACATTCACATTCCACGGATAAACTTCATATCTCATCGCTTCTGTAACTTTATCCAAAGCCGATTTCGAAGCTGAATAAAATCCGCGGAAAGGCAATCCCATTTCGCTTCCAATACTCGAAACATTGATGATCTGGCCAAATTTATGTTCACGCATTTTCGGCATCACGGCGGTCATCATTTGTACTGCTCCCACAAGATTCAGATTAAATAATTTTAAAATATCCTCCTTCGAAGAATCTTCCACAGCACCTACCATTCCCATTCCGGCGTTGTTGATGAGCACGTCGATTTTGCTTTCGGTTTTTAAAACTTCGGCAATTGCATTCTGAACGGCATCATTATCAGTAATATCGGTTGGGATTGATTTAAAATATTGATTTTCAGTAAATTTTCGGCTCAGTCCATAGATGTGATGACCTTTTTTTCCGAAATATTCTGCAAGTACGAAACCTATTCCTGAGGAAGTTCCGGTGATGATGATTGTTTTGTGGTGTGACATTTAAAACTGAAATATTTATTTGTATTACGATTTGTGAATTTGTAATTTCATTCTCAAACCGTTTAATTTGATAAGAATGGTAAATTTATGAATAAACTGTTGATGATATTCTTTGGTGGGTGCTTTTTCCTCTGTTGATTTTGTTAAATTTCTTTTTAATGCTTTGTCTGAATAATATTTTCATTTTAAAAGTGATGATTACGGCTGAAGACTATTGGTTCAAAAGTTAACTGAGAAAAGTAAATTAATATTTCAAAAAAAAGTTTAAATCCTCCCAAAACATCGGATAAGATTTTTCCACAACATCCTCATCTTCAATATTTAATTCCTTAATCAGGCAAAACGGTGCAAAACTCATCGCCATCCTGTGATCCTGATAGGTTTTAATGGAAATGTTTTCTTCAGGCTCTGTGAAGTTGATTGATTTGATAGTTGAATCTCCAATCTCAGTTTCGCAACCCAGTTTTTTTAATTCAATATTTAAAGCCAAAAGTCGGTCTGTTTCTTTCACTTTTAATGTTCCCAAACCTGAAATTTCAAACGGGATTTTCAATGCTGCGGCCGTTACACAAAGGGTTTGCGCAATGTCCGGACAGTTGTTCATATCCAAAACAATCTTTTCAGGAAACTGGAAATTTTCAACAGGCTGAAGAGTCAATTGGTGTTCTTTTTCTGTGAAGATCGTTTTAATCCCCAAAAACTTTTCATAAATCTCTGCAATCGCCGAATCTCCCTGAGTAGAGTCTTTGTGAAAACTTTTCAGATGAATTGTTTCTCTTCCGATCGCAGCAAATGAGTAGAAGTACGACGCAGAACTCCAGTCGCTTTCCACTTCATAATTAATGATTGATGGTTGATAATTGATGAATGATTCAACTTTGATTGTATTTCCTTCAAATTTATTTTTAATTCCAAAATGGGTTAATATATTGAGTGTCATCTCGATATATGAACGTGATGTAACTTCGCCTACTAAATTGATTTCCAAACCGTTTTCCAGTTTTCCCGCAATTAACAGAAGAGAAGTGATAAACTGGCTTGAAATATTAGCCGGAACATCAACTTTCTTCTCAGTAATTTTTCTTCCCGTAATTTTCAACGGCGGGAAACCTTCATTTTCTAAATATTCGATTTCAACCCCCAAATTTTGCAAAGCGGTAACCAAATTTTTGATTGGTCTTTCTTTCATTCTTCCCGAACCGGTAAGAACTGTCGTTTTCCCATCCTGAATTGAATAAAATGATGTTAAAAAACGCATTGCCGTTCCTGCGTGATGAATGTCTACTGTTTCGGAGTTTTCCGATAAAGCTTTTTGAAGTAATTGTGTGTCCTGAGAATTGGATAAATTACTGATTTCTATGTTTTCGAACAGACTTTCCAAAATCAACAAACGATTCGAAATACTTTTCGAACCGCTGATTTGTATGGTTGTATTGTTTTTAAGTGAAGATTTTTTTAGAATCATTTTGAATAGTATAATTTGCCGTTTTGATCTGCGTAGCAGAAAAATTTATTGTCTTTATCAAACATTTTGAAGAGTTGGAAGCCTTTTTTTCCATAATCTCTCCGGAAAAAATAGGGAATCATTTTAGATTCAGGTGTTATAAATTCCTGAGTTTTATTCATGAATACCAGATATTGATAGTTTTCTGAATTTTTAACTATAAATCCGCTGGCAAAAACTCCGTGACCGTCCGCAATCATTATTTTATCATATTTTGGCATGATCAAATACTTGTTTTCGCTTGTTAGAAAATAGCCGGATTTATTTTTCTCTTTTTTGATATAGGCGTAATCATAAGAGGCGTCCTTTGTTTCAAAAGATAATTCTTCCGGTGTTTTATCCTCAAAAGATTCTCTTACGTGAATGATTTTTCCTTCTGAGTTTTCTGGTATGGGATTTTTTTCTACCTCAAAATTCGGCATTTTTGTGGCTTCGTACGAAGAATAACCGGAGCGGCCGTAACCGTTGCGACCATTATCGTTGCTATATCCTAATTCGTCTGTTTTTGATGATTTAATCTTTCCGTTTTCAAAATCGATTAGCAGTTTCTTTTTCATCCCGCCTGAATCGTACGTTATGGCAAAAGATTTTGGAAACTTCTCATAATCTGTATCTACGTCATAAGAATTTTCAAAAAAAGTTTTGATGATTTTCTTTTGCTTTTTATCGATTTGGTATAATCCATAATGGTTTTCGGAAGAGTACAAAAGTAAAAGTGCTGTTTCTTTTAAAGCATTTCCTTTGGTTGCGCTTTCATCAATTACAATAATATTGTTGTAAGCCCGGTCAAGAATCTGTTCACCTTTGAGATTGTATAGAAACTTTGAAAGATAATTCGGATTTCCGTGCGAACCATTATAGGCTTCTTTATCCTTTATTTTAACAGCTTTTACAAAATCTCCTTCATTTTCAAAATAGGCAAAATCGGTGTCTTTCAAAATGATTCTGTCTTTTAGAATGTAAGATTTTTTCAAACTTGGGCTGATTTTAATTCCTGTGAAATCGTTATTATATCCAACAGCGATTTTATCGAACTGTGAAGGAACCACCAGTTTTCCGCTTTCATCAGAAATTCCAAATTTGTCACCTTGACGATAAGGCACAAAAATTTGTGAGCTGTAAAAGGTAAATGTAAGAAGAAGTAGCAAGTAAGTAAAGCGGAACTTCATGAGTTTCTATTTCAATTTTTGATTATTCTGATGCCTGTCTTTATCGCGATCAGTTTTTATCTTCATTTTTTTGTCAAAAGCTTCCTGCAGATTGACACCGGTTTGATTGGCCAGACATAAAGTTACAAACAAAACATCGGCTAATTCTTCGCCCAGATCTTTGGTCTTATCGCTTTCCTTCTCGCTCTGCTCACCATATCTTCTGGCAATAATTCTGGCAACTTCGCCTACTTCCTCGGTAAGCATTGCCATGTTGGTCAGTTCATTAAAATATCGGACACCAATGGTTTTGATCCATTCGTCCACCTGTGTTTGAAGCGTAGTAATTTCCATGTTAAAAAGAGCCAGGTTTAAAGTTAAAAGAGCCAAGTAAAGAGCAAAGGCAAAAGTTAAAAGAGCCAAGAGTTAAATCCGTAATATTGTTTTGATCAAACTTGTGTCAATTACATTAATAATTGCTCATCACTTATTTTCGAATCTCAAATCTCGAATCTCAAATCTCAAATCTCAAATCTCAAATTTACTGATAGGCTCCCAAAGTTATATTGGAAGTTCTTGAAACGCCGACGATATCTGTTGGAACCGAAGCAGCGATGGCTGCATTGCCTTTATTTCTCGCCGGAGAATCAGCTTTTACGCGGAGATTCATCTGTGCAGCAAAGAAATTAATGAATTTAGGATCTTCGTTTTTTAAACTCTGAACAACAAAAGTTGGGTTATTGTCAAAAGGAAAACCGGCCTCGGAAGTTCCTGAATATTTCAGAAGTGAATTTCTGATCAGAAAGTTGAACTGCTGCCCAGGCGTCTGCTCAAAATTCACAGCATTATCCCGGTCAGAGTAAACAATCGAATTCCAGATGTTTAATTGTTGTAAGGCACCCTGTTCTATTTGTCCGGTTTCATTCTTCCATTCATTAGTGGCGAAAATTCCTATTCGGTTTCTGGAACTCAAAAGATCTGAATAATTGGCAATTGTAGAATGGACATAAGAATGATTTCCACCCTTAAAAATAGAAACGCAGGCGTCTCCACAGTTGTTCATTACCAGATTGCTTGCATTTACCGTCGACGCAACAGCGTAAATCCCATTATCTAAAAAATTATGAATAAAAGAATTATTGATATTGGCAGTTGCCTGCTTCATGTCAAGACCATTGATTCCTCCAAAAAGTCTTGTATGATTCATATTTAAAATTGATCCGGCTTCCATTTTTACCGAGTTCCAGTTGTTTGGGATCGTGTCGTAATAGGTGTCGTTTCGGTCGCCACGCATGATGATTTGCTCGGTTTGGGTTCCGTTCAGATTCAGGGAAGCGCCATTGGAAATTTTCATTCCGCTGTTTTTGTGGAAATAAATTTTAGTTCCCGACTGTACATTCAGTGCAATGCCGTCATCCAAAGTCAGATTTCCGTAGATAATTTTAGCTTTAGAGTTGGTCCAGTTGGTATTGGCATCAATTACATTAGGATTGGTTGGTGTCTGAATAAAAAATTCAGCATCCTGAACTACTGAAAATAAGGTCACATGTTGCTGTCCGGCCGGACTAGTGAAAAGCACTCTGTCTTCAGCAATCGCTTCGGGTCCGGTAGCTGAAGGAGCTATTTCAACAAAAATATAAAGACTGTCTTTTTTTCTTAAAGGAACATCTTTAAAATCAAAACCTGGTTTACCGTCGACATTGATCTTGTATAAAGAAGCCCCTCCTTTTTCAAGATGAATTCTTGGGATCAGAACATCTTTGTCTTCGTTGTTATACACTTTTACGGCGTACGTTTCAGATCTTACCTGATGATAAACGGTATCACAAAATATTGTATCACGGTTAAAGCTGAGTTCCTGAGACGGCGTGTCGAAAGAGATTTCGTCTCTGTTGCAGGAAACGGCCAATAAAAGTATCCAGAAGGAACTTAGAAGAATGATTTTAAATTTCATTGAAATTCAGGTTTAAGAGTTCCAAATTTAACGAAAAATACTTCAATTTTCTTATTTCAGAAAAATAATGTTCAAGGTGTTTGGATATTTTAAAAAAAATTGTATTTTTGCAACCTAAAATTTAGCAGAAGAAATACCATTACTATTTCGAAAGCAAAACTTTAATTTTTTAAAAAATTTATTATGAAAAACGGAATTCACCCAGAAAATTATAGACTTGTTGTTTTCAAAGATATGAGTAACGACGAGGTATTTTTATGCAAATCTACTGCAGACACTAAAGACACAATCGAGTATGAAGGAACTGAGTACCCATTGATCAAAATGGAAATCTCTTCTACTTCTCACCCTTTCTACACAGGAAAAACTAAATTGGTTGACACTGCAGGTAGAGTTGACAAGTTCATGAACAAATACAAAAAATTCGCTAAGTAATTTTTTGAATTTACAATATTTTAAAGTCTTCCGGTTTTCGGGAGGCTTTTTTTGTGTGCATCACTCAAAATTAAAATCTCCATGGCAAAAATTTATCCCAGGATTTGTATTTTTGTCACATTCGAATCCCGAATCCCGGAACCCGAAACATAAATTTTAAACCCAAACCCGCATGCAACTCGTATTCTCCGATGCACAATATTGGGAAGATTTTCTTCCGCTTACTTTTACCCGTCCTGTCGCAGAAATGCGTTGCGGAATTCTTACGTTTTCCGAAAGATGGCAGAAAATTTTAGACTCAAATGAAATTTCATGGTTTACAGAAATGTATCTTCAGCAGAAATTCAGAGAGCCGGAGAAAAAAGAAAGTCTGTTTTTAGTTCCCAATTTTTTGCCTACGGAAACAGTAATTGAGCAGATTAAAGATCTAAAACAAGGCGAAGCATTGGTTTATGAAGATGAACTTGTTGCTGCAAAAATCAATATGAATGGATTTTCTCTGAATCAGATTGAAAAGATGACCGATATCAAAGAAAAATTGATTTTCTTCAAAAAACCAACCGACCTTTTTACTTTTAACAAAGAAGCCATCGATTTCGATTTTGAATTATTGACTAAAGGAAAAACTTCACAGGAATTATCATCTACAAATGGGTTTTTAGGCAATAAAGAAGATTTATTTATTGAAGAAGGTGCTGAAGTTGAATTTTCAACCATAAATACCAAAACCGGAAAGATTTACATTGGAAAAAATGCAGAAGTAATGGAAGGTTGTAATCTCCGTGGTCCGATTGCGCTTTGCGAAGGTTCAAAATTCAATTTGGGCGCGAAAATTTACGGTGCTACAACGGTTGGCCCGCATTCGAAAGTGGGTGGTGAGGTGAGCAACATCATTATTTTCGGATATTCCAATAAAGGTCATGATGGTTTTGTTGGAAATTCGGTGATTGGCGAGTGGTGTAATCTGGGTGCAGATACCAATTCATCCAATCTCAAAAATAATTACGGAAATGTAAAATTGTGGAATTACAGAACCAAAGATTTTCAGGATACAGGATTGCAGTTTGCCGGTGTGATTATGGGAGATCATTCTAAAACAGCAATTAATACGCAATTGAATACCGGAACGGTAATCGGCGTGGCATCCAACATTTTTAAAGAAGGTTTCCCTCCAAATTTAATTGAAAATTTTTCCTGGGGCGGATTTAAAGATGATGAACGGTTTAAATTAGACAAAGCTTATGAGGTCGCTGAAAAAGTAATGGCAAGACGAAAATTGCCTTTAACTGAGCATGACAAGGCAATCTTTAAGCATATTTTTGAAAATTATTAAAAAATGTTGAGGAGAAATTTGAACTATTAAAATGTTTTAGTTGTTAAGTTTTTTTAAGTAAATATCCGAAGATATTAATTAAGCATGTGGCTTAAAGCGAAGCTCAACTTATTAATTCTAAAAAACTTAATAGATCTTAATGTTTCAAAATAATTTGTTTTACAGCAAATAAAAATTAAAACTTCAAACTTTTTTGAAGTTTTTTTCATTGAAGTGTAATATATTTCCAATTCAGATTGTCTTACTAATAGAAACAGATTTATGACCCATGAAACTTTTAGGAATACGGTATTTATTCTCAGAGATGAGATGTATCGTTTTGCGAAAAGGTTTGTGATGAGCAGCGATGAAGCCGAAGATGTAGTTCAGGATTTGATGATCAAATTCTGGGAGAAAAAAGAGGAACTGGCGCAGTTTGGAAATTTTAAATCTTATGCTTTAAAATCTGTCAAAAATGAATGTCTGAACAGACTGAAGCATCATGATGTTAAGTTAGGTTTTGCAGATCTACAGCTTCACCGGTCAGAATTGTACAGCATGGATGTAAACAATATGAAGGAGCAGATTATCGGTTTTATCAACCAGCTTCCTGAAAAACAGAAAATGGTCATTCATTTGAAGGACGTAGAAGAATATGAAGTGTCTGAAATTTCTGAAATGCTGGAAATGGAAGAAAACGCAGTAAGAGTCAATCTTATGCGGGCGAGACAAAAAGTAAAAGAACAAATCTCACAATTGATGAGCTATGAGCAACGACAAATTTCAAGATAAATATAACGAAGTCTTCCAAAGTTTAAAGGAAGAAAAAATGAACTGGGATTTTGAAGATTTTCTTCAAAAAGCGGAAGGCAGTAATGAAGATAAGTCTGTAATTCCTATAAAAAACAGTAAACCTTCTTTTCCGAAATGGTTTTGGATGGCTGCAAGTGCAGTGATTGTTTTAGGTTTGACCTTAATTTTTAATTTAAATAAAAACACAGTTGCAAATCAGGAAAATTTAGTCAAAAACGAAGTTCTGAAACAGAAAAATGAGTTTGTCGCCGAAAATCATGAGCATGAAAATCAGATGGCTGTCAATTATTCCGATTCTATAGCGGGAGAAAAGAGAGATTCGGTTTTTGTTGAAAGCACGGTTGCTGAAAACGATGTACTGGATGAAATTCTTTCGAAAAAGGCCAGAATGAAAAAACAGATCAAACCAAAATTTGTCCAGAATGCAGTTTCTGAAGATTCCTCCGGGTACAGAGATTCTTATGTAATTGTAAACGGAAGAAAAATTTCGAGTGAGAAAGAAGCGTTGGATGTCACCACTTTTTCACTGATGAAAATGGGTAAAGAATTCAGGAAAACGGTAGCTTCTTTTAATAAAGACGAAGGTTTTACAGAAGAATATTAAAATAGAAATACAATGAAAAATATAGTTTTATTCATCCTCTTTTTTCTGGGCAGCTTTACGACCTGTACAGCTCAGAATGAAAAAATTGATCAGCTCTTCAACGATATGCAGAAAAAGGGTGTGACTTCAATTGAAATTAAAAAACCAATGTTTGCTTTGCTCAACAGCATCGATATCAGCGATGAGTATTTAGGTAAAATTAAGCCTGTAATGCGCGATGTGGATGGTTTGAAATTATTGGTTTTTAATAAAATTACATTTCCCGATCATTTGAAATCTGAAAATAGAGGTCAGATCAAAATGAATGAAGAGAAAAGTGAAAGGGTGTCAAAACTGCTTTCAGATCTTAATCTTAATGAATTAATGTCATTGAAAAGTGACGATGTCTCAATGAAATTTCTTGCCGAAAACGCAAAAAACGGCATTCTTGAAAATCTGATTTTCAATGTAGATTCCAAAGATGAGATTGTGATTTTTATGCTGAACGGAAAGATGAAGATGGATGATGTGAATAAAATGATCAGTTCGTCAGAAAATACGCTGACTGTAAAAAGCGGTAAGAAAGAAAATACAAGTCAAAATAAAAACAGCGTTTACCTGAGTGGAGAAGACAGAAATGTAGGCCAGTTTTTGGGAATCAGTGCAGCTACGGGAGTTGTAGTTAATTTTAAACAGGAAAATCCTGTCAGTGTAAGAGTGGTAGCTGATGCTGACAAAATGCAGTATGTTGTTACAAAAGTAGAGGATGGGATTCTTAATGTTTATATTGATAACAAGGATAAGAAAAATTTACAGATCAAAAACATCAGCGTGAATGTTTCAGCCCCCAAAATCGAGTCGATTAAAACTTCTTCAGGAGCGATATTTAATTCGATAAATAATATTAATGAAAATCGTTTGGCTCTTAATATTTCTTCGGGATCAGTTGTAAATGGTACGTTAAATATCAAAGAACATACTGTAGTTGAAGTAAACTCAGGAGCGGTAATGAATTCTCAGCTCAATACCAATGATCTGTCAGTAAAATCATCAAGCGGTTCCACTGCGAACCTTAAAGGCAATGCAAGATTTGGTACGGTGGATATGAGCAGCGGAGCGGTTTTCAATGCAGAAGGTTTTAAATTTGGTCAGCTGAAAGTTCAGTCAACTTCCGGAGCAAGAATATCAACCCATATTTTAGACGAACTTTCTGCAAGAGCTTCATCAGGAGGAACTATAGAGTATAAGGGAAATCCTAAAATTGATTCAGACATCAGCAAAGTCTCTGGCGGAAGTCTGAGAAAAATAGATTAACAGTTCATTTTATATTTAACTTTAATGACCGTCTTTTTGAGACGGTCATTTTTACATTTATTTTATGTATTGTTAAGTTTTATTTAAACTATTTAAACTCATTTTCGTATTCCGGTAAAAAGTCTTAATTTTGCAAGAAAGTAAAGATGTCTATTCATAACAAAATTGTAGAGACAGCCATCACTTTCGATGACGTGCTTCTAGTCCCTGCTTATTCTGAAGTTTTACCTAATCAGGTTTCATTAAAATCAAGACTTACCGACAAAATTACGCTTAACGTTCCTATCGTTTCCGCAGCAATGGATACGGTGACGGAGGCTGATTTGGCGATTGCACTGGCAAGAGTTGGTGGTTTGGGTTTCATTCATAAAAATATGACCATCGAAGAGCAGGCTGCTCAGGTCAACAGAGTAAAACGTTCCGAAAACGGAATGATCTCTGATCCCGTAACGCTTTCAAAAGATCACACTTTGGCTGAGGCTAAAGAAACGATGGCAAGATATAAAATTTCAGGTCTTCCCGTAGTGGATGCCGAAAACACGCTGATCGGAATTATCACCAACAGAGACGTAAAATATCAGGAAAACCTTGATCTGAAGGTAGAAGAGATTATGACCAAAAATAATCTGATCACTTCTGATAAAAATACAAACCTTGAAAAAGCCAAAGAAATTCTTCTTAAAAGCCGTGTAGAAAAGCTTCCGATCGTTGATGAAAACAATAAACTGGTAGGTTTAATTACGATTAAAGATATCGACAATCAGCTCGAATATCCCAACTCAAATAAAGACCATAAAGGCCGTCTGATTGTTGGTGCAGGAGTTGGCGTAGGCGAAGACACGATGGATAGAGTGGCTGCTTTGGTGGAAGCCGGAGTTGACATTATCGGTATCGATTCTGCTCACGGACATTCAAAAGGTGTTTTAGATAAGATTTCTGAAATCAGAAAATCCTATCCTAATCTGGATATTGTAGGTGGAAACATTGTAACCGCCGAAGCTGCCGAGGATCTGATCAATGCAGGAGCGAATGTTGTAAAGGTAGGAGTTGGTCCAGGTTCAATCTGTACAACAAGAGTAGTTGCAGGAGTTGGAGTTCCTCAGTTATCTGCGATTTACAATGTTTATGAATATGCTCAGTCTAAAAATGTAGCGGTCATCGCTGATGGTGGAATCAAACTTTCAGGAGACATCGTAAAAGCAATTGCGAGTGGAGCAGGAGCAGTAATGCTGGGTTCACTTCTTGCCGGAACAGATGAAGCACCGGGAGAAGAAATCATCTTCCAGGGTAGAAAATTCAAAACATACCAGGGAATGGGAAGTCTTTCCGCCATGAAACGTGGAGGAAAAGAAAGATATTTCCAGAGTGAGGCTAAGAAATTTGTTCCTGAAGGAATTGAAGGACGTGTGCCAAGCAAAGGTAAAATAGAAGATGTTGTTTTCCAGCTTACCGGAGGTTTAAGAGCCGGAATGGGCTACTGTGGAGCAAAAGATATTGAAGCTTTACAGAAAGACACCAAAATGGTGATGATTACCGGAAGCGGTTTGAAAGAATCTCATCCTCATGATGTTATTATTACTCAGGAAGCTCCAAATTATTCTTTGTAGAAATTTTAGAATTCAAAATATTGAAACCGGCGGTCATTTTGTGACCGCCGGTTTTGTTTCAAGAAAAAAGTAACTCTTATTTCTTTATAAATTTAAATTCATAATTTTTACCTTCAGCATCTCTAATTCTGAGCATAAATGTGCCGGCGCTCAATTCGGAAACAATCAGCCTTTCTTGAAATGTTTCTTTTCTCACAAGCTGCCCTGAAATATTATAGATTTCTACAGACTCCGCCTTTGTGATGCCAGATATTTTAATAAAATCAGAAACCGGATTGGGGAATAACTGAATTTTAGCATTTTTCAGACTCTCAGCTGTCGCAAGAAAAGATGAATGCACATCGCCACTCATGGTAGAATTGGCAGCAGAAAGATTTCCGCCACAGGCTCCCGTGGTTACAGCAGTATTTTCTACCCACGTCCCGAAGTTATTTGCAGGTGGATTGGCTACAACATTATTTCCTGTAGAATTATAATAAATCAAATATGGATTTACAAAATCTCCATTTCCGGTATCAGCTAAAAATTCCCATCTGCTGAGCGAGTTGTTCCATTGAATTTTAAATTCGCACACACCAAGTCCGCCACAATCCTGATCCCCGTTTACAGGAATGGTGATGTAAATATTTTTACCGAAAGAATCTACACCGGTTTTGGTAAAGGTAAAAGTGTTGCTGCTGTCAAAAAGGCTGTAACAGCCTTTAAAAGTTATCGTCTGGGCGAAAGCTGAGCTTCCAATGGCCAGACAAAAGGCGAGTATGGTTTTCATACTGCATTAATTTTGGGATGGAAAAACGCCCTGTAAGGAGATGATGCATTTCAATGTAACAAACGGCGGTCTGTTCTCATGAGGTTGGGTTCCTCCGGTAGGATTTACCATCGTTGCCTTCATTGTAGTATTGGCTGCCGCGTCAGAATACTCTTTATCCAGAGCTTTGGTATCTGCCGGAAGATTGCTGGTGGGCGAATTTTGATTTCCTTCACTACTCACTGCATTTACCGTGTGAGAGTGAGCCGGCATCTGGGTAACCAGTAATGTTACAGATTCTGTACCACCGGTTTGTCCCATAGTATAGGAAGTAGGTCCGCCCGGAGCCTGTCCTTCGTGTACCAAAACTCTTCCTCTCATGTCAGGTAATGCAAAAGTAGTCGTTCCATTTCCTCCATACATAGTTCCAAGCAATGAAAATAATGCCTGATTTTGTGCAATAGGGAGAAGCTGACCGTTGCAGGGAGCCCAGAATTTAGGAACAAAATTGTAGGGAACAAATGCGATCTGACCTAAAAAAGGATCTGAAGCCTGGGCATTTACAGGTGATGACGAAAGGATGCCCATAAGAAGGGCACCTGCCAAAGTTAATTTTTTCATGATATATTAGTTTTGAAATTTGTAATGCTAAGTTAAGATTTCTTTTCATTCGTTTGCATAAATTCATAAAAAAACCTTCCGGAATGCACTGGAAGGTAGTTTGTTAGGGGTATTTATTTTAGATTTTATTCTTTAAATTCTCTTTAAAATCATCAATTCTAAAGTCGGTTTGTGCGTTTCCTTTCTCTATTTTTTCCTTTGAATAAAGCCTGAAATCATTTTCTGCTTTTTCTAAAAGATAATCATAGGGTCCCACCGAAGAAATTAGTTTAACCAAAACCGGTGAAATTTCCAGACAGATAAAAAGTCCCATAATGAAAGCTGCTGCAGTAGCAATAATAGCTGAGTTTTTTCCCAGCTCATCCAAAGCCTGCAATCTCGCTGCAAAACCGTTGAACTTATCTTCAAATGTTTCGGTAGATTTTCTTTCCGTTTCAAGATTAGTGTAAACCTTGGAAATTTCTTTGTCTAAATATTCCAGTCTTGGAGCTGTCTGCTTCTGATAGTTTTCCAGATCCTGTCTGCGCTGTTCTTTCAGTTCCTGTTTTCTTTTGGCGTTCGTTCCAAAACCAACTTTCCCGCTCGTTAAGTTGGATTGTTTTCCTAAAATTTCCTTCTCCAGTTCCACCGCTGCCGAGTCGTAGGATTTTTGATACTGAGCTGTTTTTTCGGCAATCAGATTTTTTTCTGTTTCGAAGGGGCCGCTTTGCTGAAGAATTCTGCCGTTCATCTGCTTTTGAAGTTCAGTTTTGTTCCGCTGAATTATTGTGTTCAACTGCTTATTGACTTCTTTTTCAAAAATTTTAAGCTCTAAAGGTTTAGATATAATAATTCCTAAAAATGTTGCTAAAATTAATCTCGGAATAGACATCAGGATCTGATTCCACCATGTCCCCGTTTTTTTTATTGAGGAAACAATGTATCGGTCTAAATTAAAAATCATCAAACCCCACAGAATTCCAAAACCTATAGAAGCCCAGATGTCGTCGAAAATCGTAAACATTGCATAAGCCGCAGATAAAGTTGCAAAAACTGCAGTAAATAAAACGATACCGCCTATCCCTGAAAATTTATTCCACTCGCTTGGTGTCTTTCTTAAAATATGGATGTTGCCACCGGAGCAAAGCAGCAGAAATTTCTGAAACCAGTTGATCCTGTAATTGTTTTGATATAGAGTAGCTTGTGTATTCTTCATTATAAAAATTTATACAAAATTAGTATTAAATAACATACCATTGTTACAAATAGTAATAGGTTTTACCAAGTATTTTAATTTGTAAGTGATTTCAGCTTTTCCTAATTGCATAATTCTTGCAGTAGTAAGCGCATCACAAAAAAATAGTATTATGAAAAACGGTATTAAAATCTCAGCACTTTCTGTCGCACTTCTTATGGTTTCGTGTAAAAACGAAGATCCTGTAGATAAAGAATTAAAAGACGCTGCAATGGACATGAACAAGATGACGCCTCAGATCTTAAGCGATGGAATAAGGCTTGACAGTGTTTCTGCCGGACATTTAAGCTTAAAATACCATTACACGCTTACAGAAGATGTCAAGGAAAATGTAACTGCGGAAGAAATAAAGGTTTTCAAAGACGAAGCAAAGCTTGAAGCTGAGAAAAGTCTGAAATCTTCACAGGAAATGGCTGATTTGAAAGATAAAAAAATAAAATTTGATTACATGTATTACGACAAAAACGGTAAAGTAACCACTGATTTTTCGGTTACTCCCGAAGAGTATAAATAATATTTTATTTTAAACGATCGGGATTCTGCTTCAGGAAACTGTCCCATCCGGAATAGGATTTGGTATCAGTAACTGTTCCCGAATTAAAGTGGTGGCAGACCGCAACTGCCAGACCGTCGGAAGCATCTAAATATTTTGTCGGGAATTCTTTTAAGTTTAAAAGACTTTTAAGCATACCCGCTACCTGTTCTTTACTGGCATTCCCGTTTCCGGTGATTGCCATTTTTATTTTCTTAGGAGAATATTCTGTAATCGGAATATTTCTGTGAAGACTTGCAGCCATGGCAACTCCCTGAGCTCTGCCCAGTTTCAGCATTGACTGTACATTTTTCCCGAAGAAAGGGGCTTCCAAAGCGACTTCGTCCGGATGAAACTCGTCAATTAAGGCTAAGGTTTTATCGAAAATATACTTCAGTTTCGTTTCGTGATTGGGGTATTTCTTCAGAATCAGTTCATGGATGGAAATCATTTCCATCTTTCCTTTTTTTACCGATATTAAACCAAATCCCATAATCGCTGTTCCGGGATCAATTCCTAAAATTATTTTCTCTGCTGAAATCATTGTTGCAAAGATATGCGAAGTTTTAGTTTAATTGAGATTCAAAACAATTTTTAAAGTCTGTTAATTCACATTCTCCAGCTGATCAATAATTTGTTTAATCTTCTGATGAGGTTTGAAAGCCGCAGATTTGCCTTTTTCCTCATCTGCAATATTGGATAGAATAATAACGGAAGTTTTAGTTTTGGGATAATAAATATTCAGAGACGGCGCACCTTTCACATAACCACTGTGGAAATAAGAAACTGGTTTGTTATCCGTCATAATTCCCAGTCCGTAACCCATGGTTCCGAGAACAGGATGCTGTCTTTCGGTGCTTTTAGACATAAATTTTTTAAGGGTTTCCGGTTTTAAAATTTTTCCTCCGTACAAAGCGTTATTCCACAAATGCAGGTCATCCACTGTCGACAAAATGCCGCCTGCAGGAATTCCGATTTCATTTTTATCTAACCGTTTCGGCATTCCGTCGACCACCTTTTGTGATTTTGAATTACCCACGTAAGTTTTGGCAAAATTCTGTCCCTGAAACGCTGTTCCTGTTGAGGAGTTTTTCATTCCCACTTTTTTGAACAGATCCAGCATATTTTCATCAAAAGATTTTCCTGATACAGCTTCCACAATTTTTCCTAAAGCATTGAAACCATCATTGGAATAATTGAAACCCGAACCGCTTTTAAACATCAACTTTTCGCCATAATTATTCAGACCCGAACTGTGATTCAAAAGTTGATGAATTGTGATGTTTTCGTATTCTTTTTTCTGGAATTCTTTGATGTATTTTGAGGCTTTGTCATCCAAGCTAAGTTTTCCTTTTTCCATTTCCAGCAAAATCAGAACTGCTGTAAACTGTTTGCTGATCGAAGCAATAGAGAAAACGGTTGAGTGATTAATTTTAGTCTGACTGTCAAAATCTGAAAAACCATCATTTTTTCTGTAAAGTTCAATACTATCCTTAAAAATACCGACACTTCCGTTGAATTGATACTTATTGAAAACCGAATCGATCTGTGAAGCAATGAGTTTCTTTTTAAAATCTAAAACTGCCGAATCGGCAATGGCTTTGGTGTCGACGGGTTTTTGCGGCACTGCTTTTTCGCAGGAAAAAAAGAAAAATCCAAGAATCGAAATGAGAAATATTCTGTAAAGCATCAAATTTGTTTTTCCTAAAAATAGAAAAATTATTACAGAAACAAAATTATTTTGCAATCAAATCACAAAACCAAAAGACATATTCTCCGGCATCACTGTCGTCAGCTTTTGGTTTGGGATACGTCTTCATAAGCGTTTCTCCGATTTCAAATTCAATCTTATTTTTAAAAATCGGTCCGTCAAAAGTGAAGGTGTGAAATTCACCGTTTTCTCCGCAGGGATCAACATTTTCTGGGAGGTCTTTAATGAAATTTTCATCTATGATTCTTCCTGCAAAACTTTTATCTAGATAGGTTTCGTTTACACAGGTGATAATGGTTTTAAAACCCAAATCCAGAAATTCATGGATGAGGTCGGTTGTATTTTGCTTCCACAAAGGAAAAATAGCTTTCATTCCGATGGTTTCAAGCTGTTTTTCACGGTATTCCTTTAAATCTTCCAGAAAAATGTCTCCAAAAACAGAATGAGTTACCCCCTGGGATTTGATTCCCTTCATCGTTTTCGACATAATGTCCTGATATTCTTCCATCGACGGCTCTTTAGGAATTTCCATTTTAATTAAATCTAAATTTAAACTTTCAGCCTGTTTTTCAAGTAAAGAAACATGAACTCCGTGCATAGAAATTCGCTGAAAATCTTTATTGATGCTGGTCAGCAGGGAAGTGACTTCAAAATGATCTTCTTTTAAAATTTTGTATAAGGCAAGTGCAGAATCTTTTCCGCTGCTCCAGTTGAAGATGGCTTTGGGTTTCATAATTAATCTAAAAAAACATTAATTTTTTTTAGTCTTTCGTGCATTTTGTATGTCGTCTCTTTGCCGGATGCATCAAAAATTCTTAGGTTTCCATTGTACGCAGATGGATTTGCATGGTAGTTTTTTCTTGCTTCCAGATACTGTTCTTTATTCTTCGTAATGATTTTGTTGGGATAAGAGATAGGCTCAATCGTTTCTTCAGATTTTGTAATTCCGACAGCAGTAAATTTGATTGTTCTGTTTGTATTATGTACTTCGAGAACAAGTCCTGAAAGTCCTTTAAATCTGAACGGTCCGTCAGGGATAGAAATGTCCTCAGCAAACCACACAAAAAAGGTGTCGTTTGTATCTGTCACTGCTGACGCCAGCCTGCAGGTATAGCCTAAAATATCTTTCTTCTGACTGAGGATTTCCCATTTTAAATCCGGTTCTTCGTAAGCAAAAATGTATTTTCCCACATCAGTGTTTACTATAGTTTTCCCTTCATTTCTGTGAACGCTTTCCCGATGTTTTGGAAATCTGGGGATGCCGCCTACACTGGAATTAATTAAATTCAATGTGGAACTTCCTTTTTTTCCTGATTCATTATCATAATAGTCTTTCGCTTCCTTTGTGTAAAATACAGATTCTGTTGTATTACAAAGTAATATAAACTCGGCAGATTTAACTTTTTCTCTCTGCAGCGAATCGGAAATCAGATTCATCTGATAGGTTATCTGCATTGACGCTTTTGTATTCTGAGCCAATGAAAAAATGCTAATTAAGATTGTAGACAGAAGAATGGTTTTTTGTAGCATTTGGTATTGTTGGAATAGTAAAAATACAAAAAAACCTCAAAGAAAATCCTTGAGGTTTGATATATATATAATTTAAAAATTTGATCTAGTCAAAAATTTTGCCTCCACGATCAAATAATTCTTTCCATGTAATAGATTTTGTTGCTAATCCTCTTTTTGTTTGAATGGTTTTATAATGAATTTTTCTTCCGTCGGAATATTCTAATTCAATTTTGTCCATAGAATTTTCGAGGTTCTTTAATTGAGCCTAAGCATTAAATACTTGACGAACCTGATTGACGCTTGTCCAATCGCTTATCAGTTGTATATTCCAAGATATTAATCCATCTCCATTACCTGGATGTGTGACAGTTATTGAATTATTCATAATCCTTCATAATTTAGACTTACATATTACGTCTATATTTCCCACCCACTTCAAACAAAGCGTTGGTAATCTGCCCTAGCGAGCAGTATTTCACAGCATCCATCATCACATTGAATAAATTCTGCTGATTGATGGCAGCGTGTTGTAAAGTTTTTAAGGCAGCTTCAGATTTGTCTTCATTAGACTTCTGGAAATTATGAAGCGTTTCTATCTGAACCTGCTTTTCTTCCTCAGTCGAACGGATGACTTCTCCCGGACGAACCGTTGGTGAACCGTCTTTTCCAAGGAAAGTATTTACACCGATAATTGGATATTCTCCGGTATGTTTCAGCCATTCGTAATGCATCGATTCTTCCTGGATTTTTGAACGTTGGTACATCGTTTCCATTGCCCCTAGAACACCGCCTCTTTCTGTAATTCTGTCGAATTCTGCATAAACTGCTTCTTCAACCAAATCGGTCAATTCTTCAATGATAAATGAACCCTGAAGCGGATTTTCGTTTTTAGCCAATCCTAATTCTTTATTGATAATCAACTGAATCGCCATTGCTCTTCTTACAGATTGCTCAGTCGGGGTTGTAATCGCCTCGTCATAAGCATTGGTGTGCAATGAATTACAGTTGTCATAGATGGCATAAAGCGCCTGAAGCGTTGTTCTGATGTCGTTAAAATCAATTTCCTGAGCGTGAAGAGAACGTCCTGAAGTCTGAATGTGGTATTTCAGCATCTGACTTCTTTCGTCTGCACCATATTTCAGTTTCATTGCTTTTGCCCAGATTCTTCTCGCCACACGTCCGATTACTGAATATTCAGGGTCGATACCGTTGGAGAAGAAGAAAGATAGGTTCGGTGCAAAATCATTGATGTCCATTCCTCTTGACAGATAATATTCAACATACGTGAAACCGTTTGCCAATGTAAATGCCAACTGAGAAACCGGATTCGCACCAGCCTCGGCAATGTGATAACCGGAAATTGAAACCGAATAAAAGTTTCTTACTTTTTCTGTGATAAAATATTCCTGAACATCACCCATCAGTCTCAAGGCAAATTCGGTAGAGAAAATACAGGTATTCTGAGCCTGGTCTTCTTTTAAAATATCTGCCTGAACGGTACCACGAACAGTTGCAATGGTTTTAGCCTTAATTTCAGCATAAGCTTCCGCAGGAATCACTTCGTCACCTGTTAAACCTAATAATTTTAATCCTAGACCATTATTGGAAGGAGGCAATTCTCCGTTATATTTTGGTCTTTCTAAACCTTTGTCGTCGAATTTTGCCTTTAAAGCTTTTTCAACATTTGCTTCTAATTGATGTTCAGCAATATACTTCTCAACATTCTGGTCAATGGCCGCGTTCATAAAGAAAGCCAGCAACATCGGCGCAGGTCCGTTGATGGTCATTGAAACGGAAGTCATTGCATTCACCAAATCAAATCCGGAATACAATTTTTTTGCATCATCTAATGTAGCGATAGAAACTCCCGCATTTCCGATTTTTCCATAAATATCCGGTGGTAGGGCAGGGTCCTGTCCATACAAAGTCACGGAGTCAAACGCTGTTGACAGACGTTTTGCATCCATTTCCGCAGAAACGTAGTGGAATCTTCTGTTCGTTCTTTCGGGTCCGCCTTCTCCAGCGAACATTCTCGTCGGGTCTTCCCCGGTCCTTTTGAAAGGATAAATTCCGGCTGTGTAAGGAAATCCGCCCGGAAGATTTTCTTGACCTTTCCATTTAATCAAATCACCCCAATCGGTATATTTTGGAAGAGATATTTTTGGAATTTTTAAATGAGATAAGGATTCTGTTGAGGTTTCCACCTTGATTTCTTTTCCACGAACGAAATAAGAGTAAAACTCAGCTTTGAAAGCCTGTTTCGTGTCATCCCAGTTTTTAAGGAAGTCGATGTTTTCCTGTTGAAGATCTTTTTCTGCTTTCTGATATTCAGCATCCAACGTTTCGTTTGAAAGGAAACTTTTTACGCCTTCAATGTGATACATTTTTCTTGCTAACTCAGCCTGTTTTTCAACATTGGCATCGTACTGTCTGTTGTTTTCAACAATTTCAGAAAGATAACGTACTCTTTTTGGTGGAATAATCGTGATATCTTCTGAGACTTCCTGTTCAACAAAACCTTTGAGATTTAAATCAGAATATTTAGCATTAACTTTTTCAATTAATCTGTTGTACAAATCAGTAGTTCCGTGGTCATTGAACTGAGAGGCTTTTGTCGCATACACCGGCATATCATCCAACGGACTTTCCCATAGCAAATGGTTTCTCTGGAACTGTTTTCTTACCGCCTGAAGTGCATCAAGCGCGCCACGTTTGTCGGATTTATTTAATGCAACCAAGTCTGCGTAATCCAACATATCGATTTTTTCCAACTGTGTGGAAGCTCCGTATTCAGGCGTCATCACGTACATTGAAACATCAGCAAAATCTGAAACTTCAGAACCTGACTGTCCGATACCAGAAGTTTCCAGAATGATAACATCTGGATGAGCCAGTTTCAAAACATTTAATGCTGAATGAATGAACGGAGAAACAGAAACGTTGTTTTCTCTCGTCGCCATCGAACGCATATAAACTCTCGGATCATTGATGGCGTTCATACGGATTCTGTCACCCAAAAGTGCGCCTCCTGTTTTCTTTTTTGAAGGGTCGATAGAAATAATGGCAATCTTTTTACCAGGATTTGAACGTAAGAAACGTCTTACCAATTCATCTGTCAAAGAAGATTTTCCGGCTCCACCTGTTCCTGTGATTCCGATGATGGGAATATTTAAATCTTTTGATTTTTCGTCAATGGCTTTTACCAAATCCGGTTTTTCTTCTGAGAAGTTCTCAACAGCGGAAATGATTTTAGCAATGCTGGTCGAGTTTTCGAAACTGATGTTATCCAAATCTTCAGCAGTCACTTCTTTTCCGGTCGCGAAATCCGATCTTTTCACCAAATCGTCGATCATTCCCTGAAGACCAAGTTCACGGCCATCGTCCGGAGAATAAATTCTGTCGATTCCGTAAGACATAATATCTTCGATTTCTTCGGGCAGAATTACACCGCCACCGCCACCGAAAATTTTAATTTGCGGAGAGTTTTTTTCTCTTAAAAGGTCGTAGATGTATTTAAAATATTCGTTGTGACCACCTTGATAAGAAGTCAGTGCAATGGCGTTCGCGTCTTCCTGAATTGCTGTGTTTACAACCTCTTCAGCAGATTTGTCGTGGCCAAGATGAATGACTTCGCATCCCGTTCCCTGAATCACACGGCGCATAATATTGATGGCCGCATCGTGCCCGTCGAATAACGAAGCTGCGGTTACAATTCTTACTTTGTTTGTTGGAGTATATTTTTGGGTGTCCATATTGTTTGTAGAAAATTTCTAAGTTTTCAAATATAAATATTTTAAAACTATTTAATTTCATGTAAAATTGACTTAAATATAAACTTGAAATCCGATGATTTAGCTTTATTGTCAATCGCAAATATTATCTTTGGAAAATAAGTTTTTAGAACTGAAAACGAGTGAATTGATATGAAAATATATTTATGAAAAACTTTGAAAAACAAGCTTTAATAATATTTTTTTGAGCTGTTTCAAGATTTTTTGGCAAATCCCTGTTTAAGCATATTAATTTAAAAATGTTCGGTGATGATTGCCAATATTGAAACTGTTTTTTTTCTAGTTTGGTGTTTTAAATATGATAATGAATTTTTCCCAAATATGTACTCGGATCGCACCCGGTAGTTTTAATTAATTTTAATTTGAAAAGTTTAGATTCAAAAAAACTTTGTAAAAAAATATAATATGAAAAACATTTTTATAATCGCATTAATTTTAATTACGGGATTTTCTGTAAAAGCGCAACAGCCAGCGCTTACCGGAAATACATGGAATCTGGAAAAAGTGATTCTTAATAATGTTGATCATTTTTTTCCCAGTTCTGTATCTACAATATATGCTACAGCAACTTTTTCTGCAAACTCATTACAATCCGTTATCTGCAATTCAATGAGTGCAACTGTGACGTATAACAATAATCAGATTAATTTTATCGGCTCGGGTTTAACACTTGGCAGTTGCCCAAATTTTAATAATAATGAATACAATGTTTTTGAAGGATATTATTTTGGACAATTTTTCGGAAGCAATACTTCAAACGGATTTTATCCAACAAATACGTATTTAATTGAAAATGTAAATAATCAGCTTAAACTTACTTTAACAAATCCTAATGGTGATAAAGCCATTTTTTGGGCAGGAAATCTCGCTGTACATGATTCTGATTATAATATTATTAATGTGTATCCTAATCCTGTAAAGGATAAATTATTCATCAATGCAAAATCTTCTCTTTTAAAAATTAAACTTTACGATTTGTCAGGTAGTGTGATTTTAGATAAAAAAATAAGTAAAGACAAGGTTAATTTTGAACTGGACATGATGGGTTTGGTCAGCGGAATTTATTTTCTGAATGTAAAAGATGATCAGGAAAACCATATTTACGATTCAAAAATAATTAAGAAATAACGAAAGTTCAATTTTTAATAATGTGATTGTTTTCCAGATATTCTTTTGGAACACTGCTTTTAATAATACATGCAAATGCATTGTTAAATAAAATTATCTAAATTTTGATCACAATAATTTCTCTAATTTTGCAGCCATAATTTTAGATATGAAAAAAGCATTACTATATTTCGCACTCGGAACGGTTGTCAGTTTTTTAATTAATTATTTTTTTACAGACACCAAAGATCTAGGGTTGGAAGTTTATTATGCTTTATCATTCGGGATCGCGTGGGGATTGGCCTATTATCTTGATATGGGTGATTTTAAACTGATTCAGAAAATGACTTTCTCGTTTTTAGCGATGATTATTTTAGTTGTTGTGGGTGTTTTGATCTTTAATGTTGAACTTGCCATTCCGTCTATTCTGAAATTTTCTACGGTCTTTGTTGCTTATTATTTTATTGCAAGTTTCAGATCAAACAGAGCTTCCCGAAAGTAAAGAGGTGAAAATGAAGATGAAAGATATTCTCAAGACATTTTAAATATTATTTTTCTGTTCAAAAAATAAAGTGTACCTTTGCACACCCTTTTAAGGGAAAATTATGTTTAATCTTTAACTAAAACGTGTGAATACATTAAGTTACAAAACTGTTTCAGCGAACAAAGCTACTGCAAATAAAGAATGGGTTGTGGTAGACGCTGAA
This sequence comes from Chryseobacterium sp. Leaf394, assembly GCF_001424105.1. Taxonomy (GTDB): domain Bacteria; phylum Bacteroidota; class Bacteroidia; order Flavobacteriales; family Weeksellaceae; genus Chryseobacterium. Next base: position 301,541 of record NZ_LMQH01000004.1, on the reverse strand, counting down.
GGACAGCCGTTAGGAAGACTAGCTTCTACGGTTGCAAAGATTTTGAGAGGTAAGCACAAGACGAATTACACACCTCACGTAGATTGTGGTGATAACGTAATCGTTTTGAATGCTGGGAAAGTGACTCTTTCCGGAAACAAGTGGAACGATAAGACTTACATCTGGCATACAGGTTACCCTGGTGGTCAGAAGTCTATGACAGCTCTTGAACTTCAGAAAAAAGATTCTTTAAAAGTATTGGAAAAATCTGTAAAAGGTATGCTTCCAAAAAACAGATTAGGATCTGCATTGCTTAAAAACCTTTATTTATATGAAGGAACTGAGCACAAGCACGAAGCTCAACAGCCGAAAACAATTAATGTTAACGAATTTAAATAATTAAATTATGTCTATAGTTCACAAAATCGGAAGAAGAAAAACTTCTGTAGCAAGAGTTTACGTAAAGCCAGGAACTGGTGTGATTACAGTAAACGGTAAAGAGGCTGCAACTTATTTCTCTACAGACGTGATGGTTTACAAACTAAACCAGCCGTTCATCCTTTCTGAAACTGTTGGTCAGTACGACGTTACCGTAAATGTTTTCGGTGGTGGAAATACAGGTCAGGCAGAAGCTATCAGATTAGGTATTTCAAGAGCTTTATGCGAAATCAATGCTGAATTCAGATTAGCTCTAAAGCCAGCTGGTTTACTTACAAGAGACGCAAGAATGGTGGAAAGAAAGAAACCAGGTCAGAAAAAAGCAAGAAAGAGATTCCAGTTCTCAAAACGTTAAGATTTGCTGCTGGCGAATGGCTTCTGGCTATTGGCTACAGGAATTTATTAAATTTTATTTAAACTTAATCCCGGCGAAAAGCCAATTGCCAAAAGCAAAAAGCCAAACGCCAATTGCCCGTTACGTTTAGCATCCAAACGCTTCTCCCATCTAAAGAATGCGTTGATTGTTTAAAAAGCGGAAAGTAAACTAACAAAAAACAAAAACATGGCAAAAGCAAATGTAAAAGACCTTCTAGAGGCTGGCGTACACTTCGGTCACATGACCAGAAAGTGGAACCCAAATATGGCTCCATACATTTTCATGGAGAAAAACGGTATTCACATTGTAGACTTACATAAAACAGCTGTTAAATTGGATGAAGCTTGTAGCGCTTTAGAAAAATTAACTTCTGCAGGTAAAAAAGTTCTTTTCGTAGCTACTAAGAAGCAGGCGAAAGAAGTAGTTGCTAAGCATGCTGCTGAACTTAATATGCCTTATATTACAGAAAGATGGCCAGGAGGTATGTTGACGAATTTCGTTACTATCAGAAAGGCTGTAAAGAAGATGAACTCTATCGACAAAATGAAAAAAGACGGTACGTTCGAAACTTTATCTAAAAAAGAAAGATTACAGGTAGACAGACAAAGAGCTAACTTGGAGAAAAACTTAGGTTCTATCTCAGACATGGTGCGTCTTCCTTCTGCAATCTTCGTTGTAGATATTATGAGAGAACACATCGCGGTAACTGAAGCTAAGAAATTAGGTATCCCTGTTTTCGGTATTGTTGATACAAACTCTGACCCAAGAAAAGTAGACTTCGTTATCCCAGGAAACGATGATGCTTCTAAATCTATCGATATGATCCTGAGCGTTGTTTCAGAATCTATCAAAGAAGGTCAGACTCAGAGAAAAGCTGATAAAGAAAAATCTAAAGAAGATGGTGAAGTAGTTTCTGCTGATAAAGATGCAGACTTCGACGCTGAATAATTGAAGGTTATCTTTAAAATATCAAAGCCGCAGATTTTTTCTGCGGCTTTTGTTTTTATTCAGATAATGATATTGAGTATGTACCCGTCACATATTTGGAGTTGTTATAAACCGACTGACAGACCATTCCAGACAAGTTGTATTTCTGATTTTTCGGAACCATTGTACTTCCGGTCTTGCCAGCTGGAATAGGGATCTGCTTTGAAAAATTGGGTCCGCTGATGCTCAGAACCATATTACAACGGGATTTATTATGCACACTTATTGAAGTATTTGGACTGTCTGATGATCCGTTGAGAATATCATTCAAAACTTCGGCAGTTTCCTGTTTTTCTGTTTTAGATAAATTCTTATATGCTGTTTCTGTCTGTTTGACGGGCGCCGAAGTGTATTTTTTGGAAGACTGAGGTTGTACAGGCTTTTTCAGAACAGGTTTTGTTCCGCACGCAATCGCCGACATGATCGCCATTACAGCCAGATATTTTTCCATAAAACTTTTTAAGTTTAAAACTGAATAATTTTTGTTTTCGTACATAGTTTAGTGAGAAATAATAATCTTTTTCGTCAGCTCATCAGAACTGCTTTTTATTCTCAGCATATAAGTTCCTTCTGAAATAGACAATACATTAATCTCCAGGCGGTTTGAAACCACATGTTCCGATTTTTGAATGATAATCCTTCCGCTCATATCTAAAATCTGATAATTTACATCAGTCTGCCGTCTGTTTTCAAACTCTACATAAACATATTGGTTTGCAGGAACAGGATAAACTTTAATCCCATTTTCGGCTCCTGTTTCATTTGTTCCCAGTGTTGCACAAACCACATCTGCTTTTTGGGCATCTTTGATTATATTTACCTTTTGTGCTCCGGTAACATAATAATCGAGCTCTGAAGTTACCATTAAGCTTGTGCTTGCTCCAAGCCAATCCTGAAGAAGCGATGCGAAAATCTGACGGTAGTCATACCTTCTTTGGTTTTGATTGTAATAATAACTTGTAGCATTGGTAAATACAGGATGGTCACCTAAAATTCCTGCCGCAGCACCATTTCCAATAACAAAAAACGGAGCTAAATCGCCATGGTCTGTTCCTGTACTTCCATTTTCACGGACCTGTCTTCCGAATTCGCTGAAGGTTACAGTCATAATTTTATTGGCAATCCCAAGTTGTTGAATGTCTGCCTGAAACGCTGCAATGGAATTTGAAATGTCACCCAAAAGATTGGCGTGGGTTCCCAAATGTGTGCTTCCGGTCTGTACCTGGCTGACGTGAGTATCAAATCCGCTGATGTTGACCTGAAATATTTTGGTTTTGCTTCCTCCCTGAATCATTCGGGCAACAGTTTTAAGCTGCTTACCTAAAGATGAATTTGGATAAGTGGTAGTGGAATTCACACCCGTATTGAAAACCGACATTACACGGTTGTAATAAGCATCCATGCTCGTTGCAACACCTTTGATGTAGGTGAGAAGATCCTGATATTCTGAATTTAAAAGATTTAAATTGGTAAACATCTGGTTTTGAAAACCTGAAAGATTGTATTCAATATTTTTCTCTGTTGTATGTTCATAAAACAGACAGGGATTAAGATTTCCCATCTGAATTGCCAATGGATCAGGACTTAAAGTGGTTGGATTTCCTGCAAGACCTGGATAAAGTGCACCCAAATATCTTCCAAACATTCCATCCAGAAGATCGGCACTCGTAGAGCCGTCTTTTCCTGAAAACATCAAATTTTCTGACCTGAAATGCGAATAATTCGGATTGGGATAGCCTACGCCGTTCATCAGCAGAAGTTTTCCGGAATCGTAAAGGTCTTTAAAACCTGTCATAGAAGGATTTAAACCAACCAATTTTCCCGAAGAAACCGTACTGTCCAAAGGGATATAACTTCCTGTTCCCGAACTGTTAATTTTAATATTGGGTCTTAACGCAGCGTAAGTACTGTACTGACTGACAGGAATTACTGTGTTGAGCCCATCGTTGGCTCCGGCAAGTCTCAGAATGACTAAAACCCTGTCATTTACTGTATCACAGTTCATCTGCAGATCCAAAAACTGATTCATAAACCTTGATGGCATTCCATTCAGATAAAACGGAGTTCCCACACCTGCAAGAGAAACTAATTTTAGAAAGTCTTTTCTGTTCATGATTTTAAATTATTTGGAATTCCGGGGATTTGATAATTGCTTTTACGAGTCTGTCGATAGGGATTTTTACATTAGTGGCAACACCTGTATTGATGTAAATCGTCCATTCATTAAGCCAGTTGGTAGCACTTAAATTATTCAGAAAAACAGTTTTAAAGTAAATATAGCGGTCACCGTCGGGAACTTCTACCATCATCATCTGCAGAAATTCGGTTACGAGCACATCTGCATTTCCCGGATTTGAAAAATAGCCACTGTCTTTTACGAAAGCAGCATTATTGAGTTTAAAATTAAAACCATTGTACGTTAAACCATTGATGAAATAATCAATCGTATTGTTGTATCTGATTCTGAGTGATGAAGTTGTGATCCAGTTTTTATCGTAATGCGGACTGCTGGAATAACCCGAATAGCCATTCACAGATTGCGGTCTGAAAATTGGCATGCCCGCATTGTTGGAATAAGTGTACACCACATTCATCAGACTGTGTATTGCTGAAGGATTTACTGTGTAAAGAGGTAATTGCAGGTTTAAGAAAGAAAACATGTGGAGGAACAGTTCCATTGGATTTCTCACTAAGCTTCCAATCGTTTTATCGCCAATAATAATATCTTCTTCATCGTAAAAATGTTTGCTTTTCAACAGCGTAGTAAGAGTAGGAAGAATATTGTAGTTGTCTGCTTTTAAGCCGGTTGCAAGAGGCGCAATAATGCCGGTTTCAATAACCGGAGTGATCTCTCTTCCTACAAAATATCGGTAGATCCTTCTGCAGTATGCTTTTGCTGTTTCATCTTTATCAAAAACCATATTGACGAAGTTTTGAAGCTCGGTTCTGATGGTTGTTTCTGTATTTCCGCCTGCGATGCTTTGGCTTCCAAATGCTGCTGAAAAAGTCTTAGCGCTGGTATCGTGCCTGTTAAGTTTTATTTCACCTCTCGTGATGTTAGTCACAGGATCAAGCGAACTGAGTCTGGCGTTTTTATCCAGATGAATGCTGGAGGTAAGTGAAAATCCGGTGAGTACTTTCGCTGCCTGCTGCACATCTGTTTCAGTATAATTGGTGTAGTTTCCTGTTGCTATCTGAGGTCCTTTTAAAATGGTAAAAAGTTCGAGAAATTCACGGGCATAGTTTTGATTCGGACTGTTGTTCTGATTTACATTATTATTCAGGTAAACCAACATCCGCGGATTTTGGGTTATTCTTACAGCGAGATCTTTTAAACTTCCGTTCACATGGAATCTTAAAAGTTCTTTATAATCAAAATTAGTCCAGTACGAAGTGTCGTCATCAGTTACAAAAAGCAGATGAAGAAAAAAAACTATTTTATGCTGTGCCGATAAGTCTTTCAGCGCACTGTGCAGCCACCAGTACAAATCATTTCTCACACTGTTTGCCGTTGCCTGAGTATCTGTAATTGTAGGATTTGCGGCTGTCGGAACAATTGTTTCTCCCACATTATTTAACGGAGATGGCGGACTTGGAGCTGCAAACGTGAAGAGCGCAGTGATGGCTTCCTGAGGAGTTTTTGTAGAAAACTCAACAATTCTTGCTTTGGTTAAATTATAGGTTGTACGTCTCAAAAGATGATACGCATTAGAAAAACCGAGCGCGTTGGTTTTGGGTGTAAGACTGGGCATGGCTGTGCGAAATTTTAATCAAATGTAATATTTAATTAAATATAAATCATATAAAATCAGCTTATTATATCAATATGATAAAATAAAAAACGAAAACCCTTTTACAACAGGCATTGTGAAAGGGTTTAAATTTTAAACTTTTTTTAAAGAAGATTGTCAGAATGTTATTTTTTCTTTTTTGAAGTTTTCTTTTTCTTAGGAACAGATGTTTTCTCTACTTCTGTATGGATTTCTTCTTTTTTAACTGTTTCCGGATTGCTCAGGATGATAACCGCTCCTTTGCTGAACTGCTTTACACTTTTGTAAGGTACATCACACACCGTCCCGGATAAGGTGTAGGTGTCTTTATCCAAAACCACAGAATTTTCGCCTTTGGAAGGAACTGGAAGATTGTAAAATTTCTTTCCTGAGATTTCAAGAACGAGATTGCAGTCTGAATTATTCTTCAGGAGTAATATCACTTCATTGTTCGTAATATCCTGATTAAAAACAGCATTCAGAAGCTCTGTTGTTTTCAGCATGTGTTCTTCCGGAGTTTCTGCTAAAAGCTTTTTAAAAATGGCTTCAGACTCCGGAGAGTTTTTTCTGAATGAATTTTTGGAAGGCAAATCAAGAATAACTGGTCTGGCGGCCATTGGTTTTGCATCTTTTCTGCCTTTTACCCAATCGGCATTTTTGAGGGCGATAACGCGTTGTTTTAAAACCCTTCTTTTAGGGTCTTCAGGATGTGCTTTTGAAATGTAATCTTCAATCTCAGCTATATTTGTACTGTTTAAAATGCTGTCTCTGTGCTCATTGGTAACACATGACTGAATGATGAGACTGAAGAAAACAAGCGGAAACAGAATTTTCTTCATCGGATTTGTGTTTTTTGAAATTATTTTTTTAACCTGAATTTTATGTAGGTTATCGTTTTTCCCTTTGCAGAAAAAAGTTCCTCATAATAAGTTTTAATGTCCCGCAGATGCGGAGTGTTCGGATCGTATTCTGCCGCTCCGTAGATGTCATGATGGGCAGAAATGATTTCGTGCCCTGCACCCTGAAGGTAGCCTAAAGTATAGCCGTGCAGAAACTCTGAATCTGTTTTCAGATGGATGATTCCGCCTGGTTTAAGGAATTTTTTGTAGCGTTCCAGAAAATCGGGGTGGGTGAGTCTGTGTTTGGTTCTGCGGTATTTTATTTGTGGATCGGGGAAGGTAATCCAGATTTCATCCACTTCATTTTCAGCAAAATAATGTTCTACCAGCTCAATCTGACTTCTCAGAAAACCAACGTTGTGCATATTATTATCCACTGCTTCTTTCGCACCAAACCAGAATCTGGCTCCTTTGATGTCTATTCCAATGAAATTTTTGTCGGTAAAAGTTTTTGCGAGACCTACAGAATATTCGCCTTTGCCACAGCCCAGTTCAAGTATGATAGGATTGTCGTTTTTAAAAAAATCTTTATTCCAGTTTCCTTTCAGCGAAAAACCGTTTAGAGCTTCTTCTCTTGTGGGTTGCACGACGTTTGGAAGTGTTTTGTTTTCTGCAAATCTTGCTAGTTTATTTTTGCCCATATTTCATTTTTCAAAGGTGCAAAAATACAAAAAAAGAGACAGCAAGCGTCTCTTTAAGTTGATATTAAGATTTTTATCCGATTATTTTGAGCTTCCCAATGCTACCATCAGTGGCTTTTGGATCGTCTTCTGCGATGCATACTGAGCCCCGCAGACAATACTGGTAAATAGATAATTGCCTTTTGCCACTACCACAGAATTATCATCGTGAGCAGGAACGGCAAGTCTGTATTTTGTGTTGCCGATACCTTCCATCCTTACAATAATGTTGCAGTCTGATTTGTTTTCAATCATCACAATTGCTTCTTTTGAATTCGGGTCGTTATCAAAAAGTGAATTCAGGATTTTTACTGTTTTGTCTTTGTGTTCCGCAGAACTCATTCCCATCAGCATATTAAATTCATCAGCTTCTGTGTCGGCAATTACCGGTGCTTTTGCATTCGCAGCAGTTGCAGTTACATAAACATTTTGCCTGTTGCTTTTGGTATAATTTACCGGAACTTTATTGGTTGCAAGAATTGCACGGTATTTTGCGATCTGCTTGTCTTTGATTTTCTGATTAAATTCTTCAAACGTAATTTTCGTGGAAGGTTTTCTCTTCAGCATTGCCAGATCTTCCTGCATCTCTTTTACCTTTTTGTCGTTGGGATCCGCGGCGCTGCTGATGTATTCCTTCATCATGGCCATTACTCTTGGTTTCAGAATTACCCTCTTAGGATCGTCAGGATGGGCATCCCGAAGAAAGGCGTTGATTTCGTAAATGCTTTTACTTTTGAGAATATTGCTGTAGTCTTTTCCTTTTTTTTGTGCCGAAAATCCTGAAAAGGATAGCGTTAAAAGAAAAATAAAAAGATGTTTCATGTTTTTGAATGATTTTTTTGCTTCAAATTTTTTCAAAAATAAGGATTTTAAAAGTAACTGTTGTGTGACAATCCCTTACGAATTATTTAAATTAATCTTAAAAGTTATTAATCAGTGTGCTGTAATTCTCCGTTTTTTTGATTACAGCTAATGTTTTATTGATTTTGATCTCTAAAAATTAAAATTGTTAAAAATTAAATCTGTCTAATTTTTGATAATATCCTGTAAATGAGAATTTTTTAATCTTCTCTGATAAATTGGAAGGTACTTTTCAATCGGCATTTTTATAGCGTCAAAATTTCCGGTCTGCACGTAAACTTCAATGTTCTCTGAAGTATAAACGAAATGAAGAAAGTTATCAATTAAATTTTCAGGAATTTTAAGCCGAGTGAAATAGTCTGTGCCTAAAACATTTTTTATTTCATTCACCGAAGAATTCATTCTCTCATACGCTACGTATCGCTGTTTTTTCTTTCTTTCTCCTGAAAGAATGTCAAATATACTTTCGATACTGAATGTAAGTCCGCCATCGCGGAATCCTGCAACAGGAAGTTCAGGGGAAGTTCCGTCACCTTTAGGCTCGGGAAGTCCGATTACTTTTTTAAGTGCGTATTTTTTGTCTTCTTTCCGGATTGAATTTACATCAAACCTCAGATTTCCTGTCGGTCTGAATCTGCTGATCACAACTTCCTGAATGTCGTAGTACGCAATCATCAGTTCGACAAGATTTTTTCCTGAAAGCATATTGGCTGTAACTTTTATATCTTTTCTTTCGGTAACAATGCTGGTAAATCTCACTACATCACCTTCACTGGCAGATAACTGAAAATTACCGTTATAGTTGGCCAGTACAGTCTGCATGGTCTTCAGATTGGTAACGTATACCTGATTAAGATACATCTGCGAATTGTCTCTTAAAAAAACTTCACCGGAATAGAGTTGCGCATTGATCTGAGCGATGAAACCCAGAAACAAAAGAGTAATAATCTTCTTCATATAATGATGCAAAATTACATAACATTATATTTATTTTTTGCCTGATACAGACGAAAAAGGGGTTAAAGTTATATTAAACTTCGCGGCAAACTGTTAATTATTGTTATTTAAGCAGGATTATTTATCCCAGAGGCTGTCATTTCGGTTTTTTACAAGCAGCCAACTCGTGTATTTCACATTGACAATTTTATTTTCAGTCCATGAAATGAAATACCAATATGTGGCTGTAGAAACGTGTCTTCCTTTCACCATTCCGTCCCATGTAAACCTGTTTTGCGGTGTTCCGCGGAACTGTTCGGCTCCATACCTGTCGAAGATTCTGAAGACAAGGTTTTCTTTATTCATCAGAGCTGAATAGTCTATTACATCATTTACAGAGTCACCGTTTGGAGTGATGGTGTTGATCAGATTGATGATCACAAAAGTTTGCTGTACCACTTCGCATTGCTGAGAATCACGCACATAAAGAATATGGTTACCTGTAGGCACTTCTTTGAAAACATTCGATGCCTGCCAGTTGAAACCATCGAGAGAATATTCGTAAGGAGGATTTCCACCTGTTGCAGTAACGGTAACCGTTGTTCCGTTGATATCCAGTGAGGTGATCACTAGCGGGGAAGATTCAGACACGCTTACAAACTGTCTGTATGTACAGCCGTCAAAAGTGAGATCCACCCAGTAATTACCTACAGTAACATTTGAAATAGCCGGTGTTGTTGCACCCGTGCTCCAGTTGTAAGAAGTAAAACCAGATCCTGCATCTAATGTAGTGGTTGCTTTAGGGCAGATTGTTTTATCAGCCAGAATATCCGATTTTTTCGGAATTTTTAAAGTTAATGTGATTGACGCAACATTTGAACAGAATCCACTTTTTTTGAATCTTAAATAATAAGTCTGAGTTCCTGTAAGAATAACGGTACTGCTGATTGGTGACACATCATTTTGGGCATCGGCCAAAGTTGCATGATAGCTCACGGCAACTAACGGATCAGTCGTAAACTGACTTACAAACTGCGAAAGATTCAGTTGTTTTGAACCATCTAAATCATCGTCACAATAATTTTGGCTCGCAGATGTTGCCAGTAATGAAAGTTTGGTTCCGATACTGAAAGAAACCCACTGTACCACAGAGCCACAGCCATCGGGAGATGTAACTCTTACGTAGATTGTTGTATTGGCAGAATAGCTCCAGTTGTTTGGCAAAGTATTGTTGTTTCCATTCATCGCATCGCTAAGATTTGCGTAGTAACTTACATTAGTAAAATAGGCAGAATTGGTAAGGATGATAGGGGTGATGTCTGATAAAACAACATTTACTGTTCCATCTAAATTTTCATCACAGAGAGCGTTGTTGTGATTAGGTATAATATTGATGGTGGGAAAATGATTGAGTGTTATCTGTGCGATATTGCTGCAGCCGGCATTATTTTTTACAAGTGCATAGACAATTGTTCCTGCTGATGCGGGATAGTTTGTCGGAAGAGAAATAAGTCCTGCTGGATTCTCTGTCTGAGCTGCTGCCAAACTTGTATAATAAGTCTTTACAACCGGTGTGTTTGTGGTTACATTGGCGGTAGTGAGGTCAAATGTAGCAATCCCGTTTACACTGCAGGCTGTGAGTGTCGTATTGGTCACAGTCACAGGTGCAATATTTAAAGTTACCGTCACTGTTTCACAATCAGGGAAATCTGGGTCATTACCGCAGAAAGTATAGGAGAATGTGTCTGTTCCGGCAGTTGTAGGATTGGTAACGGTGTAGGTGATGACTCCTGTAGTAGTATTAAGTACTGCTGTTCCAAGCGAAGGATTGGTAACAATAGAGACCGTAGATGGAACCGGCATTTGAGTGGAACTTGAAAACGCAGGAGTAAATATTTTCGCAGTACAGATGTTAAAACTTTCACTGGTCAGTTTTGTACAGTTTTGTATTGGGATAGCCACTGAAACCAAAGGAGCACAGCTACCCATCGTTACCGACACGGTGTAATTTCCTGACTGGACAGGGGTATAAGAAGTTCCGTTAGCACCTGGAATTGCAGTTCCGTTTCTGAACCACTGGTAGGTGTCATAAATAATAGGATCTACCGTGAGCACAACTCCCGGAATACATGTGCCGGATTTTAAAATAACCGGTTGAGTGGGAAATCCTGCAAAAAATCCACCGTAACCTACGGCGTCACTTCCCGCATTAATTCCTGCAGTAATGGCTTTTGTAGAAACTATTGTGAGTGTTCCTGTAACATTGGGAATTCCGTAAGTTACCCAGCTTGAAGTTCCTGTCATGGTAAAAGGGCCTGTTCCTGCTGGTGGTGGAACTCCGTTAATGGTAACAACGGCATCTCTTTCAGTGATTAAATTTAATTTTGTCGGAATATTTAGTATCCCCGAAGGATTGACTCCGGTATGAACGAAATTTTCATTGATAAATCCGAGCTCATTGATCTGTTTAGGCAGATAACAGTTTAATGCAGGAATAAAATTGAAGCCACCGGTAGCTACCTCATCAGCAGCCGAAGAATTTCCGGCTAAAGTCTGGTAGACATAGGCATTTTTAGTTGTTTTTAAATAGAGATTATAATGTCCGGAGCCCTGTAAAATATATTTTGAACTCGGAACTACAAAATACTGTCCGGTATTAAGTGTCGCAAGCGGTAACCCTTCATTATTCACAAAAATCTGTGTGTTGTTTTCCGTTGCAATCACCAGTGCACCTTCCATATTTGAACCGATGCTACCGTTTCCTTTTACAAGGGCAAACTCGCTTCCCAAACGGCTTACAGGAACAGACTGATCCATCAGAATATCTGAACTCAGCGGAATATTTCCGGCATACTGTCCGTTGAAATTTCCGTTGGTGACATTTACTGGTTTGTTGGACTGTATTTTAGCTCCGATAAAACCATCCCAGTTTCCTGGAAAAGTCCCGTTTCCGTCAATGATGTAGGACTGACCTTTATTTAAAGTAAATGTTAAAGTGGGATTGGTAGTGCCGGTAGTACCATTGGAGAACTGCACAGTAGTTTTATATCCCGAAATCGTTACCGTAGTATTGTCTTCTGTGGCAAGTACACTCGTCATAAAATTGAGTATCCCATTGCTGACAGTAATGGGAGCGCTCGCCGCATGAAAGGTGGTTCCTGTAGAAGGAATTCCTTTAGAAGTAATAATTTCTCCGTGATTAAATACAGAAAATCTTAAGTTGGCATAAAACGGAAATTCTGCTTTTAGATATAAACCTTTTGTTGTAGTAGTAAATAAGTCTGTCTGAACCGTCGTAATAATATAATTCCGTAAAACATCAAACTTCTGAGGATTGTTTTTGCTGATAATCACTGTACCGATTACCGTATTGTTGTTGTAAATAGTTACAGGAAACGGCGTAGTTCTGCTGGTTGAAAGATATAAAGTCTGATATGGATTAGGATTTCCGGTACGGTCTACCATCGGTGCAAACCAATGCTCACGGTCAAGCTGTGCCAGCGAAACGGAATATATGAAGATTAAAAGAAAAAAGGATAGAATTTTCTTCATCGGAGATACGGTTTCTACAAATTTAATAATTAATTTTTATTAAATGTTTAAAATAACGCAAAAAACCACAGCCTGAAGACTGTGGTTTTTAATTATTGATGAAAATTAATTACTATTCTCTGTTTTTTACAAGAACCCAACCTGAGAATTTCACAGGAGTTTGAGTTCTGTTGTTTTCGTTCCATGAAATGCTGAACCAGTAATTTCCGGTAGAGATTCTCTTGCCAACTACCGTTCCGTCCCATTTATAACCTTTGTCTTTGTTTCCTTCAAATATTTTCACACCGTAACGGTCGAAGATCGAGAAGGTAAGATTAGGTTTATGAGCTAATGATGAATAATCTAAAACATCATTTACACCGTCATTATTCGGAGTAATTACGTTGATAATATTTGGTACTGTAACGTTCACCTGTTGAGGTACACAATTGAAGTTGTCTTTCACATAAACAGTTATATCCCCTCTGGTAATATCTGTGAAGACATTAGAATCCTGCCAGTTGATATTATCAATTGAATACTGATATGGGGCAGTACCTCCCACAACGTTTACAGTAACCGTTGTACCTGACACTTCAATATTTGTAACTACAGGCTGTTGCGTAGGATAAACCGTTACATTCTGTCTTGTAGTACAGTCACCTGTCTGCAGATCAACCCAGTAATTACCTACTGTAATGTTGCTGATAGTTTGTGTAGTATCTCCGTTGCTCCACGCATATCCGTCGAAGCCTGCTCCGGCATCAAGTGTGGTTCTGTCTTCAATACATATTTCTTTATCCACCAAAACTGTAGAATATACAGGAGGAAGTACAATTAATGTAATAACGGCAACTCTGTAGCATCCGTTGGTATTGCTCACCCGTACATAAACAACTCCGTTTGGTGCAACATAATTATCAGGAACTGTAATTTCATTAGTCTGATTCTGAGCATCCGTTAAAGAAGGGTAGTATTTCTTAGATGTTCCTGTCTGAAGAGTTACGTTTGCCGCTGTAAGATCAAATAATGCTGTAGAAACATTGTTTGGTAAGAAACAAGATCTCAAAGTAGCATTAGTTACTGTCGGGCTTTCTGAAATTGTGAACGTAAGCGTAATTTGCTCACAGTCTACAAATTCAGGGTCGTTTCCGCAGAATTTATAAGTTATTGTGTCTGTTCCTACGTATCCGAAGTTCGGAGTATATCCTATCACACCGGTGGTTGGATTAATGATTGCCGTTCCGTTTGTTGGAGGTGTTACGATTGTAACTGTTGACGGTACATAAGTCTGTGTTGAACTTGTAAACTGAGGTACAACATTATAATACCCTTCACAAACCGTTTTTGCATCTGTAGTCTGCTGTAAACATGTGAAAACTTTATACACAGGAGTAGTTGCCGGTGCACATGAGCCTACTGTGATTCTAACTGTATAATTTCCGGCAATTGTTGGTGTATATGAGTAAGCAGTCGCCCCCGGAATTGCAACATCATTTCTGTACCATTGATATGTATCATAACCGTCATCCACTTCCAGGACAAGCCCCGGGATACAGTCTCCGGTCTGCTTCGCAATCAAAGGTATTGATGAGAACCCTGCAAAATATCCTCCGTAACCCGAAGTACTGTGTCCACCGTTAATTCCGGCTGTAACAGCTTTGTTCGACTGAATTGCAATATTTCCTGTGATGGGTTGAATTGCATACGTTACCCAGTTTGTATTTCCGGATAGAGGAAAGGGACCCTGTGCTGCTGTTGGAGTCAAGGGGGCGCCTCCATTTACGGTATAGGTTACAGTAGCTCCCACTTCAGTTAGAATATTCAGTTTTACAATGGTCCCGGTAGGAATCACACTTGCTCCTAAAGCTCCTGTAGGCATTTGCCCAACCTTGCCAATTTCATCTATTTTTCTCGGTAAGAAGCAGTTTAATGGCGGTATATAATTGAATCCGCATGTAGCACTGTCATTATCAACAGAAACAAGTTGATATAAATAAACATTTTTTGTAGTGCTGATCATCATATTCGCATGCGATCCTCCTGCCTGCACAACATAGTTGCTTCCGGAAATTCTGTACCACTGGCCCTGATTTAAAGTAGCTATTGGAGTTGCTGAACCATTCAGATATATTTCAGTATTATTTTCTGTTGCTACAATAATACCCCCTTCAAGGTCTGCCAGTGTAGATCTTGTTCTTACCATAGCAAAGGTATTTCCGAGCCTGCTTGTAGGTACAGATTGATCTAATATGATATCTCTTCCGGAATTGGTATTGTTTCCGAAGTTTGCTGTTACGTTGCCATTGGTGAGTGTAATTGGCTTGTCTGATACAATTTTTGCTCCCATGAATGGAACAGTAGGAGATATTGGCCCCGCAAAAATGAAAGACTGGCCTTTATTTAGTACAAAAGTATGTGTGTTCGTTGCAGGAGTAGCTCCAAAAAAAGTAAATGACGCGGTAGCGCTCCAGGTAGCAGTGACTGTTGTGTTGTCTTCTGTAGCCAAAACGCCGGCAGAAAAATTGTTAGATGCCAATTGTGTGGATGGAGTGCTGGCAACAAAAAACTCTGTACCGATTCCAGCCTTACCTTTGCTGGTAAGAACCTCGGCATGCTGTGTATCGTTCACCATCCTTAGCGTGCAGTAAAATGGCTTCGTACCATTAAGGTACAGACCTTTGTTAATTACTGCAAAACCTTCACTTACACTTGTCGCGGACATGTTTGAATTAGGAACTACATAAGTTTCCGGATTGTTTTTACTGATTGTTACAGTTCCCAAAACGACATTGTTGCTGTATATTGTTACCTGAAAAGGTGTCACCGAATCTGTAGAAAGATAAAGTGACTGTCTGGTAACGGCTGTGGTTGCATAATAAGGTGCAATCCAGTGCTCTGTATCTCGCTGCGCAAATAGATTGACCGAGGAGATCATCAATAATAGAATTAGTAGAAATTTTTTCATAAGCAGAATTAGGATTTTCGCAAAAATAATGAATTTTCCGTAATAATATGTTTTTAATTTTAAATAATGCGAGATTAAAATTGAATTTTTAGGTTTAAAATTTAAACATGATTGTAAATAAAGTGGTTTGAACACAAAGTATATTTTAAATAAAGTTTATTATACTTAAATAAAAAATTAACTTAAGTCAGCATTTAATATCTGAAAAAGTGAACATTAAAAAAATGCCGTGATCAAGACCACGGCATTTAATTTTATTCAGAAAATTATTATTTATTATTCTCGGTTCTTAACTAAGATCCAACCGGTATACTTGATTGGCGTTTTCTGTGTATTTGGCTCATTCCAGTTGATGTGATACCAGTAAGTTCCGGTTACCACGCCTTTTTCAAAGAATTTACCATCCCATTTATAGTTGTTGAATTTGTCTCCTGTAAAGATTTTGTTGCCATAACGATCGTAGATAACAAAGCTTAAGTTTTCTTTGTATTTCAATGCGCTGTAATCTATAAAATCATTTACATTATCTCCATTAGGTGTGATGGCGTTGATCAGATTAGGAACTGTAACTTCTACTGCCACCGGAGCACAGTTATAAGAATCTTTCACATAGAAGGTATGCTGCCCTCTGGAAAGACCTGTGAACACATTAGAATCCTGCCATGCCGCTGCTCCGTCAACTGCATATTTGTAAGGTGCTTTTCCTCCGCTGACATTTACAGTAGCTGTTGTGTTGTTGATATCAATTGATGTGATAACCGGCTCCTGAGCTTTGATTACTCTCACAAACTGCTGTACAAAACATCCGTTGTTTTCAAGTTTTACCCAATATTCTCCTACCGGAACTCCAAGAATAGATGAGGTAGTAGCTCCCGTATTCCATAAATAACTGCTGTATCCCGGGCCTGCATCCAGATCTGTTCTTCCGTCAATACAAATAACTTTGTCTACCAATTGTGCTGACTTCTTGATCGGAATAGCGATCAGCGTAATTTTTGCATTTGCTTTACAGCCTTCCGGTGTAGTAACTTTTACGTAAACAAAGCCTCCTGCAGAAAGGTACGCCGTTGGATCTGTAATAACATTTTGATTTGTATTAAGATCGTTGAGTGTTGGATAATATGTTTTAGTAACACCAGTGTAATCAATAACATTTGCAGTGGTTAGATCAAAACTTGCTTTATCAGTATACTGACAGGATGTTAAGGTTTTATCGTTCACAACAAATGGAACTAATGTGAGATTGAGAGTAATCTTTTCACAGTCTACAAATTCTGCTGCATTTCCGCAAAATTGATAAACAATGGTATCTGGGCCTAAATATCCTGCAGTTGGTACATAAGTAATAACTCCTGTCGCAGTGTTCACCGTGGCTGTACCGTGAGTAGGCTGTGTAATTATTGTAACACTACCGGCTACCGGCGTTTGCGTAGAACTTGAGAAAGTAGGAGTAATTGTTGTAGATCCGCAGATGTTTAAATTCTTTACTGTTTGCGTTAAACATGTAAACACTTTATAAATAGGCGTCGTCAATGGTGGACATGTTCCCATTGTAACCGTTACTGTATAGTTTCCTGATGCTGTCGGTGTGTATGTGTTGGAAGTAGCTCCCGGAACAGCAACTCCGTTCAGGTACCATTGATAAGTGTCGTAGCCACTGTCAACCTCAAGAATAATCCCCGGAATACAGTCTCCTGTTTGCTTTGCGATTACAGGAACTGAATTGAAGCCTGCAAAGAAGCCACCATATCCCGCCGAGCTGTATCCTCCGTTTACACCCGCAGTTACTGCCTTATTAGACTGGATCGTTAAGTTACCGGTAATTCCCGGAATATCGTAGGTTACCCAGTTCGAATTTCCCAAAAGTGCGTACGGTCCCTGCGCTGCGGTCGGAGTAATAGGTGCTCCGCCATCGACGCTGTAAGTAACAGTAGCTCCTGCTTCGGTAATAATATTAAGTTTTAAAAGAAACGTAGATGTTGGAGTGCCTGATCCTAGGGCACTTGTCGGCATTTCTGTGATCTTTCCAATCTCTTCAATTTTTCTAGGTAGGAAGCAGTTCAATGGTGGAATATAATTGTAGCCACCATTGTTTCTTGTATTACTATTTCCTGAAACAAATTGATACAGATAAGCATTTTTAGTAGTTCGCACATAAATGTTGTAATGGGTGGAAGTACCCTGTTGTACATATCCGGAATCCAGAATTCGGTAGAAATCTCCTTCGTTAAGAGTTGCCACTGGAGTTAAACCATTATTTAAATATACTTCTGTATTATTTTCGGTTGCTATTACAAGACCGCCCTCCATGTTGAATCCCGTACCATGTGCGCCTAATGTTCTGATCATAGCAAACTCTTTTCCTAAACGGTCTATAGGTACAGATTGGTCTAAGATTAAGTCGGATCCGTCTGTTCCGCTTCCGTTTGCGTAAAATCCATTAGAATTTCCGTTAGTTACCGAAACTGGCTTGTCAGCCGAAATTTTTGCTCCAATGAATCCTGTATGATTGGCAGATGTGCCTGCTGTTCCTGCAAGAATGTAAGACTGTCCCTTGTTAAGCGTGAAAGTAATGTTGCCGGTTACTGGACCGTTATTGATAAAATTAACTGCCGGATCAAAACCTGACACTGTTACTGCAGTATTGTTTTCAGTAGCCATAATTCCTGTTGTGAAATTATAACTTGATACAGTAGTGTTGGTTATAGGGGCATTCGCTGCATAGAAAGTTTTTCCGATACCGGCTTTTCCTTTCGAAGTTAAAATTTCACCATGCGAACCATTATAAATTCTCAGGGTTAAAAAATATCCTTTATCACCTTGTGTATAAATACCTTTATTTATGGGTACAAAAGCATCTGCAGGAGTTGAAACCTCGACAATGTCAGTTGATACTGTCGGAATATTAAAGTGCTGGGGATTACCCTTAGAAATTGTAACAGCACCAATCTGCACATTATTGCTGTAAATTTTCACCTCAAAAGGCGTTGTCTGATCAGTTGAAAAATACAAAGCATGATTATATGAAGTTAAGGAACTGTCATAAAATGGTGCAATCCAGTGCTCAGTGTCTTTTTGGGCAAACAGACTGGTAAACGTCAGAAACACTAATGCAAAACTTAGTAGAAATTTTTTCATAGGAGTTGGAATTAGGATTTCTACAAAAGTAACACAAAAAATTAAGATATAATTAAAATATATTAACAAAAAGTTAAAGATTATTCTCGATTCTTTATTAATAACCATCCAGAATAAGAAACCGGCAGCTTCGTATCAGGCTCTGTCCATTTGATCACATACCAGTAGGTTCCGGTTGGCAGGTTTCTGTTTCCGGCTCTTCCGTCCCATTTGTAATTCTTGCCTGTGGATCTGTAGAGTGGTGCGCCGTATCTGTCCACCACCTCAATACTTACATTCTGTTTTATCTGAAGATCGGTGTAATCCAAGTAATCATTATGTCCATCGCCGTTGGGTGTGATGGCGTTGATAAGGTTGATGATCAGGAAATCTTTTACGATTGGCTCACAGCCGTCTGCGCTTTTTACGTATGCTTTGTATGGTCCTCTCGAAAGTCCGGTAAAAATATTGCTGGTCTGATAGTCAAATCCATTGATGGAATATAGATACGGAGGTGTTCCGCCACTTACATTGATTGTAGCTGTTCCTGCTGTTACATTGATGCCTGTGATCGTTGGTAAAACCGAAGTCGTTACTGTTACATTTTGTCTGTAAACGCATCCATTGAATGTCAGATCAACATAATAATTTCCCTCGCCAGCCAAGATTGTCTGTGTGGTTGCTCCTGTATTCCATAAATATGAAGTGAATCCTGCTCCGGCATCCAAAACAGCCCGCTGTCCCGGACAGACGATTTGATTTTTCAGAATATCAGATTTTTTTCCTGCCTTCACTGTGATGCTTATCTGACCAACTACAGGACAACCATTTGCACTGGTAAATCTTACAAAAAATATCTGTGAACCGGTGATGTTCTGAATCGCATTAATTGCAGCCGTGCCATTCTGAGCATTGGCTAAACTTGAGTAAAAGGTTAATGAAACTGAAGGATCTGCCGTAAACAGATTTTTGTAGTCATTTAAATTAACAGATTCAGATCCGCTTAAATCAAGATCGCACACCTGAGTGATTACATTGTTCGTAATTAAATTAATTTTTGCTCCAACAGTAAAATTAATTTGCCCGAAAACAGGTGGACATCCATTTGCAGATTCCACTCTTACAAAAACTGTTGGATTTGCAGTGTACGTCCAGTTATTTGGAAGATTATTGTTTCCTCCGGCTGTAGCTGCTGCCGCCGTGAGGTAATATTTAACGGTAAAACTTCCTGAATTGGTTACAATCTGAGGCGTGATCGCAGAGAAAGTCACATTTACAGTTCCGTCAAGATTGTCATCGCAAATAGCTCCGTTAAAATTGGCGGTATTGATGTTAGGTGAAGGATTAACGACTAAAGCTATCTGTGCCACTCTGGTACACCCGAATGTTGAAGTTACTTTGGCATATACAGTCGTACCCCAGGAAACAACATTTGTAGGTGGTAAAAGTGGAATTGTAAGTGCGGCATCGCCAAAATAGGTAATTGCAGTACCTGCCGTACTTGTTACAACTGCAGTCGTAAGGTTAAAGCTTGCATTTCCGGCAGCGTCACCACAAGCAGTTAATGTAGCATTTGATGTTACAATCTGATCTAAAGTTAAAGTAAGTTTCGCTACATTCGGGCAACCGTTTGTGCTTTGAAATCTCACATAAAAAACCTGCGAAGGTGCGATTGTCTGATTTGAACTGATCGCAGTGGTTCCATTCTGAGCATTTGCTAAAGTGCTGTAAAAAGAAAGAGAAACAGCAGGATCAGCAGTGAAATTATTTTTGAAATTGTTTAAATCTACATTCTCAGTCCCATCCCAGTTGGTGTCACAGACTAAAGTGCTGTAATCCTGTGTGAGTAATGTAATTTTCGTTCCAATGGTGAAGTTGATCTGTCCGAAGGCGGGTGGACAGCCGTTTGTAGACTCCACTCTTACGTAAACCGTAGTATTCGCAGTGTAGGTCCAGTTGTTTGGAAGGTTTGTATTATTTCCTGCAGTTGCATCAGCCTGACTTAAGTAATATTTTACTGTGAAATTGGCTGAGTTGGTTACTATTTGCGGTGTAACAGTTGTGAAGTTAACGTTAATAATTCCATCTAAATTATCATCACACAGATTGGCATTGAAGTTTGCTGTATTGATATTCGGTGATTGATTTAAATCAAGGGTAATCTGAGCCACTTTCGAGCATCCATATTGCGAGGTTACATTCGCGTAAACTGTTGTTGCACTGCTGCTGTAGCTGTTGGCATTTCCGATAGGAATGGCCAGTGCCGAATCTGCATAATAGGTTGTTGTGGTGCCTGTATCCGAAGTTAAAACGGCCGAATTCAGGTTAAAAGTTCCTGCTCCGTTGGCATTGGTGCAGACAGATAATGTTGCATTATTTATCTGCAATACATCAACGTTAATGATGACTTTAAAATATTCAATGTCAGCAGGGTTGCCATTTCCCTGAACTGAATAGATAAAACTGTCTGCCACATCCGCTGTTAAAGTTGCGTTTGGCGTATAAGTAATTTGTCCTGTAGAAGAATTTACAGATGTTGCACCGGAAACAGGTGTCTGAACCACAGTAACGCTTGAAGGAACCATAGTTTGAGTGGAAATCACAAGTGTTGGACTAATCTGTTTGTTTTGGCAGCTTCCTATCGTGTAGGTTGCTGTAGGAATCGCCGGGCAGCTTGTGTAGGCGTAGATTGCTGTCAGCTTTGTCTCACAGTTGTTTTTAGTAATCTGGCAGGTGTAATTGCCAGGCCCATATGTTTCAGGATTTATTGAATACGATGTTGCTCCTGATATAGGTTGCCCGTTTAAAAACCACTGATAAGCATCATAACTGCTGTCTACCTGAAGTACTACACCCAAATAACAGTCTCCTGTTTTTGTAATCGCCGGTACAGAAGAAAATCCTGCGAAGTAACCACCGTAACCTACGGCACCGCTTCCTGCTGCAATTCCAGCTGTAACAGATTTTGTAGAGTTTACAGTGATATTACCTGTTACGTTCGGGACAGAATAAGTTACCCAATTTGCATTTCCCGGTACCGGATAAGGGCCGGTCGTTGCAGCTACATTGGCGCCATTTATTGTAACTGTTGCTCCGGTCTGCGTAAGAATATTGAGCTTTGTAGCGTAAGTCGTGTTGCCGATTCTGTTGATTTGAGCAATTTCATCAATCTGATTGGGCATAAAACAGCTTAATGGCGGAATAAAATTAAAACCTCCTGTAGCATATTCCGTTCCGGAACTCGCACCGGCAAGCAGCTGATAAACATAAACATTTTTGGTAGCTGTGATTCCCATATTATACACTCCATTTCCCTGAAGAATATAATAGTTAACAGGAAGCAGGAAATATTGTCCCGCATTTAAAGTCACGCCCGACGCCGTTCCGTTAATGGTAAATGTTGTATTATTTTCTGTGGCTACAATCAGAGCCGTTTCCATTCCTGTTGTAAGTGAACCATTGCCTTTTACCAGAGCGAAATCTTTTCCAAGCTTATCCACCGGAACAGCCTGATCCATCAAAATATCGTTGTTTGTGAAATTATTATTGGTGTAAATCCCGTTAAAATTACCGTTGGTAACAGAGATTGGTTTTGTAGATTCGATTTTTGCTCCTACAAGTCCGTTCATGTTTTCAGCTGCATCAGAACTTACAGCATCCAGGATATACGACTGTCCTTTATTTAAAGTAAATGTTCTGGTTGGTGCCGAAATTCCGTCGCTGAAAAGTACGTTGGGATTATATCCTGAAACTACAACATTTGTATTGTCTTCCGTAGCTGTAATTCCGATCATGGAATTGATGTAGTAGTTGTTTCCCGTGAGCGGAGCCATAGCTGCATAAAAAGTGGTTCCAAGACTCGCAAGACCTTTCGAAGTGATGATTTCCGCGTGATTGGTTACAGAAAATCTGAAATTGGCAAAAAATCTTTTACTTCCTTTCACAAAAATACCCATGGAGTTAGGGGTGAAAAGATCTGCCTGATCGGTGGCAAACATAAATCCTTCGGGAATACTTACCTGAGCAGGATTATTTTTGCTCACCTGGACTGTTGTAAAAACGGTATTGTTATTATAAATCTGAACGCTGAATGGCGTCGTTTCATTAGTAGAAAGATAGAGTACGCTCTGTAAATTAGCAGTTCCTGCCTTTGCTGCCATCGGGGCAAACCAGTGATCGGTATCAAGCTGAGCATTAAGGGATAAACACAAAAATGCAAAAATACTTAGTAAAAATCTTTTCATACAGAAATTATAGGGAGGCAAATTTACATATTAATAATCAATTTTTTACATCTTTTTATTTGTTTTCATTCAGAAGGGAATTGATTAGTTTAAATATAATAATTCTTTGATATAATAACAGATTCGATAATAAAAAAGTCCCGGCGAAAAACTTCATCGGGACTGATATTTTTAAACTTAAAAAGTTCTTATAAGCTAACTCTGATAAATCCAGTTACTTTAAGATCTCCGTTTACAGATTTTACGTAATCAGCAACAGACATTGAGCTGTCTTTGATGAAATCCTGGTGAACCAAAGTGTTGTCTTTGTAGAATCTCTGCATTTTACCTTTAAGGATATTGTCGATAATGTTTGCAGGCTTACCTTCTTCAGTAAGTTTGTGTCTTTCGATTTCCAATTCTTTGTCGATTGTTTCCTGAGAAACTTTAGTTTCGTCAAGAGCAATTGGGTTCATAGCAGCAGCCTGCATAGAAACAGATTTTGCAGCTTCGTCAGCTCCGTCTACTTTAGCAGAAAGTGCAGTGATTGCAGCGATTTTGTTTCCAGCGTGGATGTAAGCTCCAAGGAAAGGACCTGTGATTCTTTCGAATGCACCAATCTCAATTTTCTCACCGATAACTCCAGTTTGCTCGATCAATTTGTCTGCAACAGTCATTCCGTGGAAATCTGTAGCCAATAATTCTTCTTTAGTAGCAGCGAAAATAGCCATTTCAGCCAATTCGTAAGCCAACTCGATGAACGCTTCGTTTTTAGCAACGAAGTCAGTCTCGCAATTTAGAGAGATTACAACACCTAAAGTGTTATCTTCGTTTACTCTTGCGATTACAGCACCTTCAGAAGAATCTCTGTCTGCTCTGTTTGCAGCTACTTTCTGTCCTTTTTTTCTAAGGATATCTACTGCTTTTTCGAAATCTCCTTCAGCTTCTACTAAAGCTTTCTTGCAGTCCATCATACCTGCACCGGTTTGGTTTCTCAATTTTGCTACGTCTGCAGCTACTGGTGTATAAGACATAATATCTATTATTTTTTATTTAAATTTATAAATGTTTATATTCGTTTAAATTTTGTGGCGCAAAGATAATGTTTTAATGATAAACTAAAAAATGACTTTTTGCGTTATAGTATTTATTTGATAAATTTTTAATAATAACTTTAATGAAGAAAATTTTTCTCATCCTTTTTGTCTGTCTTTTCAGCTTAGGTTTTGCTCAGAAGAAAAAATCTAAAACGAAAGCCAAGGCAGTTGCAGAAAAGGAAACATTGATCATATACACAGAGCAGGACGCCGAGATTTCAAATGAAGCAAGAATTATAGCAGGTTTTCTGAAACAGAATCCGGGACACGAAAAAACGGAATATTTCAAAAGAAAGCTCATTGGAATTATCATGGCAGACAATTCACCGGAAGCCAAGCCTACCATCACACCGATGAGTAAGGACAAGGTGGAGAAAATCACCAAAAATCAGGATCTGGCAAGTAAATCTGTCGCATCCAATTCAGCTCCGAAACGTACTGTAAATTATGCCAGTGTCGGAAGTAAAAAAGCGGGGACGAGCGAAGAGCACAAGAGAACTGCAGATTATCTGTCGCACATTTTTAATCAGGATGATTCTGATCCTACAGCTTACATTAATATTAAAAACAGATCAAAATGTAATCTCATCGTAAAAATTACCGGAAAAAAATACTACAACCTCAATGTTCCTGCCAACGGACAAAATTACGTGCAGGTTGATAAAGGCGAATATGTTTTGACTACAATGGTTTGCGATGCAAAATATTCTTCCCTGAAAAGAATTGCAAAAGACATCGAACTGGAGTTAAGTGTGAGTGATTAATATTTCAAAACTCAATAAAAAAAACGCAGCTGAAAATTATTTCGCTGCGTTTTTTTATGTTTTAAGTTTAAATCTATCCCTTAAACTGTCCCATTGCAATAAACTTGTCCTGTCTGTGCGTTTCAAGTTCTTTGCCGGTAAATTTAGAGAAAGCCTTGATATTCTGTAAAATTGAAGCTTTCAAATTTAAATAAGCTACTTCCGGATCGTAATGTGCTCCACCAAGTGGCTCTTCAATAATTCCGTCGATGAATTTTTCTCTTAAAGCATCTTTTGGTGTAAGATTTAATGCATTGGCTGCATCTTCTTTATGATCCCAGTTTCTCCATAAGATTGAAGAACAGCTTTCCGGTGCAATTACCGTGTACCACGTGTTTTCAAGCATGTACACTTTGTTTCCGACACCAATTCCCAATGCGCCGCCACTCGCTCCTTCACCAATAATGTATGTGAAAATAGGAGTTTTTAGCATGGTCATTTCGAAAATGTTTCTTGCAATCGCTTCACCCTGACCTCTTTCTTCAGCTTCAAGACCAGGATAGGCTCCCGGTGTATCAACTAAAGTAATTACAGGAATTTTGAATTTTTCTGCAAGTTTCATTAATCTTAAAGCTTTTCTGTATCCTTCAGGATTCGGCATTCCGAATCTTCTGTGCTGTCTTTCTTTGGTCGTTCTTCCTTTCTGGGTCCCGAGAATCATAATTCTCTGGCCATCCAATGTTGCCAAACCACCAATCAATGCAGGGTCATCAGCAAAATTTCTGTCACCGTGAAGCTCAAGGAAGCTTCCTTTGTCTACCATACCATTGATGTAATCTAAAGTATACGGACGGTTCGGATGACGGGATAACTGTACTCTCTGCCAAGGTGTAAGGTTGCCATAGATTTCTTTTTTGGTATCTATAATCTTATCCTCGATCTGGCTGCATGCTAATTTTACATCAACACCACTTTCTTCTCCTACCAATGAACAGGTTTGATACTGATCCATCAGCTCTTTTATAGGAAGTTCGAAACTTAAATATTCCATTCTTGAAGTAAATTAAATCTTTCAAATGTATGAAAAATTATGAAAATCTATTTAAAATTATTTACAGCATTGCTTATTCTGGCGATACTTTCTTCTTTTCCAACAAGTTCCAAGATATCGGGAACATCAGGGCCTTTCAATTCTCCTACTAAAGCCAAACGGAGCGGCATCATCACTTTCCCCATTCCCACGCCTTTGCTTTCGGCAAAATCATGTAATTTTTGTTTGATATTTTCTGAAGTAAATGCTTCAGTGTCGTTTAAAACAGAAGAAAATTCAGTTAAAAGAGTAGAAGTCTCATCATTCCACGCTTTTTTTGAAGCTTTCTCATCGTAAGACGTCGGAGCTTCAAAGAAGAACTTTCCGTTTTCATAAATATCTTTAGGGAACGTTGCTCTCTCTTTCATCAGATGAATGATTTTTAATAATTTTTCATCTTCAGTGTTTAAATTTAAATCTGAATTCTTTAGAATCTCAAGCAGTTCTTCATCAGATTTCGTTTGAATATACTGATGATTGAACCATTCAGATTTTTCTTTACTGAATCTTGCTCCTGCTTTATGAACTTTATTCAGATCAAATTCTTTAGCCATTTCTTCCAGAGACAAAATCTCTTTATCATCTGCGGGAGTCCATCCCAAAAGTGCTACCATATTGATGAATGCTTCAGGCAAATATCCGCTTTCTCTATAACCCTTGGAAACATTCCCTGTCGCAGGATCTGTAAAATTTAAAGGAAAGACAGGGAATCCAAATTTATCACCGTCTCTTTTACTCAGTTTTCCTGAAAGTCCTTTCTTTAAAAACTGTTTTACAGAAGCTGTTATTTCGCTGTCTTTCTCATTTTCTGGCAACATCGATTTAAATCGCGGACTCTTCACCTCTGAAAATAATGATTTTATTAATGCTGCTGACTCCTCAAAAGAAAACTGGCTGTTTTTTGTCACAAATTCTTCTGTAAAAGATTTTGTTATGCTGTCAATATTTTCTCTGTTAATTAATGTAGAAACGTCGGGTTTTAGAATTAATGAAAGATGGGCGAATTCAGGAGCTTCCCAACCCATTGCTTCGTATAATAAAGTGTGCAAACCTAAAGAAGGCAGCCATTCTTCACCTCGGATTACGTGGGTGATTTCCATCTCATGGTCGTCGATGATGTTGGCAAAATGGTACGTCGGCATTCCGTCGTTTTTTACAAGAACTTTATCATCTAAAGTATCTGTATTAACTGCAGAATTTCCTCTGATAATATCTACAAGACCCAAAGTGCGGTCAACCGGCATTTTAAATCTTACCACGTAAGGTGTTTTCCCGTCGAGTAACTTCTGAACTTCCTCTTCAGAAAGAGCAATGCTGTTTCTTAAACGGTTTCTGGATTTGTTATCATAGGAAAAAACTTCACCGTTTGCTTCGTATTCAGCACGGATGGCATCTAATTCCTCAGCAGTATCAAAAGCAATGTAAGCGTAATCTGTTTTAAGAATCTGCTCGGTATATCTGTCATAAATATCTCTTCTTTCTGACTGTCTGTACGGAGCAAATTTTCCGCCTTTTTTAGGGCTTTCATCGGGGATAATTCCGCACCATTCCAAAGCTTTTTCGATGTAATCTTCCGCCCCTTCCACATATCTTGCCGTGTCTGTATCTTCAATTCTCAATACAAACTCGCCACCCTGATTTTTAGCAAAAAGATAATCATATAATGCTGTTCTTACGCCTCCCAAATGCAATGGCC
Organism: Chryseobacterium sp. Leaf394; assembly: GCF_001424105.1. Taxonomy (GTDB): domain Bacteria; phylum Bacteroidota; class Bacteroidia; order Flavobacteriales; family Weeksellaceae; genus Chryseobacterium. The sequence goes on along the minus strand of NZ_LMQH01000004.1, from coordinate 274,150 downwards.
CAGTAGGACTTGGTGCAAAACGTACTCTTACTTTGCTCATGTTTAAATTTAATTTTGCGCAAAATTACTGAAAATTAAGTGTTTTCAAAAGTTTGAAGTTTTGGATGTTGGTTTTTTGGTGATAATATTTACATTTGCACAAGTTTAGAATTTAAAAATTTACCTGAAATCTGAGGAATACTGTTAAAATTTATTTTGCAAAGAGATCATCGGAGATTGGATAGAATAATCAGAATTGAAAGCACTCCTGAGGATCAATAATTCAAACTTGTATCACAAATTTCAAAAAACATCTTAATGAAAAATTTTAGTTTTTTTGGGCAGAAGAAAAAAGCAGAAATCACACGGGAAGATAATATCACAGTGGATTATGCAGTTGGAAAGTATAAACTGGTCTTGAAAGATAATCATATGCTGGAGAAATACCAGGCACAATATCCTTTGTATGACAGATTTTTACCTTACTTCTGCGGTTTTTTTGATGGTTTGATAGTAGACATCGGTGCAAATATTGGAGATACCAGTGTAGCGATTTTCAGCCAAAATGATAATTGTTTCATTGTAGGTGTAGAGCCAGATGCAGAATTTTTCAAGGAGTGTCTGGAAAGTATCAGTCTGAATAATCTCAGCAGTAGATTTTTGGGCGTGCAGAAATTTATTTCTACCCGTAAAGGGGCTTTCGTAATTGAAAAAGATAAAACATCTTCTACAGGTTCAATTAATATAAGTGCAACGGAGGTTCAGGATAATACCATTTCATTTAAAGATTTATTGAATGAAATTCCAAAAGATTTAGCTGAAAAATTTGATGTACTTAAAATTGACACCGACGGATATGACTGGGATGTGATCAACACGTTTTCTGAACTTGGCAAGGCTTCTGAGTACTTGCCTAGATTTGTGTTTTTTGAAATGCAGACTTTTCTGAACAATGATTCAGGTAAAACACTTCAGCGGACTGAAATGAATAATAATTACCTGGAAGCTTTATCAAAATTGAAAGATTTAGGTTATACCCAGTTCAGTTTATTTGATAATTTCGGAACCTTCGTGAAAACTACTGATTCTATTGAAGAGATTAAGACTCTCAACGAATATCTTATACGTTCGCAGGTACTAAACCGTCATTCTACGATTTTTTATTTTGATGTGTTGGCTTATAACGAAAGAGAGCTGAAGTTTACCAATGATAAAATCACTGAGTTTTATAGCCAAAATAGATGAAAATACTACTTGATCCCCAAATATTTTACCAGCAGACTTACGGCGGTATTTCCAGATATTACACCGAAGTTTTTTCTGTACTTTCAAAAAAGAAGGGAGTTGAGGTTATTTTGCCTATTTACAATTCTGATAATGCATATTTAAAAGAAACAGATCTTCCGGCAAAAAATAAAAGCTTACATCTTCTGTATAAAGTACTGTCATTTTTCAGAATCAGCACAAGATCTTTAAGAAAAAGAAAATCTGATCAGCTTCTGGAAACCAAATTTCAGGAAAATGACTATGATGTTGTGGTGCCCACTTACTACAATCCTTATTTTTTAGAAAAAATCAACGGGAAACCTTTCGTTCTTACTGTTTATGACATGATTCACGAGCTGCTCCCTGAGTATTTTATAGATGATGAGTTTCGGGTGGTAGAAAGAAAGGCATTATTATTGGACAAAGCAACGAAGATTATTGCGGTATCACACAATACAAAAAAGGATATTGTAAAAGTTTATCCTCACATCAACCCAGATAAAATTGTTGTTGTTTATCACGGAACATCCATAAAAATAGATAGCGGAATAAGAGTTGACTTACCCGAAAATTATGTCTTATATGTTGGAGCAAGACCCAATTATAAAAATTTTAAATTTTTAGTCAGATCGGTTGAACCATTATTAAAAAAGGACAGTTCGTTAATGCTCATCGCAGCCGGCGGAGGAAAATTCGATGATGAGGAAATTGCTTTTCTGAAAGGTCTCGGTGTTGAAAAACAGGTTGTGCAAAAACGTTTTGAAGAAAATGAGTTGGGGCATTTTTATAAAAATGCCAAATGTTTTGTTTTTCCATCTTTGTATGAAGGTTTCGGAATTCCTGTGGTAGAATCTATGGCTTGTGGTTGCCCGATAATACTTTCAAAACATGGTTCTTTGCCGGAAATTGCCGGAGATGCGGGAATTTATTTCGATTCTGAATCTGAGAATGATTTAAAAGAAAAAATTGAAGAGCTGATCAACAATCCTGAAATGAGAGCTGGATATGCAAAAAAAGGGCTTGAGCATGTAAAAAAATACGACTGGAATGATGCTGCCGAGCAGTGTCTCCAGGTTTACAAAGATGCTGCAAAAGCAAATTAATAAATTTTAGCAAAATAGATGAGTGTTTCACTAACGATAATTACAATAAATTACAACAACAAAGCAGGCTTGGTCAAAACGTTTGATTCCATTAAAAATCAAACATGGAAAAACTTCGAATACATTGTTGTGGACGGTGGAAGCACTGATGGAAGTAAAGAATTAACAGAGCAGAACGCTGATGTCACCAAATGGATCAGCGAAAAAGATTCCGGTGTTTACAATGCGATGAATAAAGGCATCAGAATGGCTGCCGGCAAATATATCATTTTCATGAACAGCGGTGATTTTTTCTATGACAGCAATGTTCTCGAAAAAGCAGCACCTCATTTTGATTCTGAGACTGATATTCTCTATGGAGATTCAGTTTATTTTAATGACGAAGGTTATCACAGAATTGAAAGTCCGCCAAAAAAAATTACGTTTAGTTTTATGTATTCGGGTGGTATCAATCATCAGGCGGCATTTATAAAAAGACAACTCTTTACAGATTATTTTTTGTACAACGAAGACTATAAAATCTGTGCAGACTGGGAATTCTTTATCGTTGCAATTTGTTTATACAATGTATCATACAAGCACTTAGAAGAGACCATTTGCTATTACGATTTTTCAGGAATTTCTGCAAAACCGGAAAACCTTGCAGTTTATTTTAAAGAGAGAGAAATCACACTTCAGAAATATTTTTCAGCTTTTTTGGAAGATTTAAAATTCAGTCAGGAATCCAAAGCCAAGAGAATACAGCAGGTTTTTCACATCAAAAAATTTCCTGTTGCATGGAGGTTTTTTAAATGGATTATTGGTTTTTTCCTTCTGTTTTTACCTAAGTTCAGATTAAAGACAGACTGATTCAAAAATGTTTCTAAAAATCTCAGTTATTAAATTGCAGCTATGACTCTATCAATCATTACAATCAACTACAATAACCAAAACGGTCTTGCAAAAACACTACACAGCGTAGCTACGCAATCGTGCAGAGATTTTGAATATATTGTAATTGATGGCAACAGCGGTGATGACAGCAAAAAAATAATTGAGCATAACAGTGAAATAGTTCAGAAATGGATTAGCGAACCTGATACCGGCGTATACAATGCAATGAACAAGGGCATTAAAATGGCTTCGGGAGATTATCTGCTTTTTCTCAACAGCGGTGATATTTTGGCAGACAATGAGGTAATTGCTAAAGTTTTTCCGTTTATTGATAATGTTTCCGATATTATCAGCGGAAATTTGATTTACAGTTTAAACGGTATTCCCAAAACATTATTTACACCTCCCGAAAGTGTAGATCTTACTTATTTTCTTCATTCTTTCTTGCCGCATCCCTCAAGTTTTATCAGGCGAAATCTTTTTGAAACTGCAGGTCTTTACAGCGAAAATCTGAAAATAATTTCAGATTGGGAGTTTTTTCTGAAAGCGATAGTGATTTATCAGGCGAAGTACAGACATATTAACATCACTGTAAGTGACTTTGATAATTCAGGGATATCAAGCAGTGACGGGAATAAACTGCTCATGCAGGAAGAAAAGGAATCCGTTTACAATGAATATTTCCCGCACCTTCGCAATGAACTGAAATTACTGCATTTTGCAAGTTCAAGACGGATGCTTCAGATTGAAAACATACACAGCAATCATCCCTTTCTGTGGAAGCTGCTTAAAATTTGTGTCAATTTTCTGAATCTGTTTGCTTCGAAAAAAGAGACTAAATCTTTTACAAAAATTAAAAATTAGCTGCTGATTTTCTGATAGTAATGCAAAGTTTTACCGATCATTTGGTCTAAAGAAAACTTTTCCACCACTGTTTTTCGTGCATTTTGTGATAAATTTAATGCTGAATTTTTATCGGAGAATAATTCTGAAATTTTCTCAGAAAACTCGATTTCATTTTGAGCAATCAAACCATTCATTCCCTCTGTAATAATTTCACTGAATACTTCAAGATTCGAACAGACTACAGGTTTTTCCAAAGCCATCGCCTCAATAAGTGCCAAGCCAAAAGTTTCTCCGCGCGAAGGAAAAATTATAACATCAGCTTTTGAAAGAAGATCTTTTACATCATTCCGGTTTTTTTTACCGTAAAATATCACTTTGCTTTCAATTTGATTTTCAGCAATTTTCCGTTTCAGCTGTTCTGTTAATTCTGTATCTTTTCCAATAAAATGCAGCGTAGTTGCAGGCTCCCTTTCATGAACTTTTATAAAAACATTTAATGCAGTATCTGCTCCTTTTTCTGTCGAAATATTTCCAATGAAAAATATAGATTTACTGATCTTTTCAGAGTTTTGAGGTTGATAAAAATCAGTATCTATTCCGTTGTAAATCAAGTGATAATCTTTGTTTCCGAAAATTTCACGCACCATTTTTTGACTGCTTTGCGAAACAGTAATTATATTTTCAGCATTCTCAAAAGCTTTTTTTTCACTGTAAATTTTACCTTTCGCAGCTCCGTAGCCAAAAAAACGGTTGAGAACAGACCAGGAACCATGACATCTTATAACGTAAGGTATTTTTAATCCTTTCGCAATTCTGCTGATGCCTTCCCAGTCGTGGGTTTCAATAATGTCAATGTTTTTATCTGCGATAAATTTTGATAGTTCTTTCTCTAAATATTTTGCTTCTGAATCATAAATTTTATAGTGTAGCTTTTCAAGAAATGAAATTTTTCCGGTTACTGAACGGAGTAATTCCATCAGGAAATATTTTTTGAAATAATCCTTTACAAAGTGCACCGATAATTTTTCTTTCTGAATATCAAAAGGCTTTTTGGCCGAACCAAAAACAAAAACATTGATTCCCCGATCTATCAAACCTTCTGAAATATTCTTGTAAAAAACGCCAGTTCCTCCTACATTTCCCTGAAATTCAGATTGAAATTCTTTTGTAATCAGCAAAATATTTTTGATTTGCTTCATAGCCCAAAAACTTTTTCCACCCAATAATCCAAGGTGTATTTATAGTAAATCTCTTCCGGTAGCTTTTGATATTCAGTTTCAAAAAAAGACTTTTCGATGTTGCTGAAATCTTTGTTCAGGATTAAAATATTTTCAGGATTATAAAAATCGTAGTTTTTAATATCCTGATTGTCAGTTACAAATTTCTTTTCCAATGCCATCGCTTCAAAAACCCTGAAACTCAGCCCTGCCTGATTGTTTCTCTGGAAATCTAAAATCGCTTTGGATTTGCTGTACTGTTTCAAAACTTCAGTCTGCGGGATATTTCCTCTTCTGAACTGAAAATTTTTATCCAGTTTTTTGTCAAGAATTTGCTGCAAACGTTTTTTCCAGCTCTTTTTTCCGGCGATAATGGCTTTAAAATTAATATTTAAAATTCTAAGCTTTTCGCTGAGGTTGACAAGTCTTTCAATTCTGGTTTTATCGAAAGAAGTAATATAAAAAAGCTCCAGTTCGGGATTTTGCTGTTCGGCGGGAGTGTATTTTAAATAGTTGTAATTGTTGATTTTCTCAAAACCAAATTTCGTCACATCATTGTCATCGAACGAAAAAACCTGATCAAAATAGTGCAGAATATGCTCAGCAGGATTTCTCTGCATGCTGTCATAGAGGTAAGCGATATTCCGGTCTGTGCTGCTTCTGATAACTTGGTGTACACGTTCTTCAATAGCTTCAGGGTTGATTACAAGAATCTGGTTTTGTTTTCCTATCTTCTGTAATGAATCAATAATGAAATTTTGTCTTTGCCCGTTCTTCAGATTTTTACCTAAAAAAACTTTACTGAAGGTGTTTTTTAATCTCGCAGACAAATTTTTGTGCGTGAATGCGCCAATATTGATATGGTGCGCATCAACGCCTTTTTCCTTCAGTTTATTTACGATATGCTCGTCATAATGCCAGAAATCAAAACTGATCAAACAAATTTTCATGTACAGCTGTTTATTTTTTTATGGTCACATGCAATCGCGGAAGATTTGTTTGTTTTCATCTTTATAGAGTGTAGCGATTTCATATAACAAAAGTAAAGATTTTAAAGTTTAAATTTATATTTTTGGCTCAAAGTCGTATTTCGCTATGAAAAATAAAATCCTGATTGACGTTGAACGCCTGAAATATCCGAAATCGGGAATTGCAAACGTCTGTTTGTCCCTGATCAAGGGCTTAGACGGGTTAAAATCTGATTTGAATTATACATTTTACGGACCGGCAAAAAATATTCCTGCAACAAAATCACGTTTTCAAATCATCAACTGGAAATTCTGGCAAAAAAAACTTCCTGTCAACACTTCGGAATTTGATTTGATCCATACGACACATCAGCTTTCAGAGTATTTTCACGCTAAAAAATCAAAGAAAAAAGTAGTTACGCTGCACGATCTTAACTTTCTTCATGACAAAAGTTCGGATAAAAAAGTTAAAAAGTTTACAAATTTAGTCCAGAAAAATGTCGGGAATGCAGATGCAATTGTGTGTATTTCAGAATTTGTGAAAGATGATTTTATTAAAAATAAACACTTGTTTCAGCTTCAAGATGATGTCGAAATCGATGTGATTTACAACGGACTGGTTTTTCCTGAAAACGAAGTTTTTAGTTCAGTTAAAAACTTAAATTTAGCTGAAAAAAAATATATTCTTACGATTGGAGTTCTTTATCCAAAGAAAAATCAAAACGTTTTGCTGGATATGATGGCTCATAACGACAGGGATTTGGTTTTAATTACCTCTGCTGCGAAGTCAGATTACAAAGAAAGTTTTTTAGCTAAAATAAAAGATTTAAAACTGGAAAACAGAGTTCATATTCTGGAGAATGTAACCAATGAAGAGAAATATTTTTTCCTGAAAAACTGTGAAGCATATTGTCATCCATCGTTAGCTGAAGGATTTGGAATTCCGCCTGTGGAAGCGATGTATTTTGGAAAGCCTGTTTTTCTCAGCCGTTTTACAAGTCTCCCGGAAATCGGTGGAAATCTCGCTTTTTATTTCGATAATTTCGATGCTGAAAAAATGAATGAAGTATATCTGAAAGGCATTCAACAATATGAAAACGATGCTAAAATGCCTCAAAAACTTTGTGAGCATGCTTTGAAATTCAGCTACAAATCGATGGCAGAATCTTATCAAAATCTGTATAAAAAACTGCTTTCCTAAAGTTTTATTTTCCCGTAACGCAGTTTTCTTTTAAATACAGAAAAGCTGTCGCTGCCCTTCATATTGATTCTTTTAATCTCAAACTTTTTCCTCCACGGAAAAGAACTGAGATCATTCCCAATTCGCAATCCTGCAGAAATATTGAGTTTTTCAAGAAGCTCAAAAAATCTCCTTTTCGGAATTCCCTTTTTTGGAAATTTCCCATACGGATAAACCAAAACATTAGTAAACTGAATCTGGTGTTTTTCCAGCGTTGCGATGTTTTCTCTGATGTCTTTTTCCGCATCCTCAAGGCTCATTTCAGCGTAGTTTTTGTGACTGTGACTGTGCAAAGCAATTTCTACATTTTCCTGTGGCAAAGATTTAATTTCATCAAAACTCATAAAAGTACCTGGAATGTTTTCAAGATCTTTCTCAATAAGTTCGGTCGGTATGCAGATCGTAGCTTTCAGTCGATATTTAATAAGAAGCGGAACTAGATAAACCAGATTGTTGTAATAACCATCGTCAAACGTGATGACAATTTTGTTCTTAACATCTTTTTTCTCTTCAAGCTCGCTGAAAAATACAGTTTCAAAATTTTCCGCAATATATTTCAGTTGCTCATCAAGTTTTTCTGCCGAAATAACAATGTCGTTATCGATCCTGTCTTTTTCAGGCATGATCTGATGGTACATTAAAATTCTTAGGTCATTGGAAAACCTTATTCCAAAAATACCTTTAATGAAATTGAGCAACATTACTTTTTAACCTTGTGTAATTCGTAGAGTTTCTGATATTTCAGAAAAGTATAGAAGCCAGCAGTTTTTGCAGCGTAATAACCCACCAAGCCATCAAGAAAACCAAGGCGTATAAAATAGGATTTGATAAACTGATAAATCGGACTGAAAATAATTTTCAAAACACTTGATTTCTTACCGCGGCTATACATTTTTTCGGCCATCATCGTCGTATATTTATTTGATTTTTCGATGTGATGATGAATATCTTTGTAGGTGTAGTGATTTAATTTTCCTTCTAAAAGTCCAATTTTTTCTTCAGTTAAAAACATTTCGTGTACGATGTCTTCAGAATATTTTCCTGCGTTTTTTCTGAATAATCTTTCTCTTTTAAGATTTCCCCAACCGCCGTATTTAAGCGATTTGCCAAGGAAAATGTTATTAAATGCAATGTTGAATACCGAAAAATCTGAATGGTTCTGATTTGCGATTTTTTGAATTGATTTTTTTGCAGTTTCATCCGGAATTTCATCAGCATCCAAAAACAAAATCCACTCTCCAGAGCATTGGCTGATAGCAAAATTTTTCTGCTTTCCAAAACCAGGAAATTTCTGCTGAATCAGTTTTACTTTAGAAAATTTCTGACAAATCTCTACCGTTCTGTCAGTCGAAAAACTGTCGATCACGACAATTTCATCTGCAATATCATAAACCGAACTGAGTGTTTTTTCGATGATTCTGTCTTCGTTGAAAGTAATAATAGCAACCGAAAGCTTCATTTTTAACCAACTAATTTCAGCAAAAATACAGTTTATTTTAAAACTAAATCCTTTACAAAAAAATAACACCCAAAAGAGTGTTATTTATATCATTAATACTGAAAAGTTTTCCTAATCAAAATCTAAAATAGTTTAATATTCCAGAACAGTTTTCTCAATAATCTTCACACAATCCAACAACTGCTCCTCTGTGATCACCAATGGCGGAGCGAGTCTGATGATGTTTCCGTGGGTTGGTTTTGCAAGCAATCCGTTTTCCTTTAATTTTAAACATAGATTCCAGGCGGTAGAACTTTCCGGTGTGTCGTTGATTAAAATGGCGTTTAATAAACCTTTACCTCTCACTTTGGTAATCAAATCAGATTTTTCAATCACTTTTTCAATTTCGGATCTGAATAATTTTCCTAATTCTTCGGCTCTTTCTGATAAGTTTTCTTCGGCAACAACGTCTAATGCAGCAATGGCAACAGCGCAGGCAATCGGGTTTCCACCAAAAGTAGAACCGTGCTGTCCAGGCTTAATCACATTCATAATTTCATCGTTGGCCAAAACAGCTGATACGGGATACATTCCTCCTGAAAGGGCTTTTCCTAAAATTAAAATATCAGGCTGTACATTTTCGTGATGACATGCGATCAGTTTACCTGTTCTTGCAATCCCGGTCTGAACTTCATCAGCGATGAAAAGAACATTGTGTTTTTTACATAGTTCTGAAGCATTTTTAAGGAAATTTTCATCCGGAACGTAAACACCTGCTTCTCCCTGAATGGGCTCTACTAAAAATGCAGCAATATTCTGAGCGTCATTTTTCAGAACTTCCTCTAAAGCATTCAAATCATTGTAAGGAATTTTCACAAACCCAGGAGTGAAAGGCCCGTAATTTTTATTGGCGTCAGGATCATTGGAGAAAGAAACAATCGTTGTTGTTCTTCCGTGGAAGTTGTTTTCACAAACCACAATTTTCGCTGCGTTTTCTGAAATTCCTTTTACTTCATAACTCCATTTTCTGGCTAATTTTACTGCAGTTTCAACCGCTTCGGCTCCTGAGTTCATCGGTAAAACTTTATCAAAACCGAAAAGGGTAGTGATCTTTTTCTCATACTCTCCCAAGCTTGAGTTGTAAAATGCTCTGGAAGTTAAAGCTAATTTTTTAGCCTGATTAACTAAAGCTTCTACAATTTTTGGATGAGAATGCCCTTGATTTACAGCGGAGTAAGCTGAAAGGAAATCGTAATATTTTTTGCCTTCAACGTCCCAGACAAATACACCTTCACCTCTGTCTAAAACCACAGGAAGCGGATGGTAATTGTGTGCGCCATGTTTTTCTTCGAGCTCGATGAAGTATTGTGAATCTTTTGTTTGTTCTGCTGTTGACATAATCTTTTTGCTTTTGCACAAATTTAAGGATTCTAAATAACTTGCATCAATAATTAATTTCTGTTTAAAATGAAGATTCAGAACTATTGTAAAGAATTGATAAATAATTCGGAAGATATTTGGTGAAGTATAATTGAGTTTTGGTTTTTATATCTTTTTTCAGATAAATTTAAAGTTTAGTCTTAGGATTTTTGGTTTGTAGAATTGACCACACGAAGGGATTCGTGCGGCAGCTGAGGGAATTTGTAATTTGTACTTATCATTGTATGTTTTGAAAGATAAAAAGTAATACAATTTTACAAGTTTTATAAAAGAAAAAGGCACATGAAGGGGTTCGTGCGGCAGCGTGGGGATTACTCATTCTGTTTGCTAAAACAACCTCAAATCCTTTCTTTTGAAAGCTCCGCTGTTCAATGTAAAAAAACCGCTAAATTAATAAGCGGTAAATTAAATAATTATGTCATGATACTATAATCTATAACAAATGATTTTAGATTATTTTTTCTCTCAAATTTTGTTGTGATCTTTTTCATTCTTTCATCATAATCGAAAGCATCTGTAGTATGTTTATTTTGAATAATACTTAACGCCCAATGGGGAGGCATATGATGTTCAATGAAAAACACTCCATAATCTTCATCCAAATCATTTAATAAATTGACAAAATACTTATAAAAATCATTTTCTACAATTTTTTCATGATAATAATCTGTAATTAATAAACATACAAATTCAAAATATTTCTCTCTAAGAAAAATTTTTTTTATCCCGTCATCTGTATCGGTAAATATAAATTTACTGTTCTTGATAGGTTTCATTTTATTACAATATTTTTTATTTTTTTTAAATATTTAGTGAGAATTTTTGCTCCTTTTTCACTGGTTATTGCAATCTGAAATTCCTTATGAGACACCGATGTCGCGGATTTGCAATCCGTGACTATTCCCCTCCGCTGCCGCACGAATCCTTTCGTGTGGTCGTTCTTAGAAACCAAACATTTTGAAAACAACAATATAATCAAGCAGACCTTTTTCATCAGAATAATCTACCGCACTACTGTTTTTGTAAACTTCTGCACGAAAAACAAGACCTGCTTCTACGGCGTTTTGATTTGTATTATGTGATTTTTTTTGCCAATGAACTAATTGTTCCACATGAACTTTAGATATTGTGGAATTTATAGTTTCTGCTCATCTTTATGTTTTTATAAAGATAAATAAAATTGCAATTTTAGAAAATTTTGTTAAAAGAAAAAAGCCACACGAAGGGATTCGTGCGGCAGCGGGGTGTAATAAGAATTTCTTATGAGAATATGTAAAAATCTCTTAAAAGGTAAATAATATATTTTTTGTTGGTCTAATGGAGAAGAAGCCCTCAAGCTTCTTCTTATAATTCCCACCCATCTTTGTTTTTCCTATCATCAGTTAAAAGTTCATATTTATCTACTTCATAAAATTCTTTTAATTTCATGAGCAGGTCAAAGACTTCAACTTTTTTGAAAGGAATATTTTCATGCCAACAAGTTCGAAAGTCAAAGCTAGGGTTGTTCTTTGCCCAAACTAGTGCACTATATTGTTTTTTTCTTTCAGCCAAATTTTGAATATTTTTTTTTCTTTCAGCCATAAATTTATTAAAAACGAAATTTTCTAACCAGATTGAGCGGGTGTAGGTATAAAAATTTTCTGTTTGCAAGTAAAAAAAACCGCCTCTTGCGAAGGCGGCTAAAAATTTAATCGTAGTTTGGATCGTAGTTTTCTATATATACTTCTACATAATCTGAAAACGAATTGGTCATTTTACCATAAAATCATTCATTGAAAATCAATAATTTAAATCACTAACTTAATGACATTGTTCGTGCGGCAGCGGGGGCTCATTCTGAAAATTGAGCAGTTTATCTTTAAGCCAAATTACTTAGATCTTGTGGTGGTTTTGCGAAAATACCAGCAAAAGAATTACCAGAAAAAGCAGCTAAATGCATCTTATTATATACAAAAGGTTTTCCACCACCTATTTCTTCATTAAAAACCAACAAATCTGGATAGTCTTTTAGTAACTCTCTTAAAAAAGGAAAAGTCACCCTATCTTCTGTGTCATCTATACCATAAATAGTAATATAAAATAATACAGCGTACTCTTTACCCCAAAAATCATCTTCCTTTAATTCACTAAACTTATCCTGAGTTAAAAAATGAATTTCTAAAGTATAGCTTTCAGCTTTCCAGATATCTACCCGATTATCCTCTTCAATAGAAAAATTGTTTCCTTGTTTTTGCGAGATAATCCGCATTTTACTTATGATTTCGTTTTTATTTAAAAATGTTTTACTTAAAACGTCTAATGAGTGTGCCATTATTTTAGTCTTTTAATTTGATTAATATTTGTTATAAACTCCAATTCGATATTATTTTTTTTGCTAGCTCAAAAAGTCTTTTAAGATTAGGATCTTTCAGATTAACACCTTTTCCCATACTTTTTACTGCCACAACTACTTTTTTATTGCCTAAATTCATAAAATCTGAGTTTTTCTTCTCAAGATATTTCAACATCTGATTTTCAAATTTGCCACTATTTAAAACACCCTTACCTAAGCTTTCTTTGCATTCTATAAAATAAACCGATGTCGCGGATTTGCAATCCGTGACTATTCCCCTCGCTGGCACCCCGTTGCCGCACGAATCCTTTCGTGTGGTCGTTCTTAGAAATCAAACATTCTAAAAACAATAATATCGTCTAACAAACCTTTTTCATAAGGATAATCTACCGAAAACCAATCCTGACGAAAAAACCTTT
>NZ_LMQH01000004.1:257934-260947 GCF_001424105.1 Chryseobacterium sp. Leaf394 | reverse complement strand
AAAAGAAAAAGTCACACGAAGGGATTCGTGCGGCAGCGGGGGGAGGCAACGTGTATTATTTTAACCGAATTTAAACTCTATTATGTCAGAATTATTAGGATCATTAAATTGATTATATAAAGACATTGCTGTTAAAAGTTTTTTTTCTAAAGATATGCGACTTCGCATTAAAGGAGCTTTATATATTTTGTTTTTGTAAACAACATTTTTATATATTTCTGTCTCGTCTGCTTCTATAAAACAACGAATATCTTTTTCAATATATTCCTCTATTCTTTTTGCAATAGTGTCCTTTTCTTCTTTACTTAATGCAAAATCCTGCTCCAACATTATTTTATTTTGTAAATCAGGTTTAGTTTCTAAAAGTTTCATCATCAAATCAATTCCAGTATAATAACCGTGTGTTGCCTTAAATTTTTCATAGTCCCAATCTGTTCCTGCATCAATTTTCCATTCTCTATTTTTATAAATTTTTATTCTTGCCATATCCTTATTTATTAAAATTTTTACGATAAATTAGTATCTCAATGTTGTCCCCGGCTGCCGCACGAATCCTTTCGTGTGGTCGTTCTTAGAAGTCAAACATTCTAAAAACAATAATATTGTCTAACAAACCTTTTTCATAAGGATAATCTACCGAAAACCAATCCTGACGAAAAAATCTTTGGCTTTTTGAAAAGATATCTATGTATTCATTTCTGATAAATACATCAAGCCAACCTACAATAGCAAAACTTATGAAATATAATCCTTCGGAATTATGGAATTTGTAATTTCTGCTCATCTTTATGTTTTTTATAAAGATAAATAAAATTGCAATTCTAGAAAATGTCGTTAAAAGAAAAAGCCACACGAAGGGATTCGTGCGGCAGCTTGGTGTCTAATTGTTTTAATACGGTAAAAACCTGCATTTGCAGGTTTCTAAATTTATTGTTTTGTAAGAATAATATTCGCGGGTATATCAATAGACCAATCTGTTGGGTTTTGACCAGGATATATAACTCTTGCACCTTCTCTATTTATTACTTCAGTAATTTTTATATGAGTTGTATCGATAAATGATATTTTTAATCTTACACCCTTGCCTTTATGTGACATAAATAAAACTAATAAATTAGAATCATCGTTATCACTATTTCCTACGCATGTTTGTTTTTTATCATTAAAATTTGTGTTAAAATAAGAAGTTGAATCTTCTGTGGTCTGACCGTTTTTATTAATTTTATGAAAGCCAATTAATGAATCTAATAAAGTATTTGTATCAGTCTTAAAGGGTTGTATGTTATTTTCCCTCTTTAAAATTAATGTTAAACCATTAACATTATCTCCCCATTTCCATGTTCCTGTAAATTTATCTATATGAGGATCTGAAACATGAATTTGTGTATTGCAATTGTTTATAGTTATAAAAACTAAAATAAAGCATATTGATTTAATTATATTTTTCATTTTTTAATTTTTAGTTGCATGGTTTTGGGTCTACAATCCCATTTTTTATAGATAGCTCAGCCCAGCTATTTGAATTATTTGAACCTTTTAAAACTTTTAGCCCTGAATTTTTATCTTTTAATAACTTTAAAAAACCTAATTCATTAACACTTGATAAGTTTGACTCTTTTATATTATATAATTTATAATTTGCATTGCCGAAAAGATCAGAAGAAGTAATATCAATCTGGCCATTAGGTAATAAAAAGTTTTGTGTAAATGTAGCAAAACTTGCAGAGTCATCCCCAGCTGCCGCACGAATCCTTTCGTGCGGCAGCTGGGTGTCTAATTGTTTTAATACGGTAAAAACCTGCATTTGCAGGTTTTTAAGTTTATTGTTTTGTTAACACAGTACTTTTCGGTAATGCTTCGGGAAAATTTGCTGATCCATAATATGGACAACTCGGATAAATCATCTGAGAATCTTGAGAATACTTCCAGTTAAGCTGAGTTTTTGAAGGATTGGAAAAACTAATTTCTATTCTACCACCAATATTGCAAATGTCTCTATCAGTATAAGAAAAAGAGTATTTTGATTGATCTTTCACAGGTCCGCCCCCTCTGATTTTTGGTTTGGCAGAAGAATTTGTATTGTCAAATAATACACCTCCACTCATATCTAGAACCTTAAATTTACCTATGAGTACATCTTCATAGTATTTATCAAAATCATCGTAATGAGCAGAAACTTTAGAGAAAGTAATATATATGGTTTTATTGTTCCATGTTCCCTTCCATGTTCCTGAATAATCTACAAATTCATTATCAATATCTTTTAGGTAATAACACTGATTTTCTGGAATATCTGTCCAGGTTCGCAAAGGAACTTCTGTATATGATGTACAATTTTGTCCGAGAAGTTGATTGATTGATAATGCGAGAATAATTACTAATATATTTTTCATAATAAGTATTTGTTAGTTGGGGCAAGGTGTTTTGGTAGCAGTTTTTGTGGTCGAGTTATATTCTAATTTATTAATAACATTTCCTTCTTTCTTGTAAACTTCTAGTCCGTTAATTTTTACTACATATTTCAGGAATTTGGTGAAAAAAGCTTCTTGATTAGCTACTGTAAATTTATTTCTTTTTATCATTTTGTCTATATTATCCTTGTATTTATCCGTCCACTCATCTAAATCATATCCTATAGTCGATAGGTTAGTTCCGACATAGCTTAAGATATACGTACCACCTTGTGAGATTGTAAAACTGTTAACATTGCCATAATTACCACTGCAGTTGTTTTTAATCTCATCTAAAAGACCATAAATATCTACTTCAGATGGTACACTTTGTACTAAACTGCCATCACATCGCACATTTTGATGTGTATGTGCCATTGTCATAATACAGTTTGGGTCAGATGGTCTGTAAAAAGCATCCTTGCAATCTGCCCCCGCTACCGCACGAATCCTTTCGTGTGGTCGTTCTTTGAAATCAAACATTCTAAAAACAATAATATTGTCTAACAAACTTTTTTCACAAGGATAATCTACGGAAAACTAATCCTGACGAAAAAACCTTC
>NZ_LMQH01000004.1:297-257912 GCF_001424105.1 Chryseobacterium sp. Leaf394 | reverse complement strand
GCAAAACTTATGAAATATAAACCTTCGGGATTGTGGAATTTGTAATTTCTGCTCATCTTTATGTTTTTATAAAGATAAATAAAATTGCAATTTTAGAAAATGTCGTTAAAATAAAAAGCCACAGGAAGGGATTCGTGCGGCGGCGTGGGAAGTAGTAAGTTCTATGACGTACGATAATATTATGAACGATGGATCAAAAATAACACCCATACTATTAAATGAAATGCAAAAATGCATACCAACAACTATAAAAATCCCAATAAATGAAAACAAATGATTTACATTCCTTTCTACAGAATCATTATAAGTTAAGTTACTTTTTAGTCTTCTCATCTTTATCTTTTGTCTCTTGTAAATCTCAAAGTATTGAGTATGTTTATGAAGACAGAAGTATAATTTTAAACGAAATGGAAAAAAGATTTGATGTAAAGGAGAGGTTGAATATATTTTTTGAATCAGGATTTAAAGATGAAAATGTTAGAATTCTAATAGATTCAAAGGAAAAATATAATGATAATATAACAACAGATAATACTATTGGATTGGCAAAAAATTATTCTTTTAATGAGCTGCCGAAAAAAGATTTAAAAATTAATTTGCCAGAATTAGTTATCAATTTTCAAGTAGAAAAATTAAAAGATTACAAATATATTTATATACAGAAAAAAGAAAAAAAATATTTTGTACTTATCTCCAATAAACCACACTTTTATTATTAGGGAAAATAGTACTGTTCCAGAGTTAGTGACACCCCGGCTGCCGCACGAATCCTTTCGTGCGGCAGCCGGGGATTACGTCGAATTACATTTCGCGCGGCAGCAGGGGTTATTAATTTAAGACTTATGAGCTTTGATTCTCTTTTCTACATATTTTGTGAAAGAATCGCTAATTTTCCTAATGCCAGGGCCTTCACCGAATATATTATCATCAAACTCGCCCAAATACGAACAATAATAATACATCGGTGGATTCTCACCTTCATCATAAAAGAAAAAATCAAACTGTTGACCACCATCTAAAGCTGCAACTACCCAAAAATCCTTCTCCATTCTAAAGCCATCATCTTCTAATATACTTTCAACAGATGCGCGAAGATCTTTATAAATTCCATAGCTAGAAGAATCTGAAAATTGTCACATTATCATTCTCACCACCTAAAAACAAAAACTCACGATAAGCATCTGGAAATTTGTGTTTAGCAAATAATTCCATTTCTGCAATTTGTTTTTCGATAATACCCTCATTGATTCTATCGTCAATTTCTGGATTTTTTTTCATTAATTTTAAATATTCTATTTCCATTTTTATTTAGTTTTAAACAATGTTTCTAAATCTTTATGCCCCCTGCTACTGCACGAATCCTTTCGTGTGGCTTCTTCAAAAAATAATTCCTGTTTTTCAAAGCACAACAAAGAGTATATTAATAATTCAAAAATACCAAAGATCCTCAGCTTTAAAATAAGAAAAACCGCCTCAGTTATGGGGCGGTTTTAGTTTTATTAAAATGTAATCTTAATGATTGTCATATTTTCTGTCCATTACAAAACTCTCCATGAATTTTGTTGTGTAGTTTCCGGAAAGATAAGCTTCATCTTCCATCAACTGTCTGTGAAAAGGAATTGTGGTCTTTACACCTTCTACATAGAATTCTTCCAGAGCACGTTTCATTTTTGCAATCGCTTCTTCACGGGTTTGTGCCGTTGTGATCAGTTTTGCAATCATTGAATCGTAGTTTGAAGGAATAGTATATCCTGAATAAACATGTGTATCCACTCTGATTCCGTGTCCTCCAGGAATATTTAATCCTGTGATTTTTCCCGGTGAAGGTCTGAAATCAGCGTAAGGATCTTCAGCGTTGATTCTGCATTCAATTGAATGTAATTTCGGATAATGGTTAATTCCTGAAATAGGAGTTCCCGCTGCCAAAAGAATCTGCTCTCTGATCAAATCGTAATCAATAACCTGCTCAGTAATCGGATGCTCCACCTGAATTCTCGTATTCATTTCCATGAAATAGAAATTTCTGTGCTTGTCTACAAGGAATTCAATGGTTCCAACACCTTCATAACCGATAAATTCTGCTGCTTTCACGGCTGCTTCACCCATTTTCTCACGTAGTTCGTCAGTCATAAATGGAGAAGGCGTTTCCTCGGTTAACTTTTGGTTTCTTCTCTGTACAGAGCAGTCTCTTTCAGAAAGGTGGCAAGCTTTACCAAATTGGTCACCTGCAACCTGAATCTCGATATGTCTTGGCTCTTCAATCAGTTTTTCCATGTACATTCCTCCGTTTCCGAAGGCTGCAACTGCTTCCTGAATGGCAGATTCCCAGTGTTCTTTTAAATCTTCAGCTTTCCATACCGCTCTCATTCCTTTACCACCACCACCGGCAGTAGCTTTGATCATAACAGGATATCCTGTTTCTTCAGCAGTTTTTACAGCATGCTCATAAGATTCAATTAGACCTTCAGAACCCGGTACACAAGGTACGTTTGCTGCTTTCATGGTCGCTTTGGCGTTGGCTTTGTCTCCCATTCTCTCAATTTGTTCAGGGCTAGCACCAATAAATTTGATACCGTTTTTCTGACAGATTCTTGAGAAGTTAGCGTTTTCAGATAAAAAACCGTAACCCGGGTGAATGGCGTCTGCATTGGTAATCTCTGCAGCAGCAATAATGTTTGGGATTTTCAGGTAAGAATCTTTACTCATCGCAGGACCGATACAAACAGCCTCGTCAGCAAATCTCACGTGAAGACTGTCTTTGTCGGCAGTAGAGTATACCGCAACAGTTTTGATTCCCATCTCTTTACAAGTACGTAAAATACGCATTGCAATTTCGCCACGATTGGCAATTAATATTTTTTTGAACATCTTAATTTAATTTGAAATTTGAGTCTTCGGCTAGGCTCAGACTGACATTAATTTGAAATTTGAAATTGATTTTTTCTTCAATTATCAATCATCATTAATCAATTATAATTAAGATGGATCTACTAAGAATAATGGTTGGTCGTATTCTACAGGAGTAGCATCGTCAACTAAGATTTTAACGATTTTACCGCTTACTTCAGACTCAATCTGGTTGAATAACTTCATTGCTTCAATTACACAAACCACCTTTCCAACAGAAACTTCGTCTCCAACGTTGGCAAAAACATCTTTATCAGGAGATGGTTTTCTGTAGAAAGTTCCGATCATCGGAGATTTGATTGTGATGAATTTGCTGTCATCAGAAGCAGCTTCAGTTTTTTCAGGAGTTGCAGAAACTGCAGCAGGAGCGTGTCCCGGAGCTTGCTGCTGTGGAGCCTGCTGATACATCTGCGGTTGAGCAACATAGCTTACCTCATTGCCTCCAAGTGGTGTTTTAATGGTGATTTCGAAATCTTTAGTCTTATATTTTACTTCTGAAACCTCAGCTTTAGATACAAACTTGATAAGATTCTGTATGTCTTTAATGTCCATAAAAATTGATATTTGATTTGGGTCAAAGATACCAAAAAAACATAAAAAACAACAAAAAACCGCCAAATTTTATCAAAATCGGGCGGTTTTTGTATTAAAACGAGTGTTTTCGGGTGAAAACGACTCTTAGTTTTCTTCAGTATTCGCTACTTCTTTTTCCATTACTACTTTTCCTCTGTAGTATAATTTTCCTTCATGCCAGTGAGCTCTGTGGTAAAGGTGCATTTCACCTGATGTTGCATCTTTAGCCAATTGAGGAACTACAGCTTTGTAATGAGTTCTTCTCTTATCTCTTCTTGTAGACGACTGTCTTCTCTTTGGATGTGCCATTTTGTAATAACTTTTTTTAGTGATGAGCGATGAGATTCATCATCTCATCATTAAATTATTTAATTTTTATTCTTTAAATTTTTCAGTGCGTCCCATCTCGGGTCACTTTCGTGTTCTTTCTCTTCTTCACTTTCTTTCGGACTGAATCTTTCCAGTATTTCCAGATCTTCGTCGCTCACATTGGGTGATACTTTTTTCATAGGTATCGAGAGCGCCACATTTTCATAAATCAGCTGTGAAATATTGAAAGCGTGATCGTTTGCAGGAATGGTGATTACATCTTCTTCGCTGTCATCATATTCCTCCCCAAATTTTACCAGAATACCAATTTGGTTTTCGATCGGATATGTAAAAATATCATTGGTGATATCACAAACCAGATCTACAGTACCTTCAGTTTTAATTTCAAATTCTAAAAAAGTAGTGTGTTTATCCAGTAAAACATCCACTTCAATCCTAGGATTTGTAAACTCCTGTTCAGTGTCAAATAATTGAAAGAACCCTTTATCTATATCAAATTTGAACTCGTGCTTGCCGGTTTTCAGTCCGGAAAAGCTTACATCATAGTTTCTTAACTTGTCCATAAAATGAGTGTGCAAAAATATGCAATTTTTTTAATATTACAAATAAAATACATAACAAATTAATTTTTATTCCTTTAACGGTTTTACATTTCGTTTCCTACCGGTAAATCTTCGTCGATTCCGTTGTCAGACGGCATTCTTTTAGGTTTAAGACGGTTTTCCATCAAATCTTTATAATCTGTACGGTGATTGAAAATCTTTATTGCAGTGAAAATAGCTTCACTGAAACTCTGTTCATCAGCGATATTTTTTCCGGCAATATCATACGCTGTTCCGTGATCCGGAGAGGTTCTGATGAATGGTAATCCCGCAGTATAATTTACACCTTCTTCGTATGCAATTGTTTTGAAAGGAGCCAGCCCCTGGTCGTGGTACATTGCTAAAACAGCATCAAAGTTTCTGTATTTCTCCGGTTGAAAAAAGCTGTCGGCAGGGTAGGGACCAAATGCTAAGATGCCGTTATCTGAAAGTTCTTTTATGGCTGGGGAAATAATTTCTATTTCTTCATTTCCAATCACGCCACCGTCACCGGAGTGAGGATTTAAACCTAGAACTGCAATTTTTGGCCTTGTCACCGCAAAATCTTCAATCAAAGTCTGATTAAGAGCGCGGATCTGCTTCTTGATTTTTTCTTTTGAAATATTTTCCGCCACCTGAGAAATAGGAATGTGGTGTGTGGAAACGGCTACTTTTAAACCTTCTGTCACCAGAAACATCAGACCTTTTTTATTAAATTTCTCTTCAAAGTAACCTGTATGACCTGCATGCCTGAAACCCATCTTCACCATTTCATCTTTATTAATGGGAGCAGTTACCAAAACGTCAATTTCACCTTTCATCAAAGCTTCTGTTGCAGCTTCCAGAGAATCGATGGCCATTTTTGTAGATTCTTCAGTGGGTTTTCCCAGTTCTACGTTAGAATTTTCCTTCACAAGATTCACCATATTCAGTTTCCCGGACTGGGCTTGTGAAGCTTCTGTGATATAGTTGAAATTTAAATTTAATTTAAAAATATTTTTCTGATAAGTAAAAAGCTTCCCCGAACCAAAAATAATTGGTGTAAAAAAGTCTGTGATGGCTTTGTCTTTCAGAGATTTCATAATGATTTCCGGCCCGATACCGTTAAAATCACCGATTGAAATTCCTACTCGCACTTTATGGTTTTGTGGGGTCATTTTGATTATCTTTGAAGATTATAATTTTACAAATTTAGCAAAAAATAATATGTTCACAGGAATTATTGAAGCGGTAGGCGTTGTAGAGAAAATAGAAAGGAACGGCAGCAATATAGATTTCACATTATCGTGCCCTTTTACTCAGGAATTAAAAATCGATCAGAGCCTTGCCCATAACGGGTGTTGTCTCACTGTAGTGAAAACTGAAGGAGAAAAATACGTGGTTACTGCTATTAATGAAACTTTAGAAAAAACAAATTTAGGCAACTGGGAAGTTGGCTCTGTGGTGAATCTGGAACGATGTACTGTAATGAACGGGCGGCTTGATGGGCATATCGTTCAGGGGCATGTGGATAAAACAGGAGAAATTACAGGAATAGAAAATAAAGATGGCAGTTATTTTGTTACAGTAAAATATAATTCAGAAGGTAACTTTGTTACTGTCCCTCAGGGATCAATCACTTTGAATGGAATTAGTTTAACGGTTGCAAAAAGTGATGATTTCGAATTTTCGGTGGCTATTATCCCATATACATGGGAATTTACCAATATGAATTCTTTAAAAACAGGTGACAGAGTCAACCTGGAATTTGATATTATAGGTAAATATATAGCTAAACTTCTACAAAGGAATGCCATTAAATAAGTATAAAGGATACAGTTTGAGAAACCGGTTTTTCTTCGGATTTCTTCTCGTCTGTCTTCTCAGTGTTGCAGCATCCTCTCTGGTGCCCTACTTTGTACTGCGGAATAATGCTCTGAAGCAAAGCCGTATTGACATGCAGAATAAGACCAATACTGTAATGGCTTACTTTGACTATGCATTAAGTTTGGAAAATGTAGATACCGGTGATCTCAAAAGAGTTTTAGGTAACAGAACTTTTGAAATTGCAGATATTAATAAGCATGATGTCATCATTTATGATTTAAAAGGAAATTATCTTCTTTCCAGCCGGGATTCAAGTCTCGTAGAGCAGAAAAAAATTCCTCTCGCTATTGTCAATAAAATACTTGCCGATAAAGCACGCTACGATGTGCGGGGTTATGATGCAGGAAAAGACGCTGTTTTTACATCTTCTTATTTACTGTTGAATAACAATAATCTACAGCCGGTTGGCATCATGTATATTCCTCTTTATCACAATGAATCTGCTTATCTTGATGTGCTGCATCAGTTTTTGATTTACATGGCTATTGTAGATTTAATTCTCATTATTTTCAGTATTTGGTTCAGTTGGGTGATGTCTAACAATCTCGCGAAAAATATTACCAAGTTCTCAGATATGATCACACGGATCACTCTGTTTGAGAATGAGATGCGTCCTATCAGATATTATAAAAACGATGAACTTAATGCGTTGGCAAAGGCATACAACAGGATGATTCTTCAGATTCAGAATCAGAAAGAACGTTTGCGGTTTAAAGCATCCGAAGAGGCATGGCGGGAAATGGCAAAGCAGGTTGCCCATGAAGTTAAAAATCCTTTAACTCCCATGAAACTGACAATTCAGAACTTTGAGAGAAAATTTGATCCTCAGGATCCTAATGTTGCTGAGAAAGTAAAACAGCTCAGCAAAACCATGGTTGATCAGATCGATGTAATTGCCACTGTAGCTTCAGCGTTTTCTGAATTTGCCAAACTTCCGGAGAAAAATAATGAAGTCATCAACCTCAATACTGAAATCAACGATATACTTGGCGTCTTTAATGACGATCTCATTTATCTGCACGCCAATAAAAATAATATCATGATTAATATGGACAAGGTTTACCTTTCCAGAATCATAACCAATCTTGTTACGAATGCTACTCAGGCACGCAGTGATGAGCGTGAAATGATGATTAATATTGATATTGAGCAGTATCAGCGCCGCGTCGTTATTTCAGTTCAGGACAATGGAGTGGGAATTAATCCTGCAATGTTTGAGAAAATATTTGAGCCCAACTTCACCTCAAAAAACAGCGGAATGGGTCTTGGTCTTGCCATGGTAAGAAAAATGATTGAAGATTATAAAGGTGAAATCACTGTGAAATCTGAAGTCGGAAAAGGCGCAACTTTTATCATTACTTTACCTACCAATCTTTAGTGAAACCTTTCAGTTTTAAACATTTTAATATTCAGCAGCAAAAAAACGTCTTTCGGGTTGGAACAGATGGAGTTTTGCTGGGAGCTTTAGCAAATGTAAATGGTGCTCTCAAAGCTTTGGAAGTAGGCACAGGTACGGGTCTGATTTCTTTAATGCTGGCTCAGAGAAACAGTCAGGCTGATTTGTTAGGAATTGACATCAACCCAGACGCAGCAGTTCTAACTGGAATTAATTTTAAAAATTCTCCATTCCATTTAAGATTAAAAAATATTCTGCAGGATTTAAAAATTTTTGAAACCGAAGAAAAATTTGATCTAATTGTTTCCAATCCTCCTTATTTTGAAGAATCCTCCTCAGAAAAAGATAAGATAGCACGGCAGACAGTTGAATTGAATTTTAATCAGCTGATTTCAAAATCCGCAAAGCTTCTATCAGACAAAGGAACCTTCTCCGTCATTATTCCTGCTGAAGCTGGAGCATATTTTATAGAAACTGCCAGAGAAAATCGACTGTTCTTAAACCGGAAAATCAATATCATAGGAATTGAAAATTCTGCTGTAAAAAGATTTATTCTGGAATTTTCCTTGCAGGAGAACAATTTCGAAGAATCTGAATTTATTATAGAAAAAAGTCCGAGACAATACTCGGACCAATATCTTGAACTCACAAAGGAGTTTCATGTTTTTAAAGCAAATTAAATTTCTATTCAAACAGTTCCGCTGTATCCAGCACAGAAACCTTTCCGTCCTCGCATCTGATTGCTTCTCCAGGGAAGTTCTGAATCATATGGTAATCGTGTGTTGCCATTACCACTGCGGTGTGGCTGTCTTCAGCAACTTTTTTCAGAAGCGTCATAATTTCATTGGATGTTTCAGGATCTAAATTTCCTGTAGGCTCATCTGCCAAAATCAAATCAGGATGGTTCAGAAGGGCTCTGGCGATAGCGATACGCTGCTGTTCTCCACCGGAAAGCTCGTGAGGCATCTTGTGTTTTTTGCTCTTCATATTTACGCTGTTCAACACTTCGTTGATGCGTTCATCCATTTTTGTTTTATCGCTCCAGCCGGTTGCTTCAAGTACGAATTTCAGATTTTTTTCAACTGTTCTGTCAGACAGTAGCTGGAAATCCTGAAATACAATTCCTAATTTTCTTCTCAGATTGGGAATCTCTGAAGCTCTCAGTTTTGCAAGATCAAATCCTACAACAGAACCGTGTCCGCCAACCAAAGGAATATGTCCGTAGAGTGTTTTAAGTAAAGAGCTTTTACCGGAACCTGTCTTTCCGATCAGATAGCAGAATCTTCCTTTTTTGATATTTAAATTTACATCAGATAAAACGGTAAAGTTTTTCTGGGCAATTTTTGCGTGTTCCAGATTGATGATGTTTTCACCCGTGATATTGCTATGTGGCATGTTTCAGTTTTAAGATTTTAAAAATAATAAAAAGAAATTTTACTTTACAGAATTTTAGTAAATTTTAACAACAAAAAATGCCTGAAAAGATAATTTTCAAGCATGTTTTGTATATGATAATAAAGAATTATCTCTTAGCGCGTGAAGCACTTACAGTTAAACTCTTTCTGCCTTTAGCTCTTCTAGCAGCCAAAACTCTTCTACCGTTTGGCGTAGACATTCTTTCTCTGAAACCGTGTTTGTTTCTTTTCTTTCTTTCTGATGGCTGGAATGTTCTTTTACTCATTACTATATGTTTAAAGCGTAATTATCTATTATTTTTCAGGTTGCAAAGATATATAAATTTTTATATCTAACAAACTTATGTACTTCTTTTTTGAAATATTTAATCTAAATTTTTGTCCGTTTTTAATTCTCTCTCACCAAAAATTACCATTTTATTATATTTGCGGCAGATTATTAATTTTTTAAATATTTCTGCACAATGACTGGAAGAATTTCTTTTTTGATTTTAATTTTTCATTTTGTTTCGTTTTCAGCACAGGTCGAGAACGAAAATGAGTACAAAGACAGTATTTATATTACTGAGGTGGAAGACAGCCATAAACCGTTTAAAGTTTTACATGCGGAGCCGCTCTACATCGATCTTATCCGTGATTTGGGAGCAAGAAAAGGAGAACGCGAATGGAATTTGGGAATGGGTCTTATCGATAACAATAAATTTGATAAGTACGAAGCTTTGGTGGAGTATGAGTGGGCACCCATCAACCGTTTGGGGCTTGAAGTGGAACTGCCGTTCAGTATTTATTCATCAGCAGATAGTCCCGGCACGAAACTTAATGGTCTGAAACTGGCTGCACAGTATACTTTTCTCGTTTCTGAAGCATCCAGTACAAGTATGGCCTTAGGTTATATTCATGAGTTTGAAATGACTGAATTTAAAAATTATGGAAAGGGAAAGTTTTTCACCGGAAATATTTTCAATCCTTTTTTCGTTGCTGCAAAACGGTGGGGCAATAATTTTCATACGCTTCTTTACACCGGCCCGGTAGTACATCAGAGTTTTGGCAGTTCTTCATCACATACTTCGTGGGAAATCAATTCAAATTTCCATTATATGATTGCAGGAACCCGCAATTTCATTGGTGTGGAATTCAATAAATCCATACACAGCGGTGATTTTGATATGACCATCAGGCCGCAGATGCGTGTGGGTATTACCGATAATACGATGGTGGGAATTGTTACGGGTATTCCGCTTAACCGCGAAGATCAGAGATTCAGCTCTTTTCTGAGGTTGATTTATGAACCTAAACACAAATCCACCGGAAGTTAATTGACAAATTAAACATATCTTTGGAAACTCAAATTTAGAAAAATGTTTACACCTGCAGAGCTTTCAGAAATCAAAAACCTTTTAACTCCTGAAAACAAAATCGTTATCCTGACCCATTACAATCCGGATGGTGATGCGATTGGTTCCAGTTTGGGACTGAAGCATTATCTTGCAGCAAAAGGTATTTCTGCTGAAGTAGTAGTGCCCAACGATTTTCCTAAATTTCTAAAATGGATGCCGGAAGCAAAGAAAAATATCATTGCTGAATACAAAAGAAAGGTCGCTGCAGATCTTGTTTTTGAAGCTGATGTTATTTTCTGTCTTGATTTTAATTCTCCTTCAAGAATCGGAATTCTGGGCGATTGGCTTACGAAAGCAAATGCAAAAAAGATTTTGATTGATCATCATCAGCAACCTGAGAATTTTGATTTTGTTTATTCAGATACCATCATTCCTGCAACCTGCCAGATGATTTATCATTTTATCGAAGCGATGGGAGATGAAAATCTGGTGAATAAAGAAGTTGCAGATTGCCTTTATACAGGAATAATGACCGATACAGGAGGTTTTAGATTCCGTTCTACAAGTGCAACAACCCACAGAATTGTTGCCAATTTAATCGAAAAAGGTGCTGATCCGGCACTGATTACTTCTAGTACCTGGGATACCAACACGATTACGCGTCTTCAGCTGCTGGCTTTAATTTTAGGAAGAATTGAAGTGGTAAATGAGACCGTCGCCGTTTTATATCTCACAAGAAATGAGTTAAAAGAATATGGCTTCCAGAAAGGTGATACAGAAGGATTTGTAAACTATGGTCTCAGCATTCTCGGTGTAAAGATGGCAGCATTTTTTATGGAAGATCTGTATGAAGATTTTATTAAAATTTCTTTCAGAAGTAAAGATGCGATCGATGTAAATCAGTTTTCAAGAAAATATTTCAACGGTGGCGGGCACATCAACGCCGCGGGTGGGAAATCGCACGAAAATCTTCAGCAAACGATTAAAACTTTCAAAGAAAGAGTTGTCGAGGAAGGATTTTAATGTGATTTAAATTTAAATAAAAGTATTTGCGATTTGATTATCAGTCTACTTTATCATACAAAAATAATCCTGCCAGCACTTAAAACGCTGGCAGGGTTATTTTATCAACGACTGAGTTCAGATATTTCCTGTAATTTAATCTTAGTTCTATCTATACCTTAACCTTAACCTAAACCTTCCTGTATCCCTTCTCTTCAAGCTCTTTACAGGTATATTCATAAACCTCTTCAAACATAATATCAAGAGATTTTTTATTGAACAAACTGAATTTCGTCATTTTCGGAGGATCCAAAAAGATATCGCATGAATTGACTTTCGCATAGACCGATTTGGCAATGGCAAGGTGTAAAATTCTGTCGAATTCTTTCATTAAACTTATCTTTTCCAGACTGTCGTAGCTGATGGAATTGACGTGAGAGGCTATTAAAAAATCACATTTGTCAACAATCGGTTCGATGGGTAAGTTATCTAAAACACCACCGTCGACGTAGATTCTGTCATTCATTTTCACGGGAGGTAATACAAACGGAACACTGGAAGAAGCGAGAAGGGGCCCGAAAAGTTCACCTTCTGAAAAGAAATCCACAATACCATGTGTAAGTTCTGTTGTGGCGACGTAAACAGGGATTTTTAAGATTTTAAAATCATCCTCCGGAAAATAGTCGGTGAAAAGTTTCAGGATGAAATTGGAGCTGAAAATTCCGTTTTTGGAAAGCCTTAAAAATGATCTTGAGAAAAAAGTGGTTTTTCGCACGATGTCCATCATTTCGTCAGGTGTTTTTCCGAAAGAGTAAAAGGCTGCAATGATTGATCCTGCGCTGGTTCCCGAGATGATGTCCGGCTTCAGACTGTATTCTTCAAGGGCTTTGAGGACGGCGATGTGGGCGATTCCGCGCATTCCTCCGCCGGATAAAGTAAGCCCGATAACCGGCTTCTTTTTTTGAAATGAAAATAATCCCATGAATAAATTTAAGAGTAACTAAGATACTGTTTTTTACGGTTCGTCACATTCTGAATCGGTTTTTGTAAACAAAGATTCAAATTGCTTATTCATTTTTTCGTCATGTAAAGGTCTTTCCACATCCTGATTGGCGCAGTTTCCCCAACCGAAGGTGATTAAGTCTGCCGTTGCAAAATCTTTCCAGTCTGCAGATTGGGCGTTGCTTTCGAAATCACGCATTACTTTTGCTGGGTTACCATTTCTTTTGCTCATTTCTCCCCGGAGCTTTCTCCATTCTTCCATAATTTCAGCATCAGAACCGTTCAGTGCTTTTGCGTAATTCCGGCAGTTTTTAGTAAAAGAATTATTCAGCAAAACCGAAGGATTGGAGAAACTTTCAATTTGAATTTTATTCTTTTGGTAATCCTGCTTCAGCATCTTCAGATAAGCACTTTTGATGTTTTGCCAGTATGGATTTTTAACAACGACAAGATTTTCCAGATTTTTTTTGCTTTTCAGAAAGTCGGCGTCGAGCTTTGCTAAAATTGCATCTTTTTCACGACGTACTTTATACAAGTCCTGAGGTTTGAAAACAGAAGGAGTGCTTAATGAGATGCCCCCGTGATTAAACCAAAGCTTATAAGTATCCTCAATTTCGCGGCGTGAGTATGTATTGGAATCAAAATATCCTTTGTTGGTACACAGTTCCGTTATAAAATCAAAAGTTTCGATTTTAGCTTCTTTGCGACTGGTTGAATCAATTGCTTTGGAAACTGTCTCAGCTGAATCCTGCTGTTGTGTAGTCCTGTTTACGACAGCATTATGAGTTGGCGAAACCTCTTTTTTACAATTGCTAAGAAGTAATGCAGCTGCAATTACCCAGATAGTTTTTCTCATAAAACTAATTTTTTAGGTAGGTGATGCAGTAATTCTGTATTAATGATTTCTGCACAGATTGAGGGCTTCTCCCAGTGCCCGTTGTGTCCGCAATCGAGAACGTATGATTTGATATTGGTTCTGTCCGGAAGATTTTTGAGTAAAGATTCTGTTTTTACTGCGTTGTCGTGTTTGCCTGCAAGAATCAGGATTTTAATATTTAAATTTTCCAGAATATGTTTTTTGTCTGTACGCTCCACCATACCCTTTACAGAAGCTAAAGCACCAAGATTATTAGTAGAAAGTGCAATTTCCAGAGCAGTTTCAATTTTACCTTCCAGAACGTCTCTTTCATTCGGGTTGAACAGGTTTGGAATTCCTGCTCTTGCGTAATGTGGGAAAGCGTCTTTGATGATTCTGTAGCTTTTGATGCGCTGTTCTTTTTTCTCTGCGTCGTCTTCCAGAAATGTGGAGAAAAATAAAGTTAGAGTTTTCAGTTTTTCAGCATATTTCTCAGCAAATGCGAGTGAAACATAGCCTCCCATCGAATGTCCAAGCAAATGGATATTCTCAAGATTCTGATTTTCCAAAACTTTGTTGACTTCGTCTGCCATCATTTCCATTGTCTGAATTTCTCCCATGATGTCAGATTTTCCGTGGCCCGGAAGATCAATTTTTAAAAGAGAAAACTGATCAGAAAGGGAAGTTTCCATTTCCTTCCATATCGTCGTGTTTTCCATGAAACCATGCAGAAGAACCAAAGTCTCTTTTCCGTTTCCTGTTTTTTCGAAGTGAAGCATAAGTGTTGGTTTTTGTCGCGTATGAAGCATCAAAATTTAAACCGTTTACCGTTTTAAATTTCATTTTTAATCTTAAAGATTTTCTCAAATTTAATAAAAAACCGCAAAGTGAAAATGCTTTGCGGTGGAATGCTTTAAGATCAGTTTGTTTAGGTTTAACCTAATTTTTAAGGTCAAATTTATTGGGAAATGTTCTGATAAACTGTCTTTTCCCACGGCTTAAGCTCTGAAATTCCATAACGCAGTTTTTGTGATGCTGAAACATTATCAAAGATATCTACAAAGTTTTTGTAGTTGGCATCCTGAGTGGGTTCAATGATTACTGTGAAAATCTCTTGCAGCGGTGCATTTTTATATGCTTCCGTTATAATTTTTGTTATTCCGGCATCTGTAAATTCTGTTTCTTTCAAATTCTCAGAATTGAGTTTGCCTTCGCTGCTCTGGTGATAAAATATCCGGTTTTCTTTGCCTAAAATGAACGTAATCTGATTTTTTTCATTGATTTCTGTCTTTGTATCTGTAATGTTTTTAGCGGGCAATTTCACATCCATTGTATTGGGTTTTGAGAAATTGGTGGTAAACATAAAAAATGTGATTAAAAGAAAACCTAAATCAACCATCGGTGTCATATCGACTCTGATGGAAGCTTGTCTGGATCTGCGTTTTCCGTGTTTTTCCTGTTGTATTACTTCAGCCATAATTTTCAGTTTTAAGATTATTATAAAAATGGATTATTTTGGGAATGAATGCAAATTTAATACCTTAAATATTTATTTTTTACTGAATTGTTAGTGTTTATTCTGTATTCGGTATCTGTTCCGTAATGTGATAGCCGGAAATGTGGTCAGAAATATTATTTTTCTTAAAATAATTTCAACAGGAGTAAACTATTTTGAAACGATAATTTTATGAGTAAGTATTTCCTTTCCTTCGTGCTCTGCCTGCAAAATATAGATTCCTTTTTGGTATTGCGAAACTTCGACAGAAATTTTGGCATCTGAATAATTTTCAGAAAATATTTTTCGGCCGGAGATATCAGTCATCGTAACTGTTGAATTATTCGGAAGATTTTCAATGTGAATGAAGTCTTTAGTAGGGTTTGGATAAACTGAAATTTTATTTTTTGCAGGTGTTTCCTCTGTGCTTAAGACAGATTCCAGCTTTACTACCCAAAAGTCCTTACCACCAAAACTTCCTGTCACCTGACCATTGTTGAAAGTGTTTGTTTCTCCCACAATTACAGCTCCGCCATCGCTGGTCTGAATAATTTGCATTCCAAAATCTGTGTTATCACCACCAAGGCATTTATGCCACATGACATTTCCGGTACTGCTTAGTTTTACAACATAAAAATCTATTGTGCCATTATTACCCGATGGGATTCCGTTGGTCGATGCAGAGTCTCCTGCGATGAGATAACCTCCGTCAGAAGTTTGAATAACTGATCTTGCTGCATCATAAGTCTGTCCTCCCAATGATTTTTCCCACTGTAAATTTCCTGACTGATCCAACTTAAGCAGCCAGGCGTCACTGGGGCCAATACTTCCTGAAATATGCCCGTTTACAGAAAACGTATATCCTGCCACAATAAAACCATCGTCTGTAGTAGGTTTTACAGAATGTGCAAAATCATTTTGAGAGCCTCCATATCTTTTTTCCCAAATAATATTTCCTGTTGTGGAAATTTTTACAATCCAAAAGTCACTAAATCCAAAAGTTGGTGTAGAAGGGTCTCCAATTGATGAGGTGCTGTCTCCTGCAACAATATAGCCACCGTCTTTTGTTTGTTTTATTTCTGTTGCTTTATCATGGTTGTCTCCACCTAAAGATTTCTGCCATACAAGATTTCCCAATGCGTCTGTTTTTACAATCCAATAATCATTATTACCTTTAGGGTTGGTAATATCTCCTGAGGATGAATTAGAAAACCCCGCAATAATATATCCTCCGTCGCTGGTTTGGCAGATAGAGTTTGCCATGTCATTACCACCTCCGCCGTAGGTTTTCTGCCACTGTAAATTTCCTGTGGAATCCAGTTTTATAACCCAGTAATCATTTGATCCCTGGTTGTATGTAACATGCCCATTGTTTGAGCTGGTAAACCCGGCAACAATGTATCCACCGTCTGCAGTTGTTATCACTGATCTCGCCTGTTCGCTACCTGTGCCGCCGAATGATTTTTGCCACTGTAAATTTCCCGACCCATCAGTTTTTACTATCCACAAATCATCATTTCCATGGCTTACAGTTATATTTCCCTGAGTGGAATTTGTAGTCCCTGCTATGATGTAGCCTCCATCGGAAGTCTGGGCTACAGAGTAGGCGACATCGTTAAGAGAGCCTCCGAAAGCCTTTTTCCATTGAATATTTGGGGCCTGACTTTTTGCAGCGAAACAAAATAACAGGAATAAACAGATAGAGATTTTGTATTTCATGCCCTTGAATTTGTGTTGATTACCAAATTTAATAATTTTTTTAAATATGATATTTCCTTTAAGTCTTTTAGAATTCTAAAAACAAAAAAACTCACATCTTTCGATATGAGTTTTAATAAAATATTTAGAAAAAATTATTTATTATTCTTATAAAAATTCACTCCACATTCAAGGAATTTTTTAAAATCTTCCTTATCCATAAAACCTGAAACTGGGGAGTTGATTACTTTTCCGTCTGGAGTTAAAAGAACATAGTGAGGCTGTGAATTGTTGTTGAAATTAACGCTTTGAAATAAACTCCATCTGTCGCCAATGGTTTTTACTTTTTTCACCTGTCCGTCGCCCATTTCAATTTTGGTTTTCTGATCTTCGGGAAGTTCTTCTTTGTCGTCTACATAAAGAGATGCGATCAAAACATCATTCTGCAGAATTGGCAGGATATCAGGTTCACTCCATACAAATTCTTCCATTTTACGGCAGTTTTCGCAACCGTATCCTGTGAAATCTATAAGGATGGGTTTGCCTTCTTTTTTCGCTAATTCAATGGCTGAGAAAAAGTCGTGTTCTGGATGCATTCCCAGGATTCCGTCTTTTTCGTCATGTAAATAACTTACATTCAGAGGAGGCAAAATTCCGCTCAAAAGCTGAAGTTTCGGCCGCTCAGCAGGAATTAATCCCTGAATCAAATAAACTACGAAACCGATTCCTAAAATTCCTAAAATCTTTCTTCCTACAGAAATTTTAGGCTTCTTATCATCGTGAGGGAATCTTATTAAGCCAAATAAATAGATCACCAATCCGATTGCAATGATAATCCAGATGGCAATGAATAATTCTCTTTTAATAAAGAATGTTTTTGAAACCAAATCTGCTTTGGAGAGGAATTTTAATGCCAATGCCAGTTCAATAAATCCTAAAACAACTTTTACCGTATTCATCCATCCGCCAGACTTCGGAAGGCTTTGTAAAGCCTGTGGAAACAATGCCAGAAGACCAAAAACAATCGCCCAGGCCAAACCGAAACCTGCCAAAGCAAATGTAAGAACCGTAGGAATGTCTACCGAATTGTCGCTCAAAATACTTCCCAGAATACTTCCCAAAATAGGACCTGTACAGGAGAAAGATACGATCACTAAGGTAAGTGCCATGAAGAAAATACCAATCATTCCGCCTACTTCTTCAGCTTTTGAAGATTTGTTGGCGATTGAGCTTGGCAGAGTGATGTCGTAATATCCGAAAAAGCTACCTGCGAAGAAGATGAATACCACAAAAAACAGAATATTCAGCCAGACGTTCGTAGAGATTTCATTAAAAATATTTCCTGCAATACCATCAATCAAATGAAATGGAACGCTTAATAAAACAAATATCAGTAAGATAAAAAAGCCATAGACAAAAGCATCTCTTTTTCCTTTTGCAGGATTTTTATTTCCTTTTGTGAAGAAAGAAACCGTCAATGGAATCATTGGGAATACGCATGGAGTCAACAAAGCGATTAATCCTCCTATGAAGCCTAAGATTAAAATTTTCCAGTAGTTTGTTTCCAGTTTGGTGCTGGTTCCGCAGTCTGTTAAAGGCTTTGAGATGTCGATTGATGAAATTTTCAGCTGTTTGGGATCAAGTTTTGAAGCAGTCGCAACAGTAGTTTTTGTTGCAGTTGCGTTTTCTTCTAAAGTATCTACAATCGGGCTTAAAGAATCTTTCGCAACAGTTTTTTCGTCAGTAACAATTTCCGTTACGCCTTTCGGTGTAAGTTTTTTGGTAAATTCTAATGTATTCGGGGCAAGACAGACTCTGTCATCGCAGGTCTGATACATGATTTCAGCAACAACGTCAGCGGGTTTTGTGCCGTCTTTAAGTTTAAATTTTTGTTTGAATCCGGCAGCATCAGAATAATAAACAATGGTTCCGCCGAAAGCTTCAGAAAATTCTGAATGTTTTTTTCCCGTTTCCGTAAATTTGCCAATCAGTTCGATGTTTTTCCCCGAAACTTTATATTCCGTCGGAATTCCTCCGGTGTCTTCAGGGATATCTTTTGAGTAGATGTGCCATCCTTTCTCGATAGTTCCGTTTAGTACAGCTTCGTACTCGTTGTTGCCGAGCTCGTTGATGGAAAATTTAAATTTTACAGGATCTTTAATCTGTGCGTTGACCGCTGTTGAAAGGAATAACAGCGTTAATAAAAACCAACTTCTGAATTTCATTTTTACTTTTGATTTTACAGGAAGAAATGCTCTGAAATTATCTAAAAACCATCAGTCCACCTCAAATTTCACTATTTTAAAATTGAATTATATTTTTCTGAAATTCTTCAGATTTTATCAATTTTTAAAAATTATGAAACTAAAGCTGCTCACGATTCCAAATCTTCCCTTTCTTTTACTTATTATTGATTGTGAGAATATTTTCCGCATTCTCATTTGTGGCAAACCGTCTGTCCTGTCGCAGTGGAATCACTCCCAAAACCGAGTTTTCGGCATCGCAGAGCAGCCAGATTTTTTGCCTCGCTAAATTAGACAATTTTTCGTCCCTGAGAAACTTAGAAACTTTCTTTTTGCCCGAAAATCCCACAGGGAAAAATTCGTCGCCGTCTTTTTGCTTTCGGAGTTTCAAAGGAAATGTTAATTTTTCAGCATCAAAATTCCAATTTAGCTTTTCTCCGGAATTCTGAAAGTCCTCAATCATATCTTCGAGATTAATGCTGGAATGGTTTTCAGAAAAATCATATTTTTCACATATTACAATTTCTTCTTCTATGACGTTTTGATTTTCAGTATTCTCGGTAATGATGAGTTCGCTCCGATGGATGTTGATTTGAAATTTATCTGAAAAAAAAGAGCAACCACTTTCAGAAGAAAATATTTTAGCAATTTCTTCAGGTTTGGTAAATCCATATTTTTTCAGAATTTCAAATTTTACAAAATCCGATTCTTTTTCCAGCAGATCTTTAGATAAAATTAGATGGGAAGAATTTGGAATCTTTATTTTATTTTCAATTTCAGCAATTTTTTCCTCCACAAAATTTTTGGATTGATTCAAATAATCTAAACTTCTGCTGAAGTTCTGAAGAAAATGATCATTTGTTTCAAGCAATTTAGGCGCAATTTCATTCCGGATTCTGTTCCGTAAATAATCATTTTTCTGATTGGAAAGATCTTCGCGGAATTCAATATTGTTTTCACCAGCAAAGTCATAAATCTCCTGTTTGCTAAAGTCTAAAAGTGGTCTCAGAATCTGATTTTCATTTGATGGAATTCCACTCAAACCTTTTAAACCTGAAGCTTTTGAAAGATTGATAATAAATGTTTCAAGCTGGTCATTCAAATGATGTGCTGTCACCAAAAAATCAATATCCTCTTCGTTCTGAATTTTTTTGAAGAATGTATATCGTAAATCTCTCGCCCAAAGCTGTACAGAGTTTTCCGGCTTCTGATCTTTGTCTGAAACCTCATATAAATGAAATTTAATATTAAAATTTCTACAGAAATCTACAACCGTCTTCTGATCCAGATCTGAATCATTTCCCCGAAGCTTATAATTGATGTGTGCAATCTCAAAAGAAAGCTGTAAATCTCTGAAAATATGCGCTAAGACCATAGAATCTGCACCTCCGCTCACTGCTAAGAGATATTTTTTGATTTTAAAATCCGAAACGAGGTTTGAAATTTTAGATTCTACCGATTTTAGGCTCAGCATTTGCAGAAAATTTAGACTTTACAAAGATAGCGTTTACCATTTAATTGAATTTTTCTACCTTTGGAGCTGTCTTAAAAATAAAAAAAAGATTGTTTATGAAAATTTTTAAAATCTTAGCAGCTTCTGCCATCGTTTTGGGCATGACCTCATGTGTCAGCAAAAAACAGTATGAGGCTTTAAGCTCAAACTACAAACAGTGTATCGAAAACATCGGGGAAAGACAGAGAGAAATTCAGGATCTGAAATCTCAGAATGCAAGTCTTACCAGTGAAAATAACTTATTGAAAAGTCAGCATGATGCTTTGAAATCTTCTTTGGATGCATGTCTTTCAAATTCAGGGAAAAGCTCAGCAAATATTGATAAATTGGTTGGGGAAATTAATTCTTCAAACGCTTACATCAAGCAACTTATCGCTTCAAATGCTAAAAATGACAGTTTAAATTTAGCTTTATCAAACAAGCTGAAAAGATCTTTGGATAACGTAACCGATCAGGATGTTCAGGTGAAAGTACTGAAAGGTGTGGTAATGATTTCATTATCAGATAAAATGTTGTACAAAACAGGAGATTACAATGTATTGCCTGCAGCTCAGGAAGTTTTGGGTAAAGTGGCTAAAGTGATCAATGACTACGATAAATATTCTGTATTAATCGAAGGTAACACAGATAATGTTGCTCTGAATTCTTCAAGCTTACCGCGAGACAACTGGGATCTTTCTGCTTTAAGAGGTACATCAATCGCTAAAGTTTTGCAGACTCAGTTTGGAGTTGACCCGGCAAGAATCACAGCTGGTGGACGTTCAGAATACAATCCTAAAGCAACCAATATGAGCGTTTCCGGAAGAGCTGAAAACAGAAGAACGGAAATTATCATCATGCCTAAACTGGATGAATTTATGAAACTGATGGATATTACTCCAAAAAAGTAGTAACTTTAAGCTATAAAAAAATAAAAGATCTCGATTTTGTCGGGATCTTTTTTTAATTTAGTTAAACCACATTTTCTCTTTCAATCAAGCTGAAAATGTAATCGAGGAAATTTTGCAGGTTTGTGAACCCTTGTCTATTTTTTTTCATCACCTTTAATACAGTATTTTTACCTATATCATTGATGTGTCAAAATTACAAGCCTTATTTTATATATACAATCCGTATTTTTACGGTATTTTAAATAAATATTTTTTCGTAAAGGAAATTTTAAATCAGATTATTAAAAAAAAATGAGTTATTTCGAAGAAAAACATCCTGAAATGGACAGGTATCTGGAAAATCACGCTTCCCTCGAGCCTGAAATCCTGAAAAAACTGAGAAGGGAAACTTTTCAGAAAACCACGCAGCCTCACATGATTTCAGGTTATCAGCAGGGAAGACTTTTAAGCATCATCTCAAAAATGCTCAGCCCAAAAAATATTTTGGAGATAGGAACCTTTACAGGTTATGCCACATTGTGCCTTGCAGACGGACTTTCAGATGATGGAAAAATTACAACTTTAGACGTCAATGAAGATCTGGCCTATTTACCGAAAAAATATTTTGCCGAAAGTAAATTATCTTCTCAAATTGATTTTAAAATTCAGGATGCAAAAGAATTTCTGAAAGACACTGACGAAATTTTTGATCTGGTTTTTATTGATGCAGATAAAGAAAAT
This sequence comes from Chryseobacterium sp. Leaf394, assembly GCF_001424105.1. Taxonomy (GTDB): domain Bacteria; phylum Bacteroidota; class Bacteroidia; order Flavobacteriales; family Weeksellaceae; genus Chryseobacterium. The sequence continues at coordinate 236,088 of NZ_LMQH01000004.1, read as the reverse complement.
TATGCAGAATATTTCAGATTGATTAAACCTAAAACGAAATCCGGCTCTGTGGTTTTATTTGATAATGTGTTGTGGTACGGGAAAGTTTTAGATGAAAACCCGAAGCAGAAATCTACCCAAATCATCAAAGAACTGAATGATTTGGTGGCTCAGGACGAAGATTTTGATAATCTTATTTTACCTTTGCGTGACGGAGTGAATTTTCTGAGAAGAAAATAACAGAAAAAAAGAAATCCAGACCTTAAATTTTAACCTTTGAATGATGAATAAAGGAATTTGTACAGTTACTGTAGCTCCTGTGCGGGCAGAAAATTCGGATAAAGCAGAAATCGTTACCGAAATCTTATTCGGTGAAAGTGCCGATATTTTGGAGGTGAATAAAAACTGGACCAAAATAAAAATGCACTACGATGGCTATGAGGGCTGGATGGATACCAAGCAGATCAAAACTGTTTCTGATGAGTATTTAGCGAACAGAAAAGTGACTGTGGTGACCGAAGATTTTGCTTCTGTGCTGATGAAAGACGGCAAAACTCTGCTTTCAATGGGATCTGAAGTTGAATTTCCCGCTGTGGCGTCCAGGCGCAGCCATAATTTGAGGGAAAGTATTGCACTTACGGCAAAAGAATTCATCAATGTTCCGTATCTGTGGGGTGGCAAAAGCTTTTTCGCGGTCGACTGTTCAGGCTTTACGCAACTGGTTTATAAAATTCACGACATTAAACTTCCCCGTGATGCGTCACAGCAGGTGGAAGTGGGCGAGTCGCTTACGTTCGTGGAAGAAAGTGAAATGGGAGATCTTGCTTTTTTCGAAAATGCGGATGGCAAAATTATTCACGTCGGAATCATGCTTGATAACCAGAAAATCATTCATGCCTCAGGGAAAGTGAGGATTGATACGCTGGATTCGTCAGGGATTTTTAATAAAGAACTGAATCAGCATANTTTTTTTTGTTGCAAACATCGTTCTCTTGAGCTTTATCTGGGGTTTTACCATATATTCCTATTCAGATCTTCCTGAAATTGTTCCAACTCATTTTGCGGTAAACGGAACGGTAAATGGTGAAGATCACAAAAAAACAATTTGGTTTCTGCCGGCAATCGCGACATTTATTTTCCTTCTGCTCACAGGAATTCCCAGAAATCCGGATTCTCCGATGCTGAATGTTCCAAAAAGTTTCAGAAACAAAGAAAAGCTAAAGGTTTTTTCTTACAGTATTCTGTGTGTGATGCTTATTCTGCTTGCCGACACTGTGGTAGAAAGCATTCTTATTGCCCAGGGAAAATTAAATGAAATGTCAAATGCCGTATTCTTTCTTTTGCCATTATTACTTTTTACAATTGGAATTCACATTTACAGAATGATTAGGGAAGGAAGGAGAGAAACTTTAAATCTAAATAATTGAAATCGCTGTATAATATTTTTGTCAGTCTGATGATTTTCGGAATGAAGGTCTTCGCTTTGTTTAATGCTAAAACTAAAAAAGGCGTTGACGGAAGAAAACAATCTCCCGAACTGATAAAATCTAAATTTTCGCCTACTGATGAGGTTTTGTGGATGCATGCTGCTAGTTTGGGTGAGTACGAGCAGGGACTTCCGGTACTTGAAAAGCTCAGAGAAAAGTTTCCGGAATATAAAATTTTAGTTACCTTCTTTTCACCTTCAGGTTACGAAAATGTGATTAAAAAGAATACAATCGCGGATGCAGTCTGCTATCTTCCGTTTGACAGAAATTCAGATATAAAAGAATTTTTAAAGGCTTTTAAACCTAAACTTTTTTTTACGGTAAAATATGATTTCTGGTATAATTTATTGAGACAGTTAAAAGAAAAGAATGCGAAAATATTTGTAGTTTCGGCATTGTTTTACGAAAGACAGAGTTTTTTTAAGTCTTACGGAAAATGGTTTGTAAAACAGCTCAAAGACAATGTTGACTGGTTTTTTCATCAGACCAGACATTCCTATGCTCTGGCAAAAAGTGTTGGTCTGGAAAAATCGTCGGTAACCGGAGATACAAGATTTGACCGGGTGAAACAGATAAAAAACAGGGATAATCACGTCCGTTTTATCAGTGAATTTATTTCGGGAAATAAAACAGTCGTCTTTGGAAGTTCATGGCAGGCAGAAGAAAAAATTACCAGAATAATCTCTGAAAAAAATCAGAATTTAAAACTGATTATCGCGCCTCACGACTTAAAAAGAGTTGAAAATTTAAAAGAGATTTTCCCAACTGCAATCCTATACAGCAGTCTGAAAAACCATAACACTCCTACACCTAACAATTCTACAACTCTCGAACCCTCCAACCTTCAAATTTTAATTATTGACAGTATAGGATTACTCTCAAAAATATATTCGTATGCCGACGTCGCCGTTGTTGGTGGTGGTTTTCACGATGCCGGACTTCACAATATTCTGGAAGCTGCAACTTTTGGCGTGCCCGTAATGTTCGGAAATCAATACCGGAAAAATCCTGAAGCAGATGATTTAATAAAAGCCAATGGCGGAAAATCTTTTGAAACTGAAAAAGAAGCTGCAGATTTTATTTTAAATTTAATTAAAAACCAAAATTCACTGACAGAAATGTCTCATAATGCATCACAATTTGTAAGCGGAAAACCAAATTCCTCAGAATTGATTATTCAGAAGATTCTGTCACTTTAAAAAACCGTGATTCTTAATATCTTTGATAATTAAATCAAAATGATCCGGAATTTTTTCAATCGTCAGCCAGTTAAAATCTATTCCGTTGTTGATGAAAAGTTTTTCCAGATAAACGTTTGAAGTTATTTTATCATGCAGTTCCGAGAGAAGATCGTCCAGTTCCATCCAGTAATCTTCGTCCAATTTTTTGATGAGTAAGAGAGATTTGACTACTTTATTAATAAGATAAAGGTAAAGTTTATAAATGTCATTAAACCTTTGTCGGCTCAATTTATCATTGGATTCTAAAATCTGATTAATCAGAAAAAGATTCAGAGAAACATCACCAAATTTATCCGAAGTCACCTTCACATGCTCCGTAATTTCAGCACTGATTTTTCTGATGAGAACGACAAAATATTTTTGATTGCTGATGTATTTTGAAGCAAATTCTACCTTTTCTCTGATGTGTTCTTCCATCGCATCACGCTTCTGATCGGCAGTTTCAGTGTCAATCAGTTCAAAATACAGTTTTTTGGATAAAATTTTATCCTTTTTTAATAATCTGAAAATAAGGCGGTCCTTTTCTATAGGTTTCAGTTCGCTCAGCGCTGCTTTAAATTCTTTAGAATATTCCATCAGTTAAAGAGTTTTGAATATTTTTTAAAACCATTGAAAGCCCAGTTTAGAGTATAGTACATTGATTTTACAGTTGAAAATTTCATGAAATCTCTGTACACCAAATATTGATCCTTTATGATATTCTGTTTTTTTCTCGAGATGCTCGTAGCGTGCATCCTGTATTTTGCCATCGTTTTCGGCAAAGCTTTTCCCTCGGGGATTTTCTTTAACAAATTAAGCCACATCACATGATCTTCCCGTTTGCTGCCTTCCGGAAAAAACTCCTTTCCAACCCTTTTAGAATCGTACATAGAAGAAAGGAGCGACAGTCTGCAGGTTTTAAGCAAATTTTGAAAAGTTACAGTTTTATCAGCTTTGAAATCTTCAATCTGAGGATTTAGATTTTCGTCGCATCTTGCATAGTTGGAGTAGGCGAGCTCGGCATTTTCCTTTTTCATGAAAGTGATCATCTCTTCTAAAAATTCAGGATTCCAGAAATCATCAGCGTCTAAGAAAGTAATAAATCTCCCAGAAGCCTTCTGAAGAGAAATATTTCTCGCATGCCCAGCGCCACCGTTTTTTTCAGCGACAGTGAGTTTGATTCTCGGATCAGAAATGTTTCTTATAATTTCCACCGAACCGTCTTTGGAACAGTCATCCGTAATCAGCCATTCCCAATCTGTAAACGTTTGGTTAAGTACCGAGTCTATGGTTTGTCCTAAAAATTTTGAGGAATTATAGCAGGGAGTGATGATGGAAATTTCGGGCATTTGCGACTTTTTCCGCAAAGATAAACTTTTTAAAATGTGTTTAAATAAACCAAAATGATAAGAAAATGTAAAATATGATTCCAAATATCAAAAAAAATAACAAAGTATTTAAAAAAAATCATAATTTTAGGCCTTGAAAAAATGATCTATGAAGAAATTAGCATTATTATTTGCAGGATTAGCTCTGTTTGCGACTACTACAACAGCTTGTAACAACGACGATGAAAATACAGCACCAGAAGTTCCGTTGGTAGGAACATGGCAGCCATTGGCTGAGGTAAGAACGGAGGTTGATGTGAATGGTGACGGTTTTAGTGATCAGATTACGTACAGCACTTGTCAGCAACAGGGAAGATGGGTCTTTAAAGAAAATACCTCAGGAACACGGACTACATTTGAAGAATCTGGTCTGCCTATTGTGTGTGCTCAGACTTCAAACCGTACTTTTTCATACATTTATGATAAAAGCGGCAAAACTATAGAACTTAAATATCAGGGAACTGTTGTTTCAGACAAAGGTAAAATCACAAGACTGGATGCTGATGCAATGAATCTGATGATTGAAGATAAAACTGATCCTGCTGTGTACAAAACTGTGACTTATTCTTTCAAAAGAATTCCGCAATAATATTTAGATATATTTAAATTACCATATAAAATCTCATCTGCGGATGGGATTTTTTGTTTTAAGCCCTTTTTATTTTAATTAATATTTCTTTAAAAATCATTATTTTTGTGAATCAGGATTGAAAATTAGATTTATTTTACATCCATCTTTTAACATATAACAATTACGAAACGTGTTTTACGATCATCAGCAGATAGAAAAAAAGTGGCAGAAATACTGGGAAGACAATCAGACTTACAAGACTTCCGATAAAACAGATAAACCGAAATTTTATGTACTCGATATGTTTCCGTATCCATCGGGAGCGGGTCTCCATGTAGGTCATCCGCTGGGATACATTGCGTCAGATATTTATGCGAGGTACAAAAGACATCAGGGTTTTAATGTGCTGCATCCTGTTGGTTACGACAGTTTTGGGCTTCCGGCTGAGCAGTATGCTATTCAGACTGGTCAGCATCCTGCGGTTACCACCGAACAAAACATCACGAGATACGAAGAGCAGTTAAGAAAAATTGGTTTCTCATTCGACTGGAGCAGGGAAGTGAGAACTTCCGACGCTTCTTATTACAAATGGACGCAGTGGATTTTCATCGAACTGTTTCATTCGTGGTACAATAAAATTACCGACAAGGCTGAATCTATCGAAACTTTGATTCAATATTTTGAAGAAAAAGGTACGGAAGGTTTAAATGCAAATCAAAACGAAGAATTAAATTTCACAGCAGAAGAATGGAAATCTGCTTCTGAAATTGATAAAGAAGATATTTTATTAAATTACCGTTTGGCCTACAGAGCTGAAACTACAGTAAACTGGTGTCCTGCTTTAGGAACAGTTTTGGCCAACGACGAGATTAAAGACGGTAAATCCGAAAGAGGCGGTTACCCTGTTTTCCAAAAGAAAATGATGCAGTGGAGCATGAGAATTTCAGCTTACTCAGAAAGATTGTTGCAGGGTTTAAAAACATTAGACTGGCCGCAGCCGTTGAAAGATTCTCAGGAATACTGGATAGGGAAATCGCAGGGAGCGCAGGTTAAATTTGAGATAGAAAATCACGACGAGATTATTGAGGTTTTCACAACAAGACCCGACACCATTTTCGGTGCAACCTTCATGGTTTTGGCTCCCGAAAATCCTTTGGTGGAAAATATCACAACGCCGGAGCAGAAAGCTGAAGTTGATTCTTATATAGAAGAAACTTCCAAGAAAACCGAACGTGATAGAATGGCAGACGTGAAAAACGTGAGTGGTGCCTTCACGGGAAGTTATGCAGTGAATCCGTTCAGCGGAAAAAAGATGCCGGTTTATATTTCAGATTATGTACTGATGGGTTACGGAACCGGAGCGGTAATGGCTGTTCCTGCACATGACGAGCGTGATCACCATTTTGCTAAGAAATTTAATTTAGAAATTATAAAAGTTGTAGAAACTGAAGAGGATATTCAGGAAAAATCTTTTGATTCCAAAGATTCTGTCTGTGTAAATTCTGATTTCTTAAACGGTTTAAATTATAAGGATGCAAAATCAAAGATAATTGCAGAAATAGAAAACAGAAAAATTGGTCACGGCACTACAAACTACAGACAGCGTGATGCAATTTTCTCAAGACAGAGATACTGGGGAGAGCCCGTTCCTGTATATTATAAAGATGGAATGCCTTATACTTTGCCAAAATCTGCTTTGCCTCTGGAACTTCCTGAAGTTGAAAAATATTTGCCGACTGAAGACGGAGATCCGCCTTTAGGAAATTCAAAAACATTTGCGTGGGATGAAGCAATTGAGAAAGTAGTCGCAACAGATTTAATTGATGGTAAAACTGTATTTCATTTAGAATTATCTACAATGCCTGGCTGGGCAGGAAGCTCATGGTATTTCCTGAGATACATGGATCCGAATAACGATGAGGTTTTTGCTGAAAAAGATTTATCAGACTATTGGGGACAGGTAGATTTATACATTGGTGGAAGCGAGCATGCCACTGGTCACTTACTGTATTCCCGTTTTTGGAATATGTTCTTGAAGGACAGAGGATATATTAATAATGATGAACCTTTCCAAAAGCTGATCAATCAGGGAATGATTTTGGGGATGAGTGCTTTTGTTTACAGGGTTGAAGGAACCAATCAATATGTTTCTAAAAATTTGGCAAAAGATTATCAGACTCAGGCAATTCACGTTGATGTATCATTATTAAAAGGAACTACCGATGAGTTAGACACCGAAGCTTTTAAATCCTGGAGGCCGGATTACGCAGACGCAGAATTTATTTTGGAAGATGGAAAATACGTTACTGGCCGTGAGGTCGAAAAAATGTCCAAGTCAAAATACAATGTTGTAAATCCCGATGATATCTGCGAAGAATACGGAGCTGACGGTTTAAGATTATACGAAATGTTCCTCGGTCCGTTAGAGCAATCCAAGCCTTGGAACACTCAGGGATTAAGCGGAGTTTACGGTTTTCTTAAAAAATTCTGGAATCTCTATTTTAATGGAGAGGTTTTTGAAGTATCGGATGAAGAGCCTACAAAAGCAGAATATAAAGTTTTGCATACCTTAATTAAAAAGGTAGTCTATGATATAGAAAACTTTTCATTCAACACTTCGGTTTCATCATTTATGATTGCTGTAAACGAATTACAGAAATTAAAATGCAACAAACGCAATATTTTGGAACCTCTAGCCGTTGTAATTTCTCCCTATGCACCACACATCTGCGAAGAATTGTGGAGTCTCATGGGAAATAATGAATCAATAGAATATAAAAACTTTCCGGTGCTTGACGAAAAGTATCTTGAAGAAGATGAAATTGAGTATCCTGTAAGTGTAAACGGGAAGACAAAATTCAAGATTTTATTGCCCGCACAGCTTTCTGCTAAAGAAGTGGAAGATTTAGTGCTTCAAAATGACAAAATGGAACAGATTTTGGAGGGTAAAACTCCTAAAAAAGTTATTGTAGTACCCAAAAAAATAGTGAACATAGTAATTTAAAAAATAATTAACATTGGAATATTCAAAAAAATACACAATCTATTTTTTTGAATATTCAATGTTTTTTTAATTATTAGTAGAAGATTGATAAAATAGTTTTTTATTTTTGATGAAAGTGGAACAGATTAATAAATTGTTATTCTAAAAATACAAAATGTTTATTTATGTCTCTTGCATGTTAAATTATTTTATCTTTATTTTACAATCTGAAATTTTTAAACAATATAATTTAGTTAAATATGGAAATGAATGTTTCAAAAAATGATGAGCAAGTAGTTGCTAAAAAGAAGGGTGGTCTTAACCCTGCAATTGTAATTCCTGTATTATTCCTGATCGGGGTTGCAATTTATATGTTTGTATTGGGTAACCCTTCAAACTTCCAACATCCAGATCAGTTTAAAGGTGCAGCTTCTGTTGCTTTAACTGATGTTGAAGGAAAGAAAATTGAGCCTGCTGAAGGATCAATGATGGGTATCGTTTACAAAGGGGGTCCTGTAGTTCCAATCTTGCTTACATTTATGATCACGGTATTGGTGTTCTCAATCGAGAGAGCTATGGTATTGGGTAGAGCAAGCGGTAAAAACAACTTGGATAACTTCGTAACAACAATCAGAACGTATCTGAACAAAAACCAAATCAACGAAGCTTTGGAAGAGTGCGACAGACAACAGGGTTCTGTAGGGAACGTTGTAAAAGAAGGTCTTACTACTTACAAAATTCTTGAGAAAGACGCTACTCTGAACAAGGAGCAGAAATTGGTAGCATTAAGCAAGTCTTTGGAAGAAGCTACAACTTTGGAAATGCCTATGCTTGAGAAAAACATGATGATTCTTTCTACTTTAGGTACTGTAGCAACGTTAGTTGCACTATTAGGAACAGTACTTGGTATGATTAAAGCATTTGCTGCTCTAGGTGCAGGTGGAGGATCTCCGGATGCTGCTGCATTATCAACAGGTATCTCTGAAGCATTGATCAACACAGCTTTAGGAATTGGTACTTCTGCGATTGCAATTATCCTTTACAACTATTTTACATCTAAAATTGATGGATTAACTTATAAAATAGACGAAATCGGATTAAGCATTCAGCAATCTTTTGCAGAATTCAACTAAGAATTGAATTTAGTCTGCAAACAGACACAATCTTATTTTGTTAAATTTTATAAATATTTAATATGGCGAGAGTCAAACCAAAAAGACACGGGGTAGTTACGGATATGACGGCAATGTGCGACGTTGCTTTCCTGCTCCTTACGTTCTTCATCCTTACAACGCAGTTTAAAAAGCCGGATGCAGAGCAGATTACTACGCCATCTTCAGTTTCAACGCAAAAGTTGGATGATACCAACTTGATGACGATAAGTGTAACTCCGGACGGAAGATTCTTCTTTACACCTACTGTTACACCAACCGAGAGAGATGAAATTCTTGATAATATGGCTGGTGAGTACAGAATCGGGTTTACAGAGGCTCAGAAAAAAGCATTCAGAAATGCAAGTGCCATCGGAGTTCCAATGAAGCAGCTTCCATCTTATCTTGATAAGCCGGAAGATGTGAGACAACAGATCAAAGGAGTTTCAATTCCTATGGATTCTGTGAATAAAGAATTGACCAGCTGGGTAAAATATTCTCTGCAGGCAAATCCTGAAGCCAGATTGGCTATTAAGGGTGATGCTAAAGCACAGTATCCGCAGTTCAAGGCATTGTTTGATGGATTGAAAGAGATTGAGTTTTATAAATTTGTACTGATTACATCGTCTGAGTAATCGGATTAAAAAAGAGAACAATGGCAGAAGTACAAGTACAGGAAAAAGGCGGGAAAGGCGGAAAGGTCCGCTCGAAAAAACATAACGCCAGAGTAGACATGACTCCGATGGTGGATTTAGGTTTCCTTTTGATCACATTCTTTATGTTTACCACAACTTTCAGTAAACCCAATATTATGGATATGAAGTTGCCGGCTAAACCTCCAAAAGATCAGCAGATTACGGATATACCAGAAATTGACCTATCAAATGCAGTAACATTTCTTTTGGGGAAGGATGATAAAATGTATTACCATCAGTTAGATCAGAATGGTCTTACAGATCCAGGTAAACTTACAGAATCTACACTTGATTCAGAAGATATTGCTAAAGTGATTGCTACTGCGAAAGCGAGAGCAAAAAGACCGGATATCTTTACAGTAATCATTAAACCTACTGATGACTCAAATTATGAGAATTTCGTAGATATTCTGGATGAAATGGCAATTACTAAAACAGACCACTACGGTATTGGTGAAGTAAAGCCTTGGGAAAAAGCTGTTTATGACCAAAAAGTTGGTAATAAATAGTTGATTAATAAATAAATTAAAAAAGTATGTCAACAGATAATTATAATGCTACAAGTCCTACTCTTGATGAGGTGGTATTTGAACGCAGAAATAAAGAATATGGTGCGTATGATCTGAGACAGGCGTACAGACCATTGTTAACAAAGGCATTTCTTTTAGGAACTCTTATTTTCGTTCTCATCGTTGTAGGTCCGTTTTTATATTTAAAAATGACCCAGGAAGAGGCGAAGGAAGAGAAAATTGTGGAAGTAAATTTAGATGAAATCAAAGATTTACCTCCGCCTCCTATCGAAGAAAAAGCACCGCCTCCACCACCTCCACCACCGCCGGTTGAACCGCCTAAAGTGGAAATTGTGAAGGATATGATTCCTGAGCCAAAACCAAACCCGAAAATCGAGGAACCACCTAAAAAAATGGAGGAAACCAAAGATACAAACATCGGTACTAAGGATCAGGAAGGTGAGAAGAAGGTTGTATGGAAAGCTCCTGAAATGCCGAAAGAGACAGGTCAGGGTAGAGTGATGGAAACTCCTAAAGTAGATCCTAACAAGATCGTTGAAGGAGGTCTTGAGCAGCAGGCTGATTTCATTGGAGGTATTGAGAAATTCAGAAGATTAGTAGGTGAAAACTTCGATCAGTCTGATTTTGAAGGTCTTGGTGAAACAGTAAGTACAAGCATCAGTTTCGTAGTTGAAAGAGATGGTACCATTTCAGACGTAAAAGCTACAGGTCCGAATTCAGCATTCAACAAAGAAGCAGAAAGAACGATCAGAGGAATCAGAGGAAAATGGTCTCCAGGTAAAATGCAGGGAGAATCAGTAAGATCAAGATTCAGACTTCCATTAAAAATGGCATTTGAATAATCTGATTTTTAATTAAATACTAAAAGGGCAGCAATTTATTTTGTTGCTCTTTTTTATTAACTTTTTTTAACTTTGAGACTGATATTATTTTAGTATTTTTGCTATATGGTCTTTAGATATTTATCAATCCTGGTAGGCTTATGCTACATTCTTGTAGGTGTTTTTACCATTATTTACAAAGCATTTATCGTATTTCCTCTGGAGCAGTTAACAGCTTATGCTTTAGGTGCTGTTCTGATCGGATACGGAGTTTTCAGAATAACAAGGGGCTTTTATCAAATTAAAAAATCTGATCAGGATGAGTAAGAATATTCTTTACGTCTTTTTTACACTGGCAATATTTCTGTCATGTTCTGCTGATAAAACAGATTCTCCGCAGACAGGTGATATTACAGTAGTTGCTGATGAATCCTTTGAAAACGTTACAAGGGTTTTAAAAGACCGTTACATGCTTTTTTATCCTAAGACAAAAATTAATCTGAAGATTAAAAAAGAGAATGAGGCTTTGCAGGATCTTCTAAAAGGTAACGCACGGGTAATTGTAATGTCAAGGGATCTTACAGCAGATGAAAAAACGGCATTTAAGCAGAAATTTAAATCTGAGATTGAACCTGCGAGATTCGCGGCTGATGGTCTTGTTTTTATAGTGTCAAAAGCTTCAACACTGGAGAATGTGTCAGTAGATGAAATTAAAAGAAGATTGCTTGACGGCAAGAATTCATTAATTTTTGACGGATCCAATTCTGCAAACACAAGTTTTATTGCCAAAAGGCTCGGGATTGCACCCAATGATTTACAATATTCTACGCTGGCATCCAACGAGGATATTATCACTCAGATCAATAAATATCCGAACAGCATTGGTGTCGTAGGATTTAATGCTTTAAGCAGACCACACAATACAGAGTCAAAAATGTTTCGTGAATCTGTGAAGATTTTACCGGTTACAGATGCAAATGGTAATAGCGTGGCAATTTCGCCTCAGACAATGAAAAATAATACTTATCCTTTTACAAGGGTTCTATATTTCATTACAAATGAAGCATACTTTGGTCTGGGAAATGGATTTATCAGATTTTCATGTTCACAGCCGGGTCAGATCATCGTAAAAAAACAGGGATTACAGCCATTTTATATTATTCCGAGAGAGGTGAAAATCAGTGAGTAATAGATTATTGGTCTGATAATTGATAAATATAAACGGTCAAAAAATTAAAAAAAAATTATAATTTCAAAAATATGTCAATGGAAGTAAGAGTTGGAATATCAAAAAAATTAGCAATGGTAGGAGTTGCGGCATTCTCGTTTGCGAATGTTGCTTATGCACAGACTGCCGAGCAGGGAATGAATCTTGTTGAGAGCTATAAATTTGGTCAGGCTAAGGAGGTATTTTCACAGTTGGTTGCAAAAGAAGCTACAGATAAAAACTTTTTCTATTTAGGAAACACCTATCTGTCGCAGCCGGAACCGGATTTTGCAAAAGCTACTGAAGCATTTAATAAAGGAGTAGCACTTGATGCTAAAAAATCTTTCTACAGCAGATTGGGTCTTGCCTCAGTAAAATTAGGTAAAGGGGACAAAGCAGGTGCGGTAGCAGACATCAAAAATATTGTGAAGGATTCCCGTGAAAAGGATACAGATCTTTTAGCTGAAGCCGGAAAGACGCTTGTAAAATACGAGAAAAATAATGATCCCAGATATGCAATTGAAGTTCTTAACCTCGCAATAGCAAAATCTGAGAAGAACGGAACTCCTGCATGGTATCTTTATTCACTGGGTGATGCACACAGTGCCTTAGGTGTTCAGACAAAAAGTGGAGTAGACTACGGAAATGCAATGACAGCTTTCGAAAGAGCTTTGCCGTCTGCAAAATCAAAAGCTGTAGTTTATACAAGAATGGGAGCGCTCTGGATGAATGCAAAGGCTTGGGATAAAGCAAAAACTAATCTTGATCAGGCAGTAAAAGCTGATCCGGGTTATGCGCCGGCTTACAAATATCTGGGTACATTCTTCAGTATGTATCAGGACTGGGCACAGGCTTCAGCAAACTACAAAAAATACCTTTCGTTAGCAGATAATGATCCGAATACTGTTCTGGATTATGCTAAACTTGCTTTCCTTTCAAAAGACTTTGAAGGAGCAGGTACGTCATTGAATTCTGTTTTTGATAAAGTTCAGGATCCTATTAAGTACAGAATCAAAGCATATCTTGATTATCAGAAGAAAGATTATGCTTCAGCTAAAACCAATATTGAAACATTCATTTCACAGGCTGAAAAGTCTAGAGTACAGCCAAGTGATACTGGTCTTCAGGGATTAATTCAGGCTGGGCTTGCGAAGGCAAATAATGACCAGTCTTCATTAGCGGATGCCAAAGCAAAGGTTGCTGTTGCAAAAGCGGCTAAAGATGAAACATTCAACTGGGATGAAGAATTTGAAATTGTAAGCGGAAGTAAAAAATCAATTACAACAGTAGCGGGTCCTGGAGATGGACCTACCAGTCCGGCAATTGATGCTTTAAACAAGCAGCTGGCAGCTGATCCTAAAGATTCTGACGCTTTGTATAAACTTGCAACAGAATATCAGAATGTAGAAAACTGGAAAGGTGCAGCTTATGCTTGGCAGAGACTTACAGATGTCCTTCCAACATGGGAATCCGGATACTATGGATTGGGTTACGCTTTCCAGAAAGCAGGTGATGCTGATAATGCAATCGCTTCATACGAAAGATTTGTTTCTACTCTGGCAACAAAAACTCCTGCTGAAAAGGAAAAAGGTAAAGAAACATTAGCAACTGTATATTACAATCTTGCGAATCTTACAAAAGGTGATAAAGCAAAAAGTTTAGAATATATCAATAAATCAATCGAAACTTTCTCTACTCCTGAGGCAGTATCATTGAAAGAAAGTATGTCTAAATAATTTTCACAATACATAAATTGAGAGACTGTTTTTTAACAGTCTCTTTTTATTTAACTGAAACTATTATCTTTGATTTATGAAAACAGATATACTTGCTTTCGGCGCTCATCCAGACGATGTAGAACTGGGCTGCGGCGGAACAATAGCTAAATTAATTTCAGAAGGAAAAACCTGTGTAATCGTTGATTTAACAAGAGGTGAATTGGGCACCCGCGGAACAGACCAGACCAGAAAAGAAGAGGCAACAGAAGCTGCTAAGATTTTGGGTGTGGCTGCAAGAGAAAATTTAGGTTTGAAAGACGGCTTTTTAGTGAACTCGGAAGAATATCAGATGGAACTTGTAAAAATAATCCGTAAATACAGACCGGAAATAGTTTTAGCCAACGCAATTGATGACAGACATCCGGATCACGCAAAAGCCGCCAAATTAGAGTCGGACGCGTGCTTTTTAGCCGGTTTGAGAAAGATAGAAACAGTACTGGAGGGAGAAGTACAGGAAGTATGGCGGCCGAAACAAATTTACCACTACATTCAGTGGAAGGATGTGAAACCGGATTTTGTAATGGATATCTCAGAACATCTTGATAGGAAGATTGAAGCATGCATGGCATTCAAAACTCAGTTCTACGATCCAAAATCTACAGAGCCCGAAACTCCGATTACCTCAAAAGATTTCTACGAAAGCTTAACTTACCGTGCGCAGGATCTTGGCAGATTGTCGGGAGTTTCTTACGCAGAGGGCTTTACCACGGAAAAGTTGATGGCTTTGAAAAATTTTGACGGAATAATTTTGTAATTAAAAAATCTTTCTTATATTTGCACCACGAAAAACGGTGATTGTAGCTCAGTTGGTTAGAGCGCCGGATTGTGGTTCCGGAGGTCGGGGGTTCGAGACCCCTCATTCACCCTAAAAAAGTACACTTTTTACAGTGTACTTTTTTTATTCTCTAAAACTTCCAGGTTTCGGTTTCGCGCAAAAAAAGCATCTCAAAAAAAGATGCTGTATATTTTTATTTTTCTAAAACTTAAACTTCGTCGTCAGAATCGATTGTGAATGATTTGCTTTTAAAGTCTTTATCATGCTTTTCAGAGATGACATCTTCACCTTTTTCGTTGATGATGAAGTCTGTAGATTCATTAAACATATCCTGAAAATTTTTGAAATCTTCCTTGTAGAGATAAATTTTGTGCTTCTCAAAAGTTGCTTCTCCATTGTCTCCGAAATTCTTTTTGCTTTCGGTAATCGTAAGATAATAATCTCCCGCTTTTGTCTCGCGCACATCAAAGAAATACGTCCTTCTTCCTGCCTTTAACACCTTCGTGAAAATTTCATTTTCATGGCGTTCCTTATAATCACTCATTGTTAGATAAATTTTTAATCTTGTTTAGAACAAATATAAAAGTTTTCTTTTAACCACGAAATTTTTTTTATGATTTATTTAACAATTGTGAAAGAAACTGTTAAGGAGTTACAGAATTGTTAATTTCAGACAGGTTGATAATCTTGTCTGCCCGCTGAGCACTCGATTCTCTGTGGGTAATAATCACCGAGGTTGCATTTTTGATTTTACGCTCAATATTTTCAAGAATATTCTGTTCTGTTTCAGTATCCAGTGCAGAAAGAGAGTCATCAAAAATAATAATTTTAGGATTTTTAATTAAAGCTCTCGCAATACAGATTCTCTGCTTCTGACCTCCGGAAAGCATTACGCCACGCTCGCCAACTGTAGTCTGGTACTGATCTTTAAAACCAATGATATTCTTGTCTACATCTGCAATTTTAGCGTATTCAACAACTTTCTCGTGTGAAGGATTGTCAATTGCAAAACCGATATTGTGCTCTATGGTATCAGAGAAAAGGTAACTTTCCTGAGGAGTGTAACCGATGTGGTCTCTGTAATTTTTTAAGTTGTGATCTTTCAGATTTTTACCGTCAATCAGAATTTCTCCCGAAGTAGGGTCTATCAGCCTGCAGAGAAGGAGAGCAACCGTAGATTTTCCGCTTCCTGTTTTTCCCATGATGACCAGCGATTTCCCTGCCTCAATTTTAAAACTTAGGTTTTCAAGTGCTTTTATTCCTGTGTTCGGATAGATATAAGAGACGTTTCTGAATTCAATTTCTCCTATAATCCCATAACTGTCTGAATTGGTATTAAGAATTTCAGATTTTTTATCCAAAAACTCATTGATTCTTTCCATTGATGCATCTGCACGCTGATTGATAGAAGTTACCCAACCCACCATAGAGAATGGCCATATCAAAATATTGATGTACATAAAGAAATCCGCAATTTTACCAACTGAAAGTTCTCCCGCAATATATTTCTGACCGCCAATTAGAATCACAACTACATTCAGGATTCCGATTACAAATAAAATAATGGTAAAGAAATACGCTTCTGTTTTCGCTAAATCCAGTGCCTTATCCTGATAATCGGAAACTTTCGCACCGTAATTCTTCCTGATATAACTTTCTTTAGCAAAAAATTTCACCACTCTGATTCCCGAAAAGCTGTCCTGCACAAAAGTTGAAATGCCAGACTGGCTTCTCTGCATGATCTTCGATTTCTGATTAATGATTGAGCTCACTTTGAAAATCACATAAGAAAGTACAGGTAATGGCAACAACGTCCAAAGCGTCATTGAAACATCTGTTGTGAGCATGTAGATGCTGGTGATAATCAAAAGAATGATGAGATTCACAACGTACATTACGCCAGGTCCCAGATACATTCTTACTGCCACCACATCTTCACTGAGTCTGTTCATTAAATCCCCAATCGTAGTTTGCTTGTAATCTGTAAGTGAAAGATCCTGATAATGCCTGTAAATTTTATTTTTCAGTTCATATTCAATTCTCCGGGATGCCACAATGATAGTCTGCCGCATCATAAAGGTGAAAACTCCCGTAAGAAGTGAGCAGCCGACAATAATTGCAACATATATCAACACCTGTCTGTTAAACCCCAGATGACCGCCTTTGGTAAGTTCGTCTACAGATTTCCCGATAAACTGTACTTTGTATATGTTGAAAAAATTACTTGCGATGATGAAAAGTAATCCCCAAAACAGGAGTGTTTTGTGTTTCCAGAAATATGGATTTAAGGTTTTAAGCGCTTTCATAAACTTTTACAAAATTACGAAAATAGGTTCAGACTACGAATTTCAATAATTTTAAATTTCATATCTTTGCACCCATAAAAAGCTCTTTGAATGTTAGGAAGAAGACAAATCCGTGAGAAAGTTGTAGAATCGGTGTACTCGTACTGTCAAAACCCGATCAAATTTGATGTTTTGGAGAAAAATATGTTCTCCTCAATCGAAAAGATCTACCATCTGTATATCTATGAACTGAATTTTCTGGTAGCCCTTAAAGATTTGGCAGAAAATCAGATCGAAATCAGTAAGAACAAATATTTAAAGACTGATTCAGACACCAACCCTAATCAGAAATTCATCAACAATCAGGTTCTCAAAAAACTGGAAGAAAATCCGGAAAGATTATTTTTTACAGGTCTGCACAAAGATCTTAAATGGGATCTGCATGATGATCTTTTGAAGAAAACGTTCCAGAGAATGACTTCCGGAAAGAGGTATCAGGATTTTATGAAGGAAGAAGGATATTCTTTTGAAGCTGATCAGAAATTCATCGGTAAACTTTTCCTAAGATATATGGCAGAAAACGAAGATTTTCAGGACTATATTTCAGACAAGGAACTTTCTTGGTCTGATGATGTGCACATCGCCAATTCTATGGTACAGAAAACAATCGGTTTTTTAAAGGAAGATCAGGAAAGCAAAACGCTGATTAAAATGATCAAAGATCAGGATGATAAAGCATTTGCCGGAAAACTTCTCCGCGAAACCTTGAACGGTTGGGAAAACACCGAAAAAGTGCTTACAGAAAGATTGGAAAACTGGGATCTGGAAAGAGTTGCTGTAATGGATAAAGTGATTTTATCCTGTGCGATTTCAGAAATCGACAAATTTCCTCTTACACCTTCAAGAGTAATCATCAACGAATATATTGAAATTGCCAAAGTGTTTGCTACAGACCGTTCAAACATTTTCATCAACGGGATTTTAGATAAATATTGCAAAGATTTAAACAGAATATAAAATGAAAAAGACATTATCAATCATCGCATTGTCGATCATAGGTTTTGGTTTGGTTTCGTGTAAAAAAGAAACAACAGAAACTACAAATTCAGCAGGTATGAACGCAGATTCAACTGCAGCACCAACTCAGGATTCTCTTACAGCTCCGGCGGTTTCAGGAGATTCTGCTGCAGCAGCACCGGTTTCTACTCAGCCAACAACATCTATTGCACTTTCTGAAAGCAATTTCGATTTCGGAAAAATTAAAAAAGGTGATAAAGTAAACCATGTTTACGAAATCACCAACACCGGGAAAAATCCTTTGGTTATTTCTGAAGTGAAGCCTGGCTGCGGATGTACAGCTCCGGAATTTACGAAAGATCCAATCCTGCCAGGTAAAAAAGGACAGATTACATTAAGCTTCGATTCTTCAAGTTTTGATGCAGGTATGGTAAACAAATACGCGGATGTTTTTGCCAATGTGGAAAAAGCTCCGATTAAACTTACATTTACAGCTAATATCCAATAATACTTATGCTAACAATATTTTTACAGGCACCACAGGGAGGTAATTCTTCAATGATGCTGATTATGATGGGTGTAATGTTTGTCGGGTTTTATTTCCTGATGATCAGACCTCAGATGAGAAAGCAGAAGCAGGAGAAAAAATTTCAGGAAGAGCTGAAAGTGGGAAGCAGAGTAGTGCTTACTTCCGGTCTTCACGGAAGAATTGCCCAGATTCATGATGACGGAATTGTGATCGAAACACTTTCCGGAAAATTAAAATTTGAGAAAGCTGCAATTTCGAGAGAATTTACAGATGCACGTTTCGGAGCAAAAGCTGCGAAAGACGGTGATAAAAAAGAAGTAATTGATACTGAGAAGAAATAATTTTCAGATTTAAAATAAAGATAAAACGGCTGGGTAAATTTTTATCCAGCCGTTTTTTTGTGATTTAAGCAAGGTCAAAGTTGTCAGCTGGCAAGAATTCCCATTCTGAAGGCAAAAAGATGCCCTCCCGGAGGCTTCGGAATGACGCGCCAATGCTTCGGAATGCGGATTTAATGCTTCGGAACGCAGCGCCAATACTTCGGAATGCAGCTTTTATGCATCGTACAGCGAAAATGGGTTTTCGGAAGATTTTCTGTCGGTTTCTAATTAAGGATTGATGTTTTTAGATATTTTAACCGTTTTAAATAACTTGAGTTTCATTAAAAATTCCAATGCAAATCAGGGAATCGAAGAATCATTTGTGAAAGCCATCCGTGAAATTTGTGTTTAATGCAGACAACGATTTGTAAAACTATATTTTAAAAAATATCTTTGCTCCATGAATCAAAACAAAGCCAAAAACGTTCTTATTCTCGGTGCCAATTCCGATGTGGCAAAACAGTGTATTTTACAGTATGTTGAAAAAGGTTTTGTCATCACCGCCGCTTCTAGAAGTACAGATTCTCTGAAAGATTTTGTTGAAGATAATAATTTGTCAGATAAAGTTTCTGTTTTATATTTTGATGCAGCAGATTTTGATTCCCATCAAAAATTTTATGATGAACTTTCTACTAAACCTCATATCGTCGTTTACGCCGCAGGATTTTTGGTAGAAAACATTGATGCTTTGAGAGATTTTAAAGGAACTCAGGAAATGATGCAGGTCAATTACATGGGCGGTGTTTCTATTTTGAATATTGTGGCGATGGATCAATCCAATAAAAATTTAGAAAGAATCATCGGACTGTCATCACTTTCGGGTGTTCGTGGAAGGAAAAGTAATTTTGTTTACGGAAGCACAAAAGCTGCGTTCACAACCTATCTTGCAGGTTTAAGACAGGAATTGGCTCAACGAAATATTACAGTGAACGTTTTGGTTAGCGGATATATCAATACAAAGATCAATGCCGGTTTGGAACTCAATAAAAATCTTCTGATGGAACCTGATTATGTGGCAAAACATATCGTTGATGCGGGAAATTCTTTCACCATCGTTCCCAATTTTAAATGGAAACTGATTTATTTTATTTTGAAAATTTTGCCGGAGAGTTTGGTGGCGAAGTTACCTTGATTATGTATTTCAGTTCATCAGCACTCAGTATGTCATCCCGTAGGGATCTCAATATAGCAGTAGATTCAATATATTACAATTTATGCTTAGATTCTTTCAGAATGACAAACCTACTGTAAAAAAAGACTGTTATTATGTGCGGGCATCGATTTATCTATTCCAACAATTCCAGCGCCTTCATCATATCAATTCCTTTTCCTAAAACAGGTTTAAACAAATCTCCTTTTGATTTTATTCTTTCTAACGCATTTTCAATATTGAAATCTGTGGGTTTCAAACCTTTTTTCAGTTCAGCCCATTCCAGTGGCATTGAAACGGCCGCACCTTCTTTCGGCCTTAGGCTGTAAACGCTGGCTAAAGTTTGTCCCTGTCGGTTTTGAAGGTAGTCGAGGTAGATTTTTTTATCATCTCTCTTTTGCAGACTGCGTTCCAGGGTTGTAATTTTCGGAAGCTTTTCGTGAACCTGCTGCATCAGGATCAACGCAAAATCTTTCACCTGATCGTAATCGTAACTGCCGCCCATCGGAATGTAGATGTGAATTCCTGTACTTCCGGAAGTTTTGCAGTAGCCTTTTATCTTAATTAAATCTAAAACTTCTTTCACCTGCTGTGCCGTTTCAATTACATGATCAAAAGTGTTTTTCTTCGACGGATCGAGATCCAAAACCAAATAATCAGGATGTTCGAGATCGGGAAGCGAAGAATTCCACGGATTGAAATCGATGCAACCCAAATTGTTGAGATAAGCCAATGTAGCTTTATCGTTGCAGATGGCGTAATCAATGTATTTATCGGTGGATTCAGAGTGAACTTTGGTCGTTTTTATCCAGTCCGGAAAAGAATCACCTGCATCTTTCTGATAAAATCCTGAGTGATCAATTCCACTTGGAAAACGGTTGAGTGAAAGGGGCCGGTTTTTCAGATGCGGTAAAATATAATCTGCTACCGACTGATAATAATCCACCACGTCACCTTTGCTGATTTTGTCTTTTGGAAAATAGATTTTATCCTGATTGGTCAGTGTTATTTTGTGACGGTTCAGCGTAATTTCACTGTCTTTTTCGCTGGCATCTTCTGTGTTTTCGGTAGATTTTTTTGTCGTCATAGTTTTGGATTTTGAAGTTTTATGAGCAGGTTTCTTAACTGAACTGCTGATTTCTTTTGCCTCTTTATCTTCACGGATCGCTACAAATACAGGATGTCTGAACATTCCGTCTTTGGTGATTTCTGAGAATTTAATTTCACAGACCAATTCAGGTTTTGTCCATGTCACAGGCATATTGGTTTTAGGAACGGTTTCAAAGGGTGACGATTTGACCACCAGTTTTTTCAGCCGCTCATGAATCTGAATCAACAACTCGTTGTTAAAACCTGTTCCTGTATGTCCGGAGTAGATTATTTTCCCATCAATGTATTTTCCTAAAATCAAAGCGCCAAAACCCTGTCGGGAGCCTTTTGGTTCTGTGAAACCGCAGATAATTGCTTCTTCAGTATTGGTGAATTTTATTTTGAGCCAGTCGGTGCTTCGGGAACTTTCGGTATAGACGCTGTCGGCTTTCTTGGCAATCATGCCTTCCAGCTGCATTTTTTTCATCTGATTAAAAAACTCTATTCCCTTTTCAGGAACGTGGTCGCAGAATTTGATCAGATCAGTTTCAGTTAAAGCATCTTTTAAAAGCTCTTTTCGCTGAAGTAAGGAAAGTTCTTCGGTAGAATGACCATTCAGCCACAAAAGGTCAAAAACCTGATACGTCAAAGCCAAATGGGGATTGTCGCCAATCTGCTGCAACAGCTGAAAGCTTGGTTTTCCGTTTTCGTCGTAGGCAACAATTTCACCATCCAAAATCATGTGGTGTTTCTGCTGACTAAAATCTTCGGTAATGGAACTGAATTTAGATAAAAATGAAATTCCGTTTCTGGAATAAAACAACGGCTGTTTTTTGCTGAGATCGGCTACTGCACGGTAACCGTCCCATTTAATCTCAAAAATCCAGTCTTCGTCGTCAAACGCATCTTCAGAAGATTTTGCGAGCATTGGTTTGATGAATTTTTCTAATTTCTTCTCATCCACCAAAGAATTGAACCGCTGGAATTTAGGTTTGGTTTCGGAAGTTATGACTTCTTTTTGCTGCTTTTTAGGCTTTTTTTTTCCTCGATGAATTTTGAAACTAATGATTTCGGCGAAACATTTTCTTCAGCATCGTATTCATCTTTAGCAAATTTATCTTTATGTTTAATCAGAAGCCATGAATTGTTCTCAGCATTTTTCATTTTCACCAAAGCAAATTCTCCTTTCAGTTTTTTACCATGCAAAATAAATTTTAATGAACCGCTTTTCAGCTCTTTCAAGAGTTCTTTTTCGTCAGAAAGTTTGCTTGTATCATCAAGAGGTTCGTATGTCCCGCTGTCCCAGATTTCCACCTGTCCGGCGCCATAATTTCCTTCAGGAATATTTCCTTCAAAATCTTTGTAATCGTATGGGTGATCTTCCACCATCATCGCCAGACGTTTGTCTTCGGGATTCAGTGATGGCCCTTTCGGAACTGCCCAGCTTTTCAACACACCTTCCATCTCCAGACGAAAATCGTAATGCAGACGGGATGCCGCATGTCTCTGAATTACAAAAACGAGTTTGTCATCACTCTTTTTTGTTTTTCCTTTGGGTTCGGTCGTTTTATCGAACTTTCGTTTATCGTTGTAATCTTTAAGAGCCATGATCAGGAAGCGTTTTTAGATTTCGGAGTTTGTAAACTGGCTTTTAGTTGAGCCATTAAATCGATTACTTTGCCCTGTTTTGCAGGTTCAGATTTTTTCACTTTTACAGATTTTCCTTTGGCCTTTTTCTTAATGATTTTAAGCAGTGATTCGGAATAGGTGTTTTTATAAAAAGTAGGATCAAAAGGCTCGGAGAGTTGCTCTATCAGATTTTTTGCCATCTTCAGCTCTGCAGGTTTCGGTGCTTTTTTAGCAGGAATTTTCAACTGTTTATAATCGCGGATTTCCTGATCGAATCTCAACCGGTTTAAAACCAGAACATCATCATTATAAGGACGGATCATCCCAATCGCTTCAGTATCACGTAAAACAAAAGTTCCGATACCGACCATTTTAGTCTGCTGCAAGGCTTTGATTAAAAGTCTGTATGCATTTTCACCATTCTTTTGAGGTTCCAGAAAATAGGGAGTTTCAAAATAAACGGAATCCACTTCGGCTTCTTTCACAAAGTGTTCGATGCCGAGTATTTTCGTCTTTTCAGGACTTGCAGCTTTGTAATCTTCATCTTCCAGAACAACGTATTTATCGTCTATCAGAAAACCTTTTACGATGTTTGTCCATTTGACGTCCTTGCCCGTTTTTTCGTTAACTCTTTTAAATTTAATATTAGAAAAATCAGATTTATCCAGCATATCGAGATCCAGTTTGCTGGTTTCTGTCGCAGAATAAATCTTTACAGGAATATTGACTAAGCCAAAACCAATGGCACCGTTCCAAATTGCTTTCATTGTCTTTATTTTGTTTAAAACTTACAATGATTGTGCCGTGAGATTTAATGTATTTTAACGAGGAAGTTTATCAAATTTCTTTAAATTGAGCTTTCTCTTCCAGATACTGAATGGTTTTATTCAGGTTTTCCTCGTCTACGTTGGCTTTGTCTAAAACAAAATTGAGTCGTGAAGATGCTGTAATATAGAGAAATTGGTCATCTAAAACGCAATAGGTAATTTCACTCCAAATACATATGTACTCAGATTTATAGTTTTTAAATTTAAAATGATCAGGTGTAAATTCCCAAATCACATCGTTTGAATTTAATTTCAGATCCGAATTGTCTTTCTCAATTATTTCCTTTAATTTTTTTTTGGATGTTCGGTATGAAAGATAGCGGGAAATATAAGTTGAAAATGCGATCAGTCCCATTCCTGCAAAAAAGCCTGTAAATAAATCCGGTTCAAAAATAAGAGTAAGTACTACGATTAACAGGCAGAAAATTCCAAAAAATAGATTTGCAACATTTTCATCCAGATTTTTTTTCCAAAGCCTTTTAAATTCATACTCATAAATCGTTTTGGTAATTTCCCCGGAAGTTGGTGTATTGTATGTTAGACTTGTGGGATTCATATTTTTATGTTCTAATTTGTTTATTCTGAAAGTGGTATTTACTCCACTTTATTAAGGTTCTAAAAAAAATATATTTGAAATGATCAAATGCATCAGAAAATTATGTTACATCTTTCTGCAGCAATTTATGGTAAGCAATCGCAACATGAATTTCAAAGTAAGAAAAATCATCGCCTAATTGTTCTTTAATGACTTTCAGAGATTGAATGGTCTGGCTTCTTGCGATTTCAATAATCGGTGCAACTTTGGCGATATCCATTAAAGTACTGGCTTCGATTTCTCCGGATTCAACGAATCTTGATAGGTGATTTTGAATTGTAGTTATTGAAAGACTTCTCAGCCTGGCAATTTCCTCAACACTGTGATTTTGTTTGTACAGCTCAAAAGTGGTGGCGAAAGTTCCCGATGTACTTTTAGCTGCTTTCTTTGGTTCACGTGCTTTCTTAGGCCTTTTCTCGGAGATTTTACTGCTCAAATTATTCTTAATACAAAACTCAATGATTGTCGGAAGAAATATTTCTCCATACTTTTCAATTTTAAAAACTCCGAACCCACTGATCTGATTCAATTCTTCTTTTGAATTAGGTAGGTAAGCTGATAATTCAAGCAAAGTAGCATCCGAAAAAATGACGTAAGGCGGAACATTTTCACGCTCGGCAATTTCCCTTCTTAAAGTTTTCAGTTCTGCAAAAAGTTCTTCATTTGCATCGATATCTGGAGTGGAATAGTCAGTTTCTATTTCTGCAACGGTCACAGCTTTTGCCCGTTCTTTTACTTTCTCGAAGATTACTTTTTTATCTTTAAATAAAACTGATTTGCTTTCGTCATTCAGTTTTAAAACAGAAAATTCCTCATTCGATTCAGCTAAAATACCTTTGATGAGCAACTGAGTTATTAAGTTTTGCCAGTAATTTTTATCCTGATTATTTCCAACGCCGTAGGTCGGTAAACTGCGCATGTAATCTGTAATTTTCACACTTTGGGAACCCCGCAGAAAGTCAATAATCATTGTTTTTCCGTAACGTTCTTTCAATCTGTAAACAGCACTCAATAATTTCTGAGCATCAACCGTTGCGTCAAAAGTTTCAAAATCACTGAGGCAATAATCGCAGGAGTTGCAGTTGCCATCGTGCTTTTCGCCAAAATATTCCATTAAATACTGTCGTCTGCATTTTTGCATTTCGGCAAAATCAGACATTTGTTTCAGCTTTCGCAACATCAGTTCGGATTGCTCCTCATTGCCTTCTATCATTGCAAACCGTTTCAGTTTGATCACATCCGCATTCGAATAAAACAAAATCGCTTCACTCTGCAAACCATCCCGTCCAGCTCTTCCCGTTTCCTGATAATAACTTTCGATATTTTTAGGCAAATCTGCGTGCATCACAAAACGGACATTGCTCTTGTCGATTCCCATTCCGAAAGCAATCGTAGCCACCATTACGCGGGTTTTATCCTTCAAAAAATCTTCCTGAACTTTTGCCCTTTCCGCAGAAGAAATTCCTGCATGATAAAAAGCCGAGTTGATGCCGTTTTCTCTCAGGTTATTCGACATTTCTTCAGTTCCTTTCCTTGATAAGCAGTAGATAATTCCCGAATCGTCAGGATGCTCATTGAGGTATTGAATGATATTTTTTAAGACAGATTTTTTCGGCTGAACAAAATATTTGATATTGGCTCTGTTGAACGAAGAAACTAAAACCAAAGGATTCTGAAGATTCAGCTGTTTGATGATGTCTTTCCTCGTAATTTCGTCTGCACTTGCCGTCAAAGCGATGATTGGAATTTCTGGAAATTGTTTTTTTAAGCCATTTAAAAACAAATAATCCGGACGGAAATCGTGACCCCAGTGCGAAACACAATGCGCCTCATCTACTGCAAACAGGGAAATGTTGACGTCGTTCAACAATTTTAAAAACGCACCATTATCTGCACTTAATTTTTCGGGTGCAACATATAAAAGTTTGAGCTGACCGTTTTTTAATTGATTTAAAGTTTCATTCTGTTCAAAAGAAGACATGGAAGAATTGATGTACAAAGCAGGAATTCCGTTTACGCGCAACGCATCAACCTGGTCTTTCATCAATGCAATCAATGGAGAAATGACGATGGCAGTGCCTTCCAAAACTAACGCCGGAACCTGATAACAAAGTGATTTTCCACCACCAGTTGGCATTAAAACAAATGTATCTTTTTTCGAAATTATATTTTCAACGGCGTTGGCTTGCTCGAGGCGGAAGTTGTCGTAGCCGAAATATTGCTGTAAGATTTGCAGGGGAGAGTTCATCATTAAATATTTTGTGTTTGAGTAAAATTAGTGAATTCTGATTTACTTTTCTCAGCAAATTTAATTTTAAGAGATTGATATCGATTATTTGTTAAGCGATTTGTAAAGCAAAACTTTATCTAAATAATATCCATAATTAAACGAAACAATGTCAGAATGTTTTTGTTTTAAAAGCTTTTTATCTTTCAGATATTTTCTCCATTCCCAAGCTCTATCAGAAGGTGGACAGATGTATATTCCCGCTGAATTGCATAGTTTGTCAGGATATCCTAACGTTGTTTTGTGATTCAGTTCCAAAAGCTTGATGATCGATCCAACTTCATTTTCGTATTCTTGACTTCCTGTATATGGAGTTACAATATTAAACTTTAGGATTTCGTAGATTTTGTCATAATCGAGACTTTTATCATTATTTTTATAATCGATTCCTGCTTTGTCCAGGTAGTATTCATAAAGTTGCTTTTCTTTATGAGAATGATATACGGAAAGAAAATCTCTTCTCACATCCTCAGCTTCCCAATTGTCAATACTGAAAAATCCAAAGTCCCGTTTCAGGAAAGAGTATTTATCTCTGTAATTTTCTTTCTTAAATTTAATTTTATCCGCAACTTTGATTGCTTCGAGTATTTGAGAGTAACCAATTTTGGAGAATATTTTTAAAACATCATATTCAAAATCATCATCGTTTTTTGCGGTTATTCTTAATTTATCTACTTCCTGTTGGATATTTATTTTCTGACTATTAAAGTTTCCACCACTGATTTTTTTATCATCAATAGGATAATCAAATTTTTCCAAACAAAGTTTTTTGGCGAGATTGATTTGCAATTGTAGTTCTGTGTCATCCGTTTTGATTTTGCTTAGAATATCTATCGTCTCAGAGCCATTTCCGAGGAATTTATAAATGTAATAATTAAGATTCCCATTGATTCCAATTCTTGCAAAGAATATAGATTTTTTCAAATAGAACTTTAGTTTTTGGTCATCTTTTAAAATTCCATCCCAGTTTTTAGTAAAATAAATATCCAGAATTCGGGAAACGGATTCTTGCAGATTTGATTTCTTCTGATAAATCAGAGTCCAATATTCTAAAGGCGTAATCTCTTCGGGTTTAAGGTCATCTATTAATTGATTTTCAAGTTTTCGCCTTTCTGCAAAAGTTAATTTGGAACTCAATTTTTCGATATTGGATTTTAAAACATCATTTCCCAAAAAATCAATATTGTTGTGATGGCAATATTCTGTCAGTAAAGAAAGTTGAATTAAAAACCTAAAGGGAAACATTGGAATTACATAATTTGTTCCATCAAGAAAGTTTTTATTTTTTTCAGTGGACAATTCTCCAACTCTTTTTGAATTGCTTTGGGATAGTTTAATATATGAATTCAAAGCAATCGTATCATTTTCATTGTACAAATCTTCGAATAAATCTGCAATGTTATCTATTTTTTCTGACTGTAAATTTTTATTGATGAAATACTTTTCAGAATCATTCCAAACAAAATTTTTATAATTCTTCGAAAAATAAATCAGTAAGTTTAGAATAGAGTTATTATCAAAATTGAAATCTGTAGTGTTCCAAGTCAAGCCGTTGTTTCTGCCTATCAAACCAATATCTTTCCGAATCAAAAATGATAATACGTCATAAAGGTCATCTTTGTTAGGATTATAAAAATTGAATTTGTCTCTTCTACGATAAAATTCTTCGCAGATTTTCAGTAGACTTTCTGGTTTATTTTGTTGAATTAAAACATCTATTCCAGCATTTGTAGCCCAATCTTGTTGAAGGATTTTGGGAATTCTTTTGGACAGTTTTTCAAACTTTGCTTTCGGAAGTTCTCTGAATTCTACAGATTCTTTTCTTCGTGCAATTGGCGTGATATAAAAAGCCTGTATCTCAGTAGAATATTTTATTTTACCATCATTTTTCTTCAGAAAATCTAAAAATTGTTTCGAACTGGAAATACTGTCGATAATAATTTCTTGATTTGTGAAAACTGAATTTTCTTCAATAGCTCTTTTTGCTAAAGAACTTTCTTCAGTTTCTAAATAATGATGACCTAAAAATTCAGCCAGTTTTTTATGACTGTCAAGATAAGAAGCTAATTCATAGAAAGCATTTTTTTGACCTGATTCGAGCTTTTGTTTGAGCTTGTAAATTTTACTCTGTGAATAATGCTCCTCTAAAAATTGACAATTGCAAAAATTGAAACTCAGTAAAAGAATAAAAGGTATTAGTTTTTTCATAATAAAAAAGCGAGAAAAAAATTCCCGCTTCTAATTTATGATTTTAAATTTAATTTCAGTTCCAGTTCATCGAGCTGTTCATCAGCAATAGACGCTGGTGCATCGATCATCACATCACGCCCTGAATTGTTTTTCGGGAAAGCGATGTAATCTCGAATCACCTCATTTCCATCAAGAATTGCTACTAATCGGTCAAATCCGAACGCCAAACCACCGTGAGGTGGAGCACCATATTTAAAGGCGTTCATCAGGAATCCGAACTGCGCTTCTGCTTCTTCTTTTGAGAAGCCTAAAAGGTCAAACATTCTGGATTGTAAATCTTTATCAAAAATTCTGATAGAACCACCGCCAATTTCGTTTCCGTTCAAAACCAAATCGTATGCGTTGGCTCTTGCTTTTCCCGGGTCGGTCTGCAAAAGGTGGAAATCTTCGGTTTTTGGCGACGTGAAAGGGTGGTGCATTGCGTGGTAACGTCCACTTTCTTCGTCAAATTCCAGCAACGGGAAATCTACCACCCAAAGTGGTGCGAATTCGTTTCCTTTTCTCAAGCCAAGACGGTTTCCGAGTTCCATTCTCAAAGCGGAAAGTTGCGTTCTTACTTTGTCTGCATTTCCTGACATTACGAAGATTAAATCTCCAGCTTTTGCTCCGAATTCCTCTGTGATTTTTTTCAAATCTTCCTCGTTGTAAAATTTATTTACCGAAGAAGTCACGACACCATCATTTTGGAATTTAATCCAGACCAAGCCTGTTGCGCCAATTTGAGGGCGTTTTACCCAATCTACCAATTCGTCGATTTGTTTTCTGGTGTAATCTGCAATGCCTTCAACATTGATTCCGACTACCAGTTCTGCATCGTCGAGTATTTTGAAATCTTTTCCTTTTGTTAAATCATTCAGTTCGTGAAACTCCATTCCGAAACGGATGTCCGGTTTGTCGTTTCCGTATTTCTGCATCGCATCGGCGAAGGTCATTCTTGGGAAATTTCCGAATTCGTTTCCGGTAATGTCTTTCAAAAGAACTTTGGTCATTCCTTCAAAAACATTCATAATATCTTCCTGCTCTACAAATGCCATTTCGCAATCAATTTGGGTGAACTCCGGCTGTCTGTCAGCACGCAGATCCTCATCACGGAAACATTTCACGATTTGGAAATATCGGTCCATTCCGCCAACCATTAACAACTGTTTGAAAGTTTGTGGCGATTGTGGCAATGCGTAAAACTGTCCTGGATTCATTCTGCTTGGCACAACGAAATCTCTTGCTCCTTCCGGAGTAGACTTAATTAAAACCGGCGTTTCAACCTCGATAAAACCTTCGTCTGAAAGATAATTTCTCACTTTCTGCGCCATTTTGTGACGGAAAATCAGTTTGTCTCTTACCGGAGCTCTTCTGATGTCGAGATATCTGTATTTCATTCTCAATTCTTCGCCACCATCTGTTTCATCTTCAATCGTGAAAGGCGGAAGTTGAGATTCATTAAGAACGGTTAGTTTTTCAACTAAAATTTCTATTTCTCCCGTTGGAATATTTGGGTTTTTGCTGACTCTTTCAATCACTTTTCCTGTTACCTGAATTACAAACTCGCGTCCCAGTTTTTTAGCATTTTCCATCAGCTCTGCTGTAGAACGGTCCTGGTCGAAAACCAGCTGCGTAATTCCGTAACGGTCCCGAAGATCTATCCAAATCATAAATCCTTTATCACGAATGGTCTGTACCCATCCTGAAAGTGTAACTTCTTCATTAAGATTTTTCAGAGATAATTCTCCGTTTGTGTGCGATCGAAACATGCTTTTTTTGATTTAAAATTCAATATTTAAAATTCAAAGTTCAAATTACAGAGCTTAAAGTTCAGTATATCAACTTTGAATGATTGAACTTTGAACTTTGAATTTTCGTGGGCAAAGATAAGATTTTTGAAGGGCATTCTAAACAAAAAAAACTCCCCGAAGGAAGTTTTAAGTATTGTCTGTATGATTTTTCTATTTCAGAAGTTTCAAAATTTCTGTACGCTTATATTTTACGGCATAATCTTTCGCGGTAAGACCTTCAGCGTCCTTTGCATTTTTGTCAGCTCCTTTTTTCAGAAGTAGTTTTGCCAATTCCGGAGCATCAAATTTTGCAGCTTCCATTAAAGGCGTATTTCCGTTGCAGGCAAGATTTACGTCTGCACCATTTGCCAGAAGATAATTGAAAATTTCAGTTTTACTGTGTCTCGTGCTGAATGCAAGCGGTGTAAACGATTCTCCTTTTACGTAAAAGCATTTATTGTAAGAATCTGTTGGGAAAGCGTTCTTAAACTGCTCCACATTTCCCGTCTGAAAACGTTTTTGTTGCTCTTTCGTAATTTGCTGTGCATTTACTGACACAGAAATGACAATGAATGCCAGTGATAAAAAAGTAGAAATTATATTTTTCATATTGTAGATATTACTGATTAATTATTTACAAATCTAAATATTTTTTTTGATAAATTTTCATGCAACTTTCAAAGAGACAAATCATAATGAGATTTTCTCAGGAATTTTTCATTCCAAAAGTTTTATGATTTCCGGTTTCTCGTACTTTTTTGCATAATCCAGAGCGGTGTAACCTTTTTCTGTTTTAGCTGATTTGTTGGCGCCTTTTTCAATCAGTTTTTTAGCAAATTCTGCATTTCCATATTTTGCTGCAAACATCAGAGGCGTTTTTCCGTCGCAAACCTTTTCCAGATCGGCATTGCTGTCAAGAAGTTTCTGGAACACTTTCGGGCGGTCTGCTTTGATGGCCAAGGCTAACAGAGAATAGGATGCATCTTTCGTTTTGTAGCAAAGATCAATATTTTCTCTGTTGACAAGTTTGGTAAATTCTTCTGTAGCATCATAACTGATCATTTTTTTGTGGTCATCAGATAATTCCTGTGCTGATGTAACGCTGAATGCTGCGATGGCTAATATAAATAATAGTTTTTTCATTGTCATATTTATTTTAAGGTTTAAATTCTAGAATATCTCCGGGTTGACAATCCAATGCTTTGCAAATGGCTTCCAGAGTTGACAGTTTCACAGCCTTGGCTTTTCCGGTTTTTAAAATGGAAAGATTGGCCTGAGTGATTCCTATTTTTTCTGCAAGTTCCTGAGACTGCATTTTTCTTTTCGCCAACATGACGTCTACATTGATGATGATTGGCATAGTTTAAATCGTTAAATCGTTTTCTTCCTGAATTTTTCTTCCTTTTGCAAAAATCTCTTTCAGAAAAATAAAAATTAATCCTGTGATAATGAAGATAAGTGGCGGTGTTAAATCGAATCTCTGTGAAGAGGTGAACAGATCGATGGCTAAATGAATGCTTCCGAAAGCAATAAGGCCGAAACCTAAAATTTTGAAATTCTTTACTGCATTTTCAGTAAAAAAATTGTCTTTTGAAAGTTCATTTAGAATTTTAAAAACAACAATTAATATAAAACTGAGAGACGCCAAACCTAAAAACGCCAGAGAAATGCCTTCCACAGAATTTTCTGTTGTCAGAACCATTTTTGTAAAAGGATAATGAAACTGTACAGTTTCAGAATTATCCTGTTGGTTGTGATTTTCAGTTTTCCAGTGATCAACGGACGTAAATT
Organism: Chryseobacterium sp. Leaf394; assembly: GCF_001424105.1. Taxonomy (GTDB): domain Bacteria; phylum Bacteroidota; class Bacteroidia; order Flavobacteriales; family Weeksellaceae; genus Chryseobacterium. Next base: position 203,905 of record NZ_LMQH01000004.1, on the reverse strand, counting down.
GATTGGTTGAATTGGTGGATGCGTAGACTGACATTAAGCCTAAAATCCAGATGGACATCAGTGTAAATCCGACGGTGTAGATTCCAAAAGGATATTTGAGCCAGTAGAGCAGAGAGTTTTTTCCTAAAAGTTTCATGATTTTAATTTTATGAAATATTGGTAAATAATTTTAAATGGTTAAATCGTTTTCAGATTGTAATTGATATGCGTTTTGAAAAAATACCATTATGAAATAGGAGATTAGCCCTAAAAATGTAAAAGCAAAACAAGAGATTATCATTGAACTTTCAAGACCTGTTTTGAACAATATTTTTATAGATAGAATATAAACTGGCGCATAAATGAAATTGATTATTGAAAAAGCTTTTAGCTTTATAATAATTTTCTGATTAAAAAGTGTTGGTTTGTTTAGTTCTCTAAATATTTTATAAGCAAAGAAAAAAAACAAAGTGGAGAACATATTTGTAAACACGGAGACAAAAGAAATCTTGCCATTGAGGTACGTATGCACAAATTCTTTAAAAAATGGAAATCTAAATTTTAAATAGATTTGTAGATCAGTGGGGTTATCCGCCGGAGCTTTTCCTGTCTTAACCAAATTTGGTAGTAGATTTTCAGAGTAAGTGTAATTATACCAACCTATGCTTAACAAAAAACTCCTGTAAATGGTATATAATAAAAGAAATATAAATACTGATAAAAAAAGATAGGATAATCCTGTGGAGATAGATTTTGGTCCGAGTAATTTCATGTTTAAATATTTTATTATTGCAAATATATAATTTATTATCGTAAAACAATAAATATTTATTGAAATTTAAAAATTTTAAAACAAAAAAATACCAGAGACAAAAATCTCCGGTATTCAGTATTTAAGTTTAAATCTATTATTTTCCGCCAAGAAAACCGCCTAAGATATCACCCAAACCGCCGCCTTGCTTATTGTTGTTTCCGCCTCCACCAAGAACGCTTCCAAGGATGTCACCAAGTCCGCCTCCCGATGATTGAGAATTACCACCGCCAAGAACACTTCCAAGAATGTTGCTCAAAGGATCATTTGATGCCTGCGCCTGGGTCTGTGCGCCTCCTAAAATTCCTCCTAAAAGGTCGCCGAGACCTCCTGCTCCTACATTATTCTGTTGCTTTTCTTTACCGATATAACCCATGATCACAGGTGCGAGCATAGCCAGAATAGGTCCGATTTTATCAATTGAAATTCCTGTATTTTGTGAAAGATTGTTTTCTACTGTGTTTTTTTCGTTTCCGAAAATGTGGGAAAGGATAGATCCGCCTTCGCCCTGTCTTGCACCCGCCTGTGATACGTCATCCAGAATACTTCCGTCGTGATCTTTATCCAAAGCATTATTTAGAGATTCTGCTTCCTTTGCATCCTGCGATTTGTTTCGAAGGTAAGAAATTACCAATGGTGCAGCTACCGCCAAAAGTGCAAGAATCTGGGTTTTGCTTACTCCATATTTGTTTTCTGCCTGCTCAGCAACCTGGTTGCCTGTGTTTCCTGTTAAAAGGTCTAATAAACTCATATTGTGTTTAAATTTTATTTGTTAGATGTCAAATTTAATAAAAAATATTAATCGGAACCCACTAAGCTAAAACTTTCAATTAATTCTTCAGAATAGGAACATTCGAGCAGGCTTCACCAAACATCAGAGATTTTACAATGGGCTGAATTTTTTCAACCAGTTCCACATAAGCATTTTCAGGAATCTCTTTGTCTGAACAGCCTTTCACCAAAACTCTTTTTCCCTGCATTTCAGAAAAATCATGACTGGAAATAGCGTCGTGCATAAGAATGACTTCTAAATTCTGCAGGTTTCCGAAAACAATTTTTCTGGTGACATCACTGAGTTTAGCGGTGATTAAAAAATAGGCCCAGAGCGGAACAATCGCATCTGCAGAATTGTAAACATAAACAAACGAATCTCTGTAATCTTCAATGTTGATGGCAGCGACTTTTTCACGAAAATCCTTTTCCTTTAAAACCATTTCCATAAAAAGAAAATCTTTAAGGTCGATCCCTTTTCTTGCACCTTTCGGAACCAGATCTGTAAGGTCAAAGTTGATTAATCCGCTGGCGGCTACTTTATTTTTTATTTCAAATTCTTCTGACATTTTTAATCATTATCTTTGAAGCAAATTTACTCATTTCAAATTTGAAATTTAAGGTTTGATATTTGAAATTTAGAAAATCAATCATCGCTCATCATTCATCATTTATGAAATATTACATCATCGCAGGTGAAGCTTCCGGAGATTTGCACGGAAGCAATTTAATGAAAGCTTTAAAGGAAAAAGATTCCAACGCAGCATTTCGGTTCTGGGGTGGAGATCTGATGCAGAAGCAGGGAGGCACTTTGGTAAAACACTACCGCGACCTCGCATTCATGGGTTTCCTTGAAGTGGCGATGAATCTGAGAACCATTTTAAACAATATTAAAATCTGCAAAGAAGACATCAGAAACAATAAGCCAGATGTTTTGATTTTGGTTGATTATCCGGGCTTCAATCTGAGGATTGCAAAATTTGCAAAAGAATTGGGAATTAAAGTAGTTTACTACATTTCGCCACAACTTTGGGCGTGGAAGGAAGGTCGTGTAGAAATCATCAAAAAGTATGTAGATGAAATGATGGTGATTTTACCTTTTGAAAAAGAATTTTATCAAAAACACAATGTAAAATCTCATTTTGTAGGCCATCCGCTTTTAGATGCCATTTCAAATCTGAATGAAATTAATGTTGATGATTTTAAATCTGAAAATGGTTTAAACGAAAAAGAAATTATCGCTCTTCTGCCAGGTTCCAGAAAGCAGGAAGTAGAAAAAATGCTGGAAATTATGCTGTCTGTGCGTCCTCATTTTCAGAATTATCAGTTTGTAATTGCAGGTGCGCCGAGTCTGGATCAATCTTTTTATCAAAAATATGTGGATGAAAATGTACATTTCGTTTCCAACAAAACCTATGATTTGCTGAGGTGCTCGAAAGCTGCTTTGGTCACATCAGGAACCGCAACTTTGGAAACGGCTTTGCTAAATATTCTGGAAGTGGTTTGCTATCGTGGAAGTAAAATTTCTTACGCCATAGCCAAAAGACTTGTGAAGAATATCAAATATATTTCATTGGTGAATTTGATTATGGACAGGGAAGTAGTGAAAGAATTAATTCAAAGCGAGCTCAATACGAAAAATCTTGTTGAGGAGCTTAAACTCATTATTGAAGGCGAAAAAAGAGCTGAAATGCTGAATGATTTCAAACTTTTAAGGGAAAAATTAGGTGGGAGAGGAGCGAGTGAAAATGCAGCCGATATTATCTTAAATCTAAAAAAGTAGAAATATTTTAACTTTCATATTATAAAATTTTTTAATTTAGTTTGTTCAAACACAGATGATTTTGAACAGGCAGCCTCTTTTGATTCTTGTCATTTCCTTGATCCTCGGAATTTTCTTTCAGGATCATTTTTCTTTTGGGCAAAAACCGGTTTTCGGGATTCTGCTGTCTTTGCTCATCATTTCAGGGTTGCTTTTTTTAAAGAATAACGTTTTGTTTAAAATCAGAAATTTTCTTTTACCCATCCTGTTTTTAGGACTGGGAATTTCTTTTCATTTTTATAATAATTCGAATACCGGAAATTTAAATTTAAAGACAAACGAAACCGTCGTTTTTAAAGTCTCCAAAAAATTAAATTCCAATGAGAAATATAAGAAATATGAAGTTGTGGCTCAGGTGGGGCAAAAATCTTTTGATGCAGTTTTTAGTGTTGGAAAAGATCAGAAAGAATTAGATTTTAATCATTATTACAAGGCAAAAGCTTATGTTATTCAGCCAAAATCTCCCGAGCATGATTTCCAGTTTAATTATTCGAAATATCTGAAACGGAAAAATATTTATTATCAGTGTTTTGTCAATGGCGAAATTTCGTCTGCTCCGAGAAATGATTTAGATTTAACTGAAAAAATCCGGCAGAAACGTCTTGAAACTTTACAGGAAATCGATCATTCTGAAATGAATTTCCGAAGCCGTGAATTTTTAAAAGGAATTATTCTCGCAGACCGCACAGAGATCGATTCTGAAACCGTTCAGGATTTCAACCGTTCTGGTTTGGTACATTTTCTGGCGATTTCGGGAACGCATATCGTTGTCATTTTTGGAATGTTTTATTTCCTGATGATGAGGTTTTCACCGGTAAGGTTTAAAAAATATGCGATCGTCATCAGTCTCATTTTCATTTGGATTTTTGCAGTTTTCATTGGTTTTGGAAATTCAGTAGTGCGTTCCTGCATTATGATTTCGGTTTATTTTATTTATGTTTTGCTTCAGAGAAAACCAGATTTACTTCATTCTTTGGCACTTTCGGCGTTCATCATTTTAATCATCGATACGCAGCAGATTTTCGATGTCGGATTTCAGTTGAGTTTTCTTGCGGTTTTAGGAATCTACTGGCTCAATCAACCGATTTTAAAATACCTCCCGAGACAGGATAATTATTTTAAGAAGCTCATTTTTAACACCATTTCAATTTCCATTTCGGCGCAGCTGGCAACTTTGCCATTGGTTCTGTATTATTTTCATCAGTTTTCATTGATTTCAGTTCTGGCGAATTTTTTCATCGTTCCGTTTTCTGAAGCGATTATCATTTTGTCTTTTCTGATGACGTCTTTGATTGGTTTAAACGTAGATTTCCACTTTATAAATCTGATTTATGACTTTGTGATTCAGATGCTGCTCAAAATCATTCACTGGTTTGCCGGTTTCGATTCGGTCTTCTTCGAAAATATTCCGATGAATCTTGCTGAGGTTTTTATTCTTTTCGGAATAGTGTATTTATTGAAGTTCATGCTCAGTAAATTTAATCTGAGAAATATTTCAAATGTAATTCTTGCCGTTTCCCTATTTTTTATCATAAGAATTTCATTTAATATAATTGAAAATCAAAAGGATGAATTGCTCGTACATCATTACAAAAAAGAAATTATCATCTCGGTGAAAACCGGAAATCAGGTAGAATTTTGGATGAATTCTGAAAATGAAAAAGATAAAATTCAGCAGTACATTATTAATCCCTATCTGTCTTCCCGTAGAATTGAAGAATTTAAAATCAAAACAATTCCTCCGTCTTCCGAAATGTTTGTTTTTAAAGGGAAAATTTATCCATTAAAATAAACTTAAAATCCTGCTGAATATATTGCTTAAAAAGCCGTGAACAATCTTATTTAGAAACATTACAAACTGCCTAATAGTGAGATTCATCAGTTTTTAGTCTTGTTAACATTTCTTAATTTTGTGGAAATTCAAATTAAAAGCTGATTATGGCAGGTTTAACAAGTTCTACTATAGGTAGGAAGTATGCAATGGCACTTTCGGCAATGTTTCTGCTGAGTTTCTTGGTGATACATTTGTCGTCTAACATCACATCGATTTTTAGCGTTGATGTTTACAATGAAGTAGCTCATTTCATGGGTTACAATCCTTTGGTTCAGTACGCTTTGCAGCCTGTACTTACCATCGGGATACTTTTCCATTTTATTATGGGATTCATCCTTGAAATCAAAAACAACAAAGCACGTCCGATAAAATATGCCAACAACAACGGTTCGGCAAATTCTACATGGGTTTCCAGAAATATGATTATTTCAGGTGCTGTAATTTTAGCATTCTTTGCTTTACACTTTTATGATTTCTGGTTTCCGGAACTGGATTATAAATTTATTCAGGCCAATACTCCTGATGAAACAAGATACTGGGACGAACTTCACCATAAATTTCACGATATCTGGAGAGTCGTTCTTTATGTGATTTCGTTCGTTCTTTTAGGAATGCACTTAGCTCACGGTTTTCAGTCTTCATTCCAGTCTGTTGGTGCAAGACATCCAAAATATACTCCGGTAATCAAAGCGATTGGTTTTTGGTTTTCGGTAATCGTTCCGCTTGGGTTTATTATCATCGCAGTTTTTCATTACGTAACTCAATAATTTTCAATATACTAATATGAGTAAATTAGATTCAAAAATTCCAGGTGGTCCACTTAAGGATAAATGGAAAAATCATAAAGACCATATGAACCTTGTTGCACCAAACAACAGAGACAAGATTGATATTATTGTTGTAGGTACAGGTTTGGCAGGAGGTTCTGCAGCAGCTACTCTGGCTGAGCAGGGATATAATGTAAAGGCATTCTGTTACCAGGATTCACCAAGAAGAGCGCACTCGATTGCGGCTCAGGGTGGTATCAACGCTGCTAAAAACTATCAGGGTGATGGTGACTCAACATACAGACTGTTCTACGATACCATCAAAGGTGGTGACTACAGAGCAAGAGAGGCAAACGTTTATAGATTAGCTGAAGTTTCTGCTAATATCATCGACCAGTGTGTATCTCAAGGGGTTCCATTCGGTAGAGATTACGGCGGACAGTTAGATAACCGTTCATTTGGTGGGGTTCAGGTTAAAAGAACTTTCTACGCAAAAGGACAGACTGGTCAGCAGTTATTATTAGGTGCATATTCTTCATTAAGCCGTCAGATCGGAAAAGGAAGAGTAAAAATGTACAACCGTCACGAAATGCTTGAATTGGTCATCGTAGACGGAAAAGCAAGAGGAATTATCGCAAGAAACCTTGTAACAGGTGAGATCGAAAGACACTCAGCTCACGCAGTGGTAATTGCCTCAGGAGGTTACGGAAATGTTTATTTCCTTTCAACCAATGCAATGGGTTCAAACGTTTCTGCAGCTTGGAAGATTCATAAGAAAGGAGCGTATTTCGCAAATCCTTGTTATGTTCAGATTCACCCAACCTGTATTCCGGTTCACGGAACACAGCAGTCTAAACTGACTTTGATGTCTGAATCATTAAGAAACTCCGGAAGAATTTGGGTTCCTAAAAATATTGAAGATTCAGTTGCCATCAGAGAAGGTAAACTGAGACCTGAAAATATTAAAGAAGAAGACAGAGATTACTATTTGGAAAGGAGATATCCTGCATTCGGTAACCTTGTTCCCCGTGACGTTGCGTCCAGAGCTGGTAAAGAAAGATGTGATGCCGGTTACGGAATCGAAAATAATGATACTAAAGAGGGTGTTTACTTAGATTTCTCTACAGAAATCATGAAAAAAGGTAAAGAAGCCGCTATTGAAAAGCATATCAACAACCCTACAGATCAGCAGATTTATGATCTTGGAAAAGCCTGGATCGAGGAGAAGTACGGTAACTTATTCGTAATGTATGAAAAAATTACTGCGGATGATCCTTATAAAACTCCAATGAAGATTTACCCTGCCGTTCACTATACAATGGGTGGTGTTTGGGTTGATTACAACTTACAGTCTACAATCCCTGGATGTTTCGTTGTCGGTGAAGCTAACTTCTCAGACCACGGAGCCAACAGATTGGGAGCTTCAGCTTTGATGCAAGGTTTGGCAGACGGATATTTCGTTCTTCCTTACACGATTGCAGATTATCTTTCTGCAGACATCAGAACAGGAGAAATTCCTACAAATTCTGCTGAATTTGACGCAGCTGAAAAAGAGATTAAAGACAAAGTAAATTTCTTTGTTAATAATAAAGGAACGCATTCAGTAGATTATTTCCATAAAAAACTGGGACACATTATGTGGAATAAGGTTGGAATGGGAAGAACTCCTGAAGGTTTAAGAGAAGCGATTGCAGAAATTGACGAAGTGAAAAAAGATTTCTGGCAAAACGTAAAAGTAATGGGTGAAACTGAAGGAATGAACACAGAGCTTGAAAAAGCGTTCAGAGTAGCAGATTTCATTGAATTAGGACAGCTTATGGCTATCGATGCATTACACAGAAACGAATCTTGTGGTGGGCATTTCAGAGAAGATCACGCAACTCCGGAAGGTGAAGCAGAAAGAGATGATGAAAACTTCAAATATGTAGGAGCTTGGGAATATCAGGGAGATGATATCAAAAATGAGGTTCTGCACAAGGAAGATCTTATCTATGAAAACATCGAAGTTAAAGCAAGAAGTTATAAATAATCTCCAATCTATAAATAAATAATTATGAGTGCAAAAAAAGGCCTTCATCTTACGCTGAAAATTTGGAGACAGAAAAATACGAAAACTAAAGGTCAGTTTGAGACCTATAAAATATCAGATGTTTCTACAGATTCTTCTTTCCTGGAGATGCTCGACATTCTGAACGAAAACCTTATCAACGAAGGAAAAGAACCTATCGCTTTCGATCACGACTGTCGTGAAGGAATCTGCGGAATGTGTTCTCTTTACATCAACGGTAGAGCTCACGGTCCTGATACAGGAATCACAACGTGTCAGCTTCACATGAGAATGTTCAAAGACGGTGAAACCATCGTGATCGAACCCTGGAGAAGTGCTGCGTTCCCTGTAATCAAAGATTTGATGGTAGACAGAAGCGCATTTGACAGAGTAATGGCTGCAGGTGGATTTATCTCGGTAAACACTTCAGGAAATACTTTGGATGCCAACGCAATTCCTGTTCCTAAAGAAGATGCAGACAAAGCAATGGATGCAGCAGCATGTATCGGTTGTGGAGCTTGTGTAGCTTCCTGTAAGAACGGTTCAGCAATGTTGTTCGTGGGAGCTAAAGTTTCTCAGTACGCTCTTTTACCTCAAGGTAGAGTAGAAGCGAAACGTAGAGTTCTGAATATGGTGAAAGCTATGGATGAAGAAGGATTCGGAAACTGTTCAAATACAGGAGCATGTGAAGTAGAGTGTCCTAAAGGAATTTCTCTTGAAAATATCGCAAGAATGAACAGAGAGTACATGGCTGCTTATGCAGACAGAGGATAATCTGTTTTAAAATAAATTTTATAAAATCGTCTTCTATTGTGAGGACGATTTTTTAGTTAAATCTTTCATAAAATAAGTTTAAACAGTGTTTATAGTTGATTTGAAAAACTTATTTTTGCCTAATTATTTAAAATCAAAAATGAAGAAATATCTTTTGTTATTTGTCATTGCAATATTTGTAATGTCTTGTTCAAAAAAAGTTGAGATCAAAGGAAAGATCGCTGGAAGTTCACCGCTTGAAAGAATCGAGTTTGTGGAGGCTTCCGGTGTGGCTACTTTACCGTTAACCAATATCGGTTTAGACAAAGACGGAAATTTTACAGGAACTTTTGAAGCTCCTAAAGACGGAATGTACCTGATGAATTATGCAGGGAAATCTAACCTAATTTTCTTGAAAGGTGGTCAGAACATTAATATTTCAGGGAATTCTGCTACATTTCCAAACGAATTTACAGTAACCGGAGATGGTAAAGCAGATAACGAATTTTATCAGGCTTGTCAGAAATTCTTAATGACTTACGGTCAGACGATCGATATTCAGACATTAAGCAGCGGAACTGAAGATGCATTCCTTAAAGGAATTCAAAAAATTTCAGCAGATTTAAATAAAAACATTGAAGAAAACGTAAAGAAATTCAATCCCGGAAAAGAGGTTATTGAATGGAAAAAGAATGATGTAAACACTGCGATTCTTAATGTAATGGCTGGTTACGAAATGTCTAAGAAGCAACAGAATGCAGGAAATCCTTCTTTCAAAGTTTCTAAAGCGTTTACAGATTACGAAAACAAACTTCAGGAAGACAAAGAAAAAATGGTAGCTTCAAGCCCGTTTTTCAGACAGTATCTTTTACAGAAAGTCAGCATGGATTTTGAGAAATTTGCTGAAGCTAAAGCTAAAGGAAAAACAGATATTTCTACATCAGAACTTTTCAATGATTTCCTTAAAACTAAAAAAGACCTTTCTCAAACTACCAAAGATTATCTTTTGGCATTCGTAATTGCCCAGCGCGATATGCATTTGGGTACACCTGCGAAAGCCTCAGCGAAAATCTTAGAAATTATCGAAAAAGATATTAAAGATTCTACAGTGAAAGAAGATCTTAAAAAAATGCAGTTTGCCATCAATGGTGTTAAAATCGGTGAAGCGGCTCCTGATGTGAAATTAACTAAACAGGACGGTAGCACTTTCAAACTTTCTGATAATGGAGGTAAGCCAACAGTGGTAATGTTCTACGCTTCATGGAATCCCTATATTTCAGAAGGCACAGTACCTGTAGTGAAAGAAGTGGTGAATTTCTATAAGGCTAAAATGAATTTTGTATTCGTAAATCTTGATGATACAAAAGATCAGTTCACAAAAACTAGCAAAGCGATGTTCAGTGGAGTACAGGGAACAAACGTTTATGGAGAAGGAGGTTTAAACTCTGACGCCGCTAAAAAATTCGGAATCTACGGTTTCAAATTACCTTGTTATATCGTACTCGACAAAGCAGGAAAAGTGGCAAGCAGACCTTACATGAATTTAGGCGAGCAGGAATTGGTTACAATTCTTGACAAGCAGACAGGATTATCTGCTCCAATGGCAGCACCAAATCCTCAGCAACAGCAAATGTTGACGCCAGAGCAAATGCAGCAGATGCAGGAAATGGCAGCACAACAGCAACAACAACAGCAACCTGCTCAGACAAAATAATATATATATCAAAATAGATCAAAACCTTGTCTTCGGATAAGGTTTTTTTTATTTGTACTTTTGCAGACTGAAACTGAAAAGTTTCTGAAAGTTTATTAGAAAAAAATAGAAATTTTACGGATATAAAAATAGAAAGTTAAATCCGTAGCGATAGAAATTGTTATGAGAAAGAAGAAAGACGTCATTCTTGAAAATATAAAATTATTTGCCGCCGGCGCAAAAGGTGTAGCCATCGGAAAAACTGAAGAAGGAAAAACCGTTTTGGTATCCGGAGCGATTCCCGGTGATGTGGTAAACGCAAGAGTTAAAAAGTCGAAGTCAAAATATTACGAGGCTGAAGTAAAAGAACTTGTTGAGAAATCTCCCTTCAGAGTGGAGCCGAAATGCATTCACTTTGGTGTTTGTGGCGGATGCAAATGGCAGAATATGAGCTATGAAAAACAGCTTGAAATTAAACAGGAAGAGGTTTACAACAATATTAAAAGAATCGGCGGTATTGAAAATTTTGAAACCGTTCCTATTTTGGGCGCTGAAGAACAGTATTTCTACAGAAATAAAATGGAGTTTTCTTTCTCCAACGCAAGATGGCTTACTCAGTATGAAATCAGTTCAGAGGAAAATTTCGGAAGCAGAGATGCTTTAGGATTTCATATTCCGGGGATGTGGAGCAAGATTTTAGATTTAAAGGAATGCTGGCTTCAAGAGGATCCGTCCAATGCAATCCGTCTTGCTGTTAAGAAATTTGCAGAGAATAAAGGATTACACTTTTTTGATGTTAAAATTCAGAAAGGTTTCCTGAGAACTTTGATGATGAGACAGAATTCGAAGGGTGAATGGATGGTCTTATTCCAACTTCACAGAGAAGAAAAAGAAAACCGCATCGAGCTATTTGATTTTCTTCTGGAGCAGTTTCCGCAGATTAAAACTTTGGTGTATGCCATCAATCCAAAACAAAACGATTCCATTTATGATTTAGATGTGAAAACCTATTTCGGCGAAGGATTTTTAATGGAAGAAATGGATGGACTGAAATTTAAAATAGGACCTAAATCATTCTTCCAGACGAATTATAAGCAAGCGTTAGAATTATATAGAAAAACACTTGAATTTGCTGATCTGAAAGGCGATGAAGTCGTTTACGATTTATACACCGGAACGGGAACCATCGCGCAGTATGTTGCCAGAAATGCAAAACACGTTATAGGAATTGAATCTGTACAGGAAGCTATCGATGCAGCCATCGAACACGCTGAACTGAACGGTCTAACCAACACAACATTCTACTGTGGAGACATGAAAAATGTGTTCAACGACGAGTTTTTAGAAAATCATCCACCGGCAGATGTCTTAATTACCGATCCGCCAAGAGACGGTATGCATCAGAAAGTGGTAGAGCAGATTTTAAAATTAGCTCCTCAAAAAGTGGTATACGTGAGTTGTAATTCAGCTACTCAGGCAAGAGATTTGGCTTTGATGAAAGAACAGTATGATGTGGTAAAGATTCTCCCTGTCGATATGTTCCCGCAGACCCACCACGTGGAGAATATTGCTCTGCTTATCAAGAAATAATTGCTTAATTTTGAAATTATAATTTTAAGAACTGAATGAAAAACGTGAAAAACATAAGCTTAGCAATGGCTGCCGCTGCAATGATGTTGTCAACGCAGACTTTATTTGCTCAGGAAAAAGATTCTGCAGCTACAAAAAAAGAACCAGCTGCTGCTGGTGCAAAAAAGGAAGATGAAAAAAAGAAATCTCCGATAAAGCCTTACAAAGAAATCATTACAGATAAAGCGGTTTCAGACGACGGCGTTTTCACAGTTCATAAAGTTGACGATAAATATTACTTCGAAATTCCGGATTCTGTACTGAAAAAAGAATTTCTTCTCGTGACAAGATTAACCAAAGCCGCTGCAGGAATGCGTTCCGGAATGTCAGGTTATGCCGGCGACCAGATTGGTCAACAGGTTGTAGCTTTCGAAAAAGGTCCGAAAGACAAAATTCTTTTAAGATCGATTTCCTTCGTAGATTATGCGAAAGATTCTACTTCAGACATGTACAATTCTGTAACAAGAAATAATGTGCAGAGCATCATCAAATCTTTTGATGTTAAAACGTACGGAGTTAATAGAAAAACAACAGTAATTGAAGTTACGGATGTTTTGAACGCAGATACAGAGCTTACTTCATTCTCCGTTTGGGCAAAAGACGCTTTTCGTGTTGGAGCTTTTCAGAAAGATATGTCTTTCGTGAACTTCGTAAAATCATATCCCACAAATATTGAGATCAATACCACTAAAACTTTCGCAAGAACTTTAGGTAAATTACCGCCGGAACTGGCAAAGGATGCACCCAAAATCAGCGGAAATTATACAGTGGAAGTGAATTCTTCTTTCGTTCTCCTTCCTGAAAACAAAATGCAGGCAAGATATTTCGACCCGAGAGTTGGATATTTTGCTGTTGGATACACAGATTTCGATTTGGATCCCCAAGGTGTCAAGAAAGTTTCTTTAGTTAAAAGATGGAGACTTGAGCCTAAGCCTCAGGATTTGGAAAAATATAAAAAAGGTGAACTGGTAGAGCCTGCAAAACCAATTGTATTTTACATCGATCCCGCAACCCCGAAAAAGTGGGTTCCTTATTTAATGCAGGGCGTAAACGACTGGCAGAAAGCTTTTGAAAAAGCAGGTTTCAAAAATGCCATCATCGCAAAAGTTCCTGACTTAAAAACCAATCCAGACTGGAGCCTTGAAGACGCGAGATTTTCTGCGATTGTTTACAAACCTTCAGACGTGCCGAACGCTTCAGGTCCATCAATTTCAGATCCGAGAACCGGTGAAATTCTGGAAAGTCATATCAACTGGTATCACAACGTAATGTTGTTGCTGAGAAACTGGTACTTCGTACAGGCTTCTCCGAACGATCCGAGAGCGAGAATGGTGGATTTCGATGATAAACTGATGGGAGAATTAATACGATTCGTCTCTTCTCATGAAGTGGGTCATACTTTAGGTTTAAGACATAATTATGGTTCAAGCTCAACTGTTCCTGTCGAGAAATTGAGAGATAAAAAGTGGGTTGAAAAAAACGGTCACACTCCGTCGATTATGGATTATGCAAGATTTAATTATGTTGCACAGCCGGAAGATAACATCAGCGATGCCGGTATCATGCCAAGAATTGGTGACTATGACGACTGGGCGATTGAGTGGGGCTACAGAAGATTTAATGAATACAAAACTCCTGAAGCTGAAAAGGAATTTTTAAATAAATGGGTCATCAAAAACCTCAAAAACGAAAGACTTTGGTTCGGAACTGAAACCAATCCTTTTGACCCGAGATCTCAAAGCGAGCAGGTAGGTGACAACGCCATGATTGCAAGCACATACGGAATTAAAAATCTGAAAAGAATCGTAGACAATCTCGAAAAATGGACTGAAAAGCCAAACGAAGATTACGATAACCTCGGAATGATGTATGATCAGGTGGTGACTCAGTTTAAAAGGTATTCCGGTCATGTTTCAAAATACATCGGCGGTGAAATGGAAACGCCTAAAAATGTGGAGCAGTCTGGTGTAGTTTACGAGCCGGTTTCAAAAAAAGATCAGAAAGAGGCGATGAAATTTTTAGATGAAAACATTTTTACGACGCCAAATTGGCTGATTAAAAAAGAAATTTTCGAGAAAACAGGAAAAACACCTGCGGGAACAGTTTCGGATGTACAAAACGGAGTGCTTTCCAGAATTTTGAGCCCGATGGTTTTACAGAAAATGGCTCAGATGGAAACTGTTGATCCTAGAACGTATACTTTAATCGAGTTGTTTTCAGATTTAAATACATCCATTATCAGAAAAGATAATCCTGATGTTTATGTGAGAAATCTTCAGAGAAGCTACGTGGATCAGCAGATTAAACTGGCAGATTCGAAATCTTTTGATAAAACTGATGTTTCAGCAATTGCTAGAGGAAATTTAAATTCAATTAAAAAAGAGCTGGCAGCAAAAACAGATAACAATACTGTGAATAAATACCATTATGAAGATCTTGTTTTCAGAATAGAAAAAGCTTTAGACCCAAAATAAAATGAAGCAGTTTTTAAAATATACATTCCTTATTTTTTGTCTCGGAACCGTGGTAAGTTGCGGCGGCGATGACGATATCTGCGAAAGCGGTGAAGGAACACCCAGAATGAAAGTAAAATTCAGAAATGCAGGAGGGCAGCTGAGAACTGTTGATTCTCTTTATTTAAGAGTTGATTACGGTACACGGATTGTAAACTTCGGAAAAACAACGAATGCAGATTCGCTTCTGATTCCTTTAAGAGTAGACGATTTTGAGTACACAGATCTGTATTTTAAAACCAGAAGAAACAATCCCGAATCAAAAGTGCGTGTTAATTATACCACTACTTCATCTTATGTGTCGCCGGGTTGCGGTATAAAAAAGACCTATCAGAATGTAAATTCACAATTGGTAACACCTGGTGTGGTAACTTCAGCAGAAAACGGACAAAACTTTATCGAAAATGAAGACAAGACTAATCTTTTCCTTACTTTTTAGTCTGATGACTCTGCAGATTTCTGCACAGGAAAAAAAAGAAGAAGAGGCTAAAGAAAAATGGAAATACGAACCCAACTTTATGGTCGGTATTGACGTATTGAATACTACAGTTTCTTTCTTCTCAGACCGTCAGCTTTTTCAGGGTTTTATTTCATCACGAGTGAAGGGAAATACCCACGCCATTATAGAAGCTGGTTTTGAGAAAAATGTATATCAGAAAAACGGTTATGATGCAACAGCAAACGGACCGTTTGCGAAAATTGGTGCATTCTACATGTTGGCTACCGACAAAGAAAACCCTTTCAACGGTTTTTACGGCGGCGGAAAGGTGGCAGGATCTTTTTACAGTCAGGAATATAAGGCAATTCCGGTGAGAGGTTTTGGAGGAAGCTCGTCGAGTGTTTCAATGCCTGCCTCTTCACAGTCTTCATTCTGGCTGGAAGGTGTTCTTGGTGGAAGAGTACAGCTCTTTGAAACCAATTTCTTCATTGACGTACAGGCGCAGCCGAGGTATCTTATTGCCACATCAAAACAGGACGAAGTAGAACCGATGATTGTTCCGGGTTTTGGAAGAAGCTCCGGCAAATTCAATATGGGATTCTCCTGGAGTTTGGCTTATAAATTTTAAATAAAAAAGGGTGGAATCAATTTCCGCCCTTTTTCGTTCCTGCAGCATTTTGAATGCTCATATACAGATCTCTCAGCTGTTGCGGAGGATTTCCCGAATCAAATTCTGATGAGCTGTATGTTTTACCGTCTTTTTCAATTGTGATTACAGAAGCTAATGCAGCGTCACTGTATCTTTTTGTTGTTGGTGAAGGATAAGTGCTTATTTCAGCGAGATTTAACTTAACGGTTTGCCCGGATAAAGTTTTCCATTCAGAATCAGATAAAATGCTGCCTGTTACAACACCATTCTTGGTAGTCTCTATTTTACCGGGAGTAACCTTGAAAACACGTTGTGTTCCTCTTGTGCTTTCGGAGAGAGATATACTTTGAATTAAGGCTTTATCTACCACAGTTTGATCATTATTCGTTTTGTTTACGACTTCTTTGTTTGTATTGCAACTAACTGCTAGAAATAAGGCAGAAGCGAAAATAACGTAATTCTTCATATTATTTTATTTTGTGAAAATTATTGTAAATATAGGATGGTTTTCTTATTTTTTTTAAATTAAGTATTAAAAATTTTAATCTAAATAGAAATTAAATTATATTTGCGAAAGTAAAATAATATTTGTTATGATGAATAATTCTACAATTTCAAAAGTAGTTTTTCTATTCTCATTTATCATTTTTGCCACAATGTACGGGCAGAGAGTTGATGAAAATAGTAAACTTGAGTTTGGAAAGGTGTATACTGTAGATCAGCTGAGAGATATGAATGGTCTTATACGTTGTTCTTCAACTGAATACGAAAAATACTTACAGACTAAGTATCCTGGGAGAATGTCTGATGCCGAATTTGAAGCATGGCTGGCTCCATTGATCAAAAATTCTGCTGCAAAATCGCAAAATGGGGATATCATCACTATTCCGGTAGTAGTGCACGTAATCCATTCCGGTCAGGCTTATGGTACAGCTCCAAACATTCCTGACGGTCAGGTAACTTCACAAATTACCGTAATGAATGAAGACTTCAGAAGAATGACTGGTACCCGTGGATTTAACAATGTGGCGGTAGGTGCTGATACAAAAATTCAGTTCGCTCTGGCAAAAGTTGATCCAAACGGAAATCCTACTAATGGTATTGACCGTGTGAATCTTTGCTATTCTGCATGGACAATGGCAAGCGTGAATTCATACGTGAAACCGAAAACAATCTGGGATCCGACACAATATATGAATATGTGGAGTGTAAACTTTTCTGATACAGGTCTTTTGGGATATGCACAATTTCCATCAAATTCAACCTTAACAGGTTTGGACGTAAATGGTGGTTTGGCTACAACCGATGGAGTAGTGGCAGGTTACTGGTGTTTTGGTAGTGCTGATTATGACGATGGAACATTCTCATTGGCAGATGACGTTGATTTAGGCCGTACAATGACACACGAGGTGGGTCACTTTTTAGGATTGAGACATTTATGGGGTGATGGTCCATGTGCAACAGATTACTGTAATGATACACCATTCTCTTCCAATGCAGGAAACGCTCATTATATCTGTAACCCAAATCAGGACTCATGTCCTACACAACCGGGGTTAGATATGGTGAGAAATTATATGAACTATACTTACGATCTCTGTATGAATATTTTCACGGTGGATCAAACCGCGAGAATGATTACAGTAATGAATAATTCGCCACGCAGAACTTCCCTTAAAACTTCTACAAAAGATATTGCAATTCCATTATTTGCTAATGACGGTGAAGTGAAATTGGAGACTCAGTGTTTAGGTTTTAGTTCAGCCTGTACTGCAACTGCCACGCGCAACGTAAAAATTTCTCTTTATAACAGAGGGACTGCAAATATGACTTCTGCTGTAATCACTTTTGGCGTAGGAACCAATATTGTGTCTCAAAACTGGACTGGCAATCTTGCTCCTAACAGATATGCATTAGTAGATTTAGTAGTTCCTGCAACTATGCCTACAGGCGATATGGTTGTTACAGTAACTACGGTTAACGGATCTGCGGATCAGAGAGCATCTAACAATTCATTCACCTCTTACTATGTAGGTGTGGGGCCTGTTACTGCTGGACAGGGTGTCTTTACATTTACTTTACAGAGAGATCGTTATGGTTCTGAAATCACATGGAATTTAAAAAATAGTGGTGGTACAACGCTTCAAAGTGGTGGTCCCTACACGGACACTCCTGCAACAAGTCCGCTGCCGGCTGTCATTACCCAAAACTGGACTCTAGCTCCTGGTTGTTATACATTTACAATCGAAGATGAATACGGTGATGGTATTTATGATACTGGAGGGTTTTATAATCTGAAAGATGCTTTAGGAAATACAGTTTTTCAAGGTACTCAATATCAGGATATTCAAACAAGAGCTGTCAATGTAGTAGTTTTATCTACAGGTGAAGTTAAGCTGGAAAAATTTGAGATTTATCCTAATCCTGCTACAGATGTTTTAAATGTAACAAAAGTTTCAGATAAAGCTAAGTATGAAATTCACAATGCAGCAGGTCAGTTGGTTAGAGCTGGTAATATCAGCAACAACCAGGTTAGAGTAGCCGAATTGGTAAAAGGAACTTACATTATTACTGTGAAAGACAAAGGAATTTCAGAAACAATGAAATTTATCAAAAAATAATAATACATTTTAATTTATTATATTTATTAACCTCCGAACTTCGGAGGTTTTTTTTATATTATTGATACTTATAATCTAATTATTATGTTAAATCAAATAAATCGTATTATCAATTGTAAGATAATGCTTACATTTGAGATTCAAAAATTTACAAATAATTCAAAAATAGTTCATTATATGAAAAAATTGATTACTGTTTTGTTTTGTAGCGTGTTGGGAGTTACAGCTTCTGCGCAATGGACGAAGGCTTCTGCAGCGTCAGCGAGTGGCAAAAGAACGTCTACTATAGGAGCTGCAACAATAGGTGAGTACTACAAACTGGATCTGAACTTATTAAGATCAAAATTAAAAAACGCACAGGAGTCTGGCCCAAATGCCAAGCCTGTTGAAATTTTAATCCCCACGTTGCACGGAAAGATGGAAAGATTTGCTGTTTACAGTTTTCCTGTAATGGTGAAGGAGCTCGCAGACCAATATCAGTTGGGATCTTACTCTGGTGTAGGTTTGGATGACCCAACCAAATTGGTGAGATTCTCTCTTTCTCCCAATGATTTCCAGTCGATGATAAGCCACAATGGCAGTTATGAATTTATTGATCCACAGGATACAGCAAAGACTGTTTACTTGGTTCATCCTAAATCTGGTGGCTCAGATAAGGTGTTCCAGTGTAGCACATCAGAAAGCCCTGTAGCTGTTGAACAACTTGAAAAATTGAAGCTGCCTGGTCAGTCTTTCTCTCATCAGCCTGGTGATTTTTCCAAGATGTCGGATAAGAAATACAGAACAATGAGGCTTGCAATCTCTGCTACAGGAGAATATACTGCCTTTCATGGTGGTACTGTTGCAAGTGCACTGGCGGCAATTAATGCTACAATGACGAGGGTAAACTTCGTTTTCGAAAAAGATCTTGCATTGCATTTAAATATTCAGAATTATCCTGGAATTATATATACAAATGCTGCAACTGATCCGTATACCGGAAATTTGAATTTACAGTTGCAACAGACTTTGACTGCTAGTGTCGGAAACGCAAATTATGATATCGGACACGTTTTTAATGCTGCCGGAAACAACGGTAATGCAGGATGTATTGGTTGTGTCTGTATAGCTCCGACGACAGCGGCTCCTCTGAGAAAAGGTTCTGCTTTTACTCAAAGTACAAGTCCGGTAGGAGATACTTTTGATATTGATTTTGTTGCTCACGAAATGGGGCATCAGTTGGGAGGAAATCATACCTACTCACACGTTCTTGAAGGTGCAGGAGTAAATATGGAGCCGGGTTCAGGGTCTACTATTATGGGATATGCGGGTATTACCGGTGGCCCGAATACGGATGTTCAGATGAACTCTGATCCTTACTTTCATGTAGCAAGTATTGTGCAGATTCAAAACAATCTTATCGCTAAAACGTGTGATGTAGAAACTACAATTGCCAATAATGCACCAGTCATTGGTACATTGCCTACTTACACTATTCCAAAAGGAACTGCTTATGTACTGACGGCACCGGTAACAGACGCGGAAAATGACCCACTTACCTACACGTGGGAGCAGTTTGATGCAGCAGATGTTTTTGCGAATGTAAATGATGATCCGATTACGGCAAGCAATTTAGGAACAACAACATTCGGTGCTTCTTTCAGATCGTTTGCTCCTGTTACAAGTCCTACACGTTACTTTCCAAAACTTTCTTCGGTATTAAACGGTGTTCTGAATAATTCAAACAGCGGATGGGAGTCTGTTTCTAATGTTGCGAGAGAATCAAATTTTGCGATAACAGTAAGAGATAATCATCCAATACCTACGCAGCAGCAGACACAGTCTGCAATACAAACCATCAATGTAGGAGCTGACGGACCTTTTAAATTAACTACCGGTGGATTTTTATTCAGCAATGCTGCCAACATAATTACATGGGACGTTGCCAACACAGGAGCTGGAGCGTACAACTCTCCAAATGTAAAGATTGATTATTCTACAGATAATGGTGTTACATGGACAGTTATTTTGGCATCAACATCTAATGACGGAACAGAATCCATCGCTGCTTTGCCTGCAACATTAAATGGACAAACTGTTGCACTGAGAATTTCTTCAATAGGAAATGTATTTTACGCTTTAAAGAAAATGACGGTTGCAGCACAGGTTGCTTGTGGTACAGCAATTACAGGTGTTGTAGTGTCAAATATAGGTCCCTCAGGTGCTACCGTAAGCTGGCCTGCAGTGTCTGGTGCCACTTCGTACGTTATTCGGTATAAGAAAACTTCATTAACTACGTGGCAACAAACAACTTCTACAACAAGCACGGTTAATATTTCAGGTCTTTCTGACAATACTGCCTATGAAGTCCAGGTCGCTGCAGTTTGTGGAACACAGGGTCCATTTTCTACAAGTACAAACTTTACCACAGCTACACTTTCGTACTGTACTATCACAGCAACTAACGCTACGCAGTACGAATATATTTCAAATGTTACATTGTCATACAATGGCACGGCTTTGTTGAATAATACGTCAGGACCTTCAAATTACACAAATTATACAACCAACACTGCGCTTCAGACAACAGTAGCAGCAGGAAATACCTACGGATTGTCGATCACTGTCGGAACTCCGGATTGGGATACCTCAGCAGTCTTTGTTGACTTTAATGCAAACGGTGTTTTTGAAAGTACGGAAAGAGTGTTAAATTATCCAACCGCAGTTCCTACTGCGCCTATTACTGGATCATTTACAGTTCCTGCATCTGCTGTAATAGGTGTTCCACTTAGAATGAGAGTTATCCTGTATTACGCTGGATCTGCAAATGCTGGATTATCGTTAGGCGGTACCTTTGCGGGCTGCGGTACCTTTGGCTATGGTGAAGTAGAGGATTATAATTTATTAATTCCATCTTTAAGTACCAGCGAAACTTCTCTGGTTAAAAACAGTATTCAGATTTATCCGAACCCTGCTACTGATGTTTTAAATATTACAAAAGTTTCAGGTAATGCTAAATTTGAAATTCACAGTGCAGTTGGGCAATTGGTGAAATCTGGAACGATTAATGATAATCAGGTAAGAGTAGCCGAATTGGTGAAAGGTACATATTTGATTACAATTAAAGATAAAGATCTTACAGAGACGGTTAAGTTTATTAAAAAATAGATTTTTCTAAAAATCTTTTAAAACCTCAGAATTTTCTGGGGTTTTTTGTTTTGAAATATTCTGATTAAAGCATCTGATTTACTTATATATTCGTATATTAATAAATATATAATTTTCTAATCAGGCGTCATTTATTGGTTTTAATAAAATTTTCGTAAAAAATTATATTTAAACTTTATGATAATGATTAAAAATGATTAGATTTGTATTTAATATAAAATTTTATAGCCTATGAAGAAATTCTTTACATTTTACTCATTTCAACACACAAAAAGGTTTAATACAGATTCCCTGTTTTAAGCAGTTCAAACAATTTTATCAATAAAACTATGTGTAATTCTTATTATCCTTTCGGATATAAATATTTTAAAATATGAAAAAATTATTACTGATTTGTGGTCTGCTGATCAGTCTGTTTTCTTCTGCTCAGGTGGTTCAGATAACCACTGGAACAGCAGGGACACCGGCTTACAATGCAGGACCGGTCTACCGTTCAAGTGCGGCCAGTTCATACGATGCCAGCAGGTATACTTACCTGTATACTTCCAGTGAGCTTGCCACTGCCGGTATTACCGCTGGAACTATTATCAATGATCTGGGGTGGGTAAAAAACAATAATGCCACCACGACAGGAGGGGGAATCTTCCGCATTTATATGAAAAATACAACTGCGACTGCCTTTGCAGCTGCATCAGAAACCTGGGCTAACTTAAATACAGGTGCGACGATGGTTTATCAGAATTTAAACCAGGCAATCCCTGCTACGCAAGTTCCCAATTATATTGTATTTGCATTGAATTCACCATTTACCTACACTGGTGGATCTCTGGAAATCTCTGTAGAATGGGATATTAACCAGGTTTCGGGGAGTCCATCTACCGGAACTTTTGACTGGTTGTGGAGTACAGTGCCGAATCGTATTTATGGTAGTGGTAATACAACTTTAGCTCCTATTACTACACTGTCATCAACTACCAATTCAATCAGTACGATAGATGACAGACGACCGTTTTTACAGATAGGCTATACTCCGGGAACGCCATGTTCAGGTGCAGTAACAGCTGGTGTAGCATCTGCATCAGTATCTTCAGCCTGTGCGAATACTCCGTTCACACTCTCACTTGCAGGTGCTACTTCTGCAGGAGGTATTACCTATCAGTGGCAGGCATCACCTGCTGGAGCCAACACATTTACCAACATTGTGGGAGCTACAACAATGTCTTATTCTGTTACAAACCAAACTGCAGCAACAGATTACCGTTGTGTTGTGACATGTACTAACGGAGGAAGCACTCAAACTTCCAATGTAGTTTCTGTAGCTCAGAATACACCATTGCAATGCTTAACATACTGTACTCCAGTATACAGTACTGGGTGTAGTAGTGGTGACAATCTCAACAGCGTTGTGATTACAGGGGTGGCAGGATCTGTAATCAGTGATCTCAATACCGGCTGTAACGGTAATGGATATTATGACAGAACATCTGCATTTACACCGGTTAATATTTTACCTGCTCAGTCATACCCTGTACAAATGAATACCACTTACAGCTCACCAACATCAGAAGTTGTAAGTATCTGGATAGACTTTAATGACAACGGAGTTTTTGACGCATCAGAAAAACTGCTGACAGATCTACCGATGGCACAAAGCCCGGCTTTTGCCACAGCAAACATTGCTATTCCTGCCAATGCACCTCCTGGTGTTCACAGAATGCGTGTCCGTTTAATCTACAGTACAACAAATGTTGACGCCTGTGCTTCCGCAACATGGGGAGAAACTCATGATTATAATGTGAATGTTCTTCCGCTTCCTGCCTGTACAACAAATCCACCGTCTAATATTACTGTAGGACCGATAACACCTACTACAGCAATGGTTAACTGGGTACCGGCTACAGGAGCAACTTATATTTTGAGATACAGATTGTCTCCAAGCGGTCCTTGGATTACTGTTCCACTTAATACTCCTCTTACAAGCAGTTACATGATACCTTCACTAAATGAGCTTACAGCTTATGACGTAGAGATTGCCACTATCTGTGGAGGGACAACAGGAGCATTTTCAGCTACAACAACGTTTACCACACCTGCGGTTACCTATTGTACTGCCTGGGCAACTTCTGCCGATGAGTTTATTTCTAATGTAACGGTAACCCCAGTAGGAATGCCACCAATGGTGAGCACCTCTACAATGGCTACTGCAAGCCCATATTACTCAGATTATACGGCAGATCCTGCCCGTCTGATAACACTTATCCGAGGTACAGCTGCAAATAATATAGTATCTGTAACCAGATCATGGCCGGGAACAGTTTACAGCTGTGCTACTGTAGTTTGGATTGACTGGAACAGAAACGGTGTTTTTGAAGATAGCGAGAGAGTTCTAAATCAAGCATCTAATAATACGCCGGTTAATACTTCAACAGGTTTTGCTGTTCCGGCAGGTGCTTATGCAGGCAATCTTAATCTCAGAATGAGAGTTATCATCAGAGAAAGCACTACGCCTACTGCGTGTGGAACTTTCAGCTGGGGAGAAGTGGAAGACTACTCTGTTAAACTGATTGATCTTCAGCCGTGCAGTACTGTTGCACCAACACCAGTGAACTTCGGAACAGCTACTGCAACTACGCAGTATGTATCATGGATGCCGACAGCAAATGCCACATACAGAATCAGATGGAGACAGGGAACGGCCGGTGCATGGTTGCCTGCAACACTTGGATATCTGGAGTTGCCTGCAGGTCAGAGCTGGCATACAATTACCGGACTTACAGAGCAAACCGCTTATCAGGTACAGGTTCAGGCTAAGTGTGGAACTACTTGGGGAGCATGGGGAGCATCATGGCCTTTCACTACTCCACCACTTACTTACTGTCCGATGATTGGGGGAGGAACTACTGATCATATTGCCAACGTTACAGTGAGTCCTACAGGCCAGGCTGTGATGAGTAATACCTCAACTCAGAATGGTTATACATTATACAATACTCCTGCAACTTTAATCAATCTGGAAATTGGTTCTACCAATAACCAAATTTCAGTTGCCAAAGGTTGGACAGGTTCTACATTTGCTGACGCAGTGACGGCCTGGATTGATTATAACAGAGACGGAACTTTTGCCAATGATGAGAGAATATTGATCTCTCCATCAAATACTACAACACCGGTGACGGCAACATTTAATGTGCCGGCAACAGGGGTTTATACAGGACCATTTAATACTACTATGAGAGTTGTATTAAATCGAGGTGCTGCGCCAACGATGTGCACGAGCCCTGCAAATGGAGAAGTTGAAGACTATTATGTAAAACTGAGACCTTGTAATAATGTTGCTCCGGCACCACCTACATTTACTACAGTTACACATAATTCTGCTATTGTAAACTGGGTTAATGCTAATAACAACCTTAACTTTATTGTACAGTACAGACCAATTGGTACTACCACATGGACTAATGTAAATGCTTCAACAATAACAAATAACCCTCCATTGACGTTAACAGGTTTAACGCCTGCTACAACGTACGAAGTTCAGATATCTGCAGTTTGTAATGGTATCGCCGGAACTCCGGGAGCAATCAGAACATTCACTACAAGATGTGATCCTACACCTCCAAACGTGACGATTTCTAATGTGACTTCAGGTTCTGCAACTGTTACATGGAACCCTATTGTGCCAAGTGCAACTTACATCCTTAGATATAGAGTAGTTGGTTCTAATACATGGATCGATGTTATATTACCAGCTCCTCCTACAAATACTTATATCTTAACTGGTTTAAGTTCATATGTAACTTATGAGGTTCAGATTGCCAATATCTGTGTGGGAGAAACCACTCCAAACCCATGGTCTAATCCGGTAGTGTTTACAACAGTGAGAGTTTGTGAAATTCCGCCTCCGGGATTAACGATTACACAGCTGAATCCTACAAGTGCTGAAGTTACCTGGGATGCTTACACCGGAACCGGAGCTACCAACAGCTATATTTTAAGATACAGAAAAGTGGGAATTCCGAGCTGGACGACGGTTACAGTAAATAATACCAATACTCACTTAATAACCGGTTTACTTGAACTTACCAAATACGAAATGCAGATAGCCAACGTATGTACTGGTACTCCAGGTAACTTTACACCGCTGTACTACTTTACAACTCCTACTGTAACCTACTGTCAGATGGGAGGAAGCAACGCTGGAAGTGAATACATTAACAAGGTTACTGTTACACCTTATCAGGGTCAGGCCTATGTTAATGAGACTACAGGTGGTGCTCCGGGATATCATTATTATGAAACCAACACAGACGGTAAGCAGATTGTTTTAGTTCAGGGAAGTCAGGGTAACGTAATCAGAGTTAATAAAACTTCATCTACCGGTACCAATACCGGAGTGGCAGTATGGATTGACTTTAACAGAAACGGATACTTCGATGTAAACGAGAAAATCCTTTCAAACGGACCGAACAGTGCAGATAATGCAAGCGCCGCATTTACAGTTCCTGATGATGCTTTCGTAAGCCTTACAGATTACAAATACGTAATGATGAGAGTAGCAATGCAGAAGGACGGTGTTCCTGTAAACTGTACCAGTTTTGCTAATGGTGAGGTTGAAGATTATCTTGTACGAATTGTTAAGCAGGCTGTAATTAATCCACTTAACCAGACTGATATTATGATTTACCCTAACCCGGTAAGTACAATACTGAACGTGAAAAACATTAGCAAAAAAGCTAATTACAAAATTTACAGTGCAGCAGGTCAGCTGGTATCAGACGGATTGATCCTGAACAACAAAATTGACGTTACCAGATTAATTAACGGACTTTACGTGATTGAACTGGTTGATGGCGACAAAACTGTTCAGAAGAAATTTATTAAAGAATAATAAATTAAATTTTAAAATAGAACAGGCTCTCAGAAATGGGAGCCTGTTATTTTTAGCAAATAATTCTCAGTTCTAAAGGATCTGTTTAATTAAGACAGTTGTAAACATCTCAGCATAACGCTTCGTGCCTTCGACAACATTGGGTGTAGAATTACAATCAAAAGTAAAAATGGTTGGACTATAACTCACAAAAAATCCCGCTGAAAATTTTTCAGCGGGATTTTTTGTTTATTCAATTTCAAAGATGACTTTTTCAGTTTGATCTTTCAAATCGTCAAGATTGGTGTTGTTGTAAATGATGCAGTCTGCCAGCTTGATCTTTTCCTTTTCGGGCATTTGCTTTTCCATCACGGTCTGTACTTCACGGTAGGTTTTTCCGTCTCTGTCCATCACTCTTTTTATTCTGATATTGTCTTCTGCAGTAACCAAAATTGAGCGGTGACATTGCCTGTTTAATTTTAATTCAAACAAAAGAGCGGTTTCTTTAAAAATCAGATACTTCTTCTGCTCTTTTACCCATTCTTCAAAATCAATACGCACAGCGGGGTGAATAATTTCATTCAGTGCATGAAGCAGTTCATTATCGTTAAAAACTATTTCTGACACAAATTTGCGGTCGTAAAGTCCTTTTTCATCATAGGCTTGCTGACCGAGGAGTGCTTTAATTTTTAATTTTAAATCTTCATTGTCATTCACGATGTCTTTCGCGCGGTCATCCGAATAATACACCGGAAATCCGCAGTCTTCAATGAATTTGGCAACGGTTGTTTTTCCTGAACCGATTCCTCCCGTCAGACCAATAATTTTGGGAGCGGATAAGGGATCGGGGTCGTTTTTCTGATTTTCTGAATTCAGTCCTTCCATAACTAAAATTAATATCCGAAAACATCATTAAAAGTGAACGTTTCATCCAGACGGACACCCTTTTCAGTCATTTTTAAACTTGCCAGTTCATGGTGCGCATCATGTTCAAAGAACAGTAAGTAATCATTGTCCACACACTGTTTTAAAAACTTTGCTTTCTCTTCAACAGTTAATAAAGGTCTTGTGTCATACCCCATCACATACACCTGTGGAATATGTCCTGTAGTTGGAATTAAATCAGCTGCAAAAACAATTGTTTTTTCCTGATACTGAATCACCGGAAGCATTTGCTTTTCCGTATGACCGTCTACAAAAATAACATCCATCTTTAGATCCGGAGCAAAGCCATAATTTCCGGTTGTCGGGAGCGGTAAAAAGTTCAGCTGTCCGCTTTTCTGTATTGGAAGAATATTTTCTTTTAAAAAACTTGCTTTTTCCCTCGGGTTGGGTTCAGTTGCCCATTGCCAATGGTTTTCATTGGTCCAGAACTGGGCGTTTTTAAATGCCGGTCTGTAACCTGATTTGTCATCATTCCATTCAATCGCGCCACCGCAGTGATCAAAATGAAGGTGGGTAAGAAAAACATCTGTAATATCTTCTTTTACAAAACCGTATTTTTTTAAATTTTTATCTAAAGTATCATCACCCCAAAGCGAGTAGTGTCCGAAAAATTTATCATCCTGCTTATTTCCGAGACCGCAATCAATTAAAATTAATTTTTTGCCGTCTTCCACAAGCAGAGATCTTGTTCCGAGCTCAATTAGATTTCTTTCGTCTGCCGGATTTGTTTTTTCCCACAGACTCTTCGGGACGACCCCAAACATCGCTCCGCCGTCGAGCTTAAATTTTCCGCATTGGATTGGATATAGTTTCATATTTGTTTATTATTTTATGTTATTTATTTTAAGTTATGGTGCAATTTCGGTAAACTGTAAAAGATGAAGAATCATTTTTTTTCTTCAAAAAAGTTCCCCTGGATTTCTCGGCACAGCGATATTCAAATGTCGATACGCTTTATCCGTAACCTCTCTGCCTCTCGGTGTTCTGATGATAAAACCTTCCTGAATCAAAAAAGGTTCATAAACTTCCTCCAAAGTTTCAGGGTTTTCGGCGATGGAAGTTGCCAAAGCAGAAATTCCTACAGGTTTTCCTCTGAAGTTTTCAATCATCACGCGCATGATTTTATTGTCCATTTCATCCAAACCAAATTCGTCAACGTTCAGAGAATTCAGAGCATATTTTGTAATTTCAATTTCAATCTCACCGTCACCCTTTATCTCAGCAAAATCACGCACTCTCCGTAACAGAGCATTGGCGATCCTTGGTGTTCCACGGCTTCTTCTCGCAATCTCAATCGCAGCATCTTCATAAATTTTCACACCCAAAACCCTTGCGCTTCTGATAATAATCATCGACAGGAGTTCAATCGTGTAATATTCCAGCCTGCTTTGAATTCCAAATCTTGCCAACATGGGCTTTGTCAGCATTCCGCTTCTCGTCGTAGCTCCAACTAAAGTGAAAGGATTTAAACCAATCTGAACACTTCTCGCGTTCGGGCCGGTTTCCAGCATGATGTCGATTTTATAATCTTCCATTGCAGAATACAGATATTCTTCAACAACGGGAGAAAGCCTGTGAATTTCATCGATGAAAAGCACGTCGTTTTCTTCAAGATTCGTCAATAAACCAGCTAAACTTCCGGGCTTATCCAAAACAGGCCCTGATGTGATTTTGCAGCCAACTCCCAGTTCATTGGCAATAATATTGGCTAAAGTAGTTTTTCCCAGGCCGGGCGGACCGTGCAGCAGTACATGATCGAGCGCACCGCCACGTCTTTTGGCAGCGCTGACGAAAACTTCAAGATTCTCCAGTGTTTTTCGCTGTCCGGCGAAATCCTTAAAGCTCTGCGGACGGATTTGCTCTTCCTGCATCAGCTCTTCATTGGAGTAATTGTCTTTATCTGGATGTAAAAAATCGGGCATTAATTCAGTTTCATTTATCGTAAAGATAATAAATTTAGGTTTAGGCAAAGGTTGAGACTGAGATAAATTTACGACAATGTGAAAGATTGGAAGACGTGCCGTATCTCGTTCACTGAATTGATATATTTTAAGTATTTTTGAAATAGAAAATTGCAGCGTTGTACTTTTTAGGCTCAACCTCAACCTTAACCTAATTTTTAATGAAACTAATTGGTCCTTTCAGGCAGGTTGTCACACTTGCCAATCTTCCGTTAAGAGGAAAACTTTCAGACACACAACTCGAAATTATTGTTGATGGCGGAATTTTAATTCAGAATGGTAAAATCCTGCAAATCGGAAATTTCGAAACGCTAAAAACTGAAAATCAAAATATAGAAATTGAAAACATTGAGGGAGATCAAATTGTTCTTCCAGCCTTCGTGGATTCTCATACGCACATCTGCTTTGGCGGAAACCGTGCGAATGATTTTGCAATGCGTAATGCAGGAAAGACATATCTGGAAATCGCTGAAAGTGGAGGTGGAATCTGGAGTTCCGTTCAGCATACAAGAAAAGCATCAGAAGACGAATTGCTCAAAACGCTTTTAGAAAGAATTGATTTTTTAATTTCTTTGGGAATTACAACAATTGAAGTAAAAAGTGGCTACGGTTTAGACGTAGAAAACGAACTGAAAATGCTTCGGATCATTAAAAAAACTCAGGAACAGACAAAGGCAACTTTAGTTCCGACCTGTCTTTCGGCACATTTAAAACCAAGAGATTTTGAGGGAACAAACGAAGAATATTTAAATTATATTTTAACAGAAATTTTACCAAAAGTGAAAGAGGAGAATCTGGCAAAACGTGTTGATATTTTTATCGAAAAATCAGCATTTCAGCCGGAAGAGAGTAAAGATTTTTTACTTAAAACTAAAGATTTAGGTTTTGAAATTACAGTTCATGCCGACCAGTTTACGCCGGGAAGTTCGAGAATCGCTGTGGAAGTCGGAGCAAAATCTGCCGACCATCTGGAAGCAACCATCGATGAGGATATTGAGTTTTTAGCAAATTCAGATACAGTTGCGACAGCATTGCCAGGTGCGAGTTTAGGGTTAGGTGAAAAATTTACTCCGGCAAGAAAACTGTTGGATGCAGGAGCCATCGTTGCCATTGCAAGCGACTGGAATCCGGGGTCAGCGCCGATGGGAAATCTGATTACACAGGCTTCCATCTTAGCCACATTTGAAAAACTGACCACCGCAGAAGTTTTGTCAGGAATGACTTTCCGTTCAGCTTTTGCATTAGGTTTGGAAGACAGAGGAATATTAAAGGAAGGTTTAAAAGCAGATTTTGTTACTTTCAAAACAGATAATTTCCAGAATGTACTTTACAGTCAGGGAAGTCTGAAGGCGGAAAATGTTTTTATTGATGGAGAAAAAATAAAATAATATGGGAATTTTCAATAAAGTTTTCGGAAAGAAAGAAGAAAAAAAGGAAGTGGAAATCAAAACCTATAAAGATTTCTGGGATTGGTTTTTAACGAAAGAAAAAGAGTTTTATGAAGTCATTAAAAATCATAAAAACATTGAGACTGATTTTTTTGATATCATTTCACCCAAGCTGAAGCAACTTAATGAAGGCTACTATTTCCTGTGCGGGATGAGCGACGATGCTGTAGCCGAACTCATCATTACAGCGGACGGAGATGTTAAAAATATCGTTTTTGCTGAAGAAATCATTGCCGAGGCTCCAAAATCTGAGCGCTGGAAATTCACAGCCTTGAAACCTGAAATGAATCTCGACCACGGAATAAAAATGGATGGCAAAGACTTTTCGCTGGATAATATTTTCTTCTATTCCAACGAAATCGAAGGTTATCCGGATGAAATTGATGTGACTTTTGTCTACGAAGGTCTTACTGAAGAAAATAAAAACGACTGCGTAACCGGAGTCTGCATTTTTCTGGATAATTTTCTGGGCGAACTTAATTTTGCAACGCAGATCGATACATTTAATGTTGTCGGTACAGATGAGGCAGAAGCTGAGCTTGTTCCTGTTTCCAAATTAAGAGATTTTTTATCGTGGAGGGAAAGAGAATTTATTGAGAAATATAAGGATCTGAAAGATATGGGTGACGAAGACGCTTACTCGATTTTAGAAGCTGTCCTGAATAACGGATTACCTCTGATTGCGACAGTGAATACAACTGCGCTGAACTACGAAGCCAAAGCGTCCTATCCATGGATTTCTGCGTTGAAAATTGAATACAACGGAAACGAAAACAACGGCCTTCCTGAGAGCGGTGATTATGCAAAATTAGACAGTATCGAAGAAAACGCTTATCAAAATCTGAAAACAGAAGGCGGAAGTGTTTACATCGGGAGGGAAAGTGCCAATAATGTAAGAGAGATTTATTTTGCAAGCAAAGATTTCAGAAAGCCTTCAAAGGTTTTGCAGAGCATTATCAAAAATCATCCTGAATATAAAATGTCACTTGAAATTTATAAGGATAAATACTGGCAGAGTTTTGAACGTTATAACGTAAATCAAAATTAAATTGAANATGATTTGGCAGGGAAGAAATGATGGTGATGAATTATTGCATCACAGAATATTTCAAAGAGTACAAGAAGAAAAAAATTACGATTCTGTTTCAACTAACTACTTCGTTTTTCATGGTTTTACTACTCATAACGTTTATAGAAGAAATAGAGGTTAATTAAGATGAGAAATATTTTATGTTGATAAAAAAAATAGATTAAAAATGAAAAAGATAAGTGAAATAAAATCAAAGTATTTGTCTTTAGGTATTGAGGAAAAACATGTTCTTTATGCATTTGAAGCCGTAAAAGCTGGAAAAAAAAGGGATGTTATTATAAATAACTTAACCTCTGATGTGAGAAATGTTGATTCTGATTTAGCTAACAACATGATAGATGAGATGTTTTCTGCAAATGGAGGTGAGTTCAAGTACGAAAATAGAAACGGATATCTTTATTCCGTTTTTTACGGTGTTGCATTTAGTGCATTACTTTTAGTTACTTTGGGTATGGGACGAAATAGTAGTCTTCAATTGAAATTTGGTTTGGCATCCACTTTATTTCTAGGACTATTTTTGAAAACAATAATTCCTGCTTTGAGAGGGAAGTTTAGAGAATAGATTTAAAACAGTTATCNATGATTTGGCAGGGAAGAAATGATGGTGATGAATTATTGCATCACAGAATATTTCAAAGAGTAAAAGAAGAAAAAAACTATGATTCTATTTCAACTAACGATTTCGTTTTACTCGGGTTCGCCGTAGATGAGGGCGTTCGCAGAAATAAAGGAAGACAGGGCGCTAAAGATGCACCGGATGTAATTAGGAAAAATATGTCTAATTTTCCGGTAATCCATCCGGATTTTTCACTGCTTGATTTTGGGAATGTCACCTGTGAAGATGGCGATCTGGAGAATACACAGAATCAGCTGGCGAAAAATGTTTCTAAAGTTTTACTGAAAGGTGGAAAGTCTATCGTTGTTGGTGGTGGTCATGAAGTCACATTCGCTCATTACCGTGGTGTAAAAACAGCTTTTCAGGAACAGAAAATAGGAATTATTAATTTCGATGCCCATTTCGACAACAGGCAACCTGAAAATGGAGTAGGAGCCAGCTCCGGAACAGGTTTTTGGCAGATTGCTCAGGAAGGTGAAATCAATTCTCTGCATATCGGAATTCAGAAAAATTCAAATACTTTGAAACTGTTTGATACGGCACATCAGTTTGGAATGAAATATATTCTGGCAGACGAATTATTTTTTGAAAATCTACCGTCGGTATACGAAAGAGTCAGCGAACTTACTGATGCTGTAGACGTTTTGTATGTAACAATCTGTATGGATGTTTTCAATGCTTCAATTGCGCCGGGAGTTTCTGCTGCTGCGTACAATGGGATTTTTGCAGACGCAGCTTTTATGAAAATCTACAGACATATTCTCAAAAATAAAAAGC
This sequence comes from Chryseobacterium sp. Leaf394, assembly GCF_001424105.1. GTDB lineage: Bacteria > Bacteroidota > Bacteroidia > Flavobacteriales > Weeksellaceae > Chryseobacterium. Next base: position 170,726 of record NZ_LMQH01000004.1, on the reverse strand, counting down.
TGCTTGCACTGGATATTGCAGAAGTAAATCCGCACTTTGATATTCAGGAGCGTACAGCGAGACTGGCGGCGAGTCTGGCGAATGAGTGGTTTATGATTTAAGGATCGATGATCTTTCAGATTTGGCAAATAATTCAGTTTTTTACATTAATAAATCTGCCTGAACTTTTTGATCTGCGGGAGATATATTTTAATTAAACTTAAATTTTTCTTCTTTATAATAAATCAATTTCATAGAATTTATCATTAATTTAAAACGGTATAAGGAACAACATTTGTTGCCTTAAAAATGCTTTATCCAAAAGCAGAAGATTCTGAACCGAATCTTTAAAAATGGAAATCTAACATGGAAAATTTAATAGAAAACAAGCTTTTAAAAGCTGACCAGGCTTTTCAGGAATGGAAAAATGTACCGTTTGAAGAAAAGCAGAAACTTATTGCAAAAGCTGCAGATATTTTTAAAACCAAAGCAGAAATATTTGGTGAAATCATTACCGGTGAAATGAATAAGCCCATTTCGCAATCCATCGCAGAAGTTGAGAAATGTGCTCTGATGATGAATTATTATGCAGAAGCAGAAAATATATTAAGTCCGGAAAAAATTGATTCCGAATACAGTATTTCAGAAATAAAGTATGTTCCCAAAGGTGTAATTCTCGGTGTGATGCCATGGAATTTCCCTTTCTGGCAGGTTTTGAGATTTGCAACACCGGCAATTTTAGCTGGAAATACAGTGGTTTTAAAACACGCATCCATCTGTTTCGGTAGTGGAAATGCCATTGAAGAAGTTTTTGCAGAAGCCGGTTTTCCCGAAGGTGTTTTCCAGAATCTTGAAATTGGGCATAGAGAAGTTCAGGAGGTCTTGGAACATAAAACTATTCAGGGCGTGAGTCTTACCGGAAGCGAAAAAGCAGGAGCGGAAGTGGCTGCCATTGCCGGAAAAAATATCAAAAAATCTTTACTGGAATTAGGTGGAAGCGATGCTTTCATCGTCTTGGATGATGCTGATCTCGATGAAGCTGCAAAAGTTGGTGCTTTGGCAAGACTTCAGAATTGCGGACAAACCTGCGTTGCTGCTAAAAGATTTATTATTCAGAGAGATATTGAATTCGATTTTCTACCAAAATTTATTGAGGAATACAAAAAATATGTTCCCGCAGATCCAAAAGTAAAGGAAACAAAATTAGGTGGAATGGCAAGACCGGATTTAGCGGATGACTTGGAAAAACAATATCAGAAAGCTCTGAATCATGGTGCAGAAGCGATTATTCCATTAGAAAGAATTTCTGAAAATGAATTTAATCCAGGACTGATAAGAGTGGAAGAAGGAAATCCAATTTTGCAGGAAGAATTATTCGGTCCTTTGGGAATGATCATGATTGCAGAAAATGATAATGAAGCCTTAGAGATGGCCAATAATATTCCGTTTGGTTTGTCTAATTCAGTCTGGACAAATGACAAAAACAGACAGCAGTTTTTCATTGACGGCCTGGAATCCGGAACTGTAAATATTAACAGAATGACGAGTTCAGATCCGCGTTTTCCATTCGGAGGAACCAAAACTTCCGGTTATGGGACTGAGCTTTCTTTACATGCTTTGAAAGAATTTGTAAATATCAAAACCATCATTGGAAAGTAGATCTCACAATTTAAAATTCAAACCGTTAATATTTGTAAGCTGACATTATTGGTTAAGAATCAATGAAAATTGTTTAAGCGCTCCGCTTAATGATTTACCTTGGTAACTTGCTAGATCTGCATCAAAAATTTCTTAACAACTTACTGCTCTTAACGGTTCAAAAATTTAGTCATAAAAATCAAAATCTCCCGAAATATTCCGGGAGATTTTTTTTAGGTTAAAAAATAATTTATACAATTTCCTGTGATTTTTTACTTCGGTTAAAAATCCAGAATATAATTGGAAAAATTAATAAGGTGAGAACGGTCGCGGTAATCAGACCTCCGATGATGACGATGGCTAAAGGCTTTTGAGATTCAGAACCAATTCCGGTTGATAAAGCTGCCGGTAAAAGTCCGATGGATGCCATCAGAGCAGTCATAATTACAGGTCTTGTACGGGATTTTACTCCGCTCAGAACGGCATCATCAAGCAACAGTCCGTCTTTTATGTTCTGATGGAATTCGGTAATCAGAATGACTCCGTTCTGAATACATATTCCGAGCAAGGCGATCATTCCGACGCCGGCAGAAATTCCGAAATTCATTCCGGTAAGATGCAGTGCGATAATTCCTCCGATTAAAGCAAAAGGTACATTCGCCAAAACCAAAAATGAATCTTTCATATTTCCAAAAAGAATAAACAGCAGGAAAAATATTCCTAAAATACTGATGGGAACTACCTGCGTTAATCTTGCCGTTGCTCTCTGCTGGTTTTCAAACTGGCCTGTCCAGCCTACTTTGTATCCTTCGGGAAGATTTATTTTTGAAACTTCTTTCTGGGCATCAGCAATAGTTCCACCCAAATCACGGTCACGGATCGAAAATTTAATTCCGATATACCTTTTGATATCATCCCTGTAGATAAATGCGGCACCGTTGTTTCTTTCGATAGTCGCCACTTCCTTCAGAGGAATCATCGTTCCGTCCTGTGTAGGAATCATCAGGGACGCCATATCGTTTTCATCTTTCCTGTACTCGTGGGAATACCGCAGACGAATCGGGAATTTTCTTTCGCCATCATACATTTCTGAAGCTGTTTTTCCTCCGAAAGCCATTTCCAGAACGGTCTGTGCATCTTCGGGCATTACGCCATAAGCCGCCATTTTATTCCTGTCCCAAACCACATTGACTTCCGGCTGACCGATATTTTTAATAATTCCGGCATCACGCACACCGTCGACATCTTTGATTGATTTTAAAACTTTATCGGCAAGTTCATCCAGAGTTTCAAGATTATCACCGTAAATCTTGATTCCGTTTTCGGCTTTAAATCCTGCAACAGCTTCCGCCACGTTGTCGGAGATCGGCTGAGAATAATTGAATGTGATTCCCTGATAATTGCTCAGTTTTTTGTCGATGTCTTCAATCAGCTGGTCGTAGGTAATTTTGCGTTTCCACTCATCTTTTGGTTTCAGGTTGACGGCAAACTGTACAAATCCAAATCCATTCGGATCGGTACCGTCATTACTTCGGCCGGTTTGTGCCAAAACATCCGTCACTTCCGGAACACTGATAATGTCTTTCTTTAAAATATCTGCGGTTTTTAAAGATTCATTTAAAGAAGAACTCATCGGCATTTCGGCGGTGATCCAAAGAGAACCTTCATTGAGTTGCGGTAAGAATTCCGTTCCTAAAAATTTTCCTGAAAATAAAGTAACGGCAACAATCGAAATGGAAACAATTAAACTTATTCTCTTATTTTTAAATGTAAATCTGAAACCTCTTAAAACAATCCTGTCCCAGAAATTTACAAACGGATTGTTCTTCTCCCTTACATTTTTATTTAAAAGCAAATGCGTCAAAACCGGAACCAAAGTAAGGGTGAAAATCAAAGCGCCCATCAGTGCAAAACCAAGAGTAAATGCCAAAGGTGAAAACATTTTACCTTCCACTTTCTGGAATGCGAAAATTGGGATCAGTGAAGTGATGATGATTAATTTTGAGAAGAAAATTGCTTTTCCCAAACCTGTTCCTGTCTGTTTGATCCAGCCTGCCTTCGCCATTTTGTTGAATTTCTCAGGGCCATATTTTTTGGCTTTATGATCCAGCATTACAAAAATTCCTTCTACCATTACGACCGCACCGTCGATGATAATCCCGAAATCCACGGCTCCGAGTGACAGTAAATTGGCACTCATCCCGCAAAGTTTTAAACATAGAAAAGCAAAAAGCAGAGAGAGCGGAATAATGATGGAAACGGTAAGTGTCGTCCGCCAGTCTGCCATGAAAATTAATACAATTACTGTCACAAGGATAATTCCTTCCAGCAAATTGTGCATCACGGTTTCTGTAGTGAAATCCATCAGGTGATCACGGTCGTAGAAAGTGACCATTTTCACGTCTTTAGGAAGAATCTTCTCATTCAGTTCGGCAATTTTAGCTTTTACGCCAATCAAAACTTCACGGGGATTTTCGCCTTTTCGCATTACCACAATTCCTTCTACGGTATCATCCTGATTATTTAATCCGGCCTGTCCTACCCGCGGTCTCGAACTTTCTCTCACTTCAGCAACATTTTTTACCAAAATGGGGTTTCCGTTGTCATTGTGGATGGTAATATTGGCGATATCATCTGTAGACTGCACCAAACCGATTCCACGAACTACGTAGGCCTGACCGTTTTTTTCGATAACATCTCCGCCGACATTCAGATTACTTTTGGTAACCGCTTCATAAACCTGCAATGGCGTCAGATTGTATTTGTCCAACGCTCTCGGGTCGATACTTAACTCAAAAACTTTGTCCTGACCGCCAAAAACATTGATGTCTGCCACTCCCGGAACGCCACGAAGTGCTCTGTCGATCACCCAGTTCTGTAACGTCAGAAGTTCACGGGAATCTTTCTTTTTACTTTCTAATGTATATCTGAAAATCTCTCCGGTCGGGCCATAAGGTGGCTGAACTTCGGGATCAATTCCTTCGGGAAGACTGATATTCCGCAGCTGATTGTTGACCATATTTCGGGCAAACATATCGTCTACACCGTCATCAAAAAGAATCTTCACAATGGAAAGCCCAAACATTGTGGTACTCCTCACGCTTGTTTTTTTCTGAACCGGACTCATCGCCAGCTCAATCGGTGTCGTTACAAAACGTTCCACTTCCTCAGCACTACGGCCGTCCCACTGTGTGATAATCACAATTTGGGTATTGGTAACATCAGGAAACGCCTCAATTGGCATATTTTTGAAACTGATAAATCCCGCCACTGCCAAAACGGCGACCCAGATAAAGGTAAATGCCTTGTTTTTCAGTGAGAATGAGATAATATTTTTTATGAATTTATTCATGATAGAAATTAAAGGTTAAGCTTTAGATATTGAATGAATAACTAAATGTTGAGTGAAATCTGAATGATTAAAAAACCATCGAGAACAAGTGTATTTAAATTAAATAAGCAGCATCGAAGCTATGAGAATGGTTAAGTAAAGGTATATACCTATAAAACTTAATTACTGTAAAATGTCTCAATGGCCTTGAAATCAATTGTTCAGAGATCTGTAGATGAGCAGCTGATTATTGGTAATCACGTTTTCACCTTCCTTCACACCTTCAGAAATATAGGTTACATCTCTGTTCTGTTTTAAAATCTGAATTTCTTTAATTTTAATATCATTTCTTGATTTAAAAACCACAACATAGCTTCTGTTATCATCAAATATAACCGCTTTCGAAGGGATGGAAAGAGCTGTTTTGTTGTCAGATTTTGAAACTTTTACCGTCGCCTTACTGTCGGGAATCAGCAATCCGTTGGCATTGTCTAAAACAACTCTCGCCTGCATGGCATTGGTTTCGGGGTCTATGATTTTAAATATTTTATCAATCTTACCGTTGAAAATCTTGTCAGGATAAGATAGTGTGGAAACCTGGGCAGGCATTCCCAGAGTAATTTTATCAATATCAGATTCGTTGATATTCATAATTGCCCAGACGTTGGTGGTATTGGCAACATCAAAAATATTTTCGCTTCTGTCACTTCGCAACTGCATATCCTTATTGATGTCTTTATGAACAATATAACCGTTAATCGGCGCTAGAACGCTGTAGATATTTCCGTTTTTCACATTATAAACGGTACTCACCGCACTTGCTCTCTGCAGCTGATCCTGTGCTTTCTGCAGCTGGCTTTTTGCTTCCAGAACTTCTCTTTCAGTATTCAGCTTACCGTCGTACATTTCCTTCGCAACACGGAGATTGTTCTGTGCAACGACCAGATCTGTTTTTGCATCACTCACTTCACGCTGTACTTCAGCCAGTTCGGTACTTCTGATAGTCGCCAGAACCTGACCTTTTCTTACATAATCGCCCAGTTCAACATTTACGCTCATCACATTTCCTCCAACGAGTGGGAAAACGTCGATGTAGGAATTTTTGTCGGCAGAAATTTTACCGTAAAAGCTGTAAAAATCTTCTATGACTGTATTTTCCACTTTGGCTGTGGAGATAGATTCAAGCATGGTATTGCTCAGCTCAAAACCTTTAGGCTCAGGCGTTTTTGGCTGCTCTTTTTTTGAACATGACGATACAAGAAATATTGAAAATATGGGTATAATTAGATTTTTCATTTTAATAGAAGATTTTAGTTTGGACAAGTAAATTGAGGTTTTCGGCAGACTGAATCAGATCGTTTTTCATATCATAAACCTGAAGAACGGTTTGTCTGTAAGTCTCCATAAAATCGGTAAACTCAATAAGGCTGATATTTCCGTTTCTGAAATTTTTGAGAATCCCGTCGTAAACCAGTTCCAGATTGTTTTGGTCTTTGGTTCTGATTTCAGAAAGCTGATCATAATTGTTTTTCCAGATATTGAACGCGGCCTGCACTTTTGTTTCGAGCGAAAACTTCTGGAATTCTGCATTCTTTTCATTTTGCTGAATCGCAAACTTTGCCTTTTCTACATTTCCCTTATTGCTTTTCCAGAGAGGGATCGGGATGCCCACCATCAGATTGATTTCATTTCTGAAAGTTCCGCTGGCCTGATCGTATTGCGCACCCAGATTAAGATCAGGAACATTTAATGACTTCTGCCACTGTGCAAAGAGTTTACTGTTGTCAATCAGTTTTAAATTATATTGATACTCCGCATTATTTTGCAGGGCTTTTTCCTTGAGCGTTTCCTGATCTCCAAACGGCTGTGACGCCAGAATTTCTTTCACTTCAGAATCAGCGATCTGTGGTTCGATAGTGTTATTGATCCCGGTGAGTATCTGCAGGCTTTGCTGTACTTCAAGAATTTCCCGGTTGATGTCGGTTTTGTCTGCATTCAGCTGTACAACGATGCTTTGAAGCCTTACTTCATCTTTCAAAGACACATTTCCTTTTGCCGACTGTACTTTGTACGCCTTTAAAAGTTCATTCATGTAGCCAAGCTGTTTGGTAATGCTTTCCAGCTTCACTTTCTGATAGTACAGATTGAAGTAAGCCATGTGAAGTTCTGTTTTTAAACTGGCTAAAAGCTGTGTAAACTGCAGACGTGCAAGTTCTTTATTGGATTTGGCAAAAGCGATTTCGTTTTTTTTCTTTCCGCCAAGATAAATAAGCTGAGTAATTTCGGCACCTTTGGCTCTTCCGGCATCAAAAGCTCTTTTATCTTCGGGGTTATAGGCATTGATGTAACCGCTTAGCTGAGGGAGTTCCCAGATTTTAGCCTGAATAATATCCGCATCGGCCATGTTGATATTATACTGCTCTGCCAAAAGCTGAAGGTTGTTGTTGTGAAAGGCTTCCTCACAATCCTGAAGCGACATTTGCTGCTGTGCGGCCACGAAAGACGAGACAACAATCAACAGCCCTGCAAATTTGTTCATTATCATTATTTTGATGACAAATGTGCGGCTACCCGATTAAAAGGAACTTAAAGGATGCTTAAAATAAAATTAAATTATAAAAATGACGGGAATTGTTTAAAAAATTTTGAACCATTAAGGTCAGTTAAAGGATTAAGAATTTTAAGGATCAGTTAAAATTGATATAAGCAGATTGCTTATTTACAGTTCTGAGGAAACCAATAATTATTGTTCTTAAAAATTGATCTGCATAAAGTTGTCAATACACCCGCATGACTTGGTCAATACACCCACATGAATTCAGTAATTCATCCGCATGAATTTTCAGGCAGCTGCAAAGGTGCATCAATACGCGGTAAATTATTTCTTAAAAATAACGGTGAATTTATTTAAATTTTCAGCAGGTGACGAGTACAGAATAGCAGCTCCGTGATATTCTAAAATTCTTTTCACGATTCTTAAACCCAATCCTGAACCGGAGATATTCTGAGAATTATTACCTCTTGTGAAAGCGTCGAACAACCTTGGCTGTTCTTTTTCGGGGATCGTGTCTCCACAGGAAATAACGTCAACCGTGATATTGTTCACATCCTCATTAAGCAGAATATCCACTTCTTCATTATCAGAATAGATTGCTGCATTCTTGAGAAGATTTACAAATACTATTACGAGCAAAGACTGCACGCCGCTGATGGTAAGAAGGGCATCTTCTGTAGATTGTTCAGAAATGTTGAAATCCATTTTCAGTTTTGGAAAACTTTTCTGGAGACGGTCGAAAGATTCAAAAATAACTTCATCCACACGCACTTCCTCGTAGATGGTCTGAATGTTTTCTTTGTCAAATTTCGTCAGCAGCAAAAGTGAATTGGTAAGGTCTGAAAGAAGGTACACATCTCTCAACATTTGCTGCAGTCCCAAAAGAGTAGTGGGAGAGTGCTCTTCGAGTTTAATCAGGTTTTCAATCTGAAAGGCAATTCTCGTGATCGGAGTACGGATTTCGTGGGAAGCACTGGCTGTAAAGTCTTTCTGTGACTGAAAAACATCGTTCAGCCTTACGATCATGGTATTAAAAGATTGGGCGAGAATGCTGATTTCATCTTTTGAATTGTTCACCGGAATCTGGGTGGTAAGCTTGTGTGCCGTTATCTCAGAAACTTCCTGATTAAGCTGTTCAAGAGGATGCAGGAATTTCCCCATGAAATAATAACTGAAAAAGCCGATCAGGAGAGTGCTTGCGATGTAGGCGGTAATCAGAAGATATTTCAGGTAGGCAAGTTTAGATTTTCCGTTGGTGTCGTAGGCACTCGTGATGATGTAGTAATTTTCGCCGTTGATGTTTCTTTTGGCGGCATAAATTTCGGGAAAAGTCTTTTCGGTGAAGACAGCTTTTTTTTTGTCGAGGTCGTTCAGAAGTTTTGCATCCCAGGTTACTTTCTGATCTTTTATGGTCGAATAAACGAGTTCTTTATCAGAATTGAAGATAAGAATTTTTTCATTTAAAAGAACGTTATCTGAATTTTCATTAAAGAAAACAGGAGCTTCTTCTTCAAAATCTTTTGATTTTAAAATAAAATGTGAGGTAAATTCAAGTCTCTGAACAAATCTTTCTTTAAATTCTTCTCTTCTGAAGTCATTAAACAGAATATAAATAATTACCATCACGATCCCCAGCAGAATCGAAAATGAAATACATAAAGTAAGCGCAATTTTCCGTTTTAACGACATTTATAAAGGACTTAAATAATACCCGAAACCGGATCTTGTGTGAATGAGTTTTACAGGAAAATCTTTATCTAATTTTTTCCTCAAAAAGTTGATGTAAACCTCGACTGTGTTGGTGTTGGTATTAAAATTATGTTCCCATACGTGCTCTGTAATCTGTTGTTTGGAAACTGTTCTGCCCTGCGCTTCGGCAAGATAAACCAGCAATTGGAATTCTTTTAAAGTAAGAGCAATTTCGTTCCCGGATCTGAAAACCTTCTGTTCGGTTTTGTTGATGATGAGGTCTTCCACTGTAATAACGTCGAGCTCAATGTTATCAGACTGTGTTTTTCTGCGGAGAAGTGAATTGATCCTCAGTAAAAGTTCTTCAAACTGGAAAGGTTTCACGAGATAATCATCGGCAAGTCTTGTAAAAGCATCCTTTTTATCTGAAAGGTCGCCGTAAGCCGAGAGAATAATGATAGGCGTAGTTTTGTCGAAAGTTCTTAAAGTCTGGCAGACGTCAAGGCCGTTCATTTTCGGAACATTGATGTCCAGAAGATAGAGGTCGTAAACATTATTTTTAATTTCTCTCAGAAAAGTCTCTCCATCAAAAACCTTCGCACAGGTAATCTGATTGGATTCTAAAAATTTACACAACTCTGCAGAAAGGATAAGGTCGTCTTCCAGTAAAAGGATATTCATATTGGAACTAATTTTTTACTAAAGTAGAAAAAATAATTTTGATGTGGCTTGAAAATGGGATTTGAGAGAAAGGTTTAATTAAATTTTAATTATGATTAAATTTTTATAAATCTTCAGAAATAATTTAAGTTTTTTTTCTATTACAGATTTTAATGAAAGTCCATTTTTATCTTAAAGCTGATTTCACAGTAGTTTTGTCGTTCCGTAGGAATCTAAACCGCTTATTTCATTGTGCTGAGATTCCTGCGGAATGACAAATAAGCCGGACAAGTCTATTACAACTAAAATAAACTCATAAAACTTTTTTAAAATGAATGTAGATTCAAATTAAAAGTAAATAAAATGTCTGAACAATATCTGAACAAAAAAAATCATTTACAAACCTTCAGAAAACAAAAAATCCCGAAGAAATCGGGATTTGCTGTGAGCCAACTACGGGACTTGAACCCGTGACCTCTTCCTTACCAAGGAAGCACTCTACCGCTGAGCTAAGTCGGCCTGAAACAAAAAATCACACCAGAAGCGTGATTTTTTACTGAGCGGAAGACGAGGGTCGAACTCGCGACATTCAGCTTGGAAGGCTGACGCTCTACCAACTGAGCTACTTCCGCAATTTTGTTTCCAAAATTATTGGTAAACGCTTTGCAAACTTAGGCTTTTTGGCCAATATCTGCAAACTTTTTTTTGAATATAAACTGTGGGGAGAGCAGGATTCGAACCTACGAAGCCGAAGCAACTGAGTTACAGTCAGTCCCATTTAGCCACTCTGGAATCTCCCCTTGGTTTATATTAAAATGAGCTTCCAGAGGGATTCGAACCCACGACCCCGAGATTACAAATCACGTGCTCTGGCCAGCTGAGCTATGGAAGCATTTTAATAATTCTAAACTGAAGGCTGAGAGAAAAGCTACTCTGCAACAATTCAGCAGTGAAAAAAAAATCACCCTGATGAGGTGTGATTCTTTGAGCGGAAGACGAGGGTCGAACTCGCGACATTCAGCTTGGAAGGCTGACGCTCTACCAACTGAGCTACTTCCGCAATTTTGTTTCCAAAATCATTGGTAACGGTTTGCAAATCTAGAAAAATCTTCTGAAACCTGCAAGTTTTTTTATCAATATAAACCGTGGGGAGAGCAGGATTCGAACCTACGAAGCCGAAGCAACTGAGTTACAGTCAGTCCCATTTAGCCACTCTGGAATCTCCCCGAGTTTATATTAAAAATGAGCTTCCAGAGGGATTCGAACCCACGACCCCGAGATTACAAATCACGTGCTCTGGCCAGCTGAGCTATGGAAGCATAATAAAAAAGAATTCAAAAGATCGCTGTTCCTTTTTTGCGTGTGCAAATATAGAACGGATTTTTTGAATTCTCAAATTTTTAGTATGTTTTTTTTGACTTTTTTATTAGGCCAGTTCTTTTTTCTTGATTAGTAGCTTCTTAGCTGTATCAACACACTGGTCTAAGCTTTCCTCGAAGCTTGAGCAGGTCTTTTTTACAACGATATCGTCACCCGGAACGGCTAAAATAAGCTCTGTAGTTTTGTTTTCTCTGTCTGAAGTGTTTTCTACTTTTAAGAAAACCTTACAATCCTGAATTTTGTCGTAAAACGTAGCAAGTTTGTTTACTTTTTTCTCAATGTGATCTTCTAATGGTGCATGTGGTGTTAAACCAATTGACTGTACTGTGATCTTCATAATTCTTCTTTTTTTGCGGCTCTTGGATGAGCCAGATTAAACACTTTTTTTAGTTGCTCTATATTGGCATTCGTATAGACTTGAGTACTGGCAAGACTTGAATGTCCTAATATTTTTTTTACTTTCGAAATTTCCGCCCCATTATCCAAAACATGTGTAGCAAAGCTGTGTCTTAATATATGTGGGCTCTTTTTCTCCTTGGATGTTACAAGACTAAGATACTTATTAACGGCAAGGTAAACAAATTTTTCTGTGAGTTTTTTACCGTTTTTGTTGATGAAAAAGTATTCATCAAAATCTTCCTTTGGATTTCTGATACCGAGATAATCAGATAAAAGTTGGGTAAGTTTCTCTGAAATGGGAACATAGCGTTCCTTGTTTCCTTTTCCTATGATCTTCAGCTCCTGTGATTCCAGATTTACATTTCCAAATATCAAGCCACAAAGTTCGGCTTTCCGGATGCCGGTTTGGTAAAGTGTTTCGATGATGCAGTGTTCCAGCAGGTTGTCTTTTTCGAGAGAAATTTTCTCATCAAGATTTTTCATTTCATCACTTGAAATCGGAATTTGCTTTTCTGCGTAAAATTTCAGTGAACTGATGTTTTCTACGGGTGAAGTTTTAATTTCCTGAATTTTCAGTAAAAATTTATAGAAACTGCGGAGGGTAGAAACCTTCCTGTTGATGCTTCTTTTGGCAATGTTTTTTTCGCTGAGTTCCACAATGAAGTTGCGGATGATTTTTTTATCTGCATTTAAAAGATTTTCTGAACCTTCAGTACGAAGGTAGAATTCATAGAAATCTTCCAGATCTTTTTTATAGCTCGTTACGGTGTGTGAAGAATAGCGTTTTTCAAACGATATGTACTGAAGAAACTTGTCAATCATAAAAAAGTGTAAAAACAAAAAATTCACTCAATAAATATAACTATTTAAAGAGTGAATTTAGTATGCGTGTTAAGAAAATTTCTTAAGCCTGCTCTTCTTTGCTAAGATTTACTTGCTTGTAAGCAGCTTTAAGTCTTGCCTGTCTTAAAGTTACAGACGGCTTAATGAAAGCCTGTCTTGATCTTAATTGACGAACAGTACCTGTTTTGTCAAATTTTCTCTTATATTTTTTAAGTGCTCTGTCGATAGACTCTCCGTCTTTTACTGGAATTATTAACATAAATTACATCTCATTTTGGATTGCAAAAATAGAAATTTATTATTGATTACCAAAGTATTTCTAATTAAAAATTGATTTTATTTTAAATCCATCTTATATCTTCATTAAATTTAGCTTGCTGTTAACCTGTAAACGTTATAATCTGATGAAGTTTTCAAGCTATTTTCCAACATTTAGAGCCTATTTAAATATTATTAAAATAGTTTGATTATATTGATTTTTACTGTTTTGATTAATTGAGTCTTCGACAGGCTCAGACTGACAAATCTAATGCTAACCGCTCAATTTAACGGTGTCACTCTGAGCCTGTCGAAGAGTTTTTAAACAATCATTATTGATTTGATAAGAATTTAAACAGGCTCTTAGGTTTGGGGTAGGAATAATAAGGCTTAAAAAGTTCTCTATAAATCAATTCTTTTTACACATTCTTCAAGCTCCGTCTTAATATGAATAAAATGTAAACAAAAATTTGTATCTTTGCCTTTCACTTAAACATGGGGTTGACTGGTTTCGACAGCAAGGTCAATGGGTAAGTAAGCATGCAGAGAACCGTAGCGCGATCTCTTAAATCCCTTGCTACAAAATTTTAACTGGCAACGAAGAGTTCGCTCTTGCAGCTTAATCCGAATAAAGTAAGATTTCAAGCGCTTTCCCGAAGATAGTAAGGAAGCAAGATGTCTCACAAATGCTCTGTTCTGCGGCGTTTGATTCTGAGATATAGTAATGCAGAAATAAGGTTTTGGGAGCTTTGACCAAAACTCGAAAACCTCAGAAGATAAGCTGGAAGTTGGGTGTTTGCTCTCTGCCTCCAGTCGAAAACCAACAGTAAAATAAGCATGTAGAAATCTTATGTATTGCTTGTTTGGACGAGGGTTCGAATCNCCTCCAACTCCACTTAAAACTCTGTAAATTGCTGATTTACAGAGTTTTATTTTTAAAGGTGCTAGTGTAGGTGCTATATTAAATTCTATTTTATTAAGAATTATCAAATAATTACCATCATACTTTGCCAATGATAACAAATCCAGCTCTCTTATTGCATTTACTTAATTAAAATAATCATATTATAACTATCAAAAAGAAATAATTTCATAATTTTGTTGTGTTGAAAACTTTTAGTAAACATATCAGCTTTATTATCTTACTATGTTTGGGCTTTTTTCTAATTCCAAGCTTAAGCTATGCTTGTGCAAAAAAAACAGCTAATACAGAACAGAAAAGTTGCTCTAAAGATCAATATTCAAAATCAGAACATAAAAGCAGATGTAAGGATAAGTCCTGTACTAAGTGCAACGATGGTCACGACTGCAACGGTAAGTGTAAACACAGTTCTTGCAAATGTAGCACTTCTTCATCTCCATTAAGTTTACCTATACTTGTAGATATAAAAACAGAAAATCACTTTGCGGAAATTAAAACGCAAAAATTCGGTTTCAAACAAACCTATTATTCTTCGGGTTACCATTCTTTTTGGCAACCGCCTAAAATAGGATAAAACTATGGCTTGCTAGCCACAGTTACGTCTTGTCGAAAACTAAATCCGGTTTTCGCAACCCTTTTATAAATCTTATTAATTTTAAAATTTTCAAATTGAAATCAATATCAAAAATATTGATGGTAATCACCGTATTACTATCAGCAGTAAACAGTTTTGCACAAATCAAAAATGCAAAAAGAGAAACCGTAAAAATATATGGCAACTGTGATATGTGTAAAACCACAATTGAAAAAGCAGGAAACGTAAAAAATGTAGCCACAGTAGAATGGAATAAAGACACCAAAATGGCTACACTTAAATACGATGATAAAAAAACAAGCCAGGATGAAATACTGAAACGTATTGCTTTGGCAGGTTATGACAGCGAGAAATTTTTAGCTCCAGATGATGTATATGCTAAACTATCCGGATGCTGCCAATACAACAGAGAATTAAAACCAGTTGCAAAAGTTGAAGTTGCAAATATGGATATGAAAGCAGAACACGGTAACCACAACTCAAAAGAAATGGCAACTACCCAATATGCACCACAACTGAAAGCAGTTTTCGATAATTATTTTTCTGTGAAAGATGCTTTGGTGAAAACCGACGCAGGTACTTCATCCGCAAAAGCTTCTGAACTGATAAAAGCAATTAAAGCAGTAGAAATGACAAAACTTTCCAACGAAGAACATACCGTTTGGATGAAAGTAATGAAAGATTTAACTGCTAATTCAGAAAAAATTGCAGTAGCAAAAGATGTTACCAAACAAAGAGAAATTTTCGCTTTACTGGCTAATAATATGTACGAATTAGCCAAAGTTTCAAAACAAGAAACACCTGTTTATTATCAGCATTGCCCAATGTACAATAATGGTAAAGGAGCAAATTGGCTAAGCAAAGAAGAAGCAATTAAAAATCCGTATTACGGCTCCAAAATGCTTACTTGCGGAAGCGTACAGGAAACTATTAATAACAAATAAAACGCAATTGTTATGGAAAGTATGGAAAACCAACACGAAATACAACACAATCATAAGAATGAAAAGCATAATACTAATCATTCTTTAGCAATGTACAAACGCTTTACTGTAATGGCTGTTGCTATGTTCATAGCTATGTACTTCATTATGTATGCTATGATTGACGGCTTACAGAACCTTATCCTGAACATCAATAATTTATATATGACATTGCTGATGATTTCTGCAATGTTGATCATAGAACTATTGATAATGAAAGGAATGTATGAAAACAAAAAAATCAACTGGGCAATCATAACGGTTTCCTTTGCGATTGGCATCTTTTCTTGGTTTGGTATTCGGGAGCAATTATTTGTGGGCGATAAGGAGTTTGTAAAAGGTATGATACCGCATCACGCAGCAGCAGTATTGATGTCTGAAAAAGCTAAACTTACCGACCCCGAATTGATACAGTTACAAAAAAACATACTGGAAACACAGGCACAAGAAATCGAATTTATGAAGCATAAGCTAAATGAATTTGAAAACAAATAAATAAGATAAAGTTCTTCAATAATATCAAAAGTAAATAAAATGAAAAATATAATTTTCTCAATCATTACATTAGTAACAATTGCAACGGTAACAATTTCCTGCAATCAATCTTCAAATAAAAATAGCGACCAGCAAGCTAATGATAGCACAACAATTGCTGCAACTCCGGAGTTACAATCACCTATACACAATGATACGGTAGCAACTGTTACTTCAACGGATACGTCTTCTCAAGAGGCAGAAAAATCCGATGTGAAGCAAACTCAAAAGTTTACTATCGCACCTATAATTAAGGATTATTTGGCTTTAAAAAATGCACTTGTTGCAGATAATGACAAAACAGCTGCTAATGCAGGAAAGCAATTGTTTACTACCTTAAAAAATGTGGATATGAACGCTATCCCAGCAAATAAACATAAAGAATATATGGAAATAGCTGAAGATGCCAAGGAAAATGCAGAACATATTGGCGACAACGCAGGAAAGGTAGACCACCAAAGAGAACATTTCGCATCCTTAAGTAAAGATGTCTCCGACCTTATTACCTTGTTTGGAACTACACAAAAGCTGTATCAGGACTTCTGCCCAATGTACAATGACGGCAAAGGTGCTATTTGGATTAGCGAAGCTAAGGCAATTAAAAATCCTTATTACGGTAGCCAAATGCTTACCTGCGGTTCTGTGAAAAAGGATTTATAAAATGAAAAAAGTAATAAAGATAATTTTGGCAATAGTACTGTTTTTTTTTATTGCTATACAATTATATCAGCCTGCCCTCAATGTAAATAAGGGGCAGGTTGACAAAACCTATTTTGCAAAAGTTTATACCGTTCCGGAAAATGTGCAAAACATTTTACAAAATGCCTGTTACGATTGTCATAGCAATAATACCAAAAATACGTGGTATTCCAACATACAGCCTATGGCGTGGATGATGAAAAGGCATATTGATAATGGCAAAGAAAAATTAAACTTTAGTGAGTTTGGCAGTATTAGTAGTCGAAGGCAAATAAGTAAATTGAAAGGAATAGCAAACCAAATTAAAGACGATGAAATGCCTTTAGCTTCATATAAAATAATGCACAGCTACGCAAAGCTCTCAAAAGAGCAAAAAAGTTTGATAATGGATTGGATGAACAAAAAAGCAGACAGCCTTTCAATAGAAAATTAAAAGCAGTGCACAAAAAAAATATTAATCACCATTCTTAAAACAATCTATATTCGCAAAAAGGATTGTTGCAAATAAAATTATTTATATGGAACATCAACATACAGAAAATAAAGAAATCCATACAGGGCATGACATGAGCAATATGCAGCATGGAGCAAACCCATCAATGGGCATGGCAGGACATAACCACCATGCCATGATGATTGCCGATTTTAAAAAAAGGTTTTATGTTGTGCTCATCCTAACCATTCCAATCATGTTGCTATCAACCATGATACAACATTTTATGAAAGTTGATTGGCAGTTTGCAGGTTCGCAATACATACTCTTTGCATTGTCAACCGTTGTGTTTTTTTATGGCGGCTTTCCATTTTTAAAAGGATTGGTTGACGAAGTAAAAGCAAAGAACCCCGGCATGATGTTTTTAATCGGGTTCGCCATAACAGTTGCTTACATCTACAGCGTTGCAATTGTGTTTGGGTTACAGGGTATGGATTTCTTTTGGGAATTGGCAACCCTAATACTCATAATGCTTTTGGGGCATTGGATAGAAATGAAATCTGTTGCAGGTGCGTCAAAAGAATTAGAATTATTGGTACAGTTAATGCCAGCCGATGCACATATGGTAATGCCCAACATGGTGCATGATGTAAAAACCGAGACATTAAAAGAGAACGACATTATTTTAGTAAAGCCAGGCGAAAAAGTGGCAGCCGATGGAATAATATTAGAAGGCGAAAGCTACCTGAATGAAAGTATGCTTACCGGCGAAAGCAAACCAGTACAAAAAGTAAAAGGCGATAAAGTAATTGCAGGCGCAATCAATGGCAACGGTTCTATAAAAGTTACCGTTTCCCATGCAGCAAAAGACTCTTACTTATCACAGGTAATTAAATTGGTGGACGATGCGCAAAAATCAAAATCACAAACGCAGCTATTAGCAGACAAAGCTGCAAGATGGCTTACGATTATAGCAATGGTTACAGGCATTGCCACATTTTTATATTGGTATCTCACAGGGCAATCATTGGCTTTTGCAATGGAAAGAATGGTAACCGTAATTGTTATTTGTTGCCCTCATGCTTTGGGTTTGGCAGTTCCATTGGTTGTTGCAAAATCTACAGCCTTATCAGCTAAAAGCGGATTGCTTATTAAAAACAGGACAGCCTTTGAAAATGCAAGAAAAATAACCACCGTAGTTTTTGACAAAACAGGAACATTGACCGTAGGAAAATTTGAAGTATCAAAAGTCGTTTCGTTGCAAAAAGAGTTGGACGAAAATGAAATCATTCGCCTTGCATCAGCATTGGAACAAAAATCAGAACATCCAATTGCAACAGGCATATTGCGAAAAGTAAAAGACTTATCAATCACAATTCCTGCAACAGAAAATTTCAATGCCATCACAGGTAAAGGCGTTGAAGCAACTGTTGAGGGCAAAAAAATATTGGTGGTTAGTCCGGGATATTTAAAAGAAAACAATGTAGCAATCCCCGAAAGCTTTACTGCCAACGACACAGAGACAGTTGTGTTTCTAATCGTCAATAATCAGTTGGCAGGTTACATTGCTTTGTCAGATGAAATCCGCCCTGAATCAGCAGAAGCAATCAAGACCTTAAGAGAAAACAATATCAGATCCATTTTGCTTACCGGCGATAACAACAAAGTAGCAAAGAGTGTAAGTGACACTTTAGGCATGGATAGTTTTATTGCCGAAGTATTGCCACATCAAAAATTAGAAAAAATAAAAGAACTGCAAAGCAAAGACGAATTTGTTGCAATGACAGGCGATGGCGTAAACGATGCACCAGCTTTAGCAGTTGCCGATGTTGGTATTGCAGTTGGTAGCGGGAGCGATATAGCAGCCGAAACCGCAGGTATTGTTTTAGTAAACAGCAATCCAAAAGATATAGTAAGCCTCATTTTATTTGGCAAAGCCACTTACCGAAAAATGATACAGAATTTAATTTGGGCAACAGGTTATAATGTTATTGCGTTGCCTTTGGCAGCAGGTGTTTTATATAAACAAGGCATCTTATTAAGTCCGGCAGCAGGTGCGGTTTTAATGACGGTTAGTACAGTTGTAGTTGCAATCAATGCAAGTTTTTTAAAAATAAAAAAATAAAAATGAAAAAGATAACATTAGTAATATTCATCCTTGCCATGTACACCTTTGCACAAGCACAGGATATGAAAGGTATGGATATGAGTAAAAACGAAAAGGTGCAACAGGCAACTTATACTTGCTCGATGCATCCCGAAATCCACGCCGCAAAACCAGGCAACTGTCTAAAGTGTGGTATGAAATTGATAAAAGAAAAGGCTAAAACGGTAAAGCAGTCATCAAACAAAAAGAACGATGAAATGCAGATACCTCCAAAAGAGCAGCCGAAAATGGTGGACAAAATGAACAATATGTCTATGCCAAAAGAAAAGCCTCAAACCGTAAAAAGAATTGTAAACACAAAACCGCCAAAAACAGTCCGTTACGAACTGTTTGTAAAAGATACTCTAGTAAATTATGCAGGTGAAGAAAAAAGAGCCATAGCAGTAAATGGACAAATACCGATGCCCACGCTCACTTTCACAGAAGGTGATACAGCCGAAATTGTTGTACATAATCAATTAAAAGAAAGTACATCACTACATTGGCATGGCGTTTTTTTACCCAATAAAGAGGATGGTGTGCCTTGGCTTACTCAAAAACCCATTCCAGCAGGTTCAACTTATACCTATCGTTTTCCGATTATCCAACACGGAACGCACTGGTATCACTCACATTCGGGTCTGCAGGAGCAGATTGGTATGTATGGCAGTTTTGTAATGAAAAAGCGTGAGGATGATAAAACTTTTAGAGAGGGAATTGATGATTTGCCTACCGTACCCATCATTTTAAGTGAGTGGACAAACCTTAACCCGGATAACATTAACAGAATGTTACATAATGCCAATGATTGGGCGGCTATTAAAAAAAATGCAACACAATCTTACGCAGAAGCCATTAGAGAAGGTTATTTTAAAACAAAAGTAAAGAATGAATGGAAGCGGATGCTGGCAATGGACGTAAGCGATGTGTATTATGACAAAATATTAATTAACGGAAATCATTCTACTGATTTAAAAAAGGTTGATGGTAAAACGTTAAAAGCAGGAGATAAAGTAAGATTACGAGTGTCAAATGGTGGGGCATCCTCTTATTTTTGGTTGCGATATGCAGGAGGTAAAATTACTGTAGTAGCCAATGATGGTAATGATGTAGAGCCAGTAGAGGTAGATAGATTAATCATTGCAGTTTCCGAAACTTATGATATAGTAGTAACAATTCCTAACGATGGGGTTGCCTATGAGTTTCTAGCCACTACTGAAGACCGAACACAATCTGCAAGTTATTTTGTGGGCAATGGTATTAAACAGCTTATTTCTCCGCTTCCTCGCCTTAAATATTTTGAGGGGATGAAAATGATGAATGATATGATGAAGATGAATGGCGATTTGGACGATATGGGAATGAAAATGAGCTTGAACCAAATGGATATGAATGTGGTAATGTATCCCGAAATCACAGGAGATAGTAAGCAGAAAGAAGATCATAGTCAACACAATATGAATATGGAAAATGATCCCAACCGTTACAATGCAAATGCTTTGGGAGAAATCAAAACGCTGAATTATGCAATGTTACAATCTCCTTCCAATACGGAACTTCCTAAAGATGCTCCAGTAAAAGAATTGAAATTTACCCTTACAGGAAATATGAACCGCTATGTGTGGAGTATGGATAACAAAATCCTATCAGAAGTTGATAAAATCCCTGTAAAGAAAGGAGAAATCTTACGCATTACCCTTTACAATAACTCAATGATGCGACATCCGATGCACCTGCACGGTTTTGATTTCAGGGTAATCAACGGTAAAGGCGAAAAATCACCACTTAAAAATGTATTGGATATAATGCCAATGGAAACAGATATCATCGAATTTTTAGCAAATGAAGAAGGAGATTGGTTTTTCCATTGTCATATACTTTACCATATGATGTCGGGGATGAATAGAGTTTTTGCAGTTGACGATTATCAAAATCCGAATTTACCTGACAAAAAACAAGCATATAATATGTTGCAGCGAGAGAGTAATATGCCACACTTTATGGCGCAGAATGATTTCGCTACCAATGGGAATGATGGTGACGCAATGCTTCAGAATGCAAGATGGAGTTTAGGTACAGAATGGCGTTTAGGCTATAATGATATGCACGGGTATGAAGTAGAAACGCACTTAGGACGATACATAGGTAAAATGCAATGGTTTATGCCCTTTATTGGTTTTGATTGGAGATATCGTAAAATGGGTATGGATGAACACGAAACCAATTTATTTGGACAAAAAAATGAAAAAGATACACGTAGAGCCATTAGTTTAGGTTTGATGTACACTTTGCCAATGTTAGTAAACTTTCAGGCAGAAGTATATCACGATGGTATTGTACGATTGTCGTTGATGCGTGAAGACATTCCGATTACAAAAAGATTGAGGGCGGGTTTTATGGTAAACACCGATATGGAATATATGACTGAGCTAAAATATATTATCAATAAAAATGTGGGTATTCGTACACATTATGACAGTGATATGGGATGGGGATTTGGTATTTCGCTTAATTATTAATTTCAACGAATTATGTAAAGAAATTCGCACAAATTTTATTCTACATTAAAACAAAATCCATCTTTTTGAGATGGATTTTGTTGCTATAATTTATATTAACCATTAATAATCCTTTTTTATATAATCTCGACATAATCAAGTTAAACCTAAATTTCACAATTTTCATTGTAAATAAACCTCTTCTTTTTTTTAACTGCGTGACGAATATTCTAACCAAACGATAATCTTAATACAGATTTTTATAATAATAAAATAGCAACTATTGTCGGTATTTTATTCGTTAATGAGGTTGAAAAATTGTTCAAGAGTAAGTTTTCTTGCTTTACAAATTCTATAAAGTGTTTCAACAGGAATTCTATATGTACCATCACTCTTGATTTTCCGTACAGTACTTTCTTCAATATCGTGGCTTTTAGCAAACGAGTTCTGTGACTTATTTTCTTTAAGCCAAGGAATCAACCAATTTTTAGTTATATACGAACAGATTTTCTCGTTTATGTCAATCATATAACAAAAGAAATATTTTGTTATTGAAATTCTACGGTCGTTCGACCGTAATTAAATTATTTTTGTTATCTTTGTAATACAAGTTACAAGAGTGTAACTTTGCGATAGTTCAAAGAAATATAGAAGCTATTGCTTAGATTCTCGCATTAGAAAACTGGTAATTTTATGTGTACGAGGAGATAAGTAAATGTGCCCACGACTTCGGCGTGGGCTCACTTATCGTACACAGGTATACCAGTGCCTCTAATGCTGTAAGCTGAGTTCCACGCCTTTTCTTTTAGGAAAAATGTAGTAAGTATTTTCAATGATGCAAAGGAATTCACCTTATTTATCTAAGCAGTTACTTCCAGCAATAATTTAGATAAAATAAGCTGCTTATGAAAAGAACAGAATCATTGCCTAGAAAGTTGACCGATCTTCAGTTGTACGAACTGTTGAAAAAAGGCAATCCAACCGCTTTGGAACATATTCATCTGCGTTACAAGAGACTTCTTTTCTGGGTTGGATGGCAGGTGCTTAAGGATGATTTTGTGGTGAATACTATCGTTCAGGACACCTTCCTTAAATTGTGGCTGCATCGTGACACCATTGAAACGCCTAATCATATTACTGGCTTTTTACGGTTTGTGATGAAAAGAGATTCTATATCGTATGTAACCGCTCCAAGAAATAAATTCAGCCGCTTAATGGCTTCTCTTGAAAGTTTTGAGAATTATCAGGATTATCTTGTGGGTTATGATCCCCTGACTGATAAAGAGAATCTCCTCAGTCACGAGTCGGATCAGAAAAATTTCGATGAAGTCAAAAAAGTTTTACCCGTTCTGGATCCCAAAAGAAAACACCTGATCGAGCTTTGCTTGGTATATGGCTTTCAGCACAAACCAATCGCAGAAGCAATGGGAAGTAGTGTGAAAGACATCAGCAATGAGGTAAGCAGAGCTATAAATGATCTTCGAAAAATTCTTAATAGAAGTTCTTTTGAACAGCCACAGGAAAAAGCTTTCGATAACAAGGAACAGTCAGAAAAACTCAGTAGTCAACAACTCGATATTTTGAAAAGAAGGTTTGAGCAGAAATCTTCATTTACAGTTATTGCCCGAGAACTCAAATTACCTGAAAAGGAAGTACATCGGGAATTTCTGTATGCATATCAATATTTACAAAATCAAAACACTTCTGAAATACCTCTTTGAAATGGAAAAATCCACGATGACATTGACCCGAAGAATTCAGTTGCTGATCGATCTTCCTGCAAATGAACAAAAAGAGATGTGGGAAAAACTCTACCGGTATCAGAACCGCTGTTTCCGAGCGGCTAATTTTATCGTTTCCCATCTGTATGTTCAGGAAATGATTAAGGATTTCTTTTACCTTACAGAAGAAATACAATACAAGCTGGCGGATGTAAATAAAGATGAAATGGGAATATTTACAAGATCAAAAACACACACAACTGCACGGATGGTCTTCGATCGTTTCAAGGGAGAAATACCTACTGATATTCTGGGAAGCCTGAACAATACGATTCAATCGACCTTCTCTAAAAACAAAGCCGACTATTGGCAGGGAACAAAATCATTGCGAAACTTTAAGAAAGATATTCCAATTCCGCTTCCGGTCAAATGCATCAGCAAAATGAAGTATGATCCCGAAAAGAAAGCATATAGCTTCAATATGTTTGCTATTCCGGTTAAAACTTATTTAGGGAAAGATTTTACCGACAAGCGATTGATAATGGAACGTCTTTTAAGGGGAGAGATAAAGCTTTGCACATCACAGATCCAGCTGAAAGCCGCAAAGATCTATTGGCTTGCAGTATTTGAATTTGAAAAAGAAGAACATAAATTAAAACCCGAAATCATTGCAGAGGCTTCCCTGTCTTTGGAACACCCGATAGTGGTAAAGGCCAACAATGTGCGAATCAATATTGGCTCGAAAGAGGAGTTCCTGTATCGCAGGCTTGCGATCCAGGCAAGTCAGAAAAGGATTCAAGACGGTATCGCCTATGCCCGTTCAGGAAATGGAGTTAAACGCAAACAGAAAGCATTGTATAAGACAGAGAATCTGGAAAGCAGATATGTAAGTCATCGGCTTCACCTTTATAGCCGAAAACTTATCGATTTCTGTATCCAGCAAAAGGCAGGCACATTGATACTTAAAAATCAGGAAGACAAGATAGGTATTGCTAAAGAACAGGAATTTGTGCTTCGCAACTGGAGTTATTATGAATTGCAGACCAAAATAAAATACAAAGCAGAAAAGGCGGGTATAGAATTGATCATTGGATAGGAAAAAAATAACGAGGGTGCTTGTACACCCGCAGGGTGAGGTGTTGAACACTCACTAAATACTCAGTGAGTATATACAACGGCGTGGGCTCTTTTTTTACTTATGTTTTAAAATACTTCAAACGCTCATTAATAGATTAAACGATTACTTCAGGATAATAACTTTTATATTTAAGGCTCAACCATCTAGTTGAGCCTTAAATATGAAGTTGTAAATGTACTTTTAAAGCATCTCTGTTTTTTTAATACTTATAAATAGCATTATTAAAAAGTCATTCTTTGAATTCTGACAGCATTTAATATAGCTAATAGAGCAACTCCTACGTCCGCAAAAACTGCTTCCCACATTGTTGCTAATCCACCAGCTCCCAATACCAGTACAATCGCTTTCACAGCAAAAGCTAGAAAAATATTTTGCCAAACGATCTTCCGGGTTTGCTTTCCGATATTGATCGCCATCGGTATTTTGCTTGGCTTATCGTCTTGAATGACTACATCTGCGGTCTCAATGGTTGCATCACTTCCCAATCCGCCCATTGCAATACCTACGTCGCTCAAGGCAACAACAGGGGCATCATTGACGCCGTCTCCCACAAAGGCAACTGTTTCATTTTGTGATTTGATCTCTTTTACTTTGTTGACCTTATCTTCCGGTAACAGATCGCCAAAGGCGTTAGTTATTCCCAGTTGATCTGCAACAAATTGTACAACAGTGCTCTTATCTCCACTTAACATCGTGGTTTTTACACCTAAGGCTTTAAGTTTATCAATGCTCAGCTGTGCATCAGCTTTTATACTGTCTGCAATAGTAATGTAGCCTGCAAATTTTCTATCATATGCGATTGCAATTATTGTATAAACGATTTGCGTAGGGTCAAGATCATATTTGATATTGAACTTATCCATCAATTTAAAATTTCCCACAAGTAGATCTTTTCCGTTGATACTGGCTTTCAATCCGTGCCCAGCGATTTCTTCTGTATTTTCTAATTGTATAGAATGGTCAATTTCGCCGACATATTGATGGATTGCCGTAGCGACCGGATGGGTACTTTTGCTTTCTAAAGCATTTACCATCTTCAGAATTTCATCTTTATCAAATTCAGATTTTAAAGTAACTTCCTGAACTTTAAAGACGCCCTCGGTCATTGTCCCGGTCTTGTCCATCACCACATTTTTAATATTGGCAATAATGTCTAAAAAATTACTTCCTTTAAACAGTATACCGTTCTTTGAAGCTGCGCCAATTCCGCCGAAATAACCTAGAGGAATGCTAATAACCAAAGCGCAAGGACAAGAGATAACCAAGAACACTAATGCCCTGTAAAGCCAGTCACGGAAAACATAATTTTCCACGAACAGATATGGTAGTAGGCATATCAGTACTGCGAGTCCGACGACAATGGGTGTATAAATCCTTGCGAATTTTCGGATAAAAAGTTCAGTAGGTGCCTTCTGAGCTGTCGCATTTTGTACCAATTCCAGAATTTTGCTCAACTTACTGTCTTCGTAAGCAGTTGTCACTTTTACCTGAGCAATAGTTTGTAGATTGATCATTCCGGCAAGCACGCTTTCACCTTTGTTTTTGGTATCAGGCTTACTCTCACCAGTTAATGCCGCAGTATTGAACGATGCGGATTCACTTACCAACTCTCCGTCCAGAGCCAGCTTCTCTCCTGATTTTAGCTGTACAATATCTCCAATTTTCGCCTGTTTGGCAGGGATGGTCTTTGGTTGGTTACCTTCCAGAATGGTCACCTCATCAGGACGCTGATCCAACAATGCTTTGATATTATTCTTTGCTTTCGAAACAGCAAGTGTCTGGAAAACCTCTCCTACACTGTAGAATAACATAACAGCAACCCCTTCCGGATATTCACCGATTGCAAATGCGCCTACAGTAGCAATGCCCATTAGAAAAAATTCCGAAAAAACGTCACCTTTGGCAATGCTTTCATACGCTTCTTTTAGAACGGGTAGACCCACAGGCAAATAAGCCACCGCATACCATACGATCCGTACCCAGCCTTGAAACCACTCCTGCGGAAAAAAGTTATCCAGTACGATGCCTATCAACAGAATAACCAGAGAAACAATTGCTGGTAAAAACATTTGAAATGTATTTTTCTCACCAGTGCTATGGTCGTGGTCGTGCCCGTCGTCCTCGCTGTGCGTTTCAGCTTTGTTATTTTTGGTAGAACAGCATTTGTCATCCTCAAGTAATTTTTTGGCGCCAGCATCATTGTAGATTTTGCCTTCCTGAGGTGTGCAGCAAAGCTGATTTCCTTCCTTGTCGTAAATATGTTTGTGTTCCATTGTTGTAGATTTTAAAATTAATGTTCGTGTTCCCCGGAATTACTCAGTTTAGCATTGACAAAAAATGCACCTTTAATAACAACTTCCACATTTGCAGAAATTTCATTAACGGTTGTAATTGCAGTATATCCCATATCGGAAGAACCTTTTACAACTTCTATTTTTTCAAAATTTGTCATTTTTTCTTCTTTCTCAGATATCTTCTTCTCATCTAAATGTTCACCTTCCGCCTCTTCGTGATGTTCTTCAGCTTTTTTGTCTGTTCTGACAAAAATGAAATATTTGCTGTCGGCTTCTATAATGGCTTCGTTTGGAACTGCGGGTGTTGTACTTTTATCCAGGCTGACAATTCCTGTGATATTCATTCCGTCGATCAGTCCGGATTTGTTTCCGGTTACAGAACAGTGAACCGAAATTGTTTTGCTGTCGTTTTCAAAGGATGAACCAATGCTGTAGATTTTTGCATCGTACTCGGTTTCAGGATTATTTGTTAATTTAAAATGGACGATTTGCCCAACTTTCATTTTTGGCAGATCCTTTTCAAAAACCTGCAAATCGAGATGCAGGGAACCGTTATCTATGATTTCTGCAACAGGTGATGAGATGTCAACGTAACTTCCAATTTGTGCAGAAATAGTACTGACCGTTCCACTGATTGGTGATGTGATCACTAAACCGGATCGCAAATTTCCATTATTGACATTGGCGGGATTGATGCCCATAATCTGAAGCTGTCTCTGCACAGAAGATCTTTGTGTTCTCAGGGTTTTCAGTTCAGCATCTGAACTTTGAAGGTTCTTCTTTGCGCCGGCATCATTATCAAATAATTCCTTCTGTCTCCTGTATTCCTGTTCTGCAAATGCAATCCTACTTTTCACAGTCAGGTATTGCTCTTGCAACTGAATGTATTCCGGATTTGAAATGGAGGCAATTACCTGTCCTTTTCTTACAAAATCCCCGATCTGCACATTCAAAGTTTTAATAATCCCACCATACATTGATGTGACGGTCGCTTTATTATTGTTCGGAACTCTAAGTGCTCCATTGGCTTTGATGGTAGAAGTCAGTTCTTTCATCTCGATTTTGCCCAGAGTGATGCCCACCGCTTTCATTTGCTCTCCAGTCAAGCTAGCGATAGTCTGTGGGGCTTCTTCGCCGTGCTCTTCGGCTTGTTCGGTTTTCACTTCGCCCTCCACTTCAGTTGAAGCATCCTTTTTTCCACAGCCTACGAAAAAAACCAAGACAAAGGCGATGTAGATGATATGTTGTTTCATATTATTTATTGATTAAAGAGTTAATGTTGATCACAGACTGATTGACCTGCTGAATTGATTCCAGATATTTGAGCTGAATATTGGTTGCGGTCTGCAATGCAAAAAGGTATTCAACGTAGGAGATTTCTCCTGTTTTATAACCGAGCTGACCAGCTTTCACAATTTTTTCGGCATTTGGCAAAGCCTGACCGACATAATATTCATATTGCAGAATATCCTGTTTGTATTGGTTCAATACGTTTTCAAGTTGGGCGGACAATTGTTTTTGCTGAAGTTTCGCATTGGATTTTGCCATTTGCTTTTGATAATCCAAGGACTGAATTCTTGCTTTGGTTGCTCCAAACGTCAACGGTATTGATATCCCAATGTTGGCAACGTTAAAACGGTTCCCTGCATTGTAATATTTTTCCTGCCCATTCACGGTATGAAAACCAATGATCGATTGATTCGTATAACCCAAACTGAATTCAGGTAAGCCCTGGGATTTTTCTACATTTTTATTTTTCTCGGCAATTTCCATTTCCTGATAGAATGCTTTGACGGTTGGATGATTGGCAATTGTAGTGCTGTCCAATATATATTCAAATTTCAGTGGCTGATAATTTTCACTAAGCGGAATCTCGATTTGATCATCTGTATTTAAAAGCGTTTTCAAATTTTTGTAAGCATTATCAAGATAGATTTTATTCTGATTTAATAATAGATTGATCTCACCTTTCTGCGTTTCCGCTGTACTGATTTCTATCTTCTTGATGTCACCTGCATTAAATCTGACGGTTGCAATCCTGATAAAATCCTGATACAGACTATCGAGTTTCATTAGTTTCTTCTGATTGTAGTGTAAATATTCAATCTGATAAAAATACGTTCTGACCTGTTTTGCAAGCTCATTAACAGTTAGTTCTCTGCTGATCTGTTTCCCTTTGATTTCCTGAGCAATAAGTTCCTTTCTTGCCTTAAACAAAGTCGGGAAAGGAATACTTTGAGAAATGGAAAACGACTGGTCAAACTTCGGACTGTTGTATTGTCCAAGCTGCGCACTAAAATTCATTTTTGGAAGTTCATTGGCTGTAGGTTTTAAGGCTTCAGAAACTTTAATATCCAGATCCTTCGTTTTTACTAAATAATTATTACTCAAAGCCATTTCTGTCGCCTGCTCCACCGATAATGTTTTTATATTTTGAGCATTTAAAGTTTGCCCTACAAGTAAAAATCCTACAACGACAATCGTTGTCAAAGATTTCATTTTAAAATGATTCTTTCTGAATTTTGTATTGAAAATAATGTACAACATTGGCAAAACAAATAACGTCAAGAAAGTCGCAGTGATCAAGCCACCTATAACCACTGTTGCCAACGGTTTCTGAACTTCCGCTCCGGCTCCTGTTGAAATGGCCATCGGAAGAAAACCAAATGAAGCTACGGCTGCGGTCATTAAGACTGGTCGAAGTCTTGTTTTGGTTCCTTCAAAAACACGTTTGAGAATATCGGTTTCGCCATCTTTTTCCAATTGATTGAAGGTTCCGATAAGAACAATCCCATTAAGAACGGCAACGCCAAACAAAGCGATAAAACCAATCCCAGCGCTGATACTAAATGGCATATCTCTTATCAATAATGCGAAAATTCCGCCAATTGCACTCATCGGTATCGCAGTAAAAATTAATGCAGCCTGCTTAAATGAGCGGAATGTGAAGTATAACAAAAAAAATATCAGGAGTAAAGAAACCGGAACCGCAATCATCAGTCTTTTGCTTGCGGCTTGGAGATTTTCAAACTGACCGCCATAAGTAAAGTAATACCCTGAAGGTAATTTTACTTGCTTATCCAACTTAGTTTGAATATCTTTTACTACACTTTCAACATCACGGTCTTTCACATTAAATCCAATCACAATTCTACGTTTCCCTTCATCACGGCTGATCTGAGATGGGCCTAGTTTATAGCTGATATTCGCTACCTGGGAAAGTGGGATCTGGTTTCCGGTACCAGTTGAGATCATCAAATTATTGACGTCATCGATATTGGTTCGGTGAAGACTGTCGAGTCTGACAACCAGGTCAAAACGTCTTTCGTTCTCAAAAACCTGACCAGCAGATTTACCTGCAAAAGCTGTACTTAAAGTATTGTTAACATCCTCAATACTCAACCCATAGTTTGCCATTCTTGTGCGGTCATACTCTACATTGATCTGTGGTAGCCCGCTGATGCGTTCAATTTGTGGAGCAGTAACCCCATCAACAGATTGAATGACTTTACCGACCTGATCTGCGTAAATTGTAAGGGAATCCAAATTTTCACCAAAGATTTTCACCGCCACATCCTGACGGATTCCAGTCATTAGTTCATTAAAGCGCATTTGTATAGGCTGGTTCTTCTCGAAAAATACACCGGGAATCAATTCTAATTTTTCTGAAATTTCATCTGCCAGCTCATCATAAGACTTTTTACTCTTCCACTCATCCTGTGGCTTTAAAACAATGATCAGATCAGTCGCTTCCGGAGGCATTGGGTCAGTGGGAACTTCGGCAGCCCCTGTTTTTCCCACTACCATTTTCACTTCATCAAAACCTTTGATGATTCGGGATGCCTGCATAGACGTTTCAATACTTTGCGACAGTGAACTTCCCTGGGGCAATATGCAGTGAAAAGCAAAATCTCCTTCCTGTAATTGCGGGATGAATTCTCCTCCCATCCTGCTAAAAATAATGAGGCTCAATGCGAATAAAGCAATAGTCACTGAAACAATCACTCCTTTAATTTTTACCGCTTTTTGCAATATTGGCTGGTAGATACCTTGCAGTTTATCCATCAACTTATCAGAGAAACTTGCTTTTGTCGAAATCTTTTTAGATAAGAACAAGGCGCTCATCATAGGAATATAGGTCAACGATAGTATCAAAGCTCCTAAAATTGCAAAGCCAACTGTTTTTGCCATTGGCGTGAACATCTTACCTTCAACACCCACCAAAGTTAGAATAGGAATATAAACGATCAAGATAATAATTTCCCCAAATGCAGCACTGTTTCTGATTTTAGAAGCGGAAAGGAAAACTTCTTCATCCATCTCTGACTGTGTCAGTCTTTGAGTAGATTTTCTAAGACCCAAATGATGGAGTGTAGCCTCCACGATGATCACGGCACCATCAACGATCAATCCAAAATCTATCGCGCCTAAACTCATCAAGTTGGCACTGACTCCGAAAACATTCATCATCCCTAATGCAAAAAGGAGTGATAGTGGGATTGCAGAGGCAACAATCAATCCTGCTCTGAAATTTCCTAAGAATACGACCAGTACAAAAATTACGATGAGTGCACCTTCAATAAGATTTTTCTCAACCGTATTAATTGCTCTTCCAACAAGATCTGTACGGTCCAGGAACGGCTCTATAATCACATCATTTGGGAGTGACTTCTGGATCGTCGGAATTTTATCCTTAATTAAATTGACAACTTCATTACTGTTTGCTCCTTTCAGCATCATAACAATACCACCAACAGCATCTACCTGACCATTATAGGTCATTGCTCCATAGCGAACTGCACTGCCGAGACGGACTTCCGCAACATCTTTGACAAAGATGGGAACACTGCCAGTTTTATTATCAATGGCAATATTTCTAATATCCTCAAGCGAAGTTACGACGCCGATTCCACGAATGAAATAGGCATTTGGTTTTTTATCAATATAAGCCCCTCCTGTATTCTGATTGTTCTTTTCTAAAGCGGTGAAAAGGTCTGTGATGCTGATTCCCATTGCCCTAAGACGGTTGGGATCGACAGCTACTTCATACTGTTTCAGTTCTCCTCCAAAACTATTGACTTCTGCGACACCGGGAGTTCCGTTCAGCTGTCTTCTTACGATCCAATCCTGCATTGTTCGCAGTTCTTTGGAGGAATACTTTTTCTCGCTACCTTTTTTCGGATGGAGAATATACTGGTACACTTCCCCTAAACCAGTGCTGACTGGCGAAAGCTCAGGCGTTCCAACGCCTTTCGGGATTTCTTCGGAAGCTTCCTTCAGTTTTTCAGTTATGAGTTGACGTGCAAAATAGACATCAACATTTTCCTTAAATACAACGGTAATAACCGATAGACCGAATCTTGAAATACTTCGGGTTTCTTCGATATTGGGAATATTGGCAATGCTCTGTTCAATTGGGAACGTTACCAACTGCTCTACTTCCTGTCCCGCCAATGTCGGGCAAACTGTAATGATCTGAACCTGATTATTGGTAATATCAGGAACTGCATCAATGGGCAATCTCGTTGCACTCCACGAGCCCCATATAATCAACAACAAGGTCATTACGCCAATAACAATCTTGTTGTTGATGCTAAATTTTATGATTTTATCTAACACAGAATTTTTAATTTAACTTTTTATAGAAATTGCTGTTGAATAATAGGCAGAACCTGTCCGAATATCAATAATAATAGTACAGCAAACATAATATTGAAGACAATGCATCAATTACAGTGTCTTTCAAAAAATCGGTAAAAAATTAAATTTTGGGAGGTTGCCAAATGTGGTCATAAACCTGATAGGCAATATTATTCTTGTGAAAAAGAATCTTTTTTGAAAAATAGAAGGAAATCTTTGTTGGAATTTCTAATAAAGGTTCAACCTTAAATGCAATAACCGTGATTTGGCAACAGCTACAAAAACAGAAAGGAGAACAGGTATCATCACTTTCGTCAGAATGAGTATCCTCCGCCTGCATCGAAGTTTTGGAAGAATGATTTGATAAAGACTTTGCATTGATATCACTGCAAGGCATTACCAATAATGCGATGAAATAGAATGTCAATATGAGTCTTAAAACTTTCACTTTACAAAAGTATTAAATATAATTTTATTATTGTGTCTTTGGTTGTAACGAAAAATTATCGTAGGACTACATTATGTCAAGGGATAAATGAGATGGATAAACACTTTAGAAAATCATCAAAATGGTAAAAATAACTATTTCTGTATTACGAGCTGTTTACAATTAAGATGAATTCTAATATTTTTGTTTCAGCCACAAACTAACCCTTACCAATAAAATTAAAACAGGTACTTCCACAAGAGGGCCGATGACCCCAACAAATGCTTGTGAAGAATGGATTCCAAAAACTGCTATAGCAACGGCAATCGCTAGTTCAAAATTGTTTCCAGTTGCCGTAAAAGCAATCGATGCGTTTTTATCGTAAGGCACCTTCAATGCCTTACTAATGAAAAAGCTGATGAAGAATGTGAGAACAAAGTAAATTACTAATGGGATAGCAACTTTAACAACGTCCATTGGTAGCTCTAAAATTTTGTCTCCCTTCAAACTGAACATCAATACTATAGTAAACAGCAAAGCATACAAAGTAATAGGTGAAATAGCCGGAATGAATTTTCTATTGAACCACTCTTTTCCTTTCAATTTAATCAAGAAATAGCGGCTCAAAAATCCTGCAATAAATGGGATCCCTAAATAAATGAATACACTCTCGGCAACGTCTTTCATTGGTACAGCAACATTGAAATTACCTAAGCCTAGTTTTTGTGGTAGTACATTAATGAAAAGCCAGACATAAAAACTATAGAACACCAATTGGAAAATACTGTTTAATGCGATTAGCAGTGCTGCGTACTCCCGATTACCTTTTGCCAGATCGTTCCAGACAATGACCATTGCAATACATCTTGCCAGACCAATCAAAATTAGACCAATCATATAGTCCGGCTCATCTCGTAGAAAAATGATAGCTAGAACAAACATTAAAATAGGGCTGATAATCCAATTTAGAAGTAATGATACCGACATTACTTTCTTGTCTTTAAAAGCCATTGGTAAAAGAGTATAATCCACTTTTGCCAACGGTGGATACATCATCAAAATCAATCCTATTGCTAAAGGAATATTAGTTGTTCCGACAGACAAAGAATTTGTGACAGTAGAGATATTAGGATAGAAATATCCCAACCCAACGCCCAAAAGCATTGCTAAAAAAATCCATAAGGTAAGAAAGCGGTCGAGGAATTTTAATTTTGGTTGCATCGTCTAATTATTGAGTTGAGCGTATTGTTCCGCTGTTAATAAATTTTCAGTTTCTCTTAGGTCTTCAATTTCAATTTTCACCATCCAGCCATTATCAAATGGATTAGAATTTACAATCGTTGGCTCTTTTAAAAGTTGCTCATTGGTTTCAATTATTTTCCCTGAAAGAGGCATAAATAGGTCGCTGACGGTTTTAATGGCTTCTACAGAACCAAATACTTCGTCTTGTTTGAAGTTATGATTAACATTCGGCAAGTCAACGTATACGATTTCTCCCAATTCTTTTTGAGCGAATGCTGTAATACCGACAGTTGCAATTTTGTTCTCAATACGAACCCAAGTATGTTCTTTAGAATAATATAAATCTTTTAAAAGTTCCATTTTTTAGATTTTTGAAGATTAATAGCCACGTCTTAGATTTTCTGCATACTCGTTTGGAAGAGGGCTGTCTTCCACTGCCTTTGCTGCCTTTTCAAAGTCATAGTCAAAACGGATAAATTCTACACTGATGCTTTCTTTGTTCAAAATAGAACTGTTTTCATCAACTGTCAACATCACATAACCACCTCTGATATCATTGTCTTTCGGCTTCCCAACCGAACCGATATTTACTGCGTGACGAAAATGATCTTGACCATCAATACCCGAATTTAAAACTCTGTGATATGGTTTGTGTGTATGTCCGAAACACATAATGTCGGCATCGGCCTGTTCCATAATGCGGAGCATACTTTTTTCTTCACGGTCTTCGAAAAGATATTCATTTATTTTTCTCGGACTCCCGTGTACCAAAAGCAGGTTTAGTTTGTCTTCATTCAATTGAAATTCTACTTTTATATGTGCTGGAAGTGTACGCAGGTACGCACGTTCGTCGTCTTTCATCAAAGAATTAGTAAAAGAAATGGAAATGTTTCCGTTGTCCTTCTCAGCGTCTGTTTTGTAGGCGCAACCGCATTCATTGCTCATTCTCCCAATACCAAAATCGTAGTTGCCTGCAATAGTTGGTATTCTTCTTTTACGGATTTCATTGACCACTTCGTTTGGCCAGATATTGTAACCTACTAAATCTCCCAAACAATAAATGCTGTCGGGATTTCTTTTTTCAACATCTGTAAAGAATGCTTCCAATGCAGGAAGATTAGCGTGAATGTCGCTGAATAATGCAATTTTCATTTTTTGTTGATTTTATAATTTTTATTTTTAATCTATTCCAGTAATTTTACTCCTGCATTCCATCAAGACAGTGTCTTTCCAAACCCCATTCTTTCTTCCAATTTTTTCCCTATAGCCGATGATCCTGAAACCACATTTCTCGTGTAATCTTATGCTATTTTGGTTTTCTGCAAATATCCCGGATTGTAAAGTCCATATTTCATTTGACTCACTTTGTTTAATCAATTCATTCAACAACATTTCACCAATCCCTTTCCCTCTTGCAATTGTTGCTACATAAACACTTACTTCAGCTACGCCCGAATAAACACATCTGCTGGAGACAGGAGATAATGCAGCCCAACCAAGCATTTCTTTATTTTCATAAATACTGATCCTGCAAAAATTAAGGTGTCCTTTATCCCAATCTTTCCATATTGGCAAATCATTTTGAAAAGTGGCAATATTGGTTTCTAATCCCTGACCATAGATTTCTACCAGCTCTGGAAAATTTTCTTTGGTAATAGGCTTTATTTCCATAGCAACTGAATTAGCAACATCCGCCACCTGGTGTGCAAGAATTGTTTTGATTTACATTAAGTTCAGATAAGTTTTTCTTTTCTTTTTCTGATGGAATTCCACAAGCGTCCTGTGCTAAACAAGCTGTAGTCTTATTTTTTAGAATAAATGTTTTCCCGTTAAATTCCAGATCATATTTACCGATTGTCTCACTTTGATATTCAACTTCAATATCAAAATCTTCTATTCCTAATTTATCTTCAGAAAGTTTGATAATGTTGAGTAATTTGTTAGGTTTCAAACGATGTTCAAAATCGTCTGCATTCCAAAGCTGAAAATTGACAACCTTCTCTGAACGGATGACACCGCCACAATCAATAAAGTTTTTATTGATCATTCCTACTTCCGTAACGTGAAAATGTTCAGGAACAAAAGCACCATTCTCTAATTGGAATTCAACATTTTCTAATGTTGGCAAAATTTGTTTGACTTCTGATAATTTCATAATTGAATCTTTATAGTTTAAATGCAATATTGCGATATATTTTGATAAAAAAATGCTAACAGCATTTTGATTTGGTAACGGTTTGTACTATTGCGGAAAAATAAGTGTTTAAAATTTCGATAGTCTTTTCGTCTATACAATAGCAGATAGCGTTTCCGGAAATGTTACCTTTTATAATCCCTGCGTTTTTCAATTCTTTCAAATGTTGGGAAACTGTTGGTTGAGCTAATGGTAATTCATTCACGATGTCACCACAAATACACTCATTAACTTTCATCAAATACTCAATAATAGCAATTCTGGCAGGATGCCCCAATGCTTTTGCAATAGTTGCAATTTGATTTTGTTTGTCTGTAAAATGTTCTGTTTTAGTAGCTCCCATAATTCCAAAAATATTATATCGCAATATTACGATATAATATTTACTTCGCAAAATATTTTTTAATAAATTGTCTAAAGAGAAGCTTAGGGATCCAATTCAAAAAGAATTCAAATAGTAGAAAATATATTCACCGAAGGTTTTTACCTTAATTTTCACCTCCAAAGTAATTTTCCAGCTGATTGATAATTCTTTAATGATTTTCCTTACTTGCGTTATATCCATCTTTAAACCTCAGAAAATCTTCCGCTTTTTTAGGATTATTTTTAATCCATAATTGCATTATTTGAGTGTTTTCTCTCAAAATTGTTATCTCATTTTCATCGTAGATTTTTTTTCCTTCATCAGCAATTTCATTTAAAATATCTTGGCGTAGTTCACTTTTAGCTTTGATGCTTTCTTTGTACCAATTGGTTGAGAAATTAATGGAGGCGATCAGTACTAAAACCGCAAAGACAAAAACTCCAATTCCGCTCCAAATAAATTTCTTCTTCCATCGTATATCCTTTCCTAAACCCTCCAAATAATCTTTAGTTTCTTTTGAAAGAACCATTTCTGTCTGGGTAGGAATACTGGCAAGAAATTCAGTTATTTTGGCTTGCATTAATTTGAAAAAGACCACAGTTTCATTATTGAGTGACTGTCCGTCTTCCAAGCAGATCTTTAAATCATTCAATAGAGTCGTATGATCTTCAATGGCAAACTGAAGTTTGATATTTTGTTCAATATTTTCCATATTTGATTTGATCACGTTTTCTAAAAGTTCCATTGCGTTACTTTTAGATTCTTTATTTTCACTATCCATATTTATTGTTTTATATTTTTAATTATCTTCTTAATTTTCGCTTCTTTTTCCAGAGTTCATCTTCGTCCTGAGAAACATAGGTTGGATTAAGGAAGTCGCGTATTAAATCGCCTGCAATATCTATTAAGCTTTCATTTGGGTCTGATTTCAGATGATTACTTGCATCATTATTTACACTATTTTGACTTAATGATTTTACCAGATCATCAAGACCAGGATCTATTGCCGACAGAGAGAATCCGACATTTTTCCGGAAGAAGAATCCGCTTTTCTGTTGATTACTATCAACTTTATTGATCCATATATCTTGAATTTCATTTTTTTGATTGGCTTTAAATTCTCCATTGTATTGCATCTTTACAGAAAATCCTTTTTGTTGTATATTTTCCCGAAATTCCTTTAAGTTGCTAGCGTATTTTTGTACTTCCTTAACCGCAGTTTTAACTTCAAAAAAAGATTTTATTTCAGAGATTTTCAATTGATTTGAAATTTCAGACAATTTGTAACCAGCTATATAAATCCTTTCAGTTTGAAAATTTTTGTCTTTTTCCATCACAATTCGCATTCCCGAAATCCCGTCTTTGACATTTGAAGACAATTGAACTTCGTAACCTTTTTTCTTCATTGATAAGATCAGATCATCAAAATTATCTTCTGCCCTGATAGTTTCGGTCAAGATTTTCAACATCTCGGCTTTTTTTTGCACTCCAATTTCAACATCGGTTAATAATCCTTTCTCTTTACAAACTTCTCTGACAGCTTCACCAAATCTCTTTCCGATATCGTGTGATTTCACGGTGCACTTTCCCGAAATATCAATCCTGTTCACGATAAAATGAATATGCTTATGTTTCGTACTATTGTGAATATCCAGTCGGTACTGATTTTTGTTTGTCACACCAACTTTTGCAAGAGTTTCCATCGCAATCTGTTTTAATTCCTCATCTTTTAATACTCTGCCTATCTCGTCTGGTTGAGAAATATAACCCGTCAATGCCCATTTCTTCACTTTGAGATTTCTTTCAGCTACGGTCTTCATTTCGTTAAATTGACCTTCAGCAGTGTCACTCAAAAGATAATTCGAAGCCACCATTTCTGCTGTTCCTTTATCGTTTGCATTGTATTCCAAAGCAATTTTTGTAATGGTTCTTGTGGTTGCCGAATTATTCATTTTTCTGAGTTTTAGAATATAAATATTGATGAATTAATTGGATCAGATTTTCAATTTTTACTAAAATATCTTTCTTGTTTTCAAAAACATTCCATTCCCGATTTCTTAAAAGATTAGTGATTTTTTTGAAATGATTTCCATATTGAAGCAACACTTCATCAGTTTGGAATTCATTAATTTTAAGTTCCTTTTCGAACAAAACATTCCGAATATAAGTGGACAATTTCAGCGGATGTTTTTCTTGTTTTTTAAGTAGAATTTCATATTCAGCATTGGTCATTCGTATTGAAATAACTTTGTCCAATTTTTTATTTTCTTTGGTTTTTAAACCACCTTTACGACCTAATTCCTGAAAATATTTTTTTCTCTTTTCCTGAGCAATTTTGACTTCATTTTCTTTGGTGGCTTGGTTTATAAATTCTTGTAAAAAGTCTTTTTCCATTGTGTAAATTTTATTGCATTTAAAAAACATTTCTGACGATAGGAAGAAATCAAAAATCCCAATTTTGCAATCAGCGGGTACGCTTATTGTAAACTTTGGGTACTTTTTGCACTAACATACCACCATATTTTACCTGTATTTATTTTACTCACCTTCGTCTTTGCTTCACTTGCCTTTCAGGTGATGGATTTTTGTGAATCATCCAATCATTTAAATCTTTAAAATCTGAATATAAAACCCGACAATCTTCTGCGTTTTTGTTTTCATTTTTAATCATTTCAACGGCACGATTTCCTGCTTCGTCATTATCAAAATAAAGCTCAATATTTTTATAATTTTCAAGTGAATTTTTAATCTTAGAAATCATCGAAACGGAATTCAAAACGAGATAATCGACAGGTTCTTTTTCTAAAAAGTTCTCTACATTTTTAAAGGAAAGAAAATCGAAAAAGCCCTCGAAAATCCGAAGCGATTCTGATCCGTTTTTTATGGTTGAAATATCTTTTTTGCCCAAACAAATTTTCGAATATTTATTGCGGATTTCATAACCGCCAGAATAGTTCTTGAAGCCAATTCCGAAATAGTTTTTATCTTTCATTCGGTAATGAATTTCGTCTAAGAACTGAGTTTGATTTCCAACTTTTCTTTCTCTTAAATATTCCAAAAGTGCAGGATGCTGAACGTTTTTAATTTCAATGATCTCATAGTGTTTAGATAAATTTTCTGCTTTCTGATTTGAAATACTTTGCTGATGAAATGAAGAAAAATTTTGATTTTCTGCCCATACTAAAACTTCATTGACCGAAGCGTTCAGGTATTTCTTCATAAAGTCGGTATTCGTTCCTCCGATCCCTTCTGAAAATAAATACCAATAGTTTAGACTTTTATTGATTTTAAAAGAGGCTTGGGATTCGTTGGCAAAAGGGTTGAGATACCAAGCTTCTTTTTCATTTTGTTTCGTTGGAAGGTGTCCGAGAGAAAGGAGGACTTCTTCCAACGATATGCTGTTGAATTGTTTGCAGTTCATTGTTGTACTTTTTAATGTTTTTAGTAATAAGCGTATGAATTTTGATGGGTAAAGTAGACGGATTTAGTTTTGTCTAATGTTTGATGAATTGATGAGAAAGCCTTTTAAAAAATTGATTAACAATAATTTAAACTCTCATCAAAGTCTCATCACCTCATCAAAGTGGAAATATTCTTCTCATCATCCTCTCATCAAAAATCAAGGTTTAAAAGTTTGATGAGGCTTTTGATGAGAGATAACACATTGATTTTCTTTTTATTATCTATTAATTCATCATTTCATCAAATTTTTGGAGAATAAAATTCCTTTCTATTGTAAAATACCGCCCTGTTTTATTCTGTTGAAAAAAACTTAAGCCATAATCTAGGTCGTATTTGATATAGGCTAATGAATTGTTTTGAGGCTCGAGCTTCCAGATTTCTTTCAGCAGTTTCCGTATATCGTTTACTGTCCAATATTGTTTGCTGAACATTTTACCAAGCATATTGAAAATATCTTGCGGAATACAGTTAATAATCTTGTCTTCGGTACTTTGGAAAAACTCATATAAAAGTTCGATGATCTTAGATTCCAGTTTATTGTTATTTTTCCAAACCAATCTTTGAAGAGCCTTTGTTCTAATCTGTGAATCTGTGAACCACATTCTTGTCTCCTTACGGCTGTGAAAAGGTCTTTGGATTAGGTAACGAAGGAAATAGGGAATCTCCTTGTTTAGATTGTGTAGAAATTCAGTGTTCTCGCTTTTGATTGATCTAATTTTGATAATCCAGAATCGGATCTCATTTTCATCAATCTGGATGAAGTTGTCTTCATTATTGGAACAGAGAATGAATTTTCCAAAAAATTCCACTTCTTCACGATCTTTTCCTTTTGCCTCTTTCTTATCTTTATCAGTCGTGGAAAGATATTTTAAACGTTCTGTAATTTCCTTTTTATCAAAGAATACTTCATCAATAGCAACGATCAACATAGATGTCCAATCCGAATTGAACTGACTGCTAAATGAGTCACCTTTGATATAGGTCATATTAAGTCCAAAAATAGATTTCAGCCATTTGATGAAAGTGGATTTTCCTGTAGACCTTTCTTTGCTTACAAGACAAAGAATAGGGAGTATCTGTGTTGGATATTGCAGTAAGATCTTGATGTAATCCAATCCTAATTCCAACTGTTCTCCAAAAATATGCTCCATAAATCTAAGTGAAAATGGAATCTTTCCTAGTAGGGTTGTTTGCTCCAGTGTCTCTTTAATCGGCTGGTAAGGAATCTCATTGTAAACATTATAGAATCCTTGGATAATTTGTTGGTATTGCAAATGGGATGGTATACAACAGAAACCGTCATACTTAGGAACTTTTGAGACGTATATCTTTCCGTGATCGCTGATAATGGTTTCACGATTCCATCGAGTTAGTATTGAGATCTTATCTCCTGAGATTAATGGTTTCTCAATAGTTTTATAGTAGGTTGTCCCTACTCTTAGATATGGGATTTTTTCGCTCATATTTTAAAGTTTTGATTCCGTACAGGAAATACGGAAGGGTGAATTGGAATGCTTGATAAATAAAAAGTCTCTATCTATCTTCTATACTTAAGCGACTTGACTTCGTTTAAAGCATCCATAAGATCAAAATGGTTGACTCTGTAGAATCTTCCAATTTGTTCCGCCTTAATGTTACCTTTTAAAATATGTGAGCGTACGGTTTGATAATCGAGTTTTAGAATTTCTGAACATTCTTTGATAGAGTATAGTTTCTTTTTCAACTCAATTTCAGGTTCTTTTTTGAGAGAATAGAGTAAGTCTTTCACTTCCCCTAATTCGTCGAGAATGGTTTGGAATGGGTTTGTTGTCTGCATAATCTGTGATATTTATTTGCAGACAAAATTGTATGATTGGAATAACTAATAATGCAATTCTACTCAATTGCGTAAAGTTTAATGCCTGATATTAAACAGCTTAGATATTTCGTGATAGATAGTTTCCTCAAAATCATTAGGTTTCACAGTTATTGCCCGTGAAAATGTTCCTTTGTCAAAATTGGAATTATATTCGTTTTCCATAGCCTCAATAATAGTGGTATCTTGAAAATCCGGATTTATAATATGATTGTCTTTTAAGAATCGGTGGATTCTGATGAAAGAAGATTTCTGATCCACGAGCAGATTGTGATTTTCATCGATGAATTTTTTATCTTTTAAAAAAGCGATGAAAATTTTAGAACTATTTTCACCAATCATAATATCTGATAAATGAATTTCTCTATTTGTTTTGCTTTGTAAAGCAAAATATAGAAAAAGCGTTGTTTCGGCGCCACTTAGAAAATTGCCTTGCAACTTCATTAAATTACTTGAACTTATCAGGCTGTTTGATTCTTTCTTATATTGATCTAAGCAATACTGGATCTTGTCTTCAAAATTATGATTTCGTGATGTATCAATATCTTTAAAATGAAAACTGAAGAAGTTATCTAACTTTTCATATCTAATCAAATACTCATTCCTCAATTTTTCATTGAGTACAACTTTAGAGGATTTTTGCTTGGCTTTTTCAATTCTCCTTTGAAACCGCTCCTGAATCTTTTCTCGTTTTATCAAATGATAAAGCATCATCGGATAGCCGACAAATTCCTCCCAAAAATTCCAACGTCCGTAAAGTTTTTTATGATCCATAATTATAATAGTGATTATTTAAAAACCTCATTCATATAGTTGATTTTATCATCTTCGCTTGGTCTGTAGTAGGCATTAAACACTTCTAAGCTGGTATGACCCGTGTAGCTCATAATTACCTTATCCGGAACTCGTTTGTTCTTCATTATAGTAATAAAACTTCTTCTTGCAGTATGCGAGGAAATTCTCGTCCAAAATTCAGCTTTTTGGTCTAC
The DNA here is from genome assembly GCF_001424105.1 of Chryseobacterium sp. Leaf394. GTDB lineage: Bacteria > Bacteroidota > Bacteroidia > Flavobacteriales > Weeksellaceae > Chryseobacterium. Next base: position 127,859 of record NZ_LMQH01000004.1, on the reverse strand, counting down.
CAGCTCATCACCATATTTCATAGTTTTTTTTATTTCATCGGTAAACTCTAACTTTTTAAAAACCTCTTTAATATATTCATTCATCTTTTGATTTGTAATACTTGGCAGATTATAATCATACTTTTCAAGTATTGATTTAGAAATACTGTTTAAAGGAATTGCTAAGTTTTTAGATTTACTTTTTAAATCAATAACCCGTATGAAATTTCCGTCAACATCACTTCTGGAAATCGTACTGTAATTGCCAAACCTCATTCCTGTAGTACAACCAAAAACAAAAAGATCACGAACCTTTTCTAATCTTTTGTTTTCACTGAGATTGTAATTATATATGAGTTCAACTTGTTCATAATTCAAAGCTATTTCATCAGTTGTAAATTTCGCAGGTTTCTTGAAAGCAATAAAATTGTTATTGTAAGTATATTTTTTATTTAGAGCCCAAAGAAGAAAAGTCTTGAGCAGACCAACATTTCTATGTAATGTATTTGCAGAATGTTTCTTTTCTTCAATACAATATTTTAGAAATTTGTTATAAAGTTTATTGTCAAATTTTCCTAAGCTGATCTTTACTTTGCTATTGCTTTCAAAATCTTCGAGTAAATTCTTATTGCATTTGTAACGCTTTAGAGTTGAGTTTGAAATCGAATTACCAGTATAGTCGTTTTCCTTCTCATCTAAAAACTCCTGATAAATTCTAAAGAAATCACTTTTAACTGTTATTTTTTTGAATTTTTCATCAAATCTTTGTTTAAGAATATCAACGGTAAGTTCTTCATTTATGTTCTTATATCGATTAACAATCTCTGTAAAAAAACTACTATATCTATCCAACTGCATTTTAACACTTCGATGAATCTCTGCCCTTTTAGTTCTTCCGTTTAGGTCATTAGGTTGCCTACCTTCAAAATCCCATTCGGTTGGTTTTATTTTCTCACCAGTAGAATAGATAAAATTCTTACTTTCATTGTTGAAAAATGAACGGAAATAAATCAGAGTTTCCTTTGTACCATTGGGTTGCTTGAGTTTAAAAGTGTAATTCATCAGGTGCCAGTTTAGGTGCTACTTCTTCTATATTTAGACATAAAAACTAAGTATATTAGTTTATACAAATATAGTTAAAATGCTGATAAANTAGAGAACTTACATATTTTAAGTTATGTTAAAATATATAAGGTTCGAAAACCTCCAACTCCACAGGGATAAAATAAACCACTGGATTTCAGTGGTTTATTTTTTTTTGTTTCAAATCTGATTGTAGGCTTTAGTACCAAATTTTTTTATGATTTCTCATTAGGCTTTTTATAATATCTTGTTGTACCTACAATATTTCAAAGCCAATACTTTTTAAATACTCAAAAGTTGAATTATAAAATTCTGGCAGTCGAGTGTGATCCTCAGGATTTCCTTCAGGTACAACAATTATCATCCCTTGCCTAGATCTTGTAAGCAAAACTCTGTAAGCATTAAGAAGATACTTTTTTCTAACGTCTTTATGTATATTTTGCCATTTGCTGCCAACGAAAGAGTATGACTTCCACTCATTATTGACAAACCTTAAATCACCATCCCAGATGACGCAAGACCAATCCAATTCAAGTCCTTGCACCTGAAACTCGGTTGCAACATCTTCTAGAAAGTAGCTAGATCTAATATCATTTTTATCATCTAAAAACCAATTTACGTGATTGATTGGAGTTTTTACATCAATCGCTAAAGGCTTTAAACGGTAAGCTTGTGATGAAACAACTAAACCATATCGTTCCGATCCTCTGGCTTTTTCTTTTAACCAGTCTTTGGCTTTATTTAAATCTCGTGTTAAAACAACTGGATATTTATCTTGAAGATCGAGTAAAGTCTGTTGTGAATTATCATCAATATCAAGAATTTGCTTAACAAGTTTTGATAAATGTTCAGCTCGAAAGGAACGCATTGAAACAGAAAGATGCAGTTCAGGATTATATACTATTTGATTACTTTTTCCCAATGATTCAATTGCTAATTGTGCTGCATATTCGCTATCAAATAGATTTGGTGAAATATGAGTTTCCCAATCTGGAAATTTATTTTTTACAGCATTAAGCCATTCGGAAATTCCTGCCTCGCCTGTATTGATTTCTTGTCCGCCACCAACAAGGCAAATCACAACAGCCCAGTCCTGATGTCGATCTAAACAAGAAATTAAAAACTCTGGTTCAGAAAACTGAAAATTAGTAATACCTTTTTTCTGCTGCATAAATTTGACCGTTTGTTCTTTGGTCCAGGCTCGCTGTGCCTCATCAAAAATTGCAACGTGATCGTAAGGCGCTTTAGGATCTCTTAAGTATTCATCTCTATAATGGTGAATGATTTGGATAAAAGTTTTTACACTTTCTCTTGCCTGTTTTTTTGTGATTTTATTCCCTTTTAGCTTTTCCTGAACAACTCTATCTCTTGTAAGGGCTTCTTGTAAAATGTCAACTAAGGGTTTATTTCCTGAAAGAAAAACGCTTGAATTACCTTTCTCCTTATCCAGGTGTTCAGCAGCTACCTTTAATCCAACGAGAGTTTTACCCGCTCCAGGAACGCCCGTAACAAAACATATAATTTTTTTGTTATTATTTTTTGCAAGCTCAATCGTTTCAGAAATATAATTTGTTGTAATACTTAAATTTTTAGCATCCGCATCGCTTCTCGTAATATTTTCAACATTATGATTATTGTATAAACTTACTGCTGCTTCAATTATAGTAGGTGTAGGTGAATAACTTCCTTGCACATAGTCTTCACTATCAATGGATTCATTTGACGAAAAGAAATTTAATACCGAATTTATTGTTTTCTGCAAATCTGCAGCATTTGTTTTTAGTGGATTTATAAGATTATCCTGATGACTTGTGCTAATTATTTCAATATAAGAGGAATTTGCTTGCGTAGCCACTAAAATAGGAACCAGTAGTAAATTATGACTTGGTTGGTGAAAGTTTTTTAAATCTAAAGCATAATCCCAAACTTGTTCAACATTGTGATTAAGATATTCTTTTTCGCCTACCTTAAACTCAATTACAAAAACAATATTTTTTATTATCAGTAAACAATCCACTCTTTTTCCCATTCTGGGTATTGAAAACTCAAAGAATAATCGTCCCTCATAATCAACCAGGATTTCCTGAAGTAGATTAATTTGAAATTCCCAGGCAAAAAGTTCTGTGTTAATGTGCCCAAGTCTTCCATTTACAGAAATTTCTCCAATTATAGTTTGTAAAGATTTTTGAAGAAAATTTTTAATTGAGTCTGAGTAATAATAATTGAGCATTTTTATTTTAATTAAATCTAAAACTTATATAATTTTAATGACTGAACTCTAAGCAAAGACTGTCCTGACAAGACCTTTAAAGGATCCTACTGAACTAGCATTTTTTTTAGAAATCTTTATTTTTGACATGAGAGAAATTTAATATTGTATAGGATTTTTAACTGAAATATATGATTACAGAAACAAAAATAATTAAATTCCAATATAGCAATCCTAACTTAAAAACAAGTTGTAGTTGTGTAAAAGCGTAAAGTTACACATGAATTTTCAATGAAAAATGTGGAAATCCATAATTAAAGAATTATTTAGAAACTCTTTTGTAGGTCATTCGTTTTACTAAAAGACTATTAAATAATAACTTAAGAAAACAAGGAGTTAGATTTACCTACTTTAAAACTATAACTCTATTCTATTTTGTCATAAAATAATAAAAATTCTAATCCCTTGATTACGAAAACACTAAAACGCACCGTATTAAAATAACGATAGTCTACCGACAAAAAAGACTAAAAAAATGTTTTATCGTAAAGAATTTTATATATTTGCACCATCTAACAATAAAAAAAATATTTACTATGTCAGACATTGCATCAAGAGTAAAAGCTATCATCGCTGATAAGCTTGACGTTGAAGAAACAGAAGTGACTCCTGAGGCTAGCTTCACAAACGATTTAGGAGCAGACTCACTAGATACAGTTGAGTTAATCATGGAATTTGAAAAAGAATTCAATATTCAAATCCCTGATGATCAGGCTGAAAAAATTACTACTGTAGGTCACGCTATCGCTTATATCGAAGAAGTAGTAAATAAATAATATTCTTCAACAAAGAACTTTAAAGAAAATTTATGGAATTAAAAAGAGTAGTTGTAACTGGTTTCGGAGCATTAACGCCAATAGGCAACAATGCACAGGAATACTGGGAAAATCTTGTAAAAGGTGAGAGCGGTGCCGCTCCGATTACTCTTTTTGATGCCACAAATTTTAAAACAAAATTTGCCTGCGAGGTAAAAAACTTCGATCCTCTTCAGCACTTCGACAAGAAGGAAGCTAAAAAGATGGATAGAAACACACAATTCGGAATGGTTGCAGCCAGAGAGGCTGTAGCTCATTCACGAATTATTGAAGATAACGTAGATAAACTGAGGGTAGGGGTAATCTGGGGCTCCGGAATTGGCGGTCTTGAAACTTTCGAAACAGAAGTTTTGGGCTGGGCAAATACGGATATTCCAAGATTTAATCCTTTCTTTATTCCTAAAATGATTGCGGACATCACACCGGGACATATTTCTATCGAATATGGTTTCCACGGTCCGAATTATACTACGGTTTCAGCATGTGCATCTTCTGCCAACGCTATTATCGATTCTAAAATGCTGATCCAGCTCGGAAAGGCAGATGTAATCGTGTGCGGAGGTTCTGAAGCTGCCGTTACTGCAAGTGGAGTGGGAGGCTTTAACGCTATGATGGCGCTTTCTACAAGAAATGATGATCCTACAACAGCTTCAAGACCTTTTGACAAAGACAGAGACGGATTTGTACTGGGCGAAGGGGCAGGATGTATTATTCTTGAAGAGTATGAGCACGCTGTGAAACGTGGAGCAACAATTTATGCAGAGTTATTAGGTGGAGGAATGAGTGCTGATGCACATCACATGACTGCGCCACATCCTGAAGGTTTGGGAGCTTATCTTGTAATGAAAAACTGTCTGGAAGATGCAGGTTTAACTGCTGATGATGTAGATCATATCAACATGCATGGTACATCTACGCCATTGGGAGACATCGCAGAATCCAATGCAATTTCAAGATTACTTGGCGAGCATGCCTATAACATTCAGATTAATTCTACAAAATCAATGACCGGTCACCTTCTGGGTGCAGCTGGTGTAATTGAAGCAATTGCTGCTATCGGAACGATCATTAACGGTATTGTGCCGCCAACGATCAATCATTTTACCGATGATGAAAAAATCGACAGCAGACTGAACTTTACCTTTAACGAAGCGGCGAAGAAAGATGTGAAGGTTGCTATGAGCAATACATTCGGATTTGGTGGACACAATGCTTGCGTTCTTTTTAAGAAAATCTAAATTTACAAATGGAGTTACAGAAATATTTTTCTAAATTCCTACTCAAACAAAGAAAAAGAATACTCACAGAGAGAGACTTTTTCCTCAGTACAGAATTATACAAAATTTTAGGTGCTGAGGTGAATAATGTCGACCTTTATCGTGAGGCTTTTTCGCTGAAAAGTTCTTCTAAAAACGGCGAAAGAAATTACGAAAGACTTGAGTTTTTGGGAGATTCTGTTTTGGGAACTATTATTTCCTGCCATTTATTTCAAAACTATCCTCAGGCTAATGAAGGATATCTTACGCAGATGAAATCTAAAATCGTCAACCGTAAGAACCTCAATAAACTGGGCGAAGACCTGAAACTTACACAGCTCCTGCAGAAGCAGACTGCTGTAATGGCTTTGGGAGAAAATATCTGCGGAAATCTGTTTGAAGCTCTGGTTGGCGCGGTTTATCTTGATTTTCAGTATGATACCTGCAAAAGGATCGTGCTGGAAAGACTTTTGACACCGTCAGAAATTATCAAGCTTGAAAACAAAATTGTAAGCTACAAAGGTCTTCTTTTAGAATGGGCTCAGAAGAAGAAACTGAATATAAAATACGAAACCTGCGAAGAAATTCAGCCCAATAAGGCGGTGGTTTTCAGATGTCATGTCTGCTTTGGTGACGAAAAAATAGCCAATGCCACAGAAACTTCAAAAAAGAAAGCCGAAGAGAAAGCTGCGCAGCGGGCATTTTATATTTTAAACAAAAAGGAAAATATTCTTGGAAGTACAAAAACTTTATGATCTTGATGAGATAGAATCCGAAGATATCACCATTGGATTGGTGAGGTTGGTAAAGTCTATGCACGATCACGAGTTTTTCTTTAAAATAAACAGGAATTCTCATCTGAGTTTCTCCAGAATAAAGGATCTCATATTTAATGGTTCCTACTACGATTACTGCTTTCCCCGTTTTGAAGCATATCACAAATTTACAAAAACATGCTACACTTTCATATCAAACAGATCATCTGAAAGTAGGCAAAAAAAAATTCAGACCGAGCTCTTTGCGGAAGAAGATAACATTAAATTTTTATTAAATAATCAGCCTGATGTGGAATATATTCTGCACAGTTCAGAACAATATGCTGATTTTTCCGTAATTTTGCTCCCTGAAAATCTTGTATTTCCAATACAGGATTATATATTGAGTTCTGATGAAGAACTTTATCAAATAATACAGTATTATGAATAAGTATTTAAAGAAGACAAAAATCATTGCAACACTTGGGCCGGCTTCATCTTCAAAGGAAGTCATGTTGGGATTAATGAAGGCAGGTGTTGATATTTTCAGAATAAATTTTTCACACGCAGATTACGATTTGGTTCGAAGCAATATCTCCATTATCAGAGAGCTGAATGCGGAATATGGTTATTCAGTAGGGATTTTGGGAGATCTTCAGGGTCCTAAACTGAGAGTAGGGGTTGTAAAAGAAGGTTCTTATCTCAATCCTGGTGATGTACTTACATTTACCAATGAAAAAATTGAGGGAGATTCTACAAAAGTTTACATGACTTACCAGCAGTTTCCTCAGGATGTAAAGGTTGGTGAAAGAATCCTTATCGACGATGGTAAACTTGTTTTACAAGTTCTGGAAACTAATAATTTAGATACCGTTAAGGCTAAAACCATTCAGGGTGGACCTTTAAGTTCTAAAAAAGGGGTTAACCTTCCCAACACCAATGTTTCTCTTCCGGCTTTGACGGAAAAAGACATTCAGGATGCCAACTTTATGATGGATATGGAAGTAGACTGGATCGCACTTTCATTCGTCCGTCATGCTCAGGATATTATTGATCTGAAAGATTTAATTGCGACTCACCCTAACGGTAAGTTTAAAACGCCAATTATTGCTAAAATTGAAAAGCCTGAAGGTGTAAAAAATATCGACGAAATTTTATTGGAATGTGACGGACTGATGGTTGCACGTGGTGACCTCGGTGTAGAAGTTCCTATGGAAGAAGTTCCTGCTATTCAGAAAAATCTGGTAGAAAGAGCGAGATTCTTTTCAAAACCTGTAATCATTGCTACTCAAATGATGGAAACAATGATCAACAGCCTTACGCCTACAAGAGCAGAGGTGAATGACGTTGCAAATTCTGTACTGGATGGTGCTGATGCCGTAATGCTTTCGGGTGAAACTTCAGTGGGAAGATATCCTGTACAGGTAGTTGAAAATATGGCTAAAATTGTGAAGAATATTGAGATGACTCATTTTTATCAGCACAAAAATGCGCCTATTGAAAAAGATTACAACTGTATCGATGAGCGTTTCATCACAAACCGTGTTTGTCTTGCAGCAGTAAGAATTGCCAAAACGACCAATGTTTCTGCTATTGTAACCTTAACGAATTCCGGATACACAGCTTTCCAGCTTTCCGCACACAGACCAAATTCTCACATCATCGTCTACAGCGGAAACAGAAGAGTAATCAACATGCTGAATCTTCTTTGGGGTGTAAGAGCGTATTACTATGATATGAATAAATCTACAGATGAAACTATTATTCAGGTTAATATGCTTACGCACAACTACGGTTACATCGAATCAGGAGATTTTGTAATCAACATCAACGCAACACCGTCATTCGAAGGTGGTAAAACAAATACATTAAGACTGACCACTGTGTAAATCTTAACGTCATAAACAAAAAAATCTCACGAAAATTTCGTGAGATTTTTTTTTGAAATTATTTTTGAATGATTAGAATCCTAAACCAACTGCAAATCCTTTCACCGGATTCGGGAATGATGCTGAAGATGTAGCAGCTCCCGTCGTAAGATTTACAACATAAATTTTATTTTCAGTACCTACAGATGCCAAAAGATAAGCTTTCTGAGACATCGCACCAATATCAAATCCGTTCGCTGATGTGATATTGATTCCTAAAGCACCTCTTTCAACTAAAACACCTCCGTTAGGTGGATTCTGAAGATACAATCTGTCAGTGTTATGATCAATTACAAAAAGTTCTGTAGCAGTTGCTCCAGCGAAATTGTTAGTGTACGCTGCTGAACTTACATTAGGCGTACCTGGATTCAGTACAGTATCAATCGCTGTTACAGCACCGGTAACAGGGTCTAGTCTTAAGTTTTGTCCCGTATTGCTGACTACTCTTATTTTATCCACAGTAGGATTAAAATCAAATCCGAACTCAGTTCCTACTAAAGGAGTTGTAAGTGTACCTGTACCAACCTGCGTTGCACCACCGGTACCGAGATTAATTGTATAGATTCTGCTTGAGCTTCCCAAAGCGTAAAGTTGTCCGTTGAGCGGTCTGAAGTCAATTCCTAAAATGCCCTCACCAGCCTGTAGACCTCCAATAGCTTTAGAAACCATACCCTGTGAAGGATCGTTAGGATTAAAGATCTGTAACTCATTAGCATTATTCACAGCGTAAGCCACCGGATTAGTCGGGATCGCAATATCAACTACTTTTGAAGGTAAAGCACCAATGCTGGAAGCTTTTCCTGTAGCAAGATCTACACTGTATAAAGCATTTTGTCCGCCGCTTGTTACTGCCATTAATGCATTTTTATTATCTGGGCTGATGTCAAAAGCAGCCTGACCTGTAAAAGTAAAACCTAAATTTCCTACTTCTGCCAAAGTACCGTTGTTTGGTGGGTCTTGTTTAAATAATTTTCCTGCAGTTACATCAATATCATATAAAGTAGTGCTTGTGGCTCCAGATGTACTGTTTGTGTATGCAATTCCAGTTATCGATGAAGTTGTTGCAATAGCGCCGTCAGTTGCGGCAGTTGCTCCGGTTTCAGGATGTAATCTTAGATTTTGTCCGGTACTGGTCACCAAACGGATTCTGTCTACTGTAGGATTGAAATCAATCGAAGCAATCGTTCCTGAAATTGCCGGAGTAAAAGCTGTTGTGCTTACTACCCGTGCCGATGCATTCGCAGGATTAATTACATACAGTTTACTCGCACTGGATAATGCATAAAGCTCACCGGTTGCAGGTCTGAAATCGATGCTCATCAGTTTTTCGCCAGCCGTGATACCTGTTATTGCAGTTTTAGAGATAAATGTTCCGGTGTTTTTGGCATTGAATGAGGTGATCTCATTACTGTCCGTCAGTCCATACACCATAAGATCGGGTCCCTGTACCATTGGATCCATTCCGTTTACATCGTCGTCGTTACATGATAATGTTGTACTCATAACAGCTCCTGCTACAAGTAGAGAAAGTAGTTTGTTCATAATATTTAATATTTGAATTAATAGTTCTCTCATATACGAGATAAAAATAGATTCGGATTTGCTTTGAGATTTTTTTAATTGAAATATTTGTTTAAATTTGCAATTCCATATTTGGAAAACAAAAGGTTCGCGGGTATTTTGGTTTGTTTCGAAAAGTTTTTTCAATAAAAAGTTTTTGATATTTAAAAAATCGTTATATTTGCACACCGAAAATTTGAATAACAATAAATAAATAATTTAAATCATGGCAAAGGAAACGTTTAATCGTAACAAACCACACTTGAACATTGGTACTATTGGTCACGTTGACCATGGTAAAACTACACTTACTGCAGCAATTTCTGCTGTATTAGCGAGCAAAGGTCTTGCTGAGAAAAAAGATTTCTCTGCTATTGACTCTGCTCCTGAAGAAAAAGAAAGAGGTATCACGATCAATACTGCTCACATCGAGTACGAAACTGAAAAAAGACACTACGCTCACGTTGACTGCCCAGGTCACGCGGATTACGTAAAGAACATGGTAACTGGTGCTGCTCAGATGGACGGTGCTATCGTTGTATGTGCTGCTACAGACGGACCAATGCCTCAAACTAGAGAGCACATCCTTCTTTGTCGTCAGGTAAACGTACCTAGAATCGTTGTATTCATGAACAAAGTTGACATGGTAGACGATGCTGAATTATTAGAGCTAGTTGAAATGGAACTTAGAGATCTATTGTCTACTTACGAATTCGACGGAGATAACTCTCCAGTAATTCAAGGTTCTGCATTAGGAGCTCTTACTGCTGCTACTGCTGCTACTCCTGATACTGAAGACAAGTGGTTCAAATCAGTTGAAGAATTGATGGACGCTGTTGACACTTGGATCGAGCAACCACCAAGAGATACTGAAAAGCCATTCTTGATGCCAATCGAAGACGTATTCTCTATTACAGGTAGAGGTACTGTAGCAACTGGTAGAATCGAGGCTGGTGTTATCAACACTGGAGATCCAGTTGATATCGTAGGTATGGGTGATGAGAAATTAACTTCTACTATTACAGGAGTTGAGATGTTCAGAAAAATCCTAGACAGAGGTGAAGCTGGTGATAACGTAGGTCTATTGTTGAGAGGTATTGAAAAAACTGACATCAAGAGAGGTATGGTAATCGCTAAGAAAGACTCTGTGAAGCCACACAAAAAATTCAAAGCATCTGTTTATATCCTTTCTAAGGAAGAAGGTGGACGTCACACTCCATTCCACAACAAGTACCGTCCTCAGTTCTACGTAAGAACTACTGACGTTACAGGTGAGATTTTCTTACCAGAAGGTGTAGAAATGGTAATGCCTGGTGATAACTTAGAGATCACTGTAGAATTGCTTCAGCCAATCGCTCTTAACGTAGGTCTTAGATTTGCGATCAGAGAAGGTGGTAGAACAGTTGGATCAGGTCAGGTTACTGAGATTATCGACTAATCATCTAAAATAAAATAAAGTTCCGTAAGGAAACTTACGGAACTTTTTAATCTACGGGCATCGTCCAATGGTAGGATACCGGTCTCCAACACCGTTGATCAGGGTTCGAATCCTTGTGCCCGTGCAAATATAAATTATGAGTTCATTTGTTGATTTTATAAAAGGTTCTTATAACGAATTCAGACATAAAGTTGAATGGCCGAAATGGTCAGATCTTCAGTCTTCTACAATTGTAGTGACTATAGCTACTGTGATTCTTGCATTGTTTACCTTTGGAGTTGATGAGCTTTTCTCTAAAGCAATCAGCAACATCATCGGAATGCTAATCAATATGTTCAACTAAAAAAGGATTTTCCCATAATGAGTGAATTGAAATGGTATGTGCTGAAAGCCATCAGCGGACAGGAAAATAAAGTGAAAAACTACATTGAAACAGAGATCAAACGTTTAGGGTTTGAGCAGTATGTTACTCAGGTAGTGATTCCAATGGAGAAAGTTATCGTGATGAGAAACGGTAAAAAGGTTCCAAAAGAAAAACCATATTATCCTGGTTACCTAATGGTGGAAGCAGATTTAATGGGAGAGATTCCCCACGTCATAAAAAACATTCCGGGAGTAATTTCTTTCTTAAGCTTAACAAAAGGAGGTGATCCTGTTCCAATGAGAAAGTCTGAAATCAACAGAATGCTCGGAAGAATGGATGAACTTTCAGAATTCGCTACTGATCTTGAAATTCCTTTCATCGTAGGAGAGAATGTAAAAGTAATCGATGGTCCTTTCAACGGATTCAACGGTACAGTAGAAAAAATCCTTGAAGACAAAAAGAAAATTGAAGTTTCTGTATTGATCTTCGGAAGAAAAACACCAATGGAGCTTAGCTTCATGCAGGTTGAAAAGGTTTAATACAGGATTATGTATATATAAAAGCGGATTTTTTTAATCCGCTTTTTTTATTTTCATAAATTTATGATTTAATATGTCGAAATTAGTCACTGCTGTACATCACCGCTGGTTTTTAAACTGGAATATTTTTTTAATATTCAACCTTATTGTTTTACTGCTAAAAATTGGGTTTTCCATAAGACTGGGTTTTCATGCTGATTTTTTTGAAGACTGGAAAATTGCAGAAAATCTTGCGGCGCATGGTGAGTATTCGTGGTATATTGATCATGGAAACTCAGCTTATAAACTTCCGGCTTACCCTTTGTATTTATACATTAATATCCTTGTCTTCGGAGTTTCGAATGCTGTACCAGTGATTATTATTACACAACACCTGTTCTATTTTATCATACCCATCATTATAAAACACATATTCACCAATTTCAAACTTCGTTCAGCAGGTATTTTAGCGGCTTATTTATTTATATTATCACCATCATATTTTTACTATTCCAATATTTTAGAAGCTACCAATCTTTTTATTCTTTTAACAGTATTATATGGGTGGCTGTACTCCTGTTTGTGGAAAGGAATGCACGCCTTAAGTCTGTTATTCTGTTTTGGTGTGGTGTCTGGAATCTTAGCTTTGACGCAGGTTGTTTTTATCCCAGTCATGGTCATACTGATGATATTTTTTCTTCTGAATAAGAAAAGTAAGGTAAAAAATGTGCTCTTTGTAATTATGGTGGGAACTTTAGTGTACAGTCCATGGGTTGTGAGAAATTATATTACATTTGATAAATTAATTCTTTCGAAAACTCCGGTTTGGCAAAATGTTTTTGTAGGTTATGTTTCAGAGTATCAGATTTTGTCTTCTAATCAGTTTATGAGTAAAGAATATGAAAAGAGTGTGTTTGATAAAGTGACGTTTGAAAATGAATTTTTTGCAGAAAAGGTTTACGAGCAGGAAGTTCTTAAAATTGTGGAAAAAGATAACTTAGCTCCCTTTAAGAAAGCCGTTAATAATTTCATTAGTCTATGGTATGTTCCAAAGATTTATTTTAATGACTACAGTTTTAAAATTTTGTTTGGAAGGAAGCTGTATGTTATTTTGATCAATACAGCTTTATTGCTCAGCTTGATTTTTTTGTTCAGAAAACATAAGCGTATTTTCTTTTTGTCATGTTTTTTGCTGGCGGGATTTACAGTGCCATATCTTGTGGGTCACGCTGCCAATATAAGATTTAAACTTGATTTTGAATGGATCCAAACCTGCATTATTGCACTTGCTTATGTTTTATTCAGAAACCTCAGACCTAAGTATAAGACTGCTGAGGATTAATTGTTTTAATAGCAGTTGTATTTTTAGAAGCTGAGAGAGATTATTCCTATATTTTCCATCGTTTGTTCTTCCCATTTTTTTACTTTTGCTTAAACTAAGCTAAACTAAAAACTGTGAAAATACTGCCATTGCTGACATTCTTATCAGCTTCCCTCTGTTTCGGGCAAGACCTGATTCATCATACTACCAATTATTTCGGACCAAACGCCAATCCTGTTCCTGAATTTACCGATGCATCAATTCCCGCATTTACGCAGGTTTCCTTTACCGGAGATTACTATTTCGGCCATGGTGACCAGACCATTTCCAATCTGACCGGAATTGAGGTTCCGTTAATTGCTGAAAAAGTTTCAGTAAAAGTATGGAAAACTTTAGTTGAACATTATTCTGTCACAGATGAAATCGTTGCAAGACGGCAAATGCAGAAAAACGAAGGCTTTGCTACCGGTGATTTTTATGTTCAGACGAGAATTAAATTGTTGTCTGAAGGCAAATTTAAACCTGATTTAATTTTAAATTCCAGCTTAAAAACGGCTTCAGGAAGCGATTTCAAAAACCGTCGCTTTTTCAACACTGCAGGATACTATTTTGATGTAGAAATGGGGAAGTCTTTCAGAATGAAAAGCTTTATTGATGAACTCAGAGTGGTTACAGATTTTGGATTTTATTCCTGGGATATCCAGACTCCCAATCTCAATGTTCAGGACGATGCGATTATGTACGGTTTGAAACTGATTTTAAAACACAAAAATATCAGTTGGGAAAATACCTTTTCAGGATATAATGGTTGGATTACACGTGTTAAAGATTATGGTGATAAACCTATGATTTTAGCATCAAAACTCAATCTCAAAACCACTGACGGAACTTTACTATTTCTGCAGTTTCAGCATGGAATACGGTACTTCCCTTATGAACAGGTGAGATTTGGAGTGCAGCTTCCATTAAAGAAACTGACCCCAAATTTCTTTTAAAATTTATAAAGTATACGAACTGATCAAACTGATGTTTTGAATATTCGCAGGATCTATGCTGTACTGTTTCACATCTGAATTGGTAAAAGCAAAAAGATGATTGTTGTCGATGATCAGATCCCGTGCAGGTACATTGGCTATGGTTTTTACCACATTCGGGTTTTGCGGATTGCTGATGTCAAAAATTACAATATCGTTTTTGTCGCAGATGTAAAGATAATTACCATTTAAAGCTAAACCTTTTGGCTCAGCAAGGTCACGCTGGGTAATAAGCTTTGGCTGCTGAATATTTGTAGTATCGTACACCATCAATACATTATTTGCAGCACCACAAACCGTATTGGAATGTAAGGTAACAAAAGCATGAGTACCGTTGGCAACCACCGGATCGCAGGCTCTGAGGTGTAACGCCTTAGATACATATTTAGGATTTTCAGGTTCTGCAGCAATATTGTAAATAAACATACCGTTGCGGGAACCTATAAAAAGATAATCACCATTTGAAAATAAGGTTTCAATATCAAATCCAACTTCTACCGTCCGTACTTTTACAGGATTTTCAGGATTTGTAATGCTGAAGACATTCAGGTTAGAATGATCAACCACATACATATTATTGTTTTTCAGAATGAAAGTTGCTGTGGAGCCTTCTTTCCCGTCACTGCCCTGTTTATCTGCCGAGTCATTATTACAGCCAAAAAGAAAGAATATAAGAAGTAAAATAGAAAATTTTTTCATGGTGTTTTATTTAAGTTTCCAGTCAACAATTATTTTATCAATCTGTGGTTCGCCTATAAAACCATCAGGAGACTGAATGGAGGGGAACACATTTTCTATTCTTTTTAAAACCTGCACTTCATCAGTTGAAGTATTTATTTTTAAAGCAACAAGATCGGTAGCTTGATTCACGTAGAGTACATCATTACGGATTGCTACATCTGTCGAGCCTAAAGCTTTCAGATACTTTATTTTTTTCGGGTTGGCAGGATCAGAATTATCTACAATATGGAAACCGTCGCGGCTGTCATTCACAAAAATGTACTGATCTTTAAGATAGATTTTAGCATTTTTGGTTGTAGGTTTAGGATTTTGAATCTTGATGTCAGACAGTTGAGCTCTTGTGGCATACACAGGTTCATACATAGATTGTTGCACGCCTGCAGGTTCGTCTTCGAAATTAAAGAGCCAGCAAGACTGCATCACAGATAATGAGGCGAATAATGCTAAAAATTTTAATTTTCTCATGGTATGGAGATTTGCGATAAAAGTAAACATTTAATTGAAATGTTGATATTAAAATAATTAATTTATTTCTGAACTTTAATGAGTTAACTATTTGCTAATTAAAATTATTTTCATAATTTTGCAGTCCGAAAAGTAGGTTTACTTTATGTGAGTGCGGTAACCTGCTGAATAATAAATGCTTCCAAACTCATTAATTATTCAAATTTAAAAAACAAACAATGGCTAAAAAAGTCTTTAAAATGGTTAAGCTCCAGGTAAAAGGAGGAGCAGCAAACCCATCTCCACCAGTAGGTCCGGCATTAGGTTCTGCAGGTGTGAACATCATGGAGTTTTGTAAGCAATTTAACGGAAGAACCCAAGATAAGCCAGGACAAGTTTTACCTGTAGTAATTACAGTGTACGAAGACAAATCTTTTGAATTCGTAATCAAAACTCCTCCTGCAGCAATCCAGTTGATGGATGCGGCTAAAATCAAAGGTGGTTCCGGAGAACCAAACAGAAACAAGGTAGGTGCTGTGTCTTGGGCTCAGGTTCAGAAGATCGCTGAAGACAAGATGACTGACCTTAACTGTTTTACTATGGATTCTGCAGTTTCTATGGTTGCAGGTACTGCTAGATCTATGGGATTAAGAGTAACAGGAACTAAACCAACTTTTAACGCTTAATACTTAAAGAAATGGCAAAATTGACTAAAAAGCAAAAAGAAGCTTTAAGCAAAGTAGAAAAAGGAAGAATCTATAACCTTGAAGAAGGTTCTGCTCTTGTGAAAGAAGTAAACACTACGAAGTTCGATGCTTCTGTAGATATCGCTGTAAGATTGGGTGTAGATCCAAGAAAAGCAAACCAAATGGTAAGAGGTGTTGTATCTCTTCCTCACGGTACCGGTAAAGATGTTAAAGTTTTGGCTTTGGTAACTCCGGATAAAGAAGCTGAAGCGAAAGAAGCTGGTGCTGACTATGTAGGTCTTGACGAATATTTACAGAAAATAAAAGAAGGTTGGACAGATGTTGACGTTATCGTTACAATGCCGGCTGTTATGGGTAAATTAGGACCATTGGGTAGAGTATTAGGACCAAGAGGTTTGATGCCTAACCCTAAATCAGGTACTGTAACGATGGAAATCGGTAAAGCAGTAACTGAAGTAAAAGCGGGTAAAATTGACTTTAAAGTAGATAAATACGGTATTATCCACGCTGGTATTGGTAAAGTATCTTTCGATGCTGCTAAAATCAAGGAAAATGCTCAGGAATTGATTTCTACTTTGATCAAAATGAAGCCAACTGCTGCTAAAGGTACTTATGTGAAGAGCATTTATCTGTCTTCTACTATGAGCCCGGGTATTGCAATTGATAGTAAATCTGTTAACTAATTATAATCCTTAAGACAATGACAAAAGACCAAAAAGTTGTAGCAATACAAGAGATCAAAGACTTGCTTCAGGATGCAAAAGTAATTTATGTAGCAGATCTTGACGGTTTGAACGCTGGTAAATCTTCTGACTTCAGAAGACAGGCTTTCAAGCAGAATATCAAAGTAAAAGTGGTGAAAAATACACTTTTGCAAAAAGCAATGGAACAGATTGAAGGAGTAGATTACTCTGAAATGTTCTCAACTTTCAAAGGAAACTCTGCATTAATGGTTGCTGAAACAGCTAACGCTCCGGCAAAATTAATCAAAGACTTTAGAAAGAAAGACGAAAAGCCAGCTTTGAAATCGGCTTTCGTACAGGAAACATTCTATGTTGGTGACAACAACCTTGATGCATTAGTAAACATCAAGTCTAGAGAAGAAATGATCGGTGAAATCATCGGATTACTTCAGTCTCCAATCCAAAGAGTTGTTTCTGCTCTTCAAAACAAAGCTGAAACTGCAGAAACTGCAACTGAAGAAGTTGCTGCTCCAGCAGTGGAAGAAACTCCAGCAACCGAAGCTCCGGACGCTGCTGCAGAAGGAGAAGCTCCAGCTGCAGAATAATTAGACTCTCAAAAAAATCAATCAATAATCAACAAAAACATTACAACAATGTCAGATTTAAAAAATTTAGCTGAAACGCTAGTAAACTTAACAGTAAAAGACGTAAACGAATTAGCAACTATCCTTAAAGACGAGTACGGAATCGAGCCTGCTGCTGCTGCAGTAGTAATGGCTGGTCCTGGTGCTGGTGAAGCTGCTGAAGAAAAGACAGAATTCGACGTAATTCTTAAGTCTGCAGGTGCTTCTAAATTGGCTATCGTTAAATTGGTAAAAGATTTAACTGGTGCTGGTCTTAAAGAGGCTAAAGATATCGTAGACGGAGCTCCTGCTGCTATTAAAGAAGGAATCTCTAAAGACGAGGCTGAAGCTCTTAAGAAGCAATTAGAAGAAGCTGGTGCTGAAGTAGAATTGAAATAATTTTCAGTTTAAAATATAAAGAAGCGGTAAACGAAAGTTTGCCGCTTTTTTTTTGGTTAAACCCTGTCTCTAACGTGTGAGTTTTATTTTATTTTCGGAAAAATGTATAAAATATGCGATTTTATATTTTTCAATTCTCGCAATCGCCCTATCCATCGTGATGCTATGTTTCAACTAGAAACAATGTTTGTACAGAAATAATGTTATGTATAATAATTTTCTCAAATAATTTCATTATGATTAAATTATATTTATTTAAAAACTAATTATATTATGAAATATTTAAAATAATCAAATTTTACTGACTAAAATCACATTAAATCGGCTTGTTTATTATTATTCTATGCATTGTAATTTGTATTTTTGCACCGGAAAAGAATTAGAGGTCAGGGATGTATTTATATCATTGTTTTACAAATCTTTATAACACCCATTTTGCAAGATGGTGGAGGTTTGTTGCTGCCTTTTGTGTTTTTCTCTTTTCTCAGTTATATTTTGCTCAATCGGTTGCACTGGTTGATAGTACTGAATCTAAGCTTACTCTGCAATCTGGTGCACAGATATTTTCATCTGATGATAAATTTAATCAGCAGGTTGCTCACGTCAGATTAGATATAAAAAAGGTTTCAAAGAAGGTTGACGATAATAATGAGGTTCTTCTTATCATATCGGCTCAATCAATATCGGTTGATGATAAATCTAAGCAAGCTTCAGTTCGGAAGCAGAATGTTCTAAAAAAGCCAGCAAAGAAAAATGTTACGATTGTAAATGTTTTAGCTGTTACAAACGCTAATTCCAAAAAATATAATTTTCAGAACAGCTCTTCACATTCACGTACATTCTCACAAAGTACTGCGGACAGAGTTTTTATAAATTTCAGCAACTTAAGTAAGCATTATGCTGATGCTTCAATAGTACAATCTGTATTTTACATTCAGCGGGTGTTGAGTGATCTGCATTTTTCTGTCTGCTGTCACTGCAACAGCGCTGCTTACGATTACAGATTTGCGGGGTTTTACCCGGTGAGACCCCCACCGTTAGTTTAGATTTTTTTTTCTTTTTTATCCCTTCAATTTTCTGTGAGATTTTTGAATATGAATTAATGCTTTTAGTATTAACTGTAAAGTTGTGTGCTTACTTTTTAAGTTAAAGTAAAGATTTTATTCGCCAATATCTGTACAGTACCAAATTAAATTTTACATCAAGGGATATTTTACGGTTTTCATTTTAAAAATGAGAACGCAATTACTATTATCAAGAATCTAACTAATGAAAATAAATAAACTATTATATTTCGTTGCTTTCTTATTATTTTTGAATACTAAAGCTCAGGATTGTAATGCACTTTACATTCTGAATGCCCAAAACGGCAACGTCTACAATATCTCAGCACTCAACGGTGTTTTACCAGGTGCGACAACTACTTTATCTGCCTCTGCAAAGAGCAATCTTGCTGTAGGTGCTAATCCTGCGAATACATCTCAAACGGTTTTCACATCTTCGAATACGACAGCAAATTCACCTGTGTACAGAAGTAATACAAGTATCGGAACTAATATTCCTTTGGCCTTAGGTGGTCTGACGGCTAATCCAACCGCGGGTGCTACTTTAGGATACGTTTATGGTGTGTCTGCAAATAAACGACTTATCCAGGCGAGTCCTGCACCTGCCACTGATCTCGGAACAATTACGGGGGATGCAACCTGGAATGTCGGCACGGTTTCCAGTGATGCGTTTTTTGATTCCAACGGACTGTTGAATGTTGTAGTTACTTCAGGAGCTTCAAGATACATTTACCGTGTTAACCTGTCAACGCTTGTTGCTGTACAGGTTATTCAACTGAGCGGAAGTATGCCGGCCAATTTTCAGGGATTGTCATTCTTCAATGGAAGTATTTATGCTGTTGAAGGATTTGTGACCAATATTCTTTTGGTAAGTTCTTTCAATGCGCGTGTTTACGAGATCAATCCCAACACAGGTGTAAGTTCAGTAAAAACTTCTTACAATCTGAATACTTTAGTTGGTCCGTTTACGGATGCTGATGATTTAGATTTGGCTTCATGCCAGGTTTTCACGCCATCATCTGCTCCTACCTGTAATGAATTGTTTGGAATTAATTCTGCTCAGGGATTTACTTACAGAATAAATTTAAATGCTGCAGGAATCATCGATGGAACAACACTTGTAGCAAGCGGAACGCCCACAACTCACGGAAACATGGCGTATGGTCCGGTTCCTTCAAGTCTATCTCAAAACCAATTTGTAGCTTCTCCAAACAGTGCGTCCGGTAGAATCTGGCTTGGCGTTACGAACTCGGCATCTACGACCTATGTACAGCAAAGTGCATCTACAACCTGGGGTTCACCGATTGGTTTAGGTACAGATCCGGCAACAGGGTTTGTCTACGGTATTTCTAATAAAGCATTAACAAGATGGAATGGCACTGGTGCTGCAACATCATTAGGAAATGTAACAGGTGATGCGAACTGGACAAATGGAACTACGTTAAATGATATTGCAGTTGATAACGGAGGTAATTTGTATGTAATAACTTCAGTTTCTGACTCTAATATCTGGTTATACAGAATTGACCCTGATACTCCAGTTCCTTCGGCGACACCAGTAGTTCGCCTGTCTGGAACTGTACCCAATTTACGTACTACAAATGGGAACGGTTTGGCTTACCTGGGAGATTTCTTTTATTACAGCAGAACTAATGGCAACGGAACTGATATATGGAAGTTAAATGCTATGACTGGGGCATCAACGTTTGTAGGAAACATTGCAGGTACTACAGCAGCTGGTAACCGCAGAGATTTTGGTGATTTAGGTTCATGTGCTACTGTTACAAATGTTCCTGCATCATTTGCGATTAACTGCGGTGGAGCAGGAGGTGGTGTTCAGGGTACTCCTTTAATTCCCAACGGAACTGTACAAAACTCTGTTTTGCGCGTACCGATTACAGGAGCTGTAAATGGTCTTGCTGAATTTACGCTGACAGGATCCGGTATTACCACATCACCATCACCTTATGTAGCATTTATTCCTCAGGGAGCAACATACGTTGATATTCCGTTTGTTTACAACGGAACTGGCGCTGCCGGAAACCGTATGGTGACGGTAAGTTCACCTCGTGCTGTTACTGTTACAACCTGTACGCTTCCGGTTCTTGTGGATCTGGATTCTGATAATGATGGGATTCCTGATTCCTTAGATCTGGATGATGATAATGATGGAATTTTAGATACAGTAGAAAATGTTTGCGAAACTGAAGGTACACCTGTTTACAGTAATAATTTCGGAACAGGAACTGCAACTACACAGGATTTGAATGTCGTGGGGCATACTTTTGCAGCAGTCAATCCGAATGATGGATTTTATTCGGTCTCAAGATCTTTATCTCAAAGTGTTTTTTATACTCAAACTAACGTAAACGGGCATAAGGATGCAGGTAATTTCAGTATTGCTGATGGAAGCACGGATGGTAAATTTTTAATTATAAATGTTGCTGCGAATTATCTCAACAAAACTTTGTACAAAGTGGATGGTCTTACGGTGATTCCAGGTAAGAAATATAGATTCAGACTTGATTTGGCTGGTCTTGCAGAGGCTAACGCTCACATTCCAAATTTAAGGATTGCTGTGAAAGATACTTCAGGAAATATTTTAGCTTTTACAGATTCCAATAATATCGGGATGGCAAATGACGACATCTGGAGAAGATTTAAAATGGATTTTATTGCTGGAACTTCAAACGTCTCTTTAGAAATTATAAATCTTCAGCCATTAGGTACTGCAGGTAATGATGTGGGGGTAGATAATTTTGTTTTAATGCCTATCAATGTCTGTGATGCAGATGGTGACGGAATAGAAAACTCTTTAGACCTCAATTCAGATAACGATGGATGTTTTGATGCAATTGAAGGTGACGAAAATGTAAATTCTTCCCACCTGAACACTGATGGAAGCATTAATTATGCTTCAAACGGCGGTCTCGGATCTGCAGTTTCAAATAATGGTGTTCCCAATATTGTAAACTCAGGATCTTTCGATATTGGAAATGATGTAGGACAGGGCATGGGAGTTTCTCAGGATATCAGTAAGAATGCCTGTTTAGATTCTGATCTTGATGGTGTTGCAGATTATCTTGACTTGGATGATGATAATGACGGTATTCTGGATACCGAAGAAGGTTGTCTGCCAACAGTAACCATGGGGACAATCGTTGATAATGCTAAAATCACAGAACTTAAAAATACGGGATCAACGGTGTTTTCATTGGTTCCTCCAGGTGCAGCATTGCCGTTGGGAGGTGTGAAAGTTTCACATAATTCCGGAGGAAATGGCTGGGGTTATTACACTCCGAACGTTGCCACAACAACAATTAACTTGAACGGGACTCAGTCGGCTCCTTTTCCTACAACTTATCTTGATGTTATTGATTACGGAAACACAGTTGGAGGAATTGCCCGAAATGTATCAATAGATTTCGGAGCTTCTGCAAACTCAATCAGTACTGCAGATAACGATTATCAGTATATTATAGGTATTGCAGGATTAGGAAATGAAGAAGCGGTTATAACCAATATCTTTAGTGTTCCATTAACTGTTTTGAGCAATTCTGATGTTTTCAACACAGGCGTATATTCTCTTTTGGATGGTGTACCTTCTGTTACGCCAGGTCAGATCGGAAATGTTGTAAGTACCAACACAAATGCGACTCAAGGGTACACATTTTATTCCATTCCAAAATCTGTAGCATCATTTACAATGAATCTTACGGGTGGAAATGATCCTCACGGTTTTATTTTCGGAGTTTATAATATGAATTGTAATGCCAACACAGACGGCGATGCTTACCCAAATCATCTGGATCTCGATTCGGATAATGACGGATGTGCTGATGCAGTAGAAGGCGGTGGTGCTTTCACAACTGCAGATTTGCAGACTGCTTTAGGTGTTTTATCTTCGCAAAGCCCCAATCAGAACCTTGGAAATAATGTCGGAAATACAGCTGTGACAATGGGTGTGCCTCTTGTCGCAGGAACAGGACAGACTTTTGGGGATTCTCAGAATGCAGCTGTCAATGGTGGTTGTTACTGCTACAAACCGGGTATTCAGAATGCCGGAGTGTCAAACCCTGTGAAACATGGTATCACTGCACTCAACAGAGCAGGTTCAGGAGTTTCAGAATGGCCGACAGTGAGACAAAGTGCCTGGACAGTTTTGGAATCTAAGACAAAAGGTTTTGTGGTTAACAGGCTCACTGCTTTGGAAATTGCAGCAATTCCCAAAGCAAACCTTGTAGAAGGAATGATGGTGTACGATAAAGATGTGCAATGCCTGAAAATCTACAACGGAACCATCTGGAGTTGCTTTAGAACGCAGGCTTGCCCGGATTAAACTCATTTTAATTTAAAGAAAATAAACAATGAAAAATATTTTTAATATAACATTTCTCTGTATAGTTTTTTCTGTAAATGCGCAGGTGGTTATCGGAAAATCAAATCTTACAACATTGCCATTGCCCGCTGCTCCCAATACTGTGAATCCTTCTATTTCTCTGGAATTCGGAGATTACGTTACAGGTCAGGGAAAAGGTTTGGTTTTACCATGGACGACTTCAGCGATGGATAAAGCTTCGGCAGTAGAAGGAACCATCATTTATGACACGACGGATCATACAGTTAAATATAAAAACGGTGCTTCAGCTTGGGAACCTCTGTCTAAAAATGAAACAGCACCTTCACCAATAAACAATACGCAAGGTGTTGCCAATACCGCTTTGCAGGATCCTTTTGATGATGCTCCTGCGGCCAGAACAAGCATTGGGACTTTGAGTACAGTTCCAGGAATTCTCGTGTTGGAAGATAACGACAAAGCAATGATCTTACCCAAAGTGGAAAGCCCGCATTTAAATATCATTAATCCCGAACCGGGAACGATGGTTTATGATACATTAAATCACCATCTGGCTATTTATAATGGTAAAGTCTGGTCTTTTTGGAAGCCTTAAAAAACAACTTTATTTTAAGAAAAACCATTTCATTTGAAATGGTTTTTTTAGTACTGTAAAACGAGATTTTGATCATTAAAGTTGAATTAAAATAAATATTTATCATTAATATATCGTTAATCATAAACTATTTATTTGTCATTATTTGAGATAATTTGTAGTAAATTATGATTTTTATATAGTTTAAATTAAAAAATAATTATACATTTACAATGAAAACAAAAGCACTTGAAGAGTTATATTATTTCTATTTTACGCTGTGTAAAAATATCAGATTCCATCGGGGATTCAGGCATTTTTGTACGTGCTTCTATTTTTCTTTTTATGGTTTTTCAGGTGCAGTTTTTATCTGCACAGGTTGAAATAAGTACTTCTTCTGCTGTAATTTCAGTTTCCGGTGACTCAAAAATTTATTCTGCTGATGAAAGTTTTAATCAGCAACTCAGGCAGGGTGCATTCAAAGTTAAAAACGCACATGTTTCGGCTCAGAATGTATTACGGAAAGAACATCTTGTAATTGTTCACAAAAAATCTCCGAAATTTAATCATGCTGATCTTGCTTCTCAGATGAAAGCTGCAAAAACTAACAAAAGGTCAGAAACTCTAAAGAAGGTTCAGAAACAGATTGCTTCCAATAAAGCATTTAAAAATAGATCACATGCACATCATATTCTGAGTCATCCTCCTGCAAGCAAATTTTCTACGAATCAAAAAGCCGGAAAACATTATGTGCATGAGCGCAATCATCAGCATGATCAGAATGAAACATCGGCTGGTGAAAAATATCATTCTGTTATTCGGGCACTTGACTATTTACACTCTCAAAAATTCTATGCCTACAACAACAGGTCTTTTGCTTTCTGTTATTCTAGGGTCTTTTCTGTAAGGCCTCCCCCTGTATTAGTTTAGTTTTATTATTAATTTTCTACAGTCTTTATTTTTTATAAAGATTTAAACTAATACACATATCAATGAATTTTAAAAATATTTTTAAGAAAATAGCAGTATTGTTACCGGTGGCTGGATTCGCATTTAGCAGTGCACAGACAGTAGCGGCTACAAATACTGGTACAGCAGTTTGTTTTAACTGTGTGCCAACCAACTGGACAACCGTAAGCGGAACCCCAGATAAATCTAACAGAACTAATGCTTCTCTTAATACCGGTAATAACGTCGGCGGTGGTTCTTTATGGACTGGCGCAGCTAACGGTCTGGGAACTCCCATCAGTCTGCCACTACCTCCAAATGGACATACGAACTGGGTGTCTCTAAGAGATTTAGGTACCATTACAACAGTTCAGGAAGTGGTAAGCACCAATATCGGAGGTTTGACAGGAGGAAGATTGTACGAAGTTTTCTTTCATTCACTTAGTTCAGTTACAAATCAGGGTGGGAATGGTTCATCTTCTTATGCCGGAAAATTTATCGATCAGTTTTCTGTACAGCTTGGTACTGGTGCAGCTCAAAATTACACTGCTACACAAAATACATGGCAAACTCAGCGGGCTAGATTCACAGCTGCTTCAGCAACAGTTCCCATCGTTTTCAATGCATTGAATAATGCAGTGATTACGGGTACTACCAATCCCGAACGATTTTTAAATGCAGAAACTGTACAGATTTCTGTAACCGCAAATGCTGTAAATGCAGTGCCAATTGCTGTCGCAGATGCAACTCAAACCTTTCAGAACACACCTGTAAATATTAACATTATTTCAAATGATTCTGATTTTGACGGAAGCGTTGTGGCGGGGTCTGTAGATTTAAATCCTTCAGCTCCAGGGTTGCAGACGACTTTCGTTTTGGCTGGAGCAGGGACTTTTACAGTAAACAGTAGTGGGGTTGTTACTTTTACGCCTCTACCGCAATTCACCGGTACAGCTACAATTCCATATACAATTCAGGATAATTATATATTGAATACTGTGATTACACCATCAACATCAGAGCCGGCAAATATTTCAGTCGAAGTAATCTCAGCTACTGATTCGGATGGCGATGGCATTCCTAATGAATCAGATCTTGATGATGATAATGATGGAATTCTGGATACTGACGAAGATATTTGTTCTAAGCCAAATCAAATTGTTAACGGTGATTTTTCAGCATCACCTGCATCTACATCATGGATTAGTAATTTCTCTACCAATACACCCAATACCAGCGGGCCTTTGAATTATACAGGATCAGCACTAAATATCTTTGTAGATAATCCTGGAACTTTATATCCAGGTAATATACTCTTGGCGAATACCACTCCTTTTACTACAAGCTTAGGGGTAGCTTACAGCTTTTCTTCTACGTTAAATATAACAGGCGGAACAACAAATGCCAGTTTCTCCTGGGTTTTGATAGATTCCTCAAATAGCATAGTTAAGGTACTTCAAACTTACAAGACTCAAACGTCTGGTACTGGTAATGTTACAATTACTAACACGCCAACGGCTTATCCTGTTACCTTTACTGCGCCGGGAACGGGTAATTACAGATTGGCATTAACGTGGATAACGAATTCTAGTTCATCAGGAAATGCACAAGACGTGCGTATCGATAATGTAATACTTTTGGCACCGTGTGATACTGACGGAGATGGTATTCCTAATTATTTAGATTTAGACTCAGATAACGACGGCTGTCCGGATGCAATTGAGGGTTCAGAAAATGTAAACACATCACAATTAAATCCTAACGGAAGTATAAATATTGGTCTTGTCGCTCCAAACAATGGTGTGGGGTCGTCGGCTGCTAATCTTGGGGTTCCCAACCTTGTGAATACAGGTGGGGCCGCAGATTCAGGATCGGCTACTGCCGGTACTGTTGGTCAGCCGGTTGGTAGATCACAGGATATCAGCAGAAGCGACTGTTTAGATTCTGATGGAGATGGAGTTCCTGATTGGCAGGATTTAGATGATGATAATGACGGTATTTTAGATACTGTTGAATGTCCTCCAACAAATGTTTTTGCCAATTTTTCACCAGCAGTTATTGCCACTTCAGGTACTACTACCACTGTTTCTGGAATCACGTGGGGTACAATTACCGGAACGCTTAACCGTGAGCTTAACGGAGTTACTATAAATACTGCAATAGCTAAACAGACAGGTGATTTTTCTAATTCCACAGTTTATACGCCTGCAGGCACTACTTCGCAAGGGAGACTGGGAGAAGCCCTTACGAATTTTAATGCAACAGCAAATTATGCAAGATATACGCTAACATTGAGTGTTCCAGTTGAAAGTATAACACTGCATATTTCTGATTTTGATTTCATGAGAACACGTTTTATGGGAAATCATGTCGAACAACTAATGAGTGGCGGTACAGAATTAGTATATAACACTGCTACCAGGCAGCTTTATGATTCAGATCCTAACACGTTTTCCACTCTTGCAAGGGATGGTTTCGGATCGGTAAGAATTACAAGTACTAATGGATTGCCATTTACTCAGATAGTTTTTGACAGGATTGATGATCCAAATACATCTCAGACAATAGATGGTTTTTCGTATACTTTCTCTGTACAGCCTGCTTGTGATACTGACGGCGATGGAATTCCTAATTATCTCGACTTAGATTCTGATAATGATGGCTGTCCAGATTCAAGAGAAGGAGCAGGAAACTTTAACCCAACTACACTGGCTTCAGGACCAATAGCATCACAAACACCAAATACTAATTTTGGAACTGCAGTAAATACGACTACAGGGATACCGACTTTAGTGGGAGCGGGTCAAGGTGTTGGTCAGTCTCAGTCTTCTGCTCAGAATGATTGTTTAGATTCTGATGGAGATACAATTCCGGATTGGCAGGATTTAGATGATGATAATGACGGTATTTTAGATACTGTAGAATGCAGCAATACGATTGCCGATTTAGGGAATGCTCTTACTGCAGGAACTGCTAAAGATATCTTACCTTCTGATTTTGGATTGGCATTAAATGCAAAAAATCAAAATGTAACTGCAGATTTAAGTGCTAAATTTGGATATCCTCCTAATTCAGGAGCAGTTGTTGTTTCCATTACAAATGCTTCTGTTAATCCTACAGCCAATGCCTGGTGGACAAAACAAGGACAACAACCATCTATATGGAGGGTAACCGGAACAATGAGTGCGTTTGTTCTGATGGCGCAGGATATTCAGTATTATGGTAATGACAGCAAAACGATTCACATCTATGATTCTGCAACGGTAATACCAATTACATTTCCGGGACTGGTTAATCAGACTGCTGTAGCCAATCAGTGGGCTGTTAGCGAATCGCCAACTCAAAAAACACTCACAGACCTGGATACTAACTTGACAACAATAGAAAACGGTAACTGGAGATTTGCAAATATGAATTTTGGTCCGAAAACTTTTGGTTTTTCTACGACGACGCCAAATGCTGATCCAGCCTATGCTGTTTTGATGTATCTGGAGTGCGATGCGGATGGGGACGGAATTCCAAACAGATTAGATTTAGATTCAGATGGTGACGGATGTTCTGATGCAATTGAAGGTGCTGCGAATATTGCAACGACTCAATTGGTAGCAGCAGGTGGTACCGTAACAGGAGGAAGTACTGCAGTAAATCAGAATCTATGTGCTACCGGTGCCTGTGTAAATGTTTCTGGTATTCCTCAAGTATCACCACTGCCAACTGGTTATACCAATAGTGAAGGACAAACTGTTGGGGATTCTCAGAATGCTTTGGTAAATGCATGTGTATGTTACGAAGATCCTGCACTAGTGGCTGGAGCAACTTACCCTGTAAAACATGGTATCACGCTTCTCGGAAGAGCAGGTGCGGTGAATGGAAACTGGCCTATGTTGAGAAATTCGGCATACACCGCTTTGGAAAGTAAAACCAAAGGTTTTGTAGTGACCAGAAACAGCAGTCCTGAAACGACCATTGCGATTCCGGTTGTGGGAATGATGGTGTTTGATTCGGATGAAAATGCAGGGGCAGGATGTCTGAAAATCTATACAGGACCTGCAGCAGGTGAAGGCTGGAAATGTTTCAACACTCAGGGTTGTCCGTAACTGATTTATTGAATTAATGTAAAACTAAACCTTCAGGGTTTTAGAACTCCTGAAGGTTTTAATTAAAAAAGAAAATATCATGCACAAAACAGCAATTATATTATCCGTTTTTCTTTCTGCGTTCGCTTATTCGCAGGTGAAAATAGGGGGTACCACGAGCGTGGGGAACGTGACCAACACTTCCGTTTTACTGGAATTCGGAACTGATAATGATAAAGGAATTATTCTTCCTTACGTAGAAACCGTTCCTACGGCGGTAGCTGCTTCTCAGGGCGGAACAATTATTTTCGATGTCTCTGCGAATGCAGAATACAAAGTAAAGGTGAAAAATGAAAACGCGGGCTGGAAAGACCTCAGCGTACAGTCGGGATATTCAACGGCAGTAGAAGCTGTTGTAAAACCGCCACAGGCTTTACCTTTGGCAGATCAGGCTGCAGCGAAAGCAATTATTGGAAGCGAAACTTCAACTACGGACGGCGTTTTGGTTCTGGAGTCACCTTCAAAGGCCATGGTTTTACCGATTGTGACGAGTTTGGCCAATATTAAAAATCCTTCACCGGGAATGATGGCTTTCCTGGCTGGAGCGACTTCGGCAGGACATCGGCTTGTAGTTTTCAATGGACAGAAATGGACATTCTGGAAACCTTAATAAATATTTCATTTAAATCTCAATAGCGGCAGCCTCAGGTTGTCGCTTTTTTGTGCTGTTACCGGAACAATTTTCCGATTACGGACGAAACTTTATCATTGGCTTTTGTTTTTCGGGATAAAACACAAAATATTTTCAGGAAAATTTCTCAATATGAACATAAATTAAAATAAAAATGCTCTAAAGTCCTTTATTTATGGGGTTTTAGTATAATTATTTTTCAACAGAGCAGGTGATCTGGTTTAAATTTTAAACTGTATCGGTTATTGATTTTAAATTAATATCTTAATTATGTTTATTTGTTGTAAAAAATAACGATTTATTGTTGTCTTATTGCTTATTGCTAATTTTGCAGAACCAAAAAACAAAGTATTGAAAGGCGTTTGCGAAGATTTCAAATTTCAATTTTGGGCAGCTTTCAAAATCCTGCCGACCTTTCGGGGGCTTTGTATTTTTCTTTTTTTCTTCCTTTTTTCCTTTTTTTCGGCACAGGATAGTCTCACGGCTAAAATTTCCGCTGGGACACAGATCGCTGTTATCGGCAAAGCACAGATTTATTCTGCAGATGAGTCTTTTAATACGGTTGTAAATGACAAGAAAACAAAACTTGTAGCTTTCATCAGTTACAGTGCAGATGAGCATACGGTTTTAATCACTTCAGAAAAGAAAACGAAAACCCTGTCTGAAGAGGTCAAAATTGCACGTGGGAAACAACCTATTCAGATTGATAAAACTCTGTTGGCTCAGTTGGAAAAAAATGAGAAAAAAGCAGCTGAAAGTGGAATTTCTTTAAAAAACCCTACCTCACGAAATTTCTTTTACTCCGGAAACTCAGAACAGGTTAATTTTATTGTTCCGAATTCTCAGAATCATTCTCTCAACAGCCATTTAGTTGAAAATGTAGAGTTTAGGTCAGTCCTCATTCTTATTTTTAACAATAATAATTTCTATTTCAATACCCGGTCTAAAACGTTCGGATATTCTAAAACTTATTCTTCAAGGCCACCACCATGTATTATTTAATTCTTGTTTGCGAATTTTATTTATAACAATGAAATTCATTTTTAATAATTAAATTAATACTTTCCATATGATTTTAAAAATTGAGAAACTATTTTTCTCTATACTTTTGCTGAGCTGTAGTTTAATATTGGCTCAAACGGTGCCTTCAAGTTCTGCAACAGCAAACTGTTCAACTTGTGTACCGACAGGTTGGACTAATGGATCCGGTACACCTGATATTTCAAGTACAACAATTGCTGCGGATACCAACACTGCTGGTGGTGGGGCAGCCTGGACTAATAACATCAATGGTACAGGTACTGTAGTAACTTTACCAAATGCCCCAAATGGGAATACCAGATGGATTTCAATTCGAGATGTTGGAACTGCTGGACAAGAAGAATCTCTCAGTACCACTTTAGGATCTTTGGTTATCGGCAGGCAGTATGAAGTTATTGTATATGCGCTTACGGCAACTACTAATGCTACAGGAAATGGAGGAGCTTATGCAGGTCGATATATTGATTTTTTCAGCTATCAGATTGGTGCAAATCCAGTGCAGAATGTATCCTCGGTTCCTGTGAGAACTTGGGGTACTTTCAGATTTAGATTCACAGCACCAGCAACTACACAAACGTTGGTTTTCAGGCCTGGAACAAACTCAGCAGCTACCAGTACTTCTGCTGCCAATCTGTTATTATTTGAAACAGTACAGTTATCTGTTACTGCAAATGCTATTAATGCAGTGCCGGTAGCAGTGGCTGATAATACCAGTACACTTCAAGGTATTCCTGTTTCTCTAAACGTTGCTGTAAACGATTCCGATCCTGATGGACTTGTTAATCCAAATACAGTAGATTTGGATCCATCGACACCAGCTGTTGAGACAACATTGAATACTGCCCAAGGTACATGGTCTGTTGCTAATGGTGTAGTTACTTTTACACCCGTTCCTACATTTACAGGTGTTGCTACAATTCCTTACACCATTAAAGATAATTATATTTTAGATGGTGCAAGTAACCCATCTACGTCTAATCCAGTTAATATTTCAGTTACCGTTCTTGCAGACAGTACTGATTCTGATGGTGACGGGATTCCTAACAGATTAGATTTGGATGATGATAATGACGGTATTTTGGATACGGTTGAAAACAACTGTACCACCAGGACAGAAGGTACTCCTGTATTCAGCAATGATTTTGGAACAAATGCAGTGTCGGCAACAGCGCCACTTACAAGTCCTGATAATAATGTGCAGCTTCATACACAGGTTATCACAGATCCGCAGGATGGCAGTTATGCAATTACAACTTCTAATGCACGTAGTGCAACGTATACTAAAACCAACTTAAGTCCTACTCTGAATAAAGATGCTGGGTATAATGATATCACTGCTGGTAGTGTAAATGGCAGGTATCTAATGATCAATGTAGGTTCTGCAGCAAGTTTAAATCAGCCAATATACAGAGTTACTAATCTGGCTGTAGTTCCCGGACGAAATTACAGATTCAGAATTGATATGGCTGGTCTTGCAGATAATCTTGCAGATATACCAAGACTTCAACTTGTAATCAGAGATGCCACTAATGCCGTGTTGGCTACCACAAACTCTTCTTTATCCGGAATGGCAAATGATGATGTCTGGAGAAGAATAAGTATGGAATTTACTGCAACTACTGGTACTGTTACAATAGAAATAGTAAATCAGCAGGGAAGCGGTAGTAGCGGTAATGATCTCGGTATTGACAACATCGTTCTTGCTCCATTCGGATGCGATGCAGATGCTGACGGCATCCCTAACAGTCTTGATGCAGACTCAGATAACGATGGCTGCGCTGATGCTTTGGAGGGTACAGAGGTTGTGAGGTATAATCAAATTTATCCGTTAAATCATCCTACACCCGCTTTACGTGGTCAGATAAGAGTAATCTACGACGGAGTAACAACAGGAACTCCAACTGGTATCATCAGCACGTCGGCTTCTGCAAACGGAGTTCCGCAGTTGGTAAATAACGCCGGGAATAATCTTAATGCAGCAACGAACCCTTCAAATTTAGCAGGTCTTGCAGATAACACAGATATTCCTGCGCCATTAACTGCAGACATAGGGCAGGAAATTGGTACTTCGCAAAATGCACTCACCACGGATGCTGAATGTTCAAGGTGTTTCAGACCGGCAAGTACAGCTACGGGTATCGATGTTTCGCACGGTTTTACTTCATTAAACAGAGCAGGTACAAACGGAAACTGGCCAATGAAAATCAAAAGTGCACACACGGTTTTGGATTCAAGATCTACAGGCTTTGTCATTAATAGGCTTACGACAGCACAGGTGAACGCGATCACAACGGCTGGTAACGCTGTTATCGGAATGGCAGTTTATGATACAACAGAAAACTGTCTGAAAATCTACGATGGAACAGGATGGTTCTGTTATACAAGACAAACCTGTGATAATTTTAACCAGTAAAAGTTTAAAAAAAATGAAAAAATATATCATATTATCATTAAGTTTGGTTTCAGCCTTGAGTTTGGCTCAGGTGACCATCGGTAAAACAACACCCAATACCAATCCGGTAAACTCATCTGTTTCCGTAGAGTTTGGTAATGCTACAGGAGGAAATAAGGGCATCGTTTTGCCTTGGGTAAGTTCAGCAACTGATGTAGTTAATGCTAACCCCACTACCTTGGCATTGGGAACTTTTATATTCGATTCAGCAGATCAGAAAGTGAAATACCGCAGAACGGTTACCACACCTGCATCTGCAACAATCTGGCAGGATCTGTCTGCGGGTGCACTTGCACCTACAACAGCAAATATACCTGATACCAATGCTGAAAGTCTAAGTGCAAAAGCAACAATCGGTACTTTGGGAGGGACGCCACAAACTGACAGTACTCCGGGTATTTTGGTTCTATCTGATACTTCTAAGGCAATGGTTCTGCCAAGAGTAAACTCACATACAGACATCCCTTCACCAAGTGCGGGAATGATGGTTTATGTAACTTCCACCAATCAGTTAGCTGTTTACAACGGTAGAGAATGGGCATTCTGGACTAAACCTTAGTCAAATAAGAATTTCTTTTTAATAACAATTCCGCCTCTGCAAAGGGGCGGAATTTTATTTATTTAAATTTTGCTCAGTTTAAAATTGTAATTACTTCTTCAGAATTTTATGTCTTACTGAATTTGCTTTATTATCTGAAATTTCAACTACATAATAACCTTTTTCAAGACTTGAAACATTAATCTTATTATCCAGTATATCACCTTTCATCACCAGTCTCCCTTCAGCAGAATAGAGACTGAATTCTTTGTATTTCTGATTAGATTTAATATAAAGAATATCATCTACCGGATTAGGATAAATGCCTGCTTTTTCAGGCTGATTTTCTATCGTGCTTAGATTTCCGTTGGTTATGGCCAGCTGATAATCTTCAATTTCCCCATAAGAAACCCGACAGGGAGTTATTGCGGCATATTCGGATGTTGAAGCTGTGAAGGCTATTCTCATGCGGTAAGATCCTGTTGGTACAGTTGATGGAATGAGGAAGTTTTGTGTAATCCCGTTAAAACCTGTGTTTTCTATTACTTTTTCTGTAACCTCATCGAAAATACTGTCTTGATTCCAGTCAACATATACTTTAACGAATGGTGAATAGGCACTTCCTGTATTGGAGTTTGCTTTTGCTTTAGCCTCCAGTGTTACGCTGGTGCCGGCTGCCACGTTGGCGATGTGCGTACTGAAGTAGTTGCCGATAGCACTTCCCGAACAGTTGCTGTTGAGGTTTTGCAAGAGTGTAATGTTGTTCTGTGTAAGCTTTACATTTTCTATATTATAACTGGCATCTATCCCGTTGTGAGGAGAGCATGATGTAATATTGTTGTTGCCACAAAGTGCCGGGAACTGGATGAGAGCAGATTCCACAGAATAATTGGTCTTTGTATTGGAAGCTTTTATTCTGAAATTATATTTCAGTCCTGCTGTTAATTTAGAAAAATTATTGGCCGTAACTGCATTTTTCATCACGCCTTTTACAGGTATGTAAACAGTGCTGCCTTCTGCTTTTGCCTCAACAAGATATCCTGTTTCAACTGTAGAATTATCAACCCAGTTTAAAGCAAACTGGTTGGTGTAATCTGATGATGAGGCAGTAATTCCCGAAGGAACAGGCTGAGGTGTCTCAGGAGCATTCAATGTAAATGTGTTTGAGTTGGTAACAATAGGCAATCCTACATTTTGCATCCTGTTGTATTGTCCCGTAGTGAAAAAGTACGGTGCACAGAAATTATAATCCATCATATTGTTCATCAGCGGAGCAAAAAGATCACTGTTTGCATCGGTCGCTGTTCCTGTATAAGCGCAGTTGCTCGTTGTTGCGTTTGCGGCTCCACGTGGATCTGAAGGAGTATCGCAGATGAAATCTCCCTTGGTGTCACAATTGGCAGAAAGTCTTGGAAGTGGTTCGCTGAAATTTCTTGTCACCAGTTCACGGTTGCTTACTGTAGAATTTGTAGAATTGTTAAAGGTATGTGAAAGCCCAAAATAATGCCCGAATTCATGTGGGGTTGTTTTATCATCATCCAACTGTCCGTTCACAACCCAAGTAATGTTGTTGCTTTGATTGGATGGTGCTACATACGACCAGCCACCTACGCCCGAACCGCCTCTTTTTACGCTGTTGGCAAGAAATAGGTTCATAGAATTATTGGAGCTGTTTTGCTGACTGAAGGTCAATGTTTCCGCATCAGTCTGGTTTCCGCTGTGGTAAAGTGAATTGGGATAGTAAAGGAAGTCGGAACCTTTAAAATAGAACTGCACATTAAAAGCTGCGAATTTTCTGTTAAGTTCGGACAGCGCATTATTAAGACCGTTGGCAGATACGTATCCAGTACCATCGTTCATGCCTATCAAATGTGCCTGCACAGCAACGTAGGTGATGAGCTGAGTGTTTTTGGAGTTGCCGTTTTTGGATAAAATTTTATTGGCCAGTTCACGCTGCGAAAGAAATTCTTCGTAGCTGACGTGTTCATTTCCGCACTCTAGATGTTGGGCATGCGAGATGCCAAAAAAGCCCAGAAGGGCCGCAATGGAGTACAATACTTTTTTCATACTATATATTGAGATTCTAATTTTTAAAGCATTAAAAATATTGTAAATATTCTATATAGTAATAATATTTTTATTTTTTTAATAATATTTGTGCGGAAGTAATGGGTAAGATGGGATTATGTTGCTGAATTTTTAATTTTGTAAGAGCTGAAAAAAAACTAATCATACTGCGATGATAGCAGTATGTATCTGATCAGCACAAAAAAAGGCAGATAAAATAAATTATCTGCCTGTATCACTAATGAAGATGATTGGTCTTCTGAGATTACGCTTTTTTCACGTTAACTGCGTTAACGCCTTTTGCTCCGTTCTGTAGGTCGAATGTTACTACATCATTTTCACGGATAGTATCTACTAATCCTGAAGAGTGTACGAAAACGTCCTGACCGCCTGTTGATGGTGTAATAAAACCAAATCCTTTGGTGTCGTTAAAGAATTTTACTGTTCCTTGTTGCATTGTATTGTATTAAAAAAATTATTGTATTTGCTGAAAAATTGTTTGGCTGTTGCCATTACCGTTCTGATCAGCAGGTCAAAACTGTAATAAATCGATTTGTAAGCAAAAAATGATGTTGGAAATTTTTAGATCCTGAACTTATTCAGGTTGAAAAAAGGTACTGCACCTGTTCTGTGACGACAAAAATTAGCGACTGTAAAAGCGAAGACTGATAGAATGAGTAAACTCAGAAGTTTCAGAGTAAGCGTCGGCAGGTGCCTGATTATTCTACAAATGTACACATAATATATTGAAAACAAGCACTTTTTAAATTTATTTATTATTTCAGTGCAGTAATCATAGGAAAATGATCAGACAATTGAAGACTTAGAGTGTACTTGAATTTTCAGTTTCAGATCATTTAATAAAATGTAAATATTTATAAGATCTCGCCACTCAGGAGCTGAGCAGGACTTTTATCGTGTTTACAAAAATTTTTTTGGAAAGTTTAAAAATTCATTTTGAATATAAAACATTCATCATTAAATGACTTTTTAATGGCTGATATTTATTTCTTATTTTTGGAAGATTCTATTGAATATAATGAAACCGGTGGTACAAATATGGTTTAATCAGCAATTGTCTGCATCTCCGGTGAGGTATTATTTATAAAAAAATGAAATTTTACTTATGAAACTACATAAATTATCTTTAATGATGATTGTTTTGGGCGGAACAGCTTTTGCGCAAACCCAAAAATTCACGATGGCAGAAGCTGTCAATGGTATGCGGACCAATTTGGCTGTGAAAAATATTTCCCAGTTCTCATGGTCTGCAGATGGCAAATCTTACATCAACGCAGTGAAAAACGGTTACCTGATTACAGATCTTAAAACAGGAAAACAGGATACTCTGATTTCTTTGAACCAACTGAATAAAGGATTGGCAGAAAATAAAATGAAAGGAATTCCGCAGGTGAAATTTACCGGCGCATCCAAAGGTTATTTTATGTCTAACGGTAAAATGAACTGGGTAGAAAAATCGGGCAGCGACTGGAAAATTAAAAAGTCAGCCGAAACTCCCAAAAGTGCAGAGAATCTGAAAGTATTTAATGATAGTCAAACCTTTGCATTTACAGATAAGAATAATCTTTTCGTCAATAAAAACGGAAAAACAATTGCGGTGAGCAACGAATCGAACGAAAATATCCTTTTCGGAGCGTCAAACGTTCACAGAAACGAATTCGGCATCGACACCGGGATTTTTCCTGCACCCAACTCTGAATCGGTAGCGTTCTACAGAATGGATCAGACGATGGTAGCAGATTATCCCATCATCGACTGGTCTGTAACTCCCGCTGTCAACACCAATATCAAATATCCAATGGCAGGAAAAACTTCCCACGAAGTGACGCTGGGTGTCTTTAATATTAAAAATGAATCTACAGTTTACCTGAAAATTGAGGGTGAAAAAGATCAGTATTTAACAGCAGTTACCTGGAGCCCCGATTCAAAATATATTTTTGTGGGCATTCTAAACCGCGGACAGAATCATTTACAGATGAATCAGTACGATGCGGCAACGGGAAATTTAGTTAAAACTTTATTCGAAGAGAAGAGTGATAAATATGTTGAGCCACAGCATCCGCTCTTGTTTTTCCCGAATTCTAATACCGATTTTATCTGGCAAAGTCAGAGATCGGGATACAACCATTTGTTTCATTACAGTTTAGAGAAAGGTTTGGTCGCTCAGATTACAAAAGGGGATTGGCTGGTAACCGACATTTTAGGATTTAATGAAAAGAAAAAAGAGATTTATTACACTTCGACAGAAGTCAGCCCTACTGAAAGACATTTGTACAGAATCAACTGGAATTCGTATAAAAAACAGAGACTGGACGATGCTGAAGGAACGCATGCCGGAATTTTGAGTGCCGATGGAAACTATCTGTACGATACATATTCAAATGCTTCGACTCCGAGAAAGGTTAATGTTATCAATACAAACACCTTGAAAATTCAGAACATTTTAACCTCAGAAAATCCGTTGAAGAATTATGCAAGACCTGAAATTAAAAATATCAATCTGAAAGCTGACGACGGAACAATTTTGTACGGAAAGATTATTCTTCCGACCAATTTTGATGCTACAAAAAAATATCCGGCTATTGTTTATTTATATAATGGGCCGCATTTACAGCTGATCAATAACACTTTTCCGGCTTCGGGAAATCTTTGGTACGAATATATGGCTCAGAACGACTATATTATTTTCACAATGGACGGAAGAGGTTCTGCCAACCGTGGTCTGAAGTTTGAGCAGGCGGTATTCAGAAACCTTGGAACCACAGAAATGAACGACCAGATGAAAGGAGTTGACTATTTAAAATCTCTTCCTTATGTAGACTCAGAAAAATTGGGAATTCACGGGTGGAGCTTTGGTGGTTTTATGACAACCAGTTTTATGCTTCGTCATCCCGATGTGTTCAAAGCTGGCGTTGCAGGTGGTCCGGTAATCGACTGGAGCATGTACGAAATCATGTACGGTGAAAGATACATGGATTCTCCTCAGGAAAACCCTCAGGGTTACGCAGCTTCAAATCTGTTGGATAAAGTTCAGAATTTAAAAGGAAAATTATTAATGATTCACGGGGCGCAGGACGATGTTGTGGTTTGGCAGCACTCTGTAAAATTCCTGAAATCCGCAGTTGACAATGGAGTTCAGCTGGATTATTTCATGTATCCTGGTCATCCCCACAACGTTGCCGGAAAAGACAGAGTACATTTAATGCAGAAAGTAACGGATTATTTTGATCAGAATCTGAAGAAGTAAGGCCTATAGCTGATGACTTTTAGCATCTGGCTGAATTCCTTTTATAAATCACTATTCCAGTCTGTAAAGGCTGGAATTTTTTGTTCTTCAATTTTGTATGGAAATTGTTTTTTAAAATTTTGTATAAACCGACCTCGGAAACGTAGGCGTTAAAAAATTTTGAAGAATTTCCGTTAAAAAATATCCATTGTTTGAGTGGCGGCAAAAATAGTAGTTTAATGCAAAGTTTTGTTTCCGCCCGAGTTTGGAGATTTTAGGAAATTGTTCAGAATTTTAGCCTACGTTTCCATGTCTTGAATTTTTGTTTCTTTTGTTTCAAGACAAAAGAAAAAGAATGAAATTGTAAAGATTTGCATTTCG
This sequence comes from Chryseobacterium sp. Leaf394, assembly GCF_001424105.1. Classification (GTDB taxonomy): domain Bacteria; phylum Bacteroidota; class Bacteroidia; order Flavobacteriales; family Weeksellaceae; genus Chryseobacterium. The sequence continues at coordinate 88,506 of NZ_LMQH01000004.1, read as the reverse complement.
ATTCTAAAGTGTTGTGTGAAGAACAATTATTACATTTAAGTGGAAATTAACCTGTGAACCGATTTTGCAATTTGTACTAAACCCCTTCTTATCAAACATCAACGTTTTTAAACAACCATTCAACTAATTTTGCTCTATAAATATTAATAATATGGAATTAGGAATAGGAATGTTCGGCGACGTCGCCTTCGACCAGAAAACCGGAAAATACAGAGACGCAGGAGTGAAAATCCGCGAAATCATCGGTCAGGTAAAACTGATGGATGAGGTCGGAATAGATGTATTTGCCATGGGAGAACACCACCGCGCAGATTACGCAGTTTCTTCACCGGAAATGGTTTTAGCTGCCGCAGCAAGTGTTACCAAAAATATCAAACTGGCGAGTGGTGTAACAGTTTTGAGTTCATCTGAGCCGGTGAAAGTATATGAAGATTTTTCAACTTTAGATCTCATTTCAGACGGAAGAGCAGAGATTTTTGTAGGTCGCGGCAGTTTCATTGAATCTTTTCCTTTATACGGATATTCTTTGAATGATTACGAGCAGCTTTTCGACGAAAAATTAGAATTACTGTTAAAAATTAATTCTGAAGAAAACGTTTCGTGGTCGGGGAAACTTCGTGCTCCGATGCAGAATCAAACCGTTTATCCGAGAGCAAAAAACAATGGCAGACTCCCAATTTGGAGAGCTGTGGGCGGAACTCCGCAGTCCGTTTTAAGTGCAGCGCAATTGGGAATGCCTTTAATTGTTGCAATCATCGGCGGAATGCCGCTTCAGTTTAAGAATCTGATTGAATTTTACAAACAGGAATACCTGAAAGCCGGTCATCCGGAATCCGAAATGCAGATTGCCATTCACTCGCATACTTTTTTAAGCGAAGACCAGAATGTGATCGACGGATATTTTGATACTTACAAATCTCAGATGGACAGGATAGGGAAGTCTAGAGGTTGGGCACCTTTTTCAAAAATGCAGTATGAAGGCGGAAGAAGCAAAGACGGAGCTTTGTTTATTGGAAATGCCAATCAGGTTGCAGATAAGATCAGTTACATGAAAGAGATCTTCGGAATCACCAGATTCATCGGTCACATGGACGTTGGCGATCCGGCCGATGACGTGATGAGAAAATCGATTGAGCTTTTCGGAAATGAAATTGCACATCAGGTAAAATAAGTTTAGACTCTGCAGGAAATTTTTCTGTGGAGTTTTTTTCTGTAAGAGGAGAGTAATTGTCTGAAATTGATCTTTAAAATTCCCTGAATCAGGATTATTTTACTGTGAAATTATTCCCATATCATGGGTTATATAAAATAAAACAGAGCAGTTTTTTCAACTGCTCTGTACCTAAACCAAAACACAAATCATGAAAATGAATGTGATTTAAATATATAATTATTTTTGTAATCTAATGCAATAATTTTATATTTTCTTTAAAGAAAATGATATTAGTTTGTTATAATCGTAAAATCAATCAATTACGTTTATACCACTTCAATCAAACTTCCCCTTTCCTCATCCTTCGTAATATGCAGCGAAACAGGAATTTTTTCTTTCAGTTCTTCCACGTGGGAAATGATACCGACAATCCTGTTTTCTTTCTGTAAATTCATCAGCGTTTCAAAAACAATATTCACCGATTCTACATCCTGTGTTCCGAAACCTTCGTCGATGAAAAAGAAATTCTTCTCCGACTGTGCATTCGTCTGAACACTTTCTGCTAAAGCCAAAGCTAAACTCAATGAAACCTGAAAAGCCTGTCCGCCAGATAGGGTCTTTACACTTCTGCTGCGACCTTCGTTGAGGTAATCGATGATTTCAAAATCATTGTTTTCGTTCAACTGTAAACTTAGTTGATTTCTCGTCATCCGGTGAAAACGGACGTTGGCGTGGTCGCATAACTGTCTCAGATAAATGGACGAGATGTAACGCACAAAGCCAGCTCCGTTGAACAGATTCTGCATGATTGCTAAATTTTCACGACGCTTCTGAACTTTAGCCAAGTCCATAAGAAGATTTTCTTTTTTCTTAAATTCTTTCTCAAGCCGGTCAATTTCAGAAACGATTTTTACGACAGAATCGTTGGCAAGTTTTAAATCATTTTCAGCAGTTGTAAACTTGTTTTCCGCTTCAGCAAACTGTTCTTCATCAAAAGAAAAATCTTTGAGCTTGGTTTCCAGATCAGAAATTCCGTTTTTCAGTGTTTCAAACTGTATTCTGAATTGCTGAATGGTATTTCTTACCTGCTGCACATTAATTTCCTGCACAAGAATGTTTTGAACAGCCTTTACATCAATGAAATTATTTTCAACTAAGGATTTCGTTAAAATATTTTCATTCTCTGAAATCTCTTTTTCCAGTTCGGAAATTCTCGTTTTCAACTGACTGACAATCGTTTTCTGTTCCGCTACTTTAGGCGAGATTTCCTTTTCATCTTTTACAAGCTGCTGATAATTCTGCTCAGTTTCAAGATTGGATTGTGCGAGTTTTTTATAAATATCTACAATCTCAGCAGTTTCTTTCTCTTTGTAATCTGACCATTTTAAAATTTTCAAATTGGCTTCGCTCGTTCTGATCTGCTCTTCTTTTTTAGCTTCGTCAAGTGTAAATTCTTCCAGAGCTTTTTTATATTTTTCCAGATGTTCACGCTCTATTTCCAGAGCTTTTTGCTGCCCGGAAATCTGTTGTGTCAGTTCTTCAATCTGCTTTTCAATTTCAAGGGACTGCTGGCGTTTCTGCTCAAAATCCGCTTCATTTTCAGCATTAAAATTATCCCAAACAAAGGTTTTTCTGTGCGTCTCAGTTTTAGTTGTAATCTGATTTAAATTTTCCTGTTCAGCTTTCAGTTGATCCTTAAAAATCTTTTTTCGGTCGAGAAGTTTTTCAATTTCAGAAACTTGTTTTTGGTAAGTATTTTTTTGAATTTCGGTTTGCTCAATCTGTTTTTTAATTTCAGTTAATTCAGCATTCACATCATCAAATTCAACAATATTCGGATGTTCAAGCGCGCCACACAGCGGACAGGATTCTCCGTCATGCAGTTCTCCGGCAAAATGCGCCAGTTTCTGCTGAACTTCAAGCTGGCTTCTCCGTTCTGAAAGTTTTTTCGCCTCCGCTTCTAAAGCATCAGATTTTAGTTTGTACTCTTCTTTATAGATTTCAGGATCCACGGCAAAGGGAATAAGGTCAGTATTTAGTTTTTCAATTTTAATCTGAGCTTCTTCAATCTTTACGATTTGATTTTTTGCTGATTCCGCTAAATTTTTCTGCTCCAAAAACCAATTTCCAACATGAATCAAAGTATTTGAATCTATTTTTTTAGGTTTTAAAGCTTCAACATTTTCAGTGAATTCATTTATATTTTTTTGGATTAATTTCTGTGCAGCTTCAACCTCTTTTACTTTCTCCGAACCTTTTTCAGTTCTTATTTTTAAAGTTTTAATATCATCAGAATATTCAAGCATTTTCAGGATCAGGCTCAAATCATTTTCCTGAATTTTAGATTGCTCCAATGCTTCAAATTTTGGCAGAATCGCAGCCAGTTTACTTTTAATATCTTCAAATCTCGCATCAGTTTCCTGTAAGATTTTAAACTGATTTTCTTTATTTTTCAGTTGTTCTGAAATTTCCTTCTCCAGTTTATTTTTTTCCGATATAATGGGTGTGAAGATTCTGAAAACCTTGTCAAAGAGCTCCGTTTTAATTTCCAGTTCGTCAACTTCGGTTTTCTGCAAACTGAGTTGTTCAAAATCAAATTTCTTCTGTTTTAAAGATTCGAAATCGGTCTTTAGATTTTTTAACTGTTGGTATTTATCTTCAATGGTTTTAAACTGAACTTTGATCTCTTCAAATTTCTGCTGCTCGAGTTTCAAATGTTCTTTCTGCACCGAAATCTGCTCTTCGTTCACTTCCTCAAAACCTTTCAGCTGACCTTCCAGCTGATCGAGTTCAGATTTGTTTTTGGTATTCAGATCCGAAACATTTTTCTGTAAATCAAAACGGTGAAGACTGAAAATCTCCTTCATCATATTCGTCCGTTCGGTCGCTCCCAGTTCAAGAAACTCTTTAAACTGACCCTGAGGAATAATGATCGTCCGCTTAAAATTCGCATAACTCAACCCAATAATTCTTTCCGCACTGGAATGTTCCAACGGAATCCAACTCTCATTTTTCCATTCATAGAAGGTGACCTCAGGCGTTTTTACATCTTCAAAATTCTTTGAATTCCTTTTAAATTCTCTCTTAGCACGGAATTTTTTGTTTTCATAATTAATAAAATCAAATTCAATCAGAGACTTATTTGATTTCAGATTCATCATATTGTAAGCACGTTTATCTCTCGAATTCAGACGTTCAGTTTCGCCATACAACGCAAAAGAAATGGCTTCCAAAATAGAAGATTTCCCGGAACCTACCGAGCCGAAAATACCGAACAAACCAGCTTCCGTCAGGCTTTCGAAATCGATTTTCTGACGTTCCTGATATGAGTAAAGACCTTCTAAAGTGAGTTGAATTGGAATCATTTTTAAATGTGTGTTTTGTTTTTCCGCTAAAGAGAAAGATTTTGATGGTTAAAGTTTTTCAAAGTCTGCAAATAAAAATGTTACATTTTACAAACTTTTGAATTTCTACATTTTAATGATCTTCTTTGGTCTCTTTTGCGGTTTAAAAATATATTGCAGATTAAGAAAAATCCTTGATTGTTATTTACCTGAAGCTATCTCATTAAACAGATTAATTAAATCTTCATTCGGTTCCTGACCTGCGTTTTTAGATTTAAAATAATCTTTGAACAACGCCTGAATATCCTGATTAAGATTAATTTCGCTTAAATTATTATCATTAAAGTCCTGATTTCTAACTTTCGGAATTAAATGCACAATACCGCCATGAGACTGATAGATCACTTTTCTTTCTTCGGCTTTTAAAAAAGTTTCGCTTTCCAGCGTGAGTTCAACCATCGTGTTTGGGTTGTCCTTAAGCCATTCAATGGTTTTTTCTACAGAATCAAAGGTCTTTCTGACCAGAGGTTTTCCATTTTCCAGAGCAATTTTCTCAAACGTAATGGCTTTTTTAGGTTCAGCTTCAATGATGGAAACATATTTCGTCTGTCCGGCCTCGCTGAAACTGTAGCACAAAGGCGATGAAGAATAAACGACAGGTTTTTCTGCAGTTCCTATGTTCTGAAAACCATGCAGATGCCCCAAAGCCGTATATTGAATCTGATGCGGAATAATATCCGACCAGATCAGGTCTGCATTTCCGATTTTAATAGGTTTTTCACCTTCAGGTTCTTCCAACATCGGCGTACCTTTTTTGTTCATGTATAAATGAGCTATCAAAAGATTGACCCCGTCTTCGTCGCAGAATTCATCGGCAGTTTGCTTCCAGTTTTCTCTCAAAACGTGATTAAGTTCTTCGTCCTTATTTTCTCCAAGATATTCTTTAAGACGCACTTCATTCGCATAAGGCGTGTGCAGGATTCTGACAGGAAAATTCTGATTTTTCAATTCCAGTTCGATAAAACCAGATGCAGTTTTTGAAATTTTAAAATGTTCAAGTTCAAAAGGCGTAATCTGAGCTTTCGGATGACCAACCAAAATAATTCCGCATTCTCTTGCCAAGGGATCCGGTGCATCGATCAGACTCGGAGAATCATGATTTCCTGAAATGGCGATCACCGGACGTTTTCCGTTTAGAGATAAACGTTTTAAAGTTTTATAGAAAAGTTCAGTCGCCTCAACACTCGGATTAAAATTATCGAATAAATCTCCGGCAATCAAAACCAAATCAACCTTTTCGTGGTCTGCAATCTCAACGATTTCGTTCATCACCAAAACCTGTTCTTCGAGTCGTGAAAAACGGTCAAGACGTTTGCCTAAATGCCAGTCGGCGGTGTGGAGGATTTTCATTTTATTTCGTCTTCTTGTTCCTTTTCTGCGGCTAATTTAGCTTTCGTATTTTCGCGCATTTCCTTCAGGCGGTTCTTTCTTTTCAGCTCAGCTTCCTGAATTTTTCGCTTCTTGTTGGCGATTATTTTATTGTATGTTTTTTTGTTGGCGTCTGTATTTCTACTCATCTCAAATTTATTGTATGTTCATTCAATTTTGAAATCGGTTTAGCTAAATTAATCTATTCTTTAGAGAAAACATTAAATCGAAAGTAATTTAGATGTTCCCTTCTGTGTTTGAACTTATTAGATTTTTAATTCTAATTTATGCTGAACACAATCATTTTATCGACGGTCTTTCTCAAATTAATTTCTGTTTTTTCAATGGTCGTTTTTAAAAAATTAGAAATTTTCTTTTTTATGTAAAACAACGCTGTTTGTAATTTCGTAAGTACTCCGTTGGTTTCAAACATGAGTGCTTGTGACTTCCGGAGATCTCCGTTGGTTTTAAAACATCCTTGTTTGTAACTTCCGGAGTCTGCATTTTGTTTAAAACAACCTGTTTGTAATAAAATGCAGTTGCATTTTGTTTGTTTCACCGTTGTTTGTAACCAAATGCAGTTTACATTTAATTAAAACAGGTTGTTTGTGACTTCCCGCAGTTGCATTTTGTTTGTTTCACTATTGTTTGTGATAAAATGCAGAATATTTTGCTCAAAACAACTTTGTTTTGATATATCAAACCAAACGGGTTTCTAAAAACCCGTTAGGTTTAGAATTGAGTATCTCGCATTGTTATAAGTAAGTTTGAAGCATGAAACCTCATAGGTTTTCAAAACCTATGAGGTTTAGAAATGAAATAATTAACTTTGCCAAATTATGGAGCAACAGTCAAAAGATCCTTTACACGGAAAACGCCTTGATGCCATTCTCGAGGAACTGGTAGAATATTATCAGGGCTTTGGGGAATTGGGAAAACAAATCAACATCAAATGCTTTACCGATAATCCAAGCATCAATTCGTCATTGAAGTTTTTGAGAAAAACAGATTGGGCAAGAGCGAAGGTTGAAAGTCTGTATCTGTATGTTTTGAGACAGAAGAAAAAGGCAGAAGCAAAAAATAAAAATTAGTATGCCGCAGATGATTCTTTAGTGATAATTAATGAATCAATTCCTTCAAAAACAGTATATTTGTGCCGTTTAATCGTGAAAAAAATCACGCAAAAAAAGAAATATGACAATTGATAACAATCATGTGGTAGCTGTAAAGTACGTTCTTCACACTATCGAAGAGGATGGAAGCAAAATCCTTGTAGAAGAAACGACAGCAGAAAATCCGCTTACATTTTTATATGGTGTAGGAATGATGATTCCTAAATTTGAGCAGAATATTCACGGTTTATCTGCTGGTGATACTGCTGCTTTCGTGATTCAGCCGGAAGAAGCTTACGGTGAAAAACAGGAAGATGCGATTGCTCAATTGCCAATCGATATGTTTGCAGAAGCTGGAATTCCACCAGTAGGAGCTATTTTGCCTTTGTCTGATAACGAAGGGAATAATTTTCAGGCATTTGTAGTTGAAGTTACTCCTGAAGCTGTAATTGCTGACCTTAACCACCCAATGGCTGGGAAAGTTTTAGATTTCCAGGTTGAGATTTTAAATACGCGTCCTGCAACGGAAGAAGAATTGTCTCACGGTCATGCTCACGGTATCGACGGAAACGAGGCTCACTAAGAGTTTTTTACATAAAATAAGAATGTCCGGCAGAAATGCTGGACATTTTTTTATGCGTAATTGAACCCCAAAAGTCACAAAAGAAATTTTAATTATTGAAGTGTCATTATTTTGAAAATAAAAGTTCAAAAAGTTTAAAATGCGGGAAATTTTGACACATCAGTCACATTAGTTTTAGTTTGAAAACTTGGAAAATATTTTAGAACACATCAGAGTTGAAAATCAAAGATTTTCATTGTATGCATATTTAAGAATGTAGGACAGTGCAAACACTCACTTTAAAAATCTTATTTTTCTCTAATGTGTTATAAAAATGTTTTCAAACCAAGAAAATCTCTGTAACTTATGTGTTAAAAATTTTTTTTGGTTAAATAATCAGTCCAAAAATTCTCCTGAAATATAATACCAGCGGTTTTGGATCATTTTGAATGTCGATAATTCGTGATGAATATTTTTTTCTCCGTCTTCATCCGTATAATGTGCTTTGAATTCCACTTTATTCATCGATGGCTTACTGACGATTTCCAGTTTTGTCCATTCGTTGATTTCTCCCCATTCCTGCAGATCTTTGGTATTGTGGAACTGTCTTTTGCTGGGTGAGGTGGTTTCCATTAAATATTTCCCGTTCGGAACGGCAAATGCCGAAAATCTTGAACGCATTAGAGCTTCCGCGGTCGGAGCAAATTTTTCTCCTATATGAAAAGGTTTACAGCATTCTTCATACGTTTTTCCGGAGCAGCATGGACAGTTCATTTTTTTTGATTTTAATTTAAAACACAAATGTACAGGAATAATTTTTCACGAATTACACAAAGCGTGGTTCGATAGGGACGAGCTTTAGCCCGTTTGCAATTTAAAAAAAATGCATTCGGCTTTAGCCAAAATCTATTTCACGCAGATTTTGCAATGAAGTAGATTTAAATTTGTGTCATTATTGAGATCATTTGTGCAATTTGTGTTTAAAATATGCTACAGATTGCACAGATTTTCCCAGATTCTAATCCAAAAATCAAAATTTGAGTTTAAATTAATATGAATGTCGGTTTTTAATTATAAAACTAGTTATAAGTAGTCATTTTGTTCAAATCTTCATTTTCCAGAGGAATTCCCACATTCTGAAAATCAAGCAGTTTAGATTCCTCCGGAATGACAGATAAACCGTTAAATACTAAATTATATATAAGAAAAATCTGCTCAATCAGCAAAATCAGCGAGAGCCTAAATTCGGGATAATTCGCATTAAATTCGAGCCATTCGTATAACTAAAAAAAGCATCCAAATAAATGAATGCTTCCTGAAATTTATTTAATAAAACCTCTGTTTCTCAACAACGGCTTAATATCCGGATCGTGTCCTGTGAAATCTCTGAACGCCTGATTCAAATCAACAGAATTTCCGACAGACAGAATGTATTTTCTGAAACGGTCACCGTTTTCTCTCGTCAGTCCGCCATTTTTTTCAATCCATTCCCATGCATCACTGTCTAAAGTTTCAGACCATAAATATGCGTAATAACCTGCCGAATAACCGCCACCCCAAATGTGTGCAAAGTAAGGTGTGTGGTATCTTGGCGGCACGGTTGATAAATTAAATCCGTGGTTATTTAATGATTGCTTTTCGAAGTCTAAAACCGGAAGTAACTGACTTTCGTTAGTTACAGAATGCCAATCCATATCCAGAGCTGCTGCAGAAACCAGTTCAGTCGTCATATAACCCTGATTGAAGGTTGCTGCTTTTTTAATTTTATCTACCAAAGCCTGTGGAATCGGCTGTTTTGTTTCGTAATGAAGTGCGTAATTTTTTAAAACGACAGGATCTAATGCCCAGTGTTCATTGATCTGAGAAGGGAATTCCACAAAGTCTCTCGGTACATTCGTTCCTGAAAGTGAAGGATATTTCTGACTCGCAAACATTCCATGAATTGAATGTCCAAATTCGTGGAAAATGGTTGTTACATCATCATAACTGATTAATGAAGGCTTACCTGCGGCAGGTTTCTGATAATTATAGCAGTTGACAATCACAGGTTTTGTTCCCAATAAATAAGATTGCTCAACGAAATTACTCATCCACGCACCACCATTCTTAGAATCTCTTGTGTAGAAATCCAAATAATAAATAGCCAGGGATTTTCCGTCATGATCGAAAACTTCATACGTTACCACATCAGGGTGATACACGGGAAGGTCGGTTCTCTTTTTAAATGTTAGTCCGTAAAATTTTTCAGCGGCAAAGAAAACTCCTTTTTCCAGAACAGTTGTGATTTCAAAGTACGGTTTGATTTGGTTTTCATCTAAATCAAATTTTGCTTTTCTCACCTGTTCAGCATAAAAATTCCAGTCCCAAGGCTCTAATTTGAAACCTCCTTTTTGCTGGTCAATCAGATCCTGAATATCTTTTGCTTCACGTTTTGCGGTTTCCACAGCAGGAGTTGCCAATTGGTTCATCAATTTTACGGCAGCGTCAGGATTTTTCGCCATCTGATCCTGCAGTTTCCATTCTGCGAAACTTTTTTTGCCTAAGATCTGCGCTTTTTTCAATCTTAATTGTGCCAGTTTCTCAATGGTTGCTCTTGTGTCGCTGTTTCCACCTTTTTCAGCTCTCATCCATGAAGCTTTGAAAACTTTTTCACGGGTGGCTCGGTTGGTCAGGTTTTGTAAAACAGGTTGCTGTGTTGTGTTTTGAAGCGCTAAAAGATATTTTCCTTCTTTTCCTGCAGTTTTTGCGTCCGCTGCAGCAGCTGCAATTTCATCAGCTGAAAGTCCGTCTAATTCTTTTACGTTATCGATAACGATTCCACCTTCTTTTCTTGCTTCCAGTAATTTATTTGAATACTGAGTAGAAAGTGAAGCCATTTCCTGATTGACCTGCTTTAATTTTTCTTTATCAGCAGCGGAAAGATTGGCTCCTGCGATTTCAAAATTCTGCTTGTAGAATTGTAAAAGTCTTTTGCTTTCAGAATCTAAACCGCTATCTGAAATAGATTTAATTCTATTATATAAATTCTCATTCAGATACATTTTATCAGAATGTGCTGCGAAAATTGGTGCAAATTCTTCGTCTAAAGCCTGTAGCGTAGGGTTGGTATTGGCGCTCGTCAGATTTGAAAATGTAATCATTGCTCTTTTCAAAACTTCACCACTTTTTTCCAAGGCCACAAGCGTATTTTCAAAAGTTGCTGTTTCAGAATTGTTGGCAATTTTCAGGATTTCAGCATCGTGCTGTTTTAAACCAAATTCAAAAGCAGGTTTGAAATGTTCGTTTTTAATTTTATCAAATTCGGGAGCTTCATATTGAAGTTTGCTTTTCTTCATGAACGGATTCGTAGAAAGTGAAGCATCAGGAACAGGGATTTCCTGTTTTACGTCGGTTGTTTTCATTGTGGTAGTGCAGGAATAATTGAATGCCAAAGCAGAAATTAATAATACTGATGAAATGTTTTTCATGTGCAGAATTTATTATTTAAATATAATTATCAAACTCTTATCTGATTTTAAAACTGTTTTTCTTGTCAGTTGTAAGAGATTCATTAATTTAGTTGTTATTAAAGTATAAAGATATTAAAAACTAAACTTTAAAACATCAAAACATCAAACCGCCACAATTTTCCATCTTAAAACTGATGAAATTAAAGCGATTGCATGTAAAATCAGAAACCAATCAAATATTTTAAATATGAAATACACTTCTATTTTACTTTTATCAGGAATCATTACTTTGTCATCGTGCAAAGAAAACGAAAGCAAAAACGGAAAGTCAACATGGCTTCCGGACGTTACCAATAAGGATCACGGACCTTTAAAACAGAAAGAATTTAAAGGAGATTTTGACGAAATTGAAGTTTCGCAGGCAATCGAAGCTGAGGTGATAAAATCTGATGTGGAAAGGGTCGTTATTTCTGCCCCTGCCAATATTATCGATGAAGTTCTGGTGGATAACAGTGGCGGAGAATTGCATATTCATTACAAAAACGGTTTCCGCGTGATGAATACAAATAATGTGAAAGCTAAAATTTATGCGAAAGATTTCAAAAAACTGGAAGCTAATTCTGCAGGAATTATCGTGGTAAGAGATCAGTTTACACAGGATAAAACCGATGTAGAAGTTTCAAGTTCAGGTCATATTTCCGGAAAACTTGAAGCCAATGAAATGGATATTGATGCAGGCAGCAGCGGAACTTTTAAAGGACAAATCTGGGCTGTAAATCTTAATGTAGAAGCTTCTTCAGCTGGAGAAGTGAATATTTCAGGAAAAACTAAAGGTGCCGATTTAAATGCATCATCAGGAAGTACAATTTCGGCAAAAGAGGTAGTTGCAGAAAACGTAAAAGCAGAATCTTCAAGCGGTTCAAACGTAGAAATTGGTGTTTCTTCTAAATTTGAAGCTCATGCTTCTTCAGGAGGTTCAATCAAAGGAATTAAAAAAGGAAATGTGACCACCGTTTCGAAAGAAGAAAGCAGTGGCGGAAGTGTAAGTTTACAGTAACTATTTATCGCCTTCCTCTTCACCTTCGGTAGATGAGGTTTCCCAGTCTTTATTCTCAAGATTTAAATTATCATAAGCCAACAAATCCTCCTCTCTTTGGAGGATTTCTCTTGTAGTAAAAAGCCGGATGTCTTCATCGTCATTTGATTTTGCCAGTTTACGGATAGAGGCTTTGTCGATCGCCATAAACCTTTGCCCTAAACGTCTGGCAGCATATTTCCGCATTCCGGTTTCCTGCAGAACATCTACAGCCATATCAACGGCAGTTCCTAAAGTTTCTCTGTAAATATTGTCAATTCCGTTGTCGAGATAAGCATAGGCATCAATTCTGTTTTTCGCACGTACAAATATTTTCACGTCAGGATATTGTTCACGCACCAGATCAGCAACAAATCTGTTGTCATCCGGATCATCCAAACAGAGAACCAAAATTTCGGCATCTTCAATTCCGGCAGCTCTCAGAACTGGAATTCTGGTCGCATCACCGTAATACACTTTAAAACCATAGCTTCTCAACAGTTTCACACGGTCAGAATCTCTGTCGAGAACTGTTGCTGTGATTTTATTGGCTTTCAGTAGTCTTCCCACGGTACTTCCGAAATGCCCGAAACCTACAATGATGATTTTTTTCTGAGAAATATCGCTGTCCAAAATATTGAAATCGGATTGAGTCTCCGGAACTTCCCTGAGAAATCTTGGAGTTATTATTTTATCATTAATAATCAGAAGAATCGGAGTAATGCACATCGTAATTGCTGTCACGGCCATCATTTGGGCATTCATTTCTGCGCTGAAAAGTGATAAATCTGATGCGTAATTAATCAAAACAAAAGCAAATTCACCGACCTGAGAAAGCGCAAAAGCGTAAAACAGACTTTGGGGAGAATCTATTTTGAAGAATCTTCCGATGGCAAAAAGAACAACGAATTTTACTGCCAAAACCACAAAAACAGTACTAAAAATAAAGACAGGATCTGCAGCAATCACATTAAAATTCATCGTGGAACCTACGCTGACGAAAAACACGGCGAGCAGAAGACCCTTAAACGGATCGATATGTGCTTCAAGCTCGTGACGGAATTCACTGTTGGCCAACATCACACCTGCCAAAAACGCTCCCAAAGCCGGAGATAATCCTATGGCAACCATCAGTTCTGAAACTCCAATCACGAGAAAAAGGGAAGTGGCTGTAAGTAATTCTGTCATTCCCGCTTTCGAAACATACCTTAAAAACGGTACAAAAACATATCTTCCCAATAAAATCAAGGCTACAACACCGAAAATTACGGTTCCTGCCTGAAGCCAGTCCGGAAGTTTCTGAATTAAAATCTGGACCTCATTATCATTATGCTTTGCTTTGGTATGAGCCAAAACCGGAAGAATCGCAAGAATTGGAATTACGGCAATATCCTGAAATAAAAGGGTGGAAAAGGAAGCTTCCCCGGCCAGAGTTTTCAGGTTGTTTTTTTCCTGTAAAGTCTGTAAAACAATTGCGGTAGAAGATAATGCAAAACACATGGCGACGGCGATGGCTTTGTTCATATTCCAACCTGCTGTGATGAAGATGATGAATAAAATAAAAATGGTGAGAACCATCTGTGTAAGCCCCAATCCGACAATTTTCTTCCGCATCTCCCAGAATTTTCTGGGTTCCAGTTCTAATCCGACCAGAAAAAGCAACATGATCACGCCAAATTCGCTGGCGTGCATAATATCGTTGACGTCGTTTCCGGTAAGTCTCAGAAGATAAGGTCCGATGATAATTCCACCTAAAATATAGCCTATCACCGAACTTAAGCCCAATTTTCTGGCCAGCGGAACCATAATAATGGCAACGCCTAAAAAAATCAGGGTGTTCATCGCGATGCTGGATTCCATATTATTGATTTAGGATTTCTACAAATTTCTTTTTGTGAAGGATAATTTCTTTTTTTGACAGTTTATTGGCTTCGTAAACAATGGTGATGTCTTTAATATTGGCACCGAAAACATTTAAAGAAACAATGAGCGTGCTGATGATCTCATCGATGGTGTATTTGTAAGTGCCTTCTTTTGTGAAAGATCTTTCTTTGCCACCTGTTGTTACAACGATGTAAACTTCTTTGTCTTTCAGGGGATTGTTTTCGCCTTCTTTCACCCAGTTCCGGTCGAAAACTTCGTCAATCCACAGCTTCAGCAAAGGTGGAATCCCGAACCAGATAATCGGAAACTGAAATATAAAACGGTCGTACTGCTGCAGTCTTTTCCGTTCTCTGAAAGCGGCAATGTGAAAATCGGGATATTCTTCGTACAGATCACGAAGTGTATAATGCTGATGACGAACGTAGAAATTGATGAGTTCCACGTTTGAAGTAGAGTGTTCAAGATAAGGATGGGCAAAAACCACCAGTGTTTTCTTCATAAACCCGTTTTCAGTAAATATAATGAAAATTTGCTTAGAAATTTGTGGCTGTTGGCGGTTTTTAATGAAATTTTAATGGATAAAAAACGAGCACGATTAAGTAAAACTATATTCCGTGAATGATTTTGATTATTTTTCTGACTTTAGAATTAATGATGATTAGAACAGTTCCGTCTATTTTATTTTTTAAAAAACTTCCATTATTTTCTGAATTTCAATTAAATAAACCATTTCCAAAAGTTGAGAAATACTGACAAAATTGAAATTAATACAAGAAATGTTGCTGAATATTTAAAAATATTGAATTCTTGATTTTTAAAAGCGAATATTAGAAATAACAATGCAATTACTGGTATGGTAAGAAAATAATATTTATAAAAATATTTTAATTCTGTAAGACCAAAAAGGGCACGTGTTTTCCCATCCACATACAAATAATCATGTAAAATGTCAAGATTTATTTTAATAGCAAAAATTACAGTAAGAAAACTTAAAAAAATGGATATGATAGAAAATCTCATCTTCTCTAAAAATATTTTTACCATCCACCCGAAGCACCACCACCTCCGAAACTTCCGCCACCGCCGAAGCCGCCAAAACCTCCGCCGCCACCTGATGAGCTGCCGCCACCAAAGCCACCGCCACCAAAGCTGCCAGGGAATGGGAAAGGGAAAAATCCTCCAGGATAATTTCTTCTGCCGCGTCGCGTGATGATCACATCGTCGTCGTCATCGTTTCCACCACCTCGGTTTTTAAAAATAATGATGAGAATAATGATGATTACAAAGGCAACTAAAAGAAGTTGGCCCAGATCAAAATCGTTTTCTTTCTTCCGTTCAATGGGCTTGAATTTCCCCTGAACGGCCTCCATAATCGCAGATGTGCCACGGTTAATGCCTTCATACCAGTTTCCTTCACGGAAATGAGGAGTTACGATGTAATCGATAATCTGTTTAGAAACAGATGCTGTTAAATATTGCTCAACGGCCCGTCCCTGCTGAATTGCCAGTTTTCTGTCTTCAGTTGCAATCAGAAAAACGACTCCGTTGTCTATTCCTTTTTGCCCGATTCCCCATTTTTCGCCGATCATCGTGGCAACAAAATTAATGTCTTCGCCTTTTGTGGAAGGGATAATAACAACTTCAATTTCTGTAGATGTAGAATCTGAAAATGCAATCAGTTTTTTGTTTAATTCATCGGTTTCCTGCTTCGATAAAAGTTTCGCTTCATCGTAAACAGGGTAGAGGAGTTTCGGTTTTTCGGGAATAGTGTATTGTGCCGATACAAAAATGCACAGGCAGAGAAAAATAAATGAAAATACGGATTTATGAAAATGTAATTTCATTGGAAAGTTCGTTGGTGTTTTCTCCCGTCACCGGAAAATGTTTTTTGAGTTCGAAACCTGTTTTTAAAATTGCATCCCGCAGCGGTTCGAAAAATTTCTTCTGAGCGAAGCCAGCGGTAATTTCATCATGCAGAGCATCCCAGTAGGATTGATGAACTCTTTCGTGAATTCCCCTGTCGCCTATAATCGTGAGATATTTCTGTTCAAAATTAACATGAAAAAGAACCGCATTGAGTTCTGCGGTTTTATTCATGCAAAGTTCTTTGAAAACATTGTAAGCTCTGTCAGCATTTTTGTTTTCAGTATTGGAGTCGATGTGCACCCTGATCTCGCCGGTAGAATGATCTTCCGCCGACTGTATCGCATCTACAAGCAATGCGATCTGCTGATCTGTAAGGAAATTGCTCACGTTTGTTTTAATTATTCTGAAAACACATCCGGTGCTTTTTCTGCTCCTGCAGCTGCTTTGAAAGATGGTTTTTCTTTAAAGTTGGTGAAATTCGCTATGATGTTAGAAGGGAATTGCTTGATTGAGGTATTGTAATCTCTCACAGCTTCGTTGTAATAAACAGTTTCTGATCTGATGCTGTTTTCAATCGCGATATATTCGCTCTGGAAATTAATGTACTGTTGATCTGCCTTCAAGTTTGGATAAGATTCTACAACCGCCATCAATCTGCTCAGTGCTCCTGATAATTCTCCCTGTGCAGCCTGGAATTTTGCCAAATCAGCTTCGGTCATATTAGTAGGATCAATGTTTATTGAAGTTGCTTTAGATCTTGCTTCGATTACTTTGGTTAATGTTTCCTGCTCAAATTTAGAGTAAGCTTTCACTGTTCTTTCAAGATTTGGAATCAGGTTGGCTCTTTTTTGATACACCGTTTCTACGTTAGACCATTTGTTGTCTACAATCGCTTCTTTAGCAACGAAGTTGTTGTAACCGTTTTTTCCCCAGAAGAAGGCAATTGCAACAATTACAAGAAGTGCAATTCCGATGGTTCCTGCACTAAGGCAGCCTTTGTTTTTCATATGTGAATTTTTTTATTGTTTTTTAATTGTCATATGCAATCGCCAGACTTCAGAATATTTTAATGTTACTTTGTAATGGCGATTTCATAGTCTGTATGTTTTTTTTAATTTTTGCGTTTTCCAAATATACAAATTATGTGCTATTTTTGTAAAAAATATTAAGAATGACAACAATTGTGGTGGCGATGGGCGAGAAGAACGAAATAGGAGCAGACAACAGGCTTCTGTGGCATCTTCCAAAAGATTTGAAACACTTTAAAGATCTTACTTCCGGACATCCGATTATTATGGGCAGAAAAACCTACGAAAGTATTGGTAAGCCACTTCCCAACCGCACCAATATTGTTGTTTCAAGAAAGAAAAACTGGTTTCAGGAAGGGATTTTAATTGTTGGAAGCATAAAAGAAGCCTTAAAATTTGCAAAAAAAATCGATGAAAATGTTTTCATCATCGGTGGTGGAAATATTTATGAGCAAACAATGGAAGTTGCTGATAAACTGGAAGTGACCTTAGTAAAAGCTCAACTTGAAGCAGATACGTTTTTCCCGAAAATTGACCCTAAAATCTGGAAACTTTCAGAAGAAATTCATCACGAAAAAGACGAGAAAAATGAATATGATTTCAGCTTTCAAACTTATGAGAAGATTTGAGATTTGACGTTTGAGATTTGAAATAGATGAATTAAATTCATACAATACTGAATTTAATCAACCTCAAATATTGAATATTGAATATTGAATTCATTATCTTTGCCATTCTAAAATTTAAACATGAACAAATACATAAAATTTGTTATCGCTGCCCTGATTATTGCAGCAGCAGTTTATCTGATGATGAACAGAAACATCGGTTGGGGAATCGTTTTGGTGATTCTTTCAGCAGTTCCTATTTTCCTCTATTTTAAAAACGAGTATATTCTTTTGGCTTTCTGGCAACTGAGAAAACAAAATATGGAGAAAGCAGGAGTCTGGCTTACAAAAATTACCAATTATACTTCTCAGCTGGATAAAAATCAATACGGATATTTTCACTATTTGCAAGGTCTCACTTTGGCTCAGGACAATCCTGCGAAAATAGAACCTTATATGAAAAAAGCACTGGATTATGGTTTGAATATGAAGCATGACCGCGCCATGGCAACTTTAAATCTGGCTGCGGCAGCACTTTCTAAAGGTAGAAAGCAGGAAGGACAGAAACTTTTGGAAGAAGCAAAAAGACTGGATACGGCAGGAATGATGACCGAGCACATTAAAACGATGAAAGCTCAGCTGAAAATGCCAACGATGCAAAAACACGTTCACAATCCTCACATGAGACAGAGAGGGAAGTTTTAAGAAAATACTTAGAGATAAAATAGAAATGCACCTGAGAAATCAGGTGCGTTTTTTTTTGTCTTTACATTTCAGAATTACTTTCATACCCATAAAATTTTGGAATCTGCCAATGGTATTTTACGGCTAAAGTCCGCACACTTACAATCATTAAAATCGTAAAAATCTGAATAAAAGTATAAGAAAGTGTGGTAAAATGCGTCAGCAGTAGAAAGGTGGAACCTCCAATAATACAGGCGCTCGCATAAATTTCTTTCCTGAAAATCAGTGGAATTCTGTTCAGTAAAATATCGCGTATGATTCCACCAAAACAGCCTGTGATCGTTCCCAATCCGATACAGATGAGAGGATGAATATCTAAATTTAAACCTTTCTGAACGCCAATGATCGTAAATAATCCCAACCCAAAACTGTCGAATATAAAAAGCGTAACCTTGAAATTTTTCTCAATCGACTTGAAGATCATGGAGAAAATGCTGGTTGCCAGAATCAGTCCGCACATCAGAAGATCGTGCATCCAGAAAACGGGAGTGTCCAGTAATAAATCTCTCACCGTTCCGCCACCAACCGACGTTACGAATGCAATAATTAAAACCCCAAAAGGATCCAGCCTTTTCTGCATCGCAGCAAAACTCCCCGACATCGAAAAAGAGATCGTCCCGAGAATTTCTATGATGAAGTTGAGCTGCTCGTGCATGTCTATAGGTAATAAGTGATGGGTAATGAGTAATTACGAACGTTATAAATTTTGAGATAATTTATGTTTATATGTGGTCATTACTTTTACCAGTTCTTCACATTCTGATTTTAATAATAGTAATTTTTTATCTTCAAGATACTCTAAATCTTCGATGATTTCTAACCAGAATTGGGTTTCATCAATTTCTTCAACAACAATACAGATTTTTGCAAATTTTTCTTTCTCCGATCTTGCTCTGCAAACCGCCCGATAATTGGATGCGACAGAAGTTGAAGATCTAATGATTTGTTTTCTGATAATTGAAACCGCATCAGAATAGGGCAGTGGAGATAGACTTTTGATGATTTCTAAAGAAAATTTCTTAGTCCGGTCTCTGAAATTTGATTAAAATCCATTTGTGTTATTATATTACTTATTACCCATTACTCATTACTTATTTTTCAACTCTTACCGCTTCTGGAACCAAAAGTTCATATTCTCCTCCGTGATTGATGATTTCTCTCACAATGCTGCTGCTGATGAAAGATTTTCCTGATGAAGTTAAAAGGAAAACCGTTTCCAGTTTTTTATGAGCAAGCGTTCTGTTGGTATGAGCAATAGCTTTTTCAAATTCAAAATCGGCAGGATTTCTGAGGCCTCTGAGGATGAACTGGGCATTTTTTTCGAAGCAGTAATCGACGGTCAGTCCTTCAAAATGATCGACTTCCACATTCGGAAATTCAGCAACAGAGTTCTGAATGAATTCCATTCGTCTCTCAAGCGGAAACATATATTTTTTTGAAGAATTCTGTCCGATCGCAATAATCACCTTGTCGAAAAGTGCCGCTGCTCTCTCAATAATATCATAATGTCCTAAAGTAATCGGGTCAAAAGATCCCGGAAAAACGGCAATTTTCATGCGTGAAAAGTTTTGGGTTTTAGGTTTTGAGTTTAAAGTTTTATCATGTTAAACTCTCCCCACTGAACTATATTTTATTTAAATTAAAAAATGAATGTTAAAAGCAAAGTGCAAACTTCTGTCTTCCAACATTCATCTTCCTACTTTTTAAAAGCTTTCTCCACTTCATTTCCACAAAGATCTTTAATGGAAATTCCATAGATTTTTGCCTGTTGCGGAAGAATACTTGCGGGAGAAAATCCTGGGTTGGTATTCATTTCGAGCATGTACGGTGTGCCGTTCATCAGAATAAATTCACTTCTTGAAAAACCACTCATTCCAAGAGAATTGTAGGCTCTTTTAGCAATTTCTTCGACTCTAATTCTTGTTTCGTCGTCAATTCTTGCAGGCGTAATTTCTTCAGAAGCACCTTCATATTTGGCTTCATAATCGAAAAATTCATTCTGAGGAACAATTTCTGTAATTCCCAAGACGATGGTTTCGCCTTTATAATCAATCACTCCTACAGAAACTTCCATTCCATCAAGGAAGCTTTCAATTAAAATTTCATCGTCTTCTTTAAATGCAATTTCGGTGGCAGCAATCAGTTCAGATTTTTCTTTCACCTTAGAAATTCCAAGAGAAGATCCGGATTGGTTGGGTTTTACAAATACCGGAAGTTTTAAATTTTCAACAATTTCATCAACATTAATCTCTTCTCCTTTTCTTAAATAAACGCTTTTCGCAGATGGAATTCCATACTTTGAAAGTACGGCTAAAGTGTCTTTTTTGTTAAAAGTCAAAGCACTTTGATAAAAATCACAACCTGTATATTTTTGTCCGATTGCATCCCAATAAGCCTGCAGAATACCATTTTCGCCAGGCGTTCCATGAATAATGTTAAAGCAAACATCGAATTTCAGCGTTTTTTCATCAGATAACTTTACTGAAAAATCTCCTTTGTTGATTTCTTGTTTATTTTCATTTTCATCCAAAAAATACCATTCGTCTTTCAGAATTACGATTTTATATACGTCGTAAATATATCTGTCTAAAGAATCGAAAATCAGTTGTCCGCTTTTCAGAGAAACCTTATATTCATCGGAATAGCCGCCCATTACTACGGCTACATTTGTTTTGTTCATAGCTAAATGTATCTTTCAAGTAAGGCAAATTTAATGATTTTAGATATTGCCGGAGCTGATTTTTGTAAAATTTAAACGACAGCCAAAAATTCTTAAATAAATTCTATTCTAAAATTATTAATTATATTTGCCGTTACAAATAAAGAGTTTATCAATATGCTCAAATCGCTTTTCAACTGGAGAGTTCTCCTGAATTTAATTCTTGCAGCCGGAGTTTTTGTAGGTTTAATTTACCTCACATTCCGCTGGCTGGAGATTCATACCCATCACGGCGATGAAATACAGGTTCCGAATGTGGTCAACAGATCTGTACACGATGCCGTGAAAATTCTGGATGATTCCGGATTGGAATATGAAGTAGACAGCTTTAAATACGATCCTAAATACAGGCCTTTTCAGGTATTGCAGATTTATCCTGCACCGGGATCCCGTGTTAAAAACGGAAGATCGGTTACTTTAAAAGTTAATCCAAGAAACTGGGCTCCCGTTTCCGTTCCTGATGTTATCAATAAGTATTCAGGATTAGGTTTCCAGCGTCTGGATCAGGTAGGTCTGAAGGTGGGTGATACCATTTATGAACCGAGTATTCAGAAAGATGCTATTTTAAGAATTTTATTTAAAGGAAACAGCATTAAACCGGGAACTAAAATTCCGAGATTCTCAATTATTGATGTGGTAATAGGCAGTGGCCCGATGAGAAATATCGGTATTCCGAATGTGGTAGGACTTACCGTAAAAGAGGCGAAGGCACTCATTGCAAGAAACCTTTTTGAAGTGGGAATTGTAGATTATGAAGATGGTGGAAGTAACGAAAATGATATTGTTTATTATCAGGATCCTGCCTCAGGTGATGTCCGTGATCAGGGAATGCAGATTGACCTTTGGGCCAGTAAAAAAACGCCTGCGGAGCTGATGAACAAAATCAACGAGCTTAATTCGATGTACAGAATGAAGATTGATACCACACTGCCTCCGGTAAGATATGAAGAAGTTCCGAACTTCCCGGATCCTGTGCCGGTTGATCCTGTTCCGGTCACTCCGCCAAAAAGGGATGTTCCGAAAAATGATCCACCGAAACAGAATACAACGCCAGCTAAATCTTCAACAGATAAGCCTAAAGCAACCACCACGACCAAGCCTGCAGATAAGCCAAAAGCAAAACAGGTTATCAATTAAATTAAAATTATACAAATAATCAGGCTTCAACGGTATTTTTGCGTTGGAGCCTTTTATATATTTAAGAAATGACAGAAGACAACGAAGATTTTTTAGATGACGAACTGGAAAGTTCCGATGAGCAGAATTTTGAACTTGACGACGAAAACAAAGGACTTTACGAGCACGTTAACATCACCGCTGATCCCAAACAGGAACCTTTAAGGATTGATAAATTTCTTTTAAACTACCGTCAGAATTCTTCAAGAAACAAAATATCACAAACATGCCGCGCCGGAAATGTTGTGGTAAACGGTGTTCCCGTAAAACAGAACTACCGCGTGAAACCGGGTGATCAGATTTCAGTGCTTCTTGCCCATCCGCCAAGACAGAATGTTATTATTCCGCAGGATATTCCAATTAACATTGTTTATGAAGATGAAGATGTTATAGTTGTGGATAAAGATCCTGGAATGGTAGTGCATCCGGGTCACGGAAACTGGGATAAAACTTTAATCAACGCCCTCGCTTTTCATTTTGAAAAAAACGGAGCCAAATCGGACCTCGACAGGGTAGGGCTTGTCCACCGTATTGATAAAGATACCTCAGGACTATTGGTTATTGCTAAAAATGAGTACGCGCTTAGTTTTCTTGCCAAACAGTTTTTTGACCGGAAAACCAAAAGACTGTACTGGGCTTTTGTGTGGGGAAATGTGAAGGATGATGAAGGCACCATTCAGGGTCATATAGGCAGGCATCCGAAGAACAGGATGCAGATGCACACTTATGTCGACGGAAGCCAGGGTAAGCATGCAGTCACCCATTATAAAGTTTTGGAAAGATTTAAATACATGACGTGGGTAGAGTGTAAGCTGGAGACAGGAAGAACGCATCAGATCAGAGCCCACTTCAAACATTTGGGTCATACGCTCTTCAACGACGAAAGATATGAAGGTCATACGCCTCTCCGTGGAGTGAATCTTCCTAAGTATAAGCAGTTTATAAAAAATGTCTTTGAAATTTTACCAAGACATGCACTGCACGCCCACACCCTCGGGTTTATACATCCCACTACTAAAAAGGAATTGTATTTTGAGAGCCCAATGCCATCAGATATGGCGGATGCTGTAAAAAAATGGAGAAATTATTTAGAAAACTAAAAATATATTGAGAATTTTTTTATATTTGTTGAATTGAAATCAAGATTTGTTATGAGAAAACTATATGCTATCGTATGTTTAGCTCTTTTGTCGAATGCATACAAAGCACAAGAATCACTACCATACTATCAACAATATCTTTTGGATGGTGAGTTCCTGTTCAACCCTGCTCAATACGGTAAAACAGACTATGTACAGCTTAACCTTAACTATCAGCAACAATTTTCAAAGTTTAGTGAATCCCCAAATGTACAGTCAGTAGGGATCAACGCTAATATCTTTGACAGAGTGGGCGCCGGTATTTCTGTATTCAGAGACAGCAACGGGCCGATCTCTGCGGGTGGTATTACCGCTGGTGCATCTTACTACATTCCTCTGAGCAGTGAGGGAGAGAGAAAAGACCAGTTCTCATTCGGTACAAGTGTTAATTTCTATAACATGAATTTTGATTATACCAAAATTAATACCGAAGACGGATTCGATCCTTTGTTGCAGGGTAACGAGAGTAACATCTTTATGGTATATGCCAACTTCGGTATGGCTGCTACTTACAGAGGTTTATTCGGAGGAGTTTCTGTAAACGATATCGCTTTAAGCAATGACGAATCTATCGTAAACAACTACGAGCCTTCACCAATCAAATTCTTCTTAAACTTAGGATATGACTGGAATCTTGCAGATAACATCGCTTTAACACCATCAGTTTTGGTAAATTTAAATACCAACTCTACAAGAATGATGGATTTGAACCTAATGGCAACTTTCTCAAACGAAGTAAATGCATTCTCAGTAGGAGCAAGTTACAGAACTGTACAGAACAGATTTGACAACCAGACTCTTCAGATTGCACCTGTAGTGAAAGTAAGATTAAACAAACTTATGATTGGAGCTACATACAACCTTGGATTATCTGATATTCAGGAGTACGGTGGAAACAGTTTCATGATCGGACTTGGTTATAACTTTGATAACTTTATTAATCATAGAGGATTTAGATACTAATATGATTTAATTTAAATAAATTTGAGCTCTGAAATTTTTCAGAGCTTTTTTTATGATCTACATTCACATTCCCTTTTGCAAACAGAAATGCAGCTACTGTAATTTTCATTTTTCAACTTCTCTTAATTTTAAAGATGAAATGCTTTCTGCAATGAAAAAGGAAATTTTTCTGCGAAAGGATGAGCTTCAGAATAAGAATTTAAATTCACTTTACTTCGGTGGCGGCACGCCCTCAATACTTTCTTCAGATGAAATCAAGTCTTTGATTGATGAGGTTTTAAAGTATTTCAGTTTTAATTCTGATATTGAAATTACCCTTGAAGCCAATCCGGATGATTTAGATAAAAACTTTCTGAAAGGTATTTCGGATTCTCCCATTAACAGATTGTCAATCGGAACTCAGAGTTTTTTTGAGGAAGATTTAATATTAATGAACCGCGCACATTCCGCTTCAGAAGCTGAAAGTTCGATCAAAAGAGCTCAGGATTTTGGTTTGGAAAATATCAGTATTGATTTAATTTACGGTTCACCAACTTCCAGTATGGAAATATGGAAGGAAAATTTAAATAAAACCATCGCCCTCGAAGTTCCTCATATTTCATCGTACGCTCTCACAGTCGAGCCCAAAACTGCACTGGAGAAATGGATTGAAAACGGAAAAGTAAATTCCCCAAGAGAAGCCGAACAGAACCGGGAATTTTTTTACATGAAAGACTTTCTGAAAGATCATGGTTTTGATCATTATGAAATATCAAATTTCGGTAAACCCAACTATCATTCAAAACACAATTCCGCCTACTGGAAATCCTGTGAATATCTTGGCATCGGACCTTCAGCACATTCATACAACGGGAATGAAGTCAGAAGCTGGAATGTCGCCAACAATAAAAAATATACAGACGGGATAAACTCAGGAATTTTACCTAAAGAAACTGAAATTCTTTCCAAAAAAGATCAGTTCAATGAAATGATTATGATCGGCCTCAGAACAATCTGGGGTGTTGATTTATCGGTATTAAAAGATAAATTTAATGATGAAATTCTGGAGCATTTTCAAAATGAATCTAAATTAAAATTAGAAGAAGGAATTTTAATAATCGAAAATAATCACCTCAAAATTCCTGAAAAACATTGGTTTATGGCAGACGGAATTGCTTCAGATCTGTTTGTAGTTTAGGCCGGATGCCGGATGTAAGATGATGTAAGATTGTCTTTACAAAAAACTTCCTGCATCCAGCTTCCAGCATCCAACAATTTCACTATTTTTGCACTAAATTTCAATCAGTTTTGAAAACAAAAAAACAGGATTATTCTCACCTTTCTGCAAAGCAGCCCATCGGTATTTTTGACAGTGGCGTTGGCGGTCTTACGGTTGCCAAAGAAATAAAAAGGCTTCTTCCACACGAAGATCTGATCTATTACGGCGACACAAAGCATCTTCCGTACGGTGAAAAATCAAAAGAGGCGATTGTAGGATACTGCGAAAAGATCACTAAATTTCTGCTCGAAAAAAACTGCAAAGCCATCGTTATTGCCTGCAATTCTGCAACGGCAAATGCTTTAAAAGAAGTTGTGGAGATGGTTGCAGAGCGTGTTCCCGTAATTGACGTCATCAATCCTGTTGCCGAAAAAGTTTCTTATGAAATTCACAACAACGTTGGAGTAATTGCTACCAAAGCAACTGTAAACTCTGGTTTGTACAGAAAAAGCATCCGTAAACATAACAAATGGATCAAGGTAGACGAACTGGCGACACCGCTCCTGGTTCCTGCTATTGAAGAGGGTTTTAAGAATCATCCGATCACTCATTCCATTATTTACAATTATCTGAGCAATGCAAAACTGAAGAATATTGAAACTTTAATCCTTGGCTGTACGCATTATCCGCTTCTGATCGACGAGATCAAGCAGTATTACGGAAACCGCGTGCGGGTGATCGATTCACCGAATATTGTAGCGAGTCATCTGAAAATTATTTTAGATAAGTACCGTCTGCTGAATGACGGTAATCCCAAGCCAAGTTATCATTTCTACCTCTCGGATCTCACCAAAAACTTTGAAAAAATATCTAAAAAATTCTTTGGCAAAACCATCGATCTGGAATTGAAAGTTTTGTAATGATTTAGAATCTTAAATTATTTTATATAATATCTGCTGATTAATTTTGAACCAAAAATTGCTAGCAATGCTGCGAAACAGCTTAAAGCAGCGATCCCTGAAATATGCTCAAGATTTGAATTGGTCACAAAAAATTTAAATATTAAAAATAAACTAAGCGCAGTAATTGCAGTGATTCTCAGGTTTTTTACTAAAATATCCATAACATCAGTATTTAAAACTATTTTTTAAATATAAGTTAATTTTCAGTTATTTTTCCAAAATGATTTTACTCGTTTCCAGTCTTCGTTTTGGCGTGTGAACAGGCTGATTGGTGTCTGCTTCAGATTTTTGCCCGATGGCAACAGCAAACAGACTTTCATACTTTTCGTTTTGCAGAATTTCATCGTACTCCGCAGATTTTATGCCTTCCATCGGTGTACAGTCGATGCCCATTTCTGCACACGCGGACAAAAGAACTCCCAGAGAAATATAGACCTGTTTCGCCATCCAGTTTTTGATGTACTCCTCACCGTGAGGCTGAACCATGTTTTTGTAATAATTAACAGCCATTTCCGGAAGATTTTCATTGATTTGAGTTTCAAAATCTTCCACCGACTTCAGTACCTGAAAAACAATAACCAGTTTGCTCTCAATAACTTTTGCGGTATTGTGAAAAGATACTTCCGACAGCTGTTCTTTAATTTCTTTGCTGGTTACAAAAACAAAATTCCAGGGCTGGCTGTTGATGGAAGACGGGCTGAGTTGTAGGATTTCCTTTAATTCCTCAATCTGTTCAGCGTCAATTTCTCCTTCAGCATTGTATTTTTTTACCGTATACCGGTTTTTCATTTTTTGCAGAAAACTCATTTTTGATTGGTTTAAAAATTTAAGTCAATATAAATTTACGTTATAAGTCTGATTTTAAAAAAAATCAGCGCAAAAAAAATCAGGAATTAATTTTCCTGATTGCTTATTTCTTCTTCAGCTTCTGGAGTAGGTTCATAAAAACTGAAGCTTACATTTCCGTATTTTCTTGTAAATTTAAAATTAGGATGATCAAGTTTTAATCTGCTTTGATGCTCTACAATCAAAACGCCGTTAGGTTTCAAATACTTATTTTTTAAAACTAAAGAAAGCAGTTCATGATATTTTTTTTCTTCGGTTTCAAAAGGTGCATCGGCAAAAACAATCTCATAAGACTTATTATTTCTGAATTTCTTCAGCCAGTCATAAACATCTCCCCGCTGTGTGCTGATTTGCAGACTCATATCAAGTTCAGCAGCAGTAGAGTTGATGAATGACGTATGCTTTGGATTCATTTCCACAGAAGTCACATCCTGACAGCCTCTCGAAGCAAATTCAAGACTGATCGAACCGATTCCTGCAAAAAGATCAAGAACGGAAACCGACTGCATGTCGTAAGTATTTTCCAAAATACTGAAGAGTGCCTCCTTGGCAAAATCTGTTGTAGGTCTTACATCAAAATGTCTGGGAGCGGCTATTTTTTTGGCTTTCCATTTACCGGAAATTATTCTGTACATGTTTGTTGGGTGTTAGAGGTTTGGTGATGTGTGTTTGATGCTGGGTGGAAGGTGTTTGATGTTTGTGAATAGAAGATGGTCTTATGTAAGTTTATTTCTCATTTGAAAAACAGATTCTCCAAAACTCATTGCATCCTGCCAGATAATTAATTTTTCAAATTTAAAACTCATCAGAAAATATACGCAATCTTGTAAACATCCAGCATCCAACGTCCATCATCCAGCCTAATTTAATATGAAATTTTTGCCCGGAAGATTATCGTAAACAATCTTCAGGTTCTTCACAAATTTCTGAAGTTCAGAGATAAAAGTCTCGTTTTCGGTGGTTTCTCCATAAGCGAAAAACTTGGTTTCATTGATTCCAAAACCGATTTTGCTTAAAGTGAACATCACGAAGTAAAGGAAATCAACTTCAGAATTCACATCCAGATTGTTATAAAGGATCACTTTTTTATCATCAATCGCGAAAAACTCGCACTGATTGTGATACAGATTGATATGAATTTCTTTATTATTTTTAAAACTGATAGAATTTAAAAACTTCTCACCCGAAAAATTAAAGAAAACCGGCAGCGACAGCGCTTTGATTTTCTGATAATATTCTTTTGGGAAAGTATAGTAAAACTGAACTTTAAACTTTTTGTTGACAGACAGCATCAGTTCTTCTTTTTCCTTATCCACAGGCGTGTTGAATGCAATCAGATCATAGCCAAGGTCATGGTTTTCAAAACCTTCGGGCATCAGAGTAAAATTATTTAATGCAGAAACAACATGAATTTCGTCAAATCGCTGTTTGATCAAAACTTCATCGAGGGTGTCAAGGATAAAATTTTCCGGCGATTCTTCGTCAGAAAAATAAGATTTTTCCTCCACGACGCTTTTGTTTTTAGCGATCTGGTAGATTAATCCGTCTTTTGTGAAAAGTAAATGTAGTACGTTCATAAGTCAATTCCTGCAAATTTAGTGAAAATCTACCATTACCGCACCCGATTGATGGTGAAGTATTTCTTTGTTGTAAAAATCAAGATTGGTTTGGCTTTCAAGTACATCCAAAACCATTCGCTGCAAGGTTCCGTCGCCGATTCCGTGTACAATTTCAAGTCTTTTCAAATGATTTTTCCTGCAAAAATTGATTGTCTGGATCAGCTTTTCTTTTTGCAGAAAAAGCCGCTCAAAGCTATCATAATCATTAGGATTTTTAACTAAATTTTCAAAATGAAGATCCAGAATCATCGGATTTTTATCGTGTTTTTTGGAAACTGTTTTTTTCGGTTCAGCCTTTTTTACAATTTTGATATTTTCATAAATCTCAGCATTTTTCGGAACCAGTTTTTCCTTCGGATATTGATAGGTAAATCCATATTCGTCTTTAAAAACCACAGTATTTCCATTAACCGAAGTGACTACTCCGTTCAAATCTTCATCCAGTGCCGAAACTTTTTCTCCTATTTTCATGTCTTTGTGGGTGAAACAAATCAATCCGTTTCTTTATTTTTAATTTTTTTCAGGAGCCGTGAACCTGCTTTCCGCTCATACTCCTCACGCCACCGCATTGGCCATCGCCAGTTGCGGGGTAACCGCTGCAATCAGGGCTAGTTACAATTTGTTACCAAAATTAAACTGTCATTTAATCAAAAGTGGTTACGTACTGAATCTCAAATTTCAGATCTCAAATCTCAAATCTCAAATCTCAAATCTCAAATTTCAAATCCTTCGCTCCCAATTCTATTACTTCCAGATCCTTTATTTCTTCTCCGTCGATTATAAACCGCATCATCGTTCTCATTTTATGCCAGCCCTGCTTACCACAAGCTCCAGGATTTAAATGCAACAGATTATTTTTCTGATCAAACATCGCTTTCAGAATATGAGAGTGCCCTGAAATAAACAGTTTCGGAGCTTTTTCTTTAATTTCTTTATTTGCCAAAGGCGTATATTTTCCAGGATAACCACCGATGTGAATCATCAAAACTTCTACATCTTCACAGAAAAACCGGTTCACTTCAGGAAATTCTGAACGGATTTTTGCGCCGTCGATATTTCCCCAAACACCTTTCAGCGGTTTTATTTTCTCAAGCTTTTCAATGATCTCAAAACTCCCGAAATCACCACAGTGCCAGATCTCATCAGCCTGAGAAGCATATTCTAAAATTCTGTCATCAATGTACGAATGAGAATCTGAAAGTAGTAGGATTTTAGTCATTGAATATTTTGAAAGTCCAAATTTACTCAATAATCCCGAAATGTTTAAATTTGATGAAATTTAAAACTTATGAATTCGCCATATTTGATTATTTCTGTAATAAGCAAAAATTAGATTGTGGCGACTCCATATGACCTTAAAAAAAAATAAATATTTACATATGAAAAAGAAACTTTCTTTTTTCCTTTTTATTTTGACATTCGGCATTGCCAATGCCCAGGTTGAAGAAAAAAAACTCGATGAATTGATTCAGAATACTTTAAAAACTTTCGATGTTCCGGGAATGTCTGTCGGTGTTACCAAAGACGGGAAACTGATTTACTCCAAAGGTTTCGGCGTCCGTTCATTAACCTCAAAACTGCCAATGGATGACACTACTTTGGTGGGAATTGCTTCCAACTCAAAAGGGTTTACCTGCACCGCCCTGGCAATTTTAGCAGATGAAGGAAAACTCGACTGGGACGATAAAGTTTCAAAATATATTCCTGAATTTCAAATGTATGATCCTTACGTTTCTCAGAATGTTACGATCAAAGATTTGGTGACGCACAGAGCCGGTTTGGGTCTTGGACAGGGGGATTTGATGTTCTTTCCCGAAGGCGGAAATTTAAGCGTAAAAGATATTGTACACAACGTAAGATATTTGAAGCCTGAAAATCCTTTCAGAACGACTTTGGATTACAACAATGTGATGTTCATTGTTGCGGGAGAGGTAATTACAAGAATTTCCGGGCTAAGCTGGGCAGAGTTTATCGAACAGAGAATCCTGAAACCGGTCGGCATGACTTCAAGTTTCGGAAGTTACAACAGAGCCAAAGCAGTTGCCAACAAAATCGATGCCCACGCTCCGGTTGACGGTAAAGCCATCGCAGTTCCTCATGACTGGAACGAAACGGCCAACGCAGCAGGCGGAATTATGAGCAATATCAAAGACATAACGACGTGGGCAGAATGTCTGATGAATAATTTCACCACCAAAGACGGTAAAAAACTGGTTTCAGATAAAAACATCATGCAGCTTTGGAATCTTCAGATTTCGAGTGGCGCAGCTCTGAAAAACCCTTATGACACGAGTTTCTATGGCTATGGTTTGGGATGGTTTTTAAGTGATGTGAAAGGTCATAAACAGGTTCAGCATACTGGCGGACTAATCGGAACGGTGACTCAGTTTACTTTAATTCCGGATATGAAATTAGGAATTGTGGTTTTAACAAATCAACAGTCCGGAGCGGCTTTCAACACAATTACCAACACCGTGAAAGATTCTTACCTTGGCGTGGCAGACAGAAACTGGCTGAAAACCTACGGCGACAGAATGAAAAAAGTAGAAGAAGGCTATGACAAGCAAAAGAAAGAAGCTTTCGCAAAATCTGAAGCCTTTAAAAAAGACAAAAACCTCCAGCCAAAAGCAGAACAGTTCGCAGGAACTTACAATGATGTGTGGTTTGGTGATGTAACGATTACAAAAGAAGGAAATACTTTCAGACTGAACTGCAAAAATTCCCCAAGACTGAAAGGAGAGCTGCTTCCGTATTCCAATAATACTTTTATTGTAAAATGGGATGACAGAAGCTATGATGCGGATGCTTATATCATATTCAGTTATGATGAAAACGGAAAAGCAGAGTCAGCAAAAATGAAAGCGATTTCAGATATTACAGATTTCAGTTTTGATTTTGATGATCTGGATTTGAAGAGAAAATAGTCAATTTCGATACTTAAGAATGAAATATCAGCAATAGGGACGGGCTTTGGCTCGTCTTTTTCTTTGCAAAAAAACTGGACAATGTGAAACAAATAAGACAACAAAAATATTTATGAAAATCTTCAGAACTACAAATCTATTCATCAAAAGAGTAGTGTTAAATTAACGATTTGTAAGTTTTTTTGATTTTTTTTACAATAAATTTGATATATATTCTCAGGAAGATGAAAAATTATGTAATCTGTATCATTCTGTTTTTAATTTTCAATTCACCGGCGTTCTCAGCTCAAAGCCCAGCAGAGAATAGGATGTTAAAAAAACTGTTAAAATTTGACTCCTCAAATTTAGATGTCAGATACAATGAGATTTACAAGCATTTGGGGACTTACAAATGCGCAAAAGACTTTAAAATGATCTCAGGCAGAATGGAATCTACGGCAGATGGTAAATATCAAGACTTTATGTTTATCTACAAAGATGGAAAAGTGCTTTTCTTTGGGAAAACTATTTTCGAGGGTTATGAAAACTATGTTAAGAAACCTGAAAAAGATTTTAATGCTGTCTTATTTCAAAGAAATAATATGAATAAAATTCAAAGAATTCAGGTTTATCATTCAATCTTAGGAATGGATTTTGGAAATGGAACTCAAACTATGAATGTTGCAGTACAAAACAACCAAGTTATCATCAAATCTACAGTCGAAAATTGTGATATTTACGAATTATTCGATAATAAGCAATAAGTAGGTTTACAGAAATGAGTTCAATTCACGTTATTCGGTAACGGTTCATGTTTTAATTTTCCCAGGTTCATAAAAAAACAATAATTTTTTCCTAGCTCCCTCAAACTGCGACCAAGAATCACATTCAATCTGAAATCCGGCAACGCCGCAGGTCGGGAAGTGATAAATATCCTCGGAAATGGAGTTGGCAAAATTGGAAATTCCGTTATTGTGCGAAAAAAGAGCAACAGAATTCAGTGAATCGTCCAAAGTATAAATAGCAGATTCGAAATTTCTTTCTTTGGGATTGTAAAGATTTGGATCAGTTCCTACTGTCAGCTGATAAGTCTGGTTGAAAATTTCACAGGTATTCAAAGCCCTCACTGCGGGACTTGAAAGAAGGTAATCGATGCTGATATTGTTGTTTTTCATGTATCTCGACATCATTGCGGCATCTTCCAGACCTTTGTTGGCCAAGGGTCTGTCAAAGTCTTCTGTTTCTTCCGGCCAGTCGCTTTTTGCGTGCCGAACAAGGATGAGTTGCTTCATAATGAGTGGTTTGGAAAATTAAATTTATAAAAAAAATTATGTAAAATATCAAAATTTATAAAAAAAACTGTGTTTAGAATAAAATCACTAAAATTTATTAAATTTGCAGTCTTATGAAATCTTCACTGAAACAAATCCTTGCAATAGACTACGGAAAGGCAAGATGTGGTATCGCAGCCACCGACGATATGCAAATTATCGCAAGTGCTTTAGATACAGTAGCCACAGCTTCTCTGATTGATTTTTTAAAAAAGTATTTCTCAGAAAATCAGGTGGAAGCCATCGTAGTGGGTTTACCAACAGATTTAAAAGGCAATATGTCTGAAATTGAGACGAGTATTTTGACTTTTATTGAAAAGTTTAAAGCTGAATTTCCAGGGGTAGAGGTTCATCGTTTAGATGAAAGATTTACCTCAAAAATGGCATCGTTTTTTATCTCCCAAAGTGGGAAAAATAAAAAACAGCGGGAGCAGAAAGGTCTTATAGACAAAGTAAGTGCAACGATTATATTGCAGAATTTTTTAGAACAAAGAACAAGATGATTTTACCAATAAGAGCATTCGGGGATCCGGTTTTGAGGAAAGTGGCAAAGGATATCGATAAAGATTATCCGGGGCTGCAGGAGTTGATTGATAATATGTTTGAAACCATGTACAGTGCCAACGGTATCGGTCTCGCAGCGCCACAGATTGGTCTGGACATCAGACTTTTTATGGTGGATGTAACGCCTTTGGCAGAGGATGAAGACTATGAAGATATTGCCGAAGAACTGAAAGACTTCAAAAAAGTATTCATCAATGCTAGAATTCTTGAAGAATCCGGCGAAGAATGGAAGTTTAATGAAGGCTGTCTCTCGATTCCGGACGTAAGGGAAGATGTGAAGAGAAAAAGTACAATTCTGATCGAATATTATGACGAAAATTTCGTTAAACATACAGAAACTTTTTCCGATATTAGAGCCCGCGTTATTCAGCACGAATATGATCATATTGAAGGGATTCTTTTCACCGATCATCTCAGTGCTTTAAAGAAAAAACTCGTTAAAGGAAAGCTGGTAAAAATCTCTCAGGGCGAGGTTGGAATCAACTATAAAATGAGATTTCCGAAGTAGATTTTAAGATTAAAAAAAGAAATAAACAGGTAAAAGGCAGTTGTATACTGCCACAAAAAACAAGATTATGCAGTTAGAAAAAATAATTTCGATTTCCGGAAAACCGGGACTTTTCAAATTGGTTTCTCAGCTTAGAAACGGTTTTATTATTGAAGATGTTTCAAACAAAAAGAAAGTAAGCATCGGAAATTCAAGTCAGGTAAGTCTTTTAGACAATATTGCAATGTTTACTTTTGATAAAGAAGTGCCTTTGTTTGAAGTATTTGAAAATATTGCAAAAAACTATGACTATAAAGAAACGATTTCTCACAAATCTTCAGAGGCAGAGCTGAAGGAATTTATGAGCGCATCGCTTCCAAACTACGATACTGAGAGAGTTTATGTTTCTGATATCAAGAAGCTTGCTCAATGGTACAACACGCTTCACAAGGCAGGTTACATCACTCCTGAAAGTTTCGTGAAAGCAGAGTCTGAAACTTTGGAAGGAGAAGCTGCAGAAGAAATCAATGTAGAAAAAGAAGCTCCAAAAAAGGCACCTAAAGCAGAAAAGCCGGCTACACCAAAAGTAAAAGCAAGCACGGGAGCAAAAGCAGCTACAAAAAGTACACACAGAAAAATGGGATAATTAATTTATCTTCATTGATACAAACCTCGTCAGCAATGATGAGGTTTTTTTGTCATTGCGAGCAAAGCGAAGCAATCTGTTAGAGGTATTTGAGTAAGTTCAACAGATTGCTTCGTCGTCCCTCCTCGCAATGACGACAGTTTTTAAAATCGATTTTTACTAAATTTGCCTTAACCTTAACCTTAACCTAAAAATGAACACCAGACAGGAAAAACTCGAAGCTTTCGGAAGACTTTTGGATATTATGGATGATCTTCGTGAGAAATGTCCGTGGGATCAGAAACAGACGCTTCAGACTCTTCGTCATCTGACTTTGGAGGAAACTTACGAACTTTCTGATGCACTTTTGCAGGAAGATCTGACGGAGATCAAAAAAGAACTCGGCGATGTATTGCTGCATTTGGTTTTTTACGCTAAAATCGGTTCAGAAAAAGAAAGTTTCGATATTGCTGATGTCATCAATTCTTTGAATGAAAAACTGATTTTCCGTCATCCGCACATTTACGGCGATGTTGAAGTGAAAGATGAAGAAGAGGTGAAACAAAACTGGGAAAAGCTTAAATTAAAAGAGGGAAACAAATCTATTTTGGGTGGTGTTCCGAAAGGTTTGCCGAGTCTTGTAAAAGCCTACCGAATTCAGGATAAAGTAAAAGGAATTGGTTTCGAATTTCATGATGCCGAAGATGCGTGGAAGAAAGTAGATGAGGAAATTAAAGAATTTCATGACGAAACTGATTTGGATAAAAAAGAACTTGAACTGGGAGACGTATTCTTCTCACTGATCAATTACGCCAGAATTTCAGGTTTAAATCCCGATTCCGCTTTGGAAAGAACCAATCTAAAATTCATTTCAAGATTTCAGAAGATGGAACAGCTTGCAGCTGATGCAGATTTAAAATTAGCTGACATGACTTTGGAGGAAATGGACGAACTTTGGGATAAAGCAAAACTTTTAAATAACAACAAATGAAAATGAATATTCTCTCTGCGATCTGCTCTCTGCTTTTCATAGGATGCAACCCGAAAACTGAAACTTCTACTCCGAAAGAAGATAGTCTGAAAACGGAATTCTCCCTTCCAAAAAAACTGAAAGAGGTTTCGGGGATGGCAATTTCACAGGATCAGAAAACAATCTGGGCAATTGAAGACGCCGGAAATAAAAATGTGGTGTACGGTTTAGATTTAAAAGGAAATCTTATCGCAGATGTATTGGTTGAAAATGCCGACAATAACGATTGGGAAGACATTACGAAAGATAATGCGGGAAATATTTATATCGGTGATTTCGGGAATAATGAAAATGACAGACAGAATCTTTCTATCCTCAAACTGGATTTAAAAAGTGAAACTCAAAAATCTGCAAAAGTAATTCAGACCACGAAATTTCACTATGAAGGGCAGACTGAGTTTCCTCCAAAAAAATCTAATCTGCTTTACGATTGTGAAGCCTTTGTAGAAAAAGACGGGAATTTTTATCTCTTTACAAAAAACAGAAGCAAAGGCTTTGACGGAACTTTTTTAGTCTTCCAGATTCCAAATAAGGAAGGTGATTTTGAAGCTAAATTAGTTGGGAAATTGAAACTGGAAGGCGGTTATAACGATGCTGCGATTACTTCGGCTTCCATTAATTCAAAAAATCAGATTGTTCTTTTAACGCACAAAAATATTCATGTTCTTTCCGGTTTTGCTCCGGATAATTTTAATTCAGCTAAAATTCAGAAATTTGTCCTAAACCATAATTCGCAAAAGGAAGCAGTTGTTTTTCTTGATGATAAAACCTTACTGATTGCCGATGAAAAGGATAAGAAAGAAGGTGGGAATGTGTATAAATTTGAACTAAAATGATTTTATAAAGAAACAAACCTTCAAGGTTACAAAAACCTTGAAGGTTTAATAACTCTTCAAATATAAAAGGCAATGCCTTTAAAAACTCATTCCGACGCCACCGGAAATTCTTCCGCCATCTGATCCGATGAAATAATCCAGTCTTGCAGAAATCATATCCAGAATTCCAAGCCAGAAACCGGCGCCGACACCTTGATGCCATGTATCTGAAATTTCGTGATCGTTCCACACTCTACCCAAATCGTATCCAACCAAAATTCCCATATTAGCAGGAACGATGCTGTTTTTCACACGTCCAAAATCCCAGCGGACTTCTGCACTGTTGACGAAATAGGATTTTCCTGAGAATCTTTCATTTCTGTAAGCACGCAGACCGTTTCTTCCACCGATGCTTGCCGCCTGATAGAATTCAAAATTATTGTTGTTGATGATCATCGCATTGGCCGAGTTCGCAAATACAAATTTTCCGTTTTTATCAATTTTCCTGAATAAATTTAAAGTTCCCTGATAAGCCACGAAATTCTGGTCAAAATTTGCAAAGTTTGTTTTCCAGCCTGCATTTAGAATCAATTCCATTCCCAAAGTAGGGAAGGCTTTGCTGTCGGAATTTTTAAAACTAAAAGTATAGTTGGCACCACCGAACTGTTGACCATTGAAAACTTCTGGATTCACATCCGTCGAAACTGCGATGAAGCGGTCATCGTTTCTCTGCACTTCAGAATGCTCAAAACTCAACTGAAACTGGTGTTTAAGATTGAGCCAGTTCGTTTTTGAAATGGAAGGAGCAACTCTGATTTGTGAAATTCTCACACGGTTATAATTCCTGCTGATCTCTTTATTAAACTCATTGTCATTCGACAATCCAAAGAATGTTCTGGCAAAATGAGGAGTGGTGTAATAGGCATCAACATTGGCATCCCAACCGAAAATTGCCTTTTTAAATACGCCTTTATACCCTACATTAAAACCTCCTGTCGCCGTGTAAAGATTGGCACTGAGAGAATGTTTTTGGGTAAACGGATCGCGGATGAAATTGTTTACGGTATAATTCGCCACAAAACCCAAAATTACACCATCATCAGGATTGAAATCGGCGTTCGGATAACCTGCAAAAAAGTTGTATTTCGGGTGCTTCCAGTTGTAGGTATTGGCTTCGTAGTCGTTGGTTAAATGTTTTGAAGCGCCTTTGGTTTCGTATGTGTTTTTTTGTGATTTAAAATCATAAATTTTCACTTTACTTCCGTTGGAAACTCTGTAAACATCGTGGTTGTATCCACCAATCAGGCGAATGTTGATTTTAGATTTTCCATCTCCCGTAACTTCATAAATGTCGTCTTCTTCAAGTCCATACACCCAGATTTCTTTGGTTAAAGTGTCGTTGTAAGTCTTTTCAAAAACAAGTTTTTCCTCATTACTTTTGTCATTCAGTTCGTATTGTTTTACAGTAATCAGACCGTCTGTGTGTTTTGAAATCACAAATTTATCTTTGTTGACGGTTCCTGCGATCGGAACTTTTTCTTCCAAGACAGAAGAGTATTTTGTTGCATAGTTTCCGAGATCCTTTTTTCTGACCTTAAGTTTTCTCTGAATATCGGCAATCGTATCATCCTGGACTTCTTTCGGAAGGTTTTTGAATGCGTCATCAATATCTTTGTCGCTAATATTTTCCTGAATAAATTTTGCCTGAGCATTCCACTGTTTTTCACTTGCAGCTTTCAGAATAATTAAATCCAGCGGATAAGGTTCCATATTCATCCACTTCACATTTTTGATTTCATCTTTAAATGATTTCATGTGACGGATCATTGGAATATTCATAATTACTTTAAAAGCAGTACCGTCATAATTGCTGAAGGCCTGATCGTGATCTCTCGGAATAGGTTTGTAAAAAACATTTTTTCCGTTTTTATATTCTGCCCATTTCCACTGATCTTCGTGTCTGTCCCAATCACCGATCAGCATGTCAAAAAGTCTTGCTCTGATATACAGATCCTGATCAACAGTGTAATTGCTGTTTTTCTGAAGGTTTTTAATTAAATCAGCTGTCGAGATAATATCTGTAGCATTATCCAGTGAAGCTAAAGTTTTTGGGTCGGAAGAAAAGCGTTCCTCAATCATGTACATTTCATCGCCATAATTTTGGTTAAACTGACCTAACTGCTTTTGTTTAGGAATATAATACAGCTTTGGATTGCTGTGAAAAAGATCGATTTTATCAGCAAGATTGTTGACTGAAAATGCGGTAAAAGGATGACTTGTCGTATAGAAATCCATCAGAAATCTTTCGGGAAAAGTATTTGAAAGTTCATTTCCAAAACTGTTTTTTTTGAATCCCTGATTGTTTAAAAAGCGTATTGCATTTTTCTTCACACCACGCATTACAAATTCCTGTCCGTCATTTGCCTGCAAGCGCAAACTGTTCGACTGATTTCCGCCACCTTCACGAAAAGGTGTATAACCTCCGTTTAAAGTTGACAAATCTGCAACCTGATTATTGATCGGTGTTGCGTAATATTTTCTGTAATGATTTCCCCATAGCCAGCTGTAAAATTTCCCGCGCTGCGTCATTCTTTCAGTGTAAACCGCGCTGGTAAAAGTGGCAGCTAAATCTGACGGATAATTATTGACAAATTCTTTCGGCGCATCTTTCACCTGAATGTTTGAAAGGCTTTTCAGTTGATTATTTTTAGTTGAAAAATATTCTACATCGGCACTTTGATCGTTTCTTAAATTTAAAACTGCAAAACCGCTTCCACCAAAGGAAAAATCCTTTTTTGAAGCAATCGTCACAGGATCTGTTTTGGAACCCGCGCCGCTGATGATCTGTCTAATATTTTTATCTGAATGATACTGAAGATTGTGATCGTGTCCTGAAACAAAAATCACATTTTCTTTGTCCTGAACAATGTTTTTAATTCTTCCTGCAAATTCAGCGTAATGATTGTTGCTGAGGTCTTCCATGCTTGCTCCAGACGAACTTCTTAACGTATTGATTAAAGTGGCAACGCCTGGAACCGGAAGTTTTCCCTGAAATGAAGACAGATGTGATTTTGCAGAATTGAATCCGGCATGCACACCCGAACTGATAATCGGATGATGCACCGCAACGATAATTCTTTTATCCTGATTTTTTACAATTAAGTCTTTAAACTCTTTGTAAAAATCATCCTTTGTCTTGATATCACAACCTTTATTGATTCCGGGATATTTGTCCCAGTCGATCAGTGCCCATTCAGAATCAATGATAATCAGCTTAATGTCTTTAGTTAAATTAATATCATCAATCGGGCATGAATTTTTAGGAAGAAAAGATTTTTTATCATTAAGATAGTTTTTCACGAAATCTTCCTGCGCTTTTAAACCTTCGAGACCATGATACCAGTCATGATTTCCGGGAATAACCAGTGTTTTACCTTTGAAATTTTTGGTAACAGCCAATTGATTTTCCATTTTTACCCTTGCGGAATCATATTCTTTGCTGCCTTCTTTTGGCATTCCGAGTGGGTAGATGTTGTCACCCAAAAAGATGACTATCGAATTTTTATCTGCAGAGTCGAGCTTGTTTTTAAGTAAATTTAAAGTGTGCTGAGCCTGCTTTTCGTTCGCATTTCCGGCATCACCGATGAGGAAAAGTTTAAAATCATTCTCCGTTTTTGCCTGCGAAACAGGGATTTCCTGCAATTCTTTTCCTTTCTGAACTTTGTAAGTTGCACAGGAAGAGAGCACAGACAGTATGATTAAGCCATTAATGAAACGGCTATTTTTAAGGGATTTAATACAAGATAAATTCATA
The DNA here is from genome assembly GCF_001424105.1 of Chryseobacterium sp. Leaf394. Classification (GTDB taxonomy): domain Bacteria; phylum Bacteroidota; class Bacteroidia; order Flavobacteriales; family Weeksellaceae; genus Chryseobacterium. Next base: position 48,062 of record NZ_LMQH01000004.1, on the reverse strand, counting down.
CATTTACATTAAGAAAAATCTGCAATGAATATTTTAGATAAGGCTAAAAATCACGTAGAAAGCTTATTCAAAGATAAGTTATCTTCGGTTTACTTTTACCATAATTTTATTCACACCTCTTTTGCCGTCCAGAAAGCGGAAGAGATCATTAAACACAGCCAAATTTCTGAGGTTGAAAGAGAAAAAATAATTCTTGCTTTGTGGTTTCACGACGTGGGATTTACCGACTGTAATGCCGAGGGACACGAAGAAAGAGGAGCGGTTTTGATGAAAGATTTCCTTAAAAAAGATAATTTTTCTGATGAATATATTGACGAAGTTTCAAATCTGATTCTTGCAACCCAAAAATACCATCAGCCTAAAGGTTTTCTTGAAATGATCATGAAGGATGCAGATTTCAGTCATTTTGCGAGTCCTTTTTATAATGATTCCGCAGAAGCTTTGAGAAAAGAGTGGGAACTCACCGGAGGGCCATGTTTTTCCACCGATGAGTGGAACGAAATGAACATAGATTTCCTCAAAAATAAACATCAGTATTTTACCGATTACGCGAAAGAAAACTGGGAGCCTTTAAAGCTTAAAAACGTAAAAAAAATCGAGAAAAAATTGGAAAAAGAGGATAAGCCTAAAAAAGATAAGTCTGAGAAAAAAGAAGAAAAATCCGATAGAAGTGTTGATACCCTTTTCAGAGTTACCTTAAATAATCATACTAGACTGAGTGATATTGCAGACAGCAAAGCGAATATTTTGCTTTCTGTGAATGCAATTATCATTTCGGTTGGTCTTTCAGTTTTGGTTCCAAAACTGGATACTCCAAAAAATACGCATTTGATTATACCCACATTTTTGCTCTTATTGTCAAGTGTTCTGACCATTATTTTTGCGATTCTTTCTACGAAACCTAATGTGACGAAGACCAATTTTACAAAGCAGGATATCGCAGACAGAAAGGTGAATCTTTTGTTCTTTGGTAATTTTCATCAGATGATTTTTGACGATTTCCAAAATTCGATGAGGGATTTAATTAAAGACAGGGAATATATTTATGATTCTATGATGAAAGATTTATATTTTTTGGGTAAAGTTTTAGATCGGAAATATAAGTTACTTTCAATTACCTATCAGATTTTTATGGCAGGAATCATTATTTCTGTGCTGTCTTTTGCGTATGCTTTTATGACTTTGTAGCTTAGTGATTTCGCCCTTTCAGGTTTTTATTAAAAATTATTCAAATTGAGTGACTTTAATATAAAGTTTAATTTAAGCCAGAGAAACCCGCATCGCCAACAATCCGGAAGCGCCCTGAAGATCTTCCACGCGCAATAATTCAACATCATTTTTCAGAATTCCGATTTTCTGAAGTCTGGAAATATAATTGAGATATTCCTTTTGGTTTTCCATACCGAAATAGACGATGGTGATTTTTCCGGGACAGGTAATTCTTTCGGTGGAATCTTTAATTTTTGCTTTTTCAAGACGTTTTTTAATGATTTCATAGAACGAATTGTGGGCACCGTCTACATCAAATCTTTTTTCATCCATACGGAAACGGATATCTATTCTTTCGTTGTAAACAAAAATGAGAGAAGCAATTTCAAGTGATATAGCAAGTTGGGTGCTGAAGTTTTCGAAATCATGCTCGATTCTGCAGATGGTTTTCAGTTGCCAAAAGCGTAATTCACTGAGCTGTCTCTGTGAATATTTGATTGATGGACTTAGATTTTGCCCGATGTAAAGATTGTGCTCAACACCGTCAGATTTAAATCTTTCATAATAATGTGGGTAAATCTCCTGTGCTTCTACCTGACTTTCATCTAAAATATCAGCAATTTTCCTGTTGATAAGTGTAATCGATTCATCCAGTTTTCTGCGGTTGGAGTAGAAAAGACTGTTGACAGAATAGACTTTTGAAAAGTAATCTTTAATGTTCTGCATCGATGTCATTTCCAGCTCTGCCTGTAAAAAGGGATGGATTTCTTCCCTCAGAAAATGCTGAAATCTCTGTTCAGTATCTGCTTTAAAATCATTATTGAGTTCGTTTTCGAAAACATCAAGCGCTAAAAGATATTTTTCGCTTTCAGGAAAATTCAGGTCAGAGAAAAGCTGATGAAGACAGTCTATCTGTTCGTTAAGATCGTCCAGCATCAGATGAAAACGCTTGTCTGAAGATGAACGGATATCTGAAACTCCAAACAAAGGACTGAGATTTTTGAAACTGATCTCTCTTAAAGTATATAATTTCCGCTGAAGTGAAGCGTTGAAATATTTTTCAGCCTCATTTCTGAATTTCCAGATAACAGAATTGTGGATTGTGGTATATTCTCGCTGGATAATGGCCTCAATCTGATTGTCGCGTTCGTGTTTGAAACGGTTGAGTGAAAAGATCAGAATATCGCTCAGAGAATCCAGTTTTTTAAGTTTAAGTCCATTAAAGCTTCCGGCAATTTCTGATGTAAATTCCATTAAAGCCAAAACTTCGCCTTCGTGAACGATCGGGATGACCATGAAACTTTTGATATTGTTCTTTGCAAGCACCGAAAAGTTGGGTGTATTTTTGATCTCATCATCAAAATGATCCACATCCGAAATCACAATCGGTTTTGGATTGTATTTCAGATTCTGAAAAGCTGTTTTCTGAATTTTCTCATCATAAAGATTAATCCAGAAATCAAGAAGGTAATTACTGAAAACATTTTCGTAGATCGGAAGTTTTTCCAGCTTCTGATGCTGGTGATCCATGAGCATCAGTCCAAAATTCAGCTCGGCAACATCAAAATAAGATTTAAAAATTTCTTTTAAATTCTCATTCGGCAGCGGATTTTCCGGATCGATCTGGATCATCGTTGATTTCAAATCCGATAACGCTACTTCTGCAGTACAGTCTACGAGAGAAAAAATATTGAAGCCTTTCAGCATCCACGATTGCGGCGGAAAATGTTTTTTCCAGAGACTCACATCATCCAGATTTTCAAGAAGAATCTCGATTTCACTGTCGGTTGGAAAGTTTTTCTGATCTATCGGTATAATCTCTGAGAAATCTGAATTTACCGTAATTTTATAATGTCTGATGATTCCGTGCTGATCGGGAATATCATAGTAAAATGGAATTATAAATTTAATATCTTTTTTAAAATAAAGCTGAACGATGATGCAACAGGAAAGCACATACATCTCATCCTGCGTCATATCACGGAACTCAAGTGTGAAATTGTGCCCAGCATCTGAAAGTATTTTTCTGAACCGCTCTGTGTAATTGAAGGAAATATCTGTAAAAGGTATACTTGCCGCTTTGATTTCATTGTGTGTAAGACCGGTGGGGAAGAGGTCTGCCAGCAACATTCTGATAAGATCCTGATGTTTGGTCAGTAAAGAAAAATCCTGCGAACCTTCACAAAGTTCGGGAAATTTTTTGAATCTTTCGATCACCGATTCGGCATAATTTACCCGGTATTCAAGTCTGTCGTTGTAGCGGATATGCTCCAGCACATCCAAATATTTTTTGAACGATAAATAAACCTGAAACGGACTTTCTTCCTGCAAAAACTCTGGCACTGATGAAAAATTTGGAGGTTAAAGGTAGGGAAATTAATGAAAATCTGAATGATGATTTTTAGCTTAGGCATGTCTGAAAAACAAAAAAAAATACAATCCGGAAATTGTATTTTATGAATTGTAAAAGAGAAGATTTAAAATTAACCTCCCATCCTTGCCATTTCTTCTTCTGTCATTACCTTGTACCCTTCAGGAATAGTAAGGTTGAAAACTGCTGGCGAAACGGTTTTGTCGAAGTTTGTTGCCTCAAAACGGACATTCATTCCCTGCTGCATTGTAGAAAATTCCAAAGGAACCCCTTCAAGACCGTTGGAGAACTGTTCCTGACCTGCTAACGTTGTTTTAATATCTGTTGTTACCCATAAAACTGAGTCGGCACCTTTTCCTTCAGGATCTTTGATTACATACTTTTTACAGTTGAAACCCAGAATTTTTTTCGTTTCAGAAGTTGCAACCGGCTTTCCGATTTTATCGGTATCTACTTTCTTTTTAGAAATAGATTCTACGTTGTTGGCAATTTTCTGACCCATTACTTCAACCAGAATAATACCTTTATCTGCCTTAGTATCCATTACGCTTTTCATTTTCATAAAGCTGCCCATCATAACATCCGCTGCAGATTTGTCTTTCATAAAATAAAGCTTCATTGTAGAACCCTGCATCATAGGAAGAGCGGCTGCCATTTGTGGATTGTCGCTTGAAAAATCCATTTTGTAGGTAAGCTGACCTTCGGTGGTTTGTGCTGATAATGTTCCTAAAGAAAGAATCATCATCAACGTAAGAACAAGTGATTTCATTGTTTTTTGATTTAATATTTATTGTGCTTAAAGATAGGGAGATTTTTTCTGTCGAGGAGAGTTTTGTTGAATTATAAATACCATATTGATATCTGTTTTCAAATATTGATAGAATTATTTTAATAATGATTCAGATTATTTTTTAATAATTGTGTCAGGATTAAATTCTGCAAAAGTTATTTTACCGAAGTCTTTTTCAGAATATTCAGATTTTATTTCTTTTTCATCTCCAGAATTTCTATCAGTTGTAATAGTAGAATATTTATGAAGAAAAATTCCGTTTTTTGAATGATCATATTTAAAAGTTGTGAAACTTTTCTCAATAAAATTTCCTTGTCCGTTTGCCTGTTCAACCGTAAAGTAATTATTTTTAACTTTAATATCTGAAAATCCTGACGCTACATTATCCGGAAAATAAGGAAGAATAATTTTGCTGTTTGTATATGTTAAAAAATTACTTCCATCATTTAGCCTGACAGTCACTTTAAAGAGTTTAGAGTCTGTGGGTTTTATTTCTTTATTCCAATCTGTTCCGTAGATAGAAATTATATCCTGTTTTCCATCCTGATTGATATCTGTTTTTATCTCTTGAATCAGTTTATATCCATCAAAATTTGAATCTTCTTTTGTGGTTAGACCTGATTCTACAAAGTTCAAATGATCATCATTCAATATTGCATCAATCAAAAAATCCCCTTCCTGATTTTGTTTTAACAGCAAATCTACATTGGTTCGTTTTTCATCTGTTCCTCCGAATAATAAAAAACTTGCTCTATATTCATTCCGTTTATTTAAAGGTTTTATTTCAAGTGTTTTTCTAATAATGTTTGCGTCATAGTCCTGTCCTTTAATGAACGGGTCATAATCCAAAATAAGATTTTCAGGATTTGATGTTAAACTTTCAATTCTTTTTAAAACTCTTTCTGATACGTATTTTTTCTTTAAATCTTCATTGTCTGCATCATTTCCGTACATTGAAAAGTAGAACTCTTTTAGTGTAGAAATTGCCTCTTTTGAACTATTTTTTACCTGTAAGCTATCTTGAGTTGACAGCGTGTGAGTTGCTTTTGCTTCCTGTCTGCAACCAATTAAAAATGACATTATTAAAAAACCAAAAATTATTTTATTTCCCGTCATTATTTTTTGCTAATTTGATCTTATTCTGCTTTTGTGTATATAGCCTTGATTACCTTCATTGGTTTTCACCAAAAGCCAATCGCCGGATTTGTCTAAAACCTGGATTTGTTCGCCGGATTTGATTTGCTGTAAAATTTCTGATGATGTACTTTTTTCTTTGCGGAGATTTGTGAAGCCGTCGGGATCATTAACCTTGTTTGCACTAAACTTTTCTTCAAGAAGATTAATTATTTTATCTATTTTCGAGTTTGATGTGAGATAGCTTTCGTACCCATCTTCTTTATTTGTTTGGATTTTATCTTTTGCTTCTTGTTTTGCTTTCGAAGAAATGAGCAAATCTTTTTGAGAGACAATGTACATATTATTTACTAATGTCTTCACAGCATTATAATCTTCCTGGTTAATCGCTTGCTCCATTAAACTATTTAACTCGCGGGTATCTATTTTATATTTTGTGATAAAATACTGTAACCAACTGCTATCTGTATAGTATTGTAAATCGAAAAAAGTTTCATTATTAATCAGATAGGTGAGGTTTTCTATTTCAAAATCTTGAGGTGAAGGATTTTCAGAAAGATAAATCTCCAAATTTTTCTTAAAAGAATTGACTTCAGGCGTATTATCATTCAAGTTGTTTGGATTAAACTTAATACTAGTTCCTTCATTAAAAAGGTCTGTAAATTTTATTTTTGTAGTCATAGTGCTTTCTTTTTTTTTGTTTATGCAGTTCAAAAAATCTCTAAAAAATTTTTCATTTGTTTTTATTTTCTTAAAATTTGGATCAATAGGATCTAATGCATTTAGTGAGAGATAAAGTGCATCTTTTTTGGGTGGAATTATGAACCAACCAACAACGCTTTCAACAATATTTTTATTTTGAGGGCCGTCCGATAAATTGTTTTGTACAAAAGCTTTTAGTATAATAGTATCATTTCTTACAGTATCAATTCTAATATTATATTTTTCTTTTATCTCAAAATCACTAGTATAAAGTAACTGCAAGAGAATTTGCTCGCAGTCATAAGACTTTTTAGTCACTCCGGTTGGAATCCCTTTGTCATATGATTCGCTTTTTTTTGTGCATGATAATACATTAAACGTAATCAAAAATGTAACAAGAATAAGGACATGTATATTTTTCATATTATATAAAACTATTAACAATTCGAGGAATTGTTTTATTAATATTATTTACATAATCAGCTTGTCTGTTAACATCAGTCGTATGCCATCTCCCAATGTTCCCATTATGCCTTACCAAAAACTCTGCAACATAAACCATTCCTGCCTCGACAGACGGAAATTGGACATATCTTTTTTTTCTGCTTTCTCCCCAAAGTTCTGCACAAATCTGTCCTACTTTATTGCTAAACTCACAACATACCTTATTTCCTCAGATTAAGTCATACTGCTTACAGAAATATTTCTCCTCTTTCGCCTCCTGCACCACCGCCGGCGATTTCCCATCCGGCACCTGCACAGTAGGAAGTTGCTCTTTTATCAGGGTTCCTTTGGATTCCATCCAGTCCCTAAGTTCTTTTTGATTATTCAAAAGCAATATCTTTAGACCCTTTTTCCTCCTGTATGCTTAGAGGTTTGTCTGGGAAGGAGATTCTTTAGCTTTTGGAATAGTTTCCGCAGGATCATCTATTATCTCTCCGATTATGGGAGGAAGCGGATTTTTGACGTTAATATTATCTGTTGCGTATTGCGAAATGTATAAATGTATTTTTCATAGTAAGTTATATATAATCTTTAATAGCATCGAATACAACCTGTCCTTCTCCACTTTGTTTGGGAGCTAAATGTTCGTGGCAATCTATTTTCCTGTTATCCAAATTATAATATTTTAACAAAGCTTTTACAAGGCAGGCTACAGATTTTGCTTGCGGCTCTGTTAGTTCTTCCCATTCAATTCCATAAATCTTTTGCTTTGGCTGCTACAATGTATCAAAGCCTTTTTCATGCTTGGAGGTTTGTTTTGTGCAAGGGAGCCAGTGATGCTTTTAGCTATTATTTAAAAATTATTTCGTCCTATAATAAACTCTTTGAGGGATTTTTGATAAGTCTTTCTTTTGAGATTTCATCAAGGAAATATATTTCTGATAAGCGTCTTTTGCTTTAATACTATCTTTCAAAGACCAATACACATCTCCTAAATTAAGCCATGCAACTACTCTGTCAGGATATTTTTCAACTATACTTTCTAAAATTAATTTTGATGAAATATTAATATTTTCATTTTGTAAATCAAAAGCCAAATTATTTGCAAGTTCTACATTTACAATGTCTAAATTTGGCTGTTTCACATCAGGATAGTTAATATAAAAGTCTTCACGGGATAAGTCATATATTTCTTTACCAAATAATTTTTGCTGATTATCGTATAGAAAAGCTAGTGGATATTTATTAAAGACGTCATTTACATTTGAGGCTAATGATTGTATATCATCAAAACTTTTATCTTCCATCATATATTTTTTAAAGTATACTTTTGTAAAAGAAATTCCTTCTCTGCCATATTTTAGAGTTTCTTTCTTTATGAGTCTTAATCCTTTAGCTGAATATACAAAATCATATTTTTCTTTTACTTTCGTTACAGAAGCATTAAATTCATAAAGCAATGAAAATGTATTTTGCTCACCTTGAATAAATTCAGTAGAAATAGACATCTCATCAATAATCAAATTTGAATAGACTTTTATTCTTCCACAGTCTATTATAATATCTTTTTCTTTGACAATAACATTACATAAATTTTGATAATTGGACTTTAAGGTCTCTGTGTTATTAATGTTTTTCAAAACTGTTTTGTTTTGTTTCTCTTTAATACCTGATTCTTTACATGAATAATTAAAGCAAACGATAAAAGAGATTAGTAATAATGTATATTTCATTTTTGTAATATTATTTTTTATATTTTGATAACAATTTTTTCCAATTACCACCTTTGGATGACAATAAAGTTTCAATTGTTTCTCCCTTATTATTTTTAATATCAGTTTTTGCTCCATTTTCAATTAATAATTCTGAAATTGTAATGTTATTATTATTTATTGCTGATAATAGAGGAACATATGTATAATCAGAGTCTTCAACATCAATAGGGTTGACATTAGCTCCGTTTTTAATTAGTAATTCTACGATTACAATTTGATTTAAGTTTGTAGCTAATACAATGGGAGTCAAACCTTCCTCTGTATATATTTTATTTACATCTGTACCCCTTAGTATTAAAAAATTTGTAATTGGCACATGTTTATTTTCAATTGCAACATACAATGCATCAAATTCATATATATCATCTGTTTTTGCAATATTAATATTTGCCCCTTTAGAAATTAATTCTTTTAACTTAGTAAGATTATTTTTTTACATGCAATACCTACTTTAGTGTATTGATAACCATCATCTTGTTTGAATAGTTCATCTAAATTGTTATTCTCTGTAATTTGGTCGGTGCGTGATATTTTTGGCTCTTGACAACTGACTAAAATACTAATAGCTGTGATAAGTATTAATATATATGTTTTTTTCATGGTATTTTTATTTCTACATGTATTGCGGGTTCTTTAGTATCATATCTAATTTTACTATTGTTAACAACATTATTAAGAGGATGAATAATTTTGGTAACAGCTGAATCTTTTACTAATTCACGAATTAAATCTCGAGGATTTTTAACGCCTTTAGAATAAGAAATATCAATAATATTGTTTTTACTATAGGTTTCTTTTGAAACACAATGTAATGATACTCTTTGTCCGCTTTCTGAAAGTTCTATAATTTTTCTGTCCATATCAGAAATAATTTTTTCTTTGGAATTACCTTTACTTTTACCAGCATTAAAAACAGTTATGACTTCTCTTCCAGGTGCTGCATATCTAATATGATTTCCATTACTTTCATTACTGTACATAACTTCTGCTTGTTTCCTCGTTGATCTTATGGTACTAGTTATTATTAGCTTATCATTTGCTGAATTTTTTGCTGCTTTCTCTAATAACGAAATGGTAAACTGACTAACAACACTTACTCTTTCCTCACTTAGACCAGAATCAAAAAAAACAATCTTACCACTTAATGCTGGTTTTTGTTGAGAACCTTCTTGAGTTTTTGCGCAGTTACATTCTTTTATTTTTAAACATTTTTCAATTTTTTCTGCGTATCCAGCGATAGAATTCGCTTCATCTGTTCCGTTAATAACTCTTCTTGCATTTACATAATCTTTTTTGCTGTCAGATATATAGTTAGCGAGCTTTACTCCAGTAAATATTCCTTTTTCACTTCCATATATCATTATCTTGACAGCTAACTCATGATTTAAAGCGTTACTCCTGTTGTCTACAAGATTAACCCCAAATTTATCTTGCATTTTTTGATAATTATCTTTCCAAGTTAATTGGACATATCCTCTACCATAATATTTTGCTCCGTCGCCTTCTTTTGTATTTCCATTATTTTTTGCCATTTTTCTACGCTTTTCATTTTTGCCAAGGACGGGATCATACATTTCTTCAAAATATTTTTTTCTTACATTCCAACTCAACCAATTTGCTTCTTCAATTGGATCAAAACTATGACCAGTTTCATGTTTGGCAGTAGCTAACATATACGCAATGTGATACTTATTACAACATCGACTTTCGTTAGAGTAATATTCTGAAGTACTTTTAAACATTCTTCGCAAACTGACTTTAACCAAATCTGAAAGTGGAATTAGTTTTCCTTGTTTATTATAACGTGGAAATTCTTTTTCATAATTTGTTAAGAAAAATTCCTCATCTATAATACAACATTCTTTGTCTTCTCTCTTGGCAACTGCAGTCTCCTTCACAACCGCCGGCGATTTCCCATCTGGATGTTGCACAGTAGGAAGTTGTTCTTTTATAATGGTTCCTTTTGCTTCCAACCAATCCCACAGCTCTTTTGCTTTATCTACAGCAATATCTCCAATTCCTTTTTCCTCTTTCATGCTCGGAGGTTTCTGTTCTGCTGGAGAGTTTTTAGCTTTTGGGATAGTTTCAGCAGGGGAATCTCTTACTTCTCCATTAATAGGAGGAAGAGGATTGTCGATGTGAATATTCTCTGTTGAATGTTTCTTTTTAGCATAATATTCTACCGTAACATAAAATTCCAGTTTCTTCGCGTCTGCTTCACCTTGCATGGTCTTATGGATCAATGCGCGGGTAAGCATAAATTCAGCAACGGCTACACCATTTTTATCCACTTTTGCTTTTTTGGTTAGAATCAGCTTGTTATTAGGATGATGACCTTCTCCCTGAGCATCATCTTCCCACAAGGTAAAAGAAAGCTCTTTCATTAGCATATTGGTACAGTAAGCTTTTGCCCGCAGCTTTTCCATGAAGCTAAAGGTAGTACCTTCTGTGTCATCTACATAAAACAATTCTACCTTATTAATAACCGGAATTTTGCTGGGCTGAGGATGAATAATTAATCCGCCTCCCTCCGAAGCATAGAGATAGGCTTCCAATTTATACACTGACCCTACTGCATTTTCGCCAAAAGTAAATTCGCTGATTCCTTTTTCCTGATGTTGGTACTTGTAAAATTACCATTTTTTCTCTGTTTGAAGAGTTCCCAGGTTACAAGTTTAGGATTTCTTTTTTCTGCTTCTGTATCAGGATACCATCCTGTAACGTGATAGATATATTTTTCTCCTACAACAGGTTTTACAGTTCCTGAAATTTGTGATACGCCTTTTTTTTCCATGATTGTATGTTTTTATTTACCAGGCATCTTCATTGTTACCATTTACTTCCTCCCTAAACTCCTCAAAATCCACCAAAGGATTATACACATGCTGCTCCCGGGAATCTGCTTTCTCTACATTGCTTTTCCGATTTCGCTCTGCTGACCATGTTTAAAAATGGTTATTTTTCCACCTGTTCTGCACATCAGTTCAGAAATTTCGGTGAGGCAACTTTTACCCATGACTTTCACTTTGTCATAGGTTTTTGTCCATTTTCCGGCAGGGGCATATGAGCAGGGTAGGTATCCGCCTGAAGTTGGTTTTAGTTTGCAGTTTCCGAATGGCGTTGCGGCAGGCTCAAAGGTGAGATCATCTTCAGTGACTGCGAGATAGTCGGCCTCGCCATCGGCGTCATTCCAATAGTGTTTTTGATGACTGGTCACTTTGAACTTTGGAAATTTAAAACCCTGATTACACTGACACATTCCTTTCTGAATGACAAAATATTTACCATCATGATCGCTGGGAGTACTTTCTTGTTCTTCTTCTGTTTTTCCACCTGTTGTATCATTTTCTTTTTTCTCATCCGTTAAATATTCTTCTTTTATATTCTCTGATTGATCATCAAAGCCATTTTCAGGGCTGATATTACTGTCATCAAAATCTGCGTCAGATGATAATTCTTCATTCATAAATTGAGGGTCTTCAGGAATCATAATCCGAGTTCGCGCTGGAATTTTTCCGTGAATAAGATTTTCTTGGGAGCAGTTAAGATTGTGGTAAGTTTTCAAATAAAATTCATCTTTGATCTGAAACTTTTTCGCAATCCCAGCAAATGAATCATCGGGTTGGGTAATGTAGGTTTTCATATCAATTTTGTGTTATGTTTAATGTATGTTTTTGAAATAATTCGCCCTGAAACCAAATTGATACAGACGATTTTACTTCCAGCAGCTTTTTCGTAGTCTGACTTGTAAAGTAATGTATGCTGATATCAATTTGTAAAAGATCATTTTCATTTTCATCTTCGATTCGCACACCTTTTATAAGTTCCCGAAGACTGCAATTTTCCCATAGGCTTGCGGAAATTACTGTTTCTGAAATACCATCATCCTGAAGTTGATTTTCAGTTTTACATTCAAATTCCAAAGGAAAAGAATTGGGGTAGATTACAAATTTATCCTGCCAAACCGATTTTTTATGAAACCATATCAGGTTGGGGAATAAAATCTGATGTATCAAAGCAGATTGAATCTGCTTTAAAAAGTAATCTTCGTCTGAAATATTTTGCTCAAATGTATTCAGATATTTTCTTGCAATTTCTCCAATATAAAAATCTTCAATGTCACTTCTTTTAGATTTGAATTTCTCAACTGTGATTTGATGTTCATAGCAAGATTCCAGTTTGCCGTTATCGGAAAGTTGAAACGAAATGGGGTAGAGACTTTTCATACATTCCAATGACAGCAAAGAAATTTTATCATCCGGAATATTGCCATTTTTTGTGTAATCTTTTACTGCAACATCAACGACAAATCTGCTTTCAATTTCTCTAAAATTTAAATCAGTTGTATAATTTATTTTCAAGTCTTCTTTTCCGGTCTGCTCAATGATTTCTTCAACAGAATATTGACTGAGATGAAAATTGGGATGGTAATTTTCTGCAGGCAGTAACTTTCTTAGCTGAACTTGTTTTTCTTCTTCAGTAATAAAATTTGTAGGAATCAACACGACCTCAATTCCCTGAAGATTGTTGACCCAAAGTTTAGGCAGGTTTCCGCAGTTTTGATTGTGAAAATCTTTCAGGTCAGTTTCAGAAATATTAATTCTTTTCGCCAGTGAACTTAGGTTGTCATCAGGACGAACTTTGTGTTTGATAAAATTTTGCGATATCATCAGTGTTTATTTTTTTCATCATTATAAACTTAAAGAATTTTCTCCAATAATTTTGTAGTAGTTCTACTACAAGTGATATTAAAATTTCTTCCGGACAAAAAAACCTTCCAAAATAATTTGAAAGGTTAATTTATTTTTTTAAAAGAGAATTTTCTTATCCTGCGAACGCAAAAACTTTAGCAAACAAATCGGGGAAAACTCCGAATACAACGAGTGATGCAATGACAAAAACTGCTACGATGTTGTAAGTGATTGTTGCTTTTTCTGCTGTTTTAAATGTGGTTTCTTTGAAGAAGAACATAGCGATGATCAGTCTTAAATAATAAGCAATTGAAATCGCTGAGCCTAAAACGGCTACCAATACGATTCCTACATTATCATCATTTCCTAAAGCCTGTGCAAATAATGAAAATTTACCCATAAAACCAGCAGTTAAAGGAATTCCTGCCATTGAAAGCAGAGATATTGAAGTGGCTACTGCAAGAAGAGGTTCAGATTTCGCCAGACCTTTAAATGCTTCGTAAGATGCTTCTTTCTTGATTTTTTCAACATAAATAAGACACATAAACACACCTACCGTTGCCAGTGAATAAGCAAAAAGGTAAAATGCCAGGGTGTATGTACTCATAGAATTCATTCCGAAGAACACTAGACCAATGTAACCGGCGTGTGATACTGATGAATATGCAAGCATTCTTTTTGCATTGGTTTGCGCAAGTCCCATTACGTTGGCCAAAAGAAGAGTGATGATAACGAAAACGCCCAGAATATCGATCCATTGTTCGGTAACGCCTACAAAACCGATGCTCATCATTTTAAATAAAGCAAAAAATCCTGAGATTTTTACCACGCTCGCCATGAAAGCAGTTACCAGTGAAGGAGAACCGTAATATACATCCGGGCTCCACATGTGGAATGGTGCCAAAGCCACTTTGAAAGACATGGCACAAAGTATCATGATTACTCCAATGGTAAACATAATGCTGTTAGGATTTGCAATACTGAAATCCTGAATGTTCATTAAATCAAAACTTCCGGTGCTTCCGTAAATGAAAGCAATACCGAATAAAAGAAATCCTGTAGCAAAAGCTCCCATCAGGAAATATTTTATTGAGGCTTCATTTGATCTTAAATCTGTTTTGTTTGCCCCTGCAAGTACATACAACGGAATAGATAATATCTCGATTCCGATAAATAATGTTACTAAGTTCTGGAAACCGAAAAGGGTAATCCCACCACAAAGTGCAAAAAGCATCAGGGCATACAGTTCAGACTGATGGCTTCTGTGATTGCTGAATGCAAAACCACCCAGGAAAAACAACAGCAATGTAGTAACCAAAGAAATTTTGGTAAATAATGCTGCATTGTCACTGTAGTTGTACATGACTTTGTACTGGTTCAGAAATTCTGCCTGTGGGAAAAAGCTCACAACCAAAGCGATGATAAGCCCCAGAATACCGATGTATCTCGCCAATTTTCCTTTTTCAAAAACTCCTGAAAACAAAGCTGCAACAGCGGTTAGGAAAACAATTATTAAAACACTCATAGTATGGATTTGAGATTTAAAATTTGAGATTTGAAATTTATCCTATCTAAATTTTTCTGTTCTCTTATTTTTTAAATTATTTAATTAAAATTTATGTCACTCAATCTGAATTTCTTAAGAAATTAGAGATTTGTAAATAAACTGTACAGAAGTTCCTACCATATCGATAACCGGCTGAGGGAAGATTCCCAAAACGATCACAAATACCGCAATACTTGCCAGTACCGAAAATTCTACTGCCGAAAGATCTCTTGCAGTACTCAAAACAGTATCGTCACCCTTTCCGAACATCGCTTTTCCGTAAAATCTAAGAAGATAAGCTGCGCAGAGGATAACCGTAAGACCTGAAATGATACATGCCAGAACACTGAAGCTGAAAATCGATTTAATCAAAATAAATTCACCGATAAAACCATTTGTCAACGGAACGCCCATTGATCCTAAAATAATAATCAGGAAAAGAACAGCAAATTTCGGTGCTACTTTCGCTAAACCACCCATCTGTCTGATATCTCTTGATTTGAATCTCTTGTATAAAATATCACAACAGTAGAAAAGTCCGACAACGTTGATACCGTGAGCAAAAGTCTGTACCAAAGCACCTTCTGCACCTTCCACATTGAAAGTTCCTCTTAAAGTAACAACAGCTGAAGCAAAGATTCCCGCTACCATCAAGCCTACGTGAGAGAATGATGAATAAGCAATAATTCTTTTCATATCAGTCTGAATAATCGCAATTAAAGCACCGTGTACAATTCCTACAATCGCAAGAATGATTACAATCTGTCCGCTGATTCCTAAGATAGCAGTTGGTGTGATTGGTAATAAATATCGTAAAATTCCGTAGATCGCCATTTTCAGCATGATACCTGATAAAAGCATTGATCCCTGAGTAGGAGAGTAGGTGTACGTGTCCGGCTGCCATGTATGGAAAGGGAAAACCGGAAGTTTCACTGCAAAAGCGAAGAAAATCATCCAGAAAACAACCACCTGCTGCGTATCTCCCAAATTGGCATTATATAAATCTGTAAGTGCAAATGATGCTGAATGAATCCCCACATAGATGATTCCTGCAAGCATAAATAATGAACCTACGAAAGTATACACGAAGAATTTTGTAGTAAATTCAAATCTTTTGTTTTCCTGACCCCAAAGAGCCGCAATAAACCAGATCGGAATCAAAGTAACTTCCCAGAAAATATAGAATAACAATCCGTCTAAAGAAGTGAAAACTCCGATAAGACCAAACTGCATCAATAAAATTAGGCCATAGAAAGTATTTCTGTAGCTTACATTTTCATTAAATGATGAAAGAATGATGATCGGCATCAGAATGTTGGTCAGCAACAGAAGAAGTAAACTCATCCCGTCAATCCCAAAATGCAGCGTACTTTTGATAAACTGAGACCATGGATAGTTAATTTCGTACTGCAATACGCTGTCTACGGTAGGTGCAAAGTCAAAATCTGCAGCCACATAGAAGGTTAAGAGCATTTGTACAAGGGCAATCGCCAGTGCCACATATTTGCTGGAAGCATTTTTCCAGGCAAAGACTATTCCCGAACCTACAAGAGGTAAAAGTAATAATGTTAATAGTAAATAAGACATTATTGTAATATAAAGTTAACAATCAATATAATTCCCACAGCTAAAGACATGATGAGAATGTAGGTTTCTACATTTCCGTTCTGGATGCGTTTCATAGATCTTCCGCTGTCTTCAGCACCTTCGCCTACGAAATCTACAGCTTTATCTAAAACGTTTTTGTCAAACATTTTTCCGCCACGTCCCAATCCTTCAACTGTTTTTACAATCAGAGCATTGTAAATTTCGTCTACATATAATTTTTTAGCAGAAAGCCTTTCCCATCCGGTGTATTGCTCTTCCGGTAAAGCCTGTTTCTTTTTGTTGATGTAAATGTTTTTAACGATTAACCAAACGGTAAAGAACATTAAAACTGTCGCACCCAAAAGAATCATTTCAGTTCCGAACGGAACTCCCGATAGAGTAGATTCCATCTGTTTGTAGCTTTCTTCTGTTAAAACAGGTTTAAGCCATTCCATCAGTTTAGCATAATGCCCGTGACCGATGAAGTGAGGAAGGTTGATAAATCCACCTAAAACTGAAAGAACTGCAAGTACGATTAAAGGTAAAGTCATCGTCGATGGACTCTCATGTAAATGATGTTTTTGCTCTTCCGTACCTCTGAACTCTCCATGGAAAGTAAGATAGTACAGTCTGAACATATAAGCTGCGGTAGTTGCTGCCAGTAAAAACAAGATTACCCAGTAAACAGGGTTTTTAGCGAAAGCGGCAACCAAAATTTCGTCTTTAGAAATCATTCCTGAAAGCAAAGGGAATCCTGAGATGGCCAAAGTTCCGATAAGGAATGTAAAATGAGTAATTGGAATATATTTTTTTAAACCTCCCATGAAACGCATATCCTGCTCGTTGCTCATTGCGTGGATTACAGAACCAGCTCCGAGGAACATTAAAGCTTTAAAGAAAGCATGCGTCATAACGTGGAACATTGCTGTGGTATAAGCTCCCAAACCTAAAGCAATAAACATAAAACCAAGTTGTGAAACTGTAGAATATGCCAAGACTTTTTTGATATCGTTTTGTCTGAGTGCATAGAAACCTGCTAAAGCCGCTGTTAAGAATCCGATGAAAAGAATTCCGCCCTGAACGGTTGGTGCTAAAGTGAATAAGAAGTTTGATCTTACCACTAAATAGATACCCGCCGTTACCATCGTTGCTGCGTGAATCAATGCAGAAACCGGAGTCGGACCTGCCATCGCATCCGGCAACCAAGTATACAAAGGAACCTGAGCAGATTTACCTGTCGCTCCGATGAATAAACTCGCGGTAATGAAGATAATGATTGTTCCGTCCAGTTCAAACTGTCCGGCGTTTTGTTTTATAGAAAGGTAATCAATTGCGTTAGTTTGTGAAGCGATCATAAAGATGCCGATCAACAATGCAAGGTCACCAATTCTGTTCATGATGAAAGCTTTTCTCGCAGCTTTACCGTATTCTTCGTTAGTATACCAGAATCCGATCAAAAGATAAGAACAAAGTCCTACACCTTCCCATCCGATGAAAAGGATGAGGTAATTGCTTCCCATTACCAAAAGTAACATGGAGAAGATAAATAGATTTAAATAAGTAAAAAACTTATAGAAACCTTTATCGTGACTCATATAACCGATAGAGTAGAGGTGAATCAGAGATCCGATACCCGTAATAATCATTACCATCATCAAAGAAAGCTGATCAATAAGGAAACCGAAGTTAACTTGAATTCCATTTACTCTGAACCATTCAAAAGCTGTAAAAACCTGTGGCTGGCTTTCAGAATCGAAATTTAAAAATAAATAAACGGCAATTGCAAAAGATCCGAAAACCATTGCTGTAGCCAAAGAACCAACTACAACTTTAGGAAGATTTTTCCCGAAAAGCCCGTTGATGAGAAACCCTAAAAGAGGTAAAAGTATTATTGCATACACTAAATTTTCCATTCTTTATCCTCTTAATTTATTAAATATACTTACATCTACAGAACGGGTATTTCGGTATAGCATTGCAATAATTGCCAGACCTACCGCTACTTCAGCAGCAGCAACTACCATGATAAAGAATACCAGAAGCTGTCCGTCGCTGTTCCCGTTATATGCTGAGAATGCAGCCAGTAAAAGGTTTACAGAATTGAGCATCAGCTCTACACAACCCAACATCACAATCGCATTTTTTCTTACCAATACTCCCAAAACTCCCAGACTGAAAAGTACAGACGAAAGAATAATGAAGTACTCTAAGGGAATGCTTTGCATAAATGTATTTACTTCTCCCATAATTTTATAAATCTTTTTTACCGATTAACACCGCACCTACAATACCAGCCAGAATAAGGATGGAAGCAAGCTCAAACGGCAAAACATATTCGTTAAATAAAAGTCTTCCCAGATTTTTTGTAAGACCAACACCTTTATCTACATTGGCTACCACAACGTGTTTCTGCTCAATACCTCTGAAAACACCTAAAAGCCCGATTAAAAGAAGACCAGCTGTAAAAACTCCGATAAATTTCAATGAACTGGATTTTTTACTTTCATCTTCTTTATTGAGATTAAGCATCATCAGGATGTAAAGGAATAAAACCATGATCGCACCTGCGTAAACGATGATCTGTATGATGGCAAGGAACTGTGCATTCAGAAGAACGTACATTCCCGCGATTGAAAACATTGTAACAATTAATGACAGAATAGCATATAAAGGATTTTTTGCAAATACAAAGTAAACTGCACTTGCCACTGCTAAAAACGCCACCAGGAAAAATAAAAACTGATCCATTATTTTACTGCATTTTTTTGTTTCTCGGACTGTCTTTCAGTAATATCAATCCTTTCATTAATTTTTTCAACTAATTTATCTTTACCGTAGATGAAAGATCCTCTGTTGGTTTCAACATCAACTAAACGGTCTGTAAGATAAATTGCAGATTTCGGACAGGCCTCTTCGCACATACCGCAGAAAATACATCTCAACATATTGATTTCATATACTGATGCATATTTTTCTTCTCTGTAAAGATCTTTTTCTTCTCTGGTTCTTTCAGCAGCAGTCATTGTAATTGCTTCGGCAGGACATGCCACGGCACACAAACCACAGGCTGTACATCTTTCTCTGCCTTCTTCGTCTCTTTTCAGAACGTGCTGACCTCTCCAGATATCTGCTCTCGGTTTCTGTACTTCCGGATAAGAATAAACATTCGGAGCTCGTTTTACAACGGTTCTCACAGCATGTTTGAAAGTAATACCCATACCTTTGAAAATCGCCGGAAGGTAGATTTTTTCAGCAAGGGTCATTTCTTTATTCGAAACAACTTTTGATCTGTTGGTTAATTTCATTATATTATTTGAAATTTGAAGTTTGAGATTTGAAATTTAATTCTGAATAGAATTGTCATAATCATAATTCTCAAGCTTTTAATTATTAACTTTATCTTTTAAATTTATTCCCGTTGTGTTCGGTACTTTTTAAATAATTTATAAATCCTGAAAGTTTTTTAGATAAAGATATTGTCTGCTCTTTTAAAAAACTAAATGTCTCTTCCTCTAAATAATTTCTGTCCAAAGCTCTTATTAATTGCGAGCGAACTTCGCCTGCTGAACCTTTAGACATGGTAAGAAAGTTTATAAATTCTTTATTGCCTTCTCTTTCAAAACCTTCAGCAATATTATCCATAATGGACGCTGAAGCTCTGTCAATTTGATTTTTATCGTGATTTAAAAATTTCGGATTCAATAAACATTCTTTTTGAATCAGCTGACAAAGGCTTCTTGAACTTTGCCAAATTTCTAAATCTTCAAAATTGTTAATCGTTGCCATTCTATTTGAAATTTATTTGTTTAAGATAGTGAAAATCTGTTTTACAAACGAATTTCAAATCTCAAACATCAAATCTCAAATTATTGAAAAGCTAAAATCACCGCTCCTGTAATCATCAAGTTGACCAATGCCAATGGAATCAAAGTTTTCCATCCTAAGTGCATCAACTGGTCGTATCTGAATCTTGGCAACGTCCATCTGATCCACATGAAGATCAGAATTCCGACTACCGTTTTCGTTAAAAATGCTACGATGCTTAAAATTCCTGCGGTATTTTCTCCCCAATTCTGAGTTACCCATTCAATTCCCGGGTAATTGTAACCTCCAAAGAAAAGAACGACCATAAAAGCGTTTGAAATAAACATATTCACATATTCTCCAAACATGTACAAACCTAACTTCATTGAAGAATATTCTGTAGAATATCCGGTTACCAGTTCAGATTCACACTCTGGTAAATCGAAAGGGTGACGGTTGGTTTCTGCCAACGCTGCAACAAAGAAAATAAGGAATGCCAGAGGCTGGTAAAATATATTCCAGTTCATTCCGGAACCGAAAGGGATAATTCCCCAAAGTTTTCCTTCAGCCTGGTTTTCAGTAATTACTTTTAAATCTAAACTTCCTGTCATCATAATGATAGAAAGCAGTGCAAGCCCCATCGCCAATTCGTAAGAAATCATTTGCGAAGAAGCACGGATGGCACCAAGTAGTGAATATTTGTTGTTGGAAGCCCAGCCACCGATCATAATTCCATAAACTCCAATTGAAGCCATACCAATAATGAAAAGTACACCTACATCGATGTTGGCAACCTGTAAGTCATAAGAAACGTCTCCAATGCTCAGTGTTTTACCCCATGGAATAACTGCTCCGGTGATTAATGAAATAAACATTACCAGTGCAGGTCCCAATACAAAAAGAAATTTTTCTGCATTGTGCGGTGTAAAATCTTCTTTAAAGAAAAATTTACCACCATCTGCAAGAGGCTGCAGTAAACCGAATGGCCCAGATCTGTTAGGCCCGATTCTGTCCTGCATAATGGCTGCCACTTTTCTTTCTGCCCAGGTAGAGTAGGCTGCAATCGTTAATGAAAGCAGGAAAAGTGCAAGTACAAGTATTAATTTAAATGTAATTAAATCCATCTTTTATAGTTTGAAATTTGAGATTTGAAGTTTGAGGTTTAAAGTAAACCCACTTTCAAATTTTCAAATTAATAAATTTTCAAATTTTTATTTTTCGTCTTTTTCGCTGATTTCTTTCGCCATCGGATTGTCTAAAACTCTCAATTCGTCTTTAGGCTTTTCGTAGTGGTTCAATGAAATAACTGAATGTCTGTCGATATTTCTCGGGCCTTCAAGGTTCCAGTCGCTGAGGCTTTTTCTTTCGAATCGGCAAGTGTCGCAGATGAATTCTTCAACTTCTCCCCACTGGTCTTTTCTAGCGGTAACTCTTACGATCTCATCACCTTTCATGTAAACAGTAGCTTTACCTGAACATTTATCACATTTACATGAAGCGTTCATTGGTTTTGTAAACCATACTCTGCTTGCAAAACGTGCAGTTCTGTCTGTCAATGCTCCAACCGGACAAACGTCAATTACGTTTCCGATGAAATCATTGTCTAAAGCTTTATTTAAATAAGTAGAAATTTCAGCATGATCACCTCTGAACAAAATTCCGTGCTCTCGCTCGCCTGTCAACTGATTAGCTGCTAAAACACATCTTGCACACAGGATGCAACGGTTCATATTCAGTTTGATGTGTGGACCTAAGTCGTCTGCATCGTAAGTATTTCTCTTAAATTCAGTTCTTGTTTCAAGATTTCCGTGCTCGTAACCCAAATCCTGAAGATGACATTCTCCGGCCTGATCACAAACCGGGCAGTCTAACGGGTGGTTTACCAGTAAGAATTCAGTAACAGCTTTACGGCCTTCCTGTGCTTTATCAGAAGAAAGGTTTTTTACCTCCATTCCGTCCATCACATTGGTTCTGCAACTTGCTACTAGTTTCGGCATAGGACGCGGATCTGCTTCCGAACCTTTGGAAACTTCTACCAAACATGTTCTGCATCTTCCTCCGCTGGTTTCCAGTTTGCTGTAGTAGCACATTGCAGGAGGAACAGATTTTCCACCGATCTGTCTTGCAGCTTCCAAAATAGAAGTGCCAGGCAAAACTTCAGTAGTCTGTCCGTCTATCGTTATTTTGAATTTTTTAACCTCTTCGCTCATATTCTATGCTTTTCGCTTAAGCTGTTAAAGCTTTAAAGCTATATTTTAGTTATACTTTTTTGTATTAAATGTATATCCAATTCCGAAATTGAACTGTGCATACACAAAATCCTGAGAAGCCTTATCGGGCTTATTGTTCAGGGTTGTTTTTATATCGGGCAAATTGATGTAACCTAATTTTCCTTCGGCCTGCAAAACAATGTGTTTCACTGCAACCACAGAAACTGCTGCTCTGATATCGGTTCCGAAACCTGCCAGATGAAATCTGTCACTTCTCTCGTTTCCCATCAGACGGACGTTGGATTTTGGCAGTAATGCACCAATCCCTCCTCCGTAACTTACAAAAACATCTATATTTTTTTTGTCTAAGACATTATGATATTTCTGTGCTCCGATATTGATATAATTCAAACCATCTGTATGCTCAAACGTAAGAAAATCTTCTCCACGCAGATCTACAGTTCCGTTACTGACCATTCCTGCATATTTCGGATCATTAATGTGACCTTTAAAATTTACAGTCTGGTTTTGATCCATCACATATTTCATATGATCCATCCCTAAGGTAATTCCAAAATTATCTTTCGGGAAATAGGTAATCCTGTAATTAACCTGAGGAATTGTTATGCTTCCCGGATTAAAATAGGTTCCCCAATCAAATTTGGTCTGTCTGTCATTGGCCACAACATCATTCAGCTGAAAATCGTAACCGTCTCCTTTAAAATGAATGTCGGATTTGGAATATTTAGCATGATTCCAACCCCAGAATGCCATTACAGATCCTTTTTTAAAAGGATTGATATCTTTTTTTTCTGTAGTAACCTGCCCAAACACAAAATTCGACAACAAAAGGCCTACAGCAATTATTTTCTTCAAAATTTCAACCTCTATTAATTACTTGCTGCAGCCGGAATAGGGTCTGCATAATTGGCCAACCCGTAGTTTTGTGTTAAGCACAACTCTGGATTTTTCACGTGCCATTCAAATTCATCTCTGAAGTGACGGATTGCTGCTGCTACAGGCCATGCTGCCGCATCACCTAATGGGCAAATGGTGTTTCCTTCGATTTTTCTCTGGATATCCCAAAGCAAATCGATGTCTTCCATTTTTCCTTCTCCTTTTTCTATCTTCTTTAAAATTTTGTGCATCCATCCCGTTCCTTCACGGCAAGGAGTACACTGTCCACAACTTTCGTGGTGATAAAATCTCGCCAAAGTCATGGTATGTTCTACAACGCACTGGTCTTCATCCAAAACAATGAAACCTCCTGAACCCATCATCGTTCCGGTAGCGAAACCACCGTCAGCAAGAGATTCATAGTTCATATATCTTGGTTCACCATTTACGGTTTTCAATAATAAGTTTGCCGGAACAATCGGAACTGAACTTCCTCCTGGAATACAAGCTTTCAGCTTTTTACCGTTTGGAATTCCGCCACAGTATTCATCAGAGTAAATAAATTCTTCAACCGTAATGGTCATGTCGATTTCATAAACTCCGGGCTTATTGATATTTCCGCAGGCAGAAATTAATTTTGTACCTGTAGATCGTCCAACACCGATTTTTGCATATTCTGCACCGGTAATATCGATAATCGGAACAATAGCTGCGATCGATTCAACGTTATTTACAACCGTTGGTCTTTCCCAAAGTCCTTTTACAGCCGGAAAAGGTGGTTTTAATCTTGGGTTTCCTCTTTTTCCTTCAAGAGATTCAAGTAAAGCCGTTTCTTCACCGCAGATATAAGCTCCGCCACCTCTCTGAACATAAATTTCACAATCGAAACCTGTTCCTAAGATGTTTTTACCTAAAAATCCTGCAGCTTTAGCTTCTTCAATCGCTTCCTCCAAAATATCCGGAATCCATGAATATTCTCCGCGGATGTAGATGTAAGAAACATTTGAACCTAAAGTATAAGATGAAATCAACATTCCCTCAATCAAAAGATGAGGAAGAAATTCCATTAAATATCTGTCTTTGAAAGTTCCCGGTTCAGATTCATCAGCATTCACTACCAAGTGTCTTGGAACACCTTCCGGTTTTGCCAGAAAGCTCCACTTCATTCCTGTTGGGAAACCTGCACCACCACGACCACGAAGACCTGAAACTTTTACTTCTTCAAGAATTTCTTCGGGTGTCATTTTCAAGGCTTTTTCTGCTGCAGTGTAACCTCCCTGTTTACGATAAGTTTCAAAGTAGCGGATGCCTTCTATGTGTGCGTCTTTAAGTAAAAGTTTTTTACTCATTTTTAATTATGCTTTTAGCATTTAGCTGCTGGCTTTTGGCCTTTACACTTAGACGAGCTCAGTGTGACAGTTATATGCTTTTTTTTAATTAGTTTAAAATTTTTTTAGCCCAAGTCAACCTGTCCTTCTCTGCAAAGATGAAGGATTTCGTCTACTTTTTCTATCGTTAAATTTTCGTGATAGAACTTTCCTAACTGTAACATTGGAGCGTATCCACATGCACCAAGACATTCAGCTGGCTTCAGGGTAAACATTCCGTCGGCAGTAGTTTCGCCGTCTTTTATGTTCAGTTTTGTTCTGATGTGATCTAATATTTTTTCGCTTCCGCAAACCATACAAGGTCCCGTTCTGCAAACTTCCAAAACATATTTACCAACCGGTTTCATATTGAACATGGTATAGAAAGTAGCAACTTCATATACTTCAATTGGCTTAATACTCAATAATTCAGCAACATAATCCATCACAGGAACGTCTAACCAACCTCCGAATTCTTTCTGTGCAATGTGAAGCACAGGTAGAAGAGCAGATTTTTGTCTTCCCTCAGGGTATCTTGCCATGATTTTATGGACCTGCTGTAAACTTTCCGGTTTAAAAGCTATTGTTTCGCTCATCTTTATCTGATTTGAAATTTGAGGTTTGAAATTTGAGATTCAAAGGCTCAATTCTAAATTTATTTTAATTAAAAAGTTCTTTTGGGAACTATTCAGTTGTAAAATATACGAAGTACAGAGTACTGGGTAATTATTTACTGTTTATATTTTCAAGTACATTGTACATCAGTACATTATACTTTATACAATTTTACGCGTCTAATTCTCCCGCAATAATGTTCATACTACACATCGTAACGATGGCGTCTGAAATCACAGAACCTGTAATCATTTCAGGATAAGCCTGGTAATAAATGAAACATGGTCTTCTGAAGTGCAGTCTGTATGGCGTTCTACCACCGTCACTTACCAAATAGAATCCTAATTCTCCGTTTCCTCCTTCTACTGCGTGATAAACTTCTCCTTTTGGAACATCAGTTTCACCCATTACAATTTTGAAGTGGTAGATCAACGCTTCCATTTTCTGGTAAACATCTGCCTTTTCAGGAAGATAGAAGTCAGGAACATCTGCGTGGAAAGGTCCTTCAGGAAGATTTTCGTATGCCTGCTTAATAATCTTGATTGATTCCCAAATCTCCTGTTGGCGAACCATAAATCTGTCGTAAGTATCACCTGCAGTTCCAACAGGAATGATGAAGTCAAAATCTTCGTACGAAGAATAAGGCTCTGCAACTCTTACATCATAATCAACACCTGATGCGCGTAAATTCGGACCTGTAAATCCGTAGCTTAAAGCTCTTTCCGCAGAAATTGCTCCGGCACCAATGGTTCTGTCCATGAAGATTCTGTTTCTCTCCAGCAACTGACCGAATTCTGCAAATCTTGCAGGGAAAGTTTTCAGGAAATCTTTCAGCAACTCATGGAATTTTGGAGTAAAATCTCTTTCAAAACCTCCGATTCTTCCCATGTTGGTTGTCATCCTCGCTCCACAAATCTGCTCGTACATATCGTAAATACGCTCTCTTTCGATGAACATATATGTCAATCCTGTAATAGCACCTGCATCCATTCCGGTTACCCCGTTACAGATCAGGTGATCACCGATTCTCGCCAGTTCCATTAAAATAACGCGCATGTAATCTACACGCTTTGGAACTTTGATACCGATAAGTTTTTCAACCGTCATGTGCCATCCTAAATTATTGATAGGAGCCGAACAGTAGTTCATACGGTCTGTAAGAGTAGTAATCTGAGAATAGTTTCTTCTTTCAGAAATTTTCTCAAAAGCTCTGTGGATATAACCAACGGTCTGCTCAGCATGAAGAATTCTTTCTCCATCCATCGTCAACACATTCTGGAAAATTCCGTGTGTTGCAGGGTGAGTAGGACCAAGATTCAGGGTGTATAACTGCCCGTCAATCTGTTCTTTACTTTCGTGTTGGTTAAGTATATTAGATAATGAGTTATCTTTCATAATATTTGCTTTTAGCTATTTGCTTCTGGCTATTGGCTAGCTGCCATCCGCCATTGGCTATATTATCTTCCGAACATTGCATCGTCCTTATCGGTTCTGGTACCGTCTTCAAGTCGATATTCTTTCAACATAGGGTGGTATCCAAGATCTTCCATATTTAAAATAGGTCTGAGATCCGGATGACCTTTAAATTTAATTCCGTAGAAATCAAAAGTTTCTCTTTCCATCCAGTTGGCTCCTGCATACAGTTCAGTGAGAGAGTCTACCTCGATATTTTCTCTTGTCATGAAAATCTTCAGACGTAATCTGAAGTTGGTCATCATATTCTGTAAGTGATAAACCACACCGATTTCCTTATCTGGGAATTCCGGGTAATGGATTCCACAAACGTCTGTAAGAAAATTGATTTCCAATGATGAGTCTTTCAGATAATGAACTACTTTCTTAAGGTCTTCTTTTTTAACTTCAATCGTCAGCATTCCGTAAGGCTCTGAGCTGGTAATTACCGTTTCAGGAAACTCTCTTGTTATGGCTTCTAATACAAATTCGTTCGTCATTCTCTTAGTTGCTAATATTATAAGAGTCTAATAAATGCTGATATTCAGGAGTATCTCTTCTTCTGATGCTTTCGCTCTCTGCCAAAGCCTGAACCTGCATAACCCCTTCAATAATCTGCTCCGGTCTTGGCGGGCATCCGGGAACATAAACGTCCACAGGAATAATTTTGTCAATTCCCTGTAAAACAGAGTAGCTGTCGAAAATACCACCGCTGGAAGCACATGCACCAACAGCAACAACCCATTTCGGTTCAGCCATTTGCGTGTATACTTCTTTTAAAACAGGGCCTAATTTTTTAGATATAGTTCCGCAAACCATCAGCATATCTGCCTGTCTTGGTGAGAAAGAGTTTCTTTCCATACCAAAACGTGATGCGTCATACGTTGGGTTAAGCGTC
The DNA here is from genome assembly GCF_001424105.1 of Chryseobacterium sp. Leaf394. GTDB lineage: Bacteria > Bacteroidota > Bacteroidia > Flavobacteriales > Weeksellaceae > Chryseobacterium. The sequence goes on along the minus strand of NZ_LMQH01000004.1, from coordinate 20,570 downwards.
GCCATAAATTCGATACCACAACAAGAAGTTGCAAAAGGCAATGGCCAAAGTGAAAACTTTCTTGCCATACCGATCACACTGCTCAGTTTTGTTGCGAAAAAACCTTCTCCTTCAAATCCTTCGGGAGCTGGTGCATCTGTTCTTATAATTGGTTTTTGATCTGACATTTTGTTGATTTTTAATATTCTAATTTAGATTCCAAATTACCGCTAATGTTAACTTTAATCTGATTGTGTTTATCTAAATCTCTTATTTAAAATGATGATTGTTTATTTATCCCAGTCCAAAGCGCCACGTTTCCACACATAGAAAAATGCAAGGAAGAAAATGGCAACGAATGTAAGCACCGCAAGGAAGCCTTCGAATCCGAATTCTCTGAAATTTACGGCATAAGGATAAAAAAATACGATTTCGATATCAAACAGTACAAAAAGCACTGCAGTAAGAAAATATTTAATCGAGAATGGAGTTCTTGCATTACCTTCCACAGGCACACCGCACTCCCAGCTTTGATTTTTTACAGAATTTCCTTTTTTCTGTTTTGGTCCTAAAAAGTGTGCGCCAAGGAGCGAAATCGCTACAAATCCTACAGCTACACCCGCTTGAATAAGGATCGGAATGTAATTTTCTGGTAAATTCATTTTTACATTATTATCTCAAGTTGCAAATTTAGGCAATAAACAATAAAGCGTGAAATTAATCACGCTAAAAGTCGTTTCATTATGGAGAAAAACCATAATTTAGAATTATTAAAAATAGGGATTATTTCCTCATTTTTTTCAGCACTACGAAAGCCATAAAAGCCATATATCCGAAGAGAACACTTGCGTAAATAATATTGATCAGTGTATTCGCTCTGTCGTCTGTGGCGGCGAAGAAAAGATTGTAAGCAATGAAGCCTGCAATCATAATTCCGAATATAATGAGATGTGGTTTCATATTAAAACTGTAATGAATAGGTTTTTCTTCTTTTGTGATTCACAGGATTGTAATCCTGCCACAGGAGCTGTACACTTTTGTTTTCTTCCAGTTCAGGATTTGTTTCTGCAAAATCAATTCCCATACTGTTGAAACGGACAAATATTTCCTTAAAAATAATAGCCGTTACACCTCGCCTCTGGTATTCAGGATGAATTCCTATCAGGTAGAAATTGGCACGGTCATTTTTCTTTTGAGCCTGCATAAAATGCCACCACCCAAACGGGAAAAGTTTACCTTTAGATTTTTGTAACGCTTTGGAGTAAGAAGGCATTGTCACGGCGAAAGAAACCAGTTCGTCATGCTCATCAACCACGCAGATTACGTAGTTTTTGGCAATCATCGGAAAGAATTTTTCTTTGTATGTTTTGATCTGTTCTTCTGTAATAGGAGTGTAGGTGGAAAGATGTTTGTAAGTTTCGTCAAGCAGCTTAAACATCGGTTTTACATAAGGTAAAATTTCTTCCTTGCTCTGGAAATCCAAAACTCTCAAGTTGTATTTTTCAGCAATCAGAGAGCTGAATTTTTCTACTTTCGGAGGAAGTACTTTTGGGAAATTCATTTCAAATTCCACCCATTCTTTTTCCTTTACCAACCCAAGCTCTTCAATATGACGGTGATAATATTCATGGTTGTAAATTCCGATCATTGTCGCAATTTTTTCAAAACCGAATGTCAGCATTCCCGCTTTGTCGAGGTTTGTGAAGCCCATCGGGCCTTCGATTTTGTCAATTTGATGAGATTTTGCGTAATCAATCACAGTATCGATCAGAGCTTTTGAAACATCTCTGTCGTCTGTAAAATCAATCCATCCAAAACGTACTTTTCTGATGCCGAGTTCCTTTTCTTCTTTATGATTGATCATCACCGCGATTCTGCCAACGATTTTACCATCTTTTTTAGCTAAAAACTGTTTCGCTTCCGAATAACTCAGTGCCGGATTTTCCTTCGGATTCCAGACATTAATTTCATCTTTAATAAAGGATGGAACGTAATAGGGATTGTTTTTGTAAAGATCCATCGGGAACTTTACAAATTTCTTTAAATCTTCAGGCGTTTTTACTTCAAAAATGGAAACTTCAGACATAGTTTTCGGGTAAATAGAACCACAAATATAATTAAATATTGCTTAAACTTTGGCACAATTTTTACATCTTCTAATCCTAATCTTAGATTGAAATTTAAAGTAAAAATGACAGGATATTACATTATAATCGGGATCTCGATGCTTATCAGCTGGTGGGTTTCTTCGAGATTAAAATCAAAATTTGAACATTATTCAAAAATAAGACTTAGCAACGGACTTTCGGGAAAAGAAGTTGCTGAGAAAATGCTGTATGACAACGGGATTCATGACGTTCAGGTAATTTCAGTTCCCGGACAGCTGACAGATCATTACAATCCGGAAAATAAAACGGTAAATTTATCAGAAGCGGTATACATGCAGAGAAATGCAGCAGCAGCGGCTGTCGCAGCTCACGAATGTGGTCACGCTGTACAGCATGCAGTCGGATATTCTATGCTGCAACTGAGATCAAAGCTGGTTCCTGTGGTAAGCATCAGCTCAAACCTGATGCAGTTTGTAATCATGGGAGGTATTTTGCTTATGGCAATGAGCGGCAACAGAATTCTTTTATTTGTCGGTGTAATTATGTTTGCACTGACGACTCTGTTCGCGTTTATTACACTTCCTGTAGAATACGATGCCAGCAACAGGGCAATGAAATGGCTGAAAGATACCGGAACTGTGACTGCACAGGAATATGTTGGTGTGGAAGACAGTTTGAAATGGGCAGCAAGAACATATTTGGTGGCGGCTATTGGATCGTTGGCGCAACTTTTATATTTCGCATCACTTTTGATGAGTGGAAGAAGAGATTAAAAAATTATAAATTAAAATATAGAAATCCTGGATTGTTGTCCGGGATTTTTTTTGTTATTAAATCAAGGTTATTTTAATATTTTTGATTTAAAATTAAATCCTTTTGAACTCTTTAAAAACTATACTTAATTCAGAGCAGGGCAGATCTGTACTTCTGCTTCGCGTCATTGCGGTATTGTGGTTTGTGACGAAGGTTTTCAGTTATAAAACATGGATTACAGACAGAAAATATCCTGTAGTTGCTCCCGCTGATTTTCTCCAGAAAGTTCCTTCCGAGATTCACCTTGCTTTGTTTGGAACTGCCATGCTGATGCTATTTGCGATTGTTATTTCACCTAAAAAATATTTTTTAATACTGTTCTTAATTTTTGAATTTCTGAGTTGCAGTCTAGATACCGTCCGTTGGCAACCCTGGGAGTTTATGTACATCTGTATTTTTGCACTCTATTTTTTGCATTTTAGAAAAAAGAAAACTTTCTTTCGGCTCCTTCATTTTTTTCTTGTTTCAGTTTACATTTTCAGCGGTCTGCATAAATTAAACCGTGGATTTTTAGAAAATGTCTGGCTGCGAATGGTTCTTGAAAATCTCTTTAATCTTTCACAGGAAACTATTGTGGGATATAAATTATTTTTTCTCGGCCTCATCATTCCTTTCATAGAAATCTTTGCGGGAATAGTGCTTCTCTTTTCAAGGCGAAAAAAATATGTAAGCTACTGCTTAATTTCAGTTCATATTATTGTTTTGTTTTTTATCGGTCCGTTCGGTCTGAATTACAATCCTGTAATCTGGAGCTGGAATTTAGCCATGATTTTTATGCTCATACTTGTTTATCTGAAACCTTTTGAAAGTTTTTCACTGACTCTGCTAAAAAGAAATGCTTTTTGGTTTTTACTCTGGTTTGTGATGCCGGTCTTCAGTTTCTTCGGGATGTGGTATCAGTATTTTTCTTCAAGTCTTTACACAGGGAAGGAAAAGCAGCTTTATATCTATGTGTCAAAAGAAAATGAGGAATATCGGGATTTTTCTGTTCCTGATCATGTGCAGCCATATCATAAATATTACATCATCAACCTGCAAAACTGGGCGATGAAGGAGATTAAATCGGCTCCTCTTCCGGAAGATGATATTTACCGGAAAATAAGTGTCATTTTAAAAGATAGGTTAGGGAAGGACTGCGGAAAGATTATTCTTTATGATCCTCAAACCAAAAAACAGACTGAATTGTAATCAGTCATTAAAATCAAAAGAAACATGCTGCATTTCAGATAATTTTTCTGAAATGTTTTCTTTCTCTGCCAATTTTATTGAAGCCCTGATTTCGCATTTTTCAAAAGTTTCAAAATTTAAAATTTTAGCATCAAATTTTGAAAGTAAAGTGAAAATAACATTCTGCTGATCGAAATTAAACTGAACTGTAATTTCAGTTTCCAGTTCTCTTATGATGATTTCAGCTTCTTCGAGAGTGATTTTAGCGCATTCTTTATAAGCTTTCACTAATCCTGAAACTCCAAGTTTTGTTCCGCCATAATATCTGACGGAAATGACGAGAACATTTGTAATTTCATTCGCCAGAAGCTGATTGTAAATTGGTAATCCTGCACTTCCGGAAGGCTCGCCATCATCGTTCGCACGGTAGTTTTCTCCATTTAAGCCCATTCTGAAAGCATAACAGTGGTGTGTCGCTTTGGGATGTTCGAGTCTGATTTTTTCCAGAGCACCTTTCAGTTCCATTTCACTGTTCACAGGAAATGCATAACCAATGAACTTACTTCCTTTTTCTTTCAAAAGGATATTTTCGACGGGTTTTGAAATGGTTTTATACTCGTGCAACATTAGGCTTCCTGCTTAATTTTTATTAAAATGAAATTCAATAACGTTATCTCTGAAATCCTGAATATCAGAAGCTTTATTCCCGAATTTCGGAGCTTTTGTCCCATTTTCTAGAATCAAATTGCTGTTTTTGATAACAATCGCTTCATCCCAAAGGCCGGCATCGATAAACTGTTGAAGAACCAAGCCACCGCCTTCTACAATCACCGACTGAATCTGGCGTTCATGCAGTTTGGTCAGCAGATTCTGAATTAAATTTTCCCTCGAAGTTTTAATGAATTTCACATTTCCATCTTCCTCACTTTTTACCGAATTGAAAACCAAAGTCTCTGCCTCGTTATTGAAGATATGGTAGTGTTGCGGAACTTTCAAATCTACATCAATTAATACTCTTACCGGACTTCTTCCGCTGATTTCACGCGTTGTAAGGCTAGGATTATCTCTGAGCGCAGTCATCGTGCCGATCAGAATAGCATGTTCGCTGCTTCTGAGCTGATGTACAAACTGCTTTGTAAGTGTGTTGCTAATTTGTGTGGGTTTAAAATCCTTATCCATGAAACGGTCTGCAGATTCTGCCCATTTGAGGACAATGTAAGGACGCTTCTTTTCGTGATAAGTGAAGAATCTCTTATTTAAATCTGTACATTCATCTTCCAAAACTCCCGAAACTACTTCTATCCCTGCATCCTGAATGATTTCTTTTCCTTTTCCGTTCACTTTGTCATGAGAATCCATGGCTCCGATTACGACTTTCTTAAAACCGAGTTCAACGATTTTTAAAGCACACGGAGGTGTTTTACCATAATGAGCACAGGGTTCCAGAGAAACATAGATTGTAGATTCAGGAATGAGCTCTTTGTTTTTTACAGAATTGATGGCGTTAATTTCAGCATGCGGTTCGCCTGCTTTCTGATGATAGCCTTCCCCGATAATTTTGCCTTTATGTACAATCACACTTCCGACCATGGGGTTGGGATAGGTTTTTCCAAAAGCTTTTCTTGCAAGCTCAATGCATCTTTGAATATAAAATCCGTCGTTCATTTTTAAAATTAAAAAAGGCGAAGACAAATTGCTTTGCTCCGCCTGTATCAAGTATTTCAGTAATTATTCACCGCTGATAATGCTGTGCAGATTCTGTTTTAAAGTTTCCAGATGTGCCTTTTTGCTGTCTAAAGTGTTGTAAGTTTCAGCAAGAAGAGGATTTTCTCTGGATGGCTTCGTAAAGAATGAAAGGTTATTTTCCAGTTTTACAATTTCACCTTCCAGTTCAGAAATCTGGGTTTTGATTTTTCTGGCCTTGTCTGTCAGCTGATTTTCAGATAAACCTTCTTCCTTCAGCTCCAGCTCGTTCATTTTGTTCAGCTTCAGTTTTTCTCTCAAAGCTTTGTTAAATTCAGAATTGATTCCAATCTTGTCTCTCGGTACTTTTCCGATATTATTCCATGCAGTTTTGATGCTTTCAATTTTTTCTACACTTCCATCCTCGTCGGTAACCATTTTAAGATCTTCCAGCAAAGCTTTTTTGGTTTTGTAGTTTTCTTTCCAGTTGTCGTTGGAAACATTGCTTTTTTCTCTGTAATTGTTGAAAAAAGTGTTACAGGCCTCACGGAAGTCTTCCCAGATTTTATTGGTCATACTTTTAGGTACATGACCGATTTTTTTCCAGTCTTCCTGAAGTTTTTTGAAAAGCGGAACGGTGATATCCCAGTCTTCACTGTTCATATTGTCTTTTGCAGTTTGTATCAGCTTCAGTTTCTCATCAAGATTGCTTTGCTGTGATCCCTTTAAAGACTTGTAATAAGAATTTTTCTGTGTATTAAAAGTTCTGAGCGTTACTTTAAAATCATTCCAGTTCTGGTTTGAAAGTTTGCGCGGTACGCTACCGGTTTTTAAAAACTCTGTACGCAGATCTTCAACTTTTCTGATCGCATTCTGCCAGAAATTATGATTAGGATTTTCGCCAGGCTCTGAAAGTTTTTTAATCTCCTCAATAATGCTGTTTTTCTTTTCTAAATTGGCATTTTGTTCAGATTCGATTACCGCAGAAAGTTCAGATTTTCTTTCGTGAATTTTATTGGAGATTTCTTTGAATTCTTCCCACGTTTTTTCACGGAATTCTTCTGCCACCGGCTCTGCTTCTTCTTTCCAGAGCTTATGAAGGTATTGGAGTTCGTTCAGTGCTTTCTGAATCACCGGCTCGTTTTCCAGCTCCTTTGCACGGTCGATGATGTGTTGTCTTTTTTCAAGATTGTGAGCATATTCCTGCTCCATGTATTCTTTATTAAGATCAAGCATCTGATAAAACTGATTCAGATGATGAAAATAATTATTGTTTAAAATTTTGAATTCAGATTTGGCAACCTGTCCGGAATTTGACCAGTCTTCCTTAATCTCTCTGATAGATTTAAAAAGATTGACGCCAGGTTCAGAGTTGGTATAAAGATTTTTTAATCTCTCAATGATTTCCTGTCTGTGGGCAAGGTTTTTATGCTGTTCCTCGTCCTGATGTTTCTGGTAATCGTCATGCTTTTCTTTGAAGATATGCACCAAAGCATTGAATCTCGACTGCTGCGGATGATGATAGCTGAAATGCTCTGACGGATTTCCCGCATCAGTATGCTCATGCCTTTTATCTTCCACCTCGTCGTGAATGAAATGACTTGCTTTTTCTTTCAGGAAGTTAAATCTTTTGTGCTGCTCACCCGCCGACGGACTGTTGATGATGCTTTCCATTTCTTTAAGGGCATCTGCAAGATTCAGTTCTTCCTGTTCCTGTTCGTCGTGATGATCGTTTTCTTCGACAGGTGAAGTTTCTTCATTCTGAACAGGATTTGTAGTTTCTTCCACGTTTTCCTGGATGTTCTTTTCTTCGTTGTCAGAAAAGTTATTTTCTGTAGTCATAGCAAATCTTTTATGTGTTTTGGTACGGTTATCTTTTAAAATTGCCTAAAAAGCATAACAGAGCACTAATTTATACTATTTTTTTTGATTACTCCAAATTTCCCATGCTTTTTCTGCTTGTTGCTCAAGCATATAAAAACCGTTGGCAGTTTTTGCACCTTTTTCGGAAGCGTTTATGATAAATCTGGTGTAATTTGGATTGTAAATCAGGTCGATAATCAAATGGTGGTCGGTGATTCCGTCAAATGGAAAATCAAGACAGTCATCAATGTTCGGATAAGTTCCTACAGGAGTTGTCTGTATGATTAACTGATGATTTCGCACTGTTTCTTCTGAAATATTTTTAAAATTAAATTCATGAGAACTTCGTGCAACGGTAATATTAGGAATCTGCATCTTGTCTAAAACATATTTTACCGCTTTTGCAGCACCGCCGTTACCTAAAATCATGGCAGATTTGTGATGTGGTTTTATATGGAGGAGCAAGGTCTTTTCAAAACCTGTTGCATCGGTGTTGTATCCTTTTTTAATTCCGTTTTCGATTTTAACACAATTTACGGCACCGATTTTTTCAGCTTCATCACTTAATTCATCCAGATAATCGATAATTTTTTCTTTAAATGGAATGGTGACATTAAAACCAAGCAGTTTGGGATCAGCGAAAAGCTTTTTAACCTCATCTATATTATGAAGGTCAAAAATATCATACGAATAATTGTTAATCATCAGTTTTTGAAATTTATCCTCAAAATATTTTTTTGAAAAAGAGTAGGAGATGTTCCGGCCGATCAACCCCAGTTTTTGCTTGCTTTCCATAGTTCAAAAATAAAAAAAAGACCGGACAATGCCGGTCTTTTAGATCTGAAAATCGTTTTAGATTAATCAATTATAAATTTCGTAGAGAATTCATCTGTTTTAAGAATGTAAGTTCCTTTGGTAAGTTCTCTTACTTCAATTTTATTTGAATGAATAAATGGTTTTTCAATTTTCTTTAAAAGCTGACCGTTCAGATTATAAATTTCAGCAGTTTTAATCTTATCAAGTTTTTCACCTTTAATGAAAATCTGGTGGTTTTTTACCGGATTTGGATAAAGCTGATACTGTGCTTTCTCAACATTAAGATCTTTTGTGCTCAATGTTCCGCAAGTCCAGCTCAAATCATCAATTCCGACTCTCTGATTGTTTGAATTGGTGATTGACAGGACAGCGTTCCCGGAAACATTAATATTACTGATGGTCGTAGTCTGAACTGTTGTGCTGTAAGGAGCTGTTCCTACAATATTTCCGTTAACACGCACTGTGAGAGTTCCTCCGTTATCACTAAACGGTAGTTGGGTGGTCAATGTAATGCTTTGAATTCCATTCGTGATTGTTGAGCTGGTAAGACTTCCTGTTCTTATAACGATAGCTCTGCCATTGATGGTTTGGTCTGTTCTTGCATCAGTTGCGGTCCATGTGATTCCATTATTCGTCCAGGTTCTCGTGGTGTAGTTGTTGGCATTTGCCGGGATTGTAGAGAAATCTTCCGTTCCGCAATTGGTACCGGCTGGTGGAATAGCGGTCGTTGTACCCTGAGCTGTATTGCTTTGGGTAGAAAGATTATTTGCTGCATCTGCGGCCACAACATAGAAAGAATAAGTTGTTGATGGGTTCAAACCTGAAACAGTTGCCGAAGTTCCTGGTAGTGTTGAATGGAAAGTTCCATTTAAATAAATATTATATCCCGTAACACCTACATTGTCAGTTGAGGCTGTCCAGCTCAATGATACCGAATTGTTTGAAGTTCCTGTCACAGCGAGGTTTGCAGGAGCTGTCGGTGCCTGGGTATCTGTTGTTGTAGTTCCCTGAACAGTGTTACTCTGAGGTGAAAGATTATTGGAAGCGTCTTTTGCAATTACGTAGAATGAATATGTAGTTCCTGAAGAAAGTCCTGAAACTGTTGCCGTTGTTCCTGTAACTGTCGAATGAAGTGTTCCGTTTACATAAATATTGTATCCAGTAACACCTACGTTATCTGTAGAGGCTGTCCAGCTGAGAGAAACTGAATTGGTATTAGAGCTTGTAACTGTAAGATTTGTCGGTGCAGTTGGTGCCTGATTGTCGATCACTGCTGCTCCCCAAACTAAATTTACATAATTAGGATTGTCGATGTATGGATTTCTGTTACCCTGAAATACGTAAGTTGCGTTGTTTCTTGAAATTTCGGTTGGTGAAACAGGATCTAAAGCGTTCCAAGCTAAAAGAACATCAAGTTCCCACTGTACGATTCCTTTCCATGATGTTGGTGAGTTTGAAGTATCCAGCATGTTTCCTGAAGAAAAGCTCTGAAGCTGAGATTCGTATCTTGTCACAAAATAAAAAATCATTCTGGCAACGTCACCTTTAAATTCATTGATAGGTTCAAATACAGTTCCAGAGAATCCTGGAGAAGATGAAGATCCTTTTTTGGATCCGTTCTGAGACTGAAAAGTTGGTGAAGACACATTTCCGAAAGGAAAATTTCCTCTTTCGCTGTTTACTTTCTGGTCGCTGGCTCTTACAAAGTGAGCATCAGATCTCATAGGTAAGGCATCGTTGAAAAGGCTTTGAGGTACGATATGTTCACGGTTGTAACAATATCCTTCAGGGCCATTGGTTCCTCCGCACTGGCTGGAGCCGTAGGTGTAATTGTAAGGATCTGCTCCTGTTGGGTTTTCTGAATAAATGTCTAAAATAGTACCGTCATTTTCGTAATGCTGGTCTCTGTCGGTCGTTTGATAGGCTGTCCACAGGTCATTGTAGGATATGCCGGATGCATGTCCGTTGGTAATGATTGTTTTCAGAGCTGTTTTTAAATTTGCTCCGGTGAGACCTGCGGCGTTGTCGTAATACCCTGCAGGAGCCTGCGCATTGCTGATGATTACAGCAAAACTGAATACTAAAAAAGATAGAAATCGCTTCATTTTTTTGAAATTGGGCGACAAAGGTACAAAATTTAAGGCCGTTATATATTAATTTTTAGTAATATAGCCCTTGCTGATCTTCGAGAAAAACCATGATATGAGAATGCCAAAACCTGCCGCTGTAGCAGTAACAATAAGATAATTTTTCCCTTCAATTCTTACTGGGAAAGGCAGGTCATCAACCACTTTAAACAGACCTGTGTACTCCTGAAAAACACAGAGTGCAGTTCCAATCAATAAACCGGTTAAAATTCCTGCAAAAACAATGAGAAGTCCGGTGTAAAAGTATGTTTTTCTGAGATGGCTCAAAGGAAAACCAAGTGAAACCAATGATCTTGCCTGTTCACGTTTGTCGAGCTGCAGAATAATGATGGCGCCCGCAAGATTAAATGTTGTAATGAAAATTACCAGTCCGAAAATCAGGTAGATGAATAGTTTTTCAGTGTTAATCATCTTCCAGAATGCTGCATTTTCTTCAGATTTTGTGCTTAAAATCACATTTTTACCTAAACTTTTTTCAAGTTCCAGTTTTACATCATTTGTTCTGTCTGGATTTTTGAGTTTGATAACGATGTTGTAGGCAGAGTTTTTTGGGAGATTCAAAAGTTCTTCAGCTAAAGATATCGGAGCAATAATGTAATTGTTGAGCTGTTCCTTTCCGGGGAAAACTCCGGTTACGAAAATGTTTTTTCGGTTGTAAATATCTTCCTCTTTGTTGATAAGACCTTTACCTGGCTTCGGCATATACAGCGTTGCCATATCTTTTTCTGAATTTACCGGAATTGACAGTCTTAAATCAAGAGAATTTTCAATCAGAACCTCATCCTTAAATTTGAAATCCGGATAAGTTCCGTAGACAATGCTTTTATGTATCGGATTTACCTGGGCGTATACAGAATCTACACCACGGAGATACGCGATGTCGCCTTTGCCGTTGAAATTAATATAGATTTTTTCTTCAATAACCCTTGAAAACTGAGATATTTCTTTGTTTTGCTTTAAAACTTTTAAAATTTCCGAAGGGTTTTTGATTGTTTTTCCGGCCGTGCTCTTAACAGTAATATCTGCGTGCAGGTCTTTTACGAGATCAGCATTGAAATCTTCAAGCCCCGAAAAAACAGAAATAATCACAAACATTGCTGTCACCGCAACGCTCATCGCTCCCACAGCAAGCCATGTGATGAAGGTAACCGCTGTGCTTCCTTTTTTTGAAATCAGGTAGCGCGATGCAATGTAAAAAGCAATGTTTTTCAAGATCTACAGAATAGGATTTTCTCCTTCACCACGAAGTTCTTTCTCAATTTTTTCCACATCATCCAGCGTTGTATCCAGATAAAAATTAAGTTGCGGAATAATACGAACCTGTTTTGCCATTTTCTGACCGATGAAATTTCTGTACTGAGCCTTATTTTCCTCAATCTCTTTCATAATGCTGGAACGGAATTCCTGTGGAAAAATGCTTAAATAAATTTTTGCAATTCCCAAGTCCGGAGTTACCTTCACATCCGAAACGGAAACCAAAAAGTTTTGCTTACTTTCTGATGCCTGTTTGCGGAAAAGTTCTGCGAAATCTTCCTGTATAATCTGTGCTACTTTTCTTTGTCTGTTACTTTCCATAATTTGTGCAAATTTACTACTTTTGTTTTAATTGATCTTTTTAAAATAGATCAAAGAATTAATTATCTTATCAATATATTTATGAAACTTGAGCATATCGGTATCGCTGTGAAGTCATTGGGATTTTCTGATGAACTTTTCACTAAGCTTTTAGGCGAAAAATCTTACAAAAAAGAATCCGTCGAGCGCGAGGGCGTTGTCACCTCTTTTTACAAAGCCGGAGAATCGAAAATCGAGCTTTTGGAAGCGTCGAAAGAGGATAGTCCGATTTCAAAATTCATAGATAAAAAAGGGGAGGGGATTCATCATTTGGCTTTTGGTGTAGAAAACATTACTTATCAGATCGAAAGATTAAAAAAAGAAGGATTTCAATTTATATCTGAAGAGCCTAAAGAAGGTGCTGATAATAAATTAGTTGTCTTCCTGCATCCGAAATCAACCAATGGAGTTTTGGTAGAACTTTGCCAAGAAAAGCCATAAAAAGTTTTGCAGAGAAAGAAATTTTACTATTTTTGCAAACACAAAATTTAACCAAATTTTGAGGTCCTATAGCTCAGTTGGTTAGAGCACCTGACTCATAATCAGGTGGTCCCTGGTTCGAGCCCAGGTGGGACCACAATAAAACCCTTGAATATGCTGATGTTCAAGGGTTTATTTTTTATAGGGGGCGAAAGTGGGGGCTGATGTTTATAAAGGAAATTTTGATTATCCAGACAAATTCTTTTAGCTTATATTAATACAATTTAATTCTCAAGACTGTCAGCAATCAGCATTGGAATAGTAAGTCCCTAATTGACTGCGCTCATCTTGCACTCTTAACAGAAGAAAAATAGAAATATTTGTTTGAAGGTTTAGAGAGAATTTCTGCAATTTCACAAACAAATGATCCTAGCTGGGGAATAGTACAGTTAAATATTCAAACCTTTTATTCGAGGCTTATAAGGGAACTCAATTGGGTTTAAAATCTAAGCAATAAAACGATTATAGTCTGAAAAATAAAGATTCAGTTCTAAAAAATGAAAAGGTGAACCAAGTGCCAATTCCTTCAGATAAAGTTATAAAATCTGAAAAACAAATTTTTGATGAAACTAAAAAAGAACTATTGAAGGATATTGAAAAGCTGGAAAATTTTGGTGAGCATTATAAAAATACGACACAAAAGATAGCAGAAAAAATTATAGCCGGAGAGAGTAAAAAAGATGTATTACATCAAACACTGGTGGATTCCAATTTTATGATGCAAGATGATCAACAAATTTATGGAAGATAACAGGAAAAAATGAAAGTGGTCTCTAGGCTCTTGATGATGTGCATGCTGCCCTGAGTGCTTTAAGTATTAAACAGTTCATTGATCAGGATAAGATCGGACTAACCGGTCATTTCCACGGAGGCTATGAAACCAACTTCATTGCAACACACTCCGGTGCAGCCTACTTTTAGGATCCGGCAACGCTGATATTATTAAATCATATTTCTCATATAATTGTAATTTTCATTCTTCATTTTATTATCAGTTTGAAGTGGGTCAGTATAACTTTCAGAAATCTTTTGCACAGGATAAAGAATTATATTTTTGAGATAATCCTGTTCATTATGCAGAGAATGTTTCAGCACCCATAAAGCTTTGGGGAGGGGAAAAAGATGAAAATATAAGATGTGAACAGAGGATGGTATTTTATATTCCTTTAAAAAGGAATAAGAAAGATGTTATTGGAATATTCTATCCGAAACAGGGGCGTTATCCAAATTCCTCAAGCAGGGAAAATAAAGATCTCTATGCACGAATGATAGATTGGTGGGATTATTTTCTAAGATAAAAAAGATATACCATGGATTAACAGACAAATGAAAAAAGGACGCTAATTAGGCGTCCTCATTATTGGTTATTGAATTCTGAAAAGCTCATTTCCGCAAATCGTCGGATATAGAAATCTGCCGTTCTCATATCTGTTTTAGTGGTCTTGATAGTCTTTTAAAATACATGAAATGATGAAATGGGCTTTTAATTTCATTCCCGACTGGTCAAAAAGTTGGAGAAATCGGGCATGCTCCACTTCATTAAATGAGATAGTGTATCTAATCTGGGCAGGATATGTTTTTGGACGGCGCCCTGTCTTTTTCTGTGATCTATCATTATTTTCATTCATCATCTGCCCACTAATTTTTATAAAACTTCGACTTTGGAGAATGTTTTCCAACTCCCGGCAGGTCAAGTTGTTTTGAGGCACAAAAAACAGTTATGAGGCACTCAAAACACAACTTGCCCCTTTCGGGAGAAAGGATAATACCCACAATACAATTGATTAATCCAACATTATAATCCTTTTATAATTTCAAAGGTAAAAAGCTGTCGTTCTCCAATCTCCGTTTGACAAAGTAAGCCACAATGCTTCACAGATTCTTTGATGTCCATAACGCCAAACATAGCACAGCAAGCCAAACACAACAATTTAGATGCTGAGCACAAAAGGATTTTATATTTGCACAATAAGTAAAGCAGGACTGATGTATGGCAAAATTGTTTGATACCTTTGAAGCCAAACAATCCAGCGTTCATGAATTCATGCAATCTGGGCATGCGGAATTCCGAGGGGACAGAGATCAGTCAGGAACTACAACCTGAAAGAAGTACGGGATCCTTTCAAAAAAAACTAACTGACTGATTAAATTCTCGCTTTAAGATTGGAAAGCGGGAGTACTTTCAGCGCAGTCAGATTCTTAGAGATTTAGATGTAGCTCAAGCCTGCTCGCTGGTATGCTATATTATCGGATGGTTTACAATGTCGCGGTATGAAGGCGCTGGTCAGCTTCAATATTACAATAACCTAACATATCTACCGAATGACGAGTGTCAATTGAAACAAAAGCAATCAGCATTTAGATCAAAGATAGTTTTGTAGAATGAAAGAAGGGTAGATTTTGCATTTGACAATACGTCTTAAAATCCTGACTTATGCTCGGCAATAGGGTGCAATCGATTAGTAGGTTAATTAGTAAATATTATCTTCAAAAGCTCACAACTTTTATGATATGCATGGCTTCTTGAGGCTCGTAATAAGAGTTGTTTCGATACTTTTTGCGAAAAGATGTTTCCGACCACCGAAAGGAATTGTCTTTTCGTCAGAATAGCAAAATACACGACAATTAAAATATTATCGTGTATTTTACTATTAATATGAAGGTCATTTATAAATTATATTATTCGATAAATGATAAATTATAAATGGTCAGTCGACGTCATAATGCAATGATCCAGTAATTTAATATTTAAAAATTTAGATGCTCTTTTGATGTTGTGTATAATTTTCAAATCTACGGCAGAAGGTTCGAAATTTCCTGACTGATGATTGTGGACCAAAATTACGGCTGAAGTGTTGCAAACCAGTGCCGCCTACAATAGAATCAAAAAATAAAAAGGCTTCACGGTTTTGTACGATCTGGTAATCTTTTTCCGACTACGCTTAAAACGGTGTTATTATCGGTGCGGATATTGGCAAAGTAGTTGTGAACTTCCAATTCTGAATCGATCATTTCTATTCCGGTGGTATATTCGATAATGCCTGCACCTTTTTTAAATAGGGCAGATTTTCCGACCTCGTAGTCAAGTCCTGCAAATTTGATGGCTTCATCACTTGTAGGGTATTCCTGTACGATCTGCCCCAAGTTGTGCCATGCTTATTCCTTTACGCTGAAAAATAAATATTTTCCTATTCTGTTGTTGAAATTTAAATTATGTGCCATGATGTTAATATTTAATTGTTAGAGAATTCTGTTTGATGATTTTAAAATGGTAGGTTATCATCTTTATCGCTGTCGTTGGAATTAGAATTAGAAATTTCCTTCTTATCTTTTTTATTCGATTCAGTATACTTGTTTTCAGTTCGCTAATTACTGCTGCGAACCTTGATTTGTGAGGTGTGGAATTCAATCCTGCGTGAGGTTCTCCATCCTTTCCTAACCACGCATTGGTGTAGGCTCTTCCTGTTAATTCTACAAAAGTACCTTTTGTTAAAAAGTCAGCCATTTTTGGAGAGATCCAGTAGGCGCATTCAAAATAGGTGGTCTGTTCGATCTGTTCGCCTTGCTTGTTGCGATAGTTGTCATTTGTAGCAATTGAAAAATTAACTACCTTTTTTTCATTTGGCAAGTTGCGCACTTCTGCATCCCTTGTCAGACTTCCGATGATGTTCATAATCGTTGTTTTTAAAGATTGTACATTTTGATCTGTTCTCAATCTCTTCTCCGTCCTTCCTTTCAAAGCCCTTTGGGCTTCGCTGAATATTTTTCAAAAGAAAAACCGGAAAAAAGAAAGCAGATAATCTTAGCGGGCAAAGGGAAAAGCTAAGGAAACGGAATAATTGGAGGGTACCTTCAGGGAGGAAACCGTTTATGCCGTAGTCTTTTGGCTGGGTGAAGAAATGGATGACCGATATACCTTAGCTGCCTTTTTAGCGGTTGATTATGAGAAATATGACTTCTCTTTAAATTATTGTAGTACTACTTTATGTAATCGATAATATTTTTCAATTTGTAATTATAGGGTAAAAAACTATATTTACATTATTCATTTAAATCTTGAGTTCCTATGCAGATCAGTGCTTTTAACGAATATTACGATAAGTTTACCACCGTTGAGAAGAAAAACAGTCCCAAAGAGTTATTTTACAACGGGGACTTTTCGTTATTGGAAAATGGAAGAAGGGTAGCGGTTGTTGGTTCTAGGAAGGTATCAGAATTTGGGGTAAGGAGAGCAAGGAAGATCGTAAAGCTCTTGGTGCAAAATGATATAACTGTGGTCAGCGGTTTAGCGGAAGGTGTTGACTCGATTGCACACAAAACTGCGATTGAATTTGATGGTCATACTATCGGTGTTATCGGGACACCTCTTAATAAATATTTCCCTGCTGAAAATAAAGACCTTCAGGATTTCATTGCTGAAAATCACCTACTGATCACGCAGTTTCCGGAAAACTATCCCGTAACACTAAAAAGTTTCCCGATAAGAAATCGAACAATGGCATTGATAAGTGATGCGACGATCATCATTGATGCAAGTGAGAAAAGCGGTACAAAACATTAAGGTTGGGAAGCGCTTCGTCCAGGCAGACAACTGCTGATCATGGAAAATGTCCTTAATGAAAAAATTTCTTGGGCTGAAGAAATGCTCAGTTACTGACGAATGATAACTTTGAATTTTTAATTGAAAGCATTCCCTATATAACAACAAAAAAAGAGTATGTATTTTAATTTTCTTACTTTTTTAACCTATTCTCTAAAAGGTAGATCCGAGATTGAAACTTCTTCAAGGACGGTTGCCGGTTCCTGTAAAAACGGAGATGTTAGCTTCAGTACGAGATGTAAGCCGCAGAATAAAAGAAGCCGATCTGTCGGAATATTTTGCAAAGTCAGCTTTAGTTCCGATACCAAGAAGTACGCCTTTAGTAAAAGGAGCTGTTTTTCCTGCAAGGATCATTTGTGAAACCCTTGTCAGCAATGGATTGGGGGGGAGTAATTTCGAAAATAATAAGTATATTTATCATTATAAAGATCAAGTAGGAAATATCAGAGTTTCATTCTATAAAGGCTCCAATGGAAATGCGGAAATAGATGATGAAGTTGATTTTACCCATTTGGATTGGAACATGGCTCAATTACATCATAAAATAATACAAGCTTCAAATATAGTTTTCAATCGCAGGAAAGCCAGATTCACACTGGTTGGAATTCTTTTAGATGGCGAAATTATGATCCATCGATTGGGAGATTTTTCAATATTGATCCATTAAGTGAAAAGTATTCTTATCAGTCTCATTATAATTTTTCGGAGAATAGAGTTGTTGATGGCAGAGAGCTGGAAGGATCGGAATTTACACGTTGGGATTTAAGCAGTAATGACCCCAATGTAATATTCATGAAGCAGACAGATGGAGTTGTCAATTACAGAGACAGTAAACTTTACCAACAATTTAATGAAACCAGAAACTCAATATTAGAGCCCTTTTGGGTAGCATTCGCAAGCATTGTACCGGAAATGGCTATTGAGGAGCTTGTAATTACAGTGGCCGCTAAAACTGGTTTTTTTGCGATAATGGTAAATTCTGTAAAAGGTGTTTTTAAATCTGATAGTAAAGCTGTTGCTGTTGCAGATGATGTCGTAAAGACTACGGATGTAATGAAAAATAGGGTTAAACTTCGAAAAGAAACAAAAGAAGCTATTCGTGATGCCGCTCCTAAAACTAAAGATGGAAAGTTCATTGATCCTAATACAGGTAAGCCCACCGAAAAAGGGTAAGAAGTATTTGGTCACAACACAGGGCAAGAATGGCGTGAATATAAGAAAGACCCAGCAAACCACGAAAAACCAGAAAAGAGGTTATTAAAGACCAAAATGGCCCAAATAAGTATCAAATAGAAGGCAGAAAGTCTAAATGCGTCACATAAGTACGAAGAGAAGTGAAGAGAGATGATCAGATCATTTGAGCTATTCAGGAACAATCAAAAATGGACGAAAAATATTATTAATTATTCGATTTTTTTAAAAATAATCTATCATACAAAATTTTCTGAAAAAGACTATTATTTCTAGCACTAGATTATATTTTTCACTCAATGTATAATAACCGTAGAGAAGTTAAATATAACATTCATCCCACATGTAATTTGAGAAATTACCTTTGTCGGCAATAAATTATAATTTTTAAATATTTTATTGTTTTGATCTTGAAAATAAGGATATTTTTTGAGGAGTTACATTTATCTGCTTGTTACAAAAAAGATAAATTAGAGAATATATTTAACAATAATTCAGTGGTGAGAGTTTAGCTATCTTATCCAAATCTTCTACAAAACTGTTCCAAAACTTTCTACAAATATAATTTATCTGGAAAGTGCTTTCTAAAATAGTTTTAGAATTTGGAATATCATTGAACAAAGAATCTTTTAAGATTTTAAAAGATTACGATTGTTTCTGGCAATGCAAATAAGAAGTTTACGGGAGTAAATGGGAACTTTACCAATCCTGAATGCAGGAATTTTGCCCGAAGAAGTCCAGTTAATAATTGTTTGAACTGTCGTGCTAAACATCTCTGCAACTTCCCGTTGACGCATCTGATCTTCTGGTGGTGGGAAATAGTAGGGGGATAGGATATCTTCACTTAATATCTCAATTTGCAATTCTTTTTCAGGATTTGACTGTAAGCCGTCTTTGATGAATTTAGCCATTTTTTTATTTTATAAGATTCAAAATTCCCATTAAGAAATTGAATGATATCATGATGACTTTTATTTACTTGATTTGTCTGACGGTAGCCATTGTGAAAAGCTGCACATATCGATCTGGAATATTTACGCTATGATTTTTTCACTTGTTTTTTATTCTATGGTATTTATTTTAATATTTCTGAAATTTTTTAAGTTCTATTGTCATCTAGCGATAAGACACTCCATTTATCTAGCTTACGATGTTGCCCTGAGATTTTGACATATCTCATAAAATTTTCCTATCCTTGGAAGTGGTCTATTAATTAAAAATCCGCTCGGAATATCCAGATACAGGCTATTAGTATTAAATTTTTCCTTCCAGTATGATTTATAATTTCATCACATTTTTCTAATGTTTCGTCAAATCCTTTTGAACCGCAATAACGTGTTAACTGAACTTCCCCGGTAAGACCATTTTCTTCACAATACTTTTGAATTGCTTCATCTGATTTTGTGAGGATATTCTGGGGACAGGCTAGTAAATTGTGTCCTTATATTTCAAAATTTACCTTTATGCTAGTCTCTTAAAAATAGCGAATGCTATACACTCTTAGATGTTTTAATCGTAAAAGTTAATAGTCGTCAGATATATAAACATCATTTAGATGTCAGGATATCTCTATCCGGTTAAAGCAAAAAGGCAGTACATATCCTATGCTCTTTCCATTGAAGCATTTCAAAGTTATGGTTAAATTTATTGTTTTCATATCGAACCATATTCTATGACTATACTTGCTGCTATTATTGAATAAGATAATAGTTCCTGCTTTTCAGGTCTTTTTGGTCAGTATTTGTATCAAGATTCTCAATATTTCTTAAGGTTTGTACCTCATCCAATTCTGATTTATTGTTTTTAATAATT
>NZ_LMQH01000004.1:0-269 GCF_001424105.1 Chryseobacterium sp. Leaf394 | reverse complement strand
CGAGGTTTCCTGATATACTTTTGACATATAAAATTAGAACAAACAAATCAGAAACTATGAAAATTGTATTTAAATTTTTGATCAAAAGCCATTATCTCATATACAAAATAGTAAATCACTCTCCGTGAGATAACTTTCAAAATAACCATAAAAACTAAAACTTATAAAAAAAAGACTGATCCCGTAAGGTCAGCAAACAAAAAAATTAATAACCTGACTTAAAGACAGTCATTAAAAGTCTTTCTTTTGGTTTTAATCTTTTCGCTATC
>NZ_LMQH01000003.1:600-1149 GCF_001424105.1 Chryseobacterium sp. Leaf394 | reverse complement strand
GCAGTGATTTTTGCTGATTTCAAAATATCTATTAATATTGATTCAAAAATACAACATGGCGTTTTTACATTCTGACATTTAAATTTGGAATTCTAATCTACAAACTACATACAAGTTCTTATTCTTTGGAAACCCGCCATAGGTTTATTAAAAAAAACATTGAAACTTAAATTAAAGTCGTCTTTTAGCAAGAATCTAGTTATTTTAATTATTTAAATAATGTTTCTACATGATTATAAGAGTTTTTTACAATATTTCCCCTATTAAGTCTATATTCTACATCTATTTCTAATGTAAACAGTACTACATGTAAAATACAACATCAAACACACTTGCAACACAAATATAACCGAAGAAGTGTAATCAAAGAGTTTCAACTACTCACCACTAGATGACGCTAAACACAATTTCTAACCTACTAAAAAACTACGTTTCTTCGGTCAAATTAAGTATAAACAGCCGATTTTGACGAGAAATTTCTATAAAATTAATAAAAAAGGAACTTTAAGACACTTGATTGACTACTTTTCTAAAAAATCTACACGTTTC
>NZ_LMQH01000003.1:294-536 GCF_001424105.1 Chryseobacterium sp. Leaf394 | reverse complement strand
ACTATTTAAAATCTAACACTATTGTCACTACGTCATCTATTTGTGAAAAATAACGAAAAAGTCACGAAATATATTTTACTAGCGCAAGCGAAATCCAACAGGCAAGATACAGTCGTTTTTGGTTTTCTAATTCAAAATTATCAACGCTCAATATAATTGTAGTAAAAAGTCATTACAAACAAACTATTAATTAGTTACAAAAGGTTCCAGATAGAGTTCTAGATACGTTAACTGACAGATAC
>NZ_LMQH01000003.1:0-251 GCF_001424105.1 Chryseobacterium sp. Leaf394 | reverse complement strand
ATTATCTATTAGATAACTATTTTGAACATTAGCTGGAAGCTGTGAATCTAGCCATAAATATACTAAAATATTCAACACTATCTTTTATTAGATAAAAAACAGTAATTTTGTCGTAAAAATATTGAAAACATTGACAAATATGAAACAGAAAAATCGTATTTTTTTATCAGTACACGTCAGCCATCTTCTTTTCCATAGACAACAAACATTTTTCCCGCCTTTTCTTCAAAGAATTTACGTCAGTATGGTTT
>NZ_LMQH01000002.1:62004-158373 GCF_001424105.1 Chryseobacterium sp. Leaf394 | reverse complement strand
TCAAGATTAATAATTGGTACGGGATGCGGAATAAGAGGTTAAGGTTAAGGTTAAGGTTAAGGTGGGATTTGAGGGATACGGGTTTCGGGATGCGGACAATTGTGTAGATCTGTTTCGTAGCGAACTGCTATTACATGGGTAGCGAGAATGCTAATAAGGCTTACATTAAATATCATTTATCAATCATCAATCATCATTTATCAATTATTACCTATTGCTCATTACTGATTACCCATTACCCATATTTTGGCTATACCTTGTTTTCAAATACATTTTTCCGGCATACAAAATCCCATAGCCCTGATAGCAANTTCTAAATTTTTATAAAGAGCCGGCGACAAAAAAGATACAGCGGATAGCAGGAAAAAGCTCCTACTAATACATCTTTTCTGTATTTAAATTAGAGCAGTTTCTGAAAATAATCATTCTTTTAGAATCTTGTTGCATCTCTGGCACCGAGTCCGCTCATTTTTAGGCCGTATTTCCATTGAACGTATGCGAAGACCTGGTAAAGCCTGTACTCGAACTTGATGCCGTATTTTTCGGTCGGATCATATTGTATTGATGATTCTATGATGTTTCTGTAGCGGCCTGATGTGAAATATGAATTCCATTCTGTGACAAGGAAGGTGTTTCTGTTTTTCAGGTAACTTTCAGAATACTGCGAAATGGGTTGAGCAATTGCATTGAGAAAGTAGTCATACTGTGTATCTATGACTGTAAGTTCCCATTCGCCATCATCGTTTTTTTCAGGTTTCATCACTGCTTCATCTTCGTTTTTCTGCGGCTTGTTCTGGGAGTAAGAAAACATCGGAAAAAGTGTGAGCGTAATTATTATAATTAAGTTTTTCATTTTGACTGTATTAAATAAGGAAGGCACTCCAATAAGAGTGCCCTTTATGCTTTAAATTATGTTTTTGTTACGGTTCCTTCTGCAAAACTACAAAAGCGGGGAAGTGATCACTGTAACCGCCTGTAAACTGGTCGCCGTTCCATGAGCGGAAAGGATAACCGCGGTAGTTGCCTTCTTTATTGACTAAGTAAGGTGGTGCAAAAACCTCTGCCTTGTACACAGAATACTCTTTGGTTACCTCTTTTGATGTGACATTTTGCGACACGATTATTTGGTCAAAAAGGTTTGGAGCGTCCTGATAAGCCAATGAAGCTACTCCTTTTTTGTAAAGCGGATACATCAAGTTCAGATAAGGCGTTGCCTCACTTAGGTCTTTTGAATTTGCCTGGGCTTTAAGGTGATTTTTTAAACTTGAACTTACGGGGTCATCATTGAAGTCACCCATTGCAAACAGTTTCACAGTTGGATCTTCAGCTCTTACACTGTCCATCTGCTTTTTGAGTAGTTGTGCTGCTGCAATTCTTTTTGGAAGAGAAGCTGCCTCGCCACCTCTTCTTGATGGCCAGTGATTCATGAAAACGGTAATTTTTTCGTTGTCAAGAAGTCCGCTCACTACAAGGATGTCTCTGGTGTATTCTCTTTTTCCCTGTTCGTTAAAAACTTTAAGTTCTTTTTTGAGTGAATTCGTTACCTTAAATCTTTTTTTCTGGTAAATAAGTGCCACATCAATTCCTCTGTAGTCATAAGAGTTGTAATGCACGATTCCGTAATCGTACTTGGCTAAAGTAGGATGTTTTACCAAATCTTCGATGACCTGACGGTTTTCTACTTCGATAAGTCCTACAACTGCCGGAGCTGTCTTGGTATATTGCGCTCCCAGTTCTGAGATTACCTTGGCTTCGTTGGCTAATTTCTGCCTATATACCTTTGTGTTGTAATTTTTTCCGCTTGAAGGAGTAAATTCTTCTGCACCACTTTGGTAGCGGACTGCTTTTTTTCCTTTTAGTGATTCATCATTCCATACTCCCTCATATTTTTCTGATTCAAGAAATTTTATACTGTCTAAAGGGATGCTGCGATGAAAAGCAGGGTTTTTTATATCTTTCGTTCCGTCTATATAATCCGCAGATTTTATGGTGTCCCAAAGATTTTCTACGTTTAAAAATCCTACTGTCGCAACTTTTCTAAGCTTTCCCTGCTGTGCAAAACTCCATGTTGTAATTACAAGCATCAGTATGCTCAATGATTTTTTCATTTCTGATATTACGTTTAATTAATGTGCAAATTTAAATTATTTTAAAACACTGCGTTTTAAATATTTGTAAATTTATATCGCTAATTTTTATGACAAGGTATACTGTATTATCAAAATTTAACAATGTTAATAAAAAGTAACATTAAAATAATTTTTAAATAAATAATTTAATTAA
This sequence comes from Chryseobacterium sp. Leaf394, assembly GCF_001424105.1. Lineage (GTDB taxonomy): Bacteria > Bacteroidota > Bacteroidia > Flavobacteriales > Weeksellaceae > Chryseobacterium. The sequence continues at coordinate 156,090 of NZ_LMQH01000002.1, read as the reverse complement.
ATTTGTGCCCCAAAAAGTTTTTAACTTCTTGAGAATTAAGCTAAAAAGTATTAAAAAAGTATATACATGTTTAAAAAGCTATCATTAGTCTCTTTATTTACATTACTTCCCGCATCATACTATTATGCGCAGACTACAGTCTATGCATATCTGAAAGATGCCGATGGTAAGCCCATCGAAAAAGCGGAGGTAGATCTTAAAGGGAGCGAAAATGATGTAACGGCAGATAAGATTGGATATTTCCAGTTTGTGGATCTTCAGCCGGGCCATTATCAGATGGTAATCACAAAACCTAACTACGAAACTAAGGTGGTAGATTTTGATGTAACCAGCGATGAAAAAAGAAAAGATTTAGGTGTGATGGTTCTTGGTTCTGCTCTTACCGGTGCAGATCAGGGATTGGCAATCATCGACAGTGATGACGATGAGGATTCAGGCAGCCAGGCATCTACAGTAGGACTTTTACAGTCTTCGCAGGATGTTTTCAGCAGAATTGCTTCTTTCGACTTAGGTTTCTATTGGTTCAGACCAAGAGGGATCGATGGCAGAATGGGTGAAAATATGCTGAATGGTGTTTCCATGGTAAAATCTGACAACGGAAATGTTGATTTCGGAAACTGGGGCGGTCTGAATGAAATTACAAGATATCCTGAAATTTCCCAGAATCACGCTCCGTCAGAATATGCTTTCGGTGGAAACTCCTCGGTAATCTACAAGAATACCAAAGCCAGCGAGTACAGAAAAGGATTCCAGGGAACATATTCTATTACCAACAGAAACTACAGAAACCGTTTTTCTTTGCGATATACTTCAGGGATGAGCAAGAAAGGTTGGGCTTTCACGATAATGGGAGCAAGAAGATGGGCAGAAGAAGGAATTCAGGAAGGTACTTTCTATGATGCTTACGGAGCTTATCTCGGAATTGAAAAGAAATTTAATGACAAGCACACCATGACGTTTAACTTCATTGGTGCGCCGTACAGAAGATCTACTGCGAGCCCAAGTACACAGGAAGTTTATAATTATAGAGGTGTACATTACAATTCTTACTGGGGTTATCAGAATGGCGAACAGAGAAGTGAAAGAGTGAGAAGGGGATTCCAGCCAATTTTACAGCTTCAGGATTTCTGGAAGATCAATCCTAAAACCAATCTCTGGACATCAGTTTCCTATCAGTTTGGAAAAGATAAAGGTTCGCGTTTAGACTGGCAGAATGTTCAGAATCCATCGCCGACTTATTACAGAAACCTTCCGAGCTATTATGATTTCCTGAATCCGGATGCATCTGTTGTTAATCCTGATGGTAGTCAGACTACTGCTCAGGAGGCTTATCAGACGTCATTGGCTGCATGGCAGAATGGTGATGCGAATGTTACTCAGCTCAACTGGGACAGACTTTACAGAAGAAATATGTCTCAGGCGCCGGGCAATTATTACGGTCAGACAGGCAGAAGAGCTTTGTATTACATGGTGAATGATGTAAGTGATGATAAAATCTTTAACGCATCTACTCACCTGACGCATAATTTTAATGATACTTCAAAGCTGATTTTAAACGTATCTTATCAGAATTACCGTACTGAGCAGTACAGAGAGGTGAATGACCTTTTGGGAGCAGATTTTGTTTTAAACAGAGATCCTTTCGCAGCAACCAATCAGCCTGGAAAATCAGGATTGTTTAACGAGCTTGATGATAATGTTACGAAAAAAGTAGGTGATAAAATGACCTATGACTATATTTTCAGAAGACAGGAATTTAAAGTGAATCCTGGTTTTAAATTTACTTCAGGAAAGTTTGATGTTTTTGTTTCTGCACTGGCAGGATACTCATCTTCAAGCAGAGAAGGTCTTTTCAAACATTATTTATACAACGATTCTTACGGAAAAGGTAAAAATTACAATTTCCTGAATTTTGGTCTGAAGGCTCAGGCTATCTACAGAATGAACGGAAGAAACTTCTTCGTTTATAACGGTGCAATGTACAATCAGGCTCCTTTCCTTGAAGATTTGTTCTTCAACCCGAGGGTAAATGGCTCTGTAGCTCCGAATATCAAAAGTACTGTTGTAAATGCGAATGATTTAAGCTACGTAGTTTCTACACCTTTCGTGAAAATGAGACTGACAGGTTTCCTCGTTAATACCGAAAATGAAACAACAGTACAGAGATTTTTTGCAGATGGAATTCCTTTGGCGGGTGTGGATGCAGACGGTAATGCTACCAACGTGCAGAGTGCATTCGTAACGCAGGTAATGACTGATGTGAAAAGAAGAAATATGGGTGGAGAATTGGGTGTTGATGTAAAAGTTTTACCAACATTATCTTTGCAGGGTGTGGCCAGTTATGGGGAATACACTTACCAAAACAATCCTACAACATATTTTGCATCTGATGCAGTAGGTGCTTTCTCAAACGGACTTTCTTATACCAATTTAGGAAAATCTTATATCAAAAATTACAGACAGGGAGGAACTCCTCAGCAAGCGTATTCATTAGGTTTAAGATACAATTCACCTAAATATTACTGGATTGGTGCCAACTGGAATTACCTGGATGATAATTTCATAGACCCTGCAGCTTTGGTTCGTACAGAATCTTTCGTTCAGGGAGATTTTGGAACTCCTTTCAGCGGTCTTACACAGGATCAGTTGAGAACTGTTCTGCAGCCCAACAAATTGCTTTCAGCACATTTCTTTAATGTAAATGCAGGTAAATCCTGGATTATCGGAAAATACTACGTGCTTATTTCAGCATCGGTTAACAACGTTTTTGACAACACTAAATACATTACCGGTGGTTTTGAGCAGGTTCGATATTCTAAATACAACACTTTCCAGCAGGATTACAGCAGAGAATTCACATTATTTGCACCAAAATACTGGTACACTCAGGGAAGATCATATTTTGTAAATTTACAGTTTAGATTCTAACATAAATTATCTTTAAAAATTACGACAATGAATATAAAAAAATACTTAAGTCTGGTAACAGGAGTTGCATTATCTGCAATTGCTATTACTTCCTGTACGCAAAAAGATGAGTGGGAAACTCCACCAATCAACTGTGAAAACAGATTTCCTAATACAAATACTACACTGGCTGATTTTAAAGCTATGACTCCATCTACAGGTTTTTTACTGATTACGGACGAAAAAATCTTTGATGGATACGTAGTATCATCTGACGAAAACGGAAATTTTTATAAGACGATTTCCATTCAGGATAAGCCTGAAAATCCTACTGCTGCAATTCAGATGGAAGTAGACAGAGCGAGCAACTACGCAGATTTTCCTGTTGGTGCTCATGTACGAATCAGTGCAAAAGGTCTGAGATTGGCATTGGACAGAGGTACGGTAAAAATTGGTTCTGTTGATCCAAGTTTCACAGTGGGAAGAATCCCAGCGTCTCTTCTTAGCAGATATATTGCGGGAGTCTGTAACGGAAACGGTCTTGAAGTGGCTACAATCAAACCGTTAGATTTGCCAAATCTTGCTGCAGCGAAAAATGATCAGTACCTTAATATGTTGGTAAAAGTTCCTGCATCACAGTTTGCCGATGGTGAACTGGAACCCACTGTGAAAAACTTCATCGACTATGTTGCCGGTGCCGGTGTAGATACAGACAGAACTATTGAAGATGCGTTCGGAAATACAGTTGCAATTAGAAACTCTGGTTTCTTTGCTCAGGGTTCATCAAAACTGCCTACTGGAAGTGGTTCTGCAACTTTTGTAGTTAGCAAATACAATTCTACATGGCAAATGTTGATCAGAAATACGGCTGATCTTAATTTTACCGCTACAAGAGTAGACCCAGCTCCTCCGAAAGGAGGGACGGCAATCACTTATTCAGGTGCATTCCTTGAGAATTTTGAGAGCTACCCAACAAATCCTACTAATCTGGAAGTTTATCCTAAATATGTAAATGATCCTGCAAAAGGTAACCGTTACTGGCAGTTGAAGACTTTCAGCAACAATAAATATATTCAGTTGGGAGCAAATGGCGGTTCTGGTAACTATATAACTTATTTTGCAGTTCCTATCGACTTTACAGCGGCAAGCCAGTTTAAATTTAACGTAAATGTTGGATTCTGGAATGCGAATGTACTGAAAGTTTATACTACTACAAATTACACTCCGCTAAGTGATATTACTACGGCTACAAAAACAGATATTACTTCTGCGTTCACAATTCCTCAGGCTCCATCAGGTGGTTACGGTACATTGGCTCCAGCCGGTACATACGATATTCCTGCAACACTTACAGGAAATGGATTTATCATCTTCGAATATTCGGGTAATGCAGCTACTGCGTCTACTACAATTCAGTTAGATAATATTCAGGCTTTGTAAAAGAAGTTTTTCTAAAAATATCTAAAGGAGCTATTCGTAAGAGTAGCTCCTTTTTTTTGGTACATTATTTAATTGTCTTTCATGAATTTTAAATCTGAGAACAACTCCAAACATCATGATCACATTAAATCGGTTTAAAGAGCTGAGTAATTTTAAAATGAATCTCATCAAACCTACAGACACAAAAAAACCACTGAACATTCAATGGTTTTATAGTATTAAAAAGTAAATTTAAATTTAGAAATCAACTTCGTTAACCTCTTTGCCACGCTGGAAATTCATTGTTTTCTGGCTACCTTTATAGGCTATGTTTACAAGATTGATCTGCTTCGGAAATGCTCCGAGTAATATTGTATTTTTAATTTTTAATGAGTTGATATCTGAAACACCGTTTGTTTCAAAATACACCCAAACTGTTTCTCCGCTCACCTGGCTTCCTGTAAAAGTCAATGTTTTTGGTGATCCGTTTACGTACACATCGAAATTGTTATTTACATATTTCTTTACTTCAGCTTCAAACCCTGCGGTGTTTCTGTTGATTTTAATAGCATCAGAAATGTGGCCGGTATTTATTTTTGTGGTAAATTTTAATGTTTTACTGCCTTCGATATAATCTGCCTTAGTCATTGAAGAGTAAAAGTCAAAGACTGCGAAACTCATCAGAGAGACCAAAGCTAAAACTCCTGTTAAATATAAAATTTTTCTCATTTTATCTGATCATTTTTTTCGATCATTTGTGTTCGGGTTAAATTCTCAAATTATGTGCCAATCAGAAGTTTACGGCCACCGAATACTTGTCGTAAAATGCTTTGATATGTTCAACGGCTTCATCAGCAGTATCTACCACACGGTACAGATCGAGATCCGGCTCAGAAATCATTTTTTCTTTCAGCAAAGTTTCTTTAAACCAATCCAGAAGGCCGCCCCAAAATTCAGAGCCCACGAGTACAATCGGAAATTTACCGATCTTATTGGTTTGAATTAAAGTTAAAGCTTCTGTAAGCTCGTCCAAAGTGCCAAAACCTCCCGGCATCACAATAAATCCCTGAGAATATTTAATAAACATCACTTTCCGGACAAAGAAATAATCGAAATTCAGAGAATACATTTTGTTGATATACGGGTTGAAATGCTGCTCAAAAGGCAGATCGATATTCAGACCGATGGATTTTCCCTGAGCGGTGAAAGCACCTTTGTTTCCAGCTTCCATAATTCCGGGACCACCGCCGGTGATGACGCCAAAACCGATTTTTGTAATCTTCGCAGCAATATCTACCGCCATATTATAATATTTGGAGTCCGGCTGCAGCCTTGCTGACCCAAAAATAGAAACACAGGGCCCTATTCTCGCCATTCTCTCGTAGCCGTCTACAAATTCTGCCATTACCTTGAAAACCATCCAGCTGTCTTTGGTGATGGTTTCATCCCATGTTTTCTGTTTTAGGCTGTTGTGTAATTTTTCTTCGTTGATATCTAATTCAGGATTCTGTAAACTTTCATCCCTGCTCCCTTCAATTCCCATTTATTTTATCTCAAATTATAGTTAAAATTCCTTTTTTTCTTTTTAGTGCCTGTTTAAAAATGATTAAAAAACAAATTTTCAAGTCATTTTTCTTTTTCCCAACCCTAAAGAGTGTAAAAATGCCTCGAAGATTTCATCAAAATTAACTCCCTTTAGGATCGGGGAAAATTAATTCTGATGAAATTTAAACAGGCTCTTAAATCCCATCTACAAACACATTTTTTTAATTTAAATTGTTGCGATACACTGTTTGAATATTTTTTTATTTAAAATATTTCTCTGCTTCAATTACAGATTCCGGTCTTCCGACATCGATCAGAATGCGGTCGTGTAAAAATCCGTGGATCTGCTCTGTCTGCATCAGATCAAGATACTCTTCCATCACCGAAAACTTTCCTGTCCTTTTAATTTTGTCGAAAATAACAGGATTGATACAGTGAACTCCACTGAATGCAAAAGGTTTGAACCCTTTGTTGAATTCTGCAAGTCTCTGTTCGCCCGTCTGTACATTTAGCCATCCTTTCAGCACAAAATCGTCATTGAAAAGCAGTTTTCGTGAGCTTTCCCGATCTGATACTGCTAAAGTAGCAAAATCTTTCATCTTTTTGTGATATTCCACCAAATCATTGATGTTGATTTCTGTAAGAATGTCGGCGTTCATAATAATAAAATCTTCACCGTGATCCAAAAATCTTTTGGCAAAGACCAATCCACCGCCGGTTTCGAGAAGTTCTTCAGACTCGTCGGAGATTTCGATTTTAGCATTAAAATTATTATTTGATTTTAAAAAATCCACGATCTGATCACCAAAATGATGAACGTTGATTACAAAATCACTGATTCCGAAACTCTGCAGATATCTGATATTTCTTTCTAAAAGCGGTACATCATTCACCTTTGCCAAAGCCTTTGGATGATGATCTGTAAAGGGTTTCAAACGGGTGCCTTTTCCTGCTGCAAAAATAAGTGCCTTCATGTAATATAGGTAATGAGTAATTGGTAATGAGTAATGTAAAAAATATAAGTAATAACAGCGAAGCTAAAGATATTACTTATTGCACATTACAAATTACTTATAATTAAGTTGGTGCTGCTCATCATGGTGCAGGCTGATTTCTACCTGTTCGCCGTATTTTTCTTCGATAAAATGAGCAATTTTAATGGCTGAATATACAGATCTGTGCTGTCCGCCGGTACAACCGAAATTGATCTGTAGATTTTCAAAACCTCTGCCTAGATAATTGTCGATGTTGATAGAAACCATGCTTTTTATAAGTTCTAAAAACTTAGGCATGTCTGTTTTTGTTTCGAGATATTCCTGTACACCGATATCGTTGCCGGTCTGAATTTTATATTCTTCCACTCTTCCGGGGTTTAAAATTCCGCGGCAATCGAAGGTAAAACCTCCGCCGTTACCAGATTCGTCTTTTGGAATTCCTCCTTTTTTGTATGAAAAACTGTGAATGTCTATGTGTAACATAATTTATATTTAAAATTAACCATTAAGGCTTAGTTAAGTTGTTAAGGTTCATTAAGGGTTCTGATAAATCAAAACTTTAGTCTGGAAGCATTTTGAAATATTCGTTTATAAATGGTTTTAATGATTTGGTAATATTTGTAGTGAAAAAATTTATCAATAAACCTTGAGGTTTTTTAAGTACCTTCATGTAAGTAAGTAATTGTGCTTCATGGATTGGTAAAACTTCTTCAATTGCTTTCAGTTCCAAAATGATACAGTCATTTACCAGTAAATCGACAATTAATTTCGTATTTATTTCTACGCCCTCATAGTTGATCGGAACATATAACTGCTGTTTAACATCGAAACCGTTTTTAAGAAGTTCAATTTTTAGGCATTCTTCGTAAACACTTTCCAGTAATCCCGGCCCAAGATTCTTATGAACTTTAATCGCCAAGCCGGTGATTTCATAAGATAATTGAGTAACACTTTTCTTTGTCATCATCTTAATATTCTTAACTTCTTAATTAAGGCTTAAAGGTTCAAAATCTCTTCAATTTTTAATCTTGTCTTTTCAGAATTGAGTTGTATAATTACATTTTTCAACTCAGGATATTTTGTCATCTCTTCCCAGTTTTCTGAGAATTCTGTGATGTTTTGAATCCCCTTTTCTAAACTTGAGATGAAATGTGCTTTTCTCTGAACCAATCCCCTTAAACCGTAAGCACCCAAAACCTGTAAAAATCTCATCAGCTGAATTGGTTTTACCGAATTCTTTAGTTGAGCTTTTATTTCTTCGTTATCACACTGTTTGATGTAGAAATCAAGCATTTCATTTTTAAAACTCTCAGGGAAATTGGCTTTTGCCTGAAATAAAAATGAAATCACATCATACATCAACGGCCCTTTCATTGCCGATTGGTAATCTATAAATGAAACTTTATCTTCATCATTCACCATAATATTTCTTGCCTGAAAATCGCGGATCATCAGACCTTTTGGCTCCAGATTTTCGATGAGTTTCACAATCTCTTTAAACTCTTTCAGCAAAGTTGACTTATGATATTCCAGGTCAAGAACATCTGCGATAAAGTTTTTGAAATAGTACAGATCGTGTGTTACAGGAAGCTCATCATAACTTTCATATTCGAAAGTTTGGGTGTAGTCGATTTTTTCTGCAGTTTTAATTTGGAGTGTGAAAAGCTTTTCAAGGGTTTGTTTTACCAGACTTTGTACTCTTTCCGAAAGTCCTTCCTCTGCAATAATGTCGGATAAAGTTTTTGTTCCTAAAAACTCCTGAATGTAAAACTTTCTGTCTTTTGAAATGGCAAAAATCTCAGGTGTATTTAAATTAAAATTCCCGAATACGTCAGAGAAATATAGAAAAGCTTCGTTTTCCCTAAGATTTTCGTTGAAGGTAATAATGTAATCTCCAGTTGGGTTTGAAGCCTTGAAATTAACCCTTGCAGAACCGCTTTGAGCTAAAACTGTAAACGCATCTGCGGGTTGGCCGAAATGGTTTTCGAAAAAATATTTTGCTTGTTCCTGAGTCATAATAAGGTAACAAATATAACGATTTACCACCGAATATTTTATCTTTGTGCTATGCTAAAGGACTTTAAACCTGTACTCGGGATTCTGCTGCGTTTCATCATCATTTATGTGGTGTTTATTTTGGCGTATCAGTTTTACCTGAACAGTTTTCAGGCGGAAGGGCTTGATCCTTATTCCCGAATGGTGGCAGATCAGGCGGCTTTTTTACAGAATCGGTTTGGGTATGTGACGCAGTTGTACAATGATGTCCCGAATGAACAAGTTTGGTTTTATGTGAAAGAAAAATACGTCAGCAGAATGGTGGAAGGCTGCAATGCGATTTCCGTGATTATTCTGTTTATGGCGTTTGTGTTTGCTTTTTATAAAGGTGCTAAAACTTTTTTGTTTACGCTGGCCGGTTTTGTTTTCCTGTACATCATGAATGTTTTGAGAATTGTCGGACTTAATGTTGTGGTGAGAGATCATCCACAATACAGCAAGATTGGGCATGACTACGTTTTTCCGGCGATCATTTACGGATCAGTTGTTGTGCTTTGGCTGGTCTGGATTAAATTTTTTGCTTTAAAGAAATGAAAATTGTAAGCTGGTTTTTGGTTTTGGTCGGAATGGCGGGAATTGTTTCTGTGAGAATTTTCGAAGATTCATTATTCTATGATCCTTTTCTGAACTACTTTCACGATGCTACAAAAAATGCCCAATTTCCCGAGTTTGACTGGTTAAAATTGATTTTGAGTCATCTTTTCAGATTTATTTTAAATCTAATATCATCCTGTATTATCATTCATTTTATATTTAAAAATAAGAGCTGGACGGTGCAGGGAGCGATTTTAATTGCGATTATTTTTTCCATTACTTTTCCGATTTATCTTTACTGTGTTTCAGACAGATTTGAAGTCGGATATCTTTTTTCTTTTTACATAAGAAGGTTTGTGATACAGCCTTTGATTTTACTTTTGATTATCCCTCTTTTCTATTACCGGAGACAGCTGCAGATGAGAAACGATGATTAAACAACTGAGTTCGGGTTAAGTTATAAGTTTAAATTTTACAGAGTTAAATTAATAGCGTCGGGCTTTAGCCCGACATTTAATATGATGAGCGTTATATGGCTTCAGTCAAAACTTGAAGTTAAATTTTAGCTGAAGCCAAATGTGTATCTCTTCACACAAGCCCAATCTTTTGATTGATAGAAGCGGTATTTATCCTGAACGCAGATTTAATAAAGTAAAAAAGGACTTCCGTGTTCCTAGCCCAGATCGCAGCGGATACCCCACAGCAGGCGTTGGGCAAGTGGAGGGATTCAGCGGTGGCATGTGGTGGCGCGAGGAGTATGAGCGGAGAGCTGGAAATAGCTCCTAAAAAAATCATTGCTGATTGCGGGTTGTTTTAAATGTTTTAAACTAAATGACCGTGTGTTTATCTACACTTGTCACATTTTCCGGTGTCCATTTTACACGCTGAACGAAAGGTAATTCTCTCACGGGGCAGTCGAAAATCTGACAAACCGGACACGAGATCGTCTTGCAGTCATCCATGTGAAAATTAAATTCAACGGTTCTTTTGGTGTTTTTGGCCAGGAGAAGAATCACTTTTTCCATTTCCTGATGGGCTTCGCGGAGGCTGTAGTAGTAGGGAAGGGTGATGTGCGCATCGATGTGGAGTGAGGAACCGAACTGCTGGATTTTCATGTTGTGAATGTCGATCCACTCGGTGTGTCTGTTTTTTTCTAAAAGGTCGATGATGTTTTGGAGAAGTTCAGGATTCTGTTCATCCATAATCCCGCTCAGAGATTTTCGCACAATTTTGTAGCCTACAAAAATAATGTAGAGCCCGAAAATAAGGGCAACTACGGAATCAATCCAGTAAATTTTAGTGAAGTAAACGATAATCAAACTGATGACAACCCCTAAAGTCGTGATCGTGTCGGACTGCAAATGTTTTCCGGACGAAATGAGAACCAGGGAATTTACTTTTTCTCCTTTTTTAATGGAAATATACCCTAAAATATAGTTGATAACAGCAGTGGCAGCGATAATGGCGATTCCCCAGTCGATGCTCTTCAGAATTCTGCCGGTCACCAAACTGTTGATGCCTTCGTAAATGATCATGATTCCGGCAATGGCGATAAGGGCACCTTCAATTCCAGCAGTGACGAACTCTACTTTCCCGTGGCCGTAAGGATGATCTTCGTCCTTCGGTTTTGAAGCTAAGTACAGGGAATACAGACCCATGAAAGCACTGATCACATTGACGATACTTTCCATTGCATCAGAAAAAACAGCATCGGAATCTGTGAGTTTCCAAGCAACAATTTTTCCCACAAAAAGTATAATCCCAAAAGTCGCGATGAGTTTTTGGAAACCTATTTTGTCTTTGTTGATTTTTTTTGTAATCATTATTATAACGGTAATTTGTTATAAAAAGATTTTTTAAATTATTTCCCCGACCCTAAAGGGAGTAATTTTAAAAACCTTTTCAGAAAAATTTGCTTCTTAATAAAGAAGAAGCCATAATTTCAAATTAGTAGCCAACAGCTTTAATATTCGATAAAAAAAAGAATCTCTTTTGGAGACTCTTTTTTGTTTTGTTAGCTTATACTAAGTTGTTTTTAACCAGGTATTCTGCAATCTGCACTGCGTTGGTAGCAGCTCCTTTTCGGAGGTTGTCTGCGACAATCCAGCAGTTGAGCGTTTTGGGTTGTGATGAGTCTCTTCGGATTCTTCCGACGAAAACTTCATCTTTTCCTTCTGAGTAGAGTGGCATTGGGTATTCGTTGTTCTTTACATTATCCATTACAACTACTCCAGGTGTTTCAGATAAGATTTTTCTTACTTCGTCGAGATCAAATTCGTTTTCAAATTCGATGTTTACGCTTTCAGAATGGCCTCCCTGTACCGGAACTCTTACTGCAGTTGCCGTTAAATTGAATGTATCATCACCTAAAATTTTCTTAGGCTCTTTCATTAATTTAATTTCTTCTTTAGTATAATCATCATCTGAAAATACATCGCAGTGTGGCAATGCATTTTTGAAGATCTGGTAAGGGTAAACTTTCGCAACAGAATCATCTCCTTCTATTTCTCCGTTCAATTGATCAACAGCAGCTTTACCTGTTCCTGTTACCGATTGATAAGTAGAAACGATCACTCTTTTCAGGTCGTACTTTTTATTTAAAGGTCCCAATACCATCACCAGCTGAATGGTAGAGCAGTTTGGATTTGCAATAATCTTATCTTCTTTAGTCAAAACATCAGCATTGATTTCCGGAACCACTAATTTTTTAGTTGGATCCATTCTCCATGCAGAAGAATTGTCGATGACGGTGATTCCGGCTTCGGCAAACTTTGGAGCGTATTCCAGAGAAGTTGATCCACCGGCTGAGAAAATTGCGATATCAGGTTTGGCAGCTATAGCGTCGTCGATGCTTACGATAGTATAATCTACCTGTTTATACTTCACCTGTTTTCCAATAGACCTCTCGGAAGCTACGGGAATTAATTCTGTTACAGGGAAGTTTCTCTCTTCGAGAACTTTAAGCATCACTTGTCCAACCATTCCTGTTGAACCTACTACAGCTACTTTCATTGTTGTTTAAATAAAATTTAAGTTAATATAATTATGCACCGAAGACTCTCGCCCACGGAAATGCGTATCCAAATAATGCTACAGCAATTAGCCCCATTACCACAACCGGTACTGAAATTCTGTCGCTAGTTTTTACTTTTTTGTTTACTATTGTCATTAAAACTGCCGCTACCAACATAGAAAACGGATGTTCTACATACTGAAATCTAAGTTCTGCATTTTTCATCACTCCGCCCATATCTAAACCTTTGCTAAAGTTGATGATCAGCATAACAATTCCAATCAAAAACTGAACGTGGAAAAAGATCATTGTGAAAAGAGTCGTTTTCTTTAGAAACTTGTTTACCTTTCCGCTAAATCCGAACATTGTTGCCAAAAATGCGATCATGAAAAGTGCCACCAAAAGCAGTTCCAGATAGGCAAAACCTTTGTGTGCGCTGAGTAAAATTTTGTAAAAGTCCATTGTTTATTTATTTCTAATTTTTCAAGCACAAAGATAACAAAAAAACCCGGCTGTGAAGCCGGGTTTTGTATGTAATAAAAGTGAATTTATTAGAAGTTGAAAGATAGAGTTGCAGACCAAGTTCTACCGTATCCAAAGTATACTTGGTTTTGCTGACTGATACCGTTCCAATTACCTGCAGCTTTGTACGTGTTGTAACTGTTTGTTAAAGTTGTAACCTGAGCAGCTGTCAAAGGTGTAGTCTGGATAGGCTTATTGATTTCAATATATTCATTTAAACCAAGGTCTGCATGAATATTTGAGTTAGATTCAGCAATGTAAGTTTTATCTAACAAGTTGTAAACATTTCCTCTCAAAGTAAAGAATTGAGATGGGTTTTTCAGTTTAACTTTAAATGAAATTCCTAAGTCTACTAATCCAAATGAAGGTAATAATAGAGATCCTCTGTTTTGAGATGCCTCATTTGAGAAGTTCAATACATTTAAGTTTGCATAAAGTTTATCTGCTCCTCTGTAAGTAGCATCAAATGAGAACCACTCAACTGGTTTGATTGTAAATCCTCCAGCGATTGTCGTCTGTGCAGAACTTCCTACTTTTACACCGTCCAAATAAAGTATCTGAGAATCAGATCCAATCTGTTCGTTGTTTTCAGTGAAGATATTTCCTTCCGCATTACCTTTATAATAGTAATCATTGAAAGAAACCATACCAAATAGTTCAAGCATTCTGTGAGGTCTTGCAGTAAGTTCTAATTCAACACCCTGATGGATTTCAGTGATTCCCTGAATGTTTGAGTATGCCTGAGTTGTTGTAATAGTATTTCCTGGATTTGTTGGATCTGGGTAAGTTTGAGTAAGACCTCCTCTTCTTTGGAATCTGTCTCTCCATTCAGTTCTGTAAACATTTAAGTTTGCATTAAAAATTGATGAACGGAAACCATAACCCCCTTCGATACCGAAGATTTTTTCGTTAGTCAAATTAGGATTCAGGAAATTCTTGTTATTTGGATAAACTGCATTTAAAAATGGCTGTTTAGAATAATATCCTACGTTTGCGTAAACGTTGTGATGATCATCAATATTGTAGTTAGCACCGGCTTTCACATTGTATCCTAAAATGTCTTTAAATCCTGTCTTAGTATTTAATGCTGGATTTGCAGCTGTAGGTTGAGCAATTGTTGCAGCAGATGTGTTTCTGAATCCAGCTTGTTGACCATTCAGCAAAGTTACTCCATCGATAATAAAGTGATCGATTCTTTGGAATGATTGGTTTGAAACAGCTCCCTGTACAAAAGCAGAAAGCTTATCATTAGAATATTCAATCTGACCAAAGCCTCCGTACCATAGTACTTCTCCGTCGTTATCGTAACCGATTTTGTCTTCTCCATTATTTAATTTACCACCGAACGGGTTTCCTGTAGCTCTAGGAGCAAATACATTTGAAACAACTCTAGGAGTTACAGTGTAAAGGTTACCTGGCGCTGTATAGAAGTTTTTGTTGGTATTATCTTTATATCCAGAAGCTCCGTATAGATCTGATATAATCTGGTAATGGTAGCCATAATAATATCTGTTATCAGTACCGATGGTAAAGTTAATATTATCATTAATCTTGTGATTAAAACTGATAATTGCACCAAACCAGTTGTGAGAGTTGATAGATGATCTTCTGATAAGCGTACTTTGAGTTGCTGTTGCAGGATTATTTACATCTACTGCAGCATTCCCAGTGAAAATTGCATTGTAATCAATCTGACCTTCTGGAGTTACAAACCCAGTTACACCAGCAGTAGCTGTTCCAACACCAGTACGGATTCTACCTAAATCACCAGTACCACCACCTCTACCGAAAGAAGCATAAAATACTGAGTTTAATTTAGATTTTTCATTAAATTTCCAATCCCAGTTAAGAGACATTACTGGCTTATGATAGTAGTTTACTCTATTAGATAATTGGTCACCGTTTCTATCAAATCCCCAATCTGCATTATATCTTCTGTTAGGCGTTCCATCCTGATCAGCATTGTATCTGATGTAATTTTGAATCGTTGAAGAAGTGGATCTTTGGTTGTGCCATTGTGGAGCACCAGTGATTGTAAACTGTAAATCATGCTTTTTATTTGGCTGATATCCTAAAGCAAAATAATAGTTATATCCTTCAAAGTCAGTTCCGTTAGCATACATCGCTCCTGCTGCTCTCCCCATTAAAAATGATGAAGACCAACCTTTTTCAGATTTTCCTGTGTTGTATGAAAATACCGTTTTTAAATAACCCTCATTCGCTACCCCTACTGATACTTTACCACCTTGTCTTTTATCAGCAGCTCTTGTAATATAGTTGATTGTTCCTCCAACTGATGCGATTGCCAGTTTAGAAGATCCAAGACCTCTCTGAACCTGCATTGCTGAAGTAACATCAGATAGACCTGCCCAGTTAGACCAGTAAACGGCCCCATTCTCCATGTCATTTACAGGCATACCATTTACCATTACGGCAATGTTTTCCTGCGCGAAACCACGAATGTTGATTTTTGAATCTCCAAAACCACCACCAGACTTTGTAGCATATACAGAAGGTGTAGTGTTTAAAAGCTCAGGAAGCTCCTGGTTTCCTATTCTTTCCTGAATTTGTGCTTCTTTAATTGTTGAAACAGCAACCGGTGTTTTTCTATCTTTTGCGATATCTGCAACACCTGCAATTACAACAGTTTCGATATCTCTGGACTTATCGTCTTTCAAAGTATCCTTTACCTGTTGTGAATAATAAACACTAGCCGTTGATAAAGTAATCAGGACAGTTAATGTCGATCTGTTGATTAATTTCATAATCGTTGTAATAGTTAGAATTAATTTGGTGCAAAATTCATAAAATAATTCCTAACTATTGTTAACGCAATGTTAATTTTTAATCAGTCAAAATACTATGCAAGTCATTGTTTTTCAGGTTAATATAAAGTTTTTGAATTTGGACGTGAAAAAAATCATATTATTTAATTTTTAACAAAATAGCGTTGTTTTTATTAAAAATGTAATGTTCTATTTAACCGCTTTCAAGCTTAAATCTATATTGGAAGCCGAGTGGGTAAGGGCCCCCGCAGAGATATACGTTACTCCGGTCGACGCAATTTCCTTAAGCTGATCTCTCGTAATTCCACCTGAAGCTTCGCTTTCGCAAACTCCGTTGATCAGCTTCACAGCTTTCTTCATTGTCGCAACATCCATGTTATCAAGCATAATTCTGTCAACTTTTGCACTGATGGCTTCTTTTACTTCTTCAAGATTACGGGTTTCGACTTCTATTTTAAGTTTTTTCTTTGATTTTTTCACGTAATCTTTTGCCATTTTCACTGCATTGGTAATGCTTCCGTTATAATCGATGTGATTATCTTTGAGCATGATCATATCATAAAGGCCGTATCTGTGATTGGTTCCGCCACCGATTGCAACTGCCCATTTTTCACAAACTCTGAAATTCGGCGTTGTTTTTCTTGTATCTAAAAGCTTTGTTTTTGAACCCACCAATCTGGAATCCCAATCCTGCGTTAAAGTCGCAATTCCGCTCATCCGCTGCATGCAGTTCAGTACCAGTCTTTCAGTGGAGAGAATGGATCTTGCGCTTCCGGTTACAATAAAAGCTGTATCACCAACTTTTGCCACCTCGCCATCTCTGATGAATCTTTCTACTTTTAAATTTTTATCAAACGTTTTAAAAATAATTTCTGCCAGTTCAACTCCGGCCAGAATGCAGTTTTCTTTTACCAAAAGTTTGGCGCTCTGCTGAAGATCTTTGGGAATAGTAGACAATGTAGAATGGTCACCATCCTGAATATCTTCTTCCAAAGCATTTTTGATGAATTGTTTTAAAACTTTATCTGTTGCGTATTCTGGTCTTTTCATTATTGTAATTTTTTTAGTTCGTTTTCAACCTCTTCAATTGATGGAAGATGAGATTTGAAATTTTCGGGTAATATTTTTTTGAGTTCGTAAGAAGATATTCCTAACGGTTTGTGAAGATCTGTAAGCGAATATTCGGCAATAATCTCATTTTTGTCTTTACAGATAATCATTCCTACGGTGGCGTTGTCGTTTTCATCCCTCATCTTTTTATCGACAGCAGTAACGTAGAAATTGAGTTTTCCGGCAAATTCGGGCTCGAAATGTCCTGTTTTAAGTTCTATGACAACGTATCTCTTTAATTTGATATGATAAAAAAGCAAATCTATGAAAAATGACTGATTGCCTACAGTGATTTCCACCTGTTTACCAACAAATGCAAAACCGCTTCCCAGCTCGATTAAAAATTTTGAAATATTTTCTGTCAAAGCATTTTCAAGTTCTCTCTCTTTATAATTTTCTGTAACATTTATAAAGTCGAAAATGTGTGGGTCTTTTAATGTTTCCCGGATAAGATCACTTTCGTAATCGGGAAGAGTGTTTGAAAAATTATTGATCGCTTTTCCTTGACTATCAATTAGTTTTCCTGAAATCATATTCAGCAAAACTGAGCGACTCCAGCCATTTTCTATTGCTTTTTTGATGTAAAAATGAGCCTCTTCTGATGTGGAGCATTTGGTCATTAAAGTAATATGATGACCCCATGGAATTTGAAAAATTTTATTTCTCAAATCGTCAACAGCTTGTTGACGATTTTGTTTGTCATCATTCCTGAATTCGTCAGAAACTTGTTGACGAATTATATTTGATTCATTATAAAAGAGATAGAATCTTTTACAGTATTTTAAATTGCTTTCAGAAAAACCCTTTATTTCGGGAAATTCTAAACGTAAATCTTTGCTTAGCTGAGAAAAAAAGCCTGAACCATAGGTGTTTTCAAAATTTCTTTCTGTGATTTCCTTTCCCAAATCCCAATACATTTCTATCAAAGCAGAATTCACCTGAATGGCCGCTTTGATCTGGCTTTGCTGAATTTTCTGTTTTAAATCTAAAATCCAGCTGATGTACTGTTCATTGCTTTTTTGCAGCATGTCTAAAATTTAATGAAAATTCTAAATTTCGATTTGAGAATTCTAAATAATAATCAATTATGCCTGCACTAAATCTTTATTGTAAAATGCTCCTTTATTTTGAGTCATTTCCATAGATTGGATGATAATCAAATGGGCAACTGTTGTTAAGTTTCTTAATTCTGAAAGTTGAGGTGATAAAATAGAGTAGTGGTAAATTTCATCAACAGCGGCAGCGATTTCTGCATGTTTCTGTAATGCCATTTTTAATCTCCGGTTGCTTCTCACGATTCCAACTAAGTCACTCATCATTTCTTGGAGCTGTTTTCTGAGGTAAGAAACAATCACCATTTCATCGATAATCTTCATTCCTTCTTCATTCCATTCCGGAACAGCTTTTAAATCATCAAAATCAAAATTGTTCTCTTTTAATAATTCTATGGTTTTGATGGCTGCGTTGTGTCCAAAAACCAAACCTTCAAGTAAAGAATTTGAAGCAAGCCTGTTCGCCCCGTGAAGTCCGGAATTGGTGCATTCTCCAACGGCGAATAAATTATTTAAAGAAGATTGTCCGTCCTTATCTACATCAATTCCGCCCATTAAGTAATGACAAGCAGGAACTACCGGAATTAACTGTGTGAAAGGATCAATTCCTTCATCTTTGCATTTTTTATAGATATTTGGGAAGTGTTCCAGAAATTTTTCCTGACTCATGTGGCGACAATCCAAACCTACAAATTCATCTCCCGTAACTTTCATTTCGGCATCAATAGCTCTCGCAACGATGTCTCTGGAAGCCAGTTCTTCACGCTCATCATATTTGTGCATGAATTTTTCGCCTTTTTTGGTTCTCAGTTTTGCTCCGTCCCCGCGAACTGCTTCGGAAATTAAAAACAACATTCCGTCGAGTTTGCTGTACAAAGCTGTCGGGTGAAACTGGTAGTATTGCATATTGCTTACTTTTCCCTTGGCACGGGCAACAAAAGCAATTCCGTCTCCGGTTGCGATGACAGGATTTGTGGTGTTTTTGTAAACATGTCCTGCTCCGCCAGTGGCAACTAAAGTGATTTTCGAAGTAATTTTTTTTATAGATTTCGATTTTTCATCTAAAATATAGGCACCGTAGCAATTGATTTCACCTTCATTCAGTTCTTTTCCGGGAACGTGATGTTGGGTGATGATGTCGATAACGTAATGATGATCAAGAATCTCAATATTCGGACTGCTTTTAGCGGTTTGAAGTAAAGCTCTTTCAATTTCAAAACCTGTAATGTCTTTGTGATGTACGATTCTGTTTTCGGTGTGACCACCTTCTCTGCCTAAAGCAAATTCTCCGTTTTTCATATCGAAATTAGCGCCCCATTCCACGATTTCGTTGAATCTTGCAGGTGCCTCTCTCACGACCATTTCCACAACGTCTCTTTTATTTTCTCCATCTCCGGCACGCATGGTGTCTTCGATGTGTTTTTCGAAATTATCATTTTTAGAATCGGTAACTACTGCCAGACCGCCCTGAGCGTACTTTGTGTTGCTTTCATCTTCATCAGATTTGGTAACGATGATTATTTTGGCGTCGGGAAACTGCTCTGAAACTTTTATGGCATAAGAAAGTCCGGAAATTCCCGAACCGATCACTAATACATCCGCTTTTATCATATTCTTGCTTTAAGACAGTCGTCTAAAATAATTAAATAAATTTAAACAATTTATCGTTGGGTTTTCTTACTTTTTTCATGTGCTGGAACTCATCTTCCTCTGATCGGTAGCCTAAAGCCAGCGTCACGGTTACTTTTTCGTTTTCAGAATCAATATTTAAAATTTCTTCAATCAAATCCTGTCTGAAACCTTCCATGGGGCAAGTATCGATCTTTTCAATGGCAGCTGCATACATCAGATTGGCTAAAACAATGTAAGATTGCTTTTCTGCCCAGTTGAGAATATCATCATGCTCCTGTGTGTTGAAATGTTTAGTAATGCTTTTTCTGAAAAGATCTAAATTTTCCACCGGATGCTCACGGACTTCTGAAATATGCTTAAAATATCCATCCAAGTACCCTTCTTCAACATTTTTTTTTGAAACTAAAACAATAATATGCGAACAGGTAGAAATCTGTGAAGGATTGTAAAAGGCGGGAATGAGTTTTTCTTTCATCACGCTGCTTTCCACTACAAATATTCTGTAAGGCTGAAGTCCCTGTGAGCTTGCTGCAAGTTTGCCGGACTCGAGTATATTTAAAAGCACATCCTGAGGAATGCGCATTTCTGGGTTGAATTTTTTTACAGAATATCTTCTGCTTAAAGCTTCCAAATAATTCATATAACAAATTTAAGAATTGAATATGAATAAACTGTCTTTTAAACGAATTATCTATTTGGAAATTGTCTAAACAAAAAAGCCGCTCCTTTTTATAGGAGCGACTTCGCTAATTAAGTATGAAAAAAAAATTATTCTCTGTTTTTCACCACGATCCATCCTGAGAATTTCACCGGTGTTCTGTTTTTATTGTTTTCTGTCCATGTTACAGAGTACCAGTAGCTGCCGGTAGGAACTTTTCTTCCGTTGGCGGTACCGTCCCATTTGTACTGATTGGTTTTGTCGCCCTGATGAATTTTGGCTCCATATCTGTCATAAACATTGAAGATGAGATTAATCTTATTTCCTAAAGCTGAATAATCAATATAATCATTCATTCCATCTGCATTCGGAGTGATTACATTTACCAGATTCGGTACAGTTACCACAACCTGAATTGGCTCACACTTATAAGCATCTCTTACATAAACTGTGTATTCTCCACGTGCGATATTTTTAAACTCGTTAGAATCCTGCCAATTATTGATATTGTCTAATGAATATTGATACGCTGGTGTTCCTCCTGCAGCATTTACAATAATTGTATTGTTTGAAATTTCAATATAATTAATCACCGGCTGATCTGATGGTAAAATTTTCACTGTCTGAGTAGCCCAGCAGTCACCAGACTTCAGTTTCACCCAATAAGTTCCTACGCCAACTCCACTGATGGTCTGTGTAGTTTCGCCGTTGCTCCATTCATATCCGTCGAAACCAGAGCCAGCATCTAATGTTGTTTTATCTTCAAAACAGATTACTTTATCCTGTAGGACTGTAGAATAAACCGGAGGGATTACCTGTAAAGTGATTTTGGCAACTCCATAGCATTGGTTGTTGCTGTCGCTTACTCTCACATAAACTACACCTGTAGGAGCCACGTAACTGTTAATCAGTGTAATCTCATTGGTATTGTTGACAGCATCAGTAAGTGATGGATAGAATTTTTTTTCAGTTCCCGGCTGCAAAGTTACAGATGCTGAAGTCAGATTAAACAGTCCCATTGAAGGATTGTCCTGTATAGAGCATGCTCTGAGAATGGCATCATTTACCGTAACGACAGGGTAGTGATTTAAGGTTATTTTTGCATTATCAATACATCCCTGCGGAGTAATTACTTTCGCAAAAACTGTGGCTCCGTTCGCTGCAGGATATGCAGGCCAGTTCATAATCTCATTGGTTCCGGCATTAAGGGCTGCAAGCGTTGGATAATAATGTTTTGTTACACCAGGTACGGCAGTTACTGCAGCATCATCAAGGTTAAAAATACCGACGCCGGCATTGTTATTATTACATTCTGTAAGTGTAGCATCCGCAGCATCAAAAGGTTGTGGGTCTAAAACAATTCTTCCGTCGCCGTTGTCGCAGAGCGTTGATGAAGGGTCACTTACAATGACAGTAATATTTGTTGGGCCTGTGTAGGTGAAATTCGAAGGGTTGACAATCGGTGTTCCGCTTCCGGTTACAAAATAAGTAATGGTGTAGTTCCCGGGATTGTTTACAAACTGTGGCGCATAGGTTGTAAGGTCTATTGAGCCGTTTCCTGTAACAGGATTGATACAGACGTAAGGCGTAACAGTATTGGTGAAGATTGGAACTTTATCTACAAATATTTTTACATTTTTAATAGATTGTCTAGCACTGGCGGCACCGGTCGCTGATGAGAAACCAAAATATCCGGTAGTCATTCCTATAGCACCCCCTGACGGAGCAAAGGACTGATTTGTAATCGTCACACCATCAATTCTGATGTGAATAAGCCAGTTATTTGGATTGTTGGGATCAGTTTCACCGTTTACTTCAACATGCTTATAGTTAGCTCCTACAAAAGGTTGAGTAGGATTTAGATCAGCTGAGTGATAGGTGCTGTTAGCGGTTGTATTGTATTCAATATTAGGATTTCCTGCAGGTAGATTATTGGTTCCGTAAAGCAGGTGTACTTTACTCATCTGTCCTTCTGTGGAGTTGTTGAAAATATCAAATGCAACCATTAATCCGTTGGCATTGGCAGGAATTCCGAGTCCACCTCCGGAGGTAAATCCAGTTGGAGGATTTGAAAGGTACCAAAATGTCAATCCGTCTCCTCTTCCGTAAGAGGTCGTTCCGTTTCCGTCGATTCTGAAATCAAATTCAACTTTCCATTTATCGCAGTATTTCAAATTGATTGGATCTGAAAGTTTGATAGCCCCAAACTGACTCGTCTGGTCAGGAGTTAATCTGATAAAGTCTGTGCTCACAGCTGCTGCAGAAACAAGATCCCATCCGGTAGTTACCACGGGATTTCCCGTCAGCTGATACGTCTGAGCTTTGTTTAAATTAAAGAGAAAGCATAAAGTGATACTAAAAAATAATAAAGTTTTTTTCATTTAATTATTAGATTTTTGATTAGGTAAATGTATAGGTTTTGTCAAACAATAAATTGCCTGAAATAACTTTAAAGTATCAAATGTGTAGCTGAAAAGCTTCTTTCTGCGGTAGAGAAGCGTTAATAAAAATCACTCCTTTTGTTGAGGAGTGATTTTTTTCAGGAATTACTCCCTGTTTTTTAATAAAACCCAGCCGTTGTAAACAGTCTGCGTATTGTTTTTATCATTTTCGTTCCAGGTGATAGTGTACCAATATGTTCCTGTAGGAAGTTTTTTGTTGCCGGAAGTTCCGTCCCATTTGAAGTTTCTTATTTTGTCTGCTTCAAACTTTTTGTTACCATATCTGTCAAACACAGTAAAGACAAGATTCTTTTTATATGCAAGCGCTGTATAATCAATCACATCATTTACATTGTCTCCGTTTGGCGTGATGGCATTTACAAGATTCGGTACAGTAACCTGAATCTGAACTGGCTCACAATCGTAAGAATCTTTAACGAAAATCTTGTTTTCGCCTCTTGGTAAACCGGTAAATACATTAGAAGTCTGCCAAGTAGTACCATTTACAGAATACTGATACGCAGGAGTTCCTCCCGTCACATTTACAGTGATTGTATTGTTTGTAATGTCTAAACTTGAAATTGTAGGGTTTCCGGCTGCTTTTACGTTTACCATCTGCATGGTGAAGCAAGTTCCGGTCTGAAGTCTTACCCAGTAGTTTCCTACAGGAACTCCTGTGATAGATTGCGTTGTAGCACCAGTGCTCCACTCGTAACTCGCAAAGCCAGGTCCTGCATCCAGGGTCGTTCTGTCTTCAATACAGATAATCTTATCTTTTAAAACCGCAGATCTTGTAGGCGGAATCACAGTCAGTGTAATTTTTCGGATGACCCAACAAGAATTTGTTCCTGTAATTTTCACATAAACTACCGAATTGGATGCATCGTGAGCAGTGGGATCTGCAATAGGGTTTGTATTGTTTACAGCATTGTCTAATGTTGTATAATATACTTTTGTAACCCCCGGTTGTGAAGAAACATTTGCTGTGGTAAGGTTAAATGTTCCCACTAAACCTACCTCTGTTTTAAAACACGTTTGCAAAGTGGCGTCTGTGGCTACAGGGAGAGGGGAGAAGCTCAGTGTTATCTCAGCGTTTCCTGTACAGCCCTGTGGAGTGGTTACTTTTACATAAACTTTTCCGGGAGCAGAAACGTAAGCTGCAGGATTCGTGATTTCGTTTGCGTTGTTATTCAGATCCTGTAGTGTTTTGTAGTATTTTTTTGTAGCTCCGGGAGTAGAAGTTACTGCGGCAGATGTAAGATTAAATGTAGCTGTCGTTGCATAATTATTATTACACGTTGTCAGTGTCACATTGCTGGCAGTGAAATCGCCAAGGGTTAATTGAATTCTTCCGTCCGCATTGTCGCAGAGAAGCCCGGCATTATCTTTAACTCTAACGATAATAGTCGTATTGGCGTTATACTGAAATGTCGCAGGAGCAGCAATCGGTGTAGGATTTCCCTGAACGAAATAAGTAAATGTAAAGTTCGCCGGATTGGCTACAAACTGATTGTTAAATGATGTTAAATTCACTGTTGCAAAACCAGTCGTTGGATTCGGACAGTTGGATTGTGTAATCGTCGGCTGAAGAAGTGGAACTTTATCTGTATAGATTTTTACATTTTTAATAGAATGTCTTGATCTGTTCCCTCCTGTTGAGGCTGAAAAACCAAAGTATCCCTGCGTCATAGTTGCCGCTGTTCCGGATGGTACAAAAGGTTGGTTACAGATTACGGTATTGTCAATTTTAATCTGAATCGTCCATCCCGTCGGACTTGCGGTGCTTACTTCGGCAGTTACTTCTACATGCTTGTATGTAGTTCCCTGGAAAGGCAATGTTGTATTGAGATCCGGTGAGTGAAATGAACTTCCGGCAACGTTGAAATACTCAACATTATTCTGGTCGGTGGTATTGGCAACCTGCCCGTAAGCCACGTGAACTTTACTCATCACAGCTGTCGTGGTATTATTGTACGTATCAAAACCAACAATTAAACCTACAGCATTTTGCGAAACGCCTAATCCTGAGCCTAAAACACTTGCCACAGGTGGATTCTGAAGATACCAGAATGCAAGTCCGTCACCGTTCGCAGTTTGATTAGAATCCATTCTGAAATCAAATTCTACCCTCCACTTGTCACAAAATTTAAGGTTGATGGGATCGTTTAGCCTGATTGAACCTGATTGGTTATTGGTATCTGGTGTGAGCTGTACAAATGCGTCTGTGCCGTTAACCTGTGTTGTTGTAGGAGCTACGATAGTCCATCCTGTTGTGTTTACAGGGTTTCCGGCGAGCTGATATGTTTGGGATTTGAATAAGGCACTGAAACAAATGAGAAAAAGCGCTATATAAGACAATAGATTTTTATTCATATACAAGGGAACTTTGGAATTGAGCCGTAAAGATATAAATAAAAAGTGTATATAATGGAAATATATTATTAATTTTATGATAATTGGTGGTTATTTTTCAAAGAATATCAAAGAAGATGGCGAAATGAATAACAATATATTTTTTCATTTTGATTCATTAAAAATAACAGAATTTGATTTCTTATCTAAATTACTGTAAATCAGTATTAATCAAAATTTAGAAGAGTCCGCTGTTTTCAGGATTTTCAAAATGATGATCTTTTTCAAGGTTTGCGCCTGCAGCTGCAGCAACAGCTAATTTATCGCAAAGCTCGTTTTCAAAATGTCCCGCATGACCTTTAATCCAGTGGAATTTTGGCTGATAAGTATTGTAAAGTGGGATCATCCTTTTCCAAAGATCAGGATTTTTTACATTTTTCCATCCCCGTTTTACCCATCCTGAAATCCAGTTTTTATTGATGGCATCTGAAACGTATTTGCTGTCTGTGAAAATATGAATATCATTTTCTGCTGATTTCAGCTTTTCGAGCGCAACGATCACGGCAAGAAGTTCCATCCTGTTGTTGGTGGTTTTTCTGAAACCTTTGGAGAATGTTTTCTGATAATTTTTTTCGGGAACGCGCATTAGAATTCCGTAACCTCCTTTTCCGGGGTTTCCGCTGCATGCACCGTCAGTGTAGATTTCGATTCTCAAAGTATCAGGTTGAGGTTAAGGCGAGGGTTGAGGTTGAAAGTTATGAGTTTGATTTTCAATTTTGGATTAATTTTAAATTAGATTTAAAAAGGAAAATCTTCTTCATCATCAAAATCATTCATTGAAGAACCTGAAAGTTTGGAATTATCTGGTAAATCAAATGCTGCACCCGGCTGAATAGTGGTTTTGATTTTTTCGAAACCGCTTGGTTCATTAAAATTACCTCCTCCATGCATATTGAACGCCTCTTCAACATCTCCAAATTTTGCAAAATGCTTCAGGAACGACAATCTTACGTCTGCCGTGGCACCATTTCTGTGTTTTGCAATGATCAATTCCGCCTGATTTTCGGTTGATGTTTCTGCGCCTTCCTCATCATTATCCCAGGTTGTAATTTTGTAATACTCCGGTCTGAAAATGAAAGATACGATATCTGCATCCTGCTCAATAGCTCCTGATTCCCTCAAATCTGAAAGCTGAGGTCTTTTCCCCGGACGTGTTTCCACACTTCTTGAAAGCTGTGAAAGTGCAATCACAGGTATGTTGAGTTCTTTTGCGATGGCTTTTAAAGATCGGGAAATCATTGAGATTTCCTGCTCACGGTTTCCACTTCCTTTTCCGCTGCCTCCACCGGCGGTCATCAGCTGAAGATAATCGACCATCACCATCTTTACGCCATGCTGCATTACCAGTCTCCGGCATTTTGCACGGAAATCGAATATAGAAAGCGATGGGGTTTCGTCTATATAGAGCGGTGCATTTTCAAGTTCAGAAACGTTGGAGAATAATCTCTGCCATTCCTCATCATCAAGTGTTCCTTTCCTTAATTTTTCTGAAGAAATTCTGGTTTCTGAGGCAATCATCCTGGTAATTAACTGTACAGACGCCATCTCCAGAGAGAATAATGCCATCGGAATTTTATGACCTACCGCAATATTTCTTGCCATTGATAGAATAAACGCCGTTTTCCCCATCGCCGGACGTGCCGCAATGATAATAAGGTCAGAATTTTGCCAGCCACCGGTTTCTTTGTCAATATCCCGGAAACCTGAAGGCACACCTGAAAGTCCTTCTTTGTCTTTTAAAGATTTAATGGTTTCGATCGCCTGTTTTACTAAAGAGTTCGCCGTATCAAATCCTTTTTTAATTGTACCGTTGGTGATTTCAAAAAATGACTGTTCTGCTTTGTCTAAAAGTTCGAAAACATCGGTAGATTCTTTGTATGAGGAATCGATAACATTGGCTGAAACATTGATGAGGCTTCGGAGAATATATTTTTCAAGAATTACTCTTACGTGATATTCGATGTGTGCGCTTGAACTTACTCCCATCGTCAGTTCGATGATGTAATGATCACCGCCTGCCAGATTCAGTTTTTCTTCTTTTTTAAGTTCCTGAATAATGGTCATAATGTCAACCGGATGGTTTCCTTCGTAAAGCTTAAGAATAGCTCTGAAAATCACCTGATGTCTGGGATCGTAAAAAACATCGGGCGTCAGTAGGTCAATAGAATGATCCAATCCTTTTTTATCAATAAGAAAAGTTCCGATTACCAATCTCTCAAATTCTAATGCATTAGGAGGCATTTTCCCATCTGAAATGGAAAGCTCTCTGGCAAAGTTGCCCTGGGTAAGTGATGATAATGTTTCTTTCTGCGCCATGATGCAAAGATAATTTTTTTAGCAATGAAATAATAAATACTAATCCCCAATTTGCAATGATAATATTCATAAAGCCTTTTGTTACCGTGTTTTTGATGTTAATAAAAAAATCACCTTCAAACTTGAAGGTGATTTTAAAAATCATTTCAGATCAATTTATTCTCTGTTTTTAACAAGAATCCATCCGTCGTATTTAATCTGGGTCTTGCTTCTGTTATCCTCAGTCCATGTGATGCTGTACCAATAAGTTCCCGTCGGGATTTTTTTACCTCCCGAAGTTCCGTCCCATTTATAGTTCCGGATCTTATCTCCTACATATATTTTATTTCCGTAACGATTGTAAACTGTAAATATTAAGTCTTTCTTGTAAGCTAAAGCGGAATAATCTACTGCATCATTTATGTTATCTCCATTTGGTGTTATTGCGTTCACCAAATTTGGAACTGTAATTGTGACAGTTACAGGATCGCAGTCGTAAGAATCTTTTAAATAGAAGGTGTTTTCACCCCGAGGTAGTCCTGCGAAAACATTGGAGGTTTGCCAGTTCGTACCATCAGTCGAATACTGGTAAGCCGGGACTCCGCCGTTAGCAGTTATTGTTACAGTATTATTGGCAATATCAAGAGAAGAGACAACAGGCTGGTCACTTGCGTAAACATTAACATCCTGAATAGTATAACATTTTCCTGTCTGAAGTTTTACCCAGTAAGCTCCTACAGCAACTCCCGAGATACTCTGTGTAGTCGCACCAGTACTCCATTCGTAGCTTAGGAAACCAGGACCCGCATCTAAAGTTGTTCTGTCTTCCATGCAGATGGTTTTATCTTTCAGAACAGTAGATTTTACAGGTGGTAGTACAATTAGTGTGATCTTTGTAATAGCCCAGCATTGGTTTGTGTCAAAAACTTTAACGTATACATCAGTACTTGCTGTTATAAAATTATCAGCAGGGATAATTTCATTCACGCCATTATTGGCATCCGCTAATGTTCTGTAAAACTTTTTAGTTAATCCTGACTGAGATGTCACTACAGCCGAAGTAAGATCGAATTTAGCTGTTGTAATTGCGGTTTCTATAAAACAAGATTCTAATGTTGCCGGATTTACAACAATCGTAGGATAAAATTTGAGTTGAATCTGCGTAATAAATGAACAGTCATATTGATTTGTAGCCTTTACATAGACTGTCTTTTCTGCTGAAGTGTAGTTCCCAGGATTCAAAATCTCATTCGTACCGGCATTAAGATCTGCCATAGACGGGTAATATTTCAGAACGAGATTTGGAATTGAAGTTGGATTTATAGCTGCTGCAGTAAGGTTATAAACTGCAGTACCTTTATTATTGTTGTTGCACTCTGTAAGTGTTGCAGTACTCAGTTTAAATGATCTGTCGACAAATGTTACTGTTCCGTATTCCCTGCATTGGTTGAGGAAACTGACAGGATTTATCGGATCAATATAGCTTACCGCATAATAATAAGTAGTATTTGCACTGACAGCAATAGGTGTTGTAATTGGGTTTTGTTCATCCAATGCATTGGAAGCATTCAGATAATACTTAACTTGAAAATTGGCATTTCCGTTGATTATACCTGGGGAAAGTGTGTTAAAGTTAAATATTGTAGGGTCTATACAAATTTTAATAGGCAATGGTGCTACAAAAGGGTTCGGTTGATAAACATTTGCGAACTGATGATCAAAAGGTGTAAGCAAAGAGGCTGTACCACCAAAAGACAGTGAAAATCCATTTGCGGTACTCTGAAAGTTATCTACTAACAAATAGTAAACTTCACCGGCAAGTACATTAAGTTCTGCTTCAAAATAAGTATTTGTCTGTGCGGCAAGACCGGTATTTCCTGTTGGAGATGATCCCGCGTAGTTGCATCTTATCGGATTAAGCAATTCGCTGCAGACAGGATTAGGTCCATATACTGCAAAATCGTAGTCATTAGAATCAACATTAGCATCAATGACAAAATTCAATGTACCTGGTGTTGCAATTGTAAACTTATACCAAACGGAAAAATGTTCGCCGCTTTTTAAGCATAGACTTGGTGGAACATTACTCGTAGGCAATTCTTGTGAACCATGACCATTTGGGGTATAAGAAATATCCAAATTACCACAGATCGGTATCGCTGAAGTACAATCTGATTGCGAATAAAATAATTGTGATGATATTAAAATAAAAAGGAGTAGTAATTTTTTCATTTTAAAATAAATTTTAACAAAGTTAATTAATTTTTACTTAAAGAGTTGTGATTGCAAAAAAGAAAATAAAAGCCGCATAAATATGCGGCTTTATATGTTGTCCTCAGCAAATTATTCTCTGTTCTTCAGCATTACCCAGCCTGAGAATTTTACAGGTGTGCTGTTTCTGTTGTTTTCGTTCCAGGTTACAGAATACCAATAGGTTCCTGTAGGTACTTTTTTCCCACCAACGGTTCCGTCCCATTTGTAGTTATTCAGTTTATCTGCCTGGTGAATTTTCGTTCCGTATCTGTCGTAGATATTCAGAATTAAATTCTTTTTATTCGATAGTGCAGAATAGTCTACAACATCGTTTACGCCATCACCATTAGGTGTGATTACATTGATAATATTTGGAACCACTATATTCACTACAATCGGCTCGCAGTCATAGGCGTCTTTTACATAAACTGTATGATCACCTCTACTCAGATCTTTAAAGATATTTGAATCCTGCCAGTTGTTATTATCCAGTGAATAGCTGTATGCAGGCGTTCCTCCCACTGCAATTACTGTAATCGTATTGTTTGAAATTTCAATATTTGAAACTACCGGTTGATCTGATGGGAATATTTTTACTTCCTGTCTTGCCCAGCAGTCACCTGTCTGTAATTTTACCCAATAGGTTCCGACACCCACACCAGAAATTGATTGAGTAGTTTCGCCGTTGCTCCATTCGTATCCGTTGAATCCAGGTCCTGCGTCGAGCGTGGTTTTGTCTTCCATACAGATTACTTTATCAACCAAAACTGTTGAATAAACAGGAGGAATTACAATTAAAGTCACTTTAGCAACAGTGTAACACCCGTTTCCGTTCATTACTCTCACGTAAATAACACCATTTGGAGCTGTGTAAGTTCCGAAATTAAGAATTTCGTTGGTCTGATTAATTGCATCTGTTTCTGAAGGATAATACTCTTTTGTCATTCCCGGATCTAAGTTGACTACAGCATCTTCCAGATCGAACAGTCCTGTTGATGGATTTCCTTCAATAAAACATGATCTCAGTGTAGCCTCCGTTACAGTTACTGTTGGGTGGAATGTAAGTTTTATTTCAACAATCGTTACACAATTAAACTCATTCGTCGCTTTTACAAAAACAGATCCGGCTGCAGATGTGTAAGCATAAGGAACTGCTATCTGACTGGTACCAGCATTTAGCGCTGCCATCGATGGATAGTACTGTAATGTAAGGTTAGGCGTAGCACCTATTGCTGCCGCAGTAAGGTCGTAGGTCGCTGTTCCTGTATTATTGTTACTGCATTCTGTAAGTGTAACAGGAGTCAACTGGAAGGATTTGTCTAAAAAATTAATCGTGTTAAATTCCCGACATTGGTTCAGGAAGCTTGTAGGCTGTGTAGGATCTACGTACGAAATTGCATAAGTGTAAGTATTAGCAGCATCCACAACAATAGGAGTTGTGATAGGATTGAAATCATCTAGTGCATCTGTTGCAGATCTGTAATATTTAACAATAAAATTGGTATTATTATTTAAAATCTGAGCTGACAAAGTAGAAAAATCAAATGTTGCCGGATTGCTGCAGATTGTAATTTCACCATCCTGATTCGCACCTGGTTCCAAAAACGGATATGGCTGATAAACCTGTGCAGAGCTGTTATCAAAAGGCGTAAGCAAAGTTGCTGTACCTCCGAATGATAAAGAAAATGGCGCTATGGTAGGAGAGAAATTATTCAGTAGTAAATAATAAACCTGCCCTGGCAATACATCAATATATTTTACAAAACCGTCACCAGTTGCATTTTCTGTAGTGTCTGTAGCGGTCATATTCAGTCCGGTGAGTGGGAAGAAAGCACTTCCGGATCCTGCGTATGAACATCTCAGAGGTGTTGCGTTTACGTTGGCGCAATTGTGATTGGGGCCATATAATGCCCAGTCATAATCAATATTGTTTGCACCTGGTCCTGTAGGAGTAATTACAAAAGTTAAAGTACCTGCAGTTTCGACACTGAAAGTTAACCAGAGAGAATTACTTTCTCCGAAAAGACAGCCACCCGACTCCGCTTCTTCCACATTTCCCACTCCTCCAGGTGTAAGAGCGATATCAGAATCTCTACATACCGGAATTGCCGTTGCGCAGTCTTGCTGTGCAAACATCAGTTGAGTAACGAGAAAGGTGAAAATAAATAGATATTTTTTCATTTTTGTTAACGTTTTAATGTTAATCCAAAGATTATTTAGTTAAATAAATCAGCTGTTTGCCCCAGTTGGGAGAAGTTTCAGCTTCAAAATCATTTACGGCTTTCGCATACAGCTGAGCAGAGTTCAGATTGTTGAATTTCAGGTCAGAAAATTTTGCTGTCATTCCTGCTTTCAACAAAGTAAGTCTGGGGTTGTTAGGTGACAAAGCTTCAGATTCTGTAATAATTTTTATGATAAGATCTTTGTCTTTCTGAACATCTGGTGAATTATTAAGATGAATTCTCTGCAATCTCGCAAGCCCTACCAGAACTTTTACATCAGCATTGTTTGGTTGTGTCGCCAAGATGCTTCCTGCGTATTTTAACGCCAGAGCATTAGATTCAAGGAGGGATTGGCCAGAAGATTTTTTAAGCTGACTCTCAGTTTTTAAGTATTGAGCAACCCCTGAATAATAGTGAGCCTGCCACCTTTCAAGAGTTGTAGATTTTGAAAATTTTGCAAACAGAGCATCATAATCCGAAATGTTTTGTGCAGCATTGATCTGTTCAATTTCGTTTCCGGGCTTATTATTTTTTATGCTTTGTGCAGACATCCCTGTGTACGCCACAAACGTACAGAGAATGAGTAAAAATCTATTCATAATTTCCGTATATATCAAAAACAAAGTTATATAAATTGTTAAGACTGAACAAATTTTCAATCTGTTATTTAAGAAATTGTTAATGAAAAGGGCCTGTAATTGAAAAAAATAAATTTTACTGAATTAATATTGCATTTTTCTCAATTTCGGATTTGTGCTTCCAACCAAAACAGCAATCAGCACTGTCAGGCTTCCTCCAACAACTACAGATCTTACTGCGCCAAGAAGTTTTGCTGCAAGTCCGCTTTCAAACTGTCCCATTTCATTGCTCGACATGATGAAGATTGAATTTACACTCAGCACCCGTCCGCGGATATGATCTGGAGTCTTCAGCTGTACAATTGTCCCACGGATAACCACCGAAATTCCGTCAAGCATTCCGCTCATCACCAAAAACAAAAACGACAGCCAGTAATAATTCGAAAGTCCGAAACCGATGATGCAAAGACCAAATCCCGCCACGGCAACCAGCAATATTTTACCCTGATTTTTACGTAAAGGTACCAATGCCAGAGTCGTAATAATAATCATGGAGCCAATATCTGAAGCAGCATTCAGAAGACCCAAACCGTCAGCTCCCGATTTTAGAATATCGGTTGCAAATACAGGAATCATCGCCACTGCACCTCCAAAAAGTACTGCAAACATATCCAGATAAAGTGCTCCCAGAATTTCTTTGGTTTTGTAAATGTAAGAAACGCCTTCCCGAATGCTGTCCATCACTTTCACGCTTCCCTTTTTCTGTTCAGAAAACTGTTTGTTGAGCTGCCAGAAGAAAATGGATGAAACTGTGATTAGAATGACTACCGTTAAAACCGTCCATTTAATTCCGTAAAATTCAATTAAAAATCCGCCGGCTGCGTGTCCGCAAACTGATGATATCAAAAATGTTGCCTGATTTAATGTGATTGCGTTAGGCAGATTGATTTGCTTCACAATTTTTGGAATCATCGATGGGACGATGGGGCCGATAAATGCTCGGGCAATACCTGTAAAGAAAATGACAGCATAAATGAAATAAGTAATCTGATGACCTGTGAAATGCAGTTCGGCATTAAAAAATGCTGGAATCAGCAGGAGTCCGATAAGGAAAACGTAAGCGTATGTACAGATAAGAAGAAGTTTCTTTTTCTCATTGGTATCAATCACATGACCGGCGTACAAAGCGCAACTCACCGCAGGAATTACTTCAGAAAGTCCGATAAGTCCGATGGAAAAAGGATCTTTCGTGAGCTGATACACCCACCATCCCAATAATGTAGCAAGCATTCTAAAAGCCAAAACAATAAAAAATCTTCCGGTAAGAAGATTTCTGAACTCAACATTTTTCAATGTCTGCAGCGGAGAAAGTGAAATCATATGCAAAAGTAGCCCTAAAAATTAATTTAGAGCTACTTATCATTTATTTTAATAAAAATTAAATCATTTTTAATCTGCTCTGTTCGAACTGATCACGATTGCTGCCGCTGCTGCTGCACCAATTACGATGGCACCACCGGTTACTCTCGCTGTAGAGCGGTCTTTCACAGAGGCAACAGCACTTTTCGGAATAGTAACTTCTGTACTGTCTTTTTTACCTTTTGTACCTACGATGTTATCGCCAACAATGTTTTTGAAAAGGATTTTTTCTTTTGGCGAACCGTCTTTTTTCTCAACAATGTAGATTTTCCCGGTTTTAAGATTAGAATAATTGTTTTGAGAAATATCTTCACTATACTTTGTAGTCGCACATGACGAAATCACGAATAATGATGTAAGCAGAGAAGATTTTATTAGTACAGATGCTCTCATTTTAATTTTTTAGTTTTTCAAATTTATAATTTTTTTCGAATATATCTTTTCATTAAAGCGAAAATATCATATTTTTTGAAATATTTAAACGTAAATCAATAAATTCTATATTTTAAAAACAATATTCTTAAGTTTTCACACAATTAATTTGTTCCACTTCCTACAGCGGCAAAAGTATCTACCAGATCCTCTGAGGCTTTAACAGTTGCAGAAATAATTACCGCTGCTCCCGCAATTCCTCCGGCTGCAATAATTATTGCTAACCCAGAATTGTCTTTTCTGATTTCTTGAATGTCGTTCTTTGCGATAGAAATTCTGTCTTTCCTGCTGGTTCCGATAATGCTGTCTCTTGCAATAGAAGTAATTGTAATTTTTGTTTTGCTGCCATTATTCTGGTGAAAGATATATTTATTTCCTGCTTTTACATTTTTATAATCGTCAGGATTTTCTACTGCACTATATTTTAACGAAGTACATGATGCGCAGAAAATAAAAACGGAAAAAAGGATAGTATTCTTCATGTGTAAAATTGATTTGTTGGTTTTATTTCCTGTAAATTTCTATCTTCTCTGCCAGTTTTCTGTCATTTGCAAGTCTCGGAATTTTATTTTGTCCACCCAGTTTACCCTGAGATTTGGCATATTCATTAAAAGCATTCTTTCTGAGTTTCGAGATTTTAAGCTTCTGCAAAATATTTCCTGTAATCAAATCATCGTAATAGGTATTTCTGCTTCTGAGCTGAACGTCAAGTTCTTCTGTAAATAAATTTAAATCTGAAGGCTCTTCTTCAAACTCTACAAACCACTCATGATAAGGAAGTTCGCCTTCTGCATTTACCTGCGGTGCAAGATGAAATTCCGTAATTTTTGCAGGATATTTCTGAACGGTAGATTTAAGAGCTTCTTCCACCTCAAAAGCAATTACGTGCTCGCCAAATGCTGAAGTGAAATGCTTTGTTCTTCCGCTCACCAGAATTCTGTGGGGTTTTTTATCAGTAAATCTCACTACATCACCGATCGAATAAGCCCAAAGTCCTGAATTGGTAGTCAAAATTAAAGCGTAATCTTTATTCACTTCTACATCCTTTAAAGTTAGTCTTTCTGCATCAGGTTTTCCATATTGTTCTAAAGGAATAAACTCATAAAAAATACCGTGATTGGTTAAAAGTAAAAGTCCGTCTTTAGTGTAATCATCCTGAAAGGCAAAAAATCCTTCCGAGGCTGGAAAAGTCTGCACAATATCTACCTGTCCTCCAAGCAGAAATTCCATTTTATCTTTGTACGGTTCGTAGTTTACACCGCCGGTTACAATCAGTTGAAGATTTGGGAAAAGTTGTTTGATTTTTTTGCCGTGTTTCTCTGTCAGTTTTTCGAAGTACATTACCAGCCACGGTGGAATACCGGAAATCAGCGTCATGTTTTCATGCTCAGTTTCCTCTACAATTTTATCTATTTTGGTTTCCCAGTCTTCGATGAGGTTGGTTTCCCAGCTTGGCAGTCTGTTTTTCTGAAGATAATTTGGGATATGATGCGCAACAATTCCCGAAAGCCTGCCGGTTTTAATGCCGAAAACTTCCTCCAGTTCCGGACTTCCCTGCAGAAAAATCATTTTTCCGTTGACGAAATCTGCGTTGTTTTTTTTCGCAATGTAATGAAAAAGCGCACTCTGAGCACCCTTCACCTGAAAAGGCATTCCTTCTTTTGAAATCGGAATATATTTCGATCCTGACGTAGTGCCCGATGTTTTTGCAAAATATTCCGGAGTTTCAGGCCAGAGAATACTGCGCTGACCCTTCTTCACCTTTTCGATATAGGGTTTCAGATCTTCGTAATCGTTGATTTTAACTTTATCCTGAAAATCTTTTACTGTTTTGATCTCTTCAAAGTTGTGGCTCCGTCCAAAAAGGGTTTTTTCTGCAGTTTTAATGAGAGAAAACAAAAGCTCTTCCTGCAGCTGAGGTGCATTTTTTTTAAAACTTTCAGTTTGGGCAACATGTTTTTTGGCCCAGGCAACAGCGATATTTTTCTTGAGGAAATTTAGCATGGTTCAAATTTATAAATAAAGCCGTTTCGTTGCATCAAAAAACCGATGAATATCACCGGTTGTGTTTTATTTATTTAAAATGTAAGTGATTATTTATTCACTTTATATCTTTTGTCTGGCGTACCGTCCTTTTTCAGTTTCTGATTTTCCTTGTATCTTTTGTCAGGAGTTCCGTCTTTTTTAAGCTTTACGGCAGGTTTTGCAGCGGGCTTGGGTGCGGCAGCTTTTGTTGTTTTTGCGGTTTTAGGTGCTGCTTTTGTTGCAGGAGCAACCTGTTGTGCCTGAGCAATTCCCAATCCGATGATGAGGAACAGGGCTGTAATTAAATTCTTCATGTATATTTTTTTAAATTTTAAATCAAATATAAAAATAAATATTCATCATAACAAACACGACATCAAAAGTTTATGAAGTCTTCTAATCAAAAAAAACCTGCATCAATGATTTGAAGCAGGTTTTTGAGTTACATTTTTTTTAAATCTATCTGACGCAGTTGGCTGTCCAGGTTTTACCATCCTTCAGGTATGCGATTTTGAGGTCGTTGTTGTCGATTCTCACATACATCGTTCCATTAGAACCAACCATTACCAGGGTGTTATCTCCCTGTTTCTGAAATTCAAGACCGTTAAGATCAGGAATTCCATTGCTGAATGTAAAGTTGTATTTTGTTCCGCTTGCGATTTTGGTTACGAAAACACTTCCGTCGTTGGTGTTGATATTTGTGCTTCCGTCATTATACGAAATACTTCCTTTGTAAGTTCCTGCGAAGAAATCGTTGTCTGCCGGATCGTCGTCGTCCTTGCAAGAAGATAAACTTATCGCTGTGAACATCACAAGCACTAAAACACCGAAAATTTTCATTAAATTTTTCATAATACTTAAACTGTTTGGTTAGGTTATGGTCTTTTCCAAACGACGTGCCGAAGAAGAAAATATCAGAGGTTTTTTAACGAACTTTATAGTATTTGGGATAATTTTTAGAATACAAAACATACTGCAATATTGATACATTTCGCTGAGATGATAGACGCAGTAATATGTTGGTAAATTACCTTCTCTCTTTTTAGAATCAAATATTTAATTCCAGTATTTCGCAATAAAATTCAGTTCCATCTCAATGTTGATGTATTGCAATGTGCCGTCTCAAATATAAATTTGCGTATTTTTGCAGCAGATTACGGTTTCAGGAACAATTCTTGAAATCGCTTTTGTCGTTGATACCAAAATAATTTATGCAGCTAAAAAATATAGATAAAACACTTCTTCCTTCTTTCTTAAAGAAAGAATTCGGAAAAGATATTTTTACGGTTCTTGAAAAGGAAAATCACGTTTCTGTAAAGGGTTTTGCCGGCTCTGCACCAACGGTTTTTGTAGCCGAACTTTTTCTCACAAACAAAAAAACAATTCTTTATATTATTGATGATAAAGAAGATGCTCTGTACGTAAGTACCGAGATGGAAGATCTTTTGGGGAAAGAAAAAGTACTTTATTTTCCTGCAACACATCTGGAGCCTTATCAGGTGGAGAAAACACAGAACGCCAATCTTGTTCTCCGAACAGAGGTTTTAAATAAAATCAATGCAGGCAAATATCCGAAAGTGATTGTTGCCTACGCCGGAGCTTTATCTGAAAAAGTTTTGAAAAAGGAAGATTTTAAAGCTATTTCGCATAACATCAAGGTCTGCGATCAGCTTGATTTTGATTTTGTGGATGAACTTTTAAACCATTATCAGTTTAATCAGACTGATTTTGTTTCCGAGCCGGGCGAATTTTCTGTGCGTGGAGGAATTGTAGATGTGTATTCCTATTCCAACGAGAAGCCGTACAGAATTACTTTCTTCGGAAATGAAGTGGAAAACATCAAAACATTTGATATTGAGACGCAGCTTTCGGTTTCAAAAGTAGACAGTTTTCAGCTGGTTTCCAATATGAATTTTTCTGTTTCGGGAACAAAGGTTTCTCTTCTCGAAATTTTGCCTAAAGAATCTCTGATTGTTTCCAAAGATCTGGAATCTTCAAAATCAAAAATCAGAAGTTTCTACGAAAAAGCCCTGGAAAAATTTGACGGTCTAAATAAAGATATTGCCCACAGATCGCCACAGGAATTATTTATTTCTGATGAAGATTTCCTGTTTGAGTATAAAAAGTTTAAAAGAGTAGATTTTTCAGGTGCTTTGGCATCCGACATCCCTCATCAGGCTTCCGTTGTTTACAATCAGACTTCACAGCCGTCATTCCACAAAAACTTTGAATTGCTGGTGGAAGATCTCGAAGAGAAAGAGGCTGCAGGTTACGAAATGTGGATCTCATTTTCCGGCGAAAAGCAGAAAGAACGACTCGAATCTATCTTCGAAGATGTAGGCAGAGGTGATTCCGGCAAGCGTGAAATTAAATTTAAAAGTTTTAAATCTGAACTTCATGAAGGTTTCGTAGATCCCGACAGTAAAATAATCGTTTATACAGATCATCAGATTTTCGACCGCTACCAACGTTATAAGGCCAAAAATTCGTTTGCCAAATCTGAACAGCTGACTTTAAAAGATTTAATGTCTTTAAAAGTTGGAGATTACATCGCCCATATCGATCACGGTATCGGAAAATTCATGGGTCTTGTAAAAGTAAACAACGACGGAAAAGTACAGGAATGTTTCAAACTGGTCTATAAAAACGGAGATCTTTTATATGTAAGCATCCACTCGCTTCATAAAATTTCAAAATACAACGGTCCAGACGGAAAAGAAATCGTTTTAAGTAAATTGGGATCACCGGCATGGAAATCTTTAAAACAGAAAACAAAAGCCAAGGTTAAACAGATTGCTTTTGATCTAATTAAATTATACGCCCAGCGAAAAATGGCAAAAGGATTTTCCTATTCGCCCGACTCTTACCTTCAGAACGAGTTGGAAGCCAGTTTCGTTTATGAAGATACGCCCGATCAGGAAAAAGCGACCATCGATGTTAAAAAAGACATGGAAGCAGAAACGGTGATGGACCGTCTGGTCTGCGGAGACGTAGGTTTCGGGAAAACTGAAGTTGCTATTCGTGCCGCTTTCAAAGCAGCTACTGACGGAAAGCAGGTGGCTATTCTTGTGCCGACTACGATTCTTGCATTTCAGCATTACAGAAGTTTTAAAGACAGACTGAAAGATTTCCCGGTGAATATTTCGTATCTAAACCGTTTCAGAACGGCAAAACAGAAATCTGAAACTCTCGCCGGACTTAAAGAAGGAAAAGTTGACATCGTTATCGGAACACATCAGCTGGTTTCAGATAAAGTGAAATTTAAAGATTTAGGTCTGCTTGTAATCGACGAAGAGCACAAATTTGGAGTTGCTGTAAAAGATAAACTCAAAACTTTCAAATCAAATGTCGATACTCTGACGCTAACAGCTACGCCGATTCCGAGAACATTACAGTTTTCTCTGATGGCCGCGCGCGACCTTTCCGTAATAAAAACTCCACCACCCAACAGACAGCCTGTGGAAACACACATGGTTGGTTTTGATGAAGAACTTTTAAGGGATGCCATTTCATACGAGTTGCAACGTGACGGGCAGGTTTATTTTATCAACAACAGAATCGAAAATCTGAAAGATATTGCAGGTTTAATTCAAAGGCTTGTTCCGGATGCGAAAGTGATTACGGGACACGGTCAGATGGACGGAAAACAGCTTGAGCAGAATATTCTCGATTTCATGGAAGGAAAATACGACGTTTTGGTCTCAACCACAATCATTGAAAGTGGGGTGGATGTACCGAACGCCAACACGATTTTCATCAATGATGCACAGCGTTTCGGGATGGCAGATGTGCACCAGATGAGAGGACGGGTAGGGCGAAGTAACAGAAAAGCCTTCTGTTATCTCATCACGCCTCCTTTAGATATGATTACATCTGATGCAAAAAAAAGACTGGAAGCGATTGAGCAGTTTTCAGATTTGGGAAGTGGTTTTCAGATTGCCATGAAAGATTTGGAAATTCGTGGTGCCGGCGATCTTCTAGGTGGAGAGCAGAGTGGATTCATCAATGAAATGGGTTTTGAAACGTATCAGAAAATGATGCAGGAAGCTTTGGAAGAGCTGAAAGACGATGAGGAATTCGGAAGTTTATTTGAAAATGAAGAAGACCGCCAGAAATTATTTAAATCCGTAAAAGAAGTCAACATCGACACAGATCTTGAACTGATGTTGCCTGATTCGTATGTTTCAAGCACCGAAGAAAGATTGTTGCTGTATCAGAAATTAGCTGAGATAGATAATGAAAATGACCTGCAGAAATTTGAAGCAGAATTAAAAGACCGGTTTGGGGAACTGCCTGAAGAGGTAGTCAATCTTCTTAAAAGTGTTGCCCTTAAATGGCTTGCTGCCGAAATTGGCTTCGAAAAGATTGTGATGAAAAACAGTGTTTTCCTCGGTTATTTCCCATCCAATCCGCAGGATAAATTTTATCAGACCGAAAAATTCAGAAATATAATTTCTTATTTGACTCAGAATCCGGCGCAGGCACAGCTGAAAGAAAAAGCAGGAAAAGAAGGCAATAATCTCATGATGCGGAAAGATAAAGTTAAAAATGTGGATGAGGTGAATAAATTACTTAAAGCAATTCTCGGTTAAAATAATCCCAGCAAGAAAAAATCTAAAAACACGTTTTTAGATTTTTTTTTGTTAATTAGATAATATAAGTCCTTTAATGTTGAAAATAATTTATATTTGTTTCAAATTAATTAAAAACTTATGACCAAAAACAATTTTATTACAGGAGTTTCAGCATTATTTTTAGGTTTTCTGTCTTCATGTGACAATACAACTGCAGATCCCATCAACAACAGCCTTAACAATCCGAATAATCCCCCGGGAAGTGGCGGGAGCACAACTACAATCCTGGGTCCGCGGATTTTACACAAAATTACTGTAAATACGGATGTCAATCAGGAATATGTCACTACAGGAACCACCCTGGAGAAAGCAATTTTCAAGGAATCAGGCGGTCCCAATTCATATCTTATCGGAAGAGTTACTTATACAGCAGGGAAGATTTCCAGGGTGAAATTTGAGCAGGAAGTCAACGGTTCTGTACCAGCGAACGGACTGTCGTATGATTACAACATTACGTACGATTCCAGCGGAAAGATTAATTACACCACTTGTACGACGATGGCAGGCACTATGCCAAGTTTCAACAGTGAATACACCTACACCTACGATGGCGCGGGCAAAATGACCAAAATTGTTGAGAAGAAAAAATCAGGAAGCACTTATACTCATTTCACCAATTATACAATTACAAATACAGGAGATAATATCACAAAAGTGGCTACGGAAATGGGAATAACAAGTCCCACAGGTGTTCCGGATATGTCTTCGGTTGTTGCAAACATCTCGTATAATTTTGATGGTTATGATTCAAAAATTAACCCTTACACCACATTGCCAAAATCATTTTTTGTAGCCTGGAGTCTGTTGCACCCTGCTAATTTTTCTTCGCTGTCAGCAAACAACGTAACTAATTTTACGGTTATTAATCCTTCACCGATACCAGCAATTCCGGGAGCTTATACTTATCTGTATGATTCACAGAATTATCCTGTATCTGACCAGAGTCAATTTCAAAAATATATTTATAAGGCTCTTTGATGTTTTATATGAATAAAACTTTCAAGTAGATTAAGATTAATTGCTTTTAAAAAAGCTATCTGAGTTAGTTGAAAGTGTCGGAAAAAATTATCCTTTTAAACTGAAAACTGCCTCGCAAAGGCAGTTTTTTTATTGCTTTTTTTAGAAGCATTTTAATGTGTTTTTTAAACTGAAAATGAAAGTTATTTCAGAAAATTCCGGGAAATTAAGCAGAGCATTTTTGTGTAATCGATAACAATATTGCGATATTGCCTGCCATTTTGGGAAAAATTATGAGATTATTTTAGTAAAAAACTGATAAAAATCATGTTTTATTTCAAATATGAAGTAAAAATAAATTATTGAAAATCAGTTTTTTAAAAAATAATTCGTTCTCAATGTTAAAAATTATTAAAATTATATTAAAAAAAGTTTAATATAGAAAACAGAAAAATCAAACGCAAACGTGCAATCGATTACGCAGAGGTTTTTCATAATTTTTATGATAAGAAATTTGTGAAGTAGCTAAGCTCAAATTACTTGTCGGAAACAGCAAATTTAAACTCACAAAAAACACTAATCAATTATGTCATTTGAAAAACTAACAGGTTCCGGCTTTGTTCGCAAAAAGCTCGCTGTCTTGTTTCTCTTTTCTTCCGCAGTAGTATTTGCACAGCAGGGGAAAGAAGTGAGCGGAAAAATCACAAACGACAAACAGGCGGCCATGCCTAATGTCAAAGTAACTGAGGAAGGAACCGAAAACACTGTAACTACAGACGCAGAAGGGAACTTCATTATTACGCTTCTTAAAGATCAGTCAGCTCTTTCTGTTACAACAGACGGTTTCCAGACACAGACTATACCAGTAGATAACCGAAGCTTCATTGCCATTCCTCTGCAGGAAGATAAAACAAAAAATATTGAACAGGTTGTAATTGTAGGATACGGATCTGTAAAAAAGACCGATCTTACAGGCTCAGTGAACACACTGAGTGCCGAAAGAATCGTAGAAAGAAATACAACAAGTCCACTGGAAGCGATCCAGGGAAGTATGGCGGGTGTGAATATATCTGCAAACTCAGGAAGAGTGGGGGATGGTTTTAAAATGACTATCAGAGGAAACAACTCTTTGATCTCTTCAGGAAACCCTTTGTACGTCGTAGACGGTGTTCCCACAGATAATATTGACTTTCTGAATCCTCAGGATATCGCAAGAATGGATGTTTTGAAAGATGCATCTTCAGCGGCAATTTACGGTTCAAGGGGAGCAAGTGGTGTCGTAATCGTTACCACAAAAAGTGGTGCAACAGTAAAATCAGGCGTTAATGTTTCTCTTGAAACATCCTACGGTATCAGAACCGCGGCACGTCTTCCCCAGATGATGACAGGAGCGGAATGGTGGAAGTTTCATCAGGCAGCCTATTTGAGCGCAACTCCACTTACGCAGACTCCTGCAAACCTTGCATCTCTGGCCGGAAATCAAAGTCCACTCTTGGTGCAGAGAGCGAATAACGGATACAACTTCGATTGGTATGATGCTGTACTTCAGCCGGGTACTATGCAGAATCACTATTTAAATATTGCAGGGAGATCAGATGGTGGAATGGCCTATAATCTTTCATTCGGTGTTCAGGGAAATGAGGGACTTATAGAAAATGATTCAAACAAGAAATATACTTTCAAACTCGGAGTAAATCATAAAATTAATTCTAAGTTTACCACGGGTGCTAATATAACCCTGGCCAGAATAATCACTGACTATGGCAGTGATACGGCGATGCAGTCGGCATTCAGTTTTAGCCCTCTTATTTCTCCTTATGCGGTAGATGCTCAGGGTAATGACATTGTTGGAAAATTATTTACTTTACCGGGAAAACTCTTGTATCCTGACGGTTCATGGGCTATTAACAAAACGAGTACTATAAATCCTTTGGTAGAAATCGCGAACTCTCAACAGAATGAAAAAAGCTGGCAGGTCGTTGGGAATGTATTTTTACAGTATCAACCGGTGAAATGGATGTCATTCAAGACAACTTTCTCGGGTGGATTTAATCAGTCAGCTTTAGGAATTTCAAATGCTGCAGAAACTAATATTGGTATTGCTACAAATAACCAAAACTCAGCATCGCTTTACAAAACAGAAAACTTCAACTACACATGGGATAATCAAATTGATTTAAAACATACATTCAATGATATTCATGATGTGAGCTTACTGCTTCTTCAGAGTATTTATTCCAGTACAGATCAGTGGAGCTACGGTTATTCTTATGGGATGCCTTTTGGTACAGGATATTATAATTTGGGAGCCGGTTTACCTGCCAGTTTCCAGTTGGATAA
This sequence comes from Chryseobacterium sp. Leaf394, assembly GCF_001424105.1. Taxonomy (GTDB): domain Bacteria; phylum Bacteroidota; class Bacteroidia; order Flavobacteriales; family Weeksellaceae; genus Chryseobacterium. The sequence continues at coordinate 111,854 of NZ_LMQH01000002.1, read as the reverse complement.
CAGAGGTGAAATACCTCCTTATATGAAAAGAACATTGAGTTCATTTGCTGCACGGTTAAATTACAGTTTTAAAGACAAATACCTGCTTACAGCTTCATCAAGATGGGATGGATCTTCTGTTTTAGCATCCGGTAACCAGTGGACTGTTTTCCCGTCGCTTGCTTTAGGCTGGAAACTGAAGAAAGAATCATTTTTGGAAAATGTAAAAGCAATTTCAGATTTAAAACTGAGAGCCAGTATAGGATATACCGGAAATGATAATGTAAACCCTTACCAAACTCTGGCATTGCTTAATCAGCAGACTTTTTACGCAAATGGCGGCGTATTGGTTCCAGGTTGGCAAAGTGCCAATTTGGCAAACAGAACTTTAACGTGGGAAAAAACCAGAGAATTAAACTTTGGGGTTGATTTTGGATTATTGAGAAATCGAATTACAGGTACTGTAGATGTATACGACAGACTTTCCGAAGATTTGATTTATCCTCAGCAACCACCAGCTGAAAACGGATATAGACGTACCTATTCAAATGTTGGATCCGTACGGAACAAGGGTGTTGAAGTATTGCTTACCACAAAAAATATCAAAACCAATTTTATAACCTGGGAAACGACGTTTACCTTTACTAAAAATGTAAACGAATTAGAGTCTATCTACGGTCAGAACAGGGTAAGTGATATAGGTAATAATTTGATTTTAGGAGCTCACCTTAATCCTAATTATAATTATGTTTTCGACGGAGTATGGCAGGAAAGTGAAGCAGCTCAGGCAGCTTCTTACGGAATGGCACCCGGGCAGGCCAGGCCAAAAGATTTAAATGGGGATGGAAAATTTAATGCTGACGACAGAACGGTAATCGGAAGTGCTGTACCAAAATGGCAGGGGAGTTTTTACTCAAGGCTTACTGTAGGGAAATTTGATTTCAATTTCTCTGTAATAACCAACCAGGGACAGACTGTCTTAAGTACATTCCATCAAATGTTTGCTGATGTTTCAGACAGAGGAAGACAAAAAATGGCTATGGAATATTTTGTTCCCAGTAATTCTGCCGGTTTGGAGGCAAATGCTAATAATTCCAACCCAAGACCCGGTGCAATCGGTACTGGTGCAGGTACATTCTGGCAAAGCGGATTTGGATACTACAGAGATGTCTCTTTTGTTAAGGTGAAAAATATTTCATTGGGATATACTTTTGATGCAGACTTTTTGAAGAGAATCAAAATGAATAATTTAAGATTATATGTAAATGTGCTGGATCCATTTGTATTTACAAAGTTTGACGGATACGATCCTGAATGGGCTGCTGCCGGCAGAGGTATCAACAGGCCTGCGGCAATCACAACGCAACTGGGTTTAAGTGCTAAATTTTAATTGAGAAAAACATGAAAAAAATAATATTAACATTAGTTTTTGCTACAGCGGTTTTTAACTCCTGTAACGATTTTATTGTAGAAGAAAGTTTATCATACGTGGAAGCAGATGAAACGTACAAAACAGCTTCTGGTTTTCAGTTGCTTGTAAATTCAAATTATGCATGGCTTAAAGGGATGTATGGCGGCGATCCATGGCTTTTCGTGGCGGGAACCGATATGTATGCGGAGGGAAGAACTCCAGAACCTGCAGGTTTGAGCCAGTATACGCAGCTGATTCCATCGTCAGAAGGCGTTGATCAATTGTACATGTCTTCTTATCAGCTTATCCAGTCAGTAAACAAAACGATTTATTATTCTACACTTACAGAACAGACGGCTAATGTGCCGGTGTTGGTTGGTGAAGCAAGATTTTTAAGAGCAAATGCATATTTTCTTTTAGTGCAAACCTACGGAGGAGTGCCAATTGTTGAGCAGAACTTTACAGCTCCGGTATTGCAGTTTGACAGAAATACAGCTCAGGAAGTGTACACGTATATAATCAAAGAACTAGAGGCATCACTACCTGCGGTTGGAAATACAGCTTATGTAAGCAGTGGAAGAGTAAATAAAAAAGCAGTTAATGATCTTCTTGCAAAAGTATATCTTACCAGAGGCTATGAAACTTTTGGTTCTGCTTCAGATTTTACGACTGCAGCAACTTACGCAGATGCTGCTATTGGAGGTCAGGCACTTACTCTCACTCCAGCTCAGTTGTATGCTCCTGCTACCGAATTGAATGCAGAAACCATTTTCTCAGTTCAGTATGATAAAAGCTCTACGGCAACTTCCCCTACAACATTGGGAAACAAACAGTTCTACTATTTCAGTTCCTATCTGGGAGGTGCAGAAACGCAGGGGAGTGCGCCTTTGAGAAGTTACAATCTCTGTCCGACAAAATATGCTCTGGAGTTATTTAAACAGGGCGATTCAAGATGGGAAGCTACCTTTATGAATGTAGTTTACGAAAGATACTATGACTTCTTTAGAGTATCCGATCATTCATCACTTAAAATCAAGCATTTCTATGAGCCGTTGTGGTACACAGCAGCAGATAAAACATCGTGGATGACTGCTAATGCAGCAAAACTGGCAAACGGATTTATCTACCACGATAAAGGAACATATGATGCAGCATATACTCTTGTTAAAAATTTAGATTACCAGACGATTCCTGTGAAGAAGTTTGACGATCCAGCGTTAACTACACCGGCAAGTACAGGGCCGGTAAGTACAAGAGATATTACCATTGCGAGGTTGGCAGATACCTATCTTATTGCTGCCGAAGCTTATTTAAAAGCAGGAAACCCAGGCCTAGGTCTGACCAGACTGAATGCTGTAAGAGCAAGAGCGGGCGTTACCGCTGCGACACCTGCAGAATTCAACATCAGCTATATTCTTGATGAAAGAGGAAGAGAAATGCTGGGAGAATACAACAGATGGTTTGACCTTAAACGTACCGGAACTTTGGTTGCCAGAGCTGTTCAGTATAATTATAAAATTACAAGCGCATCTCAGTTTAACGGAAATGGCGGTAATCTGAAAATACTAAGACCGATTCCGCAAACGGTGTTGGATTTAAATCAAAATAAAAATTTCCCGCAGAACCCTGCATATTAAAAAAAACTTCATTATTTTATTGATTATTAGGAGACTGTCCCCGGTGGCAGTCTCTTTTTCTTTTAAATCTTAAAATTTTTTAGGTATCTGAAGTAATTATGATACTTATATATTTAAATCGTTAAATTTTTAATATTATTTTGCCACATTCTTCGTAAGAAAGTGTTTCTTATGTAAAAAAAAATTATATTTGTGGAAAAATAAGTAATCTCTTTGAAAATGAAACAACTTTTCTATTTTATATTGCTGGTTGCAGGTTTGTCTTCTATACACTCTTGTAAAGATTTGGTGGATGAAGAAGGAAATCCGCTGAACGATCTTAACGAAAACACGGGTCTTAACGGACCGAGATCTTTATTTAGAGAAATTACAGATTCTGATACCATTGCAGAATACCGTTACAACGGGCTCTTACTTTCTAAAGTTCTTACAAAAGGAAAATCTACCAGATCTGTAACAGATTTGATGTGGAGTGGTGATAAAGTAAGCAAAATTACATTTTACGGATTTTTAGATGAAGATAAAGACGGTTCTCTGGATGCTGACAGTGTAGCCTACACTCAATTACTTACGTACGGAGCAGGAGGCAGACTGACGATTATCGCAGAAAACAGAATTACCTACGTGAAGAAAATTCCTCCAGGAGGTACTGTACCTGCTTTACCTTGGATAGTGGATAAAAAGTATAAAAAAATCTACAATCTTGAGTACGCAACCGGTACAGACAAACTGAATAAAATCACCATGAGAAATGGTGAAGAAGTTACAGGAGTGCCATTTGACTATACCCTGTATTCAGTTTCAAACTATGCTTATTCCGGTGACAATATTGCTACAGTTGAAAGAAACTACGGAGCAATTAATGCAGGAACATTCGGAACACCAACGGAGAAATACAAGTATGAATATTTCACTTTAGATACTCAGATTAATCCTCACACTTTGTTGCCATTTGCTTATAAAATTTCTCATTTGCTTTCTACAAGAGTGAATGATGAAAAAAGCCACAGCTTGTCGATCAACAATCCAAAAAGAATGACGATTACAGATCTAATGACTCCTATACCGGCACCAATTGTATTTACAACCAATTACTCATACGATCCTCAAACGTATATGACGAGAGGTTTTGGTATCAATTACCTTTATAAGCCGCAATAAATTAAAAGTTTTCTTTAACATAAATGCCCGATCTTTACTGAGATTGGGCTTTTTTATTTTTAAAAATTTAATTTTGCAAAAAGATTTAGAATGAAATACCTTATCGTAGGATTAGGAAATAAAGGAGCTGAATACGAAAACACCCGCCATAACATAGGATTTAAGGTAGCAGAAAAAATCGCTGAAACTTTGGAATCACCATTCAGTACAACCAATTTTGGATGGATGGCAGAAGGGAAATACAAAGGCAGAAAAGTCTTTGTACTTAAACCTGATACGTACATGAATCTCTCCGGAAATGCAGTGAAATACTGGATGCAGAAAGAAAATATTCCTCTGGAAAATGTATTGATTGTAACAGATGATCTTGCTTTACCTTTTGGAACTTTACGAATGAAAATGAAAGGATCTGATGCCGGACACAACGGTCTTAAAAGCATTCAGGAACAACTGCAGACGCAAAATTACGCACGCCTCAGATTCGGTATTTCTGCTGAGTTTTCAGAAGGCAGACAGGTAGATTACGTTTTAGGAACCTGGAATGAAGAAGAATCTGAAAAACTTTCTGAAAGAATAGAAAAATTCTCGAAAGCATGTCTGTCATTTGTTTTTGCAGGAATAGGCAATACCATGTCTGCATTCAACGGAAAATAAAAAAAGACCATTTCACAAAACGGAAATGGTCTTTTTACTTTAAACTTTTACCGGTCGAAAATTTTCATCATCAGCCGTCATCGAACATCAATCACCAAACATCCGTCATCACACATCCAACACCACTACATCGCCCTTGTATGCGTAATCACAATATGAGAATTTTCATCGGTTTCATAATCTTTATAAGATGTTTTAAAACCTAATAATTCAACTTCAATATCTTCTTCCACTGCTCTCACATTGGCAAATTCCTGTATCATTTCAAGAACGTCTGTAGCAATATATGCGGTTTGTCTTGCGTCAAAAATAACTTTAGAATTGGGTTTGATATTTTTTAAGGTCTTTTTAATGGCAGCTTTATTCAGAAAAGAAACTTCCTCTGCCAGCTTCATGGTGATTTCGTCCGCATTGGTCAGTTTTTCTTTGCTTAAATAATAGGCACGCTTCATATTTCCCTGCAGAATATAAAAAATGGAAATGGCCAGACCAATTCCTACTCCTTTCAGCAAATCGGTGAATACAATGGCTACAACCGTTGCTACAAAAGGAATGAACTGGAATTTACCCAGCGACCAGAAATGTTTGAAAGTTGCTGGTTTTGCCAGACGGTATCCTACAATAATCAATACTGCGGCAAGTGTTGCCAGCGGTATTTTATTTAAAACCATAGGAATCGAAAGTACACAGATCAAAAGAAGCACACCATGAATAATTGTAGATGCCTTGGTGGTAGCTCCTGCATTGGCATTTGCCGAACTTCGCACTACAACTGAAGTCATCGGAAGTCCACCAATGAATGAACTTACAAGATTTCCAATTCCCTGTGCTTTGAGCTCAAGATTGGTATCTGTGATTCTTTTCTGCATATCAAGACGGTCAGATGCTTCTATGCACAACAATGTTTCAATTGAAGCAACAATAGCAATCGTGGCGCCTGCAAGCCAGACATTATAATTGGTAAATCCGGAAAAATCCGGAAAAGTAATCAGGTTTTTAAAATCAGCAAGATTCTGAGGAACGGGTAGAGAAACCAAATGCTGCTTTTCAATGGTAAGGCTGCTGCCGCTCATTTTAAAGAATTCATTTATAAGAATTCCGGCAGCTACAGCTACCAGGGCGGCGGGAAGTATTTTCAGTCTTTTGAGTGTAGGGATTTTGTCCCATAAAATTAAAATTCCCACCGAAATCAAAGTGATTAAAACTGCGCCAGGCTGTATTGCCGAAAGAGCTTCCGTAAAATAATTAAAATTGATTCCTTTATCAAAGAGGGTTTCGTTTCCTTCAAAATCTTTATCGAAACCAACAGCGTGTGGAAGCTGCTTAAGGATAATGATAATTCCGATGGCTGCGAGCATTCCTTCAATAACGTTGTTGGGGAAATAATTGGAAATGCTTCCTGCTCTCACAAAACCAAGAACAAGCTGCATGACACCTGCAATAATACCTGCACAGAGAAAAAGATCAAAAGCACCAAGATCTGTAATGGCATTGAGGACAATCGTGGTAAGCCCTGCTGCAGGACCTGAAACTGATATATTGGAGTTACTGATAAAGCCAACTATAATACCGCCGACAATACCTGCGATAATTCCGGAAAGGGCAGGAGCTCCGGATGCTGATGCAATACCAAGACAAAGAGGCAGTGCAACGAGGAATACCACCAAACCTGAAGGCAGGTTTTCTTTGATCCCTCCCATTAAAGTTTTCGTTTTTTTCATGGTTGAAAAAATGTTTTTGTAGATGCTGGAAATATGGAATGCCGGTTCAGTATAAAACGGCAGTATAAAAGGAAAGCAGTGCATTAAATAGAATTAATACACTGCAAATTTATTTATGCCTCCGGAGGCGGAGAAAATATGTTGAGGTAAGGAGACAGATGACAGCGGTCATCGGTCTGCACAAAAGAGCTGCCTTCACTGTCAGGCTCAAAAAACTTCAGGTGATCGTACACATTCAGAGTTTTTGGAAGCGTCTTTTCTACAACAGATAAGAAAGAGGAATAAGGAGAATGATTTTCTTCTTCGTTCACCACTACATTCGTTTTCACCAAATCCCATCCCAAAACCGAAGCAATACTTGGTAAAGCTGTGAAGTTGAGTACGAATAATAATGTAATAATGCTCCAGATTTTCATTGCTCTCAGATCTCTTTTAGACTATCTTCTAGTCATGGTCCATTTGTCTTCGCTCAGGTTATAAATCTTTTGAATGTCTTTCAGTTCTTTTTCGAAATCGATTTCAAGATCAATAATGTTTCCTGATCTCATGTCAAAAACCCATCCATGTACAATAGGATACTCTTCTGCAATGTATCTTTCCTGTACACATGCCATTTTGATAACGTTGATGCACTGTTCAAGTACATTCAGCTCTACCAGCCTGTCATAGCGCTTATCAGCATCTTCGATGCCGTCAAGCTCTGTCTGATGTATTCTGTATACATCACGGATGTTTCTCAGCCATGGATTAAGAATTCCCAAATCCTGAGGGGTCATTGCCGCTTTCACGCCACCGCAGTTGTAATGTCCGCACACAATAATGTGTTTTACTTTCAGGTGAGAAACAGCGTATTCCACTACAGATGCTGCACTCATATCCAGCGCGTTCACAACATTGGCAATGTTTCTGTGTACAAAAACTTCCCCTGGTTTTGCTCCCATCAATTCTTCAGCTGTTGCTCTGCTGTCTGAACATCCGATGTAAAGATACTCCGGCGTCTGACCGCTTGCTAATTCACTAAAAAAATTCGGGTTGTCTCCTATCTTAGACTCTACCCACTTTCTGTTGTTTTCGAAAATAACTTCGTACGAATTTGACATAAAATAATATTTAAAGGTTATAATTATCGTTTCTCGTTTAAATTATTTTCTATTTTGATAGTTTCTGTCAATAATTATACAAATCTATAATATTTGGCAATATCTCAACTATTTTTAACATTGTTTAATATTTTTAAATCCTGTTGTTGATATAGCCAGCCGTTGCTTCTTCGGTAGGATATATTTTTGCGGGATTTCCTGCCACTACAGAATTTTCAGGGACATCAAAATTTACATAGGCATTTGGTGCTACCAAAACGTTGTTGCCAATTTTAATTCTTCCCACCAGAACGGCATTTGGGCCAATCCATACTTCATCACCTATTTCCGGATAGCCTTCATTTTTTCCTCTGTTCTGCTGTCCAATCGTTACACCCTGAGCAATATTACAGTTTTTACCGATTTTAGCTTTCGGATTTACCACCAGACTTCCCCAGTGTCCGAGATAAAGACCTTCCCCAATCTGCGTTTCCGGATAAATCTGAAACCCGTATTTAATCTGAAAATGTCTCAGAACAAGTCTCCAGTAAAATCCCAGAAGAGGAGTTTTATTAAATCTCTGAGTTTTCCTCAAAACATAAATAAAATGCAGATTCGGATTGATACATTTCAAAAGAATCTGTAAAGGGGAGAGCCATTTCCCGCTTTCCCGGTAAAAATCTTTCTGTATCGTGGAATATTTTCTCGACATGTAACAAATTTAAGAAATCTCTTATTTATTTTGTGATTAAATTTTAATTATACTTCATCCAGAACAGCCGAAATTGCAGTCACTGATTTTTCTAAACTGAAAGGCATTTCTGCATTTTCTAATCGTGAAATATAAGGCTGAAAAAAGTTCTGATCTGAAATGGCTTTTTTCATTCCATCATAAATTCCTGTTTCAGAATTTTCAACAATCAATCCCAGCTGACCATCTTTAAGCATTTCCCGTACGCCTGAAACGTCGGTGGCAATGATTTTCTTTTTTAACGTAATCGCTTCAAACAAAACCGTAGGAAAACCTTCATATCTCGAACTTAAAATATAAAAATCTGCCTTTTTAAAATAAGGATAAGGATTGTCTGTAAAGCCGTATAGAGTAGCTGTTTCATCAACGTTGAGTTCAGTTTTCAGCCTTTTAATGTTTTCGAAGTCATAGCCGTCACCAACGATAAGAATCTTATGCTGGAATCCTTCATCCAAAAGTTTTTTATGTACTTTCAGAAGCCTGTCGAAACCTTTCTGTGGAAAAACTGTTCCTACCGAAATAAACGTGGGAACTTTCACGTCAAACTTGTAGTTGATAACATTTTTTTCCGCTTTCGTTAAAATTTCTTCGGTGTCTAAAGGATTGTAGATCTTTACGATCTTATTTTTTTCAGTTTCATTTTGAGCCAGATCTTTAAAAAGCTGCTCAATCTTTTCGGAAATGACCATGATTCTGTCAAAACCAAAAAACTTTCTGATCTCAACTTCAGAATAACCTTTTACCTTAGAAAGATCGTTGTGAATCCAGACAATTTTTTTGGATGCCCGTAAAGGAGAATTTAAAATTTCATCCCGCATTCCGTGAATGGCTGCAAACTCAATGTCGTATTTCCTGCCCTTTAATTTTCCATTATAAAGCAAGCCTGGGAATTGGTTCAAAAGGTTCTGATAGACAACCCGGAAAGCCTTTTTCGGAATATCCTGAACACGGTTGGTGGTGATCATTTCACCTTTGTTAAGATAAATAATATTGATCCATTCAGGGACATCTTTCAGATATTTTCCTGAATACAAATTTAAAAGAAGATCAATTTCATATTTGTCCTGTGGGAGATTTTTAAGAAAAGTAACCAGAACTTTTTCCGCTCCGCCGTGACGGAGTGAGCCAATTCTGATGAGTATTTTTTTCTTTTTCATTTCTTCGTGTGTGTTTTTGGATTTTCTTCACATATACTTCAGGTCATGCTGAATTTCGGTCTCTTTTACAATTTCTTCACAGGTTTGTAAGTGTGAGGAAGATTGGCCTTGATATGCGCTTCAAGAAGATGTCTTGTGGGCTCCAGTTCCCTCGGATACATCACATTATTGGCGAGCAGTTTGTCACCGTATTCCTCAACTGTACATATAAATTTTGCAGGAACACCGGCAAATACAGTTCCTTTGGGCATGGATGTTGTCAGGATTGAGCCTGCTCCCAAAATACAGTTGTCCTGCATTTCAACGCCCGGCATAATGATGGTGTCGGCGCCAATGAGGCACTGTTTCCCGATTTTAATTCTGCCGAAAGTTCTTACATCTTTATATTTCTCAAAAAAGTGTAGAGCGTTTTGTCCGCCGTCGTGGTTTACAAACCGTACGTTATTAGAGAATGTCGTTTCATCTCCGATTTCTATTAAAAAAGGCTCTGTACCAAATTCCGGAACTTCTACAAATCTCACATTTTTACCTACCTTCAGTCCTTTCGCGATACATACTTTTAAATATATCCTCTGAATCATAAACTGATATGATGTGTGGAGTTTGAGAATTAAACGGTATAAAAAAAGCATTTCTAATTTTTTGTTAAGTTAAGAATGATATTTTCAACGGCATCAAAAATCTTCTGATTGTCAAATTGTTTTTCAATATCGACCAAATTTTCTTTTATTTTTTCGATGTATTGAGGTTCGGTCATAAATTTTTTCATTGCAGCGTACATTTCATCAGTTTCGTAATTGATGAGGTAACCGGTTCTGTCGTGCACGATCATTTCGGGGATTCCGCCAACGTTGGTTGATATAATGGGCTTCTTTAAAATCAGCGAATCGGCGATAATCAAAGGCCAGCTTTCAGATTCTGAAGGTAAAATAAAAAAATCTGCATTTTTCACGTAAGGATAAGGGTTTAATAGTGATCCTAAAAATTCAAAACTCTCAGTAACACCTAATTCAGTTGCCTGTTTCTTTAAATTGGTCATTTCTTCGCCATCACCAATCACGAAAATATGATGATCAAAACCGTCCTTTAAAAGTTTTGCATGAGCTTCCATTAATTTATGAAAACCTTTTCTGCTGTGAAGCCTTGCTACCGAAACAAAAACAGGTTTTTCAGGAAATTTAGGTGTGAATTCCAGTGCTTTTTTCTTCAATTCTTCAATGGGAATAGCATTCCGGACTACCTGATTTTCGGGAATATTAAGTTTTGGATAGGTTCCAATTAAAATATCTTTGGTCTGCTGAGATCCGAAAATGAAATAATCAAACTGAGGAATCTGTTTCAAAATTTCAGGAACGAGAGGCTGAAGTTTCGGTAAAGTAATATCTGAGTGAAACCAGCCAATTTTCTTTGAATTTTTATTAGATGAATTTAGAACCGAAGAAAAAGTGGCATAAGTTGGTGCAATTTCCACATCGAAATCAGCATTCAAAATTTTTGCTGTGATCTTCGGATTTTTGTGAGCTTTGTCAAGTTTAATTTTCCGTTTAGCCAGCTGTAATTTGTGAATCAGAGAATTTTTTGAAAAGTTCTCCCGTCCTTCACCAATAAAAACTTTTCTTACATGCGCCGGGATCTCGTTTCGCAATTCTCCCTGATTGATATTCAGGCAGATGGTCATGTTGAATTTTTCTCTGTCGAGACCGTTCAGCATGCTGAGGATTACTTTTTCAACACCACCCATTTCCATAGATCGCTGTCTGAAAAGTACTTTTATTTTTTGAGTTTCTTTCATCATTAATGCGTTTACTGGAACATAATTTTCAGTTTTTTCATAATTCTGAATGGGATGGAATTCTGGTATTCCAGAAGATCATAAATTTCTTTGGGTTGACTGTACTCGGACGGGATTTTTTTTCCGTTAATGGTTTTCAGACCGCGTCTTTTCATCGTGTTGAAAATAACTCTTGCAAAATATTCTCTTGATTTCGGGAGGTTTTCATTTTGTGAAATTCCACCGGAATGCGTTCTGTACAGATAATTCGGTTCATCAATATACTTTACCTTTCCTTTTTCATACATTTTAAGATAGAGATCCTGATCTTCGGCGATTCTCATCTCAGAATTCATCTTTTCTGTCTGCTCGTAAACATCTTTTCTGAAACACACGAAATGCACGATGTGCACAGGACAGTTAAAAAAATAAGGATCATTATTCACCACCTGCATACCCGATCTGAACTGCTCCAAAGGTTTTAAATCTTTATCACATTTCATAAAACTGGAGTAGGTGAGAACGGTTTTTGAATCTTTTAAAAAAACATCCGCTGCAGACTGCAGAGCATTCGGTGTAATCGCGTCATCGGGATCTACAAATCCGCAGATATTGCCGTTGGCAAGTTCTATCAGTTTGCTTTTTGTAATTCCGACACCGCTGTTTTTTTCATTTTTAAAAATATTAAAGCGCGAATCGTCTTTTACCAACTCAGAAATTATTTCCAGAGAATCATCTGTTGACGCATCGTCCAGAATTACCGCTTCCCAATCTGTAAAAGTCTGATCCATAATGGAGTGGTAGCAGTCTTCAAAGAACTTTCCGTTATTGTAATTGGCAATTAAGATTGAAAACTTCATGAGGAGGGAGGCGTCTTTGTATTAATAAATTTTCACAAAGATAAATAATCTGCTCAATCTGATAAAAATCTTTATTTTTGCACCATTAATAATAACACTGTGAGCGAAATAACCCGAGTTCTCAAGACTTTTATAGGCTATGCGAAACGTCCTGATCTGTATCCCGAATTAGGAAGAAAAATAATCAAGAATATTTTTAACCGGAACAGCGCGTTTAAAGGCAAGGAAAAGACGAATCTTTGGGCTTCCCAAATTGCCGTTAGTCAGAAAGATGCGGTAAAGAAACTTTTTAATCTTGATTTTCAGTCTTTCTCAGAAAAATATCCTCAGGAATTTCAAAAAGCTCTGGATACCCAAAACGCCTGCCCGATAAAAATGGGTGGTGCCGGTGCTCTGGAACTTTTATACAGTGCCTGCGAATATACTCAGGCAAAAGCGGTGATTGAAACAGGAGTAGCTTATGGCTGGAGTTCTTTTGCTACATTGACCTCATTACAAAAACGAAACGGAACTTTGTACAGTTCAGATATGCCGTATTTAGGGCAAAATGGAGATCAGTACGTTGGCTGTGTGGTTCCCGAAAATTTAAGATCCAACTGGAAACTCTTCCGTCACGCAGACCGTGAATCTTTACCTAAAATTTTAAAGGAAAGCGGCGAAATCGATGTTGTACATTATGATTCCGATAAATCTTATGAAGGTATGAAGTGGGCGTACGAAACACTTTATCCAAGATTAAGAAAAGGAGGTGTTTTTATTTCGGATGACATTAATGATAATTCTGCTTTTCAGGATTTTTGTGAACAGGAAAAAATTACGCCGACGGTTGTGGAGTTTGAAGGGAAATATGTTGGGGTTTTTGTGAAGTAAAACTTTTTATAAGCTGCTATTGTTGTCTAAAAAAAGAAATTGTTTAATATGAAAAAAGTTTACCTGATTATATCTGCCTACAACGAAGAAGAGAATCTTGCGGTGCTTCATGCTGGCCTTCAGGAAGAATTAAATGAAATTTCTTTTGGAGATTACGAACTGGTTTTTGTAAATGACGGCTCCCGGGATCAGACGCTTCAGATTTTGAAAGATCTCCAGAAAAATGATTCTCATATTACCATTATCAATCAGTCGAAAAATTTTGGTCACGAAATGGCAATGACTGCTGGGTTGAATTATGTAGCTCAACACAATCAGGAGAAAGAATTCGCCATTCTCTTCATGGATGCCGATCTGCAGCATCCGCCGGCAATGGCCGCAGAAATGATTCAGAAGTGGCTTCAAGGGTATAAACTCGTTCTGACGCAACGTACTGATAATGAAGATAAAGGTCTTAAGTATCGTATACTTGGAAACATTTACTACAAAATACTCAATTTTCTTTCTGATGTGAAAATTCCGAGAAACATGCCCGATTTCAGGCTGTTAGATAAAAAATATGTAGTCTGGATCAACCAACTAAATGAAACCGACAGAATGTTCCGTGGAATGCTTTCGCTGGTGGGGCTTCAGGATGCTTTAATCTTAGAGTTTACAGCTCCCAAAAGATTTGCAGGAACTTCAAAATATAATTTTCTGAAACTGTATAAATTGGCGATTGACAGTGTAATTCAGTTTTCTGTAAAACCACTGAGACTGGCAACATTACTTGGTTTTTTCGGTATTTTTGGTTCTGTTTTATTTTTGGCATTTTCTATTTATCAAAGTCATATCAATCATGAACCGAAGACAGGATTTCTTACCCTTTTATCGGTGATGATTTTTTTCTGCTCTCTGATCATGCTTTTCTTAGGAATTTTAGGAGAATATATCGGCAGAATTCACATCGAAGTAAAAAACAGACCTCTGTATTTTAACGAAATTATTAAGAATGAAGACTAAGTTTTTACCTTCATTTTTACTTGTTTTTATTAATATCGGATTTCTCTTGAGTCTGTATTGGTTTCCCGTAACCCGTGATGAATTTTATTATCTCGATAGATCACAATTGCCGCACTTTCTTTCTGAGTACTGGACCAGCTATAATTATGTAAACCCCAGAAGTGGACAGTTTTTTCTGAATATTGTAGCACGCAGTAAATTTTTAAAACTCGTTTTAGGTTTTCTGGTTTTCAATGGTTTCCTTTGGGCTTTATTCGCCAATATTTTCCGGAGATTTCCAAAAATTACCCAGAAAGAAGATGTCTGGAAGCTCTTGATTTTGGCAGCAGCATTCATTTTTCTGATCAACTATTTTGGTGAACTGTTTTACTACAGCCCTTTTGCAACCAACTATACCTTTACCCATGTTCTGTATCTCCTGTATCTGTATGTAATGACAGAATACTTTATTTTTAAGAAGAATGTGCTTGCAAGGTCTCCTCTGAAAATTATCCTTCTGTGTGTCGGAGCTTTTATCATGGGAATGGGCAATGAGCATGTACCACCGGTTTTACTTTTGTTTTCCGGAATTTGTGGTTTAAGATATTTAATTAAAAACAAAAAGCTACCTGATTTCAATATTATAGCCGTTAATCTTTCTGTCGCAGCTGGCTATCTGGCACTATTTTTTGCTCCTGCCAATGCCGTAAAATACAAAACGGTTGGGAAGACGCAGTATGGATTTAATTTTGGGGATTATATAGGAACGTTTACGAAAATATTAAAGTTTTACTACTACTATAACCTAGAACTGATTTTATTTCTAATAGTAGCAGGGCTGGCTTGTTTTTATTTACTGAAAACTAAAAAAATTAACAGAAAGGAAGTAACTCTTTTGGGATGCTATCTGCTCATGGGAATTTTAGCGGTGTGTATTATTTCTTACTCTCCTCTTACGGGCACAAGACTGATGTTTTTTTCGACGCTTACCGTTTTTATTTTCTCATTATTCGTTGCCCGAAAGATATATATACCGTTTCAGTATAAAACTGAAATTTTTAAAATTATTTCTTCTTTATGGCTGGTTGTTTTCTTTGTTTTCAGTACTGTTATCTGCCAAAAGTCAGACCTTATTTTTAAACATCTTTGTGCTGAAATTCAGGAGAAAAAGAAAATCAGTAAAGATGTTATTTTAGATGAGAGACTTGATTATTCTAAAGATAATTATCCAGGATTCAGCCGGAGAATACTTTTCGAATATGGCACTGAATATATAGACAGAAATCCCGATGAAAATCTTTCAGAAGAGAAAAATCTGATAAAATTTTTTAAACTGAAAACAATCTCACACCACTAGAATGAAGAACAGACTGATTACCAATGCCGACGATTTGGGTTTGTCTAAAGGCATAAATCTTGCCATACTAAGAGCGGGCAATGAAGGATTCCTGTCTCATGCGAGTCTGATGGCGAACACCGATTTTTTTATTCACGCTATACAGGATGTTATTCCTCATGCACCCAAACTTAAAATAGGTCTGCACATCAATCTTACCTGTTGTAAAGCAATATCAGGAAAAAGCAGCATTACCGATGCTGAGGGTTTTTTATCCAATAACTTTGTAAAACTTCTCTTTATGAGAAAATCTGACAATGTATTGAATGATCTTGAAAAAGAAATAGAACTTCAGTTGCAGAAGCTTTTGAAAAATAATATAGAAATTACGCATATCGACGGCCACGAGCATGTACATGTTATTCCGTCAATCAACAGGATTGTAAGAAAACTTGCAAAGAAATATAATATAGACCGCATAAGAGAAATTAATGAAAATTTTGTGACAACTTTCAGGTATAATTTCAGAACAGCAAGTGTTGCAAACTTAATTAAACTCTTTCTGCTGAAGTTTCTTTCATCCTTCAATCATAATAAAAAAGAGATTGAGTTTTACACCATTTTAAATACCTGTGAAATTAACGCTCAAAACTTATTCAGTTATCTGGAATCTGAAAAGGGTAAAACGGTTGAGGTGATGCTACATCCTTCTGTCAGAGAAATGGACGGAGATAATTCAAATCTTGATATGCGTTTCAGAGAATTCCTGCAATCCGACTTCAGGAAGCAGGAATATGAACTTTGTTTTAATGGAAAATTTAAAGAATATGAATTTTTGGACTAACTTTTCTGAATCTAATGAATGGAAAAGTATTGTTCTCAATACATATCCGTTAAAAGAAAAAACTGTAGATTTTCAAAATAAAAAGCTAAACCTTTTCGGAAATGGAAGTTATTTTTCAAATGCACCGTACCTGTCGTATGGCGGACATTTTTCTGAAAATGAGAGGCTTAATGCTGATTTTCTTAAAATTACAGATCAGCCGGTTCTTATAAAATCTAAGGAATTGCTGAGCTTTGAAGATTCAGTCCGGCCAATAATGGTTACTGATTACAAAACTTTTTTACTTGATTTATCAGGTGGAATAGATGTAGTCTGGAATCAACGCATCAAATCCAAAACCAGAAATCAGGTTCGGAAGGCAGAGAAAAATAAATTTCAGATAAAAACCGGTGGAGAGGAACTGTTAAATGATTTTTACCAAGTAATAGCTGAGGCATGGCGTGATCTGGGAACACCTACTCATTCAAAGGAGTTTTACAGAAATATTGTTAATTATTTTGATGACCCATCAAAATTTCATGGTCAGTTTATGATTATATATATTGAAGATAAACCTGTCTCTGCGGCATGTATTATATTTAGTGACGATTATATTTGCCATCCGTACGCTGCAACTTTAAAAGAATTTAATAAATATTCTGTAAATAATATTCTGTATTGGAACATTATTAAATTTGCAGTAGAAAAGAAGATTGCGGTTTTTGATATGGGGAGAAGCAGAAACGGACAGAGTACAGTGAAATATAAGCTTTCTTGGGGTGCAGAGCCTGTGCAGCTTTATTATTACTATTTCAATAAAAAATCTCATACGAACGATGAAGATGGAAAACTAGTCAGGTTTCTTATCAATATGTGGAAAAAATTACCATTATCTATAGCTAATTTTCTGGGACCAAAACTGATTTATAAAGTATTAAAATGATTGTTAATTTAGTAAAAGAAGATCTGACTGATGTTGTAAGAGTTCATAGAAACAATCTGCCAAGTCTTATAAATTTTTATAGCGGTGATTTTATACGGAAATTTTATTTACATCATTTGAACAAAGGCGGTGATACTGTTCTAGTTGGATATAAGCAAGCTGGAGAATTGTGTGGTTTTGTATTTGGAACATCAGACATTGAAGATATGTTTGGAAGTTTTACAGCTCAGAATAAACTTTATTTTATTAAAAACACAGTTCTGGCTTTGCTGAAACATCCTAAATATCTGCTTTATATATTTCAGAGTTTCGTGTCAAAAGGATTTCAAAAAGGCGACTCAAAAAACCAACTTGTTTATATTGCAGTAGACGAAAAGCATAAAGGGTCTGGGATCGGAAAAAAACTTCTGGAAGGTTTTGAAAATGAGATGGGCAAATCACAGGACTATTATGAACTTGAAGTTGAGCAGAATAATCCTGCACTTGCCTTTTATAAAAGCAAAAACTTCAAAATTATCAGGGAGATTAATAATATTCTCGAAAAAAAATATCTGATGGGTAAATCCCTAAAATAGTTCATTCCTGAAGTTAATATTATACAGTCCCGACTTCACACTCTGAAAATCTGTAACAGCATATTTTGCAATCATTCCCCATTTTTTAAAAAATGGAGCCTGTGCAATTTCCCAGCTTCTGTGGGTTCTTTTAATGTGAAGTTTGATGTTGGCTGGCATTGTCCTTTCACTTTGAGCCCATTCATTTACCGCACGCCACAAAAGCACTCTTGTGTTGGATGGTTTTAATTTTTTTGAATCTACCTGCGTAATCCTGTTGCTCTCATGAACGCCTCTCATTGCCACAGCCTTGTCCAGAATTCCCGGATAAAACTTGAGGTAATATGAACTTCTGAACAGTAATTCTGTATCCTGATGCAGTCTTAAATGAGTTTTAAATAAAGGCTTTACCTTTTCAGTCAACGGTTTTTTTCTGACGGTTAAAGCATCAATGCTGAAAAGCCCAAAACTACCAAGCATATTGAGTTGTCCCGGGAAAACATCTTCGGGTGCGTGCTTCTTATACACAGTCGTGAGCCTGTCACCAAACAGAGAATAGTACTGCTCCTTAGCTTTTTCAGAGTAGTAATGCACACCCAAAGCACCGTAAACAGCATCAACTTGTGGGTTTTTAAACAGTTCTCTTTCGGCATCAAAACGGTTCGGAAGATAGTAGTCATCCGCATCCAAAAAGGCGATGAAATCTCCGGCAGCTTTTTCTATTCCTAAATTGCGGCTGGCTCCGGCACCGTGGTTTTTTCTGTCCGGATGTTGATACAGTTTTACCCTGGCATGCTGTTCAGCCAGTTTTTTACAGACTTCCAGTGCATTGTCGGGAGACTGATCTTCTACCAGAATAATTTCGTAAACTTCCTCAAACTGAAGAGCGGATTCTACAGCCTGTGTGATATAATTTTCGGCGTTGTAAACGGGTGTGATGACGGAGATTTTCATTAGCTTAATTGTTAAATTTCACACTTCTGTGTTCGGCCTGCAGATATATTTTTTTTCCACGAGCTATGCTTTGGTTTAGATTGTTGATCATTCCTTTCGGACTTAGAAATTCCTGATAATAGTCTAAAACATTTTTTCTTATTGCTTCTATGTCCTGTTTCGGGATAGTGAACAGTTTTTCATTTAAAAGCAATTCCAAATCTTCTAAATCATGAAAGATAATTGCATTTTTTTGATGTTCCAAATGAGGATACATTACCTCAGCGTATTCTTTTTCAATAACTGGAATAGTTCCTACAGACATCGCTTCTACCACATTATGACAGAGCGGCATCACAACGCCCGGACAGCAGAGAAAGAAATTAAAAAGAGATAGATGCGATCTGATATCATCCATATCAATTTGATAGTTTTCTTTAATAGCAAAAACAAATTTTTCACTAAAATAGTTGGTATCAGCTGAAATCAGTTCCTTTTTACTGCGTACAGGAAGAAAATTGCTTTTATCACTGAAAAAACTTAGTAGCTTTGTTCGTGGAATTACGTTAAAGCCTGTGTGTTCGATATCTAAATAGGCTTTAGCATCAAAATTTCCATAACAGAAAATAGAATTAAATCTTTCTTTGGCACAGTGTATATTTTGGTTCCATAGGTTTTGATGATACATATAAGGATGAAAACTCATCGGAATATGAAAACTTTGATCTGTATCATTATTATTTTCAAAATAATCTTTAAAATAATCGGCACTGAATATCGAATCGGTCAACGTTATAATTTCTTCAGGCTTATTTTGAGAGTTGATGCTCAGAAGATTTTTTTCCTGCAACAGCAAGGCCATATAACGATCTTTGTTTCTCAGGTTTCTGTACAAAGAAAAGCTCATCGGAAAATAAACAGTATAACCTGCAAGATGGTAAAATTTTAAAAGCAGATAAAAAAAGCGATGGTACAACTGAGGATTTTGAAACTGTACCAGCACTGCTTTTTCCGGATTGTCTGGTAATAATTTCTTATGATTTCTATATGCTGTGAGATCTGAAAATAAAGTTTTCAGTTGTTCTATCTTTTTAAAAATCATTGTTTTTGCGGATTTAAAGCGTGAAACCGATATCTTGTTTTGAGCAATTCAGGATTTTGAAGTGCAGAAATTACATAAAATAAATACTTTCCCGCGCCTCTTTTGTTGGCTATTTTAAAACTGATAAAATCCAGTTTTATTTTTTGCAAATATTTTTTATCGAGATTATTCGCATTTGCCCATAGGTATAATGAGTTATAGAACTGAAACTGATTGGCATAAAACTTCGGCGAATATTGTTTGATTTTCGTAATTCTGTTGTCGTCATGTACACCCCGAATGGCGACCGGCTTATCGATGATTCCCGTTTTCAGATAACAGTGATAGGCAAGTTTGATAATAAAGTCCGAATCCTGATGCACCCTGAGATCTTTATTAAAAAGCAGATTTTTTTTAAGTAAAGAATCTCTTCTTACCGTCAGAGTATTCAGATGAAAAAACGAACCGAAAGTTTTCGTTGAAAGTCCCAAAAGACCTTCGAAAATATCAATTCCTTCTGCCTGATACTGTACAGTAGTGAGTCTGTTATTCTTAAATTTTTCCTGAAATTCAATTTTCCCTTTATCAGTGATAAATTCTGTACCCAAAGCACCGAATACACCCTCAATCTTTTCATCATCCAGTAAAATTTTTTCTACATCAAAACGGTTGGGAAGATAATAGTCGTCAGCATCCAGAAAAGCAATAAACTCCGAACCAGATTTTCTGATTCCCAGATTTCTTGTTTCTGCAGCACCATGATTTCTTCTGTCTTCATGCTGAAATAACATAACACGCTCATATTCATGCTCCAGTTTTCTGCAAAGTATCAGCGAACTGTCGCTGGAAGCATCTTCCGCCAGAATCACCTCAGTTACTTCGTCAAATTGCAGAGCAGATTCAACCGCCTTTTTTAGAAAGGTCTCAGCGTTGTAGACGGGAATTATGACAGAAATTTTCATTAATTATTTATTTCTAAAACAATGCTGTTCAAATACTTTTCTCTGAACTCTGTAGGGATTTCGAGCGATTCCTGTTCGTGGGCTTCGTTTACATGACGTCCTTTTACAGGCATTTTGTCTTGAGCTTTCATTAAAAACCACATGTATTCTATATCGATGTGACCTACGTCCAAAGCCCAATAGCCATTTTTTGCAAGATCATAAGACAGGATGGTGGCTGTGGGGCCAAGGGCCAAAAGAATTAATTTGTCTTTGCCATATTTATTCGCTGCTGCAAAAATTTCATCATATCTTTCAAAAGCATTTTTGGGCGGACAAACGATTCGTTGCAGTGATTTTGCGTTGTCAAAAAGATTGTTCCCAACACCCAAACGTGAAAACTGACCCTCAATGATGAGAATATCCTGTTGCTCCCAGATTTTTTTAAGATGAGAAACAACTTTTGTTATTCTTTTTTCTGATTTATCTGAAAAACCGATGTAATATCTGCTGATAAAAGTTGTTCCGTAATTCTTGTCTGCCGGAATAAAATTCTGAATTCTACTTCCATATATATTTAAAAATTTATACCACCAATATTTCGTCGGCAGATCAAAATCTCTGAAATGTCCAAAAGGAAGACAAACGATATGGTTCTTTATATCAGATTGCAGAACGTTCTGTAGTTTTTTGCGGATTTTCTCTCCTCCGTCCTGGAATACCAAAGCATACTCAGGCAGAGTCAATCTGAATTCGCCGTCACCGAAGCGACTGATTGAAGTTCTTTCGCTGATGATTTTTTCAGTAGTAGATTCAATATTAAGCACATTATATTCGGGGAAACCTTTTCTCAGATTTCGGGTCTTCCAAAGCCATTGAAGGAAGTAGAATTTAGATGATAGTTTTTTCTTAATATTCATTACTTTATTTTTTCAGTCCACAAAGCCAGTTGCAGGAGATTCCAGTGTTTTTGTCCTTTGTCTAAAAATTTTTGGGTAGCGTTGAAATCAATATGATTAAAAACCTGATGGTTTTTGTTTTTCAGCATGTCATCAGAAAATTTCATCAGACTTTCTTCCTCAAACCAGTTTTCTATATTTGAACCAAAACCTTGCTTATTACGGTTTCGGATGGTTTCTGTCCAATACGAATTCATTGATTCTCTTAAAATAATTTTATCCCGCTCAGAATTGATTTTCAGTTGACCAGGAAGTTGAATACAAAATTCCGCAAAATCTACATCTAAAAACGGTGTTCGAACCTCTAAAGAATTGGCCATCGCCATACGGTCGGATTTTAACATCATGTTCCCTGGAACAAATTTCTCCAAATCAGTTCTCATAATGTCATTCAGTGAGTTTTTATCAGCCTTGAAACTGTAGGGTTGAGAATAATTTTCTGTAATGCCAAGTTGCTTTCTCTGATCTTCATCAAAGAAATTTCTTACTTCATTCTGATGGAAATCATATATCGATGCGTACTGCACATTTTTCTGAGAAATAAATGAAGTCTGTCTTACACTTTGATATAATTTTAAACCAAACTGTGCAATAATATTCTGATAGCTGAAATGTTTTTTAAGATCATTTTCGACCTTGTAAAAGCTGTAGCCACCAAATAATTCATCGCCGACATCGCCTGAAAGCACTACGGTAAGATTTTTTCTTGCCGCCTGGCAGATTTCAAATTGAGGAAAAGTAGATGAGTCGGCGAAAGGTTCATCCAGATAAGGACTGATTTTCAGTATTCCTGATACAAGATCTTCCTTTTTTTCATGGATTTCTATATGCCTGGTATTGTATTTCTCTGCAATTTCTCTGGCATACTTCAGTTCGCTGTCTTCATGGTCATAACCGAAACTTATCGTGGTTTGGTAAGGTAAAAACTCATTCACAATGGCGACAATCGATGACGAATCCAGTCCGCCACTCAGGAAACTTCCGACTTCCACATCAGCAATCAGTTGTTTTTCCACTGCATTTTTCAGAAGGAAGGTGAATTCTTCTTTGGCATCAGAGAGGCTGATTTTTCTGTCTTTTTCAGGAAGACTGTAATATCTTGAAACTTTCACATCTCCGTTTTTCCAAATCAGCTGATGAGCCGGAGGCAGCGAATGAATATGCTTATAAATACTCTGATAGGTACTCACATAACCGTACTGCAGATAATGCGAAAGCGCATCATAATTGATTTCTGTGTTAGCAAGACCGCTTGCCAGAATGGCTTTGATTTCGCTGGCGAAAATAAATTCACCGTTTTTTCCCGTGGTATAATAAAATGGTTTCTCGCCAAACCGGTCGCGTGCGCAGAAAAGCTGCTGCTGTTCTTCATCCCAGATGGCAAAAGCAAACATGCCCGGAAGATCATGGATAAGCTTTTCCTTTTTACGCTGATACATGGCAAGTATCACTTCCGTATCGGAACCTCCACGGTAAGGATATTCTGAAAGCTGTTTTTTGATGGTTTGGTAACCGTAAATTTCGCCATTCAGAACAATGCACTCATTTTTGGTATTCGAAAACATAGGCTGTTTTCCGTTTTCCGACAGATCGATTATGGACAGGCGGCGGTGACCCAGTGCAGCATTTCCGTAAAACTCATGATGGGCAGAATCGGGACCGCGGTGCGCAATGGCATCGGTCATATTCTGCAGTTCGTGACTGTAGTTTCTGGCGTTTTTAGTGATGATTCCGGCAATTCCGCACATAGTTGTTACAGTAGTTTAATGATTTGAATTTAAAACCTGGTATATATAAATTTTTGACCAATGTTTTGACTCTATTGATTTTATTTCTTTCAGATAAAAATTGTTTAGAGGAATTGAGGAGAGCACATAATTCACATGCAAAGCTCTCAACCCATTTTCATCTACAGGTAAGCTTCTTCTTTCTTTTGAATATTTTTGTAATACCTGTTCTCCAACCGTGAAATTGTCTGTAAACACAAAATTCTGATGCATCCAGCTGTTATGTTTTTCTTTAAGTACTTTATTGTCTTCCAGAAGTGGAACTATAAGTTTACCAAATTTTTTCTTTTGGTTGCCTTCATAAAAGTTGAGATAGCCGTCAGCTGTGAAATAACCGTTGTATTGCGACGCCGCAGGATCAAAGCCATAACTTATTACCCTGTAATCCGATTTATTTTCAGGCAGAATTTTATCAATTTCCTTAAACTCAGAAATCATATAATAGTCTTTAAAGGAGTAATAATATTCTCTGAAAGAATGCCGGATATTCTGGTAGGGAGTATTAATTCTTAAAACAGTGTAAAAGTTGACCGTTAACCCTAAAATCAAGAGAGGGATGACCGTTTTTCTGTAAGCAGTATTCCCAAAATCTTCAGTTATAAAAATTAAAATGATGTACCAGAGAACTCCGTTGTAGAAAAAGAAGCGGTATAAAGTAAGCCCATAGATAAAGTCAAGATGCAGAGCTTTAATTACTCCCGGGAGCAAATTAAAATTAATGTAGGAGAACAGTACAAAGAAGACTATAAGCCCAAAAATCAGTAAAACTTTTTTGAGATGTTTAAATTTGATAAAGAATGCAGACAGACAATATATTATAAATATAATTAAAATGCCATGCTGCCTGGAGACAGCGTGAGAGCCATGCCCATCCACAAATCTCTCTAATAATATCTTCCAGTCTCTCATCAGGGCAATTTCAGCAGGCAAACCCGAAGGGCGGTTAGATACAAAAGACGGACTCAATGTTTCTGTTATAAATCTGTAGTTGATCAGCAGATAACCAACAGTTATGATGGCGATGTAGATGATCAGATTAAAATTAATCTTCCGTGTTTTAATAAACAGATATGCAGCACAAACCAAAATCAGAAAAATCAGAAACATTCCGTAAATGATAAAACTGGAGTACAGCAAGAAAAAGAGACTGAATATATAGAATGATAAAGGAACTTTTTGTTTTTGAACAAGGAGAATGCAGACTAAAATAATTATTGGAGATCCTGCAATGCTGATTCCTCCAAACTGCCAGTGATTGAGCAGTGCGAATGTAAGAGAGATTATCAGCAGTAAAATCTTATTAATCTGGGGCGTTATATTTTTTGCCAGTACAGAAAGTGAAATGAATGCCGTTAACGAAATAATCAGACTGTTGATTACAAGAGCGTAATAGGGAGTGAAAATTTTAAAAAGTAAATAAATAAAATCGAGCTCATTCCCATAGCTTACGCGGAACTGATTTTCTATATTGGGTAGAGGAGTGTTATTTGGCGCAAAAGATAATCCGCTTTCAGAGAGTATTTTCAGCCAGACTGCATTCGAATCCAGATAATCAGCAGGAGATCCCAGATAAGAATTCTCCCCAAAAATAAAAAAGGGTAGATATAAAGAAATTATTATGATGAAGCCGATAAGAAAATATAAATTTTTCTTGATCCAGGTGCTGTCTGTTTTCATTATTTAAGTGGAATCTTTACAGTGTATTATAATTTCCAACAGTCTTCTCGACGATGCTGTGCGGTCTGTTTCTCACTTCATTATAAATTCGGTAAATATATTCACCGATAATTCCCAAACTGATTAAAAGTATAGAATTGAAGAAAAGCATCAGAATAATGATTGTGGTATATCCTGCCACCTCAATCTGATTATTGAAGTACCTGAAGAAAGTTACAATAGTAAAACCAATCGAGATCAATAATCCAATATTACCGAGAAGACTGATAATCTGTAAAGGAAGTGACGAGAAAGAAAAGATTCCGTCTTTAGCAATTTTAATCAGCTTTTTCAGAGAATAACCAGATTCACCCTCAATTCTTCCGTCTCTTTCGTATTCCAACCCGATCTGTTTATATCCAACCCAGGCACGTATGCCTCTGAGATATGGATTCTGCTCATCTAAAGTGAGCATCTTGTCCTTCACTGTTTTAGTCATTACACAGAAATCTCCAGAATCCAGGGGGATTTTTGTATCGCTGATTGAGCTCAATATTCTGTAAAAACTGCTGTAGGCAAACTTTTTTGCTCGATCTTCCTTTCTTTTTTTACGGACTCCATATGCCACCTCATATCCAAGATCGAGCTGCTCGAAAAATCTTGGAAGTAATGATGGTGGGTCTTGCAAATCATCATCAATAATTGCGATGTAGTCGCCCGTAGCGTATCCCAAACCTGTTTTTACAGCGATCTGGTGACCAAAATTTCTGGAAAGCTTTATACCTTTGATGTAGGAGTATATTTTGCTGAGTTCTTCAACAGCCAAAAAACTGTTATCGGGGCTGCCGTCTTCCACGAGAATAAGTTCTAGATTCCAGCAAGATTTTAATCTCTCATTGTCGACAGCTTCTACAGTTTTATGTAAAAACTTTGATGAATTATAGACAGGTATTATAATACTAATTTTATTTGCCATTACAGTATATTCTTTTTGAATACGAAATTCATTTTATGGAATAGTTTCAGAATTTTAGTGATTCAAATTTTATTTGTCAATCGGTGAAATGTATATTTTAAAATTTTAAATAATTGAAAGGAAAATGTTTTTATATTACCGGAGATCATAAAACGCTCAAATATAGAAGAGTATAGATTTAAATTGAATAAGGGAATTGTAAATTCTTTTTTGTAATAGTACTTAGATATCAGTAAATCTAAATCTTTTAATATTTGTGTATTTGCTCGCTTGTCATCATTTATATTTCGTATGCTTTTAAAAATCTCGATAGATGTCCGCATTTTTTTTTCTGTTTCTAATGAACTGTACACACCGCCATCATGTAATCTGTAAACGCCCACAACCTTATTATAAGCTCTTCCTTTTCCAAAGGACAGCAGATGATAAAAATAGTATAAATCCCGATAATTGGGATAGATATCAATCCACTTCAAATCCAAATATATTTTCCTAATGAGATAAGTGAAGGTCTGTGTAGGTCTTTCCGAAAAGAAACTGGTTTGATTGTAGTCAATATATTCTTGATTTTTAAACATTTCTTCTTTACCATCATCAGACAGCGCATTTTCATTTTGATTCAAAAGAAGATTTCTGGCGGTCACCATAACATAATCTTTGTTAGATTCTAAAAAATCAAACTGAAACTGAAGTTTGTGATCATCAGTCCAATAGTCATCACCCTCGCAGTAAGCAAGATACTCACCTTTAGCTGAACTGAATGCAAATCTTTGGTTTTCTATAAAACCTATATTTTTTTCATGTCTGTAATATCTGATGATTTTAGGATATTTCTCTGTGAATTGAGCCATCATCTCATCAGTATGATCAGGCGAATTATCATTACACACAATTAGCTCAAAGGGGAAATTGGTTTTTTGAGATAAAACCCCTTCAATGGCCTGATGGAGGTATGGACCATGATTATAGGTCAACATGATGACAGATATTTTAGGACTCATGATGGATGCAGGTTCTTTTTAGTGGTTTAAATTTATTTATTTGATATTTAAAAAAGAAGCACCCTTATTTTTAAGAATTTCTTTAGAGCTGACAATTTCGTCATATTTTGAACTTTGATATTGATATTCTTTCCATGTTTTGTAAGCAGATGAAAACTTTAATGTAAGAAGTTGCTTTATGATATCTGGAAGAAACTCTTGTTTTAAGATGCTTTTGCTGAAACTGATGGCAGGGTTTAGGAAGCGTTGTTCACGCTGAACCCGTTTTGCATTGATTTGAGCAGTTTTATTAAAGTCCTGTTTACCATCATGTACTACCAGGCTTCCAGGGCAAATAATAATTTTTTTTCTGAAAAATGTAATCCGCTGTACATATTCATAATCTTCTGAATAATGGAAAAAATAAGGATTAAATCCACCAATTTCATTAATGGTGTTCTTTGGTAAAAGCCAGTGTGCAGCGTTTACAAAGTCTGCTTCATAAAAATCTTTTACACTGCTGTTAAAAATATCAGATAAAAATCTGTTGTTAGAGGTGTTTCTCGCCAAATATCGTTCAAAGAAGATATCCAGATATTTTTCCGAACCATCCAGATGCATCGGGCTGAGAATGCCGATCTCTTCCTGTTTCGGATGATTTTCAAAAACATCCAGAAGTTTTTGCATGCTGTCTTCAAAAAGCCAGGCATCCTGATTCATCAGATAGAAAAAGTCCGCTCCGTTTTTATAGGCTTTCTCAATGCCGATATTGTTGGCTTTTCCGAAGCCCAGGTTTTCCGGGGACTGGATAAAGCTGACTTCAGGATAATTTTCTGTAATGAAATCCTGACTGCCGTCTGTAGAACCGTTGTCTACTACAATGCAGTCCAGAGGCACCGAAGAATGCCTCAGGCTACTGAAACATCTTTCAGCCCATTTCATGGCATTGTAAGTGACGATTATTACGGCTGTTTTCGGCATTTTATTTCTGATAGTATTTTGATATTAAGTTTCTGAGGTACTGCTCTTTATCAGTCAGATTGTTTTGTTTAAAATAATGTTCAATTTTAGAAACTTCAATTTGGTAACCTGAACCTTCATTCTGCAGCTGTAAAAGCGGTTCCGTTTTTAATACATCAGAAATAGTCTCTGTAATTTCGATAATAGAGAAGTTCTGAAGATAGGCCAGATTGATGATTTGATTGGCATTAAAACTTTCAATAATTTCTTTTGTAATGCGGCTTATATCCTGCACGTCGATGAGGTTTCTTGTTGCTTTGGTGTGAACCGTAATTTTTGTTTCGCTTTCAATTGCTCTTACAAGATAGTTGACCAGCAGATTGGGATTTCCCCCTTTTCCCACGGCATTGCTTACTCTCAAAATAAAATACCGCTCAGATAAATCGGCGATCACCTGTTCCATCTTAAGCTTGTGCAGAACGTATTGGCTGTTATTTTTGGAAGAATCGTAGATGCTGCAGGTCGAGTAGTAGACAAAGGTTTTCCCGGGATGATTTTCAAGGGTGTTTTTTAAAAGAGCGTGTTCTCTTTCAAATTCCAAATCTCTCGTTTCAAGAGAATTGGAAACACCCGATGCGAAAAACAGTACATTTTCCGAATCTATTGAGTGAAGGGATTTTGCGATAAGTCCGTTGCCTGTGATCATTTGCTGTTATATAAAACTGTTGTTTCCTTTTTTGATCTCATACTTCTGCATCACGGTGTGACGCGTCCATTTTACGATATTGTAGAGTCTGAAAGGACGGAGTGTAAATTTAGAGAAAATATTATAAAAAGCATACCCTGCAGCAGCACGGTAAAAGTTGGTTTTACTCACTTTTTTCGGATAGGTCATCAGCGTATAGTAAAAATAAGCCATCAGTTTAGATCTGCGGTAGCCTGAGCCCTGCTTTAAAATAAAAGGGACAATTGCAAAATCTTTTTTCATAACCTCATAGGGAACATTCTTGGATATGCTGCCCTGAAACTGCCTGTAAATCGCAGTCTCTTCCGATAAAAACTTCACATCACCATGGCATCCTGCAAGCAGATAAAGACCGCGGTCAGCAGAAATAATGTCTGTAGGAAAATCAGGTTGTAAGATTTCTTTTCTGAAAAAGAATGTTGAGGTCTGAAAGATTGATAAATCGGTAAGGTCATCTTTTTTCAGAATTCTTTCAGTGCGGTCACTGTAGCTGTGGCTCTCAATATCTACATCTTCGTAAACTACTTTTGAATTAGTACCTGCAGCCGAGAGGTCAGGATTGTTTTCAAGAAGATCAAACTGTTTCTGAAGTTTAAAACGGTCTATCCAGTAATCATCTCCGTCGAGCACAGCGATATATTTTCCCTGAGCCTGCGAAAAAGTAAAAAGGGTATTTTTTACATATCCCAGATTTGGATTGTTTTTGAAGTAGCGGATTGTTCCGCCTTTAGGATGAGTTTCCATGATTTGACGGATGATATCTTCGGTATCGTCCGATGAGTTATCATTCCCGATGATAATTTCACAGATACCCGAAAAATCCTGAGCAAAGATGCTCATCAAACACTCTTCAATATATTTCCCGTGGTTGTAGGTGGTGATGCAGATGCTGACGTCCATTGTTTCGATAGTATATTTAATGTTTGAACAGATCCGTCAGTTGTAAATCTAAATACCGGTGACGGACACACTGCAGGATGTATTTTTTTCTTTGGAAAAAGGAGAGTTCAGACAGGTATGTGTTTCTGTTTTCAATAAAAAAGCTGTATACAGGTGTTTTCTTTACATCCTCATCGGGATATAACTGCTGATATTTTTTAACTGCTAACAGTGACGGACCAACGATCTGATGAAAAGCGGATGCCACGCTCTTCTGTGAATCCTTCTCTTCAGGATTTCTGAATGCTTCGCGCAGGCCGCACACCTGTTCGTCATGCTGCCGGTAAGAGGAGAGCGTTGCCGGGATGAAACCAAGTTTCCCTTTTGAAGCCAGCTTCTGGGCTATAAAATAATCGTGGGCGATTTCAAAATTACTGAGCCCGTACTGCTTCAGGGCAGAGCGTTTAACAGCCAGTGCACAACCCAACACAAAACTTCCCAGCATTTGCTGATGTAAAAACAGTGTGTTGTTTTTGATATTTTCTTCTATAAATGAATAGGAAATATGTTTCCAGTTGAGATAAGAAGGTTCGAGTATTTTTTTACCGTTATTAATAATTTCCAGATCATTAAAAACACCTTCAAATTCGGGGTTTTCAAGAAAAAAACTTTGGGTGGCTTCAATCTTATTCAGTTTCCAGATATCATCCTGATCACTGGTGATAATAGTATCTCCCGTACAGGAATAGATGGCTTTCTCAAAATTTTTAAAATATCCCAGATTCGTTTCGTTGATCATAATTTTAAATAATGCGGGATGTTGCCTCTGATACTGCTGCAGCATTTCCACAGTGCCGTCCTTTGATCCATCGTCGCAGATTACGATTTCGTCTGCTTTCACAGTCTGGCTGAGAATACTGTCCAGCTGTTCAGCAAGATATTTTTCTCCGTTGTAGGTGCAGATGGCTACAGATATTTTCATATTTTCAGGAGATTAAAAATTTTATCGACAAACTGGTGTCTTTTGCTGGTGAGGATCTTTTTCAATTGCTGATTTTGCTTATCTAATTTTCTTTTCTCAAAAAAAATATCTGCAAATGATTTTATATTGTCAAGATAGAGTTCAGGGTATTTTTTACAAAGATATTTTCTGATGTTGAGGTCTTCTTCCTGCATAGCCACAGTATTTCTTGAAGTACTTTTTATTCTGTACTTAAAACCTGAGTAGTTGATTTTTTTTACTTTAAGACCTGCGTGTTTCAGGTTGAGTATTCCTAACCAAAAATCCCAGTCTTCATAGCCTTTTTGCATGGATTCATCGAAACCTTCGGTGTTTTTCCAGTCCTGTTTTTTAAAGAAGGCGGTACAGAAAATCTGGTTTTCTAAAAGGATTTCGACAGCGTTGAAATGATCAACTATAATCTCACCCTGTTTTTCTCCAAAGTATTCTCCTTTACAGTAAACAATGTCGTTGTCTGAAAATTCTTTTGATGCCAAATCTAAATATTGGTTGGAGATACTGTCGTCCCCATCCAATGGTAAAATCCATTCTCCCTCAGCCTTTTCAATCCCAAAATTTCTTGCTGCAGAGACACCGCCGTTTTCTTTTCTGAAATATTTGAAGCGGGAATTCCGTTCAGCCCAGCTTTTTGCGATTTCTCCTGTGTGATCAGGCGAACCGTCATCAATAATAATGCACTCCCAGTTTTGATAGGTCTGGTCAATGACAGACTGCAGACATTCGTCAAGATACTGTGCCTGATTGTAGCAGGGAACGATGATAGAAATAAGTGGTTGGGACATACCGTGTTTTTCAACCGCAAAGATATTAAAATTAGGGTATTAACGTGACTTATTAAGGGGTTTTAATCTGATTTGGCATGGTTTCATCGGATTTGTTCTGCTTAATTTAGCTCAGTCAGTAAATTGTTACGTGCCATAAAGAGATATTTTGATTGTTAGTTTACCGAAACTAATAAAAAAAATACGATGTACATCATGTTTTAGGGAATATTATTTTATGTTAAGTTGAAGTCTTAGTGACGTTTCGCTAGTGTAAAACATTAGTACTGATCTGTAATGAAGCATATAAAATTATGATTTAACAGATGAAAAAAATATTCAGATTATTTTGAATAATCTGCATACAAAATTTTTTTAGTTTGGTATTTTGATGAGCCTCAAACTGTGTAGAAGTTTTACCAGTCTGTACTTTAAGATGATTGATTTTTATGAATTTTTTTTATATAGAAAATTTTACGAAGGGTTTTCAGAAATGCAATAATCCCGTTTCTTTTTAAGACCTGGAAAGCAATCAGATATTTTACAGGAAAGTTCTCGACGTGTGCTTTGTATAGGTATTGATCTATGATCTCGTTGATAAAAATTGGTGGAAATATTGAAGTGTTTTCTAAAATAATTTTTTCACGAAAAATCTGGATGGCAAATTCTTTGTCTCGATCGAATTTTGACGAACCTGATATGCTGGATGTAGAAATACGAACCAACACCTTTGTATTCATATTGTAAAAGATTCTTTTGTATCCGGAAAACTGAAGCAGTGCCAGATCGTCACTTCCCCATGCTAGAGGCAATTGCTGAAATCTAAATTTTCTCCACATCTTTGTTGCAAAAATGTTTTCTGAAAGGCTGCTTTTTACTTCACCAGAATATTTTTTCATGATGAAATGTACAGATTCTAAAAAATCTTCTTTATAATTAAAAGATTCCAACAGATTATTATTTTTATCAATCCAATTATGTGTAGTTTTAAATGCAGTAATATTCTCTTTTTCTAAAACTGGTAAACTTTTGTAAAATTCACCAACAAAATTATTTGCAATCATATCATCATCGCCCAAAATCTGAAACCATTCTTCCTGTACATTGTCGAGAATACGTTCCCATTGAAGAGCAAGATTTTTATTTCCTAAATTATCATTATACTCAAAATAGATAAACTGATCTGAATTGAAGTATTTTGTGATCAGAGGAAGAGGATTATGCGGGCTTGCATCGTTCCCGATATATAAGACAAAATTTTTATTACTCTGTCGAGCGACAGACTTCAGTGTTTCTTCAAAGAAATCAATCTTGTAGTAAGGTATTACGATGGCGAGTTTCCGTTTCATGGAAAAATTTTATAACGAAGTAAAATCAGTTTTCTTAGCAGTGGATATTTTTTTACAAGATAATATTTTGCTTTTTTTCTGTCAATGTAGAGGATATGTTTAGTGTACAAAAGATTCAAAATAATGTCTCCTTCGTATAATTTTGATTGTGTATTTACATTAGATGCCTGCTCGTCATGATGCCTGAATTTCATTAATTTTTCTGGTATAATTCCAATATCATAGAAAGCGAGTACCCGAAGCCAGTATTCATAATCTAAAATCTGTTTAGACTTGATATTAAAGGGGCCTACACGGCTGTAAAGTTTTCTTGTAAATAGACTTACGCACGGCTCGCCAATAATATTGTCAATGGAGTATCTTTCAAAATTCAGAGTTCTTAAATTCTTTCTTTTTAATATGACAAATTTATTAATCTCCATACCTGCGGGTTTCTGCAGATCGTTAAAGTTTTCATACCAACTCCCTTCAGTAATTTCATTTGAATTCTGATCTATGATTTTCCTTTTAGAAACAACAATTTCGAGCTTATGATTTATTAGATGTTGCACCATTGATTCTAAACATTCAGGTACCATCACATCGTCTTGAAAGAGTATTTTGACATAAAAACCATTAGATTTTTCAATAGAATTATTCCAATTCGCACCAATACCAGATGGAATATGAGAA
Organism: Chryseobacterium sp. Leaf394; assembly: GCF_001424105.1. Taxonomy (GTDB): domain Bacteria; phylum Bacteroidota; class Bacteroidia; order Flavobacteriales; family Weeksellaceae; genus Chryseobacterium. The sequence continues at coordinate 78,466 of NZ_LMQH01000002.1, read as the reverse complement.
TGTATATGAACTGGAAAATTTACTTCGCGTTTAAATTGCTCACAGATTTCGAGGGTGCGGTCTTTTGATTGGTCATCGGAAATGATAACTTCAATGTTTTTATAGGTCTGTTGTTTGATGGAATCTAAACTTTCTTGAAGGTACTTTTCGCCGTTATACGTTGGAATGCATATGGATATTAATTTGTCTTCCATATTTTACTAAGAATTTTTATTTTTAAAAGTTGAAGGATGTTTCCTATATACATTTTTTTAGAAATAAGATACAAATCTTTATAATCGGCATCAAGAATAATTTTTTTAGTTACTGTCGCTTCTTCTAAAAGTAATCTTACTTGATTTTCAAGATTTTGTTTTACAACTGCATTGTTTTTGAAATACATTATCAAATAAGTAATTGTGTACACAGTTTTCAATATCTGTGTTTTCACATCCTGTTTGCTCCAAATCCCGCTTCCAATTCTGTAGCAAGCCATTTTATCAGGGAAATATTTTATTTTTCCATACTGTGCATTGATTAGATGCAGAGGATAATCGCCAATCGGGCAGAACTCGAAAAATTCTGGAAGTTGAGAATAATTTTTTCTAAAAACCACAGAAGGGGTATGAATAAAATTTACTTTTGAAAGATCTTCTATTGTATATACTTTTTCTGAAAATTCCGACTTTAGAATTCTCTCACTTCTTATATTTCCTTCTATATCAATTTCTTCTACATTGTGAAAGCAGATGCTAAAGTCTTTATTATCCTCCAAAAAGTTTATTTGCTTTTGAAGTTTCAATGGATCAGTCCAATAATCATCACCTTCGCAGACTGCAATATATTCTCCACTACAGTTCTTAAAAGTTAATTCTTGGTTTTTATGCGCACCAATATTTTCATTGTGTAGTAACAAATTAAATTTCCCTGGAAACTTGTAATTATAGTCTTGTAAAATAATCCTAGAATTATCTGTCGAAAAATCTTCACCTATCACAATTTCATAAGTGAAATTACATTTTTGCATTAATATCCCATCCAAACTTTTCTTTAAATATTCCGCATGATTGTAGACCATCATAAAAACACTAACTTTCGCAGGTTTTAGATTTGACAAATTACAATACATCTTCAGCCAGCCATCTTTTTCCTGATGTGTAGTTGAAACAAAATTATTTTTTTTGTAGGATTTAATAGCCGATAGATTATCAGAATTAACTAATAAATAGATCTCTTCAAGCTTTAATGTATATTTTGCGTAATGCAATATTTTATAGGTAGCGAGCGAGGCAATTCCTTTATTCCAATAATTTTTATCTCCAATGAAAATATGAAATTGTGCATTTGTATCTGTGATGTCAGTCAATTGCACATTTCCAACATATTTATTATCACATAAAATTGCAAATCTTTTGCTTGACTTCTCACTCAAAATCTTTTTTATCCAATCTAACTCAATTTCCGGCGTGACTTTATGCATAGGTCTTTTGCCAGTATATTTCCATATTTCTGAATCATTTCTCCAGAGATAAGAGGTTTCTGCGTCCTCCTCAATTAATGGTCTTATTAAAATATTATACATATTGAAGAATTTTTTCCATGTCCTCAACTGAATATCTTTGATCTATAGGCAATGCTACAATCTCTTTTGCAAGAATATGGGAGTTTTGTTCTGCACTGCACCAATCTATAACATTCGGCCAGTAAGAAGCGCAATAAATTTTTTGATTGATCAGCTTTTCTTTCACAAGCGGATCTTTAGTCCGGAATGGATATACCATAGGAATGCTATCATGGTTATATGAAATGGATAAAAGATTCTTTTTTTTAAGTTTGTCATGAAGGAATTGGAAGTTTCTCTGTCTTTGTTCTTTTACAAAATGAAAGTCAATATTCATCAAAAGTAGTTTTGTAAGATCAGACATCAGTTTAATGGGTTGATTCTCTAGAGATTTATCATTTCTCTTAAAATCTCCATAGCCTGATTCAGCTGAAGTGTCTATTCTTTTTAAGAGATGTGACATCCTTTCATAACTTGAATCCTTACCGAATGTGATACTAGGATCTAAGTTACAAGTTACAAATCCTCCGTCAGGTACACCAACGAATTTTCGTGGAGAATAGAAAGTAGGAATATTTTTAACAGGTTCTGCAAATAGAGCTTGTGCATTGTCAATGATGATGTTACCTGGAATTTTAGCTGATAAGTTTTTTACAAAGGTATTTTTCAGACCAAAATAGTTTGTGTATAAAAAAGCATCTTCTTTTTTAAGAAGAGAAAAATCAAATATTGGTTCTAAATTGAAGTCAACATCATAGAATTCATATGTGATGTTTAATTTTTGTAGAGGTTCGAGCAAGACATCACATGTATAGTATGGAATGAATATATTATTATAGATTGATAATCTTAAAATGTACTCAAGACAGTTTCTTGCTGAATTAAGGGCTAAATAATCTGGGAATAAATTGCTTTTTTTTGAAAGTTCCAATTCAAAATAACCTCCTATAGCCATATCCATTACAATAATTCAAAATTATTTAACATATCATTTATTTCATCAGGGGAGTTGAACATCATTACGTCAATGATAGATAATCCGTTTTCAAAAGTGTTTCTTTTCTGATCATAATTTGATAGATTCATTTTTTGAAATGAAATATCTATATCCATTTCATGATATTTTTGTGTATCAAAGAAATCAAGCCCACCAATAGGATTAATGTAGTGAATTTCTCCGTCTAATTTTTTACAAATATTTAATGCCCATTCGTCCCCTGAATTTGGCTCATCTATTTTCAGGTTCATTTCTGAAAAAACATGAAGAGTCTTATAGATTCCTAAGTATGCACATATTTTTTCTAAAGAAACTTTGTTAAGTGCAACTATATCATTATACTCTTGTGAAAAAATATCATTTATAATACTGATTGTTTTATAATAGTAGGGTGCCTTTTTTTTGTAGATTTCTAATTGTGATAATATCTTAGTCTTCCAATTTTTTGAGTTATCAATAACACAATCCTTTATCAAAATATCTCTGCCATGTTTTTTTAACGGAACTTGTAAGTACAACCACCCATCATTCTGTTTAAGTACTCTATTTCGTTCAATCCAACCGTGTTTTATGAATTGCACGACGTCAAATAATATAAATTTGTCAGTATGTTTTATCAAACTGATATAACCGATGTACGGCATAAAATAGGGTTGCATTATAGCTACTTTCATCTTAGTTATTTTGTGCCCTTAGTAATAAGCGACAAATTAAATCAACCTCTTCAAGCGTTAGGTCATAATATAGGGGTAGGCACAAGACTCTTTTTGCAATATCGTCTGCAATCTCCAAACTTTTCGCCTCAATATAAGGAAGTGCCGAAGCTAAAGAAGGATAAAAATATCTTCTTGAGAAAATGCCGTAACTCTGTAGATGATTGATACTCTTCAGGAGAAGTTCTTCGTCTTCAAAAACTATTGGATAGTATGAATTGTTATTTTCAGATTGTGGATGCCAAATTGGTCTTCTGGCTTTTAAAGTCGATAATTTTTCATCGTATTGTTTTACTAAGATTGCTCTTTTCTCCTGAATTAATTTTATATATTTTAAATTCGCCAATCCCATTGCTGCATGAAATTCGGAGTTTTTGCCATTAAGTCCCAATTCCGCAAAATTTTCAGGGCCGTCAAAACCAAAATTTCTAATGTATGCCAATTTCTTAAGTAATTCTGCATCTGTAGAAATCAGTAAGCCACCTTCAACAGAATGGTATAGCTTTGTTGCATGTAGCGAGCATGTAGAAATATCCCCGAATTCAAATATTGATTTTCCGTCTATTTCCACGCCAAAAGCATGTGCAGCATCGTATACAACTTTTAAATTATGCTTTTTTGCAATCTTTTCAATTTGTGCAACATCACAAGGATTGCCATAGACATGTGTAGCTAAAATAGCTGAGGTTTTTTCTGTAATGGCTGCTTCAATTTTTGAGGCATCAATATTTAAAGAATTTTGGTCAATATCAACAAATATTGGTTGACAACTTTCCCATACAATACAACTCGTAGTTGCGACAAAAGAAAAAGGGGTAGTAATAATTTCACCTTTTAGATCAAGTGCTTTGATTGCCATTTGAAGTGCAACAGTTCCGTTCGACACAAACAGCAAATGAGGAACCTGCAAATGGTCTTTCAGTTCCATTTCTAATTGGCTCGAAAGAGGCCCCATATTGGTGAGCCACTTTCTTGTCCAGATACCAGCAATATATTTTTCATATTCTTCTTGAGGTGGAAGAAATGGTTTTGTTACAGGAATCATAATTATTTTACTTTAGCAAAAATGATTGTTTCTTCTGCGTTAATTGTATAATGTCCCAATGAGAGTTCATATCCACAATTTAGATCAATAATCCATTTCGGTATGTTTACAAAGTCTTCCATGCTGTGATAGATAGCTATAGCAAGTTTAGGACGGAATTTTTTTATAGTATCTATAGCTCCTTGTAAAGCTAAAGGCTCTGCTCCCTCGATGTCCATTTTTATGAAATTTACTTTGTCAATCTTATTTCTATTAACAAAGTCATCTATTGAAATAGTAGTTGTAGTACCGGTTCTATTTTCAAAGTCTTCGGAGGAAATCTGACTTGATGGTCCATTGTCTACATAATAAATTTTTTCATCTGAGATATCTGATACAGGATTTTCTACAAGTTTGATGATTGAGTTTAATTCTGGATTCAATTGAGTATTCTTTTTGTGAATTTGAATATTATTTGGTATAAACTCAAATGAATAAACTTTTCCTGTTTTACCAGTTTTTGCCGCAAAATATAAAGCAGTATCTCCCCAACAGCCACCGATATCTAAAACTACATCTCCTTTTTCGACACCAACTATCGTTTTGCCATTTTCTTTGTAAGCATATTGCTCTAAAATAAAATCTATGACAATTCCTATTTCTACAAAGAAAAAAGCAATTTTATAACCCAAGGGATTTAAGTCAAATTTTTCCAATACATAATGTAGAAAATTTGGGTTTATGGTTTCACCCTTGATTTTAAGATCTTTTACTTTTTCTAAAGCACTCCAATACTCCTTATTGTTGCGTGGGAGTTTTACTTTTGTATAGCCAAGTAATCTATATGAAACTAAACTGACGAGCAAATTTTTGCCATTTCTGTTTAAATTTTTATATAGAAAATCTAATCTTTCAGCGTATTCAACTAATAAGGGATATGGGCTGGGAGTTTTGGGTTTTGATTTTCGGTAAATAACATTTTTTATAAGGTTTTTTACTGATTGTTTAAGCCCTATTGATTTCGTTGTTTTTTTGGAAACTCTGTCAACTTCACTCGTAATCTCTGGAATATATTCACCAAATCTTTCTTCATCAAAGTTTTCTCTCCCGTAATTGTTATTTAAAGACCTTTTAAGATTGTCTGTAAGTGCTTTTTCAAAATTGTTCATGATCTGTATATGTTTTGTAATTTGGTAAGTATTATCTTACCAAGAAAATTTAGTCATCAACTCTTACCATACTGGAATCGAGTAAAATAGGGGTCCAATTCTGCTCTGTATTGGATATTGTAATATTAATAACCCTATGTTCTTTATAAAGAATATCAGAATTTGGGGACTTGCTAAAGGTCACGGTAACTGAATATAATCCCTTTGAGAAGTTGAAATTGTTAACTTGGAAACGAATTTTAATAGCACTATCATTGTCGAACCTATCCTCAAAAAATTGATTTTCTGGTAGTATTTCGGCTATTGCACGTTGTTCCTTATCATATATTGCAAATACAGTATAAGGAATATTTTTGAGGTTTGTATTTTTAATTTCTAATTCAATGGTAAAATTACTATTCCATTCAATATTATAAAAATTGTCTTTTTTTTCTTTGTCAATAATTTTTGTATTTAATAAAAGAATTTCTCCAGTATCAAAAACGATTTCGCTATCCTCCTCCGTTTTAAACATGTCATAATACAGATCAATTCCTTTTCCCGTATTAGCCCCTTGATATATCACAGCACCATGATCCATTAAAATTATTTCATTACAAATTCTGGATACCATGGGCATACTGTGAGAAACAAATATTAATGCTGTATTTGGTAATAATTCATCTATTTTTTTGAAACATTTTAAAACAAATCCCAAATCACCTACGGCAAGTACTTCATCTATAATCAGAACATCTGGTTGGAGGTGGGACGCTATTGCAAAACCAAGTCTTACTTTCATTCCAGAAGAGTAGTTTTGAATAGGCATGTCAATGAACTCCCCAATTTCAGAGAACTCTACGATAGAATCCATTCTGTCTTCAACCTCTTTTTTGGTAAAGCCTAAAATAGACGCATTGCTGTAAATATTTTCTCTTCCTGTCAAAATAGGATTAAAGCCTGCTCCCAATTCAATGAGTGCCCCAATCTTGCCTTTCATTACAATCTGCCCTTTGTCTGGAGCATAGAGACCGTTAAGTACTTTTAGTAATGTGCTTTTTCCTGCACCGTTGTGGCCGATTAAACCGATGCATTCGCCTCTGCGAAGTTCGAAGCTGATGTCTTTTACTGCCCAGAATTCTTTAGGACGGAGATCTTTGTTGATCTTTATTCCTAATGTACTTTTAATAATATCTGATGCTCCGTATTTCAGAGAGGATTTCAGATCCATAGAAAATTTCTTGGATACATTCTGTACTGAAACTAAAACTTCTTTTTCTTCATTCTTCATCTCATCCACCGATTTTTTCGATTATAATAGGCATTGATTTTCGGAAAATTACCATTCCTACCAACATCAGAATAAAACTAATCCCTGCCAATACCAATGAAAATGTGATGTTTTGAAGGTTCATATTGGTGAGACTACTTCTGGCATCATTAAATAAAAACGTAAGCGGATTAAGTTCAAAAAGTTTTTTAAAAAGACCCTGTTTAGGAACCGCATAAACGACTGGGGTAATGTACATCATAAAGGATACTCCCGTTGTTACTATTTTACTGATATCTGTATAAATAAGGCCAATAGGTGTAAACAGTAAACCTACGCTGAGGGAAAACACGATGATTACTGCTAAAATTAATGGGAAATAGAGAATGCCAACACCAGGATTGATTCCATACACCACAAGTACTCCGACAATTAATATGAGTTTTAGAATGAGATTAAATATCATTTTATAAAGCCCGGACATCAGAAGTGCTTCTTTCGGAAAATTGATTTTGGAAAGCAAACCTCTGGCACCATTCACTGACGTCAGAGGAATAAAGAGTGTCTCACTGAAGATACTCCATAGCGTTGTTCCTATAACAACAAACGCAATGTAGGGGAGGCTTTGATCTGCATTAATATTCACAGTTCCTGAACTGCTTAGAAAAATCCATACTAAAGAATTGGTGATAATTGGCATAAATGCCCAGAAGAACCCTAAAAAAGATTGTCGGTACTGAGATTGTAAATCCCGTTTAGCCATTTGATAAGCCAAAAAATTAGATGACTTGGTATCCTGAAAAATTGATTTCAGTTCCTGGAAAAAGTGGGTCTTCTTATCAGATGTGTATACTGTGGTTTTCAAAGAGGGAATTTTTGTTGCAAATTTAGTGTTTTTAAAAGTATAGAGACGGAGGAGGAAAAGAGCCAGGTAAAAAGTGAAAAGAGCCAGGTGGAATTGTGTTTTGAAGATTTGGGATCAGTACTAAAAAGTTTACCGCTAAATCACTAAACAACTATACCACCCTGTTTCCTGCTACTTTATCAGTTTCTTCAGATACTCTCCGTAGCCGCTTTTACCATATTTAGCAGCGGTTTCCAACAGTTTTTCTTCATTGATAAAACCGTTTCTGAAAGCAATCTCCTCAATGCATCCGATTTTGAAATCCTGCCTTTTTTCAATGACTCTTACGAATTCTGACGCGTCATTTAGGGAATCAAAAGTTCCGGTATCAAGCCACGCCGTTCCTCTGTCGAGTACACCTACTTCAAGTTTGCCTTTTTGTAGATAAACGTTGTTGATATCAGTGATTTCCAGTTCGCCACGTGGGGATGGCTGGATGTTTTTGGCAATTTCTACAACTTCGTTATCGTAAAAATATAATCCCGGAACAGCGTAATTTGACTTTGGCTGAGTCGGTTTTTCTTCAATAGAAACAGCTTTCAGATTTTCATCAAATTCTACCACACCATATCGCTCAGGATCGGCAACGTGGTAAGCGAAAACAACACCTCCGTCCGGGTTGGTTTTGTTTTGAAGCAATGTTCCCATTTCAGAACCGTAAAAGATGTTATCTCCCAAAACCAAAGCAGCAGCATCGTTTCCGATAAACTGTTCGCCAAGGATAAATGCCTGTGCCAGTCCGTCCGGACTTGGCTGAACCTTATATTCAATATTACACCCGATCTGCGAACCGTCACCCAAAAGTTTGATAAATCCTGCCTGATCATGAGGAGTAGTGATGATTAAAATATCTTTTATCCCAGCCAGCAGTAATGTTGACAGCGGATAGTAAATCATTGGCTTATCGTACACCGGCATCAGCTGCTTGCTTACAGCGATCGTCAGTGGATAAAGTCTTGTTCCGGAACCTCCGGCTAATATGATACCTTTCATTTTAAATACGAATTACACGAATTTTTTCGAATTACACTAATTCTACTTAGATTCTGTTTTGGTTACAAATTAATTATTCTTTTGTGTTTTAAGGATTTCTCGCCAAAATTGATGAGTAAACCTAGTTTTTTATGAGTCGCTTTTAGATAGTTTAATGTCTGTTTAGTGAAATTGTCGTGCAGAAATGATACAGATTTTATCTCTAAAATGATATCATCGTAACAGACAAAATCAGCATTGTACTTTTTATCTAATTTCTCACCGTTGAAAAATAAATTTAGCTTTACTTCTCGCTGATAAGGAATATTGTTTTTAATAAATTCCTTTTCTAATAACTCTGCATATACCGCCTCTAAAAAACCAAATCCCATAATGGAATGAATATTCATACAAATTCCGATAATCTTATAACTTTCGTCCTTGTAGATGATTTTCTCTTCCATCAATTTGTGAAATTCGTTTTAATTCGAGTCATTTGTATATTGCGAAGCATAGTATTTCTGATAATCACCCGAAGTGATATTTTCTAACCACTCTTTGTTTTCTAAGAACCAATCGATTGTTTTTCCTAATCCTTGCTCAAATGTTACTGAAGGTTTCCATCCAAGGTCTTTATTTAGTTTTGTAGCATCAATAGCATAACGCTTATCATGACCTGGCCTGTCTTTTACGTAAGTGATCAGTTTTTCAGAATGTCCTGCAGGATTTCCAAGCTTTTCATCCATTTGTTTGATGAGTTCTTTCACCAAATCAATATTCTGCCACTCGTTGAAACCTCCGATGTTGTATGTTTCTCCCGTTTTTGATTCGTTGAAAATCTGGTGGATGGCTTTGGCGTGGTCGATTACAAATAACCAGTCTCTTGTATATTTTCCGTCACCGTAAATTGGTAATGGTTTTTCATTGATGATATTTGAAATACAAAGTGGGATCAACTTCTCAGGGAAATGGTTCGGCCCGTAATTGTTTGAACAGTTGGACAGGATAAACGGCATTCCATAGGTGTTTCCGTAAGCTCTTACCAAGTGGTCTGAAGCAGCTTTGGAAGCTGAATACGGAGATTGAGGATCGTAAGGTGTGGTTTCTAAAAAGAATCCTGTTTCACCTAAGCTTCCGTAAACCTCATCGGTTGACACGTGATAGAATAAATTTTTTCTCGGCTCGTTTGGAAATCTTCCGTGCGTGTGATCTGGGTTTAGCGTCCAGAATTCGATGCAGAGGTTCAGCAGGTTTGCAGTTCCGTTCACATTCGTATTGATGAATGCATTGGGATCTGTAATACTTCTGTCAACATGAGATTCGGCAGCCAGGTGCACTACCGCGTCCGGATTGTATTTTTCAAAAACCTTTCTTAATTCTTCAGGTTTTGTGATATCTGCTTTTTCGAAAACATAATTGGGTTCGTTTTCGATATCTTTCAGGTTTTCTAAATTTCCGGCGTATGTTAAAGCATCAAGATTGATGATAGTAGAATCCGGATTGTTTTTTACAAATTCACGGACAACGTGTGAACCAATGAAACCGGCACCTCCGGTGATGATAATGTTTTTCATAGTGTGTATGCATTTCCTGCAGATTTCAGCTGCAGTTATTCATATTGAACCCTGCCGGGTTCCGAATTGATTTTTAACTTTGATCCATGGGTTTCACCCACGGTTATTATTGTTGAACCCTGCCGGGTTCCGGATTTTTTTTATCCCAGATCCAAAGGCTATTATTTTTGAAACCTATCGGGTTCTGAATATTTTTTGCCAATTACCATAGGTTTCACCTGCAGATATTAATATTGAAACCCTTTGTGGCTTCCAAACTTCCGGTTTCCGGTATCAAAATATTCATTCGCCCCTGGCTCTTTTTACTTTTACCCTGGCTCTTCTGAATGACTCTTCTTACTTTTGCTCTGGCTCCTGACCCACAGTTTTCCTTCCTATAGATTTATAGAAAAATCCATTCTGCTCAGGAATTTCCAGCGGGAACATGTTTCTTCCGTCAAATATCGCTTTACCGGTCATTTTTTTAGCCATCAGATTAAAATTCGGATTTTTAAATTCCGGCCATTCTGTTGCGATAAATAATGCGTCTGCGCCTTCCAGTGCATCATACATGGTGTTGCCGTAGGATATTTTGTCACCTAATATTTTTCTTACATTTTCTTCTGCGATAAGGTCATAGGCAACGATCTGTGCACCTTTCTCAAGAAGAAGTTTTATATTGTCTAAAGAAGAGGCTTCTCTGATGTCGTCTGTATTGGCTTTAAAAGCCAGTCCCCACACCGCAATTTTCTTTCCTTCAAGGTTACCTCCGAAATATTTTTCAATTTCAGATACCAGGATTACTTTTTGTGAAGTGTTTACATTTTCGGTAGCCTCTAAAATCTGGAAATTAAATCCATCATCTTTCCCTGATTTAATCAGTGCCTTCACATCTTTTGGAAAACAGCTTCCGCCATATCCGATCCCCGGGAAAAGGAAACGGTGGCCAATTCTGTCGTCGCTGCCCATACCAAGTCTTACTTTGTCGACATCGGCACCTACTATTTCACAGTAGTTGGCAATCTCGTTCATAAAAGTGATTTTTACCGCTAAAAATGAGTTGGATGCATATTTCGTGAGTTCGGATGATTTCTCATCCATAAATATAATAGGAATTCCGGTATTGGTAAATGGTTGGTAGATCTGAGCCATAATATCTTTTGCTCTATCCGAACCTGAACCTACAACCACTCTCGCAGGGTTCATAGAATCTTCTACAGCAAAACCTTCTCGTAAGAATTCAGGGTTGGAAACTACATCAAAGCTGATATTGGTCTTTGCAGAAATAGTTTCCCGTACTTTATCTGCGGTGCCTACGGGAACGGTACTTTTATTAACGATCACTTTGTATTCCGTCATCATTTCACCAATATCATTGGCAACTCTCAGAACGTAGGAAAGATCTGCAGATCCGTCTTCACCAGGTGGAGTAGGAAGGGCAAGGTAGATGACCTCGCTTTTATCTAAAGCTTCTTTTAGATTGGTAGTAAAAAACAGTCTTTCAGACTGAATGTTTCTGAGGAACATTTCTTCAAGATTCGGCTCATAGATCGGGACAATGCCCTGCTTCATGCCTTCTACTTTTTTTTCATCGATATCTACACAGTACACCGAGTTTCCAAGTTCTGCAAGTGTGGTTCCGGTAACCAGACCTACGTAGCCAGTTCCTACAATAGTAATATTCAAAATTGTATGTTTTTAATAAATTTTCGACAAAAATACTAAAAATTGTAGAACGGTCTTTTAAATAAGTGATAAGTTAGTTCAGAATGATATGAAAAACTGTTTATACAATTATTAACATTAGTAAAGTTGGAAGAAGTTTTTAAGACTCACTAAAGTATTATTTTTAATATCTGGGAAGGTACAGTAAAAAAACTGGTTGATTATTTTTTAACTTCATTTCTGATATTGTATACTTCAAAATAAAGCCAAACAAAATAGTTTTTGTGTGGCTGTATACATAATCTCTGTGTCAAAATGTTTTATTTAAATAATACAAGATTTTTACATATTTTTTTCTTTTGTACACTTCTGTCTTGGTACGTTAAAGTATAATCTACAGTATCCTTGCCTATAAAGCAACTTCCTCCTACAATATTATAATTTCCAATACAAATATTTTCTTTGACGGCAGAATTCAATCCTAAAAAACACTCTTTTCCAATTTTTACATTACCTGCTATAGAAGTTCCCGAAAGCAACGAATCACTTCCAATAGAACAGTGGTGACCTATACCAGCTTTAATTAGAATGCAGTTGTTCTCTATAGTGACAAAAGGTTGTATTACGCTTGCCTGATCGATAAAGACATTTTTTCCAATTACAAGATCAGGCCACACGTTAGCTTTTGAACATATATAGTTGGCAAATTGATAACCAGCCTGTTCTACTTTGTGATAAAGAAAAGATCTTGCACTGTTTCTTCCTACAGCAATATGCATTAAATAACTGTCCGGAGGGAATTTTAAGAGAACATCATTAAAACTGAGAATGGGAAGACCGAAAACTGATTCTCCGGCAGCCTGAAGAAAATCCTCATCTACACAAAATGCGGAAACTTCATACTTACTATCATGCGTAAAAGAGTAGTAAATAAATTCAGCAAGTTTACCTACTCCATAAATAATAATTTTATTCATGAGTATAGCATATTATATGTTTTAGATTTTTGCTTGTAATTTTCATTTAGTAAGTAGTTTTTAAGGTTGAGTTTAGTTTTTATAGATATGAATAAACGGTGGTAAATATATAAACAATCTATTAATCATAATGTGATTCTACGCTTAATTTGTCTGCCTTTTACTAATTTATTAATAGAAGTGATAAGATTGCCATCCTTATAGGAATAAAACTTAATACGTTTTTAAGAAGTTGATATCTTTTGTGACGTTTTGTTAAGTAGAGTATTTTGAATATAATCTTTAAAATGAAAGGTTATAGAATAATATCGGTAATCACATCTTTTTAAAAAATTAATTTGCCAAAGATACTTTTAGTATCAGTTGCTCCGAAGCTTATAACAATCACGATAAGTATTTGATTTTACAGCGGCACTGCAATTTTTTAAGTACCTTCTCGTTATCTTATGTGAGTCATCGTTTTGAGGAACTTCATTAATTCTTCTATCTGGGCCTTACAGATTTCTTTTTGCTGAGATCTTAAAATCTAATTTCTTGTGAAAGATTCAAAGGTTTGTATTTATTTGCTTTTCAGTACTCTGATACACTATTTGTCACAACGGTTTTTATTTGAAGATTGATAATTTATATTGATATTTAACTCACCTCATCATTCTGTCTTTTGTTAATGATTATAATTTGTCTCAAAGTCATCTAATAATTTACTCCCTATCACACTTTCCCTGAGTTCGTTCATGAGCTTTTCCACAATCATTTTCATTTGATCTGCTTTTTCTTTATTGATTTTTGTAAGTTGATGGTGTACTTTCATATTATAGTCGATGTAAGGGAATATGTTTGTAAAAAACTGCTCAAATAGATGGTTGTGCCTGTATATGTCCTTATCAGCATAAATACACAACTTCCAAAGGGCTTCGCTTGTAAGATAGTTTGGCAGATAATAGGTTTTCACAAAAATATAGGATCTGCAAAATGACAGGAAAAATAAGGAGAAGATATTAGGTAATCCCTGATAGATTTCTGTACCGCTATCTAATAATCTGTTAAGTTGCAAGGCGGTTTCAAGGGTAATCTTATAGTGAAAATACAGGTCATTATGTTGTGGATGATATGGCATTTGCCAGTGCAGTTCCGGATGAAATTGATCTGAAGAATAGACCAGATATTTAGCCTGCATAATGTAAGAGAAGAAATTCTGGTATTGATATAGATTCTTTTGGATCCAGTATCGGTCGTGACCAAGAATTAAAAATCCGTATTGATCTCCGGACATGCTCTTCAGGGATTGATTGATGGATTTCAGTTTCTCATTATTCAAATTTTTACCAATCAATAGCAGATAGAAAGTTGTTATTTCTCCATATACTGTTTTATGAAAAGAGTAGATCTGTTCCGGTTCGGTAAAAGTCAGAATTTTGTTGATAGCAAGATCAAGTATTTCATCTTTCGGATACTCTTCGGGTAAAATTACATTTTGCTCAGCATTGCAGATCTTTTCATATTGTTTTTTGATCAGATGTTTCAATTCATGAAAGCGGCCTTCGATGAATGTAAACAGCGAATCTTCAATATTACGTAATGATGCAAACATTTCTGTATCATAAATAATATCACCTTCTTCAATTGCCTTTTTTGCTTTGTAAAAGAGTTCAGTAATAAAGTATTCCTGCTGATTTTTTCTAACAAAACAGGATTTGAGTTCCGGAATGTAAATAATCAAATTGTTTATTCTTTGGTTCAGATCAATATCACTCATCCTGCTTCCGGTGTACAAATCTTCCAGATATTCGAGATCATACTCAATCAGTTCTTCGAAAGTGGTGAAAACACTGTTACATGAATCCTCTGCTATAAGCCTTTCCAGCTGCACCCGACGAATTTCGTGGTCGTGATGAAATAAATCCTCGTACCGGCAGAACAACTTACGGTATTTCTTCCATAATCGATGACGCAACAGTGAATATCTTGAATCTTCATTCTGGTAGATCACTGATGATTGTTGGCATTGGTATTCGATGAACGGATGACCTTTTGAGAATTGATATTTGAGTCTGGAATAATCAATAAAATAAATATAGACCTGATATTGTTCTCTGACTTCCGCAACCCATTTTTTTGACTGTAATTTTACAGCATCTGCATTTTTAGAAACGGAGATCAGCAGGTGTGATTTCTTTGAGTTCTTTTCCTGCTTGTAGAATATCTGAACAATTGAATAGTCGTGTACAAGCTGATCCAATGTATTTTCCAGGAACTCGTTGGCGAGAACTGAAAACGGAGATTTATTTGGAGTTTTCATAGCTGATCGTTTTAAGTTTCATAATTACTGTCGTAGTATATAAAGATGGCCTCAACAAATAAGCGGACCAAGACAAACCATACCATCATATCGATATGTAAATCCATTTCGGGATTGCTGTCAAATCCCAAAGTCAGTTTCAAAACAAAATCAGGGTCTTTCATGTTTTCTTGATATTTCTTAAAGTAATCAGTTCCTACTATTGATAATATTAGTAGGAATAGCTCATTAATACATTCCTCGGAAGTGATTGCATTCATTATATAATTGATGCTATCAAATTGAGTCACATCATCGACCTTGCATTTGCTCAAATTCCCTTTATCCTTGTCAAAGTAAAAATGAATGAGTAATAGCAGACAGGACAGCAGTCCTGCCGTCTTGACATCCTGGACGCTTGCATCTTTGATATCAATCTTTCCTGATAGTAATTTCTCCAATTCGTATGCTTGAATCAAATCCGGATAGCTGTCGAGCAGTTCTGAAAGTCTGGGATTATTCAATTCGTCAAGCAGTTTAAATGTCCCAATTTCCAGATCTTCTCCTAGAGAATTCTGAACCAAAATACTTAATGCGATCTCAGCTTGCTCTCTTGTTTGTACAAGCTGTTTCTCTTTACTAAAGGGTGTGTTCTTTTTCATGTCAATAATTTTGCTTTAGTAAAGTTGACGAAGAAGTGAAGGATATTCTATTCTAGAAAGGGATATATTATTCAGAATTACCCTTCATGTATTTTTGATCTTTTCTATTCCACGCTCGCGCATCAACTGTGCTGCATCAAGCATTTTGACCATATGGATATACGGTGTTATTAGATCAATGTCAACAAACTCTTCTACGAAAGGAGATGCTGAAAGATGGAAGATCTCACAGAGAAAGAAATCAAATTCGGCAATGGTCTTTTCGGCAAATGCTCTTTGGAAAACAAGGAAAGGATTAAGATATTCGTCCTTTAATAGAGAAGCTTGATGCAGATAAGACCAGCTTTCGGGTGCTTTTTTGATCTTCCATTTTTTGTCTTTGCGCTGTATCCTTACACAGGCTTTCAGGAAAGAGCGGAAAGCAGTGTAAAAAACAAATAACTGTCCCGGATAATCACTATTGTAAACTTCTTTCTTTTGGACAAACAACATTGCGCCTGTCAGGATTTGCTTGTGTGAATCCAGATCTGCATAATCAAAAAAGGAGTCGATCAGTGCAAAAGGATTCTCAATCTCTTCTGCTGACCAGAAAAAAGATTCCAAGGATATTTTAGACTTTTTCATAGGAAAAGGATTAATATGATGGAACTAAATTCTGCTGTTGCCGATGACTAATCTATTCTTTTAGCGAATAAAATATCCGCTGGAAGGGATATTTTACAGGATAATTTTTTAACTTTACAATTCAGACGAATTACC
>NZ_LMQH01000002.1:26578-61989 GCF_001424105.1 Chryseobacterium sp. Leaf394 | reverse complement strand
AAATGTGAAACGCTTTAGAGAAATGCTTGGCATCAAGCAGGAGGCTTTAGCTTTTGACTTGGGGGAGGAATGGAATCAAAAGAAAATTTCTATGTTGGAGCAAAAAGATGTGATTGAAGATGATCTTTTGAAAGCGATTTCAAATGCTCTTAAAATTCCTGTAGAAGCTTTTCAAAATTTCGATGAAGAGCAAGCAGTTAATATTATTGCAAATACTTTCGACAATGGGTCAATTTTGAATGGTATCAATCATAATCCAACTTTTCATCCTATAGAAAAATTAGTTCAGCTTCACGAAGAAAAAATTGCATTATACGAAAGAATGCTGAAAGAGAAAGATGAAATGATGGATAGGCTGGAAAAGCTTATCAATAAATAAGATATTAGTAATTCGGGATAATTACTTTTCATTTGAAAGGCTCAACTTAGGTTGAGCCTTTTTAAATCCTTCATATAACTGTCTTTTTATTACTTTTAAAGCAATAAAAAATTCTTGCTTTAGGTTTTGATAAAAACACAATTTAATTGCATATAAATTTGACAATCAATCAACTACTAATTAACAAACATCTTTAAAGTGACAGAAAATTCAAAACAAACAGTGGATTTGAATCAGGCAAATCTTGATTTAGACATAATAGATGAAAAAAGGCAATTTTGGATAAGTCAATGGGATAGTCAAATCAAAAATTATCTGAAAAGGACTTATGGTTTATCTCTCTATAGTCCTCACATTTTAATTGATGATATCGTTACTGAGATAACTGAAAATCAATTTAAAAACGCTGACAATAAAAAGTACTTTTATGACAAATTAGATAGATATTGTAAAGAGGATCGAGTTATAAAAGATAATTTCGGTGCACTTTTCAAATTATTAAGGGCAAGCTTTCATACAGAAAAAAACAACCTAATTTTAGAAACCTGCCTACATATTAAAAAACAATTTGATGCTGGAATTTACTTTGATAAAAGTCTGGAATTATTAATAAATCTCATTTGTAGTAACACAAAATTAAACATTGAAATTGTTAATAGTATAAAGATCATTTCGCAATCAATAATAGTCGAAATGCTCAAGAGAGGATATGTTTTAGAAGATATTATAAATTTTGCATCAAATATTTTTGATACTTACAGAGAGCGAAAGGATATATCTTTACACCATGTGTCAACAAAATTTCCACATAAAATTAAGTTTGAAGATTATGGTGTCGCAAATAGAGATGAATATTACAAGGAAATAAAAAGTAATGTGAAAAATCTCACACTTGAAACGAGATTCTTGGCATTATCAAATTATTTTTATAAAGAACGACAAAAGGTCCACTATTTATTTGTTGTAGAGGGCTTAAAAGGATCGGTCAACATTGAAGTTGGAAAAGTTACGCTGTACTCAATCGATCAAAGAAGATTTATAAATAATGATAGATATTCTGAGGAGGATGCACTCCTAATGTCTAAAAGTAAAAATTATTCTAAAAGCGTTGTTATTGCGGCAGTTGAAGTTGAATATCTTTTGCCAAAGTCATCTTTGATTGATGCATTAAATACACTTGAGGATATTTTAGATTTAATTAGTTGTCATTATAAAACAAAAACAACATTAGATATTGACACAACAAAATATGTTGTAGTTGAAAATGGACGCAGTATAAATTCAACTTGGTCGCGAAATAAGAATGACAAATTCATCAAATTCGAAGAGGCACTTAATTTGGAAGATCTCTCGCAGAAATTCACAGAGTTAAACGATTACAGTGTCTCTTTAAACAAATCAACTTTAACTATTTCGAATTCAAGATTAAAGAACGCCATACACTGGTTTAGCAAAGCAGAACAAACTTTACGACAAGAAGATAAAATGTTAAATTATTGGATAGCAATAGAAAATCTGTTTAATTTGGAATTCGATATTAAAAATGATATTTTAAATAAAAACTATTCTAAAATTCATCTTATTCAAGAAATTATTGTTTCTAGCGAATTACAGGGGTTGATATTTCAATATGGGTGGGATCTCTATCATTCATATCTTCATTTAATTATAAACGATTTGCGACCAAATCTGTCAACAGATTTTGTCAAGAAAGCAAATTTAATATCGGAAACTGGTGAACGCATTTATTTAAATAAATTTATAGATTGCTTAAGTGAATTAAAAGACTTAGAAAGAGATTTATCTATGAAGCAAGATATTGAAAATGTTCAAGACTTTTATTCTAACAATATGACAACGTTAAGAGTTTTAAATGAGCAAACTCAAGGAATTAAAGATGACATATTAATGATTTATCGTTTTAGAAACTTAATTGTTCATAACGCTCATTTTGATAATGCACTCCTGCCATATTATGTTTGGAAAATTCAAAAATATTCTGGGAATCTTATAAGAAAGTTAATTCAACAGAGCGCTGTGGAGGAAAAAACATTATCAGCCCACATTATCAATCTATTTTTAAAAAAACAAGAATTGTTGGGGAATTTAGAAAATAAAGACTTTCAAATATTTAAGTAATTTAAACATCAATAAAAAACACGGGATCTTGCTTATCATAACGTCTTTCTCAATTCAATTATTTCCAAAAGAAAAAAGGAAAAAAAGAAAGCCATTTAATCATTGTTGCAGATTTTAATAAACAAGTTTATCAATAAAAATACTACCTGAAAGGTGGAGATTTTTATTGATACAGTATGGCTTTAACTTGTGCTTCATAATCTGAAACTATTCCTTTGTTTTCTTTTTATTATATTTAGCAATAGTCTATTACGACTTTCGCTCTTTTACTTTTGCTGTAGGAAGTGTCGGAAGTGATAAGTTCGTAATCAAAATTCTTCCTTCTAAGTGGTGAGTGCTACGTTTGCAATTGTTGTGCAGAAACTTCTAATTTATAATAGGTATTTTTTAAAATTGCGTTATTAAATATGTAATTTTTTAGTCTATTTCACAGTTTTTTTTTAAGTGTAGATAAGGCGTAGATAAAGGCATGATAAAGCGTACTTAATGCGACTGAATGCCACTACTACTTTAGCGTTATTTTTTAAAAAATTGGGATATAAAATACTGTTGCGATAAACCTACCTTTCACTATATAGTTTAAGAGTTTTTATATTAGAATTACTTTTTCAATCACCAAAAATACTTGTTCCAAATATTATTACCAGTCATCCATTCCCACAATTCCTCCATCAGTCCAGATTCATTCGATTTTCTGGTAGGTAGATGAAACTTCTTCATACTCTGCGAGATTTACCAATTCCGGATTTTTATTGCTGGCATTCTGAATTTAATATCCGACATGCTTGCATTAGTACGTCTGATGGTGTAATGCTGTTTTTCAGTTCCCACTCTAGCAGCAGCTCATTTTTGTGGTGTCCAGAACTGACACTCGAACTCCGTCATTTGCTCATTACTGCAAAGTGCATCGTAAAGTAACGTCTTGATTTGTCTAATGTTTTGGTAATAATTATAGGTTTGTGCATTACTGATCCGCTAGGAAGTCCACTCGCTGCGTCTCTTGGAAACGTGATGTCGTGGCTCACGGCAATTATTTTAATTTTGTTTTCTCTACGACAGAAACTTTATCTCTTTTTTTTTCCCTTTTACGTCTTGGATGCATTGAGTATCATGGTAATTGCTTTTAGTTTTGTTACGATTTCATCATAACTATGATTTTTTGTGCAAATTTTTCTTTATCGAATTGATCTTTCAATACTTCTTTTGTACATATCTAGGTCTATATTATTTAAAGTTAAAAAAGTTGAAAGCTTGAAATTTCTTTTGACAACAAAAAAATCCGCTCTGCAAAATTTATTTGCAAAGCGGATGGATATTTAATTCTGATTTTCTTCATTAAGACGAAAACTGCCGAAGTCTATTTATAATTATTAAAACTAAAACTATTCAACAATTAGTTTTAAAGTAAATAATTTTCTGGTATGAACTTTCACAAAATAAACGCCTTTTGGTAGATTTTCATTGACTAAAGTAAATTTCTGATCGTTCACATTTTTGGTTTCATACAAAAGCTGTCCTGCAGCCGATAAAAGCTGAATTTTTTCAATAGGATAGTCGCTTTTAATGAAAGTAGGCTGTCTCGGTTTTGATGGATTCGGATAGAGAATCACATTTTTCTCTGTTTTGCTGGTGGTTTCAGCAGTTCCAAGGGTTGCTCCCACAACCTCAAAAGAAACTCTGTTTGAAACTTCTGTGTAGGAATCATTGGTAAACATAACCATATAGTAATTTCCGGTAGTTGTCGGCACACCGTTTACGTTTCCTGTGATGGTTTTGTTGCCCTGCGTAATTCCGTCAAAATAAGTATATGATGTAAACTGATCATTCGGAGTCTGCACAGATTGCGGGTAAATTCCCAGCCAGTCTTTGATGATTCCCGGAGAATCCGTCCATGAAGCGGTGATATTTTCTCCTAAAGTATAGACAGGTTTGTTGATCCAGAGATCAGTAACAATGTCTCCAACTTTAAAGAAAACTTTTTCCCCGATCTGCGTGTAGCCGTCTTCCAAAAGGTAGGTTGCATAGTAATATCCCTTCGGCAATCCCGTGAAATTCTTAGTTCCTGCGGCGGTGGTTACATAGCTCCAGGTTGCAGATGGATTGGCTGATCCCGGAACCTGTCCCATTTTGTAAATCCCGATCCAGTCATTGGTAAGATTGGGTCCGTTGGAGTAATTTACAACTACTGTTCCGCCTACCGGATAAGAATCTGCTGTAGTTTGAAGAACCACTTTTGGTCCCACGTAGAAACTTTTTCTTCCTGTAATTTCTGTATATCCGTTATTGGCAAAGAAACCTGCGAAATATTGTCCTTTGGTGGCAAGTCCTGTATTGAAATTGGCTATTCCTGAAGTTTGTCCGTTCGTATATTTGTATCCCTGAGACGTTACTGCGGATGGATTTTGTCCTTTTTTATAAATTCCTACCCAGTCCTGCTGATTTCCGGGGCCGTCTGTATAGGTTGCAAGAATGGCTTCATTCTGCAGATATTCTGTTTTATTTAAAGTTAAAGCAGGATTCGAAACAACGCTTCCGGTAACCTCAAAAGATTTCACATCACTCCAGTCGCTCCACTCAAGATTACGGTCTCTGTATCTTACTTTTACATAATAAATCCCGTTGGTTATAGAGTTGGCAGCGATGGTGGCTTTCGTAATATCTACACCAGCATTTTGGTTTTTGGTGACATCAGGGTTTCCGTTTCCGTCTTTCCCGTACCAGTTTTCAAAATCACGGTAGAATTCTTTGTCAATCACAGAGAAATCAGCCGTTTTACTGATAAGAAACTGTGTCGTATTAAGTAATTCTGGTGTAGTGGTAGAAAAAGCGCTTCCGTTCAAAGTAAGTGGGAGTGTCACAGGTGCTGTAAACGTATTAGTGACAGATGGTTTAGCCGGTTTAGCCTGATTTTTATATCTGTGAAAACTGTCAACAGTCACGCTGTTTTTCTGCTGGTAAATACTTCCTATGGAATAACTTTCAATATCCATTTTACCGGTGTTTACGTCAACTTCGATAATTTGGTAAGTCCAGTCTGTCAAAGTTTTTTGTACATCGTCAAAATCCTGCTCATTAGACATTCCCCAATACTGATCCCAAGCAGTTCCTCCGGAAATAATCTGGTAATTTGGTGAATTTTTCAGTTGACCTCTGTGATAAAGATGGTGGTGAGCGCCGATGTGCATTACATATTTATCTGAAGCTGTTAACATTGGTACGGCTGTGTTTCTTACCCATGTAGAAATATCTCCTACATATTGCTCTGCCTGATAAGGTCTGTGGCTTAAAGAAATAATCCATTGAACTGTACTGTCAGTCGCTGCAGCTGCAAGAATCTGTTGAAGCCATTGTTGTTGTGCAGATCCGGTATGTTCTGAGCTTAAACTTACAAACAAAACATTTCCGGCCTGTTGGGCATAATAATTTTCATTTCCTGAACTGATATTTTTATAACTCAGCTCGTCAATGAAAAAATGTGCGTAGTAAGAGCTCATTCCCAATGTTCCATACGTTTCATGATTACCAACAGTCGTTTGAATAGGAAGATAAGGTGACAGTTTTTGATTTTTTTTAAAGTGAACATTTTCGTAGTGATCAAGTGTCCCGACATCCACTTGATCTCCCACCATGAAAGTCAGGGCAATATTGTCTGAAGGATCATTATTTACTCCAAATCTTTCTTTAATCTTTTTGTAGGCATGGAGGTTTAAAGAATCGTATCTCGGCTCGTTCTTTAACTGGTTGTCTCCCATAATCAGGAATCTGATTTTTCCGTTGGCAGTCACAGCCTGTCCCGGAAGTGGAAGCGTACGGAAATTGTACACTGCAGATTCAGAAGTTCCTGTTTTGGTTTTGTAATAATATTTTGTGTTGGGTTGTAGGTTGGTAATTTTCGCGGTGTGATAATAATAATTGTTGCTGTATCCGGTATCTGTAAAGACATTGGTGGTTCCGGTAACAGTAACGTTGAGGTTGGTGGGTGAAGTTCCGTAGTAAACCGTTGTCTCATTGTTGGAAGACGTTTTCCAGTTTACAATCATTGAACTTGGGGTGGGATTTTGAAGATACGGAACTATGGTTTGCCCAAAGCATAAGCTTGTGACAAAGCAGCACAGCAGCAGTAGATAATGTTTCATAAAAGAGGTTTTAGGATTTAATTTTTGATTGGCCAAAACTACCATCCTGAAATTACGGCACTGTTACAAAGCTGTTAAATGATATTTAATTAAAGTGATGATTTTTGGCAAATGACTTTTTTATTATGAATTTTAGATTAAATTTGAGGAAGAGGCTGATATCTCGCTACATATATCATTCTGATAATTAGACTTATTTGTATTTTCTTAAAAAATATCTTATATTTGCACAAGATTTACGGGAAAAAATGGAAAGGCTTCGAAAAGAAAGCCTTTTTTCGTACTGTAAACCAGTAGTATAACGTATGGAGTTTAGAAAAAAAATTGAAGACTTATTAAATGAATTTCTCGCAACAAGAGAAGATCTTTTTTTAATAGATTTAAAAATCTCAACAGGAGACGATATCACGGTAATCCTGGATGGAGACAACGGAGTTTCGGTGCAGGACTGTCTGGATGCAAGCCGCGCGATTGAATTTAACATGGACCGTGAAGAGCATGATTTCAGCCTTCAGGTAATGTCTGCGGGATTGAGCGAGCCTTTGATGACGCCAAGACAGTTTCAGAAAAACATTGGAAGAGAAATCGAAGTGATGTTTGAAAATTCTGAAAAAATCGAAGGTGAACTGGCAAAGGTAGATGAAGAAAAAATCACATTAATTCTTCGTTACAGAAAACCTAAAGAAGTAGGTAAAGGCAAAGTAGATGCAGTGGAAGAAAAAGAAATTCTGTACACTGAAATCAAAAAAGCACTGGTAGTAATTAAATTTTAACTAAAAAGGTGAACGGTTATTGATTTTAAGAGAAAATAATCATTCATCATTTATCAATTATATAACAGATATGGATAATATAGCGTTGATTGAATCCTTTGGTGATTTTAAAGACGAAAAAGGGATCAGTAAGATTGATCTTATGGCAATTATTGAGGATGCTCTGAAGACTCTTTTGAGAAAAAGATATGATTCTGACGATCATTTTGATGTAATTGTAAATCCTGATAAAGGAGATTTTCAGATTTTCTTAAATAAAACAATCGTGGAAGACGAAATGTCTGAAGACGATGATCTTGAAATTGAAATTTCTGAAGCGAAGAAAATTGACCCTACATTCGAGGTAGGCGAAGATTTTACAATGGAAATTCCTGTTGCTCAGTTAGGAAGAAGAAATATTCTTACGCTGAAGCAGATTTTGGCTACAAAACTTCAGGAGCACAACAACGCAATGTTGTACGAGCAGTTCAGAGACCGTATAGGCGAGATTGTGATCGGTGAAATTCACCACATCCGTCACAAACACGTTATTCTTCTGGATGATGAGGAAAATGAATTTATCCTTCCAAAGGAAAACCAGATTCCTTCAGATTTCTTCAAAAAAGGAGAAAGCATCAGAGCTATTGTTGAAAGTGTTGATTTTAAAGGTTCTAAACCGCAAATTATTATTTCAAGAACAGCACCTAAATTTTTGGAGAAATTATTGGAGCTGGAAATTCCTGAAATCCAGGACGGAACAATCATGCTGAAAAAAGTAGTGAGAATTCCAGGTGAAAAAGCAAAAATCGCCGTAGATGCATACGACGACAGAATAGATCCGGTGGGAGCATGTGTTGGTGTGAAAGGTTCAAGAATTCACGGAGTTGTAAGAGAATTGAGAAACGAAAACATCGACGTTATCCAGTGGGCAAAAAATCCTGAGCTTTTGGTAAAAAGAGCTTTGGGGAATGTGATCATCAATAAAATCGACATCAACGAAGAAACCAATTATGCGTTGGTTTATACACCGGTGGAAGAAATTTCAAAGGTAATTGGTAAGCAGGGACAAAACATCAGATTGGCGTCATGGCTGAGTGGCTTCGAAATTGATGTGTACAGAGAAGCCAGCGAAGATGATGACGTAGAATTGACAGAATTTGATGACGATATCGAAGCATGGGTATTGGAAGAATTCAGGAAGGTGGGTCTTACCACAGCAAAATCGGTATTGGATAAAGATACACAGACTTTACTGAATATGGTAGATCTTGAAGAGGAAACAATTGAGGACGTGAAGAGAGTTCTGAAAGAAGAATTTGAAGACTGATCATGAGTTGATAATCCCGGAAAAGTATAAAATACTTTAATTTTAAAAATTAGAAAACAGTAAAAATATTAGATGCCAAAAATTAGATTAAATAAAGCGGTAAAGGAATTCAATATTTCAACATCCAGATTAGTAGAGTTTTTACAGTCGAAGGGTATTGAGGTTGAAGCCAATCCTAACGCTCAATTAGAAGAAGCGGCATATTCTGCATTGGAAGCTGAGTTTGCCAAAGACGGCGAACAGAGAAAGGCTTCCCATGAGGTGGTGATCACCAAAGTTCCGGAAGAAAAACTGGAAATTGAGGAAAAGAAAACCCCTGAAGTAATAAGAGCTAAATCAAACAGACCTGAAACTAAAATTTTAGGTAAAATAGATCTGGAAGGTAAAAAGCCAGAGCCGGAAGCTGTTACTCCGGAACCACAGAAAGTGGAACAACCTGAGCAGCCAAAAGAAGAGCCTGAACAGAAACCTGTTCCGGAAAAACAGGAATTTAAAGTTCTTGACAAAATTGATCTTTCACAAATTGAGTCTAAAAGCAGACCTGTGAAAAAAGAACAGCCAAAGCAGGAAGAAAAGAAACCAGTTGAAAAACCGGCAGAGCCTGTAAAGGAAACTCCAAAGCCTGTGGTTGCAAAAGAAGAGGTAAAAGCAGAGGAAACTAAACCAGCAGAAACAAAAGCGGAAGTGAAGCCGGAAGAAACAAAAACTGAAACTCCTGCTGAACCGGAATCTCAGAAGATTGAGACTGTTTATCAGAAATTAGACGGACCAAAAATCGTTGGTGAAAAAATTGACTTAACTCAGTTTGCACCAAAGACCGGTCCAGGAGCTAAAAAGAAAAGAAAGAGAATTGAAAAGCCAGGTGGCCCGAACCAAAATACCGGAAATAACCAAGGCGGAAATAACCAACAGGGTGGACAAAACCGTCCTCAGGGCCAGAATGGTCCGGGAGGAAACCGTCCTCCAGGTCAGGGTGGTGGATATCAGGGGAACAGACCAGCAGGTCAGGGCGGTCCAAACCGTCCGGGTGGCCCTCAGGGTAACCGTCCTCCAGGGCAAGGTGGCAACCGTCCAGGTGGTCCGGGTCAGGGTGGCGGAAACCGTTTCGGAAACAACAACAGACCGGGGCAAAGAACTATGCCTGTTGAACTGACCGATGAGCAGGTTAAAAACCAAATCAAGGAAACTCTTGAAAAACTTACCAATAAAGGTGGTAAATCTAAATCTGCCAAGCACAGAAAAGACAAAAGATCTTACCGTAGAGAGCAGGATGAGCGTCAGCAGGAAATTGATGCTGCAGACAGAACATTAAAAGTAACCGAGTTCATCACTGTTGGTGAACTGGCAAGTTTGATGAACGTTTCTCCTACAGAAGTAATTTCGGCTTGTTTCTCATTAGGAGTAATGGTTACCATGAACCAAAGACTGGAAGCTGATACATTGCTGTTGGTAACAGACGAATTTGGTTATAAAATTGAATTCTCAGATGCTGATCTTGAAGATACAGAAGCTGATGACGAAGTCGATACAGAAGACACTCTTGTTTCAAGAGCTCCGATTGTAACGGTGATGGGTCACGTTGACCACGGTAAAACGTCACTATTGGATTACGTAAGAAAAACCAACGTTATCGCTGGTGAATCAGGAGGAATTACACAGCACATCGGTGCATATAATGTGAAACTGGAAAATGGTCAGAGAATTACATTCTTAGATACACCGGGTCACGAAGCCTTTACCGCAATGAGGGCGAGAGGTGCACAGGTAACCGATATTGCAATTATCGTAATCGCTGCCGATGATGACGTAATGCCACAGACGAAGGAAGCAATTTCTCACGCACAGGCGGCTGGTGTACCAATGATTATTGCAATCAACAAAGTAGATAAGCCAAATGCAAATCCTGACAACATCCGTCAGCAGCTTTCTGGAATGAATATTTTGGTAGAAGAGTGGGGTGGAAATGTTCAGGCACAGGAAATTTCAGCCAAAATGGGTAATAATATGGATCTACTGTTGGAGAAAGTATTATTGCAGGCGGAAATGCTTGAGCTTAAAGCTAATCCGGACCGTTCAGCAAACGGAGTTGTAATTGAAGCATCATTAGATAAAGGTAGAGGTTATGTTGCAACGATGTTGGTACAGACCGGAACTTTAAAAGTTGGAGATTACGTCGTAGCAGGTAAAAATCATGGTAAGGTTAAAGCTTTGCTTGACGAAAGAGGGAAAAATCTTGAAGAAGCAGGTCCATCTATTCCGGCAACAATCTTAGGATTGGACGGAGCGCCTACTGCTGGTGATAAATTCAGAGTTTACGCCGACGAAAGTGAAGGTAAAGCGATCGCTAACAAGAGAGAGCAACTTCAAAGAGAACTTTCTATCAGAACCAAGAAACATACGACACTTGAAGAATTGGGTAGACGTATTGCTTTAGGTGAATTTAAGGAATTGAATATCATCCTTAAAGGTGACGTGGATGGATCTGTAGAAGCCCTTTCTGATCAGTTACAGAGATTGTCAACTGAAGAAATCAGCGTGAAAATCCTCCACTCAGGTGTTGGGCAGATCACTGAATCTGATATCAATTTAGCTGCAGCTTCAGATGCTATTATCATCGGATTCAACGTGAGAGCCGGTGCCAATGCAAAAGAGCTTGCAGACAGAGAAGAAATCGAGATCAGAACATATTCTGTCATCTACAAAGCTATCGACGAAGTAAAAGAAGCGATGGAGGGAATGCTTTCTCCGGAAATTCAGGAGCAGGTAATCGGTAACGTAGAGATCAGAGAAGTATTCAAAATTTCTAAAGTCGGAACGATTGCAGGTTGTATGGTTCTTACCGGTAAAGTAACGAGACAGTCTAAAGTAAGATTACTGAGAGACGGCATCGTGAAATTCGACGGTGAACTTGAAAGCTTAAAACGTTTCAAAGACGACGTAAAAGAAGTTACAAAAGGCTACGAATGCGGATTAAACCTTAAAGGTTATAATGACATCGAGCAGAACGATATTCTTGAAGTTTACGAAGAAGTTGCTGTTAAGAAAAAGCTGAAATAAGCTATTCATCGCATAAATTAAAGCCACCTTTCAATAGAAGGTGGCTTTTTCATAACAGACTGAGATTAATTTGTATTGAATCTAAATAATAAAATTTAAAAAGATTGGTATGATTTAATCGGATTAAAGATGAATAAAAATTGAAATAAAACTAAACAAATGTTTGTTTTATTGCATATGTCTGAATCAGGTAGTATTTAAGATTGTTATATAAAGCATTGGTTTTTAATATGTTTTTAGAAGCTTTTTGTAGTGTTAATGATTTTTTAACATATTTGCACGGTTAAATATTAAAATAATGTTAATATGAATGTTAAATTTAAGGTGCTAAGCGCCGGTGTTTTGTTCTTCACTGGACATGCTTTAATGGCTCAAAACATTAAAAACGACACTGTGCAGGAGCAGCAGATCGAAGAAGTAGTTATGGTGGGGTTTGGACAGAAAAGAGCTGTTCAAGAGATTACAGGCGCTACTTCTACAATGAGAGCAAAGGCAATTGATGATGTGCCGGTTGCTTCTGTTGATAAGTTATTGCAAGGTAGAGTGAGTGGTGTGCAAACAGGATCTACTTCTGGACAGCCAGGAGGTTTTGCTTCTGTGAGAGTAAGAGGGGTTGCTTCTATCAATGGAGGTGTAACGCCTATATACGTGATTGATGGCGTGAGGGTTTCTTCTGGAGATTTAACTGGAAATAGTACATCAGCAAATATTTTAGCTAACTTAAACCCAGATGATATTGAAACTGTAACCGTTCTTAAAGATGCGGTCTCTACAGCGGTTTATGGTGCTGATGCAGGTGCGGGTGTTATTATTATTACTACAAAAGCGGGTAAATCAGGAAAACCAAGATTCAATATAGGTTTTAATCATGGTGTGAGTGACAGAGCGATCGAAGGCTATAGAGGTCTGAATGCTCAGCAGTATCAGGATTTAGTAGCAGCTCAGGTTCTAAATGCATATCCATCTTATGGAAGTATTGATGCAATAAAGAATGTGATTGCTGGGGGAGGGTTAGGCGCTTCGGCAGCAACAATCTATAATTCAGGTGCTGATACAAACTGGAGAGATGCAGTTTCAAGAAAAGGGGCATATGTTCAGAATGCAGATTTCAGTGTTTCCGGAGGTAATGAAAAAATTAGTTATTATAACTCAATCAACTATTTCGATCAAAACAGTATCATTAAAAATTCTTCTTTTAACAGATTAACGTTTACTAACAAATTAGATGTAAAAGCTACTGATAAATTGAGATTTGGTACAAACCTTCAGTTATCTTACAGTAAAATCAGAACTTTAGGAAACGGTGGAGGATTTGCAAATCCAATTTTAGGGGAATATTTCCTTAGACCAACTGATCCTTTGTACAATGCTGATGGAAGCTATTATTGGGAAGGAAACGGACGTATGTCTAATGGCTTGTTTAATAATGCAGCATTATTGGATTTAAATTCTCAGGTAGCAAAAACGGCGAGAATTTTTGGTAATATGTATGCAGAATATGACATCCTGAAAAATCTTAAGTACAGATTTGTATTTGCTCCGGAATATATCAATGTTGAAGAAGATCAATATTCAAGCCCGTTACACGGAGATGGTAGAAATTACAATGGTCTGGCAGATTCAGGAACAAGAAGATATTTTAATTTTAACGTTCAGAACATCTTAAGCTATAACTTCAATTTGGCAGAAAAGCACAATTTCGATTTCTCAGCAATTCAGGAAGCTTATAAATCAGACTTCAGAGATTTAAGAGCGAGTGCTTCTGCGGTAGGAACTTTATCTTTATCTACAATTTCTAACTTTGTAAAAATGCAGTCTATTGCTGGTACAAGATCTGAAACCAGTAGACATGGTTATGCATTTACAGGACATTATGATTTTGATAAGTTAGTATTACTAGATGCATCATACAGAAGAGACGTTTTATCAAATTTTACTCCTGGTAAAAAAGCTGGAGATTTCTGGTCTGCAGGTGTAGGTGTTAATTTAGCAAGGCTTAATTTTATTAAAGAAGTAGATGCTATTTCAAGTTTGAAATTCAGAGCTTCTTATGGTAAAGTAGGTAACCAAATTTCTGCTGTTCCTTTTGCTCTATTTAATTATACTGCAAATTATGATGATTTAGCTTCTGCTAATTACAGATTGTTTTATAATCCAAACCTAAAGTGGGAAACTATCAAACCTTTCAACGTTGGTTTTGATTTTGGATTCTTACAGAATAGATTAACATTCTCAGCAGAATACTATCATAAAAAGACAGAAGACTTAGTTTACAATATTCCGTTATCACTGGCACAAGGTTTAGGTAGTTATGTTGATAACGTAGGAGACTTGGTAAACAAAGGTTTCGAATTTACCGTAAATGCAGATATCTTCAAAGGGTCAAGAGATCAGTTTAATTTAACTGTCGGCGCAAACTTAAGTACTCTTGATAATGAAATTACTTCATTGTATGGAGGGAATGTAAATACAGGAACTACTACAATGAGAGTGGGTGAAGGTGTAAGAACTTGGTACCTTAGAAAATGGGCTGGTGTAGATCCGGCAAATGGTGATCCTCTATGGTATTTGAATGGCGTTGATGGTGCTACTACAAACAATTACAATGCAGCTCAGCAGGCTGTACAGGGAAGCTTTTTAAGTACACTTTTTGGTGGAGCTAATATCAATATGTCTTACAAAGGTATCGGATTAGACGCACAGTTTACTTACGGTTTTGGTGGTAAAATCTATGATGATTGGGCAAACTATATGTTCAGTGATGGGCAGTATACTCTAAATTATTCTGGTTATGCAGATCAGATGGACTACTGGACTGCGGATAATCCAAACGCAGCAAATCCAAAACCAATCTATGGTGGAAATAAGTTGAGTAACAGAGCTTCAACGAGATTTTTGTATGACAGTGACTATATCAGATTAGGTAATGCGAGATTATCTTACACATTTACAGGAAGTACTTTAAGAGGCTCAGGTCTTAATTCTGTACAGCTGTATGTGATGGGAACTAATATCTGGACGCATACCTTTGATGACAGATTAAAATTAGATCCGGAAATTAACTTGGATGGTACTTCTAATTTAAATTTACCAATCATGAGAACTTATAGTATTGGTGTAAATATTGGGTTCTAATTAAAAGAGAAATTAAAATGAAATTAAATATTTTAAAAACAGCTCTAATTGCTGTTGCAGTATCAACTGCTGCTGTTTCTTGTAGTGAAGACTTCGTTGAAACAAAGTTTTATCAAGATGTTGAACAGGCTCCCTTAACCAGTCTAAATGAGGTGGAGGCCTTCCAGAGAGGTATGTATGTATCTATGAGATCAGCAACGTACTTGGGAAGAGATTACACAGTTTACGGTGAAGCGAGATCAGATGAAATGTACAGTAACGGATATGCTGGTTATTTCAACACAGTGTATAATTATACAATGACATCTGCTGATGCTTATGCCAGAGATACCTGGTCTCAGATTTATGCTGCGGTAGCAAAAGCAAATATCCTTATTGGAACGGATGTTAATGCAGTTACTGGTAGTGATGCTGATCGTCAGGCGGTGAGATATCACATTGGCCAGGCACATGTTTTAAGAGCAATGTTTTTCTTCGATCTTTTAAAATTATATGGGCAAAAATATACAGGCGGTACTTTGGGAATTGTAACACCATTAAAATTTGATCCAAAAGCATTACAGGGTAGAGGTACTATAGCTCAGAATGAAGCTCAGATTGAATCAGATTTCAATGCAGGTTTAGCAATGATGCAGGCTAATGATATAGGTAGTACAGATCGCGGAACTCTTACAATTAATGGAGCAAAAGCTTTAATGAGCAGATTCTTCCTATACAAGCAGGATTTTGCGAAAGTAAGAACACTTACTGACGAAATTGTTGCAAGTGGTCAGTATCAAGTAATGCCAGCAGCTTCTTATGTTGGATCTTGGGAGGCTTCTAAGCAGAATAACAGTATTTTTGAATTGGTTGTAGGGGTTGCCGGAGCGAACGGAACAAACTCTCTAGGATATATCTATAACTACAATGGTTACGGTAATATTGTGATGAGCAATACCTTGTTTAGTCAGTATTCAGCTAATGATGTTAGAAGACAATTAATTGAGCTTACAGACGGAGAATACTATCTTTATAAATATGCAAATCTTGAAGGAGCTGACAATTTAAAAGTTATAAGATTTGAGGAGGTTGTGTTAAATGGTATTGAAGCTGAACTTAATGGTGGTAGTGCTACCAAAGCTCTCGCTTATTATAATCAGATTCTTACAAACAGAGGTTTATCTCCTCAGTCAAGTGTGAACATAGCTTTGCTTAAAACAGAAAGAGCTAAAGAATTGGTAGGTGAAGGATTGAGACAGTGGGATCTTCTTAGATGGGGAGATGCTGTGCCAAGACCTGCTGGTGCTAGTACTGATGTTCGATTAACTGCTTTCCCAATTCCGAGAGCTGAAACTGATATCGCTGGTACTCCAATAGTTGCTAATCCTGGTTATGACAACTAAATAAAACATATAAAGTTTAAAGCCGTCTTATTAAAATAAGGCGGCTTTTTTATTTCAAATAAATAATAATTTTAATAATCGCATAAAAACACCTAATAAAAGATTTTTCAAAATACTCTGTAAAATCATTTAACGCTATTCATCATGATCCTTATCTGATTAGTCTTTATCTGCTTTAAAAATAATACATAAATTCTAAGCCTCATTAATTTATAATTGTTCTAAATAATATTTTTAAATTTAGTTAAAGTATGTTAATTTTTTTTGAAATGCTTTTAGTTTTATGAAATGAGTGTAATTCTATCTGTTTTGTTGAAAAATAGATTTTTTTTTAACTAAATGATTGTTTAATTTCTATGTTTATAGTGTATTTATTAGTAAAGATAATTTGCTGTCTAAATAATTTTTAACATATTTGCAAAGTTAAATATTAAAATTTGTTAATATGAATGTGAAATTACGAGTAGTAAGTGTTGGAGCTTTATTTTTTCTTTACAGTTTATCTAACGCGCAAACTACGAATTCTAAAACCGATACTGCTGATACGAAGGATATTCAAGAGGTAGTGGTGTTAGGTTACAATAGAACGCTGACAAAACCAAAAGACGTTTCTGCAAATACAACAGTTACATCCGAGGTTTTAGAAAACCGTCCCAATGTTAGTTTTTTAAGTTCCCTTCAAGGTTCTGCTCCAGGGGTGACTATTGCATCGAATTCAGGTTCGCCTGGTTCGGCTAAAATTGATATGGTAATTAGAGGTGTATCTTCCATTGGTGCTGATACAGAACCTTTGGTTGTGATAGATGGTGTTCCTACTGGCGCTGTTCAGTTTAGAAACCTAAATGCCGAAGATATTGAATCAATTTCCATTCTTCGAGATGCTGCCGCGACTTCAATCTATGGTAATAGAGGTGCTAACGGTGTTTTGCTTGTGAAAACGAAAGGTGGAAGATTTAATTCTAAGTTAAGGTTGAGCTATTCAACAATGACAGGTATCAGTATCATGCCACAAAATAAGTACAACATTGCAAATGCTAAGGAATTGCTGCAGATTCAGAAGAATAACGGTGTTCTTTTAGGAAGTACTCTTACACCGGATCAAATTGCAAATTATCCTATTGATACAAAGTGGGAAGACGTTTTCTTTAAAGCAGATGTTATTCAGCAACATAATGTATCGACAACTTTTGGAGGCGAGAATGCAACTGTATATTCTTCAATTGGATATCTGGAGCAGGGAGGTCTTGTGCCGAATACCAATTTCAAAAGATTTACCTTCAGAAATAATATCACAGGAAGATCTAATGATAAAAGGTTTAACTATACTGCAATTGTTGGTATGGGATATTCCAAAAGAAATCAGTTGAATCAGGAAAGTAATAGTGCGATTAATGGAAATGTTGTTCAGAACCCGCTTTTAGGTTCTTTCCTCGCATTGCCATATCTACAGTCTGGTTTGTATGCAACGGGTCGTGATCTTTTCAATGCGATTGGAACAAATTCGGGAGGTCCTGGTAATTTTGCGTATGTTTTGGAGGATGTTCTCAAAGGTGATCAGTCAGTATTTGGAAGATTTAACGAAACTTCTATCTTCTCAAGTGCAACAACATCTTATAAATTAACGGATGAAATTACATTGAATAACAGGACTGGAGCTGATGTTAAAATTGGAAATTCAATGGCAGGAAGACATCCAAACGCATATCTATCCTTATCTGTAGCGGCTCAAAATAATCAGGAGTATGGCGGCTCAGAAACCATTCGTAACTCAAGAGAATTAAACTTTACTACAGTAACCAGTGCAAACTATAACAAAACATTCGGAGATCATACTTTAGGACTGGGAGCTTATTTTGAATATAATAAAATTCACTATCAGGCAAGTGGACAGACGCAAAACGGTCTTGATCCTAAAACATTTGCAATAGGACAGGGTACAGGTTATATTGCGCCGGACTTTGTTAGAGATATTTATATACCAACGGTTTCTGCAGATAAAATTACTGCTGGAGCATTAGCATATTTCGCAACTGTTGATTATGATTATGCCGATAAATATGGTGTTTCAGGGACTATAAGAAGAGATGGAAACTACAGATTCGCACCAGGTAATAAATGGGGAACTTTCTGGTCTGTTGGTGGAAGATGGAATGTTGATAAAGAAAACTTTATGAATTCTTCTTTCGTCGATATGTTGAAACTGAGAGCATCCTATGGAACCCAGGGTAACGCTAACGTGGTTGGGGCAGGTGATGATACTAATGCCATGCTGTTAGGTGCAAATATCGTTAGAGATCTTAATGCGGTAGGAAATGGCTACAATAACACACCAGGTGTTTTTGTAAGTAATATTGCTAATCCATTTCTGCAATGGGAAGAAATTACGCAGGCAAACGTTGGTTTAGATTTTAAAGTACTAAATAATAAACTTGAAGGTAATGTTGATGTATATAGAAAAGATACAGATATGCTTTACTATAATATTCCTTCATCTGCAATTACCAGCCAGTATCAGTACAAAGGAAATTATGGTAGTTTGCAAAACCAGGGTGTTGAAGCTGTAATCAGATATAATGTCATTAACAAACCAGATGCAAAATTTACACTTTTTGCTAACGGATCTTATAATGATATCAAAATTACAAAACTTTTAATACCAGTTTCTACAGGTTCATTATTGCTGGAAGAAGGAGGTACGCTTAATGAGTGGAACTTAGTTCCCTACTTAGGAGTAAATCCTCATAATGGTAATGAGTTATATTTGGATTCAGACGGAAATGTATCTGAACAGGCCTTAGATAAAGACCGTAGAAAAACAGGAAAGAATTATTTCCCTAAATATCAGGGTGGTTTTGGGTTCAACAGTATGTATCATGGGTTCTCATTAGATGTATTGTTTTCATTCCATGCTAAATTCTGGAGATCAGATAATCAGTTGACATGGGCACTGAACCCAGCTTACATGAGAGCGGGCTACAACGTATCTGCAGATTTGCTAAATGCCTGGACTCCACAAAATCAGGAAACAGACATACCTGCGCTTAATGCTCCAACTTCTGCGATTACAGATCGTCTGCTTTTTGATGCTTCTTACTTAAGACTTAAAAATGTTACATTGGCATACAGTGTTCCTAAAAAGTTTTTTAGCGATAATTCTTTGCTTAAATCAGCAAAAATATTTATTCAGGCAGAAAATATGATGACCTGGAGTAAGTGGAGAGGTTATGACCCAGAAGGTTTGGGAACTTTCCCTCTAAGTGTTTATCCTAATCCGAGAACGTTCTCTTTAGGAGCTAATTTAGATTTTTAATAAATTTTAATTTCAATTCATGAAAAATACGTTTAAAACAACGGTAATTGCAGTAGTCGCTTTATTTAGCGTTTCTTCTTGCAATGATGCATTAGATATTATTCAGGATGGTGAAATGCCGGCTGAATTGGCCTTTCAGACAACAGCAGATTTAGATAAATATCTTAACGGTGCTGTGTACAGTAGTTTAGATAACACGAATGAGATATTTTTCTCAGGACAGTTTACAGATGAACTGGGTATGGGACCTCAAAATTCTGAACTTCAGTTAAGTGCGCATCAGTTTTACCTTGATGTAACAAATCCTTATGCTTCGGGTATCTGGATCTCAAATTATTCTACAATCAACAGAGTAAACAGATTGTTGGATGGAGCAAAGAAGGTGACTCCAGCATCCGCGGACGTAAGTTCTTATAACAATATTTTAGCTCAGGCAAGAGTAATTCGTGCATTTAACTATTTTACTTTATTGTCTTACTTTTCAACTGACATGAAGAGTGGAACGGCTTTAGGAGTAATGGTTTTTGATAATATTCCGATGGTAGACGAGGTGAGACCAAGAGTAGCTAACTCTGAAGTGTTTGCGGCTATAGACGCAGATATTGCATTTGCAGAAACTAATCTCACGGTAGGGGGCGCGAGCTATCTTAGAGTAACAAGAAATATGCTTAACGCATTTAAAGCTAGATATTATCTTTACAGAGGAATGTATCCTCAGGCTAAAACAGCTGCAGAAGCGGTACTCTCTGGTTCAGGTCTATCATTGACAGCAGCCACGCCAGTGCCTACAGGCTTAGCGTTCGGTAATGCAACATCCCACGGAGGCCTTAATGCATTGGCAACTACAAATCCTTATAAAAGAATGTGGGTTGATACTTCACAAGGCGAAATCATCTTTGCACTAAGTAGACCAACTACAGGTGCTTGGGGTAACATTGGTACTTTATTTAATACAAATCAGTCAAACAGTTCAGGTTCTGTTTTATATGATATGGGTAGAAAAACATATAACCTTCTATCTGCAGTTAATGGTGATATCAGAAGATTTGCTTATTTAGACCACACATCAACTGTAAATACCAGTTATGCAACTATCCCTGATTATAGAGTAAAGGATGTTTTAATTATTGATAAATATCCAGGTAAAACCAATCAGACAACCAGAAATGATCTGAAAGTATTTAGATTATCAGAAATCTATTTTATTTTAGCTGAATGTGCGGTAGAAGAAGGAGATTTTGCCGGTGCAGCTACAAGAATTAAGGCAGTAAGAGATGCCAGAAACTATTTGGCTCCTGTTGCACTACCTGTTTATACAAGTAAGGCACAGGCTTATACAGATATCTTGTTAGAAAGAAGAAAAGAGCTTTATCTGGAAGGGCACAGGTATCTTGATTTAAAAAGACTTGGAGAAACAGCGGGTGTTGCAATTGACAGAGATCCTACTGATGATCTTAAGACAATTCCGGTTACAATTCCAATTACAGACTATAGAATGAAATCCCTTCCGATCCCTAGACCGGAAACTCAGGGGAATCCAACAATTGTACAAAATCCTGGTTACTAATCATTAATTATTCAAAAAATGAAAATTACTAAATACTTATATTTATTAGGTCTTGCGTTTGCCGCATCTTGCTCAAACGAAAAGATTATATATGATGATGAACCTGTACTCACATTTATCAATTCTACATCACAACAGCTTGTTGATCAGGGGAGTGGTTCTAAAATTGTTGAGGTAAAGTATGGAACTTTAGCAAAAGTAGACAATGCCGAAGTGAGATTAGTTGTAGATCCGACTTCTCAGTTGAAGGAAGGGATAGACTTTGAATTCATGGGAGCCAGCAATCCGTCAGGAAGATTCGACGGTACGATTTCTTTAAAGTTGTTAGAGTCAGGTGCAAGTCCTGAGGGAAAAAATGCAGTTTTCAGATTGCAGTCACCAACTATTAAAAACGGAATATTAAATCCTGTTCATACAATGACAGTTGCTCTAAAATGTCCTCTTACCTATTTTATGGGTGGTACATTTACAGCTACTCAGCCATTCTTTGGTGGCACTTATCCTCAGCAGATTCAGCAAGGAGCTGAGCCAAATACTTTATTGCTTAAAAATTACTATGCAAATGGTTATGATATTAAGATACAGTATGACCCATCAACTGGAAATGTAACATTTGCTAATCAGCAAACAGGTTATATGCATCCAACTTACGGAATGGTAAGTATCAGACAGGTAACTACAACTCCTTCAGTAATTAACTTCTGTACTAGAAAAATTACTTTAGTTTACACTCCTTTTGTAAGCGCTGGTAATTTTGCTAATGTTACAGATATTATTCAGGGAAGCTAACAACCATAAACCTTGTAATATGATTCGCATCAGTGTTGGAATCTGCATAATCTTCAGTCATATCTATTTTGGTCAGAGTACGGTTTTGAACAGTATTCATCATAATAGATTAATGGTAAATGCATTGGATAAAATTGATAAAACGGTTTTGGACAATAGTGACTACGAAGGTTCTCCTTTCCTGGAAGACAAATTTCTTCCATCGAAAATTCTTGGTGAAGACGGCATTCACCTGTTGCGCTATAATGTTTATCAGGATGAAATTGTTCTAAAAAAAAATGAGGATTATTTTAAAGTTCCAAAGGAGCTAGTAGAATTCCATTTTGATAATAGATATGTAGTGCTTTTAATCAATGATAAATATTATATCAAGGTTTCTGATAAGATTAATGAGTATTCAGTCGTAAAAAAAGAAACAGTAAGATTCATCGCAGCAAAAGCTTCGGAGAATGGCTACGGTCAGGCTACAAAAGCTAGATTTGTAAGCACTAAACCTGATTATTTTTTACATGACGCAAATACGGGTAAGCTGATTCCTTTTAAGAAAAGTGATCTTGAAGAAAATTTTTCCGCTAAAAAAGAAAAAATTTCGACCATCTCACGGAAAAATAAACTTAAAACGGATGAAGATTACAAAAAATTCCTCCAGGAATTAATGAACTAAAAATCATATTTTTGAATTATTTTTTATTCCGCCCTGCAAATTTTTTGCAGGGCTTTTTATTGCGCTTTATTTCTTATTTTTGCCTCGTCAATCTTATCAGAAAAGATTTGATTTTTAATTCAATGAAATACATATTTCTCTTTATCATATTATTTTGCGCAAATCTGCAGGCACAGACTGTAAAAGATACCTTAATCACTTCAAACGATTCAGATACAATCATCGTAGATTCCGGGAAAAAAGATTCTCTTGAGATCTTCAAACCTACCATCAACGATTATCTCATACAAAAACAGTGGGCTGAGAAAAAAATCTTTGATACGGTGATGACCGCCGACAAAACCTATATTTTTTCACAATACAACAACCGCGATAATTTTGGTAAAGTACAGTTTTCAAACATTGGGGCTGGATTTAATCCATTGTCTTATGAAGTGATGGCTGAGCAGAATCTTTCGCTTGTGCCTACCAATAAAACTTACAATCTTTTAGATGCGGATGATGTTTTGTATTACGATGTCAAAACGCCGACAGCATCTTTCATTTATCATAACGCCATGCGAAATGGTGCTGCGCTTCGTTCTACTTACACGCAGAATATCGGGAAACAATTCAATTTTGCTTTAGAATATTCAGGATTAAGATCTCAGGGAATTTACAGAAATTATCTTGCGTCCAATAACAACACCATTTTTTCGGGTCATTATACCTCAAAAAGCGGTAAGTACGAATTGTTTGCACATTATCTCCATCAGAATGTCAACAATCAGGAAAACGGTGGAATCGTGGATGACAACCTTTTTCAGGCGGGAGATTCAGATTACAGCAACAAATGGAATGCACAGGTCAATCTACAGAATTCAAGTTCGCAGTTTTCATACAGAAGATATTACCTGAGCCATCAGTTTTCGCCTTTCAATTCTGAAAAATTTCCGTTCAGCATAAGACATACACTCTCACATCAGGGTAATAAATATTACTATACCCAGGGAGGTGCAGACCCTTTCTGGTACGATCTTCCGGCGCAGCTGGTCAACGGTTTTCCTGCTTCCACCAAAAAATATTCTGACAATTTCAGCAATACTGTAAGTCTGGTTTTTGATAATGCCAAATTTAAACTGGATGCCGGACTTCGTTATCAGATGCTGAAGTTTGGTTTAAATGAAATTAATCTTTCAAACCTTTCCATTCCTGCCGAAATGAAAGAAAGCAGAATAGGAGCTGTAGGAAATCTTCAGATTAATCTTTTTGATAAATTTGACCTGAAATCATTTCTGGAATTCTCCAACGGAAGCCAGTTTGGAAGCTATCTGAAAACGACAAACAATGTGAAATTTGAACCCATCAAAGACTATTTTGTAGATGCCCACGTCAATTTTCAGACAGCAACACCTTCATTTAATTATCTCGCAAATACTTCCATTTACAGAAGATTCAATTACCTAATGCAGGATCCAAGAAATCAGGCAATCACAGATATTGGTGGAAGTGTAAATCTGAAATGGTTTAAAACACAGCTCTTTGCCAACTATTTCAGAATCGACAATTATGCCTATTTCAACTCTTCTTCACAGCCGATGCAGAGCGATGTTTCAGTGAATGTTACTCAGATTGGAGGTGATGCCACTTTCAGCTACGGGAAATTTCATTTCAATACAAGACTGCAGTTTCAAGATGTTTTATCTAACGGAGATCTTCTGCCTATGCCATCTTTTATCGGTCGCGGAAATATTTATTTTCAGTCCAGAGCTTTTAAAAATGCAGCAGAAATTCAGGCTGGGGTGAAAGTGTATTATTTCACTAAATTTGCTTCGAGAGAATATTTTCCGATCTTAAACGAATATATTCTTCCGGGAAGCGATTCTTTCTCCATCGGAGGGAAGCCGATTGCTGATGTTTACTTTAATTTAAAGGTGAAAAAAATGTTTTTCTTCATCGAAGGACAGCAGATCGGAAACCTTATCGCGCCCAACACAGCGTACGCTTTTCCACATTATCCGGTATATGATTTCAGACTCAATCTCGGAATCGTCTGGTATTTGTTCAACTAAAAACTAAAAAGTTGAGAACTTTAAAAACATTAGATTTTAAAAATATAGAAAGTATTCCGCAGCTGATTAAAGATTTTGTCGGAAATAAGATCGAAGGATTTGAGGAATATACTTTTTCAAAAAATAATTTTCAGAAGCAGATTCAAAACAAAAAAGCATCTTTCTCAGATGAGCAGAGACAGATTTTATTTGATGAATTAAATGCACAGCTTTCAGATCTAAAACTTTCAGATCTTCAGAAAAGAAATCTTGATTTCATTAAAAATTCTGAAACTTTCACCATCACAACAGGGCACCAGCTCAATCTTTTTACAGGTCCGGCATTTTTCATATATAAAATTTTACAGACCGTAAAAACATGTATCTATCTGAAGGAACAGTTTCCGGAGCAGAATTTTGTGCCTGTTTACTGGATGGCTTCGGAAGATCATGATTTCGCCGAGATCAATCACTTCAAAACGAAAAACGGTTTCTACGAAGTTAATGAGAAAAGTGGTGGGACAGTTGGCAAAATTAAACTGACAGACACGCATTTTATTTCAGAGTTTGAAAGTGAGTTTAAAGATCATATTTTCGGAACCGAACTGATTTTAATGCTGAAAGAAGCTTATCAGTCTGGGAAAACTTTAACTCAATCTATTAAAATTTTAGTCAACAGACTTTTTTCAGAACACGGATTACTCATTATTGGCGGAGATTCGAAAGCTTTAAAAGCTCAGATGACCGGTGTTTTTAAAGATGAAATTTTAAATTCTTCTTTAAATAAAAAATCAAAAGAAAAAGTTGATTTTCTGACAGAAAAATATGGTAAAGTACAGGTAAATCCCCGGGATATCAATCTTTTTTATCTTTCTGAAACCCGAAACAGAATTGATCCTTTTCAGGATAAATTTTTGGTGAATGACACCGAAATTTCTCTTTCCGGAGATGAAATTGTAGCAGAACTGAATAGTTTTCCGGAAAAGTTCAGTCCAAATGCTTTAATGAGACCGGTTTATCAGGAAAAGATTCTTCCCAATCTGGCTTACATCGGCGGAAATGCCGAAATCATGTACTGGCTGGAGTTGAAAGATTATTTTGACTCATTACAAATTCCGTTTCCAGTTCTTATTCCTAGAAACTCAATGGTTTTTGTTGACGGAAAAGTATTGGGAAAAATTGATCAATTAGATTTAAATATCGAAGATTTTTTCGGAAATTTCACCAAGGTTACCAACAGAAAAATTCTTGATGATAATGAAATTCTAAAGACTTTGGAAGAAAAGGAGAAACTGTTGAAATCTCATTTTGAAAACCTTAAACTTCTTGCTGAAAAAACCGAAAAGTCCTTTGGAAACATGGTGAAAGGTGAGGAAGTGAGACAGATGAAATCTTTTGACAGACTTAGAAAAAGATTGTTAAAGGCTGAAAAAATCAAGCAGGGCGAACTTTTAGACAGGCTTGAAACTCTGTTCATGGAAATCAATCCGGCAAAAATCTGGCAGGAAAGAGTACTTAATTTTAGTGTATTTTTTGCTGATCACGGCACACAATGGATTGAGACATGCTACAGAGAAATGGATGTGACAGAATCAAAACTAATAATTGTTGCCATTTAATTTTAAAGAAGTATTTTTGTAAACTATTTAAGATCACAGAATGATTAAAAAGCTTTTCGTTTTATCCGGATTAATCGCATTTATTGGGCTTTCTGCACAGAAGACCCATAAAGTCGTAAAAGGTGATACCCCTTACAATGTTGCAAAAAAGTACGGCATCACCATTGACGAGTTTTATAAATTAAACCCAAAAACCAAAGACGGATCTCTGGCAATAGGGCAGGTTCTTAATGTGAAATCTTCTTCCGCTCCGGCACAGAAAGTTCAGACTTCTGAAACTAAGGCTAAAGAGTTTGGGAAAATAGTTCTGCAGCCAAAGCAGACCATTTACGGCATTACAAAACAGTACAAAATTTCCGAATCAGATCTCAGAAAACTGAATCCCGATCTTGATTCGCACACGAAAATAGGAGACGAGATTACGCTTCCGTTAGACAGCATTAAAAAGTACGGAGGAACTCAGACGGCCGTTGTAGAACAGCCTGCTACTGTTACTCCTACAAATAACAGAACAAAAATTGACAGCGGAAACGAAAGAACTTCTCCATCTGTTCAAAACGACGAATATGTAACTTACACTGTTGAATCCGGCGACACTGTTTTCTCCATCGTAAACAAATACGGAGTTACAATCGATGAGCTTATAGCTCTCAATCCCGATCTGGCAAAAGGTCTGAAAACCGGAATGGTTTTGAAAATCAAAAAGCTTGATCCTGCTTATGTAAAGAAAAACGGAGATGCTTTAAATGTAGTATTAATGCTGCCTTTCGGATACAGTGCAAACGATTCTCAGTACAGAGCCATGGCTTTGGATTTTCTTACAGGTGCTAAATTAGCCATCGAAAGAAATGCAGGAAACGGGCAGAAGTTGGATGTAAAAATCGTTGACTCAGGAAGTGAAGCTTCGTTCAGAAATTCGCTTACTCAGATCAATCCAAACAACACCGATTTGGTCATTGGACCATTCTTTAAATCAAATGTAGTTGATCTTCTTGATTTTACAAAAAATCAGAAAATTCCGGTAGTTTCTCCATTTGCGAATGCTCCGGAACTGCATAATTACAGCAATCTGGTGATTCTTGAAACAAGCGATCAGACTTATGCCGACAAAATTGTTGAAGAAGTAAAAGCGGTGTACTCCAATCAGAAAATTTATATCGTTGCCGACGCCAAGAAAGACAATGCCAATTATCTGAAGGCCGGTTTCGAAAAAACACTGAAAAATGCCACGGTAACTGTTGTTAACTCAGCAGCAGAAATCCAGTTGGATCAGAATATGATGACGGGACAGTCTGCCCCGGTAATCGCCGTACTGGCAAATGATAATGACGCTGTGGGAGAAGCATTTGCAAACAGAGTAATTGCACTTTCCAAAGAAGTTCAGGGTTTGAAAGCATTCAGTATGTATTCAGTGTCAAGCTTCGAAAAGAAAGCTGATGATTTGGTTATGGCAAATCTTGTTTATTTAATGGACAGAAAGATTGATCCTGACGGAAATTTTGAAAAAGAAATTCTTGCAGCTTACAAGGCTAAATACTGCAAAACTCCTGGCAAATATGCGGTAATCGGGTTTGATG
Organism: Chryseobacterium sp. Leaf394; assembly: GCF_001424105.1. GTDB lineage: Bacteria > Bacteroidota > Bacteroidia > Flavobacteriales > Weeksellaceae > Chryseobacterium. Next base: position 34,126 of record NZ_LMQH01000002.1, on the reverse strand, counting down.
TAGTAAATGATATGCTGACGAGAGAAAATAAAAAAGGAGAAATCTTTAAACAGATGAATAAGGTACAGACTCAGCTTGCTACCAAATTTGAGTTTGAAAGAGTGAAAGCCAACGGAGCCTACATCAACAAAGGTTTCAGAGTCATTAGACTTACACCGTAATTTTAGAAACTATTTTATAATATTTAAATAAATACATGAAAGCACTTGTATTTCCTGGGCAGGGTTCACAGTTTGTCGGGATGGGAAAAGAATTATACGATTCCCGAAAAGACATCAAAGACCTGATGGAGTATGCCAACGAAATCCTTGGATTTGATATTGTTTCCATTATGTTTAATGGAGCAGATGAAGATCTTAAGAAAACAGAAGTTACACAACCTTCAATTTTTATACATTCTGTTGCTGCTCTGAAAGCGGTAAACGGTCTTGGCGCCGAGATGGTTGCCGGTCATTCTTTGGGAGAATTCTCAGCCTTGGTTGCCAACGGAGTGTTGTCATTTGATGACGGATTGAAGCTGGTTTCTGAAAGAGCCAAAGCGATGCAGGCAGCTTGTGATGCCAATCCAAGTTCTATGGCAGCGATTTTAGGTTTAGATGATGCTAAAGTGGAAGAAATCTGCGCATCCATCAGCGGAATCGTGGTTCCTGCAAATTACAACTGTCCTGGGCAGTTGGTGATTTCCGGAGAAACTTCTGCGGTTGAGGAAGCCTGTGCAAAACTAAAGGAAGCCGGAGCCAAAAGAGCTTTGCTTCTGCCTGTAAACGGAGCTTTCCATTCACCTTTGATGCAGCCGGCGCAGGAAAGACTGGCGGCAGCAATTGAGAAAACAAAATTCAGAAAAGCAACGATTCCTGTTTATCAGAATATCACAACGACTGCAGTTACTGATCCTGAGCAGATCAAAAATAATCTGATCGCACAGTTGACAGGCCCTGTAAAATGGACTCAGTCTGTACAGAATATGATTAAAGACGGTGCAACCAACTTTGTGGAAGTGGGTCCCGGAAAAACTCTTCAGGGATTGATTAAGAAAATTGACAGCGAAGTAACATCGGCTTCGGCAATTTAAAATTTAAATAAAATGGGCGAGATCTATTCACCGGGAAAGCTGATGCTTACTTCAGAATATNTTTTTTTTTGATGAAATAGCAGATGCAAAATCGCTCATCTTCTGGGAGGCGTATCATCAGAACAAATTATGGTTAAAGGCTGTCATCAATTATAAAGACTGGCAGATCCTCGAAACCAACATTACTTCAAGTGCTGAGTTTATTCTTAAAACGTTAAAAAATGTTCAGAGTCTTTCTGAAATTAAATTTAAAGGCACAGATTCCTACAATTTAAAAACAAATCTTCAGTTTCCTGCAGATTACGGTCTGGGAAGCAGTTCTACTCTAATGAACAATCTCGCTGAATGGTCTGATATTGATCCTTTCAATTTAAATACCATCAGTTTAGGCGGCAGCGGTTACGACATTGCCGTGGCAAAAGCCAAATCGGCGGTTCTCTTTCAGAACAAACCCCAGATCCATTTTGAAAAGATAGATTTCAGTCCTGAATTTAAGAATGAACTGATTTTCATTCACTTAAATCAGAAGCAGGACAGCCGGGCAGCAATTGATCTTTACAGGTCTAAAATTAAGTCTCAGAATTTAGTCGATGAATTTTCTAATCTCACAAAGAATATTTTATTGTGTGATGAATTAGATAATTTTTCTGAACTAATGATGATACATGAACAACGTATTTCTGATTTTATTGGAATTCCGACAGTTAAATCGATTTTCTTTGAAGATTGTGCAAAATTTGTCAAAAGTTTAGGTGCCTGGGGCGGAGATTTTGTGATGAGTGCAAAATTTGACGGCTACAAGGACTATTTTTGGGGCAGAGGTTTTACCACTATTTTCGAATGGAATGATTTAATTGATTGATTTTCAGTTTATTAAAAGGTCTGTTTTTTATTTGCCATTTTCGCTTATATGTTTATATTTATCGAAGTTTAACAATTAGTTAATATGAATTGATAAACCTACAAAAAGCAAAAAGAAAATATAAGTAAAATGAAAAACGCTAAAATCATCCAGGATTTAGAAAAATTAGGGATTAAAGGAAATTATCATTTAAGCTACAATCCTTCTTATGAAGAATTGTATCAGGCTGAAGTTTCATCTGAAAACCAAGGTTTTGAAAAAGCTGAACTCACAGAATCTGGTGCTGTATCTGTAAAAACAGGAATTTTTACAGGCCGCTCGCCGAAAGACAGATACATCGTTCAGGATGATATTACGAAAGACACTATTTTCTGGGATGGTAAAGTAAATTTACCAACTACTCCCGAAATTTTCGAATCTTGTAAAGAATTAGTTTTAACCCAGCTTTCTGATGCCAAAAAAATCTATGTTGTCGATACATTTTGCGGTACCAATGAAGATACAAGACTAAAAGTGAGATTCATTGTTGAAGTGGCTTGGCAGGCACATTTCGTTACGAATATGTTCATCCGTCCTTCTCATTATGATTTAGAAAACTACGGAGAGCCGGATTTCACGGTAATCAATGGTTCAAAAACGACCAATCCGAACTGGGAAGAGCAGGATTTAAATTCTGAAAACTTCGTGATGTTTAACCTTACTGAAAAACTTCAGATCATTGGTGGTACCTGGTACGGCGGAGAAATGAAAAAAGGAATGTTTGCCATGATGAATTATTATCTTCCACTGAAAGGTATGGCGTCAATGCACTGTTCAGCAAACGTAGGTGAGGAAGGAGATGTAGCGTTATTCTTCGGACTTTCAGGAACAGGAAAAACGACTTTGTCTGCAGATCCTAAAAGATATTTGATTGGTGACGACGAGCACGGCTGGGATAACAACGGCGTATTCAACTACGAAGGCGGGTGTTATGCTAAAGTAATCGACCTGTCGGCAGAAAAAGAACCGGATATTTTCAGAGCAATCAAAAGAGATGCGCTTCTTGAAAACGTTGTAGTGAACGACGGAATTGCAGATTACACAGACGGATCAATCACAGAAAACACAAGAGTTTCTTATCCGATTTACCATATTAATAAAATCGTTTTACCTTCAAAAGCAGGTCACGCAAGCAAGATAGTTTATCTTTCTGCAGACGCTTTTGGAGTTTTGCCACCGGTTTCTATTTTAGATGAAAATCAGGCTCAGTACCATTTCCTTTGTGGATATACTTCAAAATTAGCCGGAACAGAAAGAGGAATTACAGAACCGGAACCATCTTTTTCTCCTGCATTTGGCGAAGCATTCTTAACATTACACCCAACAATGTATTCTAAAACACTGATTGGTAAAATGAAAGAGCACGGTGCAAAAGCATATTTGGTAAACACAGGATGGAACGGAACCGGAAAAAGAATTTCTTTAAAAGATACAAGAGCAATCATTGATGCGATCATCGACGGGTCAATTGAATCTGCGGAAAAAACTACGATTCCGGTGATGAATCTTGAAATTCCAACTTCGTTACCAAATGTTTCTGAAGGGATTTTAGACCCAAGAAATACTTACAGTGACGTTGCAGAATGGGAAGAAAAAGCAAAAGATCTTGCTGCAAAATATATCAAAAACTTCGAGCAGTACTGCGGTAATGACGAAGCCAAAAAGCTGATTGCTTCTGGTCCTCAACTTCAGGAACAGACCATTTAGAAATAGTGAAATGAAGCCTCATAAATTGATGAGGCTTTTTTTATTTTCTGCTAAGTGATTTTTAAAAAAGTCTCTCATTCAAAAAAGACATTCTCAACTTTTAAATTTTCGGGATTAATTTCTACTGTAATTGAATGCTCATCTTTATATTTATCGTCGATAAAACCCAATACAATTTCATATTTTTCATTACAGATAATTTCGTCATCCAGAACGTCCCACAGATCTTTTCTCCATTCGATTACGATACGATCTAAGTAAATTTCTTCGAACAGTCTTTTCCTTTCGTTTTCTCTTTTTTTTGGATTCCAGTTTTTAAGTGATTCGTCAGCGAGCTTTTGAGAAATATTTAATTTGTAATTTTCAAATTCATTTTTATTTAAGAAATTATTTAACTTCATGAATAAACTTTCTAATTCAGCAAATTTTTTAAATCTGTCCGTTTTCAGTTCACCAATAATTTTGTTCTCAACAGTATTTGTAATTGCATATTGAATTCTAATTTTATCCGGAGAGAAGCCAAAAATGTAATTACCATCTAAATAATTCTCAGATATTGTAGTATTGTTTAGAATCTCGCTTTTAAAATTCATATTATTTTTGACTTTAACTGTCTTAGGTTTTTCTCGTAATCGTAAGAGCATTACGGTTAAATTTTCACATATAATCTGTTTAAATCTGTGAAATCTGTGCGAACTATTTCAAACTCAAAACCGCCAACCGATATCCATCCATCCCAAAACCAGACAAAACCGCATCAGTACAGGCTGCTGTCACAGATTTCTGCCGGAATTCTTCTCTTTTGTAGATATTGCTGATGTGAACTTCTACTTTTTGCTTCTGAATATTTTTTAAACAGTCCGCAATCGCATAAGAATAATGCGTAAAAGCTCCGGGATTAATAATTAGAGCATCAAAATCATTTTCCTGCAAACGGTTGATGATTTCACCTTCAATATTGGATTGATAGTACAAAATCTCATGAGAAGAAAACTCCGATTTCAGTTTTTCCAGATAATCCTCCATAGAAATATGACCGTAGATTTCAGGTTCTCTGGTGCCTAACAAATTGAGATTTGGGCCGTTTACAATTAAAACTTTCATTGGATAAATTTAAATAATTTAATTTAAAAATCAATTGCGATTGCAAGTTACCGGTTCTATAAAAAAAACATCACATACCGCATCCCGGAACTCATACTCCGAATCTCGAATCTCGAAACCCGCACCCGCGACTGACATTCATCATAAATAAACCCTAAAATCAATTTTCTACACTATATTTGTAGTAAAGATTTTTGTTTGAAGTTCTTAGTATCCTTTTTCATCGTGTTTACCATCGCCATTCGTCCCGTTTTGCCGATGCTCAACTACGCGATGAATTATGATTATATCGTAAAAAATCTTTGTGAAAAAAGAAATGTAATTGATTCCGATTGTAAAGGAAAATGTTATGTTGGAAAAGAACTGGCAAAAACTGAGAAGCAAACTAATAATTCTCAGAATGTGAAAATGGCAGGTTTGGATGTTTTTCTTTCAAACGAAATTCTGTCTTTTTCAGATTGCTTAAATCTTGATCTTCAATTGATAAATCCAAATTCGGATTACCTTAACTTTAACACTTCAGAATATCATTTCAGAATATTCCATCCTCCGTTAGCTTAAATTTATTTAAACTAAATTCTTCGTTGGAGTTTAATATCTCCTCCATAGCATTGAATCTACAGACTAATCTGCATCTTGCTTAAATCGATATGATTTTCTTAAAAAACTTAACCATTTAATTTTCTTAATGGTTCAGATTTCCAATTCATATTAAATTTAGTTTAAACATTACTCAGTTTTATTCAATCAAATTATTAATTCCAATTTAAAATAAAAATGAAATCAAAATTCTTTTTAACAGCATTCTTGTCGGTTTCTTTAATTGCCTGTGCGCAGGAAACCCCGAAAGTAAAACATAAAGCAAAAAACACCAAATCAAAATCCGTTAACCAGCCTGTGAAGTTTGCCAACGCAACCGATCCGATCTGTGATATGAAAACCGAACCGGATATGAAGCATACTTTTGTTTATAAAAATAAAACGTACGGTTTTTGCAGTGCCTACTGTAAGGACGAGTTTAAGAAAAATCCGGAGAAGTATGTCCAGAAATAAAAGGCCTGAAAGCAATTCAAAAAAGAAGATTGTTATTCCGATTGTTGTGATTGCCTTACTGTTTTTTGGAATCGGTTTTGGAATCAATTATTTTAAAACTAACCTTTTTACGGTAATGAAAGTTCCTGATTTTAAATTAACAGATCAGAACCGCAGACAGATTACCGATAAAGATATGATTGGAAAGGTGTATCTGGTAGAGTTTTTCTTCAGCAAATGTCCCACAATCTGTCCGGTGATGAACAGCAATATGAGATTTATTGAAGATCAAATCAGCGACAGTAATTTTGGAATCATCTCAATAAGCATCGATCCTGAAAATGATACGCCTGAACTGTTAAAGCAACATGCCGAAAAAATTGGAGCTAAATCTCCCAACTGGCATTTTCTCACTGGTGACCGGGCATATATTGGAAATTTAGCCGATCAGTTTGATATTTATGTGGGCGATAAGGAGGATGAAAGCGAAAACCTTAATCACAGCGGTATGATTGCATTGGTAGATAAAGATGGAAATGTGCGTTGCCGTTATGATGAACACAACAAACCAGTCCTCTATTATTCAGGATTAAATTATGGCGATCCAGAAGGAACAAATCCACAGCTGAACGGGAAATTTCATCCCGATAGAGAAAAATTGATTACAGATATTAAGAAATTATTGAAAGAGTAAGAAGTAAGAAGAGGGGAATTGTAAACTTCGGTTTTCCAGCAACCATCTTCCAGCAAATTAGAAAAGTTTAACCTTACATAAAAAACGTTATGAAGATTTTTAAAGTAGCTGCATTCACTGCAGTATTTGCGGCGCAGTTTGCGTTTGCACAGTTCAAGCAGACACCTTTGCCGTATGCTTATAATGCATTGGAAGGGAATGTAGATGCACAAACCATGGAGATTCACTATTCAAAACATGCAGCAGCATATGTTGCCAATCTGAATAAAGCCATCGCGGGAACGCCACAGGAGAAGCAGACTTTGTTTGAGATTCTTTCAAAAGCCGGAACTCTACCAATGGCTGTAAGAAATAATGCGGGTGGACATTACAATCACGAACTGTTCTGGACCGTTCTTACTCCGCAAAAAGATACAAAGCCCTCAGCAAAATTGGCAAAAGCAATTACCGATGCTTTCGGAAGTATGGATGCTTTTAAAGAGAAGATGAGCAAAGCCGGTGCAGACCGTTTCGGTTCTGGTTGGGCCTGGCTTTCTGTAGACAAAGGTGGGAAATTATTTGTTTCTTCGACAGGAAATCAGGATAATCCTCTGATGGACGTTGTGGAAGAAAAAGGAACTCCAATCTTCGGAATCGATGTTTGGGAGCATGCCTATTATTTAAAATATCAAAACAAAAGAGCGGATTACTTAACTGCAATCTGGAACGTAACCAATTGGAAAGAAATCAGCAGAAGATACGATGAAGCTTTAAGCAAAAAATAATTTTAAAACCTGAAATTTAAAACCGCAGTTAAATAATTGACTGCGGTTTTTTATGCCTTACAAGTATTTATCTAAAACAAAAAAACCATTGAAATAAATCAATGGTTTTNGGGAATCGAACCCCTCTTACCAGAATGAAAATCTGAGGTCCTAACCGATAGACGAACGGGCCATCTACCAGACTGTAAAGAAATAAATATTTACAGGGTTAGTTTTTTGTTTTTGTAAGTTTCAACTCTTATTTTAATTGCCCGGTTAGCAGCAATTAAGTTTA
>NZ_LMQH01000002.1:3005-26572 GCF_001424105.1 Chryseobacterium sp. Leaf394 | reverse complement strand
GGGAATCGAACCCCTCTTACCAGAATGAAAATCTGAGGTCCTAACCGATAGACGAACGGGCCAGCTATATAATTACGCTAATTTATTAACGTGCTTAGTCAATTTGCTTTTCAAGTTAGCCGCCTTATTCTTGTGAATAATGTTTTTCTTAGCTAATTTATCCAACAAAGCGATAACTTTTGGCAATTGCTCAGTAGCAGCTGCTTTGTTTTCTTCGCTTCTCAAAACTTTTAATGCAGTTCTTGCAGTCTTGTGGTAATATCTGTTACGAAGTCTTCTTACTTCGTTTTGTCTGATTCTCTTAAGTGCTGATTTATGATTTGCCATATCGTTCAAATGTGAGTGCAAAAGTATAGACTTTTTTTTTATCTGCCAAATTTATTTTTAAAAATTTTTAATTTTCTTCAGATAAATATCTCTGAGCTTTTCCCTTGCGATTTCTAATTTTATTTTTGTAGTCTATAGGAGAATCGAACTCCTGTTGCAAGGATGAAAACCTTGAGTCCTAACCACTAGACGAATAGACCAAATTTTGAGGTTGCAAAAATATATATTAAGTTTTACATTTCAAAATTTTTCTGCTATTTATACATCTTTTGGATGATTGTATTTTTAATTCCTTTGGCTTCCAGTTCTTTCTGAAGTTTCACAGCATCTTCCAAAGAATACTCTTTTCCGTAAGTGTAGTAGAAAATGCCGTTCATTTTATTTCGCTCCACATCTTTCAAGGTCTGTAGAATATGGGAATTGGCGCTCAGTTTATCTTTCCCTACGTACACTTCTATATTATAGTAACCGGAATTTAATTTTTGATTTGGCATAAATCCAACTGCGTAGGCATTTTTGAAACCTGCATCTTTAGCAGTTTTGATATTCTGATCTTTGATGGAAGCCATATTCGTCACGCTGTAGTAGTATTTGTAAACTCCGCCTTCTTTTAAGATTAAAATGTAATTTAATCCTCTTAAAGCAGGATCGCTTTCATCATATTTAATAGAAGTGGTCATCAGCAAAATTCTGAAATCATTTTTCAATGGAACTTCAGCTGGTTTTTCCGGCTCCGGTTTTTTATTTGAGGCTACATTTCCTGTTTTTCTGTCATAAGCTTTTTTGTAATCAATAATTGCGAGGTAAATACTTTCAGCAATCTCTTCCTGACCTTTATCTGATGCTAAATAGTGACTTTCTTCTGGATGATTGATAAAACCTGTCTCAATCAACACAGAAGGCATTGCATTCATCCTTAAAACGTGCAGGTTTTTCTGAAACACACCTCGTGAAAACCGTTTGTCTCTGTTGACAAAATTTCCTTCAACCAAACCTCCCAAAAGCATGCTGGCCTCAAGATATTTGCTTTGCTGAAGTTTAAGGGCAATTAAAGATTCAGGAGAGCTTGCGTTGTACGAGCCGAAAGTCTGCTTATCTTTTTCATCCAGATAAATTACATCGTTTTCACGTTTTGCCACTTCAAGATTTTCATCGTTTTGGTTTGGTCCCTGTACAAAGGTTTCAGTTCCGTATGCAGTATTTCTGGCTGCGGAATTACAGTGAATAGAAACGAAAAGATCAGCCTTACTTCGGTTGGCAAGGTTGGTACGGTCTGAAAGTGACGGAAATTCATCTATCTTTCTTGTATAAATGATTTTAAAGTCTTTATTCTTTTCAAGTTTAGCACCTAATTTTAACGTAATGGCGAGGGTAACATCTTTTTCTGCAATTCTACCGATATCACTGTAAGATCTGTAGGCTCCATGGTCACTTCCGCCGTGTCCGGCATCCAAAACTATGGTGAATTTTTTTTGAGAAAATGCAATACTGGAGAAAACTACGAACAGAAATGCTAAAATTATTTTAAATTTTGATTGGTACATCTTTCAGTTTTAAAAATTATACTAATTTTGACCCCAAATTATAGCAAACAAAAATTGGACAAAACCGTCTTCAAAAATATATTACAATTTCTTATTATCCTAATTTTTAACAGTTTTTTAGCACAGACAGTGCCTCAAAAATTGCAGAGAAATACGGTAATAAATGATACCATACCGAAAGTGGTAAGTGATACCATCACAAAAAAAGATACAATAGTTCTGCCAAAAGAGTCTTTGGAAGATGTACTGCGTACAAAAGCCGATTCTAAAAGGAGAGATGTTCCGAAGAAAATGATTTATCTCGTACAGAATGCGCAGGTAAAGTATCAGGATATGCAGATTGACGCAGATTATATCTCGATTGATGAGGAGAAAAACATCATTTTTGCCAGAGGAAAGCTGGATTCTTTAGGTAAATATACAGAATTGGCTCAGGTTGACCAGGCTGGAAAGAAATATGAAGTGGAAAGCTTCAGCTACAATACCAAAACCAGAGAAGCTATTGCCTACAACGCGAGAACCGAGGAAAGTGAAGGTCTGATAGTGGCGGATAAAACCAAAAAATACAACGACTCTGTCTTCGTAATGCGCCATGCGGAGTTTACAACCGATAAATATTATATCGATAAAAAAGATACGCGGCCCGATTACCACCTTTTGGCTTCACACATCAAAATGCAGAAAGGAAAAAGCAATTCTACCTTAATTGTAGGTCCTGCACAAATGTATATAGAAGATGTGCCAACGCCTTTGGTAATGCCGTTTGCTATTCTTCCGTTTTCAGATAAGCGATCTGCAGGGATTTTGATTCCAAGTTTTGGGGAAAGGGAAGATGTTGGATTTTTCTTAAATGGTTTGGGGTATTATCAGCCCATTGGCGAGCATTTTGACCTTCGGGTTTTAGCTGATATTTATACTAAAGGAAGCTGGAATTTAAGGCCGGAAATGAATTATATCAAGAAATACCGTTACAACGGAAATTTCGCCGCAGATATTGGTAATACAGTCCGCGGAATTAAAGGACTTGATAATTACAGCAAAACCGGAACCTACAGAATCGCGTGGAGACATACTCAGGATACCAAAGCTAATCCGTTTCTAACGTTTTCTGCTTCAGTGGATGTTACGAGCCAGACGTTCTACAACAATACGGTGAACAATAATTATATTATGGATCAGAGCGTGCTCAGAACCCAGCAGAATTCTACGCTCACGCTTACCAAACGATTTTTAACATTACCAATCACGATTACCGGAACGGCTTCCTACAATCAGAACTTCGCGACAGGATTGGCGGATCTCCGTCTTCCACAGATGAATATTGCCATCAACCAGTTTTATTTATTCGGATCCAAAACCGGAGTGAGACAGGGTTTACTGGAGAATATTACCGTAAATACAGGAATTAACCTAACCAACTCTGTAAGCACTGAAGAAGGCGAGCTTTTCACCAAAGCCATGTGGGATAAACTGCAGACCGGTGTGAGAAACAATATTGCTTTAGGAACCAATACAACGATTGCCAAATATTTTACCTTTAGTTTAGGAGCCAATATTGATAATGCTTTAACTACAAAAACCCTTACAAGAGCATACGACCCCATAGAAAATAAAGTGGTTGATCAGGTGAATAAAAGAGTAGCCGGATATTCTACGTTCAGCACAAGTGCTTCATTGCAAACGACGCTTTACGGAATGCTGAACTTTAAAAAAGGTGGAGCAGTAGAGGCAATCCGTCACATGATGATGCCGAGTTTGAGTTTTTCATATTCTCCTGATTTTGGTGCACCGGGCTTTGGATATTTCAGAAATTATTATGACGCAGCAGGTGCTTTGACGCCTTACTCAATTTTTGATATGGGAATTGTCGGAAGTCCTGTATCAGGCGAAGTAGGAGCGATGGGATACAATATTTCGAATAATATTGAGATGAAAATTAAATCTAAAAGTGATTCTACAGGTGTAAAAAAGATTAAAATATTTGAGTCTCTGAATATCAACGGGAACTATAATTTCCTGGCAAAATCACATCCTTTTTCAATAATCACAGTTAATGGACAGACATCTCTGTTCGACAGTAAACTGAGCATCAACACAAGCCTTGCCATAGAACCTTACAAAATTTTATTCATTCCCGGAACTGATACCGGTATCAGAACAGAAGATTTCGGATCGTTCAGTGTACAGGGTTTTAATGTTCAGATGTCTTATCCTTTAAGCAGCGAGATTTTCAATAAAAAAGGTGAGAAGAAAGATTACGCCAAGCTCTACGATAAAAAAGGCGAGATCAGAAACGAAAATTATTATTTTGATGATGACAATTATGCTCACTTCGATCAAACCTGGAGCCTGAATGTCAATGCAAGTTATGCCTATACAAGAAATTTAACCAGAGAAGGCACAAGAATTGCCTCCGTAGGTTTGGACGGAAATATGAAGCTTACACCCTACTGGAATGTTACCGGAAGTACCCACTACGACATGATCACAGGGAAACTGGCTTACACAAGAATCGGTTTTGCGAGAGATCAGCGAAGTTTCACAATAAATTTTAACTGGGTTCCTTTCGGGCAGTATAAAGTGTACGATTTCTTTATAGGAATCAAAGCAAATATTTTGAGTGACGCTCTTAAATATAAAGACAGAAGTTTTACGCAGCCTAACGCACCTTTTTAAGATCATCATTTAATTAAAATAGAAATTTTATATTTGCAGCCAAACAGAGTCAGCAATCACATTGATTTCTGAGGCAAAATTTAATTTAAAAAATATTTGAAATATATCTAATAATGAAAACAATAATCAATACAGAAAATGCTCCGGCAGCTATCGGACCTTACTCTCAGGCAAATTTTGCCAACGGAGTTCTTTATATTTCAGGTCAGATTCCGGTAGATCCTTCAACGGGTAAGCTGGTAGAGGGAATCGAAAAGGAAACACATCAGGTAATGAAAAATCTTGAAGCAATCCTTACTGAAGCAGGTATGACTTTTAAAAATGTTGTGAAAGCTACCATTTTCCTAAAAAGCATGGATGATTTTGCTGTAATGAATGATATTTACGCATCGTATCTTGACGCAGAAAGCTATCCGGCGAGAGAAACTGTACAGGTTTCATGTCTGCCAAAAAATGTTGATATCGAAATCTCAATGATTGCACATCAGGATTAATGAATTTTCTAAGAAATACATTAGCGGTTCTGGTAGGTCTTGCAATTGCAGGGCTTATGATTACTCTTGGGATAAGAGCATTTCCGCAATGGGTTACTTTCGATGCTTTTGCTCCGTTTGAGCACTGGCAGCGCTTTCTGGAAAGCATGAAGGGCGAGGATGCCTTTTTCGGTTTTCTTCTTTTTATTTCAGGTTTGGGGACCACGATCGGTGGCGTTGTTACGGCCATAATAGTGAAGTACGCAAAAGTTGCGTACGCAATCTTAATAGGTTTTATCATGCTGTTTATTGCGATGCTGGATATTATCATCTTCCCGTACCATCCTACATTTTATAAGATAAGTATATTTCTTACCTTTTTTCCTTTTGCCTGGCTCGGGGGAAAAATTGTTTCAGTGATTTACGAAAGAAAAAATAAAAGACTTAAACTTAAATCATAAAAAATCGCCGCTTCAGTAATAAAGCGGCGATTTTTTATTTAGTTCCAAATAGATTTAAGGCATTTTAAATCCTTTGGTGTATATCCTTCCATATTCGTCTACAAATTTCACCTGTACGTTACCTTTGTAGTTGTTTAGAATTTTTTCTACATCACCCTGCGAGTTTACCGGCTTGCCATTGATTTCGATGATAATGTAGTTATCTACAATTCCGATTTTTGCCATTTCTCCACCTTCGATTACGCCTTTCGCAACAACACCGCTGTTAAGTCCGTAATCAGTTTTGAATCTGTCGCTCAGCTCGCTAAAGTCTGATCCTATTTTTTCACTCACACTCAGATCCGCTTTCGTTCTGGTAGAAGTACCTCCTTTCTGATCTTTTAGTGTAACCGTTGTTGTATTTTCTTTACCGTTTCTCAGATAGGTCAGCTGCACTTTATCACCAGGTCTTCTGCTACCCACGGCTGCAGAAAGATCTGCAAAATCTGTTATGGTGTATGAATCCACTTTTGTGATAATATCTCCTTTTTTCACGCCTCCGTCTTCAGCACCGCTGTTTTCAGAGAACCCTGTTACATACATTCCGTTTCCGGCTTTCAGGCTGGTTTTCTGTTCTTTGTTGTAAGCTGCTACCAACTGATCATTAGATAAGTCTAAAGTCATCACTCCAAGGAAACCCCTCTGTACAATACCGAATTTTTTGATATCCTCAACAATCTTTCTGGCTAGATTTGCAGGTACCGCAAACCCATATCCCTGATAATATCCTGTAGTAGACTGAATCGCAGAATTGATTCCGATAAGTTCTCCGCTTGCATTCACAAGAGCTCCTCCTGAGTTTCCGGGATTAATCGCTGCGTCGGTCTGGATAAAGCTTTCAATAGGATTGCTTGCTTTCCCCTGAGAGCCCAGAATGCCAATTCCTCTGCCTTTTGCTGAAACAATACCTGCTGTAACTGTAGAATTTAAACCTAAGGGATTTCCTACTGCCAAAACCCACTGTCCAACTTCAATATTATCTGAATTGGCAAAGTTCAGGAACGGAAGTCCTTTTTCTTCGATTTTTAATAATGAAATATCTGTATTCGGGTCAGTTCCCACCAAAGTTGCGATGTACGCTTTTTTATTGCTTAAAACCACTTCAAGCTTGTTGGCTCCTGCCACAACGTGGTTGTTTGAAATAATATATCCATCCGGAGAAATGATCACACCAGATCCCATTCCTGATGGCATATTATCCGGTGCCTGCTGCCTTTGTCCGCGCTGATTTCTTCCACCCATAGGGTCGCCGAAAAAGAAATCCCACATATCCTGCTCAGAAGCTCTGCTGGATGCTTTATTTTGATAATTTTTAATGCTCACTACAGCAGGCACAGTAGCCTTGGCCGCTTTGGTGAAATCGTCACCTACGGCTGCGGTATTCATTCCGACAAATGACGTGTTGCCTGATTTTGTGAAGTAAGATTGGTCTGTCATGCCGGTGCCGTCATTAAAATACTGCTGAACACCAACTGTGGTAGCTCCGGAGATAACTCCCACTACTGCAAATGGTAATAGTTTTTTTAAAGTACTCTTCATTGTATATCTTCTTTGATTTATAATTAATAAGTTATTTTTATGTAAACAAATTTAATGCTAAATAAGTAATCAATTCATTTAAAGTGTTTCAGTTTTAACTAAAATTTAACTGCATTTATAGCATTTTAAAGTTTAAGTCGTAATTTAAGTCTTGCTTTAACTAAACTTAAAAATTTATTAAAGTCAAATTGTCATATTTTAGATGTCAGATATCCTCCGAAAGTTAAATTATGTGTTGTAAAATCTGTCACACGGTAATTCTGGCATTATTTTAAAATTGATTTAAATGCTTATATTTGCAAAAATTTTCTCACTTAAAACGTTTATAGCATGCAACTGTACAACACCTTAAGCGCAGAAGAAAGAGCTCAGTTAATCGATGAAGCTGGTAAGGACCGTCTTACATTGTCTTTCTATGCGTATGCCAAAATTCAGGATCCCCAAAAATTCCGCAACGACCTTTTTATCGCCTGGAACGCACTTGATGCCTTAGGACGTATTTACGTTGCCCATGAAGGAATTAACGCTCAGATGAGTGTGCCGGCAGACAATTTTGAGGCTTTTAAAGATACGCTTGAAGCATACGATTTCATGAGAGGGATCAGATTAAATGTTGCGGTAGAGCATGATAACCATTCATTTTTAAAGTTAACCATTAAAGTTCGGAATAAGATTGTTGCCGACGGTTTGAATGATGAAACCTTTGATGTTACCAATAAAGGTATTCATTTGAAAGCTCAGGAATTCAATGATATGCTTGAAGATCCGAACACGATCGTGGTAGATTTCAGAAACCATTATGAGAGTGAAGTGGGGCATTTTGAAGGTGCCATCACTCCGGATGTAGAAAATTTCAGGGAAAGTTTGCCGATTATTAACGGTCAGCTTCAGGATTTTAAAGAAGATAAAAACCTTTTGATGTATTGTACTGGCGGAATCCGGTGTGAGAAGGCGAGTGCTTATTTTAAACATCAGGGTTTTAAAAATGTTTTCCAGCTTGAAGGTGGAATTATTGAATATGCAAGACAGATCAAGGAAGAAGGCGTTGAAAGTAAATTCATCGGAAAAAACTTTGTTTTTGACCACCGTCTGGGCGAAAGAATTACGGACGATATTATTTCCCAGTGTCACCAGTGCGGAGAGCCCTGTGATAATCACACCAACTGTGCCAATGATGCCTGTCATTTGCTGTTTATCCAGTGTGATGAGTGTAAAGCTGAAATGGAAAATACGTGCTCAACGGAATGTCTTGAAACTATCCATTTGCCTTGGGAAGAGCAGGTTGCCAAAAGAAAAGGACTGAAAGTCGGGAACAAAGTATTCAGAAAAGGAAAATCTGATGCACTCAAATTTAAAAGTTCAGGTGATCTGTCTACACAAACTTTAGGGAAAGCGGTAAGCAAAGACATCCGTCAAAAAATCAAGATAAAAAAAACGTTGATTGGGAAAGCGGAACATTACTATTCAAAATCAAAAATTGCTCAGTTTTTACTGGAAAAGGAACTTACAGTTGGAGACAAAATATTAGTTTCCGGACCTACAACAGGCGAACAGCAGGTTGCAGTTACAGAAATTTATGTTGATGGAAATTCTTGCCAAACTGCAAAAGCAGGAGATCAGATTACTTTTGAACTTCCGTTCAGAGTAAGATTATCGGATAAAATCTACAGAATTTTAGAATCTGAAAAGGCTTAATCTGATGCTGAAAGCTGAGCTTAGAAAGAAATATTTAAACAAAAGAAAAGCCTTGTCGAATGATGAGGCTTTCGTGTTTTCTGAAAAGATATTTACAAATTTTGTCGATTATTTTAAACCTGAATCCGGACAGAAAATTCACATTTTCATTCCGATTGAAAAGTTTAATGAAATCAATACTCATATTTTTATTGATTATTTTTTAACCCGAAACATTCAGGTATTTGTTCCTAAAATCGTTGAAGGAAAGTTGATTTCAGTTGAGATTTTTAGCGAAACTCAATTTGAAACCAACAATTGGGGAATTTCCGAACCTGTTTCTAATGAAGATTCAGGAATTTCAGATTTTGATTTTGTTATCACACCCTTGCTTTACTGCGATGCAAAAGGAAACAGAGTAGGTTACGGCAAAGGTTTCTATGACAGTTTTTTTGAAAGTATATCTGAAGATTCAAAAAAAATCGGAGTTAATTATTTTAACCCCGATGAATGTATCGATGATGTCTGGAAAAACGATATTCCTTTAGATTATTTGGTTACGCCAACCGATGTGCTGTCTTTTGAAGGTGGTTTCGAGTAGAAATTGAGGAAGTAAAACTTAAACTCTTTATTCTTCTGCTCTGGTTTTGAAACCAAAGTGTACTGGGCATTTCTCTCAAAAATTCCGATAGATTTGTTTTTAGAATCGAGATATTCCACATTAAATTTAGCAAAATCCAGGGTGTCCTGATCCTTGATTTGTTTGAAAACATTGATGTTGCTCACTTTTATCTTCTTCACCTGCAGACTTTCAAGCTCTTTAAACATTCCCTGAAACGTTGTAGAATCTGATTTTTCAAAGTACTTTTCGATTTTGGCGTAGATGGCTTTGTCGATCTCTGTTTTTTTATTTCCGGAAAGATAAAGAGTCGAAAGATCCAGAACGTCCTGTACTTTCTGCATGGTGATGGCATTGATTGCCTGTGCGCTGTCCATCTTCACAGAAATATTCTCAGTGTTTCTAAGCTTCTCAAGGTCGCTTACGGTAGGGGTTTCATCTTTTTTCTTGCAGGCAATCGCTGTGATGCCAAGAAGTATCGTCAAAAACAAAAAGTTAGGGATTATTTTCATTGTTTGAGATTTTAAATTTTATAGATACAATTTTTCCTTTGTTATCCTTTTTCATTTCGATAACATTAAGGTTTTTAAGGGATGTTGTCGGGGTGGTTACGAGGGTGATGTAATCTTCTTTGTCAAGAGCTTCCAGACCGTAGATGTCGCTGTCATACACCTGAGTAATCACAGCGGCATTGCTGATCAGGTTTTCGAGCTGTTTTCTTTTCTGCTGTATCAGTTGCTCAGAATTTTCACCCTTGATGTCTTTGATGGAGAAATAGTAGAGTGCCATTTTATAGTCGTCTGGTTTCAGCTCAATGGTTTCTTCCTTTGGGGCGTTTTCGAGGTTTCTGTTGACTTCAAGATTCTCATACACTGCCGAGCTGATCTGCATTTTTATCGCTTTATCCTTCGATGCATACACGAATTTTTCACCTGGCTTTATTCTGTAGAGAATAGGAGATTCATTTTCCTTGATTACTTTTATTTCAATATCACTCTGTACGCCCTGATTTCGGTCGGCGTCAGTAAAATGATACGTATAAGTTTTCTGAAAAATTTCATCTTTAAATCCTAAAAGTCCCAGTAATATCACGAAAACGGAGCTTGCAGCAATCCATGCAGTTCTTTGGTAGCTTTTTTTTGCTGGTGTAAAACGTTTATTTTCTGTTACCTCATTATTTTGCGGAAATTCTTCAACTGTTTGATTATCAATATCCGATTTTTGTAAATCACTCAAAACAGGTTCGGTTTTCACCGTAGAAACAGTATTTTCCTGATTTTCCTCGAGGTTGACTGAAGCCGAAATCGTCTTTTCTAATTCTTTCAGGTCACTTTCGCTTAAATCATCATCATCTTTCAGTAATTCTCCGACAAAAAGATTCTGTTTTTTGAAATCGTACCATGAGTCGAAACCCGCATAAATACTCAACAAATTAAGCATATCGATTCTCGGAAGTTTGGTGACGGGAGAAGATTTAAAATAAGTGTAAAAAGATTTTTCACTGATGTTTCCCTTCGCCTTTTTTCGCAGATCTTCCTGAAAATAGATGATATCAATACCTTTCCATTTTGATATTTCATCAAATGAAGGGGTATATTCGGTTAAATATTGAGCCTGAACTGATTTTTTCAGTTGCTCAAAGTGTAATAAATCCAGATCAGTCAATTTTTAAAATATATTTAAAGTATTGATTTTCAATAAAGTTTAATTGTAAAACTGTTTTACAAAGTTATTACAATTGTTTTTCATAAACAAATTTTTCATCTGCTATACCTTTGTCTTGTTCAAATAACGGAACAGAAAAGAGATTTTAAAAAACAATATTAACAAATTAAATTTAATTTATTATGAAAAAGTCATTATTCGTAGCTGCTATCGCTGCTATTTCATTAGTTGCTTGTAAAAAAGGAGATGCTACTGAAACTAACAAAGATTCAATCGAAGCTAACAAAGATTCAGCTGTTGAAGCTATCGATTCTGCTGCTTCTGCAGGTAAAGATTCAGTTAAAGCTACTGCTGATTCAGCTAAAGCTGCTGTTGATTCTACAGCTAAAGTTGCTGCTCCAGCTGCTCACTAATCAGTTACGAACTGAAAATAAAAGAACCGTTTCGCTCAGCGAGACGGTTTTTTTGTGCTCTTTAGTTTTAAATTTAGTTTAGGATCTTTTCTGTTTCAAAGTTTCGTAACAGGTAATTGCAACGGCATTACTTAAATTTAAAGAATCAATGCTTCCGCTCATCGGAATTAAGGTGTTTTGACCTTTCCCATTCCAGAACTCACTTAAACCGGAATGTTCTGTGCCAAACAGTACAGCTGAGCGCTTGGTGAAATCTCTTTTATACAGGTCATCAGATGATTCATCCATAATAGTGGTGTAGATGCTGAAACCGTTTTCCTGCAGAAATTTATAAACATCATTATTTTCTGCCTGAAAGATTTCCATTCCGAAAAGACAGCCAACACTTGAACGGATGACATTTGGATTGTAAAAATCTGTTTTTCCGTCGGCAACAATTAATGCATCAATACCAAAAGCTTCACAGCTCCGTAGAATTGCTCCCAGGTTTCCAGGTTTTTCTACGCCTTCCACAACAATAACCGTTGAATCTTTTTTAGGTTTAAAATCATTTAAATCTGATTCTTTGGTTTTATAAACTCCAATTATTCCTTCGGAAGTTCCGCGGTAAGCAATTTTTTCATAAACTTTGTCATTTACCAGATGCGTTTTTTCTGAAGGAAGTTTTCCTTTGAAGATGTTTTCACATATGTAAAATTCCACTGGCTCAAAATTGTGTTTCAAAGCCCGCTCATTTTCCTGTTGTCCTTCTACAACGAAAACTTCAGCCTTTTTTCTGAATCTGTTGTCCGTTAAAAGTTTGGTGATGTATTTTATTTTTTCGTTCTGAAAACTCTCGATAATCATAATTGATGAATGATAAATGATAATTGATGCAAAAATAAGATTTTAAAAGTTACTCGCCTGTCATCATCAGTAAATTAGTATTTGTTTTAGGTTGGGTTTCAATACGGACGGAAAATTCATCAGCAGTATAACATAAATTGTTTAAATTAGCTAAAACTGGTGGTATGAAAATCATTAATATTTTGGCAATCGCTATTTTCTCATTGTACAGTTGTCAAAATGCAACTTCAAAAAAGGTATTTAAGGAGATTTCATTGGTAAATAAAATTGATTTTAATGATGACAAATTAAATCAGCCACGGTTTGCGTGTGGATTTTTGATGCAATATAATAATGAAACCTTTGCTGTTACGGCCAAGCATTTATTGCAGATAATAAAACCAAAAGAAATGAAAACTTTAGTATTTGAAAATCACATCAGAAGTTGGTCATTTTATGTATTGGATAAGAAAGATAAAACCGTTACAACGAATTCTCTTTTAAATAAAAATGAATCTGAAAATTTGAATGACAAATCATCATACAGTAACGATTGGCTTGTTTTGTCAGTTAAACAAAATAATTCAGATGTTGAAGTATTAAAAATAAGGGATAATCCGCTTGTTGTCGGCGAGAAATTGTATGTGGTTGGTTGGACAAGAACAATGGAAGATGGCCCACAAAGAGTTTATGAATTCGAGTATTACAAAACCATCAATAACAGAATGTTGCTTAAGGATGTTGTTGTTCCGGAAAAATTCGGCGGCTTAAGTGGTGCTCCTGTAGTGGACGAACGTGGGAAATTAGTTGGGATTGTCTCTGGTGGTACAGAAGATCCGGACACAAAAAAAAGTATTTTTCGCCATGTACTTTGGATACCCTGTTGTCCTTTTTAGATCAATATCAAAAGCAGAAAAAATAGTTTAAAGTGCTTTAATTTGTATCATTCAATGGAAAACTGTGTAAGTTCATCGTTATCGGAGCTGTCTATCAAACTCTGTGGAAGTTCTTTTTTGTTTTTGATTCCCAGAGATTTCAATTTCTGAGTTTGAGAAATCAGATTATCATTACCTGTTGAAAGCTGTTTGAATGCATCATTGTAAACATTTTTCGCCTGATCCAAATTCTTCCCAACTTTTTCTAAATTTTCTACGAAACCGGCAAATTTATCATATAGTTTTGCGCCACGTTCCGCAATTTCCAAAGAATTTCGGTTTTGGTATTCCCGTTTCCAAAGATCAGAAATTAGTTTTAAAGAAGTAATTAGATTGCTTGGATTTAAAAGTAAAATCCGTCTGTCGTAGGCAAAGTTCCACAGGTTTTGGTCGGCCTGCATGGCTGCGATGTAAGCCGGCTCGCTTGGAATAAACATCATCACAAAGTCAAGCGATTTCCCGTAGTCGTCGTATGCTTTTTGACTGAGTTGATTGATGTGATTTTTTATGGAAGATAAATGCTGATTGATTTTAATCTGATAAATTTCAGGATCGGTTTCATCAACCAATTCTGTGAAAGCGGTCAGAGAAACTTTAGAATCTATGATTACATTTCTTTCGTCCGGATATTTTACAACGGCATCCGGACGCATTTTTTTACCCGAAAATTCTGAGAATAAAGCTTTATTATCTTCATCTTTAAGTTCGTGTTCAAGGAAATATTCTCTTCCTTTTACCAATCCGGATTTCTCCAGAATACTTTCCAGGATCATTTCGCCCCAGTTTCCCTGGGTTTTGCTTTCGCCTTTCAGTGCTTTCGTCAGTCTTTTGGCGTCTTCAGAAATCTGCTGGTTGAGTAACGCGAGTTCTTTTACCCGCTCTCCAAGTGAAAAACGTTCCTTATTTTCCTTCTCATATGCTTCGTTGACCTTATTCTTTAAATCATTAATTTTCTCCTGAAAAGGGTCAAGAATATTTTTAAGATTATTTTGATTTAAAGCAGTAAACTTTTCTGTTTTCTCCTCTAAAATTTTATTAGCTAAATTTTCAAACTGCAGTTTTCCTTCTTCCTGAATTTTTTTTGTTTCTTCTTTTTGGGCTTTCAGAAAAGTATTTTCGGCAGAGGCTTTTGCAAACTCATTTTTTAAATCATTCAAAAGGTCAGCCTGCTGAAGATTGTTTTCTTTTTCAAGCCGAATAATTTGTTCTAAATCCTGAATTTTAAGATTCAAATTTTCCAGATCTGCATTGGATTTAATATTTAAACCATTTAATTCATCAAAAGAATTTCTTGAAACTGTTGATGATTTGAGATAAAAATAAATCATGGCTGAACCTAAAATCCCTCCAATAAAACAGCCGATGATCAGGTAAGTGATTTCCATTTTTCAAAATTACGAAACTATGAGCTGATGAAGAAAAATTTATGCGTAACAAACCTCACAGGTTTTCA
The DNA here is from genome assembly GCF_001424105.1 of Chryseobacterium sp. Leaf394. GTDB lineage: Bacteria > Bacteroidota > Bacteroidia > Flavobacteriales > Weeksellaceae > Chryseobacterium. Next base: position 11,929 of record NZ_LMQH01000002.1, on the reverse strand, counting down.
AAACCTGTGAGGTTTAAGAAAAATATTTTTAAATATGAATATTTATATAGTTGTGTTTGTTTTCTCTAATATCTCAATATTTTTCACCACATCACTGCTTTCGCATTTCTTCAACTCTTTAGCTAAAGTGGAAGAAAGTAATTTCGGATGAAGAATTTGTGAAGCGACTTTTGCAGCTGCATAATCTACAATTCCGACGACGTTTTCTTTTAAAAAGTTGGGTGTGTTGGAAGAAATTACAGCCGTAGCCCATGATGTATCTCTAGCTTTTGAAATTGCAAAATCTAAAACTGCATTATCTTTTCCGTTGGATAATTTGTCGATTAAATTCACGGGATAACAAATTTTATTTAGAGAATCTTGTACGTTTTGATTAATTGAAGCAATCACAGAATTGATCCTTTCAAAATCGGTTTTCAGCGGATTGATTTTTCTGTAAGGCATTATCGACGCGGCGGAGATTCCCAAATCTAGATTGATATGCGCATTCATGCCTAAAAATATGTGTTGAAGAATTAAAAGGTCTTTGTTTTTGGTGGCTTCAAAAGCTAAAAACCATGCGTTGGTGCATTTTTTTCCTTTAGAATAGTTTTCCCAGGCATCTAGATATCTTGTTGCAAAAGCGATGTCGAGCAAAGTCATTCTTGGGTTGTCTTCAAACTTTTTCTGCTGAATTCCTTTTAAAACCTGTGCGGTCATAATTCTGTAGGTACAGGCAAAATATCCGATTGTGCTTTTATTTTCTTTGCTCCAGATGATGATTTCGTCTAATTTTTTCAGGACTTCTTCGATGGTTTTCATATTGGTTTAGTTTTAAATAAAGATAGGAAAAAGCCAGCGGTTTTGTGAGGTTGTATTTATTTTAATATTTTATATTCATATAAAAATTGACAGCCTTTTCCTAAATATCCAAACATTCCCCATTTTTCGTTGTTATAATACTTCATGTTGAGAAGCAAAAATTCATGATTTTCGGTTTTAATAAGGATGTTGCTTGATAATGGCACTTTTTCAAATGGAAAATTAAACTGGATTCTGTCTTCAGAATTGTTTGCAATTTCCATTGAATCCACTTTCTTTGAATTTTGAATCAAAAACAGTTTTATATTTCGCACACTTTTAGTCATAACACTGTCAGAAATTTCTATAGTGGGTTGATCAAAGATATATTTACTATCTGAACATTCTCTATTATCAGCCACACTCCGTTCTCTGCTGGTAGAAATCTGATAATAAAAAAATCCTGCAATAATAGAAACGATCAACAGTAAAATTCCAAGAATAATCAGACAGCCTTTCAAATATTTATTCATAAAAATTTTATTGAATTTTTAAGGATTTTCTTTTGCAATTTCATCATGGTGCTTCAGATACAGAGGCAACGCTGCAGAACCGTACCAGGGGAATATTTCATAATTAAAAATTCCGGCAGCTACGGCGGGATCAGTTTTACCCAGGATTCTGCTTCTTCTTTCGATTTTGTATTGAAGATAAACATACCGCGATAGTCGCGTTGATTTTTCTCTGAAAATGGTCCGGCAATAATCACTTTTCCTTCTTTGGCGAGTTTTCCGATGTTTTCCATGTGGCCTTTCATCAGATTGGCTTTTTTCTCTTTATCGTCGATTTTTGCTGTTCCGGTGGTGAGCATTACGATAACATAAGATTTCATTCCGTATTGGTCGGCTCCTAATGAATCGGCGAGTTTTTGATTGTATTTTAAAACGTCTACTTTTTTTTGCTGAGCCGAGTTCAAAAAAGTGATTGAAAATAAAGATAAAAGCAAAAATTTGATTTCATATTGTATTTTTTATTTTTGTTGGTGCGAATTGCACGCGCCCCGACCTGAGTGGAGCTCTTTTTATTTGGTGGGGGAGAACCCTGCCAGCGTTTCAGACGCTGGCAGGGTTGGGCGTTGGAAATAAAAAAGCGGGAACGGAGGGCGGAAACAGGCGCCCAAATAATAATATCTAAGCTTAATTTTCAATCTTTTATTCTCAAAAATTCTTTCGCCAGCTCAATCATTTTCGGATCGCCGGTGTATTTTCCATGTTCGTCGGAAAGCTTTACGGTAGGAATCCATTCTTTGTTCAGTGATTGTACACCGATTAGTTTCATCACGATATTCATTGGTTTCAAACCAACATCGTTCGTAAGGTTTGTTCCGATTCCGAAAGAAACGCCTATTTTTCCTTTACAGTAATTTGTGATTTCCTCTACTTTTTCGAGATTCAGATTGTCGGAAAAAATAATGTATTTAAACAGGGGATTGATTCCGTGGCGTTGATAGTGTGCGATTGTTTTGTCGGCAAATTCCAGAGGATCTCCGCTGTCGTGACGGACACCATCGAACAGTTTTGCAAATTTCTTATCGAACTGCTCAAAAAAGACGTCCGTTGTGTAAGTGTCTGAAAGTGCAACACCAAGATCACCTCTGTAAACATCCACCCAGTGTTCGAGCGCAAGCTTGTTGGCCATTTTGAATCCAAATTCGGCACCGTGGAACATGAACCATTCGTGGGCGTGGGTTCCGATTGGTTTTACACCGTATTTCATTGCGAAATGAACATTTGAACTTCCGATAAATGTGGAATCTTTTTTTCGGGTCAGAGCTTCCATTACAAGATTCTGAACTTTGTAGGAATGTCTTCTGCGCGTCCCGAATTCTGCGAAATTAACTCCCAGTTTGTTCAGGGAATCTGCTTTTTCAAGCGTTTTATTCATCACAATTTCATTGGAGTCTCTTTCCAGATGATTCATTTCGTAATGCAGCTCGCTGATTAAGGCCAGCAAAGGCACTTCCCAGAGAATCGTTCTGTACCAAAGTCCTTCCACGGTTACGGAAAGCTCGTTGCCGGTCTGTACGATTTTCACTTCAGACGGGTCGTAATGATAGCCTTCTAAAAAATCGAGATAAGGTAAATCTAAGTAAGGGCAGGTTTTAGCTAAAAATCTTTTTTCTTCCCGGGTAAGTTTCAGTTCGGCCATTTTGCTGACCACTTCTTTCAAAGCAACATCAAAACCTTCAGGGAAATGATGTTTTCCGCGGTTGATGAATTCGTATTTTACGGTTTGGCTTGGGAATAATTTTACCACTGCATTCTGCATGGTAATTTTATAGAAATCGTTGTCGAGAATGGAGTTAAACGTCATGTTTTGCATATTGTGTAATTTTAACACAAATTTAATTATTTAAAAATAAAAATCGTCTAAATGTAAGACGATTTTTTAAGTTCTCTTGAATTTTGTTCGGTTTTTACTTTCCTAAATAAGAATTGTACATCCATACTTCTTTTTCCTGTTCGGTAATGTAGTCGCTCATCTGAGAATTGGTTCCCTCGTCGCCAGCTTCGTCGGTAATGTTTAAAAGTTCCCGTTGTAAATCGATCACCACTTTGAATGAGTTTAAAATGATCTCAACACTTTTGTTTCCGTCATTCACTTCTCTGCTTTCTTTGATGGTTGAAACCTGAAGGTAGTCTGAATAGTTGTGAGCCGGAGTTGCTCCCAGTGTTAAAATTCTTTCAGCAATTTCATCAATTTTTAAAACAAGACTGTTGTAAAGTTCTTCGAATTTCGGATGGAGGGTAAAGAACTGTTCGCCTTTGATGTTCCAGTGGGATCCTCTCGTGTTTTGGTAGAAAACGGAGTAGTTGGCTAAAAGTATATTTAGTTTTTCTGAAATTTTCTGGCAGTCGGCTTCCTGCAAGCCGATGATATTCGCATTTTTCATAATATTAATTTCTAATGACAATTTCAATTGTAAATATTATGCCGAAAAAGGGTACGGCTGATTGATGATGATTATCTTTGCTATTTTTACAGTAAATCATTTTTGAATGAATATTCCGATAAATCCTGCTAAGACATTTTTAATTTCGTTGCTGCTGTTTTTGGCAGTTTGCTCAGGATATTATTTTTTATCGCTGACCAAAACAGACGGACATTATATATATGTAATAGATGATGCGTACATTCATCTGGCAATGGCTAAAAATTTTGCGCTGCACGATGTTTGGGGTGTTACGAAATATAAGTTTTCTTCAAGTTCGTCATCACCTCTTTTCACATTTCTGATTGCTGTTTTAATGAAAATTTTCGGCAATCATGATTTGATTCCGCTTTATTTCAATCTTTTATTTTCAGGTGGAATTGTCTTTATTTTAAATAAGTTTTACTCTAAAATTTTTTCATCAGATGTAAAGATTATTTCGGCAAATATTTTTACTGTTTTATTTGTTACCCTCCATTTGCAGGTTCTTTCAGGAATGGAACATGTGTTTCAGGTTTTTGTTTTTGCGCTTAATATTTTTTGTTTTTATAATTTAAATCAAAGTAAGTCTGCCAAATACGGGTTTTTTATTTCATTGCTTTTGCTCGGATTGATAAGGTTTGAAAGCATGTTTTACTTTGTAAGTCTTGCTTTTATTTTCTTTCTGATTAAAAACTGGAAATATGGAATTGCCGTTTTGGCTTGCGGATTTATCCCGATTTTGATGTTTTGTATTTTTAATCATTCCCAGTCTGGATACTGGTTTCCAAATTCCGTGGTGGTGAAAGGGACGGCGATTCATTTTAATGCGCATTTTTTTTCTGACCTTATATATATAGTAAAGAACAAATTAATTTTCAGCCGAAGCCTTTATAAAATCGGTTTTTTTCCAATCCTGATCTGTTGCTGGTTTGTCTGGCACGACCGGAAGAGCGGTTTTGAGAAAATTTTGAAGCAGAATTTTTTGTTGATTGTTCTTTCGTTTACATTTATTCTCCATTGTCTTTTTGCAGAAACAAGATATCTTTTTAGGTACGAGGCTTATCTGATAACAGGTTTTTCGATGGCTATTTTCGAGAGAATATGCAGAAATTTCAGTTTTAATAATTTCTTTATTAAAAGGAATATACTGCTTGTAGTGTTTCTGTCAGCTAATTTTGGTTTGATGGTTTATAAATTATCTGTTTCGCACAGGATTTTGATTTTCGGGAACAAAAATATTTATGAACAACATGTACAGTCAGCAAAATTTCTACATACTTATTATAATGATTCGAAGGTTGTGGCTAATGATATTGGTGCTGTAAGCTACTTTACAGATATACATCTCTTGGATATCGTGGGCTTGGCATCTGTAGAAACTATACCTTATAATGGAAGTGAAGTTGCGTTTGACCATCGTTTTAAAAAATTCATTTCAGAATATACAGTCAAAAATAAGTTTGATGTAGCGGTGGTTTATGAGGTATGGTTCAACGGCCAGATTCCTGATCATTGGAGAAAAGCAGCGGAACTTACTATAAGTGAAAATGTAAATGCTGCGAGAACAACGGTATCAATTTATTCTGTAAATCCGGAAAATTTTAGTCAGTTGCAGAAAAACATCAGGGATTTCAAATGGAACAAAAATGTTCAGGTGATCATAAAATAGGAAACGTAAGTTTCTGTGAACTAATTTTTAAGAATGTAAATTATTTATTTGCAACTGCTTGCAGATTAAAAAATTATTCATACTTTTGCACCCTAAAATAAAAGCAATTAAATGCCTACTATTCAACAATTAGTTAGAAAAGGAAGAGTCGCACTTACCAAGAAGAGTAAATCGGCTGCCCTTGATTCTTGTCCACAAAGACGAGGTGTATGTACGAGAGTATATACTACCACTCCTAAGAAACCTAACTCTGCACTTAGAAAAGTTGCAAGGGTAAGACTTTCAAACGGTAAAGAAGTTAACGCCTATATCCCAGGTGAAGGACATAATCTTCAAGAGCACTCGATAGTATTGGTACGCGGGGGGAGAGTAAAAGATTTACCAGGAGTAAGATACCACATCGTAAGAGGTGCGTTGGATACTGCTGGAGTAAGCGGAAGAACTCAAAGAAGATCTAAGTACGGAGCTAAGAGACCTAAACCAGGTCAGGCAGCAGCTGCACCGGCTAAAGGAAAGAAAAAATAATCGTTAAATAAGGTACAGAAACAATGAGAAAGACAAAAGCGAAAAAAAGACCGTTGTTACCAGATCCAAAGTTTAATGATCAATTGGTAACTAGATTCGTAAACAACTTGATGCTTGACGGTAAGAAGTCAATCGCATTCAAAATATTCTATGATGCATTAGATATCGTAGAAACTAAAAAAGGAGAAACTGAAAAGACTGCCCTTGAAATCTGGAAAGATGCATTAACTAACGTTATGCCTCACGTAGAAGTACGTTCCAGGAGAGTAGGTGGAGCTAACTTCCAGATTCCTATGCCAATCAGAGCTGACAGAAAAATTTCTATGGCTATGAAATGGTTAATCCTTTACTCTAAAAAGAGAAATGATAAGTCAATGGCTTTGAAATTGGCTAACGAAGTGGTAGCTGCTTCAAGAGAAGAAGGTGCTGCTTACAAGAAAAAATCTGATACTCACAAAATGGCGGAAGCTAACAAGGCTTTCTCACACTTTAAATTCTAATTAGAAATGAGTAGAGATCTTAAATTTACAAGAAATATTGGTATTGCTGCGCACATTGATGCCGGTAAAACTACCACTACAGAAAGAATTTTATTCTATACAGGAGTAAATCACAAAATTGGTGAGGTTCACGATGGTGCTTCTACAATGGACTGGATGGAGCAGGAAGCAGAAAGAGGTATTACAATTACTTCTGCTGCAACTACTTGTTCTTGGAATTTCCCAACAGATCAGGGTAAACCGGTAGCTGATACTAAACCTTACCACTTCAACATCATCGATACACCGGGACACGTTGACTTCACAGTAGAAGTAAACAGATCTTTGAGAGTATTGGATGGATTGGTATTCCTTTTCTCTGCAGTAGATGGAGTAGAGCCTCAGTCTGAAACAAACTGGAGACTTGCTGACAACTACAAAGTTGCAAGAATGGGATTCGTAAACAAAATGGACAGACAAGGTGCTGACTTCCTTAACGTGGTAAACCAAGTTAAGACGATGTTAGGATCAAACGCAGTTCCAATCGTTTTGCCAATCGGTGCTGAAGAAGATTTCAAAGGTGTTGTAGACTTGATCAAAAACAGAGCGATCATCTGGGATGAGGCAGGACAGGGTGCTACTTTCGAGGTAGTTCCAATTCCTGAGGATATGAAGGATGAAGTTCTTGAATACAGAGAGAAATTGGTAGAAGCTGTTTCTGAATATGACGAAACTTTGATGGAGAAATTCTTCGAAGATCCGGATTCAATTACAGAAGAAGAAATCAATGCTGCATTGAGAGCTGCAACTATCGATCTTTCTATTATCCCAATGACTTGTGGTTCTTCATTCAAAAATAAAGGAGTACAGTTTATGTTGGATGCAGTATGTAAATATTTGCCTTCTCCATTGGATAAAGATGATATCAAAGGTACAGATCCAAGAACTGACGCTGAGATCACAAGAAAACCAGACGTAAAAGAGCCTTTCGCGGCTTTGGCATTTAAGATTGCTACCGATCCTTTCGTAGGAAGACTGGCATTCTTCAGAGCATACTCTGGAAGACTGGATGCAGGTTCTTATATCTTGAACACCCGTTCAGGAGATAAAGAAAGAATCTCAAGAATCTATCAGATGCACGCTAACAAGCAGAATCCTGTAGAGTATATTGAAGCAGGAGATATTGGTGCAGCGGTAGGTTTCAAATCTATCAAAACCGGTGATACTATGTGTGACGAGAAAAACCCGATCATTCTAGAATCGATGGTTTTCCCTGATCCGGTAATTGGTATCGCTGTAGAACCTAAAACTAAAGCTGACCAGGATAAAATGGGTAACGCTCTAGCTAAATTGGCTGAAGAAGATCCTACTTTCACAGTGAGAACTGACGAAGCTTCTGGACAAACGATCATTTCTGGTATGGGTGAGCTTCACTTAGATATCATTGTTGACCGTATGAAGAGAGAATTCAAAGTTGAAGTTAACCAGGGACAACCTCAGGTTGAGTACAAAGAAAATCTTACAAAAGTTGCAAGCCACAGAGAAGTTTACAAAAAGCAGTCAGGTGGTAAAGGTAAATTTGCTGATATTGTATTTGAACTTGGACCTGCTGAAGAAGGTAAAGTTGGTTTAGAATTCATCAATGAGATCAAAGGTGGTAACGTTCCTAGAGAATTTGTTCCTGCAATTGAAAAAGGCTTTAAAGCTGCAATGAAAAACGGTCCTTTGGCTGGTTTCGAAGTTGAAGGTATTAAAGTTACTCTTAAAGACGGATCTTTCCACGCGGTAGATTCTGATGCACTTTCTTTTGAATTAGCTGCAAAATTAGGATTTAAAGAAGCGGGACGTGCTGCTAAGCCGGTAATTATGGAGCCTATTATGAAACTGGAAGTTGTAACTCCGGAAGAATATATGGGTAACATCATTGGTGACCTTAACAAGAGAAGAGGTACAATCAGTGGACAGGAAGAAAAGAACGGTGCCGTTGTAATCAAAGGTTCAGTTCCATTATCTGAAATGTTCGGATATGTTACGACTCTAAGAACACTTTCATCAGGAAGAGCTACTTCTTCTATGGAATTAGAGAAGTACCAGGCTACTCCTCAAAACGTTGCTGAAGATATCATTGCTAAAGCAAAAGGTTAATTTTTTAAATCAAAGAAATGTCACAAAGAATCAGAATAAAACTAAAATCTTACGATTACAACTTGGTGGACAAGTCTGCTGAGAAGATCGTAAAAACGGTAAAGGCTACTGGTGCTGTTGTAAACGGACCAATTCCATTGCCAACGAACAAGAGAATCTTCACAGTGTTGAGATCTCCGCACGTAAACAAGAAAGCAAGAGAGCAGTTCCAATTGTCAGCTCACAAGAGATTGATGGATATCTACTCTTCTTCTTCTAAAACTGTTGATGCTCTAATGAAATTAGAACTTCCTTCAGGAGTTGACGTAGAAATTAAAGTGTGATAATTTAGCCAATGGCTATAAGCTAATAG
>NZ_LMQH01000002.1:0-2999 GCF_001424105.1 Chryseobacterium sp. Leaf394 | reverse complement strand
TTTTTTTTTAAAACTTGAAAAATTTTTCTAATCTTTATTGTTTTTCAATACTCTTGTAAACATTTAATCGTTTGGAAAGTAATACATATGACACTAAAGTTATACCTGCAATATTTATCTGTCATCATCCTTTTACCGTTCAGCTACGAATCAGTAAACCTATTTGTATCCGCTACAAAAATCATCAGTACAGAACTGGAGAAATCTTTGTACGTCGTAATTGTCTCTTTATTACTGGCAACTTTTTACGTTTATTGTATATCTGGCATCAAAAAATTCAAAATATTGAAATTTCTGTATTTAAGCTTTCTGATTCGGATTTTAATAAACCCTTTTTATATGTTTTTTAAATTAAAAGTTGGGCTTTCGGCTCTATGTGAAAGTGTCATCCCGCCATCCGATGACAGAATATCTGCAGAGTTAATTTACCGTACTTCACAGTTTATCATTTTAATCTTAATTCTAAAATTTAACAGAAAGGATATTTTGACATGCGCGTCGCTGGTGTTGCTGAGCTTGTTTTTTGAAATATTTTTGAAGCATTACTAATCGATGATAAATTAGTTTTATCATTCTTAATAGAGTCTTCTCAAAAGCATTTCTTTTTTATTCATCAATGCAGAAAAGCATTAACTTTAGTCAACGTCTTTTAATCATTTTAAAATCCAACAAATGAAGAAAATAATATTGGCTCTCCTTTTTTTGGGAACCCTCATTTCCGCACAAACGCATCGGTTTGTGTACGAATTTCAGTTTAAAGAAGATTCTACATCTTCCAGTACCCGTAAAGAGCCCATGGTTTTGGATATCAATCCCTCAGAAACTAAATTCTACCCTTACGCTTATGTAGAAACAGATTCGCTAAATAAGAAAAATCCGGATAATCATAATCTGATGTGGGATGATCTTCCCTCGGTTGTAAGAAAAAAAGATGCGTATCAGCACAAAAATTATTTTAATGTAAACCATTTGTTTGTGATAGAAAGCAGGGATGAAATGACATGGAATTTATCTTCAGAAACCAAAATGTCCGGAAACTATATCCTGCAGAAAGCAACCACGAAATTTGGCGGCCGCAGCTGGACAGCCTGGTTTAATAAAGAAACCGCCATTAGCGAAGGCCCGTATAAATTCAGAGGCCTCCCAGGTTTAATTTTTGAAATAGAAGACACAGCTAAGAATTTTAGTTTTAAACTTTTAAAAAGCTACAGACTAATAGAAACGTATTCCACAAGAGAGATTATTGAAAATTGGGGCGGGCAAACGGCCATACCTCTTACTCAGAAAAAATATGACAAACTTTTGCTGGATAACTTTAATGATCCTTTACGTGAGTTTAGAGAACATTATAAAAAGAATACAGATCCGCAGGCAAAATTCATGTTCAACAACATTGAGGTTAAAAGTGCAGACCAGTTCCACGACCTGAGCAGGATGGCTCAGGAAAGAGCAAGGAAAAACAACAATCCTATCGAAATCGACAAAGCAGTCCATTATCCTGAAAAATAATTATGAGCAAAGCAGAGAATTCATTCTTCGAGAAATTAGCCAATAGATCAGCGAAATTCACAGGCAGTTCAACAGCTTTTATTGCTGCGTTTTTAATTGTTATTATCTGGGCAGTTACAGGACCGGTTTTCAATTATTCCGAAACGTGGCAATTAGTGATTAATACAGGAACTACAATTATCACTTTTTTGATGGTTTTTTTAATACAGAAAGCGCAGAACAAAGATTCCAAGGCCATTCAGATCAAACTGAACGAATTAATATCGAGCAACGAAAAAGCCAGCAACCGTATTGTTGATATAGAAGACCTTTCAGAAAAGGAGCTCGATCAACTACACTTTTACTACGAAAAACTGGCAGATTTAGCTGAAAAAGATTTAGACATTCATACCTCGCACTCCATAGATGCAGCCAGAAAAAATCATCATGATAAATATGATGCATTTAAAAAGAGACATGAAGAGTGGAAGAGGACTCATAATTTTGGAAGCTGAAGTATCAAAATCCTATCTGAGTAATTTTCAAAAGTACATCTCAAAGAAAACATAATAAATTTTCTCCTCTACAACTTAATAAATTATCATTACGTTCCTATTGCTCAATGTTAATTACTCATTACTCATTACTCATTGCTCATTACTCATTACTCATATTTTCAGGAGCCGGGAACCCGCTGTCCACTATATCTTTTTTGCGGCTGCCTCTATTTCATTCCGTCAGCCACAAAAAAGGATGCCGTTTCCATCGGGGCTAGTAACGATTCCGCTTTTTAAGAACTGTTGAATTTTGATAGGTTATGGGCAATGGGTAATAAGTAATAAGCAATCACCAGTAAACAATTGNTAACAATCTCATTATAGAAAGCAGCAAAAACCATAACCGGAAAGCCAAAACTTCAATTCAAAAGTTTCAAACATCGATTCTCACCACATTTTCAGTCCGGCCAGCAGTAAAAAACCAAACTTCCCTTATTTCCAATACCCTGTTGAACCATTCCCATCCTTTGGAGGAGATGTCAAAAATCGCAGATTTTAGACTGGGGTGGTTACTTCCACGCAAAAATCAACCTTTTACGCATCGAGGTATAAAAGCATCAAAGTAAAATCTCACCGCTGGTGCGGACGTCCCGCCCATAACCACTCAGAAAATCACAGTCTTACGCCGACACCTGTTATGAATGCCACGTTTGTCAAAAATCCATACAGCAAAATCACACGCACCGACATCGCACTCCCTCGGAGTGCCATCTGCGTAGAAACAACCATTCCAAAAATCACAGCACTCCGTAGGAGTGCCATCTAAAGACTATTCACAACAATACTCCACCACAACAATGCAATACCCCTAAATCAATCATCCCTTCACGCTCCAACCCTCAAACTCCCGCACCCTCGAACCCTCACACCCTCCAACGCTCAAACCCTCCAACCCTCCAACACATTTTCTCCCCACACAATCAGTCTGTTGCTTAATTATGTTAAATAAATATG
>NZ_LMQH01000001.1:2639-3913 GCF_001424105.1 Chryseobacterium sp. Leaf394 | reverse complement strand
ACCTTTTATCCTATGAGCGATGGCCCTTCCATACGGAACCACCGGATCACTATGTCCTGCTTTCGCACCTGATCGACTTGTAGGTCTCACAGTCAAGCACCCTTATGCCATTACACTCTACGCACGGTTACCAAGCGTGCTGAGGGTACCTTTGAANGTCTCCCACCTATCCTACACATTACTTACTCAAAGTCAATACGAAGTTATAGTAAAGGTTCACAGGGTCTTTTCGTCCCATTGCGGGTACTCGGCATCTTCACCGAGACTACAATTTCACAGAGCTCATGGTTGAGACAGTGCCCAGATCGTTACACCATTCGTGCAGGTCGGAACTTACCCGACAAGGAATTTCGCTACCTTAGGACCGTTATAGTTACGGCCGCCGTTTACTGGGGCTTCAGTCAAACGCTTCGCATTGCTGCTAACGCCCTTCCTTAACCTTCCAGCACCGGGCAGGTGTCAGACCCTATACTGCATCTTTCGATTTTGCAGAGTCCTGTGTTTTTGATAAACAGTCGCCTGGGCCTTTTTACTGCGGCCACCATTGCTGATGGCGTCTCTTCTCCCGAAGTTACGAGACTATTTTGCCTAGTTCCTTAACCATGATTCACTCTAGCACCTTAGGATTCTCTCCTCGACTACCTGTGTCGGTTTATGGTACGGGTTGCTTCACTTCGGCTTTTCTTGGAATCTATTTCCCTACAGCAACTTCGCCCGAAGGCTAGGTCTTGACTATTCCGTCAGTCTCCAGTAAGTACGTAAATCCGTCCCCTTTTTAGTGTGAGCAAGTATGGGAATATTAACCCATTGTCCATCCACTACCCCTTTCGGGTTCGCGTTAGGTCCCGACTAACCCTCAGCTGATTAGCATGGCTGAGGAAACCTTAGTCTTTCGGTGAGCGGGTTTCTCGCCCGCTTTATCGTTACTTATGCCTACATTTTCTTTTCTGTACGCNCACAGTACTGCTTCGGCGCATACAGAATGCTCTCCTACCAGATACAGTCCCATGACTGTAAATCCATAGCTTCGGTAATATGTTTATGCCCGATTATTATCCATGCCGGACCGCTCGACTAGTGAGCTGTTACGCACTCTTTAAATGAATGGCTGCTTCCAAGCCAACATCCTAGCTGTCAATGCAGTCCAACCGCGTTGCTTCAACTTAACATATATTTGGGGACCTTAGCTGTTGGTCTGGGTTCTTTCCCTCTCGGACATGGACCTTAGCACCCATGCCCTCACTGCCGACCATCATTTATTAGCATTCGGAGTT
>NZ_LMQH01000001.1:2448-2515 GCF_001424105.1 Chryseobacterium sp. Leaf394 | reverse complement strand
TGTCAGGAATTGGTAGGATTTGACTCCCCCGCATCCAATCAGTAGCTCTACCTCTAATAAACTGTAA
>NZ_LMQH01000001.1:1675-2357 GCF_001424105.1 Chryseobacterium sp. Leaf394 | reverse complement strand
CCCCTACCCACAGGTCATCCGAAGACTTTTCAACGTCAACCGGTTCGGTCCTCCACTTTGTGTTACCAAAGCTTCAACCTGCCCATGGGTAGATCACAAGGTTTCGCGTCTAATCCTACTAACTATGCGCCCTGTTCAGACTCGCTTTCGCTCCGGCTCCGGACCTGAAGTCCTTAACCTCGCTAGTAAAATTAACTCGTAGGCTCATTATGCAAAAGGCACGCCGTCACCCAACTTGTGGGCTCCGACCGCTTGTAGGCGTACGGTTTCAGGTTCTATTTCACCCTTCTATTCGAAGTGCTTTTCACCTTTCCTTCACAGTACTTGTTCACTATCGGTCTTTCAGGAGTATTTAGCCTTGGAGGATGGTCCCCCCATATTCAGACAGGATTTCACGTGTCCCGCCCTACTCATTTATCACTTAAATATGCCTTTCATATACGGGGCTNCCGCGTTCGCTCGCCACTACTTACGGAATCTCTTCGATTTCTTTTCCTCCGGGTACTTAGATGTTTCAGTTCTCCGGGTTTGCTCTCTAAATAAATTTAGAGTGACTGGTCTTCAACCAGACGGGTTGCCCCATTCGGACATCTCGGGATCAATTCGTGTGTGCCAATCCCCCGAGCTTTTCGCAGCTTACCACGTCCTTCTTCGCCTCTGAAAGCCTAGGCATCCGCCATAC
>NZ_LMQH01000001.1:0-1665 GCF_001424105.1 Chryseobacterium sp. Leaf394 | reverse complement strand
CAAGCGCTTTTCCGCGCCCGGTTTTCTCTTTGTGATATTTTTACCGTTAATGTCAATGATCTTTTTGCTACTTCTGATCTATTCCGCAAAATATTGTTTTTGGCTCTATCTGCTTTTTTAAGAATAAACCATCGGTGNCCCCGAAGGGGACTTTTTTAGGTTTTTCTGTTTTGATGATTTAATGAACGAATATTGTTTTTGGCTCTATCCGTAACTTTTAAACTAAATCTCAAACTCTTTTTTTGCCTTCCCTCCCCTTTGACTTACGTCGAATCCTTAGGATTTGGGGTTGGGGGACANATGGTGGAGAATAAGGGAGTCGAACCCTTGACCTCCTGCGTGCAAGGCAGGCGCTCTAGCCAGCTGAGCTAATTCCCCTCTAGTTAGACTCGAGATTATTAGATTAGAGACCCGAGACTATTAAAATGTCTCATATCTCCTGTCTTTTCATCTCCCGTCTTTTCAATTAGTAGTCTCGGGCAGGCTCGAACTGCCGACCTCTACATTATCAGTGTAGCGCNCTTCATTTCTCAATCTCTTATCCCTTATACTAATTTCTAGTGGGTTTATGTTTTTATAATATGACAACCAAATAAAAAAACTAAAGCTAAAAAACTTTAAATAAGTACAATGTACTTGCGTACTGTTTTTGTTTAACGTCGAAAGACGCTCTAAAATGAGATGTTCCAGCCGCACCTTCCGGTACGGCTACCTTGTTACGACTTAGCCCTAGTTACCTGTTTTACCCTAGGCAGCTCCTGTTACGGTCACCGACTTCAGGTACCCCAGACTTCCATGGCTTGACGGGCGGTGTGTACAAGGCCCGGGAACGTATTCACCGCGCCATGGCTGATGCGCGATTACTAGCGATTCCAGCTTCATAGAGTCGAGTTGCAGACTCCAATCCGAACTGAGACCGGCTTTCGAGATTCGCATCTATTCGCATAGTAGCTGCCCTCTGTACCGGCCATTGTATTACGTGTGTGGCCCAAGGCGTAAGGGCCGTGATGATTTGACGTCATCCCCACCTTCCTCTCTACTTGCGTAGGCAGTCTCACTAGAGTCCCCAACTGAATGATGGCAACTAGTGACAGGGGTTGCGCTCGTTGCAGGACTTAACCTAACACCTCACGGCACGAGCTGACGACAACCATGCAGCACCTTGAAAATTGTCCGAAGAAAAGTCTGTTTCCAAACCTGTCAATTCCCATTTAAGCCTTGGTAAGGTTCCTCGCGTATCATCGAATTAAACCACATAATCCACCGCTTGTGCGGGCCCCCGTCAATTCCTTTGAGTTTCATTCTTGCGAACGTACTCCCCAGGTGGCTANGTGGACTACCAGGGTATCTAATCCTGTTCGCTCCCCACGCTTTCGTCCATCAGCGTCAGTTAAAACATAGTGACCTGCCTTCGCAATTGGTGTTCTAAGTAATATCTATGCATTTCACCGCTACACTACTTATTCCAGCCACTTCTACTTTACTCAAGACCTGCAGTATCAATGGCAGTTTCACAGTTAAGCTGTGAGATTTCACCACTGACTTACAGATCCGCCTACGGACCCTTTAAACCCAATAAATCCGGATAACGCTTGCACCCTCCGTATTACCGCGGCTGCTGGCACGGAGTTAGCCGGTGCTTATTCATACTGTACCTTCAGCTAC